>OY762274.1:0-3460790 GCA_963665315.1 Pseudomonadales bacterium
GACTTGACCGACAGGGGCGCCTGCGCAGCCGCGGCCAATCCCGCCAGGAGGATTGCAACCGGGAGCGAGGCGATGCGAAAAAGCGTCAACACGCTCTTTTCCATGCTGCCATTCCCAATTCACGGTTTCGCGCAGTAAGCAGCATAGCACAGGAATCGAGCTGCCCGTTTGCGCCATGCATCAACGGACACAAGTAAATCCCAGCATCGTTATGACTATCTCAAGGTGGCCAGGATTCCGCCTCTGGTATCCCGCTGCTGAACAGGATTTCCAGACTCTGGCCCACAGTGGCTCCCGCTGTGTCAAGGGCGGGTAACTGAAGCCCTCCGGTCGACGCTTCCAGACCTTGATCCGCGGCAGTCCCGGTCGCGAACCGGGGATTCCGCAGAATACCACGTACCTTTCCGGTTCGGTCGTTGCGCAGGATGGCCATCGGTTGGTCGCTGCCGGCGTCGAGTGTCGCCGAACCGCCGGGACCGGTCAGCGTGATGCCGGTCAGGCTTCCGCTCCAATCCGGCTCCACGGGCAATGCGAAAGCGAACGAAGAACTTCCGTCACCGTCGGCGATCTCGAACATCGTGAAACTGAAGGCGAAAATCTCGTTGTCGGAGGCGTTTCGTCCGACGATCCGGTAGGCTCCGGCGGAGTCTGGCAGCGCGGGTTTGGCGTCGACCACGAAGGCAGGATTGAGGTGGGGAGCGCCCGTGGAGTCAGTCCCGCCCCACAAGAGCAGGGACCGTGCCGCGTCAGCGACCCGCGAGGCCTCTGAGCTTCCCTCTTCCCGAAGACGGAAGTGGGCGGCCTTGGTGAAATTGTAGTCGCCGACCCAATAAGGATTGCAATAGCTCATCATGTCGAACCGGCCTGGCGATACCAACTCATCCGCACGGAAGTCGTACCCCCAGGCTCCGGTGGTTCCGTCGGCGTAGGGATACGCCGCGTCCGGGCCGCCGGCCCCACCGCAAGGCGCGTGCGGAAGGCCGAAATTGTGTCCGAATTCGTGTGCGATGACGAGGGCATCCGGAACGGCAAAACTTGCAACGCCTCCACCGAGTCCGCCGGCGCCGGTAACGTCTCCCGACATCATTCCCATGTAGTGCCCGGTCTCCCCTTCCATGACCCGAATTGCCCTTGTCTCCGCAATCAGGTGGTACGCATCGTTGCTTGAACTGAGTACCGGTTCGTGGGCGGTCACCGTCAGTCCGCCCACCGGAAGCAATGTGCGCATCTCATCGAGCAGTTCGTGCCCCTCGGGGTCGGCGGCCATTCCGCCGACAGCATCCAACACCTCGGAGTCCGAATTCTCCGTCCACAGAAACGGCACCAGCGTGAGATCCAAAACCGGCATTTCCCGCACGTCGACAGCCATCCTGCCCGTAGCGGGGATCCGTCTCGCCACCCCCAGCGCGGCATCGAGTGTCCCGCCCGGGTCCACCTCGATCACCATCTCCAATCCCGGCTGAACCACCTCAGCCGGAACTGCTGCATTGACGGACGCCCTCAAGGATCCTTCGTCGACTTCGGTCGGGACGGGACCCGGAGCCGCGGGGATGTCGGCGGTGTGTACGAGGGCGCCGTTCCGGTAAAACGAGGCCCGCACTGGAGGGAGGGACTCGCTGTTTTCGCGACTGGCGGTTACAAAGACACGCAGCAGCGCCTCTTCGCCAGCGACGAGCGGGACCGGGAACTCGCGCGACTGGACTGCCTGAACGATATACGCCGTGGCGGGCTCGTCCTCGCAAAAAGCTACCCGCCGAACCGCTACCCCTTCGAGCCATTCAAGTAACCCGGCATCGGAGGGCGCGCAGAGACCCGTGCCCTCGGCCTGCAACGTCTCAAGAGCCACGAGATTGGACAGGGCGGCAGGCAGGGTTCCGGAAATGCCGACATTCGCCTGCAGCGCAAGCGTACGAAGCTGCGTCAAGCCCCACAAACCCGGCGGCAGCGAGCCCGTAAACTCATTGTAGCCGAGGTACAGCCGATCCAGATTGACAAGGCCGCTTAACTCGGGCGGGATCCGGCCCGTCAGTTCATTCGTGGCGAGATTGAGTTCCCGTAGTTCGACCAGATTGGCGAGTTCGGGCGGAATTGGACCGCTGAGCTCGTTGGAGTGGAGGTTTAGAAGCCTTAGATCGGCGAGGTCGCCGAGTTCAGGCGGAATGTGGCCCGTCAGGCCGTTGGCGGAAAGGCCGAGACGCCGCAGGTCTGAGAGGTTGCCGAGTTCAGGCGGAATTGAGCCGGTGAGATCGTTTTCGTGGAGCGACAATTCCCGCAGATTGACGAGACTGCCGAGTTCGGGAGGGATCGGTCCCGTCAGGCCGTTCTCGCCGAGAGACAAGTATCGCAGATCGGCGAGATCGGCGAGATCGGCGAGAATAGGGCCCGTCAACCGGTTCCTAACGAGGCTCAGCGACTGCAGATGGGTCAAGTCGCCGAGTTCACGCGGGATCCGGCCCGCCAGACCGTTTGCAACGAACCATATTCCTGTAACCCTGCCTTGGTCGCCAGCATCGACGCCGTTCCATTCTCCGAGCGGCGCGTCCGTAATCCAGTTTTCGTTACTTGTCCAGTTCGGTCCATCAGTGACATCATAAAGGATTTCAAGGATTTCACGATCCGAAGGCCGTGCGCACTCCTCACCCGTTCCCTCGTGGGACGGAACCGCGTTCAGCCAGTCTCGGAATAACATGTCCACCGGCGCACACAAACCCGTGCCGGAGTAGTGAAGCGCCGAGATGGAAAGGTCTGCTAGAGAAAGCGGAAAGCGACCGTAAAGGTTTGAGTTGCCGTCGACCTTCAACTCCGTAATTTGAGTCAAATTCCCGATTCTTGCTGGGAGTTTCCCCGAGAGCCCGTTTTGCCCAAGGTCGAGCGCCGTTACACGACCCAGCGAGTCGGTTCGGACTCCATGCCGCTCATCCAAGGCCGAACCGTCGATCCAGCCTTCGGCATTTGTCCAGCCGGCGCCACCCGTTAGTTCGAACAAGTAATCCAGTGCTTTCCGGTCGGATTCGTTGCATAGTACTCCGCCCGACTGATTTTCGATACTATGCAGCCATGCCACAAATGCGGAAACGCCGGACACGCAAAGGCCTTCGCTTCCCCAAAACTGGAAGTTCTGAAGCCCGCTGAGTTGTAGAAAGGAATGGGGAACCGAGCCGCTCAGTTCGTTCCTGCTCAGATACAAACTCGTCAGCGCGGTGAGATTGCCCAACTCCGCCGGAATAGGGCCGCTCAATCGATTATTCCCAAGTCCGAGGCTTGTCAGTTCGGTTAATTCGCCCAGCCACGACGGAATAGGGCCGCTCAATTCATTTCCGCTCAGATACAACCTCGTCAGCGCGGTGAGATTGCCCAACTCCGCCGGAATAGGGCCGCTCAATCGATTATTCCCAAGTTCGAGGCTTGTCAGTTCGGTTAATTCGCCCAGCCACGACGGAATAGGGCCGCTCAATTCATTTCCGCTCAGATACAACCTCGTCAGCGCGGTGAGATTGCCCAACTCCGCCGGAATAGGGCCGCTCAATCGATTATTCCCAAGTTCGAGGCTTGTCAGTTCGGTTAATTCGCCCAGCCACGACGGAATAGGGCCGCTCAATTCATTTCCGCTCAGATACAACCTCGTCAGCGCGGTGAGATTGCCCAACTCCGCCGGAATAGGGCCTCTCAATCGATTATTCCCAAGTCCGAGGCTTGTCAGTTCGGTTAATTCGCCCAGCCACGACGGAATAGGGCCGCTCAATTCATTTCCGCTCAGATACAAACTCGTCAGCGCGGTGAGATTGCCCAACTCCGCCGGAATTGGGCCGCTCAATCGATTACTATAAAGTCCGAGCCATGTCAGTTCGGTTAATTCGCCCAGCCACGACGGAATAGGGCCGCTCAATTCATTTCCGCTCAGATACAAACTCGTCAGCGCGGTGAGATTGCCCAACTCCGCCGGAATTGGGCCGCTCAATCGATTACTATAAAGTCCGAGCCATGTCAGTTCGGTCAATTCGCCCAGCCACGACGGAATAGGGCCGCTCAATTCATTCCCGACCAGATTCAAACTTGTCAGCGCGGTGAGATTGCCCAACTCCGCCGGAATAGGGCCGCTCAATCGATTACTCCCAAGTCCGAGCCATGTCAGTTCAGTCAATTCGCCCAGCCAGGACGGAATAGGGCCGCTCAATTCATTCCCGACCAGATTCAAACTCGTCAGCGCGGTGAGATTGCCCAACTCCGCCGGAATTGGGCCGCTCAATCGATTACTCCCAAGTCCGAGCCATGTCAGTTCAGTCAATTCGCCCAGCCAGGACGGAATAGGGCCGCTCAGTTCATTCCCGTCCAGATTCAAACTCGTCAGCGCGGTGAGATTGCCCAACTCCGCCGGAATTTGGCCGCTTAGTTGATTATTGTGAAGATTGACATAAGTCAGATCACGGGCGTATCGCAACCCCTCAAGACTCTGGATTCCCGCATCCGGCGCATACAGCGACCGCAGTCGCGCCAATTCAGATTTTCGAACGGGATCGTTCGGGTTCCTGCCCAGTTGCCGGTTGATCGCAGCTCGCAGATTCGCGTCCGGAACCGTCGTCGGCGTTTCTCCGACGGAAAGAACCGTCGGCGGCATCGCGGCGAAGGCCGGGTCGCTGATGAGCAGCGAAGCGGCCGCGACATTGCCGTCGCAGTTCAGTTCCGTCATGCCGCCCGGGAAGTCGGCCGGAACCGTCAACAGGTCGTTCAGGTATTGCAGCGTTGTCGACTGGCCCGAAATTTCGATGGGGGCTGCCGTGGCCGCTCCCGGCAGTTCCACCGCGCAAGAGACTGCGGATTCGGCGGTGTTGTTCAGGTATAACGCCAATTGGCCGAGATCGGGCGCCACGGGAAACCGGAAGACGTTCGCGGGTTGTGCGCCCGAAACTGCAGCTAGAGCGACAAGAGCGCCGCCAGTGTTCACCGAAAGCAGGTTCCACGCCGCGACAGGGCTTTCGCAATCCACTGCAGCATAGCCGAAGGCCAGCGAGTCCACGCCGGCGCTGGGCAGGGAGGCCTGATGGCCCTTGGTCGCCAAGGTGAGCGTGATGCTGGAAGTTGTTCTGGTCGCGCCTGGAGGAGAGTCGAAACGGCCAGTGTAGAGCCCGGCGCCATGCAGTTCGACCGAGCATTGGTTACTCGCTTCCGCGAGGTTGGTCAGCAGTAGTTGTGAGCGGAAACCACCGCCGTCTTGTATCACTGGGAGAATGTAGGAGGACTTGCCCGGGGAGTCGTCCAGATCGACGGGCGAAAAAGCGGTGAAAACGGCGCCGCTGAGCGGTAATCCGACTGCTGCGACTTCCCGGTTGCAGGTAAGGCCGACCGCGCCGGCTTCGAGATTGCCGGGAATCGGAATGAGTTCGCCCAGAATTTGCAAGGCGGTAGCGTTCGCGGGAACGGTTATGTTTCCTCCACCGATGCTCGCCCCCGTCTCGTCTTCCAGTTCCGCGGCGCAGGCGGCGTCGAGATTCGATTCGTTGGAGAAGGCCATGGCGAGGTCGCCGAAACGCGGCAGGACCGGAAAATGGAACGAGGTACCGGGAGCGGTGCTTTCCAGCGTGGCCGTGGAGAGGGGAACACTGCCGCTTTCCAGCGTAAGAAGCATGCGGGCGACGACGGGTTCGGCGCAATCGAGCGAGGCATAGCCGAAAACGAGATCCTCCAAGCCGGCACTGATCAATGTCGTGCTGGCCTCGGCCAAATCGATAGTCGCGTTCGCGCCAGCGGGCGTGACGGCGTCATTGGCATGAAAGATGCCACTGTCGAGACCCGGTCCCTGCAATTGGAGCGTACATTGATTGGCCGCATCCGATGCGTTGGTGACGAACAGCCGGGACTGGAAGCCGGCGCCGTCGGCGATCAGGGGGAAGAAATGCTCCCGGCCAGCAGATTCGTCAGGAACTGTCGCTATAGCCGGTAGCGCCGCCAACACGATGAATGCGGCTAATGCAAGCTCGCGCATCGATTGCCATCCCATTTTTTCCCCAATTATTTTTTGGCCCCCCACCCCCAACGTCAGGCGCAAGTGACCATGGGATTTCCAATGTAGCAGCTAAGCTACAGACTTTCCAGGATGCTGTTGAAGGTGGCGCTGGGTCGCATGGCGGCGCGTGCGAGCGCGGGGTCCGGAGCGTAATAGCCGCCGACATCGGCGGGGGCGCCCTGGGCCGCGTCCAGTTCGTCGACGATCTGGTCTTCGGCTTCGAGCAGGGCTTCGGCCAGGGCCCGGAATCGCTCGGCGATTTCCGCGTCTTCGTCCTGGGCGGCGAGTTCCCGCGCCCAATACATCGCCAGATAGAAATGGCTGCCGCGATTGTCGAGTTCGTTCACCTTGCGCGAAGGCGACTTGTTGTTTTCGAGGAAGCTGCCGGTGGCGCGGTCCAGCGCCCGGGCCAGCACACCGGCGCGTTCGTTCTCCGCCGCTTCCGCGAGATGTTCGAGCGAGGCGGCAAGGGCGAGGAATTCGCCCAACGAATCCCAGCGCAGATGGTTTTCCTTTTCGAATTGTTGCACGTGCTTGGGCGCGGAGCCGCCGGCGCCGGTTTCGAACAGGCCGCCACCGTTCATCAGGGGCACGATGGATAGCATTTTCGCGCTGGTGCCGAGCTCCAGGATCGGGAACAGGTCGGTGAGATAATCCCGCAGCACATTGCCCGTTACTGAAATTGTGTCCTTGCCCTGTTTCATGCGCTGGAGAGAGAAGCGGGCGGCTTCGGCCGGCGCCATGAAATGAATCTCCAGTCCGCCAGTGTCTTGTTCGGGCAGATAGCTGCGCACCCTGGCCAGCACCTGGGCGTCGTGGGGCCGGTCCTCGTTGAGCCAGAACACCGCTGGCACGCTGGTGGCCCGGGCGCGAGTTACGGCCAATTTGACCCAGTCGCGGATCGCCACGTCGCGCACCTGGCACATGCGCCAGATGTCGCCGGCCTCCACCTGGTGGCGGAACAATTCATTGCCGGCATCGTCGACGACGACTAATTCACCGTCGCCCGCGATTTCGAAGGTCTTGTCGTGGGAGCCGTATTCCTCGGCTTTTTGCGCCATCAGGCCGACGTTGGGGACGCTGCCCATGGTGGCCGGATCGAAAGCGCCGTTGGCCTTGCAGAACTCGATCACCTGCTGGTAGACCGGCGCGTAGGAGCGGTCGGGGATGACCGCCTTCATGTCGTGCAGTTTGCCGTCCGGCCCCCACATCCTGCCCGAGGTGCGCAGCGCCGCGGGCATCGAGGCGTCGATGATGATGTCGCTCGGTACGTGCAGATTGGTGATGCCGCGGTCGGAGTCGACCATGGCCATGGGCGGCTGTTCGGCGTAGACGCGTTCGATGTCCGCTTCGATCTCCTGCCTGCGCCCGGCCGGAAGATCGGCGATGCGCGCGAGCAGGTCGCCGAAGCCGTTGTTGACGTCGACGCCGAGTTCGTCGAATAACGATTGATGCTTGTCAAACAGATCGGCGAAATAGACCTGCACCGCATGGCCGAAGATGATCGGATCCGAGACTTTCATCATGGTGGCCTTCAGGTGCAGCGAGAACAGCACGCCTTCCGCCCTGGCGGCGGCGACGGACTCGGCAAGGAACTTTCGCAGCGCCTTGCAACTCATGAAGCTGGCGTCTACCACTTCGCCGGCCGATACCGGGATTCCTTCCTTCAAGACGCTGACCTTGCCGTCGCCGGCGCGATGTTCGATGCGCAGACTGCATTCGTTTTCGACAATCGTTGACTGTTCGTTGCCGAAGAAGTCGCCGTGGGTCATGGAAGTCACGTGAGAGGCGGAATCCGCCGACCAGGCGCCCATGGAATGCGGATGCTTGCGCGCAAAGGCCTTGACCGCGGGCGGAGCGCGGCGGTCGGAATTGCCTTCCCGCAGCACCGGGTTGACCGCGCTGCCCTTGACCCGGTCATAGCGCGCCTTGATCTCGGCTTGCTCTTCATTGGAAGGCTCGTCGGGATAGTTCGGCAATTCATAGCCTTTTTCCTGCAACTCGCGGATGGCGGCCTTCATTTGCGGAATCGAGGCGGAGATATTGGGCAACTTGATGATATTGGTCAGCGGGTCCTGGGTTCTGCGGCCAAGTTCGGCCAGGGCGTCTTCAATGCACTGTCCGGGTTTCAGAAAATCGGTGAAAGTGGCGATAATGCGGCCGGCCAGCGAGATGTCGCGCAGTTCCACCTCGACGCCGGTCACGGAGCAATAGGTCTGGATGACGGGCAACAGCGAAAAAGTCGCCAGCGCCGGGGCTTCGTCGGTCTTCGTATAGATGATCGTGGCTTGTTCTGACATCCGGTTTCCCTGGCTGTTTGGCTGCATGGGCGGCGGCGGACGCTTGGCCCCCGGCTCAAAAAGTCGCGTATTATAGCAGCGCCCCGAAGGTCGGAGTACCGAGCGAGGCAGCCTGGGGCCCAGGGCATCCGGTCCCTTGTAGGGGCGAGGCATGCCTCGCCCGCGCGGCGCCCATTAAATTCGAGACAAAAACAATTGGAAATGATCACAACAGGCTTACCGGATTTCGTACTGCGCGAGGCGCGGGCCGAGGATTGCGGGCTGATTCTCGCGCTGATCCGGGAGTTGGCCGAATACGAGAAACTGGCGCATGAGGTGGTAGCCACGGAGGAAGTGCTGCGGGAGACGCTGTTCGGCGAACAGCCCCGCGGCGAAGCCGTCATCGGCGAGCACCAGGGCGCGGCCGTGGGTTATGCACTGTTCTTCCACAATTTTTCCACTTTTACCGGCAGGCCGGGAATTTATCTCGAAGACATCTACGTCAAACCCGAACTGCGCGGCCGCGGTTACGGCAAATGCCTGCTGACCTACGTGGCCAGGCTGGCGGTCGAGCGTAAATGCTCGCGCATGGAATGGTCGGTGCTCGACTGGAACGAGCCGTCGATTCAATTCTATCGCTCGCTGGGAGCGGCCCCCATGGACGGATGGACGGTGCAGCGCCTGGACGGTTCGGCGCTCGATGAGGTGGCGGCGATGTTCAAGAACGAAGCGGGGAAAACAACTTGAGCAGAATCGTTTATGTGAACGGGGAATACGTCCCCGAAGAAGAGGCGCGGGTCTCAATCTTCGACCGCGGCTTTGTATTCGGCGACGGGGTCTACGAAGTGGTGCCGGTAATCCGCGGCCGGCTCGCGGACCGGGACTACTTCCTCCAGCGCCTGGCGAGTAGCCTCGACAAACTCGGCATCGCCTGGCCCTGCTCCGAAGCGCAATACCAGGAAGTGCTCGAACAGCTCGTGGCGCGCAATTCTCTCGAAGAGGGCATTGTTTACACTCAGGTAACCCGGGGCGCATCGGATCGCCAGTTCACCTTCCCCGCGGATACTCCCTCGACCATGGCGGCCTTCACGCAGGTCATGCCTCTCATTAACCACCCCTCGGCGGCAAACGGCATCACCGTGGTCACCACAGACGAAATCCGCTGGCTGCGCCGCGACATCAAGTCACTAAACTTGCTGGCCCAGGTGCTGGCGAAGCAATACGCCGCCGACCATGGCGCGGGCGAGACCTGGATGATCGAAGACGGCCTGGTCACGGAAGGCGCTTCGTCGACGGCGTATATCGTCAAGGACGGCAAGGTGATCACTCGGGCGCTGTCGAATCGTGTCCTGCCGGGAATCCGCCGCCGCCGGCTGCTGGAACTTGCCGCCGAGGAGGGAATCGCATTCGAAGAAAGGCCATTCAGTCTCGACGAAGCCATAGCCGCCGACGAAGCCTTCATCAGCAGCGCAACGACGATCCTGCATCCGGTGATCAGCATCGACGGAAATCGGATTGGCGACGGCAGGCCGGGACCAGTCAGCCGCAAATTGCGGCAGTCATACATCCGTCACATGCTCGAGGAAGTCGGCGCCTCCCCCCACCGTCATTCTGCGCGAAACTAAGCGTAGTTGCGGAATCTCGTTGGGGTTGTTGTTGGGTTTTGTGGCATTGATCCGTCGCCGTCGGCTGGTGGGGAGTGCAGCGGACGCCGTAAATACGTCCCTGTAGGCTTCGGGCTCGGCATCCATGCCTCGCACGCCCGCTGCACTCCCCACCAGCCGACGGCGACTCACATCTTGCGGGATCGACAATCCTTCATTCTGCACAGAGCGAAGCGGAGCCGCGGAATCTCGTTGGCCTGTTTGTGGATTTGCGGGATCGAAGTCAAATACGGTTGATCGGGAAGGTTAGTACTTCGGTTATGGACTCGGCGCCGGATAGGGCCATTAGCAGGCGGTCTATGCCGAAAGCGACGCCGGTGCAGGCTGGCAGACCATGTTTGAGGGCCGCGAGCAGTTTTTCGTCGATTTCGGGAACGGCGCGGCCAAGCTCGGCGCGCCTTTGCCGGTCGCCCTCGAAGCGTGCCTGCAAGACTTTGCCGTCGGTTTCTTCGTTGTAGCCGTTGGCTAGTTCCATGCCGCGGCAGAATAACTCGAAACGTCGCGCTACTGGTTCGCCTTCACTGTCGGTCTCGATTCTTGCGAGCGCCGCCTGAGCGGCTGGATAGTCGTGAACGAAGCAATACTCGGGTAGTTCCGGTTCGATTACCTGGCCGAGCAGCAGTTGGAGGCAGTCGGTGGCATCGAGTTCGGCTGCATCGACCGGCAGTCTTTTCCGCGTGAGTCGGCGCAGGGCTTCGAGTTTGATCCGGTGCGGGTCGATTTCGAGATGTTGCCGGAACAGTTCGCGATAGCTCAGCCGCGGAATCGATGCCTGCGGCAGGAATTCGCGTAGCAGTTGTTCGATTTCGTCCATTAATTCTTCAAGGCTGAAATCGGGTCGGTACCATTCGAGCATGGTGAATTCGGGATTGTGGCGGGCGCCGGCGTCGCCCTGGCGAAAACTCTTGCAGATCTGGTAGCAGGCGCCGCTGCCCGCGGCGAGCAGGCGCTTCATGGCGTATTCGGGAGAGGTCTGCAGATAGAAGGTTTGCGGGCTGCCCTTTATTTCCACGCCGGCTGGTATCGAATCGATATGCAGATCGGTGACAGTGGCGGGCGCGAGCAGGGGTGTTTCCACTTCGAGTACGTTGCGCTCCGCGAAAAACCGCCGGATGCGCGCCAGCACATCCGCCCGCAGCCGCAGCAATTCGGGTTTGGCGGTTGGCCGCCAGTCGGGCATGGCGGGGCTTACCTGGTGACCCGGTTCTGGTATTCCCCGTTCCGGGTATCGACGCGCAGCACATCGCCCTGGTTGACGAACAGGGGCACCTTGACCACGGCGCCCGAACTCAGGGTGGCGGGCTTGGAGCCGCCCTGGGCGGTATCGCCTTTCAGGCCCGGGTCGGTCTGCGTGACTTCGAGCTCGATGAAATTGGGTGGGATCACCGAGATCGGCTTTTCGTTCCAGAGCACGACCTGGTAAGCCTCCTGCGGCTTGAGCCAGTTTTTCGCTTCGCTTATGGCGCCGGCGTCGGCGGCGAGTTGCTCGTAGCTGCCGTCGACCTTCATGAAATACCAGAATTCGCCGTCTTCGTAGAGATATTCCATGTCGAGTTCAAGCACGTCGGCGCCTTCCAGCGATTCACCCGACTTGAAGGTGCGCTCCCAGACCCGTCCGTTGAGCAGATTGCGAAACTTGACGCGGTTGAAGGCCTGGCCCTTGCCCGGCTTGACGAACTCGTTTTCCAGGATGGAACAGGGATCGTTGTCGACCAGCAGTTTCAGGCCGCTCTTGAACTCGTTGGTTGAATAGGATGTCATAACGTCTTTCGCTCACTTTGTATTGAAACCGCGCTCCATGCCTACAGCCAGCCAGCCGGCGGATCTCTGGCAGGAATCCCTGTCCGATCTGATCACCGACCCGCGGGAACTCGCCGATTTCCTGCAACTCGACCGGCGCCTGGACCCCGCCGGCGAACATGCGCTGGCGCAATTTCCGCTGAAGGTTCCGCGGGCCTTCGCCGAACGCATGGAAAAGGGCAACTGGCGGGATCCGTTGCTGCGCCAGGTCTGGCCGTCCTTCGTGGAAGAGCGGGAAGCGCCCGGTTTCACAGCCGACCCGCTGCGGGAGCGCCATTATAATCCGCGCCCCGGCCTGCTGCACAAGTATCGCGGCCGGGTGTTGCTGATTGCCGCGCCCCATTGCGCAATCCATTGCCGTTATTGTTTCCGCCGCGAATTCGATTACCGCGAGAACAGTCCGGCGCGCGCGGAATGGCGCGAGGCCTTCGACTACATCGGCGCCGACGCAAGCATCGAAGAAGTTATCCTCAGCGGCGGCGACCCGCTGGCCCTCGGAGACGGCCAACTGCGCTGGCTCATCGAATCCATCTCTGAAATTCCCCATGTAGGCGCCGTGCGTATCCACACTCGCCTGCCGGTGGTCATTCCCGAGCGGGTGAGCGGCGGACTGCTCGCAATGTTGCAGGGCTGCCGGCAACGGGTGGTGGTCGTCATCCATTGCAATCATGCGCAGGAAATCGATGTCGGAGTCGCCGCGGCGCTTGCCGCTCTGCACCGGGCCGGCGTCACCCTGCTCAATCAATCGGTGCTGCTCAAGGACGTCAATGAAGATGCCGCGGCTCTTTCCGCGCTCTCGAAACGGCTTTTCGCGGAAAATGTTCTACCTTATTACCTGCACCTTCCGGACCGGGTGGCGGGAACGCAACATTTCTGCGTGACGCTGGAGGCGGCCGAGCAAATCATGCGGGAATTGCAGGCCAGCCTGCCCGGATACCTCGTGCCCCGCCTGGTGCGGGAAGATCCGGGCGAGCCCGCCAAAACGCGGCTGCTTTAGGTAGACGACTCATAAAGGAGAATCAGTCCATGGACGGTTCCTTGCAAACCGATGCGGCGCAATTGCCGAACGAACATCTCGACGCGCTTACGGGGCTGCCGAACCGCGCCAGTCTCGAGGACGCCCTGCGGCGTGCGCTCAATGACGGCAGGCCGGCGACCCTGGCCTTGCTGCAACTGGAGAATTTCTACGAGATCCGATCCTGGGTCGGCAAGTCCGACGCCAGCTTTCTGCTTTGCGATATCGCCCGGCTGCTCCAGCGCAATCTGCCGGACGACGTCACTTTGTGCCATTGCGAGCATTACGAATTCGCCTTGCTTTTGCGCAACGAAAACAGCGTGAACGCAAGGCCCATCACCGAGCGCATCAAGCAGGCGCTGCAATCCGCGGTATCGGAATCGATTCCGCCGCAACTCGAACTGAAGTGCGCGGTGGGCCTGGCCGCGGCGGAGCCCGGCGTCACCGGCCCGGAAGTGCTGTTCGCCCGTGCCCGGCACCAGTTGAGCGTGGCGCTGTTCCGCCTGCATGGGGAGCAAAGACTTTCGGCGATGCATGAAGTCGACGGTTTCGATCCGCTCGAACTGGAGCCTGCGCTCAAGCGCCGAAAACTGGAGTTGAACTTCCAGCCGATCGTCTGCCTCTTGCCCGACGGCGTCGAGCGATATGAGGTGCGTTGCCGGCTGCCGCTCGAAAAGGGCCGGCTCGCGCCGGTGCGACTGTTCGAAATCGCCGTTCAGAACGCGCTCGGCGGTTATATCGACCGGCAGTTGATCAGCCGCGTACTCGCTATCCTGCGGGAAAAGGAATTGCCTTCCCTGTGCTTCTTCGTAAGCTTGACCCAGAATTCCATGGTCGACGCCGGCTTCTTCCACTGGCTGCAGGCGGAACTCGCCGGACAAACGCAACTGGCCCGGCAACTGGTTTTGCAGATCAGCGAAATCGATGTGCTGATCGCGCAACACCATCTGCAATATCTTTGCGAACAACTTGCCGGGCTGGAAATTCGCCTGGCCGTCGGCAATTTCGGCCTGACCGACAATCCATTCCGTTACCTGCCCCTGCTCAATGCCGCATACGTCAAGATGAACCTCCCGGCTGTGGACGGAACCGGCGCCTCGCGCCGCCAATTGCAGCAGACGCTGCAAAAATTGAGCGAGTCGAAATTGCAGGTGATCGCGTCCCTGGTGGAAGACATGAACATGCTGCCGCTGTTGTGGCGCTCGGGTGTGACGCTGGCGCAGGGCAACTGCCTTGCCGGGCCCGCGGCGAATCCGGCCTACCGCTTTCCGCGGGAAATCCGGATCAACGCGGCCTGATTCCTGCCGAACGGAAGGGGGTGGAATTGCTATCGGATTCACCGACAATTATGCTCCCGCTATGAAGTTCACCCGCATTGCCTCCCGCTTTTCCCTGTTCGCCTGCCTCGCTCTGCTGTTCGCCATGAGTGTGTTCTGGCTGATCAGCAGCTATCACACGCGGCTGGTGCTGCAGGCCCAGGCGGACCGACTCGGACCCACCATCGCCAGGCAGGCGGCGGAATTGCTGGCGGAACACGTTCAGGCCGAAGACCGCATCAGCATCAACGTGATACTCGAAGAACTGGCCGCCGACCCGGCGGTTATCGAGGTTGCGCTGCTCGACGATCAGGGCCGGCGCGTGGCGGTGGCCGGTACTCCCAATTCCAGTCCGCCGATTTCGATCGTTACGCGGCCGACCCTGCGCGATGAGCATTACGTTCGCACCATCGAATTTCTCGGGGCCACCCTTGGCGCGGTAAGTGTCGGACTGGACCTCGGCTACCTGCGGGCCACATTGAACGACAATCTGATTTTCGTAAGCGGCGCCACCCTGATCATGATCCTCCTGGCCTGGATATTCATAGCGGCCTATTGCCAGATCACGCTCGGGTTTCCGATGAATCTGCTGGCCTATTCACTGGGCAAGATCAGGCGGGGGGAGATCGCCGAATGCCCTGATGTTTCCGGAAAGGACGAACTCGCCAATCTGACGAGGCAATACAACGACACGGCGAACTTTCTCGCCCGGTATACCTTTCTCGACCGTTACGGCGAGGAAACCGAACCGGTGGACAGCGCGGCCTGGCCTTCGGAAGAAATCAGCCTGCTGGTCATCCGCATGAGCAACTATTTCTCGCTCGCCACGGCAATGAGCCAGGATCACGCCTTGCAATTGCTCGAGCGCTATTATTTCTTCGCCGGCCAGGTCAGCCGCATCTACAACGGTCACATCTGCTTTTGCCACGAAGACGAAATCCTCATCTCTTTCGACCGGGTGGCCGGGGCCGAGGAGCAGGCTTATTACGCCATTTACGCGGCGCAGTTGTTTCTGCGACTGATCGAACATCTGAACACCCATCCGAAAGGCGTTCTCACCAATGCCAGTTTCACGCTCGCCGCCCATAGCGGCGTCGTTCCCGCCAGGCTGTATTCCCCGGTTTCCGGCAAGAACGACAGCCTGATCGGCGAAACCCCCGACCGCGCCCGGCAAATCTGCAACGAGTGCCCGGACAACAACCTGCTGATCAGCGCGGACTGCTACCAACTCGCCGGCGGCGACTCGCGCGTAAACGCCGAACCCTTCGATTCCGAGTCCGACGATGTCGAAGTGCTGTTGACCCTCGAACCCCCCGAGGAACACGGCGAATTGCTAGACAGCCAGGCCACCCGCCTGATTGCCGCGTATCCGAATCGTTAGGCGCCGGGCGCTGTCCGGTTCCGGATTTTCGGGAGTTTCGCGAACCGGAAATGTAGAATGCGCGTACATCAATTTGTGTATCTAAGCCTGGAGTCGTTTCGATGACGCGTGTTTTTTCCCTGTTTGGCCGTAGCGGCCTGTTCCTGTTTCTGTTGCTGTCCGCCCAGGCGGCGCAGGCCGCCGAGGCGGTAGCGGGTCTGGACCTGACCACCAGCGGTCTGGGCATTGCCGCCCTGGTGGTCTTCGTGCTGGCCTATGCGCTGGTGATCAGCGAAGAAAACATTCATCTGCGCAAATCGAAACCGGTGGTCGTCGCCGCCGGAATCATCTGGATACTGGTGGCGCTGGCCTATAACGCGGCAGGCGAGCCGGAACTGGCCGAGGAGTTGGTGGGACACAACCTGCTCGAGTTCGTCGAATTGTTCCTGTTCCTGCTCGCGGCGATGACCTATATCAACACTATGGAAGAGCGCGGGATCTTCAATCTGCTGCGCGCGAAACTCGTCAGTTCGGGCTATTCCCTGCGCAAACTGTTCTGGATCACGGGCCTGATTTCCTTCTGCATGTCGCCTTTGGCGGACAATCTGACCACGGCCTTGCTCATGGCCGCCGTGGTGGTCTCGCTCGGTGGCGACAACACGCGCTTTATCGTACTGGGCTGCATCAATGTCGTGGTGGCGGCGAATGCCGGCGGGGTGTTCAGTCCTTTCGGCGACATCACCACGCTGATGATCTGGCAGGCCGGCTATGTCCAGTTTCAGGAATTCTTCGTGCTGGTGATCCCTTCGATCGTCAACTGGGTAGTTACCGCGGGCATCCTGAGCCTGGCGGTTCCCCGGGAAATGCCGGCATCGATTCAGGAAGAAGCCCGGGTCAAGTACGGCGGCTGGGTCGTCGTCGGTCTGTTCGGCATGACCATCGTCATGGCCGTCAGTTTTCACAACTTCCTGCATCTGCCGCCGGTGCTCGGCATGATGACCGGCCTCGGCATACTCAAGCTATTCGGCTATTACCTGCAATTGCGCGACTCCGGCTACATGGGTGCGGACACGGACCTGGTGAGCGGCGACGCGGCGATGTTCATCGATTCCGCGCATGAAGACGAGATCGAGCAGGGCGGCCAGCCCTACAACATCTTCCACAACCTGCAACGCGCGGAGTGGGACACGCTGATCTTCTTCTACGGGATCATCCTTTGCGTAGGCGGGCTTGGGGCATTCGGCTATCTGGCCGTGGTTTCGGAATTCACCTATGAGGGCCTCGGCCCGACCACCGCCAATATCCTGGTGGGATTCGCCTCGGCACTGATCGACAATATCCCGGTCATGTTCGCGGTACTCGAAATGGCGCCGGAAATGGATCTCTTCCAATGGCTGCTGATTACGCTGACGGCCGGCGCCGGAGGCTCGATGCTGTCGATCGGCTCAGCCGCGGGAGTCGCGGTGATGGGCCAGGCGCGAGGCGTGTACACCTTTTTCGCGCACCTGAAATGGAGCTGGGCGATCGCGATCGGTTATTTCGCGAGCGTCGGCGCGCATTTCCTGCTTAACGCGTGAAATCCAAGGTTCAGTTCGCTTCCGCCACGTCGACCAGAACCCGGTAAATCATTTCGGTTCCCTCGCCCAGGGACTGCACCGAAACACGTTCGTCGTTGCCGTGCATGCGCGACAGGTCTTCCTGATCGATGGGGTAAGGATAAATGCCGTAAACCGGAACGCCGCGAGTGCGCCAGGCGCCGGCGTCGGTGCCGGCCTGGAAAAGGTAGGAAGTCACCAGGGCTTCGGGGTATTGTTCCCGGGCGGAAGCGGCCAGGGCCTGATACAACTCGGTGTCTTCGGGCGACGGCAATTGCCGCGAGCGTTCCTGCAAACTTGCAAGCGCCGCTTCCTGGCTGTCGTTTGTGAGTATTTCGACCGAAATCGCGGGGTCCGCCGTTACCCGGCGGATTTCCTCGATGAAGGCCGCGACGTCGGTACCCGGGATCAGGCGGAAATTGACCAGGGCGCTGGCGGTTCCGGGAATGACGTTGATCCGGAAGCCGGCTTCGAGGATTACCGGCGCGATGGTGTTGCGCATGAAGGCGCGCATAAGCGGGTCGACGCCGATCTGCCGGTCGGCCTGGGCGGCGCGGGCCGCGTCGGTTCCCGCGACCAGGTCCTCGAACCAGGTCTTCTCCGGTTCCTCGGCGGTCAGCGCCAGGGTTTCGAAAAACTGCCGCGTGATCGGGATCAGTTGCACGCCGCCATCGTATTCGGACAACTTGCTGAGCGCCCGGGCGAGGGCGAAGATGGCGTTGTCCGGGCGCGGCATCGACGAATGGATGCTGTGGCCGGAAGCGGTGATGCGCAGGCTGAGCATGAACTTGTCCGCGGTCGAGATGCTTACGTAACGCACATCGTCCGAATCCCGGCGCTTGATGATCCAGCCGCCTTCGTTGAGAGAAAACTCCGCGTCGATCAGGGGCCAGTGGTTTCGGGCCAGCCAGCCCGTGCCGTAGGCGCCGCCTTCCTCGTCGGCTTCGGCGAGGAAGATCACGTCGCGCGCCAGCGGCACGTCGTTCCGGGCGAGTTGCATGACCGCCTCGGCGAACACGGCGAGTCCGCCCTTGAAATCGATCGCTCCCCGGCCGTAGACGTAACCGTCGACGATGTCGCCGCCGAAGGGTTCCTCGGTCCACAGGTCCCGCTCCACGCCGACCACGTCGGCGTGTGCGGCTAGCAGGATCGGCCGCCTGGAGCCGTCGCCTCGCAACCTGGCGATGAAATGCGCCTTGCCGGCGGCGGGTGTCTCGATGACCGAAACCTCGAAGCCAAGCGCTTCGAACCTCGGCCGCAGGAATTCGGCTACCGCGCCTTCGTTGCCGGGTGGGTTCGAGGTGTCGATGCGGATGATTTCGCGCAGCAATTCCGCCGCCGGATTGGTCTGGGCCTGGGCCTGTGCGGCGGTCAGGCCTAACACGACGAGCGCCAGGTATCGAATTACTCTCATTGGATTATTCCTTTTCAAAATCATTCAGCGGAAACGCGAATGCCGAAGGGGTCGATCTCGATCAGCACATTGGTCATTTCGGTAATGTCCACGGGTGGGGTATTCGAGGCCGCATGTTCGGCGAACACGAGTACGCGAATGGCATCGGCGGCGCGTTCGGGCAAAGTCACTCCGGCCGAATCGAAGCCCTGGGGGATGAAGGTGCTGACCAGATCGAATATTTCACCGAGTTCCACGGTCAGCGCTCGGCGATTGCCGTACCAGGCCGATTTGGTAGCGGGAATGCGGGCAGCGGTCGCCTCGTCATAGAGGAACAGCACGTCGATGCCGGTGATCTCGATCGCATTCGGATCGAGCCGCGAGCGAATCTGAATGGACTCGATCGCGGCGGCGGCTGCAATCCCGCAATAGCCCGCGAAAACGGTCAGGATCAGTAACGAAAGTGCCCGGCGCAACATAAGCAGTCTCGCCCGGGTGAGGAATAAAGCGGGCCGGGGACGCCTGTCGGCCCGCTTCGAGGATCAGTTTTCGTCGGTGTCTACTTCGCCCCGGGTATCCAGCGGAGAGCCGTCGCCGTTGAAGCCCATGACTTCATATCGGCGCCAGCCGGCCAGGATGCCGTGCAGGCCATGGTTGCCTTCGTGGCAGGCATATTCGAAGACCGGGTCGGGGGACTTGCGCAAGGGCAGCCTGGCCGACCAGGAAACGTCCCAGGACTGCGGATCGGAAACAGTGAAGTCGTACTCAATGGTGTTCTCGTCGATATAGCGGAAGCGCTCTTCCACTTGCGCCTGATCGGACATGCCGCGCAAGTTGTAGTGGTGATAGAAGTGCTGGGTATGGACGACCAGGTCGTCACCGTCCCAATAACCGATGGAGTCGCCTTCCCACTTGAGCTGCCGGGTGTGGTGCTCGCTGTCCAGCCGAATCATCCTGGCCGAATGCACCATTTCGTTCAGGATCATGACGGTATCTTCGGTCTGAACGATCTGCATGTTGTTGTTGTAGGAACCCGGAATCATGGGCGGCCCGCCGACAAATCCGGTGATGCAGCGATCGACCGTGGTGCGACCTTCGGGCCCTGCGCTGTTGAAGATCATTTCCTGGTATGCGGCGCGCCGCTCCCGGCCGGCTTCGTTCATGGGCGGCATGCGGCCGTTGGGCGGGTCGTAGATCAGCGAGGTGCGGCGGTCGTTAATCGTTTCGCTGCCGCGCTCGTACCAGAATTCGTTGTAGGAAATAACTCCCGGTGGATAGCCGGCGCCGCCGACGCTGTCGATGATCAGGTCGCGGTTCTGACGGCGGTTTTCATAAGCTTCCCATTCGGCCGCCTGTTCCGCGGTCAGCACTTCAAGGTGTTCAAGTTCGGCCGGCCTGTTCAGCGGCGTCAAGGTGCGGAAAGTGTAAGTGCCCTGTAAATCGGGATGGCCGTATTCGGTACGGGGAATCTCGCCGGATTGGGCGAGCGCAAGGCAGGAAAGCAGGCTGCCGGTGAGGGCGACGAGCGTCTTGCCGGTGAAATTGCAGGTCATGGGAACCTCCAAGCGTCTGTTATTGTCCGGAATTGTCTGTCAACGGCAAAAAGTACGACGATTGGGTCAATTTTTCAAGAATTTGTTTTGGGGGCTTCGATCCGTCGCCGTCGCTTTGGGAGGGGTGCGGCGGACGCCGTAAATACATCCCTGTAGGCTCCGGGCTCGGCATCCTGCCTCGCACGCCCGCCGCACCCCTCCCAAAGCGACGGCGACTCACATCGTGCAAAACTTACGAAAACTTACGGGACACCCAACCTTGGGGGGTTGGTGGGTATCCCATGATTTTTTGGTTTATGCTTGATTGGCCTTTTTGGGGTGGTCATTGGCGCGATGAAGACTGACCGTAGAGAAATAGGGGTGAAGGTCCTTGCATTGCCGGGGGCGGCGGCGGCGGGGTTGTTACTGCTGAGCTTGACGGGGCGGGTGCAGGAGAATCCGGTGCTGCTGGCTTCGACCCTGGGGGCGGCGGCGGTGCTTTTGCTCTGGCTGGGCTGGCAATGGATCGAGTACCGGCGCGGCGGGGAGTATCCGGGGGTTCGGATTCTGTTGCGGCCGCAGCATTATGTACAGGCGCTGGTGCAAAGCAGCGTTTTTCTTTATTGGGGCTACTACTGGAGCCCGGTCTACGATCATTTCTGGCTGCTCGGCGCACAATTGCTGTTTGCCTATGGCTTCGACATGTTGCTGGCCTGGTCGCGCAAGCGGGAATATCTGCTCGGCTTCGGGCCTTTTCCGATCATTTTCAGCATCAACCTGTTTCTCTGGTTCCGCGACGACTGGTTCTACCTGCAATTCCTGATGCTGGCGGCGGGTTTCATGGGCAAGGAATATGTCCGCTGGACGCGCGAAGGCCGCAATGTGCACATCTTCAATCCTTCGGCCTTCGCGCTCGGCCTGTTTTCGCTGGCGCTGATCGTCACAGGCACCACGCAACTGACCTGGGGGCAGGAGATCGCTTCGACGCTGACGCTGGCGCCGAACATCTATGCCTTCCTGTTCCTGGCCGGCCTGGTGGTGATGTATTTTTTCTCGATCACGCTGGTGGCCGGCATGGCGGCAATCTCATTGTTCGCGATGAGCGCGCTGTATTTCGCGCTGACGGGCGTGCCGTATTTCATCGATTCGGAAATTCCCGCGGCGGTCTTTCTCGGCCTGCATCTGCTGGTGACCGACCCTTCGACCTCGCCGCGCACGCCGCTCGGCAAAGCTTTGTTCGGTGTGCTGTACGGCCTGGGAGTATTCAGCCTGTATACCTTGCTCGGGGCCTTCGGCGCGCCGACTTTTTACGACAAGTTGCTTTGCGTGCCTCTGCTCAATCTCTGTGTGATCGCCATCGACCGGGCGGTGAAATCGATTCCTTCCGAATCCTGGGCGATGATGTGGAAGCGCGGCTGGAATCCGGCGCGGGCCAATGTGGCGCATATGGCGTTATGGATCGCGGTGTTTGCCGGGGCTTCATTCGCCGGCAAGACCGACAGCCGGCATACCGGCGACAGCATCCCCTTCTGGCAGCAGGCCTGCGCCGAGTCGCTGCCGGGCGCCTGCGGCCGGCTGATGCAATTGCAGGCCACGTATTGCAGCGACAATTCGGCCTGGGCCTGCAATGAACTCGGCGCTCACTACCGGGAAGGCCGCATCGTCGTAGCAGACACGGAACTTTCCCTGGGATTCTTTTCCCGCGCCTGCGAATTGAAATCCATGGCGGCCTGCCAGAACCTGCTGCAAGCCAATGCGCTGTACCGGCCGCCGCCGGGCGATCTCGACTTGCGCCTGCTTTTACGCGAAGGCGGGCTCAACCTGCTGGAGTTGCCCTTGACGGATCTGTACCGGCGCGCCTGCGAGCATGACTGGCAATTCGCCTGCGCGACGGTGCGCTCGTGAGCGCGACGCCCACGGAAGCAAGCGCGCCGGCTACGAACAGCCGCCGCACGGGATTCATATTGCTGACGCTTATCGTCGTCTTCGTCTTTTTCTGGCTGTATCGCAATGCGCCTGTAATTGAGCCCGAACTCGAAATGGACGCCGCGCCGATGTCCGCCGCCGACGGTTTCCGCGTCGACGCCTGGATGATTCCCGACGAAGCCATGCTTGGTTTCGTCGAAGTGCCCGCCGGAGCTTTCGTAATGGGCAGCAATCCGCTGCAGGACCCGATGGCCTACGAAAACGAGCGCTGGTCGGTGAGCCGGCGGCAGGGCAATCCGGAATTGCCGGCCTATTACATTGGCAGATACGAAGTCACCGTGGCGCAATTCAATGTGTTCGCGGCGCAGTCGGGCGGCAGGGCCGCGCCGCGCGAAGGCGAGGCCGCGCATCCGGTAACCGGCGTGAGCTGGCCCGAAGCGCTTGCCTACGGGCGCTGGCTTGGCGAACAAATGCGTACTTCGCCCGCAACGCCGCAGACCATCCGGGACGCGCTGGATTCCGGCTGGGCCGTCACGCTGCCCTCGGAGGCGCAATGGGAAAAGGCCGCGCGGGGTACCGATGGCCGCACTTTCCCCTGGGGCGCGGATCCGGGCGCCGGCAACGCCAATTTCGGCGGCGGAGAATTGCGCGAAGTCACCGGGGGCGCCTGCCCGCAATGCAGTTACGGGCTTGCCGACATGGCCGGCAATGTCTGGGAGATGACGAGTAGCCCCTTGCAGAGTTACCCCTTCAGCTCGGCCGACGACGAATCGACCCTGGAACAGGACGCCCTGTTCGTCATGCGCGGCGGTTCCTTCGCAGACGCCGCCAATAACGTGCGTGCCGCGGTGCGCGGAGCGGTCGACCCGGGCGTGCGCAATCCCGGTATCGGCTTCCGGCTGGTGATTTCCCCGCCTTGAGCGCCACGGGCTACTCGGCGGGCCAGCTTACCCGGATCGGCTCGCTGCCGTAGAAATAGACACCCGGTCGCTCGTCCAGGGAGTAAGCCAGGTAGAAGTAAATCGTCCGACCCACCAACTGATACACCGAGCCGATCAATGGGCCGACCGAGGGCTCCCGGTCGAAATGCCGCGTTCCCATGATTACCAGGTCCTGGGCGTAGAGGTCGGCATCGAGTTCGCCGGCCGCGGGAATGTTCGACACGTCTTCGAGCGGATGGAAGTTACCGTCGGCGTGACGCGCGAACAATACGCCGTCTTCGGTGGAGACAACCACGTGCAGGCTCCCCGGCCGGCGGGAATGGGACCTGTCCTTTACCACGGTGCCGTAGATTGTGATTCGATCCGATGGTTCGAACTCTTCGCGAAAATTCCAGCCGCTGTCGGTGGTCGCCCCGCCGACGAATTCCGCGCCGGTCGGGAGTCCATTGGTGGCAAGTCCTTCGCCAAGCAATATGGGACATTCTTCCGGGCTGCCGTAACGCATGGCAAGGGCGCAGCGGTCGTCAATGGAAAGCAAGGATTCCCGGCCACCATGAGACAGGCGCGACACCATGATCGCCGACCGCACCACGCTGTGTCCGAATCCGAGCGTGTGGCCGATTTCATGCACCGCGACGTGATGAAAATAGTTTGCCACGGTCTCGAACTGCTGTTTACGATGCCCGTTGAAAACGATGTCGCTTTCGAGAATCGCGAAAGGGTTCCACGAAGTCTGCGTCAGGGCGTCGGCGACTGTTGGACCCGTGAAATAGCTGTCGTCGCCGCAGAAGCTGTCGGCGAATGAAGCCGTGTTGACGCCATTCTGGGTACTGCCCTGGCCAACATCGCCGCAGACCTCCCGCTCTTCATCGATCGCCGAAAGACTGATATTGCCCGACGCGTCCATCCAGACCGTCATCGAGCGGATGAAACCTTCGAAAAAACTGATGCCGTCCGGCAATGATCCCGGCAGATGCGCGTAGTAGGTATGGCTGTTGTTGCGCAACGGCGATGGAAAGCTCAATTCGAATGCCTGCGCCGGGCCGCACGCGAAGCAACCGGCAAGCAACAGCAACACAGACGACCGCAGCAGGCTCATACCGACGCACAATACCCGAATTCTCGATTCGCGCAATGACCGGTGAACGGTCGGTCGACAGGTCCGGCGACAGGCCCTAGAATCGGGACAGATTTTCCCCTGCATCGGCGGTGAATTGCAGGCATTCTGCAAGGAAATTTTGACGGAACCGGTCTAATGAAATCGAACGTCTGGATATGGGTACTGATTGCGGCCTCGTTGGCATTGGTGGCGGTAATACTGTTCTTTCCGCCGCCAATACCGGAAAACCTGGAATTTTCCGACGATTCGGAAATTTTGGCGAGGGGCGAATACCTGGTGACGGCCGGAGGCTGCATCAGTTGTCATCGCGGCGTCGAGAACGAAGAGGCGTTCAGCGGCGGGCTGGGGCTGGAGACCGATTTCGGCACTTTTTATGTGCCGAATATCACGCCCGATGCCGAAACAGGCATCGGCGGCTGGAGCGCCGGGGAATTCGCGCGCGCCATGAGACATGGGTGGAGCTCTTCGGACGGGTTTTATTTCCCGTCGTTTCCGTACCGCTCTTACGCGGGGCTGACGGATGAGGATGTCGTGGCGATGGGATCCTGGCTGATGTCGATGGAGCCGGTGCGTTTCGAGGCGCCCGCGCACGCGACGCCCTGGTGGCTGGTTCGCCCGGCGATGGCCGGCTGGAATCTGCTGGCGGGCCTGTATCAGCCGCCGGCGGAAGAATTCGAGAACGAGCTGGTCGAGCGCGGCGCCTATGTGGCGCGTAATCTCGGCCATTGCGGCGAATGCCATACGCCGCGCAACAGCCTGGGAATACCCATCGGCAGCCGCGAATTCGCCGGCGCCGAACTCGGCGAGGATACGGTCGAGGCGATCGACGCTGTGTCGATCGAGGAATGGACTTTCGACAATTTCGACCTGTTTCTGCTGATTGGCCTGAAACCGGACGGCGAATTTGTCGGCGGCGACATGAACGAGGTCATCGAGTTCAACACAAGCCGGCTGAGCGACGAGGACCGCGACGCTCTGGCGGCGTTCTTCACCCGCCACCGGCAGGAAGACTGATTTTCTCGTACGAAATTTAGCGGGAACCGCGGCGGGCGACTACGCTTAAAGGGAACCCCGGCAGCCAGGCGGGCCGCCGGCACAGGGAGGAAAACATGCCGACCGATACAATTCTGCTGCAAACCATAGTCGCCACCTGCTTCGCATCTTCGCTGATTCCAAAAGCCATGTGGCGCCGCCGGACCGGCGAATACGTGGGTTTCCAGAGCAACCTGGTAGCACTCTATTTTGTGTTCCTGATGAGCTTCGTCGGTGGCGGGGTAGCCGCCAACTACGACGCCTGGGAAGCCGTCGCCAGAACCGCGCTGATGGTGGCCGCCACCTTCCTGGTCGGCTGGCTCGTCACCTTCGCCGCCTATTGGCGGCGCTACCGAACGCGCCCCCGCAAGGGCGCCCCGCCGGCCCGCTCCTGAGCGCCGAGGAAATTTCTCGCCGAAAGGGATTGAAATTGCAAGACTTGTGCGCCGCACGCCTATAGGTGTGCGGCGTTTTTTCTCCGGGTTGTAACAGTATGACCATACGAGCGCAGTTCAGAATTGATGGAGAAACTCAGTCTGCATTCTAGAAATTATATTTTGATTCTCAGGTTTAATAGAATTAATTTTTAGGCGATTGTATTCTGTCGCCCACGGACTACATGGAAACGAGGTGCAATATGGAACTACCGGAACTCTCCGCGATACTTAACGTTGTTGATTACTTTATATGGGGAATTCCCGTTTTGTTGATTGTGGTACTGCTGCCGATGACAATCTACGACCAGAAAAAAGCGGAATACAAAGGCTTTCTCAGCCCCTGGGCGATACTGTGGCTGGTGTCCTCCGCTGCCACGGGATGGTCATTTCCGAGTCACCGAGGCTTGAACCCTGGGAGTATGCGGTCGTTTCCGCTGTGTTCGCAGTTGCGGCCGCACGCATTTTGGTTGAGGCGATGCACAGAAGGATTCACGGCGAATGGTTGCACAAGCGAGGAGTCTGGCTGCTGAAAATGTCCAGCAAAACCTAGCGAGTCATTAATAGCGATCAGATCTGGTAATATTCTGCGGACCCCGAAACTTCATAGGGACAGGCGCCAACATGGGTGATTTGGATTACTCGAAAATTCTTGCTGTATTTGATCTTCTGTTTGCCGGGTCGCCATTGCTGCCGATGTTGTTGTTCTTGCCAATGACTATATACGACAACAAGAAGGGAGAATATAAGGGCTTTCTCAGACCACTGGCGATTTTCTGGTTGGCGGTGGCAGCCGCGGGAGCATGGCGCTCCGTCGAGATCTCGACATCACCAATATTCAATCCTTGGGGATATGCGGTCTTTGCGGTCTTGTTCACGATTCTGGGCGCCCGCGTTATGGTCGAAGAAGTACACAAACTTTTGTTCGGCGAGTGGATGCACAAGAAAGGTATCTGGCTGCTGAAGAAATCGGACGAAACTGGGTAAGTTCAGGAATTCTGGTCTATAAATTTGCTGCAAGATTCAATTAATCAGCAAAGGAGTAGAAAGATGAGAGAACTTGACCAGGAAGAAATGGGTGCGATTAGCGGGGGATATTCACCGGGCGTTCAGTCCGGGTTGTCAAACGGATATCGGCCTTGGAATCCGCCCAATCCGTTGACGGTAACCTTCGGGACACCGGTAGAACCGGGATTCGAGGTGCCCGGCATATTGCCGAATTGGCATTTCTGACGTAGGGGCGAGGCATGCCTCGCCCGCGGTCGGTAGTCGTGGAGTTTCGGCGCTGCGAATGTCACCGCAACAACAAGTATGGATCGTACGAAATTGCGCCGGCGTGAGCCGGCGCTTTTTTTCGTCAGTCGGTGTCTTCGCGATAGGTTTCGTGGCAGTTGCCGCAGGCGCCACCGAGGGTGCGCACCGCGCCGAGAGTGGAAGCCATGTCGCCGCCCGATGCCACGTCGGAAAATTCGTTGGCCGCGTCGATCAGGGCCCGGGCCTTGACCTGGATGTCGTCCAGATTGTCCCAGATCAGGTCGAGAGCCTGGGTTTCGACATCGTAATCGCGAGTGTCCATGGCGCCGAGAACGTCAGGAATCATGGGGGCGATGGAGGCAATACGGCGACCGTTACGTTCGGCCAGTTCGGCATCGAATGGCGCGCCCTGGGTCATGGCGAGAATGGGACCGATGTTAAAGCGGAGCAGCTTGAACACGGCCTGTCTGTCTGTTGCGGCGCCCGCGGCCATTTGTTCGGGCGTGGGCTCGTCCTGCGCCGATGCGACGTAGAACATGCTCATGGCAACAAAACCTGCCAGCACTAGCAGAAACTTCTTCATTCTCGACGATCTCCTGTTCATGGTTGGGTTGTCCCGCCCGGCCCGTGGCGCCTCGGCGGATGCGGGGAATATATAGCAAACGCGGCGTGAATGTAACCGCGCCCGATCAGGCGGCGACTTCCTTCCAGACGAACATGCGCGTGGCGAGCGCGAAACCGATGACGAACCAGACCGCCATGCCGATCAGGCTCGGTACGATCTGCACCAGCGTCTCCCCGGATACGGCGATGTCGCGCAGTCCGGAAACGACGAAAGTCAGCGGCAGCACCTGGGCCAGCGGCTGCACGAAGCCCGGCATCGCATCGATGGGGTAGAACACGCCGGAAAGCACGATCTGGGGAAAGATGACGATATTGCCGATGGCCATGATGGCCTGCTGGGTCTTGGCCACGCTGCCGATGCAGAAGCCGATGTTGAGGAACACGAGGCTGGCTATGATCCCCACGAGATAGAACTCGGCGAAGCTCCCGATGATTCTCACATCGAGCACAAACAGGGCAAAGGCGAGCAGCACGGTCAACTGGATCAGCACGATGCCGAGACGGGCCATGACGATGGCGGCGATGAAATCCCGCGGCATGATCGGCGTGACGAACAGCCGTTTCAGGATGCCCTTGCGCCTGAATTCGACCACGTTATAGCCGGATCCGGCGACGCTCAATTGCATCAGCATCATGCCGAGCAGGCCCGGCAGCAGGAAATCGAGATAGTTCTGGGAAAGCGCTTGCACGTTCTCGACTTCGATCGAGAACATCGCTTCCTCCCCGCGAAATTCTCGTTCGATGGCCATCAGCTTCTGTTCGAGCATTGGTTCGACAAGCGGCAGTTGATTAAACTGCGATGTGTCGGCGAGCAGGCGCAGGCCCACAGCCCTGCCGCCCGCGATTCCCGGTTCGCTGAAATCCGGCGGCGCCACGAGCACGAGCATCTGTTCGCCGGCAATCAATTGTTCGCGCAAGTCGTCCTCGGCGCCGGTGATCACGGTGAAGGCGAAGTCTTCCTGCAGCATTTCAACGAGTCGCGCGGCCGCTGCGCTGTCCGACTGGTTCACCACGCCAAGCGGGATCGGCTCCTGGCCACCGCCGCGGATGAAGGCGAAGATGCTCATGAAAACTACGGGAAAGAACAGGCTGAAGAAGATCGATTGCCGGTCGCGCAGGAAGATCTTCATGAAATCCTTCGCCAGATGCCGCTGCAGTTTGCTTAACACGATGGATTCCTCTTCAGTCCCGCAGGGCGTGGCCGGTCAGGGCCAGGAAAACGTCTTCGATATTGCCGTGCAGCGGCGCTTCCGGCGGGTCGGGAGCGTGCTTCATGATCAGGCTTTGGGGGGTGTCCTCGGCGACGAGCTTGCCGTGGTCCATGATGGCGATGCGGCCGCAGAGAAACTCGGCCTCTTCCATGTTGTGGGTCGTGAGCACGATGGTCATGCCGGCGTCGTTGAGTTCGGTTACCAGATCCCACAAGCGACGCTTGGCCTGGGGGTCGAGCCCGGTGGTCGGTTCGTCGAGAAACAGAATTTTCGGCGCGTTGACCAGGGCGCAGGCGATGGAAAAGCGCTGTTTCTGGCCGCCGGAAAGGTTTGCCGGCCGCGCCTTGGCTTTTTCGGTCAGGTGTACCTTGCCGAGTAATTCCATGGCGTCGATGTCACGCCGGTACAGCGCGCCGAACAGGTCCAGCAATTCGACCAGGTTCAACTTGTCGAAATACTCGCTTTCCTGCAGTTGCACGCCGATGATCTTCTTGACGCTGTAAGGATCCTTCGCGACATCGATGCCGTCGACAAAGGCCGATCCGCCGTCGATATCATTGAGGCCTTCGAGCATTTCCAGCGTCGTGGTCTTGCCGGCGCCGTTGGGCCCGAGAATGCCGTAAATCTCGCGCTCGAATATCTCGAAGCTGACGCCGTCGACCGCGGCGAAAGTGCGCGACTTGTCGTCCGGCAGCGGATAGCGCTTGACCAGATCGATGGCCCTGATAATCGGCGTCATCGCCGTTTCCCGGAAATGTCAGCGCTCCCCCGCGTAACCGGGGCCGTGCAGAATCCGCCCGGGCCGGCTGCCGTTATGGGCACCGTCCGCTACGACGATTTCTCCATTCACCAGCACGTATTTCATGCCCACGGCGTATTGATGCGGGTCTTCGAACGTCGCGCGGTCGATAATCTCTTCGGCGTCGAACACCGCGATGTCGGCGAAGAAACCCTCGGCCAGCAGGCCGCGGTCGTGTATCGACAGGCGTTGCGCGGTCATGCTCGTCATCTTGCGAATCGCGTCTTCGAGCGTGATCACGCCGCGTTCGCGCACATAATGCCCGAGCACCCTGGCGAAAGTGCCGTATTGCCGCGGATGCGGCGCGCCTTCGCCGAAAATGCCGATGGGGCCGTCGGAGCCGACGGCGGTGGCGGGGTGCCGCATGATGCTGTCAACGTCATCGGATCCAATGGCGTGATAGACCGCGGTGGCGCCACCGTTGCGCAAGATGTCGAAAACTACATCGGCGGCGTTTTCGGGCGTCGGATCCATGCCCGCTTCAATGGTCAACTGCGCCAGGTTCTTGCCGGCCATGGAAGGATCCCAGCTATTGCGCGAGATGAACACATTGGCCGGGTCGCCTCCGCCGCGGTCGAACAGAATGCGCTCGACGACTTCGTTCTTGATCGTCTGCCGGGTTTCTTCGCTGTCGAGCCGCTCGATCAGGGCGTCGTTGCCGCCTTCCTGGGCCCATTGCGGAATCAGCGCGCTGATGCCGGTCTGGGACGCGGTGTACGGATATTGATCGATGGTGATGTCCACGCCGCGGACGCGGGCCTCGTCGACAAGCCGCAAACTTTCGGCCGATGCGCCCCAATTCGGGGCGCCGATGACCTTGTGATGGGTCATCTGCACCGGAATTCCCGCATCCTCGCCGATGCGGATCGTCTCGTTGACCGAATCGAGCAGTTGCGAGGCTTCCTCGCGCATGTGGGAGATGTAGACGCCCTTGTAATCCGCCGCCACGCGCGAAAGTTCGATTACTTCTTCGGTCGAAGTAAAACTGCCGGGCACATAAAACAGGCCGGTGGAAATGCCCAGCGCCCCTTCTTCCATGGCCTGGGCCACCATCTCCTTCATGCGCTCGAGTTCGGGCGCGGTGGCGTCGCGGTCCTCGGCGCCGATCACGATCGAGCGGATCGTGCCCTGGCCGACGAAAACCGACCAGTTCGGGCTGATCCCCAATTCCTCGATTTCGCCGTAATGCTCGGCAACGGGCCACGGCGAGGAACCGTCGTTGCCTTCTGTCAGGGTGGTGACGCCTTGCAGCAGGGCGCTGTCGGCCGTGGGCACATCGAAGATGCCGCGCATGGCATGGGTGTGCGGGTCGATGAAGCCGGGGGCGACGACGAGCCCGGATGCGTCGATTACCGTTGCGGCGGCGGCCTGGGAGAGGTCGCCGATGGCGGCGATGCGGTCGTCGCGGATGCCGACGTCGGCCTCGAACCAGGGATTGCCGCTGCCGTTGACGATGCGCCCGCCGCGAATGAGGACGTCATAGTCCTGGGCGGCGACAGCGCCGCTGAACGTAAGCAGCGCGAGCGCGACAAGACGATTGAACAATTTCATGACCGCCTACCAGATCGTCACGCGGTCTTCCGGCGGCAGATACAAACCGTCTTCCGGCTGCACGTCGAAAGCTTCGTACCAGGCGTCGAAATTACGCACCACGCCGTTGACGCGAAATTCCGCCGGCGAATGCGGATCCGAGGTCAGACGCTGAATCAGGGCGTCATCGCGATACTTGCGCTGCCAGACCTGGGCCCAGGCGAGAAAGAAGCGCTGGTCTCCGGTGAGACCGTCGATTACCGGAGCCTCCTCGCCGCCGAGCGACATGCGATAGGCGCGATAAGCCAGCGACACGCCGCCCACGTCGCCGATGTTCTCGCCGAGGGTGAATCTGCCGTCGACGAAATAACCCGGCACGGGTTCGAATGCAGCGTATTGATCGGCGATAACCGTGGCCTGGCCTTCGAAATTGGCGCGGTCCTCGTCGGTCCACCAGTTTCGCTGTATACCGGCCCAGTCGGATTTCGAGCCCTGATCGTCGAAACCGTGGCCCATTTCATGGCCGATGACGGCGCCGATGCCGCCGTAGTTCACCGCCGGATCGGCGGCCGGGTCGAAGAATGGCGGCTGCAGGATGCCCGCGGGGAACACGATCTCGTTGAACGAGGATCTGTAGTAGGCGTTCACCGTTTGTGGCGTCATGCCCCATTCCTCGCGATCGGTGGGCTGGCCGATGCGCGCGATTTCCTCCTGATAACGGAACTCGCGTACATTGCGCGTGTTCCCGAACAGTGAGTCGCGCGTGATCTCGATGGCGGAAACGTCTTCCCACACGTCGGGGTAGGCGATCTTTGGCCGGAAGGACTCCAGCTTGAGATAAGCTTCTTCCTTGGTTAGCGGGCCCATCCAGACGTTTTGCTCAATGCTCTGGCGCAAGGCGGCGCGCAGATTCTCCACCAGATCCTCCATCTGCAACTTGGCCGACTCGGGGAAATGCCGCTGCACGTAAATCTGGCCGACGGCCTCGCCAAGACTGTTGAGCGAGCCGACCACGGCCACGCCGCGCTCCCAGCGCTCGCGCTGTTCGGGTACGCCGCGCAACACGGTCATATAGAAACTGAAGACTTCCTCCTCGATCTCCTCGGCAAGCATTCCGGCGCTGTCGGCGATCAGCCGATAGCGCAAATAGCTCTTCCAGTCCTCGAGCGAAACGTCGTTCACCAGGGCGATGACCGGCGCCATGGTGCTCGGATAGTTCACGTTCAGGTCTTCCAGCCCGTCTATGCCGGCTGCCGTGAAATACGCCTCCCAGTCGAAGCCGGGATACTCGGCGACGAACTCGTCCCAGGACATGGGGTTGTAGGTCATGTCGCGGTCGCGGCGCTGGGCGCGCGGCCACTGGTGTTCGGCGATCGCGGTTTCCAGCGCGAGAATGGATTCGGCCCTGGCGGCGGAGTCGGGAGTGTCGGCGAAATCGAGAATGCGGGCGATATGAGCAGTGAATTCCTCACGCACTCGCAGATATTCCTCGGTGTCGACGAGATAGTAATCGCGGTCCGGCAGGCTCAGAGAGGTTACCGTGAGCACGAGCTGGTGCCGGTCCGGGTCGCTGCGGTCAGCGGCGACGAAGAAGGCGAAGGGGCTCGCGGTGTTTTCAAGCTGGGAGCGGCCGAAAGCGCCGATGAGCTGCTCCATGTCCGCGATCGAATCGACCGCGGCCAGGCCCGACTGCAAGGGGCTGATGCCCAGCTCGTTCAGCCGGTCCGTGTCCATGTAGCTCTGGAAGTAATCGTTGATCTTCTGCTCGATGGAGCCTGCGGCGGGCTCCATGTCCGCCAGGTCTTCGATAATCGTGCGCACGCGTTCGTCGGAACGGTCGGACAATACCGAGAACGAGCCGTAGTCGCTGCGGTCGTCCGGCAACTCGAAGCTGTCGAGCCAGCGGCCGTTGGCGTAGCGGAAGAAATCGTCGCCGGGGCGCACCGAAGTATCCTGGTTGCTCAGGTCGATACCGAATGCGCCTAGTTCGGGCGCGGGTGCGGCAGCGGTTTCCACCGGCGCCGATTCTGCTGGCGGCGCGGTTTCTTCCGCGCCACAGGCGGCCAGCAGCAATGACGATACAAGCAGCGGCAACGCGCCGCCGCGCAAGTCGGTCGGGGTCGGGAATGTCATGACAATTCTCTGAAAGAAAATTAAGGCGGCAGTATACCGAATTACCGGGGCGCCCGGCTCCAAATGGTGAAAACCCCGTCTTACTTGTTCGGGCTGTGCGTATTCAGATTGGTCTCGACGCGCGCCATCCGCTCGTTCAAACCGGAGATACTGCCGCGGATGTCTGTGTGGTCCCGATTCATGTCACCGCGCAGTTCAGCGTGTTCCGAATTCATTTCCGCACGCAAGTCAGCGTGCTCCCCACGCATTTTGACGTGCTCCCTGTTCATTTCTGCGCGTATTTCGGCGTGCTCACCGCGCATTTCGGTGTGTTCCCTGTTTATCTGGTCCCGTAGCGCGGCAAACTGGCCGTTCGTGTTAAATCCCAGCCAAATCACGCCGAGCAGGGTCAGCGCCGCGAGGCCATGCTCTTTGGCGAGCGAAATCGTGGTTTCCATTGCCTTTCTCCTTGAATGCAAATTTCCCACAGCACAATTTAGACACAAGTTTCCGGATACGCCTAGAAAACGGGAAAAATAGATTGGGGCAGCACGATTGGAGTGGGTGTCCCATCGGGGTCGCAGGATCGAGATGACCCACAACCCGAAATCCCGTCTTACCTGCTCGGGTTGTGCACACTCTGATTCGTCTCGACACGGGCCAATCGTTCGCTCACTTCGGCGATACTGCCACGAATGTCCGTGTGTTCCCGATACATTTCGCCGCGCAGTTCGGCGTGTTCCCTGTTCATTTCCGCGCGAATGTCGGAGTGTTCCCTGTGTATCTGAACCTGCAGCGCGGCAAACTGGCCGTTCGTGTTAAATCCCAGCCAAATCACGCCGAGCAGGGTCAGCGCCGCGAGGCCATGCTCTTTGGCGAGCGAAATCGTGGTTTCCATTGCCTTTCTCCTTGAATGCAAATTTCCCACAGCACAATTTAGACACAAGTTTCCGGATACGCCCAGAAAACGGGAAAAATAGATTGGGGCAGCAGGATTGGAGTGGGTGTCCCATACGAGTCGCTATATCACGAAATTACGGATTGGGGAACGAAACGGCCGCCGAAACCTGCAAGAGCGAAGGCCTGGATCGCTCTTCCCCTTTACTTGTAGTACAGGAGTGTCCGTATTGCCCTGAATTGAATGTAATTAGCAGCGGGACCGGAGAATTCGAGTGAGTGTCTCCCATGTGGAACTTTTTTGCCGTTTCCTAGGCGTATCCGGCAACCTGTGCCTAAACTGCTCTCGTGAAGAAACACCATGTTCAGGAATGAGGGATACCGATGAACAAAGCTCTTCACGATACCTTGTCAATTTCGAAGAGGCTGAAAAGCGCGGGGATGAACGAACCACAGGCAGAGGCGGTGGCCGGGGCGATTCACGGAAGCATTAAGGATGCGACCGCGCACCTTGCTACGAAAAAGGATCTGGGCGCCCTGGAATCCAGAATCGAGGCCAGATTCTCAACCCTGGAATCCGGGCTTGAAGCCAGATTCTCAACCTTGGAATCCGGACTTGAAGCCAGATTCTCAACCGTGGAATCCAGGCTTGAAGCCGGAATTTCAGGTCTGGAATCGCGGTTGGTCTGGCGGATTTTCCTGTTATTCATCAGTACCGCCGGACTGGCCGTGGCCATTCTGCGCCTGTTCTCGTCGTAAAGGAGACGCGCAATGGAAACCACGATTTCGCTCGCCAAAGAGCATGGTCTTGCGGCGCTGACCCTGCTCGCCGTTTTGTATTTTCATAACGACCTGAGCGGGGATATTCAATCATTGCGCACGGAGATGGGCGGCGAATTCCAGACCATTCGCGCCGAGATGTCGGCAGACCACCAGGCCATTCGCGCCGAGATAGCGGCAGACCACCAGTCCATCCGTTCCGAGATGGTTAAGGGCGATCAAGCTCTTCGAGCCGAAATGACCAAGGGATTTCAAGCCATCCGGGCTGACATATCCGCTCTAGGCGAGCGTATGGCGCGGGTGGAGACCAGGGTGGGAGGTATTGAGGAAAGGCTCGAAAGGGATTTGCCGCAGGGCGATTAATTCTGGACGTGCTCCCTGAAATGCAAAACCCCCGGCCGAAGCCGGGGGTTTTGGTTAAGGGCGGCGGAGCCGCCGGGTTGATGGGATCGGATCAGATGCCGAAATCGTCGAGATTTATAGTATTGCTGAAACTACTACCTTGGGTAACAGCGATCGCCATATCGACGGAAGCATCGAAATCGCCATCGGCATTGACATCAATGAGAATCCAGGTGCGGTAGAGTCCTATTGCGTCATTTGTGCCATCGCCGTCTCGGTCGATTGCCCCAGCGGCGCTAACAGGGTCTTCGTCCGCCTTTAGTGCCCTGAAGTAAGTCTCGTTGACGGTTGTGATGGCATACTGCGTGGTAGCCGCAGTTAGGCCCGATCCAGTCACGGTCTCGAAAACGCCATTGCCATTGCCCAGCCAACCCCTCAGAGAGTTGGCGGTGGCGAATGTACTTACATCGTCCGCGCCCGTGTCATCGTCGTAGCTGTGTATCGCACGATTTGCAGCTGTAGTTACGTCTCTTCCGTCCTCCACTGTTCTTAAAGTCGCACCCGTCTGACTGTGCAGACCGTTGAACAGCGTTCGGCCCAGCGAAATGTCATCGTCAGCCGTAGTGAAGTCGGTGATGGTATCGAAACCGTACATGACGTCCGTGGCGGTCCATGCGACCTGCGATTGCGAAGCCGAAGTGTATTTGAACACATCATCGTTGCCGCCGCCGGTCAACTTGTCTCCTCCGGCGCCGCCGCTGATCTCGTCGTCGCCGTCGCCGCCACTCAAGGTGTCAGTACCGCCGCCGCCGCTGATCTCGTCGCCGCCGCCGCCGCCCGTCAACTTGTCCGCGCCGCTGCCGCCATCCAATTCCATATCTTGGCTTGGCGCAGTGCCGGAGAAAGCGAAGGTAACGCCGCCGGAGTTGTCCTTGGCGTCCACTTCATCCAGTTCCGTGGCGGTTGGGTCTACGGTAATAGACAGCTTCGCGTTGCCATCGATAACCAATTCCTCGACCGCTGTGGAAGTCAGCGTAAGCTTGTTCTCGTAATCCTTCGTGCGAACCGGTTTTTTGGCGGCAAGGGCTGCTTTGGAACTGTGCGCGGTTGCGTTGGAACTGATGTTGATCACTTCGATTTCATCGTCGGTGGTCAGAGTCAGAGTCGCTAACCCTTTCGTGTCACCTCTCGTATCGTTGCGACCTTGTGCGAGCAGATGCACGTCCAATTCGTCGGATCGACGATCGTCCGCCGATTCGTGATAGATCATGGCGGAAGTATCGGTGCTTCTTCCAGTAGAGCCAGATCCTTGAATGCCATGTACACGAATCCCCATGCCGTCCGCCATGTTTTCCAGGGTCACAGAGCCCGTCGTCGCAGTGGCCAGAACATCGTTCACTATCCCGAGTTGCTCAACGTCGTAATCGCCTCTGCCCAGAGCCACATTCAGGGTCTCGAATCCGGTGTAGATGGATTGGACCTTGTTGTCCGCGTCCCTGTATGTGGAATTGGCCGTGGTGGTCAGGTGCAGTATGTCCGTGCCCTCGCCGCCGTCGATGCGGCTCTCGTTGTTGTTCATTCTGCCGGAGTAGACGTCGTCGCCGGCGCCCAGATCGACCGTGAGCCCCTCGCTTCGAAGCATCCCGATAACGGTTACGGAATCGTCGCCGGTGCCGGTGTCGATGCTTTCCAGCTCTCCTCCCGCGCTTGTCGCAAGCGCTACGGTGTCCTTGCCGGAACCGCCCTTGACCATGGTCAGCGCCTCCAGTTCGTCGTCGTCCGCATCAGGGAAAAGGCCGTCCGCATCCGCCTTGGATCGGAAGACGTTGTTGCCGGAACTTGCGCTTGCGTCGATCGTCGTCAGGCTGCTCATCCCGGACAAGCCCGTCATGGACACGCCGCCGCCGCCGGAAACCGTCACGGATTCCAGGGTGGTCGAAACGCCGTCATCACCAGGGTTGGCGTCTTCCTCGAAGTTGTCCACCCCCAGCACCAGTCTGCCGTCGCCGGAGATATCGATCGTCTTGACCGCTCCCGAAGCCAGGTCGAAGGCAGAAGCGCCGGCTACCGTGATTTCGATGTTTTCCGCCGAACCGGAGCCGCCGATGCACAATTTACCTTCCAGTTTCACAGCACCCCAGGGCTGGAAGGAGCCGTACCCGTCGACGGTTACCGCCAGGTCTTCGGGCATGTCGTCTCCGTCCGCCATCTTGGATTGGTTGATCACCGCCGCGATTGCAGTGGTGTTGTGCAGGTTAACGGTCTCGATGGAATCAGAGAGTACATTTACTGTGGGCTTGACGCCGGAAGTACCAGAACTCCCCTCGACGTAGCCCTCCGCCTTCGTAACGTCGCTGGTCACAAGAATCATGCCAGTAGCAAGGGTTACACCCTCAGGCAGGTTATCCTCTTTCTGATCCGCGATGTAATACGTATTGAGCGCTGCCTCTATGGCGGTGACGGGCGTGACACCATCATCAGTAGTATCAGCACTAGGCGGTGTCTCGCCTTCAGCAAGTTGCCGCACATACTGCACAACTCCTTCCGAGGGTGTGAGTCCGCTGTTGCCTGCGGATATGGTCGCTTCCCGCACGCCCGACTCGTCTGGATCTGTCGCTCCTGTTGTACCTCCCGGATGCCGGGCCACGCCGTCCACGCTGACGCTGGTGACGGTTTCTGACTGCTTGCCCGCGCCGTTATCGACCATGACGCTGGCGCCGCCTTCGACCATGACAGTCTCGGTGTGGCCAGCGGAACCGACACGCACCACAGAACTGGCGCTGGCATCGATATTTACGGCGCCAGCAGCGCCAACTATCTTCACATTGCCATTGAATTGCCTGCCGTCACTGACCGTGACCGTGGCGCCGTCCACAGTAACATCGACCGTGGTTTCGTCTTCCCGGCCGAATCGATCAAGGGTGACTGACTCAAGCCCAGTCCAGTCGCTCAAGTTGGCATTGATGTTACCTACAGTGGTGATCACTACGTTTTCGACATTCATGATGTCTTCCGCGCCGAGGCGAAGCGTATCTCTGGGATCGACACCGAAAATATGGATGGTGTCGACGCCGCCGCCGCCGTCGATGCTGTCGAAGGAATTCAGGGTCGCATTGAAGAGGCCATCAGCCCCCTGCACAGGTTGGGCGACGATGGTATCGTCGGCGTCGCCGCCCGTCCAAGTGTCAATGGTCGGCGTCAGTTCGTAACGCTGGCCCATTTCGGGTTCTACCGGCGGGGCGGGCGGATTGTCGATGGCTTCAATGGCAGCCATCGCAGTAGCATCGTCGGAAGTGACGTTCTCCAGCACCGCCGAGGACGAATCCGCCATGCGGGCGCTGAGCGTGTAGTGCTCGGCCACTTCGACCTGGTTGGCCAGACGATCCGCGACATGGTGGAGGCCGTAGCCGGGATCGTCGCTGCTGCGGGACGCGTGATCCGGGTCCGCGGCGATGCCGAGCATGGCGTCGACCACCGCCAGCGCTAGCGCGCCGCGGCTCAGGCCGTCGTTCAGCAGGCCGGTTACGGCGCCAACGGCCAAGGACATCAACGCCGCGGGCACGTCTTCGCCGCCCATCAGGTTGCCCAGGAAGGCTTCAGCAAATTCCTGGTTGGTGGAGAAAGAAGGATAGATTGTCTGGAAGCCATCGGAAGCCGCGACACTATTCGCGATGTCTTCCAGCGACATACCGCCGTCGTAGTCTTCGACCCAATCGCTGAGCCTGTCGGTTCCCGGGGCTTCCCCCAGCATTACAACAGACAGCCCGATGAGGGAAGTTCTGGTTTGCTCAGTTACAACAAATAGTTGCTTGTTTTATCAACTTCTTGTTTTTCAGACTGTTTTTGTTTTTCACTATTATTATTTTGTCACTTGACGGCGAACCGGACGGTCTTGTACTGGGCGCTGCCGTGGCGTTCCGCCAGGCCGGCGCCTATGTACCGGTTCGTGGTTCTGATCGAACTGTGGCCCGCGTCATCGCGAATGTGATGAATAGGGCGATGCGGAACGTCGAATGAAATCCCCGTATGGCGCAGCCAGTGGGGGCTCATCACTTCGAGTATTTCCGCGTCTTCGATCTTGTCTTCGGCTCGCATGTTCCAGGCTGCTTGCATGAAAACGATCTTGCAAAGCTGCCTGATCCTGGTTGTTGTGAGCGTTCCGCTCTTTGATCTTCCATGCACGAGAACCGAGTTCTCTCCGGGCAGGGGCAGTCCCGTCAGTCCGCGATACCGCCGGTAGCGCTTGAGCGCTTCCAGCATGTCTCCGCAGACGGATACGGACCGTTCCTTGTTGCCCTTGCCGACGGTCTTGAACCACCAGCGGCCATGGGTGTCCCTGAAGAAATGTCCCATGATCGGCCGCCAGCGGTCGGATTCCACAAACTCCGAGATGCGCAGGTACATGCAGAACATCGCCGAAAGCACGAACAAGGTGCGTTCGTGGTTTTTCGGATCGAAATCCGCCAGTTCCTCCGCTGCGTCGAGTACGAAATGCCACTGTTCGGTGGACAATACTCGCGGCGGCGGTTCTTCCTGCTCGGTCTTGATGAATTTCGACTTCTGCCGAATCCGCCCGACCGGGCTCTGGAGTATGTACGCCTCTTCAACGAGGAAATTGAAAAAACTTCCCAGGGTGTTGAAGCAGGTCTTCAAGGTTCCGGCGCTCACGGCATATCGTGCATGCCTTGAGCAATACGGTCTCCATTTCGGATTTGGAACCCTCTTGCCCCTTATATTCCTGAATCGAAACTGTCTGGTCTTGCCGATCCAGGCTTTGGGGGGCCTGATACAGAACTCAATGAACTTTTCCACGTCCTGACGTTGGGTATCCTTTAGTGACTTTCCGTTCACCAGCCATGTCCATGCCAACAACTGTTCGAGAGTTTTACGATATTGCCTGAATGTTTCTTGACTTCCTCTATAGGTGTAGACGAACTCGGCGGCCATTTGATAATCCTCCCTGGTCCGCGTCGAGCAATTGCCCAGCACCCGTTTGACGTCGTCCTCGCTGACGCGTCGGTTTACAGGATTTTCCATGTTTTCCAAAGTATCGAAGAAGGGCTTGGGCGCCCTATTCAGAGCTGAGTTTCTACTCATGTACTTCGTCCTCTAGAAATACAGCCAATCATTGGCTGGTCCTTGCAACATTAAGAGCAAAAACTCGTTGGTGCAATTGAAGCTGTCGCAGTGTTTCCCGCGAAGGAAAATATGTTCTCTTTTACTTCGTGGGGTGAATATATATTAAAAGAAGTGTCTGTCGCAACTGCCCGAGTCTGGACACTCGCCGCTGCCTGTGGCTATATTCGGCGTTCAATCCAAGCGAATACAGAAAAGACCATGCGCCGATTACTGTTCCGGTTCTGTGCAGTCTCTCTTGTCGCCTTGTTGCCGCTGGCGGCCAACGGCGATTTCGAACCCATCAGCCCCATCGAATGGAACGAAGCCAAAGCCCGGCATCTGCTTGAGCGCGCCGGATTCGGCGCCCGGCCGGAGGAAATCGCGGAGTTCACCGCGATGACGCCGCGGGAGGCTGTGCGCCGGCTCGTTTACTTCGAGGGAGCGCCGGAGGCGGATTTACCCGGGTTCGATCACTCGGGAATATTCGACGAAGGACTCGACCCGTTTCCGCCCAGCCGCCCGGCGACGACCGAATTGGCGCGCCGCCAGGGTCATGCGCTTGGCGTTGAGGTCAAGCCCGGCGGCGACCGGCCCATTCAGCCGGTCGTGAACAAGTTCTTCTACTGGCTCCGGGCCAGCCGCCTGGAAACCGACCGCGTAAACTACTGGTGGGCCGAGCGCATGCTCAACAGCCCGCGCCCGCTGGAAGAAAAGATGGCGCTGTTCTGGCACGGGCATTTCGCCACCAACGAGAACAAGGTGCGCGACTACCGCAAGATGCTCAAGCAGCTCAACCTGTTTCAGGACAGGGGGCTGGGTGATTTTCGCAGCTTGCTGATCGGCGTCGCCCAGGACCCGGCCATGCTAAATTTTCTCGATGCAGGCGTGAACACCAAAGCTTCGCCGAACGAGAACTTCGCCCGGGAGATCATGGAACTGTTCACCATGGGCGTCGGGCATTACGGCGAGGCTGACGTGCGCGAGGCGGCCCGGGCATTCACCGGCTGGAATTATGAAGGTCTCGAATTCAAGGTCGTTACCGAGGATCACGATTTCGGCGAAAAGCGCGTACTCGGCCGGGAAGGAAATTTTGACGGCGTCGAAGTCATCGATATCATTCTCGAACAGGACGCCACGGCGGAATTCATCGCCCGCAAGATCTACAACTATTTCGTGAGCGAAGAACTAGACGATGCCTCGGCGCAGGAACTCGGCGCCTGGCTTATGGACTCGAATTATGACATCGCGGCCTACATGGAGCATTTGTTCGTGTCGCGGGACTTCTATCGGCCCGAGGTGATCGGCAACCGCATCAAGGGGCCGGCGGAATACGTGGTCTCCACTTATCGCCTGCTCGGGCTGGACAGCGTTCCGGGCACGCCGGACTTCAACCGGGTCACCGGCTCCCTCGGCCAGCGATTGATGCATCCGCCGACGGTAGCCGGCTGGAGCGAAGGACGCGCCTGGATTACCCCGAGCCTGTTGTTCGAACGCGGGAATTTCGTGCTTGACGTCGTCTTTCCCGACATCGCCTTCCTGCCGCCGGACCGCCATCCCGGCTATGGCGGCGAGGGCATCCTCGGTGTTCATGAAAAACTGCGGCGCGGGATGGACATCTCGTCCGCGACCCTGCCGCCGGTGGCCGCCGAAGAAAGCGCCGACATGAACGAGATGGCCGCCTCCAACCTGCTCGCGGACGCCGACGAGGCTTTCAATACCCGTTACGGCAGTTATCGCGGCTGGCAGATGGCGGTGGAGCGGGTAAAACCCGTACCGCGGGATATGGCGCGGCTCGACCTGACCGCCATGGTCGAGGAAGCCGGCCTGGAAACTCCGGAGGAAGTGGTGGCGCATCTTGTCCAGCGCTTTTTCACGGTGCCGCCGGAGACGGCCACCATGCTGGCCATGGCCGATTATCTCGAAGCCGAACTGGGCACCAGGGATATCCCGTCCGCCACCAGCTATATGGAAGAATACCTGCGGGGGCTGTTGCATGTGCTGCTCAGCCGCCCGGAATATCAACTGAATTGAATACGAAAAGATTCGGAGGAAAAACCATGGTCAGGAAGCCCGCCCCCGGCAAGGGGATCAGCAGACGCAGCCTGTTGGCCGGCGGTTTGACCACCGTCAGCGCCCTGGCCGCCGCGCCATTGTTCAGCCCCCGCGCCTGGGCCCAGGCCGACCGGGAGCAGCCCATTCTGGTCAGCGTGGAACTTTCCGGCGGCAATGACGGCCTGAACACGATCGTGCCGCATGGCGACGACGCCTATTACCGGCATCGCCCTACCATCGGCATCAAGCCCGACGAAGTGCGCAAGCTCGACGACCATTTCGGCCTCAATCCCGGCCTGCTGGGCTTTGAAAGACTGTGGAATTCCGGTGACTTCGCCATCGTTCACGGCTGCGGCTACGAGCAGCCTTCCTATTCGCATTTCACCTCGATGGCGTATTGGCATACGGCCGCGCCCAATCGCGGCGACGAATTCGGCTGGCTCGGCCGACTCGCCGACGCCCTCGACGGCGCTTCGGGCACCGATGTGCTGATCAACATCGCCTCGGCCCAGTCGCTCGCCGTGAAGAGCCGGCTGCATACGCCGGTGGTGTTCGACGACCCCAACCGTTTCCAACGCCGCGCCTTTCTCACGCAGGAACCGCTGATGCAACGCGTGGACGAATCCGCCGGCAATTCAAGCCGTGCTTTCCTCAACGACGTGGCGCGCAGCGCATTGACCGCATCGGCCCAGATCCGCGACGCGTGGTCAAGCTACAGCACACCGGTCGACTACGGCCTCAACGGCATGGACTTGCCCAAGGTGGCGGCCTGCATCCAAGCCGGGCTGCCGGCGCGCATCTATCATGTGTCCTATCGCAACAACGCGTTCGACACGCACGTGCAACAGGCCAATCTGCATCAGCGCATCCTTGCCTACACGGCCGACGCGATCAACGGCTTCATCCGCGACCTCGAGCGCATCGGCCAGGCTCACCGCGTACTGGTGCTGGTCTATTCCGAGTTCGGCCGCCGCGTGCCGGAAAACGCCAACCTCGGCACGGACCACGGCTCCGCCAACGTAATGTTCCTGGCCGGCAAACCGGTCACCGCGGGCCACTACGGCACGCCCCCGAGCCTCACCAATCTGGTAGACGGCGACAACCTGCAACACACGGTCGACTTCCGCCAGGTCTACGCCACGGCCATAGACCACTGGATGCAACCAGGCGCCTCCGAAGCCGTCCTGAAGGGCCGCTTCGATCCTATCCGTGCGTTAACCTGACCAATCGTGGCAGCGAATCGTCGCTGCCGCGATGGAAATATGCGGCGGACGCCGTGAATACGGTCCAGCCGCCAAGCACAGCTTGGCGGCGTTCCGGCTGCGCATGAAGCTGCGCTTCATAAACGCTTGCCTCCACCCCTGTAGGCTCAAGTTCGGCATCCATGCCTCACATGCCGCCGCATATTCCCATCCCGCCATCGACTTACATCGAGACTTCCCTAACCCAAATCACCTGAGACACCCACTCCAAATCACTCTTGTAAGCGAGTCGCCGTCGGGCTGGGGGGTGTGCAGCGGGCGTGCGAGGCATGGATGCCGAGCCCGAAGCCTACAGGGATGTATTTACGGCGTCCGCTGCATACCCCCCAGCCCGACGGCGACGGATCGGAGCCACTAACGGTGGGTAGCCATTAATAATGGGTGTCCCTTCATTTGCTTCGGTGGGTGTCCCATTATTTGTCGGTCCCGCAGGACTCCAAAACGCGCTAAGATTCAACTCACTCGAATAATCAGGACCAGATCATGCTCATCAGACTGTTGGCGCCGGCCGCCGCGCTGTTTGTCTGCCTGCCGGTGTCCGCCCAGGAAAACCTTACACCGAACGGCATTGCCGATCAGCGCGCCGGAGCCTATGCGTTTCGCAACGCGAATATTTATCAGCCGGACGGCAGTATTCTTGCCGGAGGTAATCTGCTTGTCCGCGAGGGTCGCGTCGTTGAGATCAATGACGATGATGATGTGCCCGACGGCTATTTTCCTATCGATCTCGCCGGCAAGTATGTATATCCCGGCCTGATCGATATCTATACCGACTACGGCGTTCCCGAACTCGAACGGCCGTTGGACGAAAACGGCGGTGGGGAGAATCTCCAGCCTGACGACCGTGCGCGCAATGTCAATGACGCCATCCGCGCCGACTTTCGCGCTGCCGCCGCTTTCGTGCCCGACCAGGACGAACGTGAGGACCTGCGCGAACGCGGCTTCACTTCCGTGTTGAGCTTGCGTCCCGATGGCATCGCCCGCGGCACTTCCGCCCTGATCACGCTTGGCGACGACAGAGCCAGCAAGGCCATCGTGGTTGCCGATGCGGCCGCGCATTATTCCCTCGACAAGGGCAGTTCGATCCAGGCCATGCCTACCTCGCTGATGGGTTCGTTCGCGCTGCTGCGCCAGACTTATATGGACGCCGAATGGTTCGGCGGCCAGGAGCCACGGCCTTTTACCGACGCCACGCTCGAAGCCTGGAACCAGGTGCAGGATCTGCCCCAGATCATGGAAGTCGAAAATTGGCAGGAAGCGCTGACCGCCGATCGCATGGGCGATGGCTTCGGCGTGCAATACGTGCTGAAGACCAGCGGCGACAGCTATCGGCGGGCGGAGGAGATCGCGGCCACCGGCGCCAGCCTGATCGTGTCGCTCGATTTTCCCGAAGCGCCTGAAGTGGCCGACCCGCTCGATGCCGAAGAGGTCAGTTTCGAAGCGCTCAAGCATTGGGAACTGGCGCCTTTCAATCCGCGCTTATTGATCGAGCAGGGCATCGATTTCTCGCTGACGAGTTTCGGCGCGGACGATGACTTCTGGCCCAATCTGCGCAAGGCCGTGAGTAACGGCCTGCCGGCGGAAGCCGCCATCGCGGCGCTGACCACGGTTCCGGCCGAAATCCTTGGCGTTTCCGGCCTCGTCGGACAACTCACCCCCGGCGCCCTGGCGAATTTTCTCGTTACCACGGGTGAATTGCTCGATGAAGAAAATGTGTTGCTCGAAAGCTGGATCCAGGGCAATCGCTACGTAATCAATCCGGGCCGGCAGGAGTCTGCCGGCCGCTATGAGCTGGCGGTGGACGGCCAGAACAGACTGATCGAGATCGAATTCGACGGCGCCCGCCCAGAGGCGACGCTCGACCCGGACGGCGATTCGAGTTCGGCCAATATCGAACTGGTCGACGATCTGATTGCGCTCGATTTTGCCTGGGACGACGACGGCAATCGCATTCGCCTGACCGGCTGGAGCGATGCGGACGGCTGGCGCGGCAACGCGGTTACGCCGGCGGGCGAATCATTGCCCTGGCAGTTGAGCCGGGTAGAAGGCGCCGCCGAGGCCGAAGAGGAAGAGGACGAGGCAGTCGAGGTGGCCGAACTGCCTTCGCCGGTGCTGTATCCCTTCAGCGCCTACGGCCGCACCGAAATGCCCCAGGCCCGGGACTTCGTCATTCGCGGCGCCACGGTCTGGACCAACGAAGACCAGGGCAACCTCGTTACCGACGTACTCGTGCGCGATGGCCGGTTCGAGGCGATCGGCGACGGTCTGGACGCCGGCGGCGCCATGGAGATCGACGGCAGCGGCAAGCACGTCACCCCCGGCATCATCGACGAGCATTCCCATATCGCCCTGTTCAACATCAACGAGACCCAGACCAATTCGAGCATGGTGAGAATGAAGGACGTGGTCGATTCGGAAAACATCAATGTCTACCGCAATCTCGCCGGCGGTGTGACGGCGGCCCAGTTGCTGCACGGTTCAGCCAATCCCATCGGCGGCCAGTCGGCCATTATCAAGATGCGCTGGGGACAGGCGTCCGATGGATTGTTGATCGAGGACGCCGACGAATTCATCAAGTTTGCGCTCGGCGAGAACGTCAAGCGCAGCACCAATCCCGCATCGGTGCGGTACCCGCAGACCCGCATGGGCGTGGAGCAGGTGTTCGTCAACGCCTTCTCCCAGGCGCGCGAATACGGCCGGGTCTGGGACGAATACAACGATCTGTCGACTTCACAGCAGCGGCAGACAACGCCGCCCCGGCGCGACCTCGTACACGAGGCCATGCTCGAAGTGCTCAACGGCGAGCGCTACGTCACCAGCCATTCCTACGTGCAGTCCGAGATCAACATGCTCATGCACGTGGCCGAGCAGTTCGACTTCAACATCAACACCTTCACCCACATCCTCGAAGGCTACAAGGTCGCCGACAAGATGGCCCAGCACGGCGCCGGAGGCTCGACCTTCTCCGACTGGTGGGCCTACAAGTGGGAAGTGCGTTACGCGATTCCCTATAACGCCGCGCTGATGCAACAGGCCGGCGTGGTCGTCGCGATCAATTCCGACGACGCGGAGATGTCGCGCAGGCTCAACCAGGAAGCCGCGAAGGCGGTGAAATACGGCAACGTGAGCGAAGTCGACGCGCTCAAGATGGTGACCCTCAATCCGGCCATGCTGCTGCATCTCGACGACCGCATGGGCAGCATCCGGCCGGGCAAGGACGCGGATCTCGTGCTCTGGTCCGATCATCCGCTGTCGGTCTATGCCGTGGCGGAAACGACCTGGATTGAAGGCGCGCCGTATTTCGACCGGGAGGATGACATGGCACTGCGCGAGGCGATCGCCGCCGAGCGGGCGCGCATCATCGCTTCCATAACGAATCGCGGCGAATAAGGGGAAAGAAAAATGCGAAATTCGATTCAGTTAATCTGCTCTCTGGTCCTGCTCTCGGCGGCCTTCGCCGCCAGGGCGGTAGTGCCGGCCCCAGCGGCGCCGCAAGGCGAACCCATCGCCCTGGTCGGCGCCATTATTCATGTCGGCAACGGCGTCGTCATCGGCGACGGCGTGATCACCTTCGACGAAGGCGTCATTACCGCCGTGGGCTCGGCCGCCGACGGCATCGACACCAGCGGTCATCTGGTGATCGACGTGCAAGGCAGCCACGTCTATCCAGGACTGGTACTGCCGAACACCACGCTGGGATTGCAGGAGGTCGCCAACGTCCGTTCGACCAACGATGTGGTGGAAGAGGGCGATATCAATGCCAGCGTTCGTTCCGCCATCGCCTACAACACCGATTCCGAATTGATTCCGGCCACGCGCTTTAACGGGATTCTCACCGCCCAGGTAACGCCGGAAGGTGGGATGATCTCCGGCCGCTCGTCCATATTCTTGCTGGACGGGTGGAACTGGGAGGACGCCGCGCTTGCGCTTGACGACGGGCAGCACCTGCATTGGCCCGGCTTCAAGCGCGGTCGCCGCAATCCGGACAGCGGCCGGTTCGAAGTGATTGAAAACGATGACTATCAGGCCCAGGTGGAAATGCTGCACAGCCTGTTTCGCGATGCGGTGGCGTATACCGGCGAACCGCTCAACCTCAATCTCGCCGCCATGCAAAGCCTGTTCGACGGCAGCGGCAAACTGTTCCTTCACGCCGACGACGCCAGGGAAATCATCAGCGGAGTGCGATTCGCGCGTTCCTACGGGGTTCAGAACATCGTTCTGGTCGGAGGCGCCGAGGCGCTGCAGGTGAAGGATCTGCTGCTGGCGGAGTCCATCCCGGTGATTTACGAGCAAGTGCACGCGCTGCCCGGCATGGAATGGCATGACGTGGATGCGCCGTTCAAGATGCCGTTCCTCTTGCAGCAGGCGGGTATTGAAGTGGGAATCGGCGGCGGCGACGCCGAGTTGCAATCCCAGCGCAACCTGCCTTTTTTCGCCGGCACCGCCGCGGCCCACGGACTTGACCGCGAAGCCGCGCTGGGCCTGGTCACCTTGAACAACGCCCGCATTCTCGGCGTCGACGATCGCGTCGGTTCGCTCGAGCCGGGCAAGGACGCGACGATGTTCATTTCCATCGGCGACGCGCTCGACATGCGCAGCAGTCAGGTGCTCGGCGCCTATATCCAGGGCCGCGACATCGACCTGTTCGGCACCCAGCAGGAGTTGTACGAAAGATTCCGCGAAAAATACTCGAATCGGGTCGAGTAGAGTTCAGCCAGGCACGATGATCGAATATCCGACTTTCGTAACGCATCTGGAGTGCAGCTACACCGGCAAGCGGTATCCGGCTGACACCTTGCAGGGCTTGTCCGAAGCGGGCAGGCCGCTGCTCGTTCGGTACGACCTCGACGCCCTGGCGAACGCCGTCAGCAAGGTGGTGCTGATCGACCGGGAGCCGGAACTCTGGCGTTACCGGGAATTCCTGCCGGTGCGGCGATCGGAAAACGTCGTGCGTCTCGGCGAACTCATGACGCCGTTGTTGCCCGCCCGGAAATTGCGCGAGGAATACGGCTGCGCCGAAATCCTGATCAAGGACGAAGGCCGCCTGCCCACGGGCTCCTTCAAGGCCCGGGGCCTGGCGCTCGCGGTGGCGATGGCGAAGGAACTCGGCGTGCGGCGCATGGCGATTCCGACCAACGGAAACGCCGGCGCGGCGCTTGCGGCGTATTGCGCGGCGGCGGATATCGAAACCTGGGTGTTCTGCCCGGAAGACACCCCGAAGATCAACATCGAGGAAACCGCGTTCTTCGGCGCCCATACTTATCTCGCCAATGGCTATATCGACGATTGCGGCAAGTTCGTCGGCGCCGGCCGCGAGGAGATGGGCTGGTTCGACACTTCGACCTTGAAGGAGCCCTACCGGATCGAAGGCAAGAAGACCATGGGCCTGGAACTCGCGGAACAACTCGACTGGCAATTGCCCGACGTCATCCTTTACCCCACCGGCGGCGGCACCGGCCTGATCGGCATGTGGAAGGCCTTCGACGAACTCGAAGCCATCGGCTGGATCGGTTCCCGCAGACCGCGCATGGTCGCGGTACAGGCAGAGGGCTGCGCGCCCATAGTGCGCGCCTTCGAGGCAGGCAGCCGCCACGCTGAGCCCTGGGAAGACGCGGAAACCGTCGCCGCCGGCATCCGCGTGCCGTCGGCGGTCGGTGATTTCCTGATTCTCGATGCTGTACGCGAGAGTGGCGGTTTCGCGGTCGCGGTCAGCGACGAGGACATCCTGGCGGCGCAATCCGAATGCGCCCGCCGCGAAGGCGTCCTGATTTGCCCGGAAGGCGCCGCGACTTTGGCCGCGCTGAAGCAGGAACTGTCGAGCGGGCGCATCGGCCGCGACGAGCGCGTGGTGCTGTTCAATTGCGCTACAGGTCTAAAATATTCTCTGGCATCGGAATATGATCGAGTAGATCTTCACGATCCACCGGATTTTGCGAGTCTGCGGGCGAATTAGGCAACCAAATGGGTTGGCGCTGGTATTGCCGCAAGTGCATGTCCTGCTGCAGCCAGCAGACACGGCGCTTTACATACGTGCCTGTGTTGTACAAGCGGCCGCATCTGAGTTGCAGATTTCGCGGCATAACCGCGTTGTGCGCGGCGACTTCCGCATAGGTCGGTGCGCGTCTGTCCGGTGCGTATTTGGGATTCGCCGCACAGGCGGTGAACAGGGCGAGCAAGGCGCAAATTGTGCAAAAGCGTAGTGAACGATTCATTTTCGAGTCCTTTCCCGAGGGATGATAATGGAATTGGCGAATTGGAGCGAAACAAAGGCTAGACGCGGTTCCGCCCTTTTGCTCGATTCCGAGGCGAAATAGTGATTTCACCCGCGGCGCGGGTCGCCGGCGGAGGCGTTATACTTGCGCCACATTGCATACCCTAGAAGCAGCGCCAGGAGCCCGGCTAATGCAGCAAACGGAAAAAACCGGAATCGATCTCTATACCTGGAATACGCCCAACGGGCGCAAGGTTTCCATCATGCTCGAAGAGCTTGGGCTGGATTACCGGGTTACTCCCATCGACATCACGAAAGGGGATCAGCACGAACCTGAATTTGACGCGCTGACGCTCAATCACAAGATTCCGGTGATCGTCGATCACGAGAACGACATTTCCTTGATGGAGTCCGGGGCCATCCTGCTGTACCTGGCCGAGCGCGAAGGCAAGTTGCTGTGCCCGCCGGGGCCCGACCGCTGGCAATCGCTGGCCTGGCTGATGCTACAGGTCGCCCACGTCGGCCCGATGCTGGGCCAGACTCATCATTTCCTCCAGTTCAATCCGGGCAAGGCGCCCTATGCGGAGGAACGGTATTCGAAGGAGACGCAGCGGCTGTATGGAGTGCTGGACCGGCGCCTTGAGGACAGGGATTACATCGCGGGCGAGTATTCCCTCGTCGATATCGCCACCTGGCCGTGGATTTCGCGCTTCGAATGGCAGCGGATCGATTTCGACCGGTTCCCGCGGCTGCGCGACTGGTATGTGCGGGTCGCCGCCCGCCCCGCCGTGCAGCGGGGCTATGGCGTGCCCGACGCAGCGGAGATTCCGCTGCCTTAGCGAATAAGGCTGTCGTAGATGATGTCGAGGGAGACGTTGCGCATGTTGGCCGCGCCCGGTCGGCGCGCTCCCTGGGCCTGGATCATGCCGACCCAGAACATGTCGTACACCGGGTCGATCCAGAACCAGGTGCCGGCTGCTCCCGCCCAGTAATAGGTTCCCGCCCCTTGCGGGCTGTTCGCCGCCGCGGGGTCGAAGATCACCGCGAAGTCGACGCCGAAACCCGTGCCGGGCGCGCCTGCCCGGTCCGCGCCGCCGCGCATGAGCAATTCGTCCCGCAGGCTGTTGGTGCGCATGATGCGCACCGATTCCGGCGTCAGGATGCGGACGCCGTCGAGTTCGCCTTCGTTGACGAGCATCTGCAGGAAGCGCGCGTAGTCGTGGGTTGAGGACACGAGTCCGCCGCCGCCGGACTCGAGCCGGTTCGAATCCAGATAGCTGGGCCGGTCGCTGCGATGGGGGCGTTGTACGAGCGTACCGCGTTCCTCATCCCAGTTATGCACCTCGGCGAAGCGGGAGCGGTCCTGCTCCTGCACGTAGAAACGGGTGTCGTTCATGCCCAGCGGCTGGAACATGCGCTGTTCGAGGAATTCGCCGAAGCGCATGCCCGAAAGCCTCTGTACGATATAGCCCTGGATATCCACCGCAATCGAATAAACCCATTCCTCACCGGGATCGTAAAGCAATGGAATGTCGGCAATATTGACGATCAACTCTTCGAGATCGTTCGAGGCAAGCGCGCGGGTTTCGCGAAAAGCGTTGTTGACCGGATCCTGGCCGCTGAGACCATATCCGAAGCCCGCGGAATGATTGAGCAACTCGCGCATGGTGGGTTGACGCGATGGCTCGGCGAGTTCCATGTTGCCTTCTTCATCGTAACTGGTCATGACCTTGAGTCCGGCGAATTCTGGAACGTGCTTGCTGACTGGGTCGTCGAACTCCCACAAGCCCTCCTCGTGCAGCATCATCAGCGCAACGCCGGTAACGGGCTTGGTCATGGAATAGATGCGGAACAGGCTGTCCCTGGTCATGGGCGCGTCGTCGTCGACGCGGGCGAGACCGGCGTGATCGAAGGTGGCGACCTTGCCGTTGCGCACGAGCAGCCAGACCATGCCGGCCACATCCTGGTCGGAGACGATCCTGCGCATGGCGGCATCGAGTTCTTCCATACCCTGTTCGGTGAAACCGGCGCTCGCGGCGCCGTCTTCGCTTTCGGGCCAGGCGGTGTCGGCCCGGACGGTCAAGCCGGGCAGGCTCAACAGGAGCGCGAGCAGGACGCCGGACAATATCCTGAACAGGTGGTTCGCGGGCATGCTTGTTGATGACATGACGATTTGCCTCATTCGATGTTTTTGCAGCAGACGGGCAGCATAAGGCAGCTACGGGCCAATGATCAATCAAACCGTACACAGGGGCGATTGCGATGCACCATTTTGATGCGTAAGGTATTCGAGAGGGTCGCGTCGAGCAGGAATATCTCCGGGTTTTATTGGGATATTTGAAGTTGGCCTGAAGATTGCAGGTATTTGGCAAGCAGCGCGGCAGGCATCACCTGGTGATCCCCGCATGCGTTCGACATGCATTAACTGAATTGGATTGGAGGAAGTTATGAAAAGGGCTACTTTACTCGCCGCGGGAGCTTTGCTTCTGGCCGGCTTCGGTTTTTCCGGCGTCACCAGCGCACAGGAAGTTTCATACAACATAGGCTGGGCTTCCGAGTACTACTATCGAGGACTGTTGCAGAAGGAATCTTCCGGCAGCGCGGGCATCGACTTCACCAACGGCGGCTTCTACGCCGGCGGCTGGACGGCGGATGTCGGCGACGGTCTGGAGGTCGACGGATATTTCGGATACGGGGTCGAAACCGACGCGGGATTCTCCCTGGGCGTTGGCTTCACGGGTTACTACTACACCGGCGACTTCGACGACACCTACGAGGAACTTAACCTGAATTTCGGCTACGGCATGCTGGGAGTCGAATACTCCTTCGGTACCTACGGCAATTTCGACGGGCCGGAACAGGACTACAATTTTCTCGCGGCGACGATCAGCGCCGACAATGGTCTGTATGGCACGATTGGACAGTTCGGCGGCGATTTCGAAGGCAATTACATTGAAATCGGCTACGGGCTCACGGTCAGCGAGATCGATTTCGGCGTAGCGGCAATCTTCAGCAGCGACGAGTTCGGCGCAGGCAACGGCCAGTTCGACGCCAACGGCAATCCCGCCGCCAGCCAGGCCGTAATCTTCACCATCGGCAAGACTTTTTAAGTATTTAAGTTCGTGGCTTCGATCCGCCGCCGCCGCGATGGAAGTATGCAGCGGACGCCGTAAATACATCCATGTAGGCTCGGGCTCGGCATCCATGCCTCGCACGCCCGCTGCATACTCCCATCGCGGCGGCGGCTCAAATTGTGCGAGTTCGATGAGTTTGACAGGAAGCGCCTGCTTGATTCGGGGTGGGAAAGGGTCTACGGTGAAACTCTTTGATTTAGAGTGGAGCGCTGCTTTCCATGAATAAGATTTATGGCCTGATTTTGCTGCTGATCTCGGGGTCGGCGATTGCGCAGGATGATTACGTCGCGCCGCGCACGGAATGGGGACAGCCCGACCTGCAAGGCGTCTGGAACTTCTCTTCCAATGTGCCGCTGACGCGCCCTGAACGCTTCGGCGACCGTGAGTTCATGACGCCGGAGGAAGTCGAGGAATTGCGCGCCCGCCTGGCGGCGGCCGACGCCGCTTCCGATCAGGCTGTGCCGCGGCCTGTCGCGACTGACGATCCGGGCGGCTATAACGATTTCTGGGTCGAAAGCGCCGGTATTACCGATCGCATTCGCACATCGCATATCGTCTATCCGACCAACGGGCAGATGCCGGCGCTGGTCGAAGGCGTGGATATTGTTTTCGGCGGGCTTGGCGATGACGTGGAAGGGCGGCAGCGGCCGGTACGATTCGTTGTCGGCGGCATCGGCAAGGACGGTCCGGAGGACCGCGGGCTGTCGGAGCGCTGCATCGTCGGCTTCAATTCCGGTCCGCCGTTCATGCCGAGCCTGTACAACAACAACGTGCAGATCATTCAGGACAGGGACACCGCGGTCATCCTCACCGAGATGATTCACGACGCCCGCATTGTGCCCGTCGGCGAGCGGCCTCCGCTCGATGAAGACATCGGTCTCTGGTCAGGCGATTCCCGTGGTTATTACGATGGCGATACGCTGGTAGTGGAAACCCGCAATTTCAACGGGCTTACCCAGAGCTTCGGCGGATTCGGTCATTCCGCCGACAAGGTGCTGACCGAGAAATTCACCCGCATCGACGAGTTTACCGTCGATTACGAGTGGACCATCGACGATCCGTCGACCTTCACCGACAAGATGACGGTGATCGTGCCGATGACCAAGGTGGCCGGCCAACTTTACGAATACGCCTGCCACGAAGGCAATTACGGCATGACCAACATCATCCGCGGCGCCAGAGCCCAGGAGGCGCTGGAGGCGGAAGAAGGGTCGGAGTAACCGATCTGTCACGAGCGGGCGACGCATGCGTCGCCCCTACAGGCGGCATTGTGTACGGGCGGCCCTTCAAAGGCGGTCGTGCGTAGGGGCGAGGCATGCCTCGCCCGTTATTGGTTCCATCCTTCCCACCCCCGACCGCGCACGACCTGACCAGGGAGGGCGCCGGTGTGTTCGCCGTTGCGCAATACCGGGACTCCGTTGACCAGAACGTGCACCATGCCGGTCGAGTATTGGTGCGGGTCGTCGTAGGTGGCGTGGTCCCGCACTTCGTCCGGGTCGAAGATGGCGATGTCGGCGTGAAAGCCTTCGCGCAGTTCGCCGCGGTCGCGAATGCCGAGATTCGTTGCCGGTAGTTTCGTTAATTTGCGGACCGTGTCTTCGAGGGTGATGACCTGTTCGTCGCGGACGTATTTGCCGAGTACCCGGGCGAAATTGCCGTAGGCGCGGGGGTGGGTCATGCGATCGAGGAATTCGCCCTCCGGCGCCATTGACGCCGCGTCGGAGGCGAAACTTACCCAGGGCAGGGCTACACCGTTCGCCACATTCCCGGCCGACATCAGGAAATAGACGACCTGCACCCGGCTGCCGTCTTCGACGACGAGGTCGATAGCGGTTTCCGCCGGACTCGTTCCCCGCTCGGCGGCGACCTCTCCCAAGGTCATGCCCGCATAACTGCGCAGGTCGGGATTTTCGAAGCCGACCAGCAAGGTGCCTTCCGGACCCGCGGCAAGCATCAGGTTTTCCCACTCGTTCGTGGGGGTGGTCATTTCTTCCAGCACCCGGGCGCGGGTCTCCGGATCCTGCAGGCGCTCGGCCCAGGCGGCATAGCCGCCTTCCTGCACCCAGGGCGGCATGCCGGCGTCGAGGCCGGTCGAGCCGGCTGTATATGTGTAGATGTCGGCGGTGACGCGCAGCCCTTCGGCGCGCGCGGCTTCGACCCTGGCGACCACATCGTCGAACTTGTCCCAGTTCTCCCTTCCACCCATCTTCAGGTGGTAAATTTCGGCGGGAATGTCCGCCTCCCTGGCGATGTGGATCAGCTCGTCGAGGGCTTCCAGCAGGCGATTGCCCTCGCTGCGCATGTGGGAGATATACATGCCGCCGTATTCGCCGGCCACTTTGGCGAGTTCCACGAGTTCTTCGGTGTCGGCATAGAAAGCCGGCGCGTAGATCAGCGAAGAACCCAGGCCAAGGGCGCCTTCTTCCATGGCCTGGCGCACAAGGTCGCGCATACGCTGAAGTTCGTCATCGGTCGGCGCGCGGTCTTCATAGCCGAGTTCGTGTACGCGCACGGTGGTCGCGCCGACGAATGAGGCGACATTGGGCGACACGCCCTGCTCGACCATGTATTCGAGATATTCGCCGAGGGTGGTCCATTCCCCTGCCCAGGGCGCGGTGATTTCGGCTTGCATGGCTTCGTTCAGCGGCCCTTCGGAACGGCCTTCGCCGAATACCTCGAGCGTCACGCCCTGGCGGATGTCGCTCTGGCTGCGACCGTCGATGAGCAGGGAATCGGTGGCCCAACTGAGCATGTTGATGAAGCCCGGCGCCACCGCGAGGCCGCTCGCGTCGATGGTGAGTTCGGCTTCGCCGTCCAGCTCGCCGATCGCCGCGACCCGGTCGCCGTTGATGCCGATATCGGCCACATAGGGCGCGCCGCCGTTGCCGTCGTAAATCAGCCCGTCGGTGATGAGAACGTCATAGCCGGGACTGCAGGCGAACAGGCCCGTGAACAACAGGAAGGCGAAAACGGTACGCACCGGGGAGCGGGAAATGATACTCATGTCTGGATTTCCGATTGTCGTCAGTCAGCGAATGATAACGCCCGGAATCAGGAATGCGAATTGCGGTTTGAATTGTTTTCGGTCATTCTTTTGACTTGCACACCACAAGGCGCATTCACTTTCGAGATCGAGGAGAAAAGATCATGAATATGGACAGAAACGTGTTTGGCCGAACATCCGCCACCCTGGCGATTTCAATTTCACTGGTTGCTCTGTCGGCGGCGCCCCAGGCCGGGGCCCAGACCGGCGAAGGTGGCGGCTGGTACATCGGCGCCAACATTCCGCTGATGTTTATCGACGATACCGAATCCTTTACCAACGGCGAGAATTTCGTGCCGTTCACATTGGGTTACGAGGCGACCACGCTGAACGAGTTCGATACCGGCTACAAGATCGGCGGTTCCTTCGGTTACGCCTTCGAAAGCGGCCTGCGCATCGAATTCGAGGCCTATCATGCCTCGGCTGAAGTCAGCAAGTTGTTCTACAACGATGTTGCCGTTCCCGTCCTCAACTTCCAGTTGACCGGCAGCACCGAACTTGAAGTCAGCGGGTCTGCTTCCCAGACCGCCACCATGCTCAATGTCTGGTACGACTTCGATACCGCCGGCCAGTGGACGCCTTACATCGGCGCGGGGTACGGCCAGCTTGCGGTCGATTTCGGCGACGTTGACTATGACACCAACGGACTCGCCCAGGTCGTGGCGGATGCGATCACTTCCGCCAATGGACTTCCCAACATAGCCCTGCCCCCGGGATTCGTGCCGGAATTGTCGCCCAAGGACACCACCACCGCCTACCACATCGGCGGGGGAGTAAGCTGGGAGCTTTCCGACTCGACCCTGATACAGCTCGGCTATCGCTATCAGGCCAGCGGCGACATCGAGTTTTCCGGCCTCAACGAAAACGCCAGCGCCAACGCGCTGACCGAACAGAAGACCCACTTCATCGAACTCGGTATCCGCTACCGGTTGTAGGAGACTCATCCGGCTTCTGCATGCAGGTTTCCAGGCGCTCTGAAATACTGTAAATTCATACAGTAGTTTCAGCCCGGAGCCGGCATGTTCGAGCAGCCGTTCACGGCGGCGAAGCCCCGTTTCGCCGATTCACCCGCCGGTGCGCCGCGGGTCTTGCCGGCCTATGCGGAACTGTATTGCATTTCCAATTTCAGCTTCCTGCGCGGCGCTTCGTTTCCCGAAGAACTCGTGGAGACCGCCCGGGCGCTTGGCTACCGGGCCCTGGCCGTTACCGACGAATGCTCCCTGAGCGGTGTGGTGCGGGCCCATGTGGCGGCGAAAGAGCACGGACTGAAGTTGATCGTCGGCGCCGGGTTCCGCTTGCGGGAAGGCGGCCGGCTGGTATTGCTCGCGCGCAATCGCAAGGGCTACGGAGAACTGAGCCACCTGATCAGTCGCGCGCGGCGGGACAGCCCCAAGGGCAGTTATCGCATCGACCGGGCCATGCTTGAGCAGAACCGGCCCGATGACTGCCTGCTTTTGTGGCTGCCGGATTTTTCGCGGCCGCGGGACGCCGTCGAGGAGGAGGCGGCCTGGTTGCGGGAGGGATTTGCCGGACAGGCCTGGATTGCGGTCGAGGCGCTGTTGCGCGGGAACGACCGCCGCGTGCTGCGGCAAGCGCGCGAACTCGGCCGATGCCATGGCCTGCCCTTGTGCGCCGCGGGCGGCGCCTGTATGCATGTGCGGGAGCGGCGTCCGCTGAAGGATATTCTCGACGCCATCCGCCTCGGCAGGACCATCGCCGAACTCGGTCTCGACGGCGAATGCAACGCCCAGCGGCATCTGCGCGGCCGCGCCCGGCTTGCCCGGCTGTATCCACAGGAGTTGCTCGCGGCGACGGTGGAAATCGCCGGGCTATGCAATTTCTCGCTCGATGAGTTGCGCTACGAATATCCGCTCGAACTCGTACCCGAGGCCTATACCGCCCATGGCTGGCTATGGAGGCTGACAATCAGGGGAATGCGGCGGCGCTGGCCCGAAGGCGCGCCGGCAAAGGTGCGCCTGCTGGTGAAGAAGGAACTGGCGCTGATTCGCGAGTTGCGTTACGAGCATTATTTTCTCACCGTCCATGACGTGGTGGATTTTGCCCGCGGCCGCGGAATTCTTTGCCAGGGGCGGGGCTCGGCGGCCAATTCGGCGGTGTGCTATTGCCTGGGGATCACCGAAGTCGATCCGTCCCGGATCGAGCTGCTGTTCGAGCGCTTCATCTCCCAGGAGCGCGACGAGCCGCCGGACATCGACGTCGATTTCGAACATTCCCGGCGCGAGGAAGTCATCCAGTACATTTACGAGCGTTATGGCCGCGACCGGGCCGCGCTGGCGGCGACGGTGATCTGCTACCGGCCCCGGAGCGCGGTGCGCGACGTGGGCAAGGCGCTGGGGCTGGAGCCCCGGCTGATCGATCATCTCGCCAAGTCGATCCACTGGTGGGGCCAGAACCTGAAAGAGCAACTGCAGGACGCCGACGTCGACTACACCGATCTCAGGATGCGCAGGTTGCTGACGCTGACAAAGGCTCTGCAGGGCTTTCCCAGGCATTTGTCGCAGCACGTGGGCGGCTTCGTCATCAGCCGGGGGCCGCTCACCCGGCTCGTACCCATCGAGAACGCCGCGATGGCGGACCGCACCGTGATCCAGTGGGAAAAGGACGATCTTGAAGCCCTCGGCCTGCTGAAGGTCGATGTGCTGGCCCTGGGCATGCTTACCGCGATTCGCAAGTGCCTGGAACTGGTCAGCGCCTATAGCAGCCGGCCCCTGGGCATGGACCGCATCCCCGCGGAAGACCCGAAGGTCTACGACATGATGAGCCGGGCCGATACCGTCGGCGTATTCCAGATCGAATCCCGCGCCCAGATGAGCATGCTGCCGCGGCTGCGCCCGCGCAATTACTACGACCTGGTGATCCAGATCGCCATCGTGCGTCCGGGGCCCATCCAGGGAGACATGGTCCACCCTTATCTCAACCGGCGCAACGGGGAAGAGGAAATCGTCTATCCCAGCGAGGAAGTGAAAGAGGTACTCGAACGGACCCTGGGGGTGCCGATCTTCCAGGAACAGGTCATGAAACTGGCCATGGTGGCGGCGGGCTTCAGCGGCGGCGAGGCCGACCAGTTGCGCCGCGCCATGGCGGCCTGGAAGCGCAAGGGCGGACTCGAGCCGTATCGTGAGAAACTCATCCAGGGCATGCTCGAGCGCGGTTATGAGCAGGAATTCGCCGAGCGGCTCTTTCGCCAGATCCTCGGTTTCGGCGATTACGGCTTCCCGGAATCCCATTCATCGAGCTTCGCCTTGCTGGCCTATGTCTCGTCCTGGCTCAAGCACTATCATCCGGCGGCCTTCTGCTGCGCCTTGCTCAACAGCCAGCCGATGGGGTTCTACGCGCCGGCGCAACTGATCCGCGACGCCCGCGCCCATGGCGTCGAAGTGTTGCCGGTCCATGTCAATCACAGCCTGGCCGATTGCAGCCTGGAGACGCCCGCGGGTTTCGCGCCGCCGCGGGAACATGCGCTGCAAGTGCTCGAGCCGCGCCTGCGGATCGGTTTCAACCAGGTGAAGGGCCTGTCGCGGAAGGCCGCCGAGGCGACCTGCGAGGCTCGGGTCGGCGGAGTTTTTGCCGGCATCGAGGAACTGGTGTTCCGCAGCGGCATCGGCAAGAAGGATCTGGAAGCGCTGGCCGCCGCCGACGCCTTGCGCGAACTCGCCGGGGACCGGCATCGCGCTTTCTGGTACAGCGCGGGAACGGGGGCCGCCGACGGCCTGTTCGCCGCTACCGGTTTCGGCGCCGAGACTCCGGGAATCGACGTATTATTGCCGGTGCCCGACGAATGGCAGAACATCGCCGCCGATTACGGCGCCACCGGTTTCAGCTTGCGCCGGCATCCGCTGGCGCTGTTTCGCGAACGTCTCGACCGTTTCCAGGTCATGCCGGCAAAAGAACTTGGCGAGATCGGCGATGGCCGCGGGGCCAAGGTGGCCGGGCTGGTGACCTGCCGGCAACGGCCGATGACGGCCTCGGGAGTCACCTTCCTCACCCTGGAAGACGAAAGCGGGATGGTCAACGTGGTGGTCTGGCCCACGCTAAGCGAGCGGCAGCGCCCGGTGGTGCGGCGGGCGCGCCTGCTCGGCGTGATCGGACACGTGCAGCAAAGCGGCGACGTGATCCATCTCATCGCCCATCAGTTAACCGACCTCAGTCACTGGCTGGGCGAAATGGAAACCTCGTCCCGGGATTTCATGTAAGGAAGCTCCGATTCATCAGAGCTTCCGTGCGGCAATGGATGGAATTGTTCGGAGAAATCAGTCCCCGCGGTTTGCCGCTCGCAAGGTCTCGAGGTCGAACTTGATCATGGTGTTCATCGCCGCCATGACCCGGGAATTGTGTTCCATGTCCTCGCTGTCGATCATGTCGAAGAATTCGGCCGGGGTGATCTGCCAGGAGAGGCCGTAGCGGTCCTTCAGCCAGCCGCAGGCGAGCGGGGTGCCTTCTTCGACCAGCTTGTCCCAGTAATAGTCGATCTCTTCCTGGGTATCGCAGGGGATCATCAGCGAAAGCGCTTCGGAAAACTGGAATTGCGGGCCGCCGTTGAGGGCGATGAACTCCTCTCCCCTCAACTTGAACTCGATGGTCAGCACGGAGCCGGCGCCGGGTTCGTCGGGCTTGTGGCAAATGCGGGTGATTTCCGAATCGGGAAAGATCGAGCAATAGAACTCGACCGCCTCCTTGGCGTTGCCGTCGAACCATAGAAACGGGATAGTCGCTCTCATCGTGTTTACCTCAGGGAGTGCAGACCGAACATGTTGCCTTCGGTATCTCTGGCCAGCACGATAAAACCGTACTCGCCGATGGACATCTTCTCGCGTTCCAGCTTGCCGCCGGCTTCCGCCACCCTCGCTCCCTCGGTGGCGCAATCCTCGCAATTGAAATACACCATGATGCTGTTGCCGCCGGAGGGCACTCCCTCGAAATGCACCAGCGCTCCGGTGCAGCCGTGCGCGTCGGGCCCTCCGGGGAATCCGCACATCGTGAGATCGTCCATCATGGGCCGCAATTCAACGCCCAGCACGGTTTCATAGAATTTTCTGGCGCGCGCCATGTCTTGCACATAGATCTCGAACCAGGTCACAGGGTTTCTTTGCATCGCGGTAGTTCCTCGTAAATCAGGCAAAATAGCCGTGCAGATACCAGTGCCGCCCGCCGTCGCGTTCGCGATAGACCCACAGGCGGCAGCCATTCTCTTCCTCGCCGACGTAATAGTCGCGGCGCACATCATCGCCCGACCACCAGCCGGATTCAATACGTTCCGGACCGCTTAGCAGCGCGACCGGGCCATGATACAGCGGCTGCCCGTCACGGCAAGCGAGCCGGCGCGGTTCCTTGAGCAGCCAGAGAGGGCGCGGCGGCCCGGCCACCGGCGTATCCGGCCCGGCCTTGCCGCCCTCGGCCTGATCGAAATCCCGGCTGGCGTATTCCGGGCGATGATCGGCCACCGCCTCGATGCCCCGGATCTGCTTTTCTCCGAGCCGGGCCTGCAATTGTTCGAGCAGATGGTCGACGCCGGCATCGTCGGCGCCCCTGTCGTCACCCCCGCCGTCACGAAAGTACTTGTCGTTGCGCAGCAATTGCAGGTCGCGATCGAGCCAGGCGTCGAAACGGCTGACGGCCAGACGTATCGCCACGACCGGCGCCGGCAGTTCGAATTCGCCGAGACGTGTTTGCAGCAACATCAGGAAATGTTCCGGGGAGCGGCCGGGGCGGCGCAGTTCAAGACGCAGTTCCGTGGTTTCCCGCTGTTCGTGCAACAAACTGAATTCGAGGCGGCCGGTGGCGAGATCACGTTGGACCAGGAAGTCGCGCAAGCGCTTGAGCAATTTCCCCGCCGCGGGCAGCAGCCGGTCCAGATCGAGTGATTCGCCGGGCAGTTCGAGTACACTCCGGAACGAAGGCGGCGCGACGTATTTGCGCGCGGCTTCCGGCGCCTTGCCGAGGGCCCGGTCGAGTTGATCAACGAAGGCGCTGCCGAAGCGCGTGACGAGGCCGCCGACAGGCAGCCGCCAGAGATCCCCCAGATAGCGGATGCCCATGTTATGCAGCCGGCGGCCTTGCTCCCGGTCCGGTTGCAGCACCGCGACCGGCAGACCCTGCAGGGCGGCGTGCAGGTTCGCCCGGCGATATACCGCCTTGCCGCCGCCGGCGCGGGCGAGCAGCAGGCTGCCGCTTATGGTCGGCGCGGCGGCATGGGAAAAGTCCTCGGGCAGCTCCCATTCGCGCAACTGGCGCTTAATCGCGCCGGAGAGTCTTTCGTGGATTGCTTCGATGCCGCCGAAATAGCGCAAGGCGCTGCGCACCTCGCAGACGAGCGCGGTTTCATGCAGGCTGATGTCGGAACTGCAAGCCTCCATCAGCCCGGCCAATACGAGCAGATATCGCCGGCGGCGGGATTCCGGCAGCGCCTGCAACTGGGGCAGATGCAAGGCGTACCAGAGGTTGCCGCGTTGCTTCCCGGCGCGTCGTGTGCGGTCCTGGCGCGTGCGGGCCGGTCGCGGCGCGGCAGCCGTGGACAAACGGGCTTGCGGGCTTGCCATTTCGAGCCCCTTTCACTGTATGGATATACAGTATAATCCAGATGTTTCCCGTTATCACCTGGCTTGCAGGAACTGCACCGCCAGGTCGGGGAAGTCGGTGAACAGACCGTTGACTCCGACGGTGAAGAAATGCTGTTCGAGCAGGTCGTCGAAATTTTCCGCGTAGGCAGGCAATTGTCCGGGGTCGGCGCGGAAAGTGTAGGGATGCACGTCGAGTCCGGCGGCATGGGCGCGCTCGACGAGCGTGCTGATGCGCAAGTCCCCGGGCGCCGATTCCGGATCGATGACCAGCGGATGGGCCGGGCCGATGCCGTCGGCGTGTTCGGCCAGTATCCGCATACCGCCTGCCTCGAACATCCAGGGATAGGCGTCCGCATTTCCGATGAGCTGGATCAGCCGGATATCGATGCCGGCCGCGGGCATGATCTCGCTGTTGATGATTTCCAGTTCCGGGAAACTGAAGGTCTGCAGAAACACCTTGCTGGATTTTTCGGTATAGCCATAGCGTTTCAGCACATCGACAACCGCGCTGCTGATGTCCCTGCCTTCGGCGCGGTGGAACTCCGGCTGCTTGATCTCGGGATAAATGCCCACGTCGCGTCCGGTCGAATGATTGAGCCCCTGGACCAATTCGATTTCCTCTTCGAAAGTGGACACGCCGAATTCCGATTTTCCCAACGGGAACCGGTTGGGAAACCCCGCCTGGGGTTCGCCGTCCACCAGGCGAAAGCCCCCGGTGGCCTGCAATTGCCGGATTTCTTCGAGGTCGAAGTCAATCGCGTAAAAACGGCCATCGGCGCGGGCGCGGCCGGGAAACCTGTCCGCCACATCGGTAGTGCGGTCGAGAGTGATGTCGTGCAGCACGATCAGGCTGCCGTCGCGCGTCATGACCAGGTCCTGCTCGATGTAATGCGCGCCCATGGCATAGGCCATGGCCTTGGCCTCCAGCGTATGTTCGGGCAGATAGCCGCTGGCGCCGCGATGGGCGATGACGATTTTCCCGGATTGGGAATACACGGAGGCGGAAACAAGCATGAGCGGAAGACCGGCAAGCAAGGGGATTCGCAGCAGGAACGCGGACATCGGAAGTTCACACGATTCGACGATACCGCCAGTGTAGCCGAAAAAGCGTTTCAATTTGATGACCGCTCGACTCGGGAATGGATTCGTTCGACTGCTATCAGACGGGCAGAAACTCCAGACCGCTTGAAGCCAGGCCAACCAGGTCTATGTTTGCGATATTGAGTGAGTCTTCAGCCGCGAGGCGGGCGATTTCGACCGCGGAAATTTCGCCGCCGTCAAATCGGGTGGCCCATCCGGCGATGACATCGTTCGGCGTTTCCTCTCCGGTGAGGCTTGTAGAGAAATGAACTGCGATATCCGCGCCGGAGGGACCGGGGCCGAATACGGTATCAACGGCGGTTTGCAGCAACTCACCGTAAGTCATTCCCTTATCGAGCAAATCCAGTACATAGCCTGTCAATGACGGATTATCCAATCCGCCCGCGCCGAGAAAGGCCCCAAGGACCTTGGCCGCGATTCCCGCATTGCCGTCGAAATCGAATGCGAGACTAATATCCGTGAATGTCAGTCGTTCGATGTTCTCCAGGTTGTTAGTCGTAGTTTGCGGCGAAGCTTCGGAAGCTGGCGCCGTACTCGTGGTCACCGTGATTTCGTCGATTGCCGCAAGCACCAGGAAATCGTCCCTTTGCTGCGAGAATATCGCGTAATCCAGACCGCTTCCGCCCAACAGCGCATTCAAGCCTGCGCCACCATGCAAAAGGTCATTGCCGGGGCCGCCATCGATAATATCGTCGCCGTCGCCGCCGTATAGCAGATCGTCACCCTCTTCACCTTTGATGATATCGTCGCCGCCAAGGCCCTGGATCGAGTTTTCAAGATGATTGCCGGTCAATGCATCGCCGTATCCGGAACCGATCAGATTCTCGATTTCGGTGCCGAAATTCACGGTAATCTGTCCGGGAGCGGTAATCATTTCGTTCCTGTCGGTCAAGCCGTTGAAACCCTGACGACAGTGTTCGAGAAAAATCGTAACCGATTCCGGAGACGATGAAGCGTCTATCGTATCGACGCCCCCGCCGTCCCAGACGAAATTCGGGGCGCTGACATCGTAGTTGTAGGTATCGTTCCCCGTGCGGGCCTTTGTGCTCGGACCGTAGAGATATTGCAGGGCCGCGATATCGAGTTCGCTGAAGGTCAGCTTGTTCTGTCCGGAATCCCGGTTGTAGGACATCATCGTCCAACGCCCATGATCCTCGGAATCCTGAAGATAAGGCGGATCCGCGATTTTGCCGCCGTCGACAGGTTCATCGAAGGGATGTTTCAGGCCAAGGGCGTGGCCAAGCTCATGGACGAGCGTGGATGCCGCAAAAGTGCCCGGGCCCATGGTTGAATCTTGATACAGGCTTCGACTCAAGAAAATATCGGAGCCAGAGCTGTATCTGCTCGGATAATTCGAATAGCCCGATGTATTGGATTGATTGTTGAGAGCGATCGAAATGGTATTGCGCTGATCCGGGTCGTCCGTCGGTTCGACTTTGATGTCGATAATGTCCTCCAGATATTCCATCAAGGTTACCGCGTTGACCTGTTGTTCGGATGACAACTGGTTGTAGCCGTACGCATTGTCCGGGGTTGAATCATAGGAAGGAATTGCGGCGGGAAAGCTGTAGAAGAGAGTTTTTGCCTCGCCGGGAAGCGCCGGCCAGGTAAACGCGATATCGCTGCCCCGCAACAAGGCGCTGATCCAGTACGGCAGTGGTTGGGCGCCATCGACGTATTCGACGAATTCGATGGAAGAAGGAATTTTCTTGAAGGAAACCGAAACGATCGCGGTGTCGTTTCCGGAGGTTTCCCTGATATAGTCATTCAGGTCGTCAATGTAAAACGTATCGTCGCCTTCGCCCCCAAGCATTTCATCGGCCCCGGGCCCGCCATCGAGGATGTCATTGCCCGTGTCGCCGTATAACTTGTCGTCTCCAGTGCCACCGTAAATTACATCGTCACCATCCTTTCCGGCTATCAGATCGTTGCCGGGGCCGCCCCAGGCCGCCAGACTGCCTTTCTGGTTGTAATAGCTGGTCAAACTGCCGACATTGATCCAGTCGTTGCCGTCATTTCCGTATGCAGTGTCGTCACCGTCCCCTGTCAGCAGATTGTCGTGGCCTTCGCCTCCGGCGAGATAATCGTCGCCCTCGTTGCCCCGCAGATAATCGTGGCCCTTGCCTCCCGTCAGGTAATCGTGGCCTTCGCCTCCGACAAGATAGTCGTTGCCGTGGTCTCCGGCCAGACTGTCGTCGCCCGCCCTGCCGTTGAGCCGATCCGCGCCGGGGCCGCCGTACAGCATGTCATTGCCGTCCTTGCCGCCGATATGATCGTCCCCGGGCCCGCCATACGCGGTCAGAGTTCCCGAGGAGATAGGGTAGTAAGGATTAACGACATTGAAGACGGTGCCGGTTTTGGCGTCAATCCGGTCATTGCCTTCCCCGCCATAAACGATATCGTCGCCGTCGTATGAACGAATTTGATCGTCTTCCGGCGTACCCTCAATGGTCTCTGAATCGTTCGTTCCGTTTATTTCAGCCATTTTTGTTCAAATCCTGGAACAGATTCCGGTATTGCGATTCCGGGAAGTTCAGGACCCGAATCGGTAGCGTAACTTTATCGCGAGGGTGTCGACCACGGGCATGTTCCAGGACTGTTCCAGCATGTCCTGGAAAGTGAGGAAACTGCTGCGCGGCAGATTGCCGCCGCGGGTGTAGACCACGAACAGGTCCGACAAGGGCGCGATTTCCCAGCGATAGCGGGCCTGGAAGGTCATGCGGCTGATGACGAAGTCATCGGGAGTGTCGTTCGGTTTCGCCACGTCGTGCAGATATTCCCTGGCATGGGGGTTCACGATCCAGAACCTGTCTTCGTAGGCTTTCAGGCCGGTCCATTGCAAGGTCAGGCGGAACTGCTGCTTGGCGGTGATGAAAAAGCTCGTTTCGATTCGTGGTGACCAGGTATGCGCCTCGTAGCTCGTATAGCGGCCCCCGCCGCGATGTACGAGCAGGGCTTCGCTGTCTTCGTAATTCAGCATCAGGTCGAAGTAGAAACGGTCGATGGGGCGCCAGGAAACTCCCCCCTGCATCGAATTGCGGGGCGGGCCGAGTTCGTCCTGCTCCAGAGTCACGCCGATCATCCAGGCCAGTGGTTTGGCCAGATCGGACTGGTACATCGTGTTGAGGCCGAAACGGCCGGGCACGACGAAATCGCCGGTGCCGCGGCCGAGGCGGTCGTCTACGCGTTCCGGAAACCAGCGCACGCTATAGCTGACGTTATCGCTGTTAAGAAAAGTGTAACTGCGATTGAAAAACGCGCCGAGGCGCACCGGCTGGCCCTGGGTGTTCCACTGATTGGTGACGAAAACGCTGGTCGTGCGGTCGCGCAGTCCGGGAACGTCCGATTCGATGTTGAAATAGGCGTAGTCGAAGGCGGCCGAATCGTTGCGCTGGCTGAAGCCCAGATCGTTGATTTCCAACTCGTCGTCGAGAAAGGTCGTGCGGAAAGAGTGGTTGACGCCACGCCGGGGCCGGAAACTGACGTCGTTGAATATGCCGGCGCCGGTGACGCCATGAGCGTCGCTGTACATGGCCTGACCGTCTACCACCCAGCGGTTGTCGGCCGAGAAATAGCCCCAGTCGACTGCGTTGACCGTGGCGTCGACTTCCGGATGAGCGATATTCGTACCCATCCAGCCGATCGAGCGGCGGCCGCCGCCGCTGGTGTCTTCGTACAGCAGCCGGCCGATGCCGAAATCGCGGCCGGTGGCGTGAATGCCGACCGGAGTGCCGTCGTCGAGCCTGCCTTCGATCGTCGTGTCGTCTTCGGTGGCGTACAAGGCGCCATATTGCCAGTTGCCGGCCGAACCGGTGAACTTGCCCGCTGCGAGCAGGTCGGTGGGATCGCTCAAATCGGTCGGTACGACATTGACGTTATCCGGAATATCGCCCCAATGCGGCGCGCCGCCGATGCGCCGCGTATTGAGCAGCGTCAGCGGGCCCGAAGGTCCACGCATGAATCCGCCCGTGCGCTCGGTGGCGTTGAAGATGTCCTGGCCTTCGAGGAAAAACGCGCGTTTCTCGGGGAAGAAAGTTTCGAATGCAGTCAGGTTGACGATCACGTCGTCCGATTCGACGTTGCCGAAGTCCGGGTTGATCGTTGCCGATAACAGCGAATTGGTCGTCGGCCGCCAGAAGATTTCGGTGCCGGCCTTGTATTCCCCATCGTTCCTGATGCCGTCCTGGATGCCTGAAACGAAAGGATAAAATGTCAATTGCCGGCGCGGTTCGATATCGCGCAACTCGTATTTCTCGAAAGCCGACAAATATTCGTTCACGGTTCGCGGCAAGGCAGGGTTGGACCATGCTTCGCCACCGAGATGCCCGACCTGGCGTTCGAAATAGAAGCCGATCTGACGGGTGTCTCCCGCCTGGGGCAGCGCCACCATCGACCAGGGAATGAAATACTCGATGCTCCAGCCGTCTTCCAGCGCCTGGGTGAAGCCGCTCCAGGAACCGTCCCATTGCATGTTCATCTGCCGTTCCGGCAGCAAGGTTGCGTCGGTCATGGAGTCGCCGAGATTCAGGCGCAGGAAATAGCCGTACAACCCTTCGCCCGAAGTATCGAGCCCCACGACGAAGCCGTCGCGGTCAAGACGCGTATCGCGCGAAGTCATGCGCGCAATCAGGCTGCCGGAAGGCTGATAGTTGACTGCCGAGATATAGATGCCGCGCTCGGTATAGAACATGCGGACATGGGTTTCGTAAGGGGCTTCGGCCAGGGTGTCCGGGTCGATTACCCGCATGCCGTCAACCACGGGGATCCGGTCCCAGACCGGCTCGTCGACGAAACCGTCGAGCAGAATATTAGCGTCACCTTCTTCGACTCGGGTCAGTTGCGGCATTTGCGCCATGGCGGCGCCGGCCATGACAACAAGCAGCGGGGTAACGAGGCAACGGAGCAATGTGGCAGGATGGCGAAATAGCATGATCAACCGACTATACAGTATCCAAAAAATTACCCGCTATCCGGCTGCGGGATTCGTCACAATCAATTTCATTTAATCGTCGTGTTCACACTGCCACAATTCATCATAATTTCTCGCTACATTGCTAGAATTGGAGAGTTTTCAAATCCCTTATTTCGTGGTTGAATCTATGTTACGGACAATCTGAAAGAGGACTGATAATTGATGTGGACCCGCAAGCTCGATCATGGAATCTTCGTGAAAGAAGAAGAAAAATATGTTTGGGCTGATACAAGAAGCAAATTAATCTGGAAGCTCGTTGTAACCGTAAGTCTCGCCGTAACGGCGGGCGTGATTGTCTCGATGGTGTTGTGAAACAGGTTTCGCTAACGCTCGCCGAGTACGGCTTCCAATTCCAATAACTGCCGCTGCCTTCTGATCTCGAGGCGCACCGAATCACCAGGCTCGACCTCTCGTAACAATTCAGAATAAATTTGCAGGTCGTCAACTACTTCGCCATTGAAGCGGAGGAGGATGTCGTTTGCCTGTAATCCGGTGGCCTCCGCCGCGCTGCCGGGAGTCACGCCGTCGACGCGCACCCCTTCGCCGGTCCAGCCGAAATCGGGCACCACGCCGAGCGCGGCCCTGCGTGGACCGGCGCCCTGGGCCGGTGCCGAAACGACGGGCGCGTTTTCCAGCGTGACACGGAAAGGCTCGGTGCGGTCGCCGAGGTAGACCACCGCTTCTTCCAGCCAGAGGGCGATATCCGACATGCCGGCGGTATCGAGCTTGTCACTGGTGTCCGACGGGCGATGAAAATCCGCATGTGTGCCGGCGAAGAGATGAATCGCCGGGATGCCGGCCTCAAGGAAACTCGCGTGGTCGCTGCTCGCGATGGCTGCCACGGGAAACTCGGATTGCACACCGATGGTAAAGCCGATGCCCTGGGCCATGAAGGGCCATTCATACGCGCTTTCCGTGCCGAAAACCTGCAAGCTGCGGCCCTCCAGGCGGCCCACCGAGTCCAGATTGATCATGGCAAAGAAATCACTGTAGCCGCCGGGGGGCTCGCGCAGAAAGCGTCGCGATCCAATTAATCCCGCTTCCTCGGCCGTGAATGCGACGAACAGTATCGGCCGCTGGGGGCCGAACGCGCGTGCAAGTTTGGTCGCGGTTTCGATCAGGATGGCGACGCCGGACGCATTGTCGTCGGCGCCGGGATGAATTTCTCCGCCTTCGCTGCCGAGATGGTCGTAATGCGCTCCGACCACGATCGGCTGCGCGCTCAGTTCCGGACTAATGCCGGGCAGCAGACCGACGACATTGGCCAATTCCACTTCTCCGGTTCCTTCCACCGATTCTCGCCAGCGATGCAGGAAAGCGCCATCGAGCGGTTGCAGGCCGGCGGCGCGGAACTGGTCAGCGATATACAGCGCCGCCTCTTCGATGCCGCGGCTGCCGATGCCGCGCCCTTCCAGTTCGGGGCCGGCGAGGTATTCGGCGTGGCGCAGAAACTGGCCGGGCAGATACTTCGGCGGCAAGTCCGCCAGCGCTTCCAGCGGCGGCAGCGAGAACGCGGGCGCGGACACCAGGCCGGGACGCAGCCATTGCATGGGCGAGTCCGGGCTGTTCCAGACGCCCGAAACGTCATTGGTCGGCTCCTCGCCGTAAAAACTGAGATAGGAATATCGGCCGTAGTGCGGCAGTTTCTCGATCATGCCTGACATGGCTTCCATGCCGTCGACGTGGATCAGTCCGATGGCGAGTTCCGGATTGGCCGGATGGCGGCCGATGATCACGGTGCTGCGGTCGTCGAATGTCAGCGGCTGGCCGTTGAGAACGATGTCTTCGGCGCCCGCCGCCGCGCCATAGGCCGCCGCGGCTGTGAGCGCCGCGTTGGCGAAGGGATTGCTGCGGCCCAGCACCCATACCGAGCGGTCCGGCGGCAAGGCGCTCATCGACTCTTCCGTCAGGATGCGCGCATCGACGCCCGCGGCGAAAGCTTCCGCCATGCGCCGCCACTCTTCGCGGTTCTCGCGCGGCAGCAGAAAGGCGATTTCCTGCGCGCCGAACATCTCGCCCACCGTGGGCGGGGTTTCTTCCCGGTCGAGTTTGCGAAAAATATCGAACCAGGGATCGACCAGCACCGCTTCGAGGCGGTCGTAATCCGGCGCGATTACGCCTTCGAATTTCTGCGTGAGGCGCACGAAATGGATTTCCGGCTCTTCCTGGCCGGCGTAATACAACGCCAGCGGCAGGTTCAATTCATAGGGCTCTCCGCTGTGGATCTGGGCGAAAAGGATCTGTGCCTGATTGTTGCCCACTTCGTCGACGCTTACCGAAATCTCGGGCGCCCCGGTGCGATCGACCCATTGCGCGAAGAACGGCCCGAGGTCGAAGCCGGCGACCTCCGAGAACAACTCGGCGATGCCCGTGAAGCCGACGCGCTGGAAGCGAAAATCGGCGTACAGCCGCCGCAGGCCTTCGAGAAACAACTCATCTCCGAGTTCCACCCGCAACATGTGCCAGAGCATGAGGGTTTTGCCGTATCCGACCGCCTGGGAGGCCGCCGAATCACGCGTGGTGAATTCGGTCAGCGGGAAATCGGTTTCCTCGGCGACGTAATTGCGATAACGCGCGAGCATGTCTTTGCGGTATTCGGCGCCGCGACCGTCCATTTCGCGGAACAGGTGATCGGCGAGATAGGCAGTCAGCCCTTCGCTCCAGTTGCCGCTTTCATAGTCCGGGTAGACGCCGTTGCCCCACCAGTTGTGCAGGAGTTCATGGGGATAGGACGATTCGAGAATGAAGGGGAAACGGATCACCTGGGAGCCGAGCAAGGTGAACGAAGGCATGCCGTAGCCGGTTTCCCAGAAGTTCTCCACCAGCGCAAACTTGGAATAGGGGTATTCGCCGAGCATGGGCTCGTAAAGTTGCAGATAGCGCTCGGTAGCGTCGAGATAGCGGATCGCCAGGTTCGGGTCCGGTGTGCGCAGATAGGCCAACGCCTCGACATCGCCGGCCATTTGCGAGTATTCGGTGAATTGCGCGGCGATCAGGTAGATTTCCTCCATCGGGTCGCCGCTGCGCCAGCCGTTTGGACCGAATCGGTCGCCCTGGCTGACAGCGAGCCAGTCCCGGGCCGAATCGGCGAAATCCACGCGCAGGTCGAAACTGACCAGGTAATCGCCGAAGTCGGGAACCCAGTAACTCGCCTTGCTCAGATACACGCCGCGGGAATCGATGATGCCCGTGGTTTCGGAAAAGCTCTGGGCATATTCCGCGCCTTGTTGCGCCACGACTTCGGAGATGCGGCCGCGATAGCTGACGGTGAAACTGCCTTCGGCGCCGGTTTCGGCCCGATAGGCATCGGTCGGCGCGACTTCACCGCTCATGGTATTGAGCAGGACGCCGGCGGGCAGGCCGAACGCGAATTGCCGGCTTACTTCACCCGGCGCGACTTCCAGATTGCTGTTGAGCCTGAATTCGGCCGGGCTTCCTGCCAGCGAGGGCGGCAAGGTGACGGTGTCGAGCACCTCGATTTCGCCGGCCACGGGGTCGAGGCTGATTTGAAGACTGTGGTGAATCAGTTCCGGCGAGTCAGCTGCCTGCGCCAAAGCCGCTTGCGCCGCGGCCGTCAGGGACAGGCAGCATAGCAGGCGGGCAAGCAGATTTCGGGACGGTTTCCGCATTTGGCGCTCCGGATCAGTTCAGGCCAAGCAACTCCATTGCCGCGGCGTGGTCCCAGTCGCCGATGTGAATTTGCGAGGCGCCGTCCGGTGTGCGCGTCGTACTCCAGGCCAGCCGGCTGCCGTCGGGCGAAAATACCGGCAGGATGTCGGTGCCTTCGGTATTGGTGGCGCGCACCGGCGGGCCATAGCCGCCGACATCGATCAGGAACAGCTCGAAATTTGAATTTCCGATCAGGTTGCTTGAATAGATGATGTATTCGCCGCTTGGATGGAAATACGGCCCCCAGGCCACCATGGCTTCGGCGGTCAATTGCCGCGCTTCGCTGCCATCGACGTTCATCGTCCAGATCTCGGCGCTGTTGCCGTCGGGGTTGAACCGCCGCCAGACTATCTTGCTGTCGTCCGGGCTGAAAAACGGGCCGCCGTCATAGCCCGGCGAGAAGGTAAGCTGAGTCACGTTGCCGCCGTCGGCGTCCATGATATACAGATCCATGAAATACGAGGCGTCGTCTTCGAGCAGCGCCCTTTCCGCACGGCTCAGGGGCCGGCTGTAAGCTTCCCGATTGGACGCGAACAGGATTTTCGAGCCGTCGGAGGAATAGGAGCCTTCTGCGTCGTAGCCGTCGGCATTGGTCAGATTGATCAGATTGCCGCCATCGCTGTCGGTCTGGTAGATCTCGTAGTGGCGGTCGTAGTCCCAGCCATAGGGACGGTCGATTCCGCTTTGCCGGATCTCGATTTCTTCGGCCTGTTTCGCCAATGCGTCGGGGTCTTCGTGTGTGGAAGAGAACATGATGCGTTCGAGCGTCGGATGGACCCAGGAGCAAGTGGTAAGGCCAATGCCCGGCGAGACCACGGATGCGGTTTCCGTGGCCAGGTCCATCAGGTGAATCTGGTAGAAAGGATTGTCGCCGGGCACTTCCGACTGGTAAATGAAACGTTCGCCGTCGGCGCTGAAATATCCTTCGCCCGAACGCAGGCCTTCGGTGACCAGTTGCCGCGTGTTGGAAAGCAGAACCGCTTCGAATTCGCCGTCGACGAAATTGCCCGGCGCCGATTCTTCGGTCACTGTGGCGCCGGCGACGCCGTCGGCATAGGTTTCGGCCTCGATCGCGCCGGCGGCTTCTAAAGCCGCGGACGGCGCCGGAGTTTCCGGCTCTGCCGGCGCGACCGAATCCGCGCCCGGCCCGCAAGCGGCCAATGCAGCGAAAGAAAGTAGCAAGACAAATCTACTCATGTTTTGAATCCTGTAAAAAATCAAATTGCAGATGGTGCGGAAATACGCCGAACAGGCCGCCGGTATGGATGAAAACCACGGTGCCGGCCCCGGCCAGACATCCGCTTTGTCCCTTGCGAAGTTCCGATAACATGCCATTAAAGGCTTTTCCTGTATAGACCGGATCGAGGAAAACGCCTTCCCGGCGCGCCACGGTGGCGATGGTCCGGTACACTTCCGGGCCCGCTTCGCCATATCCCGGCCCCATGTAGCCTTCAATTGTGTCGATGGCCAGACTTTCAACATCGAATGCGGCATTGTAGCGCTCGCTCCAGGCCGCCACGTCCCGGCGCACCTTTTGCTCGAACCAGGCAGCGTCGTCGCAGACGTTGAAGGCAAGTATCCGGGCGCGCAGACCGGCGAGTTCCCGGCCGACCAGCAAACCGCTCTGGGTGCCACCGGAGCCGGTGGCGACGACGATGGCGTCGGGCTCGATTCCCGTGCGTTCAAAATCCTTCCGCAGTTCTTCGCAGGCGGCGATGTATCCCCATAGCCCGATGGCGTCGCTGCCGCCGATGGGGATGAACAGGGCGCGGCGGCCCCGGCGTTCGTATTCGTCTTGCAATTCACGCCCGTAATCCTCGTGCGTGTGCCAGTCGGCCTGGGAAATGTAGCTGATCTCGGCGCCGCTGAGGTGGTCGAGCAACAGATTGCCCGACAACTCAGGAGGGCGTTCGCCACGCAACAGCAGATGCGCCCTGAGGCCGAGACGGGCGGCGAGTACGGCGGTGGCGCGGCAATGATTAGACTGTACGCCACCGCAGGTGATGACGGTGTCGCAACCTTGCGCCAACGCTTCCGCGAAAATGAATTCAAGCTTACGGACCTTGTTGCCGGAAACCTCGACACCAGTCATTTCATCGTGCTTGACCCAGATATCGACGCCGGGAAATTCGGCCGACAGCCGATCCATCCGGGTCAAAGGCGTCGGCAGGCGAGCCAGGTCGAGGCGCGAAGGATATTCAATCATTTACTGCTAGTGTTCGCTAAAGAAGTCCGAAATTGGGCATACTGACCGGCTGCGGATAGTATCGGGCTTTCCCGCCGATAACCACAGCACAGCCTGCGACTGAGAGCAGGTTGCGCAATTCCCCCGCTGTCATTCTGCGCGAAGCGAAGCGGAGTCGCAGAATCTCCGCCCGTGTGGGAATGTATTGGAGTCTGAGTTCACCTTAATAGGACATATGAACGTGGCAGTTAATTCTTGGGGAAGTGGGAAATGGCGGAAGGCAATAAGGATACTGATATTCGCCGGACCAAACGGCGCGGGTAAGACTACCTTGGCAACGGAATATCTCCCGAGTGAAATGTGATGCCCCGCATTCCTCAATGCGGATTCGATAGCGGCGGGAATTAGCCCATTTCAGCAGTCTTCGATCGCGTTTCGCGCCAGCCGATTATTGCTCGAATCAATCCAAGAACATGCCGATAGCGGAAACAGCTTTGCCTTCGAGACCACTCTGAGTGGGCACGGCTACTCCCGTTCGATACCGAACTGGCGTGAGCGGGGCTATTTCGTCCAACTGTTCTATCTGCGTCTGTCCGACCCGGAACTGGCGGTCACCCGCGTACGGCAGCGGGTGTCGGAAGGCGGACACGATGTGCCCGAACAGGTGATTCGCCGCCGCTATCATACTGGATGGCGAAATCTTGAGAGAATCTATCAAGAATTGGTGGACGAATGGCGAATTTACGATAACTCCGGATCGAAATCGGTGTTGCTGGGTATTGGAGGCAGGTAATGAAGACGCAAGATTTCAAGACGACCGAAAAGCCAGGGCGGCCCAACCCCGAGCCAAACCTGGATGGTGCCGAAGCCGCGTTCCACAGAGCCGCACAAACCGCCTATCGTCGAGCTGCCTTCTACGGCAACAAAGTTGCAATTGTCGAAAACGGAGAAATAGTTCTTAAAACGCCAGTTCCGGCAGATCCAGCGAGCACTATACCTCCCGTGCATCAAGAATATAAATTGGTCTGACAAAGCGGGATAGCAACTATGACCATGCAAGCCGTTAACCCACATGCAAGTTGTGTCGTGTGTGGAGAGGGCCAAGTGCGAAATTTTGAATCCAGTTCTGATTCAACACACCAAAGCTGTCAACGTTGCGGCGAATTTATAGTTTCTGGAACAGTCGAAGAACTGATTAAGAAACAGATTCATGATGAAAAAATTGCATTACTGTCTGGCTGGATACATCAAAAATATCGATCAGGTGAAGTGCCTGTAGTGAATAGTGATAATTTGCCTTTAATCCTATCTTTCCCTGTGCCATCAATTACTGAAAGAGCAAGAAATTTGCTAATTGAAGCGAAATTTGGTCAAAATCAACTAAGTGTGAGATTTGACGTAAATGAGCCTCGTTTTATGGCCGCGACTTACTCTTCAATGAAAGAAGATTTATTTATACTAATGAATATGCTGGAAAATTTTGGATATATTGAGCATCGTACATTGAATGGGTCAGCCCATATTTCTCCAAGTGGCCTAGTATATTTGGATGAATTTACAAGCGAACCAGCTTTGTCATCGAAAGGATTCGTTGCAATGTCGATTAATCCAACACTCTCCGAAGCGTATAGCAAGGGAATCGAAGTTGGTGTATTACAATCTGGCTACAATCCTATTCGCGTCGATCAAGTAGAACATTTAAACCGAATTGATGACGAAATTATTGCCCAAATCAAGTCTTAAAATTTATGGTAGCAGATTTTACTGACCATAGAGGCGGAGTGTATTTTGAGGCGGGTTTTGCGATGGGCCTGGATAAGCCTATTTTTTGGACTTGTCGTAAAGATCATATGAAAGATTTACATTTTGATATACGCCAATTTAATTGCATAGATTGGGATTGTCTCGATGATTTGGCAAATCGATTGAGTATGCGAATACAAGCTGTAGTTGGACCTGGACCCGGTAAAGTGCTTGAATGAATACGGAAAGTTGTCAATCGACGTAACCCGATAACCCACCAGCGCTTATCGGAAGCCCCAACATTTTCCCGGACGCGATCATTCTCTTGTCAAGGCTGATGATCGTATCTGCGCTATGATTTGCTGCGATTGCGAGATGCAATGCGTCTCCGGCTTTCAAACCAGTTTCGAAATGGCAAAGCCATTCCCTGGCCGTGTTGAAATCTTTCCGGTCTGGCAACAGAACAGTGAAGGATTCCGCAATCGTCAATTCAAATCTTCTGGAAGCTTCCATCGCGGCGTTGGAGTTCAGGGCGCCCATGCGAACCTCGCGAGCGAGCATGGACGCAAACTCAACACGGGTCCAGTCGCTTACCGCGAAATTGTCCGTCGAAAAATTCCGAACGCACGAATAGACCGAGTCGCTGGTGGCTTCGGGAATTATGAGGGGAACCAGAAAGCTGGTATCAAAATAGCGCATTCGATCAAATTGACGGCTTCAATATCCCTCGTCCCGGAGTTCGCGCAATATCTCGGCGGTAGGACGGCTGAGTTTGGGCATGGTTCGGCGGAACTCCGCCAACTCCTTGAGTGGGAGTGGTTTTTTCGGGTGAACAACTTCCGCCAGACGTGCTACGGCTTTACCTCGGCGCGTAATGACCACTTCCTCGCCAGCCTCCACCTTGTCGAGAAGTTCGCTCAGTCGAGCTTTAGCCTGAGCCAGATTCACGGTAAGCATAACTAGCCTTTATAGTCATGAAATTGGTCATATGCTAGCGAAAAATGCTCTTCCCGACAAATACCAAGTCTTTCGACCCGAGCAATCCTCTAATGCATCGGAAACCGCAAAGAGTGGGTCGCCGCTTATCCTCTCCAGCTAGGCGCCGATCAGGCATCAGGTATTCCAGATTTTTTGCCATTCCTCGAATTCCGCGGGTTTGAGGCGTAAGCCGGCGATTCTTCCTTCGTGCATGGCGAGGAGTTCGCGTTCGATGTGTTCCTGGAACAGTTGGGCGTCTTGCGAGGCGATGTTCCGCTCTATCCATTCGCGAATGTAGACCAGCGCCTGTTTCTGGTCCATGCGTTCTCTTATTATGGCGCCGACGATTCCGCGTATCGAATCGTAATGTTTCATCCTGAACGGGTCCGGGTCACCCACAACCGGCCTGACGGATTGGTACCTGACGGCCGAGCGCTTGTAGGCCCAGATGAACAAATCCCGCAGCAGCTCGGTTCGATTCAATTCGTACACGCCCAGCAAGGCTGCGATGTAGGCCTCCCTCCGCACACGGTCCCAGGAAAGCGGCGTGAGATTCAACTTGAGCAAGGGAATGTTCACGGCCAGGCGCGCCACCCGTTTGTTTACGTCCAGGAAAGGCTGAAGATAGGGAAGCTGCGCCAGTACGAAGAATGCCTGTTCGAACGGGTCGTTTATAGCGGTGGCTTTCGCGAGAAGCTGGTCGAAGCATTCCTCCACGATTTGCGGCACTCCCAGCGGCTTGAAGGCCGAGCCTGATATGCCGACTTCGGTTTGTCGAAGCCTGCCTTCCGCATCTGAGTCATCGAGCAAGCCCTCCGACAACAAATTGTGCAGGTTCAGAATCGTGTATCGATTCCAGCCGATTTCATCTTTGTTTTCGATCAGGAAACCGATCGCTTCCTTGTGATTCAGAATCATCCGGGCTTCGCGCCAATGCTTTCCCTCGGCTTCTTCTCCAAGGCTTAAGAGGCGACGGGTTTCCAGCATGGAATAAGAGTTCCCCTCCAGGCGGCTCGAATTCCAGGTCAGATCTATGAGCAGCCGTTCCAGCACCTTTTTGGCGTGGGTTGCCGCGTATTCTTCGACCATTTTCGAAACGCCGATTTGACGCAACTCGTCTCTCTCTTCCCGCGAAAGATAGAAAGTCTGGTTCGGCCGATACGAATCGAGGAAATCCCGGTTGTAGCCGACCGCTTCTCTTTGGTCGAGAGGTTGCCGAACGATCGACTGTATTTCGGCGCCCGCCGCCGAAAGCTTCAGAATCGGCTCGGCCGGGATTTCCGGGGTTGAAACTCGCCAGTTGGCGGGGCCGACCGAAACGGCGTAACGAACCGGCGCCAGGTATCGCGCTCCGCGTCCCGCGCCTTCCATCGCTAGACGCCCGCTGCGAACGAGATGCTTCAGGCGGTATTGCAGAGTGCGGCGCGGCGGCGGCGAATCCATTGACTCGCCAATCTGCGAGACCGTCAGACTCGTTCCATTTTGCCGGACAATCGCCTCGATCGCTTGCAGGTCCATCGCACCGATTCGTCTCGCCACATTGCCCACCAAATTATTGCGCGTAAATATTTACGCGCAATATACAAGATAATTGCGCAAGATAAAACTGATCGCGCAATAAAATCAGGTGGGATTCGCGCAATATAGATTTATATGCGCAACTATCCGGTCAATTCGCGGAGGAAGGATCGAAGGTCTGGACGTTGCCCTGGGCGGTGTCGAGGGGCAGCGGCCTGAGTACTTCACTATAAAGGAACAGGTCGGTCAGCACCGCGCGCAGGTGGATCGAGGCGTTCAGGTTATCGACCATCTCCGAGCCGATCCTGTCCTGGGCGAGGATGAAGCGCATCGCGGCGCCGGCTTTGGCGCAGTCCTCGGCAATGACGCGCTCGAATTCCTTGTCGGAATCGCCGAGGGCGTCCTGCAGGTTTTGCACGGCCTTGCTCATGCCTTCGATCGTGGGCCGGGCATGCGGCCCTGGGCCGGTTTCCGCCTCGGCCGGGCGGCCCTGGGCGGCATAGGCCAGCAGGAACTCATAGCCGGCTTCTATCGTTTCGATATCGTCTTCGAGTTTGCTCACGATCGGGACCTTTCCCAGTTATGAATGAGTGATGAAACAGGCAGGAAACGCACGCGCCGTGCAAGGAGCACGGCGCGCGAAGTTTCGGGTATCAATCGGCTTCTTTCGGAGACCAGCGGGTGGTGTCGTGGTTTGCCGCCATCTCCTCTTCGGAGATCCAGCCGGTCAGCATCGACCGGGTATAGAAAATCTTCTCCGGCCGCAGGGCAAAATACATATGCGTGGCCGCCAGCGCGACAAGCGCCAGGGTGGACAGGCCATGCAGCAGGAACACCAGGCCGAGCTGGTCTTCCGCCATACTGTTGGTGCGGTCCCAGAACGGCGTGTCGATCTGGACGAACATCAGGATGCCGGTCACGATCACCGTCAGTGCGACGATGGTCACCGCCCAGTGCATGCCTTTCTGTTCGAACGAGTACTTGCCCGGTTTTTTCGCCGAATCGAACGGTTCGCCGAAATCGCGCGGCCCCAGGAGTATCGATTTGAAATCCTGCCAGAACAGCGACCGAATGATGTGGAAGACAACCACGAAAGTCAGTAACAATCCGGAAATCCAGTGAATCTCCAGCCAGGCGATGCGCAGGCCGATGATCGGCGCCACCCCGGTGAAGATCAGCAGGAGTATGCTGACCGCCATGATCCAGTGAAACCACCGGTCGATCGTTTCGTGCCGCAACACGCGGCGTCCGTCAGCGCTGGGTTTGTCCATCTTGCGGTTGACCAGCACCGCCATGACGATGGCGTGAGCCGCAAGCAGCACCAGTACGGCGACCGCGACCACCCAGAGCAGATCCCACGAGACGCCGAGGATGACTTCTTCACCCCAGACGTCCCGCCGATAGCGCACTATTCCTTCTTCCACAACTGTAGACCTCTTCGAAATTCAGGTATGTTCAGGTTCGGCAACAGGCCGGGGCTCAAGCCCTGACCGCCCGCTTCACCAGGTTCGCCATCAGGGGCACTTTGAAATTGTTGTAGTTCAAAGGTCGCGCCCCTTGCACGGCAAGTTCTCCGGCCTCGGCGCCGAGATCCTCGGACCGGGCCTGACCGCGCAACAGGTTCTCGACTTGCGTCAGCCGGCGGGGAACGCATTCCACCGCGCCGCAGGCCATGCGCGCATCCTGGATCACGCCGCCTTCGACCCGCATCGCCGAGGCGATGTTGACCAGGGCGAAATCCCAGACGTTGCGGTCGGCCACTTTCTCGAAGTAGTACTCCGCATTGGACCAGGTGTTGGGGATGCGCACCGCGGTGAGGATCTCGCCTTCGTTGAGCACGGTCATGTTGAGAATGTCCCGCGCGGGTCCGACGAAAAAGTCTTCGGCCGCGATCAGCCGCTGTCCGCTCGCGCTGCTCACCACCATGGTGGCGTCCAGGGCTACCAGGGCCGGTGCGGTATCGGAAGGGCTGACAGCCACGCAGCGGCTGGAACCGAACAGAGCATGTTCCCGGTTGAGCCCCTGGGGTGAGTCGGCGTAACAGATGTTGCCGCCCGCTCGATAGCAGCTCAGGCCGCGGCGGTAATACCAGCAGCGGGTGTCCTGAACAAGATTGCCGCCCAGGGTTCCGACGTTGCGGATCTGCGGGCTCGCCACCTGCCCGGCGGCGGTAGCCAGCAGGGCGAAGCGCGACTGAATCAGCGGATGGCCGGCGATTTCGGTCAGGGTCGTCACCGCCCCGATTTCGATGCCGTCGCCGGTTTCGGACACCCCTTTCCAGGCGTCGATGCCGGTCAGTTCGATCATCGCGGAAGGAGACTTGTTGCGGTCTTTCAACCAGCCATAAGTGTCCTGTCCGCCGCCGAGCAGCCAGCCGTCGGAACCGAGCGTATCCGCCAGTTCGAGCGCGTTCGCTTCATCATTGGGCTGATAAAGCTCAATGTCGGGCATTACGTCATGAGATGTGGCTACCATATCAACCTCGGAAATTATTCTGGGCAAGGGCTACCGCATCTTCCTGCGTGCCTGCGATGTGGTTAATGATCATGTCCGTCGTAATCGGGGCCGCGCCGAAGATGTGTCCGTCGAGCGCGTCCGAGATTGCGGCTGTGAGGGCGGCTGAAACCGAGCCCTGGGTAGGCTCGCCGATACCGCGGGCGCCGACCGGATTTTCCGGGTCGGGAAGGTCCACCCATCCGGTATCGATAGATACCGGGGTGTCGAGGTAGGTGGGAACCTTGCTTTGCCAGTATCCGGTGCTGGCCGGCAATCCGTTCTGCGGATCGTACAAATGCCGCTCCAGCGCCGACAGGCCGATTCCCCAGACAACACCGCCGACGAGCTGATTCTTCAGCCCTTGCGGATGCATTACGGTGCCGCATTCGCCGATGCTGACCATGTCGAGGATTTCGTACTTGCCGGTTTCGAGATCGAGTTCGATCTCGGTGCAGGTCACGGTGAATCCCGGCGGGTTGTTCGAATGGGCCGGATCGTGGTAGACGCCCATGAAGGCCGAGCCGGCCAGGCGCGAGACGGCGATTTGCGTCCACTCGTGCAGTTCTTCGGGCAACTCCGCCTCGCCGGTGTACCTGCCGCCGAGCTCCATCGCCCGCTGGGCGACTTCGGCGTAAGTCAAGCCGACGCTGCTGTCCGCGATCTGATGCACGCGCTCGTCGGAAATGTCGTAATCCGCCGGCTCTCCGCCCAGATCCGCCGCGGCAATTTCCTTCATCTTCGCCACCATGTCCATGGCCGCGCCATAGCAGGTGCGGGTATTGGTGAAGATGGAGTTGCTGCCGTCTTGCGGCGAGGTGATGGGCAGGTGGTAATCGGTGCGGCCGGTGATGATGTCACAGCTTTCCCAGGGCATCTTCAGCGCTTCGGCCGCGGCCCTTGAAGTGGAAGCGTAGGAATAGGTTCCCAGGTTGCCGACTCCGTTATGGATCTTGAGCCTGCCGTCGGCGCCCATCATGACGATGCCGTCCTGGCCGCTTCGGCCCGCATTGTGATAGCCCTGACCGATGCCGAGGCCGGTAACCTTGCTGCCGTTGCGCTGTCGGCGTCGCGTCTGGCGGCCTTCCCATTCGAAGGCGTCCGCGGCCTGTTGCAGGGCTTCGGGCATATAGGCGCTGGTCAGGGGCTGACGCTGGGGCCCGCCAACATCGCCGGTCTGGGCCGAGTTGACCACGCGGATATCGAGCCTGCTCATGCCGAGCGCATCCGCCGCCACGTCCATGATCGGAGATATGATCGGCGCGATCTGGTTCTGGCCAGGGCCGCGCTGGGCGCCGCGATGGGCGGTATTGGTGGCGACCGAGGCGCCGCGGAAGCGCACCGCTTCGGTCTGGTACAGGATGCTGATGCAGTCCGCCGCGGAGAAAGCGTCCGCGCCTCCGCCTTTGCCGCCGTTATCGGAAACCACGAAAATGTCGCAAGCGGACATCACGCCGTCCGGTCGGAATCCGACCTTGATCCAGCCCTGGAAGCCCTGACGGGCGCCGCCGATGGTGAACTCTTCCTCGCGGGTGATGCGCATCATCACCGGTCGGTTCAATTTCTGCGACAACTTGGCGGGAATCGCCATGCTCGGAATGCTGCCGGCCCGGGCGCGCTGGCCGAAGCCGCCGCCGGTGGCCGCGTTAATGAAGACCAGGTCTTCCTTGGCGACGCCGATGATGCCCGCCATGTCGTTGGCGAGTGCGGTCAGGCTCTGGGAAGTGCCATGCAGGTAGAGCTTGCCGTCTTCCCAGTAGGCCATGGCGCTGCGCGGCTCCATGGAATGGTGCGGATAACCGGCTGTGGTGAAACTGCCCTCGTAGATGTAGCCATCTTCGGCGGCGGTGAATCCGGCTTCGAGGTCACCATAGGCGAAGGTGGGAATCGGGCCCGTGGTAGGCGCATCTTCCGCCGGGGCGTTGCCCGCGCGGAAACTGGCCACCTGGTCCGAAGACCACTTCGCTTCCTCGAATCCCTGCTGTCCGAAAGTATTGCCGCCGACAAAGGCATTCGGGCCGCCATCCTGCAAGCTGTCGAGCGGATCGAGTACGAAGGGCAGCCGCTCAAAAGTCACGTTGATCGCCGCGATCGCGGATTCGGCGGTCTTTTCGTCGACCGCGGCCAGCGCCAGAATCGGCTCGCCGACCAGGGTCGGTTCGTTGGTCAGGATCTTCAGACCCGTGGATTGGGGTTCACCGTCGGGATAAACCTCGTCGGCCGTCAGAATGCCGAACACACCGTCCATCGCCAGCGCTTCGGAGGCGTCGATTTCGAGAACGCGCGCATGGGGAATGGGGCTGGTGAGCAGGCGGGCGTAGACCATGCCCTCGCGGGTGTAGTCTTCCGCATATTTGATCCTTCCGGTGACCTTGCCGATCACGTCCGGCGGAACGAAGTCTTTTCCGATATGCATATAGGCCATGATGATTATCCTATTTCAGCGGCGCGCATGACGCCGTCGAGGTAAGAGTCGTAGGAGCCGCAGCGGCAGATATTGCCCGCCAAGCCCATCCGCGCTTCTTCCCGGGTGGGATTCGGGTTTGCCCGCAGCAGTCCGACCGCCGCCATCACCTGGCCCGGCGTGCAATAGCCGCATTGAGGACCGAGCGCGTCGACGAATCCCTGCTGCACCGGATGGAGCGTGCCGTCGGGCGCTTCCAGCCCTTCCACGGTTTCGATGCGTCCGTCCTTGAAGGAATGCGTAAGAACGGAACAGGCATAGGTGGGAACGTCGTCCACCAGCACGGTGCAGGCGCCGCATTCGCCGCGGTTGCATCCGAGCTTGGTGCCGGTCAGGCCCAGTTTGTAGCGCAATGTGGAGGCCAGGGTTTCCTGGGGCGCCACATCTACGGTGCGGTCCTGGCCGTTGACGTTGAGCCGGATCATGCGCTCCACGGCCCCGGCGGGGCGGGACTGGCCGTTCGCTGCGTACCACAGCGAAGTCGTGCCTGCCACGGCGCCCGAGGCAATTACGCCTTTGATAAAGCGTCGTCGGGTGAGTTGAGGATTCACGGGTTGCATTCGCCTCCGTTACATGGGAATGAGTCGAGCGTAGGTTAAAACACCGCCCCGCATTTCGCAACAACCGCTTGCGGGTGGGCGTCAATCGGCCGGAATCGGCAAGTGGCTCAGTTATTTTCCTGTGCGCGGGCGCCGCGCAGAATGTTCGTCAGTCCGTAATTGCCTTCGTGGCAGGCATACTCATAGAGATTTCCGGCGACCTTGGTCATCGGTATCAGCGCTGTGACCTTGTCGCTGAACGTGGCCAGGTCGTCGATGGTGAACTCGTATTCGACGGTGTCGTGAGATATGCGGGTAAACTTCTCCGTGAGTACCTTGTGGTAGGAATCGCCATAGGCAATTCTCGGTTCCATGAAGGTGCCGGTCAGCGCGTTGAAGTTCCTGGTTTCCACCACCAGGGTATCGCCTTCGTAGTAGCCGCGGGAATCGCCCGACCACAAGCGGATGCCGTCATCGAGCGCCGTGCGGTCGCCGATGGGTACGATCCGGGCGTCGTGGATCATTTCGGTGAGTAGCACGACATGATCCCTGTTCTGAAAAATCTGGATATTGTTGTTGTACAGGCTGGGAAAGATCGGTGCGCCGGAATTGAACCCGACCAGGCAGCGTTCCGACAAGCCCCGGTCTTCCGGTCCGTCGCTCGAAATTCCGCCAACGGTAAAAAGGACGGGACGCTCACCGGGAATCTCGGTAACGCCGGACGCGTCGCTTTCCTGAACCACGGCGCTTTCCGCAAGTGGCGGAAAACGGCCGTTCGCGGGATAAGTAATCAGGGAAGTTCTCACATTCTCCTGCAATCCCGCGCTTTCCACCCAGAAATCGTTATAGCCGCCGACGCCGACCTGCGGCCTGCCTCCGCTGGTGGTTCGTTCGGTGTTGGCGGCAATCGCGGCTTCTCTTTCTGCCACCAGTTCCGCGATTTCCGCCGGTGTGTAGAACGCTTTTTCGCCTAATTCTTCCGGGCGTTGCAGCGGGGTATTCGAGGCATAGTTCCAGACTCCCTGAAAATCCGGATGGCCGAATTCGGTCTTCGGGACTTCATAACTGGTTTGTGCGCCTGCGCCCAAGGCGAGCGCCAGCAACGGAAAAATGCCGGGCAACATGGATTTTGCGGAAATCATGCGAGTCACCGTATCACCGGAAAATCGGTGACTCAACGAAAGAAATTAAACGCTCGAAACGAGGCGGTCAGGCCAATGAACCGGGCTTTTCCTCGTATTCGAGCACGCCATGCAGAAAGATGTCGGTAGTGTGATTGCACAGCGTGTCGAATTGATCCTGATCGAATGAGATTTGCAGTGATTTTTCCAGCAACGGCCTGACCAGAAAAGGATAGTTTTGCAAACTGACCAGAGACATCGCTACGAGTTTCAGATCGAGTTCCTTTCGCAGGCGGCCGTTCTGCCGGTCGTTCTCCAGGGCTTTCCGCAGCGCCGGCGCCATGACTTCACCGAGCCTGGTCGATGTGAACTGATGAATTGGACCCTGGCCGAGCACGCCTTCCTTCAGTATGAAAACCGGGTACCAGGGATTGTCGTACATCGCCTGCATCCACACTCTGATGAACTCGGTGATGGAAAGATCGTCGCGGGCGGCAATCTTCCTGAGTGCGTCCTCGACGGGAAGGGAGACTTTCTCCATCATATTTCTGTACAGCCCCGCCTTGTCTCCGAAATAGTAATGCACCATTGCGGTATTGACGCCGGCCAGCGCCGCGATCTGCCGGATGGATACAGCCCGGTATTCGTAATTGCTGAATAGTTCCTTCGCTGCGTGTAACAGCCGATCGCTGACAGAGTCGCTCGCGGAATCCGGGGGTCGGCCGGGCGGGTGTTTCGTCTGGACATTGCTCGAAGTCATTTCTCACCTCGAAAGCAGACGGTTGAGCTTCAATTAAACAATTAATTAACTGAAAAGCAAATTTTTTCTCATACTTTGGGGAAACGACGTCCAGCTTCACTTACTCTCTGAAAACCAGCCCTTGCGTATCGGAGCGCGGATACTCCCGACAGGAGCCATGAGCATGAATCCCAAAAGATTGCCGTCCGTACTTACTTTAATCGTTTTCTTCGCGGTCGCCGGTTCCGGCGCCATTGCACTCGAGAAGCCCGTAGAACTGACGTCCGGACTCGTGACAGGAGTCGAGCTTGACAGCGGCGTCCGGGTATTCAGAGGCATACCTTTCGCGGCGCCGCCGGTGGGAGACCTGCGCTGGCAAGCGCCACGACCGCCGATTCCCTGGAAAGGCGTGCTCGAAGCGGATTCCTTCGCGCCCGTTTGCATGCAGCAGCGGACAGCCGCGCTAATGAGCGAAGATTGCCTCTACCTGAATATCTGGACGAATGCGGAATCGGCGGACGAAAGTCGTCCGGTCATGGTCTGGATACACGGCGGCGGCTGGTCCAGTGGCGCAGGGGCCAACGTGGGCTCTTCCAGCACCGGAATAACCGGCACCTATGACGGCGAGGCGTTCGCCGAAAACGGCGTCGTGCTGGTTTCGGTGAACTATCGTCTTGGCGCGTTCGGCTTCATGGCTCATCCCGCGCTGTCGGAGGAATCGGCTCGCGGGGTCTCCGGTAACTATGGAATCCTGGACCACATCGCGGCGCTGGAATGGGTGCGGGACAACATCGCGGGATTCGGCGGAGACCCGGACAACGTCACGATTTTCGGCGAGTCGGCCGGCGGCGCCAGTGTCTATGCCTTGTTGGCGACTCCGCTGGCCACCGGGCTGTTTCACAAGGCAATTGGCCAGAGCGTATGGGTCACGACCGAAAACATGACCCATCTGAAGCGCAATAACGGCCTCTCGGACAGCGCGGAATCCCGGGGACGGCAAGCCATCGCGGCCAAGCTGAATGAACTGGGCATTGCGGGCGACGGTAATTTGCTCGCGACCATGCGTTCGCTCGCAGCCGATGACGTGCTGAACCTGGCGCACCAGGTCTCGCTGGTTGAAGACGGCTGGATGTTTCCCGATTCGCCCGCGCGCATTTTCGCGCAAGGTTCCCACAACGTTGTGCCCCTGCTGGCCGGCAGCAATGACGGGGAAGGGCTGCTTTTTGTCAGACGGGAGAATTCATTTGCGACCGCCGCCGAGCAGCAGGTCGCCAGAGAAGCCGAATTCGGGGAATTCGCGGGTAATTTGCTGAATTACTATGTTGCGGAGTCCGATGAAGACGTGCTGACCGTGGACATCGACTACAACAGCGATTCCTGGTTTGCCAGACCGACCAGGGAAGTGGTTAACGCGATGGCGAAAACCACGGCGGACAGCTTCATGTACGTGTTCACGCGCAATCTGGACGATCCGTCGCAGCGCTCGCCCCATGCCATGGAACTGCGTTACGTATTCGACGAGCTACCCGAAAGCGCGAGTGAAACGGACCGGAATATCGCGCGACTCATGAACGACTACTGGACGCAATTCGCCGCAACCGGCAATCCCAATCGTTCGGGATTACCGGTTTGGCCGGGTTTTGAACTCGAGACGCAGCAGCACCAGGTCATCGGCGCCGAGGTCGGTCAGGGATCCTTTTTCCGCAAGGATCGGCTCGACGAACTGGATCGTTACCTGAACGACCGATACAACTCCGTCGAACAGTAGTAGCGCCGAACCCGGGAGCCCGCGCCGCAGGCTCCCACCAGGGCGCTCAGGGCGCTCCCGAATCGACGTACTTCATCTGCATGTTGGCGATGAACATTTCCTCCCAGCTTTGATCGCCCCAGGTGATCGAGGCGTTCGGGTCCGGGTTGTCTGGATTGGTCGGCGAATTGTCGAATGCGCCTTCAACCAGGATCGTGGTCCCCGCCGGAACGAACTTCGGTTCCGCCAAGTGATAGGTCATCTGCCAGTTGAAATCATAATTCGGCACTGACAACAAAGGCTCGCGAGTGCCGTCCGGATAAATGGCCGTCCATTTCATCCGCTTCCCGCGGACATGCATGTGCGGATAAAAACTGATGACTTCGGCATCCTGGGGAATTACCCTCGCGCGGACCACTTCGTGGTCGCCCGCGTTGGGGGGAATCAGAAAGTCATTGGCCATCACACCGCCGTCCTGCAATTCTTCCGTCGGAGTAAAGCCGGCTTCGTAGAAATAGACGCCGAACTCCGAGTAATCGGTCGTGGCCCTGCCATTGGTGGTGTAATGCATCTGAAACACCATTTTTGAGCCAGCCGGCACGAACTGGCCCGTGTTTTCCTCGAAGAATCTGGCGTTGTTGCCGGGGATATAGGCGGGAAGATTGATGCCTCTCTCTTCCGGACTTCTCGATCCCTGTCCGGTTTCACAAGGAGTGGGGCAAATGCCGATTTCAGGGCCGGACATGCCCGGCGGCACCGCTCGGGCGAGAATGTGGTGAACCACGCTTCTGTCTCCCGGGATCAGGTCGGCGCCCTTGACCCAGCTATCCCGCTCGAACTCGAAGCCGGCATCCACCCAGATATATTCCATCACTCCCGTGGCGGGAACTTCCTGGGGCGGGATGTTCACGACGACATCGGGTTTGCCCAATGGCCACTTGGTGTCCGGCCAGTCGACGGACGCCAGGGGATCCGGCCCCGCGTCCTTTTGCGCGCCGGCGTCGATCCAGCTGATCAGTTTCCGTGTCTGTTCCGGTGACAGGTGGCGATTGATTCTTACATCGCCGATATGGGGGTCGATCTGTCCCGGGGGCATGCGCTTGGTGAGCACCACTTCGCGGATCATCGGGGCCCAGCCCTGGATCATCAGGTGGCTGTCCATGGCGAACGGGGCGATTCCCATGTCGCGATGGCAGTTCGAGCATTTCTCCACCAGCATCGGGGCGATGTCCCGGCTATAGGAAACCGGAGTGCCGTCATATTGTTCGATGGTGGAAAAATCGACTTCACAGCCGGTGAATTCCGTTGCTGCGCCGCTTACTTCCATACCCTGGGAAATTTCGCGCAATGCCGGGTCCAGTCCGCTGACGGAACCGCGATACAGTACTTCGAAACGTTCCGGATCCAGTACCACGGCTTCGCCGACGCCAGTGACTCCCAGCGCATGGGAAACGATCTGGCTTTCATCCATCAGCAGCGGCAGGTCCGAACCATATTGCGCTGCCTGCCGGAGCACGCTGTCGCGGTCCCGGTCGCCGGTGACGTTGATCATCATGAATTCAAAGCCGCTGCCGGAATATTTGTTGTCGACTACGCTGTATTGCGCCAGCGTGGCGGCAAATGAACTGCAATCGGCCCCCTGGGCCAGCAGCACAACCGCATCCTGGTAGTTGTAGCGCCCCATCTGATGGAAGTCGCCGTTCTGGTCGAGCAAGGAGAAATCGCCGACTCGCTCCTGAGCGTACAAGGATTGCGCAGCAACGAGGAACGTCACCGTCAACAAGATTTTCTTCATGGTTCAAGCCCTCTGGAAATAGAGCCGCCGGGTCAGTCGATAATCGCTGACGCGGCGGCAAATTTTTCCCTGATCCTTCGGGTAGGAATATCAGCCTACCAAACGCGTGCTTCATCCGAAACAACGATAATTAAACAAGCCTGTGGCTTCAGTCTTCTCTGCACAATTCCATCCTTAGAAACTGAACAGGGCACGGGCATAGATGCGTCTGCCTCTCGGATCGAATGTGTTCAGATCGAAATTATCCAGCGTAGTATCGTCGCCTTTCTCGATGTAGGGCAGATCCGATTCAAACAGGTCCAGTACACCCAGGGTGAATACCGACGAGCCGAAACGGGGATTGTCCCAGTCGTGAGTGTAGGAATACTGCACGTCCAGGGATTGATACGCATCTACGGTCCGGCTGGCAAGCGATCTGATCAGGTCATTGCCATCGACAACCACGGCGTCGTATCCCAGGTTGTCGTAACTGCCGATATGACGGTTGATCGCGGTGAAGCTGTGATCGCCCCGAGTCCAGTTGAAGGTAATGAAGCCACGATTATCGGGCAGCGACAGCAAGGTGGCGCCACCGTCGCCCGTGGTGCCGGCGGCATTGGTCACGCCGGTGCCGTTGAAGCCGTTGTCGAACCCCGGCAGGCCGGCAATTTCATACTGGCGTACATGGGTATAGTCCAGCCCGATGCGAAAATCGCCGAGCTCATTCGCCCAGGTATAGCCGAGGCGGACGTCGACGCCATCGCTGATGATGTTGCCGGCATTGACCGACTGGAGTTCCACCGAAACCAGGTCGGCGTCGGCGAACTTTCGCTCGACCCTGGGAACGATGTAAAGCCTGGGATCGACCACGCAGTTGAGACGTTCATCGGAGTTGGCGCCATACTGGGCCGCCACCTCATCCGGGTTGCAGGGAGTGAACGGAGCCGGCGCACCGTCCGCCAGCGAATCATGGGTAACGTAGTTCCCCGCATTGCCGACTGCCGCATCGAACCTTGCGACTTCGGCCTCTACCACGGACGAAGGCTGCTCCGAGACTACCCGGTCAACGAAGTCGAAGCGCCAGAAGTCCATCTGCACTGAAGCGCCTTCGAGACTGCCCTCGAGCGGCGCCCAGATGAATCCGGCGCTGTAGGTGTCAGCCCTTTCGTTACCGAGATTCGGGCTCGGGATGCCGAAGTTGACCAGCCTCTCGGACTCGCCGTTGGCTACCGTTGCCGGTAATACGCCGGCGCGCACTTCCTGCCTCGCGAGGGGGTCGATAAACGACTGTCCGGCGCTTGCCCGGCCGACGAAAATCAATTCCATGTTCGGCGCCCGGAACGACTGGGAATACGAAGCCCGCAGCAGCAGGTCTTCGCGTGGCCGCCAACTGATCGCCGCTTTCGGACTCAATTCGCCGCCGATCAAGCCGCCGTAATCTTCATAGCGCACGGCCAGTTGCGACTCCACGTTTTCAAGAAACGGCAGCGAAACTTCCGCCATCATCGCGTCCACTTTCCTGCTGTTGTCGAATGACCGGGTGATATAGCCGCCGAAATTGTTGTCGTTGCTGACATAGTAGGTTTCGGCGACTTCCGTCAGACCCGTGCCGTAAGAAAAGATGGCATTGGGATGGCCCGGTTCGATCAGCGGGTAGGAGCGGCTGACCTGCTGAAAGTCCCGATGCTGGTACCCCAGGGCGAATGCCGCCGTGCCGCCACTCATTTCAAAAAGATCTCCGGAAACCACCGCATCGAAGACGCCCAGGGTGTTGGTCCGATCCGATACCGGCACTATCGGCGACATCCAGTCGAGCAACTCTGTGCTGTTGGCAAAACTCGGGTCGGTTACGGAGGTCAGCAGCGGATTGAAGAATTGGCATCCGCCCTGCCCCTGATTGCTGCTGGTCAGCGCCTGGGAAATGCTTTCCCGCATCATCCACGGGTAGGAAGGCGCCACGACCAGGAAAACCGATGCTCCTACCAGTTGCCAATACAGTTCCGAATCCAGATTGAAATTCGGAATGCCGTTCGGCGTGCAATTCGGCCCGCCCAGACCGTTTGCCGCCAACTCCATGCGGTCCCTCTGGAAGGATCTGTCCAGGCGGTAAACGTCGCTTCGGCTCCAGGCGTAGGACACGTCGTATCTCATTGGACGGTCCATGAATTCGAAGTCGCCATCGAATCCTCCCTGAAACGATTCGTGGCGCAAATCGGTGGTTTCGTAACTTCGGTCGCCCGGTCTGGGGAACTCGGATATGTATTCGACAAAAGCGGGCGATCCGGGCCCGCCGTTGGCGGCGTCGATGGGGGCGTTGGTAATGGTCGGAATGGAGTTTCCGGCAATATGTGCGAATGCGCCCAATTGCGCCGCCGACCCCAGCGGGTGATTGGTCGTGCCGTAGGGCGGCAGGTGGTAGGGACCGATTCCGACCACGTTGACGGTTCCGTCATCGGATCGATTGGTGCTCTGATCCGAAACCTGGAGCATGGAGTAGAAGTTGAATTGCTCACTGAACGAGTGATCGAAAGAAAGTACTACCGAAGATCGGGTTTGCGCCGGCAACAGGTACTCGTATTGCGACACATCGTCCCAACATCCCGATTCCGGATTGATGTCCCGGCTGTTTCGCGTGGAAATCTGGGAGCCGACTTGTTCGCAGAGAGGGTCCGTGTACTCGATTCCGGAGTTCCCCGTCGAGGCCTTCAGGGCGGTCAGTTCCTGGTTGATGTATGCCGGATTTACGGAAAATCCCAGGCTGGGCACGGCGATGATTCGGGTGTTGTTTTCCACCACCGATGAATTGGGGCCGAAATTGGATGCGGCCGCCGCGGGCACCGCGTCCCGTTCGAAGAATTCTCCAGCGACCACCAGGTGAGTCGCCTGATCGTCGCTGCTCCATCCCCAGATCGCGCTGGCGGTCTGATCCATGGTGGATCCTTCCCCGGCGATCTGCTGTACGTCGCCGTATACTTCCAGCCCTTCAAATTCCGTACGCATGATGACGTTAACCACACCGGCAACCGCATCGGAGCCATACAGCGCCGAACCGCCGTCGGTAAGCACTTCTATGCGCTCGGTCATCACGATCGGGATCGCGTTCAGGTCGACGAACTCACTGCCGTCGAGAGTCACGCCGGCTACCGGGGTAACCCGTTTTCCGTTTACCAGGGTGAGCGTGGAGTTAGTGCCGAGATTTCGAAGATTGATATTCGAAGTGGCCCCGGAAATTCCGTTGCCGGAACTCCCGTTGGTGTGAGTCGTCGAACCCTGGTTGATGTTGAGATTCTTGATGACATCCCAGATGCCGGCCGCGCCTTGCTGCTCGATATTGGCCCGGTCAACGATCGTTACCGGAGACGGCGCGTCGAGCGGGGTGCCTCTGATGAGCGAACCGGTGACCAGGACCTCTTCGATTTCCGTGGCGTTGTCCTGTCCAAATGCCACAGGGCCGTGTCCGGCAAGTGCGGCGAAAATACAGCTAGCGATCAGTTTACGCTTTGCGGGAAGTTTTCTAATCCTCATGACTGCGCCTCTCTTGATACTCAGTATGTTCGAGTCCTTTGAAGGGATCGCCAAGGCAAGATTACTGATTCGACTGCCTACAGAAATCGTTGGTTTTCTTGTGTTTGATCGTAAAGCAAAGGTCTCTTTTGGAACGGTTGATTTGGGGTTGAATCATTCTTTCTAGCACCCGGTTTTCAGTCGGGCAATAATATTAATTAAACAGTGCTGAAAACCGATTGCCTGTCCCGTGGTTGGGCAGACTGTAGGGGCGAGGCATGCCTCGCCCGCGAATGGCCCCGACACCGAACAATACCCGCGGGCGACGCATGCGTCGCCGCTACCGAATCCACACACCTGCTTGACAATTTTTTCGCCGATGGTATGTTGAGCGGCCCTCTCGGACGCGCGGAACCGGAGCCCCTGATCGGGTTTTCCGCTTCTTGAGCGAAGCCGGTCTGGACAAATCAAGATCCGATTCAAGACTGTTCCCAGGCAAGGTATTCCGCGCCGGGAGTGGAAGTAATTCGGGACCGGGTCCAAATTCCATGAGCAAGCTGCCGGCAATCATCGGACTTCCAGAAAAGACAGGGCTGTATGATCCTGCCCAGGAGAAGGACTCCTGCGGCGTCGGCCTTGTCGCGGACATCAAGGGTCGGCCCAGCCACCAGATCATGCTCGACGCCTTCCATGTCAATTCACGCATGGATCACCGGGGCGGCTGCGGTTTCGAGGCGAATACAGGCGACGGCGCCGGCATCCTGGTCGGACTGCCCCATGGTTTCTTCCGCAAGATCGCAGGCGCAGAACTCGACAGCGATTTGCCGCCGGACGGCAGGTTCGCCGTCGGCAACGTCTTCCTGCCGCGCATTGAAAAAGAGCGCGCTGTCTGCCGCAAGGTCATCGACGAGATCGTCGCCGCCGAAGGACAGACTGTCGTCGGCTGGCGGCTCGTGCCGGTGGACGCAAAAGGCGCCGACGTCGGTCCCGCCGCGCTTGCCGCCCAGCCCCGCATCGAGCAAATCTTCATCGCCGCCGCCGCAGGACTGGAACAGGACGCCTTCGAGCGCGCGCTTTACGTAATCCGCAAGCGCTTTACCCATGCCTTGCGCAACGACGCCTCGCTGGCCGAACGCAAGTTGCTCTATGCCTGCAGCCTGTCGAGCAAGGTCATCGTCTACAAGGGCATGTTGACGCCGGGGCAGCTCTTTCCTTTTTATAATGACTTGACCAACCCCGAATTCGCCACGCATATGGCGATGGTGCATTCCCGATTCAGCACCAATACGTTTCCGTCCTGGGACCGCGCCCAGCCGAACCGATTCATGAGCCATAACGGCGAGATCAACACCTTGCGCGGCAACGTCAACGCCATGCTGGCGCGGCAGGGCACCATGGTCAGCGAGGCGTTCGGCGACCTCCTGCCGACGGTCTTTCCCGTGATCGACGACGATGTTTCCGATTCGGGCGCTTTCGACAACGCGCTCGAGTTGCTGCTGCTCAGCGGACGCTCGCTGGCGGAAGCGACCATGATGATGATTCCGGAAGCCTGGCAGTCGGACCGCAACATCGAACCGAAGCGCAAGGATTTCTACGAATACCATTCCGCACTGATGGAGCCCTGGGACGGCCCGGCTTCGATCGTCTTTTCCGACGGCCACTATATCGGCGCCGTGCTCGACCGCAACGGCCTGCGGCCGAGCCGCTATTACATCACCCACGACGACAAGTGCATCATGGCTTCTGAAGTCGGCGTATTGCCGGTGGACCCCGCCAATGTAAGGTCAAAAGGGCGCCTGCAGCCGGGCCGGATCTTCCTGCTCGATTTCGAACAGGGCCGGCTGATTCCGGACGAGGAAGTGAAAAGCGATATCTGCGGCCGGCGGCCTTACGGCGAATGGCTTGCCGCCGAAAAAGTCGTACTCGAGGATTTTGCCCGGGACCTGAATAAAGACAGCGCGGCGCATTTGTTGGAGGGCGCGCTCGAAGGCGAAGACCTGCTGCCGCGCATGCAGGCCTTCGGCTATACCAGCGAAACCATCCAGTTCATGCTGTTGCCGCTGGTGACCGAGGCGCGCGACCCGCTCGGCTCCATGGGCAACGACACCGCCCTGGCCTGCCTGTCGGACAAGCCGCGCATGATCTACGACTATTTCAAGCAGTTGTTCGCCCAGGTCACCAACCCGGCGATCGATTCGATTCGCGAGGAAGTGGTGATGTCCTTGCGCTGCTTCATCGGTCCGGAGGGCAATCTGCTCGAAACCACGCAGAAGCACGCGCATCGGCTGAGCATCGACCATCCGATCCTGTCAAATTCCCAACTCGCGGAAATCCGCGACATGGACTATCGCGGCTTGCGCAGCCGGGTCATCGACATCACTTACGACGGCCATGCCGGCCCTGGATCTGAAAACTCATTCCAGGAAGCGCTGCAGCGCATCTGCAACGAGGCTTCGGGCGCCATACACGACGGCTACTCCTTTATTATCCTGTCCGACCGGGCGATCTCCCGCGACCGCGTGCCCTTGAGCGCCCTGCTCGCCTGCGGCGCGGTGCATCATCATCTCGTGCGCAATCAGCAGCGCACCCAGATCGGCATAATCATCGAGACCGGCGAAGCCCGGGAAGTGCATCATCATTGCCTGCTGACCGGCTATGGCGCCGACGCCGTCAATCCCTACGTTGCTTTCGAAGCCTTGTGGAAGGCCAACGGCGACGGCCTGCTCGGGGACGGCTATCGCGATGAGACCTCGATCGTGGCCGCCTACAGGAAAGGCGTGGCCAAGGGCATGCTCAAGGTCATGGCAAAAATGGGCATCTCCACATTGCAGTCATACAAGGGCGCGCAGATCTTCGAAGCGGTGGGGCTGGCGGACGAAATCATCGAGCGTTGCTTCACCGGCACGGCAAGCCGCGTGCAAGGCGTCAATTTCGACGTGCTGGAAACCGAACTGCTGCGCCGCCATCGAATCGGTTTTCCGCTGCGCGAAAGCGAGCGCCTGCCCGTATTGAGCAATCCCGGCGATTTCCATTGGCGCAGCGGCGGCGAAACCCACATGTGGAACCCCGATACGATCTTCAATCTGCAGATCGCCGCCCGCGGCAACAATGCCGAGGCTTATCGCACCTTCGCCCGCTTCGCCAACGAGGAAGCGGCCAAACGCGCGACCTTGCGCGGCCTGCTGCAATTCCGCAACGACGTGAACGAGCCGATTCCGCTCGATGAAGTCGAGCCCGCGAAGGAGATCGTCAGGCGCTTCGCCACCGGGGCCATGAGCTTCGGTTCGATATCCGACGAAAGCCACCAGGCCCTGGCCGTCGCCATGAATCGCATCGGCGGCAAGTCGAATACCGGCGAAGGCGGCGAGGACCCCGCCCGGTTCGAGCCGATGCCGGACGGCGATTCGAGCCGTTCGGCGATCAAGCAGGTCGCTTCGGGCCGTTTCGGCGTGACCATGTGGTACCTGGCCAACTCCGACGAGTTGCAGATCAAGATCGCCCAAGGCGCCAAGCCCGGGGAAGGCGGCGAATTGCCCGGCCGCAAAGTCGACGAGAACATCGCCCGCATTCGCCATTCGACGCCGGGCGTGGGATTGATCAGCCCGCCGCCGCATCACGACATTTATTCGATCGAGGATATCGCCCAACTTATCCACGATCTCAAGAACTCCAACCGCCGGGCGCGCATCAGCGTCAAGCTGGTTTCAGAAATCGGCGTCGGCACGATCGCCGCCGGCGTGACCAAGGCCAAGACCGATCATCTCGTGATAGCCGGTCACGACGGCGGCACCGGGGCTTCGCCGTTGACTTCCATCAAGCACGCCGGCCTGCCCTGGGAACTCGGCGTCGCGGAAACACACCAGACCCTGGTGATGAACAATCTGCGCTCTCGTGTCGCATTGCAGACCGACGGTCAACTAAAAACCGGTCGCGACGTGGCTGTCGCCGCCCTGCTCGGCGCGGAGGAGTTCGGCTTTTCCACCGCGCCGCTGATTACCCTGGGCTGCATCATGATGCGCAAATGCCACATGAATACCTGCCCCGTGGGAGTCGCCACCCAGGACCCGGAACTGCGCCGCAAGTTCCGCGGCAAGCCAGAGCACGTGGTCAATTACATGTTCATGGTGGCCGAGGAATTGCGCGGCATCATGGCGCAGCTCGGCCTGCGCACGGTCAATGAAATGATCGGCCGGGTCGACCTGCTGCAAACCGATGCCGCGATCAGCCACTGGAAGGCCAGCGGGCTCGATCTGAGCGCCATTCTCGAACCGGCGCAAATCCTGTTTGCCGACACCGATGTCTATTGCAACCGGGAACAGGATCACGGCCTCGACAAGGCCCTCGACATCGAACTCATCGAACTCGCGGCGCCGGCGCTCGAACGCGGCGAAAAAGTGCGGATCGAACGCGAGGTGAAGAACATCAACCGCGTGGTCGGCACCATGTTGTCGAACGAGATAGCGCGGCGCTGGCAGGAGAAGATGCTTCCCGAGGACACTATCGACATCCGCCTGCGCGGCTCGGCCGGCCAGAGTCTCGGCGCCTGGCTCGTCAAGGGCGTGCGCATCACCGTCGAAGGCGACGCCAACGACTATGTCGGCAAGGGCCTGTCCGGCGGCAAACTGGTGATCTATCCGCCGAGGGAAAGCACTTTCAGGGCGGAGGAAAACATTCTGATCGGCAATGTCGTGCTGTACGGCGCCACCGGCGGCGAAGCTTATTTCCGCGGCATGGCGGCGGAGCGTTTCGCCGTGCGCAACAGCGGCGCCCACGCTGTCGTCGAAGGCATCGGCGATCACGGTTGCGAATACATGACCGGCGGCCGCGTCGTCGTGCTCGGGTCGGTCGGGCGCAACATGGGCGCCGGCATGAGCGGCGGCATCGCCTACGTCTGGGACCCGGAAAGCCGCTTGCCCGCCCAATGCAATATGGGCACGCTCGGCCTGGAAAATCTGAGCGCCGCGGAAGACATTCTCGAACTGAAGACCCTGATCGAAAATCACGCCAGGTATACCGGCTCGACCGTCGCCCGGCATGTGCTTGAAAACTGGGAGCGCAGCCTGGCGGAATTCGTCAAGGTCATGCCGACCGAGTACAAGCGCGTATTGGCCGAACGCAAAGCGGCGACCGCCGCTTGAGCGAACTTCCCTTAAATGAAAACGCCCCCGCCGCGGCAGGGGAAATCGGAAATGTGACATAAATAATGGGCAAGCCGACCGGATTCAAGGAGTTTGAGCGCGAGACCGAACCGTATCGCGACGCGCTCGAACGGCTGGTGGATTTCAAGGAAATCTACACCGACCACCAGGAACCGCTGCTGACGGTGCAGGGCGCCCGGTGCATGGACTGCGGCGTACCGTTCTGCCAGTCCGACGAAGGCTGCCCGGTCTACAACCTGATTCCCGAATGGAACGACCTGATTTACAAGGGCAGATGGAAGGACGCTCTGGACCGTTTGCACAAGACCAACAATTTCCCCGAATTCACCGGCCGCGTGTGCCCCGCCCCATGCGAAGGCGCCTGCGTGCTCGGCATCAACGAGCCGGCCGTTACCATCAAGAACATCGAATGCGCCATCGCCGACAAGGGTTTCGAGATGGGCTGGGTCACGCCGAATACCCGCGCCGCCGACACCGGCCGCAAGGTGGCCGTGGTCGGTTCCGGGCCGGCAGGGCTCGCCGCTGCCGAGCAACTCAGCCTGCAGGGCCACGAGGTAACCGTCTACGAGCGCGACGACCGTGTCGGCGGCTTGCTCATGTACGGCATTCCCAACATGAAGCTGGAAAAGGAAATTGTGGACCGCCGCGTGAACCTGTTGCGCGATGAAGGCGTGGAATTCGTGGTCAACGCCGATGTCGGCGGCACTGGCGCGAACGGCATCGACGTGCGGCAGTTGCTTGAAGGAAACGACGCCCTGTTGCTGGCCACCGGCGCCACCACGCCGCGAGATCTGCAAATTCCATTGCGCGAGGGCCCGGGCGTGCATTACGCCATGGAGTTTCTGCTCAAGAATACCAAAAGCCTGCTCGACTCCGGTCTGGCGGACGGCGAGTACATCAGCGCGAAAGACAGGGACGTCATCGTCATCGGCGGCGGCGATACCGGCACCGACTGCATCGGCACCTCCCTGCGCCATGGCTGCCGCTCGCTGGTCAACTTCGAAATCATGCCGAAACCGCCGGGCGACCGCGGCCCCGGCAATCCCTGGCCGCAATGGCCCATCATCTTCCGCGTCGACTACGGCCACGAGGAATCCGCCCGCAAATTCGGCCGCGACCCCCGGGTTTATTCGGTTTCCGGCAAGGAATTCGTACGCGATGACGACGGCCGCCTGCTTGGCATCGACACGGTCGAGGTGGATGCGAAATTTCAGGAGATACCCGGGACCCGCAAGTTCTGGAAAGCCGACCTGATATTGCTGTCCATGGGATTTCTCGGCCCCGAACATTATGTCAGCGAACCGCTCGGCATCGAACTCGACCGGCGCTCGAACTACCGGGCCGAATACGGCGATTTCCGCACCAATGTGGATAAGGTATTCACCGCCGGCGATTGCCGCCGGGGCCAGTCCCTGGTCGTGCGCGCGATCTACGAAGGCCGCCTGGCCGCCGAGCGAATCGACCAGTTTCTATGCAATGCAGGAGCGGTCCGAGCCTCGCCTGCGGATGCCATATCTGTTCCGTAAATCCGAGGGCGACGCATGCGTCGCCCCTACAGATGCGACAGGCACCGTTGGAAAACCTGCAATTGTGTCCGCCCGTGCGTAGGGGCGAGGCATGCCTCGCCCGCGCTTCGGACTTGCACAAAACCCGGATACCTGCAGGGCGTCGCATGCGCCGCCTTTACCCGGCGGCATTGATCGCCGCCAGGAAAGGCTCGGCGAATTGTTCGAGTTTCTTTGCTCCGACGCCGCTGATCGTGGCGAATTCGGCTTCGTTGCGCGGCTGCCGTTGCGCCATTTCAATCAATGTCCTGTCGGCGAAGACCACATAGGCCGGCACTTCACGTTCCTTCGCCAGTTCCAGGCGCAATGCCTTGAGCCTGACGAGCAGCTCGCCTTGCCGTTCGGTCAAGGCATGGTCCGCCGATTGTTGCTCCTGTTTGCGCGCCTGGCTCCGCTCGGCTTTAGACCTGCGCTCCACCGCATCCTTCCGGTACAGGAACTCTCCTTCGCCGCGGGCGAGTTCGCGGCCCTTGCCGGTGAACTTGATGCCGCCATAGCCCGCGATATCGATTTGCAGAAATCCGCCCGCTACCATCTGCCGGACCAGCGAGCGCCATTCGTTGGCGTTGCGTTCGGCCCCGGTACCGTAGCAGTCGAGGCGGTCATGGCGAAAGCGCGCGATTTTCTCGGTGTTGGCGCCGCGTAAAACGTCGATCAGATGCGAGGCGCCGAAAACTTCGCCGGTTTGTTTGGCGGCGCTCAGAATCAGCTTCGCCTCGATGGTTCCATCCGCGCGTTCGGCAGGCGACAGGCAGGCGTCGCAATTGCCGCAGGCCCCGGTCCGCTCGCCGAAATATTCGAGCAGGGTCACGCGGCGGCAAAGCGGCGCCTCGCAATAGCCGAGCAATGCGTCGAGCCGCTTGTGTTCGCGCCGCCGCCGCTCGTCGCCGGCTTCCTCGTTTTCGATGAACTGCCGCCGCATCCTGATATCTTCCAGTCCGTACAGCATATGTGCTTCGGCCGGCGCCCCGTCGCGTCCGGCCCGGCCGATTTCCTGGTAATAGGCTTCCACGCTGGAGGGCAGGTCGGCATGGAAGACATAGCGCACATCGGCCTTGTCGATGCCCATGCCGAAGGCGATAGTAGCGACAATGACCACGCCCGGCTCGGTCATGAACACATTCTGATTGGCTTCCCGTTCCTCGGCGCCCATGCCGGCGTGGTAGGGAAGCGCGCGAATTCCTTTCGCCACGAGCATCGCTGCGCATTCCTCGGTCTTCCTGCGCGAAAGGCAGTAGACAATGCCGCTGTCGCCGTCGAAGCGCGAGACGAATTCCGCCAGTTGCTTCTTCCATTCGCGTTTCATCGTCACCGTCAGCCGAATGTTGGGCCGGTCGAATCCGAGCACGATCTGCTCGACGCTGCCGCCGAACAGGCGCTCGGCGATATCGCCGCGGGTAATCTCGTCCGCGGTCGCGGTCAGCGCGGCGATCGGAATACCGGGGAACAACTCCCGCAGCCGGCTCAGGTCGGCGTACTCCGGGCGAAAGGCCGGGCCCCATTGCGAAATGCAATGGGCTTCGTCGATAGCGAACATCTTGATGGGAAGCCGCTTGAGCGCCGCCAACATGCGCTCGGTCATCAGCCGTTCGGGCGACATGTAAAGCAGGCGCGTGTCACCCGCCGCGGCCCGTTTCCAGGCCTCGACGTTTTCGCCATGCCCATTGCCGGAGTGAATGCCGTCGGCAGCCACGCCCGCCAGTTTGAGCGCGGCGACCTGGTCCTGCATCAGGGCCACCAGCGGGGAGACCACGATAGTCAGCCCGTCGAGCAAAAGGGCTGGAATCTGGAAGCACAGCGATTTGCCGGAGCCCGTGGGCATGACGGCGAGCGCGTTGCGGCCCGTCAGCAGGGCGTCGATCGCGGCTTCCTGTCCGGGTCTGAATTCTTTGAAGCCGAAGTTTTCCCGCAATGTTTGCCGCGCCTCGGCAAGTCGGGGCTTGTCGTCGGGAGAATGCCGGGCGGTGTTGGCAGAGGGAGACATTTATCAAGTTCCTTTTGTCTGGTTCCTGAATTTATTCAACGGCGCCGGGAGCCTCCCGCAGTGGAATTCCGCAATGCACGCATTTGCGGGTCATCAGATTCATCAGGATATTTCGAACGAAGAATTGCCGACCGCAGCCGGGGCAGGCGCGGCGCGCCATATCGAGGGCGAATCCGGACCAGATGGCGATGTACACGAGCATGAAGACGTCGATCTCGCGCCGTTCCTCGAGCAGCAACCAGACTCCGGCCATGTAGACGGGCAAGGTCCAGAAACAGACGACGAGCCGGGTGCGTGCGCGCTCGATCTGCTTGAGAGCACGTACGCGGGCCAGGCCGCTCTTGCGCGCGGCTTTTTCGCGCAGGCTTTCTCCGGATTTGCCTGGGCCGGACGGGGCTGCCATGGAATTCTCCTGATGCCGGGGTTCCGGGGCCGGCCCTGCTACGGGACAGGCTGCGGGCAGGTTATCCAACTTGCCTTGAATTCGCAATCCTGTGCACGTAGCGCCTGGCGGACCAGGCGCTAGTCGGTTTTTGTGGGACTGCCGGTGATTGCGGTTTCGAGCCTGAGAATTGTTGTCTGGAGTACTTCCGTAATGGTCTCGACACGGGCAATGCGCTCGCTGACTTGGGCAATCGAAGCGCGTATCTCCGTATGTTCCTCATACATATGCTGGCGCATTTCGGTCAGATCTCGACGAACTCCTTCCATGTCGGAACGGAGACCGTTGCCGAAGTACAGCACGACGGCCAAAGTGATAACGCTCAGCACATTTTGCTTCGCGAATGACGCTACAGGTTCAAAATCCATGGTTACCTCCTTTTTTCCTGCTGGAAATAGTGTAGTTCCCGGTCTGGACCTTCGCCAGAAAAACGCGAAAAAAACCGTCGCCTGAGAAACTCAGCGCACGAGTTCGGCAATTTGAGAGATGCCGATCAACAGGAGAACGAGGGCGAGCGCCTGGTTTACTCGTTTGCTCGCGGACTGGAGGCGGGATTTGAGATAGCCTGCCAGGACTATGAAGCCGCTGAGAGCCGCCAGTTTGCCGAGGAATACGCCGGCGAGGAAGGCGGCGAGGAGCAGGCCTTCGTAGTTGAAGGCGAAGTATTGGCTGATGACAGCCAGGGCGAGGACCCAGAAAGGGACTGCCTGGGGGTTCAGGGCGGCGATCAGCAGGCCGCGGCGGAAGTAGGAGCCTTGGGAAGGAGTGGCCTGCGACACTTCGGTTTTCGGCTTGCGCGTGAGCAGTATGCCTGCCAGCACGAAGAACGCCAGGGCGATGCCCAGGCGCAGCCAAGGGTTCATTTGCAGGAAACTGCTGATTACCAGGCCGAAGCAGATGGCGATGACCGCCTCGCCGATTTCGATAATGCTTGCCGCAAAGGCGAGTTCCGCGCCGCGGCCGCGGTCGTGGTCGACCGTAGCCTTGACCACCGCCAGGTTGATCGGGCCGATCGGGATCGTGCCGAGAAAGCAAGCCAGGCCGCCGACCAGAAAATACGCCCAGACCGGCTCCATCATTACTGGTAACCCCTCGCCTGCAATGTGAACAGGTTGGCATATTGTCCACCGGCTTGCAGCAATTGCTCGTGGCTGCCTTCCTCCTGGATGCTGCCGGCGTCGAGCACGATGATGTGGTCGGCCATTCGTACCGTGGAGAAGCGATGCGAGATGATGATCGAGATGCGGTTCTCGGTCAGCTTGCCGAAATGGGCGAAGATTTCCGCTTCCGCGCGGGCGTCGATGGCGGCGGTGGGTTCGTCGAGAATGAGGATGTCGGCCTTGATGCGCATGAAGGCGCGGGACAGCGCGATTTTCTGCCACTGGCCGCCGGACAGTTCCTTGCCGTCCTTGAACCAGGTGCCGAGCTGGGTGCGATAGTCCTTCGGCAGATCGCGGATGAAGACGTCCGACATGCCCTTGTGTGCGGCCTCATGGACCTGCGGCTCGTTGTCGAGTTCATCCACGTCGCCGATGCCGATATTCTCGCCGACGAGTAGCTGGTAGCGTGCGAAGTCCTGGAAGATCACGCCGATCTTGCGCCGCAGCGCTTCGATGTCCCATTGCGAGAGTTCCAGTCCTTCGAGCGTGATGCGGCCCGCCGACGGCGTGTAGAGCCGGCCCAGCAACTTGATCAGCGTGGTCTTGCCGCTGCCGTTTTCGCCGACGATGGCGAGGCGCTCACCCGGCCGGATATGCAGGTTGACATTGTCGAGCGCGGGCCGTTCGCTGCCCGGATAGGTGAAACTGACGTTTTCGAAGCGTATGCCGTCGCCGGGGTCGGGTCCCTGCATCCGGTCTCCCGTCGGTTCCGGTACCTCGTGATCGAGATATTCGGTCAGGGTCGACAGGTAGAGATTGTCCTCGTACATGCCGTTCACAGCCATGAGGCTGTTGCTGACCGAATTCTGGCCGAGCCGGAACTGGGCGATGTAGGCGGTCATCTGTCCGATCGTGATGGCGCCGGCGATGGCCGAGAATCCGACCCAGCCATAGGCGAAATAAAACGCCGCGCTCGACAGCAGTCCGAGCAGATAGCCCCAGAAATTGCGCCGCAGCACGAGGTTGCGATCTTCCCGGTAGATGTTGCGGAAGATGTCGATATAGCGTTTCAGGAACAGCCGGCCCATTTGCAGCAACTTGACTTCCTTGACGCCGTCTTCCCGCGTTAGCACCATTTCCAGGTAGAACTGCATGCGCCGTTCGGGCGAGCGGCGGCGCATGATGCGGAAGGCCTCGCCGGAAAAACCCGCTTCGGCGACGAAGGCCGGCAAGCCGGTAAACACGAGCAATACCACGACCCAGGGCGAGAACTGGAACAGCCAGGCGCCGATGGCGAGCAGGGCGATCAGGTCGCGCATCAGGTCGAAAGTCTTCATAACCAGGCCGAGCGGGCGGCTCGATGCCTCGCGCCGGGCGCGCAGCAACTTGTCGTAATATTCGGCGTCCTCGAAATGACTCAATTCGAGCGTCAGCGCTTTTTCGATGATCATCACGTTGATCTTGTTGCCGAGCAGCACCTGCAGGATCGACCGGCTGACCGTGGTGAGCCGTTGCGCGCCCGTCATTATCACCACCAGACCAGCTTCGACCAGCACGTAAAACAGCGCATCCGAGCGCGCCTGGGCGATGACCGCTTCGTCCGCGGACGTCAGGGCGCCAGCTACAGCGTCGACGAACAGTCCGCCGACGAAGGCGATGGAAGCGGGGAGGATGCCGTTGACGATCGTCGCCAGGGCCATCACCACCGTCAATGCAGCGCTGGTATCCCAGACGATGCGCATCGCCAGCGCGCTGTAGCGGAAAACCGACAGGAATCTGCTTACGGGATTGGCAGGAGGTTCAGCCACGTTGCCCAGCCGAGCCGGTTATCAAAGAAATACGATACGCCTTGGGCAAGGCGATCGGATCGGCCCGCGTGGCGCGGGCGCGCAAGAAAAAGGGGGCCGAAATACGGCCCCCTGTGAAGCTTGCCGGAACTTATCTTCGAACAAGCTTGACCACGATACGGTCGGTATTCCGGGCAAGGCTGGGGTCGAACGGCCCCACGGTGTGGTCGTCGGCCGGATTGTCGAGCACGTCGCTGATTTCGACGAGTTCGAAATCGCCGCTCTGGGTAAGAGCCGCCACCAGATCGTCCTGGGAAATGCGATGCAGGGCGACGTTGTCGGCGCCGGGCGAGCCTTCATGGTCGATCACGCCGAAAATTCCGCCGGGACGCAAAACAGTTGCGACCTGAGTCAGAAATCCCTGGGCAGCTTCGGGATTCGGATTGTGAATGTCGTGAAAATTCAGCGCAGTCAGCGCAAAATCCACGGAACCTTCCGGGATGTCGGTAATCGGGTTTTGCCAATGCTCGACATTGGAAAGACGCGCCAGCTTGTCGTTTATGACATCGACCTGGTTCTGCAGGAAGCCCGGCAGAGGATCCTGATTCTGCATATACACATGTCCGCTGTCCCCAACCGCATAGGACAGCACCTCGGTATACCAGCCGGCGCTGGCGACCAGGTCGATCACGGTCATGCCTTCTTCCAGCCCGAGGAAGGAAAGCACGGCGGGGGCCTGCCGGCTTGCGTCGCGATCCTTTTCGGCCTGGGGCCGGTCCGGATTGGCCATCGCCTGTTCGAGCGCGGCGGTATCGAGTTGGGCATGGGCCACATTGCCGACCAGCAGTCCGGCGGCAAGTAACGCGAGAATTCTTTTCATTTGGAGTCACTCCAGGTGCATTGTGGAAATCGACCCCGGAGTATACAGGAATTCCGTTACTTTTCGAGACATTGTTCGGGCTCAGCGCGTAGGGGCGAGGCATGCCTCGCCCGCGGGAATTGCACGGTTTCGGGGCCAACCACGGGCGAGGCATGCCTCGCCCCTTGTTTGTTTAAATAGTGCTGCCGACGGCCCACCGGTGGGCCGTCGGCAGGCGGTGGCGAACCCGTATCGCCCCTCGCATGAAATGCGAATCGTAGAGTGGGACCACCGCCTTTCCAATCAAACCTGAATAGATACGCGGATCAAGACCGCAAACAAGGATAGGAGACTGGAAAGCATGAAGAAGCATAGCGCAAGATGTACACATCCAAAAGACGACCCCGGCCCTTGCACGGTCGGCATCGACGTTTCCAAGCGTCATCTTGACGTGCGTGAACTCCCCAGCGGACGCGAGGCCCAGTTCCCGAATACCAGGGAAGGCGTTCGCGCGTTTCGCACCTGGGCCTGCCCCCGCGTCGAGCGAGTGGTATACGAGTCCACCGGTTCCTACCACGTACTGTTGGAGGATATGTTGGTCGATCGGCTGCCGTTGTCGCGGATCAACCCCCAGCGAGGCAAGCGCTTTGCCGAAGCGCTGGGTTCGGTTGCGAAGACGGACCGGGCGGACGCGCTGGCGCTGGCGAAGATGGGCCGGGCGCTGGCGGACGACCTGAAAGGGACGCCGGCGCGTACCCGACAGGAGAAAGATCTGGACGAGTTGCGTAGCGCGCGCGAGGCGGTAACGAAGTCGCTCACCGTGCTGAAAGGCAGGCGGGAGCACACTCGGAACCGTCTGGTTCGTCGCGAGATCGAGAAGGACATTACCCGCGCCATGCAGCAGACCGAACGCTTGGACCAGGAACTGGAACGGCTGGTGACGGCCGACGCCGAGTTGACCCGAAACGTGGCGCTGCTGGAATCAATCCCGGGCATTGGCCGCCCTACCGCTATCGGGCTGCTGGTACAGGTGCCCGAACTGGGTAGACTCAGCACCCGCGAGGCGGGAAGCCTGTTGGGCTTGGCGCCCGTGGCCGACGACTCCGGCAACAGGCACGGGAAACGGTCCATCCGCGGCGGCCGCAAACGCGCACGCACGCTGCTCTACATGCCAACGCTGGCTGCAATCCGCTGGAATCCCGTCATGCGGGAGCGATACCTGCGATTCAAACAAAAGGGCAAACCCGGCAAAGTCGCGGTCACCGCGGCCATGCGAAAGATGGTGCTGATCGCGAATGCCATCGTACGGGAAGGAAAACCCTGGCAGGCAGCTCACATGCCCAAACCGGCCCATGTCGCGGGATGATGCAAACGCCTGACCAATGCAACCAGCCCGCGATCACATCCCCTAATCAACTAGCTGTCGGAGCCTTTTGCTATCCGTACACCAGAACACTTGCAAACATAGATACTACCGTCTCACATGTATCTGAACCTGCCCAGACATGAAGCCTCAGACGCCGATGGCGCGGCGGGCCAGGAAGTTCTTCAACGGGGCGGCGCGGTCGACCAGATTCAGGCCGGAATTGCGCAGCCAGCGCAGCGGCAGCGGCTGGGCGCCGAAGAGCCGGTGCAGCCCTTCCATGGCCCACATCATGCCCAGGTTAGTGAGTCCGTATGGACTGCCATGGGCTCCTATGCCAGAATCCCGGCTCGGTCTCACTGGCACGCTAGGCAATGGCAAAGCAACTGGAAGATCTCTGGGATAACGTACCTGGCTTCGATCCTGCCAAAGGAGAGTTCAAACGACTGGACTTAGATCGTTGGCTCAAAGAGAACAGGATTATCGAACAGGCAAGAGCCGATGGGGAACAAAACAAGCCATCAGCCGATGAGGCGCGAGCGGGTATCCCAGATAAGATTATCGGTTGGGTCAATCGCCGCGGTCGTATATGCCGACAGAACGTCAGCAAATGGCTAGATGATCTTGAAAGGAATCTGACTGATCTGGAAGACATCGAGGGATTAGAACAACGAAAACAGGAAGTACAGGTAACTCTGAAAGACGCAAAACTGGATCTGGAAAAAAAAATAAATGAACAGCGAAATAATCTCACGGTACAACAACAAGAAGTTCGCGATGCAAATCACGACTATGGAGAATTCCGTCGCGAATCTCGGTTGAGGAGGCTGCCAGATTATAAAGCGCGTAAATCTGCATTACGGTACATTCTTTTCTTTTTTGGACTCGAGCTTGTCCTCAATGCCACATCGCTGATGGACGCTAATCCCTTCGGATTGATTGGCGCAATAGTACAAATGGCCCTGATCTGTGCAGTAAACATCCTGATCATGGGCGCATTCATGGGTAGCCTTTTTAGATTGATACATCATGTAGAGCCCTTGATCAGGTGGCTCTCTGTGATATTAGCCTTGTTTACAGTGTCGCTTGTTGGTGGATTCAATATGATAGTGGGTCATTTCCGAGATAGCATGCAAGCAATACTCGATGATCCTGGCGCTGACATTTTTTCCGTAGGCAGTGATACCTTTATCAGATTTTCGGAAGGTTATGTCGCATTTGATTCATTCCAGTCCGCACTACTGGCGTTGCTAGGGTTTCTTTTTTTCTGCGTATCGTCGTGGAAATGGTTGGATCGTGATGACCGCTACCCCGGCTACGGAAAGAAGCACAGAATGCTTCAGGAAAAGCAGGAAGATTACAAAAGTCGATATAAAAATGCAGCGAATGAATTGAGAAAAGAGTTCAAATTATACGAGAACAAACTGGAAGACATTCTGCATCAACTAAGGGCCCAACAAACAAGGTGGCGTGAATCTCGCATACAAGGTAACCGGGTAATTGAAGATTTTCCAACTAATATGCAACAGTATCAGCATGATCTGAATGAATTGCTTGGACACTATTTCCACGCAAATCTATCAGCGAGATCAGAGCCAGAACCAACGTGGTTTTCCGAATCGGTGAAAATAGATAAGGAATTACTCAGCCCCCCTGAATTCAAAGTGCCTAAGCAAACGAGCCTAAAGAGCGTAGCCGACCGGGTGGACGAGGCAATTAACGAACTGCAGAAGTTTTACGAAGAACGTAGAACGGAGTTTCCCACCCTGGAGGAAGCAATGATCAACGCAGGTATCTCTAAGGAATAAGAACTTTATGTCACGGAGGAACTCTAATTCAAAAAAAATACCTTGGCCCAAACTGATTGCCTTGTTGTTCGTTTCAACAATTCTTTCTGCTTGCGATCAGAATCTTCGTCTCGACGAAAATCTTTGCGCCATCGGTCGACCACCGACTGGAAGCACCGTACTGCTGTTGGATACCTCAGATCCCCTCAGCCCGCAGCATCAAGCCGAACTTAATCGACTTTTGCGGGAAATGAATCCCGAATATCAAGTAGATCAGGACTCCGACTTCTTCGTAGCCCCAGGCGAAGAACTTGTCGTGTACGAATTGGTCGAGGATCTAGACACGTTGCAACCATCGCTGACCCTATGCAACCCTGGAATCAACCCCAATGCTCGTGAGTGGTGGCGAGATCTGACTGAAGGCCGCGCGATCGCCCAGCGCCGCTGGCAAATGTTCGATTCCCGGATTCAGGAAATGTTCGCCGTCGAGGACTCGCCCCCACAATCAAGTTCTCCGCTGATTGAGGCGCTGGGCGTGCTCGTGCCGCGTCATGTAACGAGTGAACGGTCGCTCACCCAGAGCGCCAGCCCGGTTCATCTCATTCTTTTTTCCGATTTGTTGCAACATTCCGAAACGCTTTCGCACTATGGGTCATATCCATCTGCAGACGAATTGCTAACCACTCCCTCCTTGCGCCATCTGGGAACTCGCCTTGGCGGAGTTGATGTCAGCATATTCCGTCTTGAGCGCAGTCGCGATGCCCGTTGGCAAACTGTGGATCATTATTACTGGTGGACAGAACTCGTTCAGGAATTTGGCGGGCAGGTAATCAGACAGGAGTCAATCTAATTGAACACGACCAAGACTCTGATTCAGGCATTTCTCGGAGGACTTGTACTAATCGTTGGCCTGCGAACTCTGGTAACAGGCCTGTCTGGGGCGACATTGGCAGCATCGGCCGCGGTCGCCATCATTGCATTTGTTGGTTGGCGTTACCACACGGCCTTCGACAACCCTGACGATCGACAAGTCGCGGGAGACAATCTGTATTACTTGGGGCTGCTCTTTACGCTGATATCCTTGATCCTGGCTCTGTTGCAGTTATTCGTTCTCGACACGCAAGAAGATGTAAATACTCGCGCCAATGAACTTATCGGCAATTTCGGCATAGCCCTGTTCTCAACTGTAGCTGGAATATTCGCAAGAATTCTCTTTCAGAGTCACCAAAAAGAATCACCTGAGCATTCAGCACAGAAGATTGAATTGCATGACGGCGAGATAAAACCGATTGAGGTAAACCCAAGCTCACTCGCTATCGACGCTGACGTCAGGGAATTGCGAGAAGAGTTGGCGAATCTGCGCCTCGTCCTAAGAGAGGCGAGCGATGCGTTCTTGCATTTTTCAAGAATTTCTTCCGAGCAATCCGAGGCTGTAGTCGTACATACCGGATCGATGATGCAACGGCAAACCGAAGATTTAAGCGAGACTGCCGTACATCAATTGGAACAAATGAACTCCAGCCTCAAATCTATAGCGGACGCATTTCGAGATGAAATGAATACCTTGTCCAATCACTGTAGCGAAGTAATCGACAAATTCCTTACACACATGTCTACTCAAGCAAATCGGGGAATCTCTGATACTAGCAAGGCCTGGAACGAGGCTGTTGTGGAAATGAAGGCAGAAGGTGAAAAACAGATCAAGGCAATTTACGGCGATATAAATACCCTTCTTCAAAGTACTGAGCGGATCTGGTCAAAGATTGCAGGTCTTTCCGAAAGTGTCAGCGAATCTGTTACAGGTATGCAGGAGCACACTGATTCGCTGCGAGAGATGGTCAAAGATTCGGCAAATGCTGGTAGGGAATTGAAACGTTTGCTTGAGAGTATGAACGTTGCACGTAGCGAACTTGAGTTAACAGCAGGAATTGCAACGAAGTCAACTCGAGAGATCGAAAAAGGTAGTCTGGAGTTCGGAAATATCCAGAGCAAACTCGCCACTGAATTAGATGAAACTCGCCTGAAAGCCGTAGAGGAATATCGTGAATCGACAGCACAGATCGCAGAGCACTTCAGCGAACAGATAAACGATTTGGAGAATCATCAGAAAATTAGTACGGAGCAATTGAGCAATGCACGCCAACTCAGCAAACAGATGTCGGATGAATCAGCAGAATGGAGCAAACTTGCGGAACATACTCGAAAGTCTTTAGTAGAAGCGACTGAACAATTAGTCAATGTTGTAAAGAAGAGCGACTAGGAAGCTGTAGTGCCAAACCAGTCCGCGAAATTGACCCAATCAGAGTACCGGCGCGGCACCATTCTCGGGCTGACCGTAGCAGAGATTTTCATCCTTCTTCTATTCCTGCTTATGTTGGTTTTTCTAGTTCTCAGTCAGGAGCAAATTCAACGACAGGAACAACAAGAGCAGGAAATGGGGCAATTGAGAGTCTTCAGAGACACTTGGGAAGAATCACTTGCAGGTATTGGGACACCGGAAGAAATCGTTGCGCTGAAGCGCTGGCATGACAGCGTAGTAGAAAACCCACAACTTAATGAGACTGAGGGATTGCTCGATCAGCTTGTGGAAACAGTACAGGAGCGTGATGAAGCGGAAGCAGAACGGTCTATGTTGAAGAAGGAAAATGAGCGATTGCAAGCGGTATCGGAAAGCCAACAGAACGAGCTTGAAGAGCAGCAAGCCGAACTTGACGGACTGTATGATCAGAATGACGAACTTCTTACTGAAGCTGAAAATCAGCGCATCCTGCGCGAAAAAGGGCATAACCCACCTTGTTGGTACGAAATTGTTCCTATCGCCGACGGGGGAACCCGGGAAAAAGCGTTTTATCTGTTTAATATTGCAGTATTCGATGAGCATATGATAATTCGCAGGCGAGACGTTCCACTTGGCGGCGCATTTGACGATAGCGACAAATCCTATGCTGAGGAGGCGGCGATGCTGCCGCTTAAAGAGATCCAATATGAAATCCCGCTTTTGGACGGACAGGTTGTGGAATCCTTAGAGCCTATTTTCAATGCAGGAAAGGAATCCAGGGTGCGTACCTACTCCTGTGTCTTTTTCGTGCAAGTTTGGGATGAAACATCAGAGTTTGCGAAGGAGCGGTGGCAGCAAGCTCACGATCGTGTTTTGGAAGGGCTATTTGGTACATTCACGGTGCGAGATGAGCCATGGCTCCTGCGGTAAATAAGGATGTATCCAAGCGCTGGCAAGATGCGGCTCATACCGTCAATCAGTCATTGCGATTGTTACAGCGCACTGTACGACTGCGATTAGTAAGAAAGAAATGGCAAAATTTTATCAGCAGGTCTAGTCAAGCTCGAAATGATATATCACGTGCTGAATTGGCAAAAAATCAACAAAAAGAAACCGAGCACCCCGATGCGACGAAACCATAAGCCATTCCATGAAGATAGCGGTCTATCAAGTAAAAATGCAGTTGCGACAGGTTGAGGGCAGCTGTTGAGTATTCAAACAAGCTCGAAACCGACTAATACGGTCGTGATTACCTTGAGTAATATTTTTGTTTTGGGAGACTAAAGTGGATGGAATCTTTCTGATTTGGATTGTACAAGCATTTGTAATGGCATCAATTCCCGCTATGATTGCAAACTCCAAAGAAAAAGATGTAGCTATATGGTTTTTCTACGGATTCTTAGTTTGGCCAATCGCCCTTGTACATGCATTACTTATACCTCCCGGAAACAGCGTATCCTGCAGATTTTGTGCGAAACATATAAGTAGAGAGGCAAAGGTTTGCCCTTATTGCCAACTGGATTTGGCTACTGATAGAGAACCTGATAAATCTACCCGGAGTACATCAAGTTTCACGAAGATGAACGACACTAGAAGCGACCTTTTGATTCTACCGCAATCCTATAGAAGTAGAGGTCAGCCAATACAAGAAAGCACGTTACAACAGCAGCATATAAAAGAAGAGGCTAGAGCTAACAAAATATCGAATGATGAAGACACAAAAACAATTGCATTTTGGCTGATAGGTTTTATAGTTTTTGTATTCTTATCTATCAGTATGTTTATATCATTTGCATAGTGTTATTTGACTCATTTGTTCGACTCGAGAATTCCTGCTTGGAACTATTAGGTGCACTACCGAGTAGAGACCACAAATTTATAACCAAACGAGGAATTTCGCATGACAAAAGGTAAAATCATTTTCACTGGAAATTTTTTGGAGTATTTCGTAATTAGTATTGCGCTAATGATCCTGTCGCTAATCACATTCGGCATTGCTGCGCCCTACTGGGTCTATTGGTCTTTCAAATATTTCTTTACCAACATGGAAATAGAATTATATGCTGGACCGAATCCGAACGGAGGTGGGCAATAAAACAGTTACTTCTCTCGGCAGTATATGCGTCTGCTATGGTTCAACCCGTAAGCTTTCAACTTAGCGGATTGAACAATGCCCCGTACTGTGCGCTTGAGAAAATTATTATCTCTTTTGACTTTCGGCGATCAGGCGATTAACAATTGCGCGTCGCGGGAAGCAATCTACATATATGCGATGCTTGCCCACGGCTGCCCAGGGCGTACGAGCGTATTTCATCACTATTCTTTCTTCCGTTTGTCTGCATAGTCAGCGCCTGCCTGTAAACCACCACCGATTCCCTTCAGTACAAACAACGGGATTGCAACTAGAATAGGCAGAACAATCAAGCCATAAAAGAGAGTTTCAAAAAATGCTCCGACACTTCCGGAAGTGAACGCCTGCGCAAAGATAACTACAACCCATAAGAATATGATTACAATCCATGCCCACTGTTTCAGTGATAGTAGATCAGCTGACCTGTCTTTATTGTCAGAGTTGTCCATTGTTAAATTCTCCGCTATAAAGATGATGAGTATCCAAGTAGATCGCTTTATCGTGATTTTTCTTTCATTGTGACAAAATCCTTTCCACACATTATCGCCTAAGAGGGCTAAACCGTGGAAGTCAAGAAGTCAACGGGAGCCAGAGCGCCGAGTCCGGCAAGTTAAAATTCTTCGAAATCGAGGAAGTCAGGCCGTATCACTTGGGTTTCTCCGTAGCCGGTTAAAGCAACATTCCCGGAGGTCGCATGGATTTTTTCGGAGATACATTACAGTCTGGAAGTTGCCACTCCTGTATAAGAAGCGCAACCGAGTTCTCTGTATTCTTGTCTTTGAGAGTTGCTAATTGCTCTTTCCCTAGATATGTCGACTAATTCACGGCAGAAAGCATTCAATCCTGGGTCAAATCTAGTATTTTCTGAACCAGAATCCGGTCCGCAGCCGAAAATTATGAGATAAAACAGCGATAATGAAAGCTTTTTCATGATTTTCCCTTACTTCTTTTTGCGTAGTCAGCGCCTGCCTGTAAACCACTTCCAATACCTTGCAATAAAAACAAGGGTATCGAGATTAAGGCGGTTAGGACAAACCATAGCCCAGCAAGCGAACTAAAAAACTCTCCGACACTATTAGTAGTAAGCGCAAAGCGAATACTGGATACAAAATAGACAAATGTGCCTACTATTATCAGACAATGAACTGTTGATCAACACTACCCGGCGGGTGTCATCGAGTGGGTTCACGTCGATGCTCACATCCCATACGCCGGTAGAGCAACTGGTTGAACCGAATACTTGTTGAGTTGCTGGATTTGCGGCGTCTCCAAACAGATTGTCGAAACACGCCAATCGATAGGAATCGTTCGTAATTCCAATGCAGTCTTCGGCAGTCTGCGCATTGACCAGGACGGGTGCGAGGGCAATAGACCAAGTCAGAACTATTCGGTACACGTCAATCGCACTGTGCCGAGGTTAATTGTGCAAGCCTCGTTGATTCTTCCGCGGGGATTTCCAACTCGTACAGGTCAGAGACTCTGGAGAATCTCAGCACGTATTCGCACGCGAAGCTCTCGTCGGGCGGAAGCCACTCCAGCGGCCCCGCTGCGCCTTTCGAACGATTGGCGGATGCGTCCACAGGCAGGAGATTTGCCGGATCGTTGGCGAATTGGCGCCTCTTCTCACGTTCCCAATGGCTGGCGCCGCGTTCCCATGCCCAGCGCAACGGAACAATGTGATCGATGTCCAGTTCACTCGATACCGCAACTATGTCACCGGTATAAAAGTCCTCCCAATGCCCCGTTACTATTCTGCATCCTCCAGAGGACGTTCCAACGGTATTCAGCGAACGCGCTGCAAGTCGCTCGTGCCTGGTATTCAGGCAATCGTCGTCTGCATCGGCCCAACCGCCGAATGCGCTGCGGTCGTAATCCTGCAACTCAAGCGAAGTGATCGAGGGAGGAGGCTCGGTCGGGCAAGTTCCTTGTCCCCGCTGTGGCTCCCGTCCGCCACTCGCCAAACATGCGCCGATGGTATCGTATGGGGTGAAGTTAATGGTGCGGTCGTAAAATTGTCCGCCGGGACAGTGGCAAAGGCCTGATTCAGACTTCTTTACCGGGTCGGAGGCTGGACTGACGGAGTCAGCATCGTTACCTGATGGATCGCTCGCTGCCGCCAGGGAACAGTCGCCTTGACCGGTTTGTGGTTCGCGGCCCCCGCTCGCAAGGCAGGCGTTCACATTATCAAACGGCTCAAAATTGTTTGTTCGCTCGTAGAACTGCCCACCAGGACAATGACACAGGCCAGAAGTCGACTTCTTGACGACCGATTGCGCGTTGGTGTTCCCGGATATGGCCAAGGTCATGGCAAGCAAAGCCGCAACAGTAATCCAGCTATTTACGCGCCGAATTTCGGACCGTATTGAATTCCCGTTCATCGCGAGAACCTCCTTTATGTTTTGTTCTATACGTTAATCTGGTTTTTGGTAAATCGTTTTTGGCTGTTGTTGTCAGTTTGCCAAGTATTTTCAAGTTGCGGATAGTTTTGTTCGGAGTATAGCGGCGGCGTGGACGATTGCAACTGAAGGTTTCGTCGCAATTTGAGGCATTAAAACTCAGACGCCGATGGCGCGGCGGGCCAGGAAGTTCTTCAGCGGAGCGGCGCGGTCAACGAGCTTCAGGCCGGAATTTCGCAACCAGCGCAGCGGCAGCGGCTGGGCGCCGAAGAGCCGGTGCAGCCCTTCCATGGCCCACATCATGCCCAGGTTGTCGCTCTTCCGCCGCCGTTCGTAGCGGCGCAGCACGACCGGGTCGTTCAACAGCCTGCCGGCAGCCAGACCGGCGCGAAGCTCTTCCGCCAGCACCGCCACATCCCTGACGCCGAGATTCACGCCCTGGCCGGCCAGGGGATGAATCGTATGCGCCGCGTCGCCCACGAGAACAATATTGTCCTTTACATAACTGTCCGCATGGCGCTGCCGCAGAGGAAAACTGTAGCGCCCGTCGCTCCATTCAACGTCACCCAGACGATGTTCAATCGCGGCCGCAAGGCGCGCGCGAAATTGCTCATCCGGCATTTGCACAAGTTCTTCCGCCTCGTCAGGCTGCGTCGACCAGACGATGGAACTATGCCGAAACTCATCTTCGTCAGCGGCCGCCAGCGGCAGAAATGCCAGGGGACCAGTTTCGAGAAAGCGCTGCCAGGCAGTGAACTCATGGGACCGGGCAGTCCTGACCGTCGTCACCAGCGCCGACTGTCCATATTCCCATTCCGCACTGGAGATTTTCGCCAGCCTGCGTACAGCAGAATTCCCGCCGTCCGCCCCCACCAGCAGACCCGCCTGCAAACGCCGCCCCGATTCACCGACCAGCACCGCCTCGCCACCGGCGCCGGTTTCCAGCGCGGCACTCGTAAACGGCGACACAATACTCAGATTCTCCTGCCCGCGCAGCCGCTCATAAAGCCCCGCAAGCACAATCGAATTCTCGACGATCGTGCCCAGACTCTCCGCCCCCAGCGCCGCCGCCGAAAAATGAATCGATCCCGTCCCCTCCGCATCCCAGACCCGCATCTCCCGATAATCACAACAACGAGCCGCCCGAATCCCTCTCCAGACCCCAACATCCCCCAACACCTGCCGCGAAGACTCATTCAAGGCACTGACCCGCGCATCAAACCGCAACTCAGCCCCCCGAAAAGCCAACTCCCCCTCATCCGGCAATCGCTGCTCCACCAACGCAACCCGCAACTCCAGCCCATCCAGCAAACAAGCCAGAGTCGCCCCGACAACCCCACCCCCGGCAATCACGAGATCGAATTTTTCAATTCCGTCATTCATAATCGCATTGTAACTTGTGAGCGATAGTCAGACCTCCCCACGGGCGACGCATGCGTCGCCCCTACATCTCAATCGAAGCACCGAAGCCGGAAACGATACAGTGGGTGTCCCTTGGGTGCTTGGTAACGTGCGCAGAATTGGAGAACCTACCCACCGGCTATGCATGCAAAGCCCAGATTGTGCTGTTGATAGAAAAACAACTTCACAGTACCCCCATTGTGAGTCGTCGTCGGGCTGGGGGGCATGCAGCGGGCGTGCGAGGCATGGATGCCGAGCCCGAGCCTACAGGGACGTATTTACGGCGTCCGCTGCATGCCCCCCAGCCCGACGACGACGGATCGAAGCCACAGTTACCGCAAAAGACTAGTTGCTGATAGACTGCCGGGCTTTGCATTGGCGGAGAAAGTGGCATGAACAAAGTGATTCCAGCAGATGCCCTGCAAGACCACATCGGGCAGGAAGTCGGCATAACCGACTGGCTGACCATCGAACAGGATCGGATCGACCAATTCGCCGACGCCACCGACGATCACCAATACATCCACGTCGACGCCCACCGAGCCGCCCAAACCCCTTTTGGCGGCACCATCGCCCACGGCTTCCTCACCCTGTCCCTGCTCAGCGCCCTAAGCTCCCGCGGCGGCGGCCTGAAACTCGAAAACACCGTCATGGGCATCAATTACGGCCTCGACCGCGTACGCTTCGTCAATCCCGTCAGATCAGGCCAGCGCATCCGGGCACGATTCAATCTTGCTTCAGCCGAAGAGAAACAACCCGGCCGTTACCTGACCCGATATGCAGTGACCGTCGAAATCGAAGACGAGGAAAAACCCGCGCTAGTCGCCGAATGGCTCGGCATGACCGTGGTCGACAACAATGCCCGAGGCTAGAACGATTCCAGCCCCATAGCAGAACTGACAAAGCGCCGACGCATGGGCGGCAGCAAGTCCAGCGCCAGCAACCCTAGCCGCCGGAAACCGGACTTGGCCGAATTTTTTCCGGAGAACAGGTTGACCAGCAGGTCCGTGAACAGGATGGTCTTTTCCTGATCGAATTCCTGCTCGTCGATATACCCTTGCAATACCGACATGTCTCCCGGCCATAGTCCGCGCTGCCTCGCCTCGCGCACCACACCGGCCAGCGCCATGCAATCGCGCAAGGCCAGGTTGAAACCCTGGCCGGCCACCGGATGCAAGGTATGGGCGGCATTGCCGAGAAGCGCCAGCCCCGGCCGCGCCTGCTCACTCGCCCGGCTCAATTGCAATGGAAAACAGGCCCGTCTGCCAATGCCCGTCACGCGGCCCATGCCCGGCCCGAATTCCCGTTGCAGCCGTGGCAGCAATTCGGCCTCGCCCAGTTCCATGTTTTCCAGCGCCAGCGGTTCCGGCAAGGTCCAGACCAGCGAAGCGCGATGAGCGCCTTCCATCGTCGGCAAAGGCAGCAATGCCACCGGCCCGTGTTCGGTGAATCGCTCAAAAGCGATATTGCGATGCGATTTCTCCAGCGCGACATTGGCGACCAGGGCATGTTGTTCATAAGACTTCAGTTGCCGGCCGATGCCGAGTTGCGCGGCGATGGGGGATCTGCCGCCGTCGGCGAGCACGGTAAGCGCCGCGGTCAGATCCTGCTCGTTTTCACCCTGGCGTATGCTCAATTCCATGCCTTCGGCAACCGGCCCGGCTGCAGTCACATTGGCCGGAGCGAGCAGGTCGATATGTTCCGAAGCTGCCACCTTTTCACGCAAGGCGCCGCCGAGGACGTGGTTCTCCACCACGTAACCGAGCGCTTCCTGGCCCTGCTCGCCATGATCGAAACTCACGCCGCCGAGATGGCCCCGGTCAGAAACTTCGATGCGATGAATCGGACAGGGAGCGGCGCCGAGATCGTCCCATACACCCAGCGATTCGAAGATGCGGCGCGTACCCCAGGAAAGCGCGGTGGAGCGGGCATCGAATCCGTCGCCTCCGCCTCCGGGGGCGATGGCTTCCACCACCAGCACCGGAGATTCCGGGCCTGCTGCCGCGAGCGCGAAACTCGCGCCGGCGAAACCGCCGCCGACCACCACGACGGGGCGTTCGCGCTTATTCCCGGGAAGGGGCATGGCAGGCTTCAGGCAGCCGCCATGATGGCTTCGATGTCTTCCATGCCGCGGGGAACGTCATCGCTGAGAATGCGATTGCCGCTTTCGGTAACGAGCACGTCGTCCTCGATACGCACGCCGATGCCGCGCCAGCGCGGCGCGACGTCCTCGTTGTTCGGCGCGATATAGATTCCCGGCTCGATGGTTGTCACCATGCCCGGCTCGAAGGGCCGCCAGTCTTCGCCGTTGCGGTAACTGCCCACGTCGTGCACATCGATGCCGAGCCAATGTCCGACGCGATGCATGTAGAAGGGCTTGTACGCCTCGGTTTCGATGACTTCGTCGGCCGTGCCGGACAACAGTCCGAGTTGCAGCAGTCCGTCGACGATCGCATGGACCGCGGCCTGCTGCGACGCGTCGCAGGACGCGCCGGGGCGCACCGCTTCGATGGCCGCGGCCTGGGCTTGCAGGACGACCTGGTAAATCTCGCGCTGCTCGGCGCTGAAGCGCCCGTTGGCGGGGAAAGTGCGGGTGATGTCCGCGGCGTAATGCCGGAATTCGCAGCCGGCGTCGACCAGCACGAGATCGCCGTCCTCGATCCGGGCTTCATTGCTGACGTAATGCAGGATGCAGGCATTGGCCCCGGACCCGACGATAGAGCCGTACGCCGCGGCGCGGCTACCGTTGCGCAGGAAGCAATGCAGCAATTCGGCCTCGAGTTCGTACTCGTAAATACCCGGCCGGCAATATTGCATGATGCGCCGGTGCCCCTCGGCGGAAATCCGCGCGGCTTCTCCCATCAATCGGATTTCTTCCTCGCTCTTGAACAGACGCATCTCGTGCAGCAGATCGTCTAGCAACAGGAACTGCCCTGGCGCCGGGCCGCCGTGGCGTGCCTTCGCGCGGGCGGCGCGCGCCCAGCCCATAACCTTTTCGTCGAAATCCGCATCAAAGCCGATGCGATAATGAATCCGTTCCCTGCCGGCCATGAGTTCCGGCACGATCCCGTCGACTTCGCCGATGGGGTAAGCCTGGTCTACGTCCAGCGTTTCAACTGCCGCGTCCGGGCCGAGCAGAACGCCTTCCCACAATTCTTTCTGCGGATCCTTCGGCTGACAGAAAAGCACGGCTTCGCCTTCCTTGCGGCCGGGCACAAGCGCCAGCAGGGCGCCAGCTTCTGCAAAACCGGTCAGATAGAAGAAATCGCTGTCCTGGCGATAGGCGTGATGCACGTCCCGGCTGCGCACCCGCTCCGGCGCCGATGCCAGCAAGGCAATACTGCCGGGCTGCAATGCTTCGATCAGCGCCGCCCGGCGGCGACTGAATTCCCTTGAGTCGATGGTCATGATATTTCCACGATGCGCTCGCAAGCATAGCGGGAACCGTCGGCAAACCCAAGCAGATGTGCGGGTTCAGCATGTAGGGGCGAGCATGTAGGGGCGAGGCATGCCTCGCCCGGCAGTTGCACGGTTTCGGGGCCGTTCGCGGGCGAGGCATGCCTCGCCCCTACATGCTGAAGGCGCACACGTTATTGACCCATTCCGCAGGCGGTTCTATAGTCGCGGGGTGGTACAGGCTGGACGCTTACCCTATGGAAGAAGACCGAATCGAAGCGCTGCATGGAAAGGTCGATGACTTGATCGCCCTCTGTGGGAAATTGCGCGAGGAGAATCAGTTGCTCAAGGATAACGAGCAGACCCTGCGTACCGAACGACGGCAGTTGCTGGAGAAGAACCGCGAAGCGAAGCAGCGTCTGCAAGCCATTCTGATGCGCCTGAAGGCGCTGGAACACGCCTGATTCACCGGGGACCGACATGGCCGACGACAGCAATACCGTCTTGCTTTCCATTCTCGACAAGAGTTACCGGGTGAATTGTCAGCCCGAAGAGCGCAGCGCGCTGATGGAATCCGCCCGCTATATCGATGAGCGGATGTACCGGATCCAGCGCCGCGGCCCCAATCTCGAGCGGGAACAGATAGCAGTCATGGTGGCTTTGAATATCGCCCATGAACTGCTGACCGGATCTGGCGGGGACGGGGGCGGGTCGGCTCGCGACGATGTCCGCCTTGGGCAACTCGAAGACAAACTCGACCGTGTTCTGGCCGGCGGGGAAGAGCCGCGGGACTGATCCGCGCTGACGATTTCCCCCCGCCGCCGGGCCAAGATATACTGTGGTTTCGGTCCCCTGGGGCATTTGCCAATCAAAAATGTTCTTAACCCGATAATTTTGTACCCGGAGGCTGTCTCGAAAGAAGTTGTTGTGCATGTCCGGCTGCCGGAAAGCCTGATACTTCGCGAGGGCCACCACCTGAACCACAGGGTTCAGGGCAACTTTGGTAGCGGTGTCTTGGGGGACTGCCCTACAGGTGAAGGAGGATGACACAAGACCTGGATGGCTTGCGTGTCCGTTTGCGCCGTCTCAGGCGAAGCCTTCCTTCGGAAGAGCAAAGCAGCGCCGCCACGGGCCTGTTCGAGAGGATTCGCGACCGGGAATTTTTCCGCGCCTGTCGGCGAGTCTCGTTCTATATGGCCGTTGCCGGGGAAATTTCTCCGGACCCACTGTTGCGACTCGCGCTCGACGAAAAGAAATCCTGTTTCCTGCCGGTTATAGCCGGAGAACATGACCTCGATTTCGTCAGTTACGAGGCCGGCTCAAGCCTTGCGGAAAATCGCTGGCGAATTCCCGAGCCCGCGGAAGGAACGCATATCGAGCCGCAATCCCTCGACCTGGCGTTCGTGCCCCTGGTTGGCTTTACCCGCGATTGCGCCCGGCTCGGCAACGGCAAGGGCTTTTACGACCGGGCTTTTGCCTTTCGCCTGACGAGTTCCGAATCCCGGCCCATGCTCGTGGGCCTGGCTCATGAATGCCAGTTGCTGGATGCGCTGCCCGTCAGGGAATGGGACGTGCCGCTCGACGCGGTGGCTACGCCCGAGCGAATCTTCTATCGCGGGGATAGCGGCTGAAGTTGTGGCTGGTGGCTGGCGGCCGCGTTCGGCTTACATCAACAGTGCGCTTTGGGCAACGCCGGTGGCCACAATCCCAAAAACGAATACTGCGGTCATTACCCAGATAATGTCGGGTCCACTACGCATGCGAAGTTTCCTTGAGCTACTAACTCCTTGATTTCCTAAGCGGCATTTCAACCCATTGCTTTAGCCCCGGCTGGGCTTTTTTACGAAAATTTCATGTTTCGGGGCTTGCCTGGGGCAAATTCCAGGCAATATACTGTATGTACATACAGTATTTCAGCGAAAGAGGCCGCAAAATGTCCGTTACCGGTAGCCGGGCCGGCTGCAAACAGGAAGTCATCGACGCCTTGTTGCGGGACGTTCCCGACCTCTGGCGGGGCCATTACACGGCCGCCCAGGGCGAACAGGGCGTGAGCACCGGATTCCCCGGGCTCGACGGCATTCTTCCGAATGGCGGCTGGCCGTCCAGGGGCCTGGTGGAGATCGTCTGCCCGCGCCGCGGCATGGGGGAATTGCAATTGCTGGTTCCCCTGATGCGAGCGTTGACCAGCCAGGGGCAGTGGGTGCTCTGGGTATGCCCGCCCGCGGCGCCTTATGCGCCGGCTCTGGTCCAGGCCGGAGTCGATATCGGGAAGTTGCTGGTGATAGCGCCGGGCGCCTCCTTGCGCAATGCGCTATGGAGCATGGAAAAAGCCTTGCGCTCCTGCCGTCTGGTGCTTGCCTGGCAGAACGGGCTCTCGCACCAGGTGCTGCGCCGGCTGCAACTGGCCGCCAATACCGGCAACAGTCTGGCCGTGCTGTTCCAGCGCGGCAATAGCGGCTGCCCCTATTCGGCCTTGCGCCTGCAATTGAGCCACGCCGGCGGCGCTGGCGATGAGGGACCGCGCGTCAGCATTCTGCGGGCCCGGGGCAATGTCCGCTGCAGCGGCGTGCGGCTGGGGCCCGAGGCGCTCGCCGGAGAATGATCAGAAACGGTAACGCAGGCCGAGAAAGCCGGCTCTCGGTGGCGCCGCGCCGAGGAAGACCGGTATCTCGAAATCCTCGATCAGGGGCACTTCGACCTCGTCGGGTTCTTCGCCGAGCAGGCCGAAGGTCTCGAACTTCGAATCAAACAAATTGTGGACCTGGGCGTATAGCGACAGTCTGTCGTTGACGCGATAGCGGGCGCCGAGATTCACCAGGGTGTAACCGTCGATTGCATCGAGTTCGTTGGACTCGTCTCCACGCAGGTATTGGCCGCTGTTGGCAATCAGGTCGAGCGACAGGACCAGCCGCTCGTCGAGGGCGTAGTCGGCGCCGAGCTTGAATTGATGCGCCGGAATGCCCGGAATGCTGTCGCCGGCGAGTACGGTGACTTCGCCTTCCTCGTCGGCGAAGTCGTGATTCGGGCTCAGCACCTGGAAATCGTCCTCGAAAGTGGCGCTGACGAAGCTGTAGGCGGCGAACCAGTCCAGCTCGCCCATGTTGCCGGCGAGATTGCCTTCGACGCCTTGGCGGCGGGTGCGGTCGACGTTGGCGAACAGGCCGGTGGCGCGGCCTGTGGTCTGGAACAGGATGTCGTTCTCGTTGTCGGTGCGGAACAGGCTCAGGCCGTAGCTCGTATTCTCGTCGAGCATGCCGCGGGCGCCCAGTTCCACATTACGGGCGACGACGTCTTCGAGCGGCGGGTCGGCGAGGAAGGCATTGGGCAGCCGGCATTCGAATTCGACATCGTCGGCGTCCTCGCCGTCGGCGATGGCGTATTCCACCGCCAGGTCGTAGACGTATTCGTTGCAGGCGAGTTCGATCGGCGTCGGCGTGCGATTCGACTCGCCCAGGGACGCGTAGAAATTGTGATTCTCATTCACCTGCCAGGTCAGGCCGACGGCGGGATTGACGCGGGAGAAACCGTGATCGCCGTTCAGTTCGGGCCGCTCGCCCGAGAGGTCGCGCAGACTGACGTCGGTATGGTTCGAACGCGCCGAGATCGTCAGCGCCAGTGTCTCGCCGAGATCGGTGGTAGTGGTGAAATAGATGCTGGTCGATTCGGTTTCGGTATTGATGAGGGTGGCGTCCTCGTCGACGAATGTGCCGGTGCCCAGCCCCGTGGTCAGGCGGCTGTGGGGGTCGATGTCGGCCAACTCCACCACCGAGTCGAAATCGGATTCGCCGCGATGCCAGGCCGCGCCGAGAACGACGCGGCTGCTGAAGCCGAACAGGTTGGTTGCCGAAGTCCATTGAAAATCCGCGCCGCGGGTTTCCTGGCTGCGGTCGCTGAGATTGTTGATCGCCTCGTCGGACAGGATGCCGGTGCCTGAAAGGTCGTCTTCCTCGAATTCCCCGAGGTCGTACTCGGATGCGTCGCCGTTGAAGGCGCTGGTGTCATTGCGGCGCAGGAAAACGTTTCCGCCGATGCTGCTGCTGTCGTTGATTACGCGGCTGAAATCCAGGCTTACCATGTCCATGTCATTGGCGGTGATGTCGGGGCCGGTGAAAATTGCCGCGCGGTTGATTTCCAGCAATTCCACCGGTGAGGAGCCATTGCCGATCAGGTCGGATTCTCCATGCTGGTAGTTCAGATTTACCTGGCCGGTATCGCCGCGCCAGCCGAGTGTGCCGTAGACGCTGAAGGCGTCGGATTCGGAATGGTCGCGCCAGCCGTCTTCGCGGAAGTCTTCCAGGTTCAGGTAGTAGGCGAATGAGCCATTGTTGCCGCCGAATTCGAGGCTGGCGCGGCTGCGACCGAAGGAGCCGGCGCTGAGATCGGCGCCGAAGCCTTCGTACCCGAAGCCGTCCTTCATGTCGATGGCCATGGAACCGCCGAGACTGTTCAGGCCGAACAGCGGCGTGGCGCCTCCCGTCAGTGCGATGCTGTCGATCGCGGATTGCGGCAGCAGGTCCCAGTTTACCGTGTCGCCGAGGGGCTCGTTGATGCGTATGCCGTTCTGATAAACGGCCATGCCCTGGGCCAGGCCGAGCAGGGGAGAAATCGTGAAACCTCTATACCGCAGGTCCGGCTGCAAGGGATTGTTCTGGGCGTCGTTCAGGGAAACGCTGCCGAAGGCGCCGCGCAGAAAATCGGCGAGACTGGTCGCGGCGGCGTTGGCAAGATCTTCGGCATCGGCGGTCTGCACCGGATAGGGAATCTTGCGCAATTCCAGGCCGGTATCGGCAGGCGCCACGCCGATTACGACGATCTCCTCGGCGTCCTGCGCCAGCGCGGAAGAGGCCAGCAGCAAGCCGGGTGCGAGCAGGTGGAAAGTTCGCATGCGAGGATGTTACCCCGCCATTCGGGGCAGGGGCCAGCGAGCCATGCAGGGCTTTTTGACTGTCTCGCTTCATGCTAGTAGATTTGCGCCTTTCCCGAGCGGGTGGAGGAGACATGGCTACTTACCTGGTGACCGGCGCAAGCCGTGGATTGGGCCTGGAATTCGTCAGGCAACTGGCCGGCCGGGGCGAGAACGTGATCGCCACCTGCCGCGGCGACCGCTCGATGAGCGAACTCGACGGCTTGTATGACACGCACGAGAATCTCCAGGTGCTGGAACTCGAAGTCTCCGATGACAATTCCATCGCCGCACTCGGCCGGCAACTCGACGGACAGGCGATCGATGTGCTGATCAACAATGCCGGCGTGTACGGCCCCCGCAGCGCCGCATTCGGCCAGCTCGAAGGCGATAACTGGTCCGAAGTCATGCGAGTGAACTGCATCGCGCCGATTCTGCTTTCGCAGACCCTGCTGCCCAACCTGCGCGAAGGCGCCGGGAGAAAACTCGTCTTCATCACTTCCAAGATGGGCTCCATCGCCGACAACCGCGGCGGAGGCTCCTATGCCTATCGCAGTTCCAAGAGCGCCCTGAATTCGGCAGTGAAAAGCCTTTCAGTGGACCTGGCGGGCGAAGACTTCGTTTCGGTGGTGCTGCATCCCGGCTGGGTGCAGACCGACATGGGCGGCCCCAACGCGCTGATCGACGCCGAGACCAGCGTCAGCGGCATGTTGCGCGTGATCGATCGCGTCGGTCAGCCGGATTCAGGCGGCTTTTTCGCATACGACGGCGCCGTCATTCCCTGGTAAGGGGATTTCCCGCGGCGGGTTAATGCAACGACTGCTAATCACTTCAATTCTCGCCGGCCTGATTGCCGTGGGCCAGGCGGAGTCCGTGCGAGCCCATGGCAGCGTCGCTCTCGAAGACGATCTCTGCGTAATCGATATCGACTTCCTGACCGCGCATTTCACGATCTTCCAGCCCGAATCCCGGGGAGCGGAAGAGTACTGCGAGGACGTTCCCGGCGCCGCGCGTTCCGTCTTCATCATGGAATACCTGCACGAACTGTTACAGGAAATGCGGGTCGACTTCCGCATCATCCGCGACGAGACCGGAACAGGACGTTTCGCCGACTGGGACGACATCCTCGCAATGGGTGATCTGGAACCGCTCACCGAGTATTACCAGGAGCCGTCGATCGAACCGAGCGGTTACTATCGCGCCAGCCACGAATTCACCGAACAAGGAAGTTATATCGGCATCGTCACCGCCAGCCATCCGACCGAAGTGCGCGACTATCAGGCGGTTTTCTACTTTCAGGTAGGACGTGACTGGGGCAGCTTCCCGCTTTTCATCGCGCTGATCGTGTTGGCCCAGTTTGGCTACTGGGCCGCCAATGGCGGCTGGCGCAGGTTGCGAAAAACCAGACCAGAATCCTGAGCCCGCGGGCGAGGCATGCCTCGCCCGAATCAGTCCCCCGGCGTTTCCAACTCCACCGGCGCCAGCCGCGGCAGGGCGCAGCTATGAGGGGCGAGGTCGGTGCTGACCATGGCCGGGTCGCTGCCGCCGTTCAGATTCATGAACGACTGGCCCGCGTTTTCGCCGAGACAGATCAGGTTTTCCACCGAAGCGCCTTCCTTCATCAGACCGCCCCAGACGATGTCGGGAGAATTCTCGCCGGTCTGCTCGTGCCACGCTGCCAGCAATGTATGGGCCGGAACCGTGCCGCCGCCGTCAAAGACGTTGTCGTGGATGTGGATCTGTTCGGGGTAGGGGTCGTAGTTCGGATCGTCGATGGTTCGGCCGCCCAGTACGAAGCTGTAGATCATGATGTTGACGTTGTCGTTGCCGGCGAAGCGGTTCTCGAAAACTTCGATGTTATCGTTGGCCAGTACGAGCAGCCCGGTGCCGGCGGGCACATTGCCGACGATGGCGCCGGGAGGCGCGAAATTGGCCGTGTTGTTCCCCTCGATCCGGTTGTTGAACACGCGGGTCGCCTGACCGCCCTGGACTTCCAGGTTGGGCAGGTCGAATACGAGGACGCCGCCGGTGTTATTGGTGGCGACATTGTCGTAGACGTCGGCATAGGTCGAATTCTCGATCTCGATGCCGGCGACGTTGTATTCGGCGCGCGAGTTGCGAACGATGATCCGGCTCGACTGGCCGACATAAATGCCCGCGTCGGCCGCGCCGATGGCCACCGAGCCGTCGATCAGAATATTGCGCGACTGCACCGGGTAAATGCCGTAGGCGCCGTTTTCCGAATCGGGCCCATTGGTCCATTCGGTGCGCACCCGGCGGACGACGACGTTGTTGCTGTTGTTGATCTTGAGCGCATCGCCTACGGTATCCTCGATGGCGAGATCCTCGATCACGAAATCATCCGCCGTCACGAGCAGCCCCTCGGCGCCCTGAATCTGGTTGCGGAATGAGAGAATCGACTGATCCATTCCCGCACCGCGAATGGTCACGCCGGGTGCGGTCAGCGAAAGGCTACGGGAGATCTCGTGCACCCCGGCCGGAATCTCGATGACATCGCCCGGGTTTGCCTGGATCAGTTGCGTCTGCAAGGCCTCTTCGAAACTCGCGCCGGTTTCGGTCGGCGCCTCGCCGCAGGCGGCAAGCAGCAGCACGGCCAAGGGCAACAGCGTTCGGGAAACGGTATCGGTCTTCATCGTATTTTCGCGTCCGGTTTGATCGAAAGAATGGAAATCATGGCACGAATGCCGACCCCGTGCGAGACCGGCCACCGCCCTAGTGCCTGATATTCTTTTCCCTGGCGTCGTGAGAGTCCGATTTGGCCGGCCACCAGGTGGCGGGCGGGGTCAGGGTCCAGGCACAGTCTTCCGGGTCCATCCAGGCGATGGGTTTGGCGCTGCCGTCGAAAATGGGAATCGTGCCGTCGGTGAACTTCCAGTCGCGGTTGGCCGCGTCTTCGATCGCTTCGATCAGGGTCTCGCCATTGAGAGGCACGAGTCCGTCTACCGGATTGCTTGCATAGTATTTCGTCATATTATTCTCCTTATCCAGACCGCTACCGTCTACCGTGCGAACGCTTCGTACATCCACACCGACTCCGAAGTGACGGCATCGTCAGACGTTACCGCGCCTGGGTCGGCGCCGCCGTACTTTCTGGCGAACTCGGAAAGGACCGGCGCCACTTCGGGGCCGCCCATCACGCGCTCGAGTTCGAGATCGTAAAGGCTGTCATCCACGCGCAGCACGATGCGGGTGTCGTCGCCCATGTAGTGCGGCCATTGTTTCCAGATGCCGCCGTACCAGGAGTTCATGTAACCGCTGACCAGGAACAGCCGGCTGTCGTGGACGCCGACCCATACCGTTCGAGTCGTCGCCGGGTCCATGGTCTGGAACTCCACTTCCATGCGGTCGCGCAGAAAGCTCCAGTCGTCGGGGACCGGGGTAGGCTCGCCGCTGCGGAAAGGGCCACCGGGGATGACCGCCACGGGCCCGTCGCTCAGCCGCATGGCCAGCAGGAATATCCAGACGGCAAGCGCCGTGCCGACGATGACGATTACCAGCCACTTCAAGAATCTCAACATATTTTGTCTCCAGTATCGCGCCCGCCCGATTCTGTGCCGGGCCGGGCAAAATAGCAAACGCGACTGATTCAGTCTCAGGCCGCGGGTTGCGCTTTGTTGATTCGTTCCGTAATTTCCGCCAGGCGCGTCAGGTTCTGCAAGGCCATCGGCAGGATTACCGACATCTGGATGAACTCGTAGGAATAGGTGACGATGGAAAATATCTCGCCGGGAGTCGCGCCGGTTTGTGTCGCCGCGAACCAGAGATTGAAACCCAGCATCGTCAGCAGCGCGATGAAAATCAGCGCGTAGACCACGGATTCGGTGTCCGACAGCCGCACTTCGTGCCGGCGCAGTCCGACGAGATGCGCCGTAACCTTGCTCAGGTCCCGGCTTTCCAGCGTTGCGACCTGCGCCTCGGTCTGCTCGTTCAGATCCGAGTTGAGGTTGAAGAAGCGGCGCGCAGACAAGCTGTAGATTCCGAGCATCGCCACGGCCGCGGAGCCGGCGGCCAGGGCCAGCAGGCCGTGAAAGGAAAATAGCACGGCAATTGCGACGAAGATCTGGATCAGCCCGGTAATCGACAACGGCGCTTCCTTTTCCAGAAAGTCGACGAGTTCGCGCCCCATGAGCACACGCGCATTGGTGACCGAAACTGCCTCTTCGCCGGCGCGATGCGCCTGGGCTCGGCCCAGCGCGACGCGCATCGAACCATAGGCTCGCGTGTCGTACACCCGCCGCCCGGTCGCCACGACGGTCAAAACCGCCATGGCCCCGATGAATTGATAGAAGGCCGTGTATTCGTCCCCCAGCAACCCGTCGATCGAGCGCCCGATCAGCAGCGGGAACAAGGCGAGCACCGCGGTTTCAAGTATGGTCAAGGTCCAGGTGATCACGATTTTCCAGCGGAAGACCCGGAACAGGGTCCGAATGGAAAGGCGGTCTTCGATCAGGACTTGAGAGTTGTAACTTTTTTCCGGCTGGGAAGTCATAAAAAATGGTACTCCTCGTTATCCCGGATTGGGATTGAGTCAGTTGAAATATTGGTAAGATACCCGCATTGCAAGTCTGGGGGGACGATGTAATGAAATTGGACTTTTCTTCTTTTCTTTCGAGGGCGCCGGTACTCCTGCCGGCATTGATCCTGGCTGCGGCGAGCATCGCTTTAGCACAGCCTGGCATCGATTCCGTTGTCACCCGTCCGGGTGAAACCATTCTCTTCAATCGCGATTGTGCGAACGAAGAATACTATCAGGTGCGCGCTTTCGCGATCCTGGAATCCGGAAACGGCGAGGCCAGGGCCCTGATGCAAGTATCGACGGGCTATTTCAGGGCTCGGAATCGAGCCGTGCAAATCGGCTTCAAGCCATTGGAGCTGGATTTTGATCTGGGTCCGCAGTGGGCCGATTCCGAATTATCCATGCAGATTCTGGCGACAGCCGGCGACCGGGAGTTTTCGTCATTCGAACTTGCGTCCTATTTCGATTCCGTTTTCGGCGGCCGGGAGCCGATCGAGCGGCCGTTCGCAACCGATGCCGCCGGCAGTCTGCAATGGCACGATTTCGTTGAGCCCGATCTGAGGGAAACCGAGGCCGATGAAGGCTTCAACATCACCGACTATCCATACTTCGACGCCAGTGAGGTGCAGATATCCGGCGCGGGCGAGGCAGTCAGTTTCAGCTTGCGTCTGAGCCGCGCTGACAGTGATGAGGAAATCCTGTTGGTCGGCCCGGACTTCCGGATCCCAGACGAAATCTGGGAAATGGACCTCCCCGAACCCGGCGCCCTGGGCCTCGCCGAATCCTTCAATCCCTTCCAGGAAGGCGGCGTGCTCGACTGGCTCGGCAGGGGCATCAGGTACCGCAACTGCGTAGACGAACGCAAGGAAGCCCGGCAGCAGTTCTTCAACTGACACCGCTTGATTTTTCGCGTAAAACCTCGACAAAGCGCGGGGGGAGGTTACAATCCACCGCGTTCAAGCCGATATACAGCTTGAGCCTGGCTTCGCAATCGCGACAGGGATTTTTGCATGAACGCGAAAGTATTGAGGTTGAACAAGGCCGGCTCGCCAGTGGCCTGGCTGACGCGGGAAGAGACCGCCACACTCATCGTCAAGGAAATGGTTATCTGGTCGATGGGCGAGGCCGTGCTCGAAATTCGCGGCGGATACAACCGGCTCGGAGAGCGTTCCGTACTCAGGCTGCCGAGCATCGTTGCCTGCGAAGGCAAGGTGCATCGGGACCAGTACCAGCCGCCGCTGGAAAACAACATCCTCTTCCGCCGCGACCAGAATCTTTGCATGTATTGCGGCAATGAGCGCGCGAGCGCCGATCTTTCGCGCGACCACGTGTTGCCCCTGTCCCGGGGCGGCAGGGACCGCTGGACCAATGTCGTGACTTCCTGCCGCCGCTGCAACAACCACAAAGCCGACCGCACGCCGGAGGAAGCGGGCATGCAATTGCTCGCGATTCCTTTCGTGCCCAATCAGTACGAGTTTCTCTATCTGACCAATCACAACGTGCTCGCCGACCAGATGGACTTCCTCAAGGCCCGGTTCTCGCGCCACATGGGCTGAAGCCCGGAAAGCGTTTGCTTTGCGGCGGAATTGCCAGTACCTTGATCCGCCCTTCCGAATCGATACTGCGAATGGTGCTCCGGGCATGAGGGAAATCAGTAATTTCAGCTTCCGCTTCCGGGCGTTGGGCGCCGCTTCCGTGCTTTTGTTGGCCGCCGGGACCGCGGCTCAGGACTTGCCGGAATTCGAGCGGCAGGTGCTGGACACCGAATTCCAGGGCGGTTACGGCGTGGATTTCGCCGATATCGACGGCGACGGATTGACCGATCTCGTCGCCTGGGCGACGAACCCGGGGCAACTGGCCTGGTTTCGCAATCCGGATTGGGACAAATACGCGGTCACTTCGACGATGCAGGGCAACATCTCCAGCGCGCCGCACGACATCGACGGCGACGGCGACATGGACCTGGCGCTGGCGCACGAATTCAGTCTCGGCAATACCTCCGGCGGCGGCGTGATTCATTGGCTGGAAAATCCCGGCGATCCCATGTCCAACGAAGCATGGCAGGCGCATTACATCGACGAGGTTCCGACGTCTCACCGAATTCGCTGGGCCGACGTGAACGGGGACGGCAGCCAGGAATTGGTTAACCTGCCGATTGCCGGCATCGGTGCAAGCGGACCGCTTTACGATGTCGGTCTGCAATTGAAATCCTATCCCGTGCCGCAGGATTTGTCGGTAGAGAGTTGGAACGGCGTGGTCCTCGACGACAGCCTGGAGTTGTCCCATGGCTTGAGCAGCGTGGATTGGGACGGCGACGGCCGGGAAGACCTGCTGACCGCGAGTTTCGGTGGCGTGCATCTTTTCCAGCTCGCGACCAATGGGCAGGCAGTGGCGAAAACCCGGATCGGCGAGGGTCTGCAAGGTTCTGAACGGCCCAATATCGGCTCCAGTGAAGTCGGCGTCGGCAGCGTGCCCGGCGGCGGACGCTTCGTCGCCACGATAGAACCCTGGCACGGCAATCAGGTGGTGGTATACCAGGGCAGCGAGTTTCCCTGGAACCGGATTGAAATCGATGACAGTATTGCCCGCGGCCATGGCCTGATCACGGCTGACCTCGACAACGACGGCGTTGACGAAATCATCGCCGGCGGCAGTTCCGAACCGCGCCAGTTGGCGATTTATCAATACGACGACCGCGCGGAACGCTGGCGCCGCGAAGATCTGGATGCCGGGGTGGCGGTATCCGGCCTCGCGGCGGCCGATATGGACGGCGATGGAGATATCGACCTCGCCGCTATCGGTTCTTCCACGAGCAATGTCGTCGTCTATCTGAACCTGGGGCGGTAATCTCGCTCCGGCCTGAATGAGGGGATTCCGGGAATCCGCAAGACTGCATGGAAAACCAAGCGAGAAATCCCGTCGCCGGATTCTTTTTGTCCCTGGTGGCGGCCGGCATGTGGGGGATGTTGCCGGTAACTCTGAAAGAACTGCTGCTCGGCATGGACGCCCAGACCATAGTCTGGTACCGCTTCCTGGTCGCGGCGGCGATTCTGCTCCCCTGGCTGGCATGGCAGGGGAGGTTGCCCGCACCCCGGCAATTTATCGGCGGCGCCGGCTGGTGGCTGCTGCTGGCCGCTGTCGGACTATGCAGTAATTATTACCTGTTCAGCGTCTCCCTGAATTTCGTCAATGGCGAAACCGCCGAAGCCGTCATCCAGTTGACCACGCTGTTCCTGATATTCGGCGGCGTGATGGTCTTTCACGAGCCATTCACCATCGCCCAGAAACTGGGAACGGCGCTGATCGTGGTCGGCCTGGCGCTGTTTTTTCACGATCGCCTGCTGGAAATGCTCGATCCGGAAAACGCGCAGACCATCGGCGTGCTGATCGTGGTGGCGTCGGCGGTTGGCTGGACGACCTATGCCTTATTGCAGAAGAAGCTGCATTCCGAATTCAGCTCCGCGCAGATTTTGTCGCTCATTTACGTGATTTCCGCGCTGGTGCTGTTGCCTTTCATCAACCCCGGCTCGCTTTTCGGCCTGAGCAACCTGCAATACGGCCTGCTCGCCTTCGCCTGTCTGAATACCGTGATCGCCTACGGCTGCTTCGCCGAAGCGCTGAAATGCTGGGACGCGTCCAAGGTCAGCGCGGTGCTGGCGCTGGCCCCGTTGTTCACCATCAGTTCGCTGAAACTGGTGGTTCTCGTGAACCCGGACTACGCGTTCTCGGACCGGCTGGGCTGGATTTCCATCGGCGGCGCCATGGTGCTGGTGCTCGGTTCCGCCTTGACCGCCATCGTGCCCAGGACGAAGGATGAAGATCTTCCCGCGCATATCGTCACGCCCCATGCGGACTAGCTTTCCCTGATATAGAATGACTTGGCATGCAGGGGCGACGCATGCCTCGCCCGCAATCTCTCGAGGAGACCCGTGTGAATCAGTCGTCATCGAAAAGTAGCAAGCTCGCCTCGTTCTCTTTGGGGCTCGGCCTGCTCGCAATTCTCCTTCCCGTGCTCGGCGGGCTCGGCACTCGCATTGGCCTGTGGTCTTTCGGTATTGGATTGCTGCTCGCGCCCCTGGGCCTGGTTATGGGAATTGTAGGCTTGATCCTGGGCGTCATCGCCCTGTTGCGCTACAGGAAGGCTGGTGAGCGCCCGCCGCTCGCGGCGCCGGGCGCCGCGATTTCCCTGCTGGCAGCTACCTATCTTGGCGTCGCGGTGGCGTCGGCGTTTACCGTGGCTCCAATTCACAACGTGAGCACGGATATCGAGGATCCTCCCGGGTTCACCGTGGTCGCGTCGCTGCGCGGCGAAGGCGATAACCCGCTCTTCTACGACAGCGAAACGATCGGCCCCTTGCAGCGCGAAGGCTATCCCGACCTGGGGCCGCTGGACATCGATATGTCGCGGGACCAGGCGTACGAACTCGTGCGAAGCGTTCTCATCGACATGGGCCTCGAACTCGTGCGCGAGGCTCCCGAACAGGGCGAAATCGAGGCAGTGGCGACCACGTTATGGTTCGGATTCAAGGACGATCTCGTGGTCAGGCTGCGTGAAACCGACGCCGGCACGCGCATGGACATCCGCTCGGTTTCGCGAGTCGGAGTAGTCGACCTCGGCGCCAATGCCGAGCGCATATTCGAAATCATCGGCCGGGTCGAGGACGCGCGCTGACTTGACCGCTACATCCGCCTTTGAAAAGATCGGGCAGTTCAACTGATTCTCTTCCGAATATTGTGGAGTGACCGCCATGACGAGTCTGCCGCGACTGCTTGTTTTCCTTTTCCTGCTGTTGCCGTCGATAACTTTCGCCGGTGTCGACCGTATCGAGATCACCAGCCGCGAAACGCTTTCGAGCGCAGGACACGATTTCACTTACGATGTGATCGAAGGCGTGCTTTACCTGAGCCTGGACCCGGATCATAAGGGCAACGCCATGATCGCCGACATCGCATACGCGCCGCGCAACGGCGAAGGCATGGTCGAGTATTCCGCCGACTTCAGGGTGCTGGCGCCCTCGGCGGACATCGCCAACGGCGGCCTGTTGTACAACGTCAATAATCGCGGCGGCTCGCGAGTCGCACCGGAGATATCCTTCGATCATCCGCTGGCAGGCCTCGGTTTCACTTATCTCGTCACCGGCTGGATCAACGAGATCACGCCGGGACCAGGCCGCCTGCGTCTGCACGCGCCGGTCGTCGGCTCGGCCGACGATCCCATTACCGGCGACGTCCGCTACGAAGTTTCCGTCAATAGCCCGGCAGACGAGGTCAACATCGCCGGCGGCGGCCATCTGGCCTATGCGCCGACCGAGCGCGGCCTGCGCGAGGCAAGCCTGAACCGGCGGCAATACCAGGCCGATGCGCGCATCCCGATCGAACGCTCGAGTTTCGAGTTGTCGGTCGTCGACGAGCCGGAAAGCAGCCAGCCCATCGTAAACCTCGCGCTCGACGGCGGCTTCGAGCCCGGCATGATCTACGAGTTGATTTTCGAGGCCCTCGACCCGGTGCTGGCGGGCGCCGGTATGGCGGCAATCCGCGATCTCGTATCACTCATGCGGTATGGCGGTGAAGGCGAGGAGCAACTGGCGCAACTCGGCCTGGTCGACATCGAACACACTGTGGCCTGGGGCAATTCCCAGAGCGGGCGGCTGTTGCGGCAATTCATGTACGACGGTTTCAACGCCGACCTCGAATCACGCAAGGTCTTCGACGGCGTCATTCCGGTGATAGCCGGCAGCGGCTACGGCATGTTCAACCTCCGCTTCGCCATGCCCACCCGCACTAACGGCCAGCATTCCAATCACCTGTACCCCAACGACCTGTTCCCCTTCACTTATGGTGAAAGCACCGACCCATGGACCGGCCGCAACGACGGCATCCTGCGCCGCGCCAGGGCCAGCGGCACTGTGCCGATGGTCTTTCACGTCCAGACTTCAAACGAATACTGGGTGCGCGCGGGCTCGCTGCCGCATACCACACCCGACGGCAGCGAAGACGCCTACATCCCGCCGAACGTGCGTTTCTACACCATCGGCGGCTCCGAGCACGGTTCGCGCAATGGAACGCCGCGCGAAGACGCCAATACGCAATTGCCGAGGAATCCGAACATGTGGGCGCCGATAGCCGATTCCCTGCTCGTCGCCATGTACCACTGGGTGGCGGAGGGCGAGGAGCCGCCCGAATCACGTTATCCGCGCATCGCCGACGGCACGCTGGCGCCTTCCCACGTCGACGGTCGCATAAATCGCGCGGTCTGGACCCCGTTGCGCGGGGTGAATCATCCTGAGGCGCTCTACCGTCCGGCCCATGCCGACTACGGCCCGCGCTGGAACAGCGAACGCATCGTCGACCGGCATCCCGAGTCTTCCGACCACCTGTACGGAGCGATGGCGCCAGCGGTTAATTCCGACAACAACGACTTCCCCGAAAGCACCGTGCTGCCGCCCCTTACGGCAGTCCCCCTGGCGACTTTCACCCCGTGGAACCTGCGCTCCCCCGAATCGGGCGCCGAGCGCTCCCTGGCCCGGCTCGCCGGCGGATACATCCCGTTCCCGGCCAATACCGCCGCTGCGGTTCAATCCGGCGACCTCCGCAACTCGGTCGCGGGCCTGTACCAGTCCTTCGACGACTACCTGCAAAAATACGAATCCGCCACCGACAAACTCATCAGCGAAGGCTACCTCCTACCAGGCTTCAAGCAAGCCTACATGGAAATAGCCCGCGCCAACGGGGCTGTAATTCCGTAGGGGCGACGCATGCGTCGCCCGCAGGAGTCTTTTGTTACTTTCAAATTCGAGTAATTATTTGTTCCTGATTATCGCGGCGGTGATTCCGTACTGTTGGAATACAAGTCATGTTTAATATGAAGATGTTGGTGTTTATCGTCGATTTTTGTGGCTCTCTGGCTTGCCCTCAGCTTCACGGAATAGCTGAGGCCCATAATCTCAGCTTCGTCGAGTAGTACTCGTGCAGATTTCGATAAGGCGAGTGCTCGATCAGTGTCGATCATTGCGCTCAAGGCTCGGTCGCCAATATTGAATTCGAAGTATCTCCACTTTCCGAATGTGTGTCTTGAATTTTTCATGATCGACTGTATGTCCGAATAATCTTTTTCGACTCTCTTCTTGCATCCCGCTGGCAGGTCTTGATAGAGCTTCCATAAATCGTGGCTCATTTGGGCATCGTCGTATTGGGTCAGTCGTATTGCCTTCATGGCAAGTTCGCATGCAAATGCGGACATCATTGCGACCGTCATGGCCGATCCAAGTCGCTTCATCAATTCGTACTCGGTGGTTGAGGGATGCTCGCTCAATTGTTCTTTGGACCTGTAGAGAGCAACCGATCCATCGTCGTGCATTTCTATTTCTGGAAACCGTCCAACTGATTCTTCCCTGGGCAGGCGCTCCAGTGCGGACATTAGAGTTTTTGCCTGCAAGACCAGAAATCCTGGAGATCCAGGGGGAAAGTCACTACGGTCTAGCCATCCCCGTTTGGTTCGCTTCGAGGCAATTCGCTGCCGTAACTCGTCATCGGACAAACGGTCGAGATTCGGAAATACTTTGAAGACGAATTTCCCACTCTCGCGGTACTTTGTGGGCTGATCGAAGGCAATGTTGAATTCGTGTTTCGACATCTCAGCCTCCATGCCTTGAAATTCTTCTTGGGCGTCGCTGTCTTCCAATAGGATTTTGCACACACGACATCGGATGGCCGTCGTATTGCCCTCCGGATCGCTCTTGCCAATTAGTCCCCCCCAGCACTTTCTGCAACGGCCCTTAAACCGGTGTGGCCCTTCTCTACCGAACGCTTTTTTCAGTTCAATACGAAAGCTGTTGTCGAAATCGATATTCCACTCAATTTTTACTTGCTCCATAACGAAATGATTCCTACTTTTTGAAGTTGTAAAACGTGCATTCCTAAAACGGTCGTAGCGGCCACAGGACCCCCCAATTCAATTCTCAAATCGAAATTGCCAAGAAATGGTCGTTGGTAGTGTTTGGACAGGAGTCGGCAACCGTATATCGAACCGGCACAACCATTTGAAGTCTATCGGCGATGTGCTACAAACTCCTGCACTGTCAGTCCGATATCGTTGGCGATGCAGCGAAGCAGGACCGGTGACAGGTCGCGGCCGCCGTGTACGGGTACTGTCGTCGCCCGCCCGTCCACATGGCGGAACCGTTTGTGGGAACCCCGCTGTCGAACTTCTTTGAATCCAAGCGCCGTGAGCACGGCTATGACTTCTCGCGGCTTGAGGACAGGAACCGGTGACATCCTTTATCAGGCCACCATCACGACCTGAGTGCCAACGAACTCGCCTGTCATTGGGGGAGCGCCTTCATCAAGGATCATGGAGATGACTTCCTTGAGGTTGCCATTGAGCTCCTCCAGCGTCTCGCCTTGGCTGTGTGCACCCGGAAAACCCGGGACGTAACCGACGTAGACGCCCGTGTCCGGGCAATGCTCGACAACGGCAGTGAAGGTTTGCATCGGCTTGACCCCGAATTTCAATCTTAGACGGTCATTATAGTGCGGCTAATCTGGCGGGAACAATAACGGTAGCCATGGGATACCCATTTTTGAGTCAGGTGGGTTGTGTGTCTTGGATGCCTGCCCCAGCGGCTGTATTGAAGTGCCGGTTTTAATCAAGTCCTCATGGATAAAGCCTGCGTCAACGAGTTGGTGTTCTAGTAGCATCTCCGATTCGTTGGCCGACCATTAATTGCACAGAGAAATTAGCACCATTACGATAGCGCTATGCATTCCATACTAATTCGCAACATTCCGTCGGCCACCTTGCGCTCTCTCAAGCGTCTTGCCCGCAGCCACCGTCGATCTCTGCAGGAAGAATTGCGGGTGATTCTGGATCGGGCCGCCAGACTGGCGCCTGCTGGCGAAAATACCGGTCCGTTCGAACTCGTAACCGTCAAAACCGATGGATCGACGTCGTGGAGCAAGGAAGAAATATATGGCGATGACGGACGGTAGCTGCTTGAAGATCTACCCGGCCCGCACGTAATCGCGCTGGCGGAGCCAGTTGACGGCGGCCAGCAGCAGGATGGCGAAGACGATGAGGAAGGTGGCGACGGCCAGGATTTCCGGACTGATTTGTTCGCGGATGCCGGCCCACATCTCGCGCGGGATCGTGCGTTGCTCCGGGCCGCCGATGAACAGCACCACGACCACTTCGTCGAACGAGGCCGAAAATGCAAACAGCGCGCCGGTGAAGACGCCCGGCGCGATCAGCGGCAATTGCACGCGGCGCAAGGTCGTCCAGCCGTCGGCGCCGAGATTGGCCGCGGCGCGATTGAGGTCGTGGTTGTAGCCGCTGAGGCTGGCGCTGACCGCGATCAGCACGAAAGGCGCGCCGAGCACGGCGTGGGCGAGGATCAGCGCGGTATACGTCTGTCCGAGACCCAGGTCCGAATAGAAGAAGCTCATGCCGGCGGCGGTGATGATGATCGGCGTCACCATCGGCGAAATCAGCAGCGCCATGATGAGTCCGCGTCCAGGCATCGCCGGGCTGTTCAGGCCGAGCGCCGCGAGTGTGCCCAGAGTAGTGGCGATGATCGTTGCGGCGGTGCCGATCACCAGGCTCTTGCCCAGTGCCGGCAGCCAGCGGCCTTCTCCGACCACATTGCTGTACCAGCGCAGTGACCAGGCGTCCGGGTCGAGCCGCAACATGCCCTCGGTAAAGGTGAAGTAAGGTTCGGCGTTGAAGCTGAGTGGAATCACCACCAGCACCGGTGCGACCAGGAAAAACAGCACCGCGGCGCAGAAGCCGACATGCAGCCATCTGCGCAGTCTCGAATCGCCTGGATTCTTCACGGCGCTCATCAGCTCAGACTCATCCTGTCGACTCCCACCAGACGGTTATAAATCAGGTAGAGCAGCACCACGAGCAACAGCAGGATGGCGCCGAGCGCCGCCGCCAGGCCCCAGTTCAGCGATTGCTCCATGTGGTAGGCGATCATGCTCGAGATCAGTTGCCCGGTACGGCCGCCGACCAGGGCCGGGGTGATATAGAAACCGATGGACATGATGAACACGAGCAGCGAGCCTGCCGCCACGCCGGGCAGCGACTGCGGCCAGTAAACCCGGCGGAAGGACTGCCAGAATGAGCCGCCCAGCGAAGCCGCCGCCTGCATGTGCCGCGGCGGAATCGTGCGCATGACCGAATACAGCGGCAGGATCATGAACGGCAGCAGTACGTGCACCATGGCGATAATGGTGCCCGTCATGTTGTAAATCAGCGACAGGCGTTGCTCGTCGGCGAGAATTCCCAGCACCACGAGCAGGTCATTGATCACTCCCTGGTTTTGCAGCAGCACGATCCAGGAAGTCGTGCGCACCAGCAGTGAAGTCCAGAACGGCACCAGCACGAGCAGCAACAGCATTCCGGCCCGGGCCGGCCGCGCGTGCGCCAGCAGCCAGGCGAGCGGGTACGCCAGCAACAGACTGATCGCGGTGATGGTGGCGCTGATGAGGAACGTCCGCCACAGCAGGCTGACATAAATGCGCCGGTCTTCGGGCTGGGCGACGATTTCCCCGGCGGCGCCGCGGTCCAGATCGAGCGCGTTCAGATAATACCGCGGCGTAAAGCGCTCGCCCGCCCGGCGAATCGCCAGCCAGGTGGATACTTCGCCCCAGTCCTCGTCGGCCTCGATCATGGCGTCGCGCCAGGAGCCTTCGGGCGGGTCGTTCCCCAATCTGCGCGCGGAGCCCAGCAAGGTGCTGCGCATGCCGCTTTGCAGTCGGTTCACCCTCGTTGCCACCGAACCGAGCGCGCGCTCTTCGTTCAGGGCGACGAATTCCATGCCGGCGGTGCGAAAAATCTCCTCGTCCGGCAATTCGCGGCCGTCCCAGTCCGCAAGGGCTTCCAGGGTAGCCGGCAGCGAATCAGCGACCGCCGGTTCATACACGCTGCGCACGAGCATGGTCACGAGCGGCGCGAGAAAGGTCACCGCCACGAAGACGACCAGCGGCGCCGCCAGCAGGGCGGCGCGCACTCGTTTGTCGTTCAGCGCGTTAACCATACTGCGAAGCGCTCGTTCATTTCGTCACCGTTATCGGCCCACCACAGCCAGTCGCTGTTGAGGGCGCGGCGCATGTTTTGTTCGGCGGAGGGCATGTGGGGCGCCATCTCGATGCCGGTGTCCTCGTGCGTGGAAACCAATGCGTTGGCCGAAGCGCGTGTGGGGCTGTAGGAAATGTACCTGGCAATGCGCGCCTGAATTTCGGGGCGTGAAATGAACTGGATGAAGTGCCTGGCCGTTTCGGATTGCGGCGTTCCCAATACGACGCCGTGCCCCCCGGTAATTTGCACCTGGCCGTCCCAGATAATCGTGAACGGCTGATTTTCAAGCACCTGGGCGTTGAAGATGCGCCCGTTGTAGGCCGTGGTCATGGCGACCTCCTGATCCGCCAGCATCTGCGGCGGCTGCGCCCCGGCCTCCCAGAAAACGATCTGATCCTTGATCGTGTCGAGTTTTGCGAACGCTCGCGCGATACCCTCACTGGTGTCGAGTGTTTCGTATACTTCGTCCAGGGGCACGCCGTCGGCGATCAGGGCGAATTCCAGGTTGGCGTCGGGCAGGCGCCGCATGCCGCGGCGGCCGGGAAATTTTTCCAGATCGAAATAGTCTTCGAGCTTCGTCGGCTTTTCGCCGGGGAATTGCTGGCTGTTATAGGCGACGATCGTCGACGATACGATTCCGCCGCCCGCGCAATCCGAGCGGCTGCCGGGAGCGTAGTCCTCGCTCGCCGGCGTGCCATCCGCGGCCGGAGGCAGATCTTCCGCCGGCATGAATTCCAGCAAGCCTTCGTCGCATGCCCTGACAGCATCGGGGGTGGTCATATCTATGACATCCCAGAATACGTTTTCGGTTTCCACCTGGGCGCGAATCTGGGCCAGCCCGCCGTTGTAGTCCTCGATTCGCACCGGTATCCCGGTTTCCGCCATGAACGGCTCGACCCAGGCACGTTCCACGGCTTTGCCATAGGAGCCGCCCCAGGAAATCACGGTGAGTGGCTGGGACCAGGCAGTCGCGGAAAACAGCCCCAGACAAAGCGTCAGGGCGCCGCGCATTGCGCGATTCGCGAAGGGAAGCGAAAAAATGTTCATGCCGAATCCCGGAATTCGTCCGGCAGCGCCCGGCAGTCGATCGCTGTCCAGCCGACGCGCACGCGGTCGCCGGGAAGTATGCCGCCCTGGCCAATGAAATTGGGAATCTTGACGACGAATTCGGGTTGATCGAAAGTCGTGACGCTGACTCGCCAGTGATCGCCCTGGAATACCATGTCGTCGACGCTGGCGGTTACGGTATTGCTGTATTCCATCGACGGCGACAGCACCACGCGCTCGGGGCGAATCGCCAGCACCGTTTGCGCGCCGACTTCGAGCGGTTCGACCATGAAGGCCTCGATCAGTCCTTCGCCCACCCGGACCTTGCAGATCTCGCCGTCCACGGAGTGCACCGTGCCCCGCAGCAGATTGTTGTCGCCGACGAACCGCGCGACGAACTCCCGGGCCGGCTCCTCGTAGAGCGCCTCCGGTGCGGCCACCTGCTGGATCTCGCCGTGATTGAAGACCGCGATGCGGTCCGACAGCGTCATTGCCTCCTGCTGATCGTGGGTGACATAAACCATGGTCACGCCGAGTTCGCGCTGAATCGAACGAATTTCGAGTTGCAACTGTTCGCGCAGCCGGCGGTCGAGAGCGCCAAGCGGTTCGTCCATCAACACCACGCCGGGTTCGAACACCAGTGCCCGGGCGATCGCCACCCGTTGCTGCTGGCCGCCGGACAATTGGCCGGGACGGCGGTCCCCATATTCTTGCAAACGCACGATTTCCAGCGCCCGTTTTACCCGGCGCGCGCGTTCGTCGGGCGCCATACCGCGGACTTCCAGCGGGAAGGACAGGTTCTGGCCGACAGTCATGTGCGGGAACAGCGCGTAATTCTGGAACACCATGCCCATGTCGCGCTTTTGCGGCGGCAGGTTGTGCACCGACTTGCCGTTGACGCGGATTTCACCCGACGTCGGCGTCTCGAATCCCGCCAGCATCATCAGGCAGGTCGTCTTGCCGGAACCGGACGGTCCCAGCAAGGTCAGAAATTCACCGTTCCGAACGCTCATGTTGAGGTTCGGCAAAACCATGGTCTTACCGTCATAAGACTTGCTTATGTCGATGAATTCGATCTGGATATCGGTCGAGATGCTCATTGGCTGGTATACACGAGACGCCCCCCCAGCCAGGTCTGCTCGACTTCCACGTCCATGATCCGTTCGGGATCGATGGTCAGCAAGTCGTCCGAGAGTACGATCATGTCGGCATATTTGCCGGGCTCCAGCGAGCCTTTCACGTCCTCCTCGAACAGCAGCCAGGCGCCGGTCCGGGTATAGCCTCGTATTGCCTCCTCTATTGTTATTTTTTCTTCCTCTGCATAGACCGCGCCGGTCATTCCCTTGCGCGTCACCGCGGCATAAAGTCCTACCATGGGGCCGATCGGCAGGATGTCGCTTGAAATCGCCACCGTCACGCCATGGTCCATCGGCGAGCGCAGCGGATTGTTGTGCTGCAGCCGCCAGCCGTCGAGATTTTCCACGTAACGTCCTTCGAGAGTATAGGTGAAATTCGGCTGCTGTGTGATCGCAATTCCGTGTTGCGCCATGATTTCCATGGTGGCGTCGGAAGGCCGCATGGAAAAGTGGTTCAGATAATGGCGGTGGTCCTCGCGCGGATTGTTCTCCAGGGCGCCCGCCAGAATATCGACCACGAGTTCGATGGCGGCGTCGCCGATGGCGTGTATGCCCATCTGCCAGCCGGCGTCGTGGATCTCGTTGAGATGGGCGATCAGGTCTTCCTCGGGCATGTCGAGATAGCCGCGATAATCGCCCTGGTCGCGGTATGGCTCCGTCGTAAATGCCGCGGGGCCGGTAAAGCCGCCGTCGGCGAAGACCTTGATCGGGCCGATATTGAGAAACTCGTTGCCCTCTCCGACCCTGGCCTTGACCGCGGCGATGGCCGGTGGATCGAACCACTGGAACTGCAGCGCGGCCCGCGGCAGCGGCAGTTCCGCACTGTCGTACAGTCCTTCCCACATGGCGTATTCCGCGGGGGCCTTGGAAGCATCGATGATGCTGGTAATGCCATCGGCGAGCAGGTTATTCAGGTTGACTTCGAGGCTGCCCACCAACTCGTCCGGAGTCGCGTCCGGCACCAGCCGGCTGACGATTCCCTGCCGTTCGCGAATGACCCCGTTCAGGCTGCCGTCGGGATTGCGCTCGATCACGCCGCCTTCGGGGTCCGGCGTATCCGGAGTGACATCGGCCAGATCCAGCGCCATGCTGTTGGCCACGGCGCTATGGCCTCCGGCGCGGGTCAGGATGACGGGATTTTCCGGCGCTGCGGCGTCGAGATCGTCGCGCAGGGGCCGGCGGCCTTCGGTTAACTGGTCTTCGGACCAGCCATAGCCGGTAACCCAGTTGCCGGCGCCGACTTCTTCGGCCTTGGCCTCGACCAATTGCCGGATTTCGACGACCGAGCCAGTCTCGGTCAGATCGATATAGTGATTCGGCCGTCCGCGGATATGGGTATGGGAATCGATGAATCCCGGCATCAGGATCTTGCCTTGCAGATCGACTACTTCCGGGGCGCTGTAGCTTTGCAGCAGCGAAGCGCCGCCGGTGGCGACGATCAGGCCTTCATCGACCACCACGGTGTCGTGGATGGAAAAATTCTCATCGACCGTGAGCACCTTGCCATTGGTCAGAATCAGATCCACCTCGGCGGGCGGTCCTTGCTCGGCCGGGCCGCATCCGGCCAGGACGAGTCCGCACAACAGGCCGAGCGAGAGAAAGGCTTTCGTGCTGGTCGATTCAGGGGCCAAATTTTTCATTGCTTGCCTCATTTCACTAGTTCCGGCATTTCCCGGCGTATGTCGTTTGTAGCTGTCGCCAGGGCGCGGTCGAAAAGTTCGATCATTTCGTCCACCTGTTCGCGCGTGATGATCAGGGGCGGGCAGAAGGCGACGGAATTGCCGGCCACGGAGCGAATAAGCAGACCTTGCTCCTGGCAGCTTTGCATGGCGATGGCGCCGGCCCGGCCGTCCGGGAACGGTACGCGGTTCGACTTGTCGGCGACGAGTTCGACCGCCCCGATCAGGCCCTTGCCGCGCACTTCGCCGACCAGCGGGTGATCGATGAATTCGCCGAGGCGCTCCTGCATGTAGCCGCCGACTTCGGCGGCATGGGTGAACAGGCCGTCGCGCACATAGATCTCGATCGCTTTCAGCGCCGCGGCGCAGGCGACCGGGTGGCCGCTGTAGGTGAAGCCATGGCCGAAAACGCCGGCCCGGTTGCTCGGCTCCACCATGGTCTCGTACATCGAGCCGGGTATCACCGCGGCGCTGATGGGGACGTAAGCCGAGGACATCTGCTTGGCCAGGCTCATCAACTGCGGCTGTACGCCGACGGTAGTCGACCCGAATACGTTGCCGGTGCGGCCGAATCCGCAAATGACTTCATCGGCCCAGAACAGGATGCCATGGCGTTCGAGCATGCGGCCCAGGGCGGGGTAATAGGCATCGGGGGCAACCACGACGCCGGCGGCGCCGCCGACGGGTTCGGCGATGAAGGCGGCAATGGTTTCGGAGCCTTCCCGCAAAATTAGCTGTTCGACATCCGCCACCAGCCGCTCGGCGAATTCGGTTTCGGTCTCACCGTTCCTGTGGCCGTGGTAATAGTGGGGCGTTTCCGCGCGCAGAATGCCGAGTTCGTCGACCGGGATATCGAAATGCATGTGATTGACCGGCAGCCCTGTCAATGCCGCCGATGCGAGCGTGACACCGTGATAGGCACGCTCGAAGGCGATAATTTTCTTCCGCTGCGGCTGGCCGGTGACATTGGCCCAATAGCGCAGCATCTTGATCATGGAATCGTTGGCCTCGCTGCCTGAATTGGCCAGAAAGATCTTCGCGTCCGCGATCGGCAGCATGGCGGCCAGCCGCTCGGCCAGGTCGATGCCGACCTGGTGGGTGCGGCCGCCGAACATGTGACTGTAGGAAAGATTCTCGAGTTGCGCGGTAATCGCTTCGATCAGTTCCCTGTTGCCGTAGCCGAGCGCGGAGCACCACAGGCCGGCGAGCCCTTCGAGATAGCGCTTGCCGGATGCGTCGTAAACATAAATTCCATCGCCGCGGACGATGTTGACCTGTTCGGTGCGGGTAAAATTGGTGGTCGGGTAGATCAGCGCAGTCATGGCCGCGAGCATATTCCAGCCGGAGCGCAGATTCCAGTTAGTTATTGCGGGTTACCGCCTGAGTTCCAGTGACAGGAACAGCCGCCGTCCTCTCGGGTCGGAGGAGCGCGGGTCGTAGCTGCCCGCGATATTCACGAAGGGTGGGTCTTCATCCAGCAGGTTGGCGGCGCCCAGCGTGACAAAAGCGTCGAAGCGTTCGCCCAGACGTCCGCCGAGTAGCCAGCGTGCGTTCACGTCCAGGGTGGTGAAACCGTCGATCGATCCGCCGGTGTCGTCCTCGTAACCGCCCACATGCCGCAACAGGCCCGTGATCTGCAGGGCGTTCGCGGACCAACTGGCGCCGGCGGCCGCCCTGAGGCGCTGATTCGGGGCGCCGACATTGGCGCGGTTGAGTTTACCCAGAGCGTCGACGGCCACGCCTGCGTTGGTCACGTCGTACTCGAGCATCCAGGTTGCTTCGGCCCAGGCGTCGATCGATCCGCCGCGGGTGTCCAGGGTTGCGTTCGCCGACAGGTCTACACCGGAGCTTTCAATGCGGTCGGCATTGATGAAGGCGACGTTGACGATGGAAATCGTGCCCGCGGCCGTGCGTTCGACGCGCGGATCGAACGGGTCGGCGTTGACGATGGCCTGGGCGTTCTCCTTGCGCAGTACGTCTTCGAACGAAAAGCGCCAGTAATCCGCATTGAATTCCCAGATTCCGGCGCCGTGCCAGGAGATTCCGGCGTTGAACGCGCTGGATGTTTCCGGTTTCAGGTTTGGATCGCCCAGCGTGCGCCGGCCGGCAAATGTCCGCGAGCCGTCGTGATCGACGATGTTGGAGAAATTGGTCTGCGCCCCGAGGGTCTGAAAGGGCGAGGGCGCGCGAAAAGACGTGCTGTAGGAACCGCGAATCGAAATGGCGTCGGTGGCATGGTAGTGCAGGGTGACTTTCGGATCGAGAGTGGCGCCGACACCCTCGCCATAGTCCTCGTAACGCAAGGCGCCGGTGAGTTCGAGGCTTTCCGAGACCGGCAGCCAGACTTCGCCGTAGGCCGCGCGGACCTGGTCGCCGGCGTCGAAGTCGGGGTTGCCGATCAGAAACGCGAAGCCGTCCCCGCGCGTAATGTCATCGTAGGTGAAGTCCAGCGACTGGTCGCGAAACTGTACGCCCGCGGCGTAGCCCCCGCCGCGCCAGGGCAAAAAGCCAGTGACGTTCGCTTCCAGCGTCGTCAGTTCCGATCTTCCGTCGCCGAAATAATCGCCGATGATGAACGAGCGCAGTTCCGGTGAGTTGTGCAGCGCCTCGCCCGGGCGCGCGGCAAAGTTTGAACTGAAGGGATTGAAGAACAGGCAACCGCCCGCGCCCGCCTGGTCCGGCCCGGCGTGCAGCGGATTCGCGTTGCAGTCGTTGCCGCCGAATCCCAGTAGCGCCGCCTGGAAGTTCGCGGCGATCACGTCGCGCGGATTTTGCAGGGCATCGTTCCGTGCATGCACCAGCGAAACGTTCCATGAGTCGGTGTCGGTGAGCCGACCTTCGAAGCCGGCTGCCAGCCGGGCCGTGTCGTGTTCGTAGTAATTCACTTCGCGCGGCTGCCCGTAACCGTAAGGCCGGCCCTGGAACCAGACGTCTTCGCCGTATGGGTTCCCCGGGTGATACGCGGGAACAATGGGCGTGTTCAACACCGGAAAACTCGGCGACACGTCGCGATTGATGTCATTGCTCGCATAGCCAAGTTCGGCCCAGAAGTTTCCGGCATCGCCGCTGTCCCAATCCACCCGGCCCCAGGTCTGCAGGCGTTTTTCGTTGGGAACCGCGGTGAGCTGCGGGCCGTAATCGAATCGGCAGATGGAGCTGTCCCCGGGTAAGGCCTGCGACAGTCCCGCGTATTGCTCGCAGCCAGGGTCGGCGAAAGTCTGGCCGAGTGATGGCACGTTGAAACTGCCGGGATTGCCGAAACCGCTGGTGGCGGGACGCAGCCAGTCCACTTCGAACAGTACGAGGCTGCTGCGGTCCAGGTAGCTTGCGGCGACCAGATATTCTCCGTTACGGCCGAACCTGCCGCCTGCCACGCCGTCCAGCGTGACGTCGTCCTGCGAGCCGTCGCCGGCCCGGCTGCGGTATTCGGCTTGAAGTTCAAAGCCCTGGAAGCCCTGGCGGGTGATGAAGTTGGCGACTCCTGCTACGGCTTCCGAACCGTAAATGGCGGCGGCGCCGTCCTTGAGAATTTCAACTCGTTCGACGGCCAGCATGGGGATCAGGGCGGCGAGGTCCACGAAACTCGAACCGTCGTCGGTCTGCGCCGCGGACAGTACCTGCCGCCGGCCGTTCAGCAGGACCAGCGTGGACGCGACGCCGAGCCCGCGCAAATTGATATTGGCGGTGCCGGCGGTGTAGTTCTGGGTCAGGTTGTCGGAGTTGTTTTCCGCGCCCGCATTGGTGGAGAGAACGCCGACCAGGTCGCGGATGTCCTTGAGCCCCGAGTCGAGCAAGGTCCGGTTGTCATAGATTGAAAGCGGTGAGGGCGAGTCGTCCTGTCGGACGATACGACTGCCGGTGGTCGCGGTGACCACGACTTCCTCGATCGTATCGGTCTGCGCCGCGCTGTCGGCGGCGACGATGGCTAAGGCGGCGGCGAGAACCGGGAGCGGGCGGCGCGGATTGAAGAATGCGGAGAGCAAATGAAGTCTTTGATTCGTATTATTTTATCCTGCGCACATAGTAGCAATTTCGAGACGAATGTTCGCGTCCCCGAAGCGCTGTTTCCGGCGACCCCGTATCAGAAAGTGCCGGAGACCTTGAAGTTCAGCGTGCGGCCGGAATAGTTGCAGCGATATTCGATTTCTTCGAGGATGCCCGCGGAAACCCTGCCGAGATAGCGCAGGCGCTCGCGGCAACTTTCCGGGTTGGTGAGGCTCTGCCCCTCGATCCGCCAGGTCAATCCACGGCTGTCGATGTATTCGACGAAGAGCGAGCCGCGCGGGTCGCCGCTGGCGTACTCGATATCGTCGATGTCGATGCGCAGGATATTACCGTCGTGCCGGTTCATCCACCTGCCGCCCCAGTTGAGATTCCAGCGCGGAATGTCGTGGCGGAAGCCGAAGGAATTAAAGCCGCGGGCCATGTTCTGGAAGCGCCGTTCGTATCCGAGGAAGGGGTCCATGATGGCGGAGTCTTCTACGGTAAGGCTGGCGGTGAGTTGCAGGTTCGGCATGTCGAACATGCGCATGCGGATGGCGGCGTTGCCGCGGAAGCCCCACATATTTCCGTCGCCGATATTGCCGTTCGCCGATTGCAGATTGTCTTCGTCGACGCTGACGTCGATGCGCTCGATTCTGTCGTGGTGTGCGTGATAGTAGAGATTCCCGTCCAGCACTCCGTAATCGTTCGGCAGCCGGTATTCGGCATTGAAATCGTACTTCCACAGCCATTCCTGGCGCAGATTGACGTTGCCCGCCTGGGTATTCGAATCGTCGTCCTGGTCGTCGTTGGCGGCGGCGAAATCAGCGAAGCTGAGTTGCAGCACGACCCGCTCGACCGAGCCGCGCAGTTGCAGTTGCGGCGTCAGGTTGTAGCGCAGGTCGACTTTCGGCTTGAGGAACTCGAAGTCCCGCGAGTTGTCGAAGTCGCCGGTCTGGCTGATGGTTGAGGATTCGTACAACAGCGTCGATTCCAGCGTCATGCGCGGATTGATGATCCAGTTGTGGATGGCGAAAGGCTCGTAGCGGACTTCCTCGACTTCGGACACGGCATTGGCAATGGATATCGGGACGAGTCCGCCGACGTGATCCGAGGTTGTTCCGGAGCCGGCAATGCCCAATGCAAGCCTTGAATCAAGTACGGTCTGGGCCCCTTCGGCGCCCAGTTCCAGATCCATATTGTCGCCGATGTCGAAAGTGTAGGAACTGCGGACGATGCGCTCGGTAATCAGGGAGTCTGTGCTCAGGAAGAGATTTTTCTCTTCGCCGCCGGCAAGCACGTCGAAGCGCTCGCGTAATGCGGAATTGTCGTTTTCATTGGCGATGAACAACACCTTGAAGCGCGAATTGCTGTCGGTAAGATATTCGTAGTCGCCACCGATCTCCCAACTGGCGGATTCCCCGGGGATTGCTTCCCGCTCGATATCCTGCGTGTTTGGCTCGAGCTTGAGATCGGTGATATAGCGCATTACCGACTGCGGCCTGTCGTTCTGCGTATACAACGCGTTCAGGCGCGCGCTGCTGTTGGCGCCGAACTGGTAATCCAGGTTCGTGCTCAAGTCGTAGGTGATCGAATCCGTGGTCCGCTCTTCCCAGATGTAATCGTTCGGCGAATAATCGCCGAGAATCGAATCTTCCCAGGTGAATTGCTCGTAAAAACGGGGCGTGGCGCTCGCGCTGACCACGTAACTCAGGCCGCCGGATTGACCGCTGAGGGCGAAATTGCCGCCGGGTCGCACTTCGTCGCGGAGATAGCGATCCATGTTGACGTCGTAAGAGATGCTGGTGTCCGACAGTTCCTCGAACAGCACCACGTTGACGACCTGGCCGGAGCCGCGCACGTCGAGCGAGCCGCTGGTGTCTCGAATGATTTCGATATGCTCGACCTGGTCGGCGGTGATGCGGTCGAGAATGCTGGTGGTGTTGTTGTTCTTGCCCGCGGTGCGCTTGCCGTTGATCAGGATTTCGTTGCCGCCGCTGCGGCCGCCGCCGAAGCCGCGTCCTCCCCTGGTCACGTTGGACGGCCCGCCGCCGCCGGGTCCGCCGGAAAAACCGCGCGGCGGTCCGCCGCTGCCACCGGGCCCGCCGCTGCCGCCCATGCCGGGGATGCGGTCGAGCATGTCCTGGGCGGTGATCGGGGAAAATTCTTCAAAATAGGAGGCAGGGTAGACTACAGTCGATTCTTCGCCGACGTTTTCCTGGGCAAGTGCGCCCGGCGCGAGTCCCAGCACCAGAATCGCCAGCGCGGTCGACAGGAAATTGCGAAACTTGCTTTCCATTACCTGATCCCAGCTTCTCCCAAACGAAAAATGGTAAGCGACATTCCGCGTTGATACTGTTACAAATTGTGCTTCCCGACCAACCGGAAAACCCATGAACTGGAAGCGAATGCTGTTTCTCGCCCATCGCTGGATCGGCATCGGCATGTGTCTGATATTCGCGCTCTGGTTCGCCTCGGGCATCGTCATGATGTACGTCGATTATCCCGAATTGACGTACGCCGAGTCCGTGGCGGCGCATCCGGACCTGCAACGGAATCGAGTCGAGCTGACCCCGTTCGAGGCCGCCCGGCGCGCGGGCGAAGTCACCGCCTGGCAGTCGCTCAGCCTCGCCATGCTCGCCGACCGGCCGGTTTATCGTCTCGGGGCGGTCGATGGCCGTTCGGCCACAGTTTTTGCAGATACCGGAGAGCGTATGGATCGGCTGGGAGAGCGCGGCGCCATGGCGGTTGCGGCTGCCTCGGAATTGCGCTCGGGCGCAGCCAAACCGGAATACGAAGGACTCCTCGAAATCGATCAATGGACCATCACGGCCTCGCTCGATCCATCGCGCCCGCTGCACAAGGTGGCGCTCAACGATGCCGTGGGCACGGTGCTTTACATATCCGACCGCGACGGCCGCGTGGTGCGCGACACCACCGGACGGGAGCGCTTCTGGAACTGGTCCGGCTCCACGATTCACTGGATTTATCCGCTGGCGATCCGGCAGTTTTCCGGGTTCTGGGCGCAACTCGTCATCTGGCTGTCCGTGATCGGGCTGTTCTCACTCGTGACCGGCGCTGTAATCGGCCTTTTGCAGTTGCGCCCGTTCGCGCACAACGGGGAACGCAAGGCCAGCCCTTACGCCGGGGTGATGAAATGGCATCACATCGGCGGGCTTTGCTGCGTGATCGTTATTGCCAGTTTCCTGTTCAGCGGACTGATGTCGATGAATCCCCGGGGCGTGTTCGCTCCCGCCACATCGCCGCTGCCGCAGATCGCAGGCTACCAGGGTCAACTCTCATTGCGCCTGAGCGACTTCTCCCTGCCTGCCCGCGCCGGCGGGCCCGTAAAGGAAGTCAACTGGCTCTACCTGGGAGGTCAGCCATATAGCGTCAGCACGCTCGCCTCGGGAGCGCGGCTGCCGGATTTTGGTTTAGGCCGGCAGACGGACATTGCCGCCAGGATTAGCGGCGCCGTGCCCGGGCTGCTGCCCGATGCCACGCTGACCAGCCTTGAATTGCTCGAAGGCGACGACGAGTACTACTATTCGCGGCACTTCATGCACCAGCCGCTGCCGGTGTTCCGCGCCCGATTCAACGACGCCGAAGCCACCTGGTATCACATCGACGCGCTTACCGGCGAGGTGGTCAACCGCCTGACTCGCCGCGGAAGGCTGGAAAGATGGCTGTTCAACGGCTTGCACAGCCTGGATTTCCAATTTCTGCGGGAAAGCCGCCCGCTCTGGGATCTGACCGTAATCCTGCTCAGTCTGGCCGGACTGGGCTTTTCCATTACCTCGATCGTCATCGGCTGGCGCCGTCTCGTGCGCTGACGGAGCGCGGCGGCGGCCGTTTCAAGCGTGGACATTCCGGGATTTAACTTTTACTCTCGATGGTCGGTCTATTCAGGGCATTCGCCCATGCAAATCCGGCAATCGGGAGAAATATCGATGATTTCCAGAATGGCAGGTTCCGCGCTGGCGCTGCTGGCGGCGTTTTCGCTGGCGGGCGTTGTCCAGGCGCAGCAGCTCACTGGCACGGAGAACGGCGAATGGCGCTATCTCGGTGGCGATATCGGCCATACGCGGTATACGCCGAACGACCAGATCAACGCTGATAATTTCGCCGATCTCGAACAGGCCTGGATCTGGCGCAGCGACAACTTCGGCCCTAACGTTGACTATTTCTCCCGCTCCACGCCGATTTACGTGGATGGAATCCTGTACACCGTGGCTACGCCGCGGCGCCAGGTGGTCGCCATCGACCCGGCCACCGGCGAAAATCTCTGGACTTTCCGCGAGCCGGAATCGATCCGGCACCAGCGCTCGCCGCGCCAGGCTTACGGCAAGGGCGTGTCCTACGGCGAAGTCGACGGCCGCGGCGTGATCTATATCACCACGCCGGGCTTCTTCCTCTGGGCGCTCGACGCCAAGACCGGCCGCCCGCTCGAAAACTGGGGTTCAGCCTTTCCCGTCGGCGGATTTCCGGAAACCGGCGTCGTCGACCTGCTTCCCTACCTGGTGGACGGCTGGGGTCCCTGGGAGGACTACGTGACCGCGGGGGGTGAATACGATCCCGACTACGGCATTCCGCGCGAACTCGGCATGGTTACCGCGTCCGCTCCGCCCATCGTCGTCAATGGCGTAGTGGTGACGCTGGTCGGCCATCAGCCGAGTTACGGCCAGACGCGCATCGAGAACGTGCCTGGCGACATCATGGGCTTCGACGCCGCCACCGGCGAGAATTTATGGAAATTCCATGTCATTCCGCGGCCCGGCGAAATCGGCAACGAGACCTGGCACAACGACGCCTGGCGCTTCTCCGGCGACATTTCCACCTGGGCGCCGGCTTCGGCCGACCCCGAACTCGGCCTGGTCTACATGGTGACCAATGCCTCCACCGTACAGTCCTATACCGGCCACCGGCCCGGCGACAATCTCTTCGGCGGCAGCCTGCTGGTGCTTGACGCAGCAACCGGCGAGCGGGCCTGGCATTTCCAGATCCATCGCAGCGATCAATGGAACTACGATCTGCCGGCGGCGCCCATTCTCATGGATCTCAATGTTAACGGCAGGGCGATTCCGGCTGTGATCCAGAACACCAAGCAGGGCCTGATATTCGCCTTCAACCGGGAAAACGGGGAACCGATCTGGCCCATAGAGGACCGGGAAGTTTTCCAGACTGAAGTTCCCGGCAATTACACCTCGCCCACCCAGCCTTATCCTACCCGACCGGAACCGGTGGACCGGATCGTCATCGACGGCATCACCGATGAGTTCATCATGGATTACACGCCGGAATTGCGCGAACAGGCCCAGGTAATTCTGAACGGCTTTCGGCTCGGCGGGCTTTATGTGCCGGCGTTGCCGCAGGGTTACGATGGCCCCTGGATCAACAACGTTGGCTGCCAGGGCGGCGGCAACATCATTCCGCATCCGCCGACAGCCGACCCGACGAACGGCATGATGTTCAATTCCCATCGCCGCAGTTGCGGCGCGCCGGGTTTCATGCGGCCCACCAATGGCGTAGATCGCGACAACCCCAATTATCCCGAACCGGGCGAAGGCGGCGCCACGCCGAACAGCACGCCCACCACCGGCCGCACCGTGGCGGCCTGGCTGCCGGGCGGCGGCGGTGGTCTGCCGACGATCGAGGGCCTGCCCGTATTCAAACCGATGCACAATCAGTTGACCGCCTACCAGATGAACTCGGGCGACAAGCTCTGGTCCTTGCCGGTGGGCAAAACCCGCGCAGCGATTCGCAATCATCAATTGCTGCAAGGCGTGGATATCCCCAACAGCGGCGGCGAAGGCTGGTCGATCCAGATGGCGACGCCGGACATCCTGGTCCAGGCCCGCGCAATGAGCGAAGGCATGGCGCAGATGGCGCCGGATGGGCCGCTCACGCTCAATGCCCGTGACAAGATGAGCGGCGAAGTGCTGGCCAGCGTGCCGCTTCCCGCTCCCGGTCAATACGGCTTGATGAGTTACCTACATGACGGACGGCAGTACATCGTGGTGCAGATAGGCAGTTCCCGCACCGATTTTCCCGGTGCTCTGGTCGCCTACAGGCTGCCGGACTGAACAAGAGGATCGCGAGATCATGACTAAATTTATTCCCGGCCTGTTCGCAGGCCTGCTTGCGCTTGCAGCGGCAGGCGTCTCCGCCCAGGAGGCCCGCTTGCTTGAGCCGGAAGACCTGTTTGAACTGAAATCCGTTGGCAGCCCGGTAATCAGCCCCGACGGCGGCTGGGTCGCCTATATTGTGGGTACGACCAGCCTGGAAGAGGACGGGAGCGATTCCCGCATCTGGATGGCGTCTACCACTGACGACACCGTGCTGCCCATGACGGGCGATGGTTCGTCGGCAAGCAATCCGCAATGGAGCCCCGACGGGCGTTTTCTTTCCTTCATCGCCTCGCGCAACGACGGCGAGTCCCAGGTCTGGGCTCTCGATCGGCGCGGCGGCGAGGCGAATCAGCTTACCCATGTCGAACAGGGAGTGTCCGATTACGCCTGGTCGCCCGATGGCAGCCGGCTGGTTCTGGTGATCCGCGACCCGGAAGAGGAAACGGAAGGTGACGAGGACGAAGAAAAGCCCTGGGTGATCGACCGCATTCAGTTCAAGCGCGACTACACCGGCTATCTCGACCGTCGACGAACGCACTTGTACGTTCAGGACGTGGCGCCCGGCCAGGAACAGGAAGCCGTGCAGATCACCTCGGGCGACTATGATGATTCGGATCCGGCCTGGAGTCCCGACGGCAGCCTGATCGCCTTCGTCAGCAATCGCACCGAAGAGCCCGACCTGAGTGACAACACCGATATCTGGGTGGTTTCGGCGGATAATCCCGACGCCGGCGCCACCTTGTTGCAGGTCACCGAAAATCCCGGCGCCGACGGCTCGCCGGCCTGGAGTCCCGACGGTAGTTTCATTGCCCATACCAGCGTCACCGAACCCGAGATCATCTGGTACGCCATCGACAATCTGGCGATTTCTCCGGCCGCGGGCGGCCCGGCGCGGGTGCTCACCGAACGCCTGGACCGCAACGTGTCCTCGCCCCGCTTCTCTCCGGATGGCGACGAAGTGCTGTTCGTGCTCGAAGACAGCGGCGAACGCCACCTGGCGAGCATCGATACCTCGGGCGAGAGTTTCAGCCGGATCATTGAAGGGCCGCTGAGCTTGCGCGGATTTTCGCAAAGCGACGACGGACAGATCGCCAGCCTCGTCAGCGAGCCGCATATGCCGGGCGAAGTGTTTTACGGCGCCGGAGACCAGCGGCGTCAATTGACCTTCACCAACCGGCCCTGGCTCGACGAATTGCAACTTGCGGAAGTCGAGAACGCGCAATTCCCGAGCGCCGACGGCACCGAGGTGGAAGGATTCATCTTCAAGCCGCCGGGTTTCGACGAAAGCTTTCAATATCCGACCTTGTTGCGCATTCACGGCGGCCCGGTCGCGCAATACGATTTCGCCTTCAACTTCGATGCCCAGTTGTTCGCGGCCAATGGCTATGTCGTGGTGCTGACCAATCCGCGGGGATCGTCCGGTTACGGCCGCGATTTCTCCCATGCAATCTGGGCGGACTGGGGCGTGAACGATTTCGAGGACGTGATGGCCGGGGTGGATTACGCCATCGAACAGGGCTATGCCGACCCGGACCGGCTCGGCGTCGGCGGCTGGTCTTACGGCGGCATTCTGACCAACTACGTAATCACCAAATCGGACCGCTTCAAGGGCGCGATCACCGGCGCGAGCATGGCACTGTACCGGGCGAATTACGGCCACGACCATTATCAGTACGAATGGGAAATCGAGGTCGGCTTTCCCTGGGAAAACGCCGAGGGCTGGGAGCGCATGTCGCCGTTCAACGACGTGGCGAACGTCGTCACGCCGACCCTGATCATGGGCGGGGAGCACGATTGGAACGTGCCAATCCAGAATTCCGAGCAACTCTACCAGGCATTGCGACGGCTGGGGGTCGAGACGCAACTCGTGGTCTATCCCGGCGAACACCACGGTTTCAGCAATCCGGCGTTCCAGCTCGACCGCCTCGAACGCTACCTGGCCTGGTACGAGCAATATGTGAAATAGGGTCGGTCGGTTCAAAACGGGAGATTTCATGAGCGTGGAGCGACTGATATCGGGACAGTTTGCGGCATGTCTGGCGTTGGTGGCGCTTTCCGCCGGCGCCCAGGAAACCCGGCTGCTTGAACCCGAAGACCTGTTTGAAATGAAGGCCGTGGGCAGCCCGGAAATCAGTCCCGACGGCGCCTGGGTCGCGTATACCGTGCGCACGACCAGCCTCGAAGACGATGGCAGCGAAACACGCGTCTGGATGGCTTCGACGGTCGACGATACCGTGTTGCCCATGAGCGTCCCGGGTGCGTCGGCGAGCAGCCCGCAATGGAGCCCTGACGGTCGTTTCCTCTCGTTCCTGGCCTCGCGCAACGAGGGCCGGACTCAAGTCTGGGCGCTGGACCGCCGCGGCGGCGAAGCGCGGCAGCTCACCCACGTCGAACAGGGGGTGAACGATTTCGCCTGGTCGCCCGACGCATCGCGGCTTGCGCTGGTGGTTCGGGACCCGGATGCGGAAGACGATGACGAACCCCGTCCCTGGGTGATCGACCGCCTGCAATTCAAGCGCGATTACGCCGGGTATCTCGACCGCCGCAGGACGCATCTGTACGTTCAGGACGTTGAACCCGGCGCGGAACACGAGGCGGTGCAGATCACGTCCGGCGACTACGACGATTCCCAGCCGACCTGGAGCCCCGACGGCAGGCTCATCGCTTTCGTCAGCAATCGCACTGACGAACCCGACGCAAACAGCAATTCCGATATCTGGGTGGTGGCGGCGGACAATCCCGACGCCGGCGCGACCTTGTTGCGGATTACCGACAATCCGGGTTCGGACAACTCGCCCGCCTGGAGCCCGGACGGACGATACATCGTCCACACCAGCGTTACCGAGCCGGAAATCATCTGGTACGCCACAAATCATCTGGCGATCGCTCCCGCCACCGGCGGCCCGGCCCGGGTGCTCAGCGAACGCCTCGACCGCAATGTCGGCTCGCCCCGCTTCGCTCCCGACGGCGAAACGATCCTGTTCACGTACGAAGACAGCGCCGAGCGTCATCTCGCGAGCATGAACATTTCAGGCGAGAACTTCCGGCGCGTCATCGAAGGCCCGCTGAGCCTGCGCGGCTATTCCGTGAACGATAACGGCCAGATCGCCAGCCTGATCAGCGAGCCGCATCTGCCGGCCGAGATTTTCTTCGGCGCCGGCGAAGAGCGACGGCAATTGACGGCCACCAATCGCCCCTGGCTCGACGAGTTGCAATTGGCGGAAGTCGAGAACGTGCAATTCGAAAACCCCGGCGGCATGGAAATCGAGGGCTTCCTGTTCAAGCCTCCGGGCTTCGACGAAAGCATGCGCTATCCGACCTTGCTGCGCATCCACGGCGGCCCGGTTTCGCAATACGATTTCGCCTTCAATTTCGAAGCGCAATTGTTCGCGGCAAACGGTTACCTGGTGGTGATGACCAATCCTCGCGGCTCATCGGGATACGGCCGGGATTTTTCCCACGCGCTGTGGGCAAACTGGGGAGTTCCGGACACGGAAGACGTCATCGCCGGAGTCGATCACGCCATCGAACTCGGATACGCCGACCCTGATCGCCTCGGCGTCGGCGGCTGGTCCTACGGCGGCATTCTCACAAATTACGTCATCACCAAATCGGACCGCTTCAAGGCCGCGATTACCGGCGCAAGCGAAGTGCTGTACCGGGCCAACTACGGCCACGACCACTACCAGCGCCAGTGGGAGGCCGAACTCGGCCTGCCCTGGGAGAACGCCGCGGCCTGGGAGCGCATCACGCCCTTCAACGATGTGGCGAACGTGGTCACGCCAACCCTTATCATGGGCGGCGAACACGACTGGAACGTGCCGATCCAGAATTCCGAGCAACTCTACCAGGCGCTGCGCAGGCTAGGCGTGGAAACCCAGTTGGTCGTCTATCCCAACGAATTCCACGGTATAAGCAAACCTGCATTTCAACTCGATCGGCTGGAACGCTACCTGGCTTGGTATGAAAAGTATGTGAAAGCAGCGCCCTGAATGCTGGATTCTGTGACTCCAATTCGCTCCGCGCAGAATAACCGAGGGTCATCAGGGCCATCTCGCGCCTCCCTGTCATCCTGTACATCTTCTAGTTGGCAAAATGAGATTCTCCGCCAATTGTGTCCAAAAATCGATTTCCATCAATATTTTGAGGTAATATTCGATTCCAGTGAGCGATTTTCGATTTGTGCATTATTCGACAAATGAGCTATAAATCGCATGTTTTTCGATAAGGATAAATGTTTTTCAAGTCATGCGCCTCGAATTCACTAAAAAATCCAGATTCCAGGGTATTTCGATCCCGGCAGAAAGTCGGCTCGCCGGCTTGGCCGCATTGGTCAATGCGCTTGAACTTCGGGCGCCGGTTCGTAAACCAGTTTGCATTTCGGAGAAACATATCGGCGGCGGCAGACGGTGGGAAGGCGAATTCACTGTATTTGACAAGCGATATCAGCCGAATGATCTGATGATCGACCACCTGGTTTTCGCGTTACGCCACGAAAACATCGATTTACTGGTCCTGAAGCGCATTTTTGAAGTCGTACCAGCCCCGGAACTGGAAAAATTTATCCGATCCGCACCTGTAGGTGTGTATGCGCGCCGCGTCTGGTTCCTGTACGAAACCTTGACGGGAAAGACCCTGGATATTGAAGAATCCCCAAAAACAACAGCCGTGGACGTGTTGGACGAAAGGATCTACTTCACGGGAAAAGCAAAAATTTCGCGCCGACACAAGGTAAGAGACAACTTGCTGGGGAACGGCGATTGGTGCCCTGTCATTCGCAGAACGGAAAAGCTCGAAGCATTCGCCGGGTCGCGACTGGCAAACAACGCCGCGGAACTGACCGCCCGCGCCGGCGCGCGTCTCGCCGCTCGGGCGGCCTCGTTTCTGCTTATGGCGGACAGTCGCGCCAGTTTCGAAATCGAGGGTGAACGACCGCCCCGCAATCGGTTGGAACGCTGGGGAAAAGCGGTGCTACAGTCCGGCAGGAACCCACTCACCATGGAAGAAATACTCCGTCTGCACAGCGTATTGATCGAAGACTCCAGGCTTGTCTTCAAGGGACTGCGCCCTGACGGTGTTTTTCTCGGCGACCGCGATCACTACAATTTTCCATTGCCGGAATTCATTGGCGCACGCCCCGAAGACATCGAAGCATTGTGCTCGGGCATGCTGGCTGCGAACGACAGGATGCGCGACGATGGATTAGACCCTGTTCTGCAAGCGGCGGCGACGGCATTTGGCTTTGTCTATGTACATCCTTTTCAAGACGGCAATGGGCGTGTGCATCGCTGCCTGATTCATCATGTCCTGGCGGATCGCGGATTCTCTCCTCCTGGTATGGTGTTTCCCATTTCTTCGGCCATGCAAGATCGGATTGTGGAGTACAGCGCCACGCTGAGAGCACATTCGTCAGCCTTGATGGACTTCATTGAATGGCGGTCGACTCCCAACTACAACGTCGAGGTACTGAACGATACCGCGGACTTGTATCGCTACTTCGACTGCACCGATGTCGCCGAGTTTCTCTACGGCTGCGTGCATAAATCGGTCGAACACGACCTGCCCAACGAAATTGAATATCTGCGCCGGTTCGACGAGGCCATGGCCGGCATCCGAAACTTGATCGATATGCCGGATCGACTGGCGCAAAATCTCATTCTGTTCATCCGACAAAACAATGGCGTGTTATCCAAAAGAAGGCGGAAGGGAGAGTTTTCCCAACTTACGGATACGGAGGTTCAGCACTTGGAGACGATGATCAACAAAGCGTTCGAAGGTTTCGAATACGAAAGATATTGAGTCGAATATCGCGTTAATGTTCACAACAACGCGTATATGTCATTATTGCGCTTCCCAGCGCCCAACAAGAGGAAACAATGATGCATTTTTCCGTCCGCCCGTTCATCCTGAGGCTGCAGCTCCTGCTTGTGACGGTCGTTGTCTGCGCCGCGCCGGCGCTGGCTCAACAGGGCAACGCCCGGGGGCCCATCGGCGAGAGCCCGTATGACATCGTCAGCGGCTGGCATCAACCGTTTCAGGAAAAAGGCTTCGCATTCGGGGGCAACTCTGGCGTGTGGGCGGAATCACCGGACCGCATCATCATCGCCCAGCGCGGCGAGACTATCCTGCCTTATCCGGTCCCGGAAGATTTTCCCGGTTTTGGCGGCGCCCTGGGCATCAACGTTCTGTTCGAATCCAACCGCCGCCACTGGCAGAACTGCCTCTACATTCTCAACGGCGACGGCGAAGTCGTGGAGATCTGGGATCATCTCGACTATCTCTGCGAAGGTTCCGCCGGGCCTGGCCCCCATCGCGTCCGCATCAGCCCATACGATCCCGAGAACCGCATCTGGCTGATCAATGAAACTTTCCATCAAATTTACGTGATCGCCAACGACGGCAGCGAAGTGCTGGCGACTTATGGCGAGAAGGGTGTTTCAGCTGCTGACGAAACGCATTTCGGCCGGCCACAGGACGTCGCCTTCCTGCCCGACGGCCGCATTCTGGTCGCCGACGGCCTCGACAATCACCGGGTGATCATCTTCGACAACGACATGAATTATCTCGGCGAATTCGGCGGCTTCGGCGACGGGCCGGGCCAGTTCAACACCTTGCATGCATTGGGAATCGGGCCGGACGGCCTGATTTTCGCGCTCGACCGCTCGGGTGGCCGGGTAAACGTGTATCAGACCACCGACGACCCGGCCGAGGTCGAGTTCCTGCGCGATTTCCCGGGCCTGACCCTGCCGCTGGACATCATCGTCAACGAGAATGACATCTGGATCACGGACCTGGGTCCGCTGCGCTTCATCAACTACGATTTCGAAGGCAACTACAAGTACACCTGGCTGGTGCCGCCGGACCTGCCCGACGGCTATCTCGAGGTGCATACCTTCACGGTGGATTCGGACGGCAACCTGATCGGCGGCGACAATCAATACGGCCGCTCGCAGAAGTTCGTGCCGAAGCCTGATGCCGACCCGGAGTTGCTGATCGAACCTCCCTGGATTGCGCAATAGGGGCTTCGATCGGTACCGCTACGGTCTCACGCGGATGTATTTTTGCAGGTTGCGGGGGATGGGCTCTCCGCCGTACATGTTGCCGTCGGCGTCCACGGCCACGAACTCGGCGCCGTTGCCGATGATGACGTGCGGGTCGCCGGGCGCGTACAGCACGAATTCATCGACCCAGCCGAGTTCGGCGTCGCCGATGCGAATGCCCATTTCCCAGCCCGGATTCTGCTCGATGTCGGATTCGGAATCGGCCACGTAGATCCGGTCATGTTCGTCGAAAAAGATTCCGCTCGGCCGCCCGAACTGCGTCCATTGGCTGATGAAATTGCCGTCCTGATCGAAAATCTGTAAACGGTTGTTGGAACGGTCGCCGACGAAAATTCGGCCGCGCTGGTCGATGGCGATTGTATGCAGTACGCGGAATTCTCCCGGCGCGTAGCCGGTCTTGCCCCAGGTCTTGATGAAATTGCCGTCGCGGTCGTATTTCACGACCCGGTTGTTGCCGGGTGTGTTATGGCCGTCGGCTATGAAGATGTCGCCGTTATCGCCGATCACCACGTCCGCCGGTGAGGTGAACTGGTTTTCGCCGCTGCCTTGCACTCCCGGCGTGCCGAGTACCATCAGCACCTCGCCGGTGGGGCTGAACTTCACCACCTGGTGGCCGCGCATGTCGCCATCCGGAATTCTCGCCTGGGACACCGCGTCGGTGACGTAAATATTGCCGTCCTCATCGACATCGATGCCATGCGGCCAGATGAACATGCCGCCGCCGAAACTCTCCACGACATTGCCTTCGGCGTCGAACTTGAGTACCGAGTCAAGATCGGAATCGAGACACTCGTCGCCGAAGCGGTCGCTCTCGGTGGCGTCGCAGCGGACCACGGCCCAGAGATGCTCTCCGTCCGGGTCGACGTCGAGGTCGCCGACGGCGCCCCAGGTGCGGCCGTCGGGCAAATCGCCCCATTCCACGTTGCGCCAGGGGTTGGGGTAGGGCTGCGCCAGCAGGGGAGTGACGAATCCAAGTAAAAGCAGAAAAATTCCAGCTCGAAAAATAGACAGGTTTTTCATGGTTGTATGCCTCCGGTTGCGCGCAAGCATCGCACACTTTTTTTGCCGGCTTCAAGCCTCAGGGGTTCAGGTCGCGAGCCAGATCAGAATGCCGCTCGCGAGTACGATCATTTGACTCAGGCGATCCTCGATGGCGAACAATACCGGATCCTCGTTGAGTCTGCCGGCCCGCGCGAGCATCCAGATACGGCCGAGCAATACCAGCAGCAGCGGACAGATCAGCCAGAGCATGAGCGGAACGCTGTATAGCCGGGTGGTAGCCGGCGCATTGATATAAAACGCGAATACCACTACCGCCGCAAAACTGGCCAGTCCGCCGATTACGGTCAGCAATGGCTGGTGAAGTTTCCGGTAGGCGCGTCCGCTGATGGCGCCGGCTTGCAGATTGGCCAGTTCCGTCACCCGCTTGACCATGGCCAGGCCAAGGAAAAAGCAGAGCGAAAATGCGATCAGGAAGTTGGTGGTTACTACTTCGATCGCTTCCGCGCCCGCGGCGACGCGCAATGCGTAGAGAACCGCCAGAGTAACGACATCGAGCAGGAAAATTCGTTTCAGCCCGAAACTGTAGAGGCAGGTGAGCAGCCAGTAAATCAGCAGTACAAGACGAAAATCATGGGGCAGCAGCAATGCTATGAGAAAGGTACCCAGCAACAGTGCCGGCGCCGCCGCAAAACCGGCGGCAAGCGGTAATTCTCCCGACGCGAAGGGCCTTCTGTGCTTGGTTTGATGTGATCTGTCGCTGTCGAGGTCCAGCATGTCGTTCAGCAGATAGACGCTCGAAGCGCAAAGGCAGAATCCAATAAATCCGATCATCGCGGCGAACAGTAAATCCGGTTGATTCAGCTGATGGGACAGGATCAGCGGCACGAACAGCAAGGTGTTCTTGAGCCATTGATGGGGCCGCATGGCGCGCAGCAACGGCCCGAACAGCGCGGGGGCCGAGCCGAAACGCAATACTTCGGCAGGGCTGTTTTCAATTCGGCTGTCGACCGACGGGCCGGCGTTTACCAACAAGACCTGTCCGGCTTTGGCCCAGATGGGGAGGTCGGCGCGCGAATCACCGGCGTAGGCGAACGTTTCGCCCCGGGCGATTTCTTCGATGCGACGCAATTTGTTCCCCGCTTTCAGATTGGTTCTCTCATCGCTGCCGATAGCGGCCTCGAACAGTCCGACGTGTTCGGCCACGGCGCTCACATACTGCTGGTTCGAGGCCGAGATCAGCGTCATCAAACGCCCCTGCGCTCGCTGTTCCCGAAGCCATACCAGGAACTCCTCGTTATAAGGCAGCCCGGCAGGGTCGATCTTCACCCGGCGCGCGAGCTGATGTTTGAGCCAGGCGCGGCCCCTGAGCAGCCAGATGGGAATCAAGACCAGGTACAGCGGATTGCGCCTGAGCAACAGCAACAGCGACTCGAACAGCAGGTCCGTGCGGATCAGCGTTCCGTCGAGATCGACGAACAGATGCCTGTCCGGATCGGTAATCTTGCCGTTTTCAACAGCCATCGATTGCGCCTTCCCCATCATTCGGCAAGAAACGGTACAGTTTGTAGTCTGGAAACTCGAACTCGGATACTTCGACCAGGTCATCCGGTCGGTTTGTCCGCAGGAATGTGATCGCGCGTTCGAAGAATCGCGGCGGGTCGCGCGCAAGTATATAGTCCGGCGGATGCAATTCCAGCCAACTGTTGTAGTCGCCTTCGGCGACGAAATCCGCGTTGCCGCTGGTCACCAGGCCCAGAATGTCTATTATCCGGCGCTCGGAATACCAGCCGACGGTGCCGATCTCCGCAAGCGCCACCGATGAATCGACGGGCGTATTCTCGGCGATCCATAAACCGAACTCCCTGTAGTCCTCGCGTACGGTTTTGCCATGCAGAACGAGGTTTATCGCCCCCTGCCAGATCAGCATCAAGGCGAAGAAACCGATGAACGAGATGCGGAAAATCTTTCGGCGCCCGGTTTTGACTCGAAGATACAGCCAGTAAATACCCAGAGCCACATAGCTGGAAAATATCGAGAAATGAATTGCGTAGTACCACCATTGACTTGGTATATTCAGACCCGTGAGAAATCCCGTGTAGAGTCCCAGGAATGCTATTGAAACAATCAGGTATTGGCGCGCCTGAACAAGCGGAATAGAAAGCGCGGCCAGAATCATCAAAAAGATCGGGACTACGAATGTTCCGAATACCTGCATATGCCCAGGCAAGCCGAAGCCGTTCAGCAAGTGTTCGCCCAGGCTGAAGATAATTCTGTTATACCCCCAATGGCCCATTGCTCCCTGGGCAATCTTTGCGACCCCGGAAGATGGAAGCAGGGCACCGTAGTATAGGCCGTTGAATGCGAACTGCGCCGACACCAGAATTGTCGGCACGATATAACACCGCAAATCGGGCCATTGTCGTTTATAAACCCAGGTATTCAGCGCCATTGCCGGGACGAGAAAAACAGCCTCGGGCCGGGTGAGTATTGCGAGCCCGACGCAGATGCCGAGCGGGAAGAAATCGTCCTTGAAATACAGGAAAAAGCAGAGCCCGACCATGAAAGTGAACAGGCTCGTTTCCATACCGAGGTTGATGTAAGTGATACCGGAACCTGCCGCGAACAAAGTCGCCAGGGCTGCTATTCGCCGCTCGGCGATGAACATGGTCAAAATCCGGTAGAAAATGATGACCGTGCCCATGGCCGACAACACGGAAATCAACATCGCGCCTTGACGCGCGTCGCCGAAGAAATAAGCCGGCGCAAGCGACAGCCAGGCAAACAAGGGCGAAGTCAATCCATTGACGTATTCGCCGGCGTTGTATACCAGCCCGTTTCCCGAAATCAGGTTCTGGATGTATCTCGCATAGATCAGGCCGTCGTCGAGTTCATGTCCGCGGAATACGATCCCGTTGATGCCGACGATCAGGACTGAAAACCCGGCTATCCAGTTGGACTGATCGCGCACGTTGATCGAAAGGAAATTCATGAATCAGTCCAACAGACTTTCACTCAAGACCGCCTTCGCGCAGGTTGATGCGAATTGTCGCATCGGGATAGTCGCCGATTGAAATACCGCGGCGGAAATCTTCGAGCGGCTTCTCCGGATAATGCACTACCAGCCTGCCTTCGGTGGATTCTGCCAGGCGGTAGATATCTGCATAAGTATGCTGAAAAACGGAATGTTGGCGCCAGGTCACCCCCATTCCCCAGATGCTGAACAGCGCGATCAGCAGGATTACCGGCCGCGGCGCATGAGCAAAGATGACGAAGAGCGAAAGCGCGTATGGTATGAGATAAAGTCGGCCGACGAAATTGTGATGGCTCATGATATTGCCGTCCTGGTAACCGAACATGCCCCAATAAACCGGCCCGCAAAGGCCGAGAATTGCCAGCACCGTAATCTTGGGTCCGAGATTTCGCGTAAAAAAGATCAGCGCGATCATCACCGCGATACCTGCCCAGAAAGTCACGCCGCCGAGAGAGAAACTGCTCGATTGTGCCGGAAATCCGGCTATGAAACTGGTGTAAGAGGCGGCGTAGATGTCGACGTCAAAGCCGTGAATATCGCCCTCGGAGCCAATGGGAATGAACGAATGGCGCAGCGACCAATAAAATGCCGAGACTCCCAGCATGGAAACGGCCAGCCAGATGTGCGCTTTCCTGACTTGCCGGCGCGCTCCTTGCCGATCTTCCCAAAACAGCCAGGCGAACAGTGGCAAGGCCAGCACACAGGACTCCTTGCAGAAAACGGCGAGAGCGAAGCTGATGCCGCAAGCGGCAAGACTTCCTGATACGTACAAGCGGATCGCCAGCGCCAGGAAGAACAGGCAGGCGGCGTCAAAAACATTGGCGAACCAGGTCGCCGTAATCAGGCTGGACGCGGAGAACAACAACACGGCGAAAAACGCGATGGCCCTGCCTGACTCCGCTTCGAATCTTACCGCCAGCGCCCGCGCCAGCAGGCCTGCCGAACAGAGCACCAGCAAGGCGTTGAAATAGCGCAAAAAGAGAAAATCGCCGCCGGATAGTTTGCCCAGCCCCAGGGCCAGACTGCTGCCGAGCGGGCGATAGATGTCCAGTGGCAGTTGCTGTAACCAAACGGCAAGAAACGCCTCGAAGAAATTCATGCCCGCCAGTTGTTCCGAGGCGAACAGAAGCAGGGCGTTTGTCTCGTCCCAGACGTCGGTAATCATCAAGCCGCTGATCATGATCAGCCAGGCGGCGCCTATCAGTGTCAGCGTGAGCAGGAAACGGCTGCTCGCGGTCAGGTAAGCGCTCATGCTCGCCGGGCGCCGGTGGAGTCGGCTTCGGATGCACGGCTGACTGCGAACAAGGTGATGACGGCGTAATATGGAGTCAGAAATCGGTCCAACCCGGCGATCAACGGGAACAGTACCAGAAAGGCGGCGAAAACCAGCAGGCAGAGCAGGCTGATATCGTCCAGCGAAACAGGTTTTTCGGGTCTGACGATGCCGGCCAGGTTGCCGCGCCATGAGATCAGCCAGAGCAGCAAAAACAGCGGCAGCACCGTCGCGATCATCGCGCCGCTGGCAAATAGCTGAACGGCGCCGCTGCGCAGCACATCGAGATATAGCGCCAGGGAGAACGGTTCGGCGAACGCCTCGATATCGACTTGGGATTCGATAAGGGTGTGATAGAACAGCCGCCACCAGTCGTAATCGAAGACCGCACTGATCCAGAACCAGGACAGAATGCTGAGCGTCAGCCCGCCACCGTACCAATAGAATTCACTGGAGCGTAGCGGCTCACCTCGTCCCAAATGGTTCCAGCAGAGCAATAAGAGCAGCGGAGCGACGAAAAGGATGTTGTTCGTGCGTATCCAGATCGACAGGCAAAGCAAGGCCACCGCCCCTGCCGTCCATCGCCGCGCCAGCAGGCACCAGAGCCCCGCTATTACCGCCAGCGCGGAAAAACTGTCCGGCGTCGGAACCCGGCTGAGGTCGAACAGCCGCGCGCCGATGGAGAAAAGGATAACCGCCAGCACCGCCTGCATCGGGCCGGTCAGTTTCCACAGCCAGTTAAACAGGACCAGACAGATCAGCAAGCTCGGAACAAGCGAAAGCCAGATGATGCCGTAAATCGGATTCGCCCCGGCCGCCGCCAGGCCCTGCAGGAACAACACATACAGCGGCTTGATTTCATACATGCTAAGCTGGCCGGCGAAATTTTCCGGGCTTGCATACATCGCAGCAGCGTATTCGCCGCCGATCAGAGAATTGAATTGCGCCGCGCTGAGCGAGCGCCGCAGCAGTTCGTAGGTCGCCTCATGAATTGCCGCGGGATCGTCACTTTCGGCCGAGAAAGTCGTCGCCACATAGGGAACCACATCCCAGGTATAGATCGGATTGGTCAGGGCAAACCATGACAACGCGAACAAATAAATCGCCAGCAGTACGATTGCCGCCTGTTTGCCGATTGCCGTCAATCCGAATGCGCGCATGTCTGGAACCGTGAAGAGTTGGCGAAACCGATGAGCGAAAACATAGCACAACCGGCCAACCGGGCATTTCTGCTCGGGCTTTTTTTCATCACCGGCGCGACGCTCATGCTGGAAGTGCTGAATACCCGGCTGCTGTCTGTGGTGACCTGGTACCACTTGTCTTTCTTTGCAGTATCGATGGCCATGTTCGGTATGGCGGCCGGGGCACTGTGGGTATATCTCCGGCCGCACCGTTTCGGCGCGGGTGATGCCTTCGACAATCTGTTCCTGTACTCCGTTCTGTTCGCCGCGAGTGTGATTGTCTGTCACCTCACGGTCATCTATACACCGCTCGACATCCGCGATGGCTGGACCCTGTTTGGCGTACTGAAAATGGCGCTGATTACCGTGGCGGTCGCGGTTCCGTTCTTTTTCAGTGGCGTCGTCGTCACCGTCGCCTTGACCCAGGTGAAAGGCAATAGCGGACTGATCTACGCGGTCGATCTGATCGGCGCGGCATTGGGGAGCGTGCTCTGCCTTTTCCTGCTCAATTCACTGGACATCACCAGCGCCACTTTCGTTACCGTCGCGATCGCCCTGCTCGGCGTATTCCTGTTCCAGCTCGCGCGGAAGGGACGGCGGCCCTTTATCTGGACCACTCTCAGTGCAGTCGTTGTGATCGGTGCAATCGGCAACTACGCCACACCCGACGGATTTCGGGTGTTCTACCCCAAAGGCCTGCCCATACCCCATGGCGCCGTCAGCCAGGAATATTGGACTATTCACGGCCAGATTCTGGTTTCCCAGGTAGTCGAAGGCGGTCCTGCGTACTGGGGCGCCGGCGAAGGCGCCACTGAAATCGAAGGCATGCGGAGCCAGGCGATTGTCATCGATGGCGAAGCTGCCACCGTGCTCACCGAGTGGGACGGCGACCGTGGCAATCTCGGCTGGCCGCGATTCGACGTCACCGCATTGCCTTATCACCTGCGTCCCGGCAGTTCGGCGGCGGTCATCGGCGTCGGTGGCGGCCGCGACATTCTCACGGCTTTATGGGCTGGCAGTTCCCATATCACCGGTATTGAAATCAATGACGCCATTCTTCGCGTCATCAAGGAAGAGCGCCGGGAATTCGCCCAATTGGCCAACCAGCCAAATGTTGAATTCGTCCACGACGAGGCGAGGTCTTTTCTGACCCGTAGCGAAGATACCTACGATATTATCCAGATGTCGCTGATCGATACTTGGGCGGCGACCGGTGCCGGCGCTTTTACCCTGTCGGAAAACGGCTTGTACACCGTGGAAGGCTGGCAGGTTTTTCTCGACCAGCTCAATCCCGGCGGACTGTTCAGCGTTTCGCGCTGGTACTCGCCCGAGGCGCTGTCGGAAACCAACCGATTAATGTCGCTTGCCACGATGTCGCTGCTGCGCCACGGCGCCGCGAATCCCGCCGAGCACATGGCGCTCTTGTCGCGCTACTCGCCCCCCGCAACCGACGCAGTGGCCACCCTGATCGTTTCTCCTGAACCCCTAGGGGAGAAGGATATAGACACCATTGAGCTCGTTGCGGCCGAATACGGATTCACGATCCATCACACGCCCCGGCAAGCGTCGGACGAGCCATTGATCCGCAACGTGCTTGCGAGCACCGATGGGGAGCAATTGCTTGCGGCAGCGCAGCATGAGTTTCTTGACTTCACGCCGCCCACCGACAGCCGGCCGTACTTTTTCAACATCCTCAAGCCCGCTGCCCTGCTCTTTGCCGGTGACGCACTCGAAGACCTCGGCATAGTCGCCGGCGGCAATCTGCTGGCGACATATACGCTGATGCTGCTATGCGTGCTGGCGCTGGCGGGCGTTTTGCTTGTAATCGTCGCTCCGCTCCTCATCGCCGGCAAGCCGAAGATTCCCAACCGCGTTTTCCTCAGCGGCCTTGCGTATTTCGCCTGCATCGGCACCGGCTTCATGATGGTGCAGATCCCGCTCATGCAACGCTTTTCGGTCTACCTTGGGCATCCTGTATACGCCGTGGCGGTGCTGCTGTTTTCGATGATTCTCGCCGCCGGCGCCGGCAGCTTTGTTTCCGACCGCATCCGGGTCGGCCGCGGCTCGCGCTGGACCCTGCTGATCCCCGGCGCCATCGTTTCCTTGCTGGCGCTGATCTATGTCATGGCCGGTCCGTTGATCACCGCGACGATCCACCAGGGTCTTCTCGTCCGCTGCCTGATAGTAATCGCCCTGGTCAGCCTGCCGGCCGTGCCCATGGGCATGTGCTTTCCCCTCGGTCTACGGTTGTTCCGCGAATATTCCAGTCAATGTCTTCCCTGGATGTGGGGCATGAACGGCGCCACCGGCGTTCTCGCCAGTGTCTTCGCCGTCGCCATCTCCATGTGGAGCGGAATCAACACCAGCCTGCTGGTCGCCATAGCCTGCTATGCGCTGCTGGCGCTACCGGCGAGTTTCCTGCAAGCAAAACTCGGTCACAGCGAACTGGCGCGCATGCGCGAACTCACCGGAGACCGCCGGCATACGCCCGCGGAAGTGCTACAGCGCGAAGGGCGCGAACAACGATGAACCGGCGGTTACTTTTGTAGCTGCGACAACAACTCGGCCATTTGTCGCAGTCCGATTGCTTCGACATTTTCGGCGACGGGATGGCGCGAGTCGCCGGAGTTGACGATGAAGCATCTGTCCGACTCCACCACCGTAGGGCGTCATAACTGGACCATTGATCACCGTAACGATCAGAGAGCAGGGCAAATATGTACTTGACACCATATGTCGGCCGATGCATTATTTGCCCATGGAGTGGCCAGTAGTAATCGCCGACGAATTTGAACCCGAGTTCAATTCGCTCCCTCGGATGGTTCAAGATGAAATTCTGGCGCAATCAGAACTGCTGAAGCAATTCGGTCCAAACCTGGGCAGACCGAGAGCGGATACTCTGTATGGGTCGGGGCATTCGAACATGAAGGAATTGCGGTTTGTCGTTTCAGGTCGCCAGTGGCGTCTCGCATTTGCATTCGATTCGAAAAGACAAGCCACTCTTCTGGTTGCGGGAGAAAAGTCGGGCAAAAACTCAAGCAGATTTTACGGCGAACTGCTACGCAAAGCCGATGAACGTTTTCGTAAGCATATCAATAAGTTAACAACAGAGGAGAACTCCGGTGGCAAAAAACATTGACGAAATCCTCGCTGGTCTTGAACCTGCCCGTCGCCGCAAGATCAAAGAGAGGGCATCTCAGTTGGTCGCGGAAGAATTGTCCCTGCGTGAATTGCGCAAGGCGCGAGAGCTAACTCAGGCGCAAGTCGCGGCAACTCTCGGAATCACTCAGGATGGAGTTTCGCGACTCGAAAAACGAAGCGATCTGCTTCTTTCAACATTGCGCAAGACAATCGAAGCGATGGGAGGAAATCTGAAACTGGTGGCAAGTTTTCCCGACCAGGCGCCCGTCGAACTTTCCGGCATTTCAGACTCGAAGCTTTGAGATCTATTCCCATCGACGAAAAGCGTGAACCGGTTGCCGGCAATGGCTCGGTCCAAACCCGAGACACGGACATCCGGTCACTTCTGTAACTTCGACAACAACTCGGCCATTCGTCGCAGTCCGATCAAGGCGACCATGGCCTGTTTATGCAGGGCCGTATGAAGCTGGTCAAGACCCCGGCGGCGAATCATCCTTGTATATCGAAAGCAGCATTTACAATTTGCAAGGATATCGTACCGCTCCCAAATGCCGTTCTATTGTTGAAACCACATCTGGATAAAGAGGAAGATTGTTCTTCTCCTCGTTCCAGTGCTGATGGAACAGTTCGACTGTCTCTCTGGCGGTATCCAGCACAAGCGCTTTGGCGAGCTTGACCCTGCCGGCGAAATGGACAAGCTCGTCTTCATCGAATTCATCGAATTCATCGAATCGCTTGCTGCGGCTGACAGTTAGTGCAGCCTTGCTATCGGGAATATAGGGAATCGTCGATAAGAAATCATAGGCGGGAGCCAGGCGCGCGGTGCGCTTGTCCGGGTAGTACACCGACCAGTTCTTGATGTGCATGTCGGCGTTGCCGATCAACGTGTTGAACACAAGTCGTCGGACAAACTCCCTGATATCGGTGTCATCGCTTTCAGCCGCGACAACATTCGCGATATTGACCATGCTCGCCTTCTTGTATTTGTCCTCCGGATAGACGCCAAAAATCTGCGCGAAGTCCTCGATATGGACGCGGCTACCGTCGCTCAATCGATCAAAGCGTTCGATCGCCAGCGCCTTGCCGTCCATCGTGGCCACATCCGGCGGCAATCCATTGATGTCATTCACATTGACGAGACTCAGCGCGGGCACGTTCATGCCCAGCTTGCGCGCGAGCGTCATCATCGAGAATTCGTTTTCGGGGACGCCCTCGAACCTTTCGGAAGGAAGCTTGACGATCCATGATCCCCCAACGCCTCTGGCGGGAATAGTCAGCCCGCCCCTGGCGCTTTCGAGTGCGGAAAACTTGAGCTGTACGCCGGCAAGAGAAAAGCGCAGCGCCTTTTCGTCGCGTTGGCGCACAGAATCTTCATCCAGAGGCCCCCCGGCTTCAGGCGGCCATTCTTCATGATCGGCAGACCGGACCGTAATCGCGCCAGGCAAGTCCTCTCCCAACGCCCAGAGCAGAAAGAACTCGCGCTCGGGATTCACCCCGGCACGCTCAGACAGAAAATCCCGCAAACGCTCTTCGGGCAAGAGGTTGGAAAAGAACGGCATAGTGCGGGTCTGATAGGGCCTGAACTCGGTGAGAAGCTCTCCGTGCCGATCCTTGAACCCCAGGCCCAGGACGGGCCGGTTTCTGTCGGCGATATAGTCTTCGTTGAAGGCGAATATGGTGCGGTCCCCGCCGATTTGTGTCAGCGTCCCGATGGTTTTGCCATAAAGCAGAACTTCCAGTACGGAAACACTAGCCATCACCATCCTCCAGGCTGTATGCGGGCCGGCTCGCCTGACGAAGTTCCTCCGCAGGAGAATGCGCCAACGCGTTGCGCAGTGCCCGAACGCTGGACAGCGCCTCCTTCAAACGCCTGGGGTCGGCCCTGGCACTGTCGAGTATGTCTAATGCATTCCTCATGCTGCCCAAAGAGGATTCCGTTACGGCCAATCGCGTCAGGTCATGCACAAGGCTTTTGATCTGGGCAGCTTCCTTCGCAGAGCCAGGTTGCCTGGCGATTTCACTGGCGAGCTTATTGAGGTTTCCAATATCACTATTCCGCGCCGCAACCGCCATGCTCGGAGTGCCGACTTGGGTACCACCTACAATCGAGCGCACCGCCGGAAGGTTTTTGCGCGGAACGAGAGTGAGTTCCAGTCCGAGCGCGCGCGCAATTTCGGTCAGACTCGATAAACGTAAATCCACCCCGGCATTCTCGATCCTGGAGATATGACTCTGCGGCATCCCCGCCGATTCGGCGAGCGCACGCTGACTCAGCCCCTTGGCTCGCCGGACAGCCTTGATTGTCCTCGAAATCTCATCTATTGCTCCCATATCGCCCCTTTTCATATGTGGATACATATAATCTAGTTATAGTTATATATTATTTTGCATATATAATTCAATCTAATTATCTATGTCGTCGCAATCTAAGTGTGAAACGGAATCAACACCAGTCTGCTGGCAGCCATCGCCTGTTATGCACTACTGGCCATGCCCGCGAGCATCTTGCAAACAAAGTTGAGCTGAAGTCTCCAAATCGGGATTTCAGTTCGGGTGGGACTAGAAAAGTTTGCTCAGAAGTAAGCAAATTTTCGGAAAACAGACTATTCCTTGAACCAGACCAGTTTGGGGCGGTCATCCAATGGAGGCTCGTCAAAGGCTCGATTGGGCCGTCCGCCAGTGAAAAACAAGGATTGAATTGTGTATCCCATAGGTTACAATCAGGATTCCATCAAAGTAGAACAGACAGAAGACTTTGACCGCTGGTTCGAAAAGCTTGGAGACATCAAGGCAAAGGCGCGAATCGATATTCGAGTAAGACGAATGTCGCTGGGAAACTTCGGCGATACGCGATACGTGGGCGGGGAAGTATCCGAACTTCGAATCGACTATGGTCCAGGTTATCGAGTGTATTTCATCCATCAGGGCCAGGACTCTATTGTGATCGTTCTAGGTGGGACCAAAGGAACACAGCAGCGTGATATCGAACAGGCGCAAGCTTTGGCGAAACAAATTCTTCAGGAGGAGTAAATCGCAATGACAATTGCAACCAAGGCCTGGGATGCCGCAGACCATCTTCGTACCCAGGAAGAAGTTGTGGCATATCTGGAAGCGGCTTTCGAGGACGGCGATTCTCGATTGATCGCCGCCGCTCTTGGCGATGTCGCCAGATCCCAAGGTATGTCCCGGGTCGCCGCAGACGCTGGTCTCGGGCGAGAAAGTCTCTACAAGGCGCTCAGCGTGAATGGAAATGCCAGTTTCGCCACCGTTCTCAAAGTGCTCGGTGCACTTGGATTTAGACTGCAGCCGTATGCTGTCCAGCGTTCGGAGCAACTGATAACAGCACAACGGTAAACCGGTCGATCCCGCATCGTACCGGTTTTCATCCTGCCTCCAGGCGCAATTTGGCGGCGTTCGAATTACGCAGGAAACTAACGCTTCATAAACGCTTGCCCTTACCCATACCCCGCACCGCGTACACCCACATAAACCGAATACAGTGACTGGCTTGCGGTCATGAACAGGCGGTTGCGGCGTGTGCCGCCGAAGCAGACGTTGGCGCAGACTTCGGGCAGGCGGATGATGCCGATGGTATCGCCGTCGGGGGCGATGATCTGCACGCCGGGCCGGGCGCCGGCCCAGACGTTGCCGTCGACGTCGCAACGCATGCCGTCGGCCGAGGTGCGATTGCCCGTGGTCGGGTCGACGAGTTCGGCGAATACGCGGCCGTTGCGCAGGTTTTCGCCATCGACGTCCCACACGCGGATGTCCCGGCCGGCGCCGGTGTTGGCGACATAGAGCAGGCTGTAGTCGGGCGAGAAACACAGGCCGTTGGGCGCGTCGATGTCATCGGTTACACGATTAATGCGGCCCGAAGCGGCATCGACGCGGTAGACCGAGAGCGGGTGTTCCTGTTCGGCCCGGTGGCCTTCGTAGTTGCCGCGGATGCCGTAAGGCGGGTCGGTGAACCAGATGCTGCCGTCGGGATGCACGGCGGCGTCGTTGGGCGAATTCAATGGGCTGCCTTCGTAACTGTCGGCGATGACGGTAACCGTGCCGTCGTGTTCGTAGCGCACTACGCGGCGGCCGCCGTGTTCGCAGGAAATCTGCCGGCCCTGGGCGTCGAAAGTATTGCCGTTGCTGTGCCCCGATGGGTTGCGGAATTCCGTCACATGGCCGTCGTCTTCAAGCCAACGCAATTGCCGGTTGTTGGGAATGTCGCTCCAGACCAGGAAACGGCCGACGCCGCTCCAGGCCGGGCCTTCCGCCCACAAAGTGCCGGTATGCAAGCGCTGGATCGGTGTGTTGAAAAGAATGTAAGGACGAAAACGATCGTCGAGCGCCACCAGGTCCGGGTCGGGATAGCGCAGGGGCGTTTGGCCGGACCAGTCTCTCGGCGCCGCCGGCGCCAGGTCCTGCTGGCCCCTGGCCAGCGTGGGCAACATGGCGGCGCCTGCCAGCGCCGCCCCGAGAAAGCTTCTGCGTTTCATCATAGCGGTATCGACTTCAGTGATGGTTTGGTGACCTTGCCCATGGCGTTGCGCGGCAGGGAGTCCAGCCGTTTGACGTGTTTGGGAATTTTGTAGGACGACATGCGGTCGTTGCACCATTTTTTCAGCTCGGCGTAATCCATGTCGGCGCCGTTCTTCGTCACGACGAAGGCGGTGACGGCTTCTCCCCAGACTTCGTCTTCAGAGCCGATGACCGCGACTTCGGCAATGTCCTCGTGAGTCAGCAGCACGCCTTCGATCTCCAGAGCGGAAAGCTTGTAACCGCCGGACTTGATGATGTCCACCGAGGTGCGGCCCATGATGCGGTAATAACCGTCTTCGATCACCGCCATGTCGCCGGTACAGAACCAGCCGTCGACGAAGCTCTTCCTGGTGGCTTCCTCGTTGCCCCAGTACTCCAGGAACACGTTGTCGCCCTTGATGCGGATTTCCCCGGGATTGCCTTCTCCATGAATCTCCCGGTGATCTTCGCCGAACAGTTGTACTTCGACTCCGGGAAGCGGTTGGCCGACATAGCCGGCGCGCCGCTCGTCGTGGTAAGGATTGGAGATTCCCATGCCGATCTCGGTCATGCCGTAGCGCTCAAGCAGGACCTGGCCGGTAAGGTCGCGCCATTGCTCGAACAGTTTGACCGGGCAGGCAGCCGAGCCGGAAATGTTCAGTCGCATGGCCTTGAACCCGGCGCAGACGGCCTCGACTTCATTCGGGTCCTGTTTTTCGAGGTGCTGAATCAGTTTGACGTAAACCGTCGGCACCGCCATGAAGACGTTGTAGACATTGGCCGCGACTTCGGCGGTGACCCTGGGAATATCGAGCCCCGCGAACAGATGCACCCTTGCCCCGGCCCAGAGTCCGCAACTGAGAATGTTGATAATGCCGTGTATATGGTGCAGCGGCAGGAACAGCGGTATCACATCGTCTTCGGTCCAGCACCAGGCGTCGATCAGGGTGGTGATCTGGGCGCGGATGGTCTTGTGGGTGCTCACGGTTCCCTTCGGCTTGCTCGTGGTGCCGCTGGTGAACAGCATCATGGCGCGGCGTCCCGGGTCGATTTCGGGCAAATTACCCGCTTGGTCCGCCAGCAGTTCGCCCACGGTCAGCAATTCGATGCCGAGCGAGGCGCAAAGCTCGCGCAGTTCGTCCGGCGCTCCCGCTTGCGCGAACATGCGCGTGACCTGCGCGCTGCTCAGATAATGATCGAGTTCGGCGACCGCCGAGGCCACATTCAGGGGAACGGCGATACCGCCCGCGCGCCAGACGCCGTGCATGCAGGTGACGTAGTCCAGGCTCGCCGGCAGGAAGAATGCGATGCACTCTTCCTCCAGGTCGCTCCGTCCGCCAAGCAGGCCGGTGGCGAATCGATCGATGCGCGAGTTGACCTCGCCGTAAGTGTAAGTTGCTGAATCGGAAACAAGCGCAATTCGCTCATTGCCGTCGGTCAGGTGATGAAAATCGTGATGTGACATGTTGATTCCGTTTGGTTTCCTCAGAACATTGCTTCAACGATAAAAAACAGGATCGAAGGCCCGAGCAGGCAGCCGACGCCGGTATAGAAGGTGGCGGTCATGGCGCCGTAAGGCACGAGCTTCGGATCGGTTGCCGCCAATCCCGCCGCGACGCCGCTGGTGGTTCCCATGAGGCCGCCGAAGACCATCGCCGACTGCGGATTGTTCAAGCCGATGTAGCGCGCCACCAGCGGCGTGCCGATCATGACCAGAATCGATTTCACCAGGCCCGCGGCCACGCTCAGGGTAATCATCGCGTCGGAGGCGCCGATGGCCTCGCCGGTGACAGGACCGACAATGTAAGTCACCGCGCCGGCGCCGATGGTGGTGATCTCGGTCGGGTCGGTGTAACCGAACGCCACCGCTACCGCCGCCCCTACGATGAAGGAAACGATGACTCCGGCGAAGATGGAAATCATGCCCGCCAGGCCGGCTTTCTTCAATTCGCTCAATTGCGCGCCGAATGCCGTGGCGACAATGGCGAAATCGCGCATCATGCCGCCGCCCATCAAGCCGATACCGCTGAGCAGGGCGAAATCCGCCACGCCGCGGCTGCCGCCGGTGGCGACTCCGCCGTACCAGGCCGCCAGCAGGCCGACGGCGATGGCGATGGCGGAACCGTGAATGCGACCGGCGGTGAGCTTGTTGGCGAGCAGATACGACAGCCAGATGGTGACACCGACTACGGCGAAGGCGACGACGAGATTGTTGCGAACGAATACGGTTTCCAGTAATTCCATCATGGCGCGCCTTCCTCCTCGTTCGCTTCCTGCTCAGGAGCGGCGCCGATCTTGCTTAGCGCCGGCACCAGGGCAAAACTCACCGCTACCGCGGCGACGCCGGCGGTAATCGCCAGCACGCCGCCGTCAATGGCGGCGGCCACATTCTGTTGCGCCGCCATGGCGACGACGATGGGGATATACATTGCGCTCCAGAACTTGACACCGGAACCGGCCGTCCCTTCGGTCAGGGAACGGAATCGCTCGGAGTTGCATGCCAGCACGAGAAACAGCATGGCGATGCCGACGCCACCGACGTTCGCTTCCACGCCGAGAATGATGCCCAGACCTTCGCCGATCAGCATGCCCGCCACGAGGCAGGCGGAAAGCAGGGCGACACCATAAATGATCATTTTTCGTTCCTTGAGAGAAAGGCGGCCCGGCCGCCGGTTGCGCCGATAATATGACGCGCCCGCGAGCGGTGCAATTCGGAAAAAGAAATGCGGCGGCTTCCTTGACCGTTGATTCAGGCGTGTTACTTTTCGTCGCGCACATGATTCGGGGAAAGACTTGCACGTTTACCATTCCAATCGGCTTGAGTTGCTTGCTGAAAATCTCGCCGGGCTGACCAAGTCAAATCCACCCGGACCGTTCACACCGGAACGGATTGTGGTGCCGCATCGGACCATGGAGCATTGGCTGCGGCTTGAACTGGCGCGCGAACTGGGCATCGCGGCAAACATCGAGTTCGAGCTGCCGGCGGCGTTTGCCTGGTCGATCCTGCGCGGCGCCGTGCCTTCGCTGTCGAAATCGCAAGGATTCTCACCCGACACATTGCGCTGGCATCTGTTCGAGTCGCTGCCGGATTTCGCGCAAGGCGCCGATGCCGCGGAAGTGCGCCGGTTTCTCGCTGACGGCGATGAACGCAAGAGATTCGAACTGGCAGACAAGCTGGCGGGGGTCTTCGACCGTTGCATCAATTTTCGGGATGACTGGATCGTGGATTGGGAGCAAGGCGCGGCGCCCCATTGGCAGGCCCGGCTATGGCAATTGCTGGCCGAAAAGGTTCCCGAACAGCATTGGGTAAATGCGCTTGATGCGTTCAATCGGAAACGGGCGGGCGGGTTTGAACCATGCGGCTGGCCGCGGCGGGCGTTTATGTTCGGGATTTCGGCGTTGTCGCCTTCCTATTTGCAGCTTCTGCGACAACTCGCCGGGAGTATCGAGTTGCATGTCTTTCTGTTCAATCCAAGCTCGGGATTCTGGAGCGACCTGCGCACAAAAAGAGAAATCAGCCGCTTGACCGAAGATGGGGACGCACAAGATCAACATTTCGAGGAAGGCAACAAACTGTTGGCCGCATGGGCGCATGCCGGACGCGATACTTTCGACACCCTGATAGCGAACGAAGTCGATGAGCAGCCGGTTTTTCCGCAATCCGGCAATGAAACCCGGCTGGCTGCCGTGCAAGGCGATATCCAGGAAGTGCGGGACGCCGATGAGATTGACAAGTCCGATGTCCTCCCGCCCGACAATTCGCTGCAGATTCATTGCTGTCACTCGGCCATGCGCGAGGCCGAGGTATTGCACGACCGCCTGCTCGAACTTCTCGACGACAATCCCGACATCGAACCCTCGGACATCATGATCCTGACCCCGAACCTGGCGCGTTACGGCCCGATGATCGCGGCGGTATTCGAGGCCGAAGGTCGTATTCCGGTCCTGCTGTCGCGGTTCCGGGCGGCGGATTCGCCGACCGCACGCGCGTTTTTCGACCTTCTGTCCTTGCCGGGCACACGGTACGGCGTCGAAGCAGTACTCGCGCCGCTTGACGCACCTTCCCTGCGGGCGCGTTTCGGAATCAGGGAAAACAGTCTCCCCGCGATCCGCGACTGGGTCAGCCAGGCAGGAATCCGGCGCGGCGTCGACGCGAATGCGGGCGATCACGCGCCGGCGATGCCGGGCAATACCTGGCGCGAGGGATTGAATCGGTTGCTGATGGGTTATGCGGCGGGAGATACTGATGATCTCGCTCTCGGTGTCGCCCCCTGTTCCATTCGCGGCGAAGGCGGATTCGAAGCCGGCGAGGAAGACTACGAGACCCTCGGGAAATTCGTTTCCTATTGCGTTGCCGCATTCGAATTGCGACAGCAAGCCGCAAGGTCGCGCACCGCAAGGCAATGGACCGAAACACTACGCGCGATGCTGGAGAAGTTTTTCGACAATGGCTCTGTCCGCGGTGCTTATCCCGGATTCGAAGAGATGCGCGAGGCCGCTGACGAATTTGAAAGTGTCGGCAATCTGATCGAGAACTTCTCGGGCCAGGCCGGCCGGATAGACTGCCCGATCTCCTTTGAAGTCGTTCGACTGGCGCTGAAAGAGGCCGCTGCCGGCCCTGCGCTCGGCCCGGCGCGGCTTGCCGACGGCGCGGCCATCGGCAGACTCGCCAGCGGGCAGGTTCTGCCGGCGAAAATCGTATGCGCCGTGGGCATGAATGACGATGGATTTCCGCGCAATCCGCCGCGTCATACTTTCGATCTGGTAGAACAGGACAAACGTCGACCCGGCGACCGCGACGTTCGTCACGAAGATCGATTCGCATTTCTCGAAGCCTTGCTCGCGGCGCGCAGCGCCTTCATCGTCACCTACACCGGGCGCGATCAACGCGACGATTCCGAAATCCCGCCTTCGGTCCTGGTTGACGAGTTGCATGATTATCTTGCGGTTCGCTTTCCCGCCTCACCAACGACCGGCAAGGCCGATGAAGACGGAAATATGCCGCAGGATTCCCCGAAAATCGAACACCCCTTGCAGCCGTTCAGTGCGCGTTATTTCTCCGCCGAAAATGGGCTCTTCAGTTATTCGCGAACCATGCTTGATGCGGCGAAGACTCTGCACCGCCCGGCAAGCAACACATCCCATCGTTTCGCAGGCAGATTGCCTGAGCCGGAAGCCTCGCGCCGAAAAATTTCTCTTGCCGAACTGGAAAGATTTTTCGCCGACCCTGCCCAGGGTTTTCTGAAAGAGCGTTTCGGCATCAGGCTGAGCGATGAAGACCAGACCGTCGACGAAACGGAGCCATTGCAGCTCGACGGTTTACAGCGCTGGAGCTTGCGCGACGAAATACAGAACAGGACTGACGAGGCGCGGCAAGAGCGCGCCGAGCCGGAAGCCGTCAAATCTCTGCTGCTGGCGCGGGGACATCTGCCCTATGGCAGTTTCGGAGAATTGGCTTATGACGAAGCCGGCGCCGTTGTCGACACACTTCGGGAGGAAATGACCGCATATGCCGAAACGCGTGCGGCGGAGCCGTTGAATCTCGAACTTGAAGTCGGCGAATTCCGGCTAAGCGGTGTGGTCCCGCACGTCGATTCCGAGCGGATGGTCTGGTGGCGCAACGGCCGATTGCGGGCAAGGGACAGGATCGCGGTCTGCATCCGTCAGCTTGCCCTGATGCAGGACGGAAGGGATCCTCCCCCTGCCGTTCTTGTTTATCTGGATAAAGGCCTGACCAAAGTCCTCACGATTGAGCCGCCCGACCCCGAAACCGAGTCCATCGGAAATTGGCTCGAGGCCTGGTGGAGCGGATTGACGGCGCCACTGCGGTTCTTTCCCGAATCCTCCTGGGTTTACGCCAGTGAACGCGGCAAAGGTGAAACCGGCGGGGCGATTTTCAAGGCCAGGCAGAAATGGCTGGGCGCCTCTTTCGGTTCGACTTTCGCCGAATGCGACGAACCGAGTAACCGTCTCGTCTGGAGTCTTGACGGCGACGAAGATCCCATATCGGACGAATTCCCGGATCTTTCGGAATTGCTGCTGTTGCCGCTGGCCAAGAGAACCCCGTGACGGAAGCAAGTACATTCCGCTCGCCGATCGATATGGCGCTGAGCAGCGGCCGAAAGCTCATCGAAGCCAGCGCCGGTTCCGGCAAGACCCGTGCCATTACCACACTGGTCGTCCGGCTTGTCGTCGAGGACGGCCGGGAACTCGACAGCATTCTCGTCGTCACCTTCACCAAGGCGGCTACGGCGGAATTGCGTGAACGCATCCGCAAACTGCTCAGGGAAATCCGGCAACGTATCGAGAATCGCGCCGGCGCCGCCGACGTTTCCGACAACGATCAGGCAAGCGAACTTCTCGAAAAATGGACTTCCGAAAAACTCGACAAAAAGCTAGTCAGCGGGCGAATCGAAACGGCCTTGCTCGATATCGACCGGGCCAACGTCTTTACGATACACAGCTTCTGCCAGCGAACGCTTGCCGAATTCGCGTTCGAAACCGGGTTTCCGTTCGGATTCGATTTGGTCGGCGACGGCGCCGGGATCGTGGAGAACGTTGTCCGCGACATCTGGCAGCGCCGGTTTCGGGACTGTTCCCCGACTTTCGCCAACTACTTGCTGAAAAAGAGTTTCCTGCCCGACGAGCTGGCGCGATGGGTCGGCTCGCTACGATCAAAACACCTGGAGAATCTCATTGGCGTTCCCCAGTCGCCCACCGATCCGGGAAATGCGGAAAAAGCCTTCGGAAAAGTTTTCGATTCAACACGCGCTTGCTGGGAACAAAATCTGGAGACGTATTGCGACATCCTGCGCACGACCGACGCGCTCAATCGAAGAAGCTATCCACTGGGGAAAATAGAAGCTCACATCAAGCGTGTGGAGAGAGTTTTCGCCACCGACGAGTTGCCTTTCGATATTGATGACATGTATGGACTGGCGCAGTATCTCGGTGGTGGAAACACCGCGGACAAATGTAAAAAAGGCCAGCGATTACCTGAAAATCCAATGTTCGAAGCCTTCGACGAACTGGCGGAAGCCTGCTTGAAACTTTCACAGGAATACAACGGCTGGCTGTGCGACACCCGCCGACTGCTGATCGAGGAAATCCCTGAAGAAATCAGGCGAATCATTCGCGCTGAAAGACGCCTCGGCTACGATGATCTGATGGTGGAAATGCGTCAGGCCCTGGAAAATCGCAATGGAAGCGGCGAAAGACTGGCCGCGAACGTACGCCGACGCTTCCCCGTCGCCCTGATTGACGAATTCCAGGATACGGACCCGACTCAGGAAAGGATATTCGACTGCGTATACAAAAGCCGCAAAGAGCCAACCTCGGAACAGCCGCCGGATTTGCACGATCAAGACTGTGCCTTGTACATCGTCGGCGACCCGAAACAGTCGATCTACGAGTTTCGCGGAGCCGACATCTTCGCCTATCTTTCGGCGCAGCAAGGAGTCGATTCGAACTTGCAGCTCGGCTACAACTGGCGGTCCAGCCCGGAACTGGTGCGTGCGGTAAACACCATTTTCGATGTCCCGCTGGCTTTCACCATCCCCGAAATCTCGTTCCAGTCCGCGGAACCGGGGCGTAAAGAGGACATCGGGCTGGAAGTCGATGGCGAAGATCAAACTCCCCTCGATTTCTGGCTGTTGCAAGATCAGAAGAACATCGGCAACGCCGTCAAGATCGTCGCCAATGAAACCGCGAACGAAATCATCAAACTGCTCGAATCGGCCCGCGCCGGCAGGGCCGGCATCAACGGAAAACCGCTGCGGGCCAAGGATATAGCGGTTCTGGTAAACACCCGCCACCAGGGGCGCGAGATCGCCAGGGCCTTGCACCGGCGCGGCGGCAAGAGCATCGAGATTGACGATGCCAGCGTGTTCGAGACCAGGGAGGCCGAACAGATTCACCGTCTTTTGCTCGCCCTCGCCAATCCGGGCCGCCAGGACTTTCTGCGCGCGGCCTTGACCGCCGATGTTTTTGGCCTGAATAACGCACAGTTGCATGCACTGATCGAGGAAGACGAAGCCTGGAGAGGATGGGTGATTCGATTCAACGAGTGGCGCATGATCTGGCTTGCAAGAGGCGTCGGGGCGATGTTGCGCGGAATTCTGGGCGCCGGCGATGGCGCCGCCAGCTTGCTGACTTACTCCGATGGGCCGCGCCGCCTCACTAATCTGTATCACCTGACCGAATTACTGCAGGAGGCGGAGACCGAGAATCGATTTTCCCACGCCGGGCTGCTGGCCTGGCTGAGCAAGCGGCTAAACGGACAGGCCGCGGAGAAGGAAGGCGCGGATGACGCCGTCACGCTGCGCCTGGACAGCGACGAAGATCTTGTGCGAATCCGCACGATTCATCGCAGCAAGGGTCTTCAGTTCCCTGTCGTGTACCTGCCTTTTGCCTGGCACGGCAGGCAAATCAAGAACGATCCCGACACTCCCGTCAGTTACCACAACCGCGAGGAATCCGGATTTCCGCCTGTTCTCGATCTTGCCCCCGACGATGAGAGTTGGATAATCCGCGAACTCGAAGAGTTCGGACAGTCGGTCCGGCTGCTCTATGTGGCGCTGACTCGCGCCAGGTATCGCTGTGTCGTCGCCTGGACTCGAATCATGAGCGGAGGCAATAAAGAGTTACCGCCCCTGGCCTGGCTCATGCATAGAAATTTGCAGCACGAGATACAGCTTTCCGAAGTGAACGACAGCGCACGGCAAGCTACGGGTTTCGCTGTGCCGCGGGAAGTCGTGGATACGCATGGCAGCGTCCGGGCCGATTTTTTCAAAAAGAGTCGCAACGAATTCAGAGCAGATATCGAAACCGTTGCCAACTTGTGTCCCGACGGGATACGGATTCGTGAATTGGAGGATGAGATCGCCGTATCCGGCTCGCGATTGGCGGACGAGTCCCAGCCGGAACTTGCATCGCGCGAGTTCGGTCGCACCACGCGCCGCATTCGCCAGATGACCAGTTTTACGGCCTTGGCGGCGGATCATGCCGAGGGGGCCCTGCCGCAGAGTTTCGTCGAGCCTGGAGCGCCAGACCACGATGAGTCCGAGGGTGATGTGATCGCCGGGCCCGTTCGGCGCGAGGCTGAGGAAAAACCGGTCGAATACAACGCTTTCAACTTCCCCCGTGGCATCCGGGTCGGTACTTGCCTGCACAATATTTTCGAAATTCTCGACGAGGAGCCGGGCCGCGAAGTCGTTCAGGTCTGCAAGGAGCAACTCGAACGCGCGGGCATCGAACCGGAGTGGCATGACGCCGCCCGGACCATGGTTGAAAATACGCTGGCAACCGAATTGCGCGAGCCGGAACACGACGGCTTCCGGCTCGATGACGTCGGCGTCGACAGACGTCTCACCGAGCTCGAATTCTGTTTCCCGGTCAAGGGGTTGCACCGGGCCGGCCTTGGCAAGCTGCTCGAACGCAACGGCTACCCGGGCCTGTTGAGCGCAAGAGAGGACGCACAGGCTATCGATGGCTATCTGCGCGGCTTCATCGATCTCACGTTCGAACATGCCGGACGCTGGCACGTACTCGACTACAAGTCGAACTGGCTCGGCGACAAGGCGGAGGACTACGAACCGAAACGGCTCGGCGCCGCCATGCGTGAGCATCGCTACCAGCTTCAATACCTGATCTATCTGCTGGCGCTGCATCGCTACTTGCGAGGGCGCTTGCCCGATTACGATTACGAACGGCACATCGGCGGCGCTTTCTACCTGTTTCTGCGCGGTATGGACCCCGCCGCCGGCATGTCGCGGGGCGTCTGGTTCGACCGGCCCTCGAAGGAATGTATCGAGGCGCTCGACGAGTTTATGAAGGGAGGCGGATCATGACGCTTCCTCCCGCCATCGAAGTGCTGTACCGGCAGGGCCGTATCGGTGAAATCGACCGGCATCTGGCGGCATTGGTCGCCGAGCTCACCGGTGAAGACAACGGAGACGTACCGTTGGCAGCGGCAATGGCGAGCCGGCATACCCGGGAAGGACATATCTGTATCGATCTGAAAGAAGTCGCGGGCCGCCATTGGCCAGGAACTCCCGAGCCCGACTCCTCGAATTTGTCGCTGCCTCAACTCGAAGCCTGGCGCACGCGGCTCGAGGCGAGCCCGGCCGTCGCCGGACCGGAGTCCGCGGCAAGCCGGCCCCTGGTGCTCGACGATACGGGCCGGCTCTATCTCTATCGCATGTGGAATCGTGAACGGTCGGTAGCGACCCGCCTGTGGGAACTCGCAAGCCGCGAGACTTCCGAACCTGCCGAATTACAATCCGCGCTCGAGGAATTGTTCGATGACGACCCGCGCAACGCCCGGCCGCGAAAGGCGGCGCACGCCGCCGTAAGCCGCCATTTGTGTTGCATTTCCGGCGGTCCCGGCACCGGCAAAACCACCACCGTCGCCAGGATCATGATGGCGCTGACGCAAGTGGGCCAGATTACGGCAAAAAATATCGCCTTTGCAGCACCCACGGGCAAGGCCGCCGCCCGCCTGCAGGAAGCGACCCGCGAGTCTCTACGCGAAATGCATGGGGGCGACAGTCTGCCCGAGGAACTCGCCGTGGAAGTCGGCACGGTGCATCGCTGGCTGATGAAGAGCGAGGCCGAAAGAGGGCTTGCCAGGGTGCTGATCATCGATGAGGCCTCGATGGTCGATATCCACCTGATGAGCCGGGTACTGCGGGCCTTGCCCGCCCGGGCGCGGCTCATCCTGCTCGGCGATGCCTCCCAGCTCTCCTCGGTCGAACCCGGTTCTGTCTTCGCCGATATCTGCGGTGCGGCCGCAAGCGAGCACTCGCCGCTCAAGAAATGTGTCGTCGATCTCAAACACAATTGGCGCTTCGGCCCGGACAGCGCGATAGGGAAACTGGCCGCGGCGATCAAAAGCGGCAATTCCGGCGTGGTCGAGCAGGTGCTCGAGCAGCCGCAGGAGAGGTCCGTCGGTTTCGAATCCCTGGACGACAGTGCCGCCTTCAAAAAACTTGCGGAACGATTCACTCGCGAGCATTACGCTCCCATGGTCGAGCGCTTCCGTTCCATGGGCGGCGCCGCACAACTCGAATCCTGCGAAAATCCCTTCCGGCATTTCATGGCGCTATGCGCCCACCGCAGAGGCGCGTTCGGTTCCGAGCGCTTCAATCTGGAGGTGGAACAAAGATTGCGCGCACTTGGGTTGGCCTCCGCGAACGAGGAGTTTTATGCGGGAAGGCCCATCATCGTCACGCGCAACGACCATAACAGCGGCCTCGCCAACGGCGATACCGGAATTGTGGTCAACAGCGGCGAAGGTGCGAACAAGGTCTGGTTCCCGGACTTGCGAGACGAACAAGGCAATATACGACTGGTCTCTCCGCAGCGCCTGCCGCAGCATGAAAGTTTCTATGCCCTGACCGTGCATCGCTCCCAGGGCTCGGAATACGACGAAGTCGCGGTCATTCCCGGCCCCGCCGAATCGCCGGTAAATACCCGCGAATTGCTCTATACCGCGGTTACCCGTGCACGAGACCAGGTCGTCATTCATGTCTCCCGCGACGGACTCAAGGCCGCGGTGGAGCGGGAAACCTCCCGCGGCTCCGGATTGAAAGATGCACTTCTTTGAAGCGCAAAAAATGTCTATCATGGCGCCATGTTCGATCTGAACCTGATTCCGCATCCGCTTACCGGCACGCCGTTCGGCACCGCGCTCGATCTGGCGATCCTGATCGGCGCGCTCGCGCTGGGGCTGTCGCTGCTCACGCGCGAGTATGGCTGGGTGGACCGATTCTGGGCCCTGGCGCCACCCATATTCTGCCTGCTTGTCGCGGCCGATGCGGGATACGAATCGGCGCGGCTCAATCTCATGACCGTATTGATCACTCTCTGGAGCGCCCGTCTCACCCACAACTATTGGCGCAAGGGCGGATTCAAGCTGGGCGGCGAGGACTATCGCTGGATCTACATGCGGAAAAAGATGGGAGAATTGCGATTCCAGTTGATGAATTGCACTTTCATCGCGTTCGGGCAGATGCTGATCGTCTGGCTATTCACTTCGCCGATCCATCATGTCTGGCTCAACCGGGGCGCGCCGCTGAACTGGGTCGACGCACTCGCCACGGCGCTGTTTCTGATGTACTGGGTAGGCGAGGCCGTCGCCGATCAGCAGCAATGGAACTTTCAGCAGGAAAAGAAGCGAAAGATCGAGGCCGGCGAAGAAATCACCGAACCTTTCATCACCACGGGATTATTCGCCTATTGCCGACACCCGAACTTTTTCTGCGAGGTCAGTATGTGGTGGGTGATCTACCTGTTCGCCATTGCCTCCACCGGAACTTTGCTGCATTGGTCGGTTGCGGGCGCCATCGTACTCAACCTGCTTTTCCTCGGCTCGACGCAACTCACCGAAACCATCACCCTCGAAAAGTACCCTTCCTACAGGGACTACCAGGAACGTATTCCGGCCCTGATTCCGATCAGATTCAAAAGCCGCGACTAGTACAGCAGGAACGCGACTACCAGAAATATCGTAAAGCCGGCCGTGATCAGGGCGCTATAGATCAGGCTTGCGCTGACGTAGACCAGGCCACTGTAAAAGTAGCCGCTGCAGTAGAAATTCTTCAGGCTCAGGTACAGGTAGACGATTGCCCATATGACGATGGCGAAATCTATCCAATCGATGAACCCCTGCAGCACGGGCAACAGGCTCGCGAAAAGACCGGTTACCGCCAGCAAGTAAGCGGTAAGGATCAGGAAAGAGTGATTGTGCAAGGTAAGAACGAAGTGTTCTATGTAGTAGCGGCCCTTGAACAGGTAAAGCGCCCATTGCACCAGCGCCAGCAACGGCATCATCAGCAATACGAAAATCGTTACGTATTCGAGTGATTGGCTGAAGAAGTCCCGGAAAAACACGCCTGGATTCTCGCGCATGTCGTTGTAGTTGGCGACCAACTGATCGGTCGCGAGCGTCTTCAGCCGTTCTTCGGTCGCCGCCGGCAAAAACGGCAAATCGATACCTCTCAGCACCTCCAGCACTTGCTGCGGATCGATATCCAGGTCTTCCAGGCCCTCCAGACCCTCGTCTTCGGCGCCTGCGTTGAGGAAATCCTGAATGGGCCGGTCCGAAGAAAGTGGCGCCGTGGGATTCCCGTCTGCGCCGAGCGCCGCCGGTCCGGTCCCGGCGGCGCCCAGGTTGGTCAGGCTGCCGGCTATCGAAACCATCAGAAAGAAGCTGATGCTCAAGACGAGGAACATGCGCAGGGGTGGCGTGTATCGAGTACGGCGACCGTTCACGTATTCGCCGCTGAGGAAACCGGGACGTGTGTAAAGATAGAACAGCGAACGATATACGCGGCCGTCGAGCTCGAAAATCGCATGCAGCAGTTGGCTGAGAATGCGCCAGAACGGACGGCGCACTTCGCGGTCTTCCTGGCCGCAATCGGAACAGTATTGGCCGAGGAGCGCGACCCCGCAGTTGGCGCAGCGGGCGACTTCGACATTGACGTCGGCTTCGACCCGGGGTTTGGTTTCGGTTTCGGTTTCGGTTTCGTTTGCGGTCAATTCACCCATGGCTGCTCATTGTGCCAGCAATCGGGAAGGTGTTTAAGACAAATTGCGGCCGGGCTGGATATTGCTTGGAAATTGCCGGATAGTTCCCACATTGAATCAAGGACGATCCATAAAAATTTATTCAGGGGGATAAATCCATGGACAGAGCAAGAATCATGCATTACCTGCCCTGGGCGCTGGCGATATTTGTCGCGATCGTTTTCGTGCAGTCGCTGTTTTTCAAGTTCACCAATTCATTCGAGACCATCCACATCTTCACTACCATCGGCGATTGGATGGGCTCGATCGGCTTGCCGACCTTCATCGCCTCCGGCTTTGCCGCTGTAGGCGGCTACACGGTAGGCAGTGTCGAACTACTGGCTTCGATTCTACTGATCATCCGCAGAACCCAGTCCCTGGGCGCGCTGATCGGCTTCTTCGTCATCAGTGGCGCGATCTTCTTCCACCTGTTCACGCCGCTCGGCGTCAGCGTGGTGATCGATGAAGCGGGCAACCAGGACGGGGGTCAACTGTTTGCCATGGCTGTGGGCGTTTTCGTCTCGACGATCCTGATCATGTGGATGCGGCGGGACGAACTGGCGGAGTACCTCCGCCCGGGAAACTGAAAAGGAGAGCGCGATGAAACTATTCCTGAACATCTTGTGTCTGGCGGGGCTGATCCTTGTTGCGCCCGCTGTCGCGCCCGCCTGGGCGGCCGATGCGATCTACACCGGCCTGTTCAGCAACGAGGCGATACGCGGCTATGACGCGGTGGCTTATTTCACCGAAGGCGAGCCCGTGGAAGGCTCGGACCGATTCAGTATGGAATACAAGGGCGCCGTCTGGAGATTTGCCTCGCAGGAAAATCTGGATCTGTTCCGCGCCGACCCGGAAGCCTATGCGCCGCAATACGGCGGCTATTGCGCCTATGCCATGGCGGAAGGCGATACCGCCAGCACCGAGCCGGATTTGTGGACGATTCACGACGGCAAGTTGTATCTGAATTACAGCCGCCGCATCAACGTCCGCTGGAAGGATAATATGCTCGAATACATCGAGCAGGCCGACCGGCAATGGGCCGAACTCGAGCCCGGGCTCGAAACGGATTGACCGGGCAGGATTGCCGGCTTTCGGTCAATCCTCGTCCAGGCTGAACACGTAAAGCGCATTGCCGTTGGCCGGATGGCGCATGTCCGGCGATACTACCCGCGGCACTGTGCGTGGGCTGACTCCCCGGGCGCCGAGGCCGGTTGTCACCGCGATGTATTGCTTGCCGTCGACGGCATAGGTGACCGGGTGACCTTGCACCGAGGTGCCGAGCCGGGTTTCCCACAGGACTTCGCCGCTGCGCACGTCGAAGGCGCGGAAGCGCCGGTCGAGGTCGCCGACGAAAGCCAGATCGCCGGCCGTGGTAATGACTCCGGTCAGCAAGGCCGCCCGCTGCTCGTAACTCCAGATTTCTTCCATGCTGTCGATGTCGTAAGCCGCGAGTTTGCCCATGTTGCCGTCGGAGCCCGGCATCTCGAACCAGCGCCGGTTCGCCGCCGTGCCGCCGGCGCCATGCACGAGCGGAACCTCGCGTGCGGCAATCTCCAGACATGACTGGCTGAGCGGAATCACCAGCGCCGCGCTCGGCTCGTGGTAGCTCATCGAATGCCAGTCCTTGCCGCCGGCCGTGCTCGGGCAGACCGAAATCCACTGGTCGAGTTGTGCGTTCTGGATGTCATCGCGATAAGTCACCGCGCCGGTCACCGGATCGATATCGGTGAAGGCGTTCTGGAAAACGGTTTCCTGGTAATCGATGAACTCGCCGCTTTCGCGGTCGTGTTTCCAGAGGATGCCGTGCTTGCCGACGGAAAAGACCAATTTGTCGTCGCCGCGGTCGATCAGTACGCGTTCGAAAACCTCATCGAGGTCAAGCGCTTCCGCCGGCACATGTTGAAAGAACCAGTCAAGCTCGCCGCTGTCGACATCGATAGCGACAGTAGCGTTGGTGAACAGCCCGGCGTCGTTGATCGAAAGGCTGCGCGAGGCCGGCATCCAGGGTTTTTGCTGGGCGGTGCCCCAGAAAGTGAGTTTCGATACCGGATCGTAGCTGCCGGTAATCCAGGTTTCGCCGCCGGCGCGGAACAGGTCGGCGATATCGCCCCAGGTGTCGCCGCCGGGCTCGCCGGATTCCGCGACAGTGTTGAAGCGCCAGAGAGTCTCGCCGGTATTGGCGTCATAGGCGCTGATGTAACAGTCTTCCTCGATATAGCGCGAACAGCCCGCCAGACCCTGGATCACCTTGCCGTCGGCAACGATGGGCCCGCTGGAATTATGGAATCCCTTGCTGTTGTCTGCCACCTCGGTTTCCCATACCGGCTCGCCGGTGCGGGCGTCGAGGGCGAGCAGGCGGGCGTCGGTGGTCGCATGGATGATCTTGTCCTCGTACATCGCGATATTGCGCATGTCGTTGCTGTCGAAGGGGCCGGCGTGGTGTTCCCAGATCAACTCTCCGGTAACGCCATCGAGCGCCTGGATGATATTGCTGCTGTTGATCAGGTAGATGACGCCGCCTGCAATCAGCGGCGCCGGCTCGGAATCGCCTTCATGCATGCTCCAGACCCATTCCAGCCGCAGGTCCGAGACATTTTCGGCGTTGATCTGATCGAGTGGACTATAACTCCAGGCCTGGAAATTGCGCCGCAGCATGGGCCAGTCGCCTGGCGCCGGGTCGATCAGCATCGCGTCGCTGATCGGCGCAAAATTCTCCACGGTTCCCGTGCGTACCACTCCGGTCGGCCGTTCCGGTTCCCGTTGCCCGATCACAAGATTGCCGGTTTCGCTGTTAGTGAGCATGGCGTAGTCCGCTTGCGCGTCGAGCGCCGGATTGGCGTCGCTCACGCCCATGGACCGCATCATGTGGGCGACGATATTGAAATAGGTCTCGTCGCTGATGCCCGCATTGCCTCCCGGCGGCATGCTGCCCTTGAGGTAATTGAAGAAATCGAAAGGCGTCTGCTGACCGTAACGTCCCATGAAACCTGCGCCGGACAGCACCGGGCCCAGGGCGCTGCCTTGCAATTGCGCGCCATGGCAGGCGGCGCACCAGGTGGCGTAGTCGGCTTCACCGGCGGCGGCCTGGTCCGCAAAAACGATCGGGGCTTCCTCCACGGTCGCCGGTTGATCACAGGCGGCAATCGCGGCCAGCAATGCCAGCGCGCCGAAAATGCGTGTCTTGTTCATTTGTGCGCCTCGCAGGTACAAGTATGCATGAGCAATTGAATTTGCCCGATTATGGAAAAGGAGTTGGGGGATGGCAACAGCCGCGCGACTACAATGCCGCGGCTTTGGCTGGCTCGTTCAAAAGCGTCTGGCCTGTCATCTCGGAAGGAATCGGCAATTCGAGAAGGCTCAGTATGGTCGGCGCGATGTCGCACAGGCGGCCTTCGCTGGTGAATTCGAGTTCGCTGGCGCCGACGTAAATCAGCGGCACGGGGCCGGTGGTATGGGAAGTCAGCGGCTGCCCGGTTTCCGCATCGCGCATCTGTTCTACATTGCCGTGATCGGCGGTGATGAGCAGGTCCGCTCCGGTTTCGCGCACCGCCTCGACGATCATTCCGAGACATTGGTCGACGGCTTCGACCGCCTTGACCGAGGCATCGAAATCGCCGGTATGGCCGACCATGTCGCCATTGGGGTAATTACAGATGATCGCGTCGAAATCGCCGGAGCGAATTGCTTCCACCAGCCCGTCGGTCAACTCGAAGGCAGACATTTCCGGCTTCAGGTCGTAGGTCTTGACCTTGGGCGAGGGGATCAATACTCGCTCTTCCCCGGCGAAGGGTTCTTCCCGGCCGCCATTGAAAAAGAAGGTGACATGGGCGTACTTCTCGGTTTCGGAGATTCGCAGTTGCGAGCCGCCCTGGTCTGCGAGCCAGGCGCCGAGCACGTTTTTCAGCTCCTCCGGCGGATAGGCGCAACTCGCGGGGATGTCCGCGGCGTACTCGGTCAACATGACGAAGTCAGCCAGGCGCGGACGACTCTTGCGCGTGAATCCGCTGAAATCGTCTTCCACGAAGGCGCGGGTAAGCTGGCGCGCGCGGTCGGCGCGGAAATTCATGAACACGACCGCATCGCCGTCGGCAATTTGTGTGTCTGTTTCGCCGATCAGGCTGGCCTGGACGAATTCGTCGTCCTCCCCGCGCTCGTAGGCGGCGTGCAGGGCCGATTCCACATCCGCAAAGCTGTAGGGCGCCCTGCCTTCGGTCAACATCGCATAGGCGGGCTCGACGCGCTCCCAGCGCTGATCTCTGTCCATAGCGTAAAAGCGTCCGCAGATCGAAGCCAGCTTGCCCCTGCCGCTGTCATCGAGTTTCGCCTCGAATTTCTTCAGTGAGCCCAAAGCGCTGCGCGGCGGCGTATCGCGGCCGTCGAGCAAGGCATGCAGAAATAGCCGCTCGACGCCCCGCCCGAGCGCCAGCTCGAGCATGGCCATGATCTGATCTTCATGGCTGTGTATGCCGCCGGGCGAAAGCAGGCCGATCACGTGCAATGCCGAACCGGCCTCGGCAACCTTGTCCGCCGCCGCGGTCAGGGCGGGATTACTCGGGAATCCGCCCTCGGCGATGTCGTGGTCGATTCGCGTGAGCGTCTGGTAGACCACGCGTCCGGCGCCGAGATTCATGTGACCGACTTCTGAGTTGCCCATCTGTCCCGCCGGCAGGCCCACGGCTTCGCCCGAAGTGCGCAGCAAGGTATGCGGCTGCCGGCTCCACAGTTCGTCCCATACCGGGCTGTCGGCGGCATGGATGGCGTTGTAATCGCTTTCCTCGCGATGGCCCCAGCCATCGAGAATCAATAAAACAGCGGTCTTGCGTCGACTCATGACAGGCGTCGGCATCCGGTAGGGAGTTGCTGGAAACGGAATGCGGATTATCCGCCATATCGGATTCGATTTACAGCGCCGACAGCGGACGCTACCGGATGGGCGACGGGAAGTGTATACTTCCTGCCCGTTTCACCAGGGCCGGGATTTCCCCGCCCGGGACCCATCGGCAAACGCTTTTCCAATGGCGCAATTCATTGAATTCATAAGCAATCACCCGGTTCTTTCGGGAATGTGGGTTGTTACCCTGCTGGCCATTATCGTTTATCATTCGCGCGCCGCTTCCCGCTCGGTCGGCCCGCAGCAGGCGGTCATGATGATCAACCGCGAGGGCGCCGTAGTAGTCGATGTCAGGGACCGGAAGGAGTTCGACCAGGGCCATATTTCCGGCGCGATCAATATTCCGCTGGTGAAGCTCAAACAGCGCATGGCCGAGTTGAACAAGCACAAGGACAAGCCAAAGCTGGTCGTTTGCAAGATGGGCCAGCAGTCTGGCGCGGCAGTCAAGAGCATCGAGGAAGCCGGGCACGGCAACGTCGTAAAATTGGCCGGCGGCATCTCGGAATGGACCTCGCGGTCTTTTCCGCTTATTCAGAAATAACGGTTGTTCGGGCGCGAGCCCGCCACCGTCCCATATGGAGCTATCATGGCTGAGAACGAACAGAACGAGCAAGGCGAACAGAACGAGCAGACCGCTACGCCGGACCCGGCCGCGCAACAGCAGCCGCAACAGGATCCGAACGCTCCGCAATTCGCATTGCAGCGAATTTACCTGAAGGACTTTTCTTTTGAATCGCCGCGCAGCCCGGGAATCTTCGCCGGACAATGGAGCCCGAACATCAACTTCGAGGTGAAAACCCGATCCGAAAAATTCCAGGAAAACGCCTACGAGGTGGTGCTTATTCTGACCGTGGAAGCCAAGGTCGAGGAAAACACGGCGTTTCTGGTGGAAGTGCAGCAGGCGGGCGTCTTTGCCTGCGCCAACATGGAGCCCCAGCAACTGGAGCAGATCCTGGCCTCGCTTTGCCCCAACATCCTTTTTCCCTACGCCAGGGAATCCATCGATTCCATTGTCACCAAGGGCAGTTTTCCTCCGCTCATGCTCTCGCCGATCAACTTCGACGCCGTCTACGCGGAACAGAAAAGGCGCCAGGCGGAACAGCAGGCCGGTGCGCAGCCCGCAGGCAACGGAGCCGGCGAAGCTCCGCCAACCACACAATAACCATCGGGTGGAATTGCGGCAGGTAAATGCCTGTCGCGATTTATTGCCCGGCTTCCAATTCGTGAATCTTGCGAGTGAGGGTATTGCGGCCCCAGCCCAGCAGTAGCGCCGCGTCCTGCTTGCGCCCCGCCGTGTGTTTCAGGGCGATGTCGATCATTGCGCGCTCGAACTCCGGGGTCGCCTCGTCCAGTATTCCGGTATTGCCTTGCTTGATCTGCTCGTCGGCCCAGGACTTCAGTGCCTGGGTCCAGTTGCGCGCGGCCCCGGGTAATTCGCGTTGCTCGGAGAACTCCGGTGGCAGATCGCTGATGTGAACTTCCCGGCCCGAGGCCATCACCGTGATCCAGCGGCAAAAATTTTCCAGTTGCCTCACGTTGCCCGGCCAACTCAGGTCTTGCAGATGTTGTTCGGTCTCCGTCCGCAGCACCTTGGCCGGCACGTCGAGTTCGGTTGCGGCCCGGCTGAGGAAATGACGCGCCAGCCGCGGAATGTCCTCGCGCCTTTCGCTCAGTTTCGGCACATGAATGCGAATCACGTTGAGGCGGTGAAACAGGTCCTCGCGAAACCGGTGCTTGCGAACGAGGTCTTCCAGGTTCTGGTGCGTGGCGGCGATGATGCGCACATCTACTCTTACCGAGGTGTGACCACCGACGCGATAGAATTCCCCTTCCGACAGAACGCGCAGCAGGCGAGTCTGGGTATCCGGCGGCATGTCGCCGATTTCATCGAGAAACAACGCGCCGTCGTTGGCTTGCTCGAAGCGTCCGGTGCGTCGCTGGGTGGCGCCGGTGAAGGCGCCCTTCTCATGACCGAACAATTCCGATTCGATCAGTTCCGCCGGAATGGCGGCGACGTTCAAGGGCACGAACGGCTGGTCGCCGCGCGGACTATGCTGGTGCAGGGCGCGCGCCACGAGTTCCTTGCCAGTACCGGATTCACCGTTGATCAACACTGAAATATTGGAATGCGACAGCCGGCCGATGGCGCGGAACACCTCCTGCATGGCGGGTGCTTCACCGATGATTTCCTGCACTGGTTCGGTTTGCCCGTTGCGGGCGGCGGCTTCCTCTTCCTGTTCCCTGGCGTGCTCCAGTGCCCGCCGGGTTACCGCAATGGCGTCTTCTATATCAAAGGGCTTGGGCAGGTATTCGAAAGCGCCGCGGCTGTAGGACATGACCGCGCTGTCGAGATCCGAATGCGCGGTCATGATAATCACCGGCAGCCCCGGATGAGATGACTTGACCGCCGAAAGCAGCTCAAGGCCGCTGATTCCCGGCATGCGGATATCGCTGATGATGACGTCGGGCGTATCGTGCCGCAGGCGTTGCAGCAGATCCTCGCCGTTGTCGAAACTTGAAGTGTCGAGACCCGCGGTGTTCAGGGACTTTTCCAGCACCCAGCGGATGGAGCGGTCGTCGTCCAGAATCCAGATGGATTGGGCCGCGCTCATGAGCTTGTTACCGGTTGCCTTTCGGCGTGTAGTTCGCTCCGCCAGGGCAATAGCAGACGGAAACAGGTGCGGCCTGTTTCGCTTTCGCATTCAAGCAACCCGCGGTGCTGACTGACGATGGTATGGGCTATCGCCAGTCCGAGTCCGGTGCCTTGCGGCCGGCTGGTTACCATGGGGAAAAAAATGGCTTCGCGCAGATGCTCGGGAATACCCGGGCCGTTGTCGATGACTTCAAGCGAAATTGCGGGATGGCGCAAACGTGGACCGAAAGTGACCTTGCGCACCGTGCGTGTGCGCAAGGTGATCGTGCCAAGGGCGTGCTTCACGTCCGGACTCGATAGAGATTGCATGGCATTGCGCACGATATTGAGTGTCGCCTGGATGAGTTGTTCCGAATCGGCCAACAATGGAGGAATGCTCGGGTCGTAATCCCGGATCAGGCGGATGCCGCGGCCGTCGATCTCGGCTTCGACCAGGTTGCGTACGCGTTCGACGACTTCGTGAATGTTTATGTTGCTCCGGTCCAGCGGTTTGCGATATCCGGTCAGGCGGTCGACCAGATTTCGCAGGCGGTCGGCTTCGTCGATGATGACCCTGGTATAGTCGGTCAACTCTTCGTCCGGCAATTCCCGCGCCAGCAACTGGGCTGCGCCGCGCAAGCCGCCGAGCGGATTCTTGATTTCGTGAGCGAGTCCGCGCACGAGTTCCTGGGTGGTCGCCTGGGTGGAACTGAACAACTGGTCCCGATTGATTCGCTGGGTGTATTCCAGGGAGTTCATTTCGAGCAAGGCGAACGTCTCTCCGTCAAGGTCGATGGGCGTAATCGTGTAGTCGAGGTCCACAGTCTTGCCATGAGGCAGATGCATGTGCGCCAGCCGCTTGGTAAAGCCGTTGCGCTCGACCAGGGCTTCGCGCATCTCTTCGATATCTTCAGCGCCGTTCACGAAAACCTCGCCGAGAAAGAGTCCGGCGGCCTTGCGGGAACTGATTGCCATCAGATCTTCCGCGGCCGGATTGACCATGCGGATATGCAGATCCTCGTCCAGCAGCAGCACCGCGGTCGCCAGGCTGTCCAGCAGCCGTCTGTATTCAATACGCCCTTCCACAGGTGAGTCCCGCGCAAGGCGCGACCGGGCGGGTCCGACCGGGGCCGGACCCGCCCGAAGTCTTATGCGGCCAGCGCTTCCTTGGTGGTCTTGATGATTGCCGCGGCAACCTTGTACGGATCCGCGTTGGACGCGGTGCGGCGGTCTTCGAGCCGTCCCTTCCAGCCGGCCTGGATGGTGGCCACAGGAATACGGATGGAGGCGCCCCGGTCGGAAATGCCGTAACTGAAAACGTCGATCGCCTGGGTTTCGTGCAGGCCGGTGAGACGCTGATCGTTGCCCGCGCCGTAAACCGAAATGTGACGATCGATATTTCTGCCGAAGTTGTCGCAAATTTTGGTGAAGATTTCTTCGTCACCCGCTTCGCGCATGGCGGCGTTGGAGAAGTTGGCGTGCATGCCGGAACCGTTCCAGTCGAGGTCTCTGCCCAGGGGTTTGGGCTCCAGGTTGACCGCGAGCCCGTGCCGCTCGGCAGTGCGCTCAAGCAGATAACGGCACAGCCAGGTTTCGTCGCCGGCGCGCTTGGCGCCCTTGGCGAATACCTGGAATTCCCATTGTCCCGCGGCGACTTCGGCATTGATGCCTTCCACGTTGATGCCGGCTTCGAGCGCAAGATCAAGATGCTCGTCTACCACCTCACGGCCATGACAGTTGAGAGCGCCGACCGAGCAGTAATAAAGGCCCTGTGGTCCGGGGTAGCCGCCGGCGGGAAATCCAGGCGGCGCGTTGGTCGCGGGGTCCCAGAGGAAATATTCCTGTTCATAGCCGAACCAGAAGTCTTCGTCATCGTCGTCGATGGTCGCGCGGCCATTGGAACGATGCGGGCTTTCGTCGGCGTTCAATACCTCGCACATGACCAGGTAACCACTGGCTCGGTCAGGATCGGGGAGGATCGCTACCGGCTGCAACAGGCAATCCGAATCGTCGCCACTGGCTTGCAGGGTGGAACTGCCGTCGAAAGACCACTGGGGGCAACTTTCCAGAGTTCCGTCAAAGTCGTCCTGCACCAGGGTCTTGCTTCGCAGATTCTGCGTGGGCGTGTAGCCATCAAGCCAGATGTATTCCAGTTTCGATTTCATTTTCCGACTATCTCCTCAGTTTATGGATTGCTGTGTCACCAGACCGTGTGCGCCTTCGGTTATCATGGGCATACTTTGGCCTGGGTTGTGTCTGGCGGTTGAGTCTGACAATTGTTTCTGACAATGAGCAAGATATGTGCCACCATGCGGCGGTCTTCAAAGGCCCATTTTTGGTTCAAATTTTGGGAAAGCGGCGCTCAATTTGCACCATATCCGTGCGTCGAAAGGGACAATAGCACTATATTGGTGCATTTTCCAAATTTAATTCGATCAATTGCTCGGTTTCGGGGCAAGGTCTCCGAACATCGCATGATGACAAGTCGCTAGCCGCCATGTTGTTCCTCGTCAAGCTGTTTCCCGAAATCACCATCAAGAGCCGCCCGGTTCGCCGCAGGCTCGTCCGGCTTCTGCGCAAGAACATCAAATCAGTCTTGCAGGCTTTTAAGGACCAATTGCGCGTCAGCGGCGAATGGGACCTCATCGAAGTCGAAATCGACAGCGCCGAAACCGGACCGGAAGTACGGGAAAAACTGCGCCGCATTCCCGGAATCGCCTCTATTCTCGAAGTCAGGAAGTATCCACTGCCCGATTTCGAGGGCATGCTCGAACTGGCCATGGAGCACTATGGCGAGAAGCTGCGCGGCAAGACCTTCGCCGTGCGCTGCAAGCGAACCGGCAGACATGCCTTCCGTTCGGTCGATGTCGAGGCTTTTGTCGGCGCCGGACTCAAGCGCCGGACCGGGGCCGCCGGGGTCGATCTGGGAGCGCCGGAAGTGCTGGTTTCGCTGGAAATCAGGCACGAAGAGTTTCATATCGTTCTGCAACGGCATCCGGGGCTCGGCGGATTTCCCCTCGGCGGGCAGGGCGCGGTGCTGTCGCTGATTTCCGGCGGATTCGATTCGGCTGTATCGAGCTTCCTGGTCACGCGCCGCGGAATGCAGACGCATTTCTGTTTTTTCAATCTGGGAGGGGACACCCATCGGTTGGCGGTGCGCGAACTGGCGCTGTACCTGTGGATGAAATACCACGCTTCGCATCGGGTGAAGTTCGTCACCGTTCCGTTTGAAGACGTGGTCCGGGAAATCCTCGACAAGGTCGAAAACTCACAAATGGGAGTGGTGCTGAAACGCATGATGTTACGCGCCGCCGACCGCATCGCCCTCGAAGTCGGGGCGGAAGCGCTGGTAACCGGCGAAAGCGTGGCCCAGGTATCCAGCCAGACCCTGACCAACCTCGCGGTCATCGACGATGTTGCCGAAAACCTGGTGCTGCGCCCGCTGGCGACAATGGACAAGCAGCAGATCATCGATCTGGCCAGAACCATCGGCACCGAGGAATTCTCGCGCCACATACCCGAATATTGTGCGGTAATCTCCGACAAGCCGACGACGAAAGCCCGGCCCGGACGTATCGAACGCGAGGAATCCGGATTTGATTTCACGGTGCTCGATGCTGCCGTGGCCGACGCCTCGACCCAGCTCATTACCGAAATCGCCTTTGACGAAGACAGCGGGGCGGATGAAATCGCCGTGACTTCGGAACCCGGGCCTGGAGACATCGTCATCGACATCCGCCACGAATCCGATCTGGTCGCGCTGCCGCCGATACTCCGGGGGATTGCGGAGTCGCAACTGCTGCATATTCCCTTTTACCGCCTGCGCGGCGACTTTGAAGGCCTCGACCGGAGCACCCACTATCTGCTCTATTGCGAGCGCGGCATGATCAGCCGCCTGCACGCCGCCCATCTGAAAGACGCCGGTTTCGGCAACGTCGCCGTACTGGACTCGAAGTGATCCGATCGATCCGCAATATCGCCATTATCGCCCACGTGGACCATGGCAAGACCACCCTGGTCGACAAGCTGTTGCAACAGTCTGGAACCTTGCGCGTTCATGGTGGAAATCCGGAACGCGTTCTTGATTCCGACGACCAGGAGAAGGAGCGCGGCATAACGATTCTGGCCAAGAACACCGCGATCGACTGGCGCGGCTACCACATCAATATCGTCGACACGCCGGGTCATGCCGATTTCGGCGGCGAGGTGGAACGGGTACTGTCGATGGTGGACAGTGTGCTGCTGCTCGTGGACGCGGCGGACGGCCCCATGCCGCAGACCCGGTTCGTTACCCGCAAGGCATTCGACCAGGGTCTCAATCCCATCGTCGTCGTCAACAAGATCGATCGCGGCGGAGCTCGGCCCCACGAGGTTGTGGACGAAGTATTCGAATTGTTCGACAAGCTCGGCGCCAATGACGAACAGCTTGATTTTCCGGTCGTCTACACTTCCGCGCTGCTGGGCACGGCGGGACTCGAACCGGATTCGATGACGGCCAATCTCGACCCGCTGTTCGAGGTCATCGTGCAACGCGTTCCGCCGCCGGATGTTGTGCTGGACGCGCCCTTGCAGATGCAGATCAGCGCGCTGGATTACAGCAGCTATGTCGGTGTAATCGGCATCGGCAGGGTCAGCCGCGGCCGCATTGCCGCCAACCAGCAGGTTGCCGTGATAGAACGCGGCGGCGGTGAGCGTACCGGAAGGGTGTTGCAGGTCAAGGGGCACCTGGGGCTGGAAAGAATCGACGTGGACGAGGCCTGCGCCGGCGACATTGTCTGCGTCACCGGAATCGACGGTCTGCAGATCTCGGATACCTTGTGCGAGCTAGGCCATGTCGAGGCGCTGCCGCCGCTGGAGGTAGACGAACCCACGATCAGCATGACATTCCAGGTCAACACCTCTCCTTTCGCCGGCCGAGACGGCGTTTACCTGACGACCCGCCATCTCGGTGAACGCCTGCGCCGGGAGGCGCTGCATAACGTGGCGCTGCGGGTCAGCCAGGGTTCCTCACCCGACAAGTACGTCGTTTCCGGCAGGGGAGAACTGCACCTCTCGGTACTGATCGAAAACATGCGCAGGGAAGGATTCGAGCTCGCGGTATCGTGCCCCGAAGTCATCGTGCGTGAACTGAACGGGCGCAAGACCGAACCCTACGAATCGCTCCTGATCGACTGTGAAGATCAGCATCAGGGTCCGGTGATCGAACAACTCGGCCGGCGCGGCGCCAAGCTGGAAGATCTGCGGCCGGATGACGCCGGCCGCGTGCGCATGCAGTTCATTGTTCCCACTCGCGGCCTGATCGGTTTCCGCTCGCGATTCATGTCGCTGACCTCCGGCACGGGAATCATGACTCATGTTTTCGACCATTACGGCAAGTTCCGCGACGAGGAAATAGGCGAACGCGACAATGGCGTGCTCGTTTCAATGACCACCGGCCGATCGCTGGCCTATGCCCTGTTCAATCTGCAAGACCGGGGCCGCCTGTTCATTGGCTCGAACGTGGATGTATACGAGGGCATGATCGTGGGCTTGCACAGCCGCGGCAACGATCTGGTCGTCAATCCCACCAGGGCCAAGCAACTGACCAACATTCGCGCGGCGGGGAACGACGAGAACGTCATGCTCACGCCGCCGATCCTGCATAGCCTGGAGCAAGCGCTGGAATTCATCGACCATGACGAACTGGTGGAGGTAACTCCGAAGGCAATCCGCCTGCGCAAGAAACTGTTGCGCGAAAACGAGCGCCGCCGTGCGGGCCGTTCCCGTCTCGGCGCCGCGAGCCGATAATTCCGCTTTACTGGCGATTGCTGCCCGAATTGCCCTAACATGGCAGGAGCATCGAAAACGGACCGGCACGTGCTGACGCTATTCCCCGAACTGAAACCCTACCAAAGGCACAGCCTGAAGGTCTCAAGCCTGCATGAGATCTATCTGGACGAGGCCGGCAATCCCGACGGCATCCCCATCCTGTTCGTTCATGGCGGTCCGGGCGGCGCCTGCGACGCCAATTCGCGGCGTTTCTACGATCCGGAACTCTATCGCATCGTCACCTTCGACCAGCGCGGCTGCGGCCGCTCGAAACCGCACGGTGAATTACGCGAAAACGATACCGGCGAACTGATTGCCGACATGGAGAAAATCCGCACCCACCTGGGAATCGAGCAATGGGTACTGTTCGGCGGATCCTGGGGCTCGACCTTGAGCCTGCTCTATGCCCAGGCGCATCCGGAGCGCGTGATTACCCTGGTGCTGCGAGGCATCTTCCTGTGCCGGCAGCGCGACCTCGACTGGCTTTACCTTGACGGCACAAACCGCATTTTTCCCGATGGCTGGGAGGACTTCCTGCGCCCCATTCCCGAGGACGAACGCCATCGCCTGCTCGAAGCGTATTACGAGCGCCTGACCGGCGGAGACGAACTGGCGCGCATGGGTGCGGCCAAAGCCTGGGCAACCTGGGAGGGAAGTTGCGCTACCTTGCGACATGATCCCGCCGGGCTGGCCCGCTTCACTTCCCCACACACGGCTTTGGCGCTGGCTCGCATCGAAGCACACTACTTCATCAACAAGGGATTCATCGCCGAGAACCAGATTCTCGAAAACATGCAGCGGCTCGCCGATATCCCCGGTCATATCGTTCACGGCCGTTACGACGTGCTCTGCCCGCTCGACAACGCCACCTCCCTGCATCGGCACTGGCCGGGTTCGGAGTTGTTTATCGTTCGCGAGGCCGGTCATTCCGCCGCTGAACCGGCGATCACCGACTGCCTGGTGAAGGCAACGGACGAAATCGGCCGTGATCTTTCACCGGTAAGCTGATTCCGTCGGCGCGCTCATCGATGATTGTCCTCATTCAGCGCGTCAATTGGGCTCGCGTCAGTATCGGCGGCGCCACTCACGCGGAAATCGGTAAAGGCCTGCTGGCCCTGGTCGGCTTCGAGCGCGAGGACGACGAAGCAGCTATCGGCCGCATGGCAGACCGGCTGCTCAGCTACCGCGTATTCGCCGACGCGGACGGCAAGATGAACCTGGACCTTCAAACCATATCCGGCGAACTCCTTCTCGTATCCCAGTTCACGCTCGCCGCCAGCACCGGCAAGGGCCTGCGCCCCGGTTTCTCCGGCGCCAAGGCGCCGGCCGAAGCCGAAGAGCTGTTTGCACACATGGCAGACGTAGCCACCCAACGCCATCCCGCCACCCAAAGCGGCGTCTTCGCCGCCAACATGCAAGTCTCCCTCGAAAACGACGGCCCGGTAACGTTCATTCTGCGTTAAACAATCGCCTCATAGGATGTACCGTTTGGCCATCACCCCTGGCCGTACCCCCTGAGTAGAACCGTTTCCAATGTGGAATTTCCACCTTTCAGGTCCACTGCCGGCCGGGACAGGGTGTTGCGGGCTTTCCAGCCGGTTCGTTCTATCTGCTGAGCGGATTCACCCAGCGCAACCCTGGAAACCGGGCCATATCGGCGTCGGCCGAGTGAAGTTCGGCCTGGTGCTCGATAGCCAACGTCGCAAGGTGCGCGTCAGTCGTCAGGTTGCCGGCGGAGCCGGCTTGTTCAAGCAATTGGAAAAGTATTTCCGCATGGCGGTCACCGGGATGAATCACGATTGATTGCGGCCGGTCAAGCCAGGAACGAACGTATGCGCAAGCGGCTGCCGGCTCGATCGGATTATCAAGGATTTTCGAGTTCGTGGTGATGCGGATGAAACCCAGCATGGCAATCCAGGCCAACCCGACGCTGCCGCTCCCGTTCATCAGTTCTTCCCACCAATCGCGGACTTCGCCATGTCTCGAAAACTCCGAGTCGTGGGCGTACACGAGCAGGTTAATGTCGGGAATTATCAACGGGAGCGTCGCCGGATGAACTCTTCGGCTTCCAGTTCATCGGCTAGCTGGTTCAGTCTGTAAGGGTCGATGCCGGGTTTGAATCCAAAGGCATGGGGCTCCACCGTGTAGCGGGCCGCGCTTGCCGCTTTGCCGCGTACGCCGAATCCGGCCCGCAACGCATCATTGACGACCGCCTTCATGCTGCTGTTGGTGCGCCGCATTTCCCGCAACAGGAGTTGCTCGACATCCGATTCTATAGTTAACGTGGTGCGCATACGAAGCATCATGATGCTTTAGAGAATTGATGTCAAGATGCGGCTTCTTCCGCTTCCTCTTCCCGCTGGCGCTTGCGCGCCATCTTGCCGGCGATGATTCCCACTTCAAACAGCGCCCACATGGGGATGGCGAGCATGGACTGGGTGAAAGGGTCGGGGGGAGTCAACAGCATGGCCACCACGAAGCAGCCTACTACGACATAGGGCCGTTTAGCCGTCAGCGCTTCCGGTTCCGCGAGCCCCGCCCAGATACACAGGTATACCGCGATGGGGATTTCAAAAGCCAGCCCGAATGCGAGAAAAATGGTCAGCGCAAAACTGAGAAAGCTGCTGATGTCGGGTGCGACCTGGATGCCTTCCGGGGCGACGGAGATGAAAAACCCGAACACGATGCCGAAAAGCACATAGCGTGCAAAGGCGATGCCCGAATAGAAAAGCATCACGCTGGAGATGAATAGCGGTATGGCCAGCTTCTTCTCGTTCTTGTACAGACCCGGCGCGATGAAAGACCACATCTGATAGAGGATGTAGGGCATCGCGATCATTATGGAGACGTAAAAGGTCAACTTGAAAGGCGCGAAGAAGGGAGACGTCGGATCGACCGCGATCATGGTCGAGCCTTCCGGCAGAGCGGAGATCATCGGGGCGGCAACGTAGGTGTATATGTCGTTGGCGAAATAGAACAGGGCCAGAAACAGCACAACCACGGCGATCAGGGATTTCATGATCCGGTCGCGCAGTTCGACCAGGTGGTCTATCAGGGTCAGTTCTTTTTCGTCTTCAGCCGAGGTCATCTGCCGGGTTCGCGACTAGTGGCCTCGGCATCCGAATCCGGCGCGGGCGACGCATGCGTCGCCCCTACAGGGTCAGAGGTTGCCGAATTGCCAGGTTCATCCGGTACGGGCGACGCGTGCGTCGCCCCTGCTGTGCCGACATCGTTCTCGGAAGTTTGGGACTGCTCTTGATCGGCCCCTGCGCCCGTAACCGAGGCCTCGCGTTCCGCCTCCGCGTTCCGCAGTTGTTCATCGGTGGCTGGCGAAGCGCCGGGGTCGAAATCCTTTGAGTTGACGATCTTGTTCACCGATTCCTGTGCATCCGAGGCAGCGGTCCGCGCGTCCGAAGCGGCTTTCTGCACGTCCGACTTCGCATCGCGGATATCCGCCAGCACCGATTCATTGTGCAATTGCCGGCGCACTTCGTCGGCGTTGATTTCGCGCTCTATCTCGGCCTTGACCTTGTAGAAGCTGCGCCGGAACCGGCCCAGCCACAAACTTGCGGTGCGGATGGCCGCGGGCAGCCGCTCGGGCCCGATGACCAGCAATGCGACTACCAGGATCAGCAGCAGTTCGATCGAAGAAATACTGGGCATGTACAGGCCCCGCGCCGGAGCGGTCAGGAAAGGGCGCTACTTGTTTTCGGCAGTTTCTGATGCGGCGCCGACAGTTTCCGCGCCGGCGGGTGCGGTTTGATCCTCGATCTCATCAGTCTTGTCGGCGTCGTCGTCCTTCATCGCACTGCGGAATCCTCGCAATGCGCCGCCGAGATCGGAACCGATGTTGCGAAGCTTCTTCGTGCCGAACAACATCACCACGATCAACAGAATAATGAGTAATTGCCAGATGCCTATTCCGCCAAAGCCCATGCTACACCTCCATTCCGGACGGACGATAAGGCTGCCCGGCCGAAAATCATTACTTGCGTGAAGATTTCTCTTCGTGACCTGACATGTTAAATCGTTTTTCCAGTTCGGCCAACACTTCCCGATGGCTAAGGCCAAGATGGCAGAGCATGACCATGCTGTGAAACCAGAGGTCCGCGGTCTCGGAAATCAGCGATTTGCGCGAATTTCCACCCAGACTTTCCGCTGCCTTCGCGGCCAGCGCCAGCTCGACGGCTTCTTCCCCGACCTTCTCCAGGATCTTGTTCAAACCCTTTCCGTACAGGCTCGCCACATAGGATTCTTCCGGCATGGCCGACTTGCGCGCCTCGAGTGTGGCTTCCAGTTGCGACAATGTGTCAGTTGCGCTCATGCGTCTTCCCCGATTCAGTTGTCATCGCCATCCGGTTCTACCAGGCGCCAGGCTTCGTTATCGAATTTGCGGAAAAAACAGCTTCGGCGGCCCGTGTGGCAGGCGGCGCCCACCTGTTTCACCTGGTAGCAGATAGTGTCGCTGTCGCAGTCGAGATAAACCTCGACCAGCTTCTGCACATGGCCGGATTCCTCGCCCTTGCGCCAGATGCGTCCGCGCGAACGCGACCAGTAGACCGCGCGCCCTTCCTTTACCGTGGCCTGCAAGGCCTCCCGGTTCGCCCAGGCCTGCATGAGCAATTCCCCGGTTCCCGCTTCCACGGTTACCACCGGCGCAAGCCCCTTCTCGTTCCATTTCACTTCATCCAGCCAGGTCATGACGGCGAATACCTCTCAACGAGCGAAAAATACCAGCGACAGGCCCGCAAGCGCCAGCACGAGACTGGCGACCGGCAAATTTTGCATGGCTGTCCCTACTGCTGGAATCAGTGCGAGCAGCGCCAGCAGCAGACAGATGAATCCGCCGCGCCGCGCCAGTCGCCGATTACGGGCGTAGTGCCGGGCGGCAATTTCCTGACGCCGGATCAGCGTCTCGCCGACTTCGGCAAGCTGGTTCACCCGGGTGGCGGCATCGAACGCCAGTTGCGGCAGCAATGGCGCCTCGCTCACCCAATCGGGCAGTTTTTCCCGAACCTGTTCCAGCCAGGCGATCGGGCTGAGCCGCTTTTTCTCCCATGCTTCCAGGTAGGGCAGGGCGGTTTCCCACAGGTTCAGTTGCGGATAGAGCTGACGGCCGAGACCCTCGATGTGGAGCAGGGTCTTCTGTAACAGCACCAGCGATGGCTGCACCTGCATGTCGAATTGCCGCGCCGTGACGAACAATTGCAACAGCAGCCCGGCGAAAGAAATTTCGCCCAGGGGCCGCTCAAAAATGGGTTCACACAAGCTGCGAATGGCGGACTCGAAATCGTGGACCCTGGTCTTGCGCGACACCCAGCCGGAGGCGACGTGCAATTCCGCCACGCGGCGGTAGTCACGCTTGAACATCGCCAGCAGATTGCGCGCCACATAATCCTGGTCGGCGCGGGTCAGCGAGCCGATGATTGCGCAATCGAGTGCTATGTAACGCGGATTCTCCGGGTCTTCCGGACTCACCAGGATATTGCCCGGATGCATGTCGGCGTGAAAGAAATTGTGTTCGAGCACTTGCGTGAAGAACACTGCAACGCCGTTTTCCGCCAGCTTCCGTAAATTGACCCCGGCTGCTTTCAGCGCCGGTACGTCAGTGACCGGAATGCCATGCACGCGTTCCATCACCATCAACTCGCGGCGACTGTATTCGCTATACACTTTCGGCACGTACAAACGCTCCGAATTCTCGAAATTGCCGCGCAGACGCGTCGTGCTGGCCGCTTCGAGCAGCAGGTTAAGCTCGTCGTTGATGGTCTTTTCATAGTCGCGCACAACTTCGACCACGCGCAGGCGCCGGCCGGCCGCGAAGTTGCGGTCGATCAGGGCGGCGATCCGCTTCAGCAGATTGATGTCCTCGCCGATGGTTCCAGCAACGCCGGGGCGGATCACTTTCACCACAACTTCCTCACCGCTGTGAAGCAACGCCGCATGCACCTGGGCGACCGAGGCCGAAGCCAGCGCTTCTGATTCGAGTTCGGCGAATACCTCGTCTGCGGGCGTGCCCAGCAATTCGCTTGCCAGTTCGACTATGGGCGGCTGCTCGAAGGGCGGCACCCGGTCCTGCAGCAATTGCAGTTCATCGGCCAGTTCCCGGCTCAGGAAATCCCGTCGCGTGGAAAGCAATTGCCCGAACTTGATATAGACCGGCCCGAGTTCTTCCATCGCCTGCCGCAGCCGGGCATTGCGGTCGCCGGCGGGCGCGCGGCCGAGGCTGAGAGGCGCGCGATACAGCAACAACAGTAAGCGGAGCAGGCGCAGCCGGCGCCGACCCCGGAGGAATTCATCCAGCCGGTATTTGGCAACGACATTGAGTATCTTGAAAAGGCGCGGCAGGTAGGTCACGATCAGCGTACAGTTCGCTGTCTTGAGCGGGCCGGCAAAGATACCACCTGCTCCAAGGGCTCACAACTTGCCGTGCGGGTTCGGTAGGGGCGACGCATGCGTCGCCCGCGGGTGTTGCTCAGTGTCAGGGTCATTCGCGGGCGAGGCATGCCTCGCCCCTTGTTTGTTTAAATAGTGCTGCCGACGGCCCACCGGTGGGCCGTCGGCAGGCGGTGGCGAACCCGTATCGCCCCTCGCATGAAATGCGAATCGTAGAGTGGGACCACCGCCTTTCCAATCAAACCTGAATAGATACGCGGATCAAGACCGCAAACAAGGATAGGAGACTGGAAAGCATGAAGAAGCATAGCGCAAGATGTACACATCCAAAAGACGACCCCGGCCCTTGCACGGTCGGCATCGACGTTTCCAAGCGTCATCTTGACGTGCGTGAACTCCCCAGCGGACGCGAGGCCCAGTTCCCGAATACCAGGGAAGGCGTTCGCGCGTTTCGCACCTGGGCCTGCCCCCGCGTCGAGCGAGTGGTATACGAGTCCACCGGTTCCTACCACGTACTGTTGGAGGATATGTTGGTCGATCGGCTGCCGTTGTCGCGGATCAACCCCCAGCGAGGCAAGCGCTTTGCCGAAGCGCTGGGTTCGGTTGCGAAGACGGACCGGGCGGACGCGCTGGCGCTGGCGAAGATGGGCCGGGCGCTGGCGGACGACCTGAAAGGGACGCCGGCGCGTACCCGACAGGAGAAAGATCTGGACGAGTTGCGTAGCGCGCGCGAGGCGGTGACGAAGTCGCTCACCGTGCTGAAAGGCAGGCGGGAGCACACCCGGAACCGTCTGGTTCGTCGCGAGATCGAGAAGGACATTACCCGCGCCATGCAGCAGACCGAACGCTTGGACCAGGAACTGGAACGGCTGGTGACGGCCGACGCCGAGTTGACCCGAAACGTGGCGCTGCTGGAATCAATCCCGGGCATTGGCCGCCCTACCGCTATCGGGCTGCTGGTACAGGTGCCCGAACTGGGTAGACTCAGCACCCGCGAGGCGGGAAGCCTGTTGGGCTTGGCGCCCATGGCCGACGACTCCGGCAACAGGCACGGGAAACGGTCCATCCGCGGCGGCCGCAAACGCGCACGCACGCTGCTGTACATGCCAACGCTAGCTGCAATCCGCTGGAATCCCGTCATGCGGGAGCGACACCTGCGATTCAAACAAAAGGGCAAACCCGGCAAAGTCGCGGTCACCGCGGCCATGCGAAAGATGGTGCTGATCGCGAATGCCATCGTACGGGAAGGAAAACCCTGGCAGGCAGCTCACATGCCCAAACCGGCCCATGTCGCGGGATGATGCAAACGCCTGACCAATGCAACCAGCCCGCGATCACATCCCCTAATCAACTAGCTGTCGGAGCCTTTTGCTATCCGTACACCAGAACACTTGCAAACATAGATACTACAGTCTCACATGAATCTCACTGGAGAGTTGGATGAATTCCATAGTCCTGTTTGTTTGCTCCGTTGGCCTGATCGTGTTGGCGTTTGCCGTTTTCAATAGAGACGCATCCATCCGAATTCTTCGAAAACACTCCGATTCGCTGTGGTTCCGTTTGTTTTTCATCGGCCTGACCATAGTGTTCGGAACAGCATTGCTGTTCTCTGCTGAAAACTCGGGATTTCCCGGTTTCCTGACAGTAGTCGGGGCCATATTGCTCGCGGAAGCGGTACTGATCGCGGTGATCGGACGCTCCAATTTTCGGGCGTTGATCCATTGGGCAATTGATCTGTTCGAAAAACCGGTCTGGTGGTACTTGAGGTGCGTTTTAGGCGCGGCGATCCTGATTTTCCTACTCTTTGCGGTAATCTGACTGTGCGGTAATCTGACTGTCGAATCAGGGCGCCGGACGGGATGGCTCATCCGGTCCGGCTAGTCCTGATCTTCCTCTTCCGCTTCGTCCTCCGCCCGGGTCGCGTCCAGGAACTCCTGCTGGTCGCCGTAGTAGTCGTCGATGGCGTGCTCGGACGACAAGGGGCTGAGGTAGTGCTCCGCGGTCATCCCTTCCCTGTTCATCGCGACCCCGGTCAGGCAGGCCTTGATGATATGCGCGCTACTGAGCGCGGTCGTGTAGGTCGGATCCAGCGCGGGATGAAATTCGACCAGGTCGAAACCCACCACGTTGGACTCCGCGCACAGGCGGCGCACGATGGTGATCGATTCCCGCATGGTGAGCCCGCCCGGAACGGGAGTGCCGGTGGCCACCGCGAATGCCGGGTCGAGAACGTCTATATCAAAAGAGATATGCAGTTTGCGTCCCTCCTCGCTGGCCTCGGCGACAATCCGGTCAAGCACCTCATCCCAGCCCCGCAACTCGACCTCGGCCATCGTGTGATAGCGCATGCCCTGTTCCCGCATCCAGTTGAAACCCGACTTGTCGGGCCCGTTTGAACGCAGCCCGACCTGGATATAGTCCGCGGCACGCACATGCCCCTCGTTGATCAACCGGTACACGGGGTACCCATGACTGATCAGGTGGGCGTCGCCCCACCACGCGTCGTAATGCGAGTCGAAGTGAATGACGGATACGTTTTCCTTGCCGTACACGTCCGCCAGCGCCGCGACATTGGGGTACTCCAGGGAGTGGTCGCCGCCGACGATCATGGGTATGGCTCCCGTCTCCGCGATCTCGCGAACGATTTCGCGTACGTGACGCATGGAGCGTTCGGTGCTGTTGTTGTCTATCGCAACGTCGCCGTAATCCACGACATTCAATACCCGGGACGGATGGATCTGCACGTACTGGTCGTGCGAGCCCATGAGCCGGCCGTGCAGGCGAAGCTCGACCGTGGCGCGCTCGCCCGAATCGCGCCACCCCGTACCCATGTTCAGAGGCGCCCCCAGGATGGCGACATCGACTTCGCCTGCGGTCAGGTCTTCCTGCGACAGCGCCAGGGGAAAACCACCGAAGGTCGGAGGGCCGCCCCTGTCGCCGTAGCGGCCGAGGTCAACCGGTCCGGCCTCTCGCTCAGGGTCCATGGAGCGGGGTCGTCGTAATCGCCAGGCATTGAATTCGGGCGATCCGGTATTGAAGGGGATGTTGGACAAGTCTCTTCCTTCGACGTAGCGGCTTTGATCCACTGCCTGCTGCATGGCCTCGACCCACGCCCTTACTTCCTCCGCGGTGCGTTCCTCCAGCGCTTCGACGGTTTCCCCGGCCGGGCCGGTGAAGGCGCGCGCATCGCCGCTCCTGAGAAACTCGATTTGATCCGGCGTCAACAACTCGAGTTTCGGCGCCACGCTGTCGGGCAGGTCGATGGGGGGGCCGTCCTCTTCCCTTGGGTCGACGGTGTCGAAAGGATAAGGCTGCACGCCGACCACATGCTCCGGAGCGGCGGGACTGTCGTCCTGGGCCCATGCGGGCGGTACGGCCGCAACCGCGAGCAGGAGAAGCGCTCCGCGAAGTTCAACCGAAACGAATGACATGACAAGACTCCGGCACCGGCAGGCAGGGCGCAAACTATTGCTGGCCATGATCGAGCGCCAGGGGATGGACGTAGTCCGGGTCGAGCCCGGCCTTGCGGACCGCGATGCCGGACAGGCATGCATTCAGCACCGCATTCGCATGCATTACCGACAAGCGTGAAAAATCAAGCATCGGGGCCATGTCGGTAATCTCGAAACCCACGATCTCCTTGGCCGCGCATACGTGGCGCACTGTGCTGTTCAGTTCATCAATGCCCAGGCCGTTGTGGGTCGCGCGTCCGGCGGCAATCATCTCGACGGGGTCGATGACGCTGACGTCGATCGAGACAAAATACGCTTCAGGACCTCTTTCGACTTCCTGCAGCACCCGTTGCATGACAGCCTCGGACCCGCGTTGCCGGAATTCGGCCATGGTGTGGTAGCGCACGTTGTTGTCGCGCAGCCACTGCAGGGTTTCGGCATCCACCGCGGGTCCGCGCAGACCGACCTGGATGGTTTCGCCGCCTTCGACGATGCCCTCGTCCAGCAGCAGGAAAAGCGCCTGGCGGTCGGATACCGTGTGGTCGCCGTTGCGCTCGACATCCGGATGGGCGCTGAAGTGCAGCATTCCGAAGCTCCCGGCGCCATGTATTCGCGCAACGCCGCTTACACCGGGATAGAGCATGGAAGTATCACCGCCGACCAGCATCGGAATGGCGCCGGTGTCCGCGGTTTCCGCGACCATGGCGGCGACATGACCGATGCTTCTTTCCGTACTCATCCGATCCACCGCAATATCGCCGTAGTCGACCACGGAAAGAGTTTCCAATGGCTTCAACAGCGATTGCACGTCCGGAATGGTAATGGTGTTCAGGCCACGCATTTCATTCGGGCCGTTTCCGGAGTCACGGCGGCCGCTGCCCGCATTGCTTGGCACGCCGATGATCGCCACATCCACGTTTCCCGCGACGAGGTCTTCCGGCCAGATTGCCACATCGGCGCCGCCGAACGTGGGCACTCCGGATTCAGGAAACAGGTAACGGTGCACGCCGAACGGACCCGGCTCACGCTCGAAATCACGCAACAACGGCGGGGTAGGCAAGGGTTCGCCGAATTCTTCGGAAGTGAGGTTGAGCGGCGCCGCGCCCATGTCCCGCTCCGGGTCGTAGTCCATCCGGTTCGCGAGCAAAATCAGGTCGTCCATCAGGGACCGCAGATTGTCCGCATCGCGCGTGGCGAGTTCGTGTTCGAGCTGCCGCTCCGGGATATAGTCCAGGATTGCGCCTGATGTAACGAATGCCATCTGATCGTCGTTCAGCGCGCTCGCCTGCGCCTGCAGCTCTTCCGGTATGGTCCATTGTCCAAGTGCGCATTCAGCGGCGAGCAGCGGAAATGCCGAACAGAATGCGATCAGGGTCCGATTTGTTACAAAGCGTCGAAGGGTCATATCGTTTGCCTGAATTCAATCCCTGAAAACAATCGATGATCTTTAGTCCGGAAATTGGCAGCATCACGAACGGTTCCGGCCAGAATAATGACTACCGCCGGTTATGTCCACGTGTCGCGCAGTTTCGCCCCTCTTTTGTCGGGCTCTTCTTGACAAGGATGATTTATCCCTTATACCGTGCCCGTCCTGAACCCTGACCAATGAGAATATGCCATGAGTAAACGCATGACCGCCGGAGTCGCCACCCTGGTGGTGCTCCTCGCAGGAATATTGAGCTGGATGTTCACGGCGCCGTATCTCGGCAACCAGGGACTTTCCCGTACGCCCGGAATAATCATCGGGGGGACGAATACCCCGGCTCCGAGCGACTTCACACCGCTCAACGGCGTTCCGGGGCCCTTGCTCATGAAGCAGAGCGGTTTCCCGTCGCTGGTAGTCTACCTCGCGTTTGTCGGCACTCCCGACGGAGTGATTACGGCCACCCGCCCGGACGGAGGATACTGGGCGCAGCGCGTGAGGGATCGCAGCGGAGACGGATGGTTGCGAATCGGCGACGAGACCTATGCGATGACAGCCACGGAGATTACGGGCGACGAACGCATTGCGATGATGGAGCAATGGGCCGCCAAGTCGGGCGGGACGCTCGATACGGTCATTTACCAGGGAGCCGAACCGCTACGCGACTGGGAAGTGTTCTACTGGACGCCTAGATAATCCCTGCATCTCATCGCCGTCCGCTTAAGTAGTGGTGGGCGGCGCGTCCCGACACAGAATTTCAACACGCGCCTGCAGGCGGTCGAGGCGCAGGCGCAATTCATCGACTCGCTCGGCAAAGTGCGCCGCTTCCTCGGGATTGGGCATGACGCCGGCCTCGTACTGCACGAAATTCTTCAGATTGCGCTTGATGTTTCCGCCGGCCTCGCGGGCCAGGTCCCGGGCATCGGTGACGGCGCTGCTGAGTCCCCCGGTGATAACGTCGCCGAGTATCGGTCCAAGGTAATCCACCCAGCGGACGTCGATTTCGTCGAGCGCGCGTTGCAGATCGAGCAGGAGTTCGGCGTCGCCTTCAACGCGAATTTTCCGGTCGGCCAACGGTCGCTCGCTGTCGGTAAGCAATCTGAACAGTTGCGGCGCCGAGCCGCGAACAGTCACATTCGCCGGTTCGCCAAGCGATTCCGCGCCGAGCGTGGTCAGACGGATGCCGCCCGCATCGAACAGCACATTGAGCCCGGTATGCGGGGTTCGCACCTCGACCCTTTTGCCGCAAAAGCGCGAAAGATATTCGGCTGCGTAGGGGTCTTGGGCGATCAGTTCGTTGACAAGCTTTTCGACGGGGAACAAAAGCGCCGAACCTGCCAGGGATAGAGACATCGTGCGTATCAGGCCGTTGCGCCGGCCGGCTTCAGGCCGACGTGTACGGCGCAGACGCCGTCCATGACGTTGTGAAAACGGCATTGCTCGAATCCTGCCGCCTCAAGCATGCCGAGCAGGGTTTCCTGGTCGGGATGCACGCGAATCGACTCGACCAGGTAGCGATAACTGTCGGCATCGCCGGTGACGATTCTGCCCGCTACCGGCCATAGCGATGACCAGGCGTCGTAGGCGCGGCTGAGCAACGGATTGTTGACGCGGGAAAACTCGAGAACGAGCGCCCGCCCGCCGGGCTTGAGCACCCGCTGCATGGACGCGAGCGCCCTGGGTTGGTCGGTGATGTTGCGCAGGCCGTAGGCAATGCAGACACAGTCGAAACTGTCATCGGCGAAGGGAAGTTCCTCGCCGTTGAGCCGCACGATATCGATGTTGCCGGCCATGCCGCGGTCGACGATGCGGTCTCTTGCGATGAGCAACATGTCCTCGTTGATGTCGGCGAGGACAACTCTCCCGTCCGTGCCCACCAGCGGCGAGAAGCGCATGGCCATGTCGCCGGTGCCGCCGGCGAGATCGAGTACGGCGTGACCGGCGCGCACGGCGCTCAAATCCAGAGTGAATCGCTTGATCAGGCGATGACTGCCCAGCGACATGAGGTCGTTCATCAGGTCGTAGCGCCCGGCGACCGAGCGGAACACCTCGTTCACCCGCGTCTGCCTTTCCGCGAAGGGCACTTTCCGATAGCCGAAACTTGCGGTCTTGCCGTTTTCGCTCATTCGGGCTGCCTGAATTTCAGCACCTGCACGCCGGATTCCTTCGGGTCGCGGCTGGCGCGGGCTTCGCGCAGGCGTTCGAGATATTCGCGCCAGAGTTCTTCCTTGCGCGAGCATAACTCATGCAGGTATTCCCAGCTATAAATGCCGCTGTCGTGCCCGTCGTCGAAGGTCAGTTTGACGGCGTAGTTGCCTACCGGTTCGACCTGCGTCAGGCGCACCTTGCGTTTGCCGGTCTGCAGCACTTCCTGGCCCGAGCCATGGCCGCGCACTTCGGCCGAAGGCGAATGCACCCGAAGGAACTCGGCTTCCAGCCGGCAATCGTCATCGCCGGGGTAATTCAGTTCCAGCACGGACGAGCCGGAATGCAACTTGATGCCTGTGGGAACCCGAGCGGCCATTACAGTATGTAGCGGGCAAGGTCTTCGTCCTGGGCCAGGTCCGCCAGTTGATTTTCGACATAGGCACTGTCGATGACGAGTTCGCCGTCGGCGCCTATCGCCATGTCGGGCGCACCGAAGGAAACTTCTTCGAGCAGGCGTTCCAATACCGTATGCAACCGCCGCGCGCCGATATTTTCGGTGCGTTCGTTTACGCGCCAGGCAATCTCGGCGATTTTGCGGATTCCGTCTTTGGCAAATTTGAGACGCAGACCGTCGGTACCGAGCAGCGCCTGGTATTGCTCGGTCAGGGAAGCATCGGGTTCGATCAGGATGCGCTCGAAATCTTCCGTCGATAGCGCTTTCAGTTCCACCCGGATCGGCAGCCTGCCCTGTAATTCCGGAATCAGGTCCGAAGGTTTGGAAAAATGAAACGCGCCCGAGGCGATGAAGAGGATATGGTCGGTTCGCACCATGCCGTACTTGGTCTTGATTGTTGAACCTTCGATCAGCGGCAGCAGGTCGCGTTGCACGCCTTCGCGGGAAACGCTGGCGCCGGTGAGTTCGTGCTGATTCGTTACCTTGTCAATCTCATCGAGAAAAACGATGCCGGTCTGCTCGGTGACTTCCACCGCCCGGCTGCGAATGTCTTCTTCGTCGATCAGCTTCGCCTGTTCTTCCTCGCTTACCGCTTTCAGCGCGGTGCTGACCGGCATGCGCCGCAATTTCTTGCGGCCGCTGTTCATGCTGGAGAACATCGACTTCAACTGGCTGGTCATGTCTTCCATTCCCGGCGGCGCCATGATTTCGATGCCGCTGGGCTGTTCCGCCAATTGCAGCTCGATTTCGCGATCGCCGAGTTCGCCTTCCCTCAGTTTCTTGCGAAAGAGTTGACGGGCGTTGGATTCCCGCTTTTCCTCCTCCTGTTCCCTGGCCCGCGGCAGCAGCACGTCGAGAATGCGTTCTTCGGCCCGGTCCATCGCCACATTCCGGACTTTCTGAATTTCCACCTCCCGTAACATCTTGATCGCCTCGTCCACAAGGTCGCGGATAATCGATTCGACGTCGCGGCCGACATAACCGACTTCGGTGAACTTGGTCGCTTCCACCTTGATAAAGGGCGCCCGGGCGAGTCTGGCCAGACGTCGGGCGATTTCTGTCTTGCCGACTCCCGTGGGACCGATCATCAGGATGTTCTTGGGCGTGATTTCGTCGCGCATTTCCGTATCGAGACGCAGGCGGCGCCAGCGATTGCGCAAAGCTATGGCGACTGCGCGCTTGGCGTCATTCTGGCCGACGATGTGCTTGTCCAGTTCGGACGTGATCTCTCTCGGGGTCATCATGGACATGAAAACAGGGCTCCCGGCGGCGCAGGCCGATCGGCTACTCCGGCAATTGAAGTTCTTCGATGCAAATATTGTCGTTGGTGTAGACGCAGATATCCGCGGCAATGCCGAGACTATGTTCGACGATCTCGCGGGCGGAGAGTTCGGTGTTTCGATATAACGCCCGCGCCGCCGCAAGCGCGTAATTGCCGCCGGAGCCGATCGCCAGGATCGAATCTTCCGGCTCGATCACATCGCCGTTTCCCGTGATCAACAACGAGGATTCGCGGTCGGCGACCAGCAGCAGGGCTTCGAGCCGGCGCAACGCCCGTTCCGTACGCCACATTTTCGCCAGTTCCACCGAGGCGCGCAGCAGTTTGCCTTGATGCTGCTCCAGTTGGGCTTCAAATCGTTCAAACAGGGTGAAAGCATCGGCGGTGCCCCCGGCAAATCCCGCGAGTACGGAGTTCTTGTACAAGGTGCGCACCTTGCGCGCATTGCCCTTGAGTACGGTATCGGCCAGGCTCACCTGCCCGTCGCTGCCGATCACGACGCTGTCGCCGCGGCGCACCGAAACCACTGTTGTTCCTTTGTATTGATTCAAGACATTCTCCAGAGAATGAAACCGGCCGGTCTTTCGACGGCAGGGGCCGGTCCAGCTACCCAAGGTTGGGGTGGCGATGGGTGAGGGCTGGTCGGCATAGCCGATCGAAAGCGAAGCTTTCGAAGGCCCGAACGACTCGCCAGGGATGGCGAGGCTGGGGGATGCCGAAGCCACTCAACTCGCGTCATGGACGACATGTACAATTTAGCAGAATCCGCGCGTCAAGGTGTCGAAAGCCGGGCGGTGGCGATATTGTGGAGGCGGAAAACCATTTCGGCTTCTTCCAGCTTGTCCCGCGAGTCATACGGACCCGAATGAAGCAGAAACAACGGCCCGTTCTGCCCGGACCGCTGCCTGATTTCCACTTCGAGACCCAGATTCCGCTGCCGCTGAAGTTCCGAGAGCGCCAGTTCCTGTTGACTGTACGCGCCTGACTGCAAAACCGTGCCCGGCAGGCTCGCCGCGTCCGCGGGCGAAGAAGAGGGCGCGGCCAGAACGGTTTCAGCCGGAGGTTGCGGTTCTGTCGGAGCGGGCGGGACCGGTTCGGGAGCGGACACCCGATCCGGGGCCGGTGATTCCAGCCCGGTGACGATGGTTTCAGCGATCTGCTCAAGGGCCTCGGTTGCGATCTCAAGCTGAGTCTGGGCGTCGGGATTCAACTGTTCGGCCAGTTGCTCGACCATTTGTTCGACCTCGGGCGGACCAGGCTCGGCCGGTTCGCCGGCGGGAGTATTGACCTGTACTTCGTTCTGCTGCAACCGATCGTAAAACTCGAACTCGAGCGTACCGTCGGCGCTTTCACCGTCGCCTGACAGATTTCCCCCGGAATCCGGATCCGCCGGCGAAAGCACGAGATACCCCAGCAATGTGGCGGACGCAGCCAGCGCCAGTAACAGAATTACCGCCGGGAACGCCTGTGATTTCTTTTTTACCATCTTTCCGTCCGCTTATCGGCCGCAACTGCAGCGTGCGCGCAGGTCCAGGACAGGATTTCGCCTGATTCGCATTCTATAGTGTCGGCAAATTGCGCGAAATCTAATTATTCGCCAGACAATTCATTAACCCGCCGATTCAAAGCAAATCCATGGGATCGACGTCGACTTGCCAACGCAGATCCCCGGGAGCGGGCAATTCGTCGAGTTGCGGCACGAGACTGTCCAGCACGGCATGAAGGCCGGGCCGGTTTCTGCTGCGCAGCAGCAGGTGCATGCGATATCGGGACTGGCGTTTTTCCATCGGCGCCGGCAGCGGGCCGGTCAGTTGCACCTTTTGCTCGCGGACGAGGGTTTCGATGCCTCGCCGCGCCCGGCGCAGAAACGAAAGCGCCGCTTCCCGGTCGCCCGCTTCCGCGCGCACCAGGCATAAATGGGAAAAGGGCGGCATGCCGGTTGCGCGACGTTCGGCGAGCATGTGCCGGGCAAACTCGGAATAGCTTGAGCTGATGATTTTCCTGAGAGTGTCGTGATCGCCATGCCGGGTCTGGACAAGTACTTCACCCGGCCGTCCGCTGCCGCGCCCCGCGCGTCCGGCAACCTGCGTAATCACCTGCGCCATCTGTTCCTGGCCGCGGAAATCGGGAGAAAACAGTCCGCTGTCGGCATTGACGATCACGGCCAGCGTAATGCCGGGGAAATGATGTCCCTTGGCCAGCATCTGCGTGCCGATGAGAATGGCCGGTTTACCCTGGTCTACTTCAACGAGCAGTTTTCGAAACTTGTCCTTGCCGCGGGTTGAATCGCGATCGATTCGCAGGACCGGCGTTGCCGGGAATTCCCCTTGCAGAAAGCTTTCGATTTGCTGGGTGCCGAATCCGGAAGTGGATAATTCGTTCTGCCGGCAAACCGGGCAACGGTGTGGAACGGAATGCGATGAATCACAATGATGGCAACGTTGACTGGCGGGTTGGGCATGCACCGTAAGATAGGCGCTGCAGTTCTCGCATTGCGCCATCCAGCCGCACAGCAGACAGTGGAGGATCGGCGCGAAACCGCGCCGGTTGATGAATACCAGGACTTGATTGTCCGCTTCGAGATGCTGCGCGATCTTCCTCAGGGCCAGTTCCGACAGACCGCCGGGTAGATGTTCATTCGCAATATCGAGTGGACGCAGCCGCGACGGTTCCGAATCTCCGGCGCGATGCGGCAACTCCAGTAGCAGGAAGCGGCCCGCCTCGGCATTCTGAAAACTTTCGAGGCTCGGTGTGGCGGAGCCGAGTACGACGCCGATGTTTTCCTTTTGCGCGCGCATGACAGCCAGATCTCTGGCCGAGTAGCGAAAGCCGTCCTGCTGCTTGAATGAAGTGTCGTGCTCTTCGTCCACGACGATCAGTCCCGGCCTGGCCATGGGTGTGAACACCGCCGACCGGGTGCCGATGAGAATCGCGGCGCTGCCTTCGGCCGCTCTCCTCCAACCCTTAAGGCGCTCGTTGTCGTTCAAACCGGAATGAAACGCCGCCAGCGGCAGGGCAAAGCGCTGCCGGAAGCGGTCGATCGTCTGTGGCGTAAGACCGATTTCGGGCACGAGCACCAGGCATTGACGGCCGGCGGCAAGTTCGTCTTCCATCATTCGCATGTACACTTCGGTCTTGCCAGAGCCGGTAACCCCATTGACGAGCGCGCTGCGAAAGCCGCCGGCGGCGCGAAACTTCGCGACGGCAGCGGACTGCTCCTTATTAAGCACAGGCCGGTCGCGGGTATCGGATTGCCGGGGAGTGAACGGAGGAGAGGCCGGCGCGGGCTCTGTACGCTTGCGCACCAGACCCCGGTCCACCAGTTGCCGTAACAATGCCTGGCTGAAACCCGCGTCGCTCAACTCGACGCGGGATATGCTTCCCGCCTCGATGATGAAGTCGAGCAATTCCCGCTGGCGGTGGGATCGGCCGGACAAAGTGCAGGGCTCGTCCGTAGCAGACCAGAAAGCGACTTCCTCATAGAGCGGCTTGCCCTGGCGCAAGGGTGTGGGCACCGCGGCTGCCAGCACTTCGCCAATGGGATGATGGTAATAGTCCGCGCTCCAGCGCAGCAGTTCGAACATCTCGGGGCGGAACAGGGGCCGCGAATCAATCAGGGCTGAAACCGGTTTGAGCTGGTCGCGGCTGACCCGGCTCGAGCGGGCCTTCTCCAGCAGGAAGCCGGTCAGGTGTTGCCGACCGAAAGGCGCCTTGATGCGACAGCCGGGACGGAATTCAGTAAGATTTGCTGCGGCAGGAGGCAGGTAGTCGAACGACTGCCTGAAGGGGCGCGGCACGGCAACTCGGAGAATGGGTTCGCCGGGCTTCGTTTCCTTCTGGTCTGACATGCATGAACCCAAGTATCTGCGTCGCGGAATGGTAAGTTCAAATTTCCCCGGTAACAACCAGGGGAACAACCCGACCGGCTGGCATCGGCGAGGGAACAATCGAAATGAGCGGTAACGATTCCATACCAGGCGAATTGATCGAAATTCGCAACCGGATCGATGAAATCGATCAGGGCATCATCGAGCTATTGCACGAGCGATTCAAGGTGACTCACGAAGTCGGCCTGCTCAAGGCCAAGCGTGAGTTAAATTCGCAGGACGTTCGGCGCGAGGAGCAAAAACTCCAAGCTCTCGGCGCCCTGAGCGAATCGCACAAGCTCGAACCGACTCTGGTGCGGGAACTGTTCCGCCGCATCATGGAAGAGGTCGTGCGCAATCACGAACGGATCAAGACGAAATCCTGACATCCTGTTCCGGTAACAATCCAGTCGCTCGGCAGGATATCGGCCAAATTTTCAAGCATCCTCGGGTTTGCGGGCATGGACCAGAAAGCAGGGCGTAAAGATGCCCAGTTGTCCTCCTCCCACCAGAGCGTCTGCGGCGATGTTCAGCATTTTCGAGGTGTCGCTGGTCCCTCGCGGCGCGATCCGGAGCAATTCGAGAAATCTCGTTAAGTATGCAGTTAATATTCTTCCGGCGGGCGTTCGCGCCACGGAAGAGAGTGAGATGTCTCTGCCCTCCAGGGAAATGTACCAAGGAGTTTCAGAATCAGAATTCAGCGCATGATCAGCAGCGTACAAAATCTCGAATCCCGCGCTTGAAATGCAATCGATCTGCTCCTGTGCCGAATAAAGATCGGGTGTCGCATTCGTGTATTCGATCCGCTTGCGAATGTCTGCGTGCCTTGCATCGGCGGCGTCGAATTGTTCAGTCAGCACCCAGTCGAAGATCACGAACTTGCCACCCGGCTTGAGCGTACGGAATATTTCTCTAAACGCCTGCAGCCGGTCGGGTGAGTGGCACACAGCCTCGATCGAGTACATCGCATCGAAACGATTGTCGGCGCAAGGCAGATCAAGAAAATTTGCGTGCAGAAATTTGCAATTGTCCGTCAGGCCGGCCTTATCCACCAAAGTGCGCCCGCGCTGGATCTGATGATCGCTGATATTGATGCCAACGATTCTGGCGCCGCTGGATTTTGAGATATTCATCATCGGGCCGCCAATGCCGCAGCCCACATCGCCTGCCTCCGTACCTGCTTTCAATCCGAGCAGGCTGACTATTTCTTCCTGCTGTCTGCGCTGGGCGGCGGTCAGATTTTCACCGCGACCTCGCGGGGCGAAATGAAACGACGTACCCCAACCGAATTCGTAAAAGCGCGTGACGATTTCGTAGTATCTACTGACAATCCCGGGTTGAATTCTTACTTTGTCCGGCTGTGTCTGCTTCGGGTATTCCGATTGCAATTCCCGGAATTCCCCAATCGCTTTTTCGATATTCCCTTTAGTCGCCGATTCCTCGGCCTTGTTTTTATTTCCCATTTCAAACATTCCAAGAATTTACTGAAAGCGTTAGCGCCGACCTCGGGAGGATTTTACTCTAAAGAGGACTTCGACCTCTTTTCGTTCTTGCTTAAGAGCAAGGGTCTGTTAGAATGCTCGCCCCGCGAAGTAGCGGCGTGCGCTACCGACGCGGGATCACCCTGTTCGAGACTTGGTTCCATGAAGCCTGAAATCCATCCGGAATACGCGCAGATCAAGGCGACCTGCAGTTGCGGCAACGTGGTCGAGACCCGATCCACGCTTTGCAAGGACATCCTGATCGAAGTCTGTTCGCAATGCCACCCGTTCTATACCGGCAAGCAGAAGATTCTTGACTCGAGGGGCAGGGTGGACCGGTTCAAGCGGCGATTCGGCGATCGCCGGGTCTGAGCCGCTCGAAAAGCCCTGACTTACCAGAGCTTCCTTAAATTCAGAAAATCGATTCCGTACTGAGCGGCTGTTGTTCGTCGGCGGACGATTCTGAACCGGGCGCCTGCCCGGCGCCGACTTCAGGCGCGTTTTCCGCCAGGAAATACTCGAAAACCGCATTCGGGTCGCCGGGCGTGGCAGGCGACCCGCTGTCGCGGTCGACCAGGCGGTCGACGATTCCATCCGGACGAGGCAAGGTAAGTTCTGGCTCTCCTTCCAGCGCCTGCTTCATGTAGTCGATCCAGATGGGCACCGCGACCGTCGCTCCCTGCTCCCTTTCCCCGAGCGGCTCCGGCTGATCGAAACCGACGAACACCGTAGTCGCGATGTTTCGATTGAATCCCGAAAACCACAATTCCTGCGGGCCGTTGGTGGTGCCGGTCTTGCCCATGAGATCGGAACGGTTGATTTCGCGTTGCACGCGCGCTCCGCTGCCGTCTTCGATCACCGACCGCAACATGGAGCCGAGAACGAATGCGACGCGTTCGTCGATGACCCGCCTTGGCGCGGCTTCCGGAAACGCCGAACCGATTTCCGTGGAACAGTCATCGCAAACCGGCATCGTTTCGGCGCGAAATACGATGCCATCGGTTATGTTCGAAATCTGGCGCACCAGCCAGGGGCTGACTTCGAAACCGCCATTGGCGATCGCGGCGTAGCCGGCGACGATTTCGAGCGGCTGCGTATCCTGGCTGCCAAGCGCCACGGTAAGATCGTTGCCGGGAAAGTCCTGCGTCGGAAATCCGAATTTGCCGATGTAAGGCAGGACGGTGGCCGAGCCGAGTTGGTCGTATAGGCGCACCGCCGGAACGTTGCGCGACTCTCTCAATGCGTGACGCAAGGTTATCGGGCCGAGAAAATTGTTCTCGTAATTGCTGGGCCGGTAATCGCCGCGGGTGAATGGCGCGTCATTGATCGTACTCGCGGGCGAATAGCCGTTGGCCAGCGCCGCGGCGTACATGAAGGGTTTGAAATTCGATCCGGGAGGCCGCGGCGTCGTTACGCGATTCACCTGACTGAGGCGGAAATCGTAGCCGCCGACCAGGGCCAGGATCGAACCGTCATTTGGCGATACCGATACCAGTGCTCCCTGTATGTCAGGCACCTGCCCAAGCTGCCATTCCCCGTCAGACTCACGAACGCGAATCAGGTCGCCGATCGCCACGACGTCGCCGGCTGCCTGTGGCGGGGGCCAGGCTTCGTTGCGGTTACGGAAGCTATAGGCCCAGCGGATTCCCTCCCAGGGCACGGTTATGAGTTCTCCCGATTGTAGCAACGCCGTAAAGGACCGGGATTGCATCGCCGTGACTATGGCGGGCCGCTGGTTGCCGTAGGCAGGAACTCCTTCGAGTTCCCGCAGCCACTGTTGCTCGGGTTCCAGCGAATCGGGCGGATAATTGGCGGAAGGCCCACGGTAACCGTGCCGCTTGTCGTAGTAGTTTTCCAGCCCGTCGATGAGGGCTTTATTGGCCAGGATCTGCTTGTCGCCTTCGATACTGGTGATGACCTGAAATCCCTGGGTATAGGCGTCCTCACCGAACTGTTCGTATAACTCCTGGCGCACCATTTCCGCCACATAGGGCGCCGGCGCCTCGATATTACGGCTGCGCCTGCTTGCGGAAACGGGCATGGCCGCGGCAACCTGGTATTCCTCCCCGTCAATCATTCCTTCATTGCGCATATTCGCCAGCCGCGTCTCGCGGCGGCCCAGGGCGCGCTCTGGATCGGCCAGCGGATTACAGGCCGATGGACAGGGCAGTAGCGAGATCATCATGGCGGATTCGGCCAGGGTCAGTTCGCTGACTTCCTTGCCGTAATAGACCGAAGCAGCGGCGCCGATGCCATCGGCGCCCGAGCCGAAATAGATCGTGTTCAGATACAGGGTAAGGATTTCCTCCTTGGTCAATTCCCGCTGAATCTGCAACGCAAACACGATTTCCTTGAACTTGCGCATGTATACATTGTCGCTGTCAAAGGAAAGATTGTTGGCCAGTTGCATCGTGATGGTGCTGCCGCCCCCGAGCCGGTTGCCGGTGACGAAGCCGTAGAAGCCGCGCAGCAGGCTCTGGATGTCGACGCCCGGATGGGAATAGAAGCGCACGTCTTCGGTGGCGATCAGCGCGTCGATGAGTACCCGGGGCAAATCCTCGAATTCCACCGGGTCGCGGCGGTTGCCGATTTCGTCGATCAGACGCAGTTCCGAAGTGTATATGCGCAACGGCGTTTCCAATTGCACGTCGCGATAGGTTTCGGCGGAAGGAAGCAGGGGCGCCAGATACAGATACGCCGCCGAGGCAACCATGCAGGCGCCCGCCAGACAGGCGAGCGAAAAAAGTCCACCCCACTTTACATACGGTTTCAGTCTGGCGTCCACGCGAGATCCTGTGCGCGCCGGAGATTCGCGTCCGGGCCGGGGCTCCGGCCGGGCAATCGGTCAAGCGGCGCGACTGCCGACAATTATACACCTCGACCTTTGCATTTGCTCCCGAAATCATTGCAGCCGGCGGCGTCCCGGATTTTTTTGCCCGATTTCAGGGCTGATCGGCGGATCGGTGCTACACCTTTAGGCATGGAAATCTTCAAGGATGTGTCAATGCCTTTTCGACTGACCGAATTGATGTGCAAAAAGCCCTTCCGGGGCGCCGGCCGCGGACCGCTTGGAGTCGATATCGATTCTTGCGCGGTGAAACTGCTGCGATGGCCCGCGAAAGCCGGGATGCCGCCCGATTACGCGACCCGGCGCTTGCCCGGCGACGCGGTCGCGGAAGACCGGATCATCCGCGACGTGGAAGCCGTAGGGCGCTGCATCGCGGAAGCGGCGGGATCGCTGCGGGCGCCCGGCAAGCGCGCCGTAACCGCCGTGCCTTCATCCGCGGCGATGCAAAGAACGCTTGCGATGGAGCCGGAAATGACGGATGCGGAGGTGGAAGCGCAGATCGTGGCGGAAGCCGACCGCTACATTCCCTGGCCCATCGACAAAGTGCGCATCGATTTTCGCCGTCTCGAAGATCCGGAACATCCCGCCGGTACGATCCTGCTTTCGGTTTGCCGGCGGGAACATGTCGACTTGCGTGAACAAGCAATTGAGTGCGCCGGGCTGCGAGTTGCCAGTGTGGATGTGGAACATCACGCGATCGAGCGGGCATGGCGCCTGTTGGCGCCGGAACACCCCGCGGGCGAACCTGGCGCCGTTGCCGATATCGGCAACGGCGCCATCAGCCTGCATGTACTTCAGGACGGCCGCTCCATATACAGCGGGGAGAGGCCTTTCGGCGGATGTGCGCAAAATGAGTGCGAACTGGATGCTTGGTCGGCCGAAGTGGCAAGACAACTCGGACAGGCTCTGCAATTGTTTCATTCCTCCTCGCGCCATGGCCGGGTGGGACGGTTGTTCATTGGCGGCGCCGCGGCCGGCGCCGATGGATTGAGGGAGCGGGCGCAGAACTTTCTGTCCATGCCTGTGCAGGTGGCCAATCCCTTTGCCGGTGCTGGAGGCGACCGAATCGCGAAAGATGCGCCATCCCTGTTGCTCGCGGCGGGGCTGGCGATCGCAGGTGACCGGCGTGGTTAATCTGCTGCCCTGGAGAGAACGCAAGCGGGAGTGGAGCCGGCGGCGATTCCTGGGCGCCATGGCGGTCTCGGCGCTGATTGGCTTGTTGCTTGTGGCGCTTTTCGACCGCGGCCTCAACGCCAGCATTGCCGGCCGTTCCGCCGCGATTCAGAGCCTGAAAGCCGAAATCGCCCTGCTCGGCGAGCGCGGCGCCGAAGCCGAACGACTGCGGCAGGAACAGGAAGACGCCGCATTGCACATGCGGGTGTTGACTGGCCTCCAGCGCAGCCGGCCCTTGCCCGCACAAGTGCTTTCCGAGCTTTCTACACATCTTCCGGATGCAGCCTACTACCGGCGGCTTTCCCGCAGCGGCGGCGAAGTACGAGTCGAGGGATTTGCGGATTCCCATGCCGCGGTCGCCGAGTTGATGCGCAAGCTCTCCGCTTCACCGAATTTTTTCGATGTGCAACTCGCGGGCGTTGCCGGCGTGGATTCGGCGGACGTCTCACTCGGCTTGTTCGAATTCAGCCTGTTGTTGCTGCTTGACGAAAAAGGGAGTTGAAGCTGATGTCATTGCTTGCCGTAATCGTTCGCGATCTGTACGAATTCGACTGGCGCGAACTCACCGCGCCACAGGGAGCCGGCGCCTGGCCTGCCTCGGTCAAGACAGGCATCGTATTGCTGCTGACAGCTTTCCTTCTTGCCGGGGGATATCTGCTGCGGTTGCGGGAGCAACAGGAACGCGATGCGCTACTCGGCGCGGAGGAGGTGGAATTGGCGGCGGAACTCGAGCGGCTCAAGCGAAGCGTTGCGAACCTGGACGGCTACCGGCAACAGGCGCGGGAAATCGAGGAGCCCTATATGAGGATATTGCGGCAGCTACCATATCAGAGTGAAATTCCGGCCTTGATTGACGAAGTAACCGCGCTCGGACTGGATTTCGGCTTGCGTTTCGTTTCCATCGGGCTGGCCGCTGAACTTGACCGACCGCATTATGTCGAGCAGCCCATCGATATTCGCGTCACTGGCGGCTACCACGAGATCGGCGCATTTTTCAGCGGCGCCGCGGCGCTCGACCGCATCGTCACCATGCATGATTTCTCCTTGCAGGAGTCGGCGGCCGGCAAGGCGGAACTTGAGTTACGCGCTCGTACGTATCGTTATCGGCCATTGTCTGACTCAGGAATGTCCGTTGATTTTACGAGCTCCGAAGCAGACCCGGCCTACTTGACCGCACGGGGTTCGGCAGAACCGTTCGCTTATTCCGCTAATGCAAACCGGAATCCGTTCGCGCCGTTTGCCGAGCTTGCGGAATCCGGATCGGAAGCAGCCGGGTCCAGCCGAAATTCGCTGGAGAAATTTTCATTGAACGAGTTGCGCCTGGTCGGAATGCTCAAAGACGGACAGCGCTACATCGGACTGCTGCGTGATCCTTCCGGTGCGGTGCATCGAGTCAAACGCGGCGATGACCTTGGCCCTGACCGGGCCCGGGTGCGGCAAATTACGGATCAGGGCGTGGAGTTGAGCGAATGGAAAACCGACGAATCCGGAGCAAACATACAAACGCAGATTCTCCTCCGGTGGGAAGAAGACCTGTGAACGAAGTTGTCACCAGTTCAATTCGGCGGAAGCTGCGGTGCTGTATCGTGGCCCTGCTCGCCGCTTCGCACTGGGCCCCGGCGCAAGCACAGCAGGACCTTGCGCCGCCCGCGGCAGTGGAAGTTTCCGGCCTTTCCTTTCAGGATGTTCCCATCCGCTTCGCCTTGCAGATTCTGGCCGATGAGCAGAACTTCAACCTGGTGGCGGGGGAGGCGGTCGCGGGCAATATCAGCTTGCAACTCGATGGCGTTTCCTGGCAGCAGGCGCTCGAACTCGTGCTGCGGGCCGGCAATCTCGCGTACCGTCTGGAAGGCAATGTCCTTTATGTGACAACCGCCGAAGAAATGGCCTTGCAGCGGGAGCGGGAACTCGATGCCGAGCGACAGGCGCTGGAACTGGCGCCGCTGATTACCGAACTGTTCCAGGTCAATTACGCCGATGCGGCGGCTCTGCTTGAACTCGTACTCGGCGCCGGTACCGCCGCCACGGATGCGAGCGCTTCCGCCACCGACGCGGGCGCGGACGAAACGAACACCGGTTTGGAGGAAACCCGGGCCAAGGGCCGGGGATTGCTGTCGCCCCGCGGCTCGGCCGTAGTCGATGTCCGCACCAATACCATGATCGTGCAGGATCTGGAGCGGAATCTGACCGCGATACGGGATTTGCTGGCAAACCTTGACGTACCCGTGCGGCAGGTGCTGATCGAAGCGCGCATAGTCAATGTTTCGACGGATTATTCTCGCGAATTCGGCGTCCGCTGGGGCGCCGCGGGAATGCCCGGCCAGGAAAGCCGATTCCGCTACGGTATAAACCAGGGACTCACGCCGGCGCAGTCGCAGGACCAGTTGGCGCTCGATCTGGGCGTGGCTTCCAGGACTTCCTTCAGCATCGGCTATACCGGCAACAGCGACCTGATCGAACTTGAACTCGCCGCCATCGAAAGCAGCGGTAATGGCGAGATTATCGCCAGGCCGAAAGTGACGACCCAGGACAAGGTCACGGCCGAAATCCGTTCCGGCGTGAAAATTCCCTACCAGTCCCAGGCCGGAGGCGCCGCTGGCGGTTCCGTGACCCAGTTCGAGGACGCGGTTTTGCTATTGCGGGTTACGCCCAGGATAACGCCGAACGGGAAGATAAACATGCAACTTGAAATCAGACAGGACTCGATTTCGCCGACTGCCTCGGGCGTGCCTTCTATCAACACCAATGAAGTCATTACCAGCGCGCTGGTCAGTGACGGTGAAACGATCGTCCTCGGCGGCGTGTTTCGCGAAGAGGCGACGGCCACCGAGTCGAAGACGCCCGTTTTGGGCGACATTCCCGGGTTGGAGTGGCTGTTCAAAAGAACCATCTCCGACACCAGGCGTACTGAACTGCTGATTTTCATCACTCCGGGAATCGTTCCCGCCGTACTCTGAGTTCCTCCCGGTCGGCTCGCTCGCGCGATGCGTCGGCCAGGGAAATTGTTTACCATTGCCCGCTGATGAAAGATACTGAAAACGTGTTTCTGATCGGCCCGATGGGCGCCGGCAAGACCACCGTGGGCCGTTTGCTCGCACGGGACCTGGGATTGCAGTTCCTCGATTCCGATCAGGAGATCGAAAAATCGGCGAACGCCAGCATTTCCTGGATCTTCGACGTGGAAGGGGAAGCCGGCTTCCGGCGCCGGGAGTCACGCATGATCGCAACGCTGACGGAACAGCAGGAAATTCTGCTGGCGACGGGAGGCGGCGCCGTACTCGACTCCGAAAATCGAATCCTGCTGAAAGATCGGGGCATCGTGGTCTACCTGTACGTTTCGCTCGAGGCGCAATTGAGCCGGAAACTCAAGGACAAGAACAGGCCGTTGCTGCGAGGGGCGGACCGCGAGCAGCGCATCCGCGAACTGTACGAGTACCGCCACCCGATCTACAGCGAACTGTCGGATATACGGGTCGAAGCCAAACGCAAATTTCCGCAACTGGTCAGCAGAGCCGTAAAGCGGGAATTGAACAGATACCGGACAGGAAGCGTCGCCGTCGATTGAGACCTGGACATGCAGACATTGAACGTAGACCTGGGTGACAGAAGTTATCCGATACATATCGGCGAGAATCTGCTGGCGGACGGCGAACTTCTGCGGCAGGCCCTGGGTGGGGGACACGCCGCGATAATCACCAATGACGTCGTTGCGCCGCTCTACCTGGACCGGGTGCTGGAAACCCTGCAAGGCTTGCCGGTGACCACCATCATTCTTCCCGACGGAGAACAGCACAAGCATCTGGCGACGCTCAGCGTAATCTATGACAAGCTCATGGCGGCAAGAATCGACCGCAAATCGAGCCTGATCGCCCTGGGCGGCGGCGTAATCGGCGATATCACGGGATTCGCCGCCGCCACCTGGCTGCGCGGTGTACGCTACATCCAGGCGCCGACAACCCTGCTGGCGCAAGTCGACTCGTCTGTCGGCGGCAAGACCGGCGTAAACCATCCGCTGGGAAAGAACATGATCGGCGCGTTTCATCAGCCCGCCTGCGTAATAGCCGACATGGCGGTGCTGAAAACCCTGCCCAGGCGGGAAGTAAGGGCGGGTCTGGCGGAAGTGGTCAAATACGGTCTCATCAACGACAGTGAGTTCTTCGATTGGCTGGCGCGGCATGCCGCCGGCATGTTGACGCTGGAGCCCGACCTGCTCGCCCAGGCCGTGGCCCGCTGCTGCCGGGCAAAGGCCGATATCGTTGCTCGGGATGAGCGCGAATCGGGCATGCGCGCCTTGCTCAATCTCGGTCATACCTTCGGTCACGCCATAGAAGCGGCGTCCGGCTATGGCGCCTGGTTGCATGGCGAGGCTGTGGCCGCGGGCATGGTAATGGCCGCCGATCTGTCGCGCCGCCTGGGCTGGCTGGACGAAGCTTCGGCGCGGCGGGTCCGTACTGTTCTCGAGGATGATTTCGGTTTGCCCGTGGTCCCTCCTGCCGATATAAACTTGGACAGATATATGGAATTGATGTCTTCCGACAAGAAGGCCGAGCAGGGCAGAATCCGCTTCGTGCTGCTGAAGGACATAGGGAGAGCGGTAATCGCGGACGAAGTGGAGCGGCCCCTGCTCGCGCAGACATTGACGGCGCAAGCCGGGCTCTGCCACTGAACTATGAAACCGTATGTTGAAAAGTTGCGGCTGAAACACGACCCGTTCGACGGCGAATTTCGGCGGGATGACTTTTTCGGCGGCGGCGGACGCGAAAATCTCGTACTCAATGTGTTGGCCGGAGAAGACAGGCAAGTCTCGCTCGATGCTGTAGTCGGACCGGAAGGAAGTGGCAAGACCCGGCTCGCCTTTCGCTTCCGCGAACTCTCCGGGAACGATCTCCGGCCGGTGCTGATTTCGGTCGATCTCTTCACGACAGCGCAGTATCTATTGCGCGAATTGTTGCTGAAACTGGATCTCGATCCGCCCGGTGACATCAGCCCTGGCCTTGATTTGCTCAGTGAGTGCGCAATCGAGCTCGCGCGTTCGGGCAAGTCGATCCTGCTGGTTATCGACAATGCCCACGAGCTGGGATCGGACTGCATGAAACTCGTCGAAAGGCTGCTTGCCAACCGGTGGTCAGCGATTCATCTGGTTTTGCTGGGCGAGGAGCAACTGAAGGAAATGCTGCAGTCCCGGTTGCGCGAACGCTATCGCGCCAAGCTGGCGATGCACGAACTGGCGGCGCTCAATCGAGTCGAAATCGCGGAATACATCCACCTTAAACTTGCCCGGGCCGGCTATGGCGAAAGCCTGCCCTTGTCTTCCCAGGCCGGACTTGATCTTCTGCAACAGTCCGCGGGCCTGCCCGGAAAAATCGATGAATTGACGGCCGCGATTCTGCAATCTGACGAAGTGCCCGCGGTCGGACGCATGTTCGGACGCTTCTCCGACCGTGGCCGAGGCCACGAATCGCATGACGTCGACAAGGCCGAGCGCCCCGAGTTTCGTTATTTGTGGTACGCGTTCGCCTTTAGTCTGGCGCTGGCGGCGGTGGTTTTCTGGCCGGCAATTGAACCGGAATTGTCCGCGTCCCCCGAAGCCGGCGGCGAGCCCCGGCAAATTTCACTAAGCGTGCCGGTCAGGTCCGACTCTGCCGGGACCGCCCGGGACGACGTTGCCGGCCCCGCGCAGGACCGCGGCAGTTCGACTTCAGTCAGCGGGGCGCCTTCGCCGTCCGCAACGCCATCCGGCGGTGAATCGCCGGGATTGAGCGAATTCGAACTGATGCTGCTTGGCGCGCCTCCGGACAGTTTCACCGTTCAGATCATCGCTTCAACTTCGGAGGAAGGCGTTCGCGGATTCATCGCCGCCTCGCAACTTGGCGAAATTCACGGTTACTATGAGACGCGCCGCCAACGCGGACCGTGGTTCGTCGCGGTCGACGGAATTTATCCCGATTGGGAGACCGCTATGGATGCCCGGGCGCGGCTGGCGGGCAGTTTTGTCGATCTGGAGCCGTGGATTCGGCGCATCAGCAACGTGCACTCGGAAATCAGTCGCGCGGGAAAGCAGGGAGCCCTGGTCCTTGACACTCAGGAATGATCGCCTGCTACGGGCACTGGAAAGAAAGCCCGTCGACGTCACCCCCGTCTGGATGATGCGGCAGGCCGGCCGTTACCTGCCCGAGTATCGCGCCACGCGCAAAAGCGCCGGCGATTTCATGAGCCTGTGCCGGAATCCGCAACTTGCCTGCGAAGTCGCCTTGCAGCCGCTGGAGCGTTACGCTTTTGACGCGGCTATTCTTTTTTCCGATATTCTGACCATTCCCGACGCCATGGGGCTGGGACTTTATTTCACCGAAGGCGAGGGACCCCGATTCCGCAAGACAATCCGTAGCGCTGCGGACGTCGAAGCCCTGCCTGAAATTGACGCGGCCGACGACCTCGCCTATGTCATGGATGCCGTCGCGCTGATCCGCCGCGAACTGAACGGCAGGGCGCCGCTGATCGGTTTTGCCGGCAGCCCCTGGACGCTCGCCACATACATGATCGAAGGCAGCGGCAGCAAGGATTTCCGACGCGCCAAGCAATTCATGTACGACCATCCGGAGTCCTGCCGCCTGTTGCTGGACAAGCTTGCGGGGGCGGTTACCGACTACCTGAACGCGCAAATTCGCGCCGGCGCGCAGGTAGTGCAGATCTTCGACACCTGGGGCGGCATTCTTTCGACTCCGGCCTATCTGGAGTACTCCCTGGCCTATATGCGGCGTATCGTGGACGGCCTGATTCGGGAACGGGAAGGACGGACAGTGCCTTGCATTCTCTTCACCAAGCAGGGTGGAGGCTGGCTGGAAGAAATCGCCGCCAGCGGCTGCCATTGCGTAGGCCTGGACTGGACAGTGGACATCGGCAGCGCGCGCTCGCGCATCGGCCGCAAGACTGCGCTGCAAGGGAACATGGACCCGTCTGTGCTATATGCCGAACCGGCGGTCATTCGCCGGGAAGTGGCGGCCATATTGCGTTCCTGGGGCTCCGGGCCCGGCCATGTCTTCAATCTCGGTCATGGCATCACGCCCGGAGTCGATCCGGAACATGTCGCCGTTTTCGTGGATTCCGTGCATGAATTCTCGGCGGCCGCTCACAAGTAACCGGAAATTCGACGAGGCCGCGGTCGTTGCCGTCGGTTCGAACCTGCCCGGCCGGTTCGGACCGCCTGAACGGATGGTGCGGCAAGCGCTGGCGGAATTGCACAGGCTCAGTGCGGCGCCACCGCTGTGTTCTTCCCTGTATCGCACAATCCCTCGCAATTGCGCGCCGGGTACGCCGGATTTCGTCAATGCGGCGGCGATGTTGTGGCCGCCGCCGGAATTGACGCCGGAGTCGCTGCTTGTGAAATTGCTGGAAGTCGAAGCGGAATTCGGACGCCAGCGCGGCGACGGACGCAATGCGCCGAGAACATTGGATCTCGACCTGATCCTATGGGGTGCGAGGACCGTTCACAGCCCCGAATTGCAATTGCCGCACCCGCGGTTCGTGGAGCGCGAATTCGTGCTGGCGCCTCTGGCCGAACTTGCGCCGGACTGGACTCCGCCCGGCCAGACAAGCTCCGTTTCCGAACTGCTTGGAGCCCTGCCGGGCAAGGACGAGGCGAGACGTATCGGGAACCGTCAAGTCGCGAATTGAGATTGCAAGAATCTCTTGCAAAAATTCCCGGCATATGGCCCTATATGCAAGTCGGCACACTTGATTGTGTCGGCGCTGTCATGGGTGAGAATTGAATTCGACGATGTTTGCTGGGTCTTACAGGCATTCACTACGATTGGTCAGGGTGGCCGCGCTCGGTCTGCTGGCGCCTGCCATTTCCGCTTTCGGGCAGGATCTGACCGATGACCCTGCCGAACGCACGCTGATCAGTTTCAGTATCGCTCCCATCAGTATGCCGGATGAAGCCGGCGGCCTGATCAAGGTGGTCAGAACGGCCGAAACGCAGGATTTGCGTAACGGACTGGTCGAAGACGCTCTCAATTTCAGTCTTGGGCTGCAAACCACGCCGGTAGAAGGTCTCAAGCTCGACGCGAGTGTGTGGCGCAGCCAGTTCGACGTGGCGCCATTGCAGAGTTCCTTGCCCGAGCCGAATCTGCGCAGCAGCGGATTTGACGTCGGCGCGGCCTACGCATGGAATACCAACAGTTTCGGCCAGTTCACCCTGAGCACCCGGGCGAGTTATGTGCAGGATTTCTATAACACCGAGGGTCTGCTTGAAGCGGTGAACGACAATCTTTCCGCTGCGACACGGACAACGCCCCAGTCAGCGCAGCTGACCACGCCAAGGTTACGCAGCAATCTGAAACTGAGCTGGGAGTTCGGCAACCATACAGCGAGCGCTATAACTCGCTATTTCGATTCCTCGCGCGACCTGTCCGAACTGGGCATGGAAGAGATCAACGATCTGGTCGACAATATCACCACGGTGGATCTGGAATACGGCTACCGCATGGCGGCCGGGTCCAATGACCGTGCGGTGATTTCCTTCGGTATTCAGAACGTGTTCGATCGCAAGACCATGCAGATTCTCAACTCCGCGACCCGCATCCTCGATCAGAACGGACGCGTAGCTTACGGCCGACTGAAATATCAGTTCTAGACTCCGGGCTCGTCAAAGCACGGCGCGGGCCAGACAGCAAACCTCCACTTTTTCGACTCCCGCCTGTTTGAGTTCGCTGGCCAGTTCCATCACTGTGCTCATGGTGGTGACCACGTCATCGACAAGCGCAACCCGGCGCGCATTGCGGATTTCCTCGGTACGCTCAAGCCCGAATGACGCCCGGATATTCGCACCGCGTTCGCGGGCGCCCTGCATCCCGGTTTGCGGCGGCGTGGGCCGCAACTTGCGCAGTCCACGGGAGCACAATGGCGTTTTGCTCTCCGACGCCAGCACCTTGGCGATTTCAAAAGCCTGATTGAACCCACGCTGACGCAGCCGGGATTCATGCAAGGGCACAGGCAGCAACAGGTCCGGGCGTTTGTCCCCGCGCCAGCGCCGCGCCAGGCTTCCGGCCAGGATCCGGCTCAGGGCGTAACCGCTCGCAAAGTCCGCGTGGAACTTAAAATTGGTGATCAACTTGTCCACCGGCGGGCGGTACGCCAGCGGTGCAAAGCATGAGTCGAAATTCGGTGGGTTGAGCCGGCATCTCGAACAGATGTCGACGCCGGGTGCGAGCTTTTCCTCGCCACACTTGCCGCAAATCGCATCCAGCCATGGCAGGTCCGCTTCACAGTCCCCGCAAAGACTGTAAGTCCTGTGCAGAGTGCAATGGCAAATCAGGCAAAGCGTCGGCAGCAGTTGCCGCGCCCGGGAACCGGGCTCAGGATTCAAGCTCGAACTTCCGGCACAGCTTGGCTCTTGCCCTGAACAGCCGCGTCATGACGGTATTTCCGTTCAGGTCCAGCATGGCGGCGATTTCCTTGCCCGAATAACCTCCGTAGGCCTGCATCATCAAGGGTTCGCGGTAATTCTCGCCGAGTTCGGAAATGGCTCTTTGCAGCAAGTGGGATTCGGCACGATGCTCGGGTTCGGATTCGCGCGGGGCAATCGCGGTGATGTAATCCAGGTCAACCATTTCAGCTCGATGACGACGTTCGAATCGGCGGTAGTTCTCATTCTTCAGAATGGTGAACAGCCACGCCTTGGCGGAATTTGCATCGCGCAATTTGTGATGGAAGCGCCAGGCGCGGAGAAATACTTCCTGCGCCAGGTCTTCCGCCTGAACCCTGGAGCGGCATAACTTGATGGCCAAGTGGAAAACATCGTCATACAAACCCGCCAACAATGCATTCCAGTCCAGGTCCCTGCTGTTTTTCGATGACATTCCGGATGTACTCCTTCTCCCTGGACAATTAAGCCAATTCCCTTGGAAAAAGATTGCCGAAACGCCGATTACAGCCAGCCTTACGAAGTCTGATTCATTCGGTGAGCGCGGAGTGTGCCCGGTTATATTGTCAATATCAACACACGAAGTTAAATATTTACCTATTAAAAGTTAAGTTCACACAAAAGTCACATAACTAACCAAATTCGTTAGATTTGGTCACGTTCCAAATAAATCACTTTAGCGGTGGGGATTGAAGCGCGCGGGGAAGGAGAGTTAGCATATCGGCCCGGTTCTTTCCTGAAATCTGACACTCATGTTGAAGATCGCCATCGCGGGCGCCGCAGGCCGCATGGGTAAAAACCTCGTCAAGTCTGTCATGGAAGCGGATACGGACGTGCGCCTGAGCGTGGCAACAGTCGAAGCCGGCGATCCTTCGCTGGGGCTGGACGTGGGCTTGCTTGCAGCGGGCCGGGAAGCCGGAGTGAAGGCGGTGGATTCGCTTGCGGGATGCGAAGCGGATTTCGACGTGCTGATTGATTTCACGAGCCCGTCGGCGCTTCCGGGTCATATCGGCTTTTGCCGTGAACACGGCCGTTCTCTCGTAACGGGCACTACCGGACTCGGTCCGGAGCATCACACCTTGCTCGCTTGCGCGGCGGAACACATCGCCGTACTGCATTCACCGAACATGAGCGTCGGCGTCAACCTCAGCCTCGATCTGCTGCGAAGGGCGGCCGCGGCGCTCGGCGACAACTTCGATGTGGAAATCGTCGAAGCGCATCATCGCCACAAGAAGGACGCGCCTTCCGGAACGGCGCTGGCGATGGGCCGGGCCGTTGCCGAATCCCTAGGCCGGGAACTGGATGACTGCGCTGTTTATGGCCGCCAGGGAATCAGCGATGAACGCGACCGCGAAACCATCGGTTTTGCCACCGTCCGCGGCGGCGATATCGTAGGCGAACACTCCGTAATTTTCGCCGGGCCGGGTGAACGGCTGGAAATCACCCACAAGGCCGGCAGCCGAATGACCTTCGCCAACGGCGCAGTACGCGCCGCCCGCTGGATCGCCGATCAACCCCCTGCGCTCTACACTATGTCCGACGTTTTGAAGTAAACGGCCCAACCAGAAGCCAGGAATCGTAAGCCAAGCACAGTCGTGAGGCGCCGTCGAGTTGGGGAAAGTACAGCGGGCGTGCGAGGCAGGAAGCCGAGCCCGGATGTGGAGGGCTCCCGCACAACGCGAGTCGCCGTCTGGGGGCCAGTCTGCAGCGGGCGTGCGAGGCAGGACGCCGAGCTCGAAGCGTACAGGGATGTATTCACAGCGTCCGCTGCAGACTGGCCCCCAGACGGCGACGGATCGAAGCCACCACAGGTAGACAGGGGTAGAGAATCTTCCTACAATGCCCGCTCAGTATGTGGAACGCTGAAACCTGTCCCGGCAGCCTCTTGGAAAGCTGCTGCTGAAAGCGGAGTGGAGCAATCTCCATTCCGTTTTTTTGTGTCCGCGTCCCACGTTGCTGACTGGAGCAAAAGTTGGAAAAGTCCGCGATTCTGGCCCTTGAAGACGGGAATCTGTTCGAGGGAATCGCCATTGGCGCACTGGGATGCAGCAGTGGCGAAGTCGTATTCAATACGGCGATGACCGGTTACCAGGAAATCTTGACGGATCCTTCCTACGCGCGGCAGATCGTTACCCTGACCTACCCCCACATCGGCAATACCGGCGTAAATTCCGAAGACAACGAGTCGCTCAAGGCCTGGGCCGCAGGACTTGTCATTCGCGACCTGCCGTTGCTGGCTAGCAATTTCCGTTGTCAGCAGACACTGCAGGACTTTCTGTGCGAACAGGGAGTCGTGGCGATCGCGGAAATCGACACGCGCCGGCTGACGCGCATTTTGCGCGAAAAGGGATCATTGAACGGCTGCCTGCTATCCGGACCTGAACTGAAGCAAAACGGTGCGGAGCGGGCGCTCGCCGAAGCCCGCGCCTTCCCCGGCCTGAAAGGAATGGATCTGGCACGGGAAGTAAGCATTGCGAACAGCTACCAATGGGAGCAGGGAAGTTGGGCGCTCGGCGACGGCTACCGGGCGGTCGATGAAAGCCGTTTCCGCGTCGTCGCTTACGACTTCGGCGTCAAGCGGAACATTCTGCGGATGCTGACCTCCCACGGTTGTGCGGTGACCGTAGTGCCGGCGACGATGCCGGCCGCGGAAGTGTTGGCCATGCAGCCCGATGGCGTTTTCCTGTCCAACGGGCCCGGTGACCCGGAGCCCTGCGACTACGCCATAGCCGCCGTACGGGAGTTACTCGATGCCGGCGTTCCACTTTTCGGCATCTGCCTCGGGCACCAGTTGCTCGGTCTCGCAAGCGGGGCGCGCACGATAAAAATGCCCCATGGCCATCACGGCGCCAATCATCCGGTGCGTAATCTGGACGACGGTACGGTGCTTATCACGAGTCAGAATCACGGCTTTGCCGTCGACGAGGAAAGTCTGCCGGAGAATCTGCGTTGCAGCCATCGTTCGCTGTTCGACGGCAGTCTGCAAGGCATCGCTCACCGGGACAAACCCGCATTCGGTTTCCAGGGACATCCGGAAGCAAGTCCCGGCCCTCACGACGCTTCGCCCCTGTTCAATCATTTCATCGAGTTGATGAGCGGCCATGCCCAAGCGCACTGACATCAATAGTATTCTGATCATCGGAGCCGGGCCGATCATTATCGGCCAAGCCTGCGAGTTCGATTATTCCGGCGTGCAGGCCTGCCGCGCGCTCAGGGAAGAGGGTTATCGAGTAATCCTGGTCAATTCCAACCCCGCGACCATCATGACCGATCCGGCAACGGCGGACGCCACCTATATCGAACCGATCACCTGGCCCATGGTCGAGAAGATCATCGAGCGTGAACGTCCCGACGCGCTGTTGCCGACCATGGGAGGACAGACTTCGCTGAATTGCGCGCTCGATCTGAATCGCATGGGGGTGTTGAAAAAATACGGCGTGGAACTGATCGGCGCGAGCCGCGAAGCCATCGACAAGGCGGAAGACCGGGAGTTGTTCGACCAGGCCATGACGGCCATCGGTCTGGAAACCCCTCGCCACGGCATGGCCCATGACATGACCCAGGCGTACGCGGCGCTGAAGAAGGTAGGCTTTCCCTGCATCATCCGGCCTTCCTTCACGCTCGGCGGCAGCGGCGGCGGGATTGCCTACAATCGTGAGGAATTCGAGGAAATCTGCTCGCGAGGCCTGGAACTGTCCCCCACCAACGAACTGCTGATCGACGAGTCGTTAATCGGCTGGAAGGAATTCGAACTCGAAGTCGTCCGGGACCGCAACGACAATTGCATCATCGTCTGCCCGATCGAGAATCTCGACGCCATGGGCGTCCATACCGGGGATTCGATAACCGTCGCGCCCGCCCAGACCCTGACCGACAAGGAGTATCAGATCATGCGCAACGCGGCCATCGCCGTGTTGCGCGAGATCGGCGTGGAAACCGGCGGCTCGAACGTGCAATTCGCCGTGAATCCCGAAGACGGCCGGCTGGTAGTCATCGAAATGAATCCGCGCGTGTCGCGCTCCTCGGCGCTCGCGTCCAAGGCGACAGGATTTCCCATTGCCCGAGTGGCTGCGAAACTGGCGATCGGATACACCCTGGACGAATTGCGCAACGAGATTACCGGTGGCGTGACGCCTGCCTCCTTCGAGCCGAGCATCGACTATGTCGTAACCAAGATTCCCCGTTTCACCTTCGAGAAATTTCCCGAGGCCAACGACCGCATCACCACCCAGATGAAGTCGGTAGGCGAAGTCATGGCGATCGGCCGCACCTTCCAGGAATCCCTGCAAAAGGCGTTGCGCGGGCTGGAAGTCGGAGTCAGCGGACTCGAGCCGATACTCGACCGCGGCGCCGACAACATCAAGGTGAAGTTGACCCGGGAGTTGACCGAAGCCGGAGCGCAACGGCTGTGGTACGTCGCCGAGGCCATCCGTTATGGCTGGACGGTGCGCAAGGTCGCCGGGCTTTCCGGGATCGATCCCTGGTATCTCGTCCAGATAGAGGATCTGGTCAGGCGGGAGCAGGAGCTCGAGGGAAGAAAGCTCGAAGAAATCTCCGCGGAGGAATTGTTCCGCCTCAAGCGCAAGGGATTTTCCGACCGCCGTCTGGCGCAATTGCTCGATGTCGGCGAGGACGAAGTCCAGGCCAGGCGACATGAACTGAAGATCCGCCCGGTGTTCAAACGCGTGGATACCTGTGCGGCCGAATTCGATTCCACTACCGCGTACATGTATTCCACCTACGAGGAAGAATGCGAAGCCAGGCCCTCGTCGCGCCGGAAGATCATGGTGCTGGGGGGCGGGCCGAACCGCATCGGCCAGGGCATCGAATTCGACTATTGCTGCGTACACGCCGCGCTGGCAATGCGCGAAGACGGCTACGAAACCATCATGGTCAATTGCAATCCGGAAACCGTCTCGACCGATTACAACATTTCGGATCGGCTCTTCTTCGAACCCCTTACCTTCGAAGACGTGCTCGAAATCATCGAGCTGGAAAAACCCGAGGGCGTGATCGTGCAGTTCGGCGGACAGACACCTCTCAATCTCGTCAAGCAACTCGAAGTCGCCGGCGCCCCGATCATCGGCACTCCGCCCGACGCCATCGACCGCGCCGAGGATCGCGAACGCTTCCAGCAACTGATCCGCAAGCTGAAACTGAAGCAGCCGCCCAATCGCACCGTGCGCAGCGTCGAGGAAGCGCTTGAGGAGGCGCGCGACATTTCCTATCCGCTGGTGGTGCGGCCTTCCTGGGTGCTCGGCGGCAGGGCGATGGAAATCGTCTATAACGAAACCGAGTTGAAACGCTACATGCGCGACGCGGTCAAGGTATCCAACGAAAGCCCGGTTCTGCTCGACTATTTCCTGAGCGCGGCGATCGAGATCGACGTCGATCTGGTTAGCGACGGTAAGAACGTCATCGTCGGCGCCATCATGCAGCATATCGAACAGGCGGGCATTCACTCCGGCGATTCAGCCTGTTCGCTGCCGCCGTACAATCTGCCTGACGATGTGCAGCAGCAGATCCGCGACCAGGTAGCCGCGCTGGCGCTGGAACTCGGTGTGGTGGGGTTGATGAACACCCAACTCGCCTACCAGGACGGCGAGGTCTACCTGATCGAAGTAAACCCGCGGGCCTCGCGCACCGTGCCCTTCGTTTCCAAGTGTATCGGCGCTTCCCTGGCCAAGGTGGCGGCCCGCTGCATGATCGGCAAGTCCCTGGCGGAGCAAGGCTTCACAAGAGAGATCATTCCCGCGACTTTCGCGGTGAAGGAAGCGATCTTTCCATTCAACAAGTTTCCCGGCGTCGACCCGATTCTCGGTCCCGAGATGAAATCCACCGGCGAAGTCATGGGCGTCGGCGCCACCTTCGCCGAAGCGTACGGCAAGGCGCAAATGGCGGCCGGAGCGGTCATCGAAAAGTCCGGCACGGCTTTCATCAGCGTGCGGGACCCCGACAAGGTTTACGTCGTGGAAGTCGCCAACAGACTGCTCGATCTCGGTTACAGGCTTGCCGCGACCCGGGGCACCGCCAGAGTACTGGAATTGGCCGACATCCCGGTGAAACGGGTCAACAAGGTCGCCGAAGGTAGACCCCATATCGTCGATATGCTAAAAAACGACGAAATCGAACTGGTCTTCAACACCACCGAGGGTAGGCAGGCAATAGCGGATTCTTCCACGATCCGGAGTACGGCGCTTCGTCACGACGTCTTCTGTACGACGACCATCGCCGGCGCGTTCGCGGTCTGCGACGCCTTGCGGTTCGGTGACAACATGTCCGTCTACACGATTCAGCAATTGCACGCGGAACTCGGCTGAAATTTCACCAGGTTATACGGAACAGGCCCACTCATGCGAAGAGTGCCAATGACAGTTGCGGGCGAAAGGAAGTTGCGGGAAGAACTGCAACACCTGAAGACCGTCGTCCGCCCGTCGATATCGGCCGCCATCGCCGAGGCGCGCGAACATGGCGACCTGAAGGAGAACGCCGAGTATCACGCGGCCAGGGAACAGCAGAGTTTCTGCGAAGGGCGCATAACCGAAATCGAACGCAAGCTCGCCGATTCCGAGGTCATCGACATTACCCGGATCAAGCAATCCGGCAAGGTCATTTTCGGTTCCACCATCACCCTGTTCAACCTGAACACCGAGGAAACCGTGACCTACCGGATCGTTGGCGAGGACGAGGCCGATGTCGCTTCCGGCAAGATCTCGGTAGTCTCGCCCATCGCCCGGGCGCTGATGGGCAAACACGAGGGCGACGAAGTCGTCGTGCAGGCGCCCGCCGGCAGTATCGAGTACGAAATCGATACCGTCAGGCATTTGTAACCGTTCCGACCAATTGATAGCCAAATCGGGATGAGCCGGTCGAAGTCCAGCAAGCGTTGGTTGCAGGAGCATTTTTCCGACTCGCATGTGAAGCGCAGCAGGGAACTGGGCTATCGCTCGCGGGCCAGCGGAAAGCTGCTTGAAATACAGCAAAAGGATCGCCTGATCAAACCTGGTATGACGATCGTCGATCTCGGCGCCGCTCCCGGCGGCTGGTCCCAGGTCGCACGGGAGGCGACCGGCGCCGAAGGCAGGGTGATCGCGGTTGATTTGCTGCCGCTGGAGCCGATTGCGGGAGTTGAATTCGTGCTGGGTGATTTCGGCGACTCGACAGTGCTGGACAGGGTGCTGGAATTACTCGGAGGGAGAACGGCGGACCTTGTAATTTCCGACATGGCCCCTAATATGAGTGGAGTGAAAGGAATCGACCAGCCCCGCGCCATGGGTCTCGCGGAGCTTGCGCTTGACCTCGCGCAGCGTATACTCGCTCCCTGCGGAAATTTGCTGGTCAAGGTCTTCCAGGGTGCCGGCTGTGAGGAGTTCCGGGCGTCGCTCAAGTCCTCGTTCGCGGCGGTAAAGACCCGCAAACCCGAATCGTCCCGGGCGCGTTCCAGCGAAATGTACTTGCTCGCAAGTGGTTTTCACGGGCAGAATTGAGATTCCGCAGCACTTGACGAATAACGGCAGGGATGCGGGCCGGGTCTGACCCGGAGGAGGCACAGCCTTGAACGATATGGCAAAGAACCTGATTTTATGGATGATCATCGCCGGCGTATTGCTGACGGTGTTCAACAACATCAATCAGGGAACCAGCGAAGAGATTATCAACTATTCGGATTTTATCGGCGAAGTGAACAACGGACGCGTCAATGCGGTGGAGTTTTCCGGAATCAATCTCACCGGAGTCCGCGACGACGGCTCGCGCTTCCGCACCACTCTCCCTTCGATCGGCGATGACCGTCTGCTCGACGACTTGCTCGAAAACGGTGTCGAGGTCATCGGCCGCGAACCGGAGCGGCAAAGCATCTGGGCGCAATTGCTGGTGGCCGGATTTCCGGTGCTGATCATCATCGCACTGTTCTTCTTTTTCATGCGGCAGATGCAGGGAGGAGGCGTCGGCGGCAAGGGCGGCCCCATGTCCTTCGGCAAGAGCAAGGCCAAATTGCTGGGCGAGGACCAGATCAAGGTGACCTTCGCCGATGTCGCCGGCGTGGACGAAGCGAAGGAAGATGTCAAGGAACTGGTCGACTTTCTGCGCGAGCCGGACAAATTTCAGCGCCTTGGCGGGCGCATCCCCCGCGGCGTGCTCATGGTGGGCCAGCCCGGAACCGGCAAGACCCTGTTGGCCAAGGCCATCGCGGGCGAGGCCAAGGTACCCTTCTTCTCGATTTCCGGTTCGGACTTCGTCGAAATGTTCGTCGGTGTCGGCGCCTCGCGGGTGCGCGACATGTTCGACCAGGCCAAGAAACAATCACCCTGCATTATTTTCATCGACGAGATCGATGCCGTGGGCCGCCATCGCGGCGCCGGCCTCGGCGGCGGCCATGACGAGCGCGAGCAGACCCTGAACCAGTTGCTCGTAGAAATGGACGGCTTCGAAGGCAACGACGGCGTCATCGTCATGGCCGCGACCAACCGTCCCGACGTGCTTGACCCGGCGCTGCTGCGGCCGGGCCGCTTCGACCGCCAGGTCGTCGTGAGTCTGCCCGACATCCGCGGCCGGGAACAGATTCTGAAAGTGCACATGCGCAACGTGCCGATCGACGATCGTGTCGAGGCCTCGGTAATCGCCCGGGGCACACCGGGCTTTTCCGGCGCCGACCTGGCCAATCTCGTGAATGAGGCGGCCCTGTTCGCCGCCCGCGCCAACCGCCGCCTGGTGACGATGGAAGAATTCGAGAAAGCCAAGGACAAGATCATGATGGGCGCCGAGCGCAAATCCATGGTCATGTCGGAAAAAGAGCGTATCAATACCGCCTATCACGAAGCCGGACACGCCATCGTCGGCAGGCTCATGCCCGAACACGACCCGGTCTACAAGGTAAGTATCATTCCCCGCGGCCGCGCGCTCGGCGTGACCATGTTTCTGCCCGAGGAAGACCGCTACAGCATCAGCCGGCGCTCCATTCTCAGCCAGATCTGCAGTTTGTACGGCGGCCGCATTGCCGAGGAAATGACTCTCGGCAAGGAAGGCGTCACTACCGGCGCTTCCAATGACATCCAGCGCGCCACCGAAATGGCTCGCAACATGGTTACCAAGTGGGGACTGACCGACGAACTCGGTCCGCTGCTCTATTCCGAAGACGAAGGCGAAGTTTTTCTCGGCCGCTCGGCAGCGCACCAGGCGAAGACGGTTTCGGTCGATACCGCCATCGCCATCGACCGTGAAGTGCGCAGGATCATCGACGAATGTTATGCGAGGGCGAAGGAAATTCTGGAAGAGAACCGCGACATCCTCGAGTTGATGAAAGACGCGCTGATGGAATACGAGACCATCGACACCGACCAGATCGGCGACATCATGGCGCGCAAGAAACCGCGGCCTCCGGCGGACTGGTCCGATGACGACGATGCCGAGGACAGCGCCAGAACCGCTCCGGAAAAGGACAAGAGCAAGTCCGGGACGACCGGCAAGATAGGCGATCCCGCGGCGGAGCACTGATCGTTCCCGAATCCCGGCCAACAGTAACACTGCAAACCGCGCAAGGCATTCTGGACCTCTCGCGCCCCGCATGCATGGGCGTTATCAATCTGACTCCCGATTCGTTCTACGACGGCGCGGCTCTCGGCGCCGAAACCGGCGGAGTGTTCCGGGTCAACCTGGACAAGGCCTTGCGGCGGGTGGACAACATGCTTGCCGAAGGCGCCCGGCTACTTGATATCGGCGGCGAATCGACCCGGCCCGGCGCGCGGGAGGTGTCGACCCGGGAAGAGATGGACCGGGTATTGCCGGTGCTGGAAGCGTTGCTCGAGCGCATGGACGTGATCGTTTCGGTGGATACGAGTTCTCCAGAGCTAATGCAGGCGGCCGCCGCGGCCGGCGCCGGCATGATCAACGACATACGGGCATTGCGCCGGCCGGGCGCCGTCGAGGCCGCGGCGTCATCGCGCATGGCTGTCTGCCTCATGCACATGCAAGGCGAACCGGACACCATGCAGGAACAGCCGGAATACCAGGACGTAGTCGGCGAAGTCGCCGGCTTCCTGCGCCGGCGCGCGGACGCGGCCATCGAGGCGGGCGTCGATCGGGAGCGCATAGTCATCGACCCCGGATTCGGCTTCGGCAAGACCACCGGACACAATTTCACCATGCTGAATGAATTTGCGCGATTTACTGAACAGGGTTTTCCGGTTCTGGCCGGAGTTTCGCGCAAATCCATGATCGGCGCGGCCACCGGCCGTCCGCCCCATCAGCGCCTGGCAGGTTCCACCGCCGCCGCCATGCTTGCCCTGCACGGCGGCGCGCGTATCGTCCGCAGCCACGATGTGGCTGCCACGGTGGATGCGATTGGAGTACACTCGATGATTCAGGGAGACCGCTGAGCGAACGGGACCTGCCATGAGCAATAACGGCAAACGCTATTTCGGAACCGACGGCATTCGCGGCAGGGTGGGCACGACGCCGATCACTCCGGATTTCATGCTGAAACTCGGCTGGGCAGCAGGCAAGGTATTCGCCGACATCGACAACGGCCGTAACAAGATTCTGATTGGCAAGGACACCCGCATATCGGGTTACATGTTCGAAGCGGCGCTGGAAGCGGGCGTAACCGCCGCGGGCGTCGACATCAGCCTGCTCGGACCCATGCCGACTCCCGCCATAGCCTATCTGACGCGCACCTTGCGCGCCCAGGCGGGCATCGTCATCAGCGCCTCCCATAATTCCTTCCACGATAACGGCATCAAATTCTTTTCCGGTCAGGGCGCCAAGCTGCCCGACGAGATCGAACTCGCCATCGAGGCCGAGCTCGATAAGGAAATGACCACGGTTCCGTCGGAAACCATCGGCAAGGCTTCCCGTGTCAGCGACGCGGCCGGGCGCTATATCGAATTCTGCAAGAGCACCATCGGCCCGAGCCTGAAACTGAGCGGTCTGAAGATTGTCGTCGACTGTGCTCACGGGTCCACGTATCACATCGCGCCAAACGTATTCGAGGAATTGGGCGCGGAAGTCAGCGCCATCGGCGTTTCTCCCAACGGGTTGAATATCAACAAGCAAGGGGGCTCGACCATGCCGGAGCAACTGGCGCGCAAGGTGCTGGACTCCGGAGCGGATCTCGGAATCGCCTTCGACGGCGACGGCGACCGCGTAATCATGGTCGATCATCGCGGCCGCATCGTCGACGGCGATGAAATACTCTATGTGATCGCACGCAACCGGCAACGCGAGGAGCTGAAATTCGGCGGTGTCGTCGGTACCCAAATGAGCAATCTCGGACTTGAACTCGCGCTCGGGGATCTGCAAATTCCGTTTGCCCGCAGTCCCGTGGGCGACCGCTATGTCATGCAGGAACTTGCCGACCGCGGCTGGGGTCTCGGCGGCGAATCCTCGGGCCATATCATCATCACCGATCTCAATACCACCGGCGACGGTATCGTATCCGCATTGCAGACGCTTGCCGCGCTTGTCGGATTCGATCAGTCGCTGGCCGAATTGTGCCGGGGGATGCAGAAATTTCCACAGTCGATGGTCAACGTCCAGATTGCCAACGGCGCGGATCCGACCGCAAACCCCGCGGTGCGGGCTGCGGTGTCGAAAGTCGAGCGCGAACTCGGCGGCAACGGGCGGGTATTGCTGCGTCCGTCGGGCACCGAACCCGTGGTTCGCGTCATGGTCGAAGGCGAGGATGCGGAAAACGTGGAGACGCTCGCCAACGAGTTGTCGGAACTCGTCGCCAAACAGGCCTGTTGATTTACCGTAGCCAATGCCGAGATCCTGCGACTACGCGCAGGATGACTTCCCCCTGTTGTCATTCTGCGCGTAGCGAACACCAAACTGTCATTCTGCGCGCAGCGAAGCGGAGTCGCAGAATCTCCCTGACGAAACAGCAGCAGTTCTCATTTTGGCCGTGAAGCCGAGCGATTGCTGATTGCCGATGGCGGCTTGACATCATAGAAGGCGGGGTCTATGGTGCGGGGCATGGGCAACCCGTGGTTCGGATCGAAGGCGACGTCGGGGCTGTGTCAGGCGCTGATCGCGCTGATGCCGCCGCATGCGGTGTATATCGAGACGCACCTGGGCGGCGGCGCGGTGATGCGGCGCAAGCCGGCGGCGCTGCGCAGCATCGGCATCGACCTGGACGAGCGTGCGCTGTCGCGGTTCGCGTGCGGCCATGCGGTCGAGTTGGTGCACGGCGACTGCCATGCCTACCTGTCGGAGTTCGCGTTCGACGGCTCGGAGCTGGTGTACAGCGACCCGCCGTACCTGCACAGCGCGCGCAAGTCCGCACGCCGCTACCGGCACGACTACGAGGACGCCAACCACGCGGTGCTGCTGGAACTGCTCCGGGGGCTGCCGTGCGCGGTGATGGTGTCGGGGTATCCGTCGGCGCTGTACGACGAGCTGCTGGGCGACTGGCGCAGCGTGTCGCTGCAGGTGATGAACCAGGCGGGCGTGGTGACCGAGAAGGTGTGGTTCAACTTCACGCCGGACCGGGTGCACTGGGCGTCGTGCGCCGGGCGCGACTTCACACACCGCCAGGCCGTCAAGCGCAAAGCGGCGAGTTGGGGCCGCCGCTACGCGGCCATGCCGCCAGCGGAGCGTCTGGCGGTGCTGGCGGCGCTCATGGCGGTGGAGGCGCAGGCGCCGCCGTGAAGTTCCTCGCGCAGCATCTCGACCGGCTGCGGGCGTGCTTCGCGCGCATGCCGGACCCGCGCCGCGGCAGCAACCGGCGCTACGCCATGGCCGACATCGGCATGGCGGCGCTGTCGGTGTTCTTCATGCAGTCGCCGTCGTTCCTGGCGCACCAGCGCGCACTGGCCGAGACGCGCACGCGCTCGAACGCGCACACCCTGTTCGGCCTCGACCGCATCCCCTGCGACAACCACATTCGGCAACTGCTGGACGGCGTACCGGCGGAACACTTCGACGACGAGTTCCACGACCTCGCCGCGGACCTCGACGCGCACGGCGCGCTCGAACCGATGCGCCGCCTCGACGGCTGCGTGCTGGTCGCCCTGGACGGCACGGAGTTCTTCCGTTCGCGCAAGCTCCACTGCGACAACTGCTCGACCCGCAAGCGCAGCGACGTCGACGTCGAGCACTTCCACCAAATGCTGGGGGCCACCGTCGTGGCGCCGGGCCAGTCGCGCGCGCTGCCGCTGCCGCCGGAGTTCGTCCAACCGCAGGACGGCGCCGCCAAGCAGGACTGCGAACGCCAGGCCGCCAAGCGCTGGCTGGCGCGCCACGGCCCGCGCTGCGCCGCCCTGCGGCCGGTCTACCTCGGCGACGACCTGTACGCCTGCCAGCCCGTCTGCCAGGCCATGCTCGACGCTGGCGGCGACTTCCTGCTCACCTGCAAGCAACCCAGCCACAAGACCCTCTACGAGTACCTCGACGGCGTCCGAACGCCCACGCGCCGCCGCACCGCGGGACGCGGCGCGAAGCGCCGCATCCACCGCTACCGCTGGATGAACGACCTGCCCATCCGCGACGGCGACGACGCCATGCGCGTCAACTGGCTCGAGATCGTCAGCGCCAAACCCGACGGCAAGGTCACCTACCGCGGCGCCTTCGTCACCAGCCTCGACGTCGACCGCGACAACGTCGCCGAACTCGCCGACTGCGCACGCGCCCGCTGGAAGATCGAGAACGAGACCTTCAACGTCCTCAAGCAGCACGGCTACCATCTCGAACACAACTTCGGCCACGGCAAGGACACCCTCGCCGCCGTGCTCGTCATCCTCAACCTCCTCGCCTTCGCACTGCACACCGCCTGCGAACTCGCCGAAACCCTCTGGCGGCAGGCCCGGCAGCGCCTCGGCACCCGCTTCCGCCTGTTCGAGCACCTGCGCACCATCACCGAATACCAGGTGTTCCCCTCCTGGACCGCGCTCTTGACCCTGCTCGCCACCGGCGGACCCCCGGCACAGCCTCCCTGACCTCCGCGCCTCGGCAACCCAATCAACCCAACCGCAAAAAAACCATGAAACCCTCAACACTCACCCGACAAGGACAAAATGAGAACTGCTGACGAAACAGCAGCGATTCCCGCTGAATATCGGATATCAATGAAATCAACGGTTTGCGATTGCCGCAAAAAACGGTTTTCGTAAACTTTTCGTGCTGGATTCGGATAAACGGTCATGAAGTCTCTGTTTTGGGGAAGCTGTCATGGCCAAGCTTGCATTGCGCGGGGCGTTGAGCGCGCCGGGATTGTTGCGGGAAGTGCGGAAGTGTTTTGAGGGGATTCCGGATCCGGTGCGGGGCCGCAAGCGGGGCTTGCCGGATTATCTGATGTCGGGTCTGGCGGTTTTCGGGCTGAAGTTTTCCTCTTTGCTGCAATTTGACCGCGGCGCGCGGGACGACGGGTTGATCCGGGAGAATCTGAAGCATCTGTACGGTATCGGGGACGCGCCGTGCGACACGGCGCTGCGGGAGCGGCTGGACGAGGTGGAGCCCTTGGCGTTGCGGGGCGCGTTCAAGCGATTGTTCGCGGTGTTGCAGCGGGGCAAGGCCCTGGAGGGGTTCACCTGGCTAGGCCATTATCTGCTGTCGGTGGACGGCACGGGGTATTTTTCCTCTTCGCGGGTGCGCTGCAAGCGTTGCTGCGAGAAGCATCACCGGGACGGGCGGGTGACGTATTACCATCAGATGCTGGGGGCGGTGCTGGTGCATCCGGAACAGCGGGAGGTGTTTCCGCTGGCGCCGGAGCCGATCGTGCGCGCGGACGGAGCGCGGAAGAACGACTGCGAGCGCAACGCGGCCAAGCGATTGCTGACCCATGTGCGGCGGGAGCATCCGCATCTGAAGCTGCTGGTGGTGGAGGACGCGCTGGCGTCGAACGGCCCGCACATCCGCCTGCTGCAATCGCTGGACATGCGATTCGTGCTGGGCGTGAAGCCGGGGGACCACAAGCATCTGTTCGCGTGGGTGGAGGCCACGCCGGGGACGCGGACGTTCGAGACGGTCGATACCGACGGTGTGACACGCCGCTACCGCTATCTCAACGGCGCGCCGCTGAACGATGCGCACTTCGGTCTGGAGGTGAACTTCCTGGAGTGCCGGGAGACCCGTCCGGGCAAAAAGGAACAGCGCTTTTCCTGGGTCACGGACCTTCGGATCACCGAGACGAACGCCGAGGCGCTGATGCGGGCGGGCCGCGCCCGCTGGCGCATCGAGAACGAGACTTTCAATACCCTGAAGAACCAAGGCTACGGCTTTGAGCACAACTACGGTCACGGCGACAACCATCTGGCGACGGTGTTCGCGCATCTGATGATGCTGGCCTTTCTGATCGACCAGGCGCAGCGGAGAAGCTGCCGGTTGTTCCAGGCGGCGCAGGCCCGGGCGGAACGGCCCCTGTACTTCTGGCAAAAGGTGAGAAGCCTGTTCACCACCCATATTCTCCGGGACTGGGAGACGCTATACGGCGCCATCGCCTTCGGCGTCCGTCCCCGCGAGCCGGAGTTGCTCGACACCTCGTGAGGGTGCGCCGCGGCCGGTTGCGCGAAAAGCCGGTTCTTCGGGGCAGCACAGGGTAGCCGAAATCGGCATCCGGCAGAGCGCGGAAGGAGTTGCCGTGCCGCGACATCTCCCACCGGCCCGATGAGCGGCTCTCCCCGGCGCCAGACAATCGCCGGTCGCGTTAGCGGGAGAAACTGACGAAACAGGACTTTTCTTGCACGCAATCAAGCACTCGGCTAGTATTAGCGCCCCGTTTTTCACGGTCCGCGGGTAGAATTCACGCCTTCGGAAATATGGAACATGCGCCGCAAACTGGTAGTTGCCAACTGGAAGATGCATGGTTCCCGGGCGCGTAACAGGCAATTGCTTGATGCCATCAAGCCACCCCTGCAAAATCTCGCGGGCCGGGTCGATATCGCCGTTTGTCCGGCGCACCTGCACCTGAACGAGACTGTCGAATCCCTGGCGGACAGCGATATCCGGCCCGGAGCGCAGAATCTTTACGGACTGGACGATGGCGCGATGACCGGGGAAACATCCGCTTCGATGCTGGTGGATTGCGGCGCCGAATTCGTCATTCTCGGTCATTCGGAACGCCGGGGTCACCTGGGTGAGACGGACGCCGAGGTCGCGGACAAGTTTGCCGCCGCCGGGGAAAGCGGGTTGATTCCCATACTTTGCGTGGGAGAAACGCGGGCTGAACGCGATGCCGGAACGACCGAGGCGGTGGTGTCGCGCCAGCTTGACGCCGTGACGGACAAGGTGGGAATGGAATCCATGAACGGCGCCGTGATCGCCTACGAGCCGGTCTGGGCAATCGGCAGCGGCACTCCGGCGACGCCGGAGCAGGCCCAGGCGGTGCACGCCATGTTGCGCGCGCGCCTGGCGCAGCGGAGCAGGGAGATTGCGGAAGATATCCGCATACTTTACGGTGGCAGTATGAATGCCGCCAACGCGCAGGAGTTGTTTTCCCGGCCGGACATCGATGGTGGTCTGGTCGGAGGCGCTTCGCTGAAAGCGGAAGAATTCATAACCATCTGCGCCAGTGCAGGAACCTGATTATGCAAACATTGGTTGTCGTCTTTCACGTCGTCGTGGCCGTGGCCATCGTCGGCCTCGTGATGCTGCAGCAAGGCAAGGGCGCCGACGCCGGCGCGTCCTTCGGAGCCGGCGCATCGCAAACCGTATTCGGTTCCTCGGGCAGCGGCAGTTTCCTCGTGCGGGCGACTACGGTGGCGGCGGTGCTGTTCTACGCGACCAGCCTGGTGCTGGCGATCTTCGCCCGGGGTCAGTCGCAACTTGCCGATCCGACGGGCCTGCCGATCGCCAATCCGGAGTTGCTTGAGCAGTCCGTGTTCGAACAGTCCATAACAGCCGATGAGTTGCCGCAGCTCGACGCGGACCTCGGCGACGACTCATTGCCTGCACTGGATCTTGCGCCGGCGGCATCTGACGATGCGCTGCCGCAGACCGATGAGCCGGCCCAGGTCGATGTGCCGCAAGTTCCGGGGAACGACAACTGAGTTTCAAATGCCGAAGTGGTGGAATTGGTAGACACGCTATCTTGAGGGGGTAGTGGCCCACGGCCGTGCCGGTTCAAGTCCGGCCTTCGGCACCATTTTTTAATCTCGGGCGTTAGCCAAAAATGAATGCACTCTGCAAACAATTCAGAAGTCTGATGGAAGACGATGAAATTCACATCGCGCCAGGTGCATTTGATGGAATGACCAGCAGGCTGGTCGAGCAGGCAGGATTTGAACTGGTGTATGCAAGTGGGGGCGCAATATCACGCAGTTGCGGCTTTCCCGACATCGGACTGCTAAGTCTGAGCGAGGTGCTTACTCGTATTTCTCATATGGTGGAAGTCACGGGCATACCGATTGTCGCCGACGCCGACACGGGTTTCGGAAACTCGGTGAACGTGGCGAGGGCGATCAGGGAATTCGAGAAAACCGGAGTCGTGGCCGTTCATATCGAAGACCAGGAATTCCCCAAACGCTGTGGACATCTCGCCGGCAAAATCCTGATCGATGAACGTGAGATGCAGACAAAAATACAGGTCGCAAAAGAGTCCTGTATCAACGCTGATTTTTCGATCATCGCCAGAACAGACGCGATAACCGTGGAGGGCTTTGACAGAGCGTTGGAACGAGCCGTTCTGTACGAGGAAGCGGGCGCGGACATCATATTCGTCGAAGCGCCCGAAACAGAAGAGCAGATAGAAGAAATCGGGAAGGTAATTACGCAACCCAAACTGATAAACATGTTCCACGGTGGAAAGACTCCCCTGGTTGAAATCGGCAAGCTGAAAGAGTGGGGGTACAAGCTGGTAATCATTCCTTCCGACCTGCAACGGGTGGCGATAAAGGCTTGTCAGGACGCACTCGAGGTGATCAGGAAAAACGGCGACAGCGGTTCGATGGCCAAAAGCATGGCTTCTTTCAGCGAGCGTGAAGAAATAGTAAGAACGACCGACTATCTGGAAATTGACAACAAATAAATCCACTTCGATCAGTAGCGCCGCTCCCAGGCCCGGACCTGGATCGAGGTTAGGCAAACCTCTATGTGGGAAGGCCAACTGGCCATCAGCGTTACCGATGCGGAGCATGCCGGGCGATTGCCCGGTACACATCGCGACCCGTTAGACCGAATGCTTGCAGCACAGGCTTTGGCGCGCGAGGTTTGTATCGTTTCAGTCGACCCCATATTCGACCAATTCGGCGACTTTGGTAAACAAAAAAACGATGGACACAACAGGATAATAAATGAAAAGTAATGGCGACCCGGATTGGGCCATTCGGGCCAAAGCTTTTGAGGTGCTGGAGCATCTGGCTCTTGAATTCAACGGCAGAATTCCCTGGAGTCGCATCGACGCCGGATTCGAATTTCAGGGAGAGCGGGTCCATTTTGCGAGTCGGGCCCCAGGGATCTTCAAACCTCGTCAAATGAGCGCCACCCTTAGCGTCAAGACCGTAGTGCCTAGAACTGGCCGTAAAATTTGGTATCGGGATCAAGAGTCAGACTTCGACGATGCTACCGGACTCCTTTCGTATGATCTTGCCGAAGGTAAGCTGGATAAGGGCGCCAATGCCCACCTTAGGGCTGCCTACGAACGACAGGCCCGGCTTATCTACTTCCGAGGCATGGGGTCCGCAGTCTACGAAGCGATCTGGCCGGTTTGGGTATCCCAATTCAATACCGAGGAAAGAAGAGTCTTACTGGCGGCTTCCGATGTCATGTATACAAACGTGAGTTCGGTGGAGGCGTTTCTTCCAAGTCAGATCGAAGTCAGGGAAGCATCTTGGACCAATGCGCAAAGTAAACGGAGAAACCATCAGGCTTGGTTCAGCAGTGTGGTCAAATCGGCTTATGGATATCGTTGTGCGTTCAGCGGGCTTCCACTTCGCAATTTGCTAGTCGGCGCGCACATAATCCCGGATGCCGAAGAGGGGCCAGTGACCGTAACCAATGGTATATGCATGTCCACTTTGCATCACAGCGCGTTCGATTCTTTCCTGATCGGAGTGGATCCCGACTATCAAGTGCATGTGGCTCGAAATGTATTGGAAGAGCGAGACGGCCCCATTCTGGAGAGCTTGAAGGGGCTTAAGGGCAAAAAATTGCGCCTACCTGAAAACCTGGCCGAGCGCCCCAGCCAAACCTATCTGGAACAACGGTTCAAGCTTTTCGAGAATTCCGTAACGACCTAAATTCGATTCAGCCAGGAATTTCATCTCCGATCACATATTGAATTCTCATAGGTATAGCTTCCTTATAGCCGCCCTCTAGGCTGTCTCTGTCGACTATGTCTTTCTGCAGCATTCTCTCCAAAATCTCCCTTGACTCGTAGTCATCCAATCCGGCTGCTTCGCCCGACTTAATCATGACTTCGGTCAATTCTTGTTTCGAAAGTTCGTTTGTGTTTTCCAAGGCCCGTTCCACGTTCCGTATCATCGAAAGTTCGACGTTTGACCATTCGCGTTTTCTGAAGCCTTCTGTTTTCCCAATCTGATAACTCAACACCTGTCTGGCATTTTCCACATCATTTTCCACTATGCGGTCTCGGTGATGCCAACGGGTTTCGTTCCAAAGCACATTTCCCCAGAACTGCACGAGATATGGATGACCCCCCGTGAATGTTGCAACTGCATGCAAGGCTCGATCTCGGATCGGAATTTCTCCAAGCGCAAGGGTGGAGCGCAGTACCTTGCATACTTCGGAAATCTCCAGTGGCCTGAGCCTGAACACATCAATTCGCAGCTTTGATCGGGGTGATCTCATCTCAGCAGTCTTAACCAAGTCAAGTATTCCTTGCCGTCCACTGAGTATGAGAAGAATCTCAACTCCCGCCCGCCTGAGAGTTTCGACTTGTTGTACCAGTGAGACGAACGCGTCAGTGTCGATTAATTGCGCATCGTCAACCAAGAGGATATTCGGGGACTTCCGATACTGTCTATTGATCGCCTCACTGATGTTCGGAGCGCGTTGGCCGTTCTCCCAACTTCTTCGTTCGGCAAGAAGGTCAATCTCGCTTTTATCTTTGATCTTTCTCCAGACTTGTCTCCAGATTTCCCCATCGATTTCTTCGCCGAAAGCTCTCCGTACGTCTGAAGAGGATTGCAGCGTACATCCTGATACCAATGAAACTCTTAGGCTCTCCCCCGGAACTACCTCGTCTTTTGCGTGCCCCTCGACCCAACGCAATACTGCTGTTTTTCCGATACCTGTCGGACCGAGTATGACCGGAATTCCATTTGGCGTATTGCCGTCGATAGTTGATCCAATATACGCGCGGAGTTTCTTGCACACGTCTTCTCTGCCTTCAAGAAACGCCGGCATGGCGCCTCGGGCAGGAATAAATCGGTTTTCGTACACTTTGGATAGAACTGTGTCCATCTATGACCTCCATTGCAAATCTATGCATTGTCGAATTTCGAAAATTTAGCCGTACAAGTAACTCTCCCCAATTTTCCAGACACCTTTTTCGCGAAAGGCGGGGATGTTCTGGCGGCGGGCGGCGTTGGTGACGGCCGGGGCGGAATAACCATGTTTGCGTATGTGGTCCGAGAGTTTGACGATTGACTCCCCCCGCAAGTAGGTGACGCGTTTGTGCAGGGATTCCTGTAGCGCCAGCGCCAGAATTCTCTCCATCTCCTTGGTCGACTCGCGTTGCTCGTATTCGACGAACGCCCGGTAGTAACGCTGCTTTTCCGAATTTCGAATGATGATGCGGGGCAGTCCCAGTTTGAGAAGTTGGAAGTTGATCAATACTCGACCCATGCGTCCGTTACCGTCGCAAAAAGGATGAATTGTTTCGAACTCAAGATGGAAACGTGCGATCTTGTCCAGGAACCAGGTTTCCAGATCGCTCGTGTAAGCGACGATGATCTGCTCCATCATCGTTTCCACATGCTCCGGGGCCGGCGCGATGTGGGCGCCCACGCGCACGTATTCCCCCTCCTTGCGGTAGCGGCCGGCAATGTTGTCGTCGATGCCGCTTATGAGCATCTGATGCAGCAGCAGAATCAAATCGCTGTCCACTTCACCATCCCGTGCGCTCGACTGCTTGTACTCCATGACTCTGGACAGATTCTTGGCCTCGAACGTTTCCCGCACGGAAACGTTCCGGGAAAGTTCCTGTTCCAGCAGAATTCGCTCGGTTTCTTCCAGGGTGAGCGTTGAATTCTCGATCGCGTTCGAGTTGTACACGCTTTCTGAAACTTCCACTTCATCGATCATGGAAAGCAAGGACTCCTTGCCCGGCCGCAAGGAGTCACATTCGCGTTTCAGGTCGTGAATTCGTTCTCTAACTCGTTTGTCGGTGGCCATCCGTGCATACTACTTAATTCACTAAAAAGCAGCAATATTTAGTGAATATTTTTAGAATAAAGCCATCATTCACTAAAAAATTACAAGTTGTAGTAAATTGAGCTCCTAAAGAATTGACTAAAACTCGTCCAAACAAGCGGAGTGGTGACCGCCATTACCAGATCGGGGCGAATGCCAAGGCATTTCTCCGTTGACGCAGGAAACGCAACGCAACCATAATCGCATCCCACGAAGGTCTATATGCAGGAGAGACGCAAAACATGTCAAGCAAACGCATCGAAGAACTTCAGCAGCAGATTTTCAACTCGATTCAGGAACTTGAAACCCTGCAGCGGAGCAATTCCGGCGACGAAGTTCCCAATTACAGCTTTGCTACCGAAATCGGCGAGACCAGCTTGCTCGACCTGTTCGCCGGGCGGGACAAATTGCTGCTGATCCACAATATGGGCCAGGGCTGCCGCTATTGCACCATGTGGGCGGACGGTCTTAACGGCATCCTGTCGCATCTCGAGTCGGCCATGGCGGTTGCGCTGGTATCCAAAGATGCGCCCGAATTACAGCGGCGCATGGCGAACGCCCGCGGCTGGCGCTTCCGGCTCGCTTCCCATGGCGGCGGCGATTACATCAAGGAGCAGACAGTCAGCGAGGGCAGCGATAACTATCCTGGCGTGGTCACTTTCAAGCGCGAGGGCGACAAGATCATCCGCCTTAACTCCAGCATCTTCGGCCCCGGCGACCTCTATTGTTCGACCTGGAATCTTTTGGCCATGGCCGGCATGGATTTTGACGACTGGACGCCCCAATACGCATACTGGACCCGCCCGGAAAAAATGGATGACGGCGGTAAGGATGTGCTGGGTTGAGACCTCTCTGAATCAGACCGATCTCTGGCCGGTAATGCGACGAATTCTGCGACGAATTCTTGACGCTGAGCCGGCCGTTTACTATAATTTCCGGTTCTGACCAAGCTCTTGATTTGTTGCGGGGTGGAGCAGTCTGGCAGCTCGTCGGGCTCATAACCCGAAGGTCGTAGGTTCAAATCCTGCCCCCGCTACCAACGTTATCCTGTTCGGCCCGGACGCGCTTTTGAACAAGCGTTTTTCCGGGCCGAACTCGTTTCTGGCCGGTGATAGTCTGCGGTAGTATGACGGTTCGTGACCCGACGGACGCTTGCGCTCACAGGTAATCATGGATCGGCGAACGCTGTTGAAATCTCTCGTGGCCGCCGCGCTTGCCGGCTGCGATCCACTGCCGACCGAAACGAATCGTTTGCGCGTTGTGGTCTCGGGAGCGGGAATCGTCGGCGCATCTATTGCGTATCACCTTGCCAGGGCAGGGGCTTCTGTCACCGTCATCGACAAGCTGGGCCCGGCAACCCACGCCAGCCGGGGAACGTTTGCCTGGATAAACGCCACATGGGCCAAGCAGCCGCGCCATTACCATGCGCTGTCCCAGGAAGGTGTGGCGAACTGGAAGGATTTGCAGCAGTTGCTGACATTGCCGGTCCGGTGGGGTGGGTCGCTGGAATGGTTCGACAATGACGAAAGACAGGAACTGCTCGCCGCGCAAATCGCCGAACAGGCCGAATGGGGCGAACCCGCGCGAATGGTTGGCGCGTCGGAAATCGCGGAACTCGAGCCGGACCTGAACATCAGTTCCGGGGTGAGTATCGCGTATTCACCGAACGACGGCGCGGTTGACCCGGTCATCGCCACGCAAAGACTGCTCGCCGCCGCCGAACGACTTGGCGCAACGGTCAGTTTCCCTTGTGAACTCCTGGACGCTTCGATGTCCGGCGGCCGGCTGACCTCGGTTGAGACTTCCCTTGGATCCCTGGGGGCCGACCGGCTTGTGCTTGCGACCGGCGCCGCGCCCGCCCTACCCGGCCGCATCGCGGGAATCGACATCCCGCAAAGATCGACCCCGGGCGTAATCGCACTCACCAATCCAATGCCACGACTCATGAATCGGGTAATCGTCGCGCCCGGAGTTCACATGCATCAGCGAGACGATGGCAGGATTGTTCTCGGGGAACAGGACGGCGCGCCGGGAAACGAAGCGCATGCGCTTCGCTTGGAAGGGAGGCCGAACGATTTTCCGGACGAAATCACCGCCCGGCAGCATGGCGACAGGATACGGGACATCGCAACCCGATTCGTTTCGAACATCGCGGATGCGGAAATCGAGGCCGCCTATATCGGTTGGCGCCCGCTTCCGCTCGACGGTCACCCGGTACTGGGCGCAAGCCCGGCCAGGCGCGACATCTATATCGCCATCATGCACAGCGGCGTCTCACTGGCGCCCGTCGTCGGGCAACTGGTTGCACGCGAGATGATCGAGGACGCGGCAATCGAGAGACTGGAGCGGTATCGGCCGACGAGAACGTTCGAGCAAATCGAACGCTATTAGCAGGGGAATCCGGTTCGGCGCCGGCGGAACTTGCGTCATTCGCTTGCGGTTCGCTTGCTGGCGCGCATAACATTGACGGCGTTTACACCCTGGTTCCCAAGAAGAAGATGTAATGTCTGTCCCGCATCCGCCGGTCAATCACGAATTGCTCTACGAGGCCGATGCCAGGCCTTCCTTGCCGCTCACGCTCGGGCTGGGGATGCAGAACACTGCGCTGAATCTTGCCAACGTTGTACTTACACCCACCATTCTCATAACGACCGCGGGCGCCGGCGACGCCTACCTCATCTGGGCCGTGTTCGCGGCGCTGATCGTGAGCGGTGTCACCACAATCGTGCAGACGGTGCGTTTCGGACGCATCGGGGCGGGCTACATTCTGGTCATGGGCAGCACCTCGGCTTTTCTTGCCGTCAGCGTAAGCGCCATCGAACGTGGCGGCCCCGCCTTGATGGCGGCGCTGATCGGCGTGTCTTCTTTCGTGTCGTTCCTCCTCGGTTTCAGAATGGCCGCCCTGCGGCGGATATTTACGCCCACCGTGGCCGGCACGGTTCTCATGCTGATACCCGTGAGCCTTGTGCCGATCGTATTCGGGAAACTGATGGACGCACCGGCAACGGCCGCGCCCGCCGCGGCGCCGGTTACCGCGCTGGTGACATTCGCCGCATCCATACTCGTGGCGCTGCGGTTCACGGGCGCCTGGCGCCTCTGGGCGCCGGCCATCGGTCTCGTCTCCGGAAGCCTGGTTGGCGCCGCGTTCGGTATCTACGATATCGACCGGGTGGCGGCCGCGCCGTGGGCCGGATTGCCGGACTTCAGCGCCTATCCCGGAATCGATCTGAGTTTTGATACGGCGTTCTGGGCGCTGTTGCCCGGGTTCGTCATTGTGACCCTGGTCAGCGCAATGGACACCTTGGGGGACACCATCGCCATCCAGCGGGCCTCGTGGCGCAAGCCGCGCGCGATCGACTTCCGTTCTGTGCAGGGCGCGATCAACGCGGACGGGCTTGGCAACCTGTTGTCGGGAATCGGTGGAACAGTCCCCAACACGACTTACGGCAACAGCATCGCCGTCGTCGAAATTACCGGGGTGGCGGCGCGCAGAGTCGGCGTATGCATCGGACTGCTGTTCGTTTTGCTGGCTTTCCTGCCAAAACTCACGGCCATGGTCATAGCGATGCCGGGACCGGTAGCGGGAGCCTATCTTGCGATAATCGTTTCGCTCCTGTTTGTATTCGGAGTGAAAATCCTGATCAACGAAGGCCTCGACTACCGCAAGGGCCTCATCGTCGGGTTCGCGTTCTGGGTCGGTCTCGCATTCCAGTTCGACATGATCTATCCGGAACTGCTGCGGGGAGCGTGGGGTGAAGTTCTGGGCCACGGCATGACTGCCGGAGGCATCACGGTGATTCTCCTGTCCGGATTCCTCGATCTGACGCGTCCCCGGCCCCGACGCTTGTGCGTGACGCTCTCCAACGCCGCGTTACCGGAAATCGATGCGTTCCTGTGTGACTTTGCCGGGCGAATGAAATTCGACGAGCGGACCACGACTCGATTGCGCGCCGCGGGCGAAGAAACCCTGCACATTCTGCTCGGCAACGAAAACGATGGCGCCGGCCGCGATCTGCTGCTCGTGGCCAGGGCCGACGGCAAGGCGGCGGACCTGGAATTCATTGCCGGCGGGTCGGACATGAATCTGGAAGACCAGCTCGCCGTGTTGAGCGAAGGCGTTGCCGACATCCCCAACGAATCCGAGGCGCCCCTGCGCCTGCTTCGGCATTACGCGACTTCGGTGCGGCACCAGCAATATCATGGCACCGACATCGCTTCGATCCGTCTTGAGCCGCAAGTGGCTGCATAGCCACCGGAAAGCAGCGTAAGCGCCGCCGCCCGGGAGCCGGAGATTTTTGCCGCGATACTGTCATATTCGGAAACTTTTCGGTACAATTCGCCGTTTTGCGGACGCGGGCTCCCTCCGGACCGGATAGTAACGCGCTCATTTTGGAGAGATATGTGTACGTGGCTCCTGTAGCAGGTTGACTTAACCTTGCGCTGTTCACAGAGGCGTGAACGGCAACGGGGACTTTCAGAAGTGGGCCGCTGGCCCATTTTTTGTGCCCGACGAAAAGGGCCGGGCGCCCAGGAAACGAGACGGAAAACGAGTCGGGAAACGAGAGAGCGAACGCCGTTGAAACAGGGCGAGGTACAGATAGGCAAGGCGATTGCTCCCGCGGTCGAGGCGCTGGGCCTGGAGTTGTGGGGCATCGAACATCTGCGGCAGGGCCGGCGCGTAACCTTGCGCGTTTTCATCGATTGCATGTCCGGAGTGACGATCGACGATTGCGAGCGGGTAAGCCGCCAGGTAAGCGCGATTCTGGACGTGGAAGACCCGATCCAGGGGGAATACACCCTGGAGGTCTCCTCTCCGGGCATCGACCGGCCGCTTTTTACCTTGCCGCAGTTCGAACGCTATATCGGCGCCGAGGCGAACGTTCGCCTGCGTGTCCCGGTCGATGGCAGGCGCAATTACAGGGGCGTGATCGAAAAGGTTATGGCAGACAAGGTGGCATTGCTGGTGGAAGGCAGGACTTACGAGATGTTGCATACCGATATCGAGCGGGCCGGACTGGCGCCGCCGGCGGTGGAAACCGCAAAGTCCCGCCCGGGCAAGTCGCGACCAGGCAGGCAGCGGGGTTCGAAGCCGCGGGGTTCGAAAAGAGTGAATACAAGATGATGAACAGCAAAGAAATTCTGATGGTCGCAGACGCCGTCTCCAACGAGAAGGGTCTGGGCAAGGGCGTTATCTTCGAGGCCATCGAATCCGCTTTGGCTACGGCCACACGCAAGTTCCACGACCGGGACAACATCGACTGCCGGGTATCCGTGGATCAGGAAACGGGTGAGTACGAGACGTTTCGGGTCTGGACCGTGCTCGAGGAAGACGACGAAGAATTCGAGGAAGGCTGTCACCTGACCCCCGCGCAGGCGAAGGAGCGGGACTCCGGCCTGGAGCTTGGCGATACGATCGAAGAAATGATCGACAACGTCGAATTCGGCCGCATCGCCGCCCAGACCGCCAAGCAGGTCATCGTACAGAAAGTACGAGAAGCGGAACGCGAAATCGTCATCGCCGAATACAAGAATCGGGTCGGCGACCTGGTCAACGGTACGGTCAAGAAAGTTACCCGGGATGTGGTCATCGTCGATCTCGGAGGCAATGCCGAAGCATGCCTGCCTCGCGATCAGATGATTCCCCGCGAGAGTTTCCGCATGGGCGATCGCCTGCGGGCGCTGCTCATGGACGTGCGCTCGGAACAGCGCGGCCCGCAACTTTTCCTGAGCCGCACTTCGCCCGAAATGCTCAAGGCGCTGTTCAGGATCGAAGTACCGGAAATCTCCGAAGAAGTCATCGAAATCCGCGCCGCGGCGCGGGACCCTGGATCGCGGGCGAAAATCGTGGTCAGCACCAATGACGGGCGCATCGACCCGGTAGGCGCTTGTGTCGGAATGCGCGGTTCACGAGTGCAGGTAGTATCCAACGAGCTTGCCAGCGAGCGCATCGACATCATTCCCTGGGACGACAATCCGGCACAACTCGTGATCAATTCCATGGCGCCGGCGGAAGTGGCCTCGGTCATCGTCGACGAAGACAGGCACACCATGGATATAGCCGTGGAAGAGGAAAACCTGGCCCAGGCCATTGGCCGAAACGGTCAGAATGTGCGCCTTTCCAGTGAGTTGACCGGTTGGACCATCAACGTGATGAGTCTGGAAGACGCGGCAATCAAACAGCAACAGGAAATGAGTTCCCTGGTCGGGTTGTTTACCGAGTCGATGGAAGTCGACGAAGAACTTGCCGAAGTGTTGGTGCAGGAAGGATTTACTTCGCTGGAAGAAATCGCCTACGTGCCGCTCGATGAAATTCTGGCGATTGACGGCTTCGATGAAGACATTGCCAACGAGTTGCGCAATCGCGCAAAGGACGCGCTGGTTACCAGGGCGATCGCTTCCCAGGAAGATCTGTCGGCGGCAAACGTGAACGAGGATTTGCTGACCATGGAAGGAATGGACGATGAACTGGCGCTGCATTTGGCGCGCAAGGGCATCTTGAGCATGGAGGAACTGGCGGAGCAGTCCATCGACGAATTGATCGACATCGAAGGTCTGGACGAACAGAGAGCCGGCGAGTTGATCATGACGGCGCGCGCGCCCTGGTTCGCCCAGGGCGCCGGATGACTGTGGTCTACGGGAGAATTTGAATGGCGGAAGTAAGCATTCGTGAATTTGCCAGTACACTGAAAATGCCGGTGGAGAAACTGCTTTCCCAGATCAAGGAAGCGGGTCTTCCGCATACGGAAGCGGACCATCTGATTTCCACCGACGACAAGACCAAGTTGCTGGCTCTTTTAAAAAGAGGACGCGGCAGCGAGGATGACGCCGCCCCCCGCAAGATCACGCTGAAACGCAAGACTCTCGGCACCCTGCGTACCGCGGGCTCCCATGGCCGCGGCAAGACTGTCAATGTCGAAGTGCGCCGCAAACGCACGTACATCAAGCGCAGCGCCGTAGAGCAGGATGCCGCGAGAGCGGAAGCGGCGCAAGCGGAAGCGGCGGAAGCCGCGGAAGCGGAACAGCAACAGGCGGCGACGGAATCCGCGCCGGAGGCGGCGCCCGCGGATACTCCGCAAGTCGCGGAACCACCGCAAGCCGGGCAAGAAGTCAGGGAGCCCGCCGCGGAAGCCGCGGAGGAAGCGCCTTCTGCAGCCGAAGCCCATCCCGAACCCCAGCCGGAGCCGGTCCAGCCCCCGCCGCCGGAGGCCGATGCCGGTCGTGCGGCCAAGCCCTCGGCCAAAGCCCCGGCAAAGCGCCGTGTTCGCGGCAAGACCGAGTCCGCCGACCCGGCCGAGAAACGCAAATCTCATTTGCGCCCGAAGGCGCCGCCGCAAAAGCGCAGGAGATCGATTCACGTCAACGACGATTTCGTACTCGAAGGAGGCGACATCGACGATCTCGGCAGAGGCCGCAGAATGGGCCGCAAGGCCAAGTCTCGCCTCGCATCGCAGCACGCGTTTGAAAAACCGACGGAATTCATTTCGAGAGAAATCACGATCGGTGAGGCCAACACAGTCTCCCAACTCGCCCAGAGGATGTCGATAAAGTCGGCGGAGATCATCAAGATTCTGCTGAACATGGGAGTCATGGCGACAATCAATCACACGCTCGACGAGGACACCTCCACCCTGGTGATCGAAGAACTCGGTCATCGCGCCAAATTCGTTTCGGAGGACGCCATCGAGGAACAACTCGCCGAATCCATTGCCCTGGAAACAGGCAAGATCGAGGAGCCGCGGGCGCCCGTCGTGACAGTCATGGGACACGTCGACCACGGCAAGACTTCATTGCTCGACTATATACGCAAGGCATCGGTAGCGAGCCACGAGGCCGGCGGCATCACACAGCATATCGGCGCCTATCATGTCGAAACGGAAGCCGGCCTCATTTGTTTCCTGGACACTCCGGGCCATGCCGCCTTCACCGCCATGCGTTCCCGCGGCGCCAGGGCCACCGATGTGATCGTACTCGTGGTCGCGGCGGATGACGGCGTCAAGCCCCAGACCCTGGAAGCCGTGCAGCACGCCAAGGCGGCGGAAGTGCCCCTGGTCGTTGCAATCAACAAGATCGACAAGGAAGGCATCGATATCGAGCGGGTCAAAAGCGAACTCGCCGCGCAGGAAGTCGTTCCGGACGACTGGGGCGGCGATACCCAGTTCATTCCCGTTTCCGCCCACACCGGCGAAGGCGTCGACAGTTTGCTCGAAGCCATTCTGCTGCAGGCCGAATTGCTCGATCTGAAGGCCTATGCCGACGTGCCGGGCCAGGGCGTGGTAATCGAATCCAGGCTAGACAAGGGGCGCGGTCCGGTCGCCACCTTGCTGGTTCAGAACGGTACGCTCAACTCAGGCGACGTTGTGCTCGCCGGTCATGAATATGGCAAGGTGCGCGCACTCGTGGACGAAACGGGCCGAAGCGTGAAATCCGCGGGTCCGTCGATTCCCGCCGAGATCCTCGGCCTGAACGGCGTACCCGAGGCGGGCGACGAATTCGTTGTCGTCAGCGACGAGCGAAAGGCCAGGGAGGTTGCCGAGTTCCGCCGCGACCGTCACAAGGAAGGTCAGCAGGCCCGGCAGCAGGCAAGCGTGGAAAGCATGCTGGTCGATATGGGCAAGGACAGCGTCAAACTGTTCAAGGTCGTGCTGAAGACCGACGTGCGCGGATCGCTTGAGGCCATCGCCGGCGCCCTGGCCGGGTTGAATACCGACGAAGTCAAGGTGGACGTGGTTGCTTCCGGCGTCGGCGGCATCACCGAAACCGATGCGCACCTGGCGGCCACTTCCAGCGCCATGATCATCGGATTCAACGTGCGCGCCAGCAAGGCGGCGCGGGACATTATCGAAAACGAACAGGTGCAATTGCGCTATTACAACGTAATCTATGAAGTGATCGATGACGCTAAAGCAGTCATGAGCGGCATGCTGGCGCCGGAGCTTCGCGAGGAAATTGTCGGCGTGGCCGAAGTGCGCGATGTCTTCAACTCGCCAAAATTCGGTCAGATTGCGGGCAGCATGGTGCTTGAGGGAACGGTTTTCCGTAGCAAGCCGATCCGTGTACTGCGCGACAATGTGGTGATTTACGAAGGGGAACTGGAATCCCTGCGTCGGTTCAAGGACGACACGAACGAGGTTCGTCACGGCATGGAGTGCGGCATCGGCGTGCGCAACTACAAGGATGTGCAGGTAGGCGACAAGATTGAGGTGTACGAGACCACCGAAGTGACGCGGAGCCTGTAGTTTTTGCTGAAAAAAGGCTTGGCGAAGGTGAGTCAGGCCCGGCCGGGCCGGAGCGCATGCCATGATGGAGAGCAATTCCCGCGCCCAGAGGGTGGCGGATCAGATTCAGCGCGATCTTGCGTCGCTGATTCAGTTCGAAATCGACGATCCACGCATCGGCATGGTTTCGGTTACGGGCGTGGAAGTCAGCTCGGATCTGGCCCATGCAAAGGTCTTCGTGACCTCGCTCGCCGGCGGCAATGCCGCTCAAGAGCCGTCCGGGAAAGCGGAGAAGGAAAGTACGGCGGCGCTGAACGGCGCGGCGGGTTATCTGCGCAGCCTGCTGGCAAGACGCCTGCAATTGCGTACGGTGCCGAAGCTGAGCTTTCACTACGACGCCAGCATCGAACGGGGCCGCCAACTCGACGAGTTGATCGACACCGCGCTGGCCTCGGATCGGGAACGGCGTTCGTGACCGCGGCAGGGTCGCCGGAGGAGAATTGAATGCGTGGCCGGCGGAACAGGGGCAGGGATGTCAGCGGACTGATCGTGCTGGACAAGGCGCCGGGATTGTCATCGAACTCCGCCTTGCAGCAGGTGAAACGGATTTTCCAGGCGAGCAAGGCCGGTCATTGCGGCAGCCTCGATCCACTGGCCACAGGCGTTTTGCCGCTTTGCCTGGGCGAGGCGACCAAGGTTTCCCGATTCCTGCTGGATTCGGACAAGAAGTACCGCACACGCATGAAGCTCGGCGTACGCACGGACACCGGCGACAGCGAAGGCAGGGAGATAGCGGTGTGCGAGGAATTTTCCGTCACCAGGGAGCAGGTGGAGCGGGATCTGGAAAGTTTTCGCGGCGAAATCGAGCAAGTGCCGCCGATGCATTCGGCGGTGAAAGTGCAGGGAACGCCGCTCTACAAGCTGGCCCGCAGCGGCAAGGTGGTCGAGCGCGAGCCGCGCAGGGTGACGATACATGAAATCGCCCTGACGGATTTCAATCCGCCGGAGATTGAGATTGAACTTGCCTGCAGCAAGGGTACGTACATTCGCACGATCGCCGACGAATTGGGGCAGTTGCTGGGATGCGGCGCCCATATAATCGCTCTGCGGCGCTTGCAGGCCGGCGGGTTCGTTGAAGAGGACTGTGTTACCGCCGGCTTCCTGGAACAGGAAAAGGAAACCAGGGGCCTGGACGGAATCGATCGCTATCTGGCGCCGATCGACAAGCCGCTGGCAGATCTTCCGGCGGTATTGTTGCCGGATATCGCGGCGAAGCAGATTCGCAGCGGTCAGGCGGTGCTCGTACGGCACCTGCCTGCCGAGGGGATGGTAAGGATGTATCACAGCACATGTGATCAGGAACGCTTTATCGGTATCGGCGCCATCGACGACGATGGCAAGGTTGCGCCGAAGCGTCTGATCGTGGAACCCGCCGGCTGATCGGCCGGAAAGGTTGAGAGGAATGCCAGTGGACTGCCAATATGCGTGGTCAGACTGGATAAGCAGGGAGGCCGGATTCGCAACAGGCCGCGCAAGAGCGGCCCCCGCGAGGACAACGGCATATTGAAATCGGAGACAGAAATGGCTTTAACGACAGAAGAGAAACAGACGATCATCAAGGATTACGCAACGAGCGAGGGAGACACGGGCTCCCCCGAAGTGCAGGTCGCCTTGCTGACCGCCAACATCAACGATCTGCAAGCACACTTCAAGCAGCATATTCACGATCACCATTCACGCCGCGGCCTGATCCGGATGGTCAACAGCAGGAAGAAACTGCTCGACTATCTGCGGAGCAAGGACGTGGATCGCTATGCCGATCTGATCAAGCGGCTCGGACTGCGCCGCTAGGCGGCGAACAAATACATCAAGGCCGTCTCAAAAGATGCGGCCATCAGGAATTACTTATGTTCAATATCACAACGAAGACGTTTCAATTCGGCGACCAGACGGTCACCATTGAAACAGGCAAGATGGCTCGGCAGGCAACGGGCGCGGTTACCGTCACCATGGGCAACTCCAAGGTGCTGGCGACCGTGGTCGGTCGAAGAGAGGCATCGCCAACCGCCAGCTTTTTCCCCTTGACCGTTAACTATCAGGAAAAAACCTACGCCGCGGGCAGAATCCCCGGCGGGTTTTTCAAGCGCGAAGGGCGTCCCACCGAGAAGGAGACCCTGACTTGCCGGCTCATTGACCGGCCGATCAGGCCATTGTTCCCGAAAGGGTTTCTCAACGAAGTGCAAGTCATTTGCACGGTGATTTCCGCCGACAAGGATCACGATCCCGATATTGCCGCCATGATCGGCGCATCCGCGGCGCTTGCTATATCCGGCATACCGTTCACGGGACCGATCGCGGCAGCCCGGGTCGGCCTGGACGTCGATGCCGGCTATATCCTCAACCCATCGTTCGAACAACTCCAGGAGTCTGCGTTGGACATGGTGGTGGCGGGCACTCGCTCGGCCGTGCTCATGGTCGAATCCGAAGCAAATGAACTTACCGAAGATCAGATGCTGGGCGCGGTCTTGTTTGCCCAGCAGGAGATGCAAGTAGCCATAGACACAATTGCGGAACTCAAGGCAGAAGTCGGCAAGCCGGACTGGAATTGGGCGCCGGCGGAGAAAAACGAGCAGTTGACCGGGGCGCTGGAGGAGCAATTCGCCGGCCGCATCACCGAGGCTTACCAGATTTCCGGCAAAATGGAGCGTTACGATGCCCTCGGAGCGCTGCAATCGGAAGCCGCTGCCGCGTTGACGGACAGCGAGGCCGGCATCGAAGAATCGGACGTGCGCTCGGCCTTCTCGGCGCTGGAGAAAAGCACAGTTCGAAATCGGATTATCGACGGCGAGCCGCGCATTGACGGCCGCGATACCCGAACTGTGCGCCCGATCGAAGTCGAAGTCGGCATTTTGCCGAAGGCGCACGGTTCGGCGCTGTTCACTCGCGGCGAAACCCAGGCGCTGGTGGTTACCACGCTGGGGGCCATACGCGATTCGCAATTGATCGAGGGACTGACAGGTTCGCACAAGGAAGGCTTCATGTTGCATTACAACTTCCCGCCCTATTCGGTAGGGGAAACCGGTTTCATGAGCGGCCCGAAACGTCGGGAGATCGGACATGGCCGCCTCGCCAAGCGCGGCGTCGCGGCGCTGATGCCATCGGATGAGGATTTTCCCTACGCGATTCGGGTGGTTTCCGAAATCACCGAATCCAACGGTTCCAGTTCCATGGCCTCGGTCTGCGGCTCCAGTCTGTCGATGATGGACGCGGGTGTGCCCCTGCGCGCGCCGATCGCCGGCATCGCCATGGGCCTTATCAAGGAAGGCGATCGTTTCGCCGTGCTGACCGACATACTCGGCGACGAAGACCATCTCGGCGACATGGACTTCAAGGTGGCGGGCACCCCCAAGGGCGTGACCGCCTTGCAAATGGATATCAAGATTCAGGGCATCACCGAAGAGATCATGGAAAAGGCGCTGGCACAGGCTCACGACGCGCGGCAGCATATTCTGGGCGAGATGGCCAAGGTGATTTCCGAAGCCCGGTCGGAAGTGAATGAAAACGCGCCGAGCATGGCCACCATTCGCATCGACCAGGACAAGATTCGCGATGTTATCGGCAAGGGCGGCGCCGTAATCCGGTCCATCACCGAGGAGACCGGCGCGGCGGTGGATATCGACGACGACGGCATCGTGCGCATTTACGGCGAGGATTCCGAGTCCCGTGACGCGGCCCTCGATCGGATCAAGGAGATTACCGCGGAAGCGGAGATCGGCAAGCTCTACAACGGAACCGTGGCCCGCATCGTCGATTTCGGCGCCTTCATCACTATACTGCCCGGCAAGGACGGCCTCGTGCATATCTCCCAGATTGCCCCGACCCGGGTTGAGAATGTCAGTGATTATCTGGAGGAAGGGCAGGAGGTGGTGGTAAAGGTGCTGGACCTCGATGCCCGCGGCCGGATCAAGTTGAGCATGAAGGAAGTAACCGAAGAGGAAAAAGAGGCCTTTGTTGCCTGAGGGTTGGCATTAATCGTTCAGCCGATGGAAAGATTCTGCGACTGCGCGCAGAATGACGAGTTTCCCCATTGTCATTCTGCGCGAAGCGAAGCGAAGTCGCAGAATCTTCATGAATTGCCGCGAATCATATAGAATCGGTGGTCATCGTGATTTTCCGTCGAGCAAGAACAAGCAAGAGGAACTGAAAATGTCGAATCGATTCCGACTTAACCCGGTCAGCCTGCTGCTCGGGCTGCTGGCGCCCCTGTCGGCCTTTGGTCAGCAGGACGAGATAACCTTCCACAAGGACATCGAACCGATTCTGCAAAGAAGTTGCCAGAATTGTCATCGCATTGGCGGCGTAGGCCCCATGCCACTGGTCACTTATGAGCAGGTAGCTCCGTTCGCCGGACTGATCGAATACAAGACCGGCCTGCGCGACCGCGCCGGCGCCATGCCGCCGTGGTACATGGAAAAGAACATCGGCATTCAGGATTACAAGAACGATCCTTCGCTGAACGACGAGGAAATCGCCGCGATTTCCGACTGGGCAAGGTCCGGCGCGCCGGCAGGGAACCCTGCCGATGCGCCGGAACCGCTGGTATTCGATGACAGCGTCAAGTGGACCGCCGGCGAGCCCGATCTGATCGTCAAGACCAATCCGGTGACCAAGCTTGCCGGCACTCCGGACTGGTGGGGCGAAATCGACCGCATCCCCGTTCCGCTGGAAGAGGACCGTTACGTCAAATCGGTTGAGATCGTCGAGGTAAACGACGTCAATTATCAGACCGGCACCGGCCGCGAAACTGTCGGTGGGCGATACATCTTTCACCACATGATCTGGAGTACCGCGGAAATCGACGAGAATGGCCAGCGCATCGACGAAAACAGGACTTCCTGGCCGGTGCATGAGGTCGGCCGCAATGCCGATATCTTCGATGAGGATTCCGGACGATTGCTGCGCAAGGGCACTTATATCGTGTCGGACTCCGTCCACCTGCATTCCAATGGCCTTGACACCACGGGCCATCTGGAAATCGGTTTTCGCTTTCATCCCGCAGGTTACCAGCCCAAGTACGAACGAGCCGTGCTCGGGCTCGGCAACGGCGTCGACATCAGCATCGCCGGCAACCAGGACAGCCAGGAACTGCATGCCTACAAGGCGCTCGAGGACAACATCAAGATCGTAACTTTCGAGCCCCATCTACACGCACCGGGCGAACGCATGTGCCTGGAGGCGATCTGGGGCTATACCGTAGAGACGCTTTCCTGCGTCGGCTACGACCACAACTGGGTGCGCGGTTATGCCTATGCCGACCATGCCCAGCCGCTGCTGCCCAAGGGCACTATCCTGCATATCGTCGGCTACATGAACAATACCGAGACCAATCCGAACGTTCCCGACCCCCGCAACTGGCAGGGTTCCGGCAATCGTTCGGTGACCAATATGTTCATTGACCTCGGAATGCGGGTGAAGCTCACGGATGAGCAGTTCGCGGAAGAAATGGCGGAGCGCAGGCAGGCGCTCAATCTTGGACCGAACGACCATGTCATCGGCTGTCCCCTGTGCGCCGCTCCCCTGGTATCACCAATGGTAGCGCCCGTGTCGGCAGCCCCGGCGACTGAGTCTTCGGACTGATTCAGACTGATTCAAGAGGATTGTAAGAAGTATGCTTTTTTCAAGCGGTTCGGGCGCGTCCCGAAAATTGTTCGCGATTTTGTCTTTGGCGGTGTTTTTTGCCGGAGGCGCCAGCGCGCAAACTTATCTCAGCGGCCAGCCCGTGGAGCCGGCTTTCGAAGGCTGGCGCCCCAACGACGAAGGCGGCTTCAATATGATGTTCGGCTACATGAACGAGAACTGGGAGGAATCTCCAGACGTTCCGGTCGGCGAACACAATTTCTTCTCTCCGGGGGATGCGGACCGGGGACAACCCGCGCATTTTCTGCCGCGCCGCAATCGCTTCACTTTTGAAGTCGCGGTGCCCGCGGACTGGGGCGACCGGGAACTCGTCTGGACCCTGACCGTTAACGGTGTCGAGAAAAAAGCCTATGCCACCTTGCGCGACGATTACCTCGTCGACAACATGGTCATCGCTTCCGAAACCGGCTCTCTCGGCGCGGGCACCAGCAGCCCGGAATCGCGCGCGAACGTTCCTCCGGTTGTCACGGTGCAAGGCGACGACATCCGCACTGTGTCGGTCGGCGAACCGCTCGTGCTCGATACTCTGGTGGCCGACGACGGCCTGCCCGAGCCGACCGATCCCGTGGAAGAGGCGCGCCGATTCGCCGAGTTCGCGGGAGGGCCGCTGGCCTCGGCTTTCGTCACGCCGGAACTGATCATGGAGCGGCGCATGTCGTCCCCGCCCACGAAAGTGACCGTGGACAAGGTCAATGGCCTGTACTTTTCCTGGAACAAGTATCGTGGCCCCGGCAATGTCACGATCGACCCGCCCCAGGTGAAAGTCTGGGAAGATACCCGCACCAGCGCGAATTCGCCCTGGGGCGCGCTGTTCCTGCCGCCGCCGATTCCGGAAGACGGCGTTTACTCGATAACCGCCACCTTCGACAAACCCGGCGCCTATGTGCTCTGGGGCAGGGCCGATGACGGCGGCTTGTACCACGACGGCTACATCACGGTGAACGTCACCGAATAATCTCCCTGGAGGCGCCGATGCACATGTTTCGCAAGCCTGTCCGTAATCTGATTCAGACCTTACTTCTGGCCCTGGCGGCCCAGACTGGATTCGCCCAGGATTTTTACTATCCGCCACCCGGGGAATGGGAGCGGCGTGCGCCGGAAGCAGTGGGCATGGACAGCGAAAAACTGGCGCAGGCGGTGCAATTGGCCAGGGACAATACCGTGGTCGAGCCTCATGACATGGCCCAGTTCATCGAACGCAGTTTCGGCCGCGAGCCCCATTTCAGCATTCTCGGCCCGGTCAAGCGCCGGGAAGAAGGATCGGGGCTGGTGGTGCGCAACGGCTACGTCGTCGCCGAATGGGGTGACATAGAACGCGAGGACATGACCTTCAGCGTCGCCAAGAGCTATCTCTCGACCATGGCCGGGCTTGCGCTGGACGAGGGTCTGATCGAAGACATGACCGATCCGGTGAAGGACTATTTTCCTCACGAAAGTTTCGACGATCCGCATAACGCGCCGATCACCTGGGAGCATTTTCTCCAGCAGTCATCGGATTGGGCTGGAACGCTCTGGGGCAAGCCTGATTGGGCCGACCGTCCGCACGACTACGATCCGGCCAAGGCGATCGACCGCGAGATGCACGAGCCCGGCACGTTCTACAAGTACAACGACGTGCGCGTGAACATGCTTGCGTACTCGCTGCTCAACGTCTGGCGCGAGCCCCTCGACGGCGTTCTGAGGGAGCGGGTCATGGACCCGATCGGCGCCAGCGAGGAATGGGAATGGCACGGCTATGAAAATTCCTGGGTCGATATCGACGGCCAGCGCATGCAGTCGCCTTCCGGCGGCGCGCATTGGGGCGGCGGCTTCTTCATCAGTACTCTGGACCATGCCCGCTTCGGTTATCTTTTCCTGCGCGACGGCAACTGGGACGGCGAGCAGCTTGTCTCACGGGAATGGGTGGATGCGGTGCAGCAGCCTTCGTCGGTATTCAAGCGCTACGGCTACATGTGGTGGCTGAACACGGATCAGGAGACGGTCGAAAACGCCCCTGCAAGCGCTTTTTACGCCAGCGGCGCTGGCGGCAACTATATCTGGATCGACCAGGAAAACGATTTGCTGGTGGTGATGCGCTGGGTGCCTCGCATGGGGGAGGTGATGGCGGCCTTCACTGACGCTATTGTGCAATTGTAAGTCTTGGACGTTGGTGGCTTCGAGCGGGGCCGCGAGGCGAGAGCGTCTTTTCGCTAAATCTCGCCGAGACATCCTGTCTCGACTCGAATCGAATCGGCGTCGCTTTACACGTCCATGTATCGCGACGCCTCTACGACGCGAAAAGACGCTCTCGCCTCGCGGCCCCTTACGTAGTGCATGACTTCGGGCGAATTGGCTTCGACATCTTAATTCCGATTTCACCTGTGTGCGAAACCCAGGGGTAAGGAAAGCTGCTTATGAAAACTTTGGTTCGGGAAATTTTCCAGGTTCTTGCCTTGATGTTTGCATTGGGCTGGATTTCTGTTGCCGCGGCGCAGTCCGATACGCGGGTCAATAAACTGATTGAATTGTTCGAGGACGATCAGCCTGCTTTCGGGCTGTTGTCGTTTGATTATTCGTTGAATAACGCTCGCTCGATGGCTAGTTCCGGGCTTGATTTCATCTTGATTGATATGGAGCACGCGCCGTTCGATGTCGAGCGTTTGCGGCTGTTTCTGCTGGGCATGACCAACAAGCGGTCGATCATGGCGAAAGGCAATTTGCAGCCGGACGTGATGCCCCTGGTGCGCATTCCCGCGGCTGGCGGCGCAGAGGAATTGATCGCCCAGGCGAAGCAGGTTCTCGATGTCGGTGTTTACGGCATCATGTTTCCCGCGATTCACAACCGGGAGCAGGCCGAACTTGCGGTTCGCGCCACGCGGTATCCGCAAGTGAACGGTTCTCCGGACATGGAGCCCGCCGGTTTGCGCGGGCGCAATCCTTCCAATGCCGTCTGGTATTGGGGCGTCCCGGATTACATGGCGAAAGCCGATGTCTGGCCGCTCGACCCCCAGGGCGAATTGCTCTCGATCATGTTCATCGAGTCACCCCAGGGCGTTGCGAACATCGATGAAATCATTACCGTTCCGGGCCTTGGCGGAATTTTTATCGGCCCGTCGGACCTGAGTACTTCCATGGGCTATGCGAGTCCGGCGGCGCCGGAAGTGGAAGACGCGATTCAGACCGTGCTCGGCGCCTGTCTTGAGCATGACGTGCCTTGTGCGATTACGACCGGCCCCGGCTCGGTGCAACAGCGCATTGAACAGGGCTTTCGATTTGTGACCGTCGGCGCCGACGGCGGCTTGTCAACCGGTGCGGCCAATGCCTTGCGGCTCGGCCTCGAAGCCGCCGGACGCGACTGAACCAGGAGGAAATTCCAAATGAAAACCACGATTCAGACTGTTTTATTGTTTTGCATGACGATACTCGCCGGGGCCGCTCTGGCGCAGGCCGACATGGAGGCGGTCAATGACCCCCCCAATCCTTACCAGATCTATACCGGCTGGGCCAATTTGCCCGCGGGTCGCGAATGGGGCGCGACCAGCTCGGTGGACATCGATCCCGACGGCAAATCGATCTGGATCGGCGAGCGTTGCGGCTCGGATTCCATCCGTCCCGCTTTCCCGATTCGGGGCTGCGCTGAATCCGATCTGCCGGTAGTGCTGAAATTCAACTCCGACGGGGAAATGGTGCGCAGTTTCGGCGGCGGCATTTTCGCCGTTCCGCACGGCTTTCATGTTGATCACGAAGGCAATATCTGGGTAACCGATGCGCCGTTCACTTTGCCTCCCGGAATCGAAGGCAAAGGCCACATCGTCGTCAAGTTCAGTCCCGAAGGCGACCGGCTCATGACTCTCGGCACGCCGGGGGTCACCGGAACCGACGAAAGCCATTTCAACATGCCTTCCGATGTTCACGTGGCGCCGAATGGTGACATTTTCGTCGCCGACGGACATGGCGGCGACAGCAACGGGCGCATCGTCAAGTTCGACGCCAACGGCAACTACCTGATGGATTGGGGTTCGCCCGGCTCGGGGCCGGGCCAGTTCGACGCTCCGCATGGTCTGGCAATGGATTCCCAGGGCCGGCTGTTCGTTGCCGACCGCGGCAACAACCGCATCCAGATTTTCGACCAGAGCGGCAACCTGCTCGATGAGTGGTATCAGTTCAGCCGCCTGAGCGGAATCTACATCGACGGAAACGACGTGCTTTACGGCGTGGATTCGGAATCCAACGAACAGCGCGGACGCGGTGAATGGCTGCGCGGTATCCGCGTCGGCAACGCCCGCACCGGCGAGGTGTACGCCTTCATTCCCGACCCGTTCGATGCGAACAACGGTCCCTATCGCGTCAGCAGTGGCGGCGAAGGTGTGGCGGCCGACAAGGACGGCGTAATCTACAGTGCGGAGGTAGGCCCGCGCTCCCTCAAGCGCTACGTGCGTTTCGAGGATTAACCCAAGTTTCGGTCGGACTCCGCCTTGAACTCGGGCGGGGAGTCGTGAACTTCGGAGCGGGAATTTTCCAACAGGAGCGTGAAACCCGCTTGCCTGAAGTGGTCGTCGCTGGATAAAGCTTCTCGAAGTCCCAGTTCACGCATCACAACGAAACTCAGGCAGTCGGTGAACGACCAGGCCTTGTCCGCGTGTCGCAGGAAGAAAGTTCCGGTTTCCCGGAATCTTTCGGGAGTCGTCCATTCGATTCGAATGGCAAGAGTTGAATCGAGCGACTCAAACAAGATTGGCGTGAGCCGGTCGAATCCTCTGGCCCGCAATAATGTCGCGGTCTCGTCGAGCACATAGTCCGTGGTCACGAATTTTCGGCGACCGCGAATGGCTTGCGTCATGAAATCCCTGATGCGCCGGTGCATCCGGTCCCGCGACACGAGCATCGAATAGAACCCGCCGGTATCGACAAAAATCTCACTGTCCATAAACAATTTTGTCGATTTCTTCGTTCGTTAGCGATTCGCCGCCGTCGGCGGCGGAGTCGATCAGTCGATAGAAGGGATCATCCGCGGGGGGAGTTGCCGAATCATAGGGCGACAGGCGGGCTACGGGTTTACCGCGGTAAGTGAGGATCAATTGCTCGCCCCGCTTTACCCGGCGCAGCACGCCTTCGGCATCTTGTCTCAGTTCGACCATGGAAATTGACGACATGGCATTTACACATGAAGATGAAGATGAAGTTCATGTTAATGCGGGTGCTTTCATCTGGCAAGAGTTCGGGCTAATTCAAATGAGGAAAGACCCGGGTGGCTTATCGGGATAAAATTTCAGGCATGGCAATCAGCACATTTGATCTGTTCAAGATTGGAATCGGGCCTTCGAGTTCCCATACGGTAGGTCCCATGCGGGCTGCGGCGATGTTTGCCGCGGGCCTTCTAGATTCCGGCCTGTTGTGGGAAGTGGTGCGCGTCAAGGCCGAGATGTACGGTTCGCTTGGCGCGACCGGAAGAGGCCATGGTACGCCGAAGGCTGTGATGCTGGGCCTGGAAGGCGAAAGTCCGGAAGGCGTGGACGTGGAAGCGATAGCCGGCCGGGTCGAGGCGATCCGCAGTGACCGCACGCTGCGCCTGAACGGCGAACATCCCGTCGAATTCAATGAGAAGGAAGATCTGCTGCTGAATCGGCGCAAGGCGTTACCTCTGCATCCCAATGGCATGATTTTCACGGCCTTTGGGGAAGAGAACCGGAAACTCCTCGCTCGAACCTACTATTCCGTGGGCGGAGGTTTCGTGCTCGACGATTCAGGGTCCGGCGTCGGTTCGCTCGCCGGAGACGAACGTCCGCTGCACTTTCCTTTCACGAAGGCGGCCGAGTTGCTGAAGCATTGCGACGCTTCGGATTTGAACATATCGGCCGTGATGCTCGCCAACGAGGCGGCCTGGCGGTCGGAAGCCGATACGCGTCAAGGTCTGCTCAGGATATGGGAAGTGATGCAGGAATGCGTCGAGCGTGGTTGCGGAAGCGAAGGAATTTTGCCCGGCGGACTCAAACTGCCGCGGCGAGCGCCCAGTCTGCGCCAACAATTATTGGCCAATCCCGAGTCCTCGCTGATGGATCCGCTCACCGCGCTCGATTGGGTCACGCTTTATGCGTTGGCCGTCAACGAGGAGAATGCGGCGGGCAGCCGCGTGGTTACCGCGCCCACCAACGGCGCCGCCGGCATTGTTCCTGCCGTGCTGCATTATTACGCCCGCTTCGTGCCGGGAGCGAACGAGGACGGCGTGGTTCGATTCCTGTTGACGGCGGCCGCCATCGGCGTGCTTTTCAAGGAAAACGCTTCCATCAGCGGCGCCGAGGTCGGCTGCCAGGGCGAGGTCGGCTCGGCTTGTTCCATGGCCGCCGCCGGTCTTGCCGAAGTGCTCGGTGGAACGCCTCGTCAGGTGGAAAACGCCGCCGAAATCGCCATGGAACACAATCTCGGTCTGACCTGCGACCCCGTCGGCGGACTCGTGCAAGTGCCTTGCATCGAGCGCAACGCGATGGCCTCGGTCAAGGCGATTCATGCCGCGCGCATGGCGCTGCGCGGCGACGGCGAGCATTTCGTTTCACTCGATCAGGTAATCAAAACCTTGCGCGATACCGGCCGGGACATGAAGGACAAATACAAGGAGACATCCCGCGGCGGACTCGCGGTCAACGTCGTCGAAATTCCGGTCAATGTGATCGAGTGCTGACTGCTTACTCCTGACCGGAACCGGCCAGGCTGCGGGCCGATGCCTGTTCGCGCTCTGCCAGTAGCCGCTGATAGCCTTCCTCGTCGAGATGTGTGATGGCTACCCATGCATGAGTCATCTCGTCAGTGGTCCGGTTGCCGCCGGAAACCCATTGATCCGGATCGGGATTGTTGGGGTTGTCGGCGGTGTTGTCATACCACTGCTTGAAAACCAGCACGGCGCCGGCAGGCACCAGCGGCGCCGAGTCAGGCTCGAAGATGTGGCTGTGATGCCAGGTCGCGCTCCAGTTGGAAACCTGGCTGATCGGCTCCAGCGCGCCGGTATCCGGGTGATAGATTTCCAGTGAAGCTGCAACCAGTCGCAGGTGCCCGTGAGGCTGAAAGCTGTCGATGCGGATCGGGTGGTCGAAGGAATGAAAGCCCTGGGTCATGATCTCGCCGTGTGGCGGAATCACCAGGTTGTATTCCCGCTCCGCGCGCGGAATTCCGATCTCGTAGGACTTCAGATCCTGTTTGAAAGCCACGGATTCCTCGAAGCCTTCCGGATGCAGCCAGAGGCCGAGTTCGACCACATTGTCCTCGATGATCGTTCCCGGCGCGGTGGCGCCGATACCGCCGGGGTACATGTGGATGTCCCAGGAAACGAGCGCATTTGCGGGTAGCACCCGGCACACGTCTTCGGGCATCAGTTCGCCCCATTTGCCCATGGCGTACTCCGTGAGCATGCTTTCGCTCATGCTTTCAAGTTCGCCGTCATTGCCGATGGTCATCATTCTCGAGTTTGCATGATGCACCACGGTGGCCGCGTTGCCCAAGGGCTTGACCTGAACGGCGCGGATGCAGCGGCTTTCGGCGAGCCCGCTCGGCACCATGTGCTTGTGCCAGATGTCGTTGCCACTGGCGGGAATATCGATGGGAATCGAGGGCACGATCAGGTCGGGCGGGCCAAGTTGATCGGTGAAGTTCCACTCGTCGAGATCGCGCACGTCCGGCGGCGGCAATTCCATGTCCTGCTCGCCGAGCAGAGCGCCCTGATCGACCCATGCGACCAAGGTATCGATGTCTTCCTGCGACAACCGCCAATCGCCCTGCAGTTCCTGTATGCCGATGCCATGGTCGTAGGCGTACGGAGGCATTTCACGATTGGCGACCCTGAACTGGATCAGGGGCGCCCAGGGCCGTACCTGCTCGTAGGATTCGAATGCCATCGGGCCGATGCCGCCCTCGCGGTGGCAGACCACGCAATTCTCGTTGATGATTCTGCCGGCCTCGCCGTTGTAGGTGATCCCGTTTTCATGGGGAGCTTGCGCCTGGGCGATTCCCGCCGCGAAGGCAAAAGCCGTAGCGAGTCCTGCCAACTGCAAGTACTTTCGTTCGATCTTCACAATCGGGTACCTCCAGACTATATGGAACGGGCTCCGGGTGAAGCCCATTCCGATTCGAATTGATAGTACAGCAATTTCATCGGAAGTCGTACACCGGACGGCCGCCGGACTGGTCTGGTCTAGTCGTAATACGTGGGGGCCAGTTCCAGCGTTTCCGCCAATTCCAGATTGTGTTCGATCCAGAATGTCGCTCCCGTCTCTTCGACCAAAGCTTCCACCTTGTCCATGGATTCCAGCGTCTGTTCCGCGTCGGTGTTGAAAACCGGGATTCGGCGCAGCCGGCGGCTTGTCTCGAAGTGGTACAGGTCGCCGGAAAGCACGAGGGGGCCGAAATTCTCAAGTTCGAGTTTCAGCACCTGGTGGCCGGGTGTATGGCCCGGTGCGGAAACGATCGTCACGCTGCCGTCGCCGAAGACATCGTGGTCCCCGTCCAGCATGATCTTGTCCGAATCGCGCAACTGGTCGTAAAGCTCGGGCCTGAATACCGGATTGGTTTCCGGAGTCTCGAATGCGGCCTCGAATTCCGTCTGCTGGATGAGGAGGGTCGCATTGGCGAAGGCGTTGGCCGCGCCGACGTGGTCGTAATGGAAATGCGAGTAGGCGGCGTAATCGACTTCGTCCGGGGAGATGTCCATCTCCGCGAGTTGATCGATGATCGAGGTGTCGTACCAGCTATTGGCGTCGGGCTGCCGCGGGCCGACCATGTCCAGCGGCAGGCCGGCGTCCCAGATCATCAGTTCGCCTTCGTGCTCGATCAGGTAGCAGGGCACGAACAATTCTCTGACCGATGTCTCATCGTTGCTCAGGCCAAAGGCGCTGACGTCGGGAATGGCCAGATGGCCGCAGTCGAAAATATAGAGTCTCGGGTCCGCGTGGGCGCTGAAGCTGAAGGAGACGACGAATACGAAAGCAAGCAATTTCTTCATGATCTGTCCTCGGGCTGGAATTATCGGGGGAAAGTCCACCATGACTGAGCGTAGCGAAGGAGTGGTGGGCCCACCAGGACTTGAACCTGGGACCAACGGATTATGAGTCCGGTGCTCTAACCAACTGAGCTATAGGCCCTGTGTTCGCCGCGCGTATTCGCTACCGGACGGCCTTACTCGTCGAGGAAGCTGCGCAGATGGTCGGAGCGGGAAGGATGCCGCAACTTGCGCAACGCCTTGGCTTCTATTTGGCGAATACGTTCCCGGGTTACATCGAACTGCTTGCCGACTTCCTCCAGCGTATGGTCGGTGTTCATTTCGATGCCGAAACGCATTCGCAACACCTTTTCCTCGCGGGTGGTCAGGCTGCCGAGCACGTCGCGCGTGGCTTCCTTCAATCCCTCGCCTACGGATGAGTCGATCGGATTGGCGATGGTGTTGTCCTCGATGAAATCGCCGAGATGCGAGTCTTCGTCGTCGCCGATGGGAGTTTCCATGGAAATCGGCTCCTTGGCGATCTTGAGCACCTTGCGCACGCGGTCTTCGGGCATTTCCATGCGCTCGCCGAGTTCTTCCGGAGTCGGCTCGCGGCCTTTCTCGTGAACCATCTGGCGCGAGATGCGATTCAGCTTGTTGATGGTCTCGATCATGTGGACCGGAATGCGGATCGTCCGCGCCTGGTCGGCGATGGAACGGGTGATGGCTTGCCGGATCCACCAGGTGGCGTACGTCGAGAACTTGTAGCCGCGGCGGTATTCAAACTTGTCCACGGCTTTCATCAGGCCGATGTTGCCTTCCTGGATCAGGTCGAGAAATTGCAGGCCCCTGTTGGTGTACTTCTTGGCGATTGAAATGACCAGACGCAAGTTGGCCTCGACCATTTCCTTTTTTGCCCGCCGCGACTTCGCTTCGCCGATCGCCATGCGGCGATTGATGTCCTTGATTTCGGCGATGGTCAGGCCGCATTCCTCTTCGAGCAGGCGCAATTTCTTCTGCGTGCGCAACACTTCCGATTTGACCTTGCGCAACAGGCCGGCGTTTGCCCCGGCTTCATCGATATGCAGTTCGAGCCATTGTTCGTTGACTTCGTTGCCGGGAAACGTGGTCAGGAATTCCTTGCGGTCCATCCTGCCCTTGCGTACGCACAAGGTCATGATGTACTTCTCGTTGCGCTTGACGCGGTTCATGATGGCGCGAATTTCCAGGAGCAACGGGTCGAACTGGCGCGGCGTGAGCTTGAAGCACTTCAGATTTTCGCCAAGGGCATCGAGCTCGGCGAGCGAGCGCTCGTCGTCACGGCCGAACTTGCCGACAACCTCGCAAGTGCGGTGATATTGCTTGCGCATGGCGGTGAAGCGAACGCGGGCTTCTTCAGGGTCGGGTCCTGTAATGGCGTCGTCATCGTCGTCATCATTGTCCTTGCTGTCCTTGCTGTCCTTGCTGCTGCCGGCGACCGGTGGCTTGACGGCCGGGCGGCCGGGGATAGTGTCGTCTTCCGGGTCAAGGTAGCCGGAAATCAGTTCCTTGAGCCGGCGGTCATCGTCCTTGATCGCCTCATATTGGTTCAGGACATGTTCGACAACACCGGGAAAGCAAGCCATGGCTTTCATCAACTCGCGCATGCCTTCTTCAATGCGCTTGGCGATGACGATTTCGCCTTCGCGCGTGAGCAACTCCACCGTACCCATTTCGCGCATGTACATACGCACCGGATCCGTGGTTCTGCCCGCTTCGGCTTCATTGGCTACGGCGGCGAGCGCGGCGGCTGCCTCGGCGGCTGCCACGTCGTCGGTGCTGCTGTCACTTTCATCGTTCAGGATCAGCGAATCGGCATCGGGAGCGGTCTCATAGACCTTGATGCCCATGTCGTTGATCATCTGGATGATATCTTCAACCTGGTCCGGATCCGAAATCTGCTCGGGCAGATGGTCATTGACTTCGGCGTAGGTCAGGTAGCTCTGCTCCCGGCCCTTGGCGATCAATGATTTCAGATTGGATTTGGGCGCAAGTGGCTTGATTGAATCTGTCATGAAATCCTTGCTTGCCTCGCGAACGGCCGAAGCCGCGCAAATTTAGGTTAGCCGGGCATTATAAACGGCGCCTGTTGGCGGTGTATACGCATAAGTCAAAAAAGTGGCTATTCTCATATTGGTCGATTGGGCGCCATGTCTTGAGCACCGGTCGCTTTCCGTCGGTGACTGAATTCTTTCCCGGCTTGCGCCGGGCCCCTTTCAGTCACCGCCGCGCTCCCTCAGAGCCAAGATCAAAATTGCTGCGAAAAATACGCCGGGAGTCATGCCTCTGTATGTCCTTTAGCGGCAGTTTTGGCGCGTAATTGATCCCTGAGTTGCCTGGTCCTGAGCTCTTTTGAACATCTGGCGAGGGACTCATCAAGAATCTGGAGAAACTCTCTTTTCAGTTTCCCCGCATCGGCAGGCTCGATCTTTTCCGCCGTCAACACGTTGGTAAGCTGGCCGCGCACTTCCGAATTCGAGTAGATGTACTCCATCAATTCGTAGCGGTCTATATCGGGACTCACTCGGACTTTTTCAATCATCTCGGCCAGGCACATTTCGCTAGGATCGCCTACTTCCAAAAGGGGTGAAAGATCGTCTTCGTTGTCCAAAGCCATTTTTGGCAAGTCAATAAGGTACTTTATGGCAATTAACCTGTTGTTGGGCCCACTGCCGCGGGTTTCGGCAGGAGCCCGATGGAGCAAAGAGGACTTGAGCAATGATTCCTTTTCCCTGTGGGTTATATCCGCGAGCCGGTCAATCATGAATTGTTGGTATGCGTCTTTGGGCAAATTGCCGATCAAAGACATGGCCTTGCTGCTGAGAGCGGCTCGCCCTTCGATCGAATCGATCTCGAGGTCTTCGCTCAGGTGTTCGAAAAAGAATGTTTCCAGCGGCTGCGCGTTCTCGACCCGTTCGAGGAATTTGACCGAGCCCTCCTTACGCACCATGCTGTCCGGGTCTTCTCCTTCGGGTAAAAATAGAAACTTGGCGATCTTGTCGTCCTTCATCAGCGGCAGGCAGGTTTCCAGCGCGCGCCAGGCGGCGCGCCTGCCGGCCTCGTCGCCGTCAAAACTGAATACTATTTCCGGCACAAGGCGAAATATGCGCTGGAGTTGCAAGTTGTTGGTGGCGGTTCCCAAAGTGGCGACCGCATTGCGGATGCCAGCCTCGGCGAGGGCGATGACGTCCATGTAGCCCTCCACCAACAGCAGTTTGTCAAATTTGTACTTGCGCGCCTCGTAAAGGCCGTACAACTCGCGTCCTTTTTCGAATACCGGTGTTTCCGGGCTGTTCAGGTATTTCGGCGAACCGTCTCCGAGCACGCGGCCGCCGAATCCCACAGTGCGACCGCGACCGTCGCGAATTGGAAAAAGTACGCGATTCCAGAAGCGGTCATAGAAGTGCGATTTGTGAGAGTTATCGGTCTCTTCAGTTTCCTTGGAGATAATTAGGCCCGTTTTCAGCAAAGTTTTTCGAGCCCTTTCATCCTTGCCCAAAGTTTGCAATAAAGGGTTTTCCCTTCCCGATGGTGCAAAGCCTAGCTGAAACTCGCGCGCCGTAGTGCCGCTGATGCCTCGCGACTTGCACCAGTCAACGGCGCGGTCACGCTGTGGGTGCTGCCGCAACTGATACTGGTAGAACTTTTTCGCTTGTTCCAGGCATTCGAACAGTGAGCGCTGTTCGGCGCCGCGCCTAGCCTGTGCCGGACTTGTCTGCCGCGGCACTTCAACGCCGGCGTCTTTGGCGAGAATTTCCACCGCCTCGGTAAAGTCGAGGTTCTGGTGTTTCATGATGAAACCCAGGGCGTTGCCGCCGGCGCCGCAACCGAAGCAATAGAAGAACTGCTTTTCCGGCTGCACGGTAAAGGAGGGGGTTTTCTCCGAGTGGAATGGGCAGCATGCCTTATATTCCTTGCCGGCTTTCTTGAGCGTGACGCGGCGGTCGATTACTTCGACGATATCGACGCGGTTGAGCAACTCGTCAATAAAGTTTTGAGGAATTAGTCCCGCCATGTCTGGTGGATTCCGGTGCCGGATTTATCGTGACCGACTATAGTAATAAGTTTTTCGAGGGTCGTCGCCGGGGTGGGCACTTGCGGCGGCATGCGAGGCATGGATGCCGAGCTTGAGCCTACAGGGACGTATTCACGGCGCCCGCCGCAAGTGCCCACCCCGGCGGCGGCCCGTCGGAGCCTGTTGCCGGACTTCTAACCGGCGGAGATCAGGTGTCGAACCTGTTTGCTGACTTCGCCCATGTCGGCGCGTCCGGTTACCTGCGGCTTGATCAACGCCATTACCTTGCCCATGTCGCGCATGGATTGCGCGCCCGCCTGCTCGACCGCTTCCTTTATGATCGTGCTCAGTTCCTCGCCGGTCAGCGCCTGGGGCATGAATTCCTTGAGGACCTCGATCTGGCCCTGTTCCTTCGCCACCAGATCTTCGCGCCCGCCCGCCTCGAATTGTGTGATGGAATCCCTGCGCTGCTTGACCATGCGATCGAGTATGCCGGTAATCCGAGTATCGTCGCACTCGATGCGTTCGTCCACTTCGACCCTGTGTATTTCCGCCAGCGCAAGACGGATGGATTCCAGGCGCGGCTTGTTCCTGGCGCGCATGGCGTCCTTCATCGCTTCACGAAGCTGGGCTTGTAAAGGGCTCATGTCCGGTTACGGGCGGATCGGGGAAAGGGGGGATCAGTACTGGCGCTGCAACTTGCGGCTTTCCCGCAAGAGCTTCTTCTGATGGCGCTTGACCGCGGCAGCCGCCTTGCGCTTGCGAACCGAGGTCGGCTTTTCGTAGAACTCCCGGCGACGCACTTCCGCCAGGATGCCGGCCTTTTCGCAGGAACGCTTGAAGCGGCGCAGCGCTACGTCGAAGGGTTCGTTCTCTTTCAGTTTGACTTGTGGCATTAAGCACCTTGCTTGGGAAGCCCCCGTCCGGGGCTCGAAAATCAGGGCGCATATCTTACTGGTCGCCGTCCGGATTTGCAAAATCCATTTAGCCCCACCAGTTTCTCCCGCTAACGCGACCGGCGATTGTCTGGCGCCGGGGAGAGCCGCTCATCGGGCCGGTGGGAGATGTCGCGGCACGGCAACTCCTTCCGCGCTCTGCCGGATGCCGATTTCGGCTACCCTGTGCTGCCCCGAAGAACCGGCTTTTCGCGCAACCGGCCGCGGCGCACCCTCACGAGGTGTCGAGCAACTCCGGCTCGCGGGGACGGACGCCGAAGGCGATGGCGCCGTATAGCGTCTCCCAGTCCCGGAGAATATGGGTGGTGAACAGGCTTCTCACCTTTTGCCAGAAGTACAGGGGCCGTTCCGCCCGGGCCTGCGCCGCCTGGAACAACCGGCAGCTTCTCCGCTGCGCCTGGTCGATCAGAAAGGCCAGCATCATCAGATGCGCGAACACCGTCGCCAGATGGTTGTCGCCGTGACCGTAGTTGTGCTCAAAGCCGTAGCCTTGGTTCTTCAGGGTATTGAAAGTCTCGTTCTCGATGCGCCAGCGGGCGCGGCCCGCCCGCATCAGCGCCTCGGCGTTCGTCTCGGTGATCCGAAGGTCCGTGACCCAGGAAAAGCGCTGTTCCTTTTTGCCCGGACGGGTCTCCCGGCACTCCAGGAAGTTCACCTCCAGACCGAAGTGCGCATCGTTCAGCGGCGCGCCGTTGAGATAGCGGTAGCGGCGTGTCACACCGTCGGTATCGACCGTCTCGAACGTCCGCGTCCCCGGCGTGGCCTCCACCCACGCGAACAGATGCTTGTGGTCCCCCGGCTTCACGCCCAGCACGAATCGCATGTCCAGCGATTGCAGCAGGCGGATGTGCGGGCCGTTCGACGCCAGCGCGTCCTCCACCACCAGCAGCTTCAGATGCGGATGCTCCCGCCGCACATGGGTCAGCAATCGCTTGGCCGCGTTGCGCTCGCAGTCGTTCTTCCGCGCTCCGTCCGCGCGCACGATCGGCTCCGGCGCCAGCGGAAACACCTCCCGCTGTTCCGGATGCACCAGCACCGCCCCCAGCATCTGATGGTAATACGTCACCCGCCCGTCCCGGTGATGCTTCTCGCAGCAACGCTTGCAGCGCACCCGCGAAGAGGAAAAATACCCCGTGCCGTCCACCGACAGCAGATAATGGCCTAGCCAGGTGAACCCCTCCAGGGCCTTGCCCCGCTGCAACACCGCGAACAATCGCTTGAACGCGCCCCGCAACGCCAAGGGCTCCACCTCGTCCAGCCGCTCCCGCAGCGCCGTGTCGCACGGCGCGTCCCCGATACCGTACAGATGCTTCAGATTCTCCCGGATCAACCCGTCGTCCCGCGCGCCGCGGTCAAATTGCAGCAAAGAGGAAAACTTCAGCCCGAAAACCGCCAGACCCGACATCAGATAATCCGGCAAGCCCCGCTTGCGGCCCCGCACCGGATCCGGAATCCCCTCAAAACACTTCCGCACTTCCCGCAACAATCCCGGCGCGCTCAACGCCCCGCGCAATGCAAGCTTGGCCATGACAGCTTCCCCAAAACAGAGACTTCATGACCGTTTATCCGAATCCAGCACGAAAAGTTTACGAAAACCGTTTTTTGCGGCAATCGCAAACCGTTGATTTCATTGATATCCGATATTCAGCGGGAATCGCTGTAGCCCCACTATCACGAAATTAGCGAAAAGTGGCGAAAAGGTGGACAGAATCTGGCGCTAGTATGCGATAATGCGCCGTTGCCCTATTTTAGGGCATAGAAAATTATCAGGAAAACATTCTGGAGGGGATGGATATGCTAACCAACAAACGTTGGGCGTTGCTCATGTGTAGCGCCTTTGTAATGGGGCCTGGAGCGGTATCGACCGCGCTGGCCCAGGGCCAGGAGGCCCAGCAACTGGAAGAGGTGGTTATTACGGGTTCCCGTATTCGCAACCCGAACGTAATAAGCTCTTCACAGATCACAACGATTCAGGTGGAAGATATTTCAGACCGCGGCATCACCCGGGTCGAGGACTATCTGAACGACCTGCCGCAAATCGCGCCGGGACAGGCGATAACCGCATCCAACGGCGCCTCGGGCACTGCAACGGCGAACCTGCGCAACTTGGGCTGCGGGCGCACTCTGGTGCTGATCAACGGCCAGCGCATGGCGCCGGGCACCACGGGCGGCGGCAACTGCGCCGACCTTAATGCGGTGCCTTCACTGCTGATTGAACGCGTGGACGTGCTCACAGGTGGAGCGTCCTCGGCTTATGGCTCCGACGCGGTAGCCGGCGTCGTCAACTTCATCATCGACGACGAGTTCGAAGGCTTCAAGGCAAGTTACACCCACAGCCTCTATCAGCACACCAACGATAACGACGAATTCCGCAACCTTGTGCAATCTTTTGACTATGCGCTTGCGGATGAGAACATCACCACGGGCGACACCAAGAAACTGGCAATGGCTTTCGGCGGTTCGATGTTCGACGGCCGCGGCCATATTACAGGCTACGTCGAAAAGACCGACACCGCTCCGATTCTGCAAGGCGATTACGATATTTCGGCTTGCGCATTGACCCGCGGCAAGAGCGCCTGTGGCGGCTCCTCGACGATTCCTCCCGGCCGCTGGGCCGACTTCGGATTGTATGGCGCCAATGGATATGCAAACGTAGACCCAAGTGTGACCCGGCTGGACGTAAAGGTGCAGGGCGATGAGTTCGTGCCCCGGGCCGGTCAGACTTTTAACTACAATCCGACCAACTTCTTCCAGCGCCCGGACGATCGCCTGAACGCCGGCTTCTTCGGCAAGTTCGAGATCAACGAAAATGCCGAAGCCTATGCCAGCCTGCGTTCGATGTCTTCCGAGTCCAACGCACAGATCGCGTATTCGGGAACCTTCGGCAACATTTCGCAACTGCCTTGTTACAACGCCCAATTGTCCGCACAGCAACACAAGGTGGCTTGCGGTGACTGGATCGGCATGGGCGGCGACCACGCGCCCAACTTTACCAGCGGCGCCGCGGCGCTCGGCTACATTTCCGCTTTGGACCTCGCGGTAACCAACGGCGAAATCATCGGCTACAACGCGCCGCTGTACTCGCTGAAGCGCAACGTGGAAGGCGCGCCGAGACAAAGCATCACCAATTACGACAATGTAACTCAGGTGTATGGCATACGCGGCGACATTACCGGTAGCTGGACCTATGACGTCAACTATCAATTGTCCGAAGTCGATTACGTCAACGAGTATCGCAACGACCTGTCGGTGACCAATATCAACCGCGCGGTAAACCTGGTCAACATCAATGGCGTGCCCACTTGTGTTTCCGTGCTGAACGGCACCGACCCGAACTGCGTTCCCTACAACCTGTTCAGCGGCGGTCTGCCTGGAGACGGCGGTATTCAGGCCATTCACGATGGCGGGACGGCACTGCAGAGTTATATCGCGCAGTCCACCTTCATTCGCGGCAGCGGCAAGCAGCGCATCTTGCAAGGCGTGGTTTCCGGAGAAACTCCCATAACGATTCCGGGAGCTCCGGGTCCGATCTCCGCGGCCTTCGGCTATGAGACCAAGGATCTGAAGACCGACTTCAGTCCCGATGCGCCCAGCAAAGCCGGCGACCGTTCCGGCTCGGGTGGCGCCGCCATACCGTTGGCGGGTGGGTATGACGTAAACGAGATCTTCGTGGAACTCGGTATTCCGGTTATGGACAATCTGAGTCTTGACGCGGGATACCGCTACTCGGATTACTCGACCGGTCACACTACCGACACCTACAAGTTCGGCGCGTTCTTCCGGGCTAACGAAGATATCGCGATCCGCGGTTCATTCCAGTCCGCGATCCGCCATGCGAACCTGGGGAATTTGTACACGGCCCAGGGCGACAGCCTGACCGACTTGCCCGATGACCCTTGCGGCCTGAACATGACGGCGACCCAGGCGCAGTGCGCCAACACCGGCCTGTCGGCCTCGCTGTACGGCTCCGACCTGAAGTCGCCCGCCGACCAGTACAACATCCGCTTCGGCGGCAACCCGCTGGTTGCGCCGGAGGAAGCCGAGTCGATTACCGCCGGCGTTGTGCTGACGCCACGGTTCATCGACGGGTTGACCCTGACGGTCGACTATTGGGACATCGCGCTGCAAGAAGGCATCGGTTCCGTTCCGGCGGCCACTTCCCTGAACAAGTGTCTGGAAACCGGTATTGCGGCTTTCTGTAACAATATCAACCGCCATCCGGCCACAGGATCGCTCTGGCTGACCGGCGGTTACATCAGTACGCAAACCACCAACCTCACCGAGGAGAATGTCTCTGGAGTCGATTTAATCTTCGATTACAATTTCGACACTCCCATGGGTCCGATGCAAGTCCAGGGCGTAACCACCAACCTGCTTGAGTCGAGCTTCATCGAACTGCCGGGCGAGCCCACCACCGAGTGCGCCGGTAACTGGGGTCTGGCCTGCGGCAAGAATCCCGCACCCGAGTGGAGCGGCAACTACAAGGCAACCTTGTACACCGAGTATGACGTGCGCGTCGCTCTCGGCATGCGTTATCTCGGTGAAACTACCGACCTGGGCGGGAATGGCATCAATTTCGATGCCGAGACCTATTGGGACTTGACCGCTGAGTGGAACGCTTCCGAGAACTACACTGCTACTCTCGGCGTCAGCAATCTGCTCGACACCGACCCGCAGGTCAGTTCCGACGCGGGTACTGCTCCCGGAAACGGCAACACTTTCCCAGCGTTCTTCGATGCTCTGGGACGCTATGTGTTCGTCAATCTGAATGTGAGTTTCTAGGATGCCAGTTCTCAACTGAGCTTGGCTCAGGCAAAATAAAAAGGCCGGGACGAGAGTTCCGGCCTTTTTTCATTCAGCTTTTTGACTCGGGAAATCCCTTGATCGTTCTCGGCATCGAAACTTCTTGCGACGAGACCGGCATCGGCGTCTATTGCAGCGAGCGCGGTCTGCTCGCCGACGGCTTGTACAGCCAGGTGGAAATTCATGCCCGCTATGGCGGTGTGATTCCCGAACTGGCGTCCCGCGATCATGTGCGCAAGACTTTGCCGCTGATTCGCGAGGTGCTCGCTGAAGCGAAACTGGAATTGTCCGACATCGACGGCATCGCCTATACCGCCGGCCCGGGCCTGGTCGGCGCCTTGCTGGTGGGCGCCTCGGTCGGCCGCGCGCTGGCCGAAGGGCTCAATGTTCCCGCCCTGGGCGTGCATCACATGGAAGGGCATTTGCTGGCGCCGCTGCTGGAAGGCGGCGGGCTCGATTTTCCCTTTCTTGCCTTGCTTGTTTCGGGAGGTCACAGCCAACTGGTCCGGGCCGAAGGCATCGGCGATTACACCATGCTCGGCGAATCGCTGGACGACGCCGCCGGCGAAGCCTTCGACAAGGTCGCCAAGATGCTCGGCCTGCCTTACCCCGGCGGTCCGCATCTGGCGCGACTGGCCGAGCAGGGCGATCCGGAGCGGTTCGACTTTCCCCGGCCGATGACCAAACGTCCCGGCCTCGAATTCAGCTTCAGCGGATTGAAGACTTATGTGCGTACGGTTATCGCCGAGCAGCGCCAAAGCGAGGGAGAACTGGACGATCAGACCAGGGCCGATATCGCCCGGGCCTTCGAGGAAGCCATGGTCGATACCCTGTCGATCAAGTGCCGGCGCGCCATCAGCCAGACCGGGCTGAGTTCGCTGGTCATTGCGGGAGGCGTCAGCGCCAACAAGCGGCTGCGGAAGGTGCTTGAAGAGCGACTCGGCGCCGATTCGGTACACTATGCCGCGCCGCGCTATTGCACCGACAATGGCGCGATGATCGCCTACGCCGGTTGCATGCGCCTGCTGGCGGGCGAGCGCGCCGGGCTGGAAATCGACGTACGGCCGCGCTGGCCGCTGGAATCCCTGAATGCGATCTGAACCTCGCGGAGCGGCAATGGATATCGTCTATATCAGAGAGCTCGAAATCGAGACCGTCATCGGCGTGTTCGACTGGGAGCGTGAACGCAAGCAGACCGTCAGCATCGATCTCGATCTCGGCTGCGATATCCGCACGGCCGCGCGCTCCGACGACCTCGCCGATGCGCTCGACTACAAGGCGATCTCTCATCGGGTCGCGAAATTTGTCGCCGCATCCGAATTCTTGCTCGTGGAAGCTCTCGCCGAGGCCGTTGCCGGAATCATTCTGGCCGAATTTCCGGTGCCCTGGCTGCGCTTGCGGGTCGGCAAACCCGGAGCAGTTACCGGCTCGAAGGACACCGGCGTGATTATCGAAAGGCGTAAACCGGACAGTGCGTCGGATGCTTGAGTCATGACTCTGCTCGTTTTCTGCATCGGCAGCAATGAGAATGCCGTCGCCAATATCAGTCGGGCGCTCGAGGAACTGGAAGCAAGGTTCGGCTTGCTGCGCTGCTCCGGAGTTTATCGCAGCGCGGCCGTCGGGTTTGACGGCGCCGATTTTCTCAACATGGCCGCGCTGGCAGAAACCGGTGAGGCAGTGCCGGAAGTGATAGCCTGGCTCAAGCAACTCGAATTGCGCCTGGGCCGCGACCCAGCCAAACCGAGTCTTTCCCCGCGACCCATCGATATCGATGTCTTCGTACCCGGCGCAGCCGACGGCGCTCACGGCTCGCTGACGGTTTCCCATCAGGAAGTACTCGACAGCGCCTTTATCCTTTGTCCTTTCGCGGAACTGCTGCCCGATCAGAAACTGGATCCCGGCGGGCCCGATTTCGGCGAACTCTGGACTCGCTTCGAAAAGTCCCGCCAACTTCTCACCAGGGTTGAACTCGACTAGCCGGGATAGAGGGATCGGCCGCCGTCCATGCGGATGGTCTGGCCGGTCATGTAGTCTGCTTCGATGGCGAGGAACCAGCACAGGTCCGCGATATGGCCTGGGTCGCCGAGTTTCCGCATGGGGATCGATTGCAGGATGTCTTGTCGCGCCTCGGCGACTCCCGGGGCCGATTCGTCCGCCAGGAAATCAGGCCAGAGAATGGAGCCCGGCGCGATGGCGTTGACCCGCACCGAGGGCGCGAGTTCCACCGCAAGCGAGCGGGTCATCGTCTTCAGTCCCGCCTTGGCGATCGCGTAGGCGGAAAAACCGCGGCGAGGACGGTCCGCGTGAGTGTCGCCGATATTGACGATGGCGCCGCCGCGCAAGCTGAGTTCTTCGCCAAGCGCCTGACTGAGAAAGAAATGACCGCGCAGATTGCTGCCCAGCAAGTCATCCCACTCAGCCGCGCTCACCTTTCCGAAAGCGGTCGAGTAATAACTCGAAGCGTTGTTGATCAACACATCGACCCGCTGAAAATGCGCAAGAGCCTTTTGCGCGAGCGAATCGCCGACTTCGGCTGATGTCAGATCGGCGATCAGTACTGCCGCCGACGATTCCCGGCGCGCATTGAATTCGCCCGCCAGCGCTACCGCTTCATCGGTCGAATTCCGGCAATGCAGCAAGACCCGATATCCGCGTTCATGGAACTTGCGCGCGATAGCGGCGCCGATGCGCCGGGCGCAGCCGGTGATCAAGGCCACGGGCGCTTCGGATGAGGAAGAATTTTTCGCCGTCATCAATGAGTGAATTCAGCCTGGGCCCGGCGAATGGCGTCGATCCGGCCGCGGGCGATCAGTTCGCCGGCGTCCGCTTCCGGCTTGCCCCGCAGCAGTTTGCCGGCATCGACCGAGTTAACGGCCGCCAGCATTCGCGCCAGGTATTCGTTCTGGGGATATTCGCAGTCCTCGAAACCAGTGCGGCCGCGGGCGTCGGCGAGGCAGGCGGTCAGGAAGCGTTCGAATCTTTGGGGACGCCGAATTGCGTCGAGACCGGTCAACAGCCGCAGCACGGTTGCCGGCCGTAAGCTGCGGACCCGATGTTGCAAAGTGTGGAACTTGCAAACTGCCTCGGCGGTTTGCGCGTACTCGCGCGGCACGCCCAGCCGCCGGGTGATTTCCTTGACCAGGGGCACGCCCAATTGGTCATGGCCGTGATGACTCGGCCATTTTTCGGGGTCGGTGACGCCTTTGCCGACATCGTGCAACAGTACCGCATAGCGCATGACGGAATCGTCCGACAGCCGCGCCGCCGCCTGCACACACATCAGCGTATGGACGCCGGTGTCGATTTCCGGATGGTATTTTGCGGGTTGCGGCACCCCGAACAGTCGGTCCACTTCCGGGAGAATCACCTGCAAGGCGCCGCAATCGCGCAATACGCGAAAGAACTCCTCCGGCGATTCACTGCGCAAGGCCCCCTCTATTTCCTGCCAGACGCGTTCCCGGGTCAGTTCGGCGAGTTCGCCGCGCCCAACCATTTCCTGCATTAACTCCATGGTTTCCGGCGCCACGCCGAAACCGAGATGGCTGAAGCGCGCGGCGAAGCGGGCGACCCGCAGGACGCGCAGCGGGTCCTCGCGAAAGGCCGGCGAGACATGGCGCAGCAAGCGCCTGTCCAGATCCTCGCGGCCACCGTACGGATCGACAAGTTCGCCGTCTTCGGTTTCAGCCATGGCGTTTACGGTCAGATCACGCCGTGAAAGATCTTCTTCCAGGCTTACCTCAGAGTCGGTATCGAAGGTGAAACCGGTATGCCCCGGCGCAATCTTTCGTTCCCGTCGCGCCAGCGCATATTGTTCCTTCGTATCGGGATGCAGATAGACCGGAAAATCCCTGCCGACCTGGTGATAACCGAGTCGTTCGAGGTCCGCACCGCTGCCGCCGACGACCACCCAGTCCCTTTCCACGACCGGGAGATCGAGCAACTTGTCGCGAACCGCGCCGCCTACCAGGTAGATTCTCATAAGACATATTATAGGAGCTTACGTCGAATGATCGACAAAAACGCAATTCATTCAGATTCGAACCGGGCATTTCTTGCACGTGACCTGTAGGGGCGAGGCATGCCTCGCCCGCCTCACCCACTTACCGAGAATCTCCGGCCGTCTTCCAACCGCATGACAGTCAGCGTTCCGCCCCAGACGCAGCCGGTATCGAGAGCGTGGACCCGGTCCTGGCCGGTTACGCCTTCGATCGCGGCCCAATGGCCGAATACAATGTCGGACTCCGTGCTGACCCGCTGCCAGCGGAACCAGGGCTCATAACCGGGAGGCGCGGTGTCTATGCCTTCTTTCAGGTCGAGACGCAAACAGCCCTCGCTGTCGCAAAAGCGGATACGGGTCAGATAATTGGTGATGGCGCGCAAGCGGCGCTGTTTGGTCAGTCCGTCGTGCCAAAGACTGGGCTCGTCCCCGTACATATGGGACAGGAATTTTCTGGGTTTCTCGCGCAAGGCGGATTCCACTTCGCCGGCCAGCGCCAGGGTCTTGTCGACCGACCAGTTCGGCGCTATGCCGGCGTGCACCATCAGAAAAGGGCGCGGGCCGGATTCAGTTTCGAGGGTCTCGAAATGCGCCAGCGGCTTTTGCCGCAGCCAGTCGGCGAGTTTGTCGCAATCACTGGCGGCCAGCAGTTCCCGCAGTCTATCCTTGCGGCGCATGGGCGTGCAGCCTTCATGGACCGCCAGAAAGTGGAGATCGTGATTGCCGAGCACGACGACCAGCGAATCGTCGATATCCCGCAGACGACGCAAGGTATCGAGCGATTTCGGTCCCCGGTTGACCAGGTCTCCCACGCACCACAGCCGATCCTTTCCGGGGGTGAAATCTATCTTCCTGAGCAGTTTTTTCAGTGGCTTGTAGCAGCCCTGGATGTCCCCGATCGCGTAATTGCTCATGCCGCTCGCCTAATGGATGGTTTGCGGCGGCGCCAGCAGAAACATCGGAATCGGCGCGTCGAAACTTTCGCCATTACCGGTCACCATCCGGTAGCTGCCATGCATTGTTCCCGTTTTGGTTTCGATAATCGCGCCGCTGCTGTATTGAAATGTTTCGCCCGGGTCGATCACGGGCTGCAATCCGACCACTCCCGGCCCCTCGACTTCCTCGACATCGTTGTGGGCGTCGGTGATGTACCAGTGCCTTGAAAGCAACTGCACCGGTTCCGGCCCGTTGTTGGTGATCTGGATGGTATAGGCGAACGCAAAACGGCCGGCCTCGGGGTCGGACTGGCTTTCGAGATACACCGCAATCGGTGCGATTTCTATCTGATCGGCTGGATTGGTCATTTCTCGCTACCCGCCGAAATGGCGTCGCTGATGCGCACATAGTCTGCCAGACCGAGTTGCTCCGGTCTTGCGCCAAGGTCCACCGGCAATTGTTCAAGCACCTCGGCAGCGGCCAGGGACTTGAGGCTGTTGCGTAAAGTCTTGCGGCGCTGGCCGAAGCTCGTGCGCACTACCGTGGCAAAAAAGTCTTCATCCGCGGCCTGCGCCGGCCGCTGCCGGTGGGGGCGAAGCCGCACTACGGCCGACTGGACTTTCGGAATCGGCCGGAACGCTTCCGGCGGCACGGGAAGCAACCGTTCGGCCGCGCAGTAGTAGGCCAGCATGACGCTCAATCTGCCATAATTTCGGTTGCCCGGCGCCGCGGTCATGCGCTCCACGACTTCCCGTTGCAGCATAATGGTCATGTCTGAGATGAGATGCGACATTTTGAGCAGGCGAAACAACACCGGAGTGGAAATGTTGTAAGGCAAATTGCCGACGACCCGCAATTCGCCGACGTTCTCGCCAAGTTCGGCCAGATCGAACTTGAGGATATCCCGGCGGTGTATGCGCACGTTTTCCCGTCCCGCGAAACGGGATTCGAGCCGTTGCGCAAGATCGCGGTCAAGTTCTATGCAATCGAGACGGCCGGCGGCCTCCGCCAGCGGCAGGGTCAACGCGCCGTCGCCGGGGCCGATTTCCAGGCAATGGTCGCCGGGTCCCGGAGCTATGGCGGCCACGATGCGGCGGATATAGTTGGGGTCGCGCAGGAAGTTCTGGCCGAAACGCTTGCGCGGCCGATGACCGCGGCCCACGGCGTTCACGCCGGATCGCCCGTGCGCAACATTTCGAGCGCCACATCGATGGCGTAGCGCAGGCTGCCTTCGTCGGCCTTGCCGCTGCCCGCCAGATCGAGCGCCGTGCCGTGATCCACCGAGGTGCGGACGATGGGCAGGCCGAGCGTGACGTTGACGGCATTGCCGAAACCCTTGAACTTGAGTACCGGCAAGCCCTGGTCGTGAAACATGCTGAGCACGGCGTCGGCATCGTCGAGCCGGCGCGGCGTGAACAGCGTGTCGGCGGGAAGCGGGCCGATCAGGTCCATGCCCAGGGCACGCAATTCCGCGAGCGCGGGCTCGATAATCTCGAGTTCTTCCCTGCCGAGTTCGCCGGACTCTCCCGCGTGTGGATTCAGTCCGCAGACGAGGATGCGGGGCCGCGCGATACCGAAGCGCCCGCGCAAGTCCTTCTCCAATACGGTGAGTACATCGATCAACCGTTGGCGGGTGATCGCGCGGGAAACTTCCTTCAGCGGCAGATGGGTCGTGGCGAGCGCCACTCGCAGGCCCGGCGTCGCCAGCATCATGACGCTCGTTTCGCAACCGCATACTTCGGCGAGGAATTCGGTATGGCCGGAAAACGGAAAACCGGCCTGATTGATGACTGCCTTGTGGACAGGACCGGTCACCAGGGCGTCCGCATGGCCGTTTAATACATGCCCGACGGCAGTGCGCAAGCTATCGAGCACGCAGGCCGAGTTGGCCGGATTCAGTGCGCCGGCCTGCGCCGGAGCAGCCAGTTCGATCGGTACAATCCGCAACTCGTCTTTCGCGCATGGCCGCGGTTTTGCGCCGGGCGCGGCGAGCCGCAGCTGCATACCCAGTTCGGCAGCGCGTTGCGTGAGTAACTCGGGGTCGGAATAGACAATCAGTTCGACGCCGGACGGGGGATTTTGCGCCAGTTGCACGCACAGGTCCGGACCGATGCCGGCAGGTTCGCCGGGAGTCAGCGCGAGCCTGAAAACCGGGTGCATGTTCTCAATCGGGTTCTCACTCGACGTATTCAACGAACGCTTCTTCGCGAATCTCGATCAGCCAGTTTTGCATTTCAAGATCATACTTGCGATTGCGCAACACGTTCTCGGCTTCGGCCCTGGTGAATTCCTGGCTGAGATCAGTCAGCCGCCGGCCGAGCACCTCGATGATGTGCCAGCCGGTGTCCGTGCGCACTGGTTCGCTCAGATCGCCTACTTCCATTTCGTTCACGGCGGTTTCCCATTCGATGGGCATTCCGCCCTCGTTGATCCAGTCGAGGTCGCCGCCGGCTACTACCGAGGCTGCGTCGTCCGAATTCTGCCGGGCGATCGGGGCGAACTCCTCTCCATCCAGGATCCGCTGCCGCAGGCGCCTGATTTCGGCCAGGGACTGCCCGTCGTTTCGTATTTCGTTCGGGCTCAGCATGATGTGCCGCAGATGAGTCTGCTGCACGAACTGGGAAGTGCCCCCGCGTTGATCGGTCAACTGGATGATATGCAAGCCGTTGGACGCCTCGAAAGGTCCCTCGATCTGGCCGACGCTCATTTCCTCGACCGCCGCGTTGAACAACGCTGGAATCTGATCCAACTTGCGCCAGCCGAAATCGGTGGCGGTGACCTGGAATTGTCCGCCTTGCATGGCTTCGCCCCGCACCGCGTCGAATGTTTCGCCGGCTTCGAGGCGAGCGATGAGTTCGCCCGCGTACTGCATTTTCCCTTGCCGCGACTCGTCAGCTTCCTCCGCGCTGAATGGCACAACCATGTGATTCAGGAAATAATCCGCCTGCATCAGTTCCTGGCCCATTTCAGAATTGATGAAGTTTTCGATTTCCTGGTCGGTGATGCGAATGCGTTGATTGACCAGGCCGCGTTGCAACTCCTGCAAGGTCAACTGCTTCCGCACCTGTTCCCGGGTCTGCAGATAAGCGCCGGCCTGCTCCAGGGTCGTGACGTATTGATCGAAGTTCATGTTGCTGTTTTCCGCCATCGATCCGAGCACCCGGTTGATGGTGTCGTCGTCAAAGCGGATATTGATGCGTTCGGCGATCTGCAATTGCAGATTCTCCAGCACCAGGGCCTCCAGCACGTCGTCGTAGATCTCTTCCAGGTCGGGTTCGGGCTGGCCGCTGCGCCGGGCGTTGGTAATGATGTCCGCGAGACGGGTGTCGACTTCGCTTTGCAGCACAACGCCGGTATCGACGATGGCCACGATGCGGTCGAGCATCTGGCGCTCCTGGGCGTAAACCTGCTGCGCGGTCAATGGCAGCAAGGCCAGCAGCGCGGCAATAACCGGCCACGGGCCGGCTGAGAAGAACTTACTCATAATCTGGATCTCTGAATCCCTGTATTCCGTCACTCAACAAATCGCTCAATCCGCCGCCGGCCAGATTGCCGAGTCCGTGCAAGCTGACTTGCACGAAAATGCCGCGGTTGGAGGGGACATTAGGGACAAACAATTCATATTCGTCAAGCCATTGCCGCCCGATTACGCGAATCGTCGCGCAACAGTTACGGTATTCGACACCGGCAAAGGCTTCCAGGTTCCGCGAATTGGCATGGTCGTAATTCCAGCGAGCCAGCAATTTCCAATTGGCGGACAGCGGCCAGGCGCCGGATATGTCGGTTTGACGGATGTTCGGGTCGATTCCCGCGCGGAGCATGTATGGCGTTGCCTGCAACAGCGAACGATGGCGCCAGGAAAAATTGAACAAGCGCTCGCTGTCGCGTTGGTAGCGAAATTGCAGGCTGCCTTCGTCGACCTCGCGATAGTGCTCATTCCATTGTACGTCGGCGCCGAGGCGCCAGTTAGCCCCGAAACGGTACTCTGCCTCTCCCACCAGGGCCGAAGTATCGCTTACCGGCGAGTAAAGCGGCTGCCATTGACGCAATGGGTCGGCGAGGCTGACGAGTCGGTCGCGAAAATAATGAATCCGGCCGAGACTGAAGCGGGCGCGCTCGCGGCCGCCGTTGTCGAGCAGGCGGCTCGTTATGGCAATGCCGAGTTGATCGGCGTCGGCGAAACGGTCGCCGCCGCTGAAACGGCGTTCGCGAAACAATTGCGGAAATCCGAAATTCAATTCGGCTGAATCGAACAGCGGCAACATGCCTTGATCGCGGTGTTGCCGATACTGGTAGAACAGCCGTGGCTCCAGAGTCTGCAAACCGTTTGCCCCGTCTAGCCGTCGTTCGAGTATCAGTCCGCCGTCGATGCTGTAGCCCGCCATGCCCAGGCTCGGGTCCGCGGGGCTGCCGAGCGCCTGCCGCTCAAGCTGGTAATTCAGATGCTCGTAACTGACCGCGGCGCGCAGGAACGAGCCGGGGGTTTCCAGCGCCCAGTCCAGCCGGGGCGAGACATTGACGCGGCTGCCGGTGGCCAGGGCGCCATTGTCGACGTGCTGCCTGGAAATCAGTCTTTCGTCCAGATTTCGGTCGAAGTGCGCTGCCTGGCCCGCCAGGCCGAAGCGGAAATTCGCGCCGAGATCGATTCCGGTACGAAAGCGGAAATGCGGCAGGCGGTCGTAGGGCTTGGCGATATTCAGGGCGTCGATCAGCGGATCGATGATCTGAATGCGCTGCACATCGAGATCGGCTTGCAATAACTCGGATGCGTAACTCAGCCGCGCTTGCCGGTTCAGATGATTGCGTGTGGTGACATTGAGTCCGCCGCCGGCGAGATCGATGAACCAGTCCCGGTCGCTGACCGCGGTAAAGTCCACCATGGTTCGCCAGTTTTCGCTGAGCAGGCCGTTGTGTTGGAAGCCGGCGAACCAGCGATTTGCGGTGGGCGGCGATCCCGATCCGGGGATCGCGGCAAGCTCGGGATCGTACAGCCTGTCATTGCCCAGCCAGGAGAGGTTTACGGTATTCATCGACCGTTCGGCGAGATAACGGAATTCGGCGCCGAGCATGGCGCCGCGGTCGCTGATCAGGCGCGGCATGACGGTGGCGTCGTAATGGGGCGCCAGGCTCAGGTAGTAGGGCAGTTCGAAATCGAATCCGCCACTGCGGGTGGAGCCCATGCTCGGCGGCAGAATTCCGGAGACTCGCTGGTCACCGAGCGGGAATGTCAATTCGAAGGGATAGCGGAAAACGGTCGTATCGCCGATTCGCAGTCGCAGGTTGCGGGCCGTGCCGCGGCCTCGCGCCGGATCGAGCGTCATGTCGTCCGATGCGATGGTCCAGAACGGATCGACAGGTTCGCAGCGGCTGAATTCGCCGTTATCCATCGTGATAAGCCCGGATTCGCTGTCGTAGACGATGGCGCCGGCGCTGCCGTGGATGCCGGTTTCATGCAGAACGTAGCGGGCCGTGCGTACCTCGCTCAAATCGTTCTCGTTGTCGATGAAAGCCGAATTTCCCCGTAAAAGTATGCCGGGCTCGCGGAATTCGACATCGCCTTCGAGCTCAAACGTGCCCGCGGCATTGTCGATGACCGTGTCGCCGTCGTTGGCGATCGTGCGCGCGCCTTCCTCCATCGTGACTTCGCCACTGATGCTGATCGTGTCGGGTCCGGTCTGGGTGAAACCTTCGGCCGTGGTAAATCTTGTCGTGGCGCTGTTGAGGTCGGGGCCAGAGTCTTCGTCAGGCGATCTGCTACTATCGACGAAAGCGCCGCAACAGGCCGGTGCGAGTCCCGCGCGTTGTTCCGCTGACATGGCTTCCACCGGCACCCAGTCGAGGCGATCGGAGCGGGCGACGCATGTGTCGCCCCTACAGTTCGGCGTGAAGTGCTCCGTAGGGGCGAGGCATGCCTCGCCCGAACAGTCGGCCGCGGGAGGTTCGGCGGCGGCCACAAGCCAGCTACAGGCCAACAATGCGATGGCCGGCAATATCCTGTATCCGGATTCAACAGCTGGCATGAGAGGTCGATATTCCTGACAGCGAAGCCCGGCGCTGAGGCAGGGCGAGTGCATCATAATGGAACGAAGTCCGAATGCAAGGCAAGGCGAGGTGAAACGGACTAATGCGGTCGACAGCCGCCGCGCCGGTCTGACGGCCTGGACCCGGGCCCGGCTGCGGCAAATGCTGCCGCATGCCCCGGAACTGGGCGAACTGGAAATCGTCAGCGGAGACGCGAGCCATCGACGCTATTTTCGCGCTCGTCCCACGGCGGATTTTTCCTGTATCGCCGTCGACGCGCCGCCGGGAAAGGAAGACAGCCGCCCCTTCGTCGAAGTCTGCCGTCTGCTGCGCGCCGCCTCGCTGCGTGCGCCGGAACTCCATGCCGTGGATATTGAGCAGGGCTACATGCTGCTTGAGGATTTCGGCGACCAACTTTATCTCCCCCGTTTGCTGCGGGCACAAGAAAGCGGTGACAGTGAGACTGCCGACAGGCTCTATCGCGCCGCTATCGACAGCCTGCTCGACTTGCAGCAGCATGTGGACCCACGCGGACTTCCCGCATATGACAAGACGGAATTGACCCGGGAAATGTCACTGTTTTCCGACTGGTTCTGCCGCCGCTGGCTGCAAGTCGAGCCCAACGCCGCGCAATTGGAGATTATCGACGACTGCTTCGACTTCCTTTGCAAAACGGCGGTTTCCCAGGTCCAGGTAGCGGTGCATCGCGATTATCATTCGCGCAACCTGATGTTACCGGAGGTCGGATCGGATCGCCCCGGGATACTCGATTTCCAGGATGCGGTTCGCGGCGCATGCAGTTACGACCTCGTTTCATTGTTGCGGGACTGTTACATCCAATGGGATCGACGCCGGCTCGAAGGCTGGATCGGGTATTACCTGGAAGGCGCGAGATCCAGCGGCATTGTCGCCGGAATTTCCGATGCACAATTCCGGCGCGATTTCGATCTGATGGGGCTGCAACGCCACCTTAAGGTGCTCGGCATCTTCTGCCGGCTCACGATCCGCGATCACAAGCCCGGATTTCTGGCCGATATCCCACTGGTGATGGACTATTTCAGTGAAGTCGCACTGGAATACCGCGAAGTGGAAAGGCTGCTTTCCTGGTTTCGAAAGGAACTTGAGCCGCGCGCCCGCGAAAAATTGCCGGCGGTTACCTGATGCAAGCGATTCTGCTCGCGGCCGGACTCGGCGAACGCATGCGGCCCCTTACTGAATCCACACCCAAGCCGCTGCTGAAAGTCGGCGAACGCACGTTGATCGAACATCAGGTCATGCGTCTTGCCCGGGGCGGAATCGAGAACGTTGTGGTCAATTTGTTTCATCTCGGTGACAGAATCCGGGAAGTCCTCGGCGACGGCTCTCGATTCGGGCTGGAAATTTCGTATTCGCCGGAATCGATATTGCTCGATACCGCCGGCGGCATCGTCCAGGCGCTGCCCTTGCTTGAAGGCGAATCCTTCATCGTCGCCAACGCCGACGTCTGGACCGACTTCGACTACGCGGGCCTGCGTCACGTCGACGGCACGGGAACCCTGGCGCACCTGGTGCTCGTGCCGAATCCGCCGGCCAAACCGAACGGCGATTTCTTTCTGCACGGAAACGGCCGCGTACATGACCACAACGGCGTGGCGGCTGGGCCGCTCACCTTTGCCGGCATCAGCGTCATGCATCGCGGTCTGTTCGAAGGTCTGAAACCCGAACCGCTTTCCGTGGCGCCCCTTTTACGCGCGGCCATGGCCCGCGACCAGGTCGCAGGAGAGCGTTACGACGGCGACTGGATGGACATCGGCACGCCGGAACGCCTGCACGAGGCGAATTCCCGCTGCATGGCATAACTACCGGCATTCCCTGTAGAATGCCGCCAAACGATCTTTCGGGTGCGGCGCCGGATGAATGACTACCTCATAGCGCCTTCGATACTTTCCGCGAACTTCGCGCGGCTTGGCGATGAAGTCGACGCCGTGCTCGATGCGGGTGCGGATGTCGTCCATTTCGACGTCATGGACAATCATTACGTGCCCAATCTGACCATCGGCCCGATGGTCTGCGAGGCCCTGCGCAAGCATGGCGTCACCGCGCCCATCGACGTACATCTGATGGTGACCCCGGTGGACCGATTGATCGCGGATTTCGCTAAAGCGGGCGCGAGCTATATCAGTTTCCATCCCGAGGCCAGTCACCACGTTGACCGAAGCCTGCAATTGATTCGTGAACATGGCTGCAAGTCGGGACTGGTGTTCAATCCCGCCACACCGCTGAATTGCCTCGAGTATCTACTCGACAAGATCGATCTCGTGCTGCTGATGTCGGTGAATCCGGGATTCGGCGGCCAGAAGTTCATTCCCGCCACGCTCGATAAACTGCGTCAGGCGCGCTCGATCGTCGACGGGGCGCAAAATCCGATTCGGCTCGAAGTCGACGGCGGCGTCGGCGTCAAGAATATCCGCGCCATCGCCGAGGCCGGCGCCGACATGTTCGTGGCCGGCTCGGCAATCTTCAACAGTGGTGACTATCGCGCCACCATCGACGCCATGCGCGACCAACTCGAACAGGCTCACCCCCCGGGTTAATGATTGCCGACGATTGCAGATTGACCGACAACGGGCGACGCATGCGTCGCCCCTACAGCATTGTCGCCGCATTGTCCTTCCGCCCGGGTGACGTAGGGGCGAGGCATGCCTCGCCCGCAAACTGATGGACGAGCAGCGTTTTCGGCAGCTTGCGGAGCAGGGCTGCAACCGGATTCCGGTCGCGCGCAAGCTGCTGGCCGATCTCGAAACGCCCCTGAGCGCCTATCTGAAACTCGCCGATGGCCCTTACAGCTTCTTCTTCGAATCGGTTGAGGGCGGCGAACAATGGGGCCGTTACTCGATAATCGGGCTGCCATGCCGCACGCTGCTGCGGGCGGTGGGAACCGAGGTTACCGTGGAAACCGACGGTGAAGTGGTCGAGCAGCACGAACTGACCGATCCTTTTCCCTTTATTGCCGAATTCAAATCGCGATTCCGCGCGCCAGCCGCATTGAGCGATCAGCGATTCAGCGGTGGACTGGTAGGCTATTTTTCGTACGATACCGTGCGTTACGCCGAATCGCGGATCGGTCCGTCCAGGGCGCGCGACGATATCGGAACGCCGGATATCCTGCTCATGGTGGCCGATGAAATCGTCATTTTCGACAACCTCATGGGAACCGCGACCCTGGTGATCAACGCCGACCCCGCTGAAACCGGCGGATACACCGCGGCGCAAAAGCGGCTCGATGCACTGGAACGGCGTTTCGGAGAAAAATTGGAACTGCCGCCCAACGGCGCGGGAACTATCGAAGACCACGACTACCATCAGCATTTTCCGGAGGCGGACTTCAAGCGCGCCGTCGAGCGGATCAAGGACTATATTGTCGCGGGAGACTGCATGCAGGTTGTGCTTTCCCAACGCATGTCGGGAGACTTTAGCGGTGAACCGCTGCATCTGTATCGCGCATTGCGCCATCTGAACCCTTCACCGTACATGGTTTTCTTCAATCTTGAAGATCATCATGTCGTCAGCGCCTCCCCCGAGATTCTCGCCCGGGTGGAAAACGGCAAGATCACCGTGCATCCGCTGGCCGGCACGCGCCACCGCGGCGCGACGGAGGAAGAGGACCTCGCGCTCGAGCGGGAACTGCTCGCAGATGAGAAGGAGGTGGCAGAACACCTCATGCTGATCGACCTGAGCCGAAACGATTCAGGAAGGGTATCGAAAATCGGCTCGGTGCGCGTGCCGCGCAAGATGTTCGTGGAACGTTATTCCCATGTCATGCACATCGCTTCCACCGTCGAAAGCGAAATCCTGCCCGACCGCAGTGCGCTCGACGTATTGCGCGCAACCTTGCCGGTGGGCACCTTGAGCGGCGCGCCCAAGATTCGCGCCATGGAAATAATCGACGAACTCGAACCGGACCGGCGCGGCATCTACGGCGGCGCCATGGGCTACATCGGCTGGAACGACAACATGGACATGGCCATCGCGATCCGCACCGCAATCATCACGGGGGGCAAGATCTACGTCCAGGCCGGCGCCGGCATCGTTGCCGACTCCCAGCCCGACATGGAATGGGAGGAAACCCGCAACAAGGCAAGGGCCATAATGCGAGCCGTCCAACTCAACGCGGCCTCCCTGCGAATTGACGACTGATAGTTGTAGACGTCCTTGCCGCATTGCCGGAATGGGTGTCTCATCACAAGCGTTCAGGGAACAATCCGGGAAGCCAGCGGCCGGCGAGTCTGGCAGGGAAAGCGATACGCAAAGGCGCTCTTGAACTTGCGGAGGTCATGACCCCGGCTTCGATCAACCCCGAAACGATGCGTCTGGCCTGTCGGTCGCCGGTTCCGACTAACGCGGGCACATCGCCGCGGGGCAATTCTCCGCGGAACAATACGGCTTCGAGAATGGCGCCGGATTTTTGCTGTAGCCGGCCCGCACGAATTTCTTCTTCCGTCCAGATAAGGATGCGGTTGCGCAGCCCCTCGGACCGTACGAGCCCCATCATGAATTGGACCTGGTCGATGCAGGTTTCCAGAAAGAAACGGGTGAAGTCAATCAGCGCCTGCTCACTCAGGCGGCCACGCCCGTCCGTATCGCCCCGGCGCTTTGAATCGCAGGCTTGAAGATGAGACTTGTAGTCCTGAACCCTCCGGGCGAGCCCCCTGGAGACTGACCAGAGTCCGCCGGTGTCCAGGGCTTCACGCAAGGACGCATAGGACATCAGGCGGGCGACTCTGTCATTGCCGTCGAGGAATGGATGAATCCAGACAAGCCGGTGATGGGCCGCGGCGGCCGACAGGATGGTTTCGGCTTTTCCCAGACCACCATAAACTTTTTCGAATCGGGCCAGGAAGCGCGGAAGTGCGTCCGGGCTTATCGCGATGTGTCGGCCGACCTTCACATCGCGAGTGCGCAGCTTGCCGGGCTCCATGCGAATTGGCCCATCCGATTCCGGATCGTCCACCGAAAGCAATGCATCCGGCAGGAGTTCCCCGAATCGACGGTGAATCTCGCAAATGGCTTCGCTTCTGAACGCGCTGGCAGCCAACCCTCCATCGTCAATCCATTGCTGAACGGAGACATGCGCGCGCGCTTCCAACTGCAAGGCCTTTTTCGCGGGTTCATTGGCGTAGTCCTCGTTCATGGCCCGCTCGACATCGACCGGATGGGTGTGATGCCCTTCGATCAGATTGGAGTAGTAACAGTTCATGGCTCGCACTAATGTTGCGAGTGGCGATTTCACTCCATCCGGAATGCTCTTTGTGAATCCCGAGGACTTTGCCGCCAGTTCGAAGGCGAGTTCGGTCAATTCGCCGCGGTGCGGCGAATCCTCCCGAATCCGCATGGGTTCCATGAGCGCAATGTCTTCCCGTCTATCTGTGGCCGCCATAATGTCCGCTTTAATGTCCGGTATATGAATGGTGAAAATATTTATACAACAAATAGTTATGACAGATCAATCATATTAAAGACCTGTCATATGTCCGCTTTAACGTCCGCTTCCAACATTTTCGCGAATAGCTATCGCCAGACATCCGTCCCGCCGGTCGAATTGCGAATTCTGATAGCATGTGCAGCGCCGACAAAGATGGGACACCCATGCTGCTGATGATCGACAATTACGATTCCTTTACCTGGAACGTGGTGCAATATCTCGGCGAGTTGGGCGCTGAAGTCGAAGTGTTCCGCAATGACGAAATCAGTCTTGAGCGGATTGCCGGGATGCAGCCGCGGCAGATCGTGATCTCGCCCGGGCCATGCACGCCGGACGAGGCCGGAATCTCGCTGGCGCTTGTCGAGCGCTTTGCCGGCGAGATCCCGATTTTCGGCATATGTCTGGGACATCAGAGCATCGGCCAGCAGTTCGGCGGGCGTATCGTACGGGCCGGGCGTGTCATGCATGGCAAGATGAGCGAGATTCACCATACCGGGCAGGGAGTATTCACAGGACTGGAAACGCCGTTCGCGGCAACCCGTTATCATTCGCTGGTGATCGAGACCGCGACCTTGCCCGATTGCCTGGAAGTCACCGCCTGGACCGAAATCGGTGGCAAGCACGAAGAAATCATGGGTGTGCGGCATCGGGAATTCGATGTGGAAGGCGTGCAGTTTCACCCGGAATCGATCGTCAGTGAATTCGGGCACGACCTGTTGCGCAACTTTCTCGAACGAACCGAAAACGGAAGCGGGAAGTAGGCCTGGAGGAAACCCAATGGACATCAAAGATGCGATCAGGCGTGTGACCGCCGGCGGCGATCTGGCCGCACCGGAAATGGTCGAAGTCATGACTCATGTCATGTCCGGCGAAACCACCGACGCGCAAAATGCCGCCCTGCTCGTCGGTCTGCAGATGAAAGGCGTCAAGGCAGGGGAGATTCTGGGCGCGGCCCGGGTCATGCGCGAGTTGGCGACGCCGGTAACAGTCGGCAACCGCTCGCATCTCGTCGATACCTGCGGCACCGGCGGCAGCGGCGCCGACAAGTTCAACGTTTCCACCGCGGCTGCGATAGTCGCTGCCTGCGCCGGCGCAAGGGTCGCCAAACACGGCAATCGGGGCGCGACCAGCAAAAGCGGCAGCGCCGATGTGCTCGAAGCGGCCGGATACAATCTTTCTCTGGGGCCGGACCAGGTCGGCGAACTGATCGACCGGGTCGGCGTTGGCTTCATGTTCGCGCCGGCCCATCACGGCGCCATGAGACACGTCATCGCCGCGCGCCGCGAGATTGGCGTGCGCACCATATTCAATCTGCTCGGGCCGCTGACCAACCCGGCCGGGGCGCCGAACCAGCTCATGGGCGTGTTCGACGCCTCCTGGATCACGCCCTTGCTCGAAGTACTAAGGGAACTCGGCAGCGAACACGTGCTGATTGTGGCGGCGGAGGACGGGCTCGATGAGATCAGTATCGCTGCCGCCACCAGGGTAGGCGAATTGAAAAGCGGCGAGATCAGCGAATACCGACTCACTCCGGAAGCGCTCGGGCTGGAACAGGCCAGCGACATCGACGACCTGCGTGTAGACAGTCCGGCGGCAAGCCTGCAACTGGTCAGCAAGGCGCTGGCCTGGGAACACGAAAAGGCCGCACAACTCGTCGCGCTCAATGCCGGCACCGCGATTTACGCCGCGGGACTCAGCGAAGACCCGGCGGCGGGCGTCGCCAGAGCCGTTGCCGTCCAGCAAAGCGGCATGGCAGTGAACAAGTTCCGGGAATTGGTGGAGCTAAGTCAGTCCCTCGGCCAGTCCCTTGGCGCCTGAAGCGAGAGGCGGTCATGAACTCTGCCGGCATTCTCGCGGAAATCCTCTCTCACAAGCGAGGCGAGGTAGCCGCGGCCAAAGCGGTTCGTCCGTGGGGGAGTATCGAAGCCGGACTGGCCGGTGCGCCGACGCCGCGTGATTTCGCCGGCGCCGTGCGCGAACGAATCGACAACGGCAAGCCGGCGGTAATCGCCGAGATCAAGCGCGCTTCTCCGTCGAAGGGGCTGATCAGGGAAGACTTCGATTCCGGCCGCCACGCCGTGGAATATTCCGAGGCGGGCGCCGCCTGTCTTTCGGTCCTCACCGATGAGAAATACTTCCAGGGTAGTCTCGACCATCTGCGTGAGGCCCGCGCCGCCACGGAGCTGCCGTTGCTGCGCAAGGACTTCATGATTGACCCTTATCAAATCGCCGAATCGCGCCTGGCCGGCGCCGACTGCATCTTGCTGATCGTGGCGGCACTGGCCGATACGCAATTGGCTGAACTCGCCGCCTGCGCCGCCGAGTTGAATCTGGGTGTGCTGGTGGAAGTTCACGACCGCGAGGAACTCGAGCGCGCGCTATTGCTGGATTGCGAATTGATCGGCATCAACAACCGCGACCTGCGCAACTTTCACACCAGTCTCGACACCACTTTGGAACTGCTCCCGCACGTGCCCGCCGGCCGTCTGCTCATCACCGAAAGCGGCATCGGCGGTCCGGGCGACATGCGCATGATGATGGATCGGGGCGTTTACGGTTTTCTCATCGGCGAAACTTTCATGCGCGCTCCCGAACCGGGGGCCGAATTGCGAAACATGCTGCGCGGCGCGACCGGCGGCCAGGATTAATTCGGAGAGTCAATTATGCAAGCGCGAGTGAACTGGGTAGAAGACGTCATGTTCGTGGCGGAATCCGGCAGCGGCCATGCGGTGGTCATCGACGGTGCGCCCGAAGGAGGCGGCCGTAACATGGGCATGCGGCCGATGGAGCTTGTCGCTCTCGGCGTCGCCAGTTGTTCGAGCTACGACGTGGTCACGATCCTGCGCAAGGCCCGCCAGAAAATCAGCCGTTGCGAGGCCCGGATCAGGGCCGAGCGCGCCGATGCCGTGCCCGCGGTTTTCGAATCGATCCATCTGCATTTCCGCATCGCCGGCGAAAATCTCAGCGAAGCGCAAGTCGCCCGCGCGGTCGAGCTGTCCGCTGAAAAATACTGTTCGGCCTCAATCATGTTGAAGCAGGGCGGCGTCAAAATCACCCACGACTTCGAGATCGAATCAATTAAATGACCCATGTATAGAGCATATAAACGGTATATGTTTTATATATAGATCATTTAACCTTGACATGGATGCTGTATCCCGATACCTTGCTCCTTGAAATGATCGCGAATCCATTTTGCGGTCCATCAGTTGCGGGGTTATCGAGCGATGCCAAGGTCCACCACTCGCGCCTACTCCAGCTATTGCCGCAATGCCGTCGCGTTGCTGGGCGGGATGGTTCGCGCGGCGCGAAAAGAACGCAAGCTGACCGCTCAGGATTTGGCCGACCGAGCCGGCATTTCCAGAGGGCTGTTGCAGCGGATTGAAAGCGGAAATCCCAGGTGTGAATTGGGCGTGGTTTTTGAAGTGGCGGCTATTGTCGGCATCAGACTTTTTGATGCCGACGAAAATACGCTTGCCAGACAACTGAACCAGACCCGGGAGATGCTGGCGCTGTTGCCCAAGTCAATTCGCAAGACTGCCAGAACCGTGCGCGATGATTTCTGACAGAAATCAAGAGGCCTTTGTCTGGATCTGGCTTCCAGGCGAGACTGAGCCCGTCGTGGCCGGAAAACTGGAAGCCGACAACGGCAATATTCTGTTCTACTACGGCAAGAGTTATTTGGAACGAATCGCGGACCGATCACCCGCGATATCGATTTACGAACCCGAATTGCCTTTGAAAGCCGGAGTCCTGCCACTCGCGACGGGATTGACCATGCCTGGTTGTATCCGGGATGCTGCACCGGACGCGTGGGGAAGGCGTGTGATTATCAACAGGATGCTTGGACTCAGGGGCGCCGATACAGACACTACGGTGTTGGATGAATTGACCTACTTGCTGGAATCCGGTTCCGATCGAATTGGTGCGCTCGATTTTCAGCGTTCACCGACCGAGTATGCACCGCGAGCCGCAAGCAGATTCGACCTGGAAGAATTGACTGAATCCGCCGAGCGTGTCGAAAAAGGCATACCACTCACTACCGAACTCGATCAGGCATTGTTTCACGGCAGTTCATTGGGTGGCGCGCGTCCGAAAGCTCAAATCCAGGAAGAGGAAACCAAATACATAGCGAAGTTCTCATCAAGCACGGATCTCTACAGCGTGGTCAAAGCAGAATTCATTGCCATGCGGATGGCGAGCATTGCCGGCCTGAACGTCGCGCCGGTGAAGCTGGTCAAAGCCGCGAACAAGGATGTGCTGCTGGTCGAGCGCTTCGACCGCCAGCCGGAAGAACAGGGCTGGCCACGCAAGGCCATGGTTTCCGCGCTTACCTTGCTGGGACTGAATGAAATGATGGCCCGGTACGCCAGCTACGAAACGCTGGCCGAGATAATCCGCCACCGTTTCACCGATCCGAGAAACACTTTGAAGGAATTGTTCTCCCGGCTGGTTTTTAATATTTTGTGCGGCAATACCGACGATCACGCCCGTAACCATGCCGCTTTCTGGAACGGCAGGGAACTGAGCCTGACGCCGGCCTACGACATTTGCCCGCAAGGGCGCACCGGTAACGAGGCCTCGCAGGCCATGCTGATCTCGGGAAACAACAACCTCAGCCGGCTGGAAAGCTGTTTCGAGGCCGCAAATCAGTTCCTGCTATCCGAAGACGACGCCCGCGTAATCTCCGATCATCTGATAAGTGTCATCGAACGGTATTGGGACCCGGTCTGTGACGAAGCCGAACTGAGCGAAGTGGACAGGAAACTGTTCTGGAAGCGGCAGTTTCTGAACCCGTACTCGACCGGATCTCAGATGCGGTAGGTGACTTGCTTCATTACTCGCGCCATGGCGGTCATGGCGGAGCGCACCGGGTCGGGCAGGTCGGCGCCGCCGGCCTGTTTGGCGGTAGTGCCGTGCTTCTCCTCGTCGATGAGCATCTGTTCGAGAATGGCGCGACTCTTGCGGTCGTCTTCCGGCAGCTTCCGCAGGTGATCTTCGAGATGTTCGCAGACCTGCTTTTCGGTCTCGGCGACAAATCCCAGGCTCCAGCGGTCACCGGCCAGGCCCGCAATTGCACCTAGACCGAAAGACATCCCGTACCAAAGCGGATTGAACAGGCTGGGACGCGAGCCGAGGGCATCGAGTCGCTGCTCGCACCAGACCAGGTGGTCGATTTCCTCCGCTGCGGCTTCTTCCATGGCTTCACGAACTTCGCCGAGACCGGCGGTGGCGGCCTGGCCGCGATAGAGCGCCTGGGCGCAGACTTCACCGGTATGATTGATGCGCATGAGTCCGGCTACATCGCGCGCCCGGGATTCTTCGAGTTCGGTTTCGGGCTGGGCCTGCCCCGGAGATTCTCTCCCGGCCTGACTGGAACCCGGCACACAGGTCCGCAACGCCTCATCGAATCCGATCAGCAGGCGGTCGACAAATGAATGGTTGGTGGTTCGGCTCATGCCTGTGATTCTACCAGAACCGGACATTTCTAATTGCTCTTAACACATGTAGGGGCGAGGCATGCCTCGCCCGTCAGTTGCACGGTTTCGGGGCCGTTCGCGGGCGAGGCATGCCTCGCCCCTTGTTTGTTTAAATAGTGCTGCCGACGGCCCACCGGTGGGCCGTCGGCAGGCGGTGGCGAACCCGTATCGCCCCTCGCATGAAATGCGAATCGTAGAGTGGGACCACCGCCTTTCCAATCAAACCTGAATAGATACGCGGATCAAGACCGCAAACAAGGATAGGAGACTGGAAAGCATGAAGAAGCATAGCGCAAGATGTACACATCCAAAAGACGACCCCGGCCCTTGCACGGTCGGCATCGACGTTTCCAAGCGTCATCTTGACGTGCGTGAACTCCCCAGCGGACGCGAGGCCCAGTTCCCGAATACCAGGGAAGGCGTTCGCGCGTTTCGCACCTGGGCCTGCCCCCGCGTCGAGCGAGTGGTATACGAGTCCACCGGTTCCTACCACGTACTGTTGGAGGATATGTTGGTCGATCGGCTGCCGTTGTCGCGGATCAACCCCCAGCGAGGCAAGCGCTTTGCCGAAGCGCTGGGTTCGGTTGCGAAGACGGACCGGGCGGACGCGCTGGCGCTGGCGAAGATGGGCCGGGCGCTGGCGGACGACCTGAAAGGGACGCCGGCGCGTACCCGACAGGAGAAAGATCTGGACGAGTTGCGTAGCGCGCGCGAGGCGGTGACGAAGTCGCTCACCGTGCTGAAAGGCAGGCGGGAGCACACCCGGAACCGTCTGGTTCGTCGCGAGATCGAGAAGGACATTACCCGCGCCATGCAGCAGACCGAACGCTTGGACCAGGAACTGGAACGGCTGGTGACGGCCGACGCCGAGTTGACCCGAAACGTGGCGCTGCTGGAATCAATCCCGGGCATTGGCCGCCCTACCGCTATCGGGCTGCTGGTACAGGTGCCCGAACTGGGTAGACTCAGCACCCGCGAGGCGGGAAGCCTGTTGGGCTTGGCGCCCATGGCCGACGACTCCGGCAACAGGCACGGGAAACGGTCCATCCGCGGCGGCCGCAAACGCGCACGCACGCTGCTGTACATGCCAACGCTAGCTGCAATCCGCTGGAATCCCGTCATGCGGGAGCGACACCTGCGATTCAAACAAAAGGGCAAACCCGGCAAAGTCGCGGTCACCGCGGCCATGCGAAAGATGGTGCTGATCGCGAATGCCATCGTACGGGAAGGAAAACCCTGGCAGGCAGCTCACATGCCCAAACCGGCCCATGTCGCGGGATGATGCAAACGCCTGACCAATGCAACCAGCCCGCGATCACATCCCCTAATCAACTAGCTGTCGGAGCCTTTTGCTATCCGTACACCAGAACACTTGCAAACATAGATACTACAGTCTCACATGTATTTGTACCTGCACATCAGGCGGAATCAGCGCTTTTCCCGGTCCACGGCGCGATAACCGATATCGCCGCGGAACTGGACGCCTTCCCAATGAATGCTTCGGGTGAGTTCATAGGCTGCCTCTTTTGCGGCGGAGATATCCTCGCCGAGACCCATGGCGCAAAGTACGCGGCCGCCATTGGTGACGACTGCGCCTTCCTTGCGCGTCGTGCCGGCGTGGAAGACTTTCCGGTCTTCACCCGCCTCACGGTCCAGGCCCGAGATCACGGCGCCCTTGGCATAGCTTCCGGGATAGCCTCCCGCGGCAAGCACCACGCCAAGACAACTGCGCGGGTCCCATTCCGCCGTGACCTTGTCGAGGTCGCCGCTCAGCGCTGCAAGACAAAGTCCGGCCAGATCGGACTGCAGGCGCATCATGATCGGCTGGGCTTCCGGGTCGCCGAAGCGGCAATTGAATTCGACGACATTTACATCGCCATCGGGCGAGATCATCAGGCCGGCGTACAGAAATCCCACATAGGGATGGCCATCCGCCGCCATGCCGGAGATGACCGGGCGGATCACCCGTTCCATGATGCGTTCGTGAACTTCATCGGTTACCACCGGCGCCGGAGAATAGGCGCCCATGCCGCCGGTATTGGGTCCCTTGTCGCCGTCGTCGCGCGCCTTGTGGTCCTGGGAGGTGGCCATCGGCAAGATATTCGCGCCATCGCTCATGACGATGAAACTCGCTTCTTCGCCGGCCAGAAATTCTTCGACAACCACGCGATGTCCCGCTTCGCCGAAGCGGTTGCCGGACAGCATGTCCTTTATCGTTGCGATGGCTTCGTCTTCAGTTCGAGCAACGGTGACGCCCTTGCCGGCGGCAAGGCCGTCGGCCTTGATCACGATGGGGGCGCCATGCGCGCGCACGAAGGCCGCGGCAGGCTCAACCTCGGTGAAGACCTCGTAAGCGGCGGTGGGGATGCCGTGGCGGCGCATGAAATCCTTGCTGAAGGACTTCGAACCTTCGAGCCTCGCCGCGGCCTGCACGGGGCCGAAACATGGCAATCCCCTTTGCTGGAAATAGTCGGTGACGCCGGCAACCAGCGGCACCTCCGGGCCCGCGATGGTAAGAGCCACATCCTTTTCCTCGGTAAAATCGGCCAAGGCGGCAAAATCCGTTACTTCGATGGGGATGTTCTCGACCTTGGGCTCCGTCGCGGTACCGCCGTTGCCAGGCGCCACGAATACTTTTTCCACCTTGGGCGATTGGGCGCATCTCCAGGCCAGGGCGTGTTCTCGTCCGCCGGAACCGATCACGAGTATTTTCAACAGTTCGCCTTCCCGTAGGGGCGACGCATGCGTCGCCCGAAATAATCGATGTCATTCATGATCGTGCTTCGACCCACCTTCAATGCCGAAAGTGGCGTATTCCGGTGAACACCATTGCCATGCCGTGTTCGTCGGCGGCGGCGATCACTTCCGTATCGCGCATTGAGCCGCCGGGCTGGATCACGGCGGTAATACCTGCCGCGGCGGCGGCGTCGATGCCGTCCCGGAACGGGAAAAAAGCGTCCGACGCCATCACCGAGCCGGCCACTTCAAGGTTCTCGTCGCTGGCCTTGATTCCAGCGATACGGGCGCTGTAAACCCGGCTCATCTGGCCCGCGCCGACGCCGATGGTTCTGAGTCCGCGGCAATAGACGATGGCGTTCGACTTTACGTATTGCGCCACGGTCCAGGCGAATAACAAATCCCGCATCTCGCTCTCGTCCGGCGACCGCCGGCTGACAACGTTGAGTTCGTCTTCGCTGACTTCCTGCACATCGGCGTCCTGCACGAGCAGGCCGCCATTGACGCGCTTCAGATCCTGCCCGGCCGGGCGTTGTCCGGGCCATTGTCCGCAAGCGAGAACGCGAACGTTCTGTTTCGCGCTCGTGGCCGCCAGCGCTTGTTCCGACACCGACGGGGCGACGATCACTTCACTGAATTGCTGCTCGACGATGCAGGCGGCGGTTTCCTCGTCAAGCTCCCGATTGAAGGCGATGATGCCGCCGAAAGCCGATGTCGGATCGGTCAGAAATGCCGCCTGGTACGCCGCGAGAGGAGTTTCCGCCACGGCCACCCCGCAAGGGTTGGCGTGCTTGACGATCACGCAGGCGCAGTCGCGGAAGGACTTGACGCATTCGAGGGCGGTATCGGCGTCCATGATGTTGTTGAACGAAAGGGTCTTGCCTTGCAATTGGGCAGCGCCGGCGATGCTGCCCGCGGGCGGTTCGCGGTCGCGATAGAAGGCGGCCGCCTGGTGCGGATTTTCGCCATAGCGCAATTCCTGCTGCTTGCGGAACTGGCTGTTGTATGTGCGTGGAAATCGATCGGCCGCGCCGTCCGCGGAGACCCGGGCGCCGAGGTAATTCGCGATCATGCCGTCGTAGGCGGCGGTATGTTCGAAAGCCGCAACCGCGAGTTCAAATCGAGTGGCCTGGTCGAGCGAACCCGCGCCGGCTTCAAGAGCGGCGACCAGTGGCTCGTAATTCGCGGGATCCACTACGACAGCGACAAAGCGGTGATTCTTCGCCGCCGCCCGCAGCAGGGTCGGGCCGCCGATATCGATGTTCTCGATGGCTTCGGCAAGTTCGCAATCCGGCCGGCTGACGGTCTGTTCGAAGGGGTAGAGATTGGCCACCACGAGGTCGATCGGCGGAATGCCGTGTTGCTCCATGACTTCAAGATCTATATCGCGCCGGGCGAGAATGCCGCCATGCACTTTAGGGTGCAGGGTCTTGACGCGACCGTCCATCATTTCCGGAAAGCCGGTGTAACTGGAAATTTCGACCGCCGCGATTCCGGCTTCACATAGCATCCGGTGGGTGCCGCCGGTGGAAAGTATTTCAATGCCCAGCCGATCTAGCGAGGCGGCGAATGGCACGAGGCCGGTCTTGTCGGAAACGGTTATCAGCGCCCTGCGAATCGGGGCGGAATCTTCTAATGTCATGGGTTTGCGTGCTAGATGAGACCGTATAACTTGAGACGGGCGCGTAGCGTACCACGGTTGAGGCCGAGCATCACGGCGGCCTTGCTCTGGTTATTGCCCGTGCGCCGCATGACGTTGACAAGCAGGGAGGACTCGACTTCGGACATGACGAGCCGGTGCAAGTCGGTCACGGATTCCTGATCCATGTTTTCGAAATAATTATCGACGGAGTTATGCACCTCGTCGCGCAAATCGCCTCCGGCTTGTTTCATGCTGAGCCTGCATTTTTGTCCGCTTGGTTTTCTTGTTGGATGCGCGGAGAAGATCGGACTTTGTTGTAATCCCGATAATAGCCCCACGGCCCGGATTGCGAAAGGGGGAAATCGATCGTTCAAGGCGCACGGAAGGAGACTTCGTAATTTACCGCCTCGGGGCCCGGATTCATGAGTTCGAGTTCAAACTGGACGGGGGAATCCGGAGGCATCAGGTCCAGGGCAAGCAAGCCCGGGGGCAGATATTCGCCGGGCGCGAATTCGCGCACGGCGACGGTGCGGGCGTCGAGCGAAGTGAATCGAAGCACGACTACGGGAAAGGGCTGCGGAAAAGGAGCGGCATTGTGAAATTGGGCAACGAGCAGGTAGGCGTCGGGATAATCCGGATGGGTCCGCAGGGCCGTGTTGTCGTTGCGCATGCTGTTTGCGCGGAAATATGTCGGCAGTTCACAGCCGGCCAGCACGCAAATCCGGGCGTAATGGGGCCGCAGCCAGTCAACCTGGCTGTATACGGGCATGTAACGCCAGAGATATTGCACCGACAATAGCAACAGCAACATCAGCGCTAACGTCGTCGTGCCGGTGAAAGCGATCCAGTTAAAGGATTTTCCGGCCCGCAGGTTCGATGTGGGCCGCAGTTGCCCCAGAGCCTCGTGCCCGTCTTCCGGCAGTACTTCGAGTCGGGATTCGAATTCAGGCAGCGCCACGGGTTCCGCAAGAGTTACGTCGTCCGAATCATTCTGCCCAGCTGGCGGCGCCTGCGTCGTCCCCGCGGGGGCTTGACCGATGAAGACCGAATCCGCCGGATCTGAATCCTCGCCGGGTTCGACCAGGTTGTCCGCGGCTGGAAAAACGCGCAGGCAGGCGCCGCAGCGCGCCAGACCCCCGGAGGACTCAAGCTGCCGCTGGCTGGTATTGAAAGTTGAGCTGCAATTCGGGCAGCGTGTGACGCTCAATTTCATAAGAAGCGGGAATTCCACTACAGCGCTGTATTGGTGTCAAACAGGGATTTTCGGCCTTCGAGCAATATCCATTCTTCTTCCGAAATTGCGTGTTCGAAGTCGAAATCCCCATCGTAGGCTTGCCTCAATCGTTCTGCCTGTTGTTTAAGGATTCCGGAAAGAATGATCGTGCCGCCCGGTTTGACCAGGGCTGAGAAGCTTTCGCGCAATTCGAGCAGCGGTTCGGCGAGAATGTTGGCAAGCAGCAGGTCGACCTGCAAGGCGGGGAGTTGCTCCGGTGAGACCGTGCTGACCCGGGTTTCGCCCAGACCGTTGCTGCAGCAGTTCTGGCGGCATGCCGCGAGCGCCCGGGTATCGTGATCTACCGCGAATACGGGCCAGGCGCCGAGCAATGCGGAAGCGATAGCGAGAATGCCGGAGCCGCAGCCATAATCGATGACGCTGAGCCCTTCGGGTCGGAGACTTGCAAGCCGGCGCAGGCACATGGCGGTCGTGGGATGGGTGCCGGTGCCGAAGGCCAGGCCGGGGTCGAGTAAGATATTGACTGCTGACGGATCCGGCGGTGCATGGTTCGACGGGCAAACCCACAATCGCTCGCCGAATTGCATGGGAAGAAAGTCTTCGAGCCAGACGCGCTCCCATTGTTTTTCCGCCAATTGTTCGATTGCCGGCTCGCTGTCGGGAAAGGCAGCCAGCAAGTCCCGGCACAGGCTGTTCAGTTGCGCGTCAAGGGGAAACAGCGCGGTCAGGATCAGTTGGTTCCAGATCGGTGTGTCGCCGGGTTCGCGTTCAAAAAGTGGTTGTTCCCTGTTTTCGTTTGATGGGTGTCCCATGTCGGCGGGCTCCCCGGCTGCATCGGTAAAACTCACCGACTGCGCTCCGCGTCCCCACAGCAATGTCTCCGCGGCTGCGAGATCCCGGCTTCTCAGGCGCAACTTCAATTGCGGCCATGGCATCAGCGGGCGAGTTTGCCTTCCAGATAATGAATGTTGTAGCCGCCCTTGCGGATTTCCGGATCGGTTACCAGATCCCGCATCAATGAGGCATTGCACTTGATGCCGTCGATGAGCAGTTCCTCGAGCGCGATCTGCATACGTTCAAGCGCCTGCTCGCGATCCTGGGCGTGGGTCACGACCTTGGCGATCAGCGAGTCGTAGTGCGGCGGCACGGTATAGCCGCTGTAGAGATGGGAATCGACCCGCACGCCCGGCCCGCCGGGGGCGTGAAACAGCGTAACCTTGCCGGGACTCGGCAGAAAGCTGACTGGGTCTTCGGCATTGATGCGGCATTCCACCGAATGTCCGTTAAATGAGATGTCGTCCTGGCTGGCGGACAGCGACTCACCGCCGGCGATCCGCAATTGCTCCTTGACGATGTCGAAGCCGGTAATCATCTCCGTAACCGGATGCTCCACCTGCACGCGCGTATTCATTTCAATGAAATAGAACTGCTCGTCCTGGTACAGGAATTCGAGCGTGCCGGCGCCGCGATATTTCAGCCGCCGACAGGCGTTGATACAGGCCTCGGCGACTTCCTGCCGCAAGGCATCCGGAATACCAGGGGCGGGCGCTTCCTCGATCACTTTCTGGTGGCGGCGTTGCAGGGAGCAGTCCCGGTCGCCGAGATAGAGGGCGTTGCCCTTGCCGTCGCCGATCACCTGCACTTCGACATGGCGAGGATTCTCCAGGTATTTCTCCAGGTAGACCGCGTCGGAACCGAAAAACGACTTCGCCTCGGTGCGGGTGACGTAAATCGATTGCAACAGATTGGTTTCGTGATTGACCACGCGCATGCCGCGCCCACCGCCGCCTGCCGCCGCCTTGATCAGTACCGGATAGCCTATTTCCCGCGCCAGTTCGAGACTGCGTTGCTGATCGTCGTCGAGGGGGCCGTTGGAACCCGGTACGGTGGGAATGCCTGCTTCGCGCATGGTCCGGATGGCGGACACCTTGTCTCCCATCAGCCGAATCGTTTCGGCGCTTGGGCCGATGAAAATGAAGCCGCTGTTTTCAACCTGTTCGGCAAAGTCGGCGTTTTCCGAGAGGAAACCGTAGCCGGGATGCACCGCGTCGGCTTCGCTGACTTCCATGGCGCTGACGATGGCCGGAATGTTCAGATAACTTTCGGTGGGGCTCGGCGGTCCGATACAGACACATTCGTCCGACAGTCGCACATGCATCAGGTCGGAATCGGCAGTGGAATGCACCGCTACCGTGCCAATGCCGAGTTCCTTGCAGGCGCGCAGAACGCGCAAGGCAATTTCGCCGCGGTTGGCGATGAGGACTTTTTTCAGCACGCCGGTGTTCCTGAACAATAAAAAAGTGCCTAGACGATCCGAACCAGTGGCTGGCCGAATTCCACCGGCTTGCCGTCTTCAACGAGGATCGCCGCCACCACTCCGCTGAACTCCGATTCGATCTGGTTCATCATCTTCATGGCTTCCACGATGCCGATGACATCGCCCTCCTTGACCTGTTGGCCGACTTCGACATAAGGCGGAGAGGACGGCGCGGGCGCCCGGTAAAAAGTGCCGACCATGGGAGATTCCACGAGCTCTCCGGTTTCGGCGGCGGGGGCAGGCGGCTCGGATTCCGCTTTAGCGGCCGGGGCCGGGGCCAGCGCGGCCGCTGCCGGGGCAGGCACAACGGCGGCCGGCTGGACTCTCGATGCGCGGCTGATGCGGACCGCTTCCTCGCCCTCCTTGATCTCAATTTCCGCGATGTCGGAAGTTTCAAGCAATTCGATAAGTTTCTTGACCTTGCGGATATCCATATGTGTTCCCCCCGTTTCGCGGTCAGTTCGCCAATTTGCGGCAGGCCGCCTGCAATGCCAGTTCATAGCCCTGGGCGCCGAGTCCGAATACGCAGCCGACAGCTATGTCGGAAAAATACGATTTGTGGCGATAAGGCTCGCGGCTGAAAAGATTCGACAGATGCACCTCGATGATGGGCACGCCGGCGGCGAGAATGGCATCACGAATGGCTATGCTGGTATGCGTGAAGCCACCGAAATTGACCAGCATGAAGGCGGTATCGTCGATTCGGGCCAACTGGATCCGGTCGATCAGCACGGCTTCGGAATTGCTTTGCAGGGCGTCGAACTCGTGCCCGGCGGCCGTGCATTGCTCGCGCAAGCGGCTGTTGATGTCGTCGAGCGTGTCGCTGCCGTAGATATGCGGCTCTCGATGTCCCAGCAGATTCAGATTGGGCCCGTGCAAGGTCAGGATTTTCGCCATACCAATATTCCCGAACTGTCAACTTCGGCGCTGATCCGCGCCAATTGCATTAACTTCGGCGCATTTTCGCAGAAATTGAGTTGAAGTGCAGTTATTTTCGAAAATCAGAAAGAAGGCAACTCGAATTGCGCCTGCTGGGGAGGATAGCAAAAGCCCCAATCGGCGCAGCCCTGAAACTCGATCAGCAATATGGCGCCTTCCGGAAAGTCCCGGACGATATCGAGTTCCGCCGCCACTTGCCCGTAATACGCGACGATGTCACCGAAAAACTGGTCGGTTTTCGCAAGGCCCGGCGGCAGCCGGAATTCCAGCGGCTGTTCTCCCGCTCCGGTTTGCAGGCGAAAGTCGAACGCGTGGCGATACAGATAATGTTCCGGGGCGGGATCGAAGATAACGCGAAATTCTCCAGGCGCCGCTTCGCTGACATACCAGGGAAAGGCTTCCGCGATCGGTAATACGCGCTGATTGTTCCCGTCCGTCGCCCCACCGGAACTGACCGGTAATTGCGCCAGCGCCGGGAGCGCCGACAGAATGAGGATCGTCAGGCCGGCGAGAAAAGCCGCCGCCGGCTTGCGCATTTCATGCCGCATGGCGATCGAAGACCAGGCAGGCATTGGTGCCTCCGAATCCGAAGCTGTTGGAAAGAATCCGATTCAACCCTGCATCGTCGCGACGCTCGCACATGATCGGAAATCCTTCAGCCTGCTCGTCAAGTTGGTCGATATTGATCGACTCGGCGATGAAATCGCTGTCCATCATCAGCAGGCTGAAGATCGCCTCGTGCGCGCCTGCCGCGCCCAATGCATGCCCGCTCAAGGACTTTGTGGAATTGATCGCCGGTATGTCCTCGCCGAACACCTCGCGGATGGCGTTCAACTCTGACAAGTCGCCGACCGGTGTACTGGTGCCATGAGTGTTGATGTAGTCGACGTTGCCATGCAGGCCATGCAGGGCCATCCGCATGGCGCGGGCGCCGCCTTCTCCGGATGGAGCCACCATGTCGTAACCGTCGGAGGTGGCGGCATAGCCGGTCAGTTCCGCATAAATTCGTGCGCCCCGCGCCAGCGCGTGTTCGAGTTCTTCGACAACCAGCGTTCCGCCACCGCCGCCGATGACAAAGCCATCGCGATCGCGGTCGAAGGCGCGGGATGATTTTTCCGGGACGTCGTTATAGTTGGTGGACAAGGCGCCCATGGCGTCGAACATGTGCGCGAGCGTCCAGTGTTCTTCCTCGCTGCCGCCGGCGAACACCAGATCCTGCTTGTTCAACTGAATCAGTTCGGCGGCATGGCCGATGCAATGGGCGCTGGTCGCGCAGGCGGACGATATCGAGTAGTTCACGCCCTTGATGCCGAAGGCGGTGGCGAGACAGGCGGATACCGAACTGCTCATGGTGCGGGGCACTCGATAGGGGCCGACCCGGCGAATGCCGCGTTCGCGCATGACGTCGAAGGAATCGAGCTGGTCCTTGGGCGAGCCGCCGCCGGAACCCATCACGATGCCGATCCGCTCGCTGGAAATCTCGCTGTTCTCAAGACCGGCGTCGGCAATGGCCTGTTCCATGGCAATATGGCCATAGGCCGCGCCTTCGCCCATGAAGCGCAGGAACTTGCGATCGATCCGCTCTTTCAGATCGATGTCGATGCGCGCGCTGACCTGCGAGCGCATGCCCATTTCCGCATAATCGGGGTTGAATCTGATGCCGCTGCGGCCTTCCCGCAGGGATTGCAGCACCGAATCCTTGTCGTTGCCCAAGCAGGAAACGACACCGATTCCGGTCACTACGACGCGTCGCATATGTTCCTCGTGAATTGGTCGCTATTGGAAAGATTGTTCCGGCGTGAACAGGCCTACCTTGAGACTCTTTGTCGTATAGATGGTTTCGCCATCCGCCGAAACAGTGCCGTCGGCGATGCCCATGATCAGGCTGCGCTGGATGATCCGGCTGATGGACAGATCGTATTGCACTTTTCGGGAAGTCGGCAATATCTCACCGGTGAATTTTACCTCACCCGCGCCCAGCGCACGACCTTTGCCGGGATGTCCGCGCCAGCCCAGATAGAATCCGACGAGTTGCCACAAGGCGTCGAGGCCGAGACAGCCGGGCATGACCGGGTCTTCCGGAAAGTGGCAGGCGAAGAACCAGAGATCGGGGCGAATGTCCAGTTCGGCGCGAATCAGTCCGCGGCCGTATTCCCCGCCGTTCTCGCTGATTTCGGTGATGCGGTCGAACATGAGCATATTGCCGACCGGCAGCCTGGCATTGCCTGGGCCGAATAGTCCGCCATTGCCGCAGTTGAGCAATTCCTCGTATTCGTAGGAATCTTTCTGGACGAAAGTACCGGCCGCCCGGGAAGTTGCAGTCATGCCCGCCGTCGCTTGATTTCGAGGCTGCGAGTTTATCCTGACCTGCTCAAATAATCGACTGATATTTGTCTTGACACGCCCAGACGCAAATTCGCGCGCAATCGATTCTGCTATCATGCCGGGCAGCCTTGTGGGGTCGTTTCATGTTGATTCCAGTAGTATTGGCAGGGGGCGCCGGAACGCGCCTGTGGCCGCTTTCCCGGGCTGCGCTGCCGAAACAATTCGTGTCGTTTCCCGAACGCGAACACACACTGTTCCAGGAAACGCTGCTTCGTCTCGGCGAACGCGGCACAGCGCCAATCATCGTCTGCAACGAACGTCATCGCTTTCTGGCCGCGGAACAATTGCGCAGCGCGGACATTGCCGGCTCTCGCATCCTGCTCGAGCCGGCGCCACGCAATACCGCCCCGGCCGCGGCGCTGGCGGCGCTCGAAGCCACGGCAACCGATCCCGATGCGGTATTGCTGATTTTGCCCAGCGATCATGCGATCACCCGGCCCGAGCGCCTGCTCGCGGCCATCGGCGAGGCCGAGACGCTCGCCAAAGACGGATACCTGATGACCTTCGGCATCGTGCCGGACGCGCCGGCCAGCGGCTACGGCTATATGGCGGCGGGCGAGATACTGGCGCGGTCAACCGCCCGCAATCTCGAGCGCTTTGTCGAAAAACCCGACGTCGCCACCGCTGAAGCCTATCTCGCTTCAGGCGATTATCTCTGGAACAGCGGCATGTTCCTGTTTCGCGCCGCCGCTTACCTGGCGGAACTCGAGCGCCACGCGTCCGACGTCTTCGCCGCGTGCCGCCAGGCTCACGCGCGGATCGAGCGCGGCGCCGATTTCAGCCGCTTTCCCGGCGATGCCTTCGCCGAGTGCCGCGCCCTGTCGATCGACTATTCCGTCATGGAACATACTGACCGCGGAGCGGTGTTGCCGCTTGACGCCGGATGGTCGGACCTGGGCGCCTGGGACGCGGTTCGGAACCTTGCGCAACAGGACGAACTGGGCAATTCCCTCAGCGGCGACGTAATCGGCCGCGATCTGAGGGACACCCACATTCAGTCCGGTTCGCGCCTCGTCGCCGCGCTCGGCCTGCGCGACCTGCTCGTCGTCGACACCGCCGACGCATTGCTGGTGGCGGATCGCGGGAGGGCGCAGGAAGTCGGCGAAATCGTGCGCGAGTTGCGGCAACAGGCGCGCAGCGAGACCGACCATCACCGCCTAGTCAATCGACCCTGGGGAAGTTTCGAAAGTCTGGCAACGGGCCCCGGTTTCCAGGTCAAGCACCTGGTCGTCAATCCGGGTGCGGCGCTGTCCTTGCAGAAACACGCTCGACGCACCGAACATTGGACCGTCGTGCGCGGCCAGGGCATCGTGACCTGCGATGATCGGGAGTTCACTCTCGGCGTAAACGAATCGACCGTGATTCCGCTCGGCAGCAAGCACCGTCTTCGCAACGACGGCACTGAACCGGTGGAAGTCATCGAAGTGCAACTGGGCGATTATCTCGGCGAGGACGACATCGTCCGCTACGAGGACTTCTACGATCGAGTGAAGAAATAATGCCATCGATAAGCAAATGCCTGTTTCCCGCGGCCGGCTACGGCACCCGTTTCCTGCCGGTGACCAAGGCTATGCCCAAGGAAATGCTGCCCGTCGTCAACAAGCCGCTGATTCAATATGGCGTGGAAGAAGCCGCCCGCGCGGGCATCGCCGATATGGCCTTCGTCACCGGTCGGGGCAAACGCGCGCTCGAAGACCATTTCGACATCAGTTACGAACTCGAACGCCAGGTCGCCGGCTCCGAACGCGAGTCCCTGCTCGAGGACATTCGCCTGCTCGTGAGGCAACGCCACTTTTCCTATACGCGGCAAATCGAGGCCAGGGGGCTCGGGCACGCCATCCTCACCGGCGAGACTCTGATCGGCGACCAGGCGTTCGCCGTGCTGCTGGCGGATGATTTCTGCGTCACCGAAGACGCCGGCGTACTGGCGCAACTCGCCGCTTTGTACGATGAGCATCGATGCAGCATTGTCGCGATCGAGGAAGTTCCTCCGGCGGAAACTTCAAGTTACGGAATCATCGACGGTGAAGAGATTGGCCCGGGCCTGTATCGCGTGTCCGACATGGTGGAAAAACCCGAACCCGGAGAAGCTCCGGGCAATCTCGCGGTAATCGGGCGTTACATTCTCACACCCGACATTTTCGATATCCTGCGGGATACCGCGCCGGGGCGGAACAACGAAATCCAGATCACCGACGCTCTGAAGACCCAGGCGCGGCAAGGCAAGGTGCTTGCCTGGCGTTTCCGCGGACGCCGCTTCGATTGCGGCAGCGTCGCCGGCTTCATGGCCGCGAACAACTACATTTGGACCAATTTGTAGGGGCGAGGCATGCCTCGCCCGCGATTGGCCCCAACACCATGCAACATCCGCGGGCGACGCATGCGTCGCCCCTACCGGCCCCGCACAGATATTGAACACACCGGAGTGATTCTGTAACATCTGCCGTCCTGTTGCGCGGGGACTTCAGGGCATCGTTCCGGGACGTCTCGCGCAACTTTCCGATCGCAGTGCCGCTATAGCTCAGCCGTGGTAGAGCAGCTGACTTGTAATCAGCAGGTCCCGAGTTCGACTCTTGGTGGCGGCACCACTCAATCCCGTCCGCGGAAAACCGTATGCTGGATGAAAAATCAATTCGGGAACTGGTGGCCGAGTACGGGCCCCGCGTTAACACCGGCCGCCCGATACGGCAGTTGATCGAGGACGGAGAGTTGCCGCGCCTGCGCGGAACCACGGTACAGGAAGGCAAGGTATCCGATTCGGTTTTCGGCGCAGATTTGCGCAGCAATTGCGGCCGGCCCTTGCGGCTCATGTTCCGCAACAATCGCATTTCCACCCACGACGTAAATCGCGGCGCCATTCCGTTCAAGGATCAGATTCTGGCGCTGAATCACGACCACATATTGCGCCTGGTAGAGCCCATACTCGGCAGTTCGCAATTCAAAGTCGATGGATTGCATCCGACTTCGACCGTGATCCCCGCCGAGAACCTGCGACTGTTCGGTCTCGAAAACGTCTTGCGGATGTACATGGCGGTATCGAGCACGTCCACCTCGCTCTACCAGCACTGGCTCGCGGCGAAAGAGGAGGGACTTGGCCCATTCACTTACGCCGGCCACGAACTGATCGTCGACGAACTCGAACCCGACGGCCGCCTGCCTTATCTGATGGATACGCCGAGCACCAAGGCGGAAGTGGACGCCACCACGGATGCCGCTTCGCTGATCGGCGCCGGGGTGTGCACGGCGGGGCAATACGTCCATATCCGCAACGCCAGCCTGATGGCTTTTGGCCTGGTTTCCGGTTATCTGGCCCGCAAGGGCATGGTGCTGGTGGACACCAAGACCGAGCACGGACTCAATAGCGACGGAGACATCGTCGTCGCCGACGAACTGTTCACCATGGATTCGAGCCGCTTCTGGAAACTGGACGAGCGGGGCGAGATTCTCAGGCGCGACGGCAAGCCGGTTTCCTTCTCCAAGGAGTTTGCCCGTGGTATGGTGAAAAGCCGCGACCAGCAGTTCACCGAAGAGCAAGCCAACGAGATCGCCGTTCGCTATATCGGCGGCGTGCAACATCTGACCGGCATCTCTTTCGAGCCCGACCTGCGACCCCGGGATCAACGAATCGTCGAATCGACCGAGCTGGTTCTGGATGCGCTTTTGTGAGCCGACCGAAATGTATCGGACGACCGCCTGGACAATACCGGTTCTTTTTTCCGTCCTGACCGCCGCCTGTGCGCCGGACCAGCCTGTGCAGGCGCCGCCGCCGGCATCCGTCAGCGAAGCGGAGTATCAGCGCGCGGAGCGGATGCTCGGCCCCAATACCGCTCCCTTGCTTTCCAGCCACATCGCCGCGCATTACTGGCAGGAAAACGATCTGCTCGTCTACCGTCGCTCGGACCTGGGCGCGCAGACTTACGTGCTGTTCGATCCTGCCACCGGCCAGCGGCGGGAATTGCTCGACAACGAGCGTCTTGCGGAAGCCCTGGCGGGGTTGCTTGGAAGGGAAGTCGATTCCCGTGAACTGATGCTGACCGGCATTCGCCTGACGGCTGAAGGCGAACTGCTCAGTTTCAACTTCGATGGCAGCCGTTTTTCGCTGGCGCTGGAAGAGGATTACGCGCCGCGGCAACTGGAACGCGATCCTCCCGACGAGTTTCTTTCCCCGGACGGCAGCCGCGCGGCATTCATCCGCGAACACAATCTGTGGGTGCGCGATACCGCCACCGGCGAATTGACCCAGTTGACCTTCGACGGCGTGGAGAATTACGGCTACGCCACCGACAACGCCGGCTGGATTCGCGGCGACGGCCCGGTGCTCAATTGGTCGCCGGATTCGAACAAGATCGCCACCTTCCGTCACGACGGCCGCGAAGTAGGAGACTTCGTACTCTGGGACACCAGGGTCGGACGCTCCGAAGTCGACATGTGGAAGTATCCGCTGCCGGGCGACGAGCATATTTTCATGATCGAACGGCTGGTGATTCATCTCGCACCGGAACCGCGCCTGGTATTCCTCGACATGCCGCCCGACCCCCATCGATCGACCACCAGCGATCATGTCGCCGGCAGCGGCGGGATTTTTCTCGATACGCAATGGAGTACGGACAGCGAACGCCTCGCCTTCATTTCTTCATCCCGCGATCACAAGATCGCCCAGTTGCGCGTCGCCGACATCTACGACGGCAGCGTTCGGGACGTGTATCGCGAGGAATCCGAAACGCATTACATGGCGGGCTTCATCGGCGAAAACTGGCGGGTGCTGCATGAGCGCGGCGAGTTCATCTGGTTTTCCGAACAGGACGGCTGGGGCCACTTGTACCTGCACGATCTGGCGAGCGGCGAGCTGAAGAACCGCATCACCGAAGGCCCATGGCTGGTTCTCGATATCCAGCGGGTGGATCCTGAGTCTGGACATATCTGGTTCCTGGCCTCGAATATCGAAGGCAGAGACCCTTACTTCTACCATTTGTTCCGAGTCGGCCTCGACGGGGAAGGGCTTGAGTTGCTAACTCCTGAAACCGCGCATCACGAAATCAGTTGGTCGAATTCCGGCGAGTACTTTCTCGATACCCGGTCGACGCCCGAAACCCCGCCGGTAACGATTGTGCGAACGCTCGATGGCGCCGTACTTGCAACGCTCGAAAACACGGACATTCCGGCATTGTTCGAGGCCGGCTGGAATCCGCCCGTGCCGTTCACCGTCAGGGCCAGGGACGGCGTTACCGATCTGCATGGCCTGATGTATGTGCCGACGATGCTCGACCCCATGCGAAGCTATCCCGTACTTAATTACCTGTACCCGGGTCCGCTCGGCTCCAGCATCGGCACACGCCGCTTCCTGCCCTCGCGGGGCGACAAGCAGGCATTGGCGGAACTCGGCTTCATCGTCGTCGAAGTCGACGCCATGGGCACGCCGGGCCGCTCCAAGGCATTCCACGACATTTATTACGGCAACATGGGCGACAATGGCTTGTCCGACCAAATAGGCACGATCCGCCAACTCGCCGAGCGGCATCCCTGGATCGACCTCGACCGGGTCGGCATCTGGGGCCATTCCGGCGGCGGCTTCGCGTCCACCGCCGGCATATTGCGTTACCCGGACTTTTACAAAGTCGCCGTGTCCAGCGCCGGCAATCACGACAATCGCAACTACGAGGACGACTGGGCCGAGCGCTGGCAGGGCCTGCTTGAATACAGCGGCGAGACCGACCCGGTGCGGGGCTACTCGCTGTCGAACTACGACAACCAGTCCAACCCGCTGTTAGCGGGGAGCCTGCAAGGCAAATTGCTGCTGGCCCACGGCCTCATGGACACCAATGTGCATCCCAACAGCACCATGCTGCTGGTAAACGCCCTCATTGAGGCCGAGAAGGATTTTGACCTCATCGTCCTGCCCAACACCGGCCACGGCTTCCTGAACTCGCGCTGGTTCATGAAGCGCCGCTGGGACTATTTCATCGAGCACCTGCAACAGCGCCGACCGAACGCGCAATTCCGATTTGGGGAAAACATCCCTTGAAGCCGCCTGCAATCTTCGCGGCCGCCCGCTGAAGGCCATGGAAAGTATCGAACGAGCGTTGGGCGCATTCGCCGATTTCATGTGGGGCCCGCAACTGGTCGTATTGCTCGTTGGCGGCGGGCTTTTTTTCATGATTCATTCGCGGCTGCGGCAGTTTCGCTATGTGAAACACGCCGTGGACCTGTTGCTGGGCCGCTATGATTCGCGCGAGGCCGCGGGCGACATCACACACTTCCGCGCGCTCGCAACGGCTTTGGCAGGCACCATCGGTCTCGGCAATATCACCAGCGTGGCGCTGGCGATCACGCTCGGCGGGCCCGGCGCGGTGTTCTGGATGTGGGTGACTGCCGTGGTCGGCACCTCGACCAAGTTCTATACCGCGAGTCTGGCGGTGATGTACCGCGGCCCCGACGATACCGGCAAGTTGCAAGGCGGTCCGATGTACGTCATTCGCGAGGCGCTCGGGCGGAAGTGGATGCCGTTTGCCGCTTTGTTCGCCGTTGCCGGCATGTTCGGCACCTTGCCCGTATTCCAGGTCAATCAGGTCGTGCAGATCCTGCGTGACGTGATCGCGATTCCGGCCGGGCTTGCCAGCGCCGACGACCATTTTGTTTTCGACCTCGTCATGGGTTTGCTGCTTGCGGCAGCGGCGTTCGCGATCATCATCGGCAAGATCCAGCGCATCTCGGCCTGGACCGCCCGGCTGGTGCCGTTGATGGTGGTTTTTTATTTCGTGATTACCGGATGGCTGCTGGTCATCTATGCGGCAGAGATTCCGGCGACTTTCGCGCTGATTTTTCGCGACGCTTTCAGTGGCGAGGCAGTGGCGGGCGGCGCCCTCGGCGCGGTAATCCTGATCGGTGTGCAAAGGGGCGTGTTTTCCAACGAAGCCGGGCTCGGCACCGAATCCCTGGCCCATGGTGCGGCCAAAACCAACGAACCCGTGCGTGAAGGGCTCGTGGCCATGCTCGGGCCGATCATCGATACGCTGATCGTGTGTACCTGCACGGCGCTGGCGATACTGGTCACCGGAGTCTGGCAGGAAGACGCTGTCGGCGTGACCCTGACTTCGCTCGCCTACGAACAGGCGTTTCCCGGATTCGGCTCCTGGCTCGTGCTGCTCATGGTCGTGGTGCTCGGGGCCACCACCGTGCTCACCTATTCCTATTATGGCGGCAAATGCATGGCTTTCCTGTTCGGCACGCGGCGGGAGAAATACTACGTCTGGACGTACGTGGCGCTGATTACCGCGGGCGCGGTGGCGTCGCTGGAAGCCGTGGTTTATCTGTTCGACGGGGCTTACGCCACGATGGCCATACCGACCATGCTTTCCACCCTGGTGCTGGCGCCGCGGGTGCGGACCGCGGCGAAAGACTATTTCGCGCGGCTGGACCGCGGCGAGGTCAAGCCGTCAGCCCCTCAGTGAATCGCCTGATGCGATTCCGCGGTGCTTTCCTCGGTTACGCCGAGAATGGATTCCTCATCCTGGGAAACATAGCTTCTCGTGGTGATCGGGCTGCGCAACAACGGTCCGAGACGGCTGACGAATCGTTCCATGTGGTCGGTCTCGTAATGGCCTTGCAGGCTTTCGGCGTCATCCCATTCCTGCAATAGCAGGACTTCGCCTGGATCGGCGATTCCCTGGAAATACCGGTAATGCCGGCAGCCGTGTTCGTGCGTGCACAGGCGCATCATTTCCCGCATCAGGTCAAGGGCTTCGTCGACTTTTTCGGGAAAGAGCTGGAAGGTGCTTTGCAGGATAACCATGGCGTCACTCCTCTGCCGAATCCTGAGCGCTGCCGGCAAGATAAACCGGCCACACTCAATTTATACATCGGCAATTCAGGTTAACGCAACACGGCATCGCCCCCGGCAGGGCGAGGCATGCCTCGCCCCTACAGGGAAAATCGTGCCGAATGCCTGATTTGGGATTTCCATTGAAATTGTAGGGGCGACGCATGCGTCGCCCGCGCAGTTGCGGATTACTGGTCCTCGGCCTCGTCCCACCAGGGATAGAAACGCGGCATGTCGACGGAAGCCTTGTCGCTGAAGCGCGGCGGGCGTTTTTCCCGGAATGCCTGCACGCCTTCCTTGCCGCTCGTTCGGCTTTGATAGTAGATCGCCAGGGACTCCACTTCGTGTGCTTCGCGTGGGTGGGCCAGGCAGACGTTGCGATACATCATCTGCCGCGCCAGCGCGACCGAGACCTGGCTGTGCCGCGAGATGCGTGTCGCCAAATCGTACGCTTTGTCGAGCACCTCTTTGCCTTTCACGCGGTAAGTGACGAATCCCCTTTGCTTCAGTTCCTTCGAGCCGATCAGGTCGGCCCGGTAGATCCATTCCAGCGCGGTACCCATGTTGACGATGCGTGGCAGGAACCAGGTCGAGCAGGCTTCCGGAGTTATGCCGATGCGGTTGAAGACGAATCCCATCGTCGCGTCCCTGGAGATGATGCGAACGTCCATGGCGCAGGTCATGGTGGCGCCGATGCCGACGGCATGGCCGTTGATGGCGGCGATGACCGGCTTCTTGCATCTGAAGATGGCGAGCGTCAGCAGGCCGCCGAGGTCGCGCACTCCCTTTTCGATCTCCGGGTCATGTAGTCGCTCGCGCATGTCGTTGATGTCGGGCTCGAACGCCTCGTTCAGGCCGAATACATTGCCTTCTCCGGACAAGTCCATGCCGGCGCAAAAGGCACGCCCGGCGCCGGTGACGACGATGGCGCTTACAGCGTCGTCCTCGCTGGCGCGATCAAAGGCATCGATCAATTCATGACCCATCTTGACGGTGAAAGCGTTGAGCTTGTCGGGCCGGTTCAGCGTCAAGGTGAGAATCGAGTCCGACACTGCGTAAATGATGGTCTGGTATGACATGGATCATGTTTTCCGGATTAAGTCGCGCTCGAGTGGAGATTCTGCGACTTCGCTTCGCTGCGCGCAGAATGACATTTGGGTGGAACTGGAGGAATAGTCCATCAAATCGCGTTGGCCGCTTTCAGTTGCGCGATGCGCTCGCTATCGAAGCCCCAGTCGGCGAGAACCTGCTCGCTGTGCTCTCCCACCAGGGCCGCCGGCGACTGGATTGCGCCCTGTGTGCGGCTGAACCGCGGCGCCGGTGCGGGCTGCATAACGCCTTCGAAGTCGACGAAAGTGTCCCGGGCCTTGTTATGCGGGTGATCCGGCGCTTCCGCCAGGTCGAGCACGGGCGCAAAACAGACATCGGTGCCTTCCATCAGCTCGCACCATTGCTCGCGGGTGCGAGTGCGGAAGATCGAGGCCAGTTTCTCGCGCGCCGCGGGCCAGTTCTCCTGCGCGTATTGCGGTTCGAACAGTGGATCCTCAATGCCGGCTTTTTCCAGCAGCAAGGCATAGAACTGCGGTTCGAGCGAGCCGACGGAAATATACTTGCCGTCGGCGCATTCATAGCTGCCATAGAATGGCGCGCCGCCGTCAAGGCGATTGCTGTGTCGTTCCGTGGTCCACATTCCCATGGCCATCAGTCCATAGAAGGTGCTCAGCAGGCTTGCCGTGCCGTCGGTCATGGCCGCGTCGATGACCTGGCCGCGGCCGGACTGGTTGCGTTCCAGCAGAGCGGCAAGCAAGCCGCAAAGCAGATACATGGCCCCGCCGCCGAAATCGCCGATCAGGTTCAGCGGCGGCGCCGGCGGCCGGTCGGCGTATCCCATGGCGCCGAGCGCGCCGCCGATGGATATGTAATTGATGTCATGGCCGGCGGCACTGGCCAATGGGCCTGACTGGCCCCAGCCGGTCATGCGCCCATAGACCAGCCGCGGATTGCGTTCGAAGCAGACCTCGGGCCCCAGCCCGAGACGTTCCATGACTCCCGGCCGGAATCCTTCGATCAGCGCGTCGGCCTGATCGATCAGCGCAAGCGCCGTTTCTTTCCCGGCGGCCGACTTCAAATCCAGCGCCAGCGACCGGCGCCCCCGCGACAACACATTGGCGCGGTGGCCAGTGCCTTTCAAACTCAGGCGATCGATCCGGATCACTTCGGCGCCGAGGTCGGAAAGCATCATGGCGCAAAACGGACCCGGCCCGAGGCCGGCCATCTCTATTACACGAATTCCTGCTAGTGGTCCCATGCCGGTGATTACTCCGTAAATCCGACGGGATGATATGCAATTTCCGATTCGAGAGTCCAAGCGCTTGCAAAGCGTTTGCATGTCCACATGTTTACTTACAAGGACTCTCGCCGGAAAGGATTCACCACCGGCGGGGCAGCCCGAACCGAACGGATGCGGATTTTGGCGGGACCGGTGGCCGCCGGGGGGCAAAAGGCCAGGTTTCGCGATTTCGGTTGGCATCCGTATCGCCTTGGAAGAGGCGAAGGGGGAACGAGATGGCGGAGCAAGCGCTACAGAGAAGTCTGGAAGTAACAGGGATCGAGACGTCGGACGACAGGCACGGCGGCGCGGCGGCCAGGGAATGGCTGCCGAGTTATTCCACACTACTGCGATCGGCCGCGACACTGCTGCTGTTCGCCTGCTTTCCATGGTTGGCCGCCCAGGCGCAATCGCCGGCGACACAGTCGGTCACTATCGAAGTCAACCATGAGGTACTCCCGCTGGGTGCGACCGACCCCGACGGCACGCTGAAATTTACCCTGACGCGAAGCGGCGCTATCGCGGACGCTCTCGAAGTCGATGTAGATCTGACTCAGGAAAGGTTATGGCTATCGTCTTCCCGATTGACACAGAGCGTGACATTCGAAGCAGGTAATGACGAGGCAAGTTTTGATCTGACGCGGTCCTGGTTCTGGGAAGACAACGACGACACGCTGAGCAATGGATTCCTGACGGCAACGATCGCAAGCGGCGACCACTACTCGATTTCCGGCGAGCCGGCCGCGACCTTTATCGTCGGCCGCAGAGAGCCCCTGGGCATTATCTCGCTCGACATGGCCGAGTATGCTTTCGCCGAGGAAGGCGGCAGCCAAAATATCTACGTTGTGGCTACCCTGGTATCCGGGCTTACGCCTTCGGCTCTGAGGGACTGGTTCGTGTCCGTAAGCACCAATGCTGGCGATACACAAAATCCCAACGCCTCGTCTCCGGAAGACTATGCGCCGATCAGCGAGGTGGTAAGAATCGAAGCCGAAGACTATCGCTTTGAGGGAATCAAGCGGATTGCCCGCGTGCCGGTGCAAATCGATCTTGTCGACGATGCGATCTACGAACCGGAAGAGCGATTCAAGCTGATCCTCGCACAAGCTCCGGGTTTCTCCACCAATGTATTCGGATTGTGCACGCCAACCGGGACATCAATTTCCTGCCCCATTGGAGAACAGGAGTATCCAGTCACCATCGCCGAGTCGGATACGCCCGAACAGCCCTTCGTTCGCCTCAACCGGCAAACACTGCTGGAGGCCGATGATCCGGACACCGACGTGGACGAAACCCGCGTCACGGTGATCGCTGGATTCGAAGGGGGCGGAGTTTTTGGCGATGACCAGGCCATGACGCTCGCATTTGGCGGCAGCGCCGAGTTCGGCGCCGACTACACGATTTCACCCGCCGATGCCGACTCGGACTCTACCAATGGCTACCAGCTTGCACTGCCCGCCGAATCGCGCTCTGCGGAGCTGACACTGACCGCGGTCGCGGATTCTGTCGAAAGCGAAGCCGAAACCATAGAAATCTCCGCGACCCTGGACTTTGACGATTCAGAGATTGGAAACGCCATTGTCGAAGTGTACGAAGACGCCGCGTCCGCGGACGATGACGCGACCCTGAAGAGGCTGCGCCTGACTTCGGGAGATGACTACATAGCGCTCGACGGCGGCTTCCGGGGATACGTTACCTCATATACCGCAACGGCGAACCGGATCGTCGACCGCGTACGAATCGAAGCCGAGACAAATTCGCCGAATGCAAGCGTTTCCATCGCAGGGGACGACGATACCGCCAGTCCCGGCGACGCGGAACTCGAGCTTCAGATTGGCGAGAACCTGATCGAGGTGACCGTTACCGCGGGCAGAGGAGATACCAAAACCTATCGCGTCAGACTAACCCGGCTGGAAGACCTGCCAGTGGTGACCATAGAACCGGTCAATACCGAAGTCGAGGAGGGCGAGCCGGTCGAATTCCGCATAAGGTTGGCGGAACGCTGGCCGGCCAACGTGGACATCCGCATTCAGGGTTTCGAGACCGGCGCAAGAACTCTTGTGAGCGCCAATCCATTGTTGATGGTTAACTACCTCGGCGGACGCGAGCCGTTCAGAGTCAGATCCCTGGCTGTCGAAGACGACGACTGGCCGGAAGGTGAGGGCGCCGTGATCGCGCAAATCCAGCCGCGTCCCGGTTTCTACGAAATCGGCAATCCGGCCAAGGCAGAGGTTCGGATTCTCGATGACGACGAAATTACGACGCGGAAACCGGACCTGCCGCAACTGTTCGAAGCCATTCCAGGCGATGGCCAGGCGACCCTGGCCTGGGAACCACCCCTGAGCGATGGAGGCAGCCCGGTCACGCGTTACGAATACCGGGTCGGTCACCAGTCGAATTCGATCATGCCGGGCGAAACCGGTGGCGAATGGGTATCCACGGGAAGCACCGAAACCTCGTTGTTGCTGACCGGGCTCGAAAACATTAACCGCTCTTACCGGAACAAATATCATTTCGAACTCAGGGCCGTGAACGACCTGGGTGCGGGCCAACCCGCTGAAGCCTACGCCCGGCCCTGGCCCCGTGCGGTCAAACCCGGAGCGCCGCGCAATCTCACCGCTGAAGCCGATGGCGCCGGAGGCGTCGTCCTGCGCTGGGATCCGCCCGTGGCCGATGGCGGTTCGCCGATCGTTCACTACGAATACATCGTGGAACTATACGAGTATTCCGGAAACTCCTGGTCGAGCAATTGGGTATCGACCAATAGCGCCGATACCGGATATACCGTCACCGAGAGGGAAGGCCGCCCGCTCGATCACCTGAGCTACTTTTTCAGAGTTCGCGCGGTGAATTCGGCGAGTTGGGGAAACATTTCGACCGGAGTCTGGGCGGCCGCGTCCGACTCGGCCGGAGTCAGCAATCAGGCATCTCGCAGTCTGCCTGAACCACTGCAAATCTCCGTCGCGGATTCCGCGGCTCGGGAAGCGCCCGGAGCCGAACTGGAATTCGAAGTACGCCTTGACCGGGCCGCCGGCGAAACAGTCTCGGTAGCTTACTCCACGGCCGATGGCACAGCCTCCGCCGGTGAAGATTACGTTCCCGCCTCGGGCGTGCTCGAGTTCGCCCCCGGCGAACAATACAGAACCGTGAACATATCTGTTCTTGAGGACGCCCACGACGAAGGCACGGAGACACTGACCCTGAGCCTGTCGAATGCCGAGGGCGCGACCTTGGCGGATCCGGCCGCCACCGGCGCGATCAGCAATTCGGACCCCATGCCCAAAGCCTGGCTGGCCCGATTCGGCCGCGCCGCCTCGGATCAGACAGCCCAAGCCATCGGTCGCCGGCTTGAGAGCGGTTCCCGGGAATCTCACCTGACCCTCGGCGGGGCAAGAGTGAACGAGATGTTCCGGCGCGTGCAAGACGATGCGTCGGTCTCCGAATCGTCCGGGCCGCGCCTGCCGGGCGACCTGATGAACAGTTCCTTCTATTACTCGCACGACGTGGGGGAGGAAAGCGCGGGCCAATGGACTACCTGGGGCGAAACAGCGGCAATCCGTTTCCGCAGCGGCGACGGACCGCTATCGCTCAACGGCGAAGTCTCCACGGCAATCATGGGCCTGGACAGCAACCGGGGTAACTGGCTGGCCGGCCTGGCGCTATCGCTGAGTTGCGGCGAAGGCGACTACGTTCACCAGACCGCGGCGGGAGGCGGCGTGAGCAGCAGCCTGACGAGCATCAACCCCTATGTGCAATTTCGGCTCGATGAACGAACCAGCTTCTGGGGCACGCTCGGCTATGGCAAAGGCAGTCTCGAACTGGCGCCGGCAAATTCCGAAACCGTGCTTGCAACCGGTCTCGGCAATACGATGGCGGCCTTCGGCGGGCGCAGCGAACTGACGGCGCTGTTCGGCGAGAAAGGCAATTTTGAACTGGCGGTCCGTTCGGATGTATTGCTTACCAGTACCCGTTCCGATTCGATCGAAGGACTGATCGGAACCGAGGCTTCCACCCGCCGCGCAAGGCTGCTGCTCGAAGGCTCGGGCACGGTATCGCTGGCGAATGGTGGAACGCTGCGGCCGACTTTCGAAGCGGGCCTGCGCCATGACGCCGGCGATGCTGAAACCGGGATGGGACTGGAAATCGGCGGCGGCCTCGCTTTCGAGCAAGGGCGGCTGGCGGTGGAGATCGACGCTCGTACCCTGATCGCCCACCAGGCCGACGCGTATCGGGAATGGGGCCTGAGCGCATCACTACGCTATCAACCGGGCGCCGATGGCCGCGGCTTCGGAGCGCGATTCGGCACAGACTGGGGCGCGAGCGACAGCGGCATGCAAAACCTTTGGGAAATGCAGGATGCCAGTGCTTTGACCGCCGGCGATCCGTTGAACTCAGGGGGGCGGATGCTGGTTGAGTTGGGCTACGGCATGGGCCAAAACCGGCTCTGGTATCCCTACGTCGCTGCCGAGCGCGCGGGGAATGGGGAACAAGCCCTGCGCATGGGGCTCAGATTGAACGCCGGACCTGCCTTGAACGCCGGTCTCGAGATCGGCAGGCGTGAATCCGGCTATGGAATCACCGAGGAAGCGGTGATGCTGCAAGGAAGCCTGCAGTGGTAGCAGGGAGCAGACCAATGCCTGCCAGGGACGGCGGGCGACTTGCCGGTACATCCCGTTCAAATCTGAAAATTCCGGCCGTCTTGTTGCAGGCAGGGCGATGCACTATGCTTGCAGCCTCGCTCAAACACGGCAGATCTGAATGGAACTGGCGGGCAAGACGGCATTCGTAACCGGCGGCGCTTCGGGCCTGGGACTCGCGGTTGCAAGGAATTTTCTCGCTGCGGGCGCCAATGTCATGCTGTTCGACCGCAACGAAGAACTGTTGCGGCAGGCAGGCACGGAACTTGGCGGACAGGCGATCTGGCACGCCGGTGACGTCACCGATGAAGATTCGGTTTCCGCCGCCATCGCCGCGACCCGCGAGCGCTTCGAGGCCATCCATATCAATGTCAATTCCGCCGGCATCGGCGGCGCCGCGCGCACCGTGGGCCGCGACGGCCCCATGCCGCTGGCGCGATTCGAACATATCGTGCGGGTGAATCTGATCGGCACTTTCAACGTGCTGCGGCTTTGCGCCGCGGTAATGAACGACAACGAACCCGACGGCGGCGATGGCGAACGCGGAGTCATCGTCAACGTGGCATCGGTCGCCGCTTTCGACGGCCAGACCGGTCAGGCGGGATATGCCGCCTCCAAGGGCGGCATCGTAGCAATGACATTACCCATCGCCCGCGATTTGGCGAAGCGGGGAATTCGCGTCATGACCGTGGCGCCAGGCGTGTTCGAGACGCCCTTGCTCTCCGCGGCGCCGGATGAGCTGAAACAGGCACTGGTCTCGATTACCCAGTTTCCGAAGCGGCTCGGACTGCCCGACGAATTTGCCACCGAAGTGGCGCATATTGTCAGGTGCGCCTATCTGAACGCAGAAACCATACGGCTCGACGCCGGCATCCGCATGCCGGCGATTTGATACAGTAGTATTTGAGGAAAATCATGGCTCAAGCATTTATCGTCGGCGGCGTGCGCACCGCCACGGGACGCAAGAGAGGCCGGCTCAGCCGGGTGCATCCGGTCGATCTCGGCGCGATGGTGGTCGATGAACTGATCGAGCGCACGAACATCCCGGAAGATCGCGTCGATGACCTTGTTTTCGGCGTAGTAATGCAGAATGGCGCACAGGCCGGCAATCTCGGCCGCAATGTCACGATGTCTTCACGGCTGCCGCTGGAAGTTCCGGGAGTAACCGTCGACCGGCAATGCGGCTCTTCGCTGCAGGCCATGCAGTTCGCTGCCCAGGCCGTCATGTCCGGCACCCAGGACGTGGTAATTGCCGGCGGCGTGGAAGCGATGAGCACGGTGGAAATCGGCTCGAACATTCGCGATGGCCTGGCCCATGGCCGCGGCGTGCCCAAGGGCGACCGGCTGGAAGCGCGCTATCCCGGCATCCAGTTTTCGCAGTTCGATGGCGCTGAATTGCTGGCGGAGAAATACGGCATCGACCGCGAACAACTCGACGAGTTCGGCCTGCTCAGCCATCAGCGCGCGGCCGAGGCCACGAACGAAGGCTATTTTGAACGTGAAGTGCTGCCCGTCCCCATCGTGCTGGAAGACGGCAGCCCCGATATGCACGTTATCGATGAGGGCATCCGCAAGGACGCTTCGCTCGAAGGCATGCGCGGGCTGAATCCCTTGCGCGAAGAGGGCGTCATCACAGCCGGCACCGCAAGCCAGATCAGCGACGGCGCAGCAGCCGTAATGATCGCCAACGAAAACGCCGTGGCCGAACTCGGTCTGCCGGTGAGGGCGAAGATTCATTCCATGGCCGTGATCGGTTCGGATCCTGTGGTCATGCTCGAAGGCCCGATTCCGGCGACCGAAAAAGTGCTGGAGAAAGCAGGACTTACGCTGGACGAAATCGATCTGTACGAAGTCAACGAAGCTTTCGGCTCAGTGCCGCTGGCCTGGGCCAAGGCGCTCGGCGCGGATATCGAGCGCCTGAACGTTAACGGCGGCGCCCAGGCGCTCGGCCATCCGCTCGGCGCCACCGGCGCGAAACTGATGGTTACGCTGGTGCATGAACTCGAACGCAGGCAGGGTCGTTACGGCCTGATCGCGATCTGTGAGGGCGGCGGCACAGCCAATGCCATGATTGTCGAGCGTACCGACCGGGCAGCCTGATCCGAATTCGAACTGTTGCGGAATATCAAAGATGTTGTCAGAGCGCCCCGAATCGCCCTGGATGGATGAGGAATTACGCATCATGCGCGAGGCCGTCGGCCGCTTCCTCGAAAAAGAGTTCGTACCGAATATCGGCGCCTGGGAAAAGCAGGGCCGCATCGATCGCGACGCCTGGCGCAAGGCCGGCGATGCAGGCCTGTTATGCGCTTCGATTCCCGCGGCCTACGGCGGCGGAGGCGGCAATTTCAAGCACGAGGCGGTACTGCTCGAAGAATTGACCTATGCCGGCATCAGCGGTTGGGGCAACAGCGTACATTCGGGAATCGTCGCCCATTACATCCATGCCTATGGTTCGGAAGAACAAAAGCAGCGCTGGCTGCCGAAAATGGCCAGCGGCGAACTCGTAGCCGCCATCGCCATGACCGAACCCGGCACCGGCTCGGACTTGCAGGCGGTTGCCACAACGGCCATCCCCGATGGCGACGACTTTGTGCTCAACGGGCAAAAAACCTTTCTCTCCAATGGCATGAACGCCGAGTTGATTTGCGTCGTCGCCAAGACCGATCCGGGAGAGGCCGCCTCCGGCGTTTCCCTGATCATGCTCGAAACCGAAGGCGTGGAAGGCGAAGGCGGATTTTCGCGTGGGCGCAATCTGGAGAAACTCGGCCAGAAGGCGGCCGACACGGCCGAGATTTTCTTCGCCGATGTGCGCGTGCCGAAAGCGAATCTTCTCGGCGGCGCGGAAGGCAGCGGCTTCGTCCAGTTGATGCAGCAATTGCCGCAGGAGCGGCTGATCATTGCCGTCGGCGCCGTCGCCGGGATCGAAAAGACCTTGCAGGTGACTTCAGAGTACGTGAAGGAACGCAAGGCGTTCGGCAAGCGCATACTCGATTTCCAGAACACCCAGTTCAAGCTCGCGGAACGATTTACCGAAGCCCGCGTCGCGCGCATTTTCGTCGATGACTGCGTCGAGCGTCTCGTTGATGGCAAACTGGATGTCAGCACCGCGGCCATGGCCAAATGGTGGACGACCCAGAAGCAATGTGAAATAGTCGACGAGTGCCTGCAGTTCTTCGGCGGCTATGGCTACATGATGGAGTTCCCCATCGCCAGGATGTACGCCGACAGCCGGGTGCAGAAAATCTACGGCGGCAGCAACGAAATCATGAAGATGCTGATCGCCCGCGAAATCTGATCCGCTCGGCGCAAGCCTGGAGCGAGTACAAGGCACTGGAGAAGAATTATGCAAAAGGCAGTAGTACTGACGCTCGCCGCCGCTTTCGCCACCGCTCTGCATGGGGCTGAAAACGACTACGAAGTTCCCCTCACCGAGTTTGGCGATCCTGACCTGCAAGGCTTCTGGTCCATCGCCACCCAAACCAATCTGGAACGCGCCGAACGATTCAACGGCCAACTCGTGATCTCCCGCGAGGATGCCGCGCGTATCGAAGCCATGGTGGTGGCCGGGTTCGAGCGCAGCTATGTGCCCAGCGATCCTGATCGGGATGCGCCTGCCGCAGGGCAGAACGTCGGTGGCTATAACACCTTCTGGGTGGACCCCGGAAATCGCCTGGCGGAAGTCGACGGCGAAATCCGCACTTCGATCCTGGTGGATCCTGAAGACGGACGCCTGCCTTACAGCGATCAGGGCCGCGCCAAATTCGCCGGCGCCATGCAGCGGCGGCAATCCTATGATGGGCCGGAAGTGCGCCCGCTCGGCGAGCGCTGCATAGTGGGATTCGGCTCCTCCGGCGGACCACCGAAATTGCCGGTGCTCTACAACAACCTGACCCAGATCGTGCAGACCGGGGAGTATGTCGTTCTACTGGCGGAAATGAACCACGATGCCCGTATCGTGCGCCTGAACAGCACGCATCGGGACCCGCCGCTATATCCCTGGCTCGGCGATTCCATCGGCTATTGGGAAGGCGACACCCTGGTTATCGAAACAACCAATTTCCATCCCCAGCAAAGCCTGCGGTCTTCGCTCGACCACCGCTTCTATGGATCATCCGAAATGCGGGTGACGGAACGGTTTACCCGGGTGGCGGACGACACCGTCCTCTACCAGTTCACCGTCGAAGACCCGGAAAATTACAGCCAGCCCTGGAGCGGTGAATTGCCGATGAGCGACACCGGTGAGAACCTGTTCGAATACGCCTGCCACGAGGGAAATTACGCCCTGCCGGGAATTCTTGCCGGTGCCCGTGTGGCTGACGCCGAAGGCGCGGATTACGCGCCTACCGATCCCGGCTTGCAGTGAGGGCTCAGCCGCGCAGGTCGGGCAATTTGTAGCCTTCGTCGTCAAGCCGCGCGCGAATTACTTTCTTGTCGATCTTGCCGGTGGTGGTCAGCGGAATGTTGTCCGTTACCATGACTTCGTCGGGCAATTGCCATTTGGCGAAGGCCTGGCTGCAATGATCGATCACCGCCGCCGGATCGAGTTCCTTGCCTTCGGCCATGATGACCAGGGCCACCGGGCGCTCGTCCCATTTCGGATGCGGCTGCGCCACCACCGCGGCCTGGGCGACATCCGGCATGGCGACGATGTGGTTCTCCAGGTCCACCGAGGAGATCCATTCCCCGCCTGACTTGATCAGGTCCTTGGACCGATCCGCGATCAGCAGATACTGCTCGGAATCGATCTTGGCGACATCGCCCGTAACGAGCCAGCCGTCGTGGAACTTGTCGGGCTGGGGGTCGTTGAAATACTCCGAAGCGATCCACGGGCCGCGGATGCAAAGCTCGCCCACGGATTCGCCGTCATGGGGCAGGGCGTTCCACTCGTCGTCGAAGATTTCCATTTCCAGGCCGGGCATCAGCAGTCCGGCCTTGGCCACGTTTTCGAATTGCTCGTTTTCGGACAGGCTCCGTTGGGTGAACTTGGACATCTTGCGCGACAGCGTGCCCAGGGGATTCGTTTCGGTCATGCCCCAACCCTGGATCATTTCAATGTCGTAGTTGTCCCAATACCAGCGAATCAGCGAGGGAGGCGGCGCGGAACCGCCGCAGGTCAATCGGCCCACGCTGGAAATGTCGTACTTGCCGGGGTTCGCTTCCAGCGCCGCCTTTACGCCCTGCCAGATTGTGGGCACGCCGGCGGAAAGGGTTACTTCTTCTTCCTGCATCAGTCGCAGAAACGCGTCGGGAATCATGAACCGGTGCGGCATGACCTGCTTGCAGCCCAGCATGGAGGCGCAAAACGGCAGACCCCAGCCCATCGCGTGGAACATGGGCACGATCCCCAGCGCGGAGTCCAGCGCCGACAACGCGATCGAGTCCGTCAGGCATTCGGTCAAGGTGTGCAGATACGTCGAACGATTGGTGTACATCACGCCTTTCGGCTTGCCCGTGGTGCCCGAGGTGTAGCAAAGGCCCATGGGCGCGGTTTCCGGGATTTCCGGCCATGCATATGAACTCGCATGGCCGGCGATGAAATCTTCGTAGTCGACCTGGTTGCCAAAGGAACTTTCGCCGCCTTCACCATGGCGGCAGACGACCAGCAATTCGACGCAGGGCAACTTGTCCCAAAGCGGTTCCAGCAGGGGCAGCAGGTCTTCGTCGGCGAAGATCACGCGGTCGTTGGCGTGATTGACGATGTATTCGAGATCCACCGGCGACAGGCGGATGTTCAGGGTGTGCAGCACCGCGCCCATGGACGGAACGGCCTGATACAACTCAAGGTGGCGGTGATTGTTCCACATGAAGCTGCCTACCCGGTCGCCGATCTGAATCCCGGCGCCGGCCAGCGCGTGCGCCAACTGGTTGGCGCGGTCCCAGGTCTGCTTGAGAGACTGGCGGTGCGTTCCGTCCGCCTGCATCGTGACCACTTCCACTTCCGGGTCGAGCAGCGCTCCCCGGCCGAGAATGCGGGACATGAGAAGGGGTGTGTTTTGCATTGTCATTGGAATCCACCTCAGGCATGGCTGGCGCAAATCGCGCAGGCAGAATATAGGATAAGCCGGGGGTGTTCAAATTTCGGCCGGGCCAACCGCTCGCCTGCTCTTTCCAGTCCCGACAGGGCCTTCCCGGCTGAAGGGCAGAGCCGGAAATTGGCTCGCCAATCCGATTGCGCCGAAACCGGATTCGGTCTAGTGTTGCGGGGTCGGCAGGAAAACCACCTTTCCGAAAAATAAAAATCACATCCGAATGCCGGATTATTGATCAAAGGGAATTGCCGTGTCTCACCCGCGCCAGCAAGCCAATCAGGAACTGCTTTTCGAGGTCGACGATCATCCCCCCTTGCCGGTCACGTTGGGTTTGGGTCTGTTAAACGCCGCGCTCACCCTGGCGACGGTTGTGCTCGTTCCGACAATTCTCATCACCAGCGCCGGTGAAAACGGGGCATATCTCGATTGGGCGGTATTCATGGCGCTGATTGTCAGCGGCGTTACCACCATTATTCAATCACAGCGATTCGGTCGTCTTGGCGCCGGCTACATTCTGGTGATGGGAAGCACCGGCGCATTTCTGGCGGTAAGCGTAAATGCCGTGGAGTACGGTGGCCCCGCGCTGCTGGCTACGCTGATCCTCGTGTCGTCCCTGGCGCAATTTACCCTCGGATTCTGGCTCGCGGCCATGCGGCACGTGATTACGCCTGTCGTCTCCGGAACCGTATTGATTCTGATGCCGGTATCTATTGCGCCGCTGGTTTTCCAGCAACTCAACGACGTCCCTTTGGATGCGTCCTCTTCGGCCGGGCCGGTTACCGCGCTTGTGACGCTCTTGCTTACGGTGTTTGTTTCACTACGATTCACCGGTCATTGGAGACTCTGGGCGCTGGCGATCGGAATATCGGGCGGAACGCTGACGGGCCTGGCTCTGGGCATATACGATATCGATTACGTTGCGCAAGCCCCGTGGTTCGGTCTGCCTGGATTCGGCGCCTATCCGGGCCTGGACCTGAGTTTCGGCGTGGACTTCTGGGCGCTGCTGCCCGGGTTTCTGATCGTGACCCTGGTGGGAGCCATGGAAACACTGGGAAAGGCCATCGCCATACAGCGTGTGTCCTGGCGTGTACCTCGCGCAATAGACTTCCGCTCGATCCAGGGCGCCATCAATGCCGACGGGCTGGGCAATCTCTTGTCGGGGCTCAGCGGCACCGTGCCGAATTCTACTTACGGAGACAGCGTAGCGGTCGCCGAGATTACCGGCGTGGCGGCAAAGAGAATCGGAGTTTGCGCGGGAATAATTTTCATCCTTGTTGCCTTCATGCCCAAGTTCATAGCCGTGATCGTTGCGATACCCGGCCCGGTTGCTGCCGTATTCCTGGTTATAGCAGTCGCCATGTTGTTCGTATTCGGCATGAAAATCCTGATCAGTGCCGGGCTTGATTTCCGCAAGGGCCTGATTGTCGGAGTCTCTTTCTGGGTAGGTCTACTGTTCCAGTTCGACCTGATTTACCCGGTCCTGATGCAAGGGCTCTGGGAAGAAATCCTCGGCAACGGAATGACGGCAGGAGGGATCTTCGTAATTCTGCTGTCGGGTTTACTCGATCTTACCCGGCCCAGGCCCCGGCGACTTCGGACCAGGCTGGCGATATCCGCCTTGCCCGAGATCGATGCGTTTCTCGGCAAGTTCGGCAAGAATATGAAACTCGGCAAACAGACTACGACCGAGCTGCGCGCGGCGGGAGAAGAGACCTTGCATATCCTGCTCGACGCTAGCAACGGGGATTCCGGACGTGACCTGCTGCTCGTGGCCAGGGCCGACGGCAAGGCGGCGGATCTGGAGTTCATCGCTGGCGGTTCCGACACGAATCTGGAAGATCAACTCGCCATGTTGAGCGAAGGCGTTGCCGACATTCCCAATGAGTCCGAGGCGCCCCTGCGCCTGCTGCGGCATTACGCGACTTCGGTACGGCACCAGCAATACCATGGCGCCGACATCGCCACGATCCGCCTGGAACCTCGGGGGGCGGCTTAGCCGCGGTTTCAACTTCGCCAGTCCCGCGGTTCGGGGATTGAAAGGCGCGGGCCGGCCCTTTATGCTGGCGGCCCCGCCAAGTGGAGAAGTCCGATGATCAGCGCCAGGGAACACCCGAAGAAACAAATCGCCGTAAAAGGCAGGACCATGAGTTATGTCGAGATGGGCGATGGCGACCCCATCGTGTTCCAGCACGGCAATCCGACTTCATCGTATCTCTGGCGCAACATCATGCCGCATCTTGCGGACCAGGGTCGCTGCATCGCGCTCGACCTGATTGGCATGGGCGATTCGGACAAGCTCGAAGATTCCGGCCCCGATCGTTATACCTACCTGGAGCACCGGGAATATTTCGATGCCGCGCTGGAGCAATTGGGCGTCGGGAACAATGTTGCCTTCGTCATTCACGACTGGGGCTCGGCGCTCGGTTTCGACTGGGCTCGCCGCCATCCCGGCAGTGTCCGGGGCATCGCCTACATGGAAGCCATCGTCCAGCCGGTGGCGAGCTGGGACAATTGGCCCGAAGCCGCCCGCAGGGTTTTCCAGGGCTTCCGATCGCTGGCCGGCGAGGGCATGGTGCTGGAAAACAACGTTTTCGTGGAACGCGTACTGCCTGGGTCGGTGTTGCGCAGTCTCACCGATGAGGAAATGGAAGTCTATCGCCGGCCTTTCCTGAATCCCGGCGAAGACCGCAGACCCACACTGACCTGGCCGCGGCAGATTCCCATCGCCGGCGAGCCCGCCGAAGTCGTGAAGGTAGTGCAGGATTACGCCGATTGGCTAAGCGAATCCGATGTGCCGAAACTTTTCATCAACGCCGAACCCGGCGCCATTCTCATCGGCGCACAGCGCGAATTCTGCCGCTCCTGGCCGGCCCAGAAGGAAGTCACCGTACCCGGCAATCACTTCCTGCAGGAGGACTCCCCCGACGAAATCGGCCAGGCCATATCCAAGTGGCTGAGGGAGATTTCAGCGTAACGCAATGTCACAATTGAGCTGAATTCTGCCTTCAGGGTTTATTGATGCTCCGCGTCGGACTTCGTACAATCGGGCGTTGGACTTCGTGGCGCGTCTCGCTGCACATAAAAATCATAGAGGAAAACTCGATGATCAAATCTGGCATGTTTCGATTGCTGCCCTTGCTGGCGCTGCCTCTGGCGGCCGGCGTGGCTGCGCAGGACCGGGTAGGTGATTTCTCGCTGCTCGACCAGGCGGGTTTCCACCATGGCATGAGTTGGTATGGAGACCATGAACTGATCGCCTTCCTCGTGCAGGCGAACGACAGTGAGGCGACCGAGGCCGCCCTGCCGCAGTACCTGGAATTGCATGAACAATATGACGCACACGGCGTCGAGTTCATGATGATCAACCCCATGTCCCGTTTCAATCGCGAAGCGGTGCAGGCGAGACTCGACCAATGGGGCGTTGAAATTCCCGTATTGATGGACGACTCCCAGATAATTTCCGAAGCGATGGGTATAGAACGCACCGGCGAAGTGCTGCTGTTCGATCCGAAATCCTTCATGGTTGAATACCGGGGATCGGCGGAAGGCGCGCAAGCAGCCATCGACGAATTTCTGGCAGGGGAAGAAGTCAGCACTTCCCTGATTGCCACGGCCGGTTCCGAAATCAGTTTTCCCAAGCAGGGAATTCCTTCCTATAGCCAGGACATCGCGCCGGTGCTGGCCGAAAATTGCGCCACTTGTCATCGCGCCGGCGGCGTGGCGCCATTCGCCATGGACAGTCACACCATGGTGCGCGGCTGGTCGCCGATGATCCGCGAAGTACTGATGACCCGCCGCATGCCTCCGGGCCAGATCGACGGGCATATCGGCGAATTCATAAATGACCGCCTGATCGACCGCGAAGACGTGCGCAACATCATTGCCTGGGTAGAAGCTGGAGCGCCGATCGACGGCGCCAGCGACCCGCTGACCGAGTTGACCTGGCCCGAGTCCAAGTGGGCTTTCGGCGAGCCCGACCTGGTGCTGGAAATTCCCGCCACTACGGTCCCGGCCACGGGTAACGGCGTTTTCGTTGACGTGCAGGTCCCGATTGAAATGGAACAGGACCGCTGGGTACGGGGCAGCCAGATCATCGCCGGTGATCGAACGGTATTGCACCACACGGTAAACCGGTTGGATTTCCCGGACGAGATCGGCCGCCGGGGCGGCTTTCTCGGCGGGGACGGCAATCGGGACAAGGCCGATATCACGGCCTACATTCCCGGAGACACCCCGGACCTGGCGCCGCCGAACACCGGCGGTCTGCTGAAAGCGGGCTCGCTGCTGCATCTCAATATGCACTACACCCCGAACGGCCGCGAGACCGTTGACCGCAGCGAACTCGGTTTGTGGTTCTACCCGGAAGGAGAAGTGCCCGAAGAAAGAATGAGCGGACGATGCGCCTGTGTTTTTCCCAACACATGGACCACGATTCCTCCTCATGATCCGGCCTTCGAGCAGACCGCCAGCATCGTCATCGAGCGCGACGCGAAGATTCACAGCTACCTGCCGCACATGCATTTCCGCGGCAAGCGCATGCGCTTCTTTGCGGATTATCCCGATGGCACGAGCGAGGAATTGATCAACATTGCCAAGTACAACTACAACTGGCAGTTGAGCTATACCTACGAGGAGCCCAAGTTCGTGCCCGCCGGCACGAAGATCACCGCCGTGGCGGCCTGGGACAACTCGGCCAGAAATCCGTCCAACCCCAATCCCGACCGCGCGGTGGACTGGGGCAACGAAAGCTGGGACGAGATGTTTTTCGGCGCTGTCAGGTGGAAATTTGAAAATCAGGGCGGCGAAGACTAAGCCGCGGGCGACGCATGCGTCGCCCCTACATTTCCGGCGGAATGAACGGGTGACTCCGGCGCCGTTTGTCTGATTCTCAATTCATGCGTAGGGGCGAGGCATGCCTCGCCCTGCATTGCCGCCAACCGTTCGACATGATCCCCTTCTACAAAATCCTGAAGATATCGTAGGCGACCTTGCCTTCCACCTGTTTGCTCTTGCCGACGCAGATGACGTGGTTCACCCAGTCGTATTCCTCCGAAGTCGTGCTGAACAGCGGCGTCACGCGCCAGTAGAGGCCGTTTTCGCCGTTGTGCACGATGCCCCGATAAGTCATGTAGATATGCGCGCCGTCATCGGTCTCGAGTGTGATGCGCACATCGAGCGCGGAATGGCCCGAGACCTGGGTGATCCAGTCGGCCCCGCCCGAAAGCACGGTTCCGTTCAACCCGGGTCCGCTGAAAGTCCCGCCGGAAACCGGCGCGATGCGCGTATGACCGGCATCGACCTGCTCGGCCACATCGAGCAGCAATTCCATCATGAATTCGGATTCCAGGCCGGAGGCGGGAGTTTGCGCTCTGGCCAGCGATGCCGCGCTCACGGCGGCCGCCGCGCCTACGCCCAATTTGGTGAAGGTCCTGCGATTCATCTCGGTCTTCCGGTGGCTTTTTTCGTTCTCGCTCATTGAATTATTCCTCCTGGTTGGCCGGTTTCGGGGCCGTTCGCGGGCGAGGCATGCCTCGCCCCTACGGTCTAACATGTATTTGAACCCATACACACTGAAAAATCTCAATCGGTTTGCATCAGGGCGAGTGAATTTCTGTATTACGGAATTACGGAAAAACTGATAATCTACATGTCCAGCAAGATTTTGTGGAGCCAAAGCGATGAGTGAGACCGCGATAGTATCCAGCCGCGGACAGATTACGCTTCCGGCGCGCTTGAGGAAACGATTGGGCATTAAAGGGGGCGACCCTGTTTTGCTCGTAGAGAATGGCAACGAGATCGTATTGAAGCCGGCTCTTGTAGTGGAAGTCGATTGCTACAGCGACGAACAAGTGGCGGAATGGGATCAGGCGGACCGGCTTGACGACCGGGACCGAAAAAGATTCGTTGCAGCCGCGAAAAATCGTAAATGAACCGGCTGTTTCTTGATGCCAACGTTCTGTTCACCGCCGCGCATAATCCAGGGGGAAAAGCCGCGCTGGTCGTTGAATTCGGAACGCAGGGCCACTGGGAGTTGTATTCCAGCGCCTATGCGGTAGAAGAAGCTCGTCGCAACCTGCAACGAAAATTCCCCCGGTCGGTTGCGGCATTGGCGACCATCGATCCGGTTTTAAACCTGTCATCCCATCGCGCGGGGGCTCCGCGTCTTGCCGGACTCACCGATAAGGACCAACCCATTTTTCAAGCGGCGCTGAGTTGCAATGCCACTCATCTCTTGACGGGTGATCTAAGGGACTTCGGGCGATTCATGAACCACCCCGCGCAGACGCATGGAATCTGCATTCAGACCACGGCGGAATTCCTGGACGCATTCATCGCATGAACGCGTCATCATACCTGGCGGACCGATCGAGGACTGCGCCACTTGTCGAATCGTCGCAATATCGCGGGAAGATAAAACACGTCCAGCAACAATGCCAGCACTACGATGGGAACCAGTAATCTGGCGGCCTGCTGGAAATAGAAGGTACTCGCGGCCATCAGGAAAGTCGTGCCGAGGGTGAGCACCAGCGTTGTGATCGTAAGCGCGGGTCCGGCGGTGCGGATGGCGTGGGCGACGGCATCGGAAGTGGATTCGCCCTCGCGCCGCTTAGCGAGATAGTGGGTCAGCACGTGCACGGTATCGTCCACAACCAGCCCGATACTGATGCTGAACAGCATCATCACGAAGGGATCCAGCGTGCCGACCAGCAGGCCCCAGAAACCGAACACGATGGCGGCGGGCAGCAAATTCGGGATGATGCTGAGCAAGCCGAAATACACACTGCCCAGGCCGAAGATCAAGGTAAGCGTGATCAGCCCCAGGCTGAGCGAATAGCCTTGCAGCAATTCCACGGTCACCCGCTCGTCCATGCGCGCGAATACCAGCAGGCCGCTGCCGTGGACCAATTTCGCCTCGGGAAAGGTCTCCTGGAAGCGGGTGTCGATCAGGGCGTTCAGATCGAGCAGTTGCTGGTTGGTAGTGGGTCGGGCGTTGACAGTCAGAGCGGCTACCGATCGGTCGCGGTTAAGAAAATTCGAAAGCGGAAAATCCGGGTTCTGCACGAAGCGGTAGGCGGCCAGATAGTTTTCGATCGTTTCGGGCTCGTCCGGCAGCAGGTAGGCGTCTGCGTCGTCGTAACGCATCTCGTTCACGGTTTTCAGCAATTCCACGACGCTGGCGGTGGATTCAATCTCGTCCCGCTCTCCCAACCAGTCAAGCAATAATTCCATCCGGGCGAGAAAAGCTGGATCGATGGCCCCGTCCCGTGTACCCGCGTCAATGGCGTAGCTGATCGACGGGCCGCGATCCAGCCGCTCGCCGATGGCGTCGAAATAGTTGCGCAATCCGGCAACGTCGCTGACGAAATCGAGCCGGTTGAAGTCGGTTTCGTTGAGCGGCAGCATGCTGATACCGGCGGCGGCGAACACGGTACAAAACCAGAACAACTGACGGTCGCGGCGCCGGCCGATGGCGATCACCCGCTGCATCGCCTTCTGCAACAGATCGCCTTCGCCTGAGCCGTTACCGGTCTTGACCAGCCGGATGAGCAAGCTCGGCAGCAAAGCCGCGGTCAGCAGCCAGGAAAACACGATGCCGACGGCAACCGTGCTGCCGAAATCCGAAATCGCCGGCGAGGAACTCAGATTCAGCGATGCAAAACCGATGGCCGTGGTCAGCGCCGCCAGGGTGACCGGGCGGATGTTGTGCATGAGGCTGAACATCATCGCTTCCGGTTCCGGCATCCCGCGCAGCAAGCCTTGCCGGTAGATGGAAATGACGTGCACGCTGCTCGCAATACAAACGACGACGATGATGATCGGAGAAATCGCCGTCACGGTATTGAACGAAAATCCGACCAGGCCGAGCGCGCCAAGGGCGCAAAACAAGGTCAGCAAAGTGTGAACGAGGATGGCGAAGCCCGCCCGCACCGAGCGAAAAAAGCCGCAGATCGAAAGAATGCAGGCCAGGATGACGAAGGGCAACAAACCGCCGAGGTCGTCGAGCATTGACTGGCGGCTGGAATATTCGAGCAGGGTTTCGCCTCCGACAAAGATTTCCATGTCTGGAAATTCTTCCCGCAATTCGTCTCGCAAGCGTAAGGTTTCGCGGGCGGTGTCGAGCCTTTGGGCTTCGCCGGCCAGATCGGTAGTAAGACGAATCCTGGTAAACGCGAGACTCGCATCGGCCGAGAGCAGATTGCCGGTCAGAAGATCGTCCGCCTGTGCGGTTCGAGCGAGTTCGGCCAGCTCCGCTTCGCCGAATTCCCGGAAATCCCGCACGAACAGGCGCCGCAGATTTCGCGGCGAATAGTAGTCGAGAAGGGAAGTATGGCGGCCGGCAAGAGGAATCTCCCGGTAACTTTCTCGCAATGCGTCAATTGCCTGCAGGCGCTCCCGGGTGAAGACGCTTTCGCCTTCCGGAGCCAGGAAGGCGAAGACAATTTCGCTTGACTGCGGAAACTCCGCTTCGAGCAGGTCAAGTTCTTCCAGATAGGGATCGCTGCGCGTCAGCAGCGAATCGAGCGAGCTGTCGAACCCGAGCCTGAACACTCCGCCCGCCAGCAGCACACTGCCGATCAGACCCGCCAGGAAAAGCACTCGTTTGCGAGACAGGCAGAAACCGGCGATGCGCCCGGTCAGCGAATCCCGGCTGCCTTCAGACTGCTGTCTTTTGGGCTGTTTTCTGGCTTGGGGGCCGGATCGAGTTGGCATAAAACTCCAGCAACCTCATGTTGTCCGGATTGATGCGGAAATGATCGTCTTCCTCGACCAGGAGACCATGTTCCGACATCAGGTACAGGGCGTTCTGCACGGTGCGCGGCCGCGGCTTTTCGGACTTCTTCATCGGCGAGCCCTGCGCGATCAACTCGTCGATGATGTCGTCGCAGGCGCCGGCGATTTCGAGCGAAGTCATCGCCTCATCGGGATTGCGCAACAAGGCGAGGGCAGTCAGCGGAGCAGGCAATACCGGCATGACATGATCCAGGCGCCGCATCATCAATTCGGCAATGGCTGCCACATGGCGAATGCGCTGCTCTTTTTCGAGATGATTCAGGTTGAGCGCGTGTTCCCTGCAATACTCGCGCATGTCCAGCGGTTCGCCGAAATTGACGCTGGCATAGCCGTAACGGGCAAATCGCTCCCGCCGCCCGGCAAACAGGTTGCGGCGCAGAAAACGGTAAAGACGCTTGAGATGTTCCCGGGCGGACGGGTGTTTCTCCCGGTCGTCCCAGTCAAGCAGATTGCTGTCTTCGAGGATATGGTCATAGTTGATGGCAACGGGAATGAACACCACGCTACGGTCGCGTTGCCAGTCATAGTGACGCAGGATGTAGTCCAGAAAGCCGAGCCTGGGCTCACCGAGCCGCCCGTCGCGGCTGAGCCTGCCTTCCGGAAACACCGCCTGGCAGACGCCGTTGCCTGTCGCCAGGTGGATGTATCGTTCGAGCACTTTGCGATACAACGGATCTCGGGAATTCCTGCGCACGAAGAACGCGCCCATTGCCCGGATCAGGGTTTCCAGCGGAAAGATCCGCGCCCACTCGCCGACCGCGTAAGACAGCGCCGCGCGCTCCGCGGCGAGATAGCTGACCAGGATGTAGTCCATGTTGCTGCGATGGTTGATGACGAAAACCACCGTGGACTCGGGGTCGAGTTGCTGTAGTCTCTCAGGATGCGAAGCGCCGACGCGAACGCGATAGATGAAGCGCGAAACTCGCTTGGCGAGCCAGAAAAACACCCGGTAGTACAAATAGGCGTTGAACGCCGGGACGATTTCCCTGGCAAAAGTCCGCACCCGCTGTTGCAGCACCTGCCGTGGAATGTCCTGTTCGCTGGAGGTTTTCTCCAGCATCGCCAGCACGTCCCGATCGAAGATCAACTGGTCGATCAGAACCTGTCGCCGGGTCTGTTGCAGCGGCCTGATCTTGATCTGCAAGCTGGTATTGATGCGGTCGACGGCGATGTTGAGCCGGCGGCGCAGATACCAGCGAACGCCGGGGAACAGAATGCTGATGACCACGGCATACGCGGCCAGCGCGAGCAGGGCGAGGTACAGCCAGAGTGGAACAGACACGTCGGCGGAAAACATGTCCGTAGCATGCCTGAAGCGTCAGGCTTCGGCCAGTAGGGACGAGGCATGCCTCGCCCCTACGGTCTCATGAACCTGCACAGAGTGCGTTGCCGCGGGGGCCGGATGCCGATTTCAGTCGCCGGGCTTACGGTACGCCACGTTCTTGCTGATGGAACCGTCGATCGTTTCCGGTTTGATCAATACGGTGCATGAAACCGTCAGCGCACCGGCAGCGTTGACGAACATGGAGAAAGCCGCGGCAGCTTCGTCGTCGGGAAGGTCGGCAATCAGCAGCAGGTCATCGTCGCCGAAAGCGTAGTAGAAATTCTCGAGCGTTCCGCCCAGTCCTTCAATGGTTTCCTGGAGCGCGTCACGACGCCCGGTTCCGCCTTCCCTGATCAGACCGGCTACGCCGGCTCGCGTGTAACTCGTTCGAAACAAATACTTGGCCATGATTTTCCTATTCTGGATTGGGGGAAGCGCTAATGATGGTCACGACAACATTTTTGTCAAGTCTTTGTGCGCCTTCAGCATGTAGGGGCGAGGCATGCCTCGCCCCTTGTTTGTTTAAATAGTGCTGCCGACGGCCCACCGGTGGGCCGTCGGCAGGCGGTGGCGAACCCGTATCGCCCCTCGCATGAAATGCGAATCGTAGAGTGGGACCACCGCCTTTCCAATCAAACCTGAATAGATACGCGGATCAAGACCGCAAACAAGGATAGGAGACTGGAAAGCATGAAGAAGCATAGCGCAAGATGTACACATCCAAAAGACGACCCCGGCCCTTGCACGGTCGGCATCGACGTTTCCAAGCGTCATCTTGACGTGCGTGAACTCCCCAGCGGACGCGAGGCCCAGTTCCCGAATACCAGGGAAGGCGTTCGCGCGTTTCGCACCTGGGCCTGCCCCCGCGTCGAGCGAGTGGTATACGAGTCCACCGGTTCCTACCACGTACTGTTGGAGGATATGTTGGTCGATCGGCTGCCGTTGTCGCGGATCAACCCCCAGCGAGGCAAGCGCTTTGCCGAAGCGCTGGGTTCGGTTGCGAAGACGGACCGGGCGGACGCGCTGGCGCTGGCGAAGATGGGCCGGGCGCTGGCGGACGACCTGAAAGGGACGCCGGCGCGTACCCGACAGGAGAAAGATCTGGACGAGTTGCGTAGCGCGCGCGAGGCGGTGACGAAGTCGCTCACCGTGCTGAAAGGCAGGCGGGAGCACACCCGGAACCGTCTGGTTCGTCGCGAGATCGAGAAGGACATTACCCGCGCCATGCAGCAGACCGAACGCTTGGACCAGGAACTGGAACGGCTGGTGACGGCCGACGCCGAGTTGACCCGAAACGTGGCGCTGCTGGAATCAATCCCGGGCATTGGCCGCCCTACCGCTATCGGGCTGCTGGTACAGGTGCCCGAACTGGGTAGACTCAGCACCCGCGAGGCGGGAAGCCTGTTGGGCTTGGCGCCCATGGCCGACGACTCCGGCAACAGGCACGGGAAACGGTCCATCCGCGGCGGCCGCAAACGCGCACGCACGCTGCTGTACATGCCAACGCTAGCTGCAATCCGCTGGAATCCCGTCATGCGGGAGCGACACCTGCGATTCAAACAAAAGGGCAAACCCGGCAAAGTCGCGGTCACCGCGGCCATGCGAAAGATGGTGCTGATCGCGAATGCCATCGTACGGGAAGGAAAACCCTGGCAGGCAGCTCACATGCCCAAACCGGCCCATGTCGCGGGATGATGCAAACGCCTGACCAATGCAACCAGCCCGCGATCACATCCCCTAATCAACTAGCTGTCGGAGCCTTTTGCTATCCGTACACCAGAACACTTGCAAACATAGATACTACTGTCCTCCTTCAGGGCAAGGAGGCGAGCGACTCGGCGATTTCGTCCGCGGCCCGAAGCGCTAGAGCGGCAATCGTGAGCGTCGGATTGGCCGTGGATGCGGTCGGGAAAACGCCGGCGCCGACGAGGAAGAGATTGTCATGAGCGTGGCTGCGCAAGTCGCGGTCCACGACCGACTCGCGTGGGTCGTCGCCCATTCGCGTCGTGCCGATGACATGGCCGGAGCCCTGGAAGTCTTCCGAATGCTGGATTTCGCCGGCGTTCAGATGCGCGAAGATCTCGTCGTGAACTTCCCGCGCGTAATCGAGCCCCGCCCGGGAATACTCGCCAACGCGATAATGCAATCGAGGCAGCGGCACACCGTAGGTGTCGGTGTCCTGCGGGTCCAGCGTGATGCGGTTGTCCGGATCGGGAAGTTGCTCGGTCAGCGACGCGAGTTGCACTTCCCGAGATGCGTGATCGGCGATTTCGCGCCGCAGGTCCGTACCGAGCAGACCCCGGCGCGACAATGTGTCTGCCAGAGTTGCCGGACCTCCGGTCGGCCAGTTCCAGCCATCGTTGCTGATCTGTATGCGCAGGGCCGATCTGTCACTGCGAAATTCACCGTCACGCAGATTCTCGATGCCCGAAGTCGCCATGGGTCCCCGATAAGGCCATACCGGCTCGCCGGCCAGCGCCCAGCTGAGTTGTATCGGATGGTCCATCAGATGGCGGCCTACCTGGTCGGAATCGTTGGCGATGCCTGTGGGCGAAGTTTCGGTCCGTGAATGCAAAAGCAAGCGCGGCGTCTCGACCGCGTTGCCCGCGAGGATGAAGACGCGACCGCGGGCTACATCGCCGGTACCGTCTGGCCGGCGAAAGCGGATCGCCGAGATGCGGCCGCCGGCGCCGATCTCGATGAAAGTCGCCGTAGTGCGCTCGTGAATCACGGCGCCATTGGCCTCGGCCCGGTCGAGATGGACGGTGGCGTCGTACTTCGCGCCCACCGGGCAGATCGGAATGCAGGTGCCGCTGCCGCAACAAGCGGGTCGGCCTTCTTGCGCTACGGAATTGCGCGCCTGGGGAGTCAGCCGCACCTGGTATGGCGTGCCCTCCAGTCTGCGCGCGAAGACGCGGTCGAGCCAGGTACCCGGAATCGGCGGCTGCGGAAACGGGCCGGACCGCGGCGAGCCGAGGTCCTCGTCCGAGTCTCCTGCCACGCCCAGTTCGCGCTCGGCTTCGAGATAGAACGGTTCAAGTTCGGTGTAATCAATGGGCCAGTCGACGGCCCGGCCGAAATCCGTGCGCATGCGAAAATCGCTCGGCACATAGCGCACGCAGGTGCCGAGCCAATGCCAGGAAGTGCCGCCGACGGCCTTCAGATAGGTGCTTTTGAAAACGTCCGGGCCGGCTTGCCGATACCAGTGGCCACTGTCCAGGGTGTCCGGAAACTCGGCTTCGGGCAGCCTTTCGTATGGAATTTCAGGCGTCTTGATCGGGGCGTTGAGGAAGGTCTGAAAGGCGACTCCCCGATTGACCCGGGGACCGGCTTCCAGAACAGCCGTGCTGAACCCGGCGCCGGTCAGACGGTCGGCCAGCAATGCGCCGGCGAACCCCGCGCCTACAATGATTACATCGGCTTCGATCGCCGTCATTGCGAAGACCCGGCCGGCGGTTCGCTCCAGTCTCCGTGCGTAGCGCTGCATTGGCCCGGCGGCCTGGTATATTCGAGCGCGCGCCAGACGAGGGCATCGTAGTAGGCGCGCAAGGACGAACCGGCGCCATCGGGATGCATGCCCGAATACCACGCAACCGCAATCTGCCGCGCCAGTTCGTCCTCCCCGGATGCCGGATTCTCCTGTAGGGGCGAGGCATGCCTCGCCCGCTCTTCCCCGGCGTCCGTCAACAATGCGTCGAGCCCATCTCCCAGCCCTGCCGCTCTCAGCCCGTCCACCATGCCGAGCGCCAGTTCAGGATCGATTTCGGCTTCGGAAAAGCCCGTCAGCCGCGCCGAAAGCGCGCGGAACGAGCGAAGCTCGTCCTGTCCCAGGGCAGGATGCGCCGCTCCGGCAGCAATCAGGGAGGCAAGACGAATCGCGAATTCGCGACGAGTGAAGTTCATTTCGTGGCGCTCGGCCGGCGCCACTTGCGTAATGAAGCGAGGCCTGCTTGCGCCCGCATCAGAAAATAGCGACCAGACAGCCTTTCGAGTCGGGAACGTTTTCCAAATCGACCACGCCACCGGCAAGCACGGTGCTCAGCGCGTCCGTCAGATAATGCTCGCGGGCCTCGTTGCGCTGGGTCTCATAGCCCAACTGGTCGTTGATGGGGCCGCGATAAAGTACGTCGCGAGTGCGCGGGTCGATGATAAAAACTTCAGCGGTTCGCTCGACGCCAAGCGCCTTGGCCAGCGCCTGATCCTGATCTTTCATGATCGGAAAATCGATGCCGAATTCGTCGGCTTCCCGGGCGATGCGCGGCAGGTCGTCCTGGATGTTGGAATTGAACATGGCGAAGGCGATGTTTTTCGGCCCGAATTCATCGCGGACCGCGCGATAGTTCGGCAGGGCCAGACGCGCGATGGGGCAGCCTACTCCTTGCACGTAGAACACCGCGTAATCGTAGTCCTTGTAGGTATCGAGCGAATGCACCTCGCCGAGGTGATCGGTAAGCTCAAATTCCGGAATCGATCGCAGCCAGCCGTCGGCCATGGCCAGACTGGCGGCAAGCACCAATGCGCAGGAAATGAAAAGGCCAATCAATCGCTTCACTGTCAACTCCCGAAGTCTCTCGTCCGAACTAATCACAAATTCCGGGCGCAAGCCCGAATCGCAACGCCTGATCCTACCAATTCCGCAAATCACATCAAAGCGGCAAATTGTCGCGGTAACAGATTGTTGCAGTCGGCTCGCCATTACAATTCACCCGCTATTGAGGCGCTACCGGCTTCCGAGTATGCTCATTGCATCTCAGCCACGACTGCTCCCGGAGATAGTCATGAACCTGATGTACAAGACGATTGGCGCCGCGCTCTGCCTGGCCCTGTCGGTGGCCGTTGCGGCGCAGCAGGACCGGGAGACGCCGCGCACGCCGGACGGACAGCCCGACCTGCAAGGCGTCTGGACCAATTCGTCGCAAACGCCCCTGGTGCGGCCGGAAGAATTCGGCGCCAAGGGATTCCTTACGCAAGAGGAAGCGCAGGACGTCGAACAGGGCTGGCGCGACCGCTACGACCTCCTGGCCCAGCCGATCAACCCGGAACGTGGGCCGCCGACCGACGGCAACGCCGATTTCGGCTACAACAGCTTCTGGTGGGACCCGAGGGACGACGCCATCGAACTAAACGGCGAGTTCAGGACTTCGATCATCATAGATCCGCCCGACGGCCAGATTCCCTTTGTCGAAGGCGGAGCGCCCGGGCACGATCTGCGAACCGCCTGGCGCGACCGGCCGGGAGTGGAGGCTTTCGACGACTATCCCTTGCGCCCGCTGGCGGAACGCTGCCTGCTGACTTTCGGTTCCGGCGCCGGGCCGCCCATGCTGCCGATTCTCTACAATAGCAACTACCAGATCGTGCAGACTCCGGACTATGTCATGATCCTGGTGGAAATGGTCCACGATGCGCGCATCATTCGCCTTGACGAAAGGCATCAAGAGAACGATTTCGACAAGTGGATGGGCGATTCGGTGGGATATTGGGACGGCAACGTGCTCAAGGTCGAATCGCGCGACTTCCATCCCCAGCAATCGTTTCGCGGCAGTTCAAACGAAGTTGTGATCCACGAGGAATTCGAACTGCTCGGCCCGGAGAAAATCCGCTATAGTTTCACCATCGACGATCCGCTGACCTATACCCAACCCTGGACGGGAGAAGTCGCCATGAATCGCAAGGCCCGGGAAGAGCGCATGTACGAATACGCCTGCCATGAAGGCAATTACGCCTTTGCCGGAATTCTCGCCGGCGCGCGCCGGCAGGAACTGGAGACCGAGCTGCAGCCCTGACAGTGGCGCAAGCTGAGCATTCATGACTTCAAGGGCTGTCAAACTCTACAGCGACCTGGTGTTTGGCAGACCCTGGCTGGTCATCGGCATCACCGCGCTGATCGTTGCATTCTTCGCCTGGTTCACCCAGTACTTCAGGCTGGACGCTTCGGCCGATTCCCTGTTGCTGGAAAACGATCCCGACTGGGAGTTCTTTCGCCAGGTGGAAAACCGCTATGGCATCCGCGAATTCGTCGTCGTCGCCTATATCCCGGACGGCGAGCTGTTCGCACGGCCCGAACTCGAAAAACTGAACCGCCTGCATGACGATCTGCTCGCGATAGACCGCGTCGAGCGCGTGGACAGCATCCTCAACGTGCCGGTATTCGCCGATACACCGCTGACCGGAATTTCCGAGGACTATCTGACCTTGCTCGACGAAGACGTCGACCTGCCGGCGGCGCGCGCGGAAATGATGGCCAACCCGATATACATCGATGCGCTGATCAGTCCCGACGGCCGCGGCGCCGGCATGCAGGTCAGCATCGAAATCGATCAACCCGCCCGCGATCTGCTCGACCGCCGAAGCACATTGCGCCAACTACGGATCGACGGAGATATAGACGCCGCGGGGCTTGCGGAATTGCGCGAAGTCGAAGCTGCCTGGGCGGGCTACAGCATCGGCGTCAACGAAAGACAGCATGAACTGATCACCGCCGTCCGCGAAACTCTCGACCGCTATCGCGACGGGGCCCGCATTCACCTCAGCGGCGCGCCGATGATCGCCGACGACCTGATCTCCTTCGTACGCGGCGACCTCAGCAGTTTCAGCATCGCCGTGCTGATTCTCATCATCGTCGCTCTCGGCCTGATCTTCCGCAAGCTCCGATTCATCGCCATCCCGCTGATCTGCTGCGCCGCCGCGGGAACGATCATGGTGGGCACGCTGGGGCTGATGGACTGGCGCGTAACCGTGGTCTCGTCGAATTTCGTCTCGCTGTTGCTGATCATCACGATCTCGCTCACGGTGCATCTGACGGTGCGCTACCGGGAATTGCGCGCGACCCGTCATTTCAGCCGGCACGGCAAGATGTTGCGTCATGCCGTGCTGAGCATGTTCCGGCCCTGCCTGTATACGGCATTGACCACCATCGTTGCCTTCGGTTCGCTCATCGTCAGCGGCATTCTGCCGATCATTACCTTCGGCTGGATGATGATGATGGGAGTTGCCACGGCGCTGATTGTCGCCTTCACGCTGTTCCCGTCGATCATGTCCACCTTGCCGGCGGACCGGTCCCGGCTTTCTTCGGACCTGCGCCTGAATCTGACTTCGGCCCTGGCCCGGCTGACCGACAGGTTGCGCGGCTGGGTATTCGTGATCTACGCGTTGATTTTGATCCTGGGCGTCACCGGCCTGACCCGGCTGCGGGTGGAGAACAGTTTCATTGACTATTTTCGCGACACGACCGAGATCAACCAGGGCATGAGCCTGATCGACGAACAACTCGGCGGCACTTTGTCCTTCGACGCCATCGTCAGATTGCCGGAACAGGAAGCCGCATTCGAGGATGCTTTTGTCGACGACTTCGGAGGCGGCGGCTTCGGCGGCGAGTCCGACGACGCCTATTGGTTCACCGCGCCGCGCATGGCCGAGGTCAAGGCGATTCATGAATATCTCGACGCCGACCCCTATACCGGCAAGGTGCTCTCGCTGGGCGCCGTCGTGCAACTCGCCGAGCAATTGAACGACCATGAACCGGTGGACGGCCTGCTTTGGGCGGTGATGTACAACCGCATTCCGCAAACCTTGCGTGAGGCGGTGCTGGATCCTTTCGTGCGGATCGACGACAACGAACTGCGATTCAATGTGCGCGTGCGCGAATCGGCGCCGGACCTGAATCGAAATGAACTGCTGCAACGGGTCGAGGCCGGTCTCGAAGAGGAGTTCGGCTATGAGCCCGATCAGGTGCGCCTGACCGGATTGCTGGTGATGTACAACAACGTGTTGCAAAGCCTGTTCCAGTCCCAGATTCTCACGCTCGGGGTGGTCATGCTCGCAATCATGCTGATGTTCCTGGTTTTGTTCCGCTCGCTGCTGATCGCGGTGCTCTGCATCGTTCCCAACGCCATCGCCGCCTCGCTGGTGCTCGGCATAATGGGCTGGCTCGATATTCCGCTCGACATCATGACGATCACCATCGCCGCCGTTTCGGTGGGCATCGGCGTCGATAACACGATTCATTACATGTATCGGTTCAGGCGCGTATTTCCGCGGTTCGGGAACTATCGCAAGACCATGTATTACTGCCACGACAGCATCGGCCGAGCGATGTATTTCACTTCGATGACGATCGTCGCCGGTTTTTCGATCCTGGTCCTGTCGAATTTCATTCCGACCGGCATATTCGGCCTGCTGACGAGCCTGGCCATGCTGGTCGCCCTTACCGGATCGTTGACTCTGCTCCCGCAATTGCTGGCGACTTTCAAGCCGCTTGGCCCGGAAACCGCCTGATGAACAGATTCTGCCTTGCCCTCGTTCTGCCCATTCTGGCCTCCTGCGGAGAGGGCGAAACCGTCCAGGCTCCAGCGGAGCCGGCCCTGCCGCTGTCGACTCCGGAATTCATTGTCGCCGGCTACATGAATGAGCCTGCCGCCTTGCAGAGAGGACAGGATCTGTTTCTCGGCTCCTGCGTCAGTTTCTGTCACGGCTTGATAGAGGAAGAGCCCGATCAGGCCGATGCGCTGTTCCTGTTCGACTGCCGGTGGACCCACGCCGAGGACAACGCGGAGATCTTCCGCATCATCAAGGAAGGCGTCCCGGATACGCGGATGGTCGGTTTCGGAGAGAATTTTCCTGAAGGCGACAGCGACGTCTGGAAGATCATCGCCTATATCCGGCAAAGCCAGGACAATTGCGGCGAAGTTACTCGCTGACCTTGCGGAACGTCGCCTGGCGGTTTTTCGCGAGCGCACAGACAACCATGAAATCGGGCATGCAGGTGTGGGCGAATACGATGGCTGTGCCCGCGTCTTCGAGCCGGGCGCGGACTACGCCCGATACCCCGGCATAGTCGACATCGATCTCGAGTATCGAACCCGCCACCCTGCCCGCGGAACTCGCCCACTGGAAGCCGAGAGATTCGAGTTGGCGCAATTCGACGCGGCCGTCCACTACGGTTACTTCCACCGAAAACAACGTACCTTCGGCGGCCCAGACGCCATTCCAGTATTGCGCGTAGTCTTCGGCCGCCCGCGCCTGGGAAGCGAGAGCGATCAGCAGCGTGAGGGCGAGAATTCTCACAGCACCAGACCCACCCCGAACAGGTCGCCGTGGAAAATGAACACGGCCCAATAGATCACCAGGCCAAGCAACCCGTTGACGATATCCCAGACGAGCATGCGATATCGGTAGGCGGGAACCGCGGTGCTGCGCCAGAGGCTGAAAAACTTGATCGCGCCCCATAAGGTGAAACCGCCGAACAGCAGCATCGAGGCGAGGTCGCCATTGGCCCACAGATGCGCCGCGCCCCACAAAGTCACCGCGAGCACCATGGGATTGCGCAATTGGCGGCGCAGCCCGGACATCGGCATGACGCCGGCCAGCAATAGCCAGAAAACCGGCATCATGAGGAAATGCGAAAAATTGCGCAGGCCGAACGGTGGCTCCCAGACCATGACGAACGGTGCGACGGATTTGCCCCAGACGGTCAGCGCGAGTCCGAGCAGGGCGATCAGGCTGTAGACGCCCTTGTACGCGCCCGGCGAAGGGAAGCGGCCGGCCAGCGCTTCGCGCAGGCCGAATTCCCGTAGCATGTGGGGAAAGAGAAAGAGGATCAATCCGAGAACCAGAAAAGTCATGCGGCCGTCTCCTTACGGGGCCGGGCATTGTAGCACGCAGGCGGGTTCCGGCTACTTGGGCGCCCCGATCCTTTTGACATCACGAATCGCCTCACATTAAATGTGGAGGATGATAATTCGGCCAGGATTTTTCTTTCTGCTTTTGCTTGCGCTGACCGGCTGCGAGGACCCTCCCCTGCAGGCTTACGGGCAGCTCGAATCCGATCGCGTCGAAGTCGTTGCGGAATCGAATGAGCCCATTGTCGAAATAGCTGTGCTTGAAGGCGATGTGCTTGCCGCCGGTGCGCCGATCCTGCGGCAGGATACGGCGCGGCTCGACATCCGCATTCGCGAGGCCCAGGCCAATATCTCCCGCATAGAAGCGCAGCTCGAAGAACAGGTCAACGGTCCGCGGATCGAGACCATCGAAGCCACTCGCGCCAGCCTGCTCGAGGCCGAGATCGAACGCGATTTCCGCGAGCGCGAACTGAACCGGCTCACAGGATTGCGCGAACGCAACCTGACTTCGGAAGAAAGCGTCGACCAGGCACGCAATCTGCTCGAATCCGCCGGCGCCAGAATTGAAATCGTCTCGGCGCGGCTGGCCGAACTCGAAGCGGGCACAAGGCCGGAACAGATTGAACAGACTCGAGGCCTGCTCAGCCAGGCCGGAGCGCAACTCGATTCGCTCAAGCTCGACCGCGAACGCCTGCACGTGGCGGCGCCGGTGGATGGCGTGGTCGATACCCTACCTTTCGAAGTCGGCGAGCGTCCGCAGCCGGGCGATGTGGTAGCCGTACTGTTGACCGGCGAACAACCTTACGCCCGGGTATACATTCCCGAGCCGTTGCGCGCGGGACTACGGGTCGGAAGCCCCATGCGCATCGCCGTCGACGGCATCGCGCAGCCGATGAACGGAACCATTCGCCGTATTGCCGCCGAGGCGAGTTTCACGCCATATTTTGCGCTGACCGAACGGGACCGCGGGAGACTGTCGTTCCTCGCTGAAGTCCGCATGCCCGATCTGCCCGAGCGGCTGCCGGAAGGACTTCCCGTACAAGTGCTTTTTACAAATGATTGAACAATTTCAACTTTTGAGAAATGCCGAGTAACGGTGAATTCGCGATCCAGGCGCGCGGCCTGACCCGCCGTTTCGGCGCTCTGGTTGCGGTCAACGAGGTCGATCTCAACGTCCCGACAGGGAAAATTTACGGCTTTCTCGGCCCCAATGGCTCCGGCAAATCCACCACCATCCGCATGCTTTGCGGCTTGCTGACGCCGAGTTCCGGCCAGGCCAGCGTGCTCGGACTCGATGCCGGCCGCGATTCTGAAGCGCTCAAACAGCAAATCGGCTACATGACCCAGCGATTTTCGCTGTACGAGGACCTGAGCGTACGCGAGAACCTGCAATTCATCGGCGAAGTTTATGCCATATCGCGGCGGGAGCGCCGCAGGCGCATGGACGAATTGCTCAGCCGCTTCAGTCTGACAGGCCGGGAGCGGCAACGCGCGGGCACCTTGAGCGGCGGCCAGAAGCAACGTCTCGCGCTCGCCGCGGCGACCATGCACCGGCCGAATCTGTTGTTGCTGGACGAGCCGACCAGCGCGGTGGACCCGAGCAATCGCCGGGATTTCTGGGAATCGCTGTTTGAACTGACGGAGCAGGGCACGACCATCCTGGTGTCTACCCATTACATGGACGAAGCAGTGCGCTGCCATAATCTGGCGATTCTCGACCGGGGCGTGAAAGTCGCCGACGGGTCGCCACGCTCGCTGGGCGAGAACATCGCCACGAATGTCATCGAAGTGCAAGCCGACGACATCGACGCGGCGCATCTTGCATTGCACGGAGTTCCCCAGATCGTCAGTCTTACCCGGCTTGGAACGCGGCTGCGCGCGCAGCTTCCGAAACACATCTCCGAGCCGGCCGCCATCGTCGCCCGGGCCCTGCGCCACGCGGGCATCACGGCCGAGGTCGATCGGGTTTTTCCCGATATCGAGGATATCTTCGTTGCGGTCACCGAATTGCGGGAAACCCGGCCCGGGACGCCGGAAGCGGCGGTTTCATGAAATCCCTCATCCGCATGTTCGCCATTATGCACAAGGAGTTGCTGCAACTGTCGCGGGATCGGCTCACCTTCGGCATGATCATCGGCATCCCGCTGATCCAGTTGCTGATGTTCGGCTACGCCATCAACACCGATGTGCGCAATCTCACGGCCGCTTACGTCGACGAAGCCGACTCTCATCTTTCGCGCCAACTCATCGCCGACTTGGGCGCTACCCAGGTCGTCGCGCTGCGCCAGCGCGTCGCCAGCGTCGGGGAACTCGTGCAGTTGCTCGATGCGGGAGCGATATCGGTAGGCGTCGCCATACCGGACGATTTCGATCGCCGGGTGATTTCCCGCGACCGTCCTGCATTGCAACTGCTCGTGGACGGGACCGATCCGATCATCCTCGGCGTGGCGGAGGGGCTGGCGGTGATCCCGCTGCGATTCGACTCGCAATCCGGATTGCAGCCTCGGCAACGCATGATCGAAGTGCGAAATTATTACAACCCGGAGCGCCGTTCGGCGGTGAATATCGTACCCAGCCTGGTCGGCGTGGTGCTCACCATGACCATGGTGCTGTTCACCGGTGTCGCCATCGTGCGTGAGCGTGAGCGGGGCAATCTGGAGTTACTGATCAATACTCCGGTGCGGACCGTGGAACTGATGCTCGGGAAAATCGTGCCCTACATCGTCATCGGGCTGATCCAGCTCGTCATCATCCTGGCGGTTGGCCGCGTCATATTCTCCGTGCCGATCATGGGCAGCGAATGGCAGGTATTGCTGGCGGCGCTGATCTTCATTTCTGCCAACCTGTCGTTGGGCCTGCTTATCTCGACAGTTGCCGCCACCCAGTTTCAGGCCATGCAGATGACCTTCTTTTTCTTCCTGCCCTCGATCCTGCTGTCGGGTTTCATGTTTCCCTTCGAAGGCATGCCCGAAATCGCCCAGGGCATCGCCGAAGTGCTGCCGCTGACGCATTTCAACCGCTTGATTCGCGGCATCGTCCTGCGCGGCGCGGACGTCTGGATGATGACGCAGGAAGTCATCGCGCTCGCCGCGTTCACGGCGGTCGCCCTGACCCTGGCGGTCCTGCGCTTCAGCAAGCGGCTGGACTAGGCGCGGCCGGCGAGCGATCTGCCTGTCGAGAAATCGCGGTCGCCGATGGGGAGTTCGCGCACTCGCTGGCCGGTGAGGATGTAGATCGCGTTGGCAACGGCGGCGGCAACCGGGGGCGTCGCCGGCTCGCCCAGGCCTCCCAGGGAATTGCCGGATTCCACCAGATGCACCACGATTTCCGGCGCGGTCGCCATGCGCAACATCTCGTAATCCGGGAAATTGCCTTGCACGACCCGGCCGTCCTCGATGGTGATTGCGCCGTAAAGCGCCGCCGTGAGGCCGAAAATGATGCCGCTTTCGATCTGGGCCTCGGCGGTGTCGGGATTTACCACCCAGCCGCAGTCCATCGCGCAGGTAACCTTGTGTACGATGGGGCGGCCGTCTTCGCCGATGGAGACTTCGGCGACCTGGGCGGCGATGCTGCCGAAACTTTCCTGGACGGCGATGCCCAGCGCGCGGCCTTCGGGTAGCCCGCTGCCGTATCCCGCCGACTCCGCCGCGACTTGCAGCACATTGCGGTGGCGCGGATGGTCCTGCAGCAGTTCCATGCGCAATTGATAGGGATTGGTTCCCCTGCGATGGGCGATCTCGTCGATGAAGGATTCGATGAAGAAAGTCTGCTGGGAATGGTCGACGCTGCGCCAGGCGGCGATGGGCACGTGGGTTTCCACATCCACGACGCGGATCGACTGGTTCGGAATGGCGTAGGGGATGTGCGCCGCGCCGGGGACCTGGATCGGGCCGGTAAAGCGGTTATGCCAGGCCGTCACGCGTCCGCCGGCGTCCAGCGCCGCCTTGAAATTGCTGTGCACGGCGGGCCGGTAATAGTCCTGCCGCATGTCTTCCTCGCGGGTGAGGATCGTTTTCACCGGCACGTCGAATTCCATCGCGATCAGGGCGGCGTGATCGATCACGTTCCAGGTGAACGGCAGGCGCCGGCCGAAGCCGCCGCCGAGATAGCTGTGATGGAAAGTGACGTCGTCCTCGCGCAATCCAGCCCGGGAGGCGGCCCGGCTCTTGATGGCGAGGGCATCCTGAGTGCCGGTCCAGAGGTCGGCCCGGTCGCCCTGGATATGCATGGTGCAATTCATCGGCTCCATGGCGGCATGGGCCAGGTAGGGCACCCGGTAACTTGCTTCGAACACATCCTGCGCGTCTTCCAGCGCCGCGTCGGCGTCGCCGCTTTCGAAGTCCCGAGATCCGTTGTCTTCGGCAAGCGCACTGTCGAATCTTTCCGCCAGCACCGTGCTTGAAACCCCGTCGTTTTCCGTGGGCGTGAACTCGGCTCTTACCAGTTCCAGCGCCTGTTTCGCGCGCCAGTAGTTGTCCGCGACCACGGCATAGCCGTCTTCCAGTTCGACTACCTTGCGCACTCCGCGTTGCGCTAGCGCCTCAGTTGCATCCACCGAGGCGAGTTTGGCGCCGAACACCGGCGCCAACCGCAAGGCGGCGTACAGCATATCCTCGCTGTGGGCATCGATGCCATAGGGCGCGCTGCCGTCGACCTTCGGCGGAATATCGCGTCTGGAGATAGCTCTGCCCATGATATTGAATTGTGAGCGGTCCTTGAGAACGGGCTCGACGGGTGGTTCGAGCTCGGCTGCGGCCTCGGCCAGGTCGCCATAGGGAATCGAGCGGCCGCTGGCGGAATGATGCACATGGCTCAGTTCGGTGGTGCATTCATCGACTGCCGCGCCCCAGCGATCGGCGGCGCATTGCAGCAGCATCTGTCTTGCCGCGGCGCCCGCTACGCGGATGGTGTTCTCGCCGGTATAGCGCACCGAGGAACTGCCGCCGGTGGTTTGCAGGTTGGCGACCCGAGCCACGGTCAGGGCGCTGGCGTTGACGAGGCCCATCAGAAACGGGGGCAGCAGTTCCCCGCCGAAACCCTTGACGATGGCGTCGTTGGCGAACAGATCGGTAGCCGGGGCCTGTTCGATGTCGACAAGTTCCCAGGCGGCGTCGAGTTCGTCGGCCGCCATCTGGCCCAGGGCGGTATGGATGCCCTGGCCCATTTCGGAATGCGGTACGTATACCGTGATCCGGTTATCGGGCTGCAGGCGAATCCAGGAAGTGACAAAACGTTCGTCGCCGCTGGCGAGGCTGTCGTTGGCGAGCCGGTGCCTGCTCGGACGGCTGGCGGCATAGCCGATCAGCACGCCGCCGCCGGCGACCGCGGATACGAGCAGGAATTTGCGCCGGCTGATTTTTGGTTTGTTCATGATCGGTTCCTAGACAGTGTTTGCCGCGGCAATGGTCGCTGCCGCGGCGTGGATGGCCTTGCGTATCCGGGGATAGGAGCCGCAGCGGCAGACGTTGGTGATGCCGGCGTCGATTTCCCGGTCGGTGGGCGAGGGATTGCGCGCCAGCAAGGCCGAGGCGGCCATGATCATGCCCGATTGGCAATAGCCGCATTGGGGAACCTGGTGGTCGATCCAGGCCTGTTGCACCGGGCTCAGGTCGTTGGCGCCGCCTGCTACTTGAGCGAGTCCCTCGATGGTTGTAATGTCGCGTCCTTCGATCGCGCTTACCGGCGTGACGCAACTGCGCAGCGCATTGCCGTCAACGTGTACCGTACATGCTCCGCAATTGCCGATACCGCAGCCAAAATTGGTCCCGGTCATGCCGAGTTCGTCGCGCAGCGCCCAAAGCAGGGGCATTTCGGGCTCCGTATCGAGTTCCCGAAGCTCTCCGTTCAATCTGAATGTGGTCACAGGTTTCCCCTATCCGAGCGTGAAGTGTGCGGGAAGTATATGAAAACGGCGGCCTCGATTCTAGCGACAATCGGGTGCGGGTCGGCGATAATGCACAGGAGCGGCAACAACGGGAGCAGGCGATGAACTGGAGAGTATTGGGTTCCGAGGCGGTCGGGACCTTTGCGCTGGTATTCACCGGCTGCGGCGCGGTGGTCGCCAACGACCTCTTCAATGTCGGCTTCGGCGCCCTCGGCGTCAATCTCGTTTTCGGCATGGTGGTCATGGCCGTGGTCTATTCGCTGGGGAACGTGTCCGGCGCCCATATCAATCCGGCGGTGAGCGTCGCTTTCTGCGCCTCGGGCCGCCTGCCGCGCAATTTGCTGCTGCCCTATATCGCCGCGCAATGCTTCGGCGCCATAGTCGCGGCGTTTACCTTGCGGCTTTTGTTTCCCGACCATTCCGGTTATGGCATGACGGCGACGTTGATCGACGTGCCGCGCAGTTTTCTGTTCGAGGTTCTGCTTACCTTCTTTCTCATGTTCGTGATCTTCAACGTGCTCAGCGGCAATGGCGCGAAGAAAACCATGGCAGGGCTCGTCATCGGCGCCGCGGTTACCTTGCTGAGCATGTTCGGCGGCGGCGTCACCGGCGCCTCGATGAATCCGGCCCGCTCGATCGGACCGGCGCTGGCGGCGGAAAATCTGGATCTGATCTGGTTATATCTGACCGCCCCGCCCATCGGGGCATTGCTGGCCTGGCCGGCTGCGCGCTGGCTGCAGGGGGACGAATTTCTGGCTGACTAATCTCTGGATGCCGATAAGACCCGGCGAATTTCATTTGCAGTATATTCAGCGCGAAATTCGACCATTTTCCTGCCAAGCTCTATGGTCTCATCCACGGGGACAATGGAAACTCCGTTGATTGACGCAAGGCCGGCATCGACCCGTTGGGTGAATCGAACCTGATCGGGATCCGTAACCATCATCATCGCGGTCACCCAGATATCGTCGTGATACCCATCGTGTCCTGATTCGGCAACGCCAAGCTGCCGCTCGGTAAACCGCTCCGTTTCTTCCCAGCCCGGACTATAGAATTCCCTGACGAAATGGATTCGCGTTTTTCCGTCTTCCCATTGTGCTGTCAATGCCGTCGCAACATTGGCCATACCGAGTTGATTTCCGCCACTGTCGCCGATCAGGACGATGTCGGTAAAACCGGATTGTCTCAGACTGAGCGCAATGTCGGTTAACAAAGCCTCGTAGGTTGCCGCGGTCAGACTGATGCTTCCAGGAAACTTCATTGCGCCACTGGGTGGGTCGATATTCCCTTCCGGTACAAATTTAACAATAGGCGCACAAAGGGCGTTGCCCAGTTTCTCTGCGATGGCAGGGCAGATTGCTTCGAGTATCAGATTGTGCTTCCCGGTTGCCAGATATGGCCCGTTTTCTTCAATGCCGCCAGTCGGAATGATGACGGTCGTATTGCCATCGGCAATCAAATCCCGAATTTCCATAAAGGTCAGCTCTTCCATCCAGAAAGAGTGGCCGGCGGCAATAGGGCGATCCGCAGCCAGCAGTTCATCGTCGGTAAAAACAGCCTGCGCCAAAAGAAGCGGAGAGTACGCAACGACAAGGCTCGCTGCCAACACACAAATTCCTCTCCTGAAATTCCCTAACAGTCCGTACGTTTCCAATTGTCCTTCCTCCGCCCAATGCCCCCCAACGCTAACACAGAAACCCAAAACGCAGAACGACCACAGAAAACGCACAACGTGAGTCGCCGTCTGGTGAAATCAGGTGCAGCGGGCGTGCGAGGCATGGATGCCGAGCCCGAAGCCTACAGGGATGTATTTACGGCGTCCGCTGCACCTGATTTCACCAGACGGCGACGGATCGAAGCTACCACTGGACTTAACCGGTAGATATCGTTGTAATTGCGGCCATTACATCGAGTAGCCGATTTGTCATTTTCCTTGCGCCACATAGTAATTCTGATTGCGGTTGCGGTGGTTATCTTGACGGCCGTCCTGCTGCGTTCCGATTTGAGCGCGGAGGATGGTCCGATTGCCGTTCTGGATATCAGCGGGAATGAGCTGCTGGCGCGAGGTGAATACTTGGCAATCGCCGGCAATTGTGCGAGTTGTCACACCACGGCCACAGGCGATTTCATGGCCGGTGGTCTGGCTTTCGAAACGCCATTTGGCACGCTGTATTCAACCAATATCACTCCCGATGCGGACACTGGAATCGGCAACTGGAGCGATCGGGATTTTTTGAATGCGATGCGGCATGGAGTCCGACCCGATAATGAGCATCTTTATCCGGCGTTTCCTTACACGGCATTTACCAGGATTTCGAATGAAGACATTGCTGCGATCTATGCTTATTTGCAAAGTATTCCACCAGTAAATCTGGCGGCGCCGGTAAACGAACTGTCGTTTCCATTCAATATCCGACCACTAATGGCCTTTTGGAAAGCAATCTATTTCGAGCAGGGAGTATTTGAACCAAACGAGGAACAATCCGATGAATGGAATCGAGGCGCTTATCTGGTTGAAGGATTGACTCACTGCAGCGTCTGCCACACCCCGCGAAACGGTCTTGGGGCAGAACGAAAAGAGTTGTACATGAGTGGAGGCGAGTACCTGGATCGCGTTAGAACCGGAGCACACCGGCCCTGGACCGCATCCAATCTTACTTCAACAGAGCGCGGTCTTGGATTGTGGACACAACAGGAAATTGAAGACTACTTGAAATTGGCGCGGAACGAGTTTCTGGAATCGTTTGGGCCCATGAACGAAGTCATTATGAACAGTACGCGATTCTTGTCGGACAGCGATGTCAATGCCATGGCGGTCTACCTCAAGAGTTTGCCTGCTGTCGATGAGCCCGTGGCAAGAATGCCGGATTCGCAAATTATGGGACGCGGCCGGACCATCTATAATCTCCACTGCGGCGCCTGCCATCTTCCAACCGGCGAGGGTGATCCCGAGATGGCGCCCAGACTCAACGCGGGTAGTCTGGTTGTGCAGTCCTCGAATCCGGCGTCCATGATCAATGCGATCTTGTACGGGCCGGAATCTCCAGGACATCCGCTGCCTCCAAAATGGAGGGAACCCATGGATGAGTTTCAATACTTACTGGATGACGAAGAAATTGCAGCGGTCGCCAGTTACATTCGCAATTCCTGGGACAATTCAGCGGGAGTCGTGACCGCCGGGCAGGTAGCGCGTCAACGATAGCAACCAACGACGGAAGACCTCGAACAGGACGTAGGGGCGAGGCATGCCTCGCCCCTACAGAAAACCCGCGGGGACTTTTGATCGTTCGGGGTTAATACGACATAATGGGCGGTCAGTTCCGATTGGCTTTACCCGCAAATGAGGCAGCTTGGATTGTTCCTTTCGTTTGCCAGAAAGCTGGTGCGACCAGCCGGCGCCGCCGCAATGGTCGCTACGCTGTTGCTGACTGCCTGCGGGCGCGAAACCGCAACTCCGGCAGAGCCGCCGCAAAGCGCTTCGGAACCAAGAACGCGCTTGATGACCGGAGAACAATACACCAATGCAATTGCGCAGATATTCGGCGAGGACATCAGCAACAGCATACTCCCTCCCATTCCACCGATGGCCAGGACCGATGGCCTGCTGGCTTCCGGCGCCGCTTATGTAGGCGTTACGTCGGATCAGGTTTCTCAAATACAGCAGACCGCGACGTCAATAGCGGCAAAAGCAGTCGACGAAGAGCATCGTGATTTTCTGATCCCCTGCCGGCCGGAATCTCCGGAGCAAGCCGATCCGGCTTGTGCCGAACTGTTCTTGAGCGAGACGGGTCGACTACTTTATCGCCAGACTCTCGAGGACGTTCGACTGGCCGAGCTTGTCGATATCGCCGGCTACGCGGCGGAACAAACGGAAGATTTCTATTCAGGATTGGCCCTGGCGCTCGAGTCCATACTGATCAGCCCGGAATTCCTGTTCATCGTGGATCAAGCCGAACCCCATCCGGGCCGCCCTGGACTGGAGCGACTTGACGCCTGGTCCCTGGCCTCTCGCTTGAGTTTTTTCCTGTGGAACGGGCCTCCGGACAATGCATTGCTGAATGCGGCGGAAAGTGGAGAACTACATACCCAGGCAGGACTGAGCGCTACGGTTGAGTGGATGCTGTCCAGTGCAAGACTCGAATCGGGCATGCGTGCGTTCTTCGATGACATGCTCGGTTTCGATGAATTCAATAGCCTGGCAAAAGATCCGATTGTCTATCCGATGGTTACCGGGTCCACTTTGCAGGATGCGCGAGAACAGACACTGCGAACCATCATCGATCACCTGCTTCACCAGGAATCGGACTATCGTGATTTGTTCACCACGCGCAAGACGTTCATGTCTCCGTCACTTGCGGTTGTCTATGGCATTCCCGCCAGCAACGGCTGGATTCCCTTTGAATTTGATGCAGACAGCCCGCGAATCGGGCTGCTGACACAAGTCAGCTTTCTCGCCGCAAATTCCCATGCGGTGCGTAGTTCACCGACACTGCGGGGGCAGGCGCTGCGCGAGCGCTTCCTGTGCCAGGTCGTGCCTCCTCCGCCTCCGAACGTGGATTTTTCCCTGCTGGAAGAAGCCGAACATGCGGCCACGGCGCGCGGGCGACTCGACGTACACAATACCAACCCTTCTTGTGCGGGATGTCATCTCATTACCGATCCGATCGGGCTTGCGCTGGAAAATTTCGATGGCGCCGGGCGTTTCCGGGAAACGGAAAACGGTGCGGCACTGGACTTGAGCGGTGAATTGGATGGCGTGCTCTACGATGATGCCGACGGGCTGGCGTCGGCGATGCGGGATCATCCGAAACTCTCCAACTGTCTGGTTAATCGCCTCTATGCCTACGGTACCGGTGGTCCGGTGACGTTAAGGCGCGATCGCGACATCATTAGCTGGTTTGAAAATCGCTTCGTCGCAAATGGATACAAATTAAGCGCACTGTTACGTGATGTAGCGCTAAGCGAGGCGTTTTCCACTGTATCAGCGGGTGAAATTCAGGGTAATATGGACGGTTCAGACGCGAGTGAAACGCCATACCGATTCAGTGGGCCTGAATTCGGCTCACCGCCGCAACGGTGAAATCATGAGCAAATTCAATCGACGCAGATTTTTGAAAGGAACCTTGAATGGCGGTGTAATTGCCATAGGTCTTCCATTGCTGGATGTTTTCCTTAACGAGAACGGATCGGCATTGGCCAATGGCGCTCCTATTCCCATGCGCTTCGGCACCTGGTCCTGGGGTCTCGGCATGAGCGAATCGATATTCGTGCCGAAAAAAACGGGACCGGATTTCGATTTGCCGGAAGAAATAGCAGCCCTGGCGCCTATTCAGAAGCACATAAACCTGTACACCAATTTTCACGTATTCAAGGATGACGCGCCCAATTTGTGTCATCACTCCGGCTGGGTCGTTTTACGCTCCGGTATCGCACCGATGACCTCGGAAAATCGCCCTGGTGAAACCATCGATGTTTCCATTGCGCGCCAGATCGGCAACGCCACTCGATTCCGCAGCCTTAGCGCAACCGCGACCGGTGACGTGCGGGACAGCTTCAGTTACGAAGGCGGTAACTCGGTAAATGTTCCCGAATGGTCGCCGCTCCGATTTTATCAACGGTTGTTCGGAGAAGATTTTCAGGATCCTAACGCCGATTCCTTTACCCCGGACCCGCGGGTGATGGTGAGAAAGAGCGCACTCTCCGCCGTACAGGACGATGCCAAGAAGCTGGAAAAATCTTTGGGATCGGCGGACCGCGCAAGACTGGATCAGTACTTTACGGGATTGCGCGATCTTGAAAGGCGCTTCGATTTACAGTTGACAAAACCGGACCCTCGCGAAGCTTGCATCGTCAGTGAGGCGCCGGAAGACTTGCCGACCGGACTCGACGCCGATCTCGTATCGAAGCGTCATCGCATGATGACCGAGTTGATGCTTATGGCGGTTGCCTGCGATCAGACTCGCGTGTTCAACATGTTTTATGCGTCTGCGTTTTCGGCCACTACCAAACCGGGCTATGACAAACCCCACCACACTGCGACTCATGAAGAAGCGGTGGACAGCGAACTCGGATACCAGCCCAATGTGTCCTGGTACACTCGCCGCGCCATGGAAGAATGGGCTTACTACGTTGGCGCTCTTGCCAGTTTCAGGGAGGGAGACGGCTCTTTGCTGGATAACGCCTTGATTTACTGCACGACAGATCAGTCTTTCGCCAAGGTTCACGCCATAGACGGGATTCCCATGTTCAGTGCAGGGACAGCCGCCGGTCGGGTAAAAACAGGATTGCATATCGATGGGGCCGGATCGCCGGGTTGTCGCTTGGGTTATACCGCTCAACGCCTGATGGGACTGGAAATCGAGTCCTGGGGAGACAAGAGCAACACAACCTCAGGTGAGATTGGTGAAATCCTGGTTTAAAACATCTTGTCTTGCCCTCCTCAAGATGTGCATGGCGCTGGTCATCGCCGGCATTGGCTCGACCGTTCTCGCAGCAGACCAGGAATTCCTTACCGAAGCTTTTAGAGATATCCCCACACCGCCTGTATTCCATGTCGAGTTGACCGAACTGGATGGCCCGGTCTTCGCCGACAATGCCGGCAGGACACTCTATAAATGGCCACAGCATAAACTTCGCAATGGCTACAGCGGAGAACCGCCAGGTACGCCGCAGTGCTACGACGAAGTGCTCACCGTGACTGCCGGGCTTATGAGTCCTTATCCTCCAGGTATCAAGCTACCCGAACTCGACCGCCGTTTGAGTTGTGTGGATCTATGGCCGCCGGTGCCGGCAAGCGACGATGCAGAACCTGTCGGCAAGTGGACGATCATTGAGCGCAACGATGGCAGCCGGCAATGGGCATTCGACGAGCAGCCGCTTTATACGTCCGTTCGCGATGAACAGCCCGGCGATGTAATCGGCGGTACGACGCGGCGTTACGGCGGTGACTCGCCGGCTTATCGCGTTCCCGTCGGGCCGCCTTCGCTGCTTCCTCCCGGCTTTGCCGTCAGGACGACTTCAATCGGCCGGATGCTAACGACGGACAAGAACGAAGCGGTATATGCATACGATGGCGACAACGCCACGACAACGAATTGCCATGACGCCTGTCTGGAATACCGGCGCCCGGTCCTCGCCCCGGCATTGGCCCGTGCCCAGGGTGAATGGTCTTTACTGGAGCGCTCACCGGGTGTGCGCCAGTGGGTCTTCAGAGGCAAGCCGTTGTATACCCATGTTCTGGATACAGGTTCCTGGAGCCAGCAGGGCAGCGATGTTCCCCCGTGGGAAAATGTGTTCACGCAAAAGGCGCCGGCTTACCCGTCGGAATTTACCGTGCAATCCACTATTGCCGGAGAGGTTTTGGCGGATTCCGGCGGCAGAACGATTTACGTTTATCGTTGTGGTGAAGATTCCGCGGACCAACTCGCATGTGACCATCCGCAAGACACCCAGGTGTACAGGCTCGCCATGTGTGGTGGCGGCAGTCCCGAGAAGTGTTCGAAACATTGGCCCTACGTTTTGGCAGGAGCCGATGAAACGAGTATGAATCGCAGTTGGCGCATTTTATCTATCGATCCAGACACTGGTCGATTGACAAACAACGACGAACAGGGATCATTGAGAGTCTGGTCTTATCGTGGCAGACCGGTGTATCTGTTCGCCGGGGATAAACTGCCGGGTGACGTATACGGTGACGGCACCGGGGAATGGAGAGGCCAGCGCAACGGCTTGAAAGCGTTCTGGCTGCGCGATGATTTTATGGATGGAATACTCTGATGGGCCGGGCGCCGATTTTCCTTGCAAGTCTGCTGACGGTTGCCTGCGCCGGCGTGCAGGCAGACGACAGTCGTTTGCGTGACGGTGCGATTGCCTATGTGATGACCGATCTGTTCTGGTCTGTTTATCAGACAGCGGATGGGAGCCAGGAGTGCCCTCGTGGTTTCAATGACGGACCGCGCGAACAATTCGAGAATTTGTTTCCGGCACATGAATTTCTTTCGGTTGAAGAGACTCAACTCAGGCAGGAAATCGAAACCTGGCATCCGACAACCGAGCCGGACGGGTTCGAGTTTCTTGAAGTGGAAGGTGAGCTTTCCTGGGGTCTGAACCTGGATGGAGAGACCGGGCCAAATGACTTTACTCATCCTGACGGTACCCCCGGCATCGATAACGAAGTGTATCGCACTGTGGGTTGTATCATCGGTTTCCGTGGACCGGACGGAGTCGAGTTTATTTTCCAGAACAAGGCCATACTCGATCGCGTATACAACCGAATGATGATTGAACTTACCGGCGTTGACGATCTTGAGAATGACGATGCCGTGACGCTTACCTGGTACCGCGGAATGGATCGACTGTTGACTGACGCTACCGGGCTGAGGGTCATGCCCGGCGGCACACAAAGAGTTGACAGACGCTGGGGTGAAAGTCTGATTCGCCAGACGCAAGGCAAGATAGTCGATTCAGTATTCACCAGTGAACCTGTTGACGACCTGGTGGTTCCCTGGATGAATCTGAATGTCCCATCGATACAACTCTTTCGCGATGCGCGATTGCAACTCGAATTGACAAACGACGGCGCAACCGGACTGCTGGCCGGCTATGCCGATGTGGACACCTGGTATTATCAACTCATCCGAAACGACTCAACCCACCACTTGAGTAATGGGCAGATATCGGGAATTTCACTCTACAAGGCGCTGCGCCGGTTGGCCGACGCCCATCCCGACCCGGAATCCGGTGATAATACGGCGATCTCAACTGCGCTGGATATCAAGATGACGCAGGTTTTTGTCGTCCACTCAAACAAGGAATAGTTGACGGGTGCGCAATTAACCGGACAATAGGCGCAGCGGTACACGACCGGGATCGACTTTCGAATCGAACGCATCGCGCCAACTATCTCACACAAAGTAGGTATGCATATGAACAGATTAACCGGCGGAAGCCTTTTTCTGGCCCTGATTTTTCTCGCCGGCTGCGCCAGCGGTCCGCCGCCCGCGGTGGGAATGTGGGGCGTTGACATGAACACGCCCCTGGGCGTGATCCCGGTCACCTTGACCTTGAATGAAGACGGCACCGGCAGCATGTCCGCGGCGAACCTCGGCGACGCGCCGGTCTCTGACGTCATGTACGACGGTCCGAACGTGACGTTCACCGCCGAAATCGACGCCCAGGGACAAGCCGTGGTTCTCGACTTCAGCGGCGCCGTTGACGGGGATGCGCTGGAAGGATCGTTCGGCTCCGACTTCGGCGATATCGCCGTTTCCGGCACACGCCAATAAGCAAGGATTCAAGCAAGATTACGAACGCGGCCGGTCCTGGAATCTGTCAGGACTGGCCGCTTCCCAATCGCGCCAGAAAATCTTTGGAACGTCTACGCCGGTCAGAAGCTGGCCCGGTTGCAGTGCGCAGTTGACCTCCGCGTAGGTGTGGACGCCGTCGTCGCGGCGGATAAACAGATGCTCGGCGCATAGCTCATCCGGGCTGTTCAGGCCCATCGCGCCGCAAAGCTCCAGGAATGCTTCCACCGTCGCGCGCTGGAAGCGGTAGACCCGTTGCGCCTTTTCCTCGACCTTGATTGCGCGGCCGAGCGCCTTGTCCTGGGTCGTGACTCCGGTCGGACAACGATTGGTGTTGCAGGCGCGGGCCTGGATGCAACCGAGCGCCAGCATCATCGAGCGGGCTGCGTTGACCGCATCCGCGCCCAGGGCGATCTTTTCCAGCATGTCGAATCCGGTCGCGGTGATGCCGGAACTGATTACACGAATTTCCTGTTTCAATCCGGCGCCCCGCAATATCTGGCTGACCAGGTTGGTCGCTTCCAGGCAGGGTATGCCCAGCCGATTGGTAAATTCCACCGGCGCCGCTCCGGTGCCGCCTTCGGCGCCGTCGACGGTAATGAAATCCGGCTGGATGCCGGTCTTCAGCATCGCTTTGACGATTGCGTTGAACTCGCTCGGTTTGCCAATGGCGAGTTTGAATCCCACCGGCTTGCCGCCGCTGGCCTCGCGCAGCTTCTGCAAGAACTCCAGCAGGCTCACCGGGTCTTCGAATTCCGGATGCCGCGGCGGCGACAGCACGGTCTTGCCGACTTCCACCAAGCGAATTTTCGCGATTTCCTCGGTAACTTTCGCGCCGGGCAACACTCCGCCATGTGACGGTTTCGCGCCCTGGGACAGTTTCAATTCCACCATTTTCACCTGGTCCGAGTTGGCGCGCTCGCCGAATGCGCCCACATCGAAGCGGCCGTTTTGCTGTCGGCAACCGAAATAGCCGGTGCCGATCTGCCAGATCAGGTCGCCGTTGTGCCTGGTGTGATATGGGCTGATGCTGCCCTCTCCGGTGTTATGGGCGAAACCGCCGAGTTCGGCGCCTTTGTTCAGCGCCATTACGGCGTTGGCGCTGAGGGCGCCGAAGCTCATGGCGGAAATATTCAGCCTCGAGGCGTTATAGGGTTGTTTGCAGGCCGGGCCTCCGAACACAACCCTGCCATGGCTTGCGTCGAGATGAGTGGGGAGCAAGGAGTGCTGCAGGTTGCGATATCCGTCTTCGAGCAGATTCCGCTGTGTGCCGAAGGGGATCGTATCGGTCATGTCCTTGGAGCGGGAATAGACGATGTTTCGCCGTTCGCGGCTGAACGGCCGCTCTTCGAGATTGTTGGAAATGAAATATTGCTGAATTTCGGGGCGGAAAAACTCCAGGATGTAGCGAATGTTGGCCATCACCGGATAGTTACGCCGCAAGTTGCTGGCGCTGAAGAAATACTCGCAGGTGCCCACAGCCGCCCAGGCAAACAGCAACAGGAACACGACAAGTTGCAACGGGGCGGAAACGATCGCCGCCCAGGTCAGTGCGATTTCATCCATACTCAGCAGCAGCCAGAGCAGGCTCAGCGGCATGAACAGAAAAGCGATCAACAGGTAGGCGCGGGCGACTGGTGTCATGGCGGATTTCTCTTGGTCCTGAAATGATATCTGGACCTGTTTTCGGGCCTTTCAAGTCCGCGGACCGGGCAAACAGGTCAGAATCTGCGAGCCCGGACAGTCTACGCCGGTTACCGGCTCGGTTCATCAATTCATTGTAGGGGCGAGGCATGCGTCGCCCCTACACGCTAACCCGCAAAATGAAATTGACATCACAAAAAACGGGGAGTAGCCTCTGGGAAGCAAGAAAAACAACTTGTCTAGCGTTTCAAGGAAAGGATAACGTCATGAAAACACTGATTCGACTGACCTTGCTCGTCCCCGCAGTTTTCCTTTTCTCCATCGCCGCCGGCACTGCCGAGGCCCAGCCTGCCGGCCAGGGCCAATCCGCGGAAGACGTCGAAGAAATCCTCGTGGTCGGTTCCCGTCGCCGGGACCGTTCCGCGGACGATTCTCCGGTACCGGTGGATGTCATTGATGGAGACGATTTTCTGGCCCAGGGCGACGGTGATCTGGATTCACTGTTGGCTGCTCTTGTGCCTTCCTACAATGTCGCCCAGGAACCCATTTCCGACGCGGCGACATTCATCCGCCCGGCGACCTTGCGCTCGCTGCCGCCCGACGCCACCCTGGTGCTCGTCAACGGCAAGCGCCGCCATCGCGCCGCGGTAATCGCGCTGCTGGGCGCTGGAATTTCCGGCGGCTCCCAGGGCCCCGACCTGTCGGTGATTCCGGCGATCGCGCTCGACCGGCTCGAAGTGCTGCGGGACGGCGCCTCGGCCCAATACGGCTCCGACGCCATCGCCGGCATCATGAATTTTGTGCTCAAGGAAGACAATTCGGGCTTTACCTCGACACCAAATACGGCAGTTACTACGAGGGCGACGGCGATGCGATCACGGTTGCCGGCAATGCCGGATTCTCCCTGACCGACGCGGGCTTCGCCAATATCAGTTTCGAGTTCAAGGAAGCCGACCCGACCAGCCGCAGCACCCAGCGCGGCGACGCCCAGGCCTTGATCAATGCCGGCAACTCGCACGTGCGGCAGCCCGCGGCCCAGATCTGGGGCGCGCCGGAGATTTCCGATGACTTCAAGGTATTCGGCAATTTCGGCATCGATCTCGGCAACGGCAGCGAGGCCTACATGTTCGGCAACTGGGCCGAACGCCAGGTAGAAGGCGGTTTCTACTATCGAAATCCGCATACCCGAGGCGGCGTTTTTCGCGGCCCGGTGCTCGATCCGAACGAAAGAGAGGTCTTCTACAGGGACGACGATGGTGACCTGTCGTCTCCGGGTCAGAGTGAACTTGATAAAGGCGTACCTTTGTTCCATGCAGGCGGAATTCCGATTATGGATCCCAGCGGTATTACCCGCACTGTCAAGGTGGCCGACCTGACGGGTAACATGTCCGGAAACTGTCCCGTTGTGCGGATCAATAACTATGTAGCCGATCCGAATGCGCTGGGCTCCATCAGCAATAACCCTGGCTGTTATTCCCTGATCGAGAAGTTCCCGGGCGGCTTCACGCCTCAGTTCGGCGGCTATGTCGATGACATCGCCCTGGCCGGCGGAGTGCGCGGCGAACTCGATTCCGGCTGGTTCTACGACCTAAGCGCATCGGCCGGCCAAAGCACCGCGGATTTCTATATTTACAACACGATCAATCCGCAATTGCTGTCTCAGCGCAACGATATTCCTGTCTACTACGACGCCGGCGCCTACACCGAAACCGACCGGGTGGTGAACTTCGACCTGTCGAAGCAGTTTTTCCCCTCGAACGTCGACAGTGTGAACTTGGCAACAGGCCTGGAATACCGCGACGAGACTTTCACCATTCGCAACGGCGAACCGAACTCGTTCTTCATCGATCCCAATCTGGCGGCGCAAGGTTTCGGCGTGGGCTCCAACGGATTTCCGGGATTTCAGCCGGGAGACGCGGGTGAAAACACCGTGCGTTCGGTGGCCGCCTATGTCGATATCGAGTCCAATGTGAACGAGGTCCTGTTGGTCGGCGGCGCACTGCGCTATGAGAACTACGCTGACTTCGGCAACACTCTGGACGGCAAGATCGCGGCCCGGTTGCAAGTGGCGGACAACGTCGCGATTCGCGGCGCCGTCAGCACCGGCTTTCGCGTACCGACGGCCGGGCAAGCGAATCTGCGAAACGTGACCACGGAATTTTCCGGCGGCATGTTGTCCGACATCGCGACCCTGCCGCCAACCAACCCCATCGCCATACAGAAAGGAGCCACGGCGCTGACTCCGGAGGAATCGGTCAATACCACCCTGGGTCTGGTATTCAATGCCGGCGCCTGGGATGTGACGCTGGATTACTACAACATCGAAATTTCGGATCGAATCGCATTTACAAGCCGCTTCGATCTGACGCCGGAGGACGTCCAATCCTTGCTGGCGGCCGGCGTATCGGACGCCAGCAGCTTCGCATCGGTGCGTTTCTTCTCCAACCAGCAAACGGTCAAGGCATCCGGCATCGACCTGGTTGCTTCGGTGCCTTTCGAGATCGGACAGGGCGATTCCACTTTGACTTTCGTGGCCAACTGGTCCGATGTGGAACTATCCGACTTCAATCCGGACTTCACCGACGAAAACCGCAGGCTGCAGATTGAACGCGGACGTCCCGACATGCGCTTTACCGCCTCCTGGACTCACCGGGTCGGTGCGTGGCGCTTCCTGTCCCGGGCACGCAATTACGGCGAGTACTACGATGCGCCTACAAACGACGGATCCGTGGCTTTCTATCCGCAACCGTCTACGGTATTTGACTTCGAAGCGGGATACGAAGTGAACGAATCGTTTTCATTGGCGGCCGGAGTGCAGAATGCGTTCGACGAGTATCCGTCGACCAATCCTCACGGCGAAGTGGCGGGGCTGATTTATCCGGAACAGTCTCCGTTCAGCTTCAACGGCGGATTCTATTACTTCCGGGCAATCTGGAACGCTTTCTAGGCTCAGTGCCTGCTGGCCACGCCGGTTTACAGCGCGGCCAGCAGGCCGAAACAGGCGCCGGATTCGCCGAACTGCTCATGCTCAGAATTGCATGACGAAGGTGACGCTGGTTTCGGTGTCGGTGTTTTCGCGGCCTGCGGGCACCTGGGTCTGATGTTTCAGGTTCACTGAAAAGCGCAGCAGCAGATTCTCCACGATTTGGGTCTCGATGCTGCTGCGGGCGCGGAAAATGCTCGTTTCCTCACCGGCCTCGGTGCTGAATTCCTGCAGGAAGGCGGCAGAGTCCGACAAGTCCCAGTTGAAATCGGCGGCCAGGCGGAACATGGCTTCGTCGAAGTCTTCGTCGAGCGTGCTTGAGCGGCGATAACCGCCGCCGATGTTCAGCGTCAGACCCATGTCCTCACGGTCGACGAGCAGATTGCGTCCATAGTTGAGCGAAATGTCGGACTGTCCTTCATAGCCGCTGAAGCGGTCGTCGTCGTGGGCGAGCCGGGTCAGCACGAAACTCTCGTCGTTGATGTTGTAATTCGCTTCGGAGACGTAGTAGACGCGCTGAGCGGCGAGTACGTTTTCCTTGGAGGAGCGAAAGCCGTCTATATCCAGCCCGAAATCCCAGCCGTCCAGCGAATAGTTGACGGCGCCCCTGAACTGAAGATTCTCATCGTTCGTATTTCCCGAGGTATAGATAGCGCCCAGCTCGATTTCGCTGTTCAATGGGCTTTCTTCCTCTTCTTCAGCGGCCGTCAAGGCCGGGCTGAGCAGAATCGGCAGGGCAAGCAGGGGAATTGCGGTTGAGTTGGGCAAGTGGCGGCTCCATGGCAAATGGGAACCGGGATTTTACAAATCCTGCCCGCAATTCGCCATTTACGGCGGAATTGACGTTGTTTCCGCAATCTGTGCGTTAATTCCACGGGTAAAATTGCCGACAAACCGAAAATGAAGACGCTTTTCCTGTTGCGCCACGCGAAGTCCAGTTGGGACTATCCCAGGTTGCGTGATTTCGAGCGTCCGCTCGCGCCCCGCGGTGACCGCGAAGTGCCGATCATGGGAGGGCGTTTTCTCGGACGCGATTCCAGCGTCGATTGCATCGTATCCAGCCCCGCGGTTCGCGCCCGCTCGACCGCGAAGCTGATGGCCGAGGCCATAGGTTATCCCGTCGACGAAGTAGTCAGCAATCCCGACCTCTATTTCTGCGGTACGTCCATGTATCTGAAGGCCGCCAGCCTGACCGACGAAAACTGCGGCGCGCTCATGCTCGTCGGCCACAATCCGACGATTACCGACTTCGCCAATGAAATGGCGAACGCCGAGATCGCCAACATCCCCACCTGCGGCCTGGTCGAACTCTCACTTCCGATCGACCACTGGTCCGAAATCAAACGCGGAATCTCAACCCTTGTGGAGTTCGATTTTCCGAAGAACAATGATTGAAGGGGGCAGGCGTGATTAAGGTGTTGCAGGCGCGCCGTGCGTCCTTGTGTGTCCTGTTTTCCCTCATTGCAGCCTGCGGCGACTCAGGCGTTCCGCTCGACCGGATCGATCCCGCAACCGGGCGCTGGTATTCTGCCGAGGCGGCCGCGGCCGGCTCGCCGGTTTTTGCCGAACATTGCGCCGAATGTCATGGTAACGCCGCGCAGGGCACTGTCGCCGACTGGCGGGAGCGGCTACCGGACGGATCGTTTCCGCCGCCGCCCCTGAACGGCTCGGCCCATACCTGGCACCACCCGATTTCGGTATTGCTGCAGGTGATCGACATGGGCGGACAATCGCTCGGCGGGCAGATGCCCGGGTTCGGGCAAGTGTTGGATAATGAGGAGAAACTCGCGGTGATCGCCTGGTTCCAGGAATTCTGGGGCGATGAGATCTACGAACAATGGCTGATGATGGGAGGCACGAATTAAAATTCCACTTTTGATCCTGGCCGTGCTGCTGCTTTCTGCCTGCACGGCGCGGTCGCCCGAATTTTCCGACACCTGGTCCGACATCTGGGTCTCGCCCCTGCATGGCGATCATGCGCTGGCGGGGCGCATCTGGGACAGCCGCCTGCAACAGTTCGTAACCCCGGAAGAATTGCTCGCCGGCTTGCGCGAGGCGCGTTTTCTGCTGCTGGGCGAGAAACACGACAATGCCGACCACCATCGCCTGCAATCGGCGGTGCTCGAATCGCTGATCGACTCCGATGCGGTGTCGGGGGTCGCTTTCGAGATGATCGACGCTTCCCGGGCGCCGAAACTGGCAGGCATCGCCGGCCGCGAATTCGCCGCCGCGGAGGAACTCAGGGAGTGGCTCGAATGGGGCGAGGGCTGGGAGTGGGAGTTCTATTCGCCGCTGCTGCTTGCCAGTCTCGATGCCGGGCTGCCTATGGCGGCCGCGAATATTGACGAAAATGCGGTCATGGATATCTATCAGGGGGCAGGTCCAGCCCTGCCCGACGGCGTGTTCGATCAGGCGGCTATGGACAAGCTCTTTGCCGACATCGACGAGAGCCATTGCGGGCTGTTGCCCGAGAGCCAGTTTCCCGCCATGGTGCGAGTGCAGCAGACTCGCGATCTGACCATGGCAGAGGCCTTGCGCTCATTGGCGAACGATGAAGGCGCGGCGCTGCTGATCGCGGGTAATTACCACGTGCGACAGGATCTCGGCGTACCCAATTTCCTGCTCGCGCTCGATGCCGGGGTCAGCCGCGAGGAAATCGTTTCGCTGGCTTTTCTGGAAGTCGAGCCCGGCGAATTCGTGCCGGTAAGCTATCTCGAACGATTCGGAGGTATCGCCGAGCACGACTATCTCTGGTTTACGCCCGCGGTGGAACAGCAGGACTATTGCGCGCAATTGCGCCTGTAGGGGCGAGGCATGCCTCGCCCGCGCACGCCCCGTAAATCGTACAACGCCCGCGGGCGAGGCATGCCTCGCCCCTACAGGTCCCGCTCACACAGTTGCAACCGGGACCGAATGCGGACACACTTTACTGCCGATTTCGATGTCATTCAGATGCGGATACTGATTTCGTTCACATTGCTGTTCGCCCTTGGCAGCGCCGCTTTGGGCCAGAATCCGGATATCGATTACGACAACGCCGGCGAATTCAATTTCGTGCGGGTGCAGTTCGACTCCTACTATGGCCGCGGTTTCGGCTATGGCGCCTGGGCCATCGATTTCCCGGACGCCGATGAGAATTTCCTGCGCGGAGTCTCGCGGCTGACCAATATCCGCGTCATGAGCAATCCCATCGTGATGCGAATCGATGACGAGCGCATTTACGACTATCCCTTTCTGTACATGCTTGAGGTCGGCCAGAACGGCGGCATTATTCTCAGTCCTGCGGAGATCGAGAACCTGCGCGAGTACCTGCTGCGCGGCGGATTTCTGCTGATCGACGATTTCTGGGGCCAAAACGAATGGGACAATTTCCAGGCGGCTTTCGGCCAGGTATTCCCGGACCGGGAGATAACCGAACTGTCGCCGGACCACGAGATTTTTCACGTCTATTACGACATCGATGGGCCGCAAATGATCCCGGCGTTATATCGCACCGATGAATTCGGCGAGCGAGGGATCGATCACGCCAGCAATCACGCGATCCTCGACGATGCCGGCCGGGTCATGGTGCTCATCAACTGGAACTCGGACATGGGTGACGGCTGGGAGCACACCTACCACCCGGCGTACCCGACGCGTTACGCCAACTCGGCTTACCGGCTGGGAATCAATTACCTGATGTATTCGATGACGCATTAAGGGCGAGGCATGCCTCGCCCCTACGCGAAGGGAAGCATCCAGCCGGTTTCCCGAAAATTCCCGGTTTACATGTAGGGGCGAGGCATGCCTCGCCCGCGGGATGATCGGTCGCGGGAATTGTTGCGGGTATGCCCGCGGACACTAGCGCTGGGCGGGGTCCGTCTTTTCCGGATCGATTTCAAGTTCCGCTGTTTTCGCCGCCAGTTCGTCGCCATCGAGTCTGCCCGCGCGAAACATTCCCACGAGAGCCGCATGGCAGATGTAGTCGGCGCTGACTTCGAACCAGTTGCGCAAATCCGGCCGGGTTTCGCACAGGCCGTAACCATCGGTGCCGAGTACCAGATAGTTGTCCGGCATCCAGCGCGCGATGGAATTCGGCAAGGCCTTCATGTAATCGGTTGCCGCAACGACCACAGCCTCGTCATTGGGAAACAGCCGCCTGATGCAAGGCCTGCGCTGCTGCGCCGCCGGATGCAGACGGTTGTGCCGCTCACAGGATTCCGCCTCGCGATACAACTCGTTGTAACTCGTTACGCTCCATACCGCGCATGCGTAACCCCATTCCCGCAACCGCTGCCGAGCTTGCAACACTTGTTGCATGATCGAGCCCGAGCCAAGCAGATGCACGGCGCAATCCGCGGCAGGCGCATCGCTGTCCAGCAGGTACGCGCCGGCCAGAATTCCCTCCTGCACGGATTCGTCTTCCGGCAACGCCGGCATCGGGTAATTTTCGTTATAGGCGGTTATGTAATAGAAGATGTTTTCCTGTTGCTCGTACATGCGCCGGATGCCGTCCCGAACGATTACCGCAATTTCACAGGCAAATGCCGGGTCGTAGCTCTTCAGGTTGGGAAAAGTGCCGGCCAGGATATGGGAATGCCCGTCCTGATGTTGCAGTCCTTCGCCGTTGAGCGTGGTGCGGCCGGCAGTGCCGCCGATCAGGAAGCCCCGGCAAAGCATGTCGCCGCATGCCCAGATCATGTCGCCCACGCGCTGAAAACCGAAGATCGAATAGAAGAAATAGAACGGCACCATCGGCAGGCCATGGATCGACCAGGCGGTGCCGGCCGCGAGAAAAGAGGCCATGGCGCCGGTTTCACAGATTCCTTCCTGCAGGATCTGGCCGTCTTCCGCCTCCCGGTAGGCGATGGCGGTTCCGGCGTCGACCGGTGTGTAATGCTGGCCTTGCAGCGAGAAAATTCCGGCGATCCGGAACAGGCCTTCGAGCCCGAAAGTGCGCGCCTCGTCGGGAACGATGGGCACGATATAACGTTTCAGGGATTTTTCACGCATCAGAATCGAAAGAATCCGCACCAGGCTCGAGGTAGTCGAATGCGGCCGTTCATTGTGTTCCAGCAAGCTCTTGAAGACTGCAAGCGGGGGAGTTTCCAATGCGGCGCATTCGCTGTTGCGCGCCGGGAGAACGCCGCCGAGCGCCTGCCGCCGGGCCTTCAGATAGCGCACTTCCGGGCTTGATTTCGGCGGCCGGTAATATGCTGCCCGGCGCGCCTCCCCGTCGCTGACCGGAATGCCGAGGGAGCGGGCGATCTCTACCCGCTGATCCGGGCTGATGTTTTTCTTCTGGTGCGCCGCGTTGCTGCCGGCGGCGCCGGCCACGCCGTCGCCCTTGACGGTCTTGACCAGGATCACTACAGGTTTGTCGGCGTGAATCGCCCGGTCGTAGGCGGCGTGGAGTTTGACGACGTCCTGTCCGCCACGCTTTATCTCGCGAACCTGATCGTCGGACAACGCGTCCATCATTGCTTCGAGTTCCGGATCGCCGTCGACCCAGAGTTCCCGCTGGCGGTCGCCGGGAAGCACTGAATAGCGCTGGTAATCGCCATCGAGACATTCTTCCATGCGCCGGCGCAGGGTTCCATTGACGTCACCGGCGAGTAGCCGGTCCCAGCCGCCACCCCAGATGACCTTGATGACTTCCCAGCCCGAACCCAGGAAGGAAGCTTCAAGCTCCTGGATGATCTTGCCGTTGCCCCGCACCGGTCCGTCAAGCCGCTGCAGATTGCAGTTGACCACGAATATCAGATTGTCGAGCCGTTCTCTGGCGGCGATATTGATCGTTCCCAGCACTTCCGGTTCGTCGGTTTCGCCGTCGCCGATGAAGCACCAGATCTTGCCACCGAGCTTTGGTTTCAGGCCGCGGTTTTCCAGGTACTTGGCGAAACGCGCCTGGTAGATGGCTGTCGGCGTGGACAGTCCCATCGACGCGTTCGCGATCTGCCAGTAGTCCGGCATGGAACGGGGATGAGGATAGGAGGCAAGTCCGCCGCCGGGGTTCAATTCGCGGCGGTAGTGGTTTATCTGTTCGTCGTCGAGCACGCCTTCGAGCCAGGAGCGGACGTAGACGCCGGTTGCTGCATGGGGCTGCGGAATCACCAGGTCGCCGCCGTAGTCTTCGGATTTCTGGCGGAAGAAGTGATTGAAGCCGACTTCCATCTGTGTGGCGGCGGACGCGTAGGTGGCAATGTGTCCGCCGAGGCCGAGACCGGCGTCGCCTCCTTGCAGCACCATGGCCATGGCGTTCCAGCGCAGGATGTTTTCCAGCCGCTGTTCGATGTCCCGGTCGCCGGGATAGTCAGGCTGCTGCTCAAGGGGGATCGTGTTCAGGTAGGGGGTGTTGAAAGTCGCCGCCGGGCCCGCGCCGGAACAATGGCTCTCGCTCCACTGCCGCAAGCTGGCGAGAATGCTGCCGACGCCGTCAGGGCCGTATTGTTCGCGGATGTTTTCGATCGCCTCCAGCCATTCCTTGCGGTCTTGTTCGATGGCGGGGTCGGCGGGCGGTTTTGCGTTCATGCTGCACGCGGCGAAGCGCCGGGCATCAGCGCAGTCCGAACAGCGGACGCATTCGGGTTCCGAGAACGCTGCCGGCGAAAGCCGCCACGAACCAGAGCCAGCCGTGCATGCTGGTCGAGGATATGCCGCTGAAAAAGGCGCCGATATTGCAGCCGAAAGCGATGCGGGCGCCATATCCGAGCAAAAGGCCGCCGATCACGGCCGCAAGCACCGATCGCGTCGGAATCCGGAACGAGGGTGAGAATTTGTGCGCCAGCGTCGCGGCGATCAGTGCGCCGAGCATGATGCCGAAATTCATCACCGAAGTGATGTCGTTAAAGACATTGGCTTCCAGTGCGGCCTGCAGATTGGGCCGTTGCCAATAGGCCCACCCGGTCACATCGATGCCCAGCGGCGCCGCCAGTTTGGCGCCCCATAGCGCGAATCCGGAAGTTACGCCCCAGGGCCGTCCCGCCAGCACCAGGGTGGCGATATTGACCAGCGCCAGGGCCAGGGCTCCGGCCAGCAGCGGCCAGGGACCGGTAAGCCAGGAACGCGACGACATCGGCCGCCATTCCCGCTCGAAGGCGCCATGCCGCGCTTTCTCGTAGCGCGCGGCGATCAGCCAGACGGCGCCGAACAGCAGCAGGCTGAACAGGATGCCGCCGCCAACACCGAAACTGCCCGACAGTGAGACCGGCTCGAAGCCGGGGACGTCCTGCCAAAGCGACCAGTGCCAGGTGCCGATCACCGAACCGACGATGAATGCCGCCAGCGTAATGATCATGCGCGCATTGCCGCCGCCGGCGGTGAACAGGGTGCCGGAGGCGCAGCCGCCGCCGAGTTGCATGCCAAGGCCGAACAGGAAGGCGCCGCAGATCACCGCGAGATTGAGCGGCGACACGTTGCCGCGCACCGCGATGCCGCCGATCTCACCCTGGGCGATCAGGGGTGTGAACACGAGCACCGTCACCGCCATCATGATCATCTGCGAGCGCAGCCCCGCGCTGCGCCCGCTGCTGACGACCTCGCGCCAGGCTGCGGTAAAGCCGAATGCGGCGTGATACAGGGCGATACCGGCGCCGAAGCCGACCCCGAACAGGGCGGCCTGCCGCCAGCCGTGGAAAGCGGCCAGGTAGACGCAGATGCCCGCGGCGCCGGCGGCGGCGAGCAACATTGCGGGCCGGTTAAAGTCTCCGGTCCTGCCGTTTAAGGCCTCGGTGGCGGTGCTCATGGTGTCAGTTCCGTGTTTGCTCTTTGCTTATTGCAGAATCTCGCGCACGGTTTCTTCCATGCGCGTCATGCCCCAGCGCCGGCCTTCGGCCAGGGCGTCATCAAGGCTTGCGCCGCCGTCACGGGCGGTCCTGGCGCGCAAGGCGCCGACCCGATTGCTGCTGCCGCAATGCAGGAGCACGGGCTGGCCGTCGAGTTGCGCGAGCAACTGATCCAGCGTCTGGGCATTCTCGCTGGTTACGCCATCGGCGCCCGCCACGGGAATGGAATGAAACTCCATGCCGGCGGCGTTGACCAGATTTGATTCATCCCAGTCGATTTCGCCATCGGTGCGCAGGCTGATGACATGGCGAATGCCGGAGTCCGCCAGGGTCTGAATCTGTTCCGGGGTGGGTTGGCCGGCGGCGAAAACCATCTCCTCCGGGGTGCTGAAATTGGCGATATCCGCGGCTTCGAGTGCTTCCCTGTCGATCTGGTACTGAGGCCCGCAAGCGGCCAGAACCAGCGCGAAAACCGAAAACAGCAAGGCAGTGACAGGTGTGCGAACGTACATGATGGAATCCTCCGGGTCACAAGTCGCGTTTCAAATGGGGATAAGTATTGTGCGGCAAACCCGCGGTCAACTCAATGCGGTGTGGGGGTTCAAACTGTGGTGGCTGCGATACGTCTCCATCTGGAGGGCGGTATGCAGCGGACGCCGTAAATACGTCCCTGTAGGCTTCGGGCTCGGCATCCATGCCTCGCACGCCCGCTGCATACTGCCCTCCAGATGGAGACTCACACCGTGCCGGCCTTAAAAACCACCTGTCTGTTCGGGTTTGGTAGGGGCGAGGCATGCCTCGCCCGCGGGCGTTGCACGGTTTCGGGGCCGGTCGCGGGCGAGGCATGCCTCGCCCCTACGGTTTCACATGTATTTGCACGATCCGTCAGACTTCGGGTTGGGGTTCGGCCAGGAAGCGTTTTATGAGGCGGGCGTCCTGGTCTACGCAGCCGGTGCTGTTGTCGTAGATGTATTCGGCGCTGGCCGCGGCGATAGCGTCGCCCTTGCGCACGGTTTGCCGGAAGGTCTCGATTTCCATCGGGGGCAGCCCGCGGTTCTGGTAGATGCCGATCAGCAAGCGCAATTCCTTTTCGCTGAGATGGTCGGCCAGGATTCTGGCGATGCCCTCGGCGAAATTTTCCCAAGCGTAATTGCGGCTATAGCATTCGGCGATGGCGTCGCGAACGCGGCGAGGCAGGGAACGGTCGGCGGAACTGGAGACGATGAGAGTATATGTGCGTATGATTTCCCGGGCCTGTTCGCGGGTGGTCGACTCGAACAATTCCCCCGTGCCGGTTACGCGCAAAAGCCTGTTGGCTTCATCGATCGACTCTTCTGCCCCGAATGCCGACAGGCCGGCGAAACTGAAGATGCAAATCAGGGTGGCCCTGACCGGGAACAATCGCGGCATGATCGGCTTCCGGGGCATCGGCTTCATCTGCATGGCCAGCGTCGTTTGGCCGGGAAGTGGTCGGAATGGCAGGATTTGAACCTGCGACCCCTGCCTCCCGAAGGCAGTGCTCTACCAGGCTGAGCTACACTCCGACATACGCATTCCCGGCAGAGGGAAATCGCGAAAGCGAATTATAGAACTATTTGTTCGGGTCATTCGAATCGGCCGTTTTCAGAAAATATTTTCCATTACATTGCCACGCATTGAATTTCCCGCCAATATGGGGGGCTGTAGGCGCCGGCCAATTCGTTCGACCCCGGAAGGCGACCGTCGGTAATGCGGTAAAATCATTTAGTCGACGATTCAGAACATCAGGTGTGCAATTGAGCAAAAATCTGCCACGAGCCCTGTATCGGGCAGAGCAGGTTCGCGAACTGGACCGGCTCGCACTGAAAGAACTCGGCATAGACGAATTCGAACTCATGCACCGGGCCGGCGCCGTGGCCCTCTCCCGGTTGCAGGAGCGCTGGCAGCATGCCCGAAACCTGCTGATTTTCGCCGGCACGGGCAACAACGGCGGCGACGGCTATGTCATTGCGGCGCTGGCGGCGAAACTCGGGCTGGGCGTCCAGATCGTGTTTCCGGCGAACCCGGAAGAGCTTTCCGGAGCGGCTGCCCGGGCCTGGCGCATGGCGGCCGAAGGCAAGGTGCCGATGTGCTCTTTCAAGCAATTCACGTCCGGTGAATGGCAGGACTTCGACCTTGTGGTAGACGCCCTGTTCGGCACGGGTCTGAACCGTGCGGCCGAGGGTGACTGGCTGGAGGCGATCGAATGGATCAACGCCTGCGGATTGCCCGTGCTGGCGGTGGACATTCCCAGCGGGCTCCATGCGGATACCGGCGCGCCGATGGGCGCCGCGGTGCGTGCCCGATTGACGGTGACTTTCATCGGCATGAAGCGGGGCCTGCTGACTCATCGGGGCCCGGATTGCACGGGCGAGGTAATTTTCGAAGATCTGGACGCTCCGTCGAAGATCCATGGTTCCGGCGCGTCAACGACAGCCGAAGTCGATCGCATCGACATTCATTCGAGCGTCGGTTACCTGCCCCCGCGCAAGCCCTCGGCGCATAAGGGCAACCATGGCCACGTACTGCTGTTCGGCGGCGATCATGGCATGGGCGGCGCAATTATCATGGCGGCCGAGGCGGCGTTACGCAGCGGTGCCGGCCTGGTCAGCGTAGTGACCCGCTCGGCGCACCGCCCGGCATTGCTCGCCCGTCGGCCCGAGGTCATGATCACCGGCACCGAAGACGGCAGAGTGGATTTGCCGGCGCTGTTCGATCGGGCAAGCAATATCGTGGTCGGGCCGGGTCTTGGACTGGGTGACTGGTCGCGGAATCTGTTGCGGGCGGCGCTTGGCGGTAATTCGACTCGCGGCCTGCCGCTGGTGGCGGACGCGGACGCCTTGCGACTGCTGGCGCAAAAGGCCGTGCCGGAAACCGATTTCCCGGACAACGGCTGGATACTGACCCCACATCCGGGCGAAGCAGCCGCATTGCTTGGGATCGAAGTGGAAGAAGTGCAGCGGGACCGATTCGCGGCAGTCGACGAATTGCAGCGCCGCTACGGCGGACATTGCCTGCTCAAGGGAGCGGGCAGCATCATTGGCGTCCCGGGCAAGCCGCGGCGATTCAAACTCTGTTCCGAAGGCAATCCGGGTATGGCGAGCGCAGGCATGGGCGATGTGCTCAGTGGCATAATTGCGGGTCTGCACGCTCAGGGCCTTTCGCTGGAAGACAGCCTGAGTTGCGCGGCCTGCGTTCACGGCGAAGCGGCGGACCTTGCCGTGCGGGACGCCGGCCAGCGCGGCTTGATCGCCACCGATCTCATGCCTTTCATCAGACAACTGGTCAATCCCTGCTGAACGCTCATGCAACGATTCTCCGGACAACTGGAAGACGAAGCCGCGACCTTGCGCCTCGGCGTATTGCTCGCGGAAGCTACCGGGAAGGACTCGCGGACTCCGGACGGAAGCGCCACCGTGATTCATCTGCATGGTGAACTCGGCGCCGGCAAGACGACTCTGGCGCGCGGAATTCTGCGCGGATATGGTTACCAAGGGCCGGTAAAGAGTCCTACCTATACTCTGGTCGAACCTTATGAACTCGACCGCCGGAGGATCTATCATTTCGACCTGTACCGCCTCGCAGACCCGGGTGAAGTGGAATTCCTCGGCACGGAAGATTACTTCGCAGGCGAAAACCTGTGTATCGTCGAATGGGCGCGGCGCGGCGGCGTGCGAATACCCGCGGCGGACCTCGACATCGAATTGCGGGGAGTGGGCGCGGGCCGCGGCGTCGAATGCACGGCGCACTCCGGCAAAGGCATTGAAATAGTCAAGAAATTGCGGGCCGGGGTCGATGTTTAGGACACTGGGATTTGACGAACTGAAAGCTGCCATGAAACTGTACGGGCACCGGCTGAACGCATGGTTCGCGGCCGCAAGTTGCGCGCTCCTGATATGTTTTGCGCCGGGCGGTCCGGCGGCCGGCGCCGAAGTGGATGGAGTCAGGATCTGGCGTGCGCCGGACCGGACCCGCCTCGTATTCGATCTCGACGGAGAAGTCAGTTACCAGTTGATCCGGCTCGATTCAGCCGGACAATTGCTTATCGACCTCGAAGACTCAGTTGTCGCCGCATCCTTTGACGACCCCGGCGATTCGGTTATTGCAGGCGGACCCGTGACCGGACTGCGACGGGAAGAAGCGCCCGGCGGCATCCTGCGTTTCGTCGTCGAACTTGCCGGCCCAGTCGAGCCTCGTGGATTCACCTTGCCACCTATCGAGCAATACGGCGATCGGCTCGTGCTCGATCTGTACGACGTGGTGCAGGAACCATCGCTACCGGCAGTTGCCTTGCCGGAACAGGATGAGGCCGAGCCCCGGCCCGAGTCCGAAGATGTGGCGCCTCCGGCCTTGCGCGACATCGTTGTGGCGATCTCCGCCGGTCACGGCGGCGAAGATCCCGGCGCCATGGTCGGCGCCAACCGTGAGAAGGACATAACCCTGGCGGTTTCCCGGTTTCTCAACGAACGCCTGCTGGAAGAGCCCGGTTATCAGCCGGTAATGATTCGCGATGGCGATTATTACGTGCCGTTGCGGGGCAGAGCCGAAATAGCCCGGGAGCACCGGGCGGACTTACTGGTGGCCATCCATGCGGATTCCTACCGCTCAAGCAGCGCCAGCGGCATGACAATCTACGCCCTGTCGGGCGAGCGAGCAGACCGGGAAAACGCCTCCAGGGTCGCACGCAAGGAGAACACTACCGACCTGATCGCCGGTGTGGACAGCGATCTGCGGCTCGGAGAATTCGACGACGACGTTGCGCTGACGCTGGTCTCGGTGCACATGGGCTGGAGCCTTGAACAAAGCCAATTGGCCGGCTCGCATATTCTGCAATCCTCGGGCGCGGTCACGCGCCTGCGCAGGGACAAGGTGCAACAGGCCTCGTTGCAAGTGCTGAATTCACCGGACATTCCCTCGATTCTGATCGAGACGGGCTACATGACCAACCCCGCGGAACTGGAGAAGCTCAATTCGCCTTCGTTTCGGCGGCAACTTGCCGGCGCCCTGGCCGCGGGCATCATGAGCTATTTCGACGAACGCGCTCCGGATGGGACCCTCATCGCCTGGCGGAAGTCGAATGGCGCCGGACTTGCCGCATCGCCGGGCGACGAAGTGGCCAACATGGCGACCACCCTGGTCGATGCATTGATCGGTGCAGAATCCGCAAACGAAGGGACCCGGCCCGAACTTGCGGTTACCTACGTCGTCCGGCGCGGTGATACACTGTCCGAAATCGCGAACCGCTACTCGGTGAGCCTGTCGCGCCTGCGCGAAGCGAACGATCTGACGAGCGACCGGATCGCCGTGGGCAGTGAGTTGAAAATTCCCCGCAAATGAATCGCATCAATCGACTGAGTCCGCGACTGGCCAACCAGATAGCAGCAGGCGAAGTCGTCGAGCGCCCTGCTTCGGTGCTCAAGGAATTGCTCGAAAACAGTCTCGACGCAGGCGCCGGGCGCGTGGACATCGATGTGGAGCAGGGCGGCAAGAAGCTGTTGCGGGTGCGTGATGACGGCGGTGGCATCCACAAGGACGATCTTGCGCTTGCCCTGAGCCGCCACGCCACGAGCAAGATTTCCCGGCCGGAAGATCTGGCGGCTATCGCCAGCCTCGGATTTCGTGGCGAGGCGCTGGCCAGCATCGGATCGGTATCCAGGCTGGAATTGTCCTCCCGGGCGTCGGAAGCCGACAGCGAAACCGGCTGGAAAGTGCGGGCCGAAGGCCAGCAGATGGAGACTTCCCTGGAACCCTGCCAGCATGGCGTCGGCGCCACCGTGGAAGTGCGCGACCTGTTTTTCAATACGCCCGCGCGCAAGAAATTCCTCAAGACCGAAAGAACCGAGTTCGGCCGCATCGACGAAGTGCTCAAACGTCTCGCGCTGAGTCGCTTCGACGTGCAATTTTGCTTGCGCCACAACCAGCGCACCGTACACGAGTTGCGCCCTGCGCGTGACGAGTTGGAACAGCGGCGCCGAGTCGGCCTGGTTTGCGGCCCCGCCTTTCTCGAAAACTCGGTCGAGGTAGAGCAGCAGGCGGCGGGACTGCGCTTGTGGGGCTGGATCAGCCTGCCTGCCTTTTCGCGCAGCCAGGCGGACCTGCAATATTTCTATGTGAACGGGCGCATTGTGCGCGACAAGATCGTCAGCCATGCGATCCGGCAGGCCTACCAGGACGTCCTGTATCACGGCCGCCATCCCGCATATGTGCTTTTCCTCGAACTCGACCCCGCTACGGTAGACGTGAACGTGCATCCGACCAAGCACGAAGTGCGTTTCCGGGACGGCCGCCTGGCGCACGATTTCCTGTTCCGTTCGCTCCACCGGGAACTGGCCGATGTCAAGCCGGAAGCCCAGGCTCAGGTTCATGACCAGGCAGAACCGCTCCAGGTCGGGCCCGAGACTGCCGCAACCCAGACTTCGCTGCCTCTGCGCGATTCTGCACCGGTTCGTGATCCTGCCGGTGAGTACAGTTTCCCGCTACAGGCTGCGCCGGCGGCAAGCCCAGCCGGCACCCCGGAGCAATACGCGAAACTGTTCGGCGGCGGTGAGGAAACTCCTCCCCTCGGATATGCCCTGGCGCAATTGCATGGCGTCTACATACTTGCGCAAAACAGGGAGGGCCTGATTATCGTGGACATGCACGCCGCGCACGAACGCATCACCTACGAGCGCATGAAGCAGGCGCTGGAAGAAGAGAGAATCAAGCGGCAGACCCTGCTGGTGCCCTTGTCGCTCGCGGTCAGCGAAGTGGAGGCGGATTGTGCGGAATCTCATCGCGAAAGCCTGCTTGCGCTGGGACTGGACCTGGAACGGGTCGCCGCCGAATCCGTGGTCGTGCGCCAGGTTCCGGCCTTGCTGAAAGACGCCGACATCGAGCAACTCGTGCGCGACGTGCTTTCCGACCTGCTTGAATTCGGCGCCAGTGACCGGCTCGCGAATCGTCAGAACGAATTGTTGTCGACCATGGCCTGCCATGGTTCGGTGCGCGCCAATCGCCGGCTCGGAATCGACGAAATGAACGCCCTGTTGCGGGACATGGAAGCGACCGAACGCAGCGGCCAGTGCAATCATGGCCGGCCGACCTGGGTCTGGCAGTCCATGGACGAACTCGACAAGTTGTTCCTGCGCGGCCGCTAGCTTGGTTTCATTCGAGCGCCAGTTTGAGGAGACCGGGGCGGACGTGATTTGCCTGACCGGTCCCACGGCGGCGGGCAAGACCGCGCTCGCGGTGGAATTGGCGCAGCGCCGCCCGCTGGAAATCATCAGCGTAGACTCCGCCCAGATCTACCGGGGGATGGATATCGGCACCGGAAAACCGGATGCGCGCACCCGGTCATTGGCGCCCCATCGGTTGATCGACATTCGCGACCCCGTGGAACCCTACTCGGCAGCAAATTTCCGCGATGACGCCTTGCGCGAAATGCGCGACATCATCGGCAAGGGCAAGACGCCCTTGCTGGTCGGCGGCTCCATGCTTTATTTCCAGGTTTTGCGGAAGGGACTGGCGGCCATGCCCGCCGCCAACCCCGACGTGCGGCGGGATATCGAGGCGCAGGCGGCGCGGGAGGGGTGGGCGGCGATTCATCGCCGGCTAACGGAAGTCGATCCGGCAGCGGCTGCGCGGATTCATCCCAATGATCCGCAACGTCTGCAAAGGGCCCTGGAAGTCTATTTACTCACCGGAAAAAAAATTAGTAGTTTTCATGACGAAAGAAAAAACCAGTCGAGTGGGTCTACATCTTTCAGATTGCATTTTCTGGCAATCCACCCGGCCGAGCGGAGCGTATTGCACGAGCGTATCGAGTCACGATTCAGGCAAATGCTGTCTGACGGGCTGATAGCGGAAGTGGAAAAGCTCTACCGGCGAGATGACGTTCATCCGGGTTTGCCATCCATGAAATCGGTGGGATACCGACAAATATGGCAATATCTCGATGGAGAGACCAGTCATCCCGAAATGGTGGAGAAAGGTGTTGCGGCGACGCGGCAACTTGCCAAAAGGCAATTGACCTGGTTGCGCGGCTGGTCAGAAACGCGCAATCTCACCGAGGATTCGGAAAGGAATCTGGATGAAGTATTGAAATTTGTAGATTCGCTCGCATTCTGATAATCAGGAACAAAAGGAAATCTCTGATCAAAGGCATACTGCGTAAAACGCAGCGAGCAATGGAGAACAAGAATGTCCAAGGGACATAGTTTACAGGATCCGTTTTTGAATGCATTGCGTAAGAATCGCGTGCCGGTATCGATTTATCTGGTAAGTGGCATCAAGTTGCAGGGACAGATCGAATCGTTCGATCAGTTCGTAATACTGCTCAAGAATGCCGTCAGTCAGATGGTCTACAAGCACGCGATTTCCACCGTGGTGCCGGGACGGATGGTAAAGATACAGGTCAACCACCCTTCCGAAGATCAGGATGACGAGGCTGACTATTAAGGCAGGGTTGACCGGCGCCGAATCCCTCTCCGAACCTTTTCCGGTTCGGGCTTGAGGTATTTCGTTGTTTTTTGAAAGGCCCGATTCCGGTGAAACCTGTGTACTCGTACACATCGACATAGCCGCCCAGGCCGATCAGGAAGACCTGGACGAATTCGAGGAATTGGCGATTGCCGCGGGAGCCGATCCCGTGGCGATCGTCACTGGTTCTCGCGACAGGCCGGAATCTGCGACGTTTCTGGGCGCCGGCAAGCTGGAAGAACTGGCGGAAATCCGGCAATCACACGATGCCGGACTGGTGCTGTTCAACCATTCGCTGACGCCGGGTCAAGAGCGCAATCTCGAACGGCGTCTGCACTGCCGCGTGCTCGACCGAACTGGGCTGATTCTGGATATTTTCGCCCAGCGCGCCCGTTCTCATGAAGGCAAGCTGCAAGTCGAACTCGCCCAGTTGCGGCATTTGAGCTCGCGCCTGAAACGCGGCTGGTCTCATCTGGACCGGCAAAAGGGCGGCATCGGTCTGCGCGGCGCGGGAGAGAAGCAGATCGAACTCGACCAGCGCATGATCGGGCAACGCATCAAGTCCATTCGCAAGAGCCTCGCGCGGGTCCACGGCCGGCGCGAACTCGGCCGGGGTGCGCGCAGGCGGGCGGACCTGGCGACGATTTCACTGGTCGGCTACACCAATGCCGGCAAGACATCGCTGTTCAACCTGCTCACGGGCGCCAGGGGCTACGCCGCCGACCAGTTGTTCGCGACGCTGGATCCGCGCCTGCGGCGCGTGACGCTGCCTGCGTACGGCGCCGCGATTCTCGCTGATACGGTGGGATTCATCAGCCATCTGCCTCATCAACTGGTGGAAGCCTTCAAGGCAACCCTGGAAGAAACCGTGGCGGCGCAACTGCTGGTGCACGTCATCGACGCGGCGGGTGCGAAACGCGAGGAGCATACCGGGCAGGTACACGAGGTTCTCGCGGAAATCGGCGCGGCCGACATCCCGTGCCTGCAGGTCTGCAACAAGATCGATCTGTGCGCCGAGGTAGAGCCCCGTATCGACAGGGATCGTGAAGGGAGGCCGATTCGCGTCTGGATGTCGGCGCTTACCGGCGCCGGCGAAGAAGAATTACGTCGTGCGCTCGGAGAACTGCTCGGCAAGGACATGCGGCAACAAGCGCTGTTTCTGCCGCCGACCCAGGCGGGATTGCGTTCGCGTTTGCTGGCGCGCGGCTGCATCGACTCGGAACACGTTGATGAGTCGGGCAACTTTCATTTGCTGGCGCGACTGGCGCCGGAAGAGGCGCGGCGCATTGCCGCGCTCGATGGTTGCCGAATCGAACATTCCGAATATCGGCCCGAAGGCACTGTGTCGGGACGCTAAATTTGGTAAAATTCCGCTTTTAAGCATTCGTGTTGACGAAAGTCTGGCGATGGAGACCCTGATGGCCTGGAATGAACCCGGCAACAATGGCAACGATCCCGATCCCTGGGGCAACGGCGGCCGCCGCGGCGGCGGTGGCGGCAACAACCAGGGCCCGCCCGATCTCGACGAAGTATTCAGAAATCTGCTGAGCCGTTTCGGCATCCTCGGCGGCGGCGCCAAGGGCGGCTCCGGCGGCAAGCAGAAGTCCGGCAGGGGCTTGTCCGGCGGCCTGCTGGCGGGATTCGTCGTCGTCGCCCTCGTGGTCTGGGGATTCCTGGGCTTCTACATGGTCGACGAAGCCGAGCGCGCTGTTGTGCTGCGGTTCGGGCGCGTGCTCGACAATACCGTAACCCCCGGGTTGCACTGGAACCCGCCGCTCGTCGACGAGGTCAACAAGGTCAACGTCTCGGAACTTAACTCCAAGGAGTATCAGAACCGGTCGATGTTGACCACCGATGAGAACATCATCGACATCGTGGTGACGGTGCAATACCTCATCGACGATCCGGTCAAGTACGTCATTGCCGTGCAGGATCCCGAACGCAGTCTCGACAATGCCGCGGAATCCGCGATCCGGCACGTGGTCGGCGGCAATTTCATGGACCAGATCCTGACCGAGGGTCGCCCTATCGTGGCAGCCGATGTGCACGAACGACTGCAGAATTACATGAATCTGTACAACACCGGCATTTTCGTCAGTCAGGTCAACGTCGCAGCCGTCAATCCGCCGGAAGCCGTGCGACCTGCCTTCGAGGATGTGATCGAGGCCCGGGAAGACGAACAGAGATCCCAGAATCAGGCCCAGCAATACGCCAACCGCGTCATCCCCGAGGCCCGCGGAGAGGCCCAGCGGCAGATCGAACAGGCCAACGCCTACAAGGAAGATGTGATCGCCCGGGCGGAAGGCGACGCCTCGCGATTCGACCAGTTGCTGCTTGAGTACCAGAAGGCGCCCCAGGTGACGCGGCAGCGCATGTACATCGATTCGATCCAGGACGTGATGACCGCGTCGTCCAAGATCATGATCGATGTCGAGGGCGGCAACAACATGCTCTACGTGCCGCTCGACAAGATTCTCGAACAGAACACGTCCGTCACGGGTGCGGCCAGACCGCGCTCGGCGGCCGAATGGCGCGACTTCGCCGACGAGTTGACGCCGTATCTGCCTAACGTTTCCAGTGGAGGCGGGGTCGACGCGACGCGCCTTTCCGACGCCAGAAGTGGAGTAACCAGACCATGAAAAGTTATTACGGCATAGGGCTGGCGGCGCTGCTGCTGATACTGGCCGCCAACAGCCTGTTCGTAGTGCGCGAAACCGAGCGCGCCGTCATGTTGCGCTTCGGCGAACTCGTCAACGCCGATATTCAGCCCGGGCTGCACGTGAAGATTCCCTGGGTGAATCAGGTGCGCAAGTTCGACGCGCGCATCCAGATTGAAGATTCGGTGCCCGCGGACTTTTTTACGCTGGAGCAGAAAGCTCTGGTTGTCGATTCCTACGCCAAGTGGCGAATCATTGACGTGGGCCAGTTTTACGTTTCCACCCAGGGCGAAGTGTCCAGGGCCGGTTCGCTGCTCGCGCAACGCGTCAACGACGGCTTGCGCGACCAGATCGGCGAGCGCACTTTGCAGGAAGTCGTCGCCGGCGAACGCGACCAGCTCATGCTCGATCTGACCGCGAACCTGAACATGGATTCCGCGGTCGATATCGGCATCGAAGTCATTGACGTGCGCGTAAAACGCATCGACTTGCCCGCAGACGTGCGCAATTCCGTGTACGAACGCATGATTACCGAGCGCAACCGCGAGGCCCAGGAACTGCGTTCCCGCGGCGACGAACTCGCCATCGGCATCCGCGCCGACGCCGACCGGCAGGCAATCATCTTCGAAGCCGAAGCCTATCGCGACGCCGAGCACATTCGCGGCGAAGGCGACGCCCGCGCAACCGCGGTATATGCCGACGCCTACAACAAGGATCCGGAATTCTACGCCTTCACCCGCAGCTTGAGCTCCTATCGCGAAACGTTCAAGAACAAGGGGGACGTGTTGCTGCTGGATCCGGACAGCGAGTATTTCAGGTACCTGAAGGATCTCGACAACGGTCAGACTGAACAATAATAAACGGGGGCCCGTATCTAGTGGTTTACGGGAACGCGATTAATCCATACACGGGCGAGGCATGCCTCGCCCTTACGGGAACAACAATAAATGGGGCCCGTATCGAATGGTTTACGGGAACCATGTAGGGGCGAGGCATGCCTCGCCCTTTGCGGCCACCGGCTGACCGGCGGCCGGATCTCATTTGACGGGTCGAATTCTCCCATGTGGCATGATCTCGCGGTGGCGCTGTGTTTGCTGCTGGTCATTGAGGGCTTGCTGCCCTCGCTCGTTCCGGGTTTGTGGAAGCGAATGGTGCTCACCCTGAGTGACGCCCAAGAACGCCAGATTCGCATGGCGGGCCTGGTATTCATGTTTACCGGCGCCGTGTTGCTGTATCTGGTCAATTGAAGAGTGGATGGCATGAGTTCCGCCAAAACATGGCTGCTGCCCGACGGTGTCGAAGAAATTCTGCCGGAAGAAGCCCGCAAGCTGGAAAGCCTGCGGCGCGAGATCCTTGATCTTTATCGTGGCTGGGGCTATGAACTTGTCATTACGCCGCTGATCGAATTCCTCGATTCGCTGCTGGTGGGGTCATCTCATGATCTTGACCTGCATACCTTCAAGCTGATCGATCAGTTGAGCGGACAGCTCATGGGCATTCGCGCCGATATCACGCCCCAGGCCGCCCGCATCGATGCCCACCGCCTGAATCGTGAAGGTCCGGTACGACTGTGCTATGCCGACAGCGTGCTCCACACATTGCCCCGCGGAATTCAGACTTCCCGCGCGCCGATCCGGATAGGCGCCGAATTCTACGGGCACGCGGGCGTCGAATGCGATATAGAGGTCATCTGCCTGATGTGCGCCATGTTGCAACAGGCGGGCGTGGAAAATATCCATCTGGTACTCGGCCACGTCGGCATTTTCCGGTCGTTGCTGGAATCGGCCGGAATGAATCCGGAATCCGAGGAGACCTTGTTCGAAGCGGTGCAGCGCAAGGCTTATGGTGAAGTCGATCAGTTGCTCGCCGACAACGTTGACGACGCCGACTTGCGCAAGATGCTGGCCGGGTTGGTGCGGCTCAGCGGCGGTGAAGCGCTCGAACTGGCGAAGGAGGCATTCGCCGACGCGCCGGCAGCGGTGAAAGCCGAACTCGGGGAGTTGCTGGCGATCGACGCCGGGGTCCGCAAACGCGTTCCCGCCGTGCCCTTGAGCTACGATCTTTGCGAATTGCGCGGCTACCAATATCACACCGGCATCGTATTTGCCGCCTATACGCCGGGTTACGGACGCGCGGTCGCCAAGGGCGGCCGTTACGACAACATCGGAGCGGTGTTCGGCCGGGCGCGGCCGGCGACCGGTTTCGACAGCGACCTGAAGACCCTGGCGCGTTTGACCGGAAGAGAATTCCACCGGCAGCCGGGCATACTCGCCCCGGACGGCGACAGCGCCGAATTGCGGACGAAAGTCGAAAAATTGCGGGCAACGGGCGAGATCATCATTACCGACGTCAGCGGCGCTTGCGATGTCGCGACGGCGCGGGAACTCGATTGCGACCGTCTTTTACTGTGCCGGGACGGCGAATGGCAGGTCGAAAAAATCTGAAGAATGGCGGACAGACCATGGTGCAATCGCTGGTAGTGCTCGGCGCCCAATGGGGCGACGAAGGCAAGGGTAAGGTCGTCGACCTGTTGACGGACAGGGTGGACGTAGTCGCCCGTTTCCAGGGAGGCCATAACGCCGGCCACACTCTTGTCATCGATGGCGAGAAAACCATACTGCATCTTTTGCCGTCCGGCATATTGCGTGAAGGCGTTCATTGCGTCATCGGCAATGGCGTGGTGTTGAGCATGGCGGCGCTGCTGAAGGAAATCCACGGCCTGGAAGCGCGCGGCATCGAATTTCGCGGCCGGCTCGGCATCAGTCGCGCCTGCCCGCTGATCCTGCCCTCGCATATCGCGCTCGATCAGGCGCGGGAATCCACCCGCCGCGGCGGCGAGAAAATCGGCACCACCGGCCGCGGCATCGGTCCCGCATACGAAGACAAGGTCGGCCGCCGCGCGATCCGGCTGGGCACAAGCCGCGACGAGGCGCAATTCACCGCGCAACTCGAAGTCCTGCTCGACTACCACAATTTCCTCCTGCGTGATTATTACCAGGTCGAAACCGTCGATTTCGCCGAAACGCGGGACGAACTGCTTGAGCAGGCGCAAGAATTGCGTCCCATGATCGCCGATACCGTCGGGGACCTGCACGGGCATCGCAAGGCCGGCCGAAAAATCCTGTTCGAAGGCGCCCAGGGCTCGCTGCTCGATATCGACCATGGCACTTTTCCGTTCGTCACCTCCTCCAATACCACCAGTGGCGGCGCGGCTACCGGCAGCGGATTCGGACCGCTGTATCTCGACCGTGTGCTCGGCGTGACCAAGGCCTATACCACCCGGGTCGGAGAAGGCCCCCTTCCTACCGAATTGTTCGACGCCACCGGCGAGCATCTGGCAAAGGTGGGCCGGGAGTTCGGCGCCACCACCGGGCGCGGCCGGCGCTGCGGCTGGTTCGATGCGGCCGCGGTAAGACTGGCGACCCAGGTCAACAGCATCAGCGGTCTGTGCCTGACCAAACTCGATGTGCTAGACGGACTAGGAACGCTTAAAGTATGTGTCGGCTATCGCGCTGACGACGGGAAAGCGCTCGGAAGTTCAATGGCGGTCGAACACTACGACCGGCTGCAGCCGGTCTACGAGGAACTGCCGGGCTGGACCGAATCGACCAGCGGCGTTCGTTCGCTCGAAGACCTGCCCGCGAACGCCCGCGCCTATATCCGATTCATCGAGGATGCCGTCGAAGTGCCGGTGGACATCGTTTCCACCGGTGCCGACCGGGACGAAACGATTATTTTGCGGCACCCTTTCGACTGATCGCCCGCCGGATACCAGCGTTCCCCTTGTTCGTGCATGCCGTCCATGGCGCGGCTATTGTGATTTCGCCAACCCCTAGCCTCGCCATCCCTGGCGAGTCGTTCGGACCTCAATAAGCTACGCTTCTTGTCGGCTACGCCGACCGGTCCTCACTCTTCAAGACTCCACAGACAGGCTGCGCCCCGGGCGCCGCTGGCGTCGCCGAAGCGCGGTGGGGAAATGCGAGTGAGCAAGTTGTCGGTGAATACATATTCCGGCAGTATTTTCGGAACCAGCTTGTATATCTGCTGAATGTTGGAAAGTCCGCCGCCGAGCACCACCATTTCCGGATCGAGCACGTTGATGACGGTGGCGACGCATTGCGCCAATTGCCGGCAATATAGCGCCAGGCAGGCCAGGGCCGGCTGGTCTCCCTCCGCCGCCAGGCGAGCGATCTCGGCGGCGTCGATTTCAGCACCCCCGGCCTCGGTGAAACTGCGCCTGAGACCGGCGCCGTTCAGCACGGTTTCAATACAGTTCCAGCGGCCGCAATAGCATTTGCGATCCGCGTTGATCGAACCGCGAACGCTGGCGGGAATGCAGTTATGACCCCATTCCCCAGCAATGCGATTGGGGCCGGTATGCAACTTGCCGTCCACGACGATTCCGCCTCCTGTTCCGGTGCCGACGATTACGCCGAACACTGAACGGCAATCGCGCCCGGCGCCGTAGTGCGCTTCCGACAGGGTAAAGCAATTGGCGTCGTTTTCCATGCGTACTTCGTATCCGAGTTGCTGCTCCAGGTCGCGCTTCAGGGGCTTGCCGTTGAAGCAGGTTGAATTGGAGTTCTTGATCGTTTCCGATGGCGCCGCCAGCGCTCCGGGAGTTCCGATTCCGACTTTCAGCCGCCTTCCTTTTTGCAGCCTGGTAATGAGTTCACTGACCTCGGTCAGCACCTCTTCATAAAATTCCGCCGGCGTCGGCCGCCGGGCCAGATCGACCACTTCGCCGGTTTCGGTCAGCACGATGCCTTCAATTTTGGTGCCGCCGATATCGACGCCGATGCGCAATTGACTATTCTGTACCATTTTCTTCCATCTTCGATATTGCCATTTTTACAATATATATGGTTTGACTTTGCCGATTTAACACTATATGTTGAGTCCATCGACCGTCGAATCATAAAACGGAACGATAGCGGGATTCGCGATTCGGCGGTCGCCCGGTACCGGATCATACCAGTGCCGAATGGCCGATGAGGTTATCAGGAATGTCTCAATTAGCACAGAACACTGAAGCCCAAGTGCAGGAAGCTGTCACGAAGACAAGAAGGAAGGCCAGGGACCAGCTTCAATTGTTGCTTGAGAAACGCGAGCGCGAAGACCAAATTCGCGAAATGCTGGCGGCATTCGCGGAAGAAATGGAACGCGCCCGCGAGACGCACGACAAACTGTTCTGACGCGCTGTAGGGGCGAGGCATGCCTCGCCCGCGAACGGCCCCGACACCGCGCAAGACCCGCGGGCGACGCATGCGTCGCCCCTACAGTCGAAGCAAGGTAGAATCCACCTGTAGGGGCGAGGCATGCCTCGCCCGCGAACAACCCCGACACCGCACAAAATCCAGAGTTCCAAGCATGCACCGAGTCTTTTTGGCAATTTTTCCCCTGCTGCTCGCCGCTTGTACGGGAGAGCCCGAATACACGCCGATCGTCAACTCCGAGCCGGCCGCCGATTCAGTCCAGACGCGCATGCCCCGCACCTTGCGCCTGTACTACGATGCGCTGCCTGATGTCGAACGCAGCGGGTTGAGCCTGATCGGTCCGGAAGGAGAAGTCGAATTGCGCGGCCTGCATACCATGGCGGCGGACGACCTCATGATCGAAATCATGGAGCCTCTGGCCGACGGCGACTATGCCGTCCATTGGACCGCCGTAGTCGGAGACGAGCCCACCGAATACACCGGCGAAGTGCGATTCTCGGTTCAAGTCGAGCAGTAAAGAGGCGCGATTCGGATGCGTCGCCCGGGCTACCGGCGGCTGACGTGCAGCGGGAGCGCCCTGAGCCCACGAATCACCGTTGACGTACGGTAGCTTGGTTCGCCCCCGGCCAGTTTGATCGTTCCAGGTTCGCGTAACGCTCTCGTGAAGACCGCGCTTGCTTCCATGCGCGCAAGTTCCGCGCCGATACAATGATGGACACCATGTCCGAACGATAAATGTCTGGAGGCCTTGCGAGTGATGTCGAAGATGTCTGGGTTGTCGAAAACCGATTCGTCACGGTTCGCCGAGCCTGTAAGCAAAATGACGCCATCGCCGGACTTGATCGTGGAGCGGCCGATAGCGACTTCCGACTTCGCAACCCGGAAGTCAGTCTGCACGGGGCTGTCATAGCGCAACATCTCGTCGATCGCGTCCCGGATTCGACCCGGTTCCTCGCGCAACAGGCGCATCTGCCCGGGATGACGAAGGAGCGCCAGCATGCCGTTACCGATCAGGTTGGTCGTCGTCTCGATACCGGCCACCATCAACACCATCAGCATGTCGCAGGCCTCAACCGTACTGATTCTGTTGCCCGCTGCGGCCTCTCGCGCCAGCATGCTGACCGCGTCCGACCCGGTCGACTGCATCCGCTCGCGCAGAAGTTCCGCGAAGTAGCGTTGAATCTCACCGCCCGCGAGATGTGCGGCCTTGCGCTGTTGCCGGGTGGCAATCATTTCAAGGAGTCCCGCGCGGGCGCGTGACCAGTTATCCCAGCGATCGTGGTCGCGTCGCGGAATGGCAGCCATCGCCAGCATGCCGCGAATGGCCGCCGGCGCCGCCACATCGGTAATCCAGTCGAACGTTCCCCGCCTGGAAGCCTGCTCGACAAGTTCGGACGCAGTCTGATCGATGGTTTCACTCAGCGACGACAAATTTGCTCGTGAGAAAACTCTTGCGACGACTTTCCGCAGCCGTGTGTGCTCGGGCGGGTCCACGAGCAAAATACTGTAGTCATCGGGGGCTGGCGGCAGCACGCTGGCCGTCGCTTTGCGCCACCTTGGATCGTTCGAGAAACACTCGTGATTCTTCGTGATTGCCAGCACGTCCTCGTAACGGGTCAGCACCCAGCTTCCGAGAATCATGCTTCGATGAACCGGATTGAAACGCCGCAACCGCGCATAGGTTTTGTACGGATTCTGGATGACGCCCGGCGACAGCGGGTTGTAGGATGCGCCGCGGCTGGCGGTCTCCCAGAGACTGACGGCACGAGCGGCCGCTCTCCTCCATCGCTCCGAATTTCCTGGGCGTCGTTTCATATCGAGTTTGTTGGTGCCCAGGAGAGGACTCGAACCTCCACGACCTTTCGATCACTAGCACCTGAAGCTAGCGTGTCTACCAATTTCACCACCTGGGCATGCGGGGCGTGCTGATAGCGGCGCCGGGGAACGCCGGCGCGGGCAGGGCACTCTACCCAGCACGCTACTTGCTGTCAATCCATAGGTGCACCCTGTCATGGGACACCCATGGCGGCCTGCATGTATAATCCGCGCGCACCCCGAAATTCTCCCCCCAATCCGGCGCGCCGCCAGGGCGACCTGCCGGAACACACCCGGAACACCATGGACGAAGCCACGTCAGCGCTCGATGATATCCGCCCCGACCTCAGGGCCGCCATTCTCGGTCATGGTCTGCCCCTTGACTGGCCGGAAGCGGCCCGGCTTGAGGCGCGGCGGCTCGGAGGCAAGGTCAAACCCGCCGAGATCGCCAACCGCCTCGATTTGCGCGAACTGCCCCTGGTAACCATCGACGGCGAGGACGCGAAGGACTTCGATGACGCGGTCTATGCCCGCCGCGAGGACTCGGGCGACTGGACCCTGTTCGTGGCAATCGCCGACGTTTCCCACTATGTGGCCGCGGGCGGCGCGCTCGATCTGGAAGCGCGCGAACGGGGCACTTCGGTGTATTTCCCGGATTTTGTCATTCCAATGTTGCCGGAAGAACTTTCGAACGAGTTGTGTTCGCTCAAGCCCCGGGTCGACCGCCTTGCTCTCGCCTGCGAAATGCGCATCGCCGCCGATGGCGAGCTGATTGATTTCAGTTTCCATGAGGCGGTGATTCACTCCCACGCCCGACTCACCTACAACCAGGTCGCGGCGATGACTCAGCCGGACGCGGACGATCGGCTGAATCGCAAGACATTGCGGCGCCTTGAGCACTTGCGCGGGCATCTCGAAGAATTGCATGAGTTGTTCAGGGTCCTGAAGAAACACCGCGGCGCATCCGGCTCCATCGAGTTCGAAACCGTCGAAACGCGCATCGTGCTCGATGCCGGCGGGACCGTCCGCGAAATCGTCCCCGTGGAGCGCAACGATGCGCACCGCATGATCGAGGAATGCATGCTTTGCGCGAACGTTGCGGCGGCGCGCCTGTTGCTGGAATCCGGCATGCCTGCCCTGTATCGCGTCCACCAGGGGCCCGACGAGGAAAAACTCGCCGATCTGCGCGAATACCTGCGCGGCCTCGGCCTGACGCTCAAGGGAGGCGGCGAACCGCGGCCCGCGGATTACCAGCGTCTGCTGAGCCAACTCGCCGGCCGGCCCGACCGCGCACTGCTGCAAACCCTGTTGATCCGTTCGCTTTCCCAGGCGGTCTACCAGCCGGAGAACATCGGCCATTTCGGTCTGAATTTCCCCAGGTACGCGCATTTCACATCGCCGATCCGGCGCTACCCGGACTTGCTCGTACATCGCGCAATTCGCTACCTGATTCGCAATCGGGCGCACGCCGCCGCCCGCGCCGCCGACGGCGCGCGAAAGCTCTCCAGGGGAAAAGCCTATCCCTATAACAACTTTGCCATGGAGGAACTCGGAGAACTCTGTTCCACCGCCGAGCGCCGGGCCGACGCCGCCGGCTACAAATCGGTGAACTGGCTCAAGTGCGAATACATGCGCGATCATCTCGGCGACGAATTCGACGGCATCGTCAGCGCCGTTACCGGTTTCGGCCTGTTCGTGCAATTGAAGGATTTCTATATCGACGGGCTCGTGCACATCAGCACCCTGGGCAATGACTATTACCGGCACGATCCGGTGCAGCATATCCTCGAAGGTGAACGCAAGGGTGTGATCTATCGGCTCGGAGATCTGGTCAAAGTCCAGGTGATCAGCGTTTTACCGGAAGAGCAGAAAATCGAATTGCGCCTGGCGCAGGCAAACAAAGAGGCCGATAACGGCAGTTCGGACGCAAGACCCAAGCGCCCCGGCAAGCACCCGGACAAGCGAAAAGCCCGGCGCAACAATTTCCCCGGCCGCGCCGGAAAGCGGGCTTCAGGCGGCCAGGACCGCCGCGGCCCGAAAGGCCGCAAACGAAGATGAATGATTTTCTCCAGGTGTACGGCCTGCATGCGGCGGCCGAAATACTTGATCGTAATCCGTCCACGGTAAAGGAATTATTGCTGCAGCGCGGCAGGACCGACCGGCGAATCAATTCCCTGCGCGAAAAGGCAGTGCAAAACAACGTTCCCTGCCGTGAACTCGAGCGGCGCGAACTCGACGGGCTCACGTCCGGGAAGCATCAGGGAGTCATCGCCGTCATCGGCGACGAAGCCCCCGCGCCCTCCCTGGACGAACGCGGCCTGCTCGGGCTGCTGGCGGGGAAAGGTACCGAGGCATTTCTGCTGATACTCGACTCCATAACCGATCCGCACAATCTCGGCGCCTGCCTGCGCAGCGCCGCTGCCGCCGGGGTCGATGCCGTGATCATTCCCGCCGACAAGTCCGTGAAGGTCAATGCCACCGTGCGAAAAATTGCGAGCGGCGCCGCCGAAACCGTTCCCGTGGTCACGGTAACCAATCTGGCGCGCTTTCTCGATCGGCTCAAACAAGCGGGAATCTGGGTCGCCGGCGCCGCCGAAGACGCGCCGACCGCCATTTTCGACCAGGATCTGACCGGGCCCATCGCCCTGGTGCTCGGCTCGGAAGGCAAGGGCATCCGCCGCCTCGTGCGGGAAAAATGCGATTACCTGGTAGCCATCCCGGCCGGGGGCTCATTGAGCAGCCTGAACGTTTCCGTCGCCGCCGGAATCTGCCTGTTCGAAGTGGTGCGGCAACGCCGCGCCCAGGCTTGAGGCTATTGCATCCCGTGGACGCTTTCACTAGAATGCGCGGACTTTGCGCGGAGCAGGGCTTCGCGCCGCAATTCAACTCCTTGTCTTACCGCCGCGGTACCCGCTGGATGGAAGGCTGAATCCGAGAGGAGTCTTAATGAGACACTACGAAGTCGTATTCCTGGTGCACCCCGACCAGTCCGCGCAGGTGCCCGGCATGGTCGAGCGCTATACCCAGATCGTTACCGACAGCGGCGGCAAGGTCCACCGCACCGAGGATTGGGGCCGGCGCCAGCTTGCCTATCCGATCAACAAGATCCACAAGGCGCATTACATCCTGCTCAACATTGAATGTGGCCGCGAAGCGCTGACGGAACTGGGTACTCTGTTCCGTTACAACGACGCGGTCATTCGCGACCTGTTCATCAAGAGACAGGAAGCTGTTTCCGAGGAATCACTTATCCTGAAGGGAGAACGCGAGTCGCGCGAACGCAAGGTGAGGGCCGAGCAGCGGCGCAAGTTGCGGGACCAGGAAATCGCCGAGCAGGAGCCGGCGAAAGCCGATGCGAAAGCGGCCCCGGAACAAAAACAAGAGCCAGAACCGGAGCCGGAACAGCAGGAAGTAGCGGAGGACGCGGCAACTGCCGAGGCCGCGGCGACAGCCGAATCCGAACCGGAAACGCAGGCAGCCGCTGAAGACGCGGCCCCGGACGAGACGGAGACCCCCGCGGAAGCGGAAGAGAAACCCGTGAAGAAGCCTGCAAGGAAAACAACGAAGAAACCCACGAAGAAAGCCGCGGAAGAATCCGCTGAGGAGACTGCAGAATGAGTCGATATTTCCGGCGGCGCAAGTTTTGCAAATTCACCGCCGAAGGCACAAAGGAGATCGACTACAAGGATCTGGAAACCTTGAAGGCGTATGTCTCCGAAACCGGGAAGATTATCCCCAGCCGCATAACCGGCACCAAGGCGCGTTATCAGCGCCAGTTGGCGACGGCGGTAAAGCGTGCGCGGTATCTGGCGCTGATACCCTACACGGATAGTCACCAGGTGTAGAAACCATGTTGCGCGGCCTTGCCGAATTCGTGATGGCAGGACGCAGACAGGCAGTGTTGGCGATTGTCCTGCTCGGCCTGCCTCCACTGGTGAATCTGCTGACGCCGGCGCTGGTTGCAATGGTCGGATTGCGCAAGGGCATGGCTGCAGGATCCGCCATGTTGCTTTGGGCGTTGGCGCCCGCGAGTGTGTGGTTGCTGTTTTGGGGAAACGTATTCCCGTTGCTGGTGCTGATTGGCGTTTTCATGCTCGCAGCCGTGTTGCGGTCCACGGGGTCCTGGCAGAACGTGTTGCTCGCGGCAATTGGCGTAGGCGCCATGTTCGAGTTCTACCTTCTCACACAGTCGGCCTTGATTGATGAGATGTACGAACTTTGGGAGCAAATCGTCCAGGCAAGCAACCTGGAAAACGTCCAATTCGATGGGCTGCGGCAGTATTTGACCAGTCTTACTGCCGCGTTTTACATGGTCCTGTCGGTAGCCGTGCTGATGCTCGGGCGATCAATGCAGGCGATGTTGTACAACCCGGGCGGATTCAGGGAAGAATTTCATGCCCTGCGGCTCGGTCAGGCCACGACACTTGCATTGGTCGGAACGATCTTGCTGGTCAACGTAGTGGGAAGCCTGCCGGAGGCCTGGATCCTGTATCTGGCCGTGCCCTTCGCGTTCGCCGGACTGGCCCTGGCCCACGGATTGGTGGCGCGGAAAAACGCTTCGGTCGTGTGGCTGGTAGCAATGTACATGTTGTTGATGCTTCCAACCATGATGTATCTGCTCATCCTGGTGGCGATCGTCGATAGCTGGTATGACTTTCGCGGACGTTTGCCGAAGAGTAGCTGAGCGTAGCGGATCGAACAGAGGAAATTGCGATGAACATAATTCTGCTGGAAAAGATCGCCAAACTCGGCGACATCGGCGAGGCCGTCAGGGTCAAATCCGGCTACGCCCGGAACTTCCTGTTCCCCATGGGCAAGGCCGTCCCGGCGACCAAGGCGAATCTGGAAGAATTCGAGCAGCGGCGCACGGAATTGCTTGCCGCTCACAACGAGAAGATCGCCCGGGCACAAAGCCGTGCGGAAAAACTGGTGGATCTGGCTATTGCCATCGAAGTCAACGCCAGCGAGGAAGGCCGCCTGTTCGGTTCAGTCACCGGCCGTGACGTCGCCGAAGCCGCCAACGAGAAGGCCGGCAGCGACCTCGCAAAATCCGAAGTGATCCTTCCCGGCGGCTCGATTCGCCAATGCGGCGATTACGAAGTCATCGCCGACCTCGGCTTCGAAGTAACCGCGACATTCGCGGTATCGATCATCAACCGCGGCGCGCCGGAGCAATTCCTGGACGAAGAGGGCGAGTCTGAAGCGGAAACGGAAGCAGCCGCGGACAAGGGAGAAGCCGAATCCGAATCCGAATCGGAATCCAAAGCTGAACCCAAAGCCGAAGCTGAACCCGAGGTCGAAGCCCAAGCGGAAGAATGAGCGGTGTTGACCCACTTTCCGAACTGCTGAGCCGCGCTCCGGTCGGCGCGAAATTGGATTCGACCAGACGCAATCGATTTTCCCTTACTCGCGAAATTGCGGATGATTCCGGCAATTGTCACGCGGTCAGGCCGATTCTGTTCTGCGGCTACAACCCCTCGACCGCTGACGAAACCGTCGATGACCGCACGCTCCGGCGCGAAATCGCCTTCGCCAAAGACCTGGGCGGGACGTATCTCGTCAAAGTAAATTTATTGTCCCAACGGGCCACGAAACCGGAGAAGATAGTTTTTTCCGAAGCTGAGCGAAGCTTCGAGGAGAACCTTAACCTCGTCGTCGAGCTGGCCACTTTGACGCTTCAGGCGGAGGGAAAGATCATTGCGGCCTGGGGCGTTCCCAAAGGGCGCAAGAACGTTCGGGCGTTGGCGACGAAAGCGGAAAACATACTCACCGGCAAGAGCGAAGTCGCCCGACACTGGCAAACTTTTGGCCTTACCGGGGATGGCCACCCCCGGCATCCTCTCTATCTTCCCAAGACTGCATGGAAGGATCTGACCGATATTTTCAGTTTGAAAGCGGGGGGTAAGATCATGACTGATGGCAGAAAATCCAGGGAATCACAGGGCTGCGGTCAACGAAATTATCGAGTCGGCTAATCCGCGGGAAGGGTTCTGAAGATAGTGCGAACGAATTGCATTGCGGGCCGGGCATATTGCTGGTCATTGTAGTACACTGCCATTGCGGCAGCGTTTTTTCGCTCCTGTAACATGTTGATATAAATAGATAATTTTGGCGGGCGAGTGGATTCTGCTTTCAGCAGCCGCACCACCGCAGAATGTCCGGGTCATGGCCACAGCAGCGCAACCCTTTCCAGGTCAAGCAGACGACTCCGAGCCGCGGCAACTGAGCGTTCCCCCTCATTCCAGAGACGCTGAGCAGGCGGTGCTCGGGGGTCTCATGCTCGTTGGCGAGAGCTGGTTCGACGTGTCCGATCTGCTCGAAGCGGAAGACTTCTATTTCCCCGAGCATCGGCAGATTTTCGAGGCGATGCTGGAGCAGGACAGGGAAAGCAAACCCATCGACACGCTGACCCTGGCCGACGTGCTGATCGTCCACGGCAAACTGGAGTCCGCGGGAGGTGTGGACTATCTCGGCGATCTTGCCGCAAACGCCCGCGGCACGGCCAATCTGCGCCACTACGCCGAGATCGTTCACGACCGGGCGGTTTTGCGCAAACTGATCGGCGCGGGCAACAAGATCATTGACAATTGCTACAACACCGAAGGCGTTCCGGTTGCGGAAATTCTCGATCAGGCCGAGCGGCGGATATTCGGCATCGCCAACGACCGCCCCAAGGACAAGGGGCCAGAGGCGCTCAATCCACTGCTCAGCAAAGCCATTGAGCGAATTGACGAGTTGGCGAAATCCGGGACCGACCTGACCGGCATGTCCAGCGGGTTTATTGATCTCGACAAAATGACCTCTGGCTGGCAGAAATCCGATCTCATCGTAGTCGCCGGCCGGCCGTCCATGGGCAAGACGGCTTTCGCGATGAACGCGGTGGAACACGCGATTTTGCATCAGGATTTGCCGGTGCTCGTCTTCAGCCTCGAAATGCCCGCGCAAAGCCTTGTTTTTCGTATGCTTTCCTCGGTCGGACGCATTGATCACTCGAAAATCCGGGTTGGCAAACTCACCAGTGAAGAAACTTCCAAACTCCAAAAGACAATGACCCGGCTGAAAGACAAACCCCTGTACATTGACGATGCCTCCGGACTGTCACCGACCGACATGCGCGCCCGCGCGCGCCGTATCAGCCAGCAGCATGACGGCGAGCTTGGGCTGATCGTGGTGGACTATTTGCAACTCATGCACCTGAATCGAACGACCGAAAACCGCGTCGGCGAAATATCGGAGATATCCAGATCCATGAAATTGATGGCGCGGGAATTCGAATGCCCGGTGATGGCGCTGTCACAGTTGAATCGCGGCCTGGAACAACGGCCGAACAAGCGGCCGATCATGTCGGACCTGCGCGAATCCGGCGCCATCGAACAGGACGCGGATCTGATTATTTTTCTCTATCGCGAAGAAGTCTACAAAAAGGAAGACACCAAGGAAGAGGACAAGGGTGTGGCCGAAGTCAACATAGGCAAGCACCGAAACGGCGAGATCGGGACGGTGAGACTCAGCTTCCTGAACAATCTCACCAAGTTCGAAAATCTCGCGAAGCGGGACGATTTCTCTCGCTACGCAGGCCCGCAAGCCTGATTCCTCAAGCATGGATTCCCCCCAAAGAGCCTGGGCCACCATCGACTTATCCGCATTGCGGGACAACCTTGGCCGCGTGCGCGAACTTTGTCCGGAAGCCGGCATCGTTGCCGTGGTCAAGGCCGACGCCTACGGCCATGGCATGGCCGATTGCGCCAAGGCATTGCGCGAAGCCGAAGCCGGCATTTGCGGATTCGCCGTGGCGACCATGGATGAGGCGCGGCAATTACGAAGTTCCCAGCCGGAATTGCCTATTCTATGCCTGAACGGATTTCGCGACGGCGAAGAGTTGCAGGATTGTGCGAGACTGGATTTCCAGCCTGTTTTGCACGAAGAAAACCAGTTGCGCCTGTTACGGGATTTCCGCATGGAGCAGGGCGGGCGCCTGACGGTGTGGCTGAAGCTGAACACCGGCATGAACCGGCTTGGCCTGACCGCGGAAGCCTGCCTGGCCGCGGGCGCTGAACTGGGCAAACGCGATGATCTGGATGTCCGGCTGATGTCGCATCTCGCCTGGGCCGACGAGCTCGATGACGCGGGTTCAGCGGCGTTTACCCAGGAGCAACTGCTGGCATTTGAAAACCTGCATCGAGATCTTGCCTCCGCGCTTGGCGCGGCGCCGCCGAGCAGCATGTCGGCGTCCGCGGGCATACTGTGTCTGCCCGACGCTCATTACGATTTCGTGCGCCCGGGCATCATGCTGTACGGCAGTTCTCCGCTGGGAGGCCGCAGCATCGCGGAACTCGGGCTGAGGCCGGTCATGACTTTACACGCGCGGCTGCTTGCCGTGCGCGAAGTGCGGGCCGGCGAGGCCGTCGGCTATGGCGCTTCGTGGCGCTTTCCGCGGAATACGCGCATGGGCGTTGTTTCCATCGGCTATGCGGACGGTTATCCGCGTTCGGCCGTTAACGGTACGCCGGTGCTCGTGGCGTCCGGGGGCAGTTGGGAGCGATGCAAGCTGGTTGGCCGTGTGTCGATGGACATGATCACCTTGGACCTCGGTGAACTCGATGACGTAGGACCGGGCAGCGAAGTCGTTCTCTGGGGCGAGGGACTCGATGCCGATGAAGTCGCCGCTCGCGCGGGCACGATCGCATACGAACTTTTTACCCGCGTCACCGTGCGGGTACCGAAATTTTACCGCTGAAGGCGCCGCCCGTGGCCAAAGCGAAAATCGCCTTCGTATGCAGTGACTGCGGCGCCGACTACGCCAAATGGCAGGGTCAATGCAGCGCCTGCAACGCCTGGAACACCCTGGTGCAATTCAATCCCGGCCCGGCCGAGAGCGGTCGTGGAGCGCGCAGGCAGAGTTACGCCGGCACACACGGCGAAGTGACGCAACTCGCCGATATCGATCTCGCCGAATTGCCTCGCTTTGCAAGCGGCATCGCCGAACTCGACCGGGTTCTCGGCGGCGGCCTCGTACCGGGCTCGGTAGTGCTCATCGGCGGCAATCCCGGTGCAGGGAAAAGTACATTGCTGCTGCAGGTCATGTGTCTGCTGGCTGGGCAGGGCAGGCAGGCGCTTTATGTCACCGGTGAGGAATCTCCGCAACAGGTGGGTATGCGCGCGCGCCGGCTGCAACTGCCCCAGGACAATCTCAAGCTGCTTGCCGAAACCGGCGTCGAACAGATTCTGAAGACAGCCAGTCAGCACACGCCTGAGCTGCTTGTGGTCGATTCGATCCAGGTAGTGCACAGCGCGGAATTGCCTTCGGCGCCGGGCAGCGTTAACCAGGTGCGCGAATGCGCGGCGTACCTGATCCAGTTCGCCAAGCAGGCAAACACCGTACTGTTCCTGGTGGGCCATGTAACCAAGGAAGGCAATCTGGCCGGACCCAAGGTACTTGAGCACATGATCGACTGTTTCGTCATGCTCGAAGGCGGCAACGAGTCGCGCTACCGCATCCTGCGCGCGCACAAGAACCGCTTCGGCGCCGTTAACGAACTCGGCGTCTTCGCCATGACCGAAACGGGTCTGAAGGAAGTTCGCAATCCTTCCGCGATCTTTCTCGCACGGGCGGAAGAAGAGGCGCCGGGTTCGCTCGTGGTCGCCTTGTGGGAAGGCACCCGCCCGCTGCTGGTCGAGATTCAGGCCCTGGTCGACGCCAGCCAACTCGGCAATCCGCGCCGTGTGGCCGTGGGTCTGGAGCACAATCGGCTGGCGATGCTGCTTGCGGTGCTGCATCGCCATGGCGGGCTGTTCATGGCCGATCAGGACGTATTCGTAAACGTCGTGGGCGGGGTCAAGGTATCGGAAACCAGCGCCGACCTGGCGCTGCTGCTCGCGGTGGTTTCCAGCTTTCGCGACCGGCCCCTGCCCAAGGATCTGGTCGTGTTCGGCGAAGTGGGGCTTGCCGGCGAAATCCGCCCGGTCCCCGGCGGCCAGGAACGCCTGCGTGAGGCCGCCAAGCACGGATTCCGCCACGCCATAGCGCCAGGCGCCAACGCCCCGCGCAAACCCATTGCGGGTTTGAAAATCCATGCCGTGAGCAACGTTTCGCAAGCCCTGGAAGCTGCTGAATCCCTCGACGTAAATTAGCAACCGTAGGGGCGACGCATGCGTCGCCCGTGCCCAAGTTTCGATGATCCCGCGGGCGAGGCATGCCTCGCCCCTACTCAGGCTGGAGCGTTCTTGAAATCCTCGCCGATGGTGCGGGTCGCGCAATAGTAGTGGGCGGCGCACCAGATGTTGACCAGGACGGTTATGGCCATGGCGTAGCGCAGGGCATCGACGCCGAATGAAGGCTCGAGAGCGTCGCTGACGAATCCCGTGATCATCGGGCCGAGCCCGAGGCCGATCAGGTTGAGTACGAAAAGCAACACCGCCGTACCCATGGCGCGCATACGTACGCCGACCAGGAATTGTGTGGAAGCCAGGCAGGGCGCCAGATACCAGCTGCCGCAAAATGCCGGCAGCAGATAGGAATAGGCAGCGATATATCCGCTCGGCATGATGAGCAGGGAGTTCAGGGCGAAGGGAATCGCGAGCAAAGTGGAAATGAGTGGAATCCATACGTACCAGGTCTTGTCGCCGGTACGCTTCGACATGCGGTCGGACGCCCAGCCGCCGAAATACGTGCCGGCGAGTCCGCCGATGCCGGCGATCAAGCCGTAATACCAGCCGATTTCGATGGTCGGCATGCCATGCACCCGGCCGAGAAACAATGGCATGAAATTTCCAACTCCATAGGTGACGAAGGCATGAAGGGCACAGGCGAAGGACAGGTGGCGAAAAGACTTGCGCTGCCAGAGAAAGCCCAGCACTTGCAAAAATGCCGGTGGCGCCACGTCGCGGCGTGCTTCCGCCATCCCTCGGGGTGGCTCCTTGATGATAAGCCGCACCAGTACGGCGAGTATCAGGCCAGGCAGCCCCACCGCCACGAAAGCCGTCCGCCAGTCGAACATCTGCACAAGATAGGCGCCGCCGACGGTGCCGACGAGAATACCGCCATAGACTCCGAGCGAATAGATCGAAAGGGCGGTGGCGCGTTGCTCGACGGGGAAAATATCCGACACGATCGAATGGGCCGGCGGCGACCCGCCTGCTTCGCCCACGCCGACGCCGAAGCGCGCGAGAAACAACTGGCCGAAATTCTGCGCGGCGCCGCAAAGCGCCGTCATCGCGCTCCAGACGGTGACCGCCAGGGCAATGATGTTGCGCCGATTGCCGAGATCGGCCCAGCGCGCGATGGGAATGCCGAGCGTGGTGTATATGCAGGCGAAGGCGAGGCCCGACAGCATGCCGAACTGGCCGTCGCTCAATTGCAGGTCTTCGATGATGTAATCCGCCAGGATGTTGATCACCTGGCGGTCGACGAAATTGGAAACGTAGACGACGGTTAGCAGGCCGAGCACGAGGTGGCGATACCAGGGCCTCTGGTAGGCTTCGATGACTGCTTGATGTTTGTTATCAGGCGTTGCGCCGATTTCCATCTTGTCCGCGATGCCATTGCTCATTCTGTTTGCTCTCTAAACCGAGGCTATTCGGGCGACGCATGCGTCGCCCCTACGGATTCTGGCCAAATCCCGGCACGGCGGTTCTATTGAGCGGATGCGCCAGGTGCGGACCCGGCGGATGAAAGCATTTATTCCCGGGCAAGTCTACGAATCAAAACCGCGCTGAGAGCCGCGCGTTCGGCCAGCGAGCTGGCCCTTGCCTCTTCACGGTTGGAATGGGCGCCGGTGCCGGCAATGCCGAGCGAATCCAGCGTCGGCAGGCCCACGGCCTGGCTCAGCGAGCCGTCGGTGCCGCCGCCGGAATCGGTGATGCCGATATCCTGGCCGAGCAGCCGTCCGATGGCGATCGTCCTTTCAAGCAGCCAGTCGGATTCCGGCGTTGGAATCTTCGGCGGCCGATGCAGATTGATATAGCTTTCGGTGGTGATTTCGCCGCCGTCTACCGCATAGCTGTACACCCGATTGAAAATTTCCTGCCAGCGCTCCACCGCCGCGACGCCCTGTTCGGGTTGCGGATAACGCAGGTCCATCAGCGCTTCGGCGCAAGGAGAGATGGTATTGCGCGCCTCGCCGCCATTGACGACGCCTACGTTCACCGTCACGCCGGATTCGTAGTCGGTCATGTTCTCGATCTGGACGATCTTGTATGCCAGTTCCTTGATTGCCGAAAGCCCTTGCTCGTGAGCGCCGCCGGCATGTGCGGCACGGCCGTTGACGACGAGCCGGGCCTGGCCGATGCCCTTGCGCTGCCGCGTCATGGTATCGATGCCCGAGGACTCGTAAACCAGCCCCCAGTCGTGATCCAGGGCTTCTTCCTCGATGTATTTACGGGAAGAAAGCGAACCCATTTCCTCGTCGCTGTTGAGCAATACGGTGAATGCGGCCTCATCGAGGGCGTCCGCGGCGGCAAGCGCCTTGAGAGCGTAAAGCATGACCACCAGTCCGCCCTTCATGTCCGCCACACCCGGGCCAAAGATCGTGTCGCCCTCGCGGCGAAATGTCTGGAAGGGGCTATCGGGCGGAAACACGGTGTCGATATGCCCCATCAGCAGCAATCGGCTGCCGTTTCCGGGGCGCCGCGCGAGCAGGTGATCGGTCAGGTCGACGGAATAATCGCTGCCCGGACAACTCGGCATCTCGATCAACTCTCCCGGCAAGCGACTTGTGCTGAAGCCAAGCCCGCGCAATTCTTCGTCGAAAATCGCCGTCACGGCGTCGACGCCGTCGCTGTTCAGGCTGCCGGAGTTCATATTGATGATTCGCTCCAGCAGGCCCAGCATTTCCTCTTCCCGCTCATCGAGCCAGGAAACCATTTCCTGCTCTTCGGCATTGATCGCGGGCTCCACCGGTTCCTGCGCGAGCGCAGCGAGGTTAAGGTTCAATACGAAAACACAGAAGGTCGATCGCAAGTAATTCATGGCGGTTCGCTTCATCTTCATTTGTGAAACCAGAATTCTACTTCGGTTGTGTCCTCGAGGAACTCCGCCGCGTGGATCGTCCCGGCCGGCACATGATACCAGTCGCCCGGCCCGAGGCGCTCCGACTTGCCCCCCATGGTGAGGAGGATCGCGCCTTTGGTCACGACGCCTACGTTGTCGGTTTCGTGGTCATGGGGCTCAAGCGCGGTTCCCGCCTGATAAGTGGCGAAAACGACATCGCACCCTTCGGTATCGAGTTTCAGCGCACCATCGTGCCCCTCAAGCGGCGGCAATTCGCGAATCGGCCGCGGGAATTCGGTGTTTTTCGTCATGGGCATCCTCTGCTAGAATCGTCCGGATGGGGGATCGATTATCACACGGCAAGTTCGAAAATGTCGTTGCCAGTGCTTCCTGCAATATTTAGATGAAGCTCCAGATTCTCGGAGGTTCCTCGCGGCGCATGGATGCGCCGCCGAATTTGATGGCGCAAGCCATTGAATTCGGGAGCAAAACAAAACCACGCTTTTGTTTTGCGGCAGTAAACAATTCCATGGATGGAATTGTTTACAAAACTGGAGGCTGATGTGCCCAGACCTGTCAACAGACGTGAATTTCTGAACCTGCTCGCAGCGGCCGGGGGCGCCGGGGCGGCTATCCAGGCAGGCACCGCGCTCGGACTGCTGCCGGCAAGCGCCGGCGCATCGACGCTGGACCTGACCGCGGGTAACGGCCGCAGCGCGGTAATCCTCGGCGGCGGACTTTCGGGCCTGACAGTCGCCTATGAACTCGGCAAGGCCGGCTGGGACTGCACAATCCTCGAAGCGTCCCACCGCTGCGGCGGCCGCATCTTTACCGTGCGTCACGGCACGCTGATCGACGAAATCGGCAATCGCCAATATTGCGAGTTCGACGATGAGCCGCACCTGTATTTCAACGCCGGCGCCGCACGCATTCCCAGCACCCACCGCACCGTGCTCGATTACTGCAAGGAACTCGATGTAGAACTCGAAGTCTTCATCAACGAAAACAAGACCTGCTGGGTGCAGGACGACGCCATGCTCGGCGGCAAGCCGGTGCGAAACGTCGAATACACCACGCACATGCGCGGATTCATGGCCGAACTGATGGCAAAGGCCATGAACGAGACCGAAATGGACGCGCCGTTCACCGACCGGGAAGCCGAAACCCTGCTCGGCATGATTCGCAGATTCGGCGATCTGGGCGAAGACGATGTCTACCGGGGCAGTTTCAACGCTGGCTACGCATCCGGTGGATTCATCGAGAATGGCGTTCAAAAAGACCTCATAGCATTTCGCGACTTGCTGAAAACCCGACTCGGCGCGAACCTGATGCGGGCAAACGAGGGCGAAACGGGGCCTGTCCTGTTACAAGCGCGCGGCGGCATGGACCGTATCACCGACGGTTTCCTGCGCAAGGTAGGCGACCGGGTCAGCTATCGTGCGATGGTCGCTTCGATCCAGGTCCGCGACGACGGCGTCGAAGTGACTTACGACCAGGATGGCGCGCGCCGCCAGATCAGGGCCGACTATTGTTTCAATTGCATACCGAGCCATCTTGTCACCGGCTTTGAGCACAACTTTCCCGAAGACTATGTGCGCGCACTGAAATACATTCGCCGCGGCGAGGCCTACAAGGCCGCCTTTCAGGCGAAGGAGCGTTTCTGGGAGAAACAGGACATCTACGGCGGCATTTCCTGGATGAATAACCCCAGCCGCCAGATCTGGTATCCGGTGGCCGGCATTCACAAGCAGAAAGGGGTGATTCTGGCCGGCTATGATTTCGGCGGCGGCATGTATCACACGCGAATGACGCAGGAGCAGCGCATTGAAGCGCATCTGGCGGACGGCGATAAAGTGCATCCCGGCTATCGTGGCCTGGTCGAAAAACCGGTAACGGTAGCCTGGCATCGCATGAATCACATGCTGGGCTGCGCCGGATTCTGGACCCGGATTCTGGATGGCGCGTGGAGTACGGAGAACGAAACGATGTACCGCAGGTTGCAGGCGCCCCTCAATGGCCGCCATTACATGATCGGCGATCAGATCAGCAAGCATGCGGCCTGGATGGAAAGTACGCTGCAGTCCGCGCAATGGGCGATGAACGATCTGGACACACGCCTGCGCAATCTGCCGGCTTGAATCATTGTGGCGACAGGGGCGATAAACCAATGAAAGGGACCTGGATTCTGATTGCCTGCCTGATTGCTATCGCAGCCGGCAGCGCAGCGGCCGCTGAACGGGAGCCCTTCGACGACCGCTATTGCACCACCTGTCATGGCACGGATGGACGCGGTAACGAGGGTGTGCAGGCGCCGCGGCTCGCGGGCATGGAGCCCTGGTACCTGAAGCGGCAACTCGAGAACTATCGAGACGGGATTCGCGGCGCCCATCCGGACGATATCGAAGGTCTCGCCATGCAGCCCATGGCCGCCAGGCTGACGGATGAGTCCATACAGGATATTATCGAGTGGGTAGGCGGCTGGAAATACGTTCCCGCGGAACATACGATCAGCGGAGACAACGATGCCGGCCGGGTGCTGTACCAGCCCTGCGCAACCTGCCACGGCGCGAATGCCGAAGGCAACGAGGCGCTGGGAGCGCCGGCCCTGGCGGGCCAGAACGACTGGTACATGGTTACCCAGCTCAGGAATTTCCTGGCGGGATACCGCGGCGTACACCCGCAGGACGTCTATGGCGCGCAGATGCGCGTGATGACCACGGGGCTGAGCGACGAAAACGATATCAATAACGTGGTCGCCTACATAAACAGCGTGTCAGATTAATCGATGCCGCAAGGCGGCCGGCTCAACGCAGCCGGCGGGAGAAATTCGCATGTCCTCCATGGCAATTTTCAATCTCGTCCTGTTCGCCGCCCTGCTGGGGTTTCTTTATCAATTATGGCTTCGCGACATGGGCCTGTCGCGCAGGGTGCTGATCGGTTTGCTGATCGGCACGGTCTACGGTTTCTATCTGCAGTTCGTCTTCGGCACAGGCACGGAAGTTACCGCCCAGACGATCGAATGGACCAATATCATCGCCAACGGTTACGTGAACCTGTTGCGGCTGATCATCATGCCGCTGGTGCTGGTCATGATGATCGCGGCGGTGCTCAAGGTGCAGGAGATCCGCACGCTCGGCAGGATCGGCGGCTCGATCGTCGGCCTGCTCGTGGGAACGACCGTAATCGCCGCCCTGGTAGGGATCGCCATGGCCTCTATTTTCGGCCTCAATGCCGGAGAACTGGCCGCCGGGCCAATGGAACTGGCGCGTGCCGAGGCGCTTGAATCGCGCCAGGGCACTATTGCCGATCTTACTTTCCCGCAATTACTGGTCAGCTTTATTTCCAGCAACATTTTTTACGACCTCACCGGTGAACGCAGCACTTCCATTATCGCGGTGGTTATTTTCGGCCTGCTGACCGGCATCGCCGCATTGCTGGTCTGTGAGGAAAACCCGGAGCAGGGACCGCGCATCCGCGGATTCCTGGATTCCGCCCAGGCCGTCATCATGAAACTGGTGCACATCGTCATGGCGCTGACTCCTTATGGCGTACTGGCGCTGATGACCCGCGTCATCGCCACTTCCGACGGCAACGCCATCGTTACCCTGATCGGATTCGTGGTGGCTTCCTATATCGCCATTGCCATCATGTTCGTGGTCCATGCCGTATTGATCGGGCTGATCGGCGCCAATGTCCGCGAATACTTCCAGAAAGTCTGGTCCGTGCTTACCTTCGCTTTCGTCACTCGCAGTTCCGCCGCAACGATTCCACTTACGATTCGCGCCCAGGTAGAGGAGCTGAACGTACCGCCGCCGATAGCCAATATCGCCGCCTCGTTCGGCGCCACGATCGGACAGAACGGCTGCGCCGGAATCTATCCGGCGATGCTGGCCGTGATGGTCGCGCCCACAATGGGTGTGGACATAGATATCGGTTTCATCGCCAGCCTGCTGTTGATCATCGCCATCGGCTCCTTCGGCATCGCCGGAGTCGGCGGCGGCGCCACCGCCGCGGCGCTGGTAGTGCTGCCGTCCATGGGTTTTCCGGTCACCGTGGCGGCCCTGCTGATTTCCATCGAACCGTTGATCGATATGGCGCGCACGGCGCTGAACGTCAATGGCGCCATAACCAGTGGCATGATTACCGCTCGTTTCCTCGGTGAAGAGGCCGGGGGAGCGGAAGTCGCCGCACCCACACATCAATGATTGAGGAAAAACCCATGCAAGTATCCAAAACCGCTTTCGTCGTACTGGCTCTGGCGTTCACGGCCTTTTTTGCGCCCGTATTTGCGCCCGTGGCCTCGGCGCAGGAAATCACCCGCCACAACGAAGGCAATCTGTTCTATACCGCCATTACCATTCCGCCGGGCGCCGAAACCCTCTACCTGAGCGGCTCCGGTGCGCGGCAGCAGGAGGACGGCACCTGGGGCGACATTCGCCAGCAGGCTGTCGATACCTTCAGCCGCTTCAAGGACACGCTGGAAGGGCTGGGCTGGTCGATGAGTGATGTCGTACAGGTGCGGGTATTCGCCGTGGCCGATGAAGACGGCAATCTGGATTTCGCGGCATTCAACGACGGGTATAGCGAATTCTTCGGCACCGAGGAAAATCCCAACAAGCCCGTGCGATCGTTTCTGGAAATAGCCGACCTGGTAGTGGATGGCTGGCTGCTGGAAATCGAAGTCCGGGCCGCGCGCATGCCGCAATAGCCTTTGGCGGTGGCCCTTGTGAAGCCCAGGGCGTTCCACTTCGCGTTGTTATGCGTCTGCCTGCAAGCCTGCGGGCCCCGGGCAGACGCGCAATCCGTGCATGAAGCATCCATCGCCGAACTGCAGGATTTGCTGCGCGGCGGCGAGATCAGTTCGGTCCAACTGGTCGAGCGGTACCTGGCGCGGATCGAAGCCTATGATCGCGCCGGTCCGCGACTGAACAGCATTGTCCGGGTCAATCCCGCCGCGCGCGATATCGCCGCCGAACTTGACCGCGAACGTGCGGCAAGCGGTCCGCGCGGTCCCTTGCATGGCATTCCGGTACTGATCAAGGACAACTACAACACCACCGACATGCCTACCACCGGCAGTTCGGTGGCGCTGGCGGATTTCGTCCCCAATGCCGCCTCGACCCAGGTCGAGAAATTGATTGCCGCCGGCGCCGTCGTGCTGGCGAAAACCAATCTGCATGAATACGCCTATGGCATCACCAGCGTCAGCTCGCTGACCGGCCAGACGCGCAATCCTTACGACTACCGTCGCGTGCCGGGCGGTTCCAGCGGCGGAACCGGCGCGGCGGTGGCGGCGAGCCTCGGTGCGGTCGGCATGGGTTCGGACACTTGCGGTTCGATCCGTATTCCCTCGGCTTTCAATAACCTGGTGGGTCTGCGGCCGAGCAAGGGGCTGTCGAGCATCCACGGCGTCATGCCGTTATCGCATACCCAGGACACCGCTGGTCCGCTGGCCCGCAATACCGACGATCTGGCCATCGTGCTCGACATCGTTTCCGGCTACGACGCCAACGATCCCGCAACCGAAGCCGTGCGTGATCTGCCGCCGACGCGTTTTCGCGAAAGGCTGGGCGAAGTCAGCCTGGAAGGCTTGCGTTTCGGCAAACTGGACAGCTATCTCGAACGCGCCGACGGCGCCACCCGCGGTGTCATCGAAGAAGCGCTCGAATGGCTGGAACAGCGAGGCGTGACCGTCGTTTCGGTGGAGATTCCCGATGTGGCGGATCTGACAAGCCGCTCGGGCGTGATCGGACACGAATTCCGCAGCGATCTCGATCAGTATCTTGAGCAATTCGGCAGCGAACAGATTGCCGGATTGGCGGATATCGTCGATCTCGGCCTGTATCATCAGGCAGTTGCGGGGCAATTGAATCGCTCCCGCGACGCGGCGCCGGACGAAGAGGCGTACCGGGAAGCACTGGAGACGCGAAGCGAAATGCGAGCGGCGGTAGAGCAGGTGTTCGAGGAAAACGAACTCGACGCCATCGTCTATCCCACCATCGGACAGATTCCGGTATTCATCGGTGAATCCCAGTCTGGCAACAATTGCAGCATCGCCGCCCATTCGGGGCTGCCGGCGCTCTCGCTGCCCGCGGGATTCAGCGATTCAGGATTGCCGGTCGGCATGGAACTGCTCGCCGGATTCCTCGAAGACGAACGCCTGCTCGCCATCGGTCACGCCATCGAATCGGGATATCCCCAACGCCGGACACCGGCAGTGACGCCCGATCTGGTGGACGGTGCTCCGCCCCCGATGCGAACAGGTATATTGCAAGTCGAAGGAGAAGGCTTTAGCTTGCAGGGTGGAATTCGAATCGATCCGGCGCTGAACCGGCTCGAATACGAATTGCGGCTGAGCGGCGCTGTCGTCGACGAAATCAGCGCTGTTGTGCTGGTATTCGATGAAAATCCCGCGCCGGCGGCTTTGAATCTGCTGGGGCCGGATGCCGAAGCCGCCGCAGGCAGTGAATTCATGACGCCGCGGCTGCGGCAGGCGGTCGCGGATCAGTCGCTGCGAATAAGAGTGTTCGGCTCGCGGCTGCCGCGTGAAGGCGTCGCGGTTCCGGTAGTGCTCGACAACTGACAACGATACAAGCGCGAATCCCGGAGGATAACCATGTTGACCAGAGTTTTCGCATTTGGCGCGGTCCTATTGGCCGGCGCCGGCTGTTTTGCCCAATCCGGCGAAATCGTTCCCGATTTCGACTATTTCATGAACGAAGTGCAGCCAATCTTCCTGGCGAAGCGGGAAGGCAACGTGCGTTGCATTCAATGCCACTACCGCTCCAGCAATTTCCGCCTTCAGACATTGGAGGAAGGCGAGTTTTTCTGGACCGAAGAACAGTCACGCATGAATTACGAATCGGCGCTGACGATGGTCCTTCCCGGTGAGGACCCGCAGTTGAGCAGGCTGTTGACCCATACCCTGGCGCGGGACGCGGGAGGCGACCCCTTCCATGGCGGCGGCACGCATTTCCACAGCCAGGACGATCCGGAGTGGCGCATCATGGCCGACTGGGTGGCCGGAGCGACCGAGCGGCGCGAACCGGCGGAACTCGCGGTGCGTATCATCCAGACCAATGCCGCCGGCGATGACTCTCATGTGATCGACCCCGAAACCAACGAGACCATCGGCAGAATCACCGACATTGAGATTCCCCATGGCATCGTCGGCGCACCCGACGGCAGCCAACTCTACATTACCAACGAGGCCATGCACGCGCTTGATGTTGTCGACGCGCGCACCTTGCGCGTCAAGCGCCGCATCCATCTCAGCGGCCGCCCCAACAACGTGGCGGTCATGGGCGATGGCAGCAAGGTCTACGTCGCCATCATGGAGATGCCCGGGTCGGTGGACATCATCGACGTGGCGAGCATGAAGCTCGTCAAGACGCTACCGGTGGAAGGCGCGATCCACAACATCTATGTCACGCCGGACAGCAGGCATGCCGTTGCCGGCTCGATCCAGCGCAGCATGATCAATGTCATCGATACCGAAACCGACGAACTCGCCTGGACGCTGGAAATGAGTTCCGGCATTCGCCCCATGGCCATAAACGCCAACCCCGACGGTTCAACGAAGAACATCTTCGTGCAATTGTCGGGTTTCCACGGCTTCGCGGTGGTCGATTTCGCCGCCCGTCAGGAAGTGGCGCGGGTCGAACACCCGCCGGTTGCCGGACAGGAAGCCCATTATGACGGCTTGCAAGGCGCGCCGGCCCACGGTCTCGGCGTCTCGCCCGACGGCAGTACGCTATGGTCCACAAGCAAGGTCTACAGCCACGTTTACATCCATTCACTGCCCGATCTGGAAGAGATCGGCCAGGTGTTCGTCGGCCAGCACCCGGAATGGGTAACTTTCACACCGGACGGCAAGACTGCCTACATGGGCGCCGCCGGTGACCATGTCACCTACGCGGTCGATGTGGAATCCATGGAAGTCGTCGCGGTGATTCCGGTAGGCCAGGTGCCGAAGCGCGTCGCCATGGTGCGGATGGCGGTAGACGAGGACTGAAGCATGACCAGAACTTTGCTCGCGAGCGCGTTGTTGCTCTGCGCAAATGCCACAATGGCGCAATCGTTTGTCCATTGCGCGCGGATGATCGACGGAGTCGAACTCACGGTGCATGAAGACGTCACCATCGAGGTCCGCGACAACCGGATCGCCGCGGTCCACGAAGGGCGGCACGACGCCACCACCGTCGACCTGGGTGATTCGACCTGCATGCCCGGTCTGATCGATTCACATGTGCACATCGTCTCGGAGCAAAGTCCAAACTCATTCGTTAACCGATTCCGCCTCGATCCGGCGGATTACGCGCTTGGCGCGGTTCCCTTGGCCGAGCGAACCCTTATGGCCGGTTTCACCACGGTGAGAGACCTCGGCAGCGCCAATAACGTTTCTATCAGCGTGCGCGACGCCATCGACCGGGGGCATATAGTCGGCCCGAGAATATTCACAGCGGGCAAATCCCTCGCCACCACCGGCGGCCACGCCGACCCAAGCAACGGCGTCAACGAAGAACTGACCGGCGACCCGGGGCCGAAGGAAGGCGTCGTCAACGGCCCCGAGGATGCGGCCCAGGCCGTGCGGCAGCGCTACAAGGAGCGGGCCGACCTCATCAAGATCACCGCCACGGGAGGGGTATTGAGTCAGGCTGCCAGCGGGCTGAATCCCCAATTCAACGACGCGGAGCTGCGCGCGGTAGTGGAAACCGCGAAGGACTACGGATTCAAGGTGGCGGCCCATGCCCACGGCGACGAGGGAATGAGGCGGGCGGTGGAGGCCGGTGTGGATTCCATCGAACACGGAACCTACATGAGCCTGGAGACCATGCGTTTGATGCGCGAGACGGGAACGGCCTTCGTGCCGACCATCATCGCCGGAAAGTTTGTCGCGGAAATGGCCGAAATCGACGGCTATTTCAGTGAAACCGTGCGCCCGAAGGCGCGCGAGATCGGGCCGGTCATCCAGGATACTTTCGCCAGAGCTTACGCCGAGGGCGTGCCGATCGTGTTCGGCACCGATTCCGGAGTTTCGCCCCATGGCGACAACGCGAAGGAGTTCGGCTACATGGTGGAGGCGGGCATGCCCGAAATCGAAGCGCTGACCTCGGCGATGATGCCCGGAGCAATTCTGCTTGACCGAGCCGCCGAGCTGGGCTCGATCGAAGCGGGCAAGCTCGCGGACATCATCGCCGTGCCCGGAGATCCGACCAGCGATATTTCGCTGATGGAGCAGGTCCATTTCGTAATGAAGGACGGGCGAATCTACAAGCAGTAGAAGCGCCCCGGCCACGGAGAGCTAGAAACTCGGGGCATCTACCGGCAGCAGGATCACCGGGACCATTTCGCTGTATTGAAACCAGTCGCCATCGATGCGCTGGATCTTTTCGCCGCTTTCGTCGAGCCGCAGGCGGCCGGTAAATTCGAGGTCGAGCCGCGGAATCGCTATACGCAGGGCGTTTTCGACAATGCTGACGCTGTCCGCGGGCATGCCGTAGATTCCCATGCCGGCGCTGAACAGTTGCGCCCGCAATTCGTCGCCGTTCATGCTGAAGGTGAAGGCCAGCGTCATGCTGTCGCGGCCGATGACCAATGGCCCCTCGAAGGTGCCGAGCAGCGCCTCGGTGGAGACATCCTGCGCCCGGACGCCGCCGGCGAATGCAATAAGAAGCAACAATACCGTGATGTGTTTCATGCGGCGAGTGTAAGTCAGGGCTCGCGCCCGCCGCAAATGAATGATGTGCGTCGGTTCCGATTCAGGTGGAAGTGGCTGGTTTTCAGGCTGTACTTCGTTCGAGAGATTCTGCGACTGCGCTACGCTTCGCGCAGAATAACGAAAAGGGGCTCCGCGCAGAATGACGGTGGGGGGCAGAGAGATAGTGAAGAGCCTGTCATTCTGCGCGTAGTCGCAGAATCCATCCTTTTCTGGCTGGACGCAGGTTGGTCTCGCCGATATGCTTCGACCCTCGCTGAACCACAGGAACTCAAATGACCGATCTACCCGTAGTCGAGGCGCTCTCCACCGAAGCCGCCAATGTCGATGCTTCCGTCATCTGGCTTCACGGTCTTGGCGCCGACGGCAACGACTTCGTTCCCGTCGTGCCGCAATTGAATCTGCCGCAGGACTACGCGGTCCGCTTCGTTTTTCCCACGGCGCCGTCGATTCCGGTAACGATTAACAATGGTTTCGTCATGCCGGCCTGGTACGACATCCTGCGGCTGGACAACGTACGCAGCATCGATGAAGCGGGGCTGCGCGCATCCGCGGCGAAAACGCAGGCGCTGATCCGGCGCGAAATCGAACGCGGTGTTGCCGGTGAGCGCATCGTGCTTGCCGGTTTTTCCCAGGGCGGCGCAGTCTGCTTTGAAGCGGGGCTGTCCTTCGACCGGCGGCTCGGCGGCATCATCGCCTTGTCCACCTATTTCCCGACTGCCGACAGTGTATCCATGCAATCGGTTCAACAAGGCCTCCCGGCGCTGGTCTGCCATGGCCTGATGGATCCGATGGTGCCTGAACTTCTGGGCCGGGCCGCCATGGAGAGTCTGGCAGAAAAAGGCCTGACGCCCGAGTATCACACCTACCCCATGGCCCATGAAGTCTGCATGCCGGAAATCAGCCGGATCGGCATCTGGATCCGGTCAGTGCTCGGGAACTGATCTACGGTGCGCCGGGTCGTGACAGTAGGAAACGCCGGTTCAACTCCTGTACCGGCCGCGCGTTCATCGGATACAAGTCCGCGAAGGCGTCCACCTTGGCCTGGGATACGGCAATAGTCTCATCCAGCACCACCCAACTTACCACCTCCGAACAGGGCGGCGTGGTCAGCGAGCCGGCGTAGCGCGAATGGGCAAGACCGTCCGGCAGCAGGGCATTGGGATCGAAGTCCGCAAGACTTGCCGGCTCCCCGACGGCATCGGGAATCGCATTCCAGATTTCGTCGATGGCGGCGTGGCCTGCTCCGGTTTCCATGAAGACGCCGATGACGGCGAGATCGCCTTCCGCGGACTGATGCACGAAATGGACCTCCATGGGAATGCTTCGGCCGTCCACGGTGTGCTCGCCTGGAAGATGGAAATGGAATTGCAGCAAAGAGAAGTCCCGGCCTTCCAGGCGCATCGAACTGCCCGGGCCCACGTTCACCTGGATCGTATGACCATTGTCGACAACCTCGGCGTCGGTGGACTGCCAGTTGACCTCGAGTGTTCCGCCTTGCGCCGGAATCGCGTCCGCCAGATCAATCGGCGACTGCTGAGCCCCCTCGGAGCAGGCTGCGAATGAAGCGTCCAGACTGCCCATTGCACGGGGCCGGTGGCGCCTTCGTAACTCCAGGAAACTTCTTCCGCTCCGTTTGCGGACGAAACCAGGAATCCGGCCAGCAACAGCACGCCGCCGGACACAACTATCGGAAATGACCGCTTATCCATTTTTCTCCTCCCGGTTTTTGCCAGAAAATGGAATGTTTTCAAAGCCGGTATGCAGGGTCAAGAAATACCGGGTCGAATCGGTTTCCTTCATCAAGGGAATATCCTTCGGCGGACTGATTGGAAAACAGGAAATTTTTCGCAAATTAGGGCTTGACCTTAGAGATAGATCAAAGGTTATGCTTCATTTCAGGGAAACAGAACCGGGGTCGGCCAAACATGAGAATCAGTGAGTTGTCGAAGCGTACCGGACTTTCACCGCACACCTTGCGCTTTTACGAAAAGCAGGGTCTGGTCAGCCACAACAGCCGCAGCGAAGGCGGCTACAGGGAATACGACGAGACCGATTTGCGGCGGGTCGAATTCGTCCGCACCGCGCGCAACGTCGGCTTCTCCCTGGAAGACATTGCCGTGCTGCTGTCCATACGTGTGGACAGGGACAGCCATAGCTGCGAGCAGGTCGCCGAGATCACCCGCCGCAAGTTGAACGAAGTCAACGACCGGCTGCGAGAGCTTGAGTCGATGAAGAACACGTTGGGAATTCTGCTGGACAGTTGCTGCGGCGGCCCTGAAAGCGCTACCCATTGTTCGATCATGGAAGCCCTGGAGCATGGACAAGTAGCGCAACCAAAACCCGAATCGAGTATTTCGTCATGATATTTCTGGCATCTTTCTGGGACCTGGTGGTCGAAAGCGCCCCCTGGCTGCTGGCGGGCTATCTGCTTGCGGGCATCATCAAGCAGGTAATTCCTGACCGCTGGGTCAAGGGTCAACTGGCTCAGCCCGGCGCCGGCTCGGTCGTGAAAGCGGCCTTTATCGGCGCGCCGCTGCCGCTTTGTTCCTGCGGCGTGATTCCCGCCGCGCTCGGTATCCGCAAGGCCGGTGCGTCCAAGGGAGCGACATCGTCCTTTCTCGTGGCGACCCCGGAGACCGGAGTCGATTCGATCTCCTTCTCCTATGCCGTGCTGGGTCCGATTTTCGCCCTTTGCCGGCCGATAGGCGCAATTCTCAGCGCCATAGCCGCCGGCCTGCTCGTCAATACCATGGACCGCGAAGACGAATCCGCCGAAGTGGAAACGGAAAAGGGGCATTGCTGTTCTTCATCGCAAGAGGAAAAGCAGGAGATGCCGCCGCTTGGCGAGAGATTCGTCAAGGCCGTCACTTACGGCTTTGGCAGCATGATCGCGGATACCGCAAAATGGCTGGTAATCGGTCTGGGCGCGGCGGCGCTCATATCCGTGCTCGTGCCGCAATCCTTCTTCCTGCAATGGGGCGACGGCCTGCTGGCGATGATCGTCATGGTAGTCGTCGGCCTGCCCATGTACATCTGCGCAACCGCCTCGACTCCCGTTGCCGCCGGATTCCTGTTTGCCGGCATATCTCCCGGCGCCGCCCTGGTATTCATGCTCACCGGCCCGGCGACCAATATCGCCACCATGGGAGTAATCAAGGTACACATGGGCTCCCGTGCACTGATCGCCTACCTGATCGGCGTTATCGGCTCCGCCATTGCCTGTGGACTGCTGCTGAACGGATTGTACGAATGGTTCGGCTGGCCGCTGCAACTATCCGCCATGATTGGCGAGGAAGGCTGGCCCTGGTGGCGGCACGGTCTGGCCATATTGCTCTCCGTCCTCGTAATGCGAGTCTGGGTCCAGCCACTGTTCACTCAGCGTGGCCAACTCGCCGAAAGCGCCTGATCCGGCAAGCGGTCCACCCTGGCGACGATCTGCTGGGATTCGTCAAGCACGAACATCCAGTCGGCCTGCTCCGGCAGTGTGGCAAGCGCATGGCGGGTAAGGCGCTCGTAGTGCTCGATGAAACGGCGCAGTTGCGCCTCGTTCATGATCGCCGCGCCGTCCGTTTTCGCGCTTCCACGCAGTTTTTTCTCTTGCAGGCCGCGCCAGCGATAAACACTTTCAAAATCCGGCGCGCACAGGAAGATCAGGCGGTCCAGGGAAGCGAATACGCGCTCGTGATATTCGGCAAGACGGCCGTTGACGTAGCCGCGCCATGCGCCATCGCGGTCCTCTTCGGTTTCCAGGGAATTTACCGGCTGATGAAGTTCTTCCGCTCCTTGCGGGGCAAGCCCGACAAACCAGCCGTCCAGCAGTATCAGATCAGGCCTGCCGCCGGCCCAGGCATCGGGGTCGACACGGTCGTCGATAGACTTGTCGAACTTCGGCAAAGATACCGAGTCGCCGTTACCGGCGCGTACCAGGTCGTCAAGCACTGAAACCATCAGCTCAATCTCGTGAGTGCCGGGAACTCCGCGAGTAGCCAGCAGTGGATGTACGGTTTCAGCAAGTTTCAGCCGCTGGGCGCGGCTCAGGTAGAAATCGTCGACCGACAGCGAAACCGCGCGTAAATCCCAGCTTGCGAGCAAGTGTGGAAGCAAGTTGGCAAGCGTGGTCTTGCCGCTACCCTGGGCGCCACTGATGCCTATTCGCAAAGGCCTGGACGAACCGGCGGCGAGGTCCCGCAGGATCCACGCCAATGGCAGGAGCCAGTTTCTGACTTGCTCGCGATAACTGTCGGGCAGACGCTGTTCCGCCACGAATTTGTCGATCGCCTTCTCGGGAAATTCGGACGCTGCGCCACGTATGGCCCTCATGAATTCCTGCTCCATCAAATGATTACAGTGGGCTGCCGGCGCCCGATATTCGCATTGTCACCCACACGGATACTAAAGTTTTAACTGGGGCGCGGACAACTGATCTTGACTGCGCCGGTATGTGTTAAGGTTGCAGTCCTGAGCCTTCGTCCGCCTTGCCCTTTGATTAAGCATCGATGCTGGGATCCCTCTATTCCGACCGTCCGATCGCGGTATCTCCCGCGTTGGCGGCGACCATCGGACTGGAGGAAGCGGTCATGGTGCATGTTTTCGCCGAAATACTGACCTTCCGCGCTACCGAACGGCTCACGTCTCATCCCGGCCTGGATTTCGTACTGCTGAGCGATGCCGACATGGGCCGTTTCTTTCCTTTCTGGAAAGCGGCAGATCTCGATCGAATCCGCCTGCGGCTGATGCAACTCGACATGCTTGCGTACGAACCCCACCCGCGGGAAGACGGCGCGGCCTGGTACGCCTTGCAACGCATGGACGGCGCCCCGCGGCAGCGCAGCAGGGTGCGCCGGAGACCTGGCGTCACCGGGCCGATTCCGCCGGACTGGCAGCCCGACGAGGAATGGGTCAAACAATGCCGACATCACAACATTCCGGACGACTTTACCCACGCTCAGGTTGCGCGATTCGTGCTCTACTGGCGCGAACGCGGCATTGCGCTCCATTCCTGGGGCAATGAATTCTGCAAGTATGTGCTGAAACAATGGCGAGAGGAACAAATCGCGGCAGCCTCGCGTGAAAGGTTCGGCATAATGGGTCCAGACTGGCGGCCGGATTGGGTTACGATGGACATTCTGGTGCGGGACGGCATCAGTGAGAACTTTATCGAAGACGCTGTGCCTGAATTCGTGTTGTACTGGATGGAGCGTGGAGTGGGAGACAGGGCCTGGAATTCGATTTTCATTACGCATGTACAAAAGCAGTGGCACAAGTTTCAAACGGCTGGATTCTTCGGCCATGAACCTCGTCCAATTGCTCAAGATTGGCGTCCTGGCCCTGCTTGCCTGGAAATTCTGCAATTGGCTCAGATCGATGAGGAATGGGCCATGAACCAGGTGCCGGAATTCGTGCTGTATTGGCGGGAAACCGGTGAAGCAAGGGAGTCCTGGAATACAATATTCCTGCAACGCATCAAGCAGTTGTGGGCGCAACGCCTGAAACGACAGGCAAACGGGGAAGTCGATGCGGGAGATCAAGTCCCTGCTGGAGCAATCGGAGCGGAAGATCGCTCGTGGTACCAGCGCATCACAGACCGAAGCTGGGCGGAATAAGGAAAAAGCGCCGCGTCGCGCCGCGTCGAGCGAGCGTGATCAGGTCGATGCGGTCAACCAGATGTTCGCCGAATACGAACTGGCTTATCACAACCAGTATCGCAAGGCATTTCCGGACAAGGCTTCGCTGAACAGGGCTAAGAAGTACTGGCTCGGTCACTTACGCCGCTTCAGTCCGGCCCAGATCAATCGCGCCACCGCGGAATTGACCGCATCCAGTCAGTTCATGCCGACTCTCGCGGACATGGTTAACGCCTGCCGCAAGGACATCGCCCTGTTCGGCCTGCCGCCGGTCCGCCGCGCCTACGAAGAGGCCTGCCTGGCGCCGGCGCCCAAGGCCGCATACGATTGGTCCCACGAGGCAGTTTTTCTAGCCGGCAGCGCCGCCGGCTGGTCCTTGCTGGCGAGCGAACCCGAATCGGTGAGTTTCCCGCAATTCGAATATCACTATCTCGATCTCTGCCGGCAGGTAGTCGAGGGCGCCGAATTGAAGATCGAGCGACCCACGCCATTGCCGGAGCAGACCCGGACTGAACTCGGCCACGCCGAATTACGCAAACGCCTGCGCAAGATGCGCAAGGAACTGGGGCTTTAGGACGCGTCCCGGATTTGTCGCATCGGGTATAATTTGCGTCCCCGCCCGACGCTCAAGGAGCAGCAGATGTTCAACTCGGCCGAAACGCTGGCCAATTGCGATCCCGCAGTGGCCGAGGCCATCCGCGGAGAAGAAAACCGGCAGGAAACCCATATCGAACTGATTGCCTCGGAAAACCATACCAGTCCCCGAGTGCTCGAAGCCCAGGGTTCGGTGTTGACCAACAAGTACGCCGAGGGCTATCCGGGCAGGCGTTATTACGGGGGCTGCGAGCATGTCGACGTGATCGAACAGCTCGCGATCGACCGCGCCCGCGAGCTGTTCTGCGCAGATTTCGCGAACGTTCAGCCGCATTCGGGTTCACAGGCCAATGTCGCGGCTTATGCCGCCCTGTTGCAGCCCGGGGACACATTGCTCGGCATGAGTCTCGCCCACGGCGGCCACCTTACCCATGGCGCTTCGGTAAGTTTTTCCGGACGCATCTACAACGCCGTGCAATACGGTCTGAACGAGCAAACCGGCGAGATTGACTACGATCAGGTCGCGGCGCTTGCGCGGGAGCATCGGCCGAAAGTGATCGTGGCGGGGTTTTCAGCCTATTCCCGAATCATCGACTGGCAGCGCTTTCGCGATATCGCGGACGATACGGGCGCGTATTTCGTCGTCGACATGGCGCATGTCGCGGGGCTCGTCGCCGCCGGTCTCTATCCGAGCCCGGTGCCGTACGCCGACGTGACCACCACCACGACCCACAAGACCTTGCGCGGCCCGCGCGGCGGCCTGATCCTGGCGAAGTCCAATCCGGAGCTGGAAAAAAAGCTGAATTTCAACGTATTCCCCGTGGGACAGGGCGGTCCCCTGATGCACGTCATCGCCGCCAAGGCGGTTTGCTTCAAGGAAGCCATGAGCGAGGAGTTCAAGGCGTACCAGCGGCAGGTGCTCGACAACGCCCGCGCCATGGCAAGAACTTTCATCGAACGAGGCTTCGATGTCGTATCCGACGGCACCGACGATCACTTGTTCCTGCTCAGCCTGATCCGCCAGCAGATTACCGGCAAGGACGCGGACGCCGCTCTAGGACGCGCGAATATCACGGTGAACAAGAACGCGGTGCCGAACGATCCGAACCCGCCATTCGTCACCAGTGGCCTGCGGATCGGCACCCCGGCGGTGACGACTCGCGGCTTCAGGGAATCGCATGTGGAGGCGCTTGCCGGCTGGATGTGCGATATTCTTCAAGACCTCGACAACGAGGCCCTGATCGGAGAAGTGCGGGATAAAGTCCTGGCCTTGTGCCGGGAATTTCCGGTGTACCGGAACCCCTGAACGGAACCAGAACAATATGCATTGTCCTTTTTGTGGTGCGGTCGACACCAAGGTAATCGATTCGCGGCTCGTATCCGACGGCGACCATGTGCGCCGCCGTCGCGAGTGCATTACCTGCGAGGAACGATTCACGACCTATGAAACCGCCGAACTTGTCATGCCGCGCATTATCAAGAGCGACGGTTCGCGGGAGCCTTTCAATGACGAAAAGCTGCATTCAGGCCTGCAAAAGGCGCTGGAAAAACGCCCGGTAGGTGTCGAGAGCGTGGATGCGGCCGTCAATCGGATCAAGGCGAAATTGCGCGCCGGCGGCGAGCGCGAAATTCCCTCGCGCATCCTCGGCGAAGAAGTGATGCGGGAGTTGCGCGAACTCGATGAGGTGGCATTCGTGCGTTTCGCCTCGGTGTATCGCAGTTTCAAGGATCTGGACGAGTTCCGCCAGGAAATCGAACGCCTCTCGAAAGGCAGCTAGATCCGGAAATCCCTACTCCGGCCTTGAGGCAGCGGCATATGCGGATCATCACCCAAGCGGATTGCGCCGGACCTGCGGCAGAGTGGCCGGCACACATGCGTCGGGCTTTTGAACTCGCGCGCTCGGTATTGTCGTGCGCGCCCAATCCTCGCGTAGGCTGTGTGATCGTCCGGGACGGACGCCGCAGGAGTGAAGGTTTTCACGCCGGCGCCGGCCGCGAACATGCCGAAATCGCGGCACTGGCCGCCGACCCCGAAGGCGGCGCCGGGTCGACGGTTTTTGTAACTCTCGAACCCTGTTCGCACGAAGGCCGCACCGGAGCCTGCGCCAGGGCGCTGATCGATGCAGGGGTAAAACAGGTAGTGATTGCCGGGCTCGATCCCAATCCTCTAGTCTCCGGCGTCGAGCAACTCGAAGCCGCCGGCATCGAAGTATTCAGGCTCGAGGAATCTGCCGGAGCCGCGATGGAGCTCAACAAGGGATTCGTCAGGCGCATGTGCCGGCAAAGGCCATTTGTGCGATGCAAACTCGCCATGAGTCTCGACGGCAGAACGGCGCTTGCCGATGGCCGAAGCAAGTGGATCACCGATCCGCATGCCCGGGCCGACGGGCAATTGCTGCGCGCGGGCAGTTGCGCCATCGTCAGCGGAATAGACACCGTCCTCGCCGACGATCCGTCCCTGAACGCCCGCCCTGAAGCGTTGACCGGCGGCGAGCGGGAACTGGCGGAAAAACGGCTGGCCGGGGCTGGCCAGCCGCTGCGAGTGATTCTCGACAGCAAGCTGCGAACCCCGGCCGGCGCGAAAACCCTGTCACTGGACGGCGCCGTGAAGATCTTCAGCTTGCGGGACCGGGACTCCGCGGCAGGCTTCCCGGACAACGTCGAAGTCATCGTCTCGCCGGCGCGGCAGGCGAAGGTAGACCTGGAATTCGTGCTAAACTGCCTCGCCACGAAGTTTCAATGCAACGAAATTCTGGTCGAAGCCGGGCCGGTGCTTGGCGGGGCGTTGTTCACCGCCGGCCTCGTGGACGAACTGGTCATCTATGTGGGCGCCCGTTTACTGGGCAGCGACGCAAGACCCCTGCTCGAATTCGCCGGTCCCGATTCCCTGACGCAAGGCGACGCGCTCGAGGTCGTCGATGTCAGCGTGATCGGCAACGGACTCAGGATAATCGCCCGGCCGAAGGCGGGATGAGGACAGCGGCATGTTTACCGGAATCGTCGCGGCCATGGGAACCCTGCTCGAAAGCAGCGCGCAAGGCAGTGACCGCCGCCTTCGGATCGCCGCGGAAGCGCTTGACCTGGGCGATGTGAGCATCGGTGACAGCATCGCCGTAAATGGTTGCTGTCTGACCGTGGTGGAGAAGGAGGCGGACAGCTTCAGCACCGACGTCTCCGCCGAGACCTTGCGTTGCACGACGCTGGGCTCGCTGGAGCCCGGGCGGCGGGTCAATCTGGAAAAAGCCATGAGTCTCGGCGACCGGCTTGGCGGGCATCTGGTCAGCGGCCATGTCGACGGCATCGGCGCCTTGCTGGAGCGGGAAAGCGAAGGAGACAGCCTGCGGCTGAACTTGCGGGCGCCAGTGGAACTGGCCAGATACATCGCCCGCAAGGGCTGCATTTGTATCGACGGAGCGAGCCTGACTGTGAACCATGTAAACGGAACGGATTTCAGCGTAAACATCATTCCCCATACCCGGGCGGAGACGATAATCGGCCAGTATCGGGTGGGGCAGCAGGTCAATCTGGAGGTGGACCTGCTGGCGCGCTACCTTGAGCGGTTGCAGCAAGGCGGCGCGGAACAATGACTGGCGCGAACAATATGAAAACGAATACTACGGCGGAGCTGATCGACGATATCCGCCAGGGCAAAATGGTCGTCATCATGGATGACGAGGAGCGCGAGAACGAGGGCGACCTCGTGCTCGCGGCGGAATGCGTGCGTCCGGAAGACATCAATTTCATGGCCAAGAACGCCCGCGGCCTGATTTGCCTGACCTTGACCAGGGAACGTTGCGAGTTTCTCCAGTTGCCGCTGATGGTCAACGACAATCGCACTCGGCACAAAACCAGTTTCACAGTTTCCATCGAAGCCGCGAGCGGCGTTTCCACGGGCATTTCCGCGGCCGACCGGGCGCGCACGATTCAGGTCGCGGTGGCCGCCGATTCGCGTCCGGAGGACATCATCCAGCCGGGTCATGTCTTTCCCATCATCTCCCAGCCCGGAGGCGTGCTGCGGCGGGCGGGGCATACCGAAGCAGGCTGCGATCTGGCGCGGTTGGCGGGATATACGCCGGCTGCGGTCATCGTCGAAGTCATGAACGAGGACGGCAGCATGGCGCGCCGCGGCGACCTCGAGGAATTCGCCCGCGCGCACAAACTGAAGATCGGCACGATCGCCGACCTCATCCACTACCGGCTGGCGAACGAACATACCGTGGACCGCACGGCGAGCAACCGCCTCAAGACCCGCCACGGCGAATTCGACGTGCATACCTACCTCGATTCGATCAGCGGCAGTACGCATCTGGCCTTCACTCTTGGCAAGATCTCTCCGGATGAGCCGACCCTGGTGCGCGTGCATATTCCCAATACCTTGCGCGATGTCTGCGAAGTGCTCAGCGGGGAACGCACGAGTTGGTCCTTCGGCAGCGCGCTCGAGAGGATCAGCCAGGAAGGCAAGGGCGTCGCGGTGCTGCTGTCCGGAGACGATTACGGCCAGGGCATCGACCAGGCAATGGCCGCGGTGCTCGCCAATCGCCGCCGCCGCGATGTCGGCGCCGAATCGCGCAGCGATCTCACCATCGGTACGGGATCGCAGATCCTGCGCGACCTCGGCGTCGGCAAGATGCGGCTGCTCAGTTTTCCGGCGCGTTTCAACGCCATTTCCGGTTTCGATCTGGAAGTCGAGGAATTCGTGCGCTTCAAGAAACCGCGCAACGGGGGTAACGCCAAATGAACGCGAGTTCCATCGTCAAGGGAGACCTGCGGCCCGGCAATTCGCGTTACGCCATCGCCATGAGCCGCTTCAACGGGTTCATTGTCGAACGGCTGCTGGAAGGGGCGCTGGGCGCCCTGAAAGTGCAAGGCGTGGAACGTGACCGCATCAGCATCGTGCAGACTCCGGGCGCCTGGGAGTTGCCGCTCGCCGTGCAAACGCTGGCGCGCAGGCAGGATATCGACGCGGTGATCGCCCTCGGCACGGTAATTCGAGGAGAAACGGCGCATTTCGACTATGTCGCCGGGGAATGCGTGCGCGGGTTGAACCGCATCATGCTGGAATCCTCCAAGCCCGTGACCCTGGGCGTACTTACGGTGGAGACAGTAGAGCAGGCCGAAGCCCGCTCGTGCGACAGTGACAACAAGGGGGCGGAAGCGGCGCTCGCGGCCATGGAAATGGTCAGCCTGATCGAGCGCCTGGAGTCCCCGTGAACGCCGGGAGCGGCAATCGGCTGTCGCCGCGGCGGCGGGCGCGCCGGTTGGCCTTGCAAGCGCTCTATCAATGGATTCTTTCGGAAAATGATCCCCATGAAATCGCGCGGCAAATGCGCGAAGACGCGCACGGCCGGATCGACTGGGACTACTTCGATCGACTGTTCCCGGCGATCCCCGACGGCAAGATCGATCTCCAGCAGCAACTCGAGCCGGTGATGGACGGCAGAAGGCTCGATCCGGTGGAGCAGGCCGCAATCTGGCTGGGAGCGTTCGAACTCGCAAGACAGCCCGATATTCCATATCGTGTGGTCATCAACGAATCCATCGAACTGGCCAGAGTTTTCGGCGCCACCGACGGCCACAAGTACGTCAATGCGGTTCTCGACAAGCTGGCGCCCAGATTGCGTGCCGAAGAAGCCGCCGCCGACCGAAAATGAGTCTGACCGAACGCGACATTATCAGCCGGTATTTCAATGTATCGGCACTGGCGCTCAAGCGGCCGGAAATCATACTCGGCCCCGGCGACGATGCCGCCGTGCTGGAGATTCCCGAAGGCAAGCGACTTGTTGTGTCGGCCGATGTGCTGGCGGCGGGCGTACATTTTCCCGCAACCGCCGCGGCCGAATCGATTGCCTGGCGCGCGCTCGCGGTCAATCTCAGCGATCTGGCGGCGATGGCGGCGGAGCCTTTGTGTTTCACCATGGCATTGACGCTGCCGCAAGCGGATCCGAATTGGCTTGAGGCTTTCAGCGGCGGCCTTGCCGAACTCGCCGGAGAGTTTCACTGTTCCCTGGCCGGCGGCGACATTAGCCGGGGACCCTTGCAGATTGCGATCGGGGTCCATGGTTTATGTATTGCCGGCAACGAACTTCGCCGCGCGGGGGCCAGGCCGGGTCAGAAAGTTTATGTAACCGGCTGGCTCGGCGACGGCGCCCTGGGTCTTGCCGCTCAGGGCATTGCAACACCGGGAATCGGTTTTAACGCGCCTTTGTGCGAACTGCCCGCAACATGCCGAGCACATTTCCATGCCGCGTATTTCCGGCCCCGGCCACGCGTCGAATTCGCCCTGGCGGCGGCGCCCCTGATTGCCTGCGCCATCGACGTGTCCGACGGTCTGCTCGGAGATGCCGGCCACCTCGCCGCGGCCGGCGGTGTGTGCATTTCGCTGTACCCGGAACAATTGCCGTTTTCTCCTGCCGCCCGATGTTGCGCAAGTTGGGATTCGCGCCTGCGCGCCGCGCTTGCCGGAGGCGACGATTACGAATTGTGTTTCGCCGCCGACCAAGCGAACGAAAAGGAACTCATGGCGATCGCCGCCGAACTGAATCTACCTCTGGCCTGCATCGGCGAAGTAACGACGGGTGAGGGTGTGCGTTGCGGCGGCAAAAAGTTGGCGCTTACCTCGTTCGATCACTTTGGAGATAGGGAGCCCATGTTCTCGGGTGAAATCGGTCAAGAGGCCTGAGCACTACGGTGAGCAGCGCCGCCACCAGGATGGAATCCAACGCAGCGACCCTGGTCAAGGTAAGGATTCCCTCTTGTGACAGATAGCCCGCCCCGATCGCAAGCAGCCAGGCTAGCATCGCTCGAATCACGATGAGCGGCTGTTCTCGCCGGGCGGCTTCATCGAACCGTGTGCGGAACAACAAGGCTTCGACAGCATAGATAGCGGAAATCGGAGGTATGGTGATTCCGAGCAGAAGCAGATAGGCGACCAGATATTCGTCAACTCTGGTCAAAGCCAAGGCTGTGCCGACGATACCGAACGCCGCGATGATCCCCGAGAGTCGCAAACCCCGAAATATCGTCGCCATGGCCAGGGAGCCGGAATAGAGAGACAGTACATTAGACGACCATGCAGCCAACACGAGCAGGGCAAATGCGGGAATTCCAATTCCGATCAGGATCATCACGTTGAGAATATCGGGCTCACCCGTGGCTACAGCCGGTATCGCAGCCAGCGACAAGGTAAGGGGAAACGAGACTCCAAGCGCGAGGAATGCCGACCATGTCGCCGCCTTGCGCGAGCGCGCGAAACGGCTGTAATCGGGCTGAATCGTCACTCCGGCTATGTAACTTCCTATCACGGCGGATACGGCCGTGAAGATACTCATGGGCTCACCGCCGGCGGGGGTCGTCCAATCGTCGATGCCGGTATAGGATATGCCGGCCGCTACGGCGAGAAACACAACCATCACCGGCACGAGGGTAAGCGCCAGCTTGTCAATGCCCTTGAAGCCGGAGAGAGTAACGCCGACCATGAGGGAACTGCCGACGATTACATAAACTTCCAGCGGCCAGGAGATTCCAAAAACCGTCTCGCCCAATTGCGCGCCAGCCCGGCCGAACATGGTTCCGGTGACGCCGTACCAGCCGAGCAGCGAACAGGCCACGGCCAGATTCGCAAGCTTGCCGCCCCAGCGCCCGAAAGCGAATTCGCTCAAGACATAGGCCGACAGACCCGATTTCTGGCCACACAGGCCGGTCATGGCCGCAAGCCCGCCGAGCACCGCGCAACCGCAGGAGAATGCGACGATCGCATCGCGCAGTCCCAGCGAGGCGCCGAGTGTGGCGGCCATTAGAAACGCCGGAATCGCGATGGTCCCCCCGACTATGACCAATGCGATGTGCCGGCCTGAATAGGTAGCCGAGGAAGGCACCTGGGTCGTGGGGTAGTCCGAGCCTGGATTCATTTTTTGTTGGATAAAGCCTGCCGGGTTGCGCGAACGCGCTTCGCGGGGTTCGTACTTACACGACCAATGTGTTGCCGAACTTGATATCGGTCTGGAACAGACCAAACTTGGTCAATTCGTTCTCCGGCGGTGGTTGCATCCCCCAGACCCGGCTGTTCGACCAGCCGAGGCGCTTGGCCAAAGCGGCGTTTTCAGCCGCCTTGAGCGCGGCGATGGAAGGATCGATCACCGGCACGAAAGCGCCAAACCGATCTGCCAGGCGAGTCTGCAGTTGACGATAGAAACCAACTTCGAGCGTACAACCGAGAATTATCGCTTCGGCGCGAAGTTCGCCAACCGCCCGAATCGCCGCTCGTTCGAGTTTTTCCCTTGATCGTTCAGGGTCTTGATGAAATTGTTCGACGCGCAGATCCACTGCCTCGAACGAAACCAGCTTGTCCCTTCCGCCGTAATCATGGACCGCCGCTTTCATTTGATCTTCCCATTTCCATTGGCCGATAATGATTGAGAAGTTGTTGGCCAGCAGCAGCGCGGCGGTGATGGACGAATGGCACGGACCAACGACAACAGTGTCGCCGGCGACCTCTCGGGCGGCCAGCAACGCGGGATCGTAGAAACAGCCGATGATCAGAGCATCGTAATCGTGAGTGGCGCAATATCGAGCGGCTTTCACCGTCTCGTTGAAAATGCACGACTCATAGGCTCGGTATTCGAGATTCGTCAATGTGGGAGGAACCGAGTCGCTGGACAGCGAAGTCACATGCACAGCGGTGTCGGGGTATTTGTATTCGCGGGCCATATCTGCAAACACCTGATCGTAGTCGGCGGTTCCGACCGGGTTCAGGTACATCACCTTGATATTCGTGTTGATCGACATTAGCCAATTGCTCCTTCGAAGTTGAACCAGGAAATCAGACCTGCCCAAAAGCCGACAAACTCAAGTCTCGTAGACAATTACGCCCCATGCCCCTGGAAGCGTCTACGACACCAAAGGGTAGACGAGCCGGTTTCCCGTGAGCGGTTGCCCACCTGATGGGGTGGGAATTACGGATTTCCAACGGTCCCGGTCTGAATCCCCGGAAGTTCGCGCGGGCACGTAAGCTCGCTACCGATCAGGGTATGAGTCTCAGATTACGCCCGGCGGCGACGGCCAACATGCGCTTGTTGACTTCCAGTTTCGTGAAGATATTCTTCAAATGGAACTTGACCGTGTTCTCGGTCATGTCAAGCGCCCGGGCGATTCCTTTGTTGGAAAGCCCGCTGGCGAGATGTTCCAGCACTTCGCGTTCGCGCGGGCTCAACAGAGGCAGGTTCTCGTTGCCCCCGGACTCGACGCCTCCGTCTTTGAATCGCTCCAGACAGGCCGCGATAAAGCGATGAGTCATGCTTCCGAGTTGTAGTTCCCGCCGTTGGCGGTAAAGGCGGGCCAGCAATCTTTCCAACGGCTTGCCGAAATCAAGAAGCGGTCTGTAAGCACCTTGAGCGACGGCGAGATCGATTGATTTGGCGAATCGGGCCAGTGCCTCGTTGCCCCTTCCGCTGGCTTCAACCACGAGAGCCCTCAATATTTCGGCATCCAGCATGATCCAGCGGTTGCCCGAAGCGGACGCCAGTTCGGTGATGAACTTGGCCGCTTTGAACCCTGCGTCGTGATTACCGGCAGCGAGCGCCAGCAAGCCGTCGGCAACTCCGATCAGATGATCTCGCCGCCAGTCGGGCAGGGACTGAATGCCGGGTTTGGAGCGGATTTTCAGATCCTTTTGATGAAATAATCGCCGGGCGCCGTTCACATCGCCTTCACGCACAAGTAGCAGGTATTCGTAAGCGTCGAGTAATTCGGCAAGCCGGGGAAGACCTCGCTTCTCCGCTGTCTGCCGTCCGCTCGCCAATATGGAGATCGCTGCTTGCAGACCCTTCCGGGAATAGGTCAGAAGGGCGGATGTGCCATAGCCGGCGGCGTAGACATCAAACCAGCCGTCGTAATTTTCGGCATACTCAAGCGCAGCGTTCAGACTGTCGGAGTCATGCTCGTCGCGAAGATAGTGAGCAGCGGCCCGTATGATGTCGGCGACCGCTTTCAGCCCGCTGTCGGCGCCGAAATTATCTTCCGCCATTTCGTGCGCCTCATCCAAAGTGGCAATCGCTTCCGTGAGGCGCCCCAGGAAAAGACTCGCCTGACCTTCATGGAGCAGCGCGTAGTTCAAGCCCAGGACACAGTTTACCTCCCGCATGTAACGCTGCGATTTCTTCGCATATTCCAGCGCTTCCTCGAAAGATCCGATCGCGAGGGCGCCGACAGCAGTGATAGCGTAAATCAGCGACCGGCCGCTGGAATCGGACCGTATCAGCGTGTGCTCCGTTTCGAGAATACGCTTGATGCTTTTGCTGTCCCAAATCCGATCCTCGTAAGCTTCAAGCAGACTTCCCATCAATATCGCGTCGCGCCTGAAAGCAGCGGTTTCGTTGGACTGATCCGACAACAAGTGGCCGTTGGCGTCTTTCAAGCTTTGAAAGAGTTGGTGGGCTTGGGCGATCTCCCCTTCCTTGATCAATTGATAGACGCGGGAAACTTGCAAACGCGGGAATCGGCCCAGTTCCGACAGGGGAAAGTTAGCCATCAATTGGCGGAATCGGGAAATGCCGCCGAACATTATCAATTCCCAGCCTCCAGCGTCTTCGATAATGCGCGAGGCGTATTCCATGTGGCCGGCAAGACAGGCGTGCGAGACGGCCTGAACTGGTAGTTCATGACTCTCGTACCACTTCGCGGCCCGCAAGTGCAGTGAAAAAAGCGTGTCGGGTTCGATCCGCTCAAGTTCGTTATTCAGAAACTCCGCGAACAAATGATGATAGCGGTACCAAACCCGTTCCCGTCCCGTCGAGACGATTAGGGAATGCTGTTGCTTCAGCCGCTCGAGAATGTTCTTGCAATCGATCCGTTCGGAAAGGCAGTTGGCCAGATCGTCATTGAACCGCTCCACGATGGACGTGCGCCTCAGCACGACGCGAATCTCGTCGGGAAGATCCTGATAAACCTGTTGCGCGAAATAGTCCGCGATGTCCCCGCTTGAGCCGGACAATCCGCGCACTACATCTCCCGGCGGGGCTTCGTCGCGCAGCAGAGAGCGGGCCATCTGCAAAGCCATCGCCCAACCCTCCGTACGTTGCATCAGTGCAACGATATCCTCTTCGTTACATGCGGTTGAGAGAATTTCGCGGGCTTCTTCCGCGCTGAATCGCAGATCGTCGGCGGAAAATTGTTGCACCAGGCCATTGACTTTCAAGGCTGAGTACCGGAATCCCGGTTTGTTGCGGGAAGCCACGGCGATGTGGGAACGGTCGGGCAGCATCTCCAAAAGACTTTCGATGACTCGATCCGTCGAAGTGCTTCCGGCGCGGTGATAATCATCGAGAATGATGACCAATTGCCCGGGGTGTTTGTTGAGAACGGCGGCGATGGCTCTGACCGCCGCGTCATTGGATATGTCAACCAGACCTTGGTGGGCGAGTTTTTCCAGCGAGTCCATTTTCACGCCGGAGAAACTCAACGATAGAATCAGATGAGATAGAAACTGGTCCGGTTCCCGGTCTGTCTCGTCCGTGGCGAGCCATGCGACTCGTTTGCCGGTTTCGATCAGCGAATCCGACCATTGCGAGAGCAACGTGGACTTTCCGTATCCGGCCGGAGTAACCACCAAAGTGAGCACGCCGGCGAGAGAAGCGTCCAGTCGCTGCAACAGCGCGGATCGGCGAACATGAAACACCAGACTGGACTGGGGCTCGAACTTTCCCTGCAAGAGCAAGGATTCGAAGTTGTCGAGTTTCGCGTTCATCAACCATCCTCATGGCAACAGCGCAAGGCCGAGCGCACAAACACCGTATACGTTTATTCCAATTGCGGTCGCCCAAGCGGTTCGGGAAGCATAACGCGACGTACAGTATCCAGCCACATGGCTATAGATTCCAAAACGCGCGATCAGGAAAATGTAAGTTGCCAACAGCGCGGATCGAGCGTTCGAATGGAAAAAATCCTCCCCCACATAAACCGAATATAGCACCGTCATCATCAGGATTGCCTGGACCGGCTCGGTCGGCGTAAGTGGCGGATTCCCACTGTCCGACAATATCAGGCTCGCCAGGTTGTAGCCGATCGCCAGAATGAAATAGGCTGCCGCTGCGTTTTCAATCAATTCAGCCGGCATGTTTTCGCCTCCGCGCCGAAAACTATTGTTGCCAACCCCGAGCTCGATTCAGGCTGGCCCTGAAGTGTGTCAATCCCCAACCGAGAGACGCCGCCGCCAGGACCGCGGCTGTTCCCGAAACCGCGACCATCGAATAGCGGAGCGCCGCCGGGTCTCGAAACCAATAGTCTGTCAAGAGCGCGACCAGTGTTGGTCCAAGGCCGATTCCAATCAGGTTCACCGTGAAGAGGTAAAAGGCGCCCACCTGACCGCGCATTTCGTTGGGGGCGATTTGCTGCAGCGCCGAAACCGCGACGCCCCAAGGGGCGCTTGAGCACAGTATCATGGGCGCCATGAGGAGCAGCGACAGTTCGGCGGTCGGCATTAACGGATAAATGGCCGCGGGCACAATTACGCCCAGGGCGCAAAGCGAGGCGGTGATAAACGGTCCGCCGATACGGCCGTCGCGGTCGAATCGGTCCGCCAGCCAGCCGCCCAGATACACGCCCGAGCCGCCAAAAACAAGCAACAGTATCCCGTAGGCAACGCCTGCCTCAGAGATCTGCCAACCATAGGTTCTCGCCAGGAAGGTGGGAGTCCACAGCGCCATGCCGTTGACCAGCAAGCCGAGGCAGCCAAAACCAACGGCATGGGCGGTGAAGGTGCCGGCGTTCAACTTGAGAAACCCGCCAAACTCGGCGAGCGTAACGCCACCGTGAATTTCCCCTGAAGTGGAGCGTAGCAGTTCCTTGCGCGCCGGTTCCCTGATTGTGGGCAGCAGAATCAGTACCAGCGCGCCCGGCGCCGCGACATAGAAGAAAACTATTTGCCACGGCCTGACCGCGCCGATGATCGGCAAGATCAGATCGGGCGTGTCGGCGACTGCGGCTACGAGCGCTCCGCCGACGATATAGGCGATTCCAAAGCCGAGATAAGTGCCCATGACATAAGTGCTGCTGGCTCTGGAGATAAGCCCGGGTCTGAAGTAATCGGCGATAAGCGAATAAGCGGCCGGATTGAGGGCCGCTTCCCCGAACCCCACGCCAACCCGCGCCAGAAATAGATGCGTGAACGTCTTGGCGCCGCCGCACGCGGCGGTCATCAACGACCAGAGAGCAACGCCCGCGGCAATGATGCCGACGCGATGGCGCCGGTCCACCAGCCGACCGATGGGAAAACCCATCAACGTATAGAAGATCACGAATGCGAAGCCGTGTAACAGACTGACTTGTGTATCGGAAACCCCGATGTCCTGTTTTATCGGGTCGACCAGCAGGGTGAGGATGGAACGGTCCACATAGGCGACGATGTACGCGAACATGAGGACCGCGACCACATACCAGGCGTAGGTTTGATTTGGGTATTCGTGCGAACCTTTGTCCGATGGCGGTTGCCGGGCTGAATGTTGTGTGGAAGGCATGTGTGTAAACTTGTTGCGTGATCGGTGGAGCCAGGTCACTGGCGGCGGGTATCGGTGGCGCGGATTTCCAGTCCGTAGTCGTTCACTGCCTCTTCCGGCCCGATGTAGCCGTCCCTGAGGTCCGAAATTATTTCCGCGTCTGGACGGAGCTGCGGGTCGCCGAAGCCGCCGCCGTTGGCCGTGACTATCCGGACGATATCGCCTTGACCGAGTTCCAGGTTGGCCGCGCTTGCCAACTCAAGCATTTCCCCGTCGCGTCTTAACAGTTCGAGCCGATTGCGGGAACCGTCACGCCCGCCGGCGATCCCCCAGGGAGGCGTGACCCTGCGGGAAAATTCGGCGGTCAGCCAAGCCCTCTTGCCGAGAATGCGATAACGCAAATCGATTCCTTTCCCTCCGCGGTAGCGGCCCGCGCCGCCGCTTTCGGCGTTCAGTTCCAGGCGTTCCACTTCGATTCCGTTGCGGGCCTCGTTGATTTCCACAGGGCAGTTGAAAGTGTCGCCATGGGATGCGGAAAATTGCGCGTTTTCTCCGTCCTTCAATGCGCTCGCGCCCCAACCGCCCACTTCGGGCTCGATGAAGGTGCGGTCGGCGCCGTTCACGTCCTCGCTTCGAATCAGCGTCGCGCAGATCGAACAAAAATGTCCCGCTGGCATAAGCTCAGGCATGTGCGGCGCCAGGGCCTTGCAGATTAGGTCCGCGGAACGGATTTTGTTTTCGTAATACAACCCCACCGCCGCGGGCGCCTGGGCGTGGAACAGCGTACCGGGGGTTGTCAGCAATTTGAGCGGCCTGAAGCTGCCCGCGTTTGCCCAGTGCGCGGGGGCCGCGACTCCTTTGAAAACGGCTTGGGCGCTGACCCGGGTGCTGTTTACGGTGGAATTGACCGGACCTTTGTCTTGTAGGGGGTTGTCGCGCAAATCAACGACAAAAGTGTCTTCCGTAATGGTGACCTCGACGCGGATGAGTCGTCCGTCATCCAGGTGATCCACCGCTTCAAAGCGTCCTTTCGGGAGCGTTTTCATGCCTAGTCGCGATAAACGCTCGCCGTATTCGAGATAAGCGCGAATCGCCAGTTCCACTGAACTCGCGCCGTATTTGCGGCAAAGTTCGCGCAAGCGTCGCTCACCGGTTCGAAGAGCGCTGATACCCGCCCAAAGATCGCCGATGCATTGGTCGGGCAATCGGCTGTTCGCGCGGATGATGTCGAATACGGGTTCCACCGCCGCACCCGCCTTGAACAGGCGCACATCGGGCAGGATCAAGCCTTCCTGAAAAAGTTCCGTCGCCGCCGGTGACAGGGAGCCGGGCGACATTCCACCCAGGTCGAGCCAATGTCCCTTGCTGGCGGTCCAGGCGACAAGCCTGTCTTCGTGGAAAACCGGCATCGTCAGCGAGACATCGTTGATGTGGCTCACGCCCCCGGTGTACGGATCGTTTGAAATGAATACGTCGCCGTCGCGAATGGCCCCGGCGTACTTCGCGATGACGGCCTTCACGGCGGGGTCCAACATGCCGACAAAACTGGGAATTCCAGCGCCCGCGCTGGCAAGTTCGCCCCTCGCGTCGGTGATGGCGACACCGAAATCCAGCACTTCATAAATCACGGAACTCATCGCGGCGCGGGCCATTGACGAAAACATCTCATCGGTGATGGCGGTGAGCGAGAGTTGAATGATCTCGACCGTGAACGGATCCAGATCACTGTTGTTGCGGAATGCGTCGTTCACGATGGTTTCATGAGCGGCGGCGGTCAGCGCTCAAGGCCATACTCGCTCCTGGCTTGTTCGGGCGTGATATAGCCGTTGAGCAGATCCTGTTCGATGGCGTCTGGTTCTCTTGCGCTGGCAACCCCGTAACCACCGCCGTTGGCCGTGGTCAGGCGAATTATCTCGTCTTTCGCCGCGCGTACCGTGGTGCACATCCCGAAACGCTCGACCTGGCCGTCGGCGCGCAAAATCTGCGCGTAGTTCGTGCTGCCCTCGGAACCTCCGGAAAGACTCCAGGGTCTGCTTTCGGTTCGGCTGGCCGCGTAGGTGAGAAACGCCTCGTCGGAGACGACGCGGTAATCGGTAACTACGCCTCTGCCGCCCCGAAACTGCCCCGCTCCGCCGCCTTCCATGTTGAAGGCGTATTGTTCGACTCGCAGTCCATAACGGCTTTCGAACAGTTCTACGGGGATATTGTAGGTTTCTCCGTTGCCGCAGCAGAACTGCCCATTGTCTCCGTCGAGTCCCAGCGACGCCCCCCAGCCTCCGACCAAAGGTTCTCCCATGACGTAGAGGTCGCCGGTTTCCGGATGCGCGCCGGAAATGAATGTGGCGCCGACGCTACGCTGGTGCCCCGCGGAAAGACTGTGCGGGAGCACTGGCGCGAGCGCTTTCCACATGACGTCGATGGCGGCTATCAATGACTCGTAGTAAAGGGAAACGGGCGCGGGGGAGCATGCCGAGATTATGGTGCCTTCCGGGCAAACGACTTCGAGTGGGCGGAAACTGCCGCCGTTCGCCGGAATATCCGGATTTGTAACCGCCTTGAACAGGCATCTGGCGCCGGTTACGAGCCCTGTGTATGAGCAATTTACGGGGCCGGGCGCCTGGGACGAGGTGCCGGAAAAATCGGCGATCAACTTTTGGCCGGTGACCGAAACTTTTACCCGGATCGTGAATGGTCCGTTGCCGAGCCCGTCGTCTTCGACCACGTCAGCGGCCTCGTAAACGCCGTGCGGGAGCTTGGACAGTTCAGCGAGCGTCATGCGTTCACCATAGGCGAGCAGCGAATCCATCGCCGACAGCAGTTCGTCGCGTCCGTATTTGTCCACCAATTCGAGAATGCGCCTGCCGCCGACCCTCGCGGCGGCAACGCCGGCGTGCATGTCGCCAATGGTCGAATCCGGCAGTCGCACGTTGTCCCGGATCAATTGCACCAGAGATCGATTCTGCCGTCCTTCCTCGTACAGCTTGAGGAATCTGAAATGTAATCCCTCCTGGAATATTTCCGTTGCTTCCGTGGAAACGCTGCCCGGCTGCGCGCCGCCAACTTCGGTCCAATGAGCCTTGTTGACCGTGAACGCGATCAACTCGCCGTCATGAAATACCGGCAGGACGATAACCACGTCCGATAGATGGGTGCCGCCGCCGGAATAGGGCGAATTGGTGATGATCACGTCGCCTGGCAGAATGTCTCCTGCGGCGGGATAGTGTTCCAGCACACTTTGCACAGCGGTGTCGAGCGTAGCCAAAAACGCGGTGACGCCGTTGCCCTGGCCAAGCAGGTTTCCTTTCGCATCGGTTACGCCGACGGCGAAGTCGGTGGTTTCATAAATTATGGGGCTCATCGAGGTGCGGATTACGGCATTGAACATTTCCTCGCCGACCGCAACCAATGCGTCCTTGATGATTTCCGTCGTAAATACGTCTGTTGTCATCGGTCAATCCTCAAGATTCATTGTCACGTGGTAGTTGCCGTAGTCGTCCACGGAAACCTCGTGCCCCGGCGCGACCACAAGCGTGACCGCGGGTTCCTGCATGACAGCCGGTCCTTTGAACGTCATGCCGGGTTCCAGAGCGAGCCCGTCGTAGATGGCGGCATCATGTATGCCGTGCTTGTCGAAATCGACCTTGCGCCGCTGCAACGAAGCTTGCGCCAGAGTTCGGCCGGTTACGGGTTTGGGTAAAAGCTCCGGTTTTGGAACGGGGACGACCGAAACCAGGTGGAAGTTCACAAGTTGAACACCGGTATCAAGCCGATAGGTGTAGCGTTGTTCGTGTGCGTCGTGAAATCTCGCAATCGATTCATCGACATCGAAAGGCTCTTTCGGATGCTGAATGGGCAAGGCCACCTTTACCGTGTGCTCCTGGCCTTCATAGCGCATATCCGCGTGGTACTCGAAGGTAATCCGCGATGCGGAAATGCCCTCGTCGGCATAATCTTTCTTCGCTTGAGCGATCATCGCGGCAAAGGTATCCGCCACCGCGTGCGCGTTCGCCGTTTCCATTGGAATCGGTCGGGTCTGCAAATAATCACGCCGCAGATCGGTGAGCAGCATTCCCCAGGCGGAGAACACGGCCGAGTTGACGGGAACGATGACCCGCGGCACTTTCAATTCCTCGGCCAACGCCAACGCGTGCATGGCGCCGCCGCCGCCGAAGGCGATCAGGGCGAAGTCGCGGGGGTCGTATCCCTTATTGGTGGAAACGAGACGCAGGGCATTGGTCATATTGGCGTTGGCGATTCGAATAACACCCCGGGCCAACGCTTCCCGGTCAATGCCCAGGCGATCCTGCAGCGGCTCAAACGCCCGGTCGACGGTGGTCCAATCCGGCTCGATTTCCCCTCCGACGAAACTGTTCGGGTCAATACGCCCAAGCACCAGATTGGCATCGGTGGTTGTGGGGTTTTCTCCTCCCTTGCCATAAGCCGCCGGCCCCGGATCCGCGCCAGCGGACTGAGGCCCCACGTGCAACTTGCCGCCTTCGTCCACCCAGGCGATGGAGCCGCCGCCATTGCCGATCTCGACGATCTCGGACACTGGGGTCTGGATGGGATAGCCAGGATTCTTGCGGGTTTTGCCGATGTGGTAATCGGTGCCAACTTTGACTTCGCCGTTTTCGATCAGTGCGCATTTGGCGGTGGTCCCGCCGATGTCGAGCACGATCAGATTCTTTTCACCGATGACTCTGCCGAGATAGGCCGCGGCGAAAATTCCGCTGGCCGGACCCGACTCCACCATTGCGATGGGGTTGGCTTTGGCGGCCTGCACAGTGGCGATGCCGCCATTCGACTGCATTATGAACGCCTTGCCCCGGAACCCGTCCGCGCGAAGCTGCTTTTCCAGGGAGTCGATATAGCGGTTGGCGATCGGATGAACGTAGGCCGCGAGCACCGTGGTATTGGTTCGCTCGTACTCCCGCCATTCGCGGCTGATTTCGTGGGAGGCCAGCACCGAGACTTCGGGCCAGAGTTGGTTTATGCGTTCGACCGCCAGCCGCTCGTTTTGCGTATTGGCGTAGGAATGGAGAAAGCATACGGCGATGGCCTCCACCTGATGCGAACGAAAGTGCTCCACCAGTTCCGGCAACGGTTCGAGATCTACTTCCCGCAGCAGCTTGCCCTTGTAATCGATCCGTTCGTCGAGTTCGGCCCGCAAGTACCTTTCGACGAAGGGCTTCGGTTTACGAAAATTAAAATTGAACAGGTCAGGTCGGTTTCCCCTGGCAATCTCCAGCACGTCGCGGAAGCCCTTTGTTGTAAGCAAGGCGGTCTTCACGCCTTTTTTTTCGGTCAGCGCGTTGATGACCACGGTGGTTCCATGGGCAAAAAACGACAGATTCGCAGGTGAAAGCGAAGCTTTCTTCAAGGAAGTGATGACTCCCTTTTCAAAGTTTGGTGGGGTCGTATCGGTTTTCGCAGCGTACACGGGGCCGCATGCCGCCGTTTCTTCGTCAACGGAATAAAACACGAGGTCCGTGAACGTGCCTCCAACATCGCTGGCCGCTCGAAAAGTTGTCATACTGGACCCCTAGAAGTTGAAGCGATAGTCGATGCGCCAGATGCGCGGCACAGCAGGATGCACGAACAGCGGCGTTACGACTTCCGAGTTGTAAATCTCGTCGGTCGCGTTGTTGACGTACGCCGACAAGGTCCAGTCGGAGCCTTCGAGCCCGAAACGCAGATTGATCAGGCTCAGCGAGTCCCGCGGATGCGTATTCTCCGGGGTCCAATACTGTTCACCTCGCCATTCATAATCCGCGCGGGCGAAAAACGTCAGTCCGTTGCCGGCGGCGACACGAAATTGCGCGCCCGTATTGAACGTCCCATCCGCGACGTAAGGGAGGTCGTTTCCTACGGTTTGCGGTCGTTCCGCGTAGGCCGTGATTTCGCTGTCGGTACTGCCGTATGCGGCATAGATATCCAGATTGCCGCTGGCTCGCCAGATCGCCTCAATTTCGAAACCGGTAAGTTCGGCCTTGTCGATATCTTCGAAGACCTGCACGAACGCTCGCCCATCAAAAGGGAAGTACTGTGTGTTGTCCACTGAAGAATCAAACCAGGCCGCATTCAGCGTGAGTCCGCCAAACTGCGTCTTGACCCCCAATTCGAATGCGCTGTTCTCCTCTTGGTCGATGACATCCTTCGAGAGGCTGAAGGCGCTGATACCGGGGTAGTTATATTGCCCTGCGCGGTAACCTATGCCCCAGCTTCCGTAAAAATTGATTTCGTCCGAGAGTTGATATCCCAGCGTGATCTTCGGCTGAAACTTGCTGAAGGTCTTTTCGTTCGTATCGGTCAATGGACGAGTGTGACTCAGCAGTTCATCGAAAGTTGCATAGGCCCCGCAATTGGCATTGGGGACATCGTCCGGAGAATCGAAACAGGCTGCGGCGGTATAAGGTTGGTTGACGCCGTTGAATTGCAGATTGTAGACGCGTCCGGCCGTATTGTATTGATTGACATTCTGCTCGCGTGTTTCTTCATCTTGACGCGCGGCTAACGACAGGGTGAGGGCAGCGGTGAGGTCGTAGTCCAAGCTGGCGAACACCGCCCAGGCGGAACTGTCCTCAAGAAACGAGAGGAAGTTGCCAGGCGCCGTCCCGGTTGGATTCGTGCTGTTCTCGAATTCCGGCACGGTCGTCGGGCGCTTGATTCCCAGCCCCATGTCGACCCCCGAGGCGGTAGTGCGAAGCCGTTCCCATGACAGAAAATAGGCGCCCATCTGCGCACGCAACCGGTCGCTTAATTCGGTCTCGACCCTGAATTCCTGACTCCATCCATCTACATCGACGTATGTATGCTGGGTGCCGTCAAAGTATGAGAGATAGGGCGCGCGGTCGGCGACAGCCGAAGCTTCCAGCCTGTCGACAGTAGTGATGGATTTAAACGTGGAGGATCCAAACTCCCGGTCAATCTTGAGCGACACGTTTGAGGTGTCGCGAAAACCGCGGTCAGGATTGTTGGCTACGTACGGTAGGTTCACGAGGTTGGCGCCTTCCAGATTTACCTGCTCCGGCGTAACCCCGAGTTCCGCCCCGGTCCCCAGGAAAACACCGAATACTTCGAAGTTGGCTGCTCCTGGCCAATGAAACCCGATGCCTTTGCCTTCATGCTTCGAGAACTGGGCCTTCAGGTCGACAAACAACTCCGAACTCGGTGTCCAACTCAAGCGGCCCCGGAGCGTCCTGTCGCTGAAAGGGTCCACTTCGTCTTGCAGGGTCACGTTTTCGAAATAGCCGTCGCGGTCAAGCACCCGCCCTGACAACCGGAATGCCAGATTCTCCGAAAGCGGCGCGCTGTAGGACGCCTCGACGCCCACCTCGTCCGCTGTGCCATAGCTCATCTTGACATAGCCTTCAGGCTCGGTTGTCGGTGGATTGGTGGTGATGATGATCGCGCCGTTAGTCGCGTTTCGCCCGTAGAGTGCGCCTTGGGGACCCTTCACCACTTCAATTTGGCGCACATCGAAAACCTGGCTGATGAATTGTCTGGCATTAACGATCAGCACATCGTCCACGACCACCGCCACTGGGAGTTCGCCGTTGCGAACACGGCTCAGTCCTCGCACCGTGAGAAAAGAGGTTCCCATCGTCTGGGATTCCGCCAGTGTCACATTCGGCGAGAGTTGAATGAAATCCGCAGTCTGGATGATGCCGGCATCCTCGATCTGCGCTGCGGTAAACGCGTTCACGGTGATAGGCGCTTCCTGGATTCTTTCTTCAACCCTACGCGCCGTTACGAGGATTTCTTCCAATTCTGCTTGATCTTGCGGTTCGTCCTGCGCCACTGTGCCAAAGGCGATTACCCATAGAACAGCAACGCTGATTATCTTGATTCGGCTATCAATCATTGGTTTGCTCCTCGTCGCGGTGTGCGAATCCTGGTCCAAGGTATCGCTTGATTATCCGAGGCAGCCGCAGCGGAACAAACCGCACAAAAGGGTAGTAAGCGGAGCGGTTCGACACTGTTTATACAAGCCGAACCAACCCTTTCGGGTGGTTTGACGATTGGAGGTTTCGGGCTACGGCCACACGAAGCCGGATACAATGACTTGCGTTTTCAAAGTCGAAAGCGCCGTCGCGGTTACACAAACACTTGTTTGATAAGTTGCTCCGCGAGTGGTCGTTGACCGTATTGCATCAAATTTTGGAGTTAGCTGTGTATCTTTATGCCTTCGATTATTTCGGCGGTGCGGCGCATGAGTGAAGCCGCTCCGAATCCTTCATTCAGGGAATTGCTGACGCGGCCGGTGGATCTGCTGGCTTTCGGCTTCGGCAGCGGGCTTTCCTCCTGGGCGCCCGGCACCGCGGGCACCCTGGCGGCCGCCGCGATCTGGCTGGCTCTCCCGGCGCCGCCGCTGCCGCTGGCGATACTGCTGATCTGCGCCGCGTCAGCGGCCGGCATCTGGATCTGCGGCCGCAGCGCGGCGCGGCTGGGCGGCGGCGATCGTCCCGGCATCGTCTGGGATGAATTCGCCGGTTGCTGGATTACCCTGGCGCTGATTCCCGCCGGTTGGTATTGGGTGCTGGGGGGATTGTTGTTGTTCCGCCTGCTGGACATCTTCAAACCCTGGCCGATCAAATGGCTCGACCGTAATATCGGGGGCGGTCTCGGCATCATGCTCGACGATGTCGTTGCGGGTATAATGGCCGCCCTTTGCATACAAAGCATACGATTGCTCGCCTGATTACCGGTCGAGAACAAAACCGGGAGTTTTCGAATTGACCATAGAATTTGTCGCTCAAGCACGACTGCCGACCCGCTGGGGCGATTTCAGGATTTACGGATTCAAGGACCTGCAAGCGGAAAAGGAACACGTGGCGCTGGCCCTGGGAAATCTGAACCTCGAAGAGCCGCTGCTGTGCCGGATTCATTCCGAATGTCTCACCGGCGACAGCATGTTCAGCCTGCGCTGCGATTGCGGTCCGCAACTCGAATTCGCCATGCAGCAAATCTCCGAGGCCGGGCGCGGCCTGATTCTCTACCTGCGCCAGGAAGGCCGCGGCATCGGCCTGCTCAACAAGCTGAAAGCGTACGCCTTGCAGGATTCCGGCGCGGACACCGTCGAGGCCAATGTCCAGCTCGGCTTCGAGCCCGACAGCCGCGAATACCAGATCTGCAAGCCCATGCTCGATTTCTTCGATACCCGCAATGTGAAACTGCTGACCAACAATCCGGCCAAGGTGAAAGCCTTGCAGGACATGGGCATCGAAGTCAGCGAGATCATCCCCATCCACACCGGCGCCAATCCTCACAACGAAACCTATCTGGCGGTCAAGATCGACAAGCTCGGCCATATGGGCAATTCCGCATCATGACCAAACGCGCCCCGGCCAACCGGATTTGCCGTTGAGCGAATCGAATTCGGCGTCTTTTGAAACAAGCGGGCAGCGCAATTCGATCGCGGTGGCTGCGATAAAACGGTCGAAAGGGTCGCGGTGCCGCCAATCGAGTAGCGCGGCGCAGGCCGCTGTATTGCGGGTGAACGGCGCTGTCAGCGTTTCGGTTTCGGCGACGAGTTCATCGAGACGCGGAACGATCTCCGGCCACCCGCCGAGTTTCGCCTTGCGCGTCACCTCGTATACGCTGATCGGACTGACGAATACCGAATCCGCCGTTGCGATCGCTGTCTCGGCCGCCTGGCCGAGGCGGGACGGGGCCATCAAGCTCCAGATCCACACATGCGTATCAAGCAATACCACGCTCAAGTGTCACGTTCCCACATACCCAGTTCGTCTTCGTCCAGGTTGTCCTCAAAGTCCGGAACAGCACTCGCCAGATGCGCCAGGGCCCCAAAACGGAATCCGGATGATTTCAGTGGGACAAGCTTAACCGCCGGTTTGCCGTTTCTCGCGATGATCACGTCATCGCCGGCTTCCGCGGCGGCTATGAGCTTTGAAAGCTGTGATTTGGCCTGGTGCATATTGATCAGCATGACGCTACCCCGTAACTGAATAGCTAGCTTGGCTAGGCTACGCGAGATTTCCGCATTGGTCAAGATGTTGCTACATTTTCACTTTTTGGAACGCAAGTAAGTGACCAACAAGGACACCGGCAAGCTGATTACCGTCGATCTGTTGCGCCATGGCGAGCCCGGGGGAGGGGATATCCTGCGCGGGCGCGTAGACCCCGAACTGACCGACCTCGGTCGGCGGCAGATGGAAGCCGCCGCCGAGCGCGCGGAGGCGGGTTGGACACATATCATCACTTCGCCCTTGCAACGCTGCAGGGAATTCGCCGATGACCTGGCGCAAAGCCGGGCGCTGGAATTGCAGATCGAGGATGACTGGCAGGAAATCGATTACGGTGACTGGGACGGGATGCCCATAGCTGAATGGCGCGTCCGCTCGGCGCGGCAGTTCCGAAAATTTCGCGAAGACATCACCGCGCTTGCGCCGCCCAACGGCGAGACCTTCACCGAGTTCAGGGACCGTGTGCTGGGCGCCTGGAACGGACTGAGCGGCCTGCCCGGCGGCAGCCATGTGCTGTTGGTGACCCATGGCGGCGTGATGCGGGTGATATTGCCTACCGTGCTTGGAATGCAACTCAACCGCAGTAATCCGCTACATATTCCTTTTGCCTGCCTTAGCCGCGTGCTGCTCCATGTGAACGGGATGAATCGCCGCGCCAGCCTGTTGTTCCACAACGCCGGTTTCGGCGATCCGTAGCAAGGGCGAGGCATGCCTCGCCCCTACAGGTAGCCAGATGACTCAGCCCTCGCCCGTACAGGTAGCCGGATGAATTGGTCCTTGCGTAGGGGCGAGGCATGCCTCGCCCGCGCCCGTGGATCAATAGTCTAGCCCCTTCTGCGCCATGACGCCGTGATTGAAGGCGTGGCGTACATCCTTCACCTCGCTCACGGTATCGGCCATCTCGAGCAGTTCGCGGCCGGCGTTACGTCCGGTAATGACGACGTGCTGTCGAAGCGGCCGTTCGCGCAGGGCCTGGAGCACCCGGGGCTTGTCAAGATAGCCGTAAGTGAGCATGTAGGTCAGTTCATCGAGAATGACGAGGTCGGTTGCCTCATCGGAGAGAATCGCCTCGGCCTTGTTCCAGGCCGCCTCGGCGGCGGCAATGTCGGTTTGCCGGTCCTGGGTCTCCCAGGTGAAGCCCGTGCCCATGACATGAAACTCGACGAGCGGATTTCCCTCGAACAGCAATTGTTCGCCGCATTCCCAGGTGCCCTTGATGAATTGCACAACGGCGCAGCGCAGGCCGTGGCCGACGCTGCGGGCGAGCATGCCGAAAGCCGAGGAACTCTTGCCCTTGCCGTTGCCGGTGAGTACGAGCAGCAGACCCCGATCCTCGGTGGCGGCGGCGATGCGCTCGTCGACATGCTCCTTCTTGCGTTGCATCGCGCGCTTGTGACGTGTAGCGCGGTCGGTGGCGCCTGTCATATTGCGCGGCAGCGAATCTTGTCCGCGGCCAGTTTCTCATGGATCGCGCGGGCGATACCGGCGGCGTCCAGTCCGGCCTTCTGCAGCATGTCCGGCGGCTTGCCGTGTTCGATGAATTTGTCGGGCAGGCCGAGATTGAGTACCGGCGTGCGATAGCCGTCGCGCAGCAGAACCTCGTTCACCGCCGAGCCGGCGCCGCCCATGACGACGTTTTCTTCCACGGTCACGACCAGTTCATGCGAGCCGGCGGCCGTACGGATGGCATGCTCGTCGATGGGTTTGACGAAGCGCATGTCGTACAGAGTGGCATTGAATTCTTCGGCAGCCACCAGCGCGGGTTCGACCATGCTGCCGAAGGCGAGAATCGCCACATCGTGGCCGCTGCGCCGGTGAACCGCTTCGCCGAGGGGGACGGTTTGCCATTCGCCGCCGATTGCAACGCCGGGCCCCTTGCCCCGGGGATAGCGCACCGCGGCCGGGCCCTCGTGATCGTAGCCGGTGCAAAGCAGCAACCGGGTTTCCTCTTCGTTGCTCGGCGCCATCACAATAATATTGGGGACGCATCGCAGATAAGTAAGGTCAAAGCTGCCGGCATGCGTAGGACCGTCTTCTCCGACCAGGCCGGCCCGGTCGATCGCGAACAGCACATCGAGATTCTGCAGGGTAATGTCGTGGATAAACTGGTCATAGGCCCGTTGCAGAAACGTGGAATAAATGGCGACCACCGGCTTGAGCCCTTCGCAGGCAAGTCCCGCGCCGAAGGTAAGCGAGTGCTGTTCGGCGATGGCGACATCGTGGAAGCGGTCCGGAAATTCCCTGGAAAACTCCACCATGCCGGAGCCTTCGCCCATGGCCGGAGTGATGGCAACCAGCTTTTCATCGCGCCGGGCCGCGTCGCACAGCCATTTCCCGAACACCTGGGAATACGTCGGCGCACTCTTGTTCTTGCTCTGGCTGGCTTGACGAACGTCTTTTATCGGCGCCGCCTTGCCCATGGCGTGCATGCCGAAGGGATCGTTTTCAGATTCGGTGTAGCCCTTGCCCTTGCGTGTGACCACATGCAGCAATCTTGGTCCGGAAAAGTTCTTGATATTTCCCAGCACATCTAGCAAGTGGTTGAGGTTGTGGCCGTCGATCATGCCGATATAGTTGAACCCGAGTTGTTCGAACATGTTGCCCGGAGACACCATTCCCTTCATGTACTTCTCGGTATTTTCGGCGGCGCGCAGCGCGCGCGGCGCCTTGGCGAGCACTTTCCTGCTGCCGGCGCGGATGAAATTGTAAGGCTTGCTGGCCCAAAGACGCGCGAAATAGTTCGACAATCCACCAACATTATCGGAAATGGACATGTTGTTGTCGTTCAGGATGATAATGATGTCCTCATCCAGGTGGGCGGCGTGATTCATCGCCTCGAAGGCCATTCCCGCGGTCATCGCGCCATCTCCGACAACAGCGACGATGTCGTGATCCTGGTCGTTCATGCGGCGGCCGATCATCATGCCGACCGCGGCGCTGATGGCGGTGCTGGAATGGCCGACGCCGAAAGTGTCGTACTCGCTTTCGGAGCGCGTCGGAAATGCTGCCAGACCGCCGGCCTGGCGCATGGTATCCATGCGGTCGCGGCGGCCGGTGAGAATCTTGTGCGGATAGGCCTGGTGGCCGACGTCCCAGACAAGCCGGTCGGCGGGAGTGTCGAACACGTAATGCAGGGCTATGGTCAATTCCACCACGCCCAGGCCCGCGCCGAGATGACCGCCGGTCTTGCTCACGCAATACAGCAGGTAGGCCCGTAGTTCTTCCGCCAGAGCCGGCAATTGCTCCAGCTCGAGTTCACGCAGGTCAGCCGGAGAATCGAGTTCGTCGAGCAGGGGCGTTTCCGGTCTTGTAGTGGGTATTTCCTTGAGCATGCTGGCAATGGCTCCACTTTATTTTTATGAGAATACATTATCGCCCATGTTGAATACACAGATGAGCGCGGGCTGTGCTTGACAGTCAGTTCACTCTCTCAACGATATATTCGGCCAGATGACGCAATGGATCGGCATTCGCGCCGAATTCGCCGAGCGCCCCGGCAGCGCTCGCTGCCAGATGCGCGGCTCGGGCGCGTGCTGAATCCAGCCCGAGCAACGCAACATAGGTTGCCTTATCGCCGTCACGGTCGGAGCCCTGGGGTTTGCCCAGAGTACCGGTGTCGGAAACTTCGTCGAGAATGTCGTCCTGAATCTGGAATGCGAGCCCGATATTGCGCGCATATTCCCGCAGCCTTTCAAGTTGTGCGGGAGTCGCACGGTCCGTGCTCAACGCGCCGAGCAATACGCTGGCCTGGATGAGTGCGCCGGTCTTGAGCAGATGGGTGGTTTCCAGTTCTTCCAGAGAAATCCGGTGTCCATCCGCCGCCAGGTCTCTGACTTGCCCTCCCACCATGCCCGCCGGTCCGGCCGCCTGAGTGAGTTCGTGCGTCATCCGCAGGCGGTCGCCCTTGCCGGCATGAGGCCGACTGAGAATTTCGAAGGCCATGGCCTGCAATGCGTCTCCGGCCAGAATCGCGGTGGCTTCGTCGAAAGCCTTGTGCAGGCTGGGGCGTCCGCGGCGCAGGTCGTCATCGTCCAGGGCCGGCAGGTCGTCGTGAACCAGTGAATAGACATGAATGAATTCGACTGCGCACGCCGCTGCATCGGCGTCCTCGAATTCGCCGCCGAGCGCCTGGCAGCCGGCGTACACGAGCAACGGCCGTACGCGTTTGCCGCCGGCGAGCAATACGTGGCGGATCGCGTCCTCAAGGCCGGGGCACGGGAACTCGGCCGCGTCGAGGCAGCGCTTCATCGATTCGTCGACCCGCCGCCGGCAGGCCGCCTGAAATTGTTCGAAAGTATCGGTCATGACTGGAGAGGAGAGCGCTAGTCCGCCGCCGGATCGAGCTTCAGATCCTCGGTATCGCCATCCGCGGATGTGAGCACCTTGACCTTTTGTTCCGCCGCCTCAAGCGCCTGCTGACATTCCTTGACCAGCTTCACCCCGTCCTCGAACGCTTTCAGCGAGTCTTCCAGGCCGAGATTTCCGTCTTCCATGCGGGTCACGAGTTGCTCGAGCTCCTGCAACTTTTCCTCGAAATTGAATTTATTGTTCTTGTTTTCACCCATATCGTTTTTCCCGCGCTTCCCGGCGCCTACTCCGCGAGTAGCTGGCCGAGCCCAACCATGACGATATCCAGATCGGTAACGATACCGATCACTTCGCCTGCTTCGACCACCGGCGCCACCCGGATGTGGAATCGTTCGAACAAGCGCGAAGCGTAACGTATATTCATGCCCGGATGCACGGACAAAACCGGCTTGCTCATGATTTCGTAGACACGCATGCGTTCCGGCGAACGGTCCGGTTCGATAACCTTGCGCGCAATATCGGTATGCAGCACGAGTCCGTATTCATCGTTCTCATCGCGGCGCTCGACGAGCATGCATTGCGCGTCGGCTTCGTGCATGCGCCGGAACGCTTCCGCCACGGTGTCGATTCCGTTTACGCGGATGTAGCGCTGGTTCATGACTTCATGGACGGTCACTACGGTGTTGTCGTTCATTTGCTTGCCTCCAGTCATATTCTCTTGCCCAATTCCTGCGCGAGCCTGTCGACTTGCGCGGACACGCCCACTACATCTTCGACGTCGAGTTGAATGGCAATCCCGGCGCCCGACTTTTCCTCGAATTCGCCTGCCTTGCAGATCTCTTCGAGTATATGACGGCTCATATGCTGTTCCACGGTGAACAACAGCACGTCCCGGCGCGAATCCAGCGACAGTCCGAAAATGCCTTTGGGCGCGTCCAGGCCTTCGCCTCGCGCGGTGGGAATAATGGTGGCTCCGGTTGCTCCGTGGTCGCGTGCCGCCTTGACGACCTTGTCGGTCAGACGATCATCGACGAAGGCCACGATCAGTTTGAAATTCATTTGCAGTAACCTCTTGTCCAGCCCTTTCGGGCCAGTTCAGCCCTTCCGGGCCATGTATACCGAAAGCTGGGAATAGGCCAGTACGCTGATGATGGCGAACGGGGCCGCGAAGGCGATCAGCCCGAAACCGTCGATCAGCGGATTGCGCCCCGGCACCGCCCCGGCCAATCCGAGGCCGAGCGCCGCCACCAGGGGCACTGTAACCGTGGAAGTGGTCACGCCGCCGGAGTCATAGGCGAGTGGGACCATCTTTCGCGGCGCCATGGCGGTCTGTATCACCACTACAATGTAACCTGCAATGATGAACCAGTGAATCGGCAGCCCGTAAATGATCCGGTAGACGCCAAGGGTAATGCCGGTCGCGACGCCCAGAGCCACCGCGATGCGCAAGCCCAGGACGCCCACCGAGCCGCCGGAAATTTCGCCGGCCTTGCCCGCCACCGCGATCAGCGAGGGTTCGGCCATGGTGGTGCTGAAGCCAATGGCGAAGGCGAACAGATAAATCCATCCGTAACTGAGCCAGCCCTGGCCACCAGCGCCGGCAGTGGCCTGGGCGATCAGTTGTTCGGCCATGCCGCGGCCGAGGGGAAAGATCGCAGTTTCCAGACCGATAAGAAACAGCACTATGCCGAGCACCACAAATATGAATCCGGTCAGCACCCGGGCCGGATTGGCCAGGCTCCTGCGCAGCACGAGGAACTGGAACACGACCACGACGAACACGATGGGCAATACATCGCGTAAAGTGCCAAACAAGGTCGAGAATGTGAGTCCGGCCCAATCCATCAGTTTGTGACCACGCCATAGCCCATGACGAATATCATCGGCGTCAGGGATGCGAAAGCGATCAGGCCGAATCCATCGAGCATGGGATTGCGGCCGCGGATCGAACTCGCGAGACCGACGCCGAGCGCGGTGACCATGGGTACGGTGATCGTAGAGGTGGTGACGGCGCCGGAGTCATAGGCGATGCTGATGATCTCCCGCGGAGCGAAAGCGGTCATGACGACGACCAGAACGTAACCGCCGATGATCAGCCAATGAATCGGCCAGCCCTTGAGGATGCGGACCACGCCTATGACGATGGCGAGGCCGACGGAAAAGGCGACGACATAGCGCAGTTCCAGTGCGTATCGGGCGATCGCGGCAGGATCTCCGGCGATGACGCCTGCTTCGGCCGCCGCCTGTGCCGCCTCGGCGCAGACCGCTATCAACGCGGGTTCGGCGACCGTGGTGCCGAAGCCAAGGGCGAACGCGAACGCCAGCAGGGCGGTGGGGCTGCCCTTGTGCACGAAACCGTTCGCCATGCTTTCGCCAAGCGGAAACAGCGCCATTTCGAGCCCGGCCACGAACAGGGTCAGACCTCCCGCCACGCACAACAATCCGGCGATGATCGTCATCAAATCGTCGGGCGCCTGACCGAGCACCACGATCTGAAAGAAAGCGATTACCGTGATAATGGGCGTCAGGTCGCGGATGCTGTTGGTGAGAGCGCGCAACAGATTGCGCAGTATCGGCGGCAGGCGGAGCCTGAAAGGCGACCGTAATCGGGGCCGGAATGGAAAGCCCGGCAGCAATTGAAAGTTGAAGGCCATTTACCGTCCAGGGAGCATATGACGGGCGGTGAGGAACGAACGGCAATATATGCGAATTGAAGTCCTTCATCAATTCCACCTGCCAGACGATCCGGATTCGCCAAACGCGGGCGAGGCATGCCTCGCCCCTACGCACTTCGTCAGACGATACGGGTCCGTCCCAGTGTGTTCGGTTGTCATGTAGGGGCGAGGCATGCCTCGCCCGCAAAACTCCGCCATCAGGGCTTACCAGTGATCATTGCAAAGTGCTAGATTGAGGGGTCGATAAGGGCCGGGAAGGTTTCATGGGACAAAAGAAATCCGGCAGGCGCCGCGCCATTCGCTGGCTCGTCGTTTTGTTACCGGTCGCATTGGTGGCCGCCTGCGCGCTGATCGACGGTCCGCCGGGGCCGCCCGGGGGAGGCTCGGGACCGATTGCCGGCGCCGGCGAAACCTTGCGGCTCGGCGACATCGAGTATGTCGAAGTGGCCCCTCCTGCCGCGGAGGTCCGGCAACTTCTGGTCTTCGTACATGGCACGCCGGGTTCCCTGCGCGCTTTCCGAACCTATCTCACCGACCCGCTGTTGCGGGCGCGGTTCCACATGATCTCGGTCACGAGGATCGGCTGGGCCGCGGGCGCCGGCAGCAAGGAGCCATCCCTTGAAGCCCAGGCGCGGGCCTTGCTGCCGATTCTGGAAATGGACCGCTCTGGCCGTGGCGCGATTCTCATGGGGCACTCCTACGGCGGCCCGGTAATCGCCCGCGCGGCAATGGATTACACGGAACTTGTCGGAGGACTCGTATTCGTCGCCACAACCGCCGACCCGGAGTTGAGCGGACCGCGCTGGTACAACTACCTGAGCTTCTGGTGGCCGGAATTCATTCTCGGCGAGCGGCTCATGGGCGCCAATGACGAAATCATGGCGGTGCGGTCGCAACTGGAGGAGATGCTGCCGCGCTGGGAAAACCTGACCATGCCGTCCCTGATCGTGCAAGGCGACGAGGACAGCCTCGTGTATCCGGGAAATGCGGAATTTCTGCGCAGGCAACTTGTGAATTCCCGCATGCTGCCGCGCCCGGGCGGCGATCATTTCATCTTGTGGGGAGACATGCCCGTCATCCGCGACGCAGTCATCGAGACGTTCGCCTCGGCTGAAGTTCGGGAAGGTTCCTGATATGTTCCACTAAATTGTGAATTCCAGGGATTTCAATGCACTGGAAAATCCTGCCGCAAGACTGGCGCATTCTGTTCGGACTGGTCGTTTCGCTGCTCTGGTTCCTGTTCCTCGGCGTATACATACAGATGAACGTGGGCTGGAGCCGCTTCATGGACCTGCCCATTGCCGAGATGGGCAATTTCCTGGAAGGCGCGTTCGCTTTCCTCGCCTTTCTCTGGCTGGTCATCGGCCTGTTCATCCAGCAATCGGTGCTGGCTGACAATAACGAGGAATTGCGCCGCAGCAATCTGAACAGCGAAAAGCAGACCCAGGCGATCGCAGCGACCGAACTCAACGCGAGACAGGAAACTTTCTTCAAAATCGCCGAAAGTACGCGCCGCCAGCTAGGGGCGACTGTCGGCTTGCTGTTTATTTCCAGCCAGGGCCCGGTGGGCGACGGAAACTACGATAACGATCACTTGCGCGAGATCTGGCGCGAGTTTGCCCATGGCGATTACGAAGTATGGTCGCGCATGTTTCTCAGCATGACGGTCAACGATGACACGGTCGATTCCGAAGATCTTTTCTTCGGCACCGATATCCGCCGCGGCCATACCGACAATTTCATCGTCGGCTTCGAGCGCTTGCTGCGTCTGGCTCGGGATTGCGATACCGATAACCTGATCGTCGATTCGCTGATTGTCTCGGCCCATGGACTGCTTGCCGGGCGCCTGCGCGAAATGCACCCGGAATACGATTTCGGAGAATTCGACTTCACTGACTCGCGTCAGTATCTTGAGCGTTTCATGGCCGGGAACGGCCAATAGCGGAATCTGAACAATTGGAGGAAGGAAAATGGAACTGGTAGCTATAGTCGTCATTCTGGCGCTGGTGGAATTTGTCGGCTTCAGCATGGTCGTGGGTCGCGCCCGGATGAAATACAACGTGCCTGCGCCGGCGACGACCGGCGACGAGCAATTCGAGCGCTATTTCAGGATTCAGCAAAACACCCAGGAGCAACTCCTGGTATTCATCCCCGCAATCCTGATCGCGGGTTATTTCAGCAATCCGCTCTGGGCGGCGCTGGCGGGAATTGTATTCATTCTTGGCCGGCTGGTGTATTTTTCCGGTTATTCGAAGGATCCCAAAGCCCGCAGCACGGGCTTCGGCATCGGATTTCTGGCGATTGTGTATCTGCTGATTGCGGGCCTGGTGGGCCTGGTCGGTACACTGATGTGAATACGCGATGAACGATCGAGCGTCACGATCCAACTTTTCGGAACTGCGGCAACTCGGGCTCTATGCCTTATACGTCGTGTCCGGCCTCGTGGCCGCGGTATGGTTGCTCGGCCTTGCGGCGAACAGTACCGGCAGCACGGTGACCGGCGGGGCCATCGACGCGGATGGCAAGGCGATTACGATCGCCTTGCGCACCGAACCGCCGCAACTCGACTACAGCCGCGCCACCGATTCAAGCAGTTTTACCGTGTTGTTCCACAACATGGAGGGGCTGCTGACCTACGATGACGACATGGCGCTGATCCCTGGCGTCGCCGAACGCTACGAGATACGCGCAGACGGCGCCACGTTCTGGCTGCGCGAAGACGCGCGCTGGAGCAATGGCGAGCCGGTTACCGCCCACGACTTCGTTTTCGCCTGGCGCCGGGTGCAGGATCCGTCGACGGCTTCGGCCTATGCCTTCATCATGTACCCGGTGAAAAACGCCGAGGCGATCAATCGCGGAGACCTGCCAAGGGAAGCTCTGGGCGTGCGCGCCGTGAGCGACCATATCCTCGAAGTCGAGTTCGAACAGCCGACTCCGTATTTCGACAAGCTGGTAGCCTTCGTTACGTTCTATCCCATCAACGAGGCCTTTTTCGAGTCGACCGACGGCCGTTTCGGGGCCGATGCCGACATGTTGCTCTATAACGGCCCGTACCGGATGACCGAATGGGTGCATAGCGCCTCCATGCGCTGGGAAAGAAATCCCGATTACTGGGGAGATCACAAGGGATTCATCGACACGATCAACGTCGGTTATATCACCCAGGACGTAAACTCCCGCCTGAATCTTTTCAAGGACGGCCAGATCGCCGACACCCAACTCGTGCCGCAAATGCTCGGCGAGGCAATGGAGCGGCGCTGGCAGATCGACCGCTCGATGGACGGCACGGTGTTCTTCCTGCAATTGAATTTCCGCGAGGGCCGCCTTACCGCCAACAGGAATTTCCGCAAGGCTCTGCTGCTGGCGCAGGATCCGGTGGAGTTCGTCTACAAGGCGCTGAAAGAGCCGAGTTACATGCCGGCCGTGAGCCTGTTTCCTTTCTGGATTCGCGGCGCCGACGGCTATTTTCGTCAAGAGCATCCGCCGGTTCCGCTTGAGTACAACGTAGCCAGGGCGCGCGAGCATCTGGAGGCGGCGCGGCAGGAACTCGGTCTGGAGGAATTTCCACCCATTCATCTGCTGGCGGACGACAGCCCCATCGGGGCAGTTTCCTCGGAGTACTATCAGGCCGTATACGCGCGCAGTCTCGGCCTGGAACTTCGCATCGACAAGCAGATCTTCAAGCAGCGGCTGGCGAAAATGGACGCCGGCGATTTCGATATCGTGGTCAGCGGCTGGGGGCCCGACTACGATGACGCGCTGACCTTCGGCGATCTGTTTTCGTCCTGGAATCTGAATAACCGGGGGCGCTATTCCAGCCCGGAGATGGACGCCCTGGTGCGCATCGCCCAGTCGGAACTCGATCCGGTCGCGCGCATGGAGGCATTCGGAAAGATCCAGGATCTGGTGCATGACGACGTGGTTATCGTGCCGATGTACGAACGCGGCTGGTCCTATGTGGTCGATCCGCGTCTGAAAGGATTCAAGCGCAGGGCCGTCGGGCCCGAGGTGGATTACACCTATGCCTGGATAGACGAACAGGCGACAGACTGACTCTCATGCGGCAGGGAATGGCCTGGTACGTCTGCAAGCGCCTGATCCAGGGCGTGGTGACGGTCTGGTTCATCGCCACCGCGACCTTTTTCGCCATGCACAATGTGCCCGGCGACCCCTTGCTCAACGACCGCGCGATGACGCCGGCGATACGGGCCAATCTCGAAGCGCGCTACGGTCTCGACCAGCCGCTTTTCAACCAGTATCTGATTTACCTTGGCAATCTAACCCGAGGCGACTTCGGCATTTCCTTTACCCAGGAGAATCGCCAAGTCAACGACATCATTCGCGAGCACTTCCCGGTTTCCGCAACACTCGGAATTCTGGCGGTGTTGTTCGCCGCCGCGGGTGGCGTGCTCTGGGGAGCGCTCACGGCCCTGTACCGTAACCGGATGCCGGACTACATCATCATGTTTCTCGTGATTCTCGGCATTTCGGTGCCGAGTTTCGTGGTCGCGGCGCTAAGCCAACTGGGATTGGTGACCTTGAATAACCTGGCCGGCCGCAGTTTGCTGCCGGTTGCGGGCTGGGGCAGCGTCTTTCACATGCTCACGCCGGCGCTGGTGCTCGGCTTGAGCACAATGGCCTATCTGACGCGGCTGATGCGATCCTCAATGCTGGAAATCATCGATTCGGATTTCGTGCGTACGGCCAGATCCAAGGGTGTGCCGCCGGCGCTGATCTTTTCGCGCCATCAATTGCGCAATGCGATCCTGCCCGTGGTGACCGTGCTCGGCCCCCAGATCGCGGTAATCACCACCGGCGGATTCGTGGTGGAACTCGTCTTCGCCATTCCCGGGCTCGGTCGCTTTTTCGTCGAAGCCGTGCAGCAACTCGACTACACGGTAATCATGGGAACCACGGTGTTCTACGGCGCTTTCCTGGTATTGATGGTGATCCTGGTCGACCTGCTCTACGGCTTCATCGATCCGCGCGTGAGGCTGCAATAATGTACAGCGCCGCGGATTTCCTTCCACTTGGCGAGCAACGCGATGTCCATGGTATCAGCCGGCCTTCGCTTTCTTATCTGCAGGACGCATGGCGGCGGCTGAAGGCCAACCGGCGCGCGCTGGCATCGCTCTACCTTGTGCTCGGACTACTGTTCTTTACCATTGCCGGGCCCTGGCTCTGGCGGGTCGATCCGGCGGTACAGGATCTCGACCAGATCAGTCAGCCCCCCGGCGTGGACCGCGCCGCGCTGATCGTGACCGACTATCAATCCTGGGACGGCGCCGGCGAAACAGGACCGCTGCATGTGGTTGGCGATGCCACATCGCAATCGGTGCGGCTCAAATGGGACGCCTTGCCCGGGGCTTTTGGCCACCGCGTATATCGCAATATCTTCCCGGTCGGCCCTGAACTGGCCTATGGCATGCCGCTGGCCGAATTCTTCGACAATACCATCACGCATCACGAGGACCGGCTCGATCTGCGCCCTGGCCGCTATTACTACTCGGTGGTGGCCCTTGGGGAAGACGGCGAGATAACCGACAACTACGAGTCGCTGACCGTCGATGTGCAACGGGTAACCACGCTGGCAGAGGCTGTCGACAGTGGGCTGATCGCCGATCAGGACCAACTGGCGGTCGGCGATTCGATCGAACTGCAATTGCATCCCCTCGGCACCGACTATCTCGGCCGCGACATGCTTGCCAGGCTCATGGCCGGCGCCCGTGTCTCGTTGTTCATCGGCATCGTGGCGCCGGCGCTGTTCGTGCTCTTCGGCGTTGTGTTCGGCGCAACGGCCGGTTTCATCGGCGGCAGGGTCGATCAATTCATGATGCGTTTCGCCGATTTCGTCGTGGCGCTGCCATTCCTGCTGTTCATGATCCTGTTCAAGATCGCTTTCGGTATCGGTCCCGGCGAAAGCGGCGTCATGCCGATGCTCGTGGCGATGGTGGTGCTGTTATGGCCGGCCACGGCCCGGCTCGTACGCGGCCAGATATTGCAATTGCGTGAGCAGGCTTACGTGCAGGCCTCTCAATTGCTGGGAGCGCACACCAATTACCTGGTGCTGCGGCACATGTTGCCGAACACGTTCGGGGTCGTGCTTGTCACGCTGACTTTCGAAATACCCAAGGCGATATTCGTCGAGGCCTTTCTTTCGTTCATCGGCATGGGCGTGGCGCCGCCGACGCCGTCCTGGGGCTCGATGTCCAACGAAGGCATCGCCACCATGCTGACCACGCCCCATGAACTGATCTTTCCGGCCTTGTTAATCAGCATGACCGTACTCGCCTTCAATCTGCTTGGCGATGGATTGCGCGACGCGCTCGACGCGCGCATGAGGAACGCGGGATGACGGCGCCGCCGCTATTGCAGGTGGAAGACTTGCACGTGGAATTTTCCACCCATGGCGGCATCGTGCAGGCCGTGCGCGGGGTCAATTTTTCGGTCGACTCGAATTGCACCCTGGCAATAGTCGGAGAGTCGGGCTGCGGCAAGTCGGTGAGTGTGCAAAGCATCATGGGCCTGATACCCATTCCGCCGGGGCGCATCAGCGCCGGTTCCGCGCGCTTGCGTGGGGAGGAAATTCTCGGTGGCAGTCTGATCGACGGCCGTGACGTGCGCGGATCCGAAATCGGCATGATCTTCCAGGACCCGATGACTTCGCTCAATCCCACCATGACCATTGGCGCCCAGATTGCCGAACCCTTGCAGGTGCATCGCGGCTATGGCGCCGGACGGGCGCGGGAGGAAGCGATCCGCCTGCTCGAATCCTGCCGCATACCGGAAGCGCGCAAACGCGCTGGACAGTACCCGTTCGAATTCTCCGGCGGCATGTTGCAGCGCGCCATGATCGCCATGGCGATCTCGTGCAAGCCGGCGCTGCTGATCGCCGATGAGCCGACCACGGCGCTGGACGTGACGATTCAGTCCCAGATTCTCGACCTGATGCTCGACCTGCAACGCGAGACCGGCATGGCTATTATCCTGATCACTCACGATCTCGGCGTGGTCGCGCGCATGGCCGATGAAGTCGCGGTGATGTATGCCGGCAAGATCGTCGAGCACGGTTCGGTCGACGATATTTTCTATCGTTCGGCCCATCCGTACACCTGCGGCCTGCGTTCGGCGATGCCGGTCAACGACCGCTCGCGCCAGGCGGAACTGAAGCCGATCGAAGGCAGGCCTCCAGACCTGTTTTCGCCGCCGCCCGGCTGCGGCTACGCACCGCGTTGTCCTCATGCGATGAATCTGTGCGAGCGTGAGCATCCGCCCGAGTTCACGTCAGGCGCCGGTCACTACAGCCGTTGTTGGCTGCATCACGAGATGTCCCGGCAGCGCCCGCGGGAATTGCATTTTCGCACAGCGGCGGGGGAGGGAGCCTGAGTGAGCGCCCTGGTCGAAACCATCGGATTGAGCCGCTATTTCGAAATCGGACGTGACCAGCGGGTGCACGCCGTCGAAGACGTCAGCCTGGCCGTGGCGCCGCGTGAGATCGTCGGCCTCGTGGGGGAAAGCGGTTCGGGCAAATCCACTCTCGGCAAGACCCTGCTCGGACTCTATCGGAAAACCGCCGGCACGGTGCGTTATCGCGGCGAAACCTTGCCGGACCGTTACACGCCCGCGGATTTCCGGCGGCTGTCCAGAAAAATGCAGATGATTTTTCAGGATCCGTATTCGTCCTTGAACCCGCGTATGACCGTTGGTGAAATCATCGGCGAAGGGCTGCGCCTGCATACCGATCTGTCGAGGAAAGAGATCAATGGGCGCGTTTCTTCCTGGCTGGACCAGGTGGGTCTGAGCAGCGACCACGCCTCGCGCTATCCACATGAATTCTCCGGCGGCCAGCGTCAGCGCATCGGCATCGCCCGGGCGATGATCCTCGAACCCGAATTCGTCGTTTGCGACGAGCCGGTTTCGGCGCTCGATGTTTCGGTGCAGGCCCAGGTCATCAATCTGCTAGGCGAGTTGAAGGAATCGCTCGGCCTGACCTTGCTCTTCATCGCCCACGATCTGTCCATGGTGAGGCACGTCAGCGACCGCATGGCGGTAATGTATCTGGGATCGCTGGTGGAAGTCGGCGTATCGGACGATGTCTATTTCGAGCCGAAACACCCCTACACCGAGTTGCTGGTCGGTTCGAACCCGGAACCCGACCCTGAAATCGAGCGCAGCCGCGCGCAAGCGACGATCCAGGGCGAAATCCCCTCGCCGGTCAACATTCCTCCCGGTTGCCGCTTTGCCGGCCGCTGCCCCAAGGTCATGGATGTTTGCCGCGAGGTCACCCCCGAGCTGATACCCCTGCGCGATGACGACCGGCTGGTCGCCTGCCATCTGTATACTTGAATTGCGGGCGAGGCATGCCTCGCCCCTACGGATCGGGAGGGCGCAAAGACGCCATGATCAAACATCTCAATCTCATCTGGTTCGGAATCGTCGGCGTTACCGCGCTGATGCTCTTCCTCAATCCGGAACTGCTCGAAAGGGAGAATCTGGCGGCGTTCCTGGATCGATTCGGCGCCGAGGCATTTGCCGTTTACGTGCTCATCTGCCTCACCCGGGCTGTATTGCTGATTCCGAGCACCCCTTTCATCCTGGCCGGCGCGCTCGCCTTTCCCGACTGGCCGCTGGCGGTGCTTGCGGCATCCATGGCCGGAATCCTCAGCGGCGCCTTGCTCGTACACAGCTTCCCCGGAATCGGCTCATATGACGAGCGATTGCAGGCGCTTTATCCCAGACAGATCAGCTTCATCCGGGAACGCATGCAAGGCCGCAATGCCTGGTGGGTGGTGATGGGCTGGTCGGCTTTCCCGCTCGTCCCCACGGACGTGATCTGCTACGTAGCCGGCCTGGCGAAGATGCCGGCGCCGAGAATGGGCGCCGCGGTATTGATTGGCGCATTCCCGATCACCGCGTTGTACGTGTTCCTCGGCGCCGAGGTTGGTACGTTTCTACTGAATTGACTGATTGAATCTTCTCTTTTTGTATACTCCCGCAATCGGCGAAAAACTGGTGGGCAAACGAAATGGCTGAAATCACCGGCGATGACAACTCCGAAACGTTGAACGGCACAGCGGAAGACGATGAAATCCGGTCAAGAGACGGTGACGACACTGTCCACGGAAACGAAGGTAATGACTGGATCAATGCTTTCTACAACGCGGAAGGCGAAGCCCTATATTACGTTTACGTCGGCACACTAATTGCCTACGGTGGCCTCGGCAACGACCTGATCGGCGGCAAGGAAGGAGAAGACCAACTCTACGGCGGAGCCGGGAATGACCGGATCTACGGTTGGGCCGGCGACGATCTGGTGGATGGCGGAAATGGGAATGACGATCTGTTCGGAGCCGATGGAAACGACACGATCTATGGGAGGCGCGGGAACGACCGTCTAAATTCGGGCGACGGTACGGACATTGCAAACGGCGGGCAAGGAGATGACTGGATCAACGCTCGATATAACGAAGAAGGAGAAGTTCAATTCTTTGTGTATTCCGGCTCATTGACCGCTTACGGTGGCGATGGCGATGACTTGCTGGGTGGCAAGAAAGGAGAAGACCAACTCTACGGCGGAGCCGGGAATGACCGGATCTACGGTTGGGCTGGGAACGATTACATTGATGGTGGACCCGGCAACGATGAACTGAATGGAGGAGATGGTGACGACACGTATCATATACGGAGCTTGAACGATCATGTTTGGGATACTTCCGGCAACGACACGGCCATCGTTTCGGTTTCGTTCGCGAAAATTCCTTCCTTCATTGAGAATGTTCAATATGTAGTTGACGCTGCGCCGTTACCGTATTGGATCGACGCATTGTTACCGGACAGTTCCAACGGCTCCTACTATCAGATCTTGCTCGGCGAGGGGAAAACTTTCTGGTATGTTTTTCCCGCCGTTCCGCCTTCATACGTCGACCGGGAAATGGATTCCTCGGGCTACAGACAGTTAACGGCGACACAACAGCGCAACGCCGTAACTGTGTTGAAGTATCTTGAAGATTTTATTGATGTGAAAGTCGGGGAAACTGACAACCCCGATCAGCCGAACACATTCGCCATTGCCATAAATCAACAAGAAACCACGAATGGTTATGCGTGGCTTCCGGGTACCGATAGTCTAAATTCCGACATCCTTCTCAATGATTCATCTTTCAATTCCACACTTGGCCATGGTAGTCACGGAGCATATACTTTTGTCCATGAACTCGGCCACGCGCTTGGGCTGAAGCATCCGTTCGACGAGCCGAACGCCTATGGCGACATAGACCCGCCGCCCTACTTGCAAGGCTCCGAAGACCATACCCGATGGACAATGATGTCCATCTCCGAGACCTCGGACGAGTACAAACTCACTTTCAGCGAACTCGACATCGCAGCCCTGCAATACCTCTACGGTCCAAGCAAGAAGTCTCGTGCCGGAGACGATACCCATGTCTACAAAACCGGTACTGCAAACTTCATCTGGGACGGCGGTGGCGAGGATACGATCGATGCGTCCGCATCGTATTGGGCGGTGGTCATTTACCTGGAACCGGGATACCAGGGCTTCAATTCGCTGTTTGGCAAATCTGAGCAAATTACTTCCGCGGGGCAGATTACCGTCAATTTCGGCACTGAGATCGAAAATCTGATCGGGTCGGCCCGTGCGGACTTCCTGGTGGGCAATTGGCTGGACAATGAAATTCTGGGCAATGATGGTAGTGACAGGATTTTTGGCCAACAGGGCGAAGATACACTCGTAGGCGGTGCTGGCGACGACGAATTGTCGGGATGGACTGGAAATGATGTGTTGGATGGCGGTGCTGGAGACGACTTGCTTGACGGAGGCGCGGGTAATGATCGACTGCATGGAGGCGGAGGCGCAGATACGCTGACCGGAGGTGAAGGCATCGACCTTGCGGTCTTCAATGAATACAGGAGCGACGCCACGATCCTTGTGACCGAAGATCAGATTATCGTGATCGCGGTTGAAAACCCAAATAACGAATCCGCGGTTGCAAGCGAGCGCGATAGTCTATCGGGAGTCGAACGCATGGAATTTATCGACGTGAATCTGGCTTTCGATCTGGGCGGCAACGCCGGTACGGTGCTGAAAGTTCTGGCGGCCTTCCGAGGTTCGGATGGCGTCAATGACCCCGGGCTTGTAGGATTTTATTTGAACCATTTCGACAATGGCACGGCTTACGAAGACTTGCTTCAACAAGCCATCGATACTTTCATCGGAGCCGATGCCGACGGCACCGCAATGGTGGACCACTACTACACTACATTGACAGGCATGGAAACGCCTGAAGATCTCAAGGTATATTGGGGCGCATTGGTGGACAAGGGCGAACTGTCGCCTGTCGATCTGGCCGCAATCGTGGCGGACCACGAGTTGAACCTCGCAAACATTGATTTTGTCGGCCTCTCGTCCACCGGCGTAGAGTACTTGACGGTCTGAACTTGCCGGGACTCTATGTTTTATCCCGATTTGCCTGATTCAGACGCGACTTGCCGAGAGTCGGCAAGCAACCGGAATCCTTCGCGGAGAGCGGCTTGGTTAAGTCTGGCGTCGAGACTGACGAAACTGATTTGTGAGGTGGTTTCTTCCGCGATGCTCAGCGCGGCGGCGAGTTGCAGGCCATCCGCCGCTCGCAAGGGGTGAACGCGAAGTAAGCGTTGGGCGGTTGATTTTAGACGGCGCGATGGCAGCACTTCCTGATAAATTTCCGTTGCGAATCTATTGAACCCCTGCAGGAGAGTTGCGCCTTGTTCGGCGCTCAGGCTGCCTTCACGCTCTCGGCGCGACATTGCGGAGGCAAATTCCACTTGTGTGCCCCACCAGATCGCCACTTCAGAGTCATTTTCAAGTATTGTTTCAAGTGCTGCGACCGGGCGCTCTCCCAGATGGAATGCCACCAGAGCGGAAGTATCCCAGAAATTCATCGATAGCCCGTTGCGTAGTCCTCGTCGCGCTCTTCAAGCACCGCGCCAACAAGGTCAACTCCCTCAACGGGTTCCCAATCGCGAATGGCCTCAAGCGGAGAAGGGCCGCGTCGCCGGGCAATCACTCCCGTACTTTCAAGTTTTGCCAGCAACGCTTCGTTTTCAAGTTTCTTCTCCTCCGCTTCGGAAGTCGAAGTAGCTCGACCTCCGCGCGAGGGCATGGATTCAATTGGCACGAGCCGGGCAATGGGCGTGTTTCGGTCAAGGACAAGGATGGACTCTCCAGACTTGACCTTGCGCAGATAGGAACTCAGGCTGTTCTTCAGTTCCGAAATTTTTGCTTGCATCATCGTTGCAGCACCAAATACGACAAACATGGCCATGTTAGCCAAGTTGCCTGAATATGGCAACCAGTTTGTTTTGTTCCAGCGACTGTCGGGGTGCGAAACCTGTTGAAGCTCCGGACGCCCTTCAGTAGACTTCATGGCCCGCCGCTAAGCCCGTTTGCCTTGTCGAACGGGGCTTGGTGACGCAATCAAACAGCTTCGAGGAATTTCTGATGGCGCTGAGAATCAACGACATAGCACCGAACTTTACCGCCAGCACCACCCATGGCGAGATCGATTTCCACGAGTGGCTCGGGGATAAGTGGGGAGTGCTGTTTTCCCACCCCAAGGACTTCACGCCGGTATGCACCACGGAGCTTGGATACATGGCCGGACTGGAAGACGAGTTCGCCAAACGCAATTGCAAGATCATCGGCCTGAGCGTGGATCCGGTTTCCAGCCACGAAGCCTGGGCCGGAGACATCGAGGACGTGCAGGGCCACAAGGTCAACTATCCCATGATCGGCGATCACGACCTGAGCGTGGCGAAGTCGTACAATATGCTGCCGGCGGAAGAGCCCGGCACTTCCGAGGGTCGCACGCCGATGAACAACGCTACCGTGCGTTCGGTGTTCATCATCGCCCCGGACAAGACCATCAAGCTGATGCTGACCTATCCGATGACCACCGGACGCAATTTCGACGAGATTCTGCGGGTGCTCGACTCCATGCAATTGACCGCGAAACACAAGGTGGCGACGCCGGTGAACTGGCAGAACGGAGAAGATGTGATCATCGTCCCCGCGGTTTCCAACGAGGAAGCCGAGAAGATGTTCCCCGACGGCTGGACCACGGTCAAACCATACCTGCGCACCGTCAAGCAGCCGTAAGAAATCGGCGGGACAGGCCTGCCGCCGGCTTTGAGTCAGGGAATTCGCCTGCGCGGATTCCCTATTCAGGCAGCGCGAAGGCTATCAACTCCGGCTGGTACATGCGGTCGCCGATGGCGACCACGATGAACTGCCGGCCATCGTGCATGTAAGTTATGGGCGCGCCGGTAGCCCCGGCTTCCAGTTCGGTCACCCACTCGATCTCTCCGGTCATCTTGTCATATGCCCGAAAGAAAGGGCCGCCGCTATTGGTGGCGATCTCGACCGGCATGTCGGGCGGCATCCGGCCGTCGCGGCGCAGATTGGTCTGGCCTTCGCCGATGAAAAGCAGGGATTTGGTCAAGAGCGGCGATGGCCTTCCGGGCCAGCCCAACTGGCCGAGACTCAGATGCGCGATCGCCGGATGGTCGCGCGGTCCGTCGCCGTTCGGACTCATCCACACATGTTCACCGGTATTCATGTCGATGGCGGTGATACGGCCGTAAGGCGGCTTGAACAGGGGCAGGCCTCTCGGGCCCGCGATCCAGCGCCGGGAACCTTTCACATAGGCCAGGTCCGTGTCTTCGGGTTCACCCGCGTACAGGTCGGCGATGAAAGGTGAAGTAATCGACGGTATGTAAAAGTAGCCGGTTTCCGGATCGAATGCCGCGCCCTGCACATCGGCCCCGCCCTGGGAGCCGGGCAACTGGATCGTGCCCTGGGTGCCGCCGGGTTCGGCGACCGACGGCGGCGTGAACATCGGTCCGGTTACGTAATTACTGAAAATTTCCAGCGCTTCGGCGCGCAGTTCCGGCGTGAAGTCGATCAGGTTCTCCACGGTCGCATTCTGCCGGTCGAACGGCGCCGGCCTGGTGGGGAAAGGCTGGGTCGGGGCGGTAACTTCACCCGGCACGTCCGATTGCGGGACCGGCCGGTTCTCGATATCCCAGACCGGTTCGCCGGTGCGGCGGTCGAACACGAATGTGAAAGCCTGCTTGGTGATTTGTGCGATCGCCGGTATTTCCTCTCCTTCGACAACGATATCCATGAGCACCGGAGCTGCCGGAATATCGTAATCCCACAATCCATGCCGCACAGTCTGGTAATACCAGATCATCTCTCCGGAGTCCGCATCGAGCGCCACCAGGCTTTGGGTGAACAGGTTGTCACCGATGCGATGGCCGCCGTACATGTCATTGGTTGAAGAACTCAGCGGCATATAGACCATCCCGAGTTCTTCATCGGCCGACATCAGCGACCAGACCGGAGCGTGTCCGGTATAGGACCAGGACCGGTCCTGCCAGGTTTCCACTCCGAAATCGCCGTCGTCCGGAATGGCGCTCCAGGTCCATTTCAAGGCGCCCGTGCGCACGTCGAACGCCTGCACTTCGCTGGGCGGAGCTTCTCTCCCGGCGAAAGTGTCGCCCATGCTCTGGCCGACAATGACGGTATCGCGAACGACGACCGGCACGCCGCCCCAGCGATAACGTTCAAAGTCCGCCGGCATGCGTTGCAGGTTGACGCGGCCGTTTACGCCGAAATCGACTATCAGCGAACCGGTTTCGGCGTCCAGCGCATAGAGCCAGACGTTTCGTTGCACCAGAATGCGGGCGTCGTCCCCATCGACCCAATACGCAAGGCCGCGAGTTACCGCGCCCGGCAGCCCGTCGCCGTCGACCGGTACTTCCTGCACCCAGACCGTCTCGCCGCTGCCCGGGTCGAATGCTTCCACGAGTCCGACGCCATTGGGGGAATAGCCGACGCCATCGCGCACGATGGGTGTGGCTACGTGATTGGCGGAGGTGCGCTGATTCGGATTGACTGCAAGATAAGAAGCGTCAAGCCCCGGCCGCCGCCAGACGATTTCCAGATCGTTGACGGTGTCCGCATTGATCTGATCCAGTGGCGAATACTTGGTCATGCCCTTGTCCGCGCCATAAGCAGGCCACTCGCTTTCGGTAGCGCCGGTTTGGGCGAGAGCGGTCAACGGCCAGCAAATCGCCAGGGAACAGAGCAGAATTCGTGCCGGAAATCGTGCAAACAGATGCCGTGTCATGATCGGGCCTGCCTTCATCAGCCAATTAGGAGCCCCGATTCTAGCGTCAAATCTCCGAACCGCAAAAGGAGGACAGCGCAGGCGCGGCAGCTCCAATCCGTAAAAAATAAATCCTGCGACTGCGCGCAGGATGACTAGTTTCCCCCAATTGTCATTCTGCGCGAAGCGAAGCGGAGGCGCAGAATCCACAGTCTTGGTGGCGTGTCGTTGCCGGAATCCCACGGGCACATGTGTTCCCTGCGGTTGATCGCTGCGAATATCTGCATTACTATGAAGTCGTTTACATTTATTGAGATTATTGTCAATCATGCCTCAGCAAGTGACAGCACGATTGCCGGACCCGGTGATTGCTGCTCTGGATACGGCTGCGCAACAGCTTCGGCGCAGCCGCGCCGACGTGATTCGCATGGCCGTGGAGCACTATCTCGAAGATTTCGATGATCTTTCCGTAGCCATCGATCGGCTCCAGGACCCAAGCGACCCGGTTCTGGATTGGGACAAAGTCCGGCGTGACCTACTCGATTCGGATTAAGCAAAGTGCGGCCAAAGAGCTGAAGCGCATCGTCGGCAAGGATCGGGTGCGAATTGTAGCCGCTATTGACCGACTTGCGCAGAATCCTCATCTGGGCACTGCCTTGAAGGGCGATCTGAAAGGGTTGCGCCGACTTCGCATAGGCGAAAATCGTGTCTTGTACGAAATTCAGGACGACAAGCTCATCGTTCTGGTCATTCGCGTCGCACACCGCCGCGACGTCTACCGACGGCCTCCGATCTAGAGTTCGTCAAGCTCAAGTTGCAGGGATGACGCCCGCATTCAGTCAAATGCTGGCGAAGTCTCTGGTTTCCGGGTCGGCTATCCAGAGGTCGCCGGTGGCGATGTCGAACCACCAGCCGTGGAGGGTCAGTTCACCGCTGGCTTCGAGGTCTTGTACCCAGTGGTTCGCGCGCAGGTTTTCGAGGGATTTGAGTATCGAACGCTGCTCGGCGTGGCGGGCCAATTCTTCGGCAGATCGCTCGCCGTGCTCGGCGATGACTTCGTGACATGCGGCCTCGGCAAAGGAAGTCCAATCCTGCAAAGCGTAATCATCGTCTGAATTGGAATTGAAAAAGGCCTTGACGATCGCAGGCATAGCGTCCGGTTCGGCACCGCACAAGGCATCGTCGAGCGCGGTTCGAACTCCGGCGCAATTGGAATGACCGCAGACGATGAGGTGCGGGATTTCCAGTGTCTTCAGGCCCAACTCTACCGCTGACAGTACTCCGCTTTCCATGCTCTCGTCGTACGGCGGAGGCACGAGGTTCGCCACCACACGCACCACCATTAAGTCTCCCGGGCGGGCGCCGAAAATCAGCGCCGGATCCACGCGGGAGTCGGCGCAGGCGATCATCATGGCCTTGGGTTGCTGGCCGGCCGACAAGCCCGGCATCAGTGATTCCGGATCGCCGTACTCTCGTTCGCGGAACGATCTGGCGCCTTGAAGCAGCCCGGCGATGGCATCCAAGCCTGGATTTACTGGTTTGTTCATGGGGATGAAACATTATTCGCTTGGCCACCGTCTTGCAAGCGGCCCTGCTTGCCCGTACTCTCACAAGTCTTGTCCCAGGGCCTGCCCGGCCATCAGATGAGGAATTCGCAATGCCGCTCACCGCAAAGTTCACCCGGCGCCAGACTCTGGCCGCCATGGCCGCCGCTTCGACCTTGTCCGTTCCGACACTCTCACTGGCCTCGGAAAATCGCATGCGGGGCGCGTTGATGATACTCAGCACGCCCTACACCGCCTCCGGCGAAGTCGATTACGAGGATCTGGCGAAAGAGGTCGATTTCTGTGACCGTTGCGGCATAGACGGCCTGGTCTGGCCGCAGAATTCCTCGGAACAGCGCTATCTGAGCCGGGAAGAACGACTGCGCGGTTTCGAGGTGCTGGCCGAGGCCAATCGCGGTCGCGACATGACGCTCGTGCTCGGCGTGCAGGCCGACGATACCGCGGGAATGCTCGAATACGCCAGGGCCGCGGAAGCGCTCGAGCCCGACGGCATGATCGCCATTCCTCCCACCACCGCAAACTCGCTCGCTGAAATCAGGGACTACTATGCGGCGCTTTGCGAAGTCACCGCGCGGCCGGTTTTCGTGCAGACGAGCGGTGGACCCGATGTCGAACTTACCATCGATTTCCTCGTGCAGCTCGCCGAGGAGTTTCCCCAATGCGGCTACATCAAGGAAGAATTCGGCCGCGTCCACGATCGTATGCTCGCCTTGCAGCAATATCAGCCGGACCCGATACGCAGCATTTTCGGCGCCACGCTCGGCCGCGGCTGGCTGTACGAGATGCGCATCGGCACCGATGGAGTAATGACCGGGGGCGCCATGTACGCCGACGTATATGCGGCGTTGTGGGATTTGTACGAGCAAGGCGACCAGGAGGCGATGCGCGACTGTTACAGCCGCCTGCTGCTGATCCAGAATCTCGATCAGATCATTCCCGGCGTACGGCTCTATGTCATGCAGAAACGCGGCGTGTTCAAGACCACGGTTTCGCGCCGCGGCGACTACAGCTTCAGTCCGCTGGAGATTGCCGAGATCGACTTCCGCTTCGAGGCGCTGAAGCCCTATCTGCGGGTGTAACCGATCCAGACGTTGCTACTGGCCTCCGTCGGCGTCGTTTCCGGCAGTGGCGCGAAGCTCCGTCATACGTTCGCCGCGCAACAGGTTGGTCATGCCGTAATTGCCTTCGTGGCAACCGTATTCGTAAAGCTGGCCGGCAACCTTGGTCATGGGCACCGTCGCGGAAATGCGATCGGTGAACGTTGAAGGGTCTTCCAGCGTCCAATCATATTGAATCGTTTCGTAGCTCGTGCGAGTGAACTTCTCGGTCAGAGTCTTGTTCCTGGCATTGCCGAAGCGACTGAAGCTAGGCGCCAGATCGGTGAAATTTCCGGTTTCCACCACAAGCGTGTCTCCATCGAAATAACCCCGGGAATCGCCTGTCCAGAGACGGATGTTTTCGTCGATTCGTTCCTTGTCGGTCAGTGGAACGATGCGGGCGTCATGGACCATCTCCGTCAGGATCACGGCGTGATCCCTGTTCTGGAAAATCTGGATATTGGCGTTGTAACCACCCCCGGTCAGGGGCGGACCGGCGTTAAAGCCGATCAGGCAGCGTTCCGACAAGCCCCGGTCTTCCGGTCCGTCCTTTCCGATTCCGCCAAAGATGGCGCGCACCGGCCGATCTCCTTCCACATCGGGGCCCAGCGTGGCGGTATGCACTTCGGCGCTTTCGACGCGGGCCGGAATCCGGCCGTTCGGCGGGTAAACAATGAGCGAGGTGCGTGTGTTTTCACCGATGCCGGCGCGTTCGTACCAGAAGTTGTTGTAGCCGCCGGTGGACGCGCCGGCCGGCGGCGCTTGCGGATTTACGACCAATTCCGCCTCGGCGGCATCCGCCGCCGTACGGGATTCCGCGCGGCGGACACGAGCCTGCAGAATTTCCTCTTCGGTGAGAAATTCGCGCGTGCCATAGTCTTCAGGACGCTGCAGGGGAGTCTCGGAAACGAAGTTCCAGACGCCTTGCAAATCCGGCTGGCCCCATTCCGTGCGCGGGGCCTGATAGTCAATGGGCTGTTGCGCGGCGGCCTGGGCCGCCAGCAATGCGAAAATCAGTAATCCTGGCAACTGAAGTTTTGTCATGGCTTACGCTCCTGACAGAACAGAGTGATTCAGTGACGAAGTTATACCCTGAATGTATCGAAAAAGCGTCAGGCGTGTAAATACTGATGCGGCTCTTCGCCGGCGAGCGGGGTCTGGCTTTTTCATCTCGCCGGGCTGGAACTGTCATATTTTTGCAACGGAATTGTCGTTTAACTGCAAAGAAATTGTCGCGAATCTGAAACAAGCTGTTCCTAACATACTCATCATGATTCTTGCCCCGCGAGACATCACTCAGGAGCATAGATGAAATTCATGCCAGGTAAGGTGGTTGCGTTCACCTCGGGCATTTCGTTGGGATTGGCTGCCCTGGGCGTTCAGGCCGGCCATGGCGGGCAACCCGAACTCGTCACTGCCGGCGCAAGTTCCGGCGCTGAATTCACCGGCGGCGCCACTATCAATGGCGGCGTCAGCTACCTTGCAAAAGTGCCTGCCTCCGAACCTGCCGATCTGGTGGTTACTGTCCGTCCCGCGGCGGGAGACATAGGCAACGAAGCCGACATCTATGTAATCCTGAACGCGCCAGGGCTGGGCTTTTTCCAGAAGAGTTCCAGCGGATCCTGGTTGACACTTGATCTCAATGATCTGAGCGCTTTGCAGCCCTACACCAGCAAGGCGCTGGAAGAAAACGAAAAAATCACCGTTCTGGACGGCCTGGTCGGTGAAGACGTTGACATGGCAGGCATGTCCCTGGGCGCCCACGTAGCCTATGCCCTGGGCGGAAACCTTGCGACGCTCACTTACAACGATGTAACGACTCCGGCGCAGTTGACCTTCGCCGAATCCGCGGCCGATACCTGTCCGGCAAACACCTTCGCAGCTCCGTCAGGAGAAACTTTCCAGGGCAGGAATGTCTGCAATTTATCCGGCAGGATCACTGACGACACGCGTTTGACTTCCAATTTCACCTATTTCCTTGAGGATCAGGTAATCATTGGCGAGAACGAAGTGACGGCAAACGAAAACAAGGCCAGGCTGACCATCGATGCCGGTACGACGATTATCGCTCCTACCGCCGGCGGCGGACTGGCATATCTGGTAATCGACCGCGGCGGTCAGCTGCACGCCAACGGAAGCCGTGAAAAGCCCGTCATTTTCACCTACGAAGACGAAGATCTGGCCGACGAGTTTACCCGCGGTGAGTGGGGAGGTCTGGTGCTGAACGGCAGCGCGCCGATTAACGTCGGCGGCGGCGTCGCCGAAGGCGAGGGCGCCAGCGGAACCTATGGCGGCGAGAATCCCGAAGACAGCAGCGGTGTGCTGACTTTCGTGCAGGTCAAATACGCCGGTCAGAACTATACGGAAGAAGACGAATTGAACGGCATCGCCTTCCAGGGCACGGGCTCCGGAACCCTGGTCGACTACGTTCAGGTTCATAACAATTCCGACGATGGCATCGAGTTCTTCGGCGGCACGACCAACGCCAGGCATATTCTGCTCACTGGCAATGAAGACGATGCGCTCGACTGGACCCAGGGCTGGAGAGGCAAGCTGCAATTTGTCGCGATCAGGCAGGGCAGCGATAGCGAGCACTGCATCGAGGCCGACAGTAACAGCGATAACAATGACGCCATGCCGCGAGCCAATCCGGTCATCTCCAATATCACCTGCGCCGGTCCTTCAGACAGCAACAAGAACGGATTCAAGCTTCGCGAAGGCACTTCCGCGCGGATTTCGAATGCGGTGATCGGAAATTTCGGAACGGGTTACTGCATAGATATTGACGACAACGCTACCTTCGATTCCGCCGGAGGCAGTATTGCGAATCTGAATGGCAGCCTCACATTGACCCATTCACGTTTGGCAACCGGCTGCATTCTGCAAGACGATCCTGATGACAACAATCCATTCAATGTTACGGACTGGTTTCACGCCCAGACCGACAGCATGGAGGGCGATGTTGACCTCGGCGGTGACAGCGGCCTGGTCAACGGCCCAGTGTTGAATGCGGTAATGCCTTCGATACCAGATGATTCGTTCTTTGAGCAGGTCGACCATATCGGCGCGATCAAGGACGAAGCCTCCGATTGGACCGCGGGCTGGTCCTGGTCGGACTGATCCTGACCTGCAATCGGATGCAAGCGCAATTGAGAGAGAATTCTTCGGTTCAGGTAACAAAATTGTCATATAGCTACCCTAAACTGGCACTGTGGACACAGGCTTTTCGGAAGGAACTATGAAACAACCGGTGTTGCATTCCCCAATTCTTACTATTGCCATGGCGGCCGCCCTGAGCGGAATCGGCGCGACGGCGCTGGCGCAGGAACCGGGCATTGAAGAGATTTCGGTAATCGGGCAATTCGTTCCCGACGAAAAGCGCGAAACCGCTTCCGTGTCCGATGTTGTCGGCGGCGAGCAATTCACTCGTTCGGGCGATTCTAATGTAGCCGAAAGCCTCAAGCGCGTTACCGGACTGAGCACCGTCGGCGGAAAATTCGTCTATATTCGCGGCCTTGGCGAGCGCTATTCGACCACGCTGCTCAATGGCGCCATCCTGCCGAGCCCGGAGCCGATCAACCGGGTCGTGCCCATGGACCTTTTCCCCACCGCGGTGCTGGAAAGCGTATTGGTGCAGAAGACTTATTCGGCGCAGTTTCCCAGTGAATTCGGCGGCGGCGTGCTGCAACTGCGAACAAAGAAGTCCATCGACGAATTCTTCTGGAACGTTTCTTCCTCGGTCGGAATGACGACTGATGTGAATTTCGGCAAGGGCATGACCACTCCCCGCGGCGACCTCGCCTGGCTGGGTTACGACAATGGCTACCGCGGCATTCCCGATGCATTGCGACTGGCGACCGAAGGCGACAGGGAGCTCCGGCGAGTAAGCCGGTTCAGCCGCAGCGGCGCGGGATATACAGCGCAGGAATTGCAGTCCATCGGCCAGTCGTTGCGCAATGAATACAATCCGAATTTCGAGGACATTCCAGCAAATATCGATTTTTCCACTTCGCTCGGCAATTTTCACGAAATCGGCAGCACTGGCGCTACCTTCAACTACCTTGCGGCGATCGATTATTCCAATTCCTGGGATCAGAACGAGATCGAACGCAAGACCTACAAGATCAGCAACGAGGGTTTGCAGCTCGACGATAATCTGGTCTGGGACGGTACTGAAAACAGTATCGACGTCAGCGGTATTCTGGCAACGGGAATCGATTTCAACGCCAATCACAACGTACGCCTGACCTCAGTTGTGCTGCGCAAGACCGACGACCGCGTCGGAATGGTGGAAGGAGACATCGCGCAGGAGGCCTATATCCGCCGCACCGAGCTTGAATGGATCGAACGCGAGTTGTTCTCCAACCAGTTGCAGGGCGATCACTATTTCCCCGCGTTCAACGAACTCGTGATCAACTGGCGTTACAGCGACGTCAAAGCCGAACGCGACTCCCCCGACCATCGCCGGTACCGTTATGACCTGGAATCCGACGGCAGTTACCAGTTTTCCACTCGCGCCGATGGCAATGTGCGCCGTTTCAGCTCTCTCGACGACGATGCCGAGGATTTCGGCCTCGATGCCACCATGGTCTTCTACGGCTCGGACAATACGATTTTCACCACCCAGGCGGGCTTCGTAACGAACCGGAAAGTGCGCGACTCCGAGATCCGCCGCTATTCCTTTTTCGACCGTGGACGGCGCACTCGCGACCCGGAACTGCTCGTGCTTTCCATGGAGGAAATTTTTGTGCCGGAAAATATCGCGCTGGACGCTTTCGAGCTGCGCGAATTCACGCGCCCCACCGACAACTATGTTGCCCGCAATGAATCGGAATCCTGGTACGCCAACGGCGAAGTCAATTTCGATGACCGCCTGCGCCTCAACGGTGGTGTGCGCCTGGAAAAATTTCAGCAATCGGTGAATACTTTCGACCTGTTCCGCGATGCGGAAGTAAACGCGGGACAGAACAGCGAGGATGTGCTGCCGGCATTCAGCGCAACATTCGTAAACAACGATCATCAGTTCCGTCTCGCCTATAGCGAAACCCTTTCAAGACCTGACTTTCGGGAGCTGTCGCCGGCGGCCTTTACCGATCCCATAACCGGACGCGAAGTCGTAGGTAATCCGAATCTGCTGATTACCTCTATCACCAATTACGATTTTCGCTGGGAATGGTATTTCGGATTCAGTGACTATCTATCGGCCGGCGTTTTCTACAAGGAATTTGAAAATCCCATCGAGTCCATCATTCAGGGCGGCGCCACGGGATTGCAAACCTTCACCAACGCCAGGTCCGGCGAGAATCAGGGCATAGAACTGGAGGCCTACAAGGATCTCGAATTCCTCGGCGGAATCGGTGAGGACTTTTATGTTCAGGCAAATTTGTCTTTTATCGATTCGTCGGTCGAAATCAGCGAAGAGAATGCGGGCATAGTGACCAACCTGTCGCGCCCGCTGCAGGGCCAGTCAGACTGGCTGTTCAACTTTCAGGCAGGCTATGAGCCGTTTACCGGTACGACCGCGACTTTGCTGTACCATTACTTCGGTGAACGTATCACCGAGGTTGGCATCGAAGGCGCGCCCGACCTTTATGAGCAACCCTTCGGGGAATTGAACTTCAACTTTATCCGTGAGTTGAACGATAACTGGAAAGTACAGTTCAAGGGCCGAAACCTGCTCGACGAACGGTCCGAGATCACGCAAGGCGGACTGATTTCGACAGCATACGATCTGGGCAGGCAATTCAGTTTTCAGATTGACTACACATTCTGATTCCGGAGACGGGGCCGACAATGGCAGATTCGACCATCCTGATCGTTGATGACGAAGCCGCCATCAGGGACGTTGTCGGCATTACACTGGATCTGGCGGGTTTCGAAACCATCAAGGCCTCGAACGCCCATGACGCCCATGTGACGATCATCGACCGGAAACCGGACCTGGTCCTGCTCGACTGGATGCTGCCCGGTGGCAGCGGCATCGAACTCGCCCGCCGCCTGCGCCGTGACGAGATCACCAGCAATATCCCCATCATCATGCTGACCGCCAAGGCCAGCGAGGACAACAAGGTCCAGGGTCTGAACGAAGGCGTCGATGATTACGTCACCAAGCCCTTCTCTCCGCGGGAACTCGTCGCGCGCATCAAGACCGTGCTGCGCCGCGTCAACGGCAAGGAACGCGACAAGAGCCTGCAGGTCTTCGACCTCAAGCTGGACCCCACCAGCCATCGCGTCACCATCGAGGACAAACTGGTGGAGATGGGCCCCACCGAATTCCGCCTGCTCAAGTTCTTCATGTTGAACCAGGAAAAGGTGTTCAGCCGCGACCACATCCAGACCTCGGTCTGGGGCGCCAACGTCTACCTGGAGGAGCGCACGATCGACGTCCACATCCGCCGCCTGCGCAAGGCGCTTTCATCGGTGGAAGGCACTTCGATCAACTATTCCAAGCTGATCCAGACCGTCCGCAGCGCCGGCTACCGCTTTTCCGTCCGCCCGGCCTGAAGTCCTATTGCTGTTGTTCCGCCTGCAACTCCTCAAGGTCGCGGCTGTAGTCCTCGTAGGTAGTCCGATATAGCGAGCGGCATTGATCCTGTTGCGGGATCGGCAGGTTTTCGCAGTCCTGGATACGATTGTCGCGAATCGCGTTGTAAAGTTGCTCGCTGGTGCAGCCCGCCAGGGCAGGCAGTAGCGAAAAGGCAAGTATAATGGCGCGGTTCATGCGGGGATGATAACAGCAAGGCCGAGTGCCCGGCAGGGGAGAATCCTATGTCCAGTGACCACAGCCATTTGCCGTCCGAGACCGAATTGCGCGCGAAGGCGCTGGAAAGCCTCCTGGTTGAAAAGGGCCTGGTCAAGCCTGAAGCCCTGGACGCCATCGTCGAGACTTACCAGAACAAGGTGGGTCCGCAGAACGGCGCGCATCTTGTGGCTCTGGCCTGGACCGATCCCGAATTTCGCCGGCGCCTACTCGCCGACGCGTCGGATACCGCCGCGGGAATGGGCTTTTTCGGTCGCCAGGGCGAGCATCTGAAGGCGGTTGAGAATACGCCCGAAGTTCATAATCTCGTCGTTTGCACCTTGTGTTCCTGCTATCCCTGGACCGTACTCGGCCTGCCACCGGTCTGGTACAAATCCGCTCCTTATCGATCGCGCGCGGTCAGCGAACCTCGGTCCGTTCTCGCCGAGTTCGGCACGGAGTTGCCTGAAAAGGTCACAGTCCGCGTCTGGGATTCGACTTCCGAAATGCGCTATCTGGTCGTGCCGATGCTACCTGCGGGAACCGAAGGCTGGAGCGTCGAGCAATTGCGCACGCTCGTTACGCGGAATTCGATGATCGGCGTCGAACTGGCGCTGCCGCCGGAGCAGGTTGCGCCATGAGGGGAGGGCACGATCTCGGCGGCCGCCAGGGTTTCGGTTCGGTCGACCCGGAGCCCGAGCCAGAAGAGCCGGTTTTTCATGACGATTGGGAAAGGCGAGTGTTTGCCATGACCCTGGCAACGGGCATGTTGGGGCAGTGGAACATCGACCAGTCGCGCCATGCTCGCGAGCGCCAGCATCCGGTTTCCTACCTGGAGCAATCCTATTACGAGAACTGGCTTGCCGGTACGGAAAGGCTGTTGATTGAGGCGGGCCTCATCAGCGAAGAAGAATTGCGATTCGGGACGGCGGAAGCAAAATGCGGCAAGGATTTGCGAATTCCCGATGCGGAGGCCGCACGCAAGATTCTCACCAGCGGCGGCCCGGCGGCCCGAGAGATTGAGGCTCCACCGCGATTCGCGGTCGGAAACGAAGTCATCGTCAGGCGCAGGCATACCTCGGGGCACACTCGAGCGCCCGGCTATGTGCAAGGTTGCCGGGGTCTCGTGCGCGGTAACCATGGCGCCCACGTCTTTCCCGACGCCAACAGTTCCGGCGATCCGCAGGCGCATTATCTCTACAGCGTAGAGTTCTCCTCGCGCGAACTTTGGGGAGGCGATGCCGAGTCATTCGAAGTGTTGATCGACCTGTGGGAACCCTATCTGGCTTTGGTGGACGGCAATGGCGCATAGTCCGAGTTCAGATTCCGGCTTTCGGGAAATGGAAGGCCCGGCTTTCCGTGCGCCGTGGGAAAGCCAGGTATTTGCACTGGTCTGCGCCTTGCAGGACGCAGGAAAACTGCCTCCGGCGGAATGGTCGGCCACGCTCGGTCAGGAAATCCGGCTGGCGAAGGAGCGGGGCGACCCGGACCTCGGCGACACCTACTACCTCTATTGCCTCGCCGCGCTGGAAAAATGGCTGCTGCGATCGAAACTCGCCGGCCGCGACGAGATCAGCGCGCGCATCGCGGACTGGCGTACCGCCTATCGGAGTACCCCCCACGGCAAACCGGTGGAACTTCGCTGAGAGCGCCAGTTTTTTTCGGCTAAAACTTGGTGGTTTGCCGGTGTAGGCTCCATACTTCCCTCATCGCCGATGACATGGGCAAGGAGTGGAATTATGGACGGGCAAATCATCGCTACCGTGGCGGTAGCCATTCCGGTGTTGGGATTTCTATGGACAATCCACCGGGATGTGTCCGGGTTGCGCGAACGCATGGCGCGGGTGGAAGGACTGATCGAGGGCTTTGCGACCCAGACCGCCTCCGGCAGGAACCGCGTCAACGAACCTTCGTATAGAGTCCAGGAACCTCAGGGCAGCGGCGGGTAGAACTCGCCGCGGCGCACTTCCATGCCGCTGCTTGCCAATTCCCGCTCGAATGCTGCCAGCGTTTCTTCAATGGTCATGCCGTCAACAAGTCCGCCCGCATCGGCGTCCGGATTCGCCGCGCGCCGGGCATAGCCCTGGTCGTAGTGGTAGAGATAAACGACATCCGGCTCAAGCAGGCGCGTACATTCCGCCGCGGCCGCCGGAGTCATGCGACCGACGGGAATGTTCATCGGCATGAAGGCCACGTCGATTTCGCGCAGAGCTTTCACCTCATCCACGCATTCGGTCACGCCGGCGAAGAAAAAGCGCATGCCGCCGAGGGTCACGACATAACCGTTGGCGTCGCCCCTTGGATGCTCCGGAGCGCCGGGAATGATGTCGTAGGCGGCGACCGCCTCGATTCTGACACCGGCAATCGTAGTCTCCTCGCCGTTTTCGAGCACCATGCCATGCGGCAGGCGTTGGCTGCTGTTGGCGGGCATAACCACGACCGTGTCATCGTCGCTCAGAGCGGCAACTGCCTCCGGGTCGAGATGATGGCCCGGGTTGTCCGTAACGAGGACGAGGTCGGCGGTTTGCAGGCCGTCGAGGCCCATGACTCCCCAAGGGTCCACGGTAACTACCAATTCGCCGTGAACGAGTTGCGCCCCGTTATGCGTGATCGCGGTGATCTCGATTTCGCCTTCAGGCCCGGTAACGGTGTCGGCCAGGGCGGGAGACTGTGTTCCGGCCGCGAGCAGGCTCAAGGCCAAAGCGGACACAAAGGAATTTCTGATGTTATTCATGATTCACGCCCCCTGTTTGTTTCAGGGCCGGACTCGCACGTATTTCTCGAAACGCTGGCGTCCGACCTGTCCGGCATAGATGTTGCCTTCTGCGTCGCTGGCGAGAAATTCGATGCCGCTGCCGTTGGGCACTTCATAGTCGGGGATGAATTCGGTCACATGGCCCGATCTTGCATCGCCAATGCGAATACCGCGCTCCCAACCCCGGTTCCATTGTTCGCCGGACATGCCGTCGGCGACGAAAATCCGGTCGTTCTCGTCGATCCAGATGCCGCTTGGACGTCCGAATTGTGTCCAGATATCCAGCACTTCGCCTTCCGGGGAAAGAATCTGGATGCGGTTATTGCCGCGGTCGGCTACGAATATCCTCCCCTGGGAGTCCATTTTCAGGTCATGCGGGTCATTGAACCCGCCGGTCTCCCGGCTCGTGTCCTCGACGCCGCCGCCGAGTTGCAGCAGCAGTTCGCCATCGGCGGAAAACTTCATTACCCGGTTATTGCCGCCGCGGTGGCCGTCGGCGATCCAGAGGTCGCCGTTGGGCGCGACCAGCACCGCCGCCGGTCCATTGAATCGCGTCGCATCGTTCCCAGGCGTTCCGGCTTCGCCCAGGCGCATCAGGACCTCGCCTTCCTGGCTGATTTTGACGACCTGATGACCCATGCCCCGCTCCATGCCGGGCGCGCCCCGGGCATCGCCATCGGGCGCGCCTTCGGTGACCCAGAAGTTGCCCTCAGCGTCCATGTCGAAGCCATGAGGCCAGGCAAAAACGCCTGCGCCGATGCTCGCAACGGTATTGCCTTCCCTGTCCAGCTTGTGGATGGGATGCAGGTCTGAGCCGGCGCATTGGTTCGTCCCGCAGCGCTCCAGGATCCAGATGTGTTCGCCGTCGGGGTCGGGATGCACACCGGTTACCACTCCCATGTCGCGGCCGCCGGGCAACTCGCCCCAGTAGTAGATGACCTGGTAGGGATTGTCGGCCGCGAATACTGAATTGAACAATGTTGGAGCAGGCAGCAAGGCCGCAGCCGCACAGACAGCGAAAAGAGTTCGGATCAAACGAGGTCCGGATTTTGACATGGCTGTTTGCCTCTCAAGATGTGGAATACTCCTGGGCGATAGGAGGACAGTATACGGATTCAATAAAGTAGCGTGAATTATTGATATTGAATTGGATGCGTGCTTACGCGCACCCGGCTTTCCATGTAGGTGATGCCATCCGCGCCGACATCGCTGAACCAGTGAGGAGTGCCCGGTTGCAGCACCAGTACATCGCCGGCGCTGACTTCTCTGGCGAGCCCGCCGCTGATGCCATTCCCGGTGCGAATCAGATCGTCGCTCGTCTGCGGTTCGAGCGGCTCGTTTAGGATACCGCCGGTGACCAGTGTGCCGCCGCCTTCGAGAATCCGGTATATCTCCATGCTGTACGGGTGAATGATGGCATAGTTGCCGACCGCGCCGGTGCGCCGGCGAATCGTGATGCCGGGAGAAATCGTAATCGACCAGCCTGCAGCCGAGGCGGCCGCCGCGACCGCCTCTTCGAGTTCCGCTTCAAGCTCGGCGCTGGATTTGTAAAGCGCGGGCGGCGCTCCCGAATCCTGGGCCAATGCGGCGGAGCAGATGAAAGCAACGGTAATCAGGGCGAACATTTTCATTTCTTTTGCTCCTATTTCGTTCAACCCATCATGGGCTGCCTCGCTAGCTTATGTCCGAGGTCCTGCCGAATCAACGTCAGCAGGATAATGCCGATGCCTGCGGCTCTCAAATGTTGCACTGCGCCTGAACTTCCGCATATATTCAGCTTTCCCCGCATGATGTTCCCGAATCAGAGGAGCAGACTTATGAATTCCGATTCGTTCGATCCGGCGGCAGACCGGCAGGCGGTCAAACCTGATGCGCCTGAGTCGCCATCGCGCCGCGAGTTTCTTGAAACTACCGGCGCGACTGTTGCGGCTTCCACCGTCGCTTCCTTTGCTGCGCCTGCCATGGCGCAATCCACGGATACGGCCGCGCCGCGGACCGCGATTTCGGTCAACGTCAATGGCGTGCAGCATGAAATCGAAGTCGAAGACCGCTGGACCCTGGCGGAACTTTTGCGCGACAGCATCGGCCTGACCGGCACCAAGATCGGCTGTGACCGCAGCGAATGCGGCGCCTGTACCGTATTGATGAACGGCGTGCCGGTGTATTCCTGCAGCCAGCTTGCGGCCTGGGCGGACGGCGCCGAAATTCGCACCGTGGAGGGCCTGGCGCAAAACGGCAACCTGTCCCCGTTGCAGCAGTCTTTCGTCGACAACAACGCGCCGCAATGCGGATTCTGCACGCCCGGCCAGTTGATGTCGGCCACCGCCCTTTTGCAGGCCAATCCGAGTCCGACCGCTGTCGAGGCCCGGGCGGCGCTGGTCGGCAATCTGTGCCGCTGTTCCAATTACAACGCCATAGTGGAAGCGGTGGTCGCGGCCGGTGAAGGGGGTGTGGCATGACACAACCAACCCGAATCGGCCTCGAACCGTTACAGACCATCGGCAACGACACGCCACGCATCGACGCGGTGGAACGCGTCACCGGCGCGGCGCAATACACCAGAGACTTCAAACTTCCCGGCATGGTCTATGCGCGAGTGCTGCGCAGCCCGCACCCTCATGCGCGCATCCTCTCCATCGATGTTTCCGCCGCCCTGGCGCTGCCGGGCGTGCTCGATGTGATCACCAACGAGACCAGCCCTGTCGTCTGGGGCTCGGGATGCGTATCCGGAGGGCGTCAATACAACGATCCGATCAAGGACGCCACCATCCACCGGCGTTACATTTTCAACAACCCGGTGCGCTGCGTGGGCGATTCGGTCGCTGCGGTTGCCGCCACCGACCGCAATATCGCCGAGGCGGCGCTGGAGCTGATCGAAGTCGAATACGAGGAACTGCCTTTCGTGCTCGAACCGGAGGAAGCCCTGGCGGACGATGCGCCGCGTATCTGGCCCGAAGGCAACATGTGCCCGGACACACGCAATGAATTCGAGCCCATGACATCGCGCATCGGCGATGTGGAAGCGGGATTCGCCGAGGCCGACCGTATTTTCGAGCAGCGTTACGAGACCGGGTTCGTGCATAACGCCCAGATGGAGCCGCGTTGTGCACTGGCAACCTGGGAAGGCGACAAGTTGACCTTGTATACGCCGTCTCAGGGCATTTCCAATTGTCGCCACGATACCGCCCGCGACCTCGGCCTCCAGGACCACCAGGTGCGGATCGTCTCCCAATACATGGGCGGCGGCTTCGGCAACAAGAATCAGAACCAGGACGCGGACCTGATCGCGGCCGAACTGTCGCGCCGCGTAGACCGCCCGGTGATGCTCGAATACTCCCGCCGCGAAGACTGGCTCGGCGTGCACGGCCGCTGGCCCACGGTGCAGGAATACCGGGTGGGCGTGAAGAACGACGGCACGGTGACCGCCATGCAGATGCGCGGCTATAGCGGCATGGGACCGTACCGCAAGAACTCCGGCGGCATCTCCGGCATGGATTACTATGCCTGCCCCAATCGGCTGCGGGAGATTTATCCGGTCTATACGAACCGGACGACTTCGGGTAATTTTCGCGCCCCCTCCGACCCCCATGGCGTCTACGGCGTCGAATCGATCATGGACGATATCGCCTATGAGATGGGTATCGATCCGGTCGAATTCGCCCTGCGGAACATGCGTCGGCCCACGGAAGAGGCCCCCTTCACCAACTATTCACTGGAAGAGGTCATTACCACCGGCGCCGAACAATTCGACTGGCAGGCGCGGCGGCGGGTTCAGCCCGGCTCGGACGAAGGCCCGCTCAAGCGCGGCGCGGGATTCTCCTTCATGATGTTCCGCGCCGGTCTCGGCACCAGCAGCGCGGTGGTGCGGGTCGACTCAGAGGGCCGATACACCTTGTATGTCGGCGTTACCGACATCGGCCCCGGCGCCAAGACCACCATGGGCATGATCGCCGCCGAGGCTTTGGGCGTACCGCTGTCCCGGGTCGAGGTGGTCTGGGGCGATACCGACCGCACGCCGTATTCGGTCGGCGAATCCGGCAGCCGAACGACCATCATGACCGGTTACGCCGTGGTCCAGGCCGCCGAGAATCTGAAGCAGCAGATCGCCGACCGTGGCATGCCGGATGGGGCGGAAGTGCTGATCGGCACTGCGACTCCCGTACCGAGCACCGACGGCCTGATCCGCCAATGCTTCGCCGCCCACTTCGTCGAAGTGGAGGTCGATATCAGCATGGGCACGACCCGGGTGCTGAAATACACCGCGGTGCATGAATCAGGCCGCATCATCAATCCGACCACGGCCAGGGATCAGATTCGCGGTGCGGCAATCCAGGGCATCGGACAGGCCTTGCACGAGGATTTGCTCTACGACCCGCGCAACGGCCAGCCGCTCAGTCCGGGCTATTACCGCGGGCGGCATCTGACGCACCAGGATATTCCCGACATTGACGTGACCTTCATCGAAGTCGACGACGGATACGGGCCGTTCGGCGCCAAGACCGCCGGCGAGTCCGGCATCATCCTCGCGCCGGCGGCGGTCGCCAATGCAGTGGCGAACGCCGCCGGCAAGCGCATGCGGTCCTTGCCGATCACGCGGGACAAGCTACTGCAGGAGGTTTCGGCATGAGAGCGCTCAGCAACCACGACGCAAGCAGTATCGCAGATGCGGTCCAGGCTGCGGCCAGGGCGCGCGCCGAAGGCCGGATTCCGGCGTTTTCCGGAGGCGGCACGGACCTGTTGCAACAAGTCAAGGACGGCACCGACCCGGCGAACGTCATCATCAATCTGCGCAGCGTGGATGAAGCGCGCGAGATCGAAGAGGCCGCCAGCGGAATTTCCATAGGCGGTCTGGCCACATTGACCCAGGTGATGGACGACGCAGCGGTGCGCGCCCGCTTGCCGGCGCTGGCCCAGTCCGCCGAAAGCGTGGGTACCCCGCAGATTCGCAACGTGGCGACGATTGCCGGCAACATGACCCAACGCCCCTGGTGCTGGTATTACCGCAACGGCTTTCATTGCTTCAAGTCGGGCGGCGAAGAGTGCTTTTCGGTGAACGGCGAAAACGGCCAGCACGCCATTTTCGGCGGCGGCCCGAGCTTCATCGTGCATCCGTCCGACATCGCTCCGGTGCTGGTGGCGTTCGAAGCGGTCTTCCAGCTAGCCGGCCCGGACGGCGAACGCGAAGTTCCGGCGGCGGAGTTCTTCGTGCTGCCGAGAGTCGATCCTGTCAATGAGAATGTCCTCGGCGAGTCGGAAATACTAGCCAGAATCCTGGTGCCGTCGCCGGCCCCGAATACCGTGAGCAGCTATCACAAGGTAATGGACCGGGCGGCGTGGACTCACGCCGAAATCGGTGTAGCCACGGTCATTCAACGCGACGGCGCCGCTGTGACGGACGCCAGAGTCGTGCTTTCAGGCGTGGCGCCCATACCCTGGCGGCTGCGAGCGGTCGAGGAATTCCTGACGGGCAGGCAAATCACTGCCGAAGTCGCGCGGGAGGCCGGCGAGATGTCTGTCGAAGACGCCCAGCCACTGGCAAAGAATCGCCACAAGTTGCCCATGACCAGCGCCGCCGTGGAACGCGCCGTCATCGGGTTGGCAGCTGGGTGAGCCTGTACCGGACAGCGGCAGCGGAAATGGAGCGCGGACCGACATGAAACGCAGGGATTTCCTCTTTCTTACCCATGCGGGAGACGGATGCGTGCATCTGTCCTGCCAGCAACTGTACATGCATTTCCGTGATCTGACGCGGATGGAATCCGATAACGCCGATGCGTCGACCGAACACGCCGAATGGTGGACCGGCGAGCCCGAATCCAGAATTGCGCTGGAGTCGCCCGAGAAATTCTTTGGCCGACTGGGTGAAGCCTTGCGAGGAAAGCGCAGGCTCGAACTGGCTGATGCGGAATGGCTCGGCGATGCCGGATTGCGGCAGCGCGTCGAGCAATTGTTGAGCGAATTTCGTGCCGCGGGCGGCGAAGTCGTATTCGCCCCCCAAACGGAAACATCGGAGGCCACGACATGAGATTAATCGCACGATTGCCGATTATCCCGGCATGCGCTCTACTCCTGTTAGCGGGCTGCGGCCCGCAACAAACCGGCGCCGAATCAGCACCCGGCGACGATCAGGCACTCGCCGGCCGCGTGCAGGCCGCGCTGGAGTCGGCCACCGATCTGCCGCCGGAATTGTCGGTGGAGGTCGACGATGGTGTGGTGCTGATTCACGGCTCGCTTGCCTGCGAAAACTGCGGCGGTAATCGAACGCCCGGCAACATCGGAACGATTCAGCAATCCCTCGGCACCGTGGTGCGCGCCGTGCCCGGCGTAACGGAAGTGCGGTTTCAGCTCGATTACACCAACGAACTCAACTGACTTACAGGTCGCTCGGCAGCAGGATTCCCAGTTTCACGCGTTCTTCCTGCCAGAGTTGGATCATTCGCCCGTACAGGTCGGGCATATCTTCCTTGAGATTTCTTGTTTCGCCGGGGTCGGCGATCACATCGTAAAGTTCGAATGCCGATTCGTCGAACAGGCTGCTTGAATGGACGATTTTCCATCTGCCCTGACGCAGATACGCTTGTCCGACATGAAAGAACGTCGTCACGTAATCCTCGTCGTGCACCCGGTCGCTGGCGCCCGCCAGCAGCGGCAGCATGCTCTCCCCGAGCATGGGTTGTATCGAGCCGCTTTCCGGGTAGACTCCGTTCGCGGCTTCGATCAGGGTCGGCGCGATGTCCATGACGGTCACATAGCTGCGATCTATCGCGTCGGCCCGATTCACCCCGGCCCCGGCCACGATCAGGGGCGAAACGATTCCGCCTTGCAGGGCGTATGTCTTTACGCCACGAAAAGGTGCGGAATTCGCTTCCGCCCAGGCCGGCCCCAGAGACACCCAGGACGACTCCGTGCCCATATTTTCATAATCGTTATCGTAGTTCGCCCTGACGAAGGGCGCGCGTGGGCCGCCGGCATGGAAGTCCTCGTTGGCCGCGCCATTGTCGGACATGAAGACGATCAGCGTGTCTTCGTAAAGCGCCTGCTCCTCCAGGTACTGCAGCAGCCTGCCAACGTGAAAATCGAGATTCTCGACAAGGGCGGCATACAACTCCATCTTGCGCGCTTCGAGGAGCTTGTCTGTTGGGTTCAACTCATCCCAGGGGGTGATTTCCGGATTGCGCGGCGGCAACTCCGCATCAGGTGAGACTATGCCTGCATCCTGCAATTCCCGAAAGCGCCGTTCCCGCAGGGCGTCGTAACCTTCGTCGAATTGGCCTGCGTAGCGGTCGAGATAATCATCGGGAACCTGCAAGGGCGCATGAGGCGCGGTGTAGGAGGCAACGGCGAAGAAGGGATCGCTGTCTTCCCGGCCGGCTTCGATGAATCCGATCAATTCGTCCGTAAAAAGTTCAGAGGAATAGGCGGCGTCGGGCCAGGCGGCGAGTTCTCCGTTTCGCGTATACACGGTGCCGCCCTCGACATAGCCAATACCGTTGAAATGATTCGCCGTGCCATGCATTACGGCGAATGTCTGATCGAAACCCTTTGCATGGGGCCGTTGTTCGACCGCGTCGCCGAGATGCCATTTGCCGGCAAAATAAGTGTGATAGCCCGCGTCCTGCAACACCCGGGAAACCGGCGCCACCCGGTCGGAAAGGTGGGCTTCATAGCCCGGTATTTCCATCTCGAACGAAAGCAGGGGCACAATGTACTGCCGACCCATCCCGGCAACGTGATTGTTATTGCCGGAATAGAGCATCGCCCGGGTTGGGGCGCATTGGGGCGCGGTATGGAAATGGGTGAAACGTATGCCTTCGGCAGCGAGGCGGTCGATGCTGGGGGTGCGAATATCGCTGCCGAATACACCGAGGTCGGCGTAACCCATATCGTCCGCGATGATCAGCAGGATATTCGGTCTTTGGGGCTCGGCTGCCAGGACCAGATGCGCGGAAAAAAGCAAAATGCCGCAGATGCGGGTCAAGACGAATTTGCTTGTAGGAAACATGCGAATTTCTCCCGGTTCGTGCGCCGGATCATAGACTGAATCCGACATAATTTTCCGCCAATGCCGCCGATGCCGATTGCGATTGGCTCAGGTATTCAAGTTCGGCGAGTTGCAGCCGGCGTTCGAACTCGCTGTGGCCCGGAAACTTGTGCAGCAGCAAAGTCATGTGCCAGGAAAAATGCACGCGCCGCCAGACCGCACGCAGACAATTTTCCGGATAAGCGAGCAATAAATCTTCCGAGCCGTTTTCGTACCATTCCACCAGCGACCGGCTCAGCTTGTCGACATCGGAGATCGCCAGATTCATGCCCTTGGCGCCGGTTGGCGGCACGATATGAGCGGCGTCTCCGGCCAGCAGCAAGCGCCCGTAACGCATGGTTTCGCAGACGAAACTGCGCATTGGAGTAATGCTCCTTTCCAGAATTCCGCCTTCTTGCAACTCCCAGCCGGGGATCGTCTCGAGCCGCTTGTGCAATGCATCCCATATCCGGTTGTCCGGCCAATCCTCGATTCTGTCCTCCGGCGGACATTGGATGTAATTCCGTGAAATCTCAGGCGAGCGCATGCTATGCAGCGCGAAGCCGTCGGGACTGTTCGAGTAGACAAGCTCCGCCGCCGACGGCGGGGCGTCGACGAGAATTCCCAGCCAGGCGAATGGGTAAGTGCGGTCGAAGCAGGCGACTGCCTCTGCCGGAATCGAATTGCGACTCACGCCATGAAATCCGTCGCAACCGGCGATGAAGTCGCAGTCAAGGCGTTGCTCGCCTGCGCCGGATTTGAATCGAATGCAGGGACTCTCGCCCAGCGCTCCGTGAATGCCGACGTCTTCTACTTCGAAGAGCAGCCGGCCCCCGGCGGCGGTTCGTGCGGCGATGAGGTCCTTGATCACTTCCTGCTGGCCATAGACGGTAATTCCCTTGCCGCCGGTCAATTCATCGAAGTCGATCCGATGGGAACGCTCGCCGAATCGAATCTCGAAACCATGATGTTGCAAGCCTTCCCGCGCAAGGCGCTCGCCCAACCCCACTTCGGTCAGCAGATTGACCGTGCCTTGTTCGAGCACGCCGGCGCGGACACGGTTTTCGATATAGGCCCTGCCATGCTTTTCCAGCACGACCGAATCGATTCCGCGCAGATGCAGGATGTGGGAAAGCAGCAGCCCGGCGGGACCGGCGCCAATGATTCCTACCTGAGTCCGCATTTTGGCTCTCCGATTCTTGCTTGCGGCAATGAAACCAGTATCCTGCCAGTTTACACACGCCGAGAGAATTCGGGATGTCGAGAAAAAGACGGTCGGCACATCCTCCATACACGTATCCCGATTACAAGTCGTCGATTTTGCGTGGGCCGGGCAGGGACCCGATCGACCTGAGCGGACTCGATGCAAAGCACCCATCGGGCACGGGCGTGGAGTCCGGGTTTTCGCTCGCAGGCCGCTTCAGGCCCGGCGAACTCGACCATGACCTGACGCGCAATGCGCGGCGGGGAGGCGAGCCGCTCGGAGAGCGAATCGTGGTGTCGGGCCGGGTGCTCGACGAACGCGGCAATCCGGCTCCAGGCGCGCTCATCGAAATCTGGCAAGCGAACGCCGCCGGACGCTATCTGCACAAGGCGGATGAACACGATGCGCCTGTTGACCCGAATTTTCTCGGTGCGGGAAGATGCGTAACCGACCGCGAAGGCCGATATCGTTTCTGCACGATTCAACCCGGCGCCTATCCCTGGAAAAACCACCACAACGCCTGGCGTCCGCGGCATATACATTTTTCCGTGATCGGCGACTCCCTGGTCAGCAGGCTCGTCACCCAGATGTATTTTCCCGGCGACCCGCTACTCGATTTCGATCCGATCTTCGAGTCGGTTCCTGCTGTGGCCCGCAGCCGTCTCATCGCCCGGTTCGACCTCGGACTGACACAGCCTGAATTCGCGCTCGGCTATCACTTCGACATCGTCGTGGCCGGATCCGGCGCCACTCCGCGAGACAATCACGGGAGCGGAAAATGAACGATGAGACCGGGCCGCCGCTGACGCCCTCGCAGACCGTCGGACCCTATTTCACCCTGGGTTTGACACCGGAAAAACACGAATCCGGCTTCGGTCCGCTGATTACGAACGAAATCCTTGGAGAAGGCGAACCGATCACGATCCATGGCAAGGTCTTCGATGGGGCGGGTGAGCCTGTGAATGACGCCATGCTCGAGATCATCCAGGCCGACGGCAACGGCCGACTCGATGCGTCGGGATTCACCGGTTTCGCCCGTGCCGGGACCGGCGATATCGACGACAACTGCTACCGGTTCAAGACCATCAAGCCGGGACCTTCCGGCAGGGGTGAAGCCCCGTATATCTGCATGATCGTCTTCATGCGCGGCATGTTGCTACACGCCTTCACGCGAATCTACTTCGAGGACGAGGCCGCCAATGCGAACGATCCCGTCTTCAGCCGCCTGCCCGAAGAGCGCCGAGAATCCTTGCTCGCCCGGCGCGTGGAATCGACGGATGCCGTCAGCTACGAGTTCGACGTGTACGTGCAAGGTGAACGCGAAACACTCTTTTTCCATAATTCACAAGATTCGAATATACATATATAAAGCGTGAAAAATATAAATAAATACTAAAAAACGCACATTATGTATGATGGAAAAAGATTCTGGCTACTTTTGCATTCTCTTGCTTCTTATAAAGTGTTATTATTCGCATCTAATTGATAAAACACAGAAATAAATCTGAAATAACTCATATTATGAAAGTTGGAGAGAATACACCCGCCGCGATTGCGGAAGAGCTTGGAGAACGGCTGAAGCGGGCCCGGCTGAACAGGGACATGACGCAGGCGGAGGTTGCCGAACGCGCGGGCGTTTCCAGGCTTGCGGTGCTCAACGCCGAGAAAGGAAACGCGCGGCTTAAGGTGCTGGTCGCGATAATGTCCGCCCTCGATTTGGCCGGACAATTAGACCTGTTCCTGCCGAGTCAGGATGTTTCTCCCATTCAACTTGCGCGGCTCAAGGGGAAAGCGCGGCGAAGGGCCTCGGGCCAGCGCAAGACCAGGACTGAAGAGCTGCCGGAATGGTAGATCAGGTTGTTGAAGTCATGTACTGCGGAGACCGAGTTGGGGCGGTCAGTTTCGATGCTGGCGCTGGCATTGGCGCATTCGAATACGAACGATCGTTTATCGAAGGCGGCATTGAGCTTTCGCCGACAAGCATGCCGTTGGCGAATTGCGTTTACTCGTTTCCGGAATTGGGGCGGAAAACTTTCAACGGGCTGCCGGGAATGCTCGCGGACTCTCTTCCGGACGATTTCGGCAACGCGGTGCTCAACGAGTGGGTTGCCCGCCAGGGCCGCGCGGCGGACGAGTTGAGTCCGCTCGAAAAACTCAAGTACATCGGTAAACGAGGGGTCGGTGTGCTCGAATTCACTCCCGCCGAAAGATTCAGGGGATTGAACGTCTCGCAGAATTTGCAAATGGATCGGCTGGTCGAAATCGCGCAGGAAGTACTCGACAGCCGCGCCGGTTTCGCCGCCGAAATGAGCGGCGGCGGGCAAGAGGACCGCGACGCCATGGTGGCGCTGCTGTCCATCGGAACAAGCGCCGGCGGAGCGCGGCCCAAGGCCGTCGTGGCGTTCAATGAAGACTTCACCAGGGTCAGGTCGGGACAGGTCGACGCGCCGTAAGGATTCACCCACTATCTATTGAAATTCGACGGCGTCAGCGAACACCGCAAGGGCGGCGAGTCCTTCGGCGACCCGCTGGGATACAGTGCGATGGAATACGTGTACCACTTGATCGCAGAGGCGTGTGGCATAACGATGATGCCTTGCAAATTGCTTGCGGAAGGAAATCGCCGGCATTTTGTTACCAGGCGCTTCGACCGAAACGGCAACAGGAAAATTCACGTCCAAACCCTGAATGGCCTGGCTCATGTGGACTACAAATCGCCGGGTTCCTTTTCCTATGCGGAATTGTTCGGCGTCGCCAGACAGCTTCGTCTTCCGGCTACGGCTGCTGAGCAATTGTTCAGGCGCATGGCCTTCAACATCGTCGCCAGAAACCATGACGATCATTCCAAGAATTTCTCGTTCATGCTGAAAGAGGGAAACTGGCAACTCGCGCCGGCCTACGATCTGGCGTACAGCTACAGGCCCGGAAACAAATGGATCAACAGCCACTGGATGACTATGAACGGAAAACGGGACGACTTTACCCGCGAGGATTTCCATGCTCTGGGAAAACTCAGCCCGCTGTTTACGCGCTCGAGAATCGATCGGATCCTCGACGAAACCATTACCCACGTTTCGCAATGGCGAAAGTTGGCCAGGGAACACGAAGTGCCCGTTGCCTTGATTGATACAGTCGAGCCAAATCTGCGTCTGGAATTGTAGGTTGCGTGCTTGCCGGCTACAAAAAACCCGCCTTGCCGGGATGGTTCCGGCAAGGCGGGTTCTGGTTTGGTGGAGGCGGGGAGAGTTGAACTCCCGTCCGTCAGTTCGCGGCCTGAAGATCTACATGCTTAGCGTCGTCTATTGAGTTAGCCCATATCTACCCGACGGGCAGGGCGATCAGGGCGAGCCTGGATAGGTTTGACGGATCGACGCCAGGCGCGTCTCACCGCGATCCCGTTCTATATGACGATTGCAATCGGAGGTTTACGGGCATCCCTCCGGCAATCGCTAACCGCGGTCAGGCGGCTAGGGCGTAGCTTCTGTCTTCGGCAACTATGCAGTTGCAGCAATTGATTAACGAGAGTCACTACCCTCTCGGCATGCACCCCAGGTGTTGATACCGGCGTCGAATCCGAATCGCCCCCGAGAAGACCGATCAGAATAACACAGCAGGCCGGAATTTTCTCTGTTTCGCGGGCAAATTTCCCGATGCCCGCGGAATCGCCACGCTGAAAAAATCGTCGGCGCCGGTGACAAGGTTCAGATACATGTGGGGCGAGGGTAGGGGCGAGGGTAGGGGCGAGGCATGCCTCGACTGCGGATGGCCTCGACACCTCGCAACGCCTGCGGGCGAGGCATGCCTCGCCCCTACCAGTCCCGCACACCAGATTGCGATAGCGTTGCGTGGTATGTTATCAGGCCGCGCCAAAAGAGGCTTGGTTTCGTTCCCGATACGTTTATGACTAACAAATTGCCCGTCATTTTCGCTCTCCTGCTCATCCTGTTGCAGGCTACCCTCGCCAACGCACAATCGGTCACCTATCAGGTGACCTTCGAGGGCAAATGGACCACCGCTGTGACTCCGGGCGGCCTGCCCTCCGGTGCGCATTTTTCGCCGTTGATCGGCGCCGTCCACAACAATCAGGTCACATTCTGGAGCAGTGGGGGAACCGCCAGTGCCGGGATCGAGAGCATGGCGGAGATTGGAGGGACGAGCGCCCTCAGGCGGGAGATCGCATCCGCCGGCCCGAATGCCCATGTCACCCTGCAGAAAACCGTCTCGTCCGGCGGGACCGGCTCCGCTACGATTGAATTCACGGCCACCCCCGCGCATCCCCTCGTCACTCTGGTAACCATGGTGGCCCCCAGCCCGGACTGGTTTGTCGGCATATCCGGCCTGTCATTGCGTGAAGGCGACAACTGGTTGGCTGCAAAGACGGTAAACCTGTATCCGTACGACGCAGGGACCGAGAACGGCACGCAGTTCTCGCTGAGCAACCCATCAACCTCACCTCAAGGCGTGATCACCAGCATCAGGGGGACAGGCAAATTCACCAACGAGCCGATCGCGACAGTATCCTTTACACTTCTGACGCCTCCTCCACAACCGGACCCGGAACCCGACCCTGATCCGGGCGGCGATGATCCCGCGCCCGTACCTCTCGACGCCGCCGCGGCCCGGGAACACCGGTTTCCCCTGTTTGCCGACGGGGACGGCTTCCATAGCCGCCTTTTTCTGAACAATGTCTCGGCGCCGGGCAATCGCTGCGCGCTGGAATTGCAGGGCGAGGGGCTGGACGCTGCCCTATTCGAGGAACACGTCGCGCTGGCGGCATCGGATGCCGGAATCGAGATCGACATTGACGCGGTCGGCGCCGGCGTAGCACTCACGACCGCCGGCAATTCGGGTTTGAGTTTTGGTTCCGCGAAACTCACCTGCGTACATCCCGCGGTGGCGCGAATGCTGCTCGTCCTGGAGGGCGGCGGCGCACCGGTCGCCATGACGACCCTGGAAAGCGTGCGCGAACGACAGGCCTTTCATTTTCCGGTATTGCCCCGATCGGGCCGGTTGGGGCTGGTCCTGGCCAACGGCAACGCGCTGGACGCCGCTTGTGCCGTGGAATTGGAGACTGCCGACGGAACCAGTGTCGGCGGGAGTGACCTCACGGTTCCTGCGCAATCAACTGTGTTCCGGTTTCTGGACGAGTTGATTTCGGCCCAGGACGACATGGCCGGCGGAGCCGCCTCGCTAACCTGCAGCCGGGCGGTCGGCCCCCTGGGCATGCTGCTGAACGGTGGAGTATTCACCGCGCTGGCGCCCATCGACCCGGAAGACCGCGACGAGTCGCAGCCGTATCGGGCGCTGCTGCCCCTTATGCTGGACGGCGGTGGCTTCCAATCCCGCCTGCTGGTGACAAATCTCTCCAACGAAGTCAATCGATGCGCCTTGCGTCTGCGCGGCGCGGGAATGAACATGGCCCGGTTCGAAAACGCAGAAGGCGTGACCCGGGAGGATTCAGGCGGGGCGACGCTGGAACTGGCGGCGGATGGCGGCCGGATCTCGCTGTCAAGTTTCGGCAGGCATACGCTGGCGTTCGGCCATGCTGCGCTGGATTGCGACGCCCCGGCCGAGGCGCGCAATCTGCTGACTTTGCATATACCGGAAGGCCTGGCCGGCATGGCGGTGGTTGCGCCCGCGCAATTCGCGCGGGAGGTCCGGTTTCCGGTTGTGCCCCGATTGGGGCGGCTGGCGCTGGTTCTGTCCAACGACGCCGAATCCGACGCCTCCTGCGAGGCGGCGCTGGCGATGCCGGGGCGGGAAGAGACTGTCTCGGCAACAACGGCGATCAGGGTTGCGGGCGCATCCACTACGGTGCGGTTCCTGGCCGACCTGTTCGAGTTGCCGGTCGATTTTGTCGGCGGTGAGGCAAGGCTGCTGTGCGACCGGGAGATTGCGGCTGTCTCGCTGCCCTTTGCCGGCGCGGCCTTTGCCGCGATGCCGCCTACCGTTCCGGGATTCAACACCGCGCCGTAGTGAGCAGGGTCCTGACCTCGAACGCGGGCGTTCCTTCCCGGTACGCTTTTCGGGTGTTGTTGCCGGCGAGTTGAAAGCGTGATTCGTTTACCGTTTGTCTGGAGATGCAGTTTTCGAAATAGACACAGCTTCCCGGGCCAGCTTGCTGATGCCTTCGAAATCGCCTTGCCGGATCAGGCTTGCGGGTGTCAGCCAGCTTCCACCGCAGGCGAGGACGGCGGGAATCGCAAGGAAATCGCCCAGATTAGCCAGAGAAACACCTCCGGTGGGGATGAAGCGCATCGTTCTGAAAACGCTCGACAGCGCCTTGAGCGCGGGTACGCCTCCGGCCACCGAGGCGGGGAAAAACTTGACGGTGTCCAGGCCGAGATTATGCGCGCGTTGCAACTCGGTAGCCGTGCAGACGCCGGGATAGACCGGCGCCCCCGCGGACCGGGCCACGCCGACCACGCCTTCGTCGAGTCCCGGCGAAACGATGAACTTGGCTCCCGCGTTGAGCGCCGCTTCGGCCTGCGTGGCCGATAACACCGTGCCCGCGCCAGCGAACGCCTCGGGAACTTCCCGCGCGACTGCGCCCAGGCAATCGAGCGCTGCATCGGTGCGGAACAGCACTTCGATGATGGTTATGCCGCCCGCCGCGAGGGCTCGCGAAGTGCGCACTGCTGTGTCCGCGTCTTCCGCCTGGACGAGGGCAATCAGCGGCGCGTTTTGTAGCAAACTGTCGATTTCATTCTTCATATTGATACAGGCCTTCGGTCTGTGATCCGGCCGTTCGTTCACGAGAAAAGGAGAGCTTCTGTCGGATTATTGCGCTACGAACTCGATCAAGAGCGGTTCCGGCGTTTCAATAAACCGGTTACGTGACATCATGGTAACCGGCTCGCCCACAATATGAGTCACGCGCACCGGCTGACTGTCTGTAAACTCGTTATCGACAATATCCGTATCCTGCACCCCGTGTAGCCGGACCGACGCTTCCGACTTGTTACGCGATCCAATGCCCACCGACTCCAGTGACGAAGACCGCAATTCGAAGTGTGGGCCGAACGTGCTTTCGTCGGTCCCGCCCCGGTAGATGTCGGCCACGGCGCCTTCGATATTGCGGAAGCTCGATCCGGTGATTGAAATGTATTCGACGTTGTAGAGGCCAAGATCTTCGGTTTCCCTGTTCAACGGGAGAATGTGCCCTGTGATATCGCTGAAACTCGAGTCGGCAATTTCGATCCGGTCAGCAAACGTGTGTTTTGAAGAGGTGAAGAAATTGAAGGAATGATTCGTGTTGAGATCCTCAACTGTCGCGTTCCTGACAATCAGAATGAAATTGTTCAGCATCGAATACCGGCTGGTTCGAATGGCGGAATTTCCGGCAACATCGGGTGCGGCCCTTCCGGCAATGGTTACGCCGTCCAGTTTCAGGCTGCCGCCGTCGGCAAGTTCAAACAAGGCGGTGCGCTCAAACTCGACGGTAGCCGTTCCCGCGGCGGCCTGAATCGTGAGCGGGCGGTCCACGACGATAGTCTTCGTTACCAGGTACTCGCCCGGCGCCATGGTGATTACATCGCCGGCATCCGCACCGGCAGCCGCATCCGTCAGAGAGTCCAGGCCGGGACCGATCTCGATAGTCTCGCCGGTATCGAAGCGGTTGTCCGGGCCGGGCTTGGGATACCAGGATACGCCGGTACTCGTCCGGTCAAGAACTTGAAGGTCCCGGGACACGCCCGCATCGGCAAGCGCCTCGTCCATGGGATACAACAGACCGTTGGCTGCCCTGCGAAGTTCAAATCCGGAATTATCGAAGCCGGCAGCGAGCGGTGAATCTTCGACTCCGTTGAGCGCGTTCGAGCGGAATTCGATGCCGCTGATGTCGTCATGCACCGTTACGATGTTGCGCTGGTCTTCGTTGTAGATCAGGTTCGATCTGAACACGCTGTTGACAGGTGTCGCCGAACGCTCCTCGTCGCTTCCCGTCGCAAGTTCGACGTGATCGCTGTCGATGATCGTGTTGTTCTCGATCAACGCGTTATCGACCTGAAAGTAACGGTTGATCGGCGAGTCCGGCACACCGTTCATGACCACGAACGCGCCGCCGAAACGGTGGCCCGTCAATCCCTGGAGGTAGTTGTTGCGCACGACCTGGTCGAAGTTTATGACGCGAATGCCGCCGGTGTGATCAACGCCGTTGCCCAGGAACACATTGTTCTCCACGAGGTTGCCGTTGCCGTGCCGGAATGTGAGGGTGCCGCGCGATTCGACGAAAAGGTTGCCCCGCAGCGTATTGCCGCCGGACTTGATCGAGATGATCTCGAGTTCCCCGTTACACCGGTCGAAAAAATTATTCTCGACCACGGTCAACGAGTCGGTCAGGGAATACTGGCTGGTGCCAATCCTCAAGGTCTCGCCGCCGTTGGAGCCGAGAATTGGCCGGGGCCCGAAGTAATTGTGGTCGATGCGGTGACGGTTTTGCTGACTTTCCTCGCTGTCCAGCCGCACCGCCATTGTTACGCCGGCGTTGCTCTTGCCTACGAGGTGGTTGTGGTCGAAGCGGTTGTTCTTGCCGTACATCATGACCCAGAAATCGGTCTCGTGGCGCTCAGGGTTGTTGAAGTGGTCAATTACGGTCTCGGTCACACGCGAGTGATACGCCAGGTCACCCCGGGTGCGACGAAACGAGATCACCGTGTTGGTGGGCGTGTGGCCGTCGCGGAACACCAGCCCGGATACGACGAGATATTCTCCGGCCATGCGAAGATTCGACTGCCCCGTGATGAAGACTTCGCCCTTGGTCTCAGCCGTGAGCGTGATGGGATTGCCGGATTCTCCTTTCCCGGTTAAAAGAATCTCGAAATCCCGCCATTCACCGTTTGCGAGTACGATCGTGTCACCGGACTCCAAAGTCTCGACGGCGCTCTCGTACTCTTCTTGCGTGCTGACGAGCAGCGTCTCGGCAAGCCCAGCCTGACTGACTATAAAGGCCAGTATGGCCAGTGTGATTCGAATCATCGATTTCCCATCTTAAAATCTTGCTGTGACGCCGGCGAATACACGGGGTCCATACTCAAGGGTTTGAACGACCTCTCCATCCAGGCCGCGAAAATCCATACGTGGCTCACTCAGCAAGTTGATACCTTCCAGCGAAAGTTGAATTTCGTCGGTGATATCGTATCTCAAGCGCAGGTCAAGCGTATTGTAGTCGTCCACATATCGAATTCGTGCGCCGGTATCGCGCCCGTAACCCTGAAAGTACTGGGAACGCGCCTTGTAGATAGCTTGCGCATTGAAGCGGTCGTTCTGCCAGTAAACCTGCGTTGCGCTGGTATGACGCGACAGCCCCCATAACCCGGCCGGCGGCAGAAGTCCCAGAAGTGGAGTCGAATTGCCGTTGGAGTCGAAGGCAACTCCGTCTCCGCCGTGACCGTCTTCGAATTCAAAATCCGAATCCGCGTAGTTGTAGCTGAACTTGGCGCCGAAGCCGCCGAGAAATCCTTCCAGATAGTCGAAGGAGTGCGTGGCGGTGAATTCAATACCAGTGAGGTCACTTGTTTCATCGGAAACCTGGGTGGTCCTGACGGTGCCGCTGACCGTATTTCCATCGATCAGGAAGTCCTCCTGCTGGTAGGCGTTCACGAAAGCGCCCTGAAACCGCTTCCAGTAAACGCCACCCGCCAGCATCGTATCTTCGTTGGCATACCATTCCAGGCCAACGTCAAGATTCCAGGAAGGCAGCGGTTCCAGTTTCGGGTTGCCCGGCGCACCGATCCCTTGCACCGCTTCCGCCAGTGTGGCGTAACCGGAGTCCGGATCGTCGGAGTCATTGGTGTTGATTGAACGACTGTTTCCATAGGAGTGAGGATCCGGACGCGAAATGCCCTTGAATACTCCGGCACGGAATACCCAATCGGTATTGAGGTCCATGATGAAAGTCATGCTGGGCAGGACTTCGGTATAGCTATTGGTCTGCAATATTCTTTCGTAGTCCGCGCCCGATGCCTGTTCGACAAAAAACAAGCCGTCTTCCTGGATGACGGTAAGCGGAGTTCGGTATCCGATCGACGCAATTTCCGTGTCGACGACACGAATGCCGAAATTGCCGCGGACGGGTCTGCCGGACATTTCGGATTCGTAATTGGCCTGCAAGTAGAGAGCCGTCGAATCTTCGGTCAGGTCGATACTGTTGGTCTGGATTCCGTTCTGGAAGCCGATCGCGGATCTGCCGCCGTAATTCGCGGTCAGTTCATCTAGCAGACATCCGTGATCGAACGTCGCCCATCCGGTGCCGGTGCCGATTCCGTTTGCAACCGTGACGAGATCTTTACCGCCTCTGGATTCCGATAGGAAACCGGGCTCCGGAAAGCTGGACTGGCCGCAGTTGTTGGCGGCATTGAAGACGGCAGCGCGGGATTCGGGAGTACTGGAGCTCCCGCCGGGAACGCCGTCGAAATCCTCGTCCTCGAACAGACTGTATCCGTCGTCGTTGCGATTGCCGCCGAAAGTGCGATAGGTAAGGCTGGAAGATCGCACGCCCGCCTGCACGTTGTTGACGAAGCCCAGGGAGTCGGTGTCCCAGTTCAGGTCGAGTCGATAGGCATCGATCGTATGTTCGCGAATCTGCTGTCGGGCGCGAATCCGCGCACGATCGCGAGCGGTAAAGTAGGCAGGATTGGTGATGTCGAAATCCAGCAGCGAATTGGGATCGCATGAACTGCTGCCGTCGGTGCAAAGAATCGTCGGCAAGGTGAGTCCATCCGTGCCGGGCGCATTCACATCGAAATTGACCAGAAATTCTTCTCTGCTTGAAGTTTTGTCCGGATCGGTTATCAATACCTCGTTTGCAGCCATTCGAACCTCAACATCAGTTTCGGTTCGCATGGTGTCAGCAAACGCCGCGTCAAATGCAATTTCCAGGCTGTCCGTGGCTTGCCAGGCAATGTTCAGGCCGGCGCCTTCGTACTCTTCGAAGCGTGAGAAGTCCGTCGTATTGGATCGAATATCGGTATCCGTGGTGAAACTTCGCAAAAGCCCCGTGCGCGGGTTGGAAACGAGGTTTCTCAGGTTGTTCTGGGTCGCTCCGAACTGCAGATCCTGGCGCAGTTCCTTTTGATCCCGTTCGGACTGCTGGAAATCCACGAACACATCCCAGTTTTCATTGGGCTGCCACTGGAACGCACCGAACAGGGCCTGACGATCATCGTCCGTCGTGTTCCGCCGAAATGTGCGATCACGAGGAATATAGGCGAAGGGGATATCTTCAACGCTATTGTAAGCGGGATTGGAATCGATCAGATCCTGAAGCTGGTCATTGCTCAAGTCAGGGTTGCTGCCGTTTTCGTCGCATCGGCCGGATGTATCGAGCGGCTGCGCCATGGAATCGAACGATTCCAGCACACAGGCTTCAAACCGCCCGCCTCCGGTGGTGTGAGTCGCTTCCGCCTCGGGATTCGAATCGTCGCGCTTTTGCCCGCCGATGGATATGCCGAAAGTGCCCAGACCTTCGACTTCCCACGAATTGATATAGCTGGCGGTGCCGCGGTAACCGTTATCCTGGCCAATGATGTTCTTGTCGTCAGGATGCTGCGAGCCCTTGAGACTGAATTGCGCGCGTTGTTCGCCGTATTCGATCGGTCGTCTGGTGCTGAGCTGTACCTGGCCGCTGACGGAACCTTCGATATAGCTCGCGGACTGGGTTTTATGAATGGAGACGGAATTGAACAACTCGGAAGGAAATATGCTGAAGTTCACCGCGCGGTTGCCGCTGCCGTTGGTCGACTCCCGAAAGTTCACGACCGTATTGCCCAGGTAGGGCCCCAGGCCTCGGACGGCCACCTCGGTAGCGCCTCCGTTCTCGCGATGGGTCGCGGCGCCCGTAATGATCTCCAAAGCCTCGCCGATAGACAGGGCCGGCAGCGCACCGATCTCGTCGGCATTCAGCCCATCGACGATCTCGGTCGAGTTGCGTTTGAGCTGGATGGAATTCTGGATATCGCGCCGCACGCCCGTAACGACAATCTCCTCAAGGAGTTCGGCACTTTCGGCCTGTTGCGCGAGAGCCGCGGTCGCTGGTAACAGAGTTGGCGCACATAGCGCAAGCAACAGTGACGAACGCCGCAGGGTAAAATCATTAGTAGTGCGCATGTTGGGCCTCCCGGGAGTTTGCTAGTGAAAATCGGTATTTCCAATTAAGCGGAACTTTGCCGAATTTCGAACTCCACCTGCTTCAACACTGCCACTAATTCAAACCGGAGTCAATCGCTGGTATACACCGCTGGTATACACCGTTGGCGAACAGTTTCGTCTTCGGTGCCCCGGCTGCCGCCCTGCTGCCGGTAAACAGCGTTTTCAATAGCGTACTTGTCGGCGTATGCGGAAAGGTCATGCCAAATTTAGTTTATTGGAATAGCAAAACGGGTAACATTAGCCTGAAAATTGGTTTAAATTGGTCAGATGATTTCCTGCAATGGCATACTAGCGCTCGGCGCACGGTTTCAGTGAGCAACCCTATGAAAATCCGTAATTTCTCGTTCGCAGTTCTAATAATGTCGGCGCTCACCGTATCAGAAGTTTCGCATTCCGCGGAACATCCCAACCTGATCATGACCAGGGCAGGCGTCGAACAGATCAGGGCGGAATTGGGCAAGGTTCCCCTGTTTGACGCTTCGCTGCGATCGGTCCAGGCAGAAGTGGATGCCGAAATTGCCATGGGAATAGACACCCCAATCCCAAAGGATCTTTCAGGCGGCTATACCCATGAACGGCATAAACAGAATTTTCTGATTGCCGAAAAAGCGGGAATGCTCTTCCAGATTCTGGAGGACGAGAAGTATGCGGTTTACGTTCGCGACATGCTGTTTCAATACGAGGCGATGTATCCGGGTCTTCCCTTGCATCCGCAGGAACGGTCATATGCGAGAGGAAAACTTTTCTGGCAGTGCCTGAACGAAGCGAACTGGCTGGTGTACATGAGCCAGGCCTACGATGCGATCCATGACTGGCTGTCCCCTGAGGAGCGCGCGCGACTTGAGGAAAACCTGTTTCGTCCTTTCGCCGATTTCATTTCCGTAGAAAACCCGCAGTTCTTCAATCGGGTTCATAACCACAGCACCTGGGGTGCGGCGGCCGTGGGCATGATTGGCCTGGTCATGGGAGACGACGATCTGGTTCAACGAGCGTTGTATGGAATCGAGGACGATGGTCTTGTCGCAGGCGCCAGGGACAATGACGGCGGTTTTATCAGAGTGGAAGGGCAACAGGCTGGATTTCTGGCCAATATCGACGAGCCTTTTTCGCCGGAGGGCTATTACACCGAAGGTCCGTATTACCAGCGTTATGCCATGTACCCGTTCCTGATTTTCGCGGTTGGCCTGCAGAACGTTAAACCGGAACTGGGCATCTTCGAACACAAGAATGGAGTGTTGCTCCGGTCCGTTGACGTGCTGTTGAATCTGTCCGACGCGGACGGAGAGTTTTTTCCGCTGAACGACGGCCAGAAAGGCATGTCCTACCATTCCCGCGAATTGGTTTCGGCGGTGGATGTTGCATACCATTTCGGTGGAGGCGACCCGCAACTCCTGAGCATCGCCGAACGACAGGGCCAGGTACTCCTGAATGACGCGGGCTTTTCCGTCGCGATGGGAATTCGCGATGGCGCCTCGCGGCCTTTCACGAAGCGCTCTCTGAACCTCTCCGATGGCGCCGACGGCAATCAGGGTGGCGTGGCCATCCTGCGCCATGGCGATGAAGCACTCACGCTGGTATTCAAGTATTCCGCCCAGGGATTGAGCCACGGACACTACGACAAGTTGTCGATTTCCCTGTTCGAGCAGGGAGAAGAGGTCATCCAGGACTATGGCATGGCGCGATTCGTCAACATCGAGCAGAAAGGCGGCGGCAATTACCTGGAGGAAAACACCACCTGGGCAAAACAGACAATCGCGCACAACACGCTTACCCAAAATGAAATTTCGCATTTTGAGGGCCGGTACGAAATCGGCAGCAGACATCATTCGGAGTTGCATTTTTTCGATGCGGCGGCCGATGATGTGCAGGTCGTAAGCGCCAGGGAAACCAATGCCTATCCCGGTACGGAATTGCTTCGGACCATGGCCATGATCAAGGGAGAAAGTTTTGAAAAACCCTATGTGCTGGACATTTTGAAAGTGAACTCAGGCGGAGAAAATCAATACGACCTGCCTTTCTATTTCATGGGCCAGGCAATTACGGCCAATTTTGAATTCGAGGCGCAAGCCGAACTGGCGGCCCTGGGGGAGGAGAACGGGTATCAGCATTTGTATCTGGAAGCCAAAGGCGCGCCCGCCATCGACAACACGAAATTTTCCTGGCTGGGCAAGCGGGGTTTCTACACGCTGACTTCCGCTACGGAGTTCAGCGATGAATTGCTCTTTACGAGAATCGGCGCGAACGACCCCGATTTCAATCTGCGCAGGGAGGCGGCCCTAATGATTCGCAGAAAGGGCGTTGGCGATACGGTTTTCGTTTCGGTGCTGGAGCCGCACGGCAACTACAACCCGGTATCCGAGATCGCGCTCAACTCAAACAGCACTGTCTCCGCGCTGAATGTCGTTCACGACGACCGGGACTACACCGCGGTCACGATTGAAGGCTTGAGTGGACAAACCGCTATCTTCATCCTGTCGAATACGGACTCATCCCATGCCGCCGCGCACCGGCTGGAGATAAACAGCCGGACATTCGACTGGACCGGACCTTTCCACCATACGAGGATCAATTAGCGATCTCTGGCGTGGAATCGCCCACGACCAATCCATGGAATCTTGCCCGGGCGAAGTCCCCGTTGGCTTGATCCGTCACCCAGTCGCCCGTGCCCGGGCACGCGGGATATCGCCAGCTATCGGCCTGCGACGTACTGCATTGATTGTAGGCGCCCGCTTTGAAGTACAGGGATTCTTGCGCATAGCCCCGAGGGTGGTCGGCGGCATCGACGTTCCCATGTGCGTCGACACTGTCGGCGAGATTGATCCGGTGTCGAACAGTGTCTTTGGTTTCGCTCTCGAAGATCAGGTGCAGCGTGTCTTCGTGTACATTGACGGTGTAGCTGAACACTTCGCCCAAAGCGATTCCCAACTCGCCTGGATCGGTCGGGTCATCCCAGTTGTTGCCCCACGCGACGTATGCGATATCCGTCCGTTGCGGGTCATCCGTGGGGAGGTTTCTTTCATAAGCCCAAAATACGGAGCCGGTCTCGTGGTCAGGCCACTTCTTGTAGAAGATTTTGAGCGGTTCGTTGCCATAACCAAATCCGTTTGTCTTCTCATCCCGGCGGATCGAATGAATCTGCCCGATCACTACCGAGTAGGCAGGGGGTTTTTGGGGGTGGCCTGCATGCAGGGATACCTGATCGACTTGCAGTGTCGCCTCCATTTTGCCTCCCACGGACGCAAACAGGTCCGCATCTTCATGAGACGCCAGCGCAAAGTTGTTGCCTGGCGACGAAGTAGGGATGGATCTGTCCGACCCGCGGCTCATGTAACGCAATTCACTACGTGCATTGGTTGAGTTCGGAGATGTCGACGCTTTGTTCGGGCTGGTGAACACCATGCGGTCATTCTCATCAAGATGGAAAAAATCGGGATGGGAATAGGTCTGGATTTCCGTGGCGTCGATTGTGTCGGCCACACCATTGCCATCGAGATCCAATGGTATGTTTATCGACCAGTTGCGCAGATCGAATTCGTCCGCCGGAACGCGCTGCACAACGTTTTCCGCAAAGCCTGCGCCGGCCAGACAGGAAACGGCAGCGAGCATCGGTAAATAAACTGTTTTGAAATTCAACATGCACTGGTCTTTTTCAACAATGGACGCACAAGTGATTTTGCAACTGCCTGTCGGGCAATGTGCAGCGCTATTGCCTCGGAGCCGCCTGTTCAAACCTCACTTCGAACGAGCCGAACGATCCGAAACTCACGCGCGCGGTTGAGCCCACCTGTACGTGGTGCACGCCGGTGAGCGCGCCGGTCGAGATCAAGGTGCCTTCAGGAAGTGCAATGCCCCGGCTTGCGCTGAGGCTGATCAGAAATCTCAGAGCCTGCAGCGCATTTCGGTCGATCGGTTCGGAGTTGGCCTCACCAATCGTGTAATCGTCCACGTCAACGCTGGCGAACAAAGACTCCGGTCCAAGTGAACGCCACCCGGATATTTTCGGCCCGACAACGAGACCGGCGTTAACTCCAAAATCGGAAACCACCGAAGTAACGCCAAGTTCGATGACCACGGCCATCGGACTGCTGGCGACTTCCGCTACGCCATATACTGCACGGACCAGATCTGCCAATTCTTCGTCCGAATAATCTTTTTTCGAAGGTGGTACGGCAGAGCCCAGTTCCAGTGCATATTCGGCTTCTATAGCGGCGAACCCGCCCTCGTAAATCGCCATTGCCTCGCAGGAACCCTGCTCGGCGGTCCGGATGGACGACTGGAATATCGGCCCGGCGTACTTTTCGGTCTGAAAGCGCTCTCGGTCAGGCGCCGACAACTTCCCGACTTTCCATGCTGTAACCTCGTCGGGCCAACGGTCTGCCGATGCCGACTGAATGGAGTAGGCCTGCTCCAGAGTCACCGGCAGGCGGCCGGGAAAATCCGCTAACGGCCTGGCGCTCAACCGCGCTCCGACCAGGCGCCTGGATACTTCGTCGTCCGGTTCGGGCAATGATGTTTGCACTTCGGCAGTGCTTTCTATAGTCACTTCATTCTCCCTCTCAGGACCTCGACCTCGAATCGGACCTGATGACCCGGCCATGCTTTCCGCCACACTCCACTGCGGTGGCGTGAGGCCGGTTTTACTTTTGGGCAAAAAAGGGGGCGCCAATGTTTGACATCGGCGCCCCGATCTTAACGGCGTTGCTCTTCGCTTTACAAGCGGTAGGTGGCGCCGATGGTTATGCGGCGGTCCGTCAGACCCTGAAAACACACGAGTGCGCCTCCGTTGACACAGGACTGTCTGACATCCGACTCTGTGAGGTTAACGGCTTCAACGCCAACGCTCAGATTGTCGTTCACGGCATAACTGACGCTCGCATTCAGCTGTCCTCTATCTTCCTGAACGACGGGGAAGCCCCAGGGGAAGCTGGAGGTACTGCCGAAATCGGTCGAACGGTATGCCTCACGCCACGTATAACGCATTCTGGCTGAAATGCCGTACTTTTCGTAATACGTCGTGATGTTGTAGGAAGTTCCTGACAGGTCAACCAGTTGCCCCCGCAGGGTAACGTCGGTAGCGCCCGTTGACATCAAGGCAAATGCGGCGCGGGCGCGGCTGGTCGGATTGAGGAAGGTGTCGCCGCCGGTGAATTCCTGCTCGGTAAGGTTAGCGATAAATCCGAATCCGGAAGCCCAACCCAGTTCATCCTCGAACTGTGCAAGATCGTACTGCAAGGCCAGTTCAAATCCTTCCTGCGTGGTTTCCCCGGCGCCATTGACTGTGGTCGCAGCCGGAACGCAGACCCCTACGCCACCAGCATCACCGAAAACATTAACGTCCGCGATGGGGTTGTAAATACCACCTTGCTCACAGGGAGCGGTTACGTCGCGGAATCCGGTGACCGGATCTTCAAAAGGATCGTCCTGGGTACGAACGAAAAGGCCGGTACGCTCCTTGTGGAAATAGCCGATGCTTACAACGCTTGAAGGCGCGAAATACCATTCGGCGGATAGATCGAACGAGACCACTTCTTCAGGCTCCAGACCGGGGTTGCCGATTGAAACCGGAGGATTGGGGCTGGTGCTGAAAGTGGTTGAAGTCGACAGACTGCTGAAACTCGGGCGTCTGATATCCTTACCCCAACCTGCACGAAGCAGTACGTCCTCGCTTGCGTTTGCAACCAGGTTGAATCGCGGCAACAGGAAGTTGTAGCTGCCGCTCGAAGTCGTCGGAGTCGCCACTCCGTTGGTTACCGAATTGCCGGTCGAGTCGACCTCGGTTTCCAGATAGCGCACTCCGAAATTTCCGCGAAAAATGCCGCTCTCGAAGTTTGCTTGCGCATACAGGGCATCGGTTACTTCTTCGATATCGAAAAATGCGGCGACGCTCGACGTGGGCTCGTTAATCGATCTGGAGCCACCGTGGGCGTTAATGGCGCCATTCAACGTGGCCAGCACGCCGTCCGGGTCCGAAGCCACGCGCTCCGGGTTGATGAGTAGAAAATTGCCGATGAACAGCGCTCTGTCATCGGCCGCATTGAAGTTGTCGGGGCCCGGCACAAGGAGGTCCGCGAACAAATTACCTCTGGGAGAATCAGACATTCTCCTTAACCCGCGATTGGTGCGGATGTCGTTGTTGAAATTCGACGCAGTACTGTTGCGATAGCCAAAATCGACTGTCGAAAAGCCCGACCAGTCCAGGTCGTAACTGAAGTCGAACACTAGTGCGTTTTCGCTGCTTTCGGCAATATCCTGGCTGATGTTGGTATCGCGTAACACAATGTTCGAGGGATCGAGCAATTGAGCAACCGTCGGCGCGCCCGGTTCACCGAATGCGACGCCCCATGACAGTGTGCCGCCACTCAGATCGTAGCGGAAAGGCGTGCTGTTATCGTTGGCGCCGCCCGGATCCAAAGGCACGTTCGGGTTAATGAAGTTGAGAGTGGTATTGAAACTGGGAGTTGTGGAATCGGATTTCGAGGTCGATATTTCCGCTCGTCCCGACCACCTGCCTCTTTGCCAATCGGCGCCCCATCTGTATATCTGGCTTTCCGTCAGGCGCGAGTTCGTGTCCGACGAGAACCGCAGATTCGGATCGTCGTCGTCAACCGACAGGTCGACGCCGATCACGCCCCGGAGCGCCGCTTCAATAGAGCCGAGATTCTGAGTGCCGTTGCGGCCGTCTACCGAGCCAAAATTGATCGTTTCGAACGCATCGGGAATGGAAGCGTTCCTGAGGCTGCTCACGCCCGATCCCTGTACCCTCGAACTCTCTTGTCTGCGCTCCTGATCGTTAATGACCGCATCGAAGTACAAGGTCAATTCTTCGCTCGGCGCCCACTCCAGTGTACCGGCGAAGTTCGTGGTTTCGTACTCGAAATTGTCGTAATCCTGGTTGAGAAATTGGATGGGCAGAAAGTTGAAGGATTGCGCGCTAGCGGCGCTGCTGCCCGCGGCCACGTTGTTGTCGCGGTCGGTACGGGGACGGAAGGCGGTGACGTCCTGTTCGGTATAGCTTCCGCTGACGACGATTCCGAATTCTCCAGCGTCGGTAGTCCAGTTGTCGCCCCAGGTGCCTGATATCCTGGGTGTGAATGTGCCGTCGGTGGTAAGGCTGCTGTTTTCCCCTTGCGCCCGGATAGCAGCTATGCGTTCGTTGATCTCAAGTGGACGAATCGTTCTCAGATTTATCGTGCCGCCCACGGAGCCCTCGATTGTTTTCGCTTCAGGCGCCTTGGTCACTTCGACTGCGGAGATGATTGCCGCGGAAACGTCTTCGAAATCGATGCCTGTGCGTCCCGCGCCGGAGTCCACTGTTGACACGCCGTTGATTTCGGTACGGTTTGCGTTGGTGCCGCGAATCTGAACGCCGGTGCCGACGCCGGCAGTTCGCGTAATCTGGATACCTGTAACGTTTTCGAGCACCTCCGCCAGGTTCTGATCTGGCAGCTTGCCGATGTCTTCCGCCTGAATCACTTCGATCAGGTTATCCGCAGACCGCTTTTGCTCAAGAGCGCTGGCAAGAGACGAGCGGATACCGGTAACGATGATTTGTTCAACTTCCGCATCCTGGGCAAAACTCGCAGGCATAGTGGCCAGCGCGGATACGCCTAAAGTCAACGCGGCACATAGCGGATTGCGCTTGAACCTGGAATTTCCACCACTGGAGGTGGTAGTACGTTTGGCACTCATTTGAATTCTCTCCCGAAAATTGATTTTTTCGAAGGCCCACTACGACAAGGGCCAGCATGAAGGGCGGGAGTGTACCACCAATGCAAACCAAAAGGTAGCATTAGTTTTACATTATTGGTTTGACCAATTTTCGCTGCTCAGCGATTTGCCTGACGCACAATGCGCTGCTTGTCAATATTCCACTCGCGGTCCTTGATGCTGGCGCGCTTGTCGTGGTCCTTCTTGCCCTTGGCGAGAGCGATGCGGCACTTCACCAGGTGCGCGCGCCAGTAGAGATGAGTGCAAACGCAGGTATAGCCTTTTTGCTGCGTCGCGCCGAACAGTTTTGACAGTTCCTTCTTGTTGAGCAGTAACTTGCGCGTGCGGTCGGGATCGGCCACGACATGGCTGCTGGCGGTTTGCAGGGGCGTGATATGGCAGCCCAGGAGGAAGGCCTCGCCGTTCTTCATCAGCACGTAGCTGTCGACCAGTTGCACCTTCTTCGCACGCAGGCTCTTCACTTCCCAGCCTTGCAGGCACAGGCCGGCCTCGAAGCTGTCTTCGATGTAATAGTCGTGCGTTGCTTTTCTGTTGACCACGATTGTGGTATCAGAAGCTTTCTTTTTCATGACGGCCGTCCAGGAAAGCGCAACTATAACAGGGGGCAGGCAAATGGCGCACGAACGAGGGAAGTTCTCTTCCAGAATGGGATTCATCCTTGCCGCGGCCGGATCCGCGGTCGGGCTCGGCAACCTGGTGGCGTTTCCGGTGATGGCCTCGAAGAACGGCGGCGCCGCGTTTCTGCTCGTCTACCTGTTTTTCATCGCGGTGATCTGCTATCCCGTGATGATGGCCGAGGTCGCCATGGGCCGACACACGCAACGCAACCCCGTAGGCGCCTTTCTCAAACTGTCCGGCGGCAGCAGGCTCTGGCACGCGGTGGGCATGCTGGCGATCCTGACGCCTTTCATGATTGCGGTGTTTTACTCTGTCATTACAGTCTGGTTGCTGGTTTATCTGAGGGAACTCATGTTCGGCGGTCTGAACATGCTGGCTGACGACGCGAGTTTCGGCGAAATTGCCGCGCGGCCCACGACTTTCGGCTACCTGATTTTCCTGCTCATGCTGGTGTTCGTCATTCTGCTCGGCGGCGTCAAGGGCGGCATCGAGCGGCTGGCGCGGGTGCTGATGCCGACGCTCGCGGTGATGCTGGTGGCGCTGACGATCTTTGTGTTGACGCTGGATAACGCCGGCGTCGGCATAGCCTATTATCTCGTGCCCGATTTCTCGCGCATGAACCTGGCGGTGGTCAACGGCGCGCTGGCCCAGGCATTCTTTTCGCTGTCCCTCGGCATGGGAATCCTGATCACATACGGTTCGTACTTCAGCCGCGAGGACAGCATCGCCGGCTCGACGCGCATGGTGGCGATCGCGGACACGAGCATCGCTTTCTTCGCCGGGTTGCTGATACTGCCGGCGATTTTCGCATTCGACCCGAATACCAATACCGACGACCTTTCCACGAGCAGCGTCGGGCTGATCTTCAGCTTCCTGCCGAAGATATTTCTTTCCATGGAAGCCGCCGTGGGCTATATCGGCGCGAGCATCGCCGCCATCGTCTTCTTTACCCTGGTGTTCTTCGCCGCGCTGACCTCGCTGGTTTCCATTATCGAAATTCCCATCAGTTGCTGGATCGACGAGTTCCGCGTCTCCCGGCGCAAGGCGATAGTGATCCAGGCCGTGCTGATGGCGATCTTTACGATCCCGGCCACGATGTCACTGGGAATCTCCGACTTCTTCACCAATTTCACGAGTTACGGCGGCGTTTCGAAATCCTTTTTCGATCTGGTGTCGGACGTGTTCTACGAGACCATTCTGCCGCTGGTAGGCTTTACCGTGTGCATTTTCTGCGCCTGGCGCTGGAAATTGAGCGGGCTGGCCGACGAACTCGAGGTCGGCGATCCGAATTATCGCGGCTCCCGGCTGCACCGCTATATCGACCTTTCGCTCGGCACGGTCATTCCGGTCGTGCTGCTGGTGGTATTTCTGAGCACCGTCAACCAGATCTATCTCTGATGGTAGCCGTTGTCCGCAGCGCCTTGCTGCCGCATTCCGCCCGGCAGATGTTCGAGCTGGTGAACGACATCGAGCAATATCCCCTGTTTCTGCCGCATTGCAAGTCCGCTAGGGTGCTTTCCCGGAGCGACGACGAACTCGTCGGCGAATTGAGCCTGGGACGGGCGGGTATCCGGCAACAATTCGTCACACGCAACCGCCTGCGGCCGCCCGAGGCGATAGACATGGAACTGGTGGAAGGCGATTTCTCGCACTTCCAGGCGCAATGGCGATTCGACAGCATCGGAGAAGGTTCGTGCAAGGTCAGTTTGCAAATGGAATTCGAGTTCCGCTCAGTGCTGGTGAATCTTGCGGTTGGCAAGCTGTTCAGGGATACCGCGAGCGTCATGGTCGACGCCATGGTGGAGCGGGCGGCGGCAGTCTACGGAAAATGAGCAAGTCCGCGGGCGCAATCGACGTGGAAGTCGCCTGGGCTACGCCCGATTGTCAGCGCATCGTCACCCTGCAAGTGCCGCGCGGCACGACTGCCCGGGAAGCGGCGGAGTTATCCGGTATCGCCGAAGAATTTCCCGAAATCGATCTCGATACAGCGGTCATGGGCATCTTCTCGCGCAAACTCGACGGCAAGCGAGCTCCGGCGCCGGGTGACTACGTACTCAAGCCCCGCGATCGCATCGAAATCTACCGACCCTTGCGCATCACTCCCATGGAAGCCCGCCGGCAACGTGCCGTCAGGCCGGGTTTCAATAAAGAGACCACAAGGCCCGGTTCCAATAAAAAGGCGCCTCGCGCATAATGAAAGACAGCGTTCCATTCCCCAGGAAGCCGGATTCATGAAACAGGATCGCAGCAAACCAGGGCTGCTGAAACGCATCGAGCAGGGTCTGTACGAGTACTATGTAACGCCGCATCGACGGGCCATGGCGCGGGCGGGGCGTGACGAAGAAGACCTTTTCATGCTGATCGTTTTCGCCGAAAGCATGGGCGTGCCGAATCCTGCCGCGTTCTACACCATGGAATTGTTGCCTGTAGTCTACGAGCGTTTCCATGAGTGGCATCAGCGCATGGGCATGGAACGTTCTCCACTGGATCATGTGAATTGCTGCTAGATCTCGCGCGTTCCAGGCAGATTCTCTTCTTCGGCGGCAAGGGCGGCGTCGGCAAGACCACCGTATCCGCAGCGACGGCGCTTGCCCTGGCCAACGAAGACCGGCGGGTGCTGCTCGTGTCCACCGACCCCGCCCATAACCTCGGTCATCTGTTCAATCGTGAGATCGGTCCGCGGCCGGTGCGGCTCGCGCCGGATCTGGACGGGCTCGAACTCGATCCGGAAGCGACTGTGCAGGAGCACATGAGCGAAGTATCGGGCGCCTTGCATAGCCTGATGCCGGTGCAGATGCATGGGGAGATCGACAAGCATATCGCGCTGTCAAAAGACGCTCCGGGCATGCAGGAAGCCGCGATCCTGGAAAAGATGGCGGAGATTGTCGAGCAAGGCAGGAAGGATTACGAGCACGTGATTTTCGACACTGCTCCTTCCGGGCATACCGCCCGGCTCATGGCGCTGCCCGAGATGATGACGGCATGGACCGAAGGCCTGATTCAGCGTCGCGAGCGCGCCGACCGCTTTGCCGAGTTCGTGCGCGGCCTTGGCTCGGATTCGGCATTGGCCGAGGACATCGTGGGCGAAAAGAATCCGGCAGCCGAGAAGGAAAGCAGAATCCGCAGTGTCCTCAACCGCCGCCGGCTCAAATTCGTTCATCTGCGCGACGCGCTGGCGGACCCGGAACAGACCTCGTTCGTAATCGTGCTGGTGGCAGAGCGACTGCCGGTTCTGGAAACCATCGAATTGCGCGACCAACTACGCAAGGCGGGACTGGCCATCGACTGCCTGGTGGTAAACAAGCGTCTGCCGGCGGGGGCAGGTGAGTTTCTCGAAGAACGCCGCGCCCAGCAGGAAATTCATCTGCAGGCTCTCGGCAAGGCCCTGCCGGAAATTCCCTGCAAGCACCTGGATCTGGTGGCGAAGGATATTGCCGGCGTGGCGTCGCTGAAGGAGTTTTCGAAAAATCTGCAGGACTAACGTTGCACTCGTCCCGAACCCCTGCCGCGCATCAATTGCAACACTTCAGCGGCATCGACGCGATTGAAGTCTCCCGGAATGGAATGCTTCAGGCAACTGGCGGCAATGGCGAATTCCAGCGCCTGCCCGCGGTCGTCGAATGTGTTCAGTCCATGGATCAGGCCGGCGGCGAAACTGTCTCCGCCGCCCACCCGGTCGACAATGTCGGTGATTTCGTAGCGCCGCGATACGTGGAAGCCGTTGGCGTCGCGCAAACAGGCGGACCATTGGTTCCGGTCGGCGCTAAGCGATTCCCGCATGGTAATCGCCATCACGGACATGCGCGGAAATCTCTGCAACATTTCAGCGCTGAGCAATTCGTATTTGGCGGTGTCCAGATCACCGCTTTCGACATCGATATCGACCTCGACTCCGAGTGACTTCTGACAGTCTTCTTCGTTGGCTATGCCAACATCGACGAACCGGACAAGTTCGTTCATGACTTCCGGCGCGGTCTTGCCGTACTTCCACAATTTGCCGCGGAAATTGAAATCGCAGGACACGGTAACTCCGGCTTCGCTTGCCGCGGTCACGGCTTCGAGGCTGAGCCGGGCCGCGGAGGCGCTTAGCGCCGGGGTGATGCCGGTAATGTGCAGCCAATTCGCTCCGGCGAAGATTTCTTTCCAGTCGAAATCGCCGGACTCCGCGGTGCTGATCGAGGAACCGGCGCGATCGTAAACGACCTTCGAAGACCGCTGGTTGGCGCCGGTCTCCAGAAAATAGATGCCGACACGGTCGCCGGTGCGCTTGATGTGCCTGGTATCCACTGCGAACTTGCGTAACTCGCGAATCGCCGCATCGCCGATCGCGTTATCCGGCAGTGCGCTGACGAACGCGGCGTCATGGCCGAAATTGGCCAGCGAGACGGCGACATTAGCCTCACCACCTCCGAACGTGGCTTCCAGGTTGGGCGACTGGAATAATCGTTCATGGGACGGCGATTTCAGGCGCAGCATGACTTCGCCGAAGCAGATGAATGCCAAGATCAGATCTCCTGTTCAGACGGGCGCGTCAGGAAAAATAGAGTCCGCCGTTGATATCCAGACTTGCACCGGTAATGAAGCTCGACTCGGGCGATGCGAGATACGCGGCCAGATCCGCCACTTCCTGCGACTGTCCTTCGCGGCGCAGCGGCGTTGCCCCGGCGACGTTCGCCCGCACCTGATCCTTGGTGAAGGTGTCGTGAAAAGTCGTGTCTATCATGCCGGGACAAACGCAATTGACGCGGATGCCGGCGGGCCCCAGTTCCTTGGCCAGCCCTCTGGTGAACGTCATCAGCGCGCCTTTTGAAGAGGCGTAGGCGATTGCGCCGGGGCCGCCGCCGTCGCGGCCGGCCTGGGACGAGAAATTCACGATCGAACTTCCCGCGCCCATATGGGGAACCGCATGTTTGGCTGTCAGGAAGGCGCTGGTCAGGTTCAGTTTCATTACGCTTTCGAAAAACGATTCGCTCATCTCCGCGAGTGTCTTCCGTGCGACCAGTCCGCCCGCGACATTGACGAGGATATCGATGGAATCGCCGAATTCGCTTCGTGTCCGCTCGATGAGATTTTCCACGTCAGCGCTATCCGTCATGTCTCCGCGAACGCTGATTGCCGTGCCGCCGCTCGACTGGATCGCAGCCAACGTGGCTTCCCCATCCTCGGCGCTGTTCAGCCAGGTGAAGGCGACCTTTGCGCCATTCGCGGCCAGTGTTTCCGAAACCGCCCTGCCGATGTCGCGCGAGCCGCCGGTGACGATCGCTACCTTGTTTTCAATATTCATTCCTGTTTCCAGCAAGTTATTAATGATTGGTGATTCAGCCGGCCGCTTCCGCCTCCGGAGCCACTGCGCCGGGCGCCGAGGTTACGGGTTCTATCCGGCCGCCGAAAATCCATACCGAAGCCACTGCGAGCGGAACCAGCATGGCGCCCAGCAGGAAGAACGGCACATAGGATTCCTGGGTGATGGCAGGCACCATCCAGGTCGTGATCAATACGCCGACTACCGCTGCCGTCCCGCCCACGCCCGCCAGCGAACCGACCGATTTGCCGGCGAAAAAGTCGCTGGGCAGTGTTTGAATATTGCCGATGGCGAATTGAAATCCGAACAGGATTACGGCGATCAGCAATACCGCCGTCAGCGGGGTGGAAGCGAATGCCGTAGCGATCAGCATTGGCATCATGATCACGCCGCCCGATGTGATCGTCAGCTTGCGGGCTGCATTGACGGACCAGCCGGACTTGATAAGTTTGCCCGCCAGCCAACCGCCAAGAATCGCGCCGAGAGCGGCGCCTACGTAGGGCACCCAGGCGAACAATCCGATTTGCACGATGTCGAATCCGAAACGGTCGGCCAGATAAATCGGCAACCAACTGACGAAAAGCCACCAGACCGGATCGAGAAAAAATCGCGATGAAATAACGGCCCAGCTTTGCCGGTACTGAAGCATTTCGCCCCAGCCCGGAGCGGCTTGTTCATTATCTTCCTCGGACAGTTTTTCCGTTTTCTGGCCTGCGAGAATGTATTCCCTTTCCGCCTCGGAAAGCCATGGGTGGCTATCAGGCGGCGCCTTGTATACAAACAACCAGGGAATGAGCCAGAGGAATCCCAGCAAGCCCACCGCGATAAAGGTTCCCTGCCAGCCGAATTGAATATACAGCAGTGCGATTACCGGCGCGGAAACGATTGCGCCCACCGACGCCCCCGAATTGAAAATTCCCTGCGCAAGCGCGCGCTCCTTGATGGGGAACCATTCGGCGTTGCTTTTCGTTGCGCCGGGCCAGTTGCCGGCTTCGCTGATGCCGAGAGTCGCTCGCACCAGCCCGAGCGAAAGAACGCCGCGGGTGGCGGCGTGCATCATGATAGAGATGGACCACACGACGATCGCCAGGACAAATCCCAGCCGCGTTCCGATCATGTCGAAAATCTTGCCGAACAGGGAATGACCGATGGCATATCCGACCATGAAGAACGAAATGACCAGCGCATAGTCGTTCGCATCCATCCCCAGTTCTTCGGAAATGGTCGGCCACATGATCGCCAGTGCGTTACGGTCGATATAGTTGATTACCGTGGCAATGGCGACCAGTCCGACAACGATCCATCTCAAGTATCCGCGAAACATTTGAGTCTCACTCCTGCGATTTGGTTTGTAGATGATTTAGATGCTTGCGACCTTGAGAAAACGAGTGCGGCTTTCCGATGCCTGCTTGCGAATCCGTTCAAGAGCCTGTTCTTCAGTGATATCGAGCATGGATCCCAGTAGTCGCGCAAAATGCTTGCGCATGGCCATGCGAGCGGCGGCGGGGTCTCGCTCGCGCAGCGCATCGTAGATTTCCATGTGTTCATCGCCGCGCTGCGATGTGTCTTCGAGACAAACGGATTCATACACTTCCTTTACTTGCGGAAGTTCGTCGCGCATTTTCCAGAGAAGTTCGACAAGGTAACGAGCGGCCGAGTTTCCCGAAGCCGCGGCGATCGTGAGATGAAAGTCCCGATCCGCCTTTTCCGCCGCTTCCTCGTCCCGGGGGTCGTCGGAGGCCATTTTTTTTATGCAGCCGGCAAGTTTTTCCAGTTCCTCATCGCTGATATTCAGCGCGGCCAACGCGGCCACCTCCGACTCGAACAGCGATCTGGCTTCGGTCACTTCGAAGGCGTTTACCTTCGGAAGACTTTCGTGGCCAGGGTCGATGTCTTCGAGCACATAGACTCCCGAACCGGTTCTTATATCGACCTTGCCGCGAGCTTGCAGGGCCACAAGGGCCTGACGAATCGTCACGCGGCTTACCTTGAATTGCTCGGCCAGGTTTCTCTCCGCGGGCAAGCGGCTTCCCGTCGGATAGACGCCTTTTTCAATCAATTCCAGTACTGACCGGGCGACGGTGTTGTAAAGTCTTTTATCAGTCATTTGGCATTATCCTTCGGGCTTTCCAATGTAAGTTCATCAATACTTTACAGAAAACGCCGGGAATTTGTGCGATACGATTGGGACAATGGATGGATAGTCCAGTCTTTATACCAATATGCCGAAAGTGTGTAAACAACTTTGTGTTGTTTTCCGCTCGAGAAGCGGCGAAGGCGGGTTCAGTTCAGGTCTTCGGGAGGATTCGGTACGAAGTCGCCGGTGACGGTCGCGAGTTGATCGTCGACGAAAAGGATCGTGATGCGCTCCTGGGTGCGCGCGCCGCCGCCGGGCTGGAAGTTGTAGACATAGTCCCAGCGGTCCTGGTGGAAAGGGTCGCGCACGAGTGGCGTGCCCATGACGAAGATGACCTGGTTCTTGGTCATTCCGGGCCGCAACTGATCGACCATGTTCTGCAGGAGTACATTGCCCTGGGTTATGGAAATCTTGTATACGCCGGGGAAATCCAGCGAACCCAGATTGTTGGAACAGCCCGCCAGGGCGGTCAACAGCAGAATGGGGAGAATTCTGGCCGATTTGATCATGCGGAAATTCCATGTCTTGCGGGGCCGCCGCCGGCTGCGGCTTTCCTAAGCGACAACAGGTGGGCATAATACCTCATGCGTTCTCGCCGGAACAGACGGCGATTGCCCCGCACCGGGCATGAACTCACGCAGGAAAGATAGAACAACAATCCATTCCCGCGAATCGCGAGGCATACATGGGCACCGAAAATCAGGAATTGCGCAAGGCCGGGCTCAAGGTAACCCTGCCCAGGGTGAAAATCCTGCAAATTCTGGAAACCTCGGAAAACAAGCACATGAGCGCCGAAGACGTATACAAGGCGTTGGTGGAATCCGATCAGGAAGTCGGTCTGGCGACCGTTTATCGAGTGCTTACCCAGTTCGAGGCCGCCGGCCTGGTCATGCGTCACCACTTCGAGGGGGGCCATTCGATTTTCGAACTGATGCCCGGAGATCACCACGACCATATCGTTTGCACTTCCTGCGGCAAAGTCGAGGAGTTCTATGACGATATCATCGAAGACCGGCAGGTCAGGGTCGCGGAAAATCTCGGCTTCAAGATCACCGACCACAGCATGTATCTGTACGGCATTTGTCCGAGTTGTCAGCAGGAATCCTGATCGGCCGCGAGCATCTGCCGGGCGTGAGCCAGCGAGGCATCGCTGAATTTCGCTCCGGCCAGCATGCGCGCCACTTCCTGCGCTCTTTCCTCTTCCTTCAGTTCCCTGATTGAGGTTTGGGCGCTCGCGCCGTCGCTGGTCTTGCTGACCGAATATTGCCGGTGCGCCTTGCTGGCGACCTGCGGCTGATGGGTTACGCAGAGAATCTGGGCGGACTCGCCCAAGGTATGCAACAAGGCGCCGACCTGGGCAGCCACACCGCCGCCGATGCCCACATCGACTTCATCGAATACCAGGCAAGGCGTCTGGGATGTCCGGGCGGTAACCACCCGGATCGCAAGGCTGATTCGGGACAGTTCGCCGCCTGATGCGATCTTTGACAACGGGCCCGGATCCTGGCCCGGATTGGTGCTGACAAGAAATTCGACTCGTTCCAGTCCACTGGCGTGAACGGCATCGGGCGCCAGGGATTCGAAGCGAATGTCCATACCCGCTTTGCCCATGTCGAGGCGGGCTATGTGTTGCTCGATATCCCGCGTCAGCCGACCCGCGCCCTTGCGGCGCTGCTTGCCGACCCGCTCGGCGACCGCTGCGAATCGCTGCCGCAATTTCGAATCTTCCTCCGTAAGGCGCTCCAGTTCTTCCTCACGACCGTTAATGTCCTGCAATCGCTCTTGCAGTGAACGCGTCAACCGCGCCAGTTCGGCGGGCCTGACTTTGTGCTTGCGCGCCATTTCATGCAATTTTCCGAGGCGTTCATCGACCTGGGACAAGCGCTCGGGGTCGATGGGAAACTCGTCCGCCGCGCCACGCAGGTCCGCGGCCGCCTCGTCGATCTGAATGCACGCGGATTCGAGCAACTCCATGGCATTGGCGATGCGGCCGCTGTCGCCTTGCAGATCGCCGAGCAGATGCAAGGCGCGCCGCAGAGCGCTCAAGGCGTTGAATTGCTCATTGTCGGAAATGTCCTGAACCGCTCCGGCCAGGGCCGCCAGCGCCTGTTCGGCGCCGCTCAGCCGGCGGTGTTCCTGTTCCAGAGTCTGCGTTTCCCTGTCTTCGACCGCAAGCTCCAGCAGTTCGTCCAGTTGATAAGTCAGGAGCTGGACGCCGCTCTCGTCGTCATCGCCGCGCAGCCGCGCGATCGCTTGCTGATTGGCAAGCCATTGGCCGTGCAGCGAACGCATCTCCTCAAGCAGCGTTCGCTCGACACAATAATCATCGAGCAATGACAATTGGGTATGGCGTTGCAGCAGCGACTGGTGTTCCTGCTGGCTTACGATATCCACCAGCAGCACGCCGAGTTGTTGCAGGCTCGCCAAGGTTACGGGGGAGTCGTTGACGAAGGCCCTGGAGCGGCCGTCGCCGCCGATCACGCGGCGGACAAGGCAGCAATCCGCTCCGTCTCCCTGCAACTGGTTATCTTCCATCCAGACGCTCGCGGCGTCGTTGTTTGAAACATCGAATTCGGCGGCGATTTCAGTCTTCCTTGCGCCGGTTCTGACTACGGTCCTGTCGGCCCGGTCTCCCAGCGCGAGCCCAAGCGCGCCGACGATGATCGACTTGCCCGCGCCGGTTTCGCCGGTGAGCGCCGACATGCCCGCGCGGAAGTCGACCCGCAGGCATTGCACGGTGGCGTAGTTCTGTATGGAGAGGTGTTGCAGCATGGCGCGAAAAGTATATTTGATCAGCCGGACAAAGAGTACGAATTCGTAAAGGAACGTCGGCGGGTCAATTTCCTTGAAACATCATTCCCTGTCCCCATATAGGTTTTTGTGACCTGAGAATCGGGTCAATGGCTTCGTTTGTTTCAACGCAGGTCGGAAGAGGTCGGGTCAGGACGTCGAGGCATGAGTAAAACCGGAAAATCCGGCATCGGGAATGAACCCGCGGACGCACGGGATTCTGCGGAGCAGGAGACCGTCGAGGAGCAGGAAATGGCTGAAGAGCCGGTCGAAACCGTGGGAATCGAGGACGAAGAAAGCGTGGATGAGGTGGTTGCCGACCTGACCCTGGAAGAGGCGCTGGCCCGGTTGGCCGACGCCGAAGAGGAATGCAGCCGGTCCGAGGACAAATTCTTGCGCGTGCAGGCGGAAATGCAGAATCTGCGCCGCCGCACCGAACAGGATGTCCAGAGAGCGCACAAATTCGGCCAGGAAAGATTCTCCAGCGAATTGCTCATAGTGATGGACAATCTCGAACGCGCATTGAGCGCGGCGAGCGATCACGAGGACGATGTGGTCAAGGCGATTTACGAAGGCGTGAACCTTACTCTAAAGAGCTTCGCGGACTGTTTTGCGAAGTTCAATATCGAAGCGGTCGACCCGATGGGCGAACCGTTCGATCCTGCGTTGCATCAGGCGATGTCAATTCAGGAAAACGGCAAAGTGGAGCCGAACACGGTCATCGCGGTCATGCAGAAAGGCTACACCCTGCATGGTCGGGTGCTAAGACCGGCCATGGTGATTGTTTCCACCGAATCGGCTTGACCGGAAGCACGCATATCGGGCGCGGGAAGGATTATCCCGCGTCCTTGAATCGAAATGGAAAGCAACAATTATTTTTAGTGTCAGCCCGTGAAAACGAAGCGGGCCGGCATAGTTAACGGAGACCTAGCATGGGCAAGATCATCGGCATCGACCTGGGAACGACCAATTCCTGCGTGGCGATAATGGAAGGGGGCGAACCCCGGGTCATTGAAAACTCGGAAGGCGATCGCACCACTCCGTCCATCGTTGCCTACAGCAAGGACGGCGAAACCCTCGTGGGCCAGCCCGCCAAGCGTCAGGCCATCACCAATCCCGACCATACCCTGTTCGCGATCAAGCGCCTGATCGGACGCCAGTTTCAGGACGATGTGGTACAGAAGGACATCAAGATGGTGCCCTACAAGATCGTCAAGGCGGGCAATGGCGACGCCTGGGTCGAGGTAAACGACAAACAGATGTCTCCACCGCAGATATCGGCCCAGACCCTGATGAAGATGAAGAAGACCGCCGAGGACTATCTCGGCGAAGAGGTGAAGGAAGCGGTCGTCACCGTGCCTGCCTACTTCAACGATTCCCAGCGTCAGGCGACCAAGGACGCCGGACGCATCGCCGGACTCGACGTCAAGCGCATCATCAACGAGCCGACCGCGGCGGCGCTCGCCTATGGCATGGACAAGCGCGCCGGCGATTCGACCATCGCGGTCTATGATCTGGGCGGCGGAACTTTCGACATTTCGATCATCGAGATCGCCGAAACCGACGGCGAACACACCTTCGAAGTGTTATCGACCAACGGCGACACCTTTCTTGGCGGCGAGGACTTCGACCTGCGCCTGATCGACTACCTGGCGGACGAGTTCAAGAAAGAGCACGGCATGGATCTGCATAACGATCCGCTGGCCTTGCAGCGGCTGAAGGAATCGGCCGAGAAGGCCAAGATCGAGTTGTCTTCCTCGCAACAGACCGAAATCAACCTGCCGTACATCACCGCCGACGCCAGCGGACCCAAGCATCTCGTGCAGAAACTCACCCGCGCCAAGTTCGAATCGCTGGTGGAAGATCTCGTCGACCGCACCTTGGGCCCGGTGAGGACCGCGCTGAAGGACGCCAGCATGGACGCTTCCGCCATCGACGATGTCGTACTCGTGGGCGGTCAGACCCGCATGCCGCTGGTGCAGCAGAAAGTCGCCGATTATTTCGGCAAGGAATCGCGCAAGGACGTCAATCCCGACGAGGCTGTCGCCGTCGGCGCCGCAATTCAGGCCGCGGTGCTTGCCGGTGACGTTACCGACGTGCTGTTGCTCGACGTAACGCCGCTTTCGCTCGGCATCGAAACCCTGGGCGGCGTGGCCAGTACGCTGATCGACAAGAACACCACGATTCCGACCAAGAAGACTCAGACTTTCTCCACCGCCGACGACCATCAGACCGCGGTGACGATTCATGTAGTACAGGGGGAACGCAAGCAGGCCGGCCAGAACAAGTCGCTCGGACGATTCGACCTGACCGACATTCCGCCGGCGCCGCGCGGGATGCCCCAGATCGAGGTATCTTTCGACCTGGACGCCAACGGCATCCTCAACGTGTCCGCCAAGGACAAGGCTACCAACAAGGAACAATCGATCGAGATCAAGGCGTCCAGTGGACTTTCGGATGAGGAAATCGAAAAGATGGTCCGCGACGCGGAAGCGCATTCCGCCGAGGACAAGAAGTTCGAGCAACTGATCACCGCGCGCAACACCGCCGACGGCCTGATTCACGCTACGCGAAAGACGGTTGAAGAAGCCGGCGACAAGGCTACCGACGAAGAAAAGGCGGCGATCGAAAGCGCAATCGGGACACTGGAAGAAGCGATCAAGGGCGACGATCTTGAAGCCATCGAGGAAGGAACAAAGGCGCTGACCGAGGCGTCCACTCCCGTGGTGCAGAAAATGTACGCCGAACAATCTGCCGAGGCGGACGCCGCCGCTGGTGGGGAGGAACCCGCCGCGAAAGCGGAGGACGAGGCAGTTGACGCGGAGTTCGAAGAAGTCAAGGAAGAAGAGAAGTAAGTCGTTCGGCTTGGAGGGTCGGCGGCATCATGGCAAAAAGAGACTACTACGAAGTCCTCGGCATTGGCCGGGACGCCAGTCAGGCCGACCTGAAGAAAGCCTATCGGCGCACCGCCATGAAACACCACCCGGACCGCAATCCGGGTGACAAGGAGTCGGAAGCCAAGTTCAAGGAAGCGAGCGAGGCGTTTGAAGTGCTGTCGGACGATCAGAAGCGCGCCCGTTACAATCAGTTCGGGCACGCCGGAGTGGAAGGCCAGACCGGCGCGGGAGCGGCGGACTTCGCCGACATCTTCGGCGACATCTTCGGCGACATCTTCGGCGCCCGCCATGGCGGCCGGGGCGGCGGGCGCCGCCAGGGCAGCGACCTGCTATATCATCTCGAGTTGAACCTCGAACAAGCCGTTCAGGGCGTATCGCGCAATATCCGGGTTCCGGCCAAGGTGCGCTGCACCACTTGCGGCGGCAGCGGCGCCCGCAAGGGCACCGAGCCCGTGGAGTGCAGCGCCTGCGGCGGCATCGGCCAGGTGCGCATGCAGCAGGGATTCTTCTCGGTGCAGCAGACCTGCCCGCGCTGCCGCGGCGAAGGCAAGCAGATCAAGGATCCCTGTTCATCCTGCCACGGCTCCGGCACCATCGAGGAATCGCGCACCTTGTCGGTGAAGGTGCCTGCCGGCGTCGATACCGGCGACCGCATCCGCCTCACTGGTGAAGGCCAGGCCGGCGCCCGCGGCGGCCCGCCGGGCGATCTCTACGTTCGCATCGAAGTCCGCCCGCACCCGGTATTCGACCGCGACGGCGCCGACCTGCATTGCGATATTCCCATCAGTTTCTGCGATGCCGCCCTTGGCAACGATCTCGAAGTGCCCACCTTGAGCGGCAGGGTCAAACTCAAGATTCCCGCCGAAACCCAGACCGGCAAATTGTTCCGCCTGCGCGGCAAGGGCATTACCCCAGTCCGCGGCGGCCCTCCCGGCGACCTGCTTTACCGCCTGGTGGTCGAAACTCCGGTCAAGCTGACTTCACACCAGCGTGAACTGCTGCGGGAATTTCGCCAGATCCAGGAAGAGCAGGGCAGCCGCCAGTCTCCGAAGCGGCAAAGCTGGTTCGATGGCGTCAAGCGCTTCGTCGATGGCCTGCGCAACTAGGAAAGTCCGGCCCGGAACGCGCCGGGGCTGAAAGTCGCCGACTCCAGCAGCGACCGCCGCAACCGCGCTGCATTGACGACCAGGCCGGTTACCGACATGGCCGTCATCATCACTCCGAACACAAACCAGATCGTTTTGCTGACGATTCCACCGAAATAGCCGAAATGCAGCGGGTCCGAGGCTTCCGAAATACGGGTATGCAAGTCGAGTTCTTCACCCCGGTAACCGCCAATGATCGCGAGTGAGGCAGGATCGACGAAAGCCGTATTGGCTCGCGGCCGCACCAGCGCGGCGGATAATTCCCCCTGAATCGTCAAGGGCGCCGCGGCGTTGCCCGGGAGCAATATCCGGCTGACCCGCATCCCGGGAAGACGTGCCCGGGCTCCTTGCAGCGCAAGTTCAAGATCGGCGCCGCTGAAGCCTTCGGGCAGGGCTGAATTCCTGCCGGTCATTGCCGGCTCCGGCGGCGGAAAAGGCGGCGCGCGGCCCCCTAGTTCCTCCACGAAGTACCACAGGCTCGTAATGGTGATGAGGGCAATGAACCAGCTTCCCCAAAGTCCCATCAACCGATGCAGGTCGCCGTTCCAGATCCGCGCATTGCGCTGGAATCGCGGCCAACTGAACAAGCCCCGCCAGAATTTCTTGTAGACGACAAATCCCGCGATCAGGGAGATCAGCAAGGGAAAGGCGAGGAAAGTCACTATGGGAATGCCGATGCTCAGCGGCAGCATCAGGTGCCGGTGGATCTCCCTGAAGAATCTTTGCACATTGAAAAACGAAGTTTCGCCGAGCAATCCGCCATCGGACGGATTCAGCCATACACGCACGGTCTTTCCACCCGGACCGCGGGCAAGAAATTGCAATGAAAACCAGTTGTCCTGAAAACGGGTGATATTCAGGACGCGGTGGTCAGGATACTCCCCCCGCATGGTGTCGAACGCCGCCCCCCACGCGACCTGTTCGGGTGCGATGTGTTCCGTGGCGCGCATTTCCGGGTTGAGCAGCCAGTCGATTTCGTAACTGAAAACCGCGATCGTTCCCGTTGCAAGTATGAGTGTCATAAGCAGGGAAAGTTTGAGGCCGATCCAGGAATGAACGGTGAACCAGAGCCGATCCCGCACCTGCTTGCCCGTCGGGGTCCTGTTTGCGGATTTACCCGCGGCCGTCATTCCGCTCTCTCGATCAGACCGAACGCGGAGAGCTTGCGGATCGATTCCGCCTGCTTTTCTTCCTCCATTCCGGTAAAGGCGGCCATGGAGAACGATTTTCCGGAAAGGAACACATGCAGTCCCGCAAGCGCCGCTATCTCGAAATGGATATCGCCGCCGGGGCCGATGATTACCGCTTCGGAATCGTCGTGCCGCAACTGCGCCTGCAGGAAAGGACGGCGTACGAAAGTGTCGTTTTTCGAGATGGGCGATGAAGCGTCCATCAGCGCTCCGCGAATTTCGGGACGGCGCTGGCGCAGGAAGCTATCCCTGAAATAGGCCAGTACTTCCTCGAAGTCGGCTTGCTCCGCGAAATCCCGCGCCAGTTCCCGGAATCTCTCCTCCAGCGAATCGGTATCGAAATCCGGCCGCGCGAATCCCGGCGGCAACGAACGGCGGAACTTCGGGTTCCGCAGCGCGACCTCGGAAATCGCCTCCAGCATCAGATCTGCCCATTTCCTGACGATCAATCCGGTAGTGATATGCAAGGACGGTTCATCGCCATGGCCTGCGGCGTCGTGCATGAGACCGCGCGGAATGTACAGGCAGTCTCCCGCCTGCAACGCAAATTCCTGTTCCAGCTCGCCCGGGCTGTGCACCTCCGATTTGAACGCCTCGCCGCTATAGGGGTTGTCTACCGGTTTTTCGTACAGGCGCCAGCGTTTTTCGCCGGACACCTGGATAACGAAAACATCGTGGTCGTCGTAATGCGTCTTGAATCCCTGGTTGCCGGGCGGCGTCAGATAGACGTTTGTCTGTACCTGGCAACTGAAAACGTTCTCAAGCGAGCGGCAGAATTGCGCCAGCTTATCGTCGGCGAGTTGCAACTGATTCAAGATGATCGTCGCGCCGCGCTGGTAGTGTCTTATGACCGCGCCCCGGTCGATATTGCCGTTCTTGAACGTGTAATCGGCACGCTGTAGCGGCGGCTTGCTGCGCGCCATGGTCAGCGACGCCGGCTTCAGGTCGGAGTGGGAAAGGATTTCGTCGATTCGGCTGATATTCAGTAAACCGGCGAAACGGGCGGCGTCGGCGTGCCTGCAATGCAGGGCGCGCTTTTCATGATAGCGGTCGAAGAATTCCGAATCCGAAATCGATCCGAGCAGCCAGGATAGCGGGTCTCTGATCCCGAACTCGTCAGCCATGGGCTTTTATCAGTAGTCGAGGCCTCGGCCGTTGCGGCCGCTATTGTCGGTTCCTTCGCCTCCGGGCTGGTCGGAACTGTCTGTGCTTTCTCCGCCGGACTGGTCCGAGCTATCGGTTGCCTCGTTGCCGGATTGATCACTGTCGTCAGTACTTTCACCGCCAGACTGGTCGCTGCTGTCGGTATCCTCATCGGACTCGCCGCTGTCTTCGGTGTCTTCGCCGCCGGCCTGGTCAGCGTTGTCGGTACTTTCGCCGCCAGATTGATCCGAGCTATCGGTTCCCTCGCCGCCGGTCTGATCGGAACTATCGGTTCCTTCCTGCTGCCAAATGGCGTGGGAAGAAGAAACGAGCCCGAGGAAGGATGCGCTGGAAACTGCTACCGCCCCGGTTACCATCTGCAGGAACGATCTGCGCTTGTATTGCTCTTCGGTATTCATTTAATTGCCTCGAATCGATCGATTGCCGCGCAATCGCGATTGCTGGAATCAGGAAATGCTCGAGGCCGCAGCCTAGCACACCGCTGCGACTTTTTGCAATTAAGAATTATTCGTATTCGCATTAATTTTTGCGTTTGCAACGATTACGCTTGTTGAACTGTCAAACCGAAAATCGCGCTAACATTGGCGAAGTTGCTGACGGCTGAGTGGAGTCCGCCAATGAAATCGTTATTCAATACAGGTTCAATTTTCTCAATGCTTCTGCTGTTCGCCGTGAGCAGCAATATCGTCGCCCAGGAAGAAGGTTTCGTCTTCTACTCCGACCTTGCCAGGGACTGGTACGAAGCCGGTTCCTACTTCGAATGGCAGTCGACCACCGAAAACAACAATGGCGCTACGGTCAATGTGTATTACCGCACATTCGGCGATCCTTCGAACCCGAATCTTCTATTGGTGCACGGCTATCCGCGGTCCAGCTTCGACTACGAAGACATGATCCCTCACCTGGAAGACGACTATTACATCGCCACCCTCGACTTTCCCGGCTTCGGCTTTTCCGACAAGCCCCAGACTGACTATTCCTACCTGCTCGAAGACGATGCCAGACTGCTCGACCATTTCGTGCGCGAAATCGTCGAGTTCGACGACTTCGCAATGTTCACGCATGACCGCGGCGTCAGCGTCGGTCTCGCCTTCCTCGGCCATTATCTCGACGAAGACCGGCCCTATACGATCAATTACCACTTTCTTTCCAACAGCGGCATGTTCCTGCCGCTGGCCAATCTCGTCCCCGGCCAGACGGTGCTGCTCGACCCGGTGCGCGGCCCGGCCGCCACCGCGGCGGCGAAAGCCAGGCCGCGCCTGACCGAGGGCGATCCGGTTAGCGTCGCCTATGCCGACATGCAGGCATTCAACGACGGCATCGGCGCCAGGCTGCATGTGGGCAAGTACCTGCTTGAGCGCGTCGCGAACGAATACCGCTGGCTCGACAACCTGCCGCGAAGCCCGATTCCGGTCGCCTATGTGTGGGGCGCGCTGGATCCGGTAAATCCCCTGCGCATCGCGAATCACGTCTGGGCCACCTATCTCAACGACCGCGATGTCGAAAGCTCCTTCTGGGTTCTGCCCACCGCAAGCCACTACCCGCAACGCGACCGGCCGGCCGAACTGGCCAAGGTCGTCAAACTCGCGTTATCCGGAGAAGTGCCGAGCCAGGAAGACGGCGACGATTTCATGTGGACCTGGAACCGCCAACGAACCGAACACGACGCAATTTTCGTCGGCCATTCCATCATCGAGGAAATGCAGTTCGAAGGCGCGGTGGAATACACCCCGCAGGGGTATCGGCAAGGTCGGTAAATGTTTATCAGGTTCTGAGCCCAAGGTCGGCGGCGATCGACCGATAGTCAGTAGCTTCCAGCCTTGGGCCGAAACGGCTGACTACTTCCGCGGCGGCGCGGCTTGCGAGGCGGCCGGATTCGGCGAAGGTTCGGCCGCTGGTCAGACCGTAGAGAAATCCGCCGGCGAATGCGTCGCCGGCGCCGGTGGTGTCCACGGCCTTGACCTTGTGGGCGTCAATCTCGAGGAAATAGTTGCCGTCGAAAAGCACCGAGCCGCTTGCACCCCTGGTGACCACGAATTTTTTCGCGATGGGGCGTAGCGCGATACAGGCGTCGCTGAGATTTTTCTCGCCCGTCCAGAGACTGGCTTCCTCCTCATTGCAGAACAGCAATTCCAGACCGCCGCCGAGCATTTGCTTCATCTGTTCGGGGAAGATCTCGAGCAGCGACGGGTCGGAGAAGGAGAGGGCGGTCTTTACGCCGTTGGCTTCGGCGAACTCGCGCAGTTCGATCGCCGCGGCGCGGCCGCTGCCGGAACTGACCAGATAGCCTTCGATATAGACGTATCGCGAACTTTGCACGGCCTCGAAATCAAGGTCGGCCGGCGACAGGAACTCGGATGCGCCAAGAAAAGTGTACATGGTGCGTTCGGCGTCGGGGCTGATCATGATCAGGCAGCGGCCGGTTTCGGCCTCGTGGAAATCGCCGCAGGTCCGGATATTGTGCTCGCCCAGTTCGCGCAGGTAGAAGTTGCCGGCTTCGTCGTCGGCAATCTTGCAGGAAAAAAAGGTTCGGCCGCCGAAATTGCTGATCGCGTAGAGCGAATTGGCTACCGAGCCGCCGCCCATCATCTTGCGCATGTCGCCTCGTTCGCGCAGCGCCGCGATCACCTCTTCCTGGCGCTCGTGGCTGACCAGAGTCATCACGCCGCGCCGCACTCCATGTGCCGGGAAAAAGTCCTCGTCGACTTCGTATTCGATGTCAACGAGAGCGTTGCCTACACCGTAAACGTCGATCTGTTGCATGGGTTGAATCATGCCTGAATTGCCGCAAAAGCTTTTTCGGCGGCAGCCAGGGTCAGCTCCATCTCGCGTTCGCCGTGGGCTGCGGAGATGAATCCGGCTTCGAATGCCGAAGGAGCGAGACAGACGCCGTTATCGAGCATGCCGTGAAAGAAGGCGCGGAAGTGATCGATGTTGCAGGCCATGACCTGCTCGAAGGATTCGATGCACTCTTCCTCGCTGAAAAAGAGCCCGAACATGGCGCCCGCCTGGCTCGTGGTGAAAGGCACGGATGCGGTGTTCGCCCGTTCGCGAAGTTCGGCAAGCATTACCTGCGCGCGCTTTTCCAGCGCGTCGTAAAAGCCCGGCGCCTGAATCGCTTTGAGCGTAGCCAGCCCGGCCGCGACAGCCAATGGATTGCCCGCAAGCGTACCGGCCTGATACACCGGCCCTTCTGGAGCGATGCGCGACATGATCTCCCGGCGTCCGCCGAAAGCGCCGACGGGCAGCCCGCCGCCAATGACTTTGCCGAGCGTGGTCAGGTCGGGCTCGATCCCGTAAACCGACTGCGCGCCGCCGAGCGCAACGCGGAAACCGGTCATCACTTCGTCGAAAATCAGCACCGTTCCATATTCATCGCAAAGCGTGCGCAGCCGGGAAAGAGCCCCTGTTCGAGCAGGGACACAATTCATGTTTCCGGCGACCGGTTCGATGATGACGCAGGCAGTGCTTTCGCCGTGGGCGGCGAAGTACTCCTCAAGCGCGGCGACGTCGTTAAAAGGCAGGACATGGGTCAATCCGGAATAACCCTCGGGCACTCCCGGGGAGTCCGGCGTTCCCAGCGTGAGCGCGCCGGAGCCGGCTTTGACAAGCAAGCCGTCGACATGGCCGTGATAACAGCCCTCGAATTTCACCACGGCGTCGCGGCCGGTGAATCCGCGCGCCAGCCTGATCGCGCTCATCGTCGCTTCCGTGCCGGAAGTGACGAGGCGCAATTTTTCGATGGAAGGAATGAGCCGGCAAACTTCTTCGGCGAGGCGCACTTCGGCCTCGGTCGAAGCGCCGTATCCAAGGCCTTTTTCCAGTTGCCGCTGCAAGGCTTCGATCACGGCGGGGTGGCGATGGCCGAGAATCAGCGGACCCCAGGCGCCGACATAATCGATATAGTGATTGCCATCGACATCGGTGAGCCAGGCGCCCTCGCCGGATTCAAAAAACAACGGCTCGCCGCCAACACCGCGAAATGCGCGCACCGGTGAATTTACCCCGCCTGGAATAAACTGTTGTGCTTCCCTGAATAACCGTTCTGATTTTTGCCTGCCCATTTGCGCTTCGCTGCCTTTCGCCGGGGCAGATGGTAGACAATCCGCGGCCCGAGGGAAACCGGCGCGAAAAACTGCAACCGCGCATTTTTTAAGATAAGCTATCCGGCTGAACCATTAGCCGAGGCGGAAACTTCCCCATGAAGAAAGCCCTGTTGCTTGCCATCGTTCCTGTTCTGCTCGCGTTCCTGCAGCCGGCGCTCGGCCAGCGGCCCGCGCCGACTCCATTGCCGGAAGGCGAAGGCAAGAATCTGGTGCAGAATCACTGTTCTTCCTGCCACACGACCGCGACAATTTCCCGCGCGGCCGGGTATAGCACAGTCGGGGAATGGCGCCGGGTCATGGCGACAATGATCGAACTTCCTGACTCCCAGGCAAATACAATGGCCGAATACCTGGCCGAACATTTTCCCGAAGACGTATCGCGCCGTCCCAATCTGATCGCTGGCTATACCGAGATTGAAATCATCGAATGGACTGTTCCGACGCTGGGCCAGCGTTCCCGCGATCCGGCGGAAGCGCCTGACGGTTCGATCTGGTGGACCGGCATGTGGGCCTCGCTGGCGGGAAGGCTCGACCCGGAATCCGGCGAGATGGAAGAATTTCGCCTGCCGCCGACCGCCAGGCCGCATACCATCGTGCCGGACGCGGACGGCAACATCTGGTACACGGGCAACAGTAACGCCAGTATCGGCAAGCTCGACCCGAAAACCGGGCTGGTGACCGAATACAAGACCGAAGCGCGCGACCCGCACTCGGCGGTCTGGCATCCCAATGGCAACTTGTATTTCACCGCCCAGGGCGCCGCCGTACTCGGCCGTCTCGACCCCGCAACCGGCGAGATCACTGAAATCCCCACCGAGCCGCGGCCTTACGGCATCCAGGTCGATTCCAAAGGCACGGTCTGGGTTGCCTTTAACGGCACCAACAAGATCGGCGCCCTCGACCCGGACAGCATGGAAGTGCGGTTCTACGATGTGCCCGACGACCGCACTCGCATCCGCCGCCTCGGGCTCGACAGCAACGACATCGTCTGGTTCGTCAATTCCACCATGGGCAAGATTGGCCGACTCGACCCGGCCACTGGTGAAATCACGCAATGGGACTCGCCCAGCGGGCCGGACTCGCATCCCTACGCTTTGGCCGTGATCGACGACGTCGTCTGGTATAACGAATCGGGCAAACGCCCGGACGCCCTCGTGCGCTTCAACCCGCGCACCGAGACTTTCCAGAGTTGGGCGATTCCTTCTGGCGTCGGCATCGTGCGCCACGTCTGGGTGACCGAGGACAAGAACCTGCTGATTCACCAGAGCAGTTCCAACCAGATCGGCCTGGTGAAGATCAACTGAAAACCACACAAGGAGTCAGCTGTGAACAATTCCAAATGGTCCGGGCAATGCCATTGCGGCGCGGTGAAGTATGAAGGCGCGGGCAACCGGCCCGCGGTGCATAGCTGCCATTGCCCGGATTGCGTGCGCTGGGTCGGCGGCCCCTTCATGGCATTGCACTTCACCGACGGTGTGGAAATTAACGAACCTGCGGCGGTGAACTGGTATCGAAGTTCGGACTGGGCCGAGCGGGGCTCCTGCATAAATTGCGGCACGGCGCTGTTCTGGCGGTTGCGGAGCGACCACAATATGATTGTCGTGGCCGCCGGCAGTCTCGACCGAAACGAGAAACTCAATCCCATCGAGGAACACATCTACATCGACAAAAAGCCACCGTGGTACGATTTCGCCGACGACGCTCCGCGTCTGACCGGCGCGGAATTCTTGGCTCGCATGCAGGAACAGTAGCCACGGAGAGTCCGGCGCTACGGACTTTCAATCCTGGCCTCCCTCAATCTGATCCATTCTGTTTTCATGACTGCCGACCCGGGTTTCGACCCGCGCCATCCGTTCCCGCAGGTCGGCGATATCGGCTCGAATCAAAGACCGTTCCGCCCTTGCCTCCGTGAATTGCTGGTCGATTCGCTCGAACTGCTGGTCGACACGCTCGAACTGCTGGTCGACACGCTCGAACTGCCGATTCATGCTGGCGAACATGGTGCCCGTAATCCCTATGACGCCGATCAGCAACAAATTGGGCAAATTTGTCTTCGCCATTGAGATCGTGGTTTCCAGATTTGCTTCCATTCCTCCCTCCTCGCGGTACTCCCGCCCGCCCCCAAAATGCGTGGGGGCTTCCGCTGAACGTAATTATAGGAACGGAAACTCGGAAACCGGAAATATTCGGCGAAAATAGTTTTTCGGTGAGTTGCCCCTCATATCTCCATCACTCGGTCTATGTCCCGCGCCAGCAATGGTTGCGGTGTGGCAAACGAAACTCCGAAAAACAGCACCAGCGAGGTGACGAAGGCTGCCAGGCCGCCGGTGATGCCCCATGGCAGAGTGATGCCGGCGAGTTGGACGATGAAGTTGATCGCCAGGGCGCTGCTGACTGCGGCGACAGCGCCGGCTGTCGTGGCGCGTTTCCAGTTCAGACCGATGGCGAGCACCGGAAAAAGCGATGCGGCGAAAGTGCTCCAGCCGAAGGCGCCGAGCAGTGCAACCAGTGTGGCGTCGCGATAATAGGAAAACAACGCGAAGCCGGCGGCGACCACGGCCAGGATTACCGTTACCACGCGCGCCCAGAGCAGCTCGTTTTCCACCGGGCGGCCGCGCACCGCGCGAGGGATGTCGTGGATGATCGCCGCGGTTCCTATATTGAGAAAGGCGTCGGAAGTGGACATGATCGCCGCGAACAGGGCTGCGAATACGATACCGGCAAGCAACGGACTGGCGAATAACGCCAGAAACGTGGCGGCGGCGTCGTCGGGCAGCGTCAACGGCTCGGCGCCGCCGCTGACTACCACCGCGCGCATGACCAGACCGATCGAGATCCACAATAACGCGGCAACGACGTAACCGAGCAGGGACAACGGAAGGATGCTGCGGTTGTCGGCAAGGTTCTTGTTCATCATCATCTTGGTAACGATGTGAGGCTGGCCGGCCAGGCCGATGCCGAAAATGAAGAACCATCCCACTGAAGTGATAATACCGGCGGCGCCGAACGGCATCATCGATTCGCCGTCATCGGCAAGTACGATTTCACTCGCTTCACGCAGGCCGCCGTCGAATGTCTGCATGGCGGTAATCAGGATCAGGAAGCCGGCTACCATCATTACCAGCCCTTGCAGTACGTCGGTATAGACCGAAGCGATGACCCCGCCGGTAACGCAGTAGAACACCAGCACGGTAGACGAAAGCACTACGCAGCCAAGCAGGCTGATATCGGCGAACATTTCAGTATCGGCGAGAATCGCCTGCATGACCACGGACATCGCCAGAATCTGGGTGGCGAGATAGCCAAGTACGCCAAGTACGATCGTGACCGCCACGAGCAGACGCGCCAGTTCGCTGCCATAGCGGGCAGCGATAACATCGGGAATCGTCATGCAACCGCGCAGTTCGGCAATCATGCGGATACGTTTGGAGACGAGGAAGAATCCGAGACCGAAGGCGGTGGCCGAGATCACGACCATCCAGAACGAACTGACGCCGATCGAATAGACCAGGCCAGGCCCGCCGACAAAACCGAATCCGCTCAGGGTGCTGGCGAAGAGCGCCAGCGAAACGACAATGGGACCGAGAGTGCGCCCGGCGATGAAGAAATCGCTCGCGCTGCGCGTGCGGCCCATGCTCCACAGGCCGATCAGCACACATAGCGACATGTACAGAATGATTGTGCCGAGAATGATCTCGTGCCGATATGCTTCCATGCCATCTTATTCCTGTGAATCCCGGGATTCCCGCAACAGTTCCTCGAAGCGGCGCTCGTCTTCTTCGCTCAAGATATAACGGCGAAATCCGGCACTGTAGATCGCGATCATCACAACGCCCGCGAACCACACACCGTAGACCTGCCAGGCAGTAGCGGTGGGAAAACCCAGGAACCAGCCGGTATCGCCGGTTTCGAGAAAGGCCTGGTGCTGGAAGTACATTTGTTGCCAGACCAGTATGTTGACCGCGAAAGTGATCGTCATCCAGCCGAAAAAAGCCGGCGTGCGCTTGCCGGGGCTGACGCTGAGCACGCACAGCAGTATCGCAAACAGCAGTAACATGCAGTTAAAGGCGAACGCGTAGCCGCCGATGGCCTCGAGCCGCGCGGCGCCGTCGCCGCCGGCCTGCATGGCTGGTATTGTGTCGTGAGCCACTCCCGCGGCGTTTACCGGCGCCTCGGTGATGCCGATTAGCAGCAACAGCGCCGCCATCGCCAACACAACGGCGAAAATCACATATGGAAGGACTCGATCCATGCCTCGCTTCTCCGGTCGCGCGAGTGAAGGGCAGCTTAACCGGGGGTTGGAGTCGCGTAAAGCGCCATGCGTTCCCCCGGAATTCCTTGACATCGCTCAAGCCACGGTCCATTTTTGACGCGCTCGACGCATTCCATAGTCAGCAAAACCCAGATTCTTCGAGGTGAACAATGACCAAGATCCAACCGACCGGCCCAGTCGCCGGCATCGTGTGCAAGGCGGTAGCGGCTGCAACGATCGCATCGCTGTTGTCCGCGCCGGCCCTGGCCCAGCCCCCGCGGCCGGGCGCTGTATATCCAGCGGCCCATGCCGGTCAGCAGCCGGTGAACAATCTACCCAATCCTTACGAAACCCAGCGCAATTTCGGCACACTGCCGGATGGCCGGAATTGGGGTTCAGTGAGTGCAGTCAATATTGATATCGACGGTGTACACGTCTGGGCCGGCGACCGTTGCGGCACAAATTCCTGCGCGACTTCCGACGTCGATCCCATCGTCAAGCTCGATCCAAACGGTCGAGTTGTGCAGGCTTTCGGCGGTGGTCAGATCATCTGGCCTCACGGCATCGACGTGGACAGCGAAGGCAATGTCTGGATCGCCGACGCGCGGCTGGCGAACGATAACGAACTGGCGGAAAACCCCGACGCCGCCAACCGCGGCAGCGCGGTGCTCAAGTTCAGCCCGGAAGGCGAGTTGCTGATGACTCTCGGTACGCCCGGCGAAATGGGCGATCCGCCGACGCATTTCACCGAACCCAACGACGTGCTGGTAGCCCCGAACGGCAATATTTTCGTCGCCGAAACCCATAGCGCACAGTTCCAGAACGAGCCGGGACCCAACGCCAAGAGCCGTATCTCGATCTTTGCCCCGGATGGGTCCTACATCAGCAGCTTCGGCCAGTGGGGCTTCGAGGACGGCGAGTTCCGCGCGCCGCATTCGCTGGCGATGGACTCCCAGGGCCGCCTGTTCGTGGCGGACCGCGGCAACAACCGCATACAAATCTTCACCCAGGAAGGCGAGCATCTGGATACCTGGTATCAGTTCAGCCGCATCAGTGGACTGTTCATCGATCGCAGCAACGACATGTTGTACGCGATAGATTCCGAGTCCGATCCGAACTACAACCCCGGCGGCTGGCGCAAGGGCCTGCGGGTGGGCAATGCGCGCAACGGCGAAGTACTGTATTTCGTACCAGAACATATTTCCGAGCGTAACTCGGGCATGGGCGGAACCGGCTCCATGGGTGAAGGCGTCACCGTCGACAGCGCCGGCAACGTCTATGCCGGCGAAGTCGGCCCGATCCAGGGCATGACCAGATTCGTGCCAAGGCTGCGGCCTTGATCTTCGGCGGGCGCCGGCAAGGCGCCGGCGCCCGCTGATTAATTTTCTTTCGGACCGCCGCGGTTTTGGCTTACTTCCAGGCGACGCTGGGAATTCTCGCCTTCATTGGCATTGCCATCGCCTTGAGTGAACAGCGGCGGCTGCCGGGCTGGCGGCTTGTCGCGGGCGGTCTGGCGCTGCAATTCCTGTTTGCCCTGCTCGTTTTTCGGCTGGAGGTCGTGCAGGGGGCGCTGCGTGGCATCAATCAACTGGTGCAGGCAATTACCGCGGCGGTCGAAACGGGCACTTCCTTCGTTTTCGGCTATCTCGGCGGCGACCCCGCCAACGTGGACTATCCCTTCGAATTAAGTGACGGCAACGCCACGGTAATTCTGGCTTTTCGTATCTTGCCGCTGATTCTGTTTGTCACTGCTTTTTCCGCCGTGCTCTGGCACTTGCGTATTCTGCCCGTGCTGGTGCGCGCATTCTCATTCGTTCTGCGTCGCAGTCTCGGTGTCGGCGGCGCCGTGGGACTTTCGGCTGCCGCAAATGTCTTCATGGGCATGGTGGAATCGCCGGCGCTCATCCGACCCTGTCTGCGCTCACTCACCCGCAGTGAGCTTTTCATAGTTATGACCTGCGGCATGGCGACCGTCGCCGGCAGCGTACTCGTGCTGTACTCGGTGGTGTTGCAGGACGTGCTCGACAATGCGCTCGGCCATGTGCTGACCGCCTCGATGATCAGCGCTCCCGCCGCCATCATGCTGGCGGCGATCATGGTGCCGGAAACCGGCGTGAGCGATGCCGACGAAGTCGAATTGGGAAGCAACTATCGCAGTGTCATGGACGCCATTATCAAGGGCGCCGGCGACGGCCTGCGGCTGATGCTCAATGTGGCCGCGATGTTGATCGTGCTGATCGCTCTCGTGGCGCTGATCAACAGCCTGCTGGCGCTGCTGCCCCAGGTCGGCGGGCAGGATATCAGCCTGCAGGGCGTTTTCGGCTGGGTGTTCGCGCCGCTGGTGTGGCTGATGGGGATACCCTGGAGTGAAGCGCCCCTTGCGGGCAGCCTCATGGGGACTAAGACCGTCCTGAATGAACTGCTCGCCTATCTCGCGCTCGCGGAACTGCCCGCGGGCGCACTAAGCGAGCGCTCGACCGTTATTCTCACTTACGCGCTTTGCGGCTTCGCCAATTTCGGCAGCCTCGGCATCATGATCGCGGGGCTGAGCGGCATGTGCCCCGAACGCTCAGGGGAGGTCGTCGAACTCGCCATGAAGACGCTGGTATCCGGCACCCTGGCGACCTGCATGACCGGCGCGATTGCAGGAATGCTCGCCTGAGCGCTCGGTTGAACGCTCTTTTACACTCGGGTCATTCGCGCGCCTGGGCGCTGGCGTCGCGGGTTTCCTTGAACTCGTTGCCTTCGTACCATTCCGGCCAGTTCGATTCGTTCGCCAACCGGTTGCCGATCTCGAAATACAGCAGCACGTCTTCCGCGGCTCCGGTCAGGTCCCAATCAGGATCGTATTCGTCGCCGGGAGCGTGATAGCGGTTGGCGACGTAGTCCTCGCTTTGCTCCACGCCCCAGTCGTTGCCGTTCGCCCGACTGTCCGTGCCGCCTTCAGCGTACAACGAGGGCACTCCGGCCCGGGCGAAATTGAAATGATCCGAGCGGTAGTAGAAGCCTCGTTCCGGCGTCGGTTCCGGGACGATTACCCGGTCCTGTGAAACGACGGAGTCGGCAAGATAGTCTTCAAGTTCGCTGCTGCCATGGCCGATGACGACGATGTCGCGCACCCGGCCCCAGGTGTTCATGGCGTCCATGTTGATGTTCGCCACGGTGGTTTCGATCGGATAGACCGGATTCTCCACGTACCATTGGGAGCCGAGCAACCCGGATTCTTCGGCCGTGACGGCAAGAAAGACCACGGTGCGTTCGGGTGGAGCGGGCTGTTCCAGATGCATGCCGGCAAGCGCGAGCAGCGCGGCCGTGCCGGTGGCGTTATCGACGGCGCCGTTCCAGATGTTGTCGCCTTCCATGTCGGCCACGACGCCGAGATGGTCCCAATGGGCCGTGTAAATTATGGTCTCTTCCGGGCGTGTCGAGCCGGGAATCGCGGCGATGACATTTTGCGAACTTGAGCCTCGCACCGCGGTTTCGACCGACATGGAAGCGCGGATGTCTCCAAGCGGAACGGCGCTGAACCCGGGCTCGGCCGCTTGCGCTTTCAGTTCCCGGTAGTCCATTCCCGCCGCGGCGAACAATGCTTCCGTGGTCTCCAGCGTGAGCCAGCCTTCGATCGGGGCGAGATGGGCATTGCCGTTTTCCGCCGCCAGCGTGATCTGCGGGCCGGACCAGCTATTGTCGACCACATCCCAGCCGTAGCCGGCGGGGCCGGTCTCATGCACGATCAGAATGCCGGCGGCGCCCTGGCGCGCGGCTTCCTCGAATTTGTAGACCCAGCGTCCGTAATACGTCATTGCGTTGCCGTTAAACAGGTTCGGGTCCTGGGTGGCGTAGCCTGGGTCGTTCACGAGTACGATCACGGTCTTGCCTTCGGCATCGACGTTCGCGTAGTCGTTCCAGTCGCGTTCCGGGGCATTGACGCCATAACCGACAAAAACCACTTCGCTGTCTTCCACCACGATGGGCGAGTCATGGCGGCGGCTGCCGATCACCATTTCGGTCTTGTACGCGGGACTGGCGTCGAAGCTGCCGCTGAACCGCAGCACAGGGTCCGAAGTGGTTGTGATCTCGGCCACGTCAACCTGTTGCGTATAGGAATCGCCATTGCCTGGCCCAGCGCCGAGAGCGCTGAATTGCTCCGTCAGATAGTCGATGGTGAGCTGTCCGCCACGCGTTGCGGGAGCGCGGCCTTCGAACTCATCGGAAGCCAGAACCGCGATATGTTCATGCAGGACCCCGGCGACCGCGTCGCGGGCGCTGACCGGCTCGGGAGTCGGCGCGCTTTCCACTGCCGGAGCGCTTTCGGTAGCGGAATCGCCGCAGGCGGCAAGAATCAGGGAGACGCCGAGAATTCCCGGCAGACGGTATTTCATGTTGACCTCAATATTCAAACGTCAAAGAGGAAAGCATACCGGGAGCGCGACTTGCGCGAAAGCGGCTATCGGCGTCGCTGATCGTTGTCGGGATCGGAATTTCTCGGCGGCAGATCGCGACCGCGCGGCCCGTCACGGCCGGCGCGGTCCCGACCGCCGCGCCTGACGAATTCAGTCGCGGCCTGTCGCTCTTCCGGGGTCAGCAATTCAAGTAATTCAATAGTTCGTTCGTGGGACAGCGCCTGGTAGTCCATGCTGAGTTCGCGCAATTGGGCGAGAGCGTCTTCGAGCGCTTCCTGATCGAAAGAATCGCCGCCGATGAGTTCGTTCACAAGGCGCTGGGCGCGGAACATCTCGATTCGAGCCGGACGTACCGATTCGAAACCTTCACGCGCCGCGGGCTGGAGTTCGGCGCGCCGCTCCTCGGAAAGATCCCGCAGAATCCAGCCGGTTGAAGGGGGGACCAGCGACTGGACGTATTCGCGCGCGTTCGCCATGCGCCAGCCGATGCCGCCGACCAACAGCAGATTCAGCGCCAGCGAGGCAAGTAGCAGGATGAGGAGCAGGTTGCGTTTATTCATTGGCTGTCTCCGCGGCGGGTTCGGCATATTCGTAAAGTGACAGCAAATACAACTCCTGATCCCAATAGGCATAACCGGGATCCTGAGTGTCTACGCCGAAACTGAACCAGCCGGAAAGGGCGATGCCGAACACCAGCGGCAGGCAGGCTGCAAAAGTGGGCCGCCACCATGCGAGCGGGGAATTGCCGGGAGTCAGCCAGTCGATGATTCGATCCGCCAGCGCCCTGGTCCGGGCCGGCAACGGCTGACGCAGCACTCTTGCTTCCAGGCCGGGAATTTCCGGCGCCCCGATTTGATTGAGCAGGTTTTCCATTCTTTGCTGCGTTTGCAGCAATTCGCGCGCCTCGGCGCTTTCGCGCAGCAGGGCCTCGGCCTGCTCGCGTTCCCGCGCGGGCCAGGTGGCGCGGTTCCAGCCGCGGACATCGAGTAAATGGGTAAATTGTTCGAGATTCATGGATTTCGCCTGTTCTGTGTCTGAGCCTGTTGGGTCTGCAATGTCTTGCGTAGCGACCGCTTCGCTCTTGCCAGCAGCGATTCCAGCGCCTGTACGGATACGTCCATGATCGCGGCGGCCTCCTTGTTGGAAAATCCCTGAAAGTGACATAAGGATATGGCGCTTCGCTGGGACTGCGGCAACAGCCCGAGCGCATTGCGCAAGCGCGCGATTTCGCTGTCGGCGGCCACTTCGTCGAGCGGCCCGGCTTCTTGCACCGCATCCTCTTCCGCCGACTCTTCCCTGCGTTTGCGCAAATGATCGATGCATAGGTTGTGCGCGATGCGATGGATCCAGGTCGACAGCCGGGCCTTGGCCGGCTGCCATTTGACTGCGTTGATCCACACCCTGAGGAAAGTATCCTGAGCGATATCCTCCACGTCGCGCGGGTTGCCGAGCATGCGCCAGGCGTAATGGCTCACCGGCTTCAAATGACGTCGGACAATCGCTTCGTACGCGGAGTTGTCACCGGCACAGATCGCAGTCATAAGTTCTTCATCGGTCATCACGCACAATCATAACCGTCCCGGAGCCTCAGTTCTGCTGCCCGGAATTCCGGCGGCCCGCTCCCGGCCCGCCGCGGTTGCGTTGTGCGGTCAATTCGCTGCCATTGAGAAACCCGTCGCCGTCCCGGTCCAGTCTGTTGAATCTGTCGAGGCGGTATTCAGCAGCCGTTACGACGCCATCCTCATCGGCGTCTATTCCTTGAAATCTATCGTTCAAGCGCTCCTGCCTTCGTTGTTGCATCTGTTCGCTGTTCGTGCCCGCTCCCTGCCCATCGCCATTCCGGCGCTGCCGGTCTCCCCGGGTCCGTTCGGGAAAATTTCGTTGAACGGAGGCAGTGTATTCTTCCAGCGTGATCGCGCCGTCTTCGTCTGCGTCCACGTTGGCGGCGATACGAGACGCCAGAAATTCTTCCAGGCTCAGGGCATCGTCGCCATCGGTATCGAAACGGGAAAGCCGGCTGCCGTCGTCTTGGGCCAACGCGGCCGCTGAGAAAACCAGGGTTCCGGCCAGCACGAAGGAGATTGTTCGAATAGATTTCATAATCGGTTCCTTGAGGGTTGCGTTCATCTGCTTATACGTCGCGCCCCCGGATTCCCGTCGCCCGCAACACTTCTTTACCAATCCTTTGGAGGACCCCCTCAGTCGGTGTACACTGATCTTCTTTCGCCCAAAAAAACGAATGGGGATTACGAATGACATTTCATTCCACATGGGACCGCCGGCTGGCGGCATTATTGTTCCTGATGTCACTGGCGCCTTTCGCCGGCGCCGCCGAATACGTCATGGATCCGGACTGGCCGAAGCCGCTGCCGGAAGATATCGAATGGGGGCAGGTGCCCAATGTCACCATCGACCATGAAGGCTATATCTACGCCTTCCACCGTTCCGAGCCGCCGGTGCTGAAATTCGATCCGGAAGGCAACCTGGTGGACACCTGGGGCAGCGAATGGGTCGAACTGCCGCACGGTTTCCGCGCGACTCCGGACGGAAATATCTGGGCAACGGATTTTCAGCGCCAACTGGGCAACACAATTTCCCTGTTCGACACCCATGGCAACTTGCTCAAGCGCCTCGGAGCCGCCGGATTCACCGGCACGGGCCCAAATACTTTTGACGGGCCCGCGGATGTGGTACAGGCCGAAAACGGCGACTTCTTCGTCGCTGACGGCCATTGGAACAATCGCATCGTGAAATTCGACAAACAGGGCCGCTACCTCATGGAATGGGGCAAGCGGGGCTCGGGCCAGGGCGAGTTCAACCTGCCCCATACGCTGGCAATCGACCAGCGCGGACGCCTGCTTGTCGGCGACCGCGGCAACGAGCGAATCCAGATCTTCGACCAGGAAGGCAACTACATCACCGAGTGGGACCAGTTCGGCTGGCCGAGCGGAATATTCATCGATCAGAACGACATTCTGTACGTGGCCGATTACCAGAGCCTGAGAGGCGTAACCTACGGCAGCGCCGAGACCGGCGAGGTCATGGGCTTCATCGAAGGCTCCGAACCGGAGGGTATCGTGGTCGATGCCGACGGCAATGTTTATACCGGCGAAGTGACCGGTGGAGAGGGCGGTGACGGCATGATAATTCGCAAGTTCATACGGCAATAATATTTCCGCCGGAAGGGCTTGCCATAAGTGGCGATGCGCGTATAATGCGTCGCCTTGCCCGGACATATGCGCCGGGCACGGGTTTGAAAATCGTTCTGTAAAAAGTGGGTCAAGCAATAGAGGTGGGTGCTTGCCGTGCGGATCCGGTCACTGAAACCGGATCGTTCCGCGTCAGCGGAATTGTCCGCAAGGTAGGCAACTGCGTTAAATTTATTCGAGTCGGCGTGATCTTTCGTTCCTTCCAGGAGCGAGAGGCCGGAGCAAATGAAAATCATTCAGTTGTCTGATACCTGTTCACAGGTATTTGAGACGTTCTTTGAACGTTTCTGCAAGTTATAAACTGAAGAGTTTGATCATGGCTCAGATTGAACGCTGGCGGCAGGCTTCAGACATGCAAGTCGAGCGGAAACGACAAAGGTTTACCTTTGGGCGTCGAGCGGCGAACGGGTGAGTAACGCGTAGGAATCTGCCCGATAGCGGGGGATAGCCCGGGGAAACCCGGATTAATACCGCATACACCCTACGGGGGAAAGGCCGGGATCTTTGGACCGGTCGCTATCGGAGGAGCCTGCGTTGGATTAGCTTGTTGGTAGGGTAACGGCCTACCAAGGCGACGATCCATAGCTGGTCTGAGAGGATGATCAGCCACACTGGAACTGAGACACGGTCCAGACTTCTACGGGAGGCAGCAGTCGGGAATATTGGACAATGGGGGAAACCCTGATCCAGCCATGCCGCGTGTGTGAAGAAGGCCTTCGGGTTGTAAAGCACTTTCAGTAGTGAGGAAGGGACCTGGGTGAATATCCCGGGTTTTTGACGTTAGCTACAGAAGCAGCACCGGCTAACTCCGTGCCAGCAGCCGCGGTAATACGGAGGGTGCGAGCGTTAATCGGAATTACTGGGCGTAAAGCGCGCGTAGGCGGTTCGGTAAGTCGGATGTGAAAGCCCAGGGCTTAACCTTGGAACTGCATTCGATACTGCCAGACTAGAGTATGGTAGAGGGGGGTAGAATTCCACGTGTAGCGGTGAAATGCGTAGAGATGTGGAGGAATACCAGTGGCGAAGGCGGCCCCCTGGACTAATACTGACGCTGAGGTGCGAAGGCGTGGGGAGCGAACAGGATTAGATACCCTGGTAGTCCACGCGGTAAACGATGTCAACTAGCCGTTGGGAATCTTGTTATTCTTAGTGGCGCAGCTAACGCGATAAGTTGACCGCCTGGGGAGTACGGTCGCAAGATTAAAACTCAAATGAATTGACGGGGGCCCGCACAAGCGGTGGAGCATGTGGTTTAATTCGACGCAACGCGAAAAACCTTACCTGGTCTTGACATCCTCGGAACCTGCCAGAGATGGCGGGGTGCCTTCGGGAACCGAGTGACAGGTGCTGCATGGCTGTCGTCAGCTCGTGTCGTGAGATGTTGGGTTAAGTCCCGTAACGAGCGCAACCCTTGTCCTTATTTGCCAGCAATTCGGTTGGGCACTCTAGGGAGACTGCCGGTGACAAGCCGGAGGAAGGTGGGGACGACGTCAAGTCATCATGGCCCTTACGACCAGGGCTACACACGTGCTACAATGGGGCGTACAAAGGGCTGCAAGCCTGCGAAGGTAAGCTAATCCTTAAAACGTCTCGTAGTCCGGATCGCAGTCTGCAACTCGACTGCGTGAAGTCGGAATCGCTAGTAATCGTAGATCAGCATGCTACGGTGAATACGTTCCCGGGCCTTGTACACACCGCCCGTCACACCATGGGAGTGGGTTGCAAAAGAAGTGGGTAGTCTAACTGGAGTTTACTTCAGAGGACGCTCACCACTTTGTGATTCATGACTGGGGTGAAGTCGTAACAAGGTAGCCGTAGGGGAACCTGCGGCTGGATCACCTCCTTAACGAGCAGACCGAATCTGTCGGTAAGTGCTCACCTCTATTGCCTGATCCCTTGACAGGGACAGATTACGACGGGGCCATAGCTCAGCTGGGAGAGCGTCTGGTTTGCATCCAGAAGGTCTGCGGTTCGATCCCGCATGGCTCCACCAACTGTCCGCCGGCTTGATGCCGGCAATGTTGGCCTCGTCGTGAGGCACTGTTCTGTAACAATTCGGTGAAAGACATGGCGTCGGTAAAGAGTCCGTGCGGCCGGTAACGGCCGAACGGAATCATTGCCGGCGAAATGTATGCTGTAACTTAACAAGTTGTACAAGCGCAAAATCCGTATGAAATCGTTATGAGTCGCAAGCAGTTTTCCGCAGCGCCGGGATTGAGTTTCTGGTTATGCGGTCAAGCGACGAAGCGTGTGTGGTGGATGCCTTGGCAGCCAGAGGCGATGAAGGACGTTGTAGACTGCGATAAGCTTCGGGGAGCCGTCAAACAGGCTTTGATCCGGAGATTTCCGAATGGGGAAACCCGGCCCTTCGGGGTCATTGCACATTGAATTCATAGATGTGCAAGGCGAACGCGGTGAACTGAAACATCTAAGTAGCCGCAGGAAAAGAAATCAACCGAGATTCCCCGAGTAGTGGCGAGCGAAAGGGGAGTAGCCCTGAAGTGGTGCAGAATTTAGCGGAACAGTCTGGGAAGGCTGACGATAGAGGGTGACAGTCCCGTACGCGAAAAATTCCGCATCATGATATCGAGTAGGTCGGGACACGTGAAATCCTGACTGAACATGGGGGGACCATCCTCCAAGGCTAAATACTCCTGGCTGACCGATAGTGAACTAGTACCGTGAGGGAAAGGTGAAAAGAACCCCGGTGAGGGGAGTGAAATAGAATCTGAAACCGCATACGTACAAGCGGTCGGAGCCTGGCGCAAGCCGGGTGACGGCGTACCTTTTGTATAATGGGTCAGCGAGTTATTGCTGGTAGCAAGGTTAACCGTATAGGGGAGCCGTAGGGAAACCGAGTCTGAACAGGGCGCTCAGTTGCTGGTGATAGACCCGAAACCGGACGATCTAGCCATGGCCAGGCTGAAGGTTGAGTAACATCAACTGGAGGGCCGCACCCACCTATGTTGAAAAATGGGGGGATGAGCTGTGGCTAGGAGTGAAAGGCTAATCAAGTCCGGAGATAGCTGGTTCTCCTCGAAAGCTATTTAGGTAGCGCCTCATACATGACTGCCGGGGGTAAAGCACTGTTTCGGCTAGGGGGTCATCCCGACTTACCAAACCGATGCAAACTCTGAATACCGGCAAGTTCGAGTATGGGAGACAGACGGCGGGTGCTAACGTCCGTCGTCGAAAGGGAAACAACCCAGACCGCCAGCTAAGGTCCCTAATATCAGTTAAGTGGGAAACGATGTGGGAAGGCACAAACAGCTAGGAGGTTGGCTTAGAAGCAGCCATCCTTTAAAGAAAGCGTAATAGCTCACTAGTCGAGTCGGCCTGCGCGGAAGATGTAACGGGGCTAAACTGATAACCGAAGCTGCGGATATCGCACGTTCACGTGCGGTATGGTAGAGGAGCGTTCTGTAAGCGGGTGAAGCCGGGTCGAGAGGCCCGGTGGACGTATCAGAAGTGCGAATGCTGACATGAGTAACGATTAGGGGGGTGAAAAGCCTCCCCGCCGAAAGATCGAGGTTTCCTGCCCAACGTTAATCGGGGCAGGGTGAGTCGGCCCCTAAGGCGAGGGCGAAAGCCGTAGTCGATGGGAAACCGGTTAAAATTCCGGTACCCGACTTTGCTGCGATGGAGGGACGGAGAAGGCTGGACCGGCACGGTGTTGGTTATCCGTGTTCAAGCGTGTAGGTAGGAAGCTTAGGGAAATCCGGGCTTCCGTTAATCTGAGGCGTGATGACGATCTTCCCGGGCAACCGGAAAGAGAAGTGGTTGAGGCCATGCTTCCAGGAAAATCTTCTAAGCAACAGGCAAAGTTGGACCGTACTTAAACCGACACAGGTGATCAGGTAGAGGATACCAAGGCGTTGAGATAACTTGGGTGAAGGAACTAGGCAAAATGGTACCGTAACTTCGGGAGAAGGTACGCTTCCTTTGGTGACCGGACTTGCTCCGTGAGCTGAGGGAAGTCGCAGTGACCAGGTGGCTGCAACTGTTTATTAAAAACACAGCACTCTGCAAACTCGAGAGAGGAAGTATAGGGTGTGACGCCTGCCCGGTGCCGGAAGGTTAATTGATGGGGTTAGCGCAAGCGAAGCTCCTGATCGAAGCCCCGGTAAACGGCGGCCGTAACTATAACGGTCCTAAGGTAGCGAAATTCCTTGTCGGGTAAGTTCCGACCTGCACGAATGGCGTAATGATGGCCACACTGTCTCCACCCAAGGCTCAGTGAAATTGAAGTTGCTGTTAAGATGCAGTGTACCCGCGGCTAGACGGAAAGACCCCGTGAACCTTTACTATAGCTTCACACTGGACTTTGACTGTACTTGTGTAGGATAGGTGGGAGACTTTGAAAGCATCGCGCCAGCGTTGCCGGAGTCGTCCTTGAAATACCACCCTGGTGCTGTTGGCGTTCTAACCCAGGTCCCTTGACGGGATCGGGGACAGTGTGTGGTGGGTAGTTTGACTGGGGCGGTCTCCTCCTAAAGAGTAACGGAGGAGCACGAAGGTACCCTAAGGGCGGTTGGAAATCGTCTGTATTGTGCAATGGCGTAAGGGTGCTTGACTGCGAGAGTGACGATTCGAGCAGGAGCGAAAGCTGGTCATAGTGATCCGGTGGTTCTGAATGGAAGGGCCATCGCTCAACGGATAAAAGGTACTCCGGGGATAACAGGCTGATACCGCCCAAGAGTTCACATCGACGGCGGTGTTTGGCACCTCGATGTCGGCTCATCACATCCTGGGGCTGAAGCAGGTCCCAAGGGTATGGCTGTTCGCCATTTAAAGTGGTACGCGAGCTGGGTTTAGAACGTCGTGAGACAGTTCGGTCCCTATCTGCCGTGGGCGCAGGAGATTTGAGAAGAGTTGCCCCTAGTACGAGAGGACCGGGGTGAACGAACCGCTGGTGTTCGGGTTGTCTCGCCAGAGGCATTGCCCGGTAGCTATGTTCGGACGGGATAACCGCTGAAGGCATCTAAGCGGGAAGCCTCCTTCAAGACTAGATCTCCCTGAGGAACCAGGTTTCGGCCTGGCTCCTCCTGAAGTGCCGTTGAAGACGACGACGTTGATAGGCCGGGTGTGTAAGCGCTGTGAAGCGTTGAGCTAACCGGTACTAATTGCACGTGAGGCTTGATCGCATAACCAGGGGTTTAACCCTGGTTGCGGAACAAGCTGCGATCGTAATGTTTCATACGGACAAGACGCTTTGCGACTTGCCGGTTACAGCATGCTCCATGTCTCCACCGAATTGCGCCGCGCCGCCTTGCTGAAAACGCGCCGTGGCGAAAGTTTATGCCTGACGACCTTAGCGAGTGTGAACCACCTGATCCCATCCCGAACTCAGTAGTGAAACCGCTCAGCGCCGATGATAGTGTGGGGTCTCCCCATGTGAAAGTAGGTCATCGTCAGGCGCCACACAAAAGAGCCCCTGCGGCATTTGCCGCAGGGGCTCTTTTGTGTGGCGCCATCATGACGCGGCGCCTATGGCGCCGGTCATGGTGACTCGGGACATCCTGTCCCTCGCCCTTCGGGCGGTGCTTCGCACCGTCCAAAATGGCAATCCTGCCATTTTGTCAGGCGCCATGGGCTTCGATGGGGGTATCTGGTCTCTGACAGACGGTTTCTATGAGGTGATGGAACGCCAGTTGTTAACCAGATGCTCAGCGCTGCGCCAGGACAGCGCCTGTACGGTCAAGGTCGGGTTTCTCGCTCCGCTGGTTCCCATCACCGACGCGCCGAGTATTCCCAGATTTGGCGCCTCGTGAGCAAATCCCCAGCGGTTCACCACATTGGTCTGCGGGTTATCGCCCATGCGTGTACCACCGTAAGCATGAGTGGAAGCGCCCATGGTATTGGAGATATTGCTGCGATTGACTTCAATTGCGCCTGCTTCCCGATACCATTGCTCCATCTTTTCCTGGGTGAAGGCGGCAATCCGTAGTTCGTTTTCACCATGCCTGGCTGTAATTCTTGTAACCGGCAATCCCAGAGGATCCTTCACCACCGGGTCCAGATCAAGATAGTTGTGTGAATAGGGCAAGGTAGTCTTCTGGATGTAGGCACTGTTACTGCGGTCGGCATTTTCCATAATGAAGGCCTTCCATTGCGTACCCCAGTTCGGGGCGCGATCAAAGGTACTCATACTCGCAGCGGAAATGGGCCTTCTATCCGTGTGTACCCAAAGATTTCCGCCGCCGATAAAATCCAGTTCCGAGTGATCGAAATTATCGTCCGCCCATTCGTCTACCGCTACTCCCTGGGCAGGTAATCCATACCAGTTATTCAGATTTCCGGAGAACAGCGCCTGCACTCCGGCGCCCTGGTGATGGCTGAGATAATGCCTGCCTACCTGCCCGCTGTGATTGGCAAGACCGGCCGGGAACGCGCTGGATTTCGACAGCAATAACAGTCGCGTATTTTCGTAGGCATAACTGGACAGCAGCACAACATCAGCAGGCTGGAAATAAACTTCATTGCCGCGAATATATTCAACGCCGGTGACTTTCCCACCGCTGTTACTGACTATTTTCGTAACCTGGGCATGGGTTACGATTTCGAGGTTGCCGGTTTCCATGGCTTTGGGAATGGTGGTAAACGCCGTGGAACTCTTGGCGCGGACATGGCAACCGCCCTTGTTGCAAAAGCCGTGATACAGGCAGGCGGACCGACCATCGTAAGCCTCGGTAGTGATAGCGGCGGGCCCCTGAAAGGGATTCATGCCCAACCGTCTTGCCGCGTCGGACATCAACTCGGTGAACATGGAGCCACGCAGCGGAGGCATGGGGTATTCTCGTGCGCGCGCACCTTCGAATATGTTGCCTGTCGCATTCAGCGCGCCATTGATATTACCTGCCTTGCCCGATACGCCGACGGCATATTCGACCTTGTCGTAGAAATTTTCCAACTCCTCCAGCCCGAACGGCCAGTCTTCCACGGTGGAATTGGCGGGAATTCTTGCCGCGCCATAGCGGCGCGTGGTCTCACTCACAACCTTGAAGTCCCAGGGATTCAGGCGCCAACTTTGCGCCCAGTAATGCATGGTGGTTCCGCCGACGGCGTTCATCATCGGATGACCACCCTGCCTGGCGGTTGTGTTGTCGTGAGTGCGCACAGTAGGCGCTTCCCTGGCAGCTTTCTGAACCGCCTGCGGCCAGTTGCGGAGATTATTACGCAACTCATCCGGGGCAAAATCCCGTGAACCAAGCCAGCCTCCGGCTTCCAGCCCGATTACTTTCAGTCCCGCCTGCGTCAGAGGCAATACCGCCACCCCGCCGGCAGCGCCGAGCCCCACCACAACCACATCAGTCCCCGGCAAATCAGTTGCCACGACCTGCACCTCCGGATCTGCCCGCCTGAGTCTTGGTAAAACTCTGTGAGTCGTAGGCTGACTGGTGATTGGGCGCCAGATTTTCACCCTGGGCCACTTCACTTTCAGACACTGCCAGGCGTACGCCCGGATAACCCAACATGTCCCAGCCGACGAAATTGCGATTGCCCCCGTAGTAGGGGTCACTGAAGGTTCCTTGTATGGTGTGACTTCTCACCATGGAAAAGAACCCCGCGCCACTGGGGTTGAAGCCGGGAATTTCATCATTTTGCACGGCGGTAAGGATGGCATCCTGATGCTCGGCGCCGAGCCTGTGAAAATCAAGGCCGTGAGTCTGCAACGCATGTTCATTGAGCAGGGTCAGGCCAACGGCATAAAGTGAGCGTGACGAGGCGTGGTCGGAAGCCAGAGATCGATCGATATAGTGGGCGGCGCGCGCTTCCCTGGCTCCAGGTCCCGCGGCATCCGATGGCAGAATCCGATCTACCAACGCCTCAAGCGTATCGGCCTCGGCGGAACTGAGAGTTTCCAGCGCTTCCCTGACTGGTGAAGACTGATTTCCCGGGCTGCTTTCCGCGGCGATAACATGAGTTGCCGTACCAGCGCCTGCGACTACCGTGCCCAGTAATCCGGCACTCTTGAGTAAATTTCGACGCGAGGGGATTGCGGGATCGTCTTTGTTGTTACTGGCCATAACCCTCCCCAACGGCAGCGCGGTTACCAACGATCCGGGGCCAGCCGGGGCTGTCTCCAGCATCGAAACTCAGAGCGAAGCAGCGTAGCAAATCTGTTTTGGGGTGTAAATTTGGCTGGAAACACCTCGTAAGCTTCCCCATTTGTGACACGGGCTGAAACCGTAGGGGCGAGGCATGCCTCGCCCCTACATGCTGAACCAGCACACAGGATTGCAGGTGGGCAGATGGCGGACTTACAATGCGCCTTGTAGAAAAGGAAGGGCCAAGGCCAATCGATCACCCGGAAACAACTTGATGTCATGCGCAGGAATTATGCAACCTGGAAAGTCGATAGTGGGTTCGCTGCTGTTGTTGAGCGCCTGTTTTTGCTCGGCACAGCTCGCGGCCCAACATTCTCACGGCGTACTCTCGCCTTCGGTGACTTTTCCGCAGGACGATTCAGTACTGCGGGATGCCCCCAGGATGATAACCATGAGTTTCCGGGTAGATGTGAGGCTATTGAAACTGGCGCTCTACACGGACGACGGACAGTGGATAAACCTCGGATTTGCCTACGATCCCGGGCGAGTTGACCATAATTTCGTGTTACCGATTCCCCTTGAGTTGCCTGACGCGAATTATTTTGTTGCCGAATGGTCCGTGGTAGACGAGCAGCAGCGTTTTCTCCAGGGCAACTTCAAATTTTCGTTTGGAGCCGGCGCACTACCGCCGTCGGAAATCATCGAAGCGTCATACGGCAGCACGGAAAATGAAAACCTGCCGGATACGGGCGCCTATGTACAACAGAATCCCTAGTTTGATCCCTTGCCGCTCCCATGGCGGCGTAGACATTCGACATCAGCCGGGCGCCAAATCGCTTCAATGTGCAATTCAGGCTAGATGAGTATCTGCCTCGAACAGTTTGAGGTAGGCCGGCCGCACTTCGTGGGCCTGAACGGCGGAAGCGGCCATTAGCAGCAACAGAGCCGAGAAGGATCGTTTCATTGCGACTCCACGACGATGCTGTATTCCTCCTGATCGAGTCCCAGGCGCAGTGCCTCCCGGTACAGGACTTCCTCCTTCAGCCAGTTGTCCATCAGGGCGTTTAGCTCCGTCTCCAGAGCGCCGCCAAGATCGGACATGCCGGCGGCTATCGGATGCGTGGAGATTTCCGAGTCCGGGTTTGCCATCTCCCGGAGTACGCCTATATAAAATGCGTGGTCCGTTACCCCGTAGAAGTCCAGGGGAACCTGCAACTGCATTTCGAAACCCGCGGGGTGGGTAATGGAGCCGCCCCTGGCAAACTCGTAGGCGTCATCGGGCGACGAAGTCGTGCCGAAAATGAAGGCATCGAAAGAATACATGGTGTGCACATGCAAATCGCCGAAGTAGGCGTTGCGCTCGGAACTGAATCCGGCAGTCCGGGCCGGTTCCGCCAAGCAATGCGGCGCAGGCCAGGACATAAAACAGCGTATTCAGTTTGACCATAGTCTTGCCCTCGCGCTTATCGGTTGATTCCGAACTCTTCCTCCAGTTCCAGCAGGCGAGCGCCGGCGAGGGTGCCGGGCATCGAATAATTGCCTTCATGGCAGGCATATTCGTATACCTGGTCCTCGGTGGCGTAGAAGCTCAGTTCGGCGGTCCAGGGTTGCAGGTATATATTGCTGTCTTCCACGGTGAAGCGGTAAAAAATTTCGTTATCCGCGTAGCGGCTGAAGCGCTCGATTATTCTGCCTTCCCTGGTAATCGGAACTGAACTCTGGCTCAACTGCAAGGGATGGATGTTTACGGTTTCGACCACGAGCTCGCCGTTCTCATACCAGCCGACCGAGTCCCCGAACCATTGTTCGAGCGCGAGCGGCCTGCGGCTGGCCCGGGCTTCTTCCGCCGAATCGTAAATCGGAATAATGCGGGCGTCGTGCACCATCTCCACGAGGATCATGACGTAATCGTCGGTCTGCACGAACTGGTAGGTGTTGTTGTACAGCGCGCCCATCATGCCGGGGCCGGCCTTGTTGCCGAAACCGATCAGACAACGCTCGGCGTTGGGAATGGCCTCGGGTCCGCGAGTGTCGCCGATGCCCGTTGCGTAGCGCGAGCCGAAATTGCGCCTTTCGAAATCGTATTGCGGGTCTTCCCGGCGCGGAACCCGGCCGCTTGGCGGGTCGACGATATAGGAAGTTCGATATTCGCCTTTGATCATGGCGAGATTGGAGCCCGTGTCGACCCAGAAATTGTTATATGCCCGCACGCCGAAATCCGCGCCTCCCTGCTCCGGCAGATCATTGACGCCGTCGCCTTCGTCGAATCCGCCCTCGATTCCCCCGATGGGCGTCCGCGCGGCAATAATGAGCGCCTCTTCCGGCGGCGCCACGAGCGATTCGACGCCCTCCGGGCGATTCAGATTGGTCAGCGAGGCATTGGACCAGATTCCTTCAAGGTCAGGCCGCGCGGCGTCCTGGGCCATTATCGGACTGATCAGCAATGCGCCGAACAGCACGACGGCAGGCTGGATCAGCCGCCTCAGGGCCGGTAAATTTTCGAAAGATTCAGGGAAAAGAGTCATAGTGGCTACCAGATAATCCGCTTGGACAGATCTTAAACTACCGGGAGCCCGACTGCGCAACAATTACGATCAATCCGGGCTCATCCGGCAATTGTAGCGTATCTCAAGAATTGCAATCCGATTATTGATATTGTTCAAGCATGCGGATACGCAGACTGATTTCCAACACCCTGGTCGGAACCGGCGCCGGAACCATGCTGGCCGGCGTGGCTTTCGGACAGGAACCCCAGGTGGAGGAAATTCTGGTGGAAGGCGTTCAGCGGCGCGACGGCTATCTCCAGGATGAAAACAGTATCGGCAAGCTCACGGAATCCCTGCTCGACACTCCCCAATCCGTAACCACGCTTTCGTCCCGGATGATGCAGGATCGCAACGTCATGAGCCTGGACGAGGCCTTGCGCAACGTACCGGGCATCACGCTCGGCGCAGGCGAATTCAGTTGGCAGGGAAATAATCCATCCGTGCGGGGATTTTCCTCCCGCAATGATTTGTTTCTCGACGGAATGCGCGACACGGGCAACTATTCGCGGGACCCGTTCAACATGGAAGCGGTACAGGTGTTGCTGGGACCGTCTTCCGTTGTTTTCGGCCGCGGCTCGACCGGAGGCGTGATCAATCAGAGCACAAGGAAGCCGCTGCAGGAGGAACTGCGGAGTTTGCATGTCAACATGGGCAATGCCGGTATTCGCCGAATCACGGCGGATCTGAATCAACCGCTCCATGTGGCGGAAAATTCGGCATTTCGCGTCAATGTTCTTGCCCATCAGGCAGACGCGCCAGGCAGGGATGTCACCGAAACGCAACGGTTCGGACTTGCGCCAAGTCTCAGTCTCGAGCTTGGAAGCGCCACGAGTCTGACGCTCAGCTACTTGCATCTGGACAGCGAGAGCACTCCCGATTATGGATTTCCCTGGATCGAGGGCCGGCTCCCGAAAGTGGACAGGGAAAATTTCTACGGGTTTGCATCGGACTTTCTGGACACACAGGCGGACGTGGCCTCGGCGGATCTCGATAGCCGGATCAATTCCGCCGTCTCCCTCAACGCACAGGTGCGTTATGCCGGTTACGATAGAAAGAGCAGAATTACCGAGCCCCAGGTGGACGCGTTCGTATCGCTTGGCGACGATCCGGACAGCGTCATCGTGCACCGGATGATTTTCAGCGGAGAAAGCAGGGAAGAGATGTTGCAGGGACAACTCAACCTGCAGGCGGACTTCAGCACCGGCGCCATGAACCATTCGCTTGTCGCCGGCGTGGAAATGTCCAGCGAGACCTCCAACCCCGCTTTCGGCTTCGCATCGCAAACGCCGTTCTTCGATTACGGGCTGCCGGTTCCGGCCACTCGCCTGGGCGATCCCGGCGGATTCTTCGACGGACCCACTGCCCGTAGACTGCTGGCGGAAACAACGAGCGACACGCTTGCCGTTTATGTACTGGATACTTTTCAGTTCAGTGAGCGATGGAGTCTCAGCGCCGGAATCCGCCGGGATCGATTTGACACCGATTATTTCGAACGACGATTCGATGTGAACGGCGCGGAAACCGGCAACGCCGGATTTCCCGCCAGGGATATCGAAACCAGCTTTCGCGCGGCGCTGATCTACAAGCCGGCCGCGGCGGGCACGGTGTATCTGGGCTGGGGCACCTCGTTTAATCCCTCGGCGGAGTCGGTTTCCTTTGTCAGCAGCGGCCGGGGCTTGACCACGGGCAATGTGAGCCTGGAGCCCGAAGAAAACGAAAGCCTCGAATTGGGCCTGAAATGGATTCTGATCGGCGGACGGATGGCGGCGGACACCGCGCTTTTCCGCATCGACAAGACCAATGCTCGCGTGCCCGATCCTCTCAATCCCGGATTCAATACGCTGGCAGGCGAACAGCGGATACAGGGTATTTCCTTCAATCTGACTGGAAATATCAGCGAAAGCCTGGAATTGATGGCCGGTTACACCCGGCTGAATGACGAACAACTGAACAGGCTGACCGGGAAAACCGGCAGAATCGACAATGTTGCCCCCGATACCTTCTCGATCTGGATGAACTGGGTCGCGAGCAACCGCTTCGATCTGGGCGCCGGCGCCCGTTACGTCGATGAGCGTGTGGTCGGCGACAGCAAGCGGGTCGACGATTATTGGGCCTTTGATGCGATGGCGGAATACGCGTACTCCGACAGTCTCCGATTCAAGTTGAACTTGACGAATCTCACGGATGAAGTGTATTTCGACCAATTGCATCCCTGGCATGTCATACCGGGTCCAGGACTAACCGCGATTTTCGCGATCAATCTCGACTACTGACCGAAGCAGACTATTCACAAACCCGATGCTGATTCAGCTCAAACAGGTTCTTGATCCGGCAACAGTGGAAACATTCCGCGACGTTCTCGAGCGGGCGGACTGGTCCGACGGACGCGGCAGCGCCGGCTACCTGTCGCAGGCGGTCAAGCGCAATCGCCAGCTTCCGGACGATCATCCGCTGGCTAGAGAACTCGGCGAGAAGATCGTCAGAATTCTCGATGGCAATGAGCAATTTGCCGCCGCGGCCTTGCCCGCCAGGATGGCGCCCCCGCTGTTCAATTGTTACGAGGAAGACAATCGCTACGGCCGCCACGTGGACGGCGCGATCCGACCGATTTTCGGGACGCCGCATCGAGTTCGCACCGACATATCAGCAACCTTGTTTCTGTCCGGCCCGGACAGCTACAACGGAGGAGAACTGGTTATCGAAGATACCTATGGCCCGGTCGAAGTGAAGCTGCCGGCCGGAGACATGGTCTTGTATCCTGGTTCCAGCGTGCATGCAGTAAGGCCGGTCACTTCGGGCCGGCGACTGGCGGCGTTTTTCTGGGTTCAGAGCATGGTCCGCGGCGACCGGCACAGATCGATCCTGTACGAACTGGACAAGGCGATACAGAAAATCGCCACGGAATCTCCGGAACAGGCAGCGCTCGTCGACCTGGCCGGCGTCTACCACAACTTGCTCAGGCAATGGGCGGAGCCCTGAGCGCCATACGAACCTGCACTCGATGTTGAAAAAATTGGCTATTTTAGCTAAATTAAATTCGCTTACAGTTGTCGGGAATGCAGCAGATGAAAATCACACAGGCTACAGACGCCAAGAACCGCTTTGGCGAATTGCTTGAAGAAGCAGCCGGCCAACCGGTCTTGATTCAGAAGAACGGGCGCGATGTCGCGGTTGTCATGTCGAAGGCGGAATATGACCGGCGATTCGCAATTGCATCGAAAAAGGAATTGATCCGGCAATACCACGAGGAAAGTATCGAACGCTTCGGTTCCCTGTACGAAGAACTGGCCAAGTAGCGCGGCACATGGCTGAACGCTATTTTCTCGACATGGAAGACGTACTGGCCTTGCATCAGGCGCAACTGGCGCGTTTCGGCGGCGCAGCCGGCATCAGGGACGCCGGGTTGATCGAAGCGGCTCTGGCCAGACCGCAATCCGGATACTACGGCGATCTCATCGAAGAAGCAGCCGCGCTTTGGGAGAGCCTCACCATGAACCACGGCTTTGTCGATGGTAACAAGCGCGTCGGTTTCGCAGCGGTCTATGTGTTCCTGCGCGTTAACGGGATTACGATCACGGCAACCGCGAATTACGCGTTGCGCTTTATTCTCGATTCGCTGGAAAGCGGTTCGTTCCGAAAAAAAGTCCTCGAAGCCTGGCTACGCGAAAACACCGCACTTTGATTCTCCCTTCAGCATTCAAAGCTCTTGTAGAAACTCAAGCAGCAGGCGGCTGGTTTCCCCCGCCTGCTCTTGTTGCACCCAGTGGCCGGCGCCTTCGACGAGGTGCACGGCTCGCATGTCGGTGCAGACCACCTCCTGCATCCGCTCGAAATTACCCGGGCTCTGGTATGTGCCCCAGTCGCTGGCGCCGCTGATGAACATGCTGGGCTGGTCTATGGTCTTGCCGGCGTAAAGCTGGGATTCGGCGGCGCCGGTGCCGGTCGCGCCCATGCGGTAACTGTTAAGACCGCCCTGGAATCCCGTGCGGCCGAATTCTTCGGCGTATACCTCCAGTTCCACTTCCGTCAGCCAGTCGTTGGCTGCGACCTGCTCCGGCGCGGGCATATGATGCGCTACGGTTTCCGCCATGCCCTCGGCGAGATCCATGATGTAATAAGTCGGCATCTTCGCCCACTCTTCGGCGGTTCTGGACGCCAGTCGATACGGCTGGTTCTGTTCCCAGTCAGCGCTCTTGTGGTGGTAGTAGGCGCGGATGAAGTCGCTCAGGCCCTGTTCCGCATGCCACATGTTCTCGTTCGCTTCCCGGGTGGTGTAATAGCGCTGGTAGTGCTTGCGGGGCCGGGGCAGATTCGCCAGATTTTCGTGGATGCCCGGGCCTTCCGGAGGCGACGGCGGCGGGTTGTCGATCGTATCGAAGGGTATGGCGGGAACGCCGCCGAAAGGCGCGCTCATCATTACCGCGGCGCGGAATATGTCGGGCCGGGTCAAGGCGCACCAGCCCGCCAGGGGCGAGCCGAAATCATGCCCGATGACGCAGGCCACATGGTCGTGGCCGAAAGCGTAGAGCAGCCCGATCACGTCCCGCACCTTGTTGAGCATGCGAAAGGGCGCCAGGTCGGTATCGTAGTCGCTGCTCCAGCCGGTAGTGCGGCCGTAGCCCCGCAGATCGGGCACGATCACGTGATAGCCCGCGTCGGCCAGTGGCTTCATCACATTGCGCCAACTGTAGGCCAGTTCCGGAAAGCCGTGCAGCAAGACCAGCGCCGGCCGGCCGGGAGTCTCGAATCCCGCCTCCAGCACGTGCATGCGCAGGCCGTTGACGCCATCGACGAAGCGCGACCGCACGCCCTCGGGCAGCCAGGAGTCGGGGTAAGGGCCGATTCCGGGGTTAACGGTATCGGGTATCGAAACCTGCGCGGCGAGGCGGCCTGGCAAAGTCAGTGTCGAACCGGTGACGGCCGTGTATTGCAGAAATCTGCGGCGGGAATGCTCATTCATGTCCTGTGCTCTTGTCGTCGATGGCTTCGCGTTATACTTCGATGCAACCCAGCGCCTGGCGCGGTAGATGCGCGACCTGCATCCGCTGGCGTAATCAACCGGGAGGATACATGATGAAGTGGATTATTCGCAGCATTCAATTGCTATCGGAGTGAAATGAACAGGCGGCGCTTATGAAGTCGAAATTTCCGATCGCGATCTGCATGCTTGGATTCTTCATCGTTGTCGGCGGCGTGAATGCCGCCGAGCGGCAGACCGAGCCGTATGCGGTAAACCTGGAAGAACTTCAATGGGGGCCGCCCGCGGGCGGCAACGGTTCGCCGCTCGGCCTCCGCACCGCTCGCCAGGGCGTGGATCCCGCCACCGGCGGCGTCACCTACTACGCCATGTTTCCCGCCGGAACCCATTTCGATCTGCACTGGCATACGCATGACGAATTCGTTGTGGTCGTGAGCGGGTCGGTCGTGATTGAACTCGGCGAAGAAACGCATGAATTGCATGCGGGCGCCTACATCGTGATTCCAGGCGGCATGAACCATTCCTGGGACGTGCCCGACTCCGGAGAGGTCATTATTCTGGTGCGGCGCGCCGGCCCCGCGGACTTCAACTACGTCGCGCAATAATCGCCGCCGCTCCAGCACACCCAAAGTTCCGGAAACAGCGGAGCTATCGCACCGCTTGAAACCCGGAATTCTCCGAAAACTGGCGTAAAATTCCTTCGGCGATCGGTTATCACGAAATTCGGGGGGGGGGGGGGTGGCTAATTACGGATTTGGGGTCTATCATGAGTCGTAGTGCAGTCGCGTAGCGATGGATTCGTCGCCAGGCGTTTTGCCGTTTTCGCCAAGCAGCACGCTCTTCTCTCCGCGAGGGAGGGATGAGAGTGAATGCCCCAACGCAGGGAATTGCATACAAGGGGGGCAGGAGGTATGCCGACGTTCAGCTTCCCTAGCGAACGTTCGTGTTTTCCGGGTCGTCCAGGCAAGACGGCGCGGGCCGGTGTCGGCCCGACGAAAAGCGCCCTCCCTTTCCTGCCGACACTGCTGTTGTTCCTGCTCGCCGCGCATGCCTCCGCGCAGACCGCCGACCCTCCTCCGACGCTGGTGCCGCACGACTGGGCGCTGACGCCGTCCGGAGCGAGTCTCGGCGTCCCGTTCAGATTGGTGTTCGTGACCTCCACGACTCGCAACGCCACCGCATCGAACATCGACACCTACAACACCTTCGTCCAGACGGCCGCGATGAGCGGACACGCGTCGGTCCGTCCTCACCGCGGCAAATTTCGCGCGCTCGCGTCCACCCCGGGAATCGATGCCCGCGACAATACGGGAACCAACGGCAGTACGGAGCCGATGTTCTGGCTGAACGGCGTCAAGGTTGCCGACAATGCAACCGACTTTTACGATGGTGACTGGGACAGCCTCGAAGCCCGCAACGAGTCCGGGAACGCCATTCCGCACTCGAATGAAAGCGCTATCCGCTTTTGGACAGGCAGCGATAGTGACGGTACGCGAGCAATCAGTTCGATTGGCTACTTCACAGTCGGCAGTCCCGATCGGGACAACCCTCTGCAACTCGCGCGACGCGGACGCATACCCCCCCAATCACCGGGCAGATCGCCGTTATCTGACTCCGCGGGTCCCAGATTGGATATTTACGGTTTCCTTGCGGTCTCCTCGCCCTTCCGGGCCGTCCCGACCGCCTCTATCACCACGGGCGTATCGGGCGGCACGAGTGAAATAATGGAAGGAGGCGCCATCGTGTTTGGCGTCTCGGTAACTGGTCAGGATAGCAACGCCTCCCGCAATGTCCGCGTCAGAGTCACGGACGACCCCGACGGCAATTTCCTGGACGCAAGCGACGAGGGCGTTCGTACGGTCAGCGTGACGGGTAGCGCAACGACTCGGGTGTCGATACCGACTCTTGTCGATGCCGGGAGCCGCGACGGGACCGTCACCCTGGAGATTGCCGAGGCACAGGAGCTTCCGGGCCAACGCTACTACGCCGCATCGAATACGGCGATCGCCGTAAGCGACGATCCCGTCAGCTCGGGCAGGACCCTTGTCGTGACGGCCGGTTCCGCGGTTGAGGGAACCCGCCTGCCTCTGACGCTCACGTTGTCGGAAATGGTGGCGACCGGAGACTCCGTACCCAGCGTGGTTGTCTCCACCGTCGCGGAGGGCGGGGACTGCGCGGCCACGGCCGTCCCCGGTGACAACGGTGACTACTCGGCCCTGGAAGGCGTTACCATTTCCTTTGGGGCGGGCGCAATGGGAATCACGCAATTGCTGGACACGCAAGATGACGATCATTACGAGGGCGATGAATTCATATGCATCAGGATCGGGGAGCCCAGGAATCTGGTCTTGCCCAGCAAGGCGGTCTACGTCAAGGCCGTCGTACGCGACAACGACCCTCCGCCGGTCGTCTCGGTGTCCTCGCCCCGAGCGGCCGAAAACTCGGCCGCCCTCACTTTCGAAGTCGAACTCGACCGGCAGAACCAATCTGAAGAAGTCACCGTCGCGTATGCGGACGCCGGGCGGGGAACCGCGCGGTCGGGCAGCGATTACACGGCGCTGGCCGCGGGCGCGCTGACGTTCAATAAAGGGGGAACGAGCAAGACCGTCACGGTTCAGATCAAGGAGGACCAGGAGTCGGAAGAAAACGAGACGGTCGTGCTGCGCTTCAACAAGGTGGAAAACGCCGCGCTCGACGGGGGCGGCCGCAACCTGTTCGCGACCGGCACGATCGTGGACAACGATCGTGTCCGTCATTCGCTCAGGATCAGGGAGCCCTCGCGGTTCGGGGTCGCCGTGCTCGAAGGCGAAACCGTCCGGGTTCACGTTGACTTCTGGGTCGATGGCGAGAAAGTCGGGCCGTACGACGAGGACGTCACCTTCACCTGGGGCACGACTTCCCTGACCGCGACCGCGGGTTCGGATTACACCGCCGTCTCGAATGCCAGCGCCACCATACCGGCGGGCGAAACGAGCGTGGCGCTCGAGGTCGAGACGTTTGCCGATACGTCCGACGGTCCGATAGAGGAATTCTACATCGGGCTCAACGATGTCGCGGCGACTCTGCGGAACGATGTGCAGGTTTTGAAAAAAGTCACGAACGTCAAGATTTACGACGGTCCCACCCTGAGAATCTCCGACGCCCCCAGGCGAACCGAGGGGCAGCCGCTGGAGTTTCCGGTCACGCTCGGCTTCGCCGCGCCCAGCGACGTAGAGGTGCGCTGGAAGACCGAGTCGCGCACGGGCCAAAAGGCCACGGCGGACGTGGACTACACCGCCGTCGCTTCCGGCGCGCTTACCATACCGGTGGGCGAAACCCGCGGCGTCATACGCATTCAGACGCTGCAGGATTCGCTCGACGAGCCGGACGAAGACTTTACGGTGACTTTGGTCGCCCCGTATCCAGCCGGCGTGGATCAGGACCTCAACCGGCTGCGAGCCACCGGCGTCATTCGCGACGACGACGCGCGCCCGACGGTCACGATGGCGGACGTCTCGGCGAACGAAGGCGATACACTGACCTTCAAGGTCGCGCTGGACCGCGGCTCCGGGAAGCCCGTCCAACTGGGTTGGGCCACCCGTTCGCCGGACCGGGCGGGCGCAACCTTTGGCGAGGACTACCGCGGCAAGCAGAGCGGCGACTTGACGATCGCCCCCGGAAGCGTCAGAGCTACCATCGAGTTCGCCACCGTCGACGACGATCTGGACGAACCCGACGAAACCTTCGAAGTGCTGCTCTTCGAACGCGAAGCCGCGCCCGACCTGCCGGTGGACAGCGCCCGGGCGGGTTTTTCCGCCCAACAGCAGAGCATCGTTCCGGTGCTCGACGCTACCGCGACAATTGTCGATAACGATGCGACGACGCTTGCGATCCGCGACGCTCCGCCGAATACCGAAGGGAGCACGGACAGGCCGTACTTCATCGTCACCCTGTCCTCCGCGCAGGCAACGCCAGTGACCGTCACGGTGGCGTCGGCGGACGGCGACAACGCCGATAAACCCGGACAGCGCACAACCAACGCCACCGGCGGCTCCGGTTTGGAGGCGGGTGACTACATACGCCTTCCGGCACGTACCCTGACGTTCAGTCCCGGCGAGACGACGAAGCGGCTCGAAATCAACGTTATCGACGACGAAGATGTCGAAAACACCGAAAACTTCCGGATGGTGTTATCCAGCCCGGTGGGCGCGGCAATATCGAGGGGGACGGCCTTCGGCACGATCGTGGACGACGACGGCGTGCGCTATTCCATTGCCAACGAAGTGCGGGAAGTGCGTGAGGGAGGAAGCGTCCGGGTACGGGTGCGGCGCGACCGGACCGACACGGTCAGCCCGGATATACGCTTCTGTCTGGAACCGACAGGTACGGGGTCGGGACACGCGGTCGTCACCCGCACCGTGGGCGCCGATAGCGACGTATACCTGCGGAACCCCACCAGCGACTCGACATTGTGTACGGCCATCGGTGACGCATATGATCCCCCAGTTCGCAGATTCGCAGTGGGCCAGCACGAAGTCTCATTCGACGTGCACACCGTCATCGATGACCGGTTCGAAGGCGACGAGACGTTTCTGGTGCGAAGTCGTAATGAATTTACCAACGAAGCGACCGATGTGCATCTGTTTCCCAAAGCGTTCACTGTCCTCGACGCCGATGTCGGACGGCTTCGCATAGTAGGCAAGAACTCTCTCTACGAAGGCCAGCGGGCGGACTTCGAAATCTACGTGGACGACCCGGCCGCGCTCAAGACGGACAGTACGGACGTTTATGTCACGACCAGCGACGGCACCGCGACCGCGGGCGAAGATTACAGGGGACATTCGCGTACGCTCGTATCCCTCATAAAGCCTGCCTCGGCGAGCCGGCGCATCGCGACTTTCAGCGTGGACACGCTCGACGACGACGATTTCGAGGACGACGAGACCTTCTCCGTGACGCTGGTCGGCCTGCCCGATCACCTCCTCCTGGACTCGATGAGCGGGTCCGTGACCGTCACCGTTCGCGACGAAGACGGCAACAAGGTGTATCTGGACGACACGGTGGTCGATGAGGGAGATAGCGCGGCGCTCGATGTTCGTCTGGAGTCGCCGGTGAACGAGGCCGTCGAGGTCACCTGGAAGACGGTCGCGGGCAGCGCCGTGTCACCTGGAGACTTCACCGCCGTGACGGACGGCACGGTCGAGATTCCCGCCGGCGGCGCGGCCGCGGCCGTTCGCGTCGCCACGATCGACGACACCACGAAAGAGGAAACCGAAAGCTTTCGGGTGGTCATCACGGACGTGGACTACGCCGACGCCGTTATCGGCCGCTCCGGCATTGTCACGATCCGTGACGACGATACCGGCCTGACCGTCTCCGGGCTCTCGGACGCCACGGTCGAGGAGAACGCGGCATGGACGTCGAGCGTGCCTTCCGTCGGCGGACTAACCGCCGGAGACGTCTTGTGGACCGTCGAGGGCGACGATGCGGCGCTATTCGCCATCGACTCCGATACCGGGCGACTCGCTCTGGCCGCGCAAAACTTCGAACAGCCCGCGGACATGGACAAGGACAACGAATACGAAGTCACCGTGCGTGTCACCGACGAGGACGGCGCCACCGGCAGCCAGGCGGTTGCCGTGACCGTCACGGATGTCGTCTACGGCGAGGTCCGGCTGCTTTTCGATTCGGAGAGGATAGATGTCGGCGAAGCGCCGGATACCTTGATTCAAACGATTGCTTTTTATAAAACCTACGGCTCCCGAAGCGCTCGTGCGGATCGGCCGAAGGATGTGGATCTCGCATGGGAATTGAGCTTTTTGCCGGAGGGGGATAACGCCGCGGATGCGAACGACGCAACGCTTCCGAGTACAGGCGGTTCGCGGAAACTGCAATGGTTAACGCCGAATACCCTTACGGTGGTGGATATCGTCGACGACAGTATCGCGGAGTACGCGGAAGAATTCGACATTGAATTTTCGGTGAACAATGACGATGTGCTTATCCTGAGCAGCTTCGCGGACAGATCAACGAATAAGTATGTAAACAGCGTCAGAGTCCGTATTCTTGCAAACGACCCGCCCTATCCGGTCATTTCCACTGACGGATTCGGGATATCCGAGACCGACGATCCATTGTCGGAGAATTTCGAAGAACACAAGCATTCCTTCACTATCAAGCTCGATAGGCAGCCGCTTGCCGACGCTACGGTCAACTTGTCGGTTCGCGCGAATGCCGCGATAACGCTTGACAAGACCAGCGCGGTTTTCACCCCGGAAAACTGGAACGAGGAGCAAATCGTCACCGTCTGCAATCGCTGGACATGCGATTCGTGCTGGGCGTGAAGCCGGGGGACCACAAGCATCTGTTCGCGTGGGTGGACCGCGGTGGACGACAACATCGAAAACACCGACGGTTTTCGTGAGGAAAGCATCAGGTACACCGTGGTCGGACGTACCGACTTCTTTGGGACGGTTAGAGTGGTGGTGATCGATGACGACAAGGTGATACCGGGGCCGAGCAATATGTCGGTGCACCCACACGTGCAGGAAGGAGACGAATTTGTCCGGGATCTGGCCGAGGGTGGAGGCGAGAAGACCGTGAGAATTCTGGTGAACATCGACGAGGAAGACCCGAATCGATTCGCGACAGACATAACGTTGCCGATCATCGTCGGCAAAGCGTCCGACGGCGCCGCCGGCGGGGTCGACTATGAGCCGGTGGCGCAGACGACTGTCACCATCAAGGCGGGGGAAGCCGGCGCTTTTGCGATAGTTACGATGACGCCGGTCGACGACGCGATAGACGAGGCGGACAGGGAGACTATCAGCTTTGACACAGTGCTCCGGGGAGTCACGGTGAGACCCGGACAAATTTTTCTCGTTGACGACGACGACGCGCCCACGGTGTCGGTGGCGGATGCGGACAAGGTGACCGAAGGCAACGACCCGGAAACAACCACCGAAATGATCTTCACGGTGACCCTCTCGGCGGCCAGCGGCAAGGTCGTCACCGTACCGTTCACGCTCACCGGCACAGCCACCTCCGGCGCCGACTACACCGCACCGGATCCGCTCTCGGTCACGGTCGCGCCGGGTGACGCCAGCGCCGAAATCGTCGTTCCGGTCAAGGGCGATGTCCTCAGCGAGGGCGACGAGACCGTCACGGTAACGCTCGGCGCGCCCACCAACGCCACCGTCTCGACGGCGCAGGGCGCCGGCACGGCCGACGGCGTCATCGATGACGACGAGGCCACCCCCACGGCCACCCTGGCGCTGACCCCGGCCTCGATCGACGAGAGCGGGGACGACAACGAGAGCACGGTGACGGCCACCCTGTCCGGCGCCTCCAGCCAGCCGGTGACGCTGACGGTCGCCGCCGCGCCCGTTGCCCCGGCGGTGGCGGGCGATTACACCCTGACCGGCACGACCCTGACCATCGCCGCGGGCCAGACCACCAGCACCGGAACAGTGACCGTCACCGCGGTGGACAACGACGTGGACGCCCCCGACAAGACCGTGACGGTCTCGGCCACGGCCACGGGCGGCAACAGCGTGGCCAACCCGGCCAACCGGACGCTAACCGTCGAGGACGACGACGAACGCGGCGTCACGGTGTCGGCGGCGGTGGGCGGCGTGACCGTCGACGAAGCCGACGACACGGAGACCTCAGGCACAACAGAGAACGAAGCCACCTACACGGTGGTGCTGGACAGCGAACCCACCGGCACGGTGACGGTCAACCTCAGCAGCGGCGCCACCACGGTGGCCACGGTGGCCCCGGCGAGCCTCACTTTTGACGCCGACGACTGGAACACCGCGCAGACGGTGACGGTCACCGCGGTGGACGACGACCTGGACAACGCCGGCAATGCGCGCACCGCCACCATCACCCACACGGTCAGCGCCTCGGGCACGGACTACGCGGCGGTGGCAAACTTCGACATCGTCATCCCCCTCGGCGCGGCCAGCCACACCGGCAGCTTCACGCTCACCCCGGCCGACGACGCCCTCGACGAGCCCGACGAGACCGTCAACGTCACCGGCGCGCTGTCCGGAGCGACCGTCACCCCGGACACGGTGACCATCACCGACAACGACGACGCGCCCACCGTCACCCTGGCGCTGGACCCGGCCGGCATCGACGAGAGCGGGGACGACAACGAGAGCACGGTGACGGCCACCCTGTCCGGCGCCTCCAGCCAGCCGGTGACGCTGACGGTCGCCGCCGCGCCCGTTGCCCCGGCGGTGGCGGGCGATTACACCCTGACCGGCACGACCCTGACCATCGCCGCGGGCCAGACCACCAGCACCGGAACCGTGACCGTCACCGCGGTGGACAACGACGTGGACGCCCCCGACAAGACCGTGACGGTCTCGGCCACGGCCACGGGCGGCAACGACGTGGCGGACCCGGCCGCGGTGACGCTCACCGTCGAAGACGACGACGAACGCGGCGTCGCGGTGTCGGCGGCGGTGGGCGGCGTGACCGTCGACGAGGCCGACGACACGGAGACCTCAGGCACAACAGAGAACGAAGCCACCTACACGGTGGTGCTGGACAGCGAACCCACCGGCACGGTGACGGTCAACCTCAGCAGCGGCGCCACCACGGTGGCCACGGTGGCCCCGGCGAGCCTCACCTTTGACGCCGACGACTGGAACACCGCGCAGACGGTGACGGTCACCGCGGTGGACGACGACCTGGACAACGCCGGCAATGCGCGCACCGCCACCATCACCCACACGGTCAGCGCCTCGGGCACGGACTACGCGTCGGTGACAGCGGACCCCGTGACCGTCACGGTGACCGACGACGACGCGGCGCCGGGCGGCGTCACGCTCACCGTGGACACCAACGGCGCCGCCGCCGGCGCGCCGGACACGGTCGCCGAGGGCGCCGGCGCCACCGCCGTGACCGTCACCGCCACGGTGAACGGAAGCACCCGCTACGGAGAGGCCAGGACGGTGACGGTCAGCGTGGGCGGCGGCACGGCCGCGTCCCCGGCGGACTACGCGGCGGTGGCAAACTTCGACATCGTCATCCCCCTCGGCGCGGCCAGCCACACCGGCAGCTTCACGCTCACCCCGGCCGACGACGCCCTCGACGAGCCCGACGAGACCGTCAACGTCACCGGCACGCTGTCCGGAGCGACCGTCACCCCGGACACGGTGACCATCACCGACAACGACGACGCGCCCACCGTCACCCTGGCGCTGGACCCGGCCGGCATCGACGAGAGCGGGGACGACAACGAGAGCACGGTGACGGCCACCCTGTCCGGCGCCTCCAGCCAGCCGGTGACGCTGACGGTCGCCGCCGCGCCCGTTGCCCCGGCGGTGGCGGGCGATTACACCCTGACCGGCACGACCCTGACCATCGCCGCGGGCCAGACCACCAGCACCGGAACCGTGACCCTCGCCGCGGTGGACAACGACGTGGACGCCCCCGACAAGACCGTGACCGTCTCGGCCACGGCCACGGGCGGCAACGACGTGGCGGACCCGGCCGCGGTGACGCTCACCGTCGAAGACGACGACGAACGCGGCGTCACGGTGTCGGCGGCGGCGGACGGCGTGACCCTCGACGAAGCCGACGACACGGAGACGACGGGCAGCCGGGAGGATCAGGCCACCTACACGGTGACGCTCGACAGCCAGCCCACCGGCACGGTGACCGTCAATATCGAGAGCGAGGATACGGACATAGCCACGGTGGCCCCGGCCACCCTGACCTTTGACGAGGACGACTGGAACACGGCCAAGACCGTGACCGTCACGGGCGTCGCCGACATCATTGACAACCCCAACGACCGCCGCACGGTGGACATCGCCCACACGGTCAGCGCCAGCGGCACGGACTACGCGGCGGTGACAGCGGACCCCGTGACCGTCACCGTCACCGACGACGACGACGCGCCGGGCGGCGTCACGCTCACCGTGGACACCAACGGCGCCGCCGCCGGCGCGCCGGACACGGTCGCCGAGAGCGCCGGCGCCACCGCCGTGACCGTCACCGCCACGGTGAACGGAAGCACCCGCTACGGAGAGGCCAGGACGGTGACGGTCAGCGTGGGCGGCGGCACGGCCGCGTCCCCGGCGGACTACGCGGCGGTGGCAAACTTCGACATCACGATTCCCGCCAACGCCGCCGGCCACACCGGCACGTTCACGATCACCCCGGCCGACGACGCCCTCGACGAGCCGGACGAGACCGTCAACGTCACCGGCGTTTTGTCCGGAGCGACCGTCACCCCCGACACGCTCACCATCACCGACAACGACGCCGCGCCGGTGCTGTCCATCGACAGCCCCTCGGTCACCGAGGGCGATACCGCGACCGCCGCGCTCACCTTCACCGTCAGCCTCGCGCCGGCCAGCGGCAAGACCGTCACCGTCGGCTACGCCGACCGGGGCGCCGGCACCGCGACCTCCGGAACCGACTACACGGCGCTGACTGCCGGCACGCTGACCTTCGCCCCCGGAGAAACCAGCAAGACCATCGCCGTCACCGTCACCGGCGACACCGCGGACGAACCCGACGAGACCGTGGCGCTGCGCCTGTCCTCCGCGACCAACGCCACGCTGACCGGCGGCGCCGCGACCCTCGATGCCACCGGAACCATCGAGGACAACGACGCCGTGCCAGTGCTGTCCATCGACAACCCCTCGGTCACCGAGGGCGACACCACCGCCGTCACGCTGACCTTCACCGTCAGCCTCGCGCCGGCCAGCGGCAAGACCGTCACCGTCGGCTACATCGACTGGCAAACCGGCACCGCCACCTCCGGTGACGACTACGCGGTCATTTTCGACCGCAGGCTGACCTTCGACCCCGGAGAGACATCCAAGACCATCGCCGTCACCGTCAACGGCGACACCGTGGACGAGCCCAACGAGACCGTGGAGGTGAATCTGTTGTCGGCGAGCAACGCCACGCTTTCGAACGGTCTAACAGCGCTCGGGGCCATTGGCACGATTGTGGACAATGACCCGCCGACCCTTTCCATCGGCAACGCCACCGCCGCTGAGGGCAACCCCGCCACCTTCAGCCTGCGCCTGTCGAGCGCCCACAACGTCGCCGTGACGGTGACCGCGACGACTGCCGACGGCACGGCGGTATCCCCGGGCGACTACACGCACACCGCGCGCACGCTGACGATTCCCGCTGGGGACCTCGGCACGACCTTCGCCGTGCCAACGGCTTCGGACACGCTCGTTGAGGGAGACGAGACCTTCACGGTCACGTTAAGCAACGCCTCGGTGCCAGTGTCCAATGCGACGGGCGCGGGCAAGATTACCGACGAGGATGCACCGCTAATGCTGACTGTGGATGCGGACACGGGCGTCGCCGGCAACCAAACGCGAGTGACCGAAGGCGACGGAAGCAAGACGGCGCGGGTGACCGCGACGTTCGCCGCCGGGACGCGCTTCGAGACCGCCCGCACGGTGCGGGTCATGGTCGGCGCGGCTAACGACAGTGCCAAGCGAGGCGAGGACTACACCGCCGTTCAGAGTTTCGATATCGTCATTGCTGCCCGCGCGGCCAGCGGCAGCGCGACCTTCGTCTTCACGCCGGTCGACAACAACGTCTACGAGCCCACCGAGCGGCTGTTACTTACCGCTACCTTCAGTGACGTCATGGTGTCCGATGCGTCAATCGACATCGACGACGATGACGTGCGCGGCGTGAAGATCACTCCTACCAGCCTGCTCCTCGCTGAGAAGGACGACCCGGACACCGCAGTCAAGGAGAACGTTGGCGTTTACACCATCGTACTGACGAGCCAGCCGACCGGCAATGTCCAGGTTCGCCTTGCCAGAGTGGTTGAGCACGAGTATCAATATATCACGGTCAGACCCTCAATCCGCCAGGTTTTCACGTTCACTCCATCTAACTGGCACAACCCGCGGGCAATCACAGTCTCAATCGACCGCAACCGCGACGTGGCCGATACTAACGAAGTCCATATTTTTTCAATTGTCCATGATGTGAGGGCGGCAGGCACCGACTACGAGGGAATCACCGCGGCAATAGTGAGCGGGAGAGTCACCGACGACGACCCTCCGCCGTCTGGCGTTGTGCTGACAGTGGATACGGATACGACGACCCCTGGAAATCAGACCAGCCTGGCCGAGGGCGGCGGCGCCAGGACCGTGCGCGTCACGGCGACGTTCGCCGGCGGCACCGTTTTCGGCAGGGACCAGTCCATCGCCGTCTCGGTGGGCCGCAACACCGACAGCGCCGTCGAAGGGGTGGACTACGCCAATGTGGGAAGCGTCAACGTCAGGGTCCCGGAGCTGCAGGCCAGCGGCAGCAATACCTTCCTCCTCACCCCCACCGACGACGCGGTTGACGAGGACGACGAATTCATCAGCGTCACCGGGAGTTTTACGGGCCTCACCGTAACGCCCGCCACCATTACCCTCACCGGCGGCGCCGATCCGCCTCCCGCGCTGTCCATCGACGCGCCGAAGGTGATCGAGGGGAACAGCGGTTCGAAGAACTTGCGCTTCACCGTCAGCCTCTCCGCGGCCAGCGGGAGGGAGGTGAAGGTGAACTACGCGGACCTCGGCACGGGCACCGCGACCTCGGGCACGGACTACGCGGCGCTGCCCGCGGGCGCCTTGACGTTCGCGCCGGGACAGACCAGCCGGACCATCGATGTCAGTGTCACCGGCGACACCGACGACGAACTCGACGAGACCGTGGTGCTGCGCCTGTCCTCGCCCGTCAACGCCACCTTCGCCGGCGGCGGCGCGGCTCTCGACGGCACCGGCGTCATCGAGGACAACGACGGCGTGCCGGAGTTGTCCGTCGACGCACCGAGCGTCATGGAAGGGGACAGCGGAACGGCGACGCTTCGTTTCACCGTGCGGCGCTCCAAGGCGAGGGCGGGGGCGGCGACAGTGAGCTACGAGGACTTGGGCGCGGGCACGGCGGCCTCGGGCCTGGATTACGCGGCGCTCGCCAGCGGCAGCCTGACCCTCGCCGAGGGGGAGATAACGAAGACCATCGATGTCACCGTCAACGGCGACACCGCGGACGAGCCCGACGAGACCGTGGTGCTGCGGCTGTCCTCGCCGAACAACGCCAGGCTCGCGGGAGGTCAGAGCACGCTCCTGGCCACCGGCGTCATCGAAGACGACGACCCGCCGACTGTGTCCATCGGCGACGCCACCGTCGCCGAGGGCGACCCCGCCACCTTGACCCTGCGCCTGTCGAGCGCGCACGACGCCGACGTGACCGTGACCGCCACCACGGCCGACGGCACGGCGGCATCTCCGCTCGACTACACGCATACCGCGCGCAAGCTGACGATCCCCGCCGGAAACCTCGCCACGACCTTCGCGGTGCCGACGGCTTCGGACATGGTCACCGAGGGCGACGAGACTTTCACGGTGACGCTGAGCGATGCCTCGGTGCTCATCGCCGACGCGACCGGCGTGGTCAAACTCACCGACGCGAATGCGCCGGTGATGCTGACGGTGGATACGGACACGGCCAAAGCCGGCAACCAGACCGAGGTGGTCGAGGGCGCCAGGCCCGTGCCGGTGGTGCGGGTGACCGCGACGTTCGCCGCCGGGACGCGCTTCGAGACCGACCGCACGGTGCGGGTCACGGTCGGCGCGGCCGGCGACAGCGCCGTGCGGGGCGCAACAGAAGACTATATCGCCGTGGAGAGTTTCGATATCGTCATTGCCGCGGGGGCGGCCAGCGGCAGCGCGACCTTCGCCCTCAGAACGGGCAATGACTTCCGCTGGGAGCCCACAGAGTACCTGTCGCTCACCGCGACCTTCGCCGGCGTCATGGTGTCCGACGCGTCGATCGCCATTATCAACATAAACAAGCGCGGCTTGTGGTTTTACCCGAGCACGCTGGCCATCGCCGAGGAGGACGACCCGGAAACCGAACTCGTAGAGAACGAGGGCATCTACAGCATGAGCCTGTCCAGCCAGCCGACCGGCAATGTGAGTGTCATAGTGGCTCCGCGCTTCGTAGGCGGCGGAGACTTCCACTATAGCCCTAGAAGGCTCACCTTCACTCCTTCCAATTGGATTGTATCGCAGGAAGTCAAGGTGAGGATGGAAGGCGACAAGGCGAACAACCCTACAGGCCGCAGCGTGGAAATTCGACACTTTTTTGATGCCACTGGCACCGACTACGAAGAGGTTGGCGAACAACGCTACACTGTGAATGTCAGTGACAGCGACAGGCCCCCGGTCGGCGTTGTGTTGTCAGTCGATACGGATACGGCGGCCTCTGGAAATCAGACCGGTCTGGCCGAGGACGGCGGCGCCAGGACCGTGCGTGTCACGGCGACGTTCACCGGCGGCAGCATTTTCTCAAACGACCAGCAAGTCGTTGTTTCCGTCGGCCAGGGCACTGGCAGCGCCGTTGCGGGAACCGACTACGAGCCGGTGACGCACACGGTCCTGGCGCCGCCGTCCATTACGGGGGCGGTCAGCATAACCATTCGGAACGGGCAGGCCAGCGGCAGCGGCGCCTTCACCCTCACGCCCAAGGACGACGCGGTGGACGAGGCCGACGAGACAATCAGCGTCACCGGCGTGATTTTTCGCCAGCCGGGCATTACGGTGACGCCGGCCACCCTGACCCTCACCGACGACGACGTGGCCACCCTGTCCATCGGCGACGCCACCGCCGCGGAGGGCGGGACCGCCTCCTTCCCCGTCACCCTGTCCACCCCGTCCGCCGCCGCCGTCACCGTCACCGCCGCCACCTCCATCGAGGACGGCGACACCGCCTCCGCCGCCGACTACACCCACAAGAGTCAGGCGCTCACCTTCGCCGCCGGCGATACCGCAGCCACCTTCGACGTCGCCATGCTGGAAGACACTCTCGACGAGCCCGACGAGACCTTCACCGTCACCCTCTCGAACGCCTCGGTCACCGTCATCGACGACACTGCCGCCGGAACCATCGCCGACAACGACGACGCGCCCGCGGCGCTGACGCTCACCGTGGACGCCGACACGTCCGCCGACAACGACCAGGACAGCCTCGCCGAGGACGGCGGCGTCAAGACCGTGCGGGTGACCGCGACCCTGGACGGCGCGACTCGTTTCGCGGAAGAAAAGACGGTGGCGGTGACGGTGGGCAAGGCGGACGACAGCGCAACGGAGGAGACCGACTACGCGGCGGTGGCGGACCAGACAATCACGATCGAAGCGGGCGCGGCGAGCGGGTTCGTGGAATTCACGCTGACCCCCAGCGACGACGCTATCGACGAGGCTGACGAGTCGATCTCCATCGACGGCGAACTCGATGAACTCGACGTCACGCCCACCGCTGTCACCCTCACCGACGACGACGCGGCGCCGACGCTCACCCTGGCGCTGGACCCGGCCGGCATCGACGAGAGCGGGGACGACAACGAGAGCACGGTGACGGCCACCCTGTCCGGCGCCTCCAGCCAGCCGGTGACGCTGACGGTCGCCGCCGCGCCCGTTGCCCCGGCGGTGGCGGGCGATTACACCCTGACCGGCGCGACCCTGACCATCGCCGCGGGCCAAACCGCCAGCACCGGCGCGGTGACCGTCACCGCCGCGGACAACGACGTGGACGCCCCCGACAAGACCGTCACCGTCTCGGCCACCGCCGCCGGCGGCAACGGCGTCGCCAGCCCGGCCAGCCAAACCCTCACCATCGCCGACGACGACGAACGCGGCGTAACGGTCTCGGCGGCGGCGGACGGCGTGAGCGTGGCCGAGGCGGACAACACCGGAACCCCGGGCACAACCGAGAACGAGGCCACCTACACGGTCGCGCTCGACAGCCAGCCCACCGGCACGGTGACCGTCAATATCGAGAGCGAGGATACGGACATAGCCACGGTGGCCCCGGCCGCCCTGACCTTCGACGAGGACGACTGGAGCACGGCCAGGACCGTGACCGTCACCGCGGTCGCCGACGACGCGGACAACGCTGGCGACCGGCGCACGGTGGACATCGCCCACACGGTCAGCGCCTCGGGTACCGACTACGCGACAGAGACCGCGGACCCCGTGACGGTCACCGTCACCGACGACGACGCCGCGCCGGGCGGCGTCACGCTGACCGTGGACACCAACGGCGCTGCCGCCGGCACGCCGGACACGGTCGCCGAGGGCGCCGGCGCCACCGCGGTGACGGTGAGCGCCACGGTGAACGGGAGCACCCGCTACGACGAGGCGAAGACGGTGACGGTCAGCGTGGGCGGCGGCACGGCCGCGTCCCCGGCGGACTACGCGGCGGTGGCAAACTTCGACATCGTCATCCCCGCCAACGCCGCCGGCCACAGCGGCACGTTCACGATCACCCCGGCCGACGACGCCCTCGACGAGCCCGACGAGACCGTCAACGTCACCGGCGTTTTGTCCGGAGCGACCGTCACCCCGGACACCGTAACGATCACCGACAACGACGCCGCGCCGGTGCTGTCCATCGACAGCCCCTCGGTCGCCGAGGGCGACAACACGACCGTCACGCTGACCTTCACCGTCAGCCTCGCGCCGGCCAGCGGCAAGACCGTCACCGTCGGCTACGCCGACCGGCTCACCGGCACCGCCACTTCCGGAACCGACTACGCGGCGCTGACCGCCGGCACGCTGACCTTCGACCCCGGGGAGACCTCAAAGACCATCGCCGTCACCGTCGCCGGCGACACCGTCGACGAACCCAACGAGACCGTGGCGCTGCGGCTGTCCTCCGCGGCCAACGCCACGCTGACCGGCGGCGGCGCGACCCTCGACGCCACCGGAACCATCGAGGACAACGACACCGCCACGCTGTTGATCGCCGACGCCACCGCCGCGGAGGGCGCCACCGCCGTCTTTGCCGTCACCCTGTCCAATCCCAGCGCCACCGCCGTCACCGTGACCGCGACCACCTCCACCGAGAGCGGCGACACCGCCACCGCCGGCGCCGACTACACCCACAAGACCCAGGAACTCACGATCGACGCCGGCGACACCGAAGCCGAGTTCGAGGTGACCGTCCTGGCCGACACGGTCAACGAGTTCGACGAGACCTTCACCGTCACGCTGTCGGACGCCTCGGTCACGGTCACCGACGCCACCGCCGCGGGCACCATCGCCGGCGCGGACACGCTCATCGGCATCGGCGACGCCAGCGCCGCGGAGGGCGGCAGCCTCACCTTCGCGCTGACCCGCAGCGGCGACACCACCGGAACCTCGTCCGTGCAATGGACCACCGGCGACGACACCGCCGAGGGCGCCGAAAAGGCCACCGCCGACGCCGACTACACCGCCGTGAGCACGGCCCGAACCGTCAGCTTCGCCATCGGCGCCACCACCGCCACGATCGCCGTCGCTAGCCTCGAAGACATCCTCGACGAACCCGACGAGACCTTCCGGGTGCGGCTCGCCAGCCCCGCCGGCGCGGCGCTCGCCAACGCCCACGCCACCGGAACCATCACCGACGACGACGCCGCGCCGACCGCCATTACCCTCACCGTGGACGCCGACGCGGGCGCGGACAACGTCCAGTCCAGTCTCGCCGAGGACGGCGGGGCGAAGACCGTGCGGGTGACCGCCACCGTCACCGGCGCGACGCGCTTCGGCGCGGCGAAGGACGTCACCGTCGCCGTCGGCAAGACCGGCGACAGCGCCGCGGAAGGAACCGACTACGACGACGTGGCCGACCAGACGATCACCATCGCCGCCGGACAGGAGAGGGGATTCGTGGATTTTGCGCTCACGCCCAAACAGGACATGCTGGCCGAACCCGACGAGACCGTCTCCATCGAGGGCGAACTGACCGGCGTGACGTTCACGAACGCGTCCCTCACTCTCACCGACGACGAGGCCGCGCCCACCGCCCTCCTGGTGCTGACCCCGGCCTCGATCGACGAGACCGGCGCCGACAACGAGAGCACCGTCACCGCCACCCTGTCCGGCGCTTCCAGCCAGGCGGTGACGCTGACGGTGGCGGCCGCGCCGGTGTCCCCGGCGGTGGCGGCCGACTTCACGCTGGCCGGCGCGACCCTGACCATCGCCGCGGGAGCCCTGACCAGCACCGGAACAGTGACCGTCACCGCGGTGGACAACGACGTGGACGCCCCCGACAAGACCGTGACGGTCTCGGCCACGGCCACGGGCGGCAACGACGTGGCGGACCCGGCCGCGGTGACGCTCACCGTCGAGGACGACGACGAACGCGGCGTCGCGGTGTCGGCGGCGGTGGGCGGCGTGACCGTCGACGAGGCCGACGACCCGGCGACGACGGGCAGCCGGGAGGATCAGGCCACCTACACGGTGACGCTCGACAGCCAGCCCACCGGCACGGTGACCGTCAATATCGAGAGCGAGGATACGGACATAGCCACGGTGGCCCCGGCCGCCCTGACCTTCGACGAGGACGACTGGAGCACGGCCAGGACCGTGACCGTCACCGCGGTCGCCGACGACGCGGACAACGCTGGCGACCGGCGCACGGTGGACATCGCCCACACGGTCAGCGCCTCGGGTACCGACTACGCGACAGAGACCGCGGACCCCGTGACGGTCACCGTCACCGACGACGACGCCGCGCCGGGCGGCGTCACGCTGACCGTGGACACCAACGGCGCTGCCGCCGGCACGCCGGACACGGTCGCCGAGGGCGCCGGCGCCACCGCGGTGACGGTGAGCGCCACGGTGAACGGGAGCACCCGCTACGACGAGGCGAAGACGGTGACGGTCAGCGTGGGCGGCGGCACGGCCGCGTCCCCGGCGGACTACGCGGCGGTGGCAAACTTCGACATCGTCATCCCCGCCAACGCCGCCGGCCACAGCGGCACGTTCACGATCACCCCGGCCGACGACGCCCTCGACGAGCCCGACGAGACCGTCAACGTCACCGGCGTTTTGTCCGGAGCGACCGTCACCCCGGACACCGTAACGATCACCGACAACGACGCCGCGCCGGTGCTGTCCATCGACAGCCCCTCGGTCGCCGAGGGCGACAACACGACCGTCACGCTGACCTTCACCGTCAGCCTCGCGCCGGCCAGCGGCAAGACCGTCACCGTCGGCTACGCCGACCGGCTCACCGGCACCGCCACTTCCGGAACCGACTACGCGGCGCTGACCGCCGGCACGCTGACCTTCGACCCCGGGGAGACCTCAAAGACCATCGCCGTCACCGTCGCCGGCGACACCGTCGACGAACCCAACGAGACCGTGGCGCTGCGGCTGTCCTCCGCGGCCAACGCCACGCTGACCGGCGGCGGCGCGACCCTCGACGCCACCGGAACCATCGAGGACAACGACACCGCCACGCTGTTGATCGCCGACGCCACCGCCGCGGAGGGCGCCACCGCCGTCTTTGCCGTCACCCTGTCCAATCCCAGCGCCACCGCCGTCACCGTGACCGCGACCACCTCCACCGAGAGCGGCGACACCGCCACCGCCGGCGCCGACTACACCCACAAGACCCAGGAACTCACGATCGACGCCGGCGACACCGAAGCCGAGTTCGAGGTGACCGTCCTGGCCGACACGGTCAACGAGTTCGACGAGACCTTCACCGTCACGCTGTCGGACGCCTCGGTCACGGTCACCGACGCCACCGCCGCGGGCACCATCGCCGGCGCGGACACGCTCATCGGCATCGGCGACGCCAGCGCCGCGGAGGGCGGCAGCCTCACCTTCGCGCTGACCCGCAGCGGCGACACCACCGGAACCTCGTCCGTGCAATGGACCACCGGCGACGACACCGCCGAGGGCGCCGAAAAGGCCACCGCCGACGCCGACTACACCGCCGTGAGCACGGCCCGAACCGTCAGCTTCGCCATCGGCGCCACCACCGCCACGATCGCCGTCGCTAGCCTCGAAGACATCCTCGACGAACCCGACGAGACCTTCCGGGTGCGGCTCGCCAGCCCCGCCGGCGCGGCGCTCGCCAACGCCCACGCCACCGGAACCATCACCGACGACGACGCCGCGCCGACCGCCATTACCCTCACCGTGGACGCCGACGCGGGCGCGGACAACGTCCAGTCCAGTCTCGCCGAGGACGGCGGGGCGAAGACCGTGCGGGTGACCGCCACCGTCACCGGCGCGACGCGCTTCGGCGCGGCGAAGGACGTCACCGTCGCCGTCGGCAAGACCGGCGACAGCGCCGCGGAAGGAACCGACTACGACGACGTGGCCGACCAGACGATCACCATCGCCGCCGGACAGGAGAGGGGATTCGTGGATTTTGCGCTCACGCCCAAACAGGACATGCTGGCCGAACCCGACGAGACCGTCTCCATCGAGGGCGAACTGACCGGCGTGACGTTCACGAACGCGTCCCTCACTCTCACCGACGACGAGGCCGCGCCCACCGCCCTCCTGGTGCTGACCCCGGCCTCGATCGACGAGACCGGCGCCGACAACGAGAGCACCGTCACCGCCACCCTGTCCGGCGCTTCCAGCCAGGCGGTGACGCTGACGGTGGCGGCCGCGCCGGTGTCCCCGGCGGTGGCGGCCGACTTCACGCTGGCCGGCGCGACCCTGACCATCGCCGCGGGAGCCCTGACCAGCACCGGAACAGTGACCGTCACCGCGGTGGACAACGACGTGGACGCCCCCGACAAGACCGTGACGGTCTCGGCCACGGCCACGGGCGGCAACGACGTGGCGGACCCGGCCGCGGTGACGCTCACCGTCGAGGACGACGACGAACGCGGCGTCGCGGTGTCGGCGGCGGTGGGCGGCGTGACCGTCGACGAGGCCGACGACCCGGCGACGACGGGCAGCCGGGAGGATCAGGCCACCTACACGGTGACGCTCGACAGCCAGCCCACCGGCACGGTGACCGTCAATATCGAGAGCGAGGATACGGACATAGCCACGGTGGCCCCGGCCGCCCTGACCTTCGACGAGGACGACTGGAGCACGGCCAGGACCGTGACCGTCACCGCGGTCGCCGACGACGCGGACAACGCTGGCGACCGGCGCACGGTGGACATCGCCCACACGGTCAGCGCCTCGGGTACCGACTACGCGACAGAGACCGCGGACCCCGTGACGGTCACCGTCACCGACGACGACGCCGCGCCGGGCGGCGTCACGCTGACCGTGGACACCAACGGCGCTGCCGCCGGCACGCCGGACACGGTGGCCGAGGGCGCCGGGGCCACCGTGGTCACGGTCAGCGCGACAGTGAACGGAGCCACCCGCTATGCGCAAGCGCAGACGGTGACGGTGAGCGTGAGCGACGGCACCGCCGCGTCCCCGGCGGATTACGCGGCGGTGGCCGACTTCGACATCGTCATCCCCGCCAACGCGGCCAGCCACACCGGGACCTTCACCCTCACCCCGGCCGACGACGCCCTCGACGAGCCCAACGAGACGGTGAACGTCACCGGGGCCTCGGGCAGTATCACGGTGACCCCGGACGTGCTGACGATTACCGACAACGACGCCACGCCCGGCGCCGTCACGCTGACGGTGGATGCCGACACAGGTACGGCCAACGTCCAGGACAGCCTGGCCGAGGGCGGCGGGGTAAAGACCGTGCGCGTCACCGCGACGCTGGGCGGCGCCACGCGCTTCCCGACAGACAAGACGGTGACGGTCAAAGTGGGTAAGGCCGCGGACAGCGCCGCCGAGGGGACGGATTACACGGCGGTCGCCGACCAGGCCATCACCATTGCCGCGAATGCGGCGAGCGGGCACGTGGACTTCCCGCTGACGCCCACCGACGATGCCATCGACGAGGCCGACGAGACCATTTCCATCGAGGGCGCGCTCACCGGCGTGACGGTCACCCCCACGTCCCTCACCCTCACCGACGACGACACCCGCGGCATCACGGTCGCGCCGGTCGCGCTGACCCTGGCCGAGGCGGACAACGCCGCGACGCTGAACACCACGGAGAACCAGGCCACCTACACGGTGGTGTTGGACAGCGAGCCCACCGGCACGGTAAGTATCAGCCTGGCAAGTGGCGACACCGACGTGGCGACCGTGGCCCCGGCCAGCCTCACCTTTGACGGCGACGACTGGAGCACGGCCAAGACGGTGACGGTCACCGCGGTGGACGATGACCTGGACAACACCGGCAATGCGCGCAGCGCCACCATCGCCCACACGGTCAGCGCCGCGGACACCGACTACGCCTCCGAGACCGCGGACCCCGTGACCGTCACCGTCACCGACGACGACGCGGCGCCCACGCTGTCCATCGACAGCCCCTCGGTCGCCGAGGGCGACAACACGACCGTCACGCTGACCTTCACCGTCAGCCTCGCGCCGGCCAGCGGCAAGACCGTCACCGTCGGCTACGCCGACCGGCTCACCGGCACCGCCACCTCCGGAACCGACTACACGGCGCTGACCGCCGGCGCCCTGACCTTCGCCCCCGGAGAGACATCAAAGACCATCGCCGTCGCCGTCGCCGGCGACACCACCGAAGAGCCCGACGAGACCGTGGTGCTGCGGCTATCCTCCGCGGCCAACGCCACGCTAGACGGCGGCGGCGCGACCCTCGACGCCACCGGAACCATCACCGACGACGACACGGCGCCGACGGTCTCGATCGGCGGGGTGCCTTCCAGGATCAACTCGACGACGGCGTTCACGGCGACGTTCACGTGGTCGGAGGACGTGACCGGGTTCGCCACCGGCGACGTGACGGTTACCGGCGGCGCGAAGGGCGCGTTCTCCGGGAGTGGCAAGTCGTACACCCTGACGGTGACGCCGGCCGGCTCGGCGGACGTGACGGTCACGGTGGCGGCCAACTCGGCGACGGACGGCCTCAACACCGGCCCGGCCTCGGCAGTCTCGGCGACGGCCACCTGGGACGCGGCGGCCGTCGCCGACATCTACCTCGTGGCGATACCGACGAGCCTCCCGGAAGACTCACCGGCGGACGTGGTCCTCACGATCGAAGCCCGCATCCGCGGCGGCGCGACCTTCGATACCGACACCACGGTGACGGTCAGTTTCGGACAGGCCGGGGACAGCGCAATATCGGGCACGGATTACGAGGCCGTGCCCGACCTCGAGATCGTGATCCCCGCCGGCAAGTCATTCTGGGCGGAGAGCATCTGTCCCAGGTTCATCGACGACACGCTCGTCGAGGGCGACGAGAAGTTCAGCATCGTCGGCCGCGCCGGGGCCCTGACCGTCGACGGCGCGGAAGTGACGATCATCGACGACGAGACCCGCGAGCCCACGTCGGTGACGCTGTCGGTGGACCCGGACCGCGTGGGCGAAGGCGCGGGCGCGACACAGGTCAGAATAACGGCCACCGTCGATGGCGGCGACAGGTTCCTCACCGGCCGCACGGTCATGGTGAGCGTGGGCGCCACCGACGACACCGCCACCGAAGGCGCCGACTACGAGGCGGTCGCCGACTTCACCGTCACCATCGCCGCAAAGGCGGTCAGCGGCAGCGCGACATTCACTCTGACGCCGATCGAAGACACGGACTTCGAGGGGGCCGAGACCATCGGCATCACCGGTGCGGCGTCCGATTTCACTGTCAAGTCATCGGCATCGATCGAGATCGCCGACAATGACGAGCCGGAGATGGCGCTGACGCTTGCCGTGGACACTGACACCGGCACGGACGGCCTGCAGACCGAGATCGCCGAGGGCGACAGCGGGACGCGGGTGCAGGTGACCGCCCGCATGACCGGGAGCGACCGCTTTCAGACCGACCGGACACTGATGGTGCTGGTCGGCATCGCCGACGACAGCGCGGCCGAAGGAATCGACTACGCGGCTCTCGACGACTTCCCGATCACGCTCGCAGCCGGCGCCGAGAGCGGAACCGGGACCTTCACGCTGACACCGGTCGACGACACCATGGCGGAGGGCGACGAGACCATCACCGTGGACGGCAGGCTCACGGGCGCATCGGTCGGTTCCACCTGGCTGACGCTCACCGATAACGACGAGTCGCCCAACGGAATCGTGCTCTCCGCCAGTCCGGCGAGTGTCCGCGAAGACGGGAGACAGACCGCCATTACGGTCACCGCCACCGTGCCGGGCAGCTCCACCCACCCCGGCGACACCGATGTCACCGTGTCGGTCGGAAGCGGAACGGCTACCGCGGGCGCCGACTTCAGCCCCGTCGGCGATTTCACTGTCACCGTTCCGGGCGGTGAGACCAGCGGTTCCGGGCACTTCGCCCTCAGCCCCATCGACGACTCCGACAGCGAAGGGGACGAGACGGTCACCGTCACCGGCGCCGCCGGCGACATCGCGGTCACGGCAACCGCCGTCACGATCGAAGACGACGAGGCGCCGTTGCGGGGCATCGTGCTCTCCACGTCCGACGTGGCCGTCGATGAGGGCGCGAGCGCGAGTTGGACCGTAAAGCTGTCCGTCGCTCCGGACGGCCCTGTTGTCGTGACCCTCTCCGGCCACGAGGGTACCGACCTCGGCCTCGACAGCGCCCGGCTCGAATTCGACGAGACGAACTGGAACAGCGCCCGGTCGATCACCGTCACAGCGGGCGAGGACGACGACGCGGCCGACGACACCGCAACCCTGGTGCATGCGGCTTCGGGAGGCGGCTACGACTCGGCAACCGCGAGCCTGCGCATAGTCACCGACGACAACGACATCGCCGCCATCGTGCTCGAGCCCGACTCCCTGAGCCTAGTCGAGGGACGCGGCGGTTCCTACACGGTCGCGCTGGCGACCGAACCCTCCGACGACGTCGGCATCGCGATCAGCGGCCATGCCGGCAGCTATCTGCGGCTCGATCGATCGACATTGGAGTTTACGACTTCCGACTGGAACGTCCCGCAGACCATCGCCGTAACGGCTGAAGACGACGGTACGGACGGCGGGACGAGGCGCGACATGAAGACGCTGACGCACACCGGTTCCGGCGGCGGGTACGACGGGGTCGAATCCGAACTCGATATCGACGTCCTCCTTGATCCCATCGTTATCTCGATCGAAGACGCGGAAGGGCCGGAGGGCAGCTACCTTGAGTTCCTGGTGACGCTGTCCCACCCCTCGCCAGGCGATATCAAGGTGAACTGGGCCACCCATCCCGAACTCGCGAAAGCCGGGCACGACTTTATCCCCGACGAGGGGCGGCTTCATTTTGCCGCGGGCGAGCAGGAGAAGGTGATCAGCGTGTGGGCCGAAGTGGACGACCTCGACGATCCGAACGAGGCCTTCACGGTGGAATTGTGGAGCCCGGTCGGCGCAGTGCTCGACGACCCGGATACGGAGGTGCCGCGCTCCCACCGCTTTGACCTCAGCGCCGGAATCCCTGTGGAAGTCATCCAGGCGACCGGCACCATCGTCGGCCCGGCGCCGGATCCGCTGGAGTTGTCGATAAGCGTCTCGGAGCCATTTGTGGACGAGGGCGGTACAACGAAGGTCAGAGTGACGGCGACGGTGGCCAACGAACTGGAGCGCGCCATCCGGGTTCCGCTGGTCTACGCCAACGGCACCGCGGAGGACGGGGACTACGAGGGTGCGCCGGGACTCTGGATTCGCACCGGCCAGACGCAGGGTTCGGCCGACATCGCCGCATTCCACGATGAAGACACCGACGACGAGACGCTCACGGTATCGATCGGCGAACTGCGGCCACTGGAGGCCGTGGCCGGAGACGACGACTCCGTCGAACTGACCATTCTGGACGACGACAGCGCCGGAGACCCCGATGAGCTGACGGTCTCGGTGGAAGACGCCACCGCGCGCGAGGGCGAGGAGGATCTGCGGTTTGTGGTAAGGCTGAGCCAGCCAGCCCCCGGCCCGGTGACGGTTTGGGCGGAAACCCGGGCCGGCACAGCCAGCGTTAACGGCGATTATCTCCACGGATCCGGAGAGGTGCGTTTCGCGCCGGGCGAACGAATTCAGACCTTCACCGTCTGGGTGCTGGACGACGACATCGACGAAGGCCACGAAACGCTGACGGTCGAACTGAGCAATCCCGACCCGGCGGACGTCACGATCGCCCGCGGCACGGCGACCGGGACCATCGAAAATTCCGACCCGATCCCCGGCGCCTGGCTGGCGCGCTTCGGGCGCACCCTGGCCCAGCAGACGGTCGACAGCGTGTCCGACCGGTTCCAGGCGCGGCGCGAACCCGGATTCGAAGGCTCGGTGCCGATGCTCGGCCTCGGCTCGGGCCCCGGGGGGCGGGCCAGTCGAGCCCAGGCCCCGGATTCTCAAGAAGACGCAGGCTCCGAGCAGGTCGATGGCTCCGACCCGGCTATCGATCCGAACCCTTCGGGCGGGTCGGGAACGACAGTCGGGTACGGACAGATGGGCGGGGCCTCCGCCGGAAGCGCCTATTCGTGCGGCGCGCAAGAATCGGGCTCGCTGCCGACGGGTTCTCCGCAAGTCGGATCTTCCGGGACGGGCCCGCCCCGGGCCGACACGGGGTCCGGGTTCCCGCGGGACGGCCGAACCGGCGGCTGCGGCGAAAGTCCGACCATCGGCGAGTTCTTCCTGCAAGCGCTGTCCGACGCATCCTTCACCCACACCGGGGAAACCGACCCCGACAGCGGAACTCTCGCCTGGTGGGGCCGGGGGGCGACATCGCAATTCACCGGCCGCGACGGCAACCTCGGCCTTGGCGGCGAGATCGCAACCGGCAGGTTGGGCGTGGACTACGCGCGCGGCGACTGGTTGGCCGGCGTGACGCTGGCGCACTCCGCGGGCAAGGGCGACTGGTCCGGCGCGGCCGGCGGCGGCGAACTCGAAGTATCGCTGACCTCTCTCTCGCCGTATGCCGCGATGTCGTTTTCCGACCGGCTGGAGATGTGGACCGCAGCGGGAGTGGGACGGGGAGTCTTGAAGCTCGCGCACGGAAACGGCGACGAATGGACCGAGCGCTTGCAGACCGACCTTGAGTGGCGCATGGCCGCGGCAGGCGCCAGGGGCGACCTGCTCCGCTCCACTGAAGGGGAGGGCCCCGAACTGTCGCTGGTTGCCGATGCTCTGTGGTCCGAAACCCTTTCGGGACACACCCGGGGATTGGTGGCTTCGCAGTCGGCCGTGACGCGCCTGCGATTCGGCCTGGAAGGAAGCTGGGCGGTGGTCCTGAAGGAGACTCGTCTGACGCCGAAGCTGGAATTGGGCGCGCGCCACGACGGCGGGGACGCCGAATCCGGGTTCGGCGTGGACCTGGGCGGCGGAATCTCGTGGGCCGACCCGAAGCTTGGAATCTCGCTCGAAATCGATGGCAGGACGCTTATCGCTCACCAGGACGAAGGCGTAAGAGACTGGGGCGTGTCCGCTTCGTTCGCCTATCGAGCCAACCCGGACTCCGAGCGGGGGCTCGCGCTGAAGCTGGGCCAGGATCTGGGAGGACAGGCCGACGGCGGGCTGGCGGCCATGTTCGCGCCCGACCCGCCGGGTCAACGTTTCGGCGCGAGCGGCGGCGGCCGCTGGACATCCGAACTGGCTTACGGCTTCCCGATCCTCGGAAAGCGGTTCATGGCCACGCCGCGCGTGAGCTATGGGGTCTCCGACATGGCGCGCGAATACAGCATCGGCTGGAGCTTCGCGCCGACGAAACACGGCCCCGACCTGTCCCTCGACGTCCTCACCACATGGCGCGACAGCGGTCTGGCGGCGCCGGAGCGCGGAATCCGGATCGAGTTCAAGGCGCGATGGTGAGATTGGCGGCGGCTCAGGCGCAATTGTTTCAAATCGTGTTGAAGCCTTCCCGATTCTTGCTTGTAAATGGCAGATTGCTTATTCTTCCCTGCTGTTTCGGCCCCGCCCGTACTGCGACAGAAATTCGGAGAACCCTGTATGAGAAGAGCAAAGCGTTTGATTTCGTCTTTCGCCGCGGGCGCCTGCGTCCTCGCCACCATACCAGCGGCCATGAGCCAGTCGGGTACGGATGTCTACGCGGGCGACTGGCCGGATCACCACGGCAACAAGCTGGCCCAGCGCTATTCGCCACTCGACCAGATCAATGCGGACAACGTCGGCTCGCTGCAGATCGCCTGGCGCTATTCGACCGCGAACCTCGGCCCCCAGCCCGAATTCAACGCCACTTTCACGCCGCTCGAAGTCGACGGCGTCATGTACACCTCCATGGGTTCGACGCGCAATGTCGCCGCCCTCGACGCCACCAACGGGCAACTGCTTTGGCTGTGGCGCCCCCGGGAAGGCGAAAGATTCGACGCTGCCCCGCGCAAGGGTTCGGGCCGCGGGGTTTCCTGGTACCGTTTCGGCGACGAGCGGCGGATCCTTACCGTCACGCCGGGCTTTTTCCTTGTTTCCCTCGATGCCGAAACCGGCTTGCCCGACCCGAATTTCGGCGACAACGGCCGGGTCGACATGCACGAGGGCCTGCGTCTCGGCGAGGGTCGCGAGGACATCGACATCGGTTCCTCCATGCCGCCTTTCGTCATGAACGACGTGATTGTGGTCGGTCCGGCGCATCGCGTTTCCATGCGGCCGCCTTCGAAATACAACGTCAAGGGCGACGTGCGGGGCTTTCACGCGCAGACCGGCGAGTTGCTCTGGACTTTCCACGTCATTCCCGAGCCCGGTGAAATCGGCATCGAAACCTGGTTCGACGATGGCGCCCGAATTTCCGGCAATGGCGGAGTCTGGGCGACCATGTCCGGAGACCCGGAACTGGGACACGTCTATCTGCCCACCGAATCCGCGACCGGCGACCGCTTCGGCGCCGACCGGCCGGGCGACAATCTGTTCACCAACAGCGTTGTCGCGCTCGATATCCAGACCGGCGAGCGTCAATGGCATTATCAGTTGATCCACCACGACATCTGGGACTGGGATAATCCCTCCGCGGCGGTATTGGCCGACTTGCCCAACGGCCGCAAGATTCTCGCCCAGGTCACCAAACAGTCTTTCGTCTACACCTTCGACCGCGAGACCGGAGAGCCGATCTGGCCAATCGAAGAGTTGCCCGTCCCAGCCGGCGATGTGCCCCGTGAGTGGTACTCGCCGACGCAACCTTTCCCGACCCGTCCTCCGGCGGTTGACCGGCAGGGCTTCACCGAAGACGATCTGATCGACTTCACGCCGGAGCTTCGCGCCGAGGCGCTGGCGTCTCTTGAAGGATTTCGCCTCAGTCCAAACTTGTATTCCCCACCTTCCGAGGCGGAAGCGGCCGACGGCACGAGAGGCACATTGAGTCTGCCTTCGGCAACCGGCGGTCCCAACTGGGAAGCGAGTGTACTGGACCCGGAAACTGGTTATTTGTACGTGCCTTCCCGCACCGTGCTCTCGGTGTTGTCGGTGGAAAAGGATCCGAATTCCGATGTCGATTTCAGCATGGCCTTCGGCGTTCGCGTGCCGCGGGTTCAGGGTCTGCCGATCGTGCAGCCGCCTTATGGGCGGATCACGGCGCTCGACATGAATGCCGGCGAAATGCTCTGGCAGATCGCCAATGCCGATACGCCGGATAACATCGCCAACAATCCGGCGCTGGAAGGCGTTGACGTGCCGCGCACCGGCGTCGAGACCAAGTCGGGGCTGCTGGTGACCAAAACATTGCTGTTTGCCGGCGAAGGCGTCGGCGGCGGCAACAAGTTCCGCGCCCACGACAAGGCAACCGGCGAAATTCTGTTCGAATTGGAACTGCCGGCGACCCAGACCGGGGTGCCGATGACTTATGAACACGACGGCAAGCAATACATTGCGATGGTCGTCAGCGGCGGCGGCACGCCTGCCGAAATCGTGGCCTACGCGCTGCCATAAGCGCCTGGAGGAGAAACGATATGCGTAATTTTTACTATGCGGCGCTGGCGCCGCTGCTATTGCTGATCGGCCTGCCCGCTTTCGCCCAGACCTGGGTGATCGACAAGGAGCAATCCAAGGTCGTCTTCCACTATTCCTATACCGGCGACCCCTACCAGGGCGAGTTCAGGAATGTCGATGCCGTGTTCGATATCGATCCGATGAATCCCGGATCGTGCAATTTCACGGTGACGATTCCCATCGGCGAAATCTGGCTCGATTCTCCCGAGGCAGTGGACTACCTGCTCGATGTGGAACTGTTCGACGTCGACCAGTTTCCCACCGCAAGCTTCGAGGCCGTGGAATGCCGATTGCGGTCGATGGATTCCTTCACTTCCAGCGGCAGCTTGACGATCCGCAACGTGACCCGGCCCATGAGCTTTCCGTTCACCCTCAGCGTCGAGAACAACGACGGTGTGATCGGCTTTCGCCTCAAGAGCAATGTGACGATCAGGCGGCTCGAATACGGCGTCGGTCAGGGATACTGGGCGAGCACCGCGGAAATTCCCAACGACATCGGCATCGAAGTCGATGTGTTGGCGATCCGCCAGTGAGCCAGACCATCCGAGAACCTTCCCAACGAATACAGACAGGTTGATTATGATTTCCTTTTTGCCCCAAGCTCTCGGCCGCTGCCTGATGGCAATCGCCGGCACAGTTCTTCTCACTGCCTGCGACCGGATCATGACACCGGATTTCGAAACCGAAATTACTGAAATCCGCTCGGGCCAATACACCCTGGATCCCAACCACGCCACGCTCTTGTGGAAGCTGAACCACCTGGGATTTTCCACGCTCACCGGTCGGTTCAATGATTTTGATGCAACACTCGATTTCGATCCCGAGAATATTGAGAACTCCAGTGTCGAAGTCATCATTGAAACCGCCGGGCTGGACATGAATCTGCCGGAATTCGAAGAGGAATTGCTTGGAGAGAACTATTTCAATGCCGCGCAGTTTCCCCAGGTCATCTACCGTACAACCTCGCTTAGCGAGACTATTGACGAAGACACTTACATTTTCGACGGCGAGCTGACTCTGCGGGGAGTAACGGCGCCGGTTGCAATGGAGGTGAGTTTCAATGGCGGTGGCCGCGTTTCTTTCCCGCCTCCTCCCGTTTATACGATAGGCTTTTCCGCCAGCGCCAGCTTCCTGCGTTCAACCTTCGGTATCGACCGCTTCGTCAGCTTTGGCGTCGGCGACGAAATCGAGCTTGAAATTCATGTGGAGTTTCAGGAATCCGGCGAGGAATCCTGACTCAAGCTGCCGTGAAGAACCGTCCACTGCTACTCTCCGCAATTTCCCTTTGCGGCAGCTTTGCCGCAGCCCAGGATATCGAGCCGGGATATGTCGATCCTTATCCCATCCTGGCGGCCGCCTCCGCGGCCATAGGCGAACAACAGCTCCACTGCGTCGCTGTTTCCGGTACGGCTTATACGGGCATCGTGGGTCAGCAACGTCTCCACGGCTACGAAGTGGACTGGCCGCGGGGAGAAGCACTGCAAAACTATACTCGCATCATCGATTGGCGAAACGTCAGGATGCTGGAAAGCTTCGACCGGGAACCCGGCAACAATCCCGCCGCCTGGAAGTATGGGCTGGGATGGAGGGGCGGAATGCCGATTCAGCAGAACCGGCGCCAGGAGTTCATGCTCAATGGCAACCATGCCTGGCACAAGGATGGCGTGGATGGCGCTGAAGTCGCGGCTCGACCCTCGGATGCGGAGCGCTGGCAGCTCGACATGTGGCTGACCCCGCACGGATTTCTCAAGGCGGCGCGTTTACCGGGCGCCGATCCCAGGGCGACATGGCGTTGGGAACTGGGAGAAATGGGCAGGGACGGCGCCACGGTAAATCCGGAAAAAGTAAGCATAGTCTCGATCAATGTCATGGGGAAATTTCGAGTCGATGCCACGATCAATTCTCAAAACCTGTTGCAACGCATCCATACCTGGGTGCCCGGTCCGGTGTTGGGCGATACCAACTACGAACACGAATTCGCTAACGACGACTATATCGACATCGGTAATGGCATTCGATTTCCCACGGTTTGGCATCATCACACAGGGTGGGACGACAACTATCAGGCCCAGAGCGTCAGCGCCGGGCACAACGCTTTCGGTGGTAATCAGCCGGATATTCAAGCCAACGTCTGTCCCGGAGAGTTACCCGTCCCCCCGGAAGTAGTGCAGGCGGATTTTTCCGAGAGGGTGGAAGTTACCGAACTCGCCGCGGGGGTGCATCTGTACGGCGGCGGTACTCACAACAGCGTGGTTGTGGAATTCGATGATTACATAGCCGTTGTCGAAGCTCCTCTGGATGAACACCGCAGTCTCGCGGTCATCGATGAGATCGTGGACAGGATTCCCGATAAACCCATTCGATTCCTGATCAACACCCACCAACATCACGATCATATCGGCGGGCTTCGAACGTATATGCACATTGGCGCCACAATCATCACGCACTGGAAAAACCATGAGTTTTACACCAATGACGTGACCAATTACGCGCCGCGAACTCTCGATCCCGATATGGTAAGCCTGTGGCCGCCGACGGAACTCGCGGAAGGATATCAATATGAAGAAGTGCGCGAGAACTACGTGCTGATGAACGGCGACCGAAGTCTTCACATTTCCTACGTTCACCCGCTTGACCATGTCGAAGGCATGCTGGTGGCGTATCTGCCGGAAGAAGAACTGCTCATCGAAGCGGATCTGTTCGATGGTCCAGGCGCTTTCGACCCGGATCCACCGGCGAATGAACCCAGCGGGGCAAACCTTCGTTTATTCAATCACGTGCAGCGGCTTGGGCTGAGCGTAAAAACCATCGTGCCGATCCATGGCATGCCGGTGGCCTGGGAAGAATTCAGACAACTGGTCAATTAAAGGAAGTCATGCCTGGCCCGCCATCAATCCAAGCACGTCGCAGACTCGCTTCGAATAGCCCCATTCGTTGTCGTACCAGCTCAGGGCCTTGAGAAAACGGCCGCCGCCGACCTGGGTGAAACTGGCGTCGAAGATCGAGGAATGCGGATTGCCGATGATGTCGGATGACACCACGGGCTCTTCGGTGTATTCGAGCACGTTCCGCATGCGCTGGGCGCCGGCTGCCGAACGCAGGGTCTCGTTGACCTGCTCCGCGGTGACTTCCTTTTCGAGTTCCACAAACAGGTCGACAACCGAACCATCGGGCACGGGAACGCGCGAGGCGATGCCGTCGAGACGTCCTTTCAGCTCGGGCAATACTTCGCCCACGGCCTTGGCGGCGCCGGTGGAGGTCGGAATGATGTTTTCCGCTGCGGCGCGCGAACGGCGCCAGTCGGAATGGGGTACGTCGGCCAGGCTCTGATCGTTGGTGTAAGCGTGGACCGTGTTGATGATGCCTTCGCGAATACCGAAAGCGTCGTGTAATACCTTGGCGACCGGCGCCAGGCAATTGGTCGTGCAACTGGCGTTCGAAACGATGCGATGTTCGGGCTTCAGGCCTTCCTCGTTGACGCCCATGACGACGGTGTAATCGATTTGATCTTTCGCCGGTACCGTCAGCAGCGCGCGCTGCGCGCCGGCTTCGAGGTGCATCGAAACCTGGGCCTTGCTGCGGAATACGCCGGTCGACTCGACCACCGCATCCACTTCGAGTTCTTTCCATGGCAACTGTGCCGGATCTCTCTCCTGCAACATCCTGGCCCGGGTGCGGGAGGTGACCATTTCCGAGTTTTCTATGCTGACCTGGCCCGGGAAACGGCCCATGACGGTGTCGTAGTTCAGCAGGTAACGCAGGGCGTCATTGTCGAACAGGTCGTTGATGGCGACGATTTCGATCTCCGGCAGCGATTCGGCGATTCTGAACACCGCCCGGCCGATGCGTCCGAATCCGTTGATTGCAATTCTCATCACGCGGCCTCCCGATTGATTTTCCCATCCAGTTTCGTATACGCCCGGATCACGTCGAGTATTCTGCGGGCGTGGCCGAGGGATTCGTGCCAGGCCAGAATCTTCAACATGCGCGAACCGGCCGGCATGCAGCCTTTCAGGTCGACGAGCAATGATTTGTCGCAGCCGCGCACGTCGGACGAAACGATCGGGTCGGCAGTGGTTTCTACCAGATCGGGCATCGCCTGGGCGGCATCGACAAACAACTTGCGCACGCTGTCGATGTCAGCCTCCCCGTCTTTCAGCGAGACGGTCAAATCGAGCATGGACCCGGTCTGCACGGGAACGTTCAAGGCATAAGCGGTCATTCGGCCCTGCAGATCCGGCATCAGTTCCTGGATCCAGCGCAGTGCCGGCGTATCGTTCGGAATGATGTTGCTTGCGCCCGAGCGGCTGCGGCGAAAATCCGCTCCCGCATAGTCTTGCAAGCTTTGATCGCTGGTGTAGGCATGTACCGAAGTCATCGAGGCGTGTTCGATCGTGTAGCGGTCCGACAGAATCTTCAGGGCGAGCGCGGTCGCCGTCGTCGAAGCCGAGCCCGCCGAGACGATGCGGTCTTCGCGTTCGATTCGATCGTGATTGACTCCGAACAGGACCACGCGATCGATCTCGTCGACGGGCAACATCGACGTGACGACTCTTGCCGCGCCGCTGTCCAGATGAGGCGCGAGATCGGCGCGGGAGCGGAAACGCCCGGTCGCGTCGACGACGAAATCGACCTCGAACACGTCCCAGGGAATCTCACCGGGTTTTTCGGCGGGCAACAGCCGCGTGCGCGAGTTCGAACCGACAAGACAATTGTCTTCGAGGCTCACCTCACCGCTGCGGCCCATTTCCTTGTCGAGCAGGTGCCGCAGAATATCGGGCCGCCCAATATCCGAAATGGCGACGACCTCGAAGTTCTCGTCCCGGAGCGCCAGATTGTAAATCTGCCGGCCGACGTGACCCAGTCCCATCATGCCGATGCGTATTTTGCGCATAATCTCCTCCAGGCGGCTGCCGCGAAACGCACGCGCATTGTAGTATCGTTGAAATTGAATGCAAGGCGGTTTCATGAAGAATTCGTATGCAAGGCGGGTGCTGGAGGCGCAGACTGACTGGAACGGCGCTCCGGCACAGGCGCCTGTTACCGAGGAGCGGCTCGACGTCGGCGGTGCACGGCTTTGGTATTGGGATACCGGCGGCGATGGAGAGGCGGTAGTGCTGGTCCATCCATATAGCGGCAGCGCGCTGAACTGGGGTTACCAGCAACCGGTGCTGGCCGCCGCGGGATATCGGGTGATCGGATATTCCCGGCGCGGCCACTTCGGCTCGGACGCGGGAACCGGAAATGACCCGGGAACGGGCGTCGGCGACTTGTATCAACTTGTTGAACATCTCGGCATCGACCGGCTGCATCTGGTGGGACTCGCGGCCGGCGCCGATATCCTGCCTGACTTCGCCATTTCCTTTCCCGATCGCCTGCTGAGCCTCTCCATGGGCTGCACGATCGGCAATCCCGGGGACCCGGCCTGGTCGGCGAGCGAATCCGTCCTGCTGCCGCCGGAAATGAGGAATCTGCCGCGCTGGATCAGCGAACTCGGGCCATCCTACCGCGCCGCCTGCCCCGAGGGCGTGAAGCGCTGGCGGGAACTCGAAGCCAGATCCAGAACACAGGAGGAACGGGTGCCCGTACCTTCCGCGAACGAAGTCACTCCGGAGGCGATCGCACAAATCGACGCCCCGGCGCTGCTTTTCACCGGCGACGCCGATCTGTACATGCCGCCGTCGCGCCTGCGCGCCTTTGCCGCTTACTGGACCGACCCTGAAGTCGTGCTGTTCGCCGAGGCGGGACATTCGGTCTACTGGGAACAATATGAGGCCTTCAATGAAGTCCTGCTCGATTTCTTCCGGCGCCATCGGGCAAGCCCGTAAAATTGGAGGAAATATGAGAGACAAAACCCGCCCCAGCCGCATTCCCATGGTGGACTCCGGCAACCTGAGTCCGGCCCAGCAAGAGGTATACGACCAGATAGTCGGCGGCAGGCGGGGCAGGCTAGCCGGTCCCTTGTTTGTCGCCTTGCATGTGCCTGAACTTGCCGAACGCTGGAGCGCTTTTGGAGCACAAGTGCGTTTCGAGGGAGAATTGCCCCAACTGGTCAGAGAACTCGCCATTATTTCCGTGGCGCGGTACTGGAATTCTCCAGTCGAATGGGCAATCCATTCCCGTATCGCCGCCGACGAAGGCCTCGAGCCGAAAATTATCGAAGCGATTCGCCGCGGCGACTCGCCGGAGTTCGATGATGAGGTGCAGGCGCTGGTCTACGAGTTCATGCGCCAACTGCTCGAGTTCGGCCAGGTCGTCGACAAGACCTATCATGCACTGCATGAGCGCATCGGCGCCGGGGCCCTGGTCGAACTGACCGCCGTGGCCGGCTACTACAGCCTCGTGGCCATGACTCTGAACGTACACCATGTGCCCATGCCCGATGACGCGGACGCCCCGTTACCAGGCCTCCCGGATGGGACACCCACCCGGCACCCCACCCGGCTGCCGCGCTGCAAAACCAGAAGGAGAAATTCGTAATGGCTTACTTGTATCTCGCAGGAGCGATCGTTTTCGAAGTAACCGGCACCATGCTGCTGCCGGTTTCACAAAATTTCACGCGGCTGCTGCCGAGCGTCGGACTGACGGCGGCCTACATGCTGTCGTTTTACTTTCTGACTTTTGCAATTCGGGAAATTCCCATCGCCATCGTTTATGCGAGTTGGGCGGGACTCGGCGTGTTTCTGGTGGCGCTGCTAAGCCTGATGCTGTACGACCAGACCTTGCAATGGCAGGCAATTCTCGGGCTCGTTCTGATTGTCGGCGGCGTGGCGCTGGTCAACTCGTTCTCGGGCGCCCACGCCTGATAGCGCGCCGGTTTCAAAAGCGGTCCGGCCGAAACGGCCGCAAGTCTACCGGCGGCGCTCGTCCGGCGGCGAGATCGGCCACGATGTCCGCGGTGATTGCGGACAATGTCAGGCCGAGATGCTGGTGTCCGAATGCGAAAATCGCGTTCGGATTGGCGGGTGAGGCGCCGATCACCGGCAGCATGTCCGGCAACGAGGGGCGGAACCCCATCCATTCCGAGAGTCCGCCCAATGCAAGCCCGGGCGCCAGTTCCCTCAGGTGCCGTTTCAGATCCTCGTGACGCCCGGGGTTCGGCGGCAGGTCGAGACCGCCGAATTCGACCAGTCCGGCAATTCTCAAGCCGCTTTCCATCGGCGTCATGATGATCCTGCGCTCCTGGGATTCGACTGCTATGCCGCCGAGATTCCGCGCCCCTTCGGCGGTGACGTGGTAGCCGCGCTCGGTATCGAGCGGAACGGCATGACCGAGTTGGCGCGCTAGCGTCGCAGACCAGGCGCCGGCCGCAAGGATCAGCTTGCCGGCCTCGATCCGGCCGCCTTCATGTTGCAGGATGAAACTGCCGTCGCCCAGTGTTTCCACGCTCTCGATGCGTGCGCGCAACGTCAGCCCCCCGGACTCGCCATAACGGTCATGCATGCTCGTACACAGGCGATGCGGGTCAAGCACATGGCCGGTGAGTGGCAACAGCAGTCCGCCGGCGACGCCGGACTTCAGAAACGGCGCTCGCTCCGCGGCGTCATCGGGCGCGAGCGACACGGATTCGATGTCATACCGGTCGAGCAACAGGCGTTTTGCTTCCAATTCGCGCAACCCTTTTTCCGATTCGGCAATGACCATGTGGCCGCGCATGCACAACAGGTCGGAAACTCCTTCGTCCGCACAAAGCGCCCGCATCGATTCATACGTTCGTTCCTGCAATGACTTCAGGGCCTGTACCCCGCGCCGAAACGCAGAAGGCCGGGCGGCCCAGGCGAACTTGAGCAGCCATGGCGCGATTTTCAGCGCGTATTCCCGGCGGATATACAGCGGAGTCTTCCTGCCGAGCAGCAGGCGAGGCGCGGCGAGAATCGTCTCGGGCGAAGCCAGGGGAAAGATCTGTTCGGTGGCAATGTGACCGGCGTTGCCGAAGGAAGTCGCCGCTCCGGGCGCGAGCGGGTCGACCAGCAGCACCTGTTCGTGCTCGCGCACGAGGCGGCAGGCGATGGTGACGCCGATGATCCCGGCGCCGACGATCACGATAGTCTGCTTGCCGCCGCTCAGGTTTTGCTTTTCCGTCTCAGGCATGTGGGACTGTTGTCGAGCGACTTATCGCAGGGCCCCGGCGTTCTCGATGTACCGTTCGATTTCGCGTTCGAGCATGTCCATCGGCAGTCCTCCGGTCAGCAGCACGGCATCGTGAAAGTCCCTGATGTCGAAGCGCTCGCCCAATTCGCGCTCGGCGCGTTCGCGCAGTTCCAGAAACGTCAATTCGCCGATCTTGTACGCCAGCGCCTGTCCGGGCCAGGAAATGTAGCGGTCGATTTCAGTGCGCACGTTATGCAGCGATAACGCCGAATTTTCCGCCAGAAAATCCTGCGCCTGCTCCCGGCTCCAGCCCTGGTAGTGAATGCCGGTGTCCACGACAAGCCGGACGGCGCGCCACATTTCGTAACTCAGACGCCCGAAATGATCGTAAGGCGTCTCGTAGATGTTCATTTCTATTCCAAGTTTTTCGGCGTAGAGGCCCCAGCCTTCGCCAAAAGCGTGCGGATAGAATGCCCGGCGGAATTTCGGAAAGCCCTCGATTTCATCGCGAACCGAGGACTGCTGGTGGTGGCCCGGCACGCCTTCGTGGGCTGTCAGCGCAGCCAGGGTATAAAGCGGACGAATGTCCAGCGCATAGGTGTTGACCATGTAAATGCCGCCGCGGCGTCCGCCGGCGGGCGCGCCCCAGTAACGGCCGGTGGTGTAATTTGGCGCGATTTCGTCGGGCACGGGTTCTACGCCATAAGGCATCCGGGGCAAGGTACGGAAAAAGGCGGGCATCTGGCCGTCGATTTTCTTGGCGATCCAGGAGGCTTCCTTGAGCAACTGCTCCGGCTGGTCGACGTAGAATTGCGGATCGGTTCGCAGAAACTCTATGAAATCCGCGAAGCTGCCGTCGAATTCCAGTTGCGTGATGATGTTCTCCATTTCCGCCCGAATCCGCGCGACTTCAAGCAGTCCAAGTTCATGAATCGTTTCCGGCGTCGCATCCTCCCGGGTAGTGAAGAAACGCGTCAGGTCTTCGTAATAACTGCGTCCGTTTTCCAGCGCTGAAGCCCCCAAAGATTCCCGCGCGCCGGGAATGTACTCATCGGTGAAGAAAGTCAGGAATCGCTCGTAAGCGGGAATGACTGTCCCGGCGATCGCCTGGCGGCCCGCCTCGCGCAGCCCGCTGGCCGTTGCCTCGTCGAAATTATCGGGCAAGCTGAGAAAGGGTGTGAAGAATACGCTGTCTTCAGGGTCTTCGACGATCGAGCCCGAAATCGAAGGCAGAATTCCTTCAAGAATGGCTCTGGGCTGAGTGAATCCGTCCGTGATTCCATCGCGCATGTTGGCGATGTTCTGGTCGAAATATTCCCCCGTCGCCCGCAGTCGCGCCAGATACTGTTCAATGTCGTCAACGGTTCGCAACGGCACTGATTCATACATGCGCTGCACGCTCATGTGAAAACCGTCGTCGCTCAGGATCGGAATCCGGTATGGACGATATTCGGCAAGTATCACTCGCTGCCCGACAACGAAATCGAATAACTCATGATTCGTGCTGTCCGCTCCCGACAGGGCTGGCCGGTCAATTTCAGCGAGCCGGTCGAGGAAACTCCTGTCCTCTTCCAGATAGCGTTGTTGCGCTGCCGGCGAGACATCAGGCAAGCGGTCGTTGTAGTCCGTAATTCCCTGATAGCTGGCGAACAGCGGGTCGCGCGCCATCCTGCTGTTCCATTCGTCATCGAACAGCGTGTGCAACTCCGCCGCCACCGCGCCGACTGCCGCAGGATCACGCAAGGTCCCTTGTTCCGAGCGGTCCGGCGGAGCGCACGCGAACAGCAATGCGGGCAGGAGAACGATCAGTAACTGCTGTTTCATTTCGATGAGCCTATCCCGAAGCGGAATGGGTCCGCTGCATCGAGCCAAAGCGTGCTTTGCCCGGTGATATAAGCGCTGCCGCTAAACTGCGGAATGATTTGTTCCCCTTGCAGGGTAGCACGAGCCTCGAAGACCGACCCGGTAATGCTCTCCTGCCACCAGACTTCCCCCGGCGCGAGTTCGCCGTCCTCGATCAGACAGGCCAGTTTGGCGCTCGTGCCGGTACCGCAGGGCGAGCGGTCGTAGACGCCGCCGGGGCATAACACAAAATTGCGGCTGTCGGCGCCGGAGCCTGCCGAGGCGGGGCCGAACAATTCGACGTGATCGATCAGTTCGCCGCCCGGCCCCCGTATGCCCTGGCTGTCGAGTTCCCGGCGGATGACGCGGGTGAATTCGGTCAGATGGCCGGCATTGTCATATTCGAGCCGCTGGCCATGATCGGAGACCAGAAAAAACCAGTTGCCGCCCCAGGCGATGTCGCCGCATATCTCCCCGAATTCCGGCGTTCGCAGCGATTGCGCGCGGCGGTAGCGATAGCTGGGAACATTTTCGACAGTTACCCGGTTGCCGTCATGCAAGGTTACCGATACCTCGCCGGGAGGCGTTTCCAGACGATGTTCTCCCGGCTCCAACCGGCCAAGGAAGGAGAGCGTCACCGCGAGTCCGATCGTTCCGTGACCGCACATACCGATGTAGCCGACATTGTTGAAGAAGATTACGCCGCCGATGTTGGCGGGGTTCACCGGCGGGCAGAGCAGGGCGCCCACGAGCACATCGGAACCCCGCGGTTCATTCACGCACGAGGACCGCAGCCAGTCGTGCCGGTTGCGGAGTTGCGCGAGCCGCTCAGCCATCGTACCGTCGCCCAACTCCGGGCCGCCGGCGATGATCACTCGCGTCGGTTCGCCGCCAGTATGCGAATCGACTATCTCGAGGCTGTGGCTGGCGGGGATTTCCATGATGTTTCTTCGCTGTGCTTGCGCCGCACAGGGGAATATACAATGTATGATCTATTGTCTCGATAGTGGAAAGTCAATGATTGCCGGACGCCTCAAGCCCACCGGCATGATGGAGGGGATCAATGAGAATTTCGATCGGAATGCAAACCATGTTCGCCGGCGCGGCCCTGGCCCTGTTCGCCGCAAGCGCCGGACTCGCCCAGCCGGCGGCGGTCACCATCCCGGAACGCGATGAAGGCGAAGGTCCGTTCGAGCGCCTGATTCTGCGCGGCGCCTACATGATCGACGGCACTGGCGCGCCCACCCAGGGGCCGGTTGATATCGTGATCGAAAACGATCGCATCGCGGAAATAGATGTGGTCGGCTTTCCCCGGCTCGAGATCGATCCCGATGACCGTCCGCCATTGAACGAAGGCCGCGAAATCGATGTTTCGGGCATGTATGTGCTGCCCGGCTTCATCGACACCCACATGCACATCCACTCGGACCAGACCGGCCAGGATGTACCGCCGGATTACATTCTCAAGCTCTGGTTGGCCCATGGCGTCACCAGCGGCCGTACCGTCAGCGGCAGCCATGGCACGCCCTGGGAAGTCGATGTCGCCGAGCGGCTCGCGAATAATGAGATCACCGGCCCGCGCATCGAAGTTTATCCTTCCTTCAATGCCCGCGAGGCGGGACCCATCAATACTCCGGAACAGGCCAGGGAAAGGATTCGCGAAATACGGCAGATGGGCGCTACGGGAGTCAAGTTCTTCGGAGCGCCCGAGGAAATCATGGTCGCCGCGCTCGACGAGGCAAGGGAGATCGGCCTCAATTCGACCATGCATCACGCCCAGCTCGCGGTGAAACACGCCAATGTGCTTGACACTTCGGCCTGGGGACTGCGCTCGATGGAGCATTGGTACGGATTGCCCGAGGCGCTGTTCGAGGATCGCACGATTCAGCACTACCCGAACGACTACGTTTACCAGAACGAGCAGCATCGTTTCGGCGCGGCCGGACGCCTGTGGGAACAAGCGGCGCCACCGGGCAGTGACAGATGGAACGAGGTCATGCAGACCCTGCTCGACCGAGACTTCGCGCTGTCGCCGACTTTCACCGCGTATCTGACGAGCCGCGATTTCATGCGCACGAGTCGGGCGATCTGGCACGAAACATACACCATGCCCGAGTTGTGGGAGTTCTATCGCCCGAATCGCGACGCGCACGGGTCCTACTGGTTTGACTGGACGCTTGAGGATGAGATCGCCTGGCAGGAGAACTATCGCATCTGGATGGCCTTCATCAACGAATACAAGAACCGCGGCGGCAAGGTATCGGTCGGTTCCGATTCCGGTTACATCTACAATCTGTACGGGTTCGGCTATATCACCGAGATGCATTTGCTGCGCGAAGCCGGATTCACGCCGCTTGAGGTTATCCACGCGGCGACCATGGTGGGGGCGCAGGTGATTGGCATAGAGGACGAGGTCGGCACGATCCGGGTCGGCAAGAAAGCGGATTTTGTCGTCGTCGGGGAGAATCCGCTGGCCAATCTGCACGTACTGCACGGCACCGGCGCGCTCCGGCTGAACGACGAAACCCGTGAAGTCGAACGGGTGGGCGGCATCCGCTATACCATCAAGGACGGCATCGTTTACGACGTCCCGGAACTGCTCGCCGGGATTCGCGGCATGGTCCGTGCGCGAAAAGTGGAGCTTGGCATTCCCGAAGGCCCCATGCCGATAGAGACCGTCGCCGCGCCGGACCTGTAGACGGCCGGGCGCTTAGCCGAGAATCGTCCGCAGGGAATTTTGCGCAGTCCCGACGATTTCCGACACTTCGCCTCGAAGTTCTTCGTTCATCGGCAGGAAAGGCGGTCTGACCGGTCCGCCCGGGCGGCCGAGCAATTCGCATGCATACTTGACGCTTTGCAGGAACTTGCCGCCTTTTTCCAGGCAGATCATGAGCGGCAGCAAGGCCGACATGATCTTGCGGCCGGTTTCGAAATCTTTTTCCAGCACGCAGATTTCGTAGAAGCGCACGGCCTCTTTCGGGAAAAAGTTGGCCACTACCGACACCCAGCTTCGCGCGCCCCAGGCGAAGAATTCGAGCACTAGGTCTTCCGAGCCGGCGCTGAGTTGCAGTTCGGGATACTCGCGGGCCAACATCTGTATGCGATCGATCTCGCCGCTTGATTCCTTGATCGCCTGGAAATTGGCGCTTTCGACGATGCGATCGAGGAATTCCCGCTCCATGGGCACCCCGGTGCGGCCGGGATAGTTGTAAAGAATGATCGGCAAACCGGCGACGCGGTCGATTTCCAGGCAATGCGCGGCAAGTTCATCCTGGCCCGGCAGCCCGTAAGGCGGCGCTGCCACGAGCAGGGCATCGGCGCCGGCGTCACGCGCGGCCGCCGCCAATTCATGGCAACGGTCGACGAGCAGGTCATTGACGCCGGCAATCACCGGCAGCCGGCCCGCCACGCGCTCCACGGCGAAATTGAACTGCTCCACCCGCTCTTCCTGCGTCAGGGAGAAGAATTCACCCGTGGAGCCGCCAACGATGATTCCGTGAACGCCGTTGTCCGCCTGCCAGTCGATGATCGTTCCGAAGATATCGAAATCTATGGACAAATCATCGTCCCTGAAAGGCGTGATTATCGGTGTGTATATCCCCTCGAATTGCATTGCATATCCCTCGAATCCAGTTTCATATTAGCACCCCCAAAACCGCAATTCCGCACTCTGCACCCGTCATTCCGCGCCCCACCCCCGTCATTCCGCGCGAAGTCGCGGAATCTCCCCGGAGAACTCCAGAGATTCTGCGACTCCGCTTCGCTCCGCGCAGAATGACAGGAATGCCGGTGCGGTAATGCTGCTTGACCGGATTGGGCCTTGGTCTGATAATTGGCAGTTGGTTTGGCGAGCCTGTTCGCGAAGGGCGATCAGCATGAATCATTTGCAGAACGAATTCAGCGTTGCGGCCAGAGATCGGTTCCGGTCATTGCCGCTTACCGCCCTCGTTTGTCTGATGCTGTTGTTCGTGCAGGCTGCGACGTTCTCGCACAGTCACGAAAACGACCTGCAGGTTCGTTACGACTGCGACATCTGCCTCAAGATCGGCTCAAGCACCGATGTTATCGCGGCCGGCCACGTCTACAATCCTGTTTCCCCGGTTCGGCATGAATGGCGAGACTCAGCAGTGGAAGCGCCATTCCTGCCACTGCTCGACATTCGCTCGAGAGCCCCTCCCCAGGCCTGATAAACAGTTCTCGGATTTTCGCTTCGGCCGATCGCCGCGCGCCAATTGTAATGCAAGCGCCGGTAGGCGGTTCGAAGCGGCAATTTTCGGTTTATCGGTTACGTATTCCTGGGGAATGAAATGAAAATTCAACGCAAGAAATTATCGGCCGCGGTAAGCCTGGCGCTGACGGTCGGCTATGCCGGCGGCGCGCTCGCGCAGGAAGCCACCCATAGCGAGGACCAGATCGAGGAGATCGTGGTCACCGCGCCGTTCCAGCAATCAGAGGCGGAAACCGCGTTGCCGGTCGGCATCCTGTCCGGCGAGGCGTTGCGGGAGAAGATTGGCAACAGCCTCGGCGATACGCTCAAGAACGAAATCGGCGTCGCCAATGCCTCCTTCGGCGCCGGAGTCGGTCATCCGGTTATTCGCGGCCAATCCGGCAACCGCGTGAAAATTCTGCAGAATGGAGTCGGCGTTACCGATGCATCCAGCGTCAGCGCCGACCATGCCGTCGCTGTCAGCACCTCACTTGCGGAGCGGCTGGAAGTCATCCGCGGGCCTTCGTCCCTGCTGTATGGCAGCGGCGCCATCGGCGGTGTCATCAATGTCATCGACAACCGAATTCCGGAAAGCTTGCCGGATGAACCCGGTTTCGTTGTCCAGCACACCCGCAATTCCGTGAATGAAGAAGACAAGACCGTGATCCGGGTAGAGGGGGTGGCCGGCAACGTCGCGTTTCATCTCGACGCATTTCGCCGCCGTAACGACATGGTGTCGATCAGCGGCTACGCAATCGACGAGGAAGCCGTTGAGGAACTCGAAGAACTGATTCACGAACACCTTGAAGAAGGACATCACGACGACGAAGACGAGCACCATGACGAAGAAGAGGGAGTCGTAAACACCAACGGCTTCATAGGCAATTCCGATGGCGAGTCCAGTGGAGGCAACTTCGGTTTTTCATTCGTGGGCGACAGCGGATTCATCGGCTTTTCGGTTAGCGAACTCGAGGACAACTACGGCATTCCCCTTGGAGTGCATGTTCATGCTCATGGTGAGGAAGAACACGAAGGCGAGCACGACGAAGAAGAACACGGTCACGCGGAAGAAGTCGAATTCGTCCGCGCCGCCATGGAAAAGACCCGTTACGACTTCAAGGGCGGAATGCGTTTCAGCGATAGCTGGATCCAGAGCGTTCAGGCCACGGCGGGATTCAGCGATTACATGCTCAGTGAGATCGAAGTATTCGAAGACGGCGGCCGTGATGTCGGAACGAGCTTTTCCAACGAAGGCTCCGAAGGGCGCATTACCTTGACGCATGTTCCGGTCGGCAACTGGACCGGCGTCTGGGGTATGCAATACACGGATACGGTATTCAGCGCGAGCGGTGAGGAAGCCTTCATTCCCGAGTCCGACGTCAATGCGCTCGGCATATTCGGCGTGGAGCGTTATGCGGGTGTGAACTGGACCGGAGAGATCGGCCTTCGACTCGAGAACAATGGCGTCGATCCCAATGGCCGCTGCGATTTCAGCGGTGGGACCACGAGCGTCAGCGGCAGCGTGCTTTACGATGTAGGCAATGACTCGAATCTGTTGCTGGCGGCTACGCGCTCGCAACGGGCGCCCACGGTCGAGGAGTTGTTTTCGAACGTGTCCTCGAACACTTGCGCCCGCTTTGCCGACAACGAGGATCTGGTGCTGCATGCATCGAGTTCTCTGCTTGAAATCGGCAATCCCTTACTGGAAGAAGAGACGTCCAGCAACCTGGAGTTCGGTTTTCGCCGATACGGAGGCGGATTTACCGGCGAATTCAGCGCCTATTACAACCAGATCGACGACTATATTTTTCTCGATTTGACGGGCGAGGAATTCGAAGAGCAGCAACTGGCTTCCTACCTGGCGCGGGACGCCCGCTTCACCGGCATCGAAGCCGAGGTTTCCTTCAACGTGGCGGAAGGCGACAACTCGTCGCTGGCGCTCGGTCTGTTCGGCGACATGGTGAATGCCGAATTCGATTCGGGCGGCTTTGTGCCGCGCATTCCGGCATCCAAGATCGGCGCCGAATTGCGCTGGTTCGGGGGTGAGTGGAGCATGCATCTGCATGTCACTCGCGTCAGCGAGCAGGAAGACGTGGCTGAACTCGAACTGCCCACCGGCGGCTATACCTTGCTTTCGTTCTTTGCCGACTATCACTGGGACGTCGGCGAGGGCAGCAGCCTGGAGGTGTTCCTGCGCGGCGAAAACCTGCTCGACGAGGAAGTCCGCAATCACGTCTCTTTCCTGAAGAATTACGCGCCCGAACCGGGCCGCGGCGTGGTGGCAGGGGTGCGATTCGAGTATTGATCGCGCGGAAAATCCAGGGACGGTATACAGCAAGTAGCAAAGTCCCGCCCGACGGCGGGACTTTTTTTTGTATGGGATACGAAGTAAAAATGCAGTATGTTTGCAGCATCATGTCATCGTTAATTGCACTCAAGATCATTGCGGCGCTGTCCATTCTGGCAGTGGGCGTGCTTGGCGGAATTATTCCCCTGCTGGCCGCGCGCCTGCAGGCAAGCAGGCGATTCTTTTCCCTCGGCAATGCCCTGGCCGGAGGAATCTTCCTTGGCGTCGGCTTTACCCATCTGTTGCCCGAAGCCGAGGAAATGCTGGCCGGATTCACCGACTATCCGCTGGGCCCGCTGTTGGCGGCCGCGGGAATCGCGATCCTGCTATGGATCGACCGGGTCTATTTCGAGTCCATGGGGACCGCCAGTGGGGAAGAGTCCGGCGAGCAGCGCCGGCCGGTGTATCCGATGGTCATGCTCGCCGCATTGTCGATTCATTCGGTCATCACCGGAATCGCCCTCGGCCTCGAGCCTGAAGTCGCTGCTTCGCTGCTGGTAATGACCGGGATTTTGCTGCACAAGGGCTCGGCATCCTTCGCCCTGATGGTCAGCGCCCATGCCGCCGGCCTGAATACTTCGAATCTGCGCACGGTTTTGGCTGTTTTCGTGCTGATGACGCCGCTCGGAATCTTTTTTGGCACGACGGTTTCCAGCTTGATGCAGGGGGAGAACGCCGAACTCGTTGAAGGTGTTTTCAATGCACTTGCCGCGGGAACCTTTATCTACGTAGCTATCATGGACGTGATCGGCGGAGAAATGGGTCGTATCGAGGATCGCATGGCGCGATTCGTCAGCAGCGCCCTGGTGGGGAGCGACGATGTCGACATGCCCGTTCGCGATACCGACCGCCCGCTCAAGTTCCTGCTCGTTCTGATCGGCCTGGGCAGCATGGCGGTGCTCGGAATCTGGGTCTAGCGCAGCAGGCGATTCGAGAGAGATTGGCACATGCTCTACAAACTCGGCGATGCCGAAGTCGAACTCGCGGGAGACGACTGGTTCGTCGCTGAAAACGCCGTAGTGGTCGGCCGGGTGCGGCTGGAGAACAACGCCAGCGTCTGGTATCACGCCGTGTTGCGCGGCGACAACGACCTGATCACCGTGGGCGAGAATTCCAATGTGCAGGATCTGTCGGTATTGCATACCGACCCGGGCATTCCGCTGACCATCGGCCGCAACGTCACCATCGGCCACAAGGTGATGTTGCATGGCTGCGTCATCGGCGACAATTCCCTCATCGGCATCAATTCGGTGGTGCTCAACGGCGCGAACATCGGTCGCGACTGCCTGATCGGCGCCAACAGCCTGGTTACCGAAGGCAAGCAGATTCCGGACGGATCGCTGGTGCTAGGGTCCCCGGCAAGGGTCGTCCGGCTATTGACCGATGCGGAAAAGGCCATGCTGCTCGAAAGCGCCGACACCTACGTGCGCAACTTCAAGCGCTTCAAACGCGAGCTGAAGCCCGACCCCCGCGGCTGATCTTCAGGGTTCCACTCAGGGGGCGACTTCCATGCCGTCGCGGCCGACGATGATCGGGCCGTCATAGAAGTCACTCATTCCCTGGATGAACTGCGCCTCGGCGGCGTCTGTGGGTGCAATCGACGGGAAAAGGTGGGTCAAGGCAAGCTTTTTCACGCCCGCTTCCTGGGCCATCCGCGCAAGCGCGAGCGATTCGGCGTGATACTCCATCCCTTCCTCGATCATTTCAAGTTGCCGCGTATTGCCACTTGCTCTCGACAGGGCAATGCCGGCGTTGAACATTGCCGCGTTTTCGACTTCGCTGACAAGCAGGTCGGCGCCTTCCGCGCCCGCGGCATAATCGGGACATATACGCGTGTCGCCGGATACGACCACTACCTGATCCCGATATTCGAAGCGGTAACCTACGGCAGGTTCGATGGGCTCATGGCAGACGGGAAACATCGTCACCGTCAGTCCGCCCTCGTCGAACACGACCCCCGGTTCGTGTTCGGTAACTTCGGGATTCATGACGGCTTCGCTGAATTTCTCGCCGTGGTGGACGACGCGATATTCCAGATCGAGTCGATAGGTAGCGACGATTCCTTCAACAACTTCCACCGCGCCTTGCGGTCCACGCACCGGAATCGCGTGGTCAACACCGCCAACGCCAAAGTTGAGCAAAATCTCTCCGAGGCCGATGAAATGATCGGAATGGTAATGGGTATAGAAGATGCCGTTCAGACCGCGAATGCCGGCCTGATCGAGCGGAACGACGCAATTGCGGCCGGTGTCGACGAGGAATACCCGATCACCCGCGATTACGGCGGTGCATGCCGTTGCCCGCTGCGGATTGGGAATCGGTATGCCAGTGCCCAGCAGGATCACGGAAATGCCGGCGTCCGGGTCCAGGCTGCGCGGCTGCGGCCTGCCCTGGGCGCTCGCGTCCGCCGATGCCGCAAGTACGGCTACAGCAACAATCAGGGACAAAAATCGTCTCATAGCGTTTCCTCGTGAGTGACCGCAGTCGAAGCAACCGCGGCGAGATTCTATCACTCCCCGATGCAGCCGCAATCGAAAGCGGCGCGCTCAACTGAGTTGCAAGGCGCCGTCTTCGATCGGGCTTTGCTCGATGAGTTTGCGGTCCAGCAGGTAGTCCTGGGTGTTGCGCCAGGGAGCTGCGACTTTCTGTTTTGGGAACAGGTGCATGGCGCGCTGCATGTAGCCGGGGTTGAAGTCGTCGATCCAGTCGAGTTCGGGCAGGCCCCTGGCGTCCTCATTGAGTACCGGCACACATTGGCGGGCGCCTCGGGCGTCCATGGTCTTGAGCAATTTGCAGAGGTAGCGCGAATTGAGGTCGGCGCGCAGGGTCCAGGAAGCGTTCACATAGCCGAAGGTGTAGGCCAGGTTAGGCACGCCGGACAGCATCATGCCGTGGTAGTTGAATGTGCCGGCGGGGTCGATTTCCTCGCCGTCGCGAAACAGGCGGACGCCGCCGAACATTTGCAGCTTGAGGCCCGTGGCGGTGACGAGAATGTCGGCCTCGACCTGTTCGCCGTCCTGCATCCGCACTCCGTTCTCGTCGATTCGTTCGATATGGCCGGTGACGACATCGGCCTTGCCGCCGCGAATCGCCAGGAACAGGTCGTTGTCGGGAACGAGGCAGACGCGCTGGGTCCAGGGTTCGTATGACGGGGTGAAGTGCTTTTCCACGTCGTAATCTTCGCCAAGCACCTTGCGCACCCGTTTGATCAGGTAGTCCTTGACGGCTTCGGGTTTGCTGCGCGAACGGCGGTAGAGCAAGTCCTGCATGCGCACGAAGCGCCAGCGGTTGATGGCGCTGGCCCAGCGCGCCGGCAGCAGCGCGTTGCACAAATTGGCGAGGAAATCCTTGCCGGGGCGGGAAACGATATAGCTCGGCGAGCGCTGGACCATCGTGACCTTCGCGGCTGTTTTCGCCAGCGCGGGAATCATCGTAACCGCGGTGGCGCCGCTGCCGATGACCGCCATGCGCTTGCCGGCAAAATCCAGTTCTTCGGGCCAGTGCTGGGGATGCGCCACGGCGCCGGCAAAATCCTCAAGGCCGGGCAGGTCCGGCGTGTAAGCTTCGTCGTACCGGAAGTAGCCGCAGCACATGAACAGGAAACGGGTCTGAATGCGCGACTCTTTTCCAGTGGAGTCGGTGACTGTCGCCGTCCAGACCGAGGTCTCGCCGTTCCAGGCGCAGCTTGTCACCCTGCGGCCAAAACGAATGCGGTCCCTGACGCCGAACTCTGCTACGGTTTCATCGAGGTAGTCGCGGATGTCGTCGGCTTCGGAAACGATTTGCGGATTGGTCCAGGGCTTGAAGCTGAAGCCGAAGGTGTACATGTCGCTATCCGAGCGAATGCCCGGAAAGCGAAACAGATCCCAGGTGCCGCCGATTTCGTCCCGTGCTTCGAGAATGGCGTAACTCTTCCCGGGACACTCGCGCTCCAGATGACATGCGGCGCTGATGCCGGAAATTCCGGCGCCGACGATCAGAATGTCAACCAGGTTTGCGACAGGCTCCGCTGTGTTCATGTTTCCGCTCTGCTGTGCATCAGGCGGTGGATGATAACAGAAGGGACACGCCCGAAGTTTCGTGCGCATCCGCGACGTCAGGCAGGGGCCGGACGGCCTGATCTACCTGCTGACGGAAGCCGACGAAGCAGCACTGCTGCGCCTGTCGCCCGCCGAGCCGGAATAATTCTGCCGGCAGATTGGCTATTGCTGCGAGTACTGCCCCGCGCCGGTTGAACGGTTCGACACGGCTACGCCATCGCCCCCCGATTCAAGCCGCGATCTCTCATCGGGATGAATCGCCAACAGGGCAGTGCCGTAATCGCCGTCCTTCCGCTTTCGTTCCGCCAACTGATCCAGCCGCGACAACAACAGCGAGTCATACTCATCCTCTTCGAGGTAGGTCACGCTGACGTGAAAGTGCGACATGGCGTCCACGCTTCTGCCGCCGAACACCACCCACTGGTCCGGGTCAATCGACAGCGGATTGTTCGCGGTATTGTCAAAATGCGTTCGCATGACGATAGCAGTGCCAGCCGGAAGAATGGGCCGGGCATCGTCATCGAACACAAAGCTCGTCTGCCAGTTGTGATTGTAGTTGTTGATCGACGCGATGATGTCGCGGCGGTTCGCGCCTGGCCCATAGTAGTCCCTCACGCGCCCGGGCCAAACCACTTCGATCGACATGGCAATGCCATGCAAATGCATGTGCCCGCGATAACTGTTAAGCATGACCGGCTCGTCCAGCACCCAGGTGCGGTACATGGTCTGCGTACCATGAGGTGGAATGAGGATGTCTCTGGCTCGCGGCTGACCTGGGTCGAATTGATCTATCAGATGATGTATTTCGACGCTGGCGACAGTTTCCGGCGGATCGTCTTCCGGGTGAAACCAGAACGCCACATCAATGCTGTCTTCAAATTCAAAGCCGATCGGAAAATAATGAGCGCCAAAATTGACTACACCGGGACCGACGTCGAAGAGGATGCCGGTGTCCTCTCCAAAATAATCCCAACGCTTGCCGGCGCCGGCGCCCACTACGCGGCCCGATGGACCCTCTTCCAGATTCAGTCGCACATTATTGTGGTGCAAGGCTGCGCGACCCTGGATGGTGTTGCGAATTTCCGCGGCTTTCAAATAGCGCGGTTCCTCCAATGCCGGCCATTCAATGTCAATCGACGGCCAAAAGTCGCCTCCCTCGGCGCGCACTGTTATGGGGCCCGATTCGAACACCATGTCCGGCGCTCCCAATTCCGGCTCCAGTTCCCATTCCAGCCAGTTCGGCCAATCCACCGGAGGCGGCAGGTCCGCCCGGTCTCCTTCCGGGGTATCGTTATCGACCCAGGCCACCAGTGTTTCTATCTGTTCATCGCTGAGAGAGAAGTCGTTCTTGTATTCCTGAATGCCTATGGTGTGATCGAGATGCCATGGCGGCATGGTGCGGCGGCGGACGTTCTCCCTGATCAGGGGCGCCCACACTCGCGCCTGCTCGTATGTCTCAAGCGGCATCGGACCTATGTCGCCCGGCTGGTGGCAACGCTGGCACTTCTCTTGCAAAATCCGCGAGACTTCGTTCGAAAAAGTCGGCGACTGGTCCGGCTCTGCCGCCTGCAGACCGTGCTTCGAAACGCTGAAGAGAGAAACGCTGAAGAGAACAGCCGCTCCGATCAGCTTTTTCATCGATCCCTCAAGACAGCTTTTCCGTGATTCCTTCGTGACTCTTGCGCTCAAGGCATTCATCGTTGTGACCCTCTGTGATCGGATATCGCAATGTTCTTGCAGTTGAGTTCTTGCCGTTATTCGTTCCCGTTAACGTTAACCCTGACGAAAGCGTTGGTCCAGCAGCACCAGAACTCGAAGTCCTGGGTTTCGAATTGAGACCGCCCGACATCATTATAGGCCTGCACCTGAACTATGTATTCGCCTGGCATACCGAATACGGCCTCGGTTGATTCCTCGCCATAGGAAAAATCGGATTCCAGCCAGCTCGACGCCTCGATCCAGCCGACCTCCTGTTCCTTCCACGAACTCCAGTCAGGCGTGAACGTAACGCTGCCCGGGCCTTGATACTTGAACCATCTCACCCTGATGTCCCGCTCATCGTATTCACGATAGGGATTGTCACGGCGCACTCTGACGGTCAACTCCACAGGCTTCCCAACGCGGGCTTGCAGCGTCTCCGATACCATGCCTCGGCCGAATCCGGCCCGGCCTTCGGAGACAGGGCCTTCCGCCTGAAGACGAACTTTTGGAGGGCTGTTCTTGCGAGATGGCTGAATAGGCTCATCGTGCCGATACGTGCTATGGACCAATCTGCCCGGGGAGCTGAATTCCTGCCCAGTCAATTCGTCAACCAGGGTCCAGCGTACGTCCCGGTCGCCCCAGTCTTCCGGGACGGTGACGCTTAACACGCAATAGTGGCGGCGGCCCCCATCGGGTTGCGGCATGAAATGAGTCGGTTGCAAACCGTCATATTCCGCTGGTTCGATGTAATTGTTCGGGCCAATGGGTATATCGATCACCGTTTCGGTGTTCGTATTGAAGTAGCCGAAGCAAAGTTGAAAGCTGCCGTCCGGATTTGGAAACCATCCTTCGAAAATCGGAACTACCGGCCCGCCGGTCGCTCTTACCAATTGGGGATCGTTCTGATGTCCTCCCGGCGGCGCAACCCTGTTCCAGCCCGGAATGCGAGCCTGGGCTTCGCTTGCGTCGGGCAGCAGCATCACCAGGATACCCATCAGGAGTGCAACAAACAGCGACTTGCTCATCGTCTGGTTCGTCCTTTCAGTTCGGATCCGCGTTCGCGCGCGCCCGGCGTGGAAGTCAAGATACAACTATTCTCGGACAATTGCCGCTGAAAAAGGACAAGAACGTCCCGCGACGCCACACCGCGATAGAGGAATTCCCCAAAATTACCTGACTCGATGTGTCAATCCCGCAACGACGGTTCAGCCGCTTTTTCCCTGACATTTTCGAGATCAAACGAACTCTTGCCCTGTTCCGGTTCGCCTCTCAACCCGCCGAGAAGCGATTCGTCCACTTGCGCGGAACTCAGGAAGCCTTCCAGCCGCCCGCGGATGATTTGTTCGGCTTCGGTCATGATGCGGTCGATGAGTTCCTTCACCGTGGGGATGTCGTGGATGAGTCCGGCAACCATGCCGCAGGACCAGGCGCCGGCGTCCATTTCACCTTCGAGCATGACTCGCGGATAAACGCCGACGACTTCTTCCATGATGTCGTCGAAGCTGATTTCGTTGCCGAGGCTTTTTTCCTTTTCGAGCAGTTTTTCCACCGCCTCATTGGTCAGCACGCGCTCCGTATTGCGTAGGGGACGCATGATAAGCCTGGTTTGTAATTCGTCGGCCTCGACGATGGCCTGTTTGACGTTTTCGTGAATCGGCGCTTCCTTCGTGGCCATGAAGCGGGTGCCCATGTTCATGCCGTCGGCGCCCATGGCCAGCGAGGCGACGAGGGAGCGTGCGTCTGCCTGGCCGCCGGAAGCGACGAAGGGGATTTCCAGTTGGTCCGCGGCGCGCGGCAGCAGGATCATGTTGGGGATGTCGTCCTCGCCCGGATGGCCGCCGCATTCGAAGCCGTCGACGCTGGCGGCGTCGCAGCCGATGCGCTGGGCCTTGAGCGCGTGCCGCACCGATGTGCATTTGTGAATCACCTTGACGCCCGCGTCATGCAGATAGGGCAGGACCTGCTGAGGGTTGTTGCCGGCGGTTTCCACGATCTTCACGCCGCTGTCGATGATGACCTTGACGATTGCCGGATAATCGACCGCTTTGACGGTGGGCAGAAAGGTCAGATTGACGCCGAGGGGCTTGTCGGTCATGTCCTGCGCCCGGGCGATTTCGTTGGCGAGATCGGCAGGCGTTTTCTGGGTCAGCGCGGTAATGATGCCGAGGCCGCCGGCGTCGGATACCGCCGCGGCGAGCTCTGCAAATCCGACGAAATGCATGCCGCCCTGGATGATCGGGTGCTCGATTCCGAGCAATTCGGTGATTCGGGTCTTCATTTTCCTCTCTCGATGTTCCGCAAGCCGGGCCGAATGCTCTCATTCTCAGGCGCGGATGTCATTACCCTGTCGCCGGGCGGTGAAGTCGATTGATATTGATGCGGGCATGCGGCAATCTTGTGGCCGCTCAGACAAGACCTATCGACGGGGGACGGGCATGACGTATCGGGCGCCATTGAAGGAGATGCGGTTTTTCCTGCGCGAACTGGCGGGAGTGGATGACGTCTGCGGCACGGCGCCATTCGAGGATGCCAGCCCGGAACTCGTGCCGGCCATACTGGAAGAAGCCGCGAAGTTGGCGGAAAATGTCATCGCGCCGCTGAACGCTGCCGGCGAAGCCGATCCGCCACGCATTGTCGATGGCCAGGTGCGCGAAACTCCGGGTTTCGCCGAGGCCTACCGGCAATTCGCCGAAGGTGGCTGGAACGCCTGTTCCGCAAGTACCCGCTTCGGTGGGATGGGCTTGCCCCACGCCATCAACAGCGCGGTTTCCGAAATGTGGGCGGCCGCCAATCTCAGCTTTTCCATCTGTCCCATCCTCAGCATGGCCGCCATCGAAACGCTCGAAACCCACAGCGATGCGGAATTGCAGGAGAAATACCTCGAAAACATGGTGAGCGGTCGATGGACCGGCACCATGAATCTCACCGAACCCCAGGCGGGTTCCGACCTTGCGGCGGTTCGCACCCGCGCGGTTCCCGCGGGCGATCACTATCGAATTTTCGGGCAAAAGATTTTCATCTCGTGGGGAGACCACGAAATGGCGGAAAATATCGTCCATCTTGTACTTGCCCGAATCGAGGGAGCGCCCGAGGGTGTGCAAGGCATCTCCCTGTTTCTGGTGCCGAAATACGTGCTCGGAGAGGATGACGCTCCCGGCGAACGCAATGATCTTGGACCCATCGCACTGGAAAAGAAAATGGGCATCCATGGCAGCGCCACTTGCGCCATGGTCTACGGCGAGGCGGGGAAGGGCGCTGCCGGCTGGCTGATCGGCGAGGAAAACAGGGGCTTGTCCTACATGTTCACGATGATGAACAGCGCGAGATTGCATGTCGGCCTCGAAGGCGTCGGCCTGAGCGAACTGGCAACACAGAAAGCCGTCGCGTTCGCCGTTGAAAGAGTCCAGGGGAGGCCGCTCGGCCGGCGCGACGGCGCCATAATTCACCATCCGGACGTGCGCCGCATGATCATGTTCATGAAATCCATGACCGAGGCCGCCCGCGCAATCAGTTATTCGGCCGCCGGCGCCCTGGATCGCTCAATGACCGGCGCCGAAGGCGCGCGAGGAAGATACGAACTCCTGATTCCGGTCGCCAAGGGCTGGAATACCGAAATCGCCCAGGACGTCGCGTCCGTGTGCATGCAGGTTCATGGCGGCATGGGTTACGTCGAGGAAACCGGCGCGGCGCAAATCGTCCGCGACGCCAGGATCACGACCATTTACGAGGGCACGACCACCATCCACGCGAACGACTTTATCGGCCGCAAGATGCAGCGCGACGGTGGCGCGGAATTGTCGCGGCTGTTGCAGGAAGCCGGGGAAACCTGCGCCCTCGCGGCAAAGTCCGACCGGCTTGCCGAAGCGGCGGGCTTCGTCGGCGAAAGCCTGTCGCAAGCACAGGAATTGACCCAATGGCTGTTGCAGGAAAGCGATGAAACCAGGGCCGCGGCGGCGGTCAATTTTCTCATGGGCTGCGGAACGCTGATCGGCGCCTGGCTACTGCTCAAGGCGGCGCTGGCCGCCGAGGCGCACATGGAGCAGGATCCTCATTTTCATCAGTCGCGCATTCGCATCTGCAATTTCTTCGCTGCCCAGGTACTCCCGCGCGCAGGCGCGCATTTCATTGCAGCGCGCCGCGCCTCCCTGCCGGATCAATGGCTTACCGACATGGCGCTCGACATCTGAAGGCGTTACTCTGACCGTACAGGAGATGCCGGTGGGGCAGTCCTTTGATCGTTTTCCGTTATCTCGCGAGACAGGTATTGCAGGCGACCGCCGTGGTCGCGCTGATATTGCTTGCCGTCGCCGTAATCTCGCGATTCATGCAATATCTCGGCGAGGCCGCGAGCGGGCAGAAGGCGGCGGACGCCCTTTTTCTGATCATGCTTTATCGCCTGCCGGAGTTTCTGCTCGTCATCCTGCCTCTCGCCCTGCTGCTTGGCATAGTCTTGTCTTATGGCCGCATGTACGCCGAGAACGAGATGGTCAGCCTCATGGGCGCCGGCATCGGCCAGACCCGACTGACGCGGATTACTCTTGGCATCGCGGCCGTGGTCATGGCGCTCATGGGCGTGTTGAGTCTCGGCGCGGCGCCCTGGGGCATGCGTCATGCCGAAGCCATAGTTCAGGGCCAGGAAGAATTGACTGAACTCGACCTGATCGTGGCGGGGCAGTTTCGCAGTTTCAGCGACGGCGGCCGTGTCACCTGGACCGAGCGCACGCGCAATTCCGATGCCGGAGGGCGCGAACTGCAAAACGTCTTCGTGGCGGTTTCCGGAGAAGGCGCGGAGTCCGGCGCCGCACCGGTGATCGTCTTCGCCGAAAGCGCCCGTCCAATAATCGACGAGGCGACCGGCGCCCGCTTCATGCATATGGAAAACGTTGCCCAATACGACGGCGCGCCGGGTAGCGCCGAATTCAGTGTGGGCCGCTTCGATACCCAGTCGATCCTCTTGCCGCAGCCCGCTGAATTCGAGGAAGCACTGGAGCAGTCGACGATTGCGACCGTGGATCTGCTCGGCTCGTCCGACGCGATTCACGCGGGCGAGTTGCAATGGCGGCTGGCGCTGATCATGCTCGCTCCCGTTCTCGGCGTACTCGCGGTGCCCATGAGCCGGGTACAGCCGCGCCAGGGCCGATATATCAAGCTCGTGCCCGCGGCGTTCCTGTACGTCGTCTATTTCGCCCTGCTCGAATTCTGCCGTGACGCCGTGGAAGACGGTGGTTCTCCTTACGCGTTCTGGCTGGTTCACGCAGTTTTTCTCGTTCTGGGACTGATTGCGATTCGCCAGAGCCGCATGTCCGGGAGGCGGCGCGCATGACAGCATACATGAAGCGCCTCGACCGCCTCCTGCGCAATTCGATGATCCTGGCGACCGCCGGAGCGATCGGCGTCATCCTTTGTCTGGACATGACATTCTCTCTGATCGACCAGATGCAGGACACCAACGAGGGATATTCGACTCTGGACGCGCTGGTCTTCGTACTCTGGACCGCGCCGGCAAGCATCCATGAACTGTTGCCCTTCGCCGCCCTCGGCGGGGCCCTGATCGGGCTTGGCATCCTTGCCTCGAGCAACGAGCTCGTGGTCATGCAAAGCGCAGGCGTTTCAGTCGGACGGATCGTTTATGCCGTACTCAAGCCGACTTTGGCGATCATGCTGCTCGGCCTGCTGCTCGGAGAATATGTCGCGCCGCCGCTCGAACTTGAGGCGCAAAGCACTCGCGCGGCCTTGCGCAGCGCCGGCGGCGCCGCGGATTTCGAACAGGGCGCCTGGTACAAGACCGGTGACGAGTTCGTTCACATAAATGCCATCAGCCCCGATGGCGCCTCGCTCATCGGCGTGAGCCGATATCGGACCGACGGCGGCCGGCAATTATTGTCGGCGAGTTTTGCCGAAACCGCGGTATACGTTACCGATGCTGCTGAGCCGTATTGGCGCCTGCGCGATGTGCGCGAAAGTACGCTCGAAAACGATCGAGTGGCCACCGGAAGCGGGGCCGAACAGGAATGGCGTGTGGACCTGTCGCCGGACCTGCTCGGCGTATTGCTCGTCGAACCGAATCAGCAGTCGATCTCGGGGCTGTATCGCATGGCCGGCTTTCTGGCCGCGGAAGGACTCGACAGCGGCGCGCATTTCCTCGCCTTCTGGAAGAAACTCCTGCAGCCCTTGTCCACGCTGGTGCTGGTGCTGATAGCGGTGTTCTTCGTCTTCGGTCCGCTGCGCGAGGCGACCATGGGGTACCGGGTGTTCGTGGCGCTTTCGGTGGGCCTGGTCTTCACCATCGCGCAACGCGTGGCTGAGCCGGTAAGCTTGCTGTTCGGGTTGTCGCCCCTGCTCGCCGCCGCCGCGCCGATTCTGCTCTGCGCGATTCTCGGCTGGGGTCTGCTGCGCCGGATAAACTGAAAAACTGCTTGATCGCTTTAGCTGGACGCCTTAATCCCGTATGCTTCCCGTTCGTTCAAGCGCAATCGACATTGGAGTGAAACCGATGACATTCCGTATCCTGCTGGCCGCACTTACTCTGGCCGTCAGCATTCCGGCCATTGCCCAGGTTCCTATCATCCAGCCCGGCCTGCCGGGCCAGCCCAGCCGTCAGATCAGCGCGGAAGAGGCATCCAATCTCGCCGGCCTCCGATTTTCCGAAGCCGATGTGCGATTCATGCAAGGCATGATTTCGCACCACCGTCAGGCCATGGAAATGAGTTCACTGGTGGACGACCGCAGTAACCGCGAAGCGGTGGAAGCGCTGGCCGAGCGCATTTCGCTCTCCCAGGAAGACGAGATTTCCATGATGGCCGGCTGGCTGGAAGATCGCGATCTTGATGCGCCGGCCGACGACGCGCATCACGATCCCGATTTCGATCTCATGCCGGGCATGCTTTCACCGGAGGAAATGGAGCAACTCGAAGCCGTCGAAGGATTCGAATTCGATTCGCTGTTCCTGAATTTCATGATCGATCATCATGAAGGCGCGCTGGTGATGGTGGAAAACCTGCTCGACCAGCCGGGTTCGGCGCAGGACTCCGAACTGTATCGCTTCACCACCGACGTAAACTCCGACCAGACCAGCGAGATCGAGCGCATGATTACCATGCTGTCCGGCTTCTCGCCCGACCCGCGGGTGGCGCTGACTCCCGGATTCCGGGACGCCGGCGAAGCCGCGCTGAACATGCGCCTGGTCGCGTCACTGCCGAAGCCGGAAGGCTTTTTCGATCCTGCCAACCCCAGCGGTTTGCCCAATCGCGAGGGCCGGGACGAGGAAACCCTGGCGCCCGATCCGGACGCCCAGGACGATGCAGAACCCGAGGAAGTAAGCGATCCGGCAGCCGGCCAGGACGTGCAGGAAACGCCGGTGGCGGAAAACGAGGAAGAGGATGAGAATTCCGAACCTCGCCCATCGCTGCTCAATTTCGGCAACACCGACCTGGTGTTTGCAGGCAATGTGCTCGTTGCCGGCAATTATCACGGCTATAACGCCTACGACATCAGCAATCCCACCGTACCGCAACTGCTCAGTTCGGTGGTCTGCCCCGGCGGACAGGGCGATGTTTCCATCGTCGGCAATTTGCTGATCATGTCGGTGGAACAGACCCGGGGCCGGCTCGACTGCGGCCTGCAAGGCGTAGCCGAACCGGAAAGCGAGGAACGATTCCGCGGCATTCGCATCTTCGACGTGAGTGATTTCCGCTTGCCGGTGCAGGTGGGCGCGGTGCAGACCTGCCGCGGCTCACATACGCATACCGTGGTCACCGACCCCGATGACGAAGGCAATGTATACGTCTACGGCTCGGGAACGGGTTTTGTCCGGGATGAAGAGGAACTTGCCGGTTGCGCCGACGAATCGCCGTTTGAAAATCCGGAATCCTCGCTTTATCGCATCGATGTGATCCGGATTCCGGTGGACGCCCCGAACGAAGCCGAAATCGTTAACCGTCCCTTCATTTTTTCCGACCCCGAAACCGGCGTCGCCGCAGGGCTCTGGGAAGGTGGAGACCACGGCCCCGATACACAGAATACGCGCAACACCAACCAGTGCCACGACATCACCGCGTTCCCCGAAATCGGACTGGCGGCGGGAGCATGCTCCGGCAATGGCATATTGCTCGACATATCCGATCCGTCGAATCCGGAACGGATCGACGAAGTCATCGATCCGGGCTTCGCCTATTGGCATTCGGCCACCTTCAACAACGACGGCAGCAAGGTCATCTTCACCGATGAATGGGGCGGCGGCGGCCGGCCGCGCTGCCGCGCATCGGACCCGCTGAACTGGGGCGCCGATGCGATTTACGACATCGTCGATGGCCAGATGGAGTTTGGCAGCCATTACAAGATGGCGGCGCCGCAAACGGAAACCGAAAACTGCGTTGCTCATAACGGCTCGCTGGTGCCGGTGCCCGGCCGCGACATCTTCGTCCAGGCCTGGTACCAGGGCGGAGTTTCCGTGGTTGATTTCACCGATTCCGAAAATCCGGTGGAGATCGCATTTTTCGATCGCGGCCCGATCGACGAGGAAGAGCTGATTACGGGGGGCTATTGGTCAACCTATTGGTATAACGGCTACATCTACGGCACCGAAATCGCCCGCGGCCTCGACGTGATGCAATTGCAGCCCAGCGATTTGTTGAGCGAGAACGAGATCGCGGCGGCCTCGCTGCCTCATGGCACGGTGACCTTCAACGCCCAACAGCAGACCATGTTCCGCTGGCCGGCGGAACCTGTAGTCGCACGCGCCTATCTCGACCAGTTGGCGCGCAGTGAAACGCTGTCCGCGGCACAGCGGGAGGATCTGAGCGAAGCGCTTGACGAGGCGCAGGACGCCCTCGACGGCGGCGCGAATAACAATACGGTTGCCGACCGGCTGGAAGATCTCGCCGGGGACTACGAGTCAGCCTCGTCCTCGGCTTCCGGCGCTGCAAGCAGCCGGCTGGCGGCTCTGGCCGACACTCTGACGGGAATAGCCGACCGGATCTAGGAAAATCAACGGGTCATACAGGTCGCGCTGACAGGCACCGGAGAATCGCCTGCGGTGAACCAGATCACGTGAAATCCGTGGTCGTTTTCCGGCAGGTCGACATTGAGCATGAAGCCCGCGTTTCCGGCATGGGGGATGTCCGGAAACGCGGCTTGCACATCGTCTCGTTCTACTTCGATACAGGCCATCTCGGCCGGATTTCCATCTACCCAGACACGCAAGTCCAGCGGATCGCCGGAATCCGGAGCCAATGCCCAGCCCGCCACATGCTGGGTTGCGCCTTCCGGCTGCAGGTCGAATCCCGGAGTGTCAATTCCCCCCAGAGGCAGTTTCACATGCTTCCAACGCGGCCTGGAAAGCCGGGGTGTGGACTTGTCCCTTTTCCTCAGCACGATTGCCTGCTGCGACCAGAAAGGCCCGTGGGAAACGGATAAAAGCGGTTCGAACAGCCGCGTCCATTTCCTGGCGATGTAATTTTCGGTATGGAATGCGACCTGGTAGAAGTCCGGCAAACCGGCCACGGTCTTGTCGTCGCTTGCGGCGCGCTGATAGAAGAATCCACGCCTGCGATACTTCGCAAAATCCGATGGTGAAAGCGTTCTTACGGCACGGTAATCCGTGTGAACCGTCAACACGACGACAGCGCCGGGCGCGGCGACCCGGTGCAATTCCCGCAGCCACTGAAACTGAAGATCCTCGTCCAGATGCGTGAGAACCGAAATTCCGTATATCAGGTCGGCGCTTTCGGCTGCCAGGGGCAGCGGCGGTCTTGCGCCGTTATGGATAAAGTCCGCCTCGAAATCGAGATTTTCCCTGCACCAGGCGATCGCCTCGGGATTGATATCGGCGCCGGTCAGTTGTGCTTTGTCCGCGAGGTGCCGCAGCCAGTGGGTGACCCGGCCCGATCCGCAGCCGAAATCCAGAATGCGATTGAAAGTCGAAATCGGCCTGCCGGCCAATTGCAATACCGACATCAGCCCGACGGCGGTCAAATAACCGCCTGACAGAAATCCTTCCTCGCTGCCGTCCGCACCCACGACGTGATCGAGCAAACGCTGATCGTTTACGCGCGGAATTTCCGCATGGCCCTGCAGCATGCCCAGGCATTCATGCGCCAGCGATCGCTGGAAATCGGACAGGTTCGCGCTCATAAGGCCGCGCATTTTCACACATCCGTAAAAGATGGGACACCCATCAAGAATCGGGGGACACCCATCCTGGAAAAGATGGGACACCCATCAAGAATCAGGGGACACCCATCCGGGACCAGTCACTATTGATTATTGGTGGCCCGTGATTTAGGTTTCATTCAAGTACTTTCGAGAGTGGCGCCCAAGCTATGACCATGCACAAGTTCGCCAGAATTTCATTTATCGCGCTCGCGTTGTCGAGTGCCGCCGCCATGGCCCAGGACGGCTATGAACCGCCTCGAACGCCCTCCGGCCACCCTGATTTGCAGGGCTTCTGGACCAATGCTTCGTTGACGACCTTGCAGCGCGCGGCGAATTACGAGGAAATCGGCCTTGTGATCCCGGGCGAACAACTGGAGGAAGTTACCGCGAACAACCACCAGAACGTGCGTCAGGCCACCGACGACGGCCAGGTGCAAGGGCAATTGCCCGACGGTACCGATCTGGCCAGGGGCCGCGGCTACAACGCCTTCTGGGTCGACCCGGGCTCGCGTTTCGGCATGGTTAACGGCCAGGCCCGCACTTCCTGGATCACATATCCCGAGAACGGACGCATTCCCTTTTCCGAACAGGGCAATCAGCTACGCCGCGACTTTCGCGCGCAGTTTTCCGGCAATCACGGTCCCGAAGGCCGTTCCCTCGGCGAACGGTGCATCATCGGTTTCGGCGGAACCGGCGGCCCGCTGATGAACAACGTGTTGTACAACAATCTTTACCAGATCGTGCAAACCGACGACTATCTGATGATCCTGATTGAAATGGTTCACGACGCGCGCATCATTCCCATTGGCGGTGAGCACGGCCCGGCGGAGCTTCCGCGCTGGCTGGGCGATTCGGTGGCGAACTGGGAAGGAGACACGCTGGTTATCGAATCGATCAACCTGCATCCTTTGCAGGCGCCGCAGAATGCAGCGCCGATTACGGAGCAGGGCAAGATCGTCGAACGTCTTACCCGAATTGCCGACGATGGGATTCTCTACGAGTTCACCGTCAACGACCCGAATTACTACACCCAGGAGTGGGGCGGTGAAATGGTCTTCAACGGCACCAATACCATGCCCTACGAGTACGCATGCCACGAAGGCAACTACGGCCTGGAAGGCATCCTCGCCGGCGCCCGCCGACTGGAGTTACTCGGAGAAGACTAGATCCTAGTGAGTCAATGAGTAAATCAGGTAGTTGATGCCGAGCTGGTAAGCCGCATTGGCGAAGCGAGTGGGGTACCACTGGTCGTAGGTGTGCTCCCAGCCGTCTCCCATGTCCGAATTCCAGTTGATCAGCACCATGACCCGGCCGTGATCGTCGAGAACCGCGTGGTTGCTCGCCACGTCGATGCCCGCCTGGCCGAACCCCTGGCGTCCGCCGCGGCCCGGAATCATCTGCGGACCGTCAATGTCGAAAAAGGTGCGGAAAATTTCATGGTTGGGTGGTAGTTCAATCAGTTCCCGATCCGGAAAAAGCAGCGAAAAATCCTGATAGAAAGCATCCCACTGGCGTTCGCCCCAGAAATCGTCGATCAGCAGGAAGCCGCCGCGCAGCAGATATTCGCGCAAGTTCTCGATTTCCCGCGGCGACAGGGACAGGCCTCCGTTGCGGCCCATTTCGAGTGCGTAAAGGAACGGATAGTCGAAGATTTCCTCATCGTCGAAGCGCAGGACGATCGGCTCGCTCATAACCCGCACATTAGTCAGCCGCGCCACGCCGCGCAGGAAATTCTCGTCCGAGGCGGGGAAATCCGTCAGCCAGGGGCCGCCGTACCAGCCGCCGTCATAGTAGCTGTCATACTGGATGCGGACGAAGGCGAATTCACCGGCGATGTCGTACAGATCGGAATCATCGACTCCGAACCGGGCCTGGGCGGCGGCATTGCCTGCAAACAGGGTCAGCGAGACTAAGGTGAGGGCGAGCAATCGATACATGGACGAACCTGGAACGCGATCCTGACCAGACAGTTTGTATCGACAGAATCGAGAGATCAAGTTATTGTGAACGCATGAAGTACGCTGATCTGATACAGGCGTCGGCAAAGCGGCTTTGGCTTTCGATTTGCGTGGCGGGGTTGGCAATTTCCGCTGCCGGCCTCGACGCGGCCGAAGACTCCGGCTGGGTCGAGCAGATGCAGTCCCAGGAGGAAATCCTGGCGGAACTCGAGTCGCGCAACGGCCCCTTCGATTCTTCCCTTATCGAACCCCTGCAGGCCATGATCCGGCTGCTCGAAGAGCAATCCGATCACGAGCGCATCGCCGAATTGCAGGAGCGCCAACTCGCCTTGATGCGAACCAATCTCGGCCTGGAAAATCCACTATTGCTTCCCTTGCTGGAAGATATGGTGCTGACCAGGATTGCCATCGGCGAATTCGATGAAGTCACGGATGACCTGCAGATGATTCGCAATGTGAGCGCCAGCGACGAAGATCCCGAAGTCCTGCTGCGGTCGATCGATGTGCTGGCTCACTGGTATCTGACGGGGGGCGCCGGCGACGACAACCGCCGGCGGGCGATAAATTTCTTCGAGGCCCGGGAGTTGATCGAGGATCTGGAAGACGCAGCCGAGGAACTCTACGGCGAAGACGACCCGGCCATGGTTCCCTGGCTCTATTCCAGCGCCATGAATGCATACCAACTCGTCGGCTTGTTGAATTCCGAAGACGGGGCGAGCGGACCCACAATCCGCGAACTCGTCAGGCATGACGGCGCCACGAGACTTAGCACTTCCGCCCGGGGTTTTTCAATTAATCCGCTCTGGTCGAGCACGGTGACTCCGGTAATCGAAGAAGGCGATCTGGTAGGCGAACTCTACCTGCGCCAGGGCATCGGCAAGATCGACGACATGGCCGACATCTACGAGATGAAAGAAAATCTCGAAGCGCAAGCCATGGCCATAATTTACCGTTCGGACTTCCAATTGCTGATGAATCGGGGCACGGCCTTCAGCCGTTACCGGGAAGCGCAAGAGATGCTGCTGGAAGCAGGCGTTCCCGCCGAGCACATCGACTTGTTCTTCGGCCGCCCGCAACTGCTGCCGGTCAGCCGCTTCTATCCCACGCTGGAGGAAGCGATCGCACACCAGGATGCCGAACTGGCGTCCTGGCGGCCTGAACAGGAAGACGCGATCTACGTGGCGCCATTCACCGCCTGGGACGAATCAGCGCCCAATGTGCGAGAGCCGGTATCCGACAGCGCCTTCTGGGAGTTCGAAAACAACTACCATCAGGTCGATCTCGAATTCCGCATCAACAGCCGTGGCGGCGTTTCCGGCGTTGACATCCTCGCCGCCGACCCCGATGACCGCCGATCCCGCCGCCTGGCGCGAAACGCGGCGCGCGAGTTGCGCTTCCGTCCGTCCATGGAGGAAGGCCGCGGCCAGCGCCTGCGCGATGTGCAAATGCGTTTTCTGCTGCCGCGCAGAGACGATTAGGAAATCGGAGTTTACCGTGACGCGGATACGATTGATGTCAATTGCTGCTCCAAGTTATCGGAAGGCGCTATTTGGTTGGATTCGCGCAATGACAGCCGCGGCCCTGACGTTGATATGGAGTTCGGGCAGCCTCGCCGCCGAAAATCCGACTCCGCTTGAGCTACTTCAGGAACAGGAAACTGTCCTCGGCGAACTGGAATCCGCCCAAGGGGCTCTTCATCCCGATTTGGTCACGCCTTTGCAGGCCATGGTCGATTTGCTGCGGGAGCAGTCCGAGTTTGAACGCGCTGCCGAACTGCAGGAACAAATGCTGGAGGTGATGCAGGCCAATGCAGGCGAGCAAAGTCCCGATTGGATTCCTTCGCTGAAAGAGATGGTCGCCGGCCGGGCAAATTCGGGTGCGACGGATGGCGTCGACGATCTGTTGCGGGGCCTGCGTATCCTGAACGCCGCACAACATGACTATCCGGAACTAATTCGCACGATCGAACTTGAGGCGCACTGGCTCATGACGGAGGGCGCCGGAACTACAGGCGAGCAGCGCGTCAAGAGTTTCCTGCGGGCCCAGCAGGTTTTGGCAAACCAGTATGCACTCCTGATTGGAGAATTTTTCGACAAAAACGATCCCATGATCATACCGTGGATGTACCACGCAACTCTGAATAACTATCAGTTGGGCGAAATGATCATGTTCTTGTGTGCGTTCGACGACTATTCTCGCCGCCGGCTGGAAGCACAAATTCCAGGCGTCTACTACTACACCGTTAAATTGGGTAACTTGGATTGGATTCGTGACATCGGCGAACATTATTCCGCGGTCGATGATCTGGAAGGTCAGGCCATGGCGAAAATCTATGAAGCAGATTTCGTGTTGCGGGCAAGTCGGTCCGAAGCTTTTGAGTTATATGAAAATGCACGGGAATTGTTACGTGAAGCCGGTGTGCCCGAGGAGCGAATAGGCCTGTATTTCAGCCGTCCGCAATTGATCCCGACGAGTCGTTTTTACCCCACATTGGAAGAAGCTATCGGCAAACAGGAGGCCGATATTGCCGCATGGAGTCCCGAGCAGCAGGGCGCAGCCCACGTCGGGACTTTCAGAGCCTGGAACGAATCAGTTCCCGCTGTGGCGATGCCCGTTTCCGATCACGTTTTCTGGGATTCTTCATCAAATTATTACCAGGTCATAGTGGAGTTGAATATCAGTAGCGCGGGCAGGGTATCGGCAGTGGGTGTAATTGACATGGAGCCGGAAGATGAGGAATTTCAGCGCTACGTGCGCCGGGCCGTCCTGAGCAAGCGCTTTCGTCCCGCCATGGTGGAGGGCCGCGGCCAGAGCCTGCGCGACGTGCAGATGCGAGTCCTGATACCCCGCACAGAGGGTTGAAATGTCAGATTTTTTCCGAATTCTTCCACTCGGTTTCGCGTCGTGGGTGTTTCTTCTGAGTAGCGAAAGCCTGGCGGCCGCGGACGAGGAATGGCTTGGGCAAATGCAGGAGCAGGAAAATCTGCTTGCGGAACTGGAATCCACTCGCGGCCCCACCGATCTGTCCCTGATCGAACCGCTTCAGGCCATGGTCGTGTTGCTGCGCGGGCGGTCCGAATACGAACGGATCGCTGCATTGCAGGAACACCAGTTGGAACTGATGCGGATCAATCACGGGCCGGAAGGCGTGGAATTGATTCCCTTGCTGAAAGAGATGGTCCTGATCGGAGTGGAAGCGGAGGACCGAGAAGCAGTCAGCGATTATCTTCGTCAATTGCGCGTTGTGACCGCCACTCAGGGAGACCCTGTTGCGCTGCTGGAAGCAATCGAATTGCAAGCTTACTGGCACAAGACCGGCGGTGCGGGGCGAACCCACAAACAGCGCATTGAAAGCTTCTTCGAGGCTCACGAACTGTTCGATGAGCTTGAGATTCTGCTCGACGATGTCTTCGATGAGGACGATCCGGCCTTTGTGCCCTGGTTGTATCGCGTATACATGAACACGTATCACCTGCTGGGGCTGCTGAATTCCGAGCGGGCGGTTCGTGCCGTCGCCAGAGAGGAGTTGGCATGGCGCGAAGGCGCGGATGCACTATGGGCCGTCGGCAGGGCCACCAGCGGCGCCAGTGCTTCGCAAACTGCCGGAAGATGGGGTGGCGGGCGCTTTATCCCGGAAGCCCAGGAGACCATGGAGAAGATAACCGAAGTGCTGGAAGCTGCCGGAGAAGTCGAAGCGCAGGCCATGGCCACGATTTACGAGGCCGATTTTCACTTGCTGATGAACTGGGCAAGCGCCTGGAGAAAGTACAGGGATGCCCGGGAGTTGTTGCGTCGGGCGGGAGTGGCCGAAGAGCGAATCGCAATGTTTTTCAGCCGTCCGCAACAAATCCCCTATACCAGTTTTCATCCGACTCTAGAGGAAGCGATCGCACAACACGACGCCGATCTGTCCCGCTGGAGCCCCGGCCAGGAAGGTTTCGTCCATGTGGCGGGATTCACCGCCTGGAGTGAATCGGTTCCGAATTTGAAATCCCCCATCTCCGAAAGTGTTTTCTGGAATGAAGACCCGAGCTATTACGAGGCCGAACTTGACATAAACATCAACAGCGTCGGATTCGTGCCGCACGTTGACGTGATGGCTTTTGAACCCGAAAATAACGAAGTCCGGTTCCGGCTGCGCCGCACCGCGGAAGATTTGCGCTTTCGCCCTGTCATGGAAGGCAACCGCCGCCGGCGAATGAACGATGTACACTTGCGCGTGCTGATCCCGCGCGAGCGGACTGAAATTACCGAAGTGGAGTAATCAGGAAGGGTTGGATTCCGATGCAGATTTCAAGGGTCGTTGAAAAGACCGTTTCAGGCTTCAAGACAATCCCGGCGGCAATGGCCGCGATTGTGGTTTCCGGTGCGTGTTCCCTGGCCTGGGCAACAACCGGTCTGGCGGCAGAAGAGCCGCTTTCGGACGCTTCCCGGCAAGAAAAAGCGGCGCTGATTTTCACATATCTCACGGGAGCAATGCCGGACGGGTCGCCTCAGAGCATCCAGGATTATCTGAAATCGAGTGAGCTAATCGATGAATTCAAATACGCTGCGGCGGAACTGTACGGTGAAAATGACCCGAAGATTGTCCCATGGCTGTATCTCACTGCCATGGACCGCTACCGGCTGGCCGGCATCCTGGCGTCCGACGACGAGCGAGTCAGCTATCACGAATTGCGGAAATTGGCCAATGAGGGTGGTGGGAAAAAACTGATTGCCCCCAATGTCGGGATTGATTCTTACTGGACCCAGCCCGGGTCCGCGTATAGCGTTCGAGTCCTTCGCAAGACCTACATGCGAGACGCGACGCGCAAATTTACCGAAATGGCCGAAATCTTCGAAAACGCAGGTAATCCGGAAGCCCAGGCGATGGCTCGGATTTATCAAGCGGACTTTCAATTGCTGCAGGACTGGGGCGCCCCGTTCGCAAACTATCGCCAGGCTCAGGAATTATTGCGCCTGGCCGGCATTCCGGAAGAGCGGATCGAGACGTTTTTCGGCCGCGCTCAATTGATTCCCGCCAACCGGTTCCATCTGACTCTGGATGAAGCCATTGAGAATCAGGAAGCGGAACTCGCCGCGAGGACGCAGGCGGATAATCCGGCCAGACAGGCGCCCTATTTTGCCTGGGATGCGTCGGTGCTTACTGTCAGGGCGCCGCTGCCGATCGAATCCCTGAATGCGGCCAGGGAAACTTATGAACCGTTCGACCTGCGTTTTCGCCTTTCCGCCAGGGGAGACGTGCGCGCGGTGAACGTAGTCGCGGCAACGGATTCGAGCGAAGAACAGAACGAAAACCTCGTCCGTGAGGCCGCGTACGATTTACATTTTCGCCCGGCTCTCGAAAATGGCCGCGGTCAGCCACAAAGCGGTCTGCACATGCGATTTCACTTGCCCGGCGAGGTGAAGTGAGTCGTTTTGTAACAATTCATTACTGGACTCTCGCGCAGTCGCCCCTATAGTTATCTGTTCCAGGCCGATACAACCGAAATCGGCGTTTCGTACGTATACCTCAGGTAACGAACGAAATTCTTATGGACGAAGGGAACAACGCCAGGTGGTGACCAAATGATACGAGTATTGCTTCCGGCAGGGATATTGGCGGGCTGTGTGCTGTTGGCCTCCTGGCTGGTGTTCAATCCTACCGAACTCGATGAGTCTTCCCCCGAAATCATCCCGGTGGCCGTGCGGGTAATGGAGGTGGACTCCGAGCCTGTACAGTTGTTCGTCGAATCCCAGGGCAAGGTACAGGCGGCGCGCACCGTCAATTTGTCCGCTCCGGTTGCCGGCACCGTGGCCTGGATTTCGCCCAAGCTCGAAGCGGGCGGATATGTTACCGAAGGTGAAGCCCTGTTGCGGCTCGAGAGCAGTGACTACGAAATCGCGCTGGCGCGCAGTGAAGCCGCGCTGGAACAGGCCAAAGCCGAAGAATCGCACGCCCGTTCGGAATACGAACGCCTGCGCGAGCTTGGCATACGCAGACTGGTGAGCGAATCGCAAATTCAGAACGCCGAGCGCCAGGCCAATGTCACCGCGGCGCGCATCAGCGAGATCGAAACCCAACTCAGGCAGTCACGGCTCGATCTCGAGCGGACCGAAGTGCGGGCGCCGTTCGACGCCGTCGTCGGCTCACGCGAAGTCGAACTCGGGCAATACGCCAACCGCGCCCAGAACATCGCCGTAATGTTCGACGCCAATGAAGTCGAAGTGCGCCTGCCGTTGGCCATTCGCCAACTGGGATTTCTCGACGTGCCGCTGGATTTCCGCGGCGAACTCGACCGCCGGGTAGCTCCCGTGGTGCGGCTGGAAGGTATGTATGGCGGGCAAAGACACACCTGGTTCGGGCGCATGGTTCGCACCGAGGCGGCCATCGATTCCGACAGCAATACCGTGCAGGCCATCGTCCGCGTGACGCAGCCCCAGCAAGTCGAAAAACAGCAGGGCGACAGCAAAACCATTCCCCTGCCCATCGGCCTGTTCGTCGAAGCAACCGTTCGTGGCCGCGAGATCGATGAAATCATCGCCTTGCCGCGCGCCGTTATGCGCAACAACAGCCAGGTGCTCGTTGTAAACGCCGAAAACAAGATGTATTACCGCGAAGTCGAAATCTATCGATTCGAGGAACATCGCGTGCTGATCAGCGGCGGGCTCGAGCCGGGTGAAATCGTTTGCATTTCACCGATTCAGGCGGTAGTCAACGGCATGGCCGTGCAGCCCGTGCGGGAAATCATCTGAGCCGGCCGGCCGAAAGATTGCGGGAGAGATAACTCGTGCGCACGCCCATAAGCTGGTTCGTTAAAAACCCCGTCGCATCCAATCTGCTGATGTGGATTTTCCTCGTCGGCGGCCTGATCTCCTACCTGAATCTGAATCAGGAAGAATTTCCCGACATCGATATCGGAGTAATCCAGGTAAACGTTCCCTACCTCGGCGCCACGCCCGAGGAATCTGAAACCGGCGTATGCCTTCGCATCGAGGAAGCACTCGAAGGCACCGAAGGAATGCAGCGCCTGACCACGACGGCTCGCGAAGGCGGCTGCGACGCGACTGTGGAGTTGACCAGCGATGCCGACCTCAACCGCTCCCTGAACGACGTCAAGGGCAAGGTCGACGCGATTACCACCTTTCCGGCGGAAACCGAAAAGCCCATCGTGCGCGCTTTCAGCAGCAGTGGCAATGTGATGACCATTGCGCTGGTTTCCGATGCCGACGACCACTTCCTGAAAGACGTCGCCGAGGATGTCCGCAACGATCTCGTCGACCTGGACGAGATTTCCATCGTCAACGTCGAGTACCTGCGGCCGCTTGAGATTTCCATCGAAGTCTCGGAGTACACCTTGCGCCAATACGGGCTGACTCTCGACCAGGTTTCCCGCGCCATCGATCAGGCCTCGCTCGACCTGCCGGGGGGCACGATCCGCGCCGATTCCGGCGAGATCCTGTTGCGAACCAAGGGTCAGGTCTATAGCGGCGACGAGTATCGCGACATCGTCGTGCGCTCTTATCCCGACGGCACGCAGTTGCGCCTCGGCGATATAGCCACGGTGCAGGACGACTTCGAGGAAGGCTATCTCGATGCCCGTATCGGCGGCGTCAACGCGGCGATCATCGACGTGTTGCGGGTTGGCGAGGAAGACATCGTGCGAGCGGCGCGGCAGGTGCGCGGCTGGATGGACGAAAACGTCGCCGATTTGCCCCAGGGCGTGCGTCTCGATGTATTGATGGACGCCGCGGTCGCAACCCAGGACCGAATCGGAACCGTGGCGCGCAACGCCTATACCGGCCTGATGTTCGTGCTTGTCATCCTTGCCCTGTTCCTGCGTTTCAAGGTCGCGATCTGGGTCGCCGCCGGCATCCCCATCGCCATCTCGGGGGCGCTGGCGATGTTTCCCACCACCGATCTCACCATCAGTTCGCTGACGGTAATGGGCTTCATTCTCGTGCTCGGGATAGTGGTCGACGACGCCATTGTCGTGGGGGAAAGGATTCACGCCTTCGAGCGGCGGGGCTTTTCCAAGGAGGAGGCGGCCATCGAAGGCACGCTGGAAGTCTCCGTGCCCGTAATTTTCGGCGTATTGACCACGATCGCCGCGTTTCTTCCGATTCTGCTGCTCGGCGGGCAGATGGGGTCGTTTTTCAATGCCATCGGCGGTGTCGTCGTATTCTGCCTGATCGCCAGCCTGGTGGAATCCCAGTTGATCCTGCCGGGACATATCAGCCATCGCAAGACCGAAGGCTATTTTCTCGAGAAAAGTGCGATTGTGCGCAAGTGGCAGGCATTCCAGGGCAAGATCGCATACGGCCTGGAATACTTTGCCGAACACGGCTACCGGCGCGCGCTCAAGCGCGTGCTCGAGTTCCGTTACGTTTCCTGGGCGCTCGCCACCGGCGTCATCCTGATCACTACGGCGCTGTTGCTCAGCGGCAGAGTCATATTCCAGTTCATGCCCGCGGTCGAAGGCGATGTCCTGTTCGCCTCGGTGGAAATGCCTCCCGGCGTACCCGTACAGGTGACCCAGGACGCAATCAACCGGGTCGAGGCCGCGGCGATCGAACTCGCCGGGGAAGTGGAGGTCGAACTCGACCTCTTGCAGGAGCAGGGCGATGCGCCGCGCGCCACGGAAAGCGCGTTCTACAACATCATGACAATCGTCGGCGGCAGAGCGCCGCGGGGCGGGCCGGGCAGCGCCGGCAGCGCGCCAAGCGTGGGCGCAAGCAATATCGCCGAAGTCGTCATTTATCTGGCGCCGTTCTTTGATCGGGGCCAGATCAGTTCGGAGAATATCCGCGACCGCTGGCGCGACAAGGTCGGCACTATCCCTGACGCGCTCGAACTCACTTTCGTATCCGACGTGTTCTCGGCCGGAGACGCACTCAATTTCAGGCTCGAAGGCCGCAACGAGGAAAACCTTCAAGTTGCCTCGAATCAGTTGAAGGAAGAACTCGCCAAATATCCCGGCGTGTTCGACATTTCCGATTCCTTTCGCGCGGGCAAGCAGGAGGTGCAGATCACGATTCTCGAGCGCGGCAAGACCCTGGGCCTGACCTTGAATGACATTGCCATGCAGGTTCGGCAAGCCTTCTATGGCGCCGAGTCCCAGCGCATACAGCGCGGCACCGACGACATCCGCGTGATGGTGCGTTACCCGCAAGAGGAACGCCGCTCGCTGGGCAATCTCGAATCCCTGATGATTCGTACTCCCACCGGCGCCGAAGTGCCGTTTCTCAGTGTCGCCGATTTCACCCTCGGCAACAGCTATTCATCGATCAACCGTCAGAACGGCCGGCGCATCATCACCGTGCGCGCCGATGTCGACCGCACCGTGGTGACGCCGGATGAAATCCGCGCCGAGATGACTGCCAGATTTGCTCGGGATTGGGAGCGAAATCTCGACGTGGCCATGGTGCTCGGCGGCGAAGGCGAGCGGCAACTCGAATCCATTGCCGAGATCCTGAACCTGGTGCCACTGGCCTTGCTCATTATCTTCAGCCTGCTGGCGATACCGTTGAAATCCTACCTGCAGCCGCTGGTCATCATGAGCGTGATTCCCTTCGGCGCTATCGGCGCGATCTGCGGTCATTACATCATGGGGGCCGACCTGGTGTTCTTCTCCCTGCTCGGCATCATCGCGCTCAGCGGGGTGGTTGTGAACGCAAGCCTGGTGCTCGTGGTTACGGTAAACCGGCTGCGCGCCGACGGCATGGGCATGGTGAACGCCGTCGCCAAGGCCGGAGAATTACGCTTCCGGCCGATCATCCTCACCTCGATCACGACCTTCTTCGGCCTGGTGCCTTTGATCTTCTCGGCGAATCCGACCACCTTCTTCATCGTTCCCATGGCGATATCGCTCGCCTTCGGCGTGCTGTTCGCCACCGTCATCACACTGTTTCTGGTGCCGAGCCTGTACCTGATCCTGCATGACCTGATCGGCCACACGGACACCAAAGAAGAAAGGAAGCTGGCCTACCAGAGTTGATTCGCGCTCAGTCCAGGTTGGCCAGCCGGATGGGGGTCACGGTGATGTCCTGCCAGACTCCGCCGGAGACGTAGGGGTCCCGGTTAAGCCATTCGTTCAACTCTTCCCGCGTTTCGAATTCGACATACAAGGTCGAGCCGATCATTTCGCCTTTTTCGTTCAGTATCGCGCCACCGGCAATGAGATTGTCGGCGGCCTTAAGTTCCCTGACGCCGTCGATGTGGGCCGGCCTGACCGCCTTGCGGCGGTCAGGGGCTTCGGAATCTGTTCCATCGTAGGCAGTAACCATGTATTGCATAACCGGTCCTTATTGATTTCAGATTGTAGATTCTGCGACTCCGCTTCGCTCCGCGCAGAATGACGGGGAACAGTCATCCTGCGCGAAGTCGCAGGATCTGTCGCTAAAGCGGATTTCCTCGCGCCACAAACTTGGTCAGGCCGGAACCGGCGGTGGGCCGGGAAATCGGGCCTTCGGCGCCGTAGATGTTGCCGTCGGCATCCACCGCCACGCCTTCGCCCATGGCGCCTTCCCAGCGGCCGTCGATGGCGTAATGCGGCGGCACGAAAGCAGTTACTTCGTCACGGCTCGCGTGACCTATCCGAACGCCAGTGCGCCATTCCGCATGGCGAACGGGGCTGGACTCGGAATCGATGGCGTAAAGATTGTCGTCGTCATCGATGAACAATCCGCTGATGCGGCTGAACTGGTAATAGGAGTCCAGATAGTTGCCGTCCTGATCGTAAATCTCGATGCGATGGTTGCCCCGGTCGGCGATGAACAGGCGGCCCTGGGAATCCATCTCCAGTCCATGCGGTGTGCGGAACTGGCCCTGGTCCGAACCGACCTCGCCCCATTCCATGATGAAATTGCCTTCGCTGTCGAACTTCATGATTCGCGCCGTCGAGCCGGGCGGAGGATTTTCGTTCTGGCCGCTATGTCCGTCGGAAACGAAGATGTCGCCATTCGGCGCGATCTGCACGTCACAGGGCTCGTTGAGCTGGCCAGGACCGGAACCGGGCTGGCCGGCGATGCCGAGCGTCATCAGCACTTCGCCTTCGGGGCTGAACTTGAATACCTGATGGCCCTTGGTGCCTGCCTCGTTGCCCTGGGAGTCGGTTACCCACACATTTCCCTCGTCGTCGACATGGATGCCATGGGGCAGCACGAACAGGCCGGCGCCGAAGCTGGTGAGCACTTCGCCGGTGTCGCGGTCGATCTTGAGAATAGGATCTACCAGGTTGTCGTCGCAGCCGCCGGCGAGAGCGAAGCCGCCGCAGCGGTCATAGGCCCAGACATGGCCGTCGGGGCCGATATCGACCCCTGCCGTCGAACCCCATTCACGGTCGTCGGGCAGGGTTACCCATTCCTTGATCACGATGGGCGTGGGGTTGGGCAGGTTGTTCGCGGCCGGGTCGGTCACATCGGACTGTGACTGTCCGTAGGCGGAAACGGAAATCAGGCCGGCGGCAATGGCCAGGCTCAAGGGACGAAGCGTTTTTCTCATGATTTACTCCTGATCCGGTTGTGAAAGGGTACCGAGGTTAGCACGGCTCGGCTGTCTGCTGTAGGGGCCTGTAGGGGCCTGTAGGGGCGAGGCATGCCTCGCCCGCAGCATGCCTCGCCCGCATGCCTCGCCCTGGGATGCTCGAAAATAGCACAGACCCCATGCACGGGCGACGCATGCGTCGCCCCTACATCAGGCCGTACAGCGCGTTTGCGCCCCTACATCAGGCCGTACAGCGCGATTGCGCCCGGCATCAAGCCTCATACATCGCGGCGCCGCCGACAACTGTGCGGACGATCTGGATTTCCTTGAGGCGATCCGGGTCGACGTCGTGGGGGTCCTCGGCGAGGACGACGAAGTCGGCGAGTTTGCCCGCGGTGACACTGCCCTTGAGATTCTCCTCGAAGGAGGCATAGGCGCCGCCCATGGTGCAGATGCGCAGGGCCTGGTCGACCGTTATGCGCTGATTCGGCCCCCAGACACGGCCGTCGAAATCCGTCCGCGTGACCATGCTTTGCAGCGCCATCATCGGCTCGTAGGGGCCGGGCGTGTAATCAGAAGCCGGCGCCACGTGGATGCCGTAGTCCAGGAAGGACTTGTGCGCGAACATGTTGCGCATTTTCTCCTCGCCATAGTCGACCCACTTGTTGCCGTGGTAATGGACATAGGTGTAAAAGGGCGCGGGGATCACACCAAGGTCGCGGATGCGCTCAAGCAAGGTGGGGTTCACCAGCGAGCAATGTTCGATGCGATGGCGTGGGTCGGTGCGCGGCCACAGGTTCTGCACCCGCTCGTAGGCGTTGAGCACCATGGCGATAGTCAGATCGCCATTGGCGTGAATGCCGATCTGCCAGCCGTTGCGGTGGGCGTCTTCCACGGCCTCGTGAATATCCTCCTGTGACATGGTAAGAATGCCGTAATCGTCGGGCCGGCCTTCATAAGGCGTACTCATGTACATGGTGCGCTCGGAGGCCGAGCCATCGGCGCTGTGTTTCACCGCGCCGATGCGCAGCACTTCATCGCCGAATCCTGTGCGCACGCCCGCATTGACCAGGTCTCTGTAAAGCTCGCTGCGCGGAAACAGATTCATGCGGAAGCGCAGTCCGCCTTCGTCGCGTGCGTCCTGATAGGCGATCAGGTCGTTGCGGCCGGAGCCGGTCTGATGCACCGACGTAAGACCCGCGGCGGTCATCAATTCGGAGATCAGCTTGACGCCGTCGCGGCGCTGTTCACGAGTCGAATCTGTCTCGATCATTTCATTGAAGATATAGCGCGCCCGTTCCGCCACCAGACCGGTCAGCACGCCGTCCGCATCGCGGAAAAACCTGCCGCCGTCGGGGTCCGGAGTTTCCGCCGTAACTCCGGCCAGGGCCAGCGCGAGGCTGTTATAGACACCGGTATGGCCGCCGCGGTGGCCGACCACCACCGGATGGTCGGGCACGACTTCATCGATATCGAAGCGGTTGATCGGCCGCCCTTCGGCTAGCTTGGTGTCGTCGTACTTGAACGCGCGCACCCATTCGCCTTGCGGAGTGACGGCCGCCCGGTCCACGAGAGCCTGCTGGATCTCGGCGATTGAGCGCCGGTCGGCGTTTACCTGCACGAGTTCATTGACGCCCGCGCCCGAGGGATGTGAATGGGCGTCGATAAAACCCGGCACCACGGTCATGTCTTCGACATCGACGATTTCTGTGCGCGGCCCGGCCAGATTGCGGATGTCCTCGTTCGAGCCCACCGCCACGAAACGGTCGCCCTTGACCGCGAAGGCTTCGGCCCGCGGCTGCGAATCGTCCTGGGTGAATACCCTGGCGCTAACTACGATGTAATCCGGCGCTGCGGTGCTGTCCGGGGACTGCTGGGCGAGTATTTCCCGGGTCGGCAGACCGATGCCCGCGACCGCGAGGGCTGTACTGGAACCAAGAAACTTTCTTCTGGATATGCGCGCCATGGAACGACTCCCGAGATAATGGATGCAATGCGGCAACTATATCGCCGGAACTCGGCGGGAGCAAAATTCAGAATCGCCAGGCGATGCTGGCGCGGATGCTGCGCGGCTCCAATGGGCGGAAATGGATGTCCTCGATACCGCCGGGAGGTTCGCCGGGCAGCCGTGAGGCATAGAAATAGGAAATGTCGGCGTCATCCGAATCGAAGGGATTGAAGGCTTCCAGCTTGAATTCCAGAGCGCCGGTTCGATACGCCACGCCCGCGAGTGTCAGCCAGGAATCTTCCGAACGCACCGAGTTGTCCTCAATCAGCGGCGCATCGCCGAGATAGCGCGCCTTGATCGAGGCGCTGAAGCCATTGTTCCACAACGCGTTGGCGCCGAATACGAAAGTTTGATCGCTGGCGCCCGGCACATTAGTTCCGCCGCCCTCATCGAGTTTGAACGCGGCGTCGGTCCAGGTGTAGGTGCCATGCAGGGAGAGCCAGGCGTTCGCCTGCCAGAACGAGTTGAATTCGATTCCGCTGCGCTCCGAGGCGCCCCTGGGTTCGGTTGTGCCGAAGTCGCCGGCGAAGGAGAGTTCGGAATCGATGTCGAGACTGAAAGCAACGAGAGTGGCGTTAAAGGCCTCTCCGAATTCGTAACGCAGACCAAGTTCAGCTCCCTCGGACCGGGGCAGTACTTCCTGAGTGACACCGGGCGTACCGTCTTCCAGTATTTCCCCGAAAGTTGCGCCGCGCACGTCGTTGGAATGAAAACCTCGGCCCCAGCTTGCGTAGGCTTCGAGATTGTCGGTCAGTCGATAAGCCAGGTTTAACTTGGGATTGACCAGTGCGTCGTTGCCGGTTCCACTGTGTTCGGATTGCAGGGCGGTTACGTCGAAGTCGTAATGATCGGCGCGCAGGCCGATATTGCCGCGCAGGCGCTCGGTCAGGAAAATCTCGACTTCCCCGAAAGCGCCCAGGGACAACTCGTCCACGGCATCCTTCCGGTTTGCGGCGAGCCGCTGCCTGCCGGCGGTCTTGTACAGGCCGACCTCGTCGATGGCGTCGAAACGCAGATCCGCTCCCCAGTGCCACGTGGCCGGCAGGTTCAGGAATTGTCCCATGACACTGCCGTCGACCCACGCTCCCCAGACATTGCGATTGTCGGTCTGCTCGAATTCATCGCCTGCATCCGGGTCGTCGAGCAGAAAGGTGAAATTGTGGAACAGCGAGAAATCGTAATCGATTCCGTAAGCACCGGCGCGCCAGTTACCGAAGTCCAGGTCGCCGCTGAGGGAATAGCGTTTCGTGCCTCCGCCGATATCTTCGTCAATCGAGCCGAGCCGGCTGATCAGGCCCGAGTTGACGGCGCGCAACGGAATCTGGTCGGTAGCGCGCCAGTCACCGTCATACCCCTGGGCGGCGACGCGCGCTCTACCGCCGACGAGATCGAAGGCGTAGCTCAGGTAGAATTTGTATTGCTCCAGATCCTCTCGATGATCCCAGGGGCCGCCATAGAAATTGACGTCCGCGGCGCCGGTGAGTACGCCCGCGCCGATGTCGGCGCTGCCGGCAAGCAAGCCGTTGCGGTAGCCGTGTTCACCGGCGGTCAGTTGCATGACGGATTCGGGAAGCCGCTCGTACAGGGAAAATTCGACGCTGCCGGCGGAAGCGAAATCACCCTCACTCGCAAAATAGGGCCCTTTGCTGTAGGTCGAGGTCTCCACCAGTTCCGGAATGAGAAAATTCAGGTCGAGATAACCCTGGCCGTGTCCGTGAGTGCGCATGTTGAGCGGAACGCCGTCGATATGCGCGGCGAAGTCGCTGCCGCGATCGAGGTTCAGGCCGCGCAGATAATATTGATTCGCCTTGCCCGTGCCGGAATGCTGGGTCGCTACCATGCCGGGTACGACCTCGGCCATTTCGCCCACGCGCAACAATGGCGGAAGGCGTATGTCGGCGTAGCCGACCAGGCCTTCGGAGGCCGAACGCGCGATGCCGATCTGCTGTTGCGCCCGGCCGGAAACGACGACTTCCTGAATCGATTGTTCCTCTTCCTGAGGCGCTGCCACGGCCTGAATTACCGGAAACAACAGCAAGAATATTCCGGCTGAATTCCTTTTGATCATATTGGGGGAGATAGTTTGCCTGACGTGAATTTCAAGAGACGGGCGGCATGTTATTGCAAATCGTTCCCATCTACAAAAAGAAAGCCTCGGTGTGTAACGCTTAGTCACATTCCAGGCGTCAACATGCGCCAACATGGCATCGACATGGGACACCCACTTCAGCATGTAGGGGCGAGGCATGCTTCGCCCCTACATGCTGAAGGCGGGCGCGCAGTGTATTGGTGACGGCCGGGGGCTGGGGTTATCATCAGGCCAACTCCGGTAAAGGATGCGCTCATGTTTGAAAAATACGCGATGATCACCTTGTATTTCGGCGTGCTTGCCACCCTCGGCTGGCTTGCCGCGCGCCGCATTCGCAACATGAGCGATTTCGTGGTCGGCGGAAAACGCCTCGGATTCTGGGTAGCGGCCTTTTCCGCCCAGGCCACCGGCGAGTCCGCCTGGCTGTTGCTCGGCGTGACCGGCATGGGCGCCATGGTGGGTTTTTCGGCGTACTGGATCGTTGTCGGCGAAGTGATCGGCGTTAGCATTGCCTGGTTTCTCATGGCGCCGAGATTCAAGCAACTCACGGACAAGTACGAATCATTGACCGTCATTGACTACCTGGCCAGCCGTTTCAAATCGTCTACTGCGACCTTGCGAATAATCTCGGCGATTTCCCTGTGCTTCTTTGTACTCATTTATATCTCGGCGCAGATCGACGCCACCGGCTCGGCTTTTGTATCCTTTCTGGATTGGGAGTATTTCACCGGCGCCATCGTCGGATTCGTGGTTGTAGCCGCCTATTGCATCGCCGGCGGCTTTCTCGCCGCCGCCTGGACCGACATGTTCCAGGGCTCGGTCATGTTGCTTTGCCTGGTACTGTTGCCGGTGGTGGCCTACTTTTCCCTGGGCAGTTCGGATGCGATCTACGCCGGCCTGCAAGCGATCGACCCGGGCCTGGTCAGTTTCTGGAGCGCGGGCGGTCCCTCGCTGATGAGTTTCTTTCTGATCCTGGGCATGGGACTCATCGGCCTGGGATTTCTCGGTTCTCCACAGGTCTTCGTGAGGCTGATCGCTATCCGCAGCAACGACCAGATTCACCGCGGCAAGTGGGTCGCGCTGCTGTTTACTTTTCTGGCAGGCTTCAGCGCCGTCAGCATCGGTATTCTCGGGCGTTACCTGTTTACCGAGGCCGGAATGCAACCGGACGCGGCGCTGGGCAATGGCGCCCAGAACGTATTGCCGGAAATGGTCGAACACACGTTCCCACCCTGGGTCGTGGGCCTTTACGTCGCTGCCGTGCTGGCCGCGATAATGTCCACGGTATCCTCATTGCTCGTTATGGCAGCGGGTTCACTCACCCATGACCTTTACGAACGCGTGATCAATCCGGGGCTCGGCGATGCCGACGCGGCCAGGTTGTGCCGAATCGTGACCCTGGTAATGGCGGTGCTCGCGCTGGGACTTGCCGTCACGGTCTCGTTGCTTTCGCCGGAACGGACGATTTTCTGGTTCGTGATTTTCGGCTGGTCGGGAATTGCGGCGACTTTCTGTCCGATGATCATCCTGTCGCTGTTCTGGTCGAAGTTCACCGAACGCGGGGCCATCGCTTCGATGGTGGCGGGATTCTCGATGACCATAATCAGCAAATTTGTCTTGCAGGAACTCGATGGCGTGGGCGAATATTTCATTGCGCTGGAGACCATGCCGCCTTCTTTCCTGCTCGCCTTGCTGGTGGGCTGGGTGGTGACGGTGCTCTGGCCTTAGGAATCGCTGGAGAGGGAATACAGCTCCGAACTCGACTCGCTGACCGCGCCGCGCGATATGGACGAACCGCCGGGCCGGCCCGCAACCGTAAAATGAGGCGACTGACATGAAGCTGAATCGGGACGAACTCGAAGCCCACTGGATGCCGTTTTCCGGCAACCGGGAATTCAAGGACAATCCGCGACTGTTGCAGTCGGCCCAGGGGGTCTATTACTTTGACGTGGACGGGCGGAGGATCTTCGACGGCCTGTCCGGCTTGTGGACCTGCGGCGCCGGGCATGCCCGGCGCGAAATCGTCAGCGCGGTCAGCCGCCAGCTTGCCGAACTCGATTACTCGCCCGGGTTTCAGTATGGACACCCGCTTTCCTTTCAACTGGCGAACAAGCTGGTGGATCTTACCCCCGACGGGCTCGACTATGTGTTCTTCACGGATTCCGGTTCGGAAACCGTCGATACGGCCTTGAAGATCGCCCGCGCCTGGTGGGCGCTCAAGGGTCATTCGGGCAAGACCCGCTTTATCGGCCGCCACAAGGGATATCACGGGGTAAATTTCGGCGGCGTCGCCGTGGGCGGCATCGGTTTCAATCGAAAGTTGTTCGGACCAACCGTGGCCGCTGACCATATTTCCCACACCATGACCGAGGAGAACCGCTTCAGCCGGGGCATGCCCGAATCGGGCGCGCATCTTGCCGAAGAAGTGCTCGACCTGATCGTTTTGCACGACGCAAGCAATATCGCGGCGGTAATCGTCGAGCCCATGTCCGGAACGGCCGGGGTGATTCCGCCGCCGAAGGGCTACCTGAACCGGCTGCGGGAAATCTGCGACGAGCACGATATTCTGCTCATATTCGACGAGGTCATCACCGGCCTCGGGCGCATGGGTTCCAATACCGGCGCGGAGGAATTCGGCGTCACGCCCGACATCATGGCGCTGGCCAAGCAGGTTACCAATGGCGCCATTCCGATGGGCGCCGCGGTGGTGCGGGGCGATATTTACGAAACTTTCATGGAACACGGCGGCCCGGACTACATGGTCGAGTTTCCGCACGGCTATACCTATTCGGCACATCCCGTCGCCTGTGCGGCCGGAGTCGCTGCGCTCGATCTGCTGGTCAATGAAGATCTCCCGGCAAATGTGCGCAAACTGGCGCCGGTGCTGGAAAAGGAAGTTCATGATTTGAAAGGACACCCACTCGTTGCCGATATCCGCAATTACGGCCTGGCGGCGGGCGTCAGCATTGTCCACCATCCCGGCGAGCCGATGCGTCGGCCCTTCGAGCTCGGACTCAAGTGCCTGGAGAAAGGATTTTACGTTCGCTGGGGCGGCGATACGATCCAGTTGGCGCCGCCCTTTGTTTCGACACCGGAACAGATCACCGCTCTGGTCAACGCGCTCGGGGAAAGCCTTGATGAGATCGACTGAGTCATTACCCACAGTTGAACACTATATAGCCGGCAAGGAAATCGCCGGATCGGGCGGCATGCAGGATGTGTTCGATCCGGCCGCCGGAGTCGCTGCGGGCCGGGTGCGCATGGCCGACCGAGCCACGGTGGAGCAGGCCGTAGCCGCGGCAAGCACGGCGGCGCCGGACTGGGCCGCGACCCCGCCACAGAGGCGCGCCCGCATCATGTTCCGCTTCCGCGAATTGCTGGAACAGCACGCGGACGAAATCTGCCGGATCGTCACCAGAGAGCATGGCAAAGTGTTGAACGATGCCCGCGGTGAATTGCAGCGCGGCATCGAAGTGGTCGAATACGCCTGCGGCATTGCCGAATTGCTCAAGGGCGAACACTCGCGGGAAGCGGGCCCGGGCATCGACAGTTGGTCGGAATTGCAGCCGCTGGGCGTGGTCGCCGGCATCACCCCGTTCAATTTTCCCGTCATGGTGCCCATGTGGATGTACCCGCTGGCGATCTGCTGCGGCAATGCCTTCGTGTTGAAGCCCTCCGAGCGAGACCCCGGCGCCTCCTTGCTGATCGCGAAGCTGTTGCGGGAAGCCGGACTGCCGGACGGCGTCTTCAATGTCGTCAATGGCGGTCGCGAGGCCGTGGAGGCATTGCTTGATGACCAACGCGTTCAGGCGGTGAGCTTTGTCGGCTCCACTCCGGTTGCCGAGTCGATCTACCGCCGCGCCACCGCCGCGGGCAAGCGCGTACAGGCACTGGGCGGGGCCAAGAATCACGCTGTTGTCCTGCCGGACGCCGATCTCGAAGCCGCCGCGGACGCGCTCATGGGCGCCGCGTACGGTTCCTGCGGCCAGCGCTGCATGGCGATTTCGGTAGCGGTGACCGTAGGCGAGGAAACGGGAAATCAGCTTGTCGACCTGCTGCGGCAGCGTATCACCGACCTGAAAGTCGGCCCCGGGGCCGACAACAGCAATGACATGGGACCGCTGGTATCGAAGGAAAGTCTCAAGCGCATACACGGCTACATCGACGAGGGTCTTGGGCAGGGCGCCGAACTCGCCGTGGACGGCCGCGGTCTGAAAGTGCCGGGCAATGAAGAGGGCTTTTTTATCGGCGCCTGCCTGTTCGACCGGGTACAGCCGGGAATGACGATCTATCGTGACGAAATTTTCGGCCCGGTGTTATGTGTCGTCCGGGCAGAGAATCTCGATCAGGCCATCGGGCTGGTAAACGACCATGAATACGGAAACGGCGCCGCGCTGTTTACCCGTGACGGCGAAGCCGCGCGGAACTTTTCGAACCATGTAAGGATCGGCATGGTCGGCATCAATGTGGCCTTGCCGGTGCCCGTCGCGAGTCAGTCCTTCGGCGGCTGGAAGCGTTCGCTGTTCGGCGACCATTACGCCTACGGCCCGGATGCCGTTCGCTTCTACACCCGGCGCAAGACCATGACCCAACGCTGGCTGCGGCGCAAGGACGACGACCCCTCGGGGCCGCAATTCTCCTTTCCTTCCTGATTGCGTCAGGGGTGGATCATTTGGGGTAGAATCCGCTGGCGATTTTTGGGCGAGGGGAAAATGCGGGAAGACAATCCGGAAAATCGGTCAGGGCGGCCCGGCGCCAACGTGACCTGGCAGGAAACGCGTACCGGCAAGGCTGAACGGGCGCGCGGCCTGGCGCAATGGCCGATGATCATCTGGCTTACCGGGTTGTCGGGCGCCGGCAAATCGACCATCGCCAGCCGTCTGGAACAGGAAATCCAGGCCGCGGGCAAGCACACATATCTGCTTGATGGCGACAATCTGCGCCACGGCCTCAATCGCGACCTTGGCTTTACGCTGGAGGACCGGGTGGAAAATATTCGCCGGGTAGCGGAAGTAGCCCAGGTCATGGTCGACGCCGGTCTGATCGTCATCGCCGCGCTGATTTCACCGCTTCGCTCGCAACGGGAAATGGCGCGCTCGCTCGTCCCGGAAGGCGAATTTTTCGAAATTTTCATAGACGCGCCATTGAAGGTCTGCGAGTCGCGCGACCCGAAGGGACTTTACGCGCGGGCGCGCAAGGGCGAGTTGCCGGATTTCACGGGCATCGATTCTCCCTACGAAGAACCGCTCAAGCCAGATTTACGGATCGACACTGAACATTTATCCGTGGACAAAGCCGTAAAGGAAATTCTGGATTTTCTACGCAGGAACGCGCCGCGGCAGGACCACCCGCCGCAGCCCGTCGGCGAACGCCAACAAAAACGCAACGACAAGTTCATGATCAGTTGCACTGCCCGCAGCGGCAGTTCGATGTTGAGCACCTTGCTGAACTCGCATCCGCGAGTGCTGTGCCATGGCGAAATTCTGGCCGCGCCCCATGAATCGGCGGGCCCGTATCATGAACTGCGCCAGCAGGGAACCGATATCGACGAATGGCTGCGGGGATACCGGCAAGAACATCCCGAGGCGTATCTTTATGACGTCTGCTTCAATCCCGCAGGACATCAAAGCGTCGGTTTCAAGTTAAAACTGGAGGAATCGCTGGCCGAGGCTTACAAGTCCTTTAGCGACCTTCTCGCCGCCGACACGGACATCAAGATCATCCATCTGCAACGGAGGAATATTCTCGACAAGTACGTATCCTTGCAGATGACGAAACAATCGGGGGTATTCTCGATTCGCGCAAGCAGCCAAAGACCGAAGTTGAGCCCGTTTGCGATCGATATCCCCGATTTCATTGCCTATGTACGAAAAGACCGGCAAAGGTACGAAACCGCATTCGAGTTGTTCAAGGACCACCCATGCCTGCATGTGACCTACGAGGAACTTTGCGAATCCCGCCCCGACGCCCTGGCGAAGGTGCAGGATTTCCTTGAATTGCCCCAGGCCGATCTTGCCACCATGATGGTCAAGGTGATCAGGAAAAATTCCGATCTCGTGCTTAATCTCGATGAAGTGCGCGAGGCTTTGGCCGCCGAGGGAAATGGTGGCTATGGCTGGACTTGAACCAGCGACCCCAGCATTATGAATGCTGTGCTCTAACCAGCTGAGCTACATAGCCAATATGATGTACGAGGGATGCCGGAAAGGCGGCGAATTCTGTCGATTCGGCATCCTGATGTCAAGCTGTACGCGGTGTCGGCTCTCGCGTTCTCAAACCCGGCGCTTTCAAACGTTAAAACGGAAATGAATGACATCGCCGTCCCTGACCGCGTAGTCCCTGCCTTCCAGCCGCCATTTGCCGGCTTCCCTCGCGCCAGCTTCGCCATTGTGCAACACGAAATCTTCGAAGGAAACCACTTCGGCGCGGATAAAGCCGCGTTCGAAATCGGTATGGATCACGCCCGCCGCGCCCGAGGCGGACGTATCGCGGCGCACGGTCCAGGCGCGCGCTTCCTTCGGGCCGGCGGTAAAGAAGGTTTGCAGGCCCAGCAGGCGGTAGGCGGCGCGAATGACCCGGTCGAGGCCGGGCTCTTCCATGCCGAGATCCCGTAGAAAATCCAGTTTTTCCTCGTCGGCGAGTTCGGCGATCTCGGCTTCGAGCTTGTTGCAGATCACGACGATTTCGGCGCCTTCGGATTCGGCTATAGCGCTTACCGCGGCTACATGCGGATTGCCTTCGAAGCCGTCCTCGTCGACATTGGCGATATACAGCACCGGTTTGGCGGTCAACAAATGCAGGTCGCTCAGGTTCTCGCGTTCCTCGCGATACAGATCGAGCGCCCGGACCGGCCGCATCGCATCGAGGCCCGCCTGCACTTTCTCCAGCAGCGCCGCCTGGCGCTGGGCGTCCTTGTCGCCGCTCTTGGCGACGCGGATTACCTTGTCGAGGCTGCGGTTTACCGATTCGAGATCGGCCAGCGCAAGTTCGGTGTTGATTGTCTCGATATCCTCGGCGGGCCGAATCCGTTCCGAGACGTGAGTGACGTTGCTGTCTTCGAAGCAGCGAACCACGTGGGCGATGGCGTCGGTCTCGCGGATGTTCGCCAGGAACTGGTTGCCGAGACCTTCGCCCCTGGAGGCGCCGGCGACGAGGCCGGCGATATCGGTGAACTCTACCGTCGTGGGGATCACCTTCGCCGGCCGCGCGATTTTTGCGATCCGGTCCAGCCTGGCGTCAGGCACCGGCACGACGCCGGAGTTCGGCTCGATGGTGCAGAAAGGATAGTTCTCCGCCGCGATTCCCGCGTTGGTCAATGCGTTGAACAAGGTCGACTTGCCGACATTCGGCAGTCCGACGATACCGCAGGTTACCGCCATGGCCGATCAGTTCCTTGTATGCAGAATGCGCAGGGCTTCTTCCCAGTCGCCGGCAATTGCCTTTGGCAGAACCGCGATCGCGTCATTGATTCGGCCTTCTATGATTTCCGCTTCCTGCGCGGGCGGGTTGCTGAGCACGTAATCGGTTACCAGTGACTTGTGTCCGGGATGGCCGACGCCGATCCGCAACCGTTTGAAATCCTTCTGATCGCCCAGAGACTCGATGATGCTGCGCAATCCGTTATGGCCGCCGTGGCCGCCGCCGGCCTTGAAGCGCGCGTCGCCCACTTCCAGATCGATCTCGTCATATGCGATCAGTATCCGTTCCGGCTCTATCCGGTAGAAATTACACACGGCCGCCACCGAGCGGCCGCTCAGATTCATGAATGTGGAAGGCCAGAGCAGACGAATTTCCGTATCGGCGATCGTGATCGTGCCGGTTTCGCCGAAGAACTTGTCCTTGGCGCGCAACTCCCCGCCATGGGCGGCGCAGAACCGGCGCAGGAACCATAGCCCGGCATTGTGTCTGTTGCCGGCGTATGCGGGCCCCGGATTGCCGAGGCCCACGACCAGTTTCAAGGGTTCCGGTGCCGTCAGGATTCTTCTTCCGCCTCGTCTTCGCCCGCAGCATCCGCCTCGGCTTCTTCCGCGGCTTCGATATCGATGTCGTCGTCCTCGGCGCCTCCGCGCGGCGCCTGTACCGTGGCGACGGAGTGGTCGCTTTCCGTACCGTGAGACAGCGCAACGCTGGTTACGCCCTCAGGAAGTCCGATGTCCGATAGATGCACGGACTGGCCGAGATCGACTTCCAGCATGTCGACTTCAATGAACTCCGGCAAGTCTTTCGGCAGACAGGTAACGTCGATTTCGGTCATCGACTTGAGAATCTGGCCGCCTCCGGTTTTCACTCCCACGCACTTTTCCTCGTTGATGAAATGCAGTGGCACGCGGATTTGAATCGCGTGATCCTCGCTCACTCGCAGGAAATCGGCATGCAGAATCAACGGCCTCGCCGGATGGCGCTGCAAATCCTTGATCACGGCGAGTTCCTTTTTCTTTCCCACATTCAAGGTGATGATGTGAGAGAAGAAAGCCTCGTTGTCGGTGGCGTGCAGGATGGCGTCATGATCGATCGTCAGGGACACGGGCTCCTTTTGCGCGCCATAAAGCACGGCGGGAATGGCATTGTGCAATCGACGCAGGCGGCGGCTCGCACCTTTCCCCGTATCGGTCCGCACTGTTACGTCCAGTTCAAATGCAGGCGTGGACATTTTGGTCTCCTGTTGCTGGTTCAAGTAGTTCCAGCCCGGCTTGCGACCAGCCGGGCCGGGGCGTAAGTTGCCTGTTCAGGTATTGTCGAACATGGCGCTGATGGATTCTTCGTTGCTGACGCGGCGGATCGATTCGGCCAGCAATCTGGCCATGGACAACTGCCGGATGCGCTTGCATTTCTTCGCGTCTTCGCGCAGCGGAATGGTATCGGTTACAACCAGCGCGTCGAGGCTGGAATTCTCCACGTTTTCCAGGGCGTTTCCCGAAAGCACCGGGTGCGTGCAATAAGCCACGACGAGTTGGGCGCCGGCGTCCTTCAAGGCATCGGCGGCCTTGCAGATCGTGCCGGCGGTGTCGACCAGATCGTCGACGATCAGGCAGGTCCGGCCGTCGACGTCGCCGATGATGTGCATGACCTGGGCCTCGTTCATCGACGGCCGCCGCTTGTCGATGATGGCAAGGTCCACATCGAGTTGTTTCGCTACCGCCCTGGCTCGCACCACGCCGCCGATGTCCGGTGACACCACCGTCAGGTTCCTGTATTCCTGGCGTTCGATTTCATCGGTGAGGACCGGCGAGCCGTAGACATTGTCCACCGGGATGCTGAAGAAACCCTGGATCTGCTCGGCATGGAGGTCCACCGTGAGTACCCGGTCCACTCCCACGGCGCCGATCATGTCGGCGACCACCTTGGCGCTGATCGCGACTCGCGCGGATCGAACCCTGCGGTCCTGGCGGGCATAACCGAAATAGGGGATCACCGCGGTAATGCGATTGGCCGAAGCGCGATGCAGGGCATCGGCCATCAGCAGCAGTTCCAGGATATGGTCATTGGTGGGAGAACAGGTGGGCTGGATGATGAAAACGTCCTTGCCGCGAACGTTCTCGTTCAGTTCCACCGAAATTTCACCGTCGCTGAATTTGTCGATACTGGCATTGCCCAGCGGCACGCCGATATATCGGGCAATGCGATCCGACAACTGCGGATTGGCATTGCCGCTGAATACCATGAGATTTGTAGCCACGATTGCTGATTCGCCTTTCGGTGTGGGCTGGGAGCGTCCCTAAAAAATGGCTGGGGTGGCTGGATTCGAACCAACGAATGCAAGGATCAAAACCTTGTGCCTTACCACTTGGCGACACCCCAACACACGAATTTTACCAGTTTCCGCGGCGAAACATGCCAGCCGCCACTAATCCTCGCTCACGTGTTGCATGCGCCCGATGCCTTTCGCGGCGAATCCGTTCCAGCCGGCCGGCAGGTCCGCAAGAACCGACTTGCCGGCGGCCTCGTCCGGCAGTGGAACGAAGACGCTGGCGCCCGTGCCGGACATGCGCACCTCGCCAAATCGTCCGAGCCAGGCAAAAGCCTCTTCCACCGCAGGGTACAGCCGTCGGGTAACCGGTTCGCAATCGTTGCGGCATCGACCCGCGAGAAAGTCGGCAATTCTGATCTTTGTGGAGTTTCGTGTCAAATTTTCATCATTGAAAACCGTCGCTGTCGACACCTGGCAGGGCGGTGTCACGACCAGATACCATTGCACGGGCAAATCCACCGGCTCCAGTATTTCGCCGACCCCTTCGGCCCAGGCGCTGCGGCCGCGAATGAAAACCGGCAAGTCGGCGCCGAGTCCGAGGCCGATTCGGCACAAATCTTCCATGGATAATTCCAACCCCCAGAGTTCGTTCAAGGCCAGCAAAGTGACTGCGGCATTGGCGCTGCCGCCGCCGAGTCCGCCGCCGACGGGCAACTTTTTTTCAAGGGAAATCGAAGCGCCGGACTTGCAGCCGGTGAGCCGGGCGAGTCCGGAGGCGGCACGCAGAATCAGATTGTTCTCAAGCGGCAAGGGGGCGCTGCCATCGGTGTCCCTGATGTGCAGGGAAATTACGCGGTCTTCCTGAGGCGTGAAACGCAGCCGGTCGCCGTAATCGAGTAACTGGAACAAGGTCTGCAACTCGTGGTACCCGTCCGCCCGGCGGCCGGTTACGTGCAGAAACAGGTTGAGCTTGGCGGGCGCGAGCAGGCTGAGCGGAGGCATGACTATTCGTCGATGGTCCAGCGCAGCCCCACGAAACGCAGCCTGACATCGTCGGCGGAGCGGCGCGCTTCCATCTCGCCCGGCAGACTGATTTCACCGTATTGCCGCGGGTCGGGATAGCTGACTGACCACCCTTCCTGCCGGATTTCGGCCAATTGATCGAGTTCGTTGAATAGCAGGTCCGCTTCGCCGCCCGGAGCGGGCAGGCCGCGAATCCAGTATTCGAGATGCGATACCGGCAGTTCGTAGCCGAGCTGTTCGAGAATCAGATCTTCAGGCGTTTCGGCGGTCAGTACTTCGCCGTCCGCTTCCAGGGTCACGCCATCGGGGTCGCCGGAGATGCGTGTGTTGCCGACATTGAACGAACCCCAAAGGCGAATGTTGTAATGGCGATCTCGCTGTTGCCACAGGATGCGCGGCGTATGGGATTCGTTTTCATAGCGTACGTTCACGCGCCCGCGAAACCGCCAGGATTCCAGCGCTTCCAGATTTTCGCGCTGCAACAGCCACTCGCCCCTTTCTGCGGCGGGCGGGGCGCTTGCGCAGGCTGACAGAGCGGCGGCAAGCACGGCGGCAAGCGCGACAATTCTCATTCAGGAATCACGGACGGCCCTTGAGCCGTTCCATGGCAGGCAGGACGAATTCGCTTTCGGGATTTTCTCTCAGCGCTTCTTCCCAGACTTGCTCGGCTTCTTCGCGCCGCTCGAGCGCCCAGAGCACTTCGCCGAGATGGGCGGCGACCTCGTGATCCGGAAAGGCCGCATAGGCGCGGCGCAGGTTTTCAAGCGCTTCGTCGAGAATTCCCAGTTTGTATTGCGCCCAGCCCAGGCTGTCGATTATGGCCGGATCCTCGGGCTCGATCGCGATGGCGCGCTCGATCAGTTCGAGTGCTTCCTGGTAGCGTTCGGTACGGTCCGCCAGCATGTAACCGAGGTGGTTAAGCGCCCGGGCGTTGTCCGGCTGCATGCGGATGATCTGTTGCAGATCAGCCTCCGAACTGTCCATATCGCCTCTCGTGTCATGTATGAATACCCGTGCGAAAAGCAGGTCGGCGTGGTTCGGATAGCGATTCAGCGAGAGGTCGAGTAATTCTCCGGCGCGGCCCGGATAACCTTCCTGCAGCAGTATCGTCGATTCCATCGAAATGAACTGGACTTCCAGCCTGCTGCTGCCGCGGGAGAGTTGCGCCAGCCAGTCATGCGCTTCCTCGAATTGTCCGAGCTGGATCGAAAGCCGTGTCGCCTGTTGCTGGGCGGGCTGGAAGTTCTCGACGCCCTGGCGCACCTGACGGAAATGTTCGATGGCGGCCAATGTATCGCCGAGTTGTTGATTGGCGTATCCCAGGTAGAAGTGACTATCGTCTTCGTTCAGACCCGCCGCCAGCGTCCGCTGGAATATGTCGATGGCCGATTCGTAGTTTTCCATTTCCAGGTCGAGCAGACCCACCGACAACAAGGTATCCCAGTCATCCGGCGCCTGAGCGAGCAAGATGCTGAATTGCTCCCGCGCCGCCTCCAGTTGGCGTTGTTGCAGCAGCAGCCGTGCATAGGTGAGACGCAACTCGCGGTCGTCGGGGAACTGTGCAAGTCCTTCCCTCAGCGCTTCGAGCGCGCCATCGTTCCGCCCGGCGCTGGTATGAAGCTGGGCATGCAGCCGGACGAGGTCGGGGGTCAGTTCCGCGCGCTCGCTCATTTGCTCGAATTCCGCCAGCGCCTCCTCGAAATCCTGGTTTTGGGCAAGCAATTGCACCAGTGCGATGCGGATTGAACGATTGTCCGGAAAGCGATCCCTGAGTGAAAGTAGTCCCGCGATCAGCTCATTGCGCTCAGCGCTGCCGATACCGCCGGTTGCCTGGGCCAGAATGCTGAATTCGAAACTACCCCCGGCTTCCAGCACCTGCTCCATGTGCGACAGCGCCTGATTCGGCCGTCCGGCTTCGAGCAACTGAAACGCGAGCAACAAATGCGGTTCCGGAAGATCCGGTGCGACCTGGGCCCACAGCAGGCCGAGTTCCAGCAAGCTCCTGCCGTCGCCGATTGCGGAAGTGAATTGCACGGCGCGTTCGATGACGCCGACATCGCTCGTCTCGGTCGCCAGTTCGAAGTAGATTTCAGCGGCTTGTTGGAGATCGCCCCGCTGCGCGCTCAGTTCGCCGGTAATCGCCTGATATAGCTGGTCAGCGGTGAAATTCCCGTATTCGATGGGTGTCGGCGCCGCCGTTTCCGCCGAGGATTGCGCTGCAGGCGCAACGGCCGGCGATTCCGCTGTGCGGAACCCGGTTTCCGAGGCGCAGGCCGCCAGCAGCATGATCATGCCGACAGGCACACTGGCGCGCAGCAACGAAACTCTCATCGGAGATTCCAGCCAAAAGACGCAGTATAACAATGTCTGATTCGGGTGGCTGCGCGAGGATCCTGCCGGCTGCAACGGCTACTCTGGTATATTTGCGTTTTCTGGCGACCTCCCGGAATCGCGATGGAGTTGGCAGTAACAGGCCTGAATCACGGCACCGCGAACATAAACCTGCGTGAACGGGTAGCCTTCCCCCCGGCCATAGTCACCGGCGCCTTGCGGCAGGCGATCGAATTGCCCGAGGTGAATGAGGCGGTAATAGTTTCGACCTGCAATCGGACCGAGGTGTATCTGGGATTCTCCAGGCCCGGGCCCGAACCGGACACAGGCTCGGGGCGGTTTCGTCTGACGCTCGAATGGCTGGCGGAATTTCATGGCATGAGCGCCGACGAACTTGCCCCGGCCAGCTACTTCCATGAAGGCGGCGAAGCCGTGCGTCATCTGATGCGGGTCGCCGCGGGGCTCGACTCGATGGTGCTCGGCGAGCCGCAGATCCTCGGCCAGATCAAGTCGGCCTACGCACTCTCCCGGGAACAGGAACTGATTGGAGGGAATCTCGCCGGAGCCTTCGAAGCGGCATTTTCGGTCGCCAAGGAAGTGCGCACCGAGACCGCGATCGGCGCCAGCCCGGTATCCGTAGCCTATGCCGCGGTTACCCTGGCGGGGCGCATTTTTTCGGATCTTTCGCGATTGCAGGTGCTGCTCGTCGGCGCCGGCAAGACCATAGAACTCGCCGCGCGGCATCTTGCCGAGAAAGGAGTCCGCGGAATCGTCGTCGCTAATCGCACCCTCGATAACGCCCTGCAACTCGCCGGAAAATTTTCCGGCGAAGGCGCGTTACTTGCGGACTTGCCGGAATTGCTGGTCGATGCAGACATCGTCATTTCTTCCACGAGCAGTCAATTGCCGCTGATCGGCAAGGGTGTGGTGGAACGGGCGACCCGCCGGAGAAAACACCGTCCGATGTTGCTCGTCGACCTGGCGGTGCCGCGTGATATCGAGGTGGAGGTGAGCGAGATTCCCGACGCCTACCTGTATGGCATCGACGACATCGGCAGCGTCATCGAGGACAGCGTTAACAGCCGCCGCGAGGCCGCCGTACAGGCGGGCAGCCTCATCGACCTGGGCATGGAAAAATTCCTCAGCCAATTGCGCTCGCGCAATGCCGTCGCTACTCTGCGCCGCCTGCGCGGCAAGGCGGACGCCATCCGCGAAACCGAACTGGAACAGGCCCGGCGGGAACTCAAGAAGGGCGGTGACGCCGGGACCGTGCTCGAATCCCTGGCGCGGGCCATCACCAACAAGTTGATCCATTCCCCGAGCGTTCGCATGAAACAGGCCAGTGCCGAAGGCAGGGAAGATATGCTGCGCGTAACCCGGGAACTGTTCGAACTCGATGAGGACGCGTCGCGGGTCCGGAGTCACGATCCGGAGCCAATACCGGAGCCGCGGGCGAAGAAGCCATGAAAGATTCGATTCGCCAAAAACTCGACGGCTTGCGGGAACGCTTCGAGGAACTCGAAGGCCTGCTCAGCGATGCCGATGTAATCGCCGACCAGCCGCGATTCCGCGAACTGTCGAAGGAATACGCAGAACTCGAGGGCGTGGTGCAGACTTTCGGCCGTTACCTGGCGGTGGGCGGTGATTTGCAGGAGGCCGAGGAAATGCGGCGCGACGCTGATCCCGATATCCGCGCCATGGCGGAGGAAGAGATTGCCGACGCATCCGGGGCGCTGGGCCTTATCGAAAAAGAATTGCAATTCCTTTTGCTGCCGCAAGACGAAAGAGACGCCTGCAATGTCTTTCTCGAAATCCGCGCCGGTACCGGTGGCGACGAGGCCGCGCTGTTTGCCGGCGATCTGTGCCGCATGTATCAGCGCTATGCCGAATTGCAGCAATGGAGCGCGGCCCTCATCAGTGAGCGGCCGGGCGAGCATGGCGGCTACAAGGAAGTCATTTTGCGGATCGAGGGCCGCAACGTTTTTGAAAAGCTGAAATTCGAATCGGGCGCGCATCGCGTGCAGCGCGTGCCTGAGACCGAAGCCCAGGGCCGTATCCACACTTCCGCCTGTACCGTGGCGGTGCTGGCCGAGGCGGAAGAGATCGACGACATCGAACTGAACCGGAACGATCTTCGCATCGACACTTTTCGCGCCAGTGGCGCCGGCGGCCAGCACGTCAACAAGACTGATTCCGCCATACGTCTCACCCATCTGCCGACCGGGATCGTGGTGGAATGTCAGGACGAGCGCTCCCAACACAAGAACAAGGCGCGGGCGATGTCGTTATTGCAAGCCAGGCTGCTTGAGGCGGCCAGGGAAGACCGGCAGCAGGAAGAGTCCGACACGCGCCGCCGGCTCGTCGGCAGCGGAGACCGCTCTGAGAAGGTCCGCACTTACAACTTCCCCCAGGGCCGCGTGACGGATCATCGCATCAAGTTGACCCTGTACAACCTGCCCGAGGTAATGGGAGGCGGGCTGGAATCCGTAATACAGCCCTTGTTGAACGAATACCAAACCGATCTGCTGGCCGGGCTCGCCGACGAATCCGCCCTGTGACCACCGTCGAGCAGGCTCTGGATTGGGCGCGGGAACTGGATCGGGTCAGCGACAGCCCGAATCTCGATGCGGAACTGCTGCTTGCCCACGTACTGAAACTCGACCGCGGCGCGCTACGCGCGCGGCCGGAACGGGCTCTGGGCGCGGAGGAGCGGAACGGGTTTCGCCGTTTGCTTGATCGCCGCAGGAAACGCGAACCCATTGCCTATTTGCTGGGCAGCGCCGGCTTCATGGATCTTGAGCTGGAAGTGAATCCGTCGGTGCTGATACCCCGGCCTGAAACCGAGCAATTGGTGGAACTGGCGCTGGAAACGCTGGCGGAGTCGCGGGGCAAGCCATTACAGATCGCCGACCTGGGTACCGGCAGCGGCGCCATAGCCATCGCCCTTTCCCGGAACGACCCGGCCTGGTCGGTGCTCGGAACAGATATCAGCGAGGAGGCTCTTGCCGTGGCGCACCGCAATGCCGACGCGCTGGCCGGTGACAATCTGCGCCTCCGGAGCGGCTCTTGGTGCGAAGGCCTGACGCCGGAAAATTTCGACATGATCATCGCCAATCCTCCTTATGTAGCGCCCGGCGACCCCGCCTTGCATCCCGATTGCGTCATGGAGCCGCCCATGGCCCTGTTCGCGGGCGAAGACGGCCTGGAAGCAATTCACGAAATCGCGGCGCAGTCCCGCCGCTGTCTGAAACCCGGCGGCCGGCTTTTGCTCGAACACGGTTTCAGCCAGCGCGAGGCAGTCCACCAGATACTCGCCTCGAACGAATATCTCGAGATCGGCTGCTTCAAGGACCACGCCGGCCACGACCGCCTGGCCCGCGCGCGCTGTCCCTGCTGAGCGAATCGAATCAACCCGCCCTCCTGAAATTTATCTGCGCACTCACTTAGCGGATTGGCGAGAATTCTCGAATCATCGTCAATCACGACTCGTCGACTGAAACAAGAGACTAAAGATTCAAAAACATTTTCCGAAAAATTTAAATATCGCAAAAACGCAGCCCTGAAAGGGAGTTCATATGTCTTGTCCGCAGTACGCGCCCGCCCGGCAATTTTTCACCAGTTCCGCTCACCGCTTCCATTTCGCATTCCTGCTGCTGTCGCTCCTGCTCCTGTTGCCGCTCGCGGCTCACGCCCAAGACGATCCAGGCGGGCAGAACAACCCGGGCGGCCAGCAACAGGATCCGAACAATCCCAATCCCGGCCCGAACGACCCCGAAGAATCGCCGCCGGTCGTCCTCACTGCTTCGGTTGCGCCGGAACGCGTCCCGATCAATTCGGGTACGGCGACCCTGACCTAGAGCGGGCGAAACGCCAGGTACTGTTCCGTGGACGGAACGTCACGCGCCGCTTCAGGTAGCGTGACGGTGGGCCCCTGGACCACCGCGGGAACCAAGACTCTTTTGATCGAGTGCTGGAACAACGGCAAGGCCGGCTACGCCGCCAACACCTTGAGCGTGACCGTCTACAACGTTGCGAAACCGGTCATTACCACCACGCTTTCCAAATCCTTGCTGGAAGCGGGCAAGGACAAGTTCGTCGTGACTTACTCCGCGACGAACGCCAAGTCCTGCATGCTGGGCGGAACCAAGTACCCGACCAGCGGCTCCGCGACTTTGGGTCCGTACTCCGCCGGCAAGCATTCCCTCACCTTTTCCTGCTCCGGCGACGGCGGCGAAACTTCGCACACCATCAACTGGGAGGCCATCAACCGCGTTTCGATCAGCGCAAGCGTTTCTCCGAGTACGGTAAAGGCCAACGGCAGCGATACCGTCCGGGTCTCCTGGACCGGCAGCAATGCGGATTCCTGCAAACTCGACGGCGCGAACGCCTCGACCTCTGGCTCAAAGACTTTTGGCCCCTATTCCTACAGTCAGGCCGGAACGAAATCCGCCACCGTGTCGTGCGCCAACCGTCTGGGTTCGTCCTCCAACAGCGTTTCGTGGAAAGCGGACGCCCCAAAACCGGCTGTTTCCGCTACACTGTCGGAATACACCGTAACCGCGGGTGTGGACCGGGTGAACCTTTCCTGGACCAGCAGCAACGCCGATTCCTGCTCGTACGACGGCAGGACGCGAGCCGTGAACGGCACGATCAGGAACCTCGGCCCTTTCACGGCGGGAACTCATAACTTTACGGTGAGTTGCACTGGCGCGGGTGGCACAACGAGCGACACAGCCACCCTTACTGCCGAGAAGGCGCCGGACCCGCCTACGGTGACAGTGCGCCTGAACCCGGACACGATCACCGCTGATACCGGAACGTCCACCTTGTCGTGGTCAAGCACCGACGCGACGTCTTGTACGCGCAATAGCCGTACGGTGGCGACGAAGGGCACTGCAACCGTCGGGCCTTATTCCCAAGGTAGTTACGAATTTACCGTAAGCTGTGCAGGTCCAGGCGGCAACGCCAGCGACACCGCCACGCTCACCGTGGAACCGCAGCCCGACCCGCCGACGGTTACGCTTCGCTTGAACCCCGCCACAATCGAGGCCGGTTCCGACACTTCGACATTGACCTGGAGCAGCCGGAACGCGACGTCCTGTTCGCGCGACGGAACCGCGGTCGCGACCGGCGGAAGCGCAGAGGTAGGCCCATACGCGACGGCGGGAACCCGCCGCTTCACGGTTTCCTGCGACGGCCCCGGCGGCTCGGATAGCGAAACAAGATCGTTGACCGTAGAGCAACCCGACCCGCCATCGGTCACGGTCAGTCTTTCCAAAACGACGATCACCGCGGACAAGGACACCGTGACCCTGACCTGGTCGAGCACCGATGCGGCGTCTTGCAAATACGGAAGCACGAATCTGTCTGTGTCCGGCACGAGAACCATCGGTCCGTTTTCCGCCGGCACGCACAATGTTGCCGTGAACTGCACCGGCGTGGGCGGCACGGGCAGCGCCAGCGCGAGTCTGAGCGCGGTTGCCACTCCTAGCCAACCCGACAACGACAGGGACGGCATCGCGGACAAAGACGACCCTGACGACGACAACGACGGCATGACCGACGCCTGGGAAATCGAAAACGGTTTCAATTCCCTGAGCGCAACCGACGCGACCCTGGATGCGGACAACGACGGCCAAAATAATCTCGCCGAATTCAACGGAGGCTCGGACCCGCACTGGACACTGAGCACGCCGGGCAATCTCCCGGAAATCCTGCCCGGATTCAACGCCGGCTACACCGCGCAAAAGGGAGATTTCAACAACGACACGCTTCAGGACATCCTGATCCGCAATCCCGTGCCCGGCGTCGTGCCGGCGGTTTCGGACTTCGTGCTGATCCGGAAGGCGTCGGGCGGCTTTTCGCTCGAAGACGCCGCCGACCACACGATTCCCTCCGCTTCGAACTTGGCGTCGATAGAATCGGCCATACGGTTGTACGACCTTAACGCGGACGGCGTGACCGATCTATTGCTCAAGGGGCTGGACACCCACATACAGGACGCGGCGGACCAGATAGTCTTCAGCGGCCATGACCGGATCTACGAGATTCCGGAAGACCATGTCGCCGTGGGCGCCACGTTCGAGAAATTTTTCTCCGACCTGGCCAAATGGATCAGGAATCCGAGCTACCTCGAAGGCCCGCTGTCCACGGGACGCAAACTGCCCGTCGTGAAGCGGGACGAGAATGAAAACGAAGAAGAGTTTTTGATGGGCGCGTCCGGATCGGTGACATACGCCGTGTATGGAGCGGTATCCCTGTCCATCGATCTATGGAACCAGAACATCGGAAACTGTATCGGATACTCTTCGGTGTTCTGTTTGCTGATGGGCGACAACGGCTACTGGCTGGGTCCGCAGTCGATACTTTACGGAGGCTACCTCCTGACCGCGAGAGATCCTTACGAAGTGGTCATTTCCATTCCCAGCGTGGGGTCGGAACCTCCGCCGGACCTGAACGTATACAATACTTCCGGGTTCGATTCCGATGCGCGGTTTCTCGCCCTGAACGTTCTCAGACAATACCGGGACAGCAGAACGCTGGACCCTGGATCGAGGTTCGCCAGGATCGTTTCGGATACTTTGGAGGCAATCCTGGACGTCGAGGTGTTCGGAGGCGCCCTGGAGGACGAGGAACGCGGCGTTCTGGCGACGGTCGGCGATTACTGTATTTCGAACGGCGTGGAATGCGACATCGTCGAGGCGCTGGAATTCATTCTCGAAAGGATACGGCAGACCCTGATCCAATGTACTTCCAGCGACGCCGACGATTGCGAGGCGGTTCCGGCAACCATTCCGGACATAACGCCCACGAACCCGGACGACGATTCCGAGCCGGTTGTGGACATTACCAAAGTCGGAACGGACGATCTTGTCATATCGACCGCTCCCGCGATGCCGGCGGCGACGTTCAACGCCGAAGTCAAAGGTCTGAGCGGCAGCGGTTACGAGATCGCCTATGACTGGAACGCTTATCTTTACTACCGGGGAACCGGCAGGGAGAGAGTTACATACGTGTATCAGGCAGATGTCGAAACGGAAGACGAAAACGGAAACAAGGTGACGAAGAAGGAGAGAAGGGAAGCGAAGGCGTGGCAGGACGAGCATCACGATTTCATCGATCGGATTCCGACTGTGGGGACGGCTTCGGGGCTGGCCGGGCCGAGCGTGTTGAGCAACAACTGGACGATTCCGTGGGGGGCGATACTTCAGGGAGGAAGTCTGACGGTTCAGGTAAGCGCGACGGTTTCTTCCGGGGGGACGGCAATCGCCACAGTGTCGAACCAGCAAACATTCCCCATTGCCGGATCGAATCCGTCGCTGGCCCAGATGAAGGAGATAATCGGGGACTCCAACGAGAAACTGGCTGTAGCCTGGGCGGAAAGCACACACAGACAGTTTGTCGGAGCCAGGTACACCGGCACGGGGGAGCCGGTTTACGGCGAGCCGGATGGCTGGGGCATCATGCAGATCGACAATATTCCAAAATTGACAAGGACGGTGGAGCACTTCTGGAACTGGCGCGTCAATTTGAAGGCTGGGTCGGATTACTTGAACACTTTGTACGACGAAGCCTTGGAGTATTTCAAATTTCACTATGTGCCGCCAATGGAGGGAGATCCTGATAGCGGGTGGAGTTGGAATCCAGCGAACTCGGGAACAGATGTAACTGTAAAAGCTATAATCTGGAACGATGCCTTTTCCCGATACAATACCGGAAGGCCAATGTATTCGCCGGATGGCAATGATGGGAAAGAACATTGTGAATATGAAAAAGACGATGAAATTATTGAAGACGGGAAATTGATTGACCCTTATATGAATCCGGTTGGGTGCGGCTATGCGAACAAAATCAGGGTACTGATGGATGAGAAACCGTGGAATATGAAAAGTCAATGAGGTGGAACATGAAATATACCTTACCTAAGTCGTTTTTCCATAAAGATCGACGGCAATCTGGATTTGTTTTGAGATCCATTCTGGTTGTATCTACTCTGGTATTCACTGTTATAGTTTGGTCTTTTTGGAATCAATCGACTACATGGTACGGCTATGTTGTCGGAGAAGATCGAAGAATATATATGGTAGATCTGAAAGAAGGAGTGCTTGAATGGGTCTCGGATGAACTTGATCAGATTGGAAACCCAACCGAGATAGACCTGAATCAGGAAGATTCCATACTTTACATTGCAAGCGGACCAGAGGGCCTTGGGACAAGGGGGGACTATGTACCCTTGGTCGCCGTCAGCTTGGATGAGAAGCCCGAGATAATTCTTGAAAGCTGGGTCGACCCGGAGCACGTTAAGGGATCGAATACCAAGCACGCAATCTATTACCTCAGGTTGAGCCCCAATTCAGATGTGATATACGCAGCTTACGCGAACCTTGATCACCAGAGAAGAACGATCTTGGATGCATCGAACGCTGAAATAATAGATCAGAATAGTATTTTTATAACAAAAGCAGACGAGTTTTCTCCCGACGCAACCAAGCTGGCGCAGATACACCCGGGACTAAATGAGGAAACCGAATTCGGAGTGCGAGATTTTCCCGGTATCGTAATTGTGTGGGATTTGGAGACAGGCGAACAAATATTGCGCACTGAGCACGAAGGCAATAAAAATTTGTATCCACCTTGGGAGTCTCCAGAAGATCATTTTGTTCATGTAAGACGGAACAGGAAATTTAACAGGTTGGAAGTCTATGATCGGGGCAGCGGTGAACAACTGGCTGTTCATGAATATCGAAAATCATTTGGATTGGGCTCACCGACGCAGCGTAATCACGCCACCAAAATACCGGGTAGCGATAATGTCGCCATGACTTTCGGTAGTTATGTAGTCGTTTTCGATCCAATAACCGCCGAAATAAAATCTCAAACTTATGTGTCAGACTCGATTCTCACCGAAGTTGTAGTGACCGACAAGCCACTCCTTCGAACCGATATCACAAGTGTAGAGAGGGCAGCGGAACAATAAGAAGCATTCCATGCAATCCGTACTCTTCGGAGTCCGTGCGAGAAAGTCGTATCCAATCCCGGTGTGGGACCGAATCCCTCACTGGACATAGACGACGATTCGGGACGCGTCGTGGACGACCGAACAATGTATGCTTGACCGCCTTGCGGAAAATTCGGTTCGACCATGAACGAACAACAACTACTACGTTTCAGCCGCCAGATCATGTTGCCGGAGATGGATATCGCCGGGCAGCGGAAACTGGTGGATGCGCGCGTGCTGATCGTCGGCATGGGCGGGCTCGGTTGTCCCGCGGCCATGTATCTGGCCGCCGCGGGAGTGGGAAATCTCGTGATCGCCGATGACGATGTCGTTGAATTAACCAATCTGCAGCGCCAGATCGCCCATGCGGAACAATCTCTCGGCCAGGCCAAAGTCGAATCCGCCCGCGAACGCCTGCTGAATCTGAATCCGGACGTGGAAGTGACGACAATGCATGAGCGCCTGCAAGGCGCCCGGCTCGAAGAAGCCGCCTCCGAGTCCGATCTCGTGCTCGATGCCTGCGACAACTTCGAATCGCGTTTCGAGATCAACAAGGCCTGCCTCGCCGCCGGCAAGCCGCTCATTTCGGCCGCCGCCATCCGCATGCAGGGCCAGATTGCCGCCTTCGATCCGAACGACCCTGCAAGCCCCTGCTATCAATGCCTTTATCCCCAGGTCGGTGAAATCGACACGAGTTGCGCCCGAAACGGCGTCATGGCGCCTCTGGTCGGAATCATCGGCTCCGTACAGGCCATGGAAGCGATCAAGATGATTACCGGCATCGGTCGATCCCTGGTCGGCCGACTCCTGCTCCTTGACGCGACCACCATGCAATGGCGCGACCTGAAACTCCCCAGAGACCCAGGCTGCGAAGCCTGTTCTGACTAGATATGTCGCGCCGGACTATAATAGCCCCCCATGCAAGCAATTAATGAATCTCTGACCACCTTCGACGCCTTCGACCTGCATCAGCCTCTGCGCGAAGCCATCCGCGCTCTCGGCTTCACCCATTGCACGCCGATCCAGGCCGAAAGCCTGCAGCACACCCTGCAAGGCCATGACGTTACCGGCAAGGCCCAAACCGGCACCGGCAAGACTGCCGCGTTTCTCATAACGATCATCAATGATCTGCTCGGCAATCCGCCAGAGGGCGAACGCTATCTCGCCGAACCCCGCGCACTTATCGTCGCGCCCACCCGCGAACTCGCCGGTCAGATCGCCGCCGACGCCGAAAAGCTGACGCGTTACTGCGACCTGCACGTGGTAACGCTTGTCGGAGGCGAGGATTACGGCAAACAGCATCGGGCGCTCGAGGCCGAACCAGTGGACATCGTCGTCGCCACGCCGGGCCGGCTGATCGATTTCGTCAGCAACGACAATCTCCATCTCGGCATGATCGAATTACTCGTGCTCGACGAGGCCGACCGCATGCTCGACATGGGATTCATTCCCCAGGTGCGCCGCATTGTCGCGCGAACACCGCACAAGGATTGCCGCCAGACCTTGCTGTACAGCGCCACATTCCCGCCGGAAGTCGTCGAACTCGCCAACCGCTGGGCGCTGGACCCGGTCATGATCGAAGTCGACCCGGAGCAGGTCGCCGCCGAAGCCGTGGATCAGAAAGTCTTTCTCGTCACCACCGCCGACAAGTACCACCTTTTGTACAACCTGCTCCGCGAACCCGGCGCCGAAAAGATACTCGTGTTCAACAACCGCCGGGACCAGGTGCGCCGGCTGGCCGACGACCTGTTCCGCAACGGCGTCAATTGCGGCGTGCTTTCCGGCGAGATACCGCAGCACAAGCGCACCCGCACCCTGAACCAGTTCAAGTCCGGCGAAATCCAGGTGCTGGTGGCGACCGACGTCGCCGGCCGCGGACTGCACATAGAAGACGTCACCCACGTGATCAATTACAGCTTGCCCGAGGAACCCGACGATTACGTGCACCGCATCGGTCGCACCGGCCGAGCAGGCAGCATCGGCACTTCAATCAGTTTCGCCTGCGAGGAAGATTCCTTCCTGTTGCCGCCAATAGAAGAAAAACTAGGTTTCAAACTCGAATGCATCCACCCGCAAGAAGACCAACTACAACCCGCGCCCTCCTTCCAGCGCCCCTCCCGCCTAAAGGAAAAACCTCCACGCCCAAGAACCCGCCATCGCCGCTGAGTGACAGGGCAGTACTCTACTTACCGAAAATTCGACGGGCATTGAAGCCAAAAGCCCTGCCGCTTGGAGGGAGATTCTGCGACTCCGCTTCGCTCCGCGCAGAATGACGGGTTTATTGGGCTTGCACGGCGTTAGTCGCCGCCAGGTCAGGGGTTGTGCAGCGGGCGTGCGAGGGTGAGGCCCGGTCGGCGCAGCCGACAAGAAGCAAAGCTTCTTGAGGACCGAACGGCTCGACAGGATGTCGAGACTGGGGGTTGGCGAACACGAAGCCTCTGCGACTCCGCTTCGCTCCGCACAGAATGACGGTTTTTTTGGGGGATCGCACGGCGCGAGTCGCCGCCTGGTCGGGGGTGTGTGCAGCGGGCGTGCGAGGCATGGATGCCGAGCCCGAAGCCTACAGGGATGTATTTACGGCGTCCGCTGCACACACCCCCGACCAGGCGGTGACGGATCGAAGCTACTTAATGTGTATTTGATAAGGTTTTTACCTTGACACGCTTACCCCAAGCCATCAAAATATGCGCCTTTTTTGGGCAGGTAAATCTCAGCCGACCAGATTTGGTGCGGCAAGATTTACCGCATTCGATGCGGGCGCAAGTGGCGGACCCGGCATTCGTTAACGGACGCAAATGCAGAATCAACGAATCAGGATCCGGCTCAAGGCTTTCGATCATCGTTTGATCGACCAGTCTACGCGGGAGATCGTGGACACGGCGAGACGCACCGGGGCGCAGGTGAAGGGACCGATCCCCCTGCCGACCCACAAGGAGCGCTTCACCGTGCTGATTTCGCCCCATGTTAACAAGGACGCGCGGGACCAGTACGAGATTCGCACGCACAAGCGCTTGCTGGATATCGTCGAGCCCACGGAAAAGACTGTCGACGCCTTGATGAAACTCGATCTGGCGGCGGGAGTCGAAGTACAGATCAGCCTGCAATAGGCAGGCTGAATAAAACCAGGCAACGGGTAATCAGTCTCCGTTGCCCTTTTTTTGGCAAAAAGTCATTGGCGCACTGATTTCACGAATATCCGAGTGATATCGCGCCAGGTGTAACGCAGCAGCGGCCGGAGAGGGTTTCAGCCCCGTGCACAAAGACTTAAGAGGCGTATAGCAAATGTCGTTAGGACTTGTCGGTCGCAAGAGCGGGATGACCCGCGTCTTCACGGATGACGGTGACTCCGTGCCGGTGACCGTCGTGGAAGTGCAGCCGAATCGGGTGACCCTGGTCAAGACGCCCGAGACGGACGGCTATAGCGCGGTCCAGGTGACCATGGGCGCGCGGAAGCCGTCGCGCGTCAACAAGAGTCAGGCGGGAATTTATCGCAAGGCCGGCGTCGAATCCGGCGAAGGCCTGTGGGAATTCCGCACCGAAGGCGTCGACCTCGGCGAAATCGGCGCGGGCAGCGAAATAAAGGTCGACCTGTTCGAAGCGGGACAAAAAGTAGACGTGACCGGCATATCCAAGGGCAAGGGTTTTCAGGGCACGGTAAAACGGCACAATTTCAGCATGCAGGACGCAACACACGGCAATTCCCTTTCCCACCGCGCCCCCGGCTCGATCGGCCAGTGCCAGACCCCGGGCAAAGTATTCAAGGGCAAGAAGATGGCCGGCCAGATGGGTAATGTGCGCAAGACCGTGCAAAGCCTCGAAGTAGTGCAGGTGGACATTGAAAACTGCCTCCTGCTCATCAAGGGCGCGCTGCCCGGCGCAACAGGTTCCCGGGTGATCGTGCGGCCCGCGGCAAAATCGACGCAAGCGAGCTGATCATGGAACTGGCCTTGACGGTGCCGGGGAAAAAGACCCGGAAAAAGATATCCCTTCCCGACGAGGCCTTCGCCAGGGAATTCAATGAGTCGCTGGTGCATCAGACGGTAGTCACTTACCTTGCCGGCGCCCGTCAGGGCAGCGTCAAGCAGAAGAATCGTTCCGAAGTCAGAGGCGGCGGCCGCAAGCCCTGGCGGCAAAAGGGCACCGGACGGGCTCGCGCCGGGACAAACCGGTCTCCGATCTGGCGCAGCGGCGGTCTTACCTTCGCCGCCCGTCCGCGGGATTACAGCAAGAAACTCAACAAGAAAATGTATCGCCGAGCCATGCAATGCATTCTGTCCGAGTTGATTCGGCAGGAACGCCTGATCGTGGTGGACGATTTCGTCCTCGAAACCCACAAGACAAAAGACCTTGTAGCCAGACTCAATGAATTCGAGCTCGACAACGTACTCATCGTCGCCGACCAGGTCGAACAGAATCTCTATCTCGCCGCGCGCAATCTGCACAAGGTCGATGTGCTCGACGCCCAGGCCATCGATCCGGTCAGCCTGATCGGATTCGAAAAAGTGCTTTGTACGGTGCCGGCGATGAAACAGATCGAAGGGATGCTTTCGTCATGAACCGGGAACGCATGTATCAGGTATTGCTGGCGCCACATGTGTCCGAGAAAACGACCATAGCCAGCGACGAACAAAACCAGTACGCCTTCAAGGTCGCGCGGGATGCTACCAAGGCGGAAATCAAGTCCGCGGTGGAAACCATATTCGACGTGGTCGTCACCGACCTGCAGGTTCTCAACGTCAAAGGCAAGGTCAAGGGGGCCGCCCGCGGTCGCCCGCGCAAGCGCCCTGATTGGCGCAAGGCCTATGTGCGTCTGCAGGAAGGCGATGAAATCGATCTGGCGGGAACAGGATAGGAGCGGAGTTGCAGCCATGCCGGTAGTGAAATGTAAACCGACCTCGCCCGGACGCCGTTTCGTGGTCAAGGTGCGCCACCCCGAATTGCACAAGGGCGCGCCTTATGCGCCGCTGACCGCGCCCAAGCCCAAGACCGGCGGCCGCAACAACCAGGGCCGCATCACCCGCCGTCATGCCGGTGGCGGCCACAAACAGAAGTACCGGATCATCGACTTCCGCCGCGACAAGGACGACATCGAAGCGAAGGTGGAGCGTCTGGAATACGATCCCAACCGCTCGGCCAACATCGCGTTGTTGCTGTACGCCGACGGCGAACGCCGATACATCGTGGCGCCGGCACGGGTCAAGGCGGGAGATGTCGTGATTTCGGGCGAAGATTCGCCGATCAAACCCGGCAATTGCCTGCCCATGCGCAATATTCCGCTCGGCAGCACCGTACATTGCGTCGAATTGAAACCCGGCAAAGGCGCCCAGATCGCCCGCAGCGCCGGCGCGTCGGTTCAACTCGTGGCGCGGGAAGGCAAGTATGCAACCTTGCGTCTGCGCTCCGGCGAAATGCGCAAGGTGCTCGCGGAATGCCGCGCAACCATTGGCGTGGTATCCAATTCCGAGCATAACCTGCGTTCGCTCGGCAAGGCCGGCGCAAATCGCTGGCGCGGTGTGCGGCCCACGGTGCGCGGCGTGGCCATGAATCCGGTAGACCACCCCCACGGGGGCGGCGAAGGCAAGTCCTCCGGCGGCCGCCATCCGGTATCTCCGACAGGCGTGCCGACCAAGGGTTACAAGACCAGAACAAACAAGCGCACCGACAAGTTGATCGTGCGGCGCAGGAAGTCGAGCCGTTAGGCTCCCGGCTGAGTAACGGTAGAGGAAGCGAACAGTGCCACGCTCATTGAAAAAAGGTCCGTTTATTGATCTTCATCTGATGAAGAAGGTGCAGAAGGCCGTGGAAAACAACGATAAGCGGCCGATCAAGACCTGGTCGCGGCGTTCCATGATTTCGCCCGAGATGCTCGGACTGACGATCGCCGTGCATAACGGTCGCCAGCATGTGCCGGTTTTCGTCAGCGAAGACATGGTGGGTCACAAGCTCGGCGAGTTTGCCCTGACCCGCACCTATCGCAGCCACGTCGCCGACAAGAAAGCGAAGCGGCGCTAGGAGAGACTGTGGTGATTGTTGCGGCAAGATTGAAAGGCGCACAGATTTCAGCGCAGAAAGCGCGGCTGGTGGCGGACCAGGTCCGCGGCAAGCAGGTGGAAGAAGCCCTGCAGTTATTGACCTTCAGCTCAAGGAAGGGCGCTGCCATTATCCGCAAGTTGCTGAATTCGGCGATCGCCAACGCCGAACACAACGAAGGCGCCGATGTAGACGAGTTGAAAGTGGCGACGATATGCGTGGACGAAGCGCGTACATTGAAGCGCATAAAGCCACGGGCGAAAGGACGAGCGGACCGCATTTTAAAGCGATCCTGCCATATCACCGTCAGGGTCGCCGACGGCGAGGAGAACTGAATGGGCCAGAAAGTACACCCCACCGGGATCCGGCTCGGCATCGTCAAGCGGCATTCTTCGCTGTGGTACGCCGAAGGCGAACAATACGCGGACAACCTGCTCGTCGACCTGAAAGTGCGCGAGTACATTCGCAAGAGACTTGCCAATGCCTCGGTTTCCCAGGTGGACATCGAACGTCCGGCCGAAACCGCGCGGATCACGATCCATACCGCGCGCCCCGGCATCGTGATCGGCAAGAAAGGCGAGGACGTGGAAAAACTGCGCTCGGCGCTGGCGAAACTGATGGATCTCGATCAGAAACTCGTACAGGTCAACATCGAGGAAATTCGCAAGCCCGATCTCGACGCGCAACTCGTCGCGGACGGAGTGGCCCAGCAACTTCAGCGCCGGGTGATGTTCCGCCGGGCGATGAAGCGCGCGGTGCAGAACGCGATGCGCCAGGGCGCCGAAGGCATCAAGGTGCAAGTGGGCGGCCGCCTCGGCGGCGCCGAGATTGCCCGTTCCGAATGGTATCGCGAAGGCCGCGTGCCTTTGCATACCTTTCGCGCGGATATCGACTTCGCAACCTCCGAAGCCAGCACCACCTATGGCGTGATCGGTGTGAAAGTGTGGATTTTCAAGGGCGAAGTACTGGATCTCGATGAGGCCATGGCGGCGCCCCGAGCCAGTCAGGCATAGAAACAGGAAGCAGTCGTGTTACAGCCCAAGCGAACAAAATATCGAAAGATGCAGAAAGGCCGCAATCGGGGTCTGTCTCACCGCGGCAGTTCGGTTGATTTCGGCCAATTCGGTCTGAAGGCCGTCACTCGCGGACGCCTGACCGCGCGCCAGATCGAAGCGGCGCGGCGGGCGATGACGCGCCGCGTGCGCCGGGGCGGTAAGATCTGGATCCGGGTATTCCCGGACAAGCCGATCACCCAGAAGCCGCTCGAGGTGCGCCAGGGCAAGGGCAAGGGGAACGTCGAGTACTGGGTCGCCCAGATTCAGCCCGGACGAATCATGTTCGAGATTGAAGGCGTCGACGAAGAACTCGCGCGGGACGCGTTTTCACTGGCCGCGGCAAAACTGCCGTTCCGCACCAGTTTCGTCAAGCGGACGGTGATGTGATCGTGAACAAGACGAGCGAATTGAGAGAGTTGAACGCCGGAGAATTGCAAAGCCGGCTGGAGCAATTGCGCGAGGAGCAGTTCAACTACCGCATGCAGAAGGCGACCGGACAACTCGGTCAGCCGCACCTGGCGACCGCGGTGCGCAAGGACATCGCCAGAGTAAAGACATTGCTCGCCGAGAAGGCCGCGGAAGCGGCGCCGGCGGCGACGGAAGAAAGCGAATGACAGTAATCAACGCAGAACAGGGCAAAGGACGCACGGCAACGGGCAAGGTCGTCAGCAACGGGGGGGACAAGTCCATCGTGGTGCTTGTCGAGCGTCGTGTGAAGCACCCGGTGTACGGGAAAATCGTCAAGCGGTCCACCAGGATTGCCGCCCATGACGCAAACAACGAATGTCTGCCCGGCGACGAAGTGACGATCCGGGAAGTACGCCCGATTTCGCGAACGAAATCCTGGGCGCTGGTTTCAGTCGACAAACGCGCCACGAGAGTTTGACAGATGATTCAAGTGCAATCCTACCTGGACGTAGCCGACAACAGCGGTGCGCGCCGGGTCATGTGTATCAAGGTGCTTGGCGGCTCCCACCGGCGCTATGCCCACATCGGCGACATCATCAAGGTTGCCGTGAAGGAGGCTATCCCTCGCGGACGCGTAAAGAAAGGCCAGGTGCTCGACGCCCTGGTCGTTCGCACCCGCAAGGGCGTGCGCCGCGGTGACGGATCCTTGATCCGCTTCGATGACAACGCCGCCATTTTGCTGAATAACCAGCAGGCGCCCATCGGCACCCGGGTTTTCGGTCCGGTTACCAGGGAACTGCGAGACGAGCGATTCATGCGAATCATTTCACTCGCCCCGGAGGTGCTGTGATCAGCCTGCATTTCGTCGAGGCTGTCTGGAACTGGAAGTTATGCGCAAACTGAGAAGAGATGACGAAGTGATCGTGATTGCCGGCCGGGATAAAGGCACCCGCGGCACGATTACCCGCATGGTGGGCGGTGACAAGGTCATCGTCGCGGGGGTCAACATTATCAAGCGGCACACCCGGCCGAATCCCAACCTGGGCCAGCCGGGCGGAATCGTGGAGAAAGAAGCTCCATTGCATATATCCAATGTCGCGATCTTCAATCCGGATTCGGGAGCCGCCGACAGGGTCGGCATCCGGATCGGCGAAGACGGCGACAAGACCCGCTTTTTCAAATCAAGCGGCGAAGACATAGATTAGGTTCGAAATGGCGCGATTCAAAGAGTTTTACAAGCAGGAAGTGGCGCCCGAACTGGTAAAGCAGTTCGGCTACGACAACCCCATGCGAGTGCCGAAAGTCACCAAGGTTGTGCTCAACATGGGACTCGGCGACGCCGTGGCGGACAAGAAAGTACTCGAACATGCCAGCGCCGACATGCAGGCGATCAGCGGCCAGAAGCCGGTCGTCACCAAGGCGCGCAAGAGCATCGCCGGATTCAAGATCCGCGAAGGATGGCCCATCGGCTGCAAGGTGACCTTGCGGGGCGAGCGCATGTACGAGTTTCTCGAACGGCTCGTGAGCATCGCCATTCCGCGTGTCAGGGACTTTCGCGGATTGAATCCGAAGTCGTTCGACGGCAACGGTAATTTCGCGATGGGCGTCAGCGAACAAATCATCTTTCCGGAGATAGATTACGACAAGATCGACAAGATTCGGGGGCTCGACATCATCATTACGACGAGCGCCGGAACCGATGAAGAAGGGCGGGCTTTGCTCGCCGCCATGCGCTTTCCCTTCAGGGGGATGGGCGCAGCGGCCTGACCGAAGGCCGCGAATCGAGGCGGGTCCGAAACAGGGGCCGCGGGAGAGAAGACAATGGCAAAAGCTTCGATGGTCGCCAGAGAGGCCAAGCGCATCAGGACGGTGAAGCAGTTCGCCGCCCGGCGCGCCGCGTTGAAGGCGGTACTGGCCGACTCCAAGGCCAGCAGCGAAGAGAAATGGGAAGCGCAGCTCAAATTGCAGAAATTGCCGCGCGACTCGAGTCCGGTGCGCCTGGTGCGTCGTTGCCGGCTGACGGGCCGGCCCCGCGGCGTATTCCGCAAGTTCGGCTTGTGCCGCAACAAATTGCGCGAAGTCGCCATGCGCGGCGACGTTCCGGGTCTGGTGAAGGCGAGCTGGTAGGCGGGAAACACGATATGACTATGACCGACCCCATTTCCGATTACCTGACTCGCATCCGCAATGCGCAGATGGTGAAACAGGAAACCATCCATTGCCCTTCATCGAAGATCAAGGTGGCGATCTCGAAGCTGTTGCTGGAAGAGGGCTATATCAGCGGCTACGAAGTTCGCGACAGCGGCGGCAAGCCTGAGCTCGAAGTGGCGCTGAAATACGTAAACGGCAAACCCGCGATCGAAGAAATCAGCCGCGTCAGCCGACCGGGCTTGCGCTCGTATCGGGGCAAGGGCGATTTGCCCAGCAATCGCGCCGGTCTCGGCACGGTCATCATGTCGACCGATCGAGGCCTCATGACCGACAAGAAAGCTCGCGCGGCCGGTATCGGCGGCGAAGTGATCTGCACGGTTTTCTAGTCTGCGGACCTTGAGCGAAACAGGAACGAAAAATGTCGAGAATGGCAAACAGTCCGGTCCAGGTTCCCAAGGGAGTGGAAGCGACCTTGCGCGGCGCGGAAGTATCGGTCAAGGGAAGCAAGGGCAACCTGCAACTTGCCTTGCCGGGCGAAGTACAGGTCAAACAGGAGGAAGACGGTCTGCGCGTGAGCACAAGCGAAAAATCGCGGCGTGCCAATGCCATGGTGGGAACGATTCATTCCCTGCTGCGCAATATGGTAACGGGCGTTTCCGAAGGATTCGAAAAGCGGCTGGAATTGCGCGGGGTCGGTTATCGCGCCAGGGTCCAGGGGGCAAAACTGAATATGACGGTGGGTTATTCGCACCCCATCGACTATGCCGTTCCCAAGGGCGTCACCGTGGAAACGCCGTCCCAGACGGAAATCGTGGTCAGCGGTGCGGACAAGCAGCAGGTAGGCCAGGTGGCGGCCGAGATTCGCAAGTTTCGACCGCCGGAACCCTACAAGGGCAAAGGCATACGTTATGTGGGCGAGCGCGTGTTCTCGAAAGAAGCGAAGAAGAAGTAAGGGCGTAAATCGATGAGTGTAAAGAAAGATGCCCGTCTGCGCCGGGCGCGAAAAGCCAGGGCGCGGATCCGGATAAAGGAAGTAAACCGCCTGTGCGTATTTCGCTCGCCCAGGCATATGTACGCCCAGATCTTCGCGCCGGGAGGCGCCGAGGTGCTCGTCAGCGCCTCGACAGTGGAAAAAGAACAGCGCGCCGGCGCCACCGGCAATGTCGAGGCCGCCGGCAAGGTGGGCAAGCTCATCGCCGAGCGCGCCCTGGCCGCCGGCATCGATACCGTGGCCTTTGACCGCTCCGGATATGCTTACCATGGCCGCGTCAAGGCCCTGGCCGAGGCGGCGCGCGAAGGCGGCTTGAAATTCTAGGAATACGACATGGCATTCAGAGAACAGGCGGAAAAAAACGAAGAGGGTCTGCAGGAGAAGCTGATCCAGGTCAATCGCGTCGCCAAGGTAGTGAAAGGCGGCCGGATCTTCGGCTTCACCGCGCTGACAGCCGTCGGTGACGGCAACGGCCGGGTCGGATTCGGCCGCGGCAAGGCGCGGGAAGTGCCCCTGGCGATCCAGAAGGCGATGGAATCCGCGCGCCGCAACATGATTACCGTCAATCTCGACGGGAATACATTGCAATATCCGATCAAGGCCCGGCATGGCGCTTCCAAAGTTTACATGCAGCCGGCCTCGGAAGGCACCGGCGTCATCGCCGGCGGCGCCATGCGTGCGATTCTGGAACTCGCCGGCGTGCAGAACGTGCTCGCCAAGTGCTACGGCTCCACCAATCCGGTGAATGTGGTGCGGGCGACGTTCAAGGGTTTGCGGGACATGCGATCACCGGAGGAAGTCGCGTTGCGGCGCGGCAAGACTCCTGACGAGATTCTGGGCTGAGGCAATGGCGAAATCGAAAGCGAATGGCACAGTCAAGGTGACGCTTGTCCGCAGTCCCATCGGCATTCAGCCGAAACACAAGCTGTGCCTGAAAGGACTCGGCTTGCGCCGCATGCATCATACGGTCGAGGTGGAAGACACGCCGGCCGTGCGCGGCATGATCGACAAGATCAGTTATATGCTGGCAGTGGAAGCCCGAGGATGAAATCAGGCAGGAAATCGAATTCCGGAGTGCGCAAATGCGACTGAATGAATTGAAACCGGCCCCCGGCAGCACGAAGACGAGAAAGCGCGTCGGGCGCGGCATCGGCAGCGGTAACGGCAAGACCTGCGGCAAGGGCCACAAGGGTCAGAACTCCCGTTCCGGAGGCGGCGTGCGCCCCGGATTCGAAGGAGGCCAGATGCCCTTGCAGATGCGCTTGCCGAAATTCGGATTCACGTCCCGAATCGGCCGCGTGACCGCGGAAGTGCGCACGGGCGAGTTGAACGGGGTGGATGCCGAAGTCGTCGATCTTGCCGCCTTGCGCAAGGCCGGCATTGTGCAAGCCAATATCAAACGCGCCCGGATCATGCTCTCCGGCGAAGTGACAAAGCCCCTGACCGTAAAGGGGCTGCGAGTGAGCAAGGGCGCCAGGGCCGCGATAGAAGCGGCCGGCGGCAAGGTCGAGGGCGATTGGGACGCGATCGAAGAGCCAACTGAAAAGGACCCGGAAGCTGTAAAGGACGGTAATACCGAGTAAACGGCAATGGCGAAGAAACCGAACATGAATCCCGAAAACATCGGCGCCGGACTTGGCGAGCTGAAAGCTCGTCTGCTGTTCCTGCTGTTCGCGATTTTCGTCTATCGCGTGGGCACCCATATACCCGTGCCCGGCATCGACCCGATTCAGTTGCAGGCGTTTTTCTCCCAGAACGAAGGTACGTTCGCCGACCTGTTCAACATGTTTTCCGGCGGCGCTCTCGAGCGCATGAGCATCGTCGCGCTCGGCATCATGCCGTACATTTCCGCCTCGATCATCATGCAACTGCTGACCGCCGTAAGCCCCCAACTCGACCAGTTGAAAAAGGAAGGCGAGTCGGGGCGCCGCAAGATCACGCAATACACGCGCTGGGGCGCACTGGGTCTGGCCACGGTGCAAGGCACCGGCATGACCATGGGCCTGCTGACGCCGCTGGCCTACAACCCCGGCCTGGCATTCGCCCTGACCGCGATCATCTCCCTGGTTACCGGCGCGATGTTCCTGATGTGGCTGGGCGAACAGATTACCGAGAAAGGCGTCGGCAACGGCATTTCCATGCTGATATTTGCGGGTATCGTGGCGGGCTTCCCGGCGGCGGTGGGCACCTCGCTGACCCAGGCCTACGAGGGCCAGATAAATGGCGTCCTGCTGCTCGTGGTCGGCCTCATCGCCGTTGGCGTCGTCGGCTGCATCGTTTATGTGGAAAGGGCTCAGCGCCGCATCACTGTGAACTACGCCAAGCGCCAGCAGGGGCGCAAGATGTATCAGGCCCAGGCCAGCCATCTGCCGTTGAAGATCAACATGGCGGGCGTGATTCCGGCGATTTTCGCGAGCAGTATATTGCTGTTCCCGGCCTCGCTCGGACAATGGTTCGGTCAGTCCGAAGGCGCCGAGTGGCTACAGGATCTGGCTCTGCTGATCGGCCCCGGCCAGCCGCTTTACATCATCATTTTCAGCGCGATGATCATTTTCTTTTGTTTCTTCTATACCGCACTGGTGTTCAATCCCCGGGACGTGGCCGACAATCTGCGCCGCTCGGGAGCGTTCATTCCGGGAATTCGGCCCGGGGAACAGACTGCAAAATACATCGACGGCGTGATCACGCGCCTGACCATGTTTGGCGCGATCTACATTACGCTGGTATGCCTGCTGCCGAATTTCATGCAGATGCTGGCCAATGTGCCGTTCAATCTCGGCGGTACGGCGCTGTTGATCTCCGTGGTCGTGACCATGGATTTCTGGTCTCAGGTGCAATCTCACCTGATGTCCCATCAATATGACTCGCTGATGAAGAAGTCCAGGCTCGGCGCCTATGGCCGGTCGGGAATCTAGCAAGGGGTTGAACTCATGAAAGTGCGAGCATCCGTAAAAAAGATTTGCCGGAACTGCAAGATCATCAAGCGCAACGGCGTGATCCGCGTGATCTGCAGCGCCGAGCCCCGCCACAAGCAGCGGCAGGGCTAGGCAAGGCACAAGAGGTGGAGTGAATTTATGGCACGTATTGCCGGCGTAAACATACCGGACAACAAACATATCGTGATTTCCCTGCGATATGTCTATGGCATTGGGCCGACCATGGCGGGCGCGATCTGCAAGGCCGCCGGCATCGAGCCATCGACCCGAACCAGTGAGCTGAGTCCGGAACAGCTCGATTCGATCCGGGCCGAAGTCGTCAAGGTCCCGACCGAAGGCGATCTGCGGCGGGAAACGTCCATGAACATCAAGCGGTTAATGGACCTCGGCTGCAACCGCGGCATTCGGCATCGCCGCTCGCTGCCGGTGCGCGGTCAACGCACCAAGACCAATGCCCGTACCCGCAAGGGTCCGCGCAAGCCGATCAGGAAATAAACCATGGCTGTACAAGGAGCAAAACCGGGACGCAAAAAAGCGCGCAGCGAAGTCTCCGACGGCGTTGTCCACGTTCACGCGTCCTTCAACAATACGATCATTACCGTGTCCGACCGTCAGGGCAACGCCCTGACCTGGGCGACCGCCGGTGGTTCGGGCTTTCGCGGTTCGCGCAAGAGTACCCCCTTCGCGGCCCAGGTGGCGGCGGAGAAGGCCGGCCGGACCGCCATGGAGTTGTACCGCATGAAGAACGTGGACGTAAAAGTGAACGGACCCGGACCGGGCCGCGAATCCGCGGTGCGTGCGCTGAACGCTTGCGGTCTGCGAGTGAACAATATTACCGACGTGACTCCCATTCCTCACAACGGTTGCCGCCCGCCAAAGAAGCGGCGCGTGTAGCGCGTAGCGGAGACCGTATGGAAAGGCACAGGAGAGACTGAATATGGCCAGATATCTGGGCCCCAAATGCAAGTTGTCCCGCAGGGAAGGCACCGATCTGTTTCTGAAGAGCGGCGTGCGTCCTATCGACAACAAATGCAAGACCGAGACAATTCCCGGTCAGCACGGCCAGCGCCGCGGACGGCTCTCGGACTATGGCGTGCAATTGCGCGAAAAGCAGAAAGTGCGCCGTACCTACGGCGTTCTTGAAAAGCAGTTCCGGGGTTATTACAAGGAAGCGGCTCGGCGCAAGGGCGCGACCGGCGAGAATCTGCTGCAACTACTCGAATGCCGGCTCGACAATGTCGTCTATCGCATGGGTTTCGGTTCTACCCGCGCTGAAGCCCGGCAACTCGTGTCGCACAAGTCAATCAGCGTTAACGGCGAACTGGTGAATATCCCTTCTTTCCAGATAAACGAGGGCGATGTGGTCGCGGTGCGGGAACGGGCCAGACAGCAATTGCGTATCAAGGCTGCGATTGAACTGGCCGCGCAAAGGACAGAAGTGGATTGGGTTCTGGTTGACGCCGGCAAGATGGAAGGGCAATTCAGTCGAGTGCCCGAGCGCGCCGACCTGTCCCCGGACATCAACGAGAACCTGATCGTGGAGTTGTACTCCAAGTAACACGCGAGCCAATCACTCGGCTAAAGAGCTAATCACGCGGCATAGGTAGATTTCATGCAGATATCCTTATCAGATTTCCTCACCCCGAGAGTGGTGCAGGTAGACGATTTCGACAAATATCACTCGCGGGTGGTGCTGGAACCGCTGGAACGGGGGTTCGGGCATACCCTCGGTAATGCCCTGCGACGGATACTTCTTTCGTCGATGCCGGGCAGCGCTATCGAAGAAGTGGAAATCGATGGAGTCGTACACGAGTACAGCACGATCGAAGGCGTACGCGAAGACGTGGTGGAAATTCTGCTCAACCTGAAAGGAATTGCCATCGTGCTCAACGACCGCCAGGAAGCCGTGCTCAATCTCAAGAGCAAGGGACCAGGCTTGGTCACCGCTGCGGATATCGAGACTACCCATGGTGTGGAGATCGTCAATCCCGGCCATGAGATTGCCCATCTGAACGATGAAGGCGAATTGAACATGCGTCTGACCGTGCGTTCGGGCCGCGGCTATTCGCCCGCGGATTCGCGCATAGGCGAGGACGACGAGACTCGCGCGGTAGGCAAATTGCTGCTCGATGCTTCTTACAGTCCGGTCGTGCGGATTTCCTATTCGGTCGATAACGCCCGCGTCGAACAGCGCACCGACCTGGACAAGCTTATCATCGACCTGGAAACAAACGGCACGATCGACCCGGAGGAGGCCATTCGTCACGCAGCTACCATCCTGCAACACCAGTTGGCGGTATTTGTCGATTTCCAGAGCGAGATCGTCAACGAGCCGTCCCAGCGAGAGGATGAAATCGATCCCATCCTGCTGCGGCCGGTGGACGATCTCGAATTGACCGTACGATCGGCCAACTGTCTGAAAGCGGAAGACATTTATTACATCGGAGATTTGATCCAGCGCTCCGAAGTGGAATTGCTGCGCACGCCCAACCTCGGCAAGAAGTCCCTTACCGAGATCAAGGACGTGCTCGCCACCCGCGGACTTTCGCTCGGACTGCGGCTGGAAAACTGGCCGCCCGCGCGGCTGAAAACCGACGAGCGGGTCGCCTGACCGGGGATCGCCCGGGCAATTGCAAAGGTAGAGGTTCAGCAAAATGCGTCATCGAAAGAGCGGCCGCAGTTTCAGCCGGGACAGCGCACATCGCACCGCCATGTTTCGCAACATGACGACGTCGCTGGTGGAGCACGAAATCATCAAGACGACCCTGGCCAAGGCCAAGGAACTGCGCACCATCGCCGAACCTCTCATCACCCTGGCCAAGGAAGACAGCGTCGCAAACCGCCGCCTGGCTTTTCGCCGCGTGCGTAACAAGGCCACCGTCGGCAAACTCTTCACCGAACTCGGTCCACGTTACCAGGAACGCCCCGGCGGCTATATCCGCATTCTCAAATGCGGTTATCGCGACGGCGACAGCGCCCCGATGGCGTGGGTCGAACTCGTCGACCGTCCCGAGCCCGAGATTGAAGAAACCGAAGACTAGGCTTTCCGGTCGGACGAATTCTCACGCCGAGCCACCCGTCGGCGAATTTCATCGATATGCTCGGCCGTGGTGCCGCAGCAGCCGCCGGCCAGGTTTGCCCCTAGGTCCAGCCATTCCTCGACAAAATCCGCATAGCGCCCGGGCGTAAGATCCTCTCTCATCTCGAGACGCCCGTCGGTCTCGCTGGGTCCGCCGAGCAGCCAGTCCTTTGGAATACGGGAAAACGCATTCGCATATCCTCCGATCACGGGGGCGCCGGACTTGCGTAATGCCGGAACGGCGGCGCTGATTTGTTCCGGAAGGCAGCAATTCGCCAGGATTCCTTCGGGCCTGAAATCCCGCAGTAACTCGCAAACGGTAGCGAGTGACTCGCCGCTTTTCAGGCAGGCATCAAGCTCGTCGTCGAGTGTAAACGCCACGTAGACGGGCTTGCCGCTTTCCCGGGCGGCCTCGGCGGCGGCCAGCGCTTCCGTGGAATGGGACATGGTCTCGCAAATGAAAAGGTCAATCAGCGGCGCCAGCGCCGCGACCTGTTCCCGATACAGGGGTAGAAGCACTTCCCGTTCAAGGACCAGATCAGGCCGGTAGCTTCCATTCAGGGGCGGCAGTGACCCGGCTATCTGCACATTCGCGCCGGTTTCCGCCCGTGCTCGTCGGGCCAGGTCGGCGGCAAGCCTGTTCAATTCGATCGTGCGCGCCCCCAGCCCGATTTTTTCCAGATCCGCGCGAATCACGCCATAAGTGTTGGTGGTGATGATCTGTGCGCCGGCGGCGATATTCTCGCGATGAATTTCGGCCACCGTTTCCGACGCTTCGAGCAGGGCGTTGGCGGACCAGATCGTAGGTGGGATATCGACGCCCCGCTGAGACAGGGTCTTGCCCATCCCTGCATCAAGAATTGTGACTGTTTCGTTCGACACAGATGGTTTTCAACGTGTGGAGTGAGCCCGTCCCAGCATGCGCCAGATGGACACGGCGAGCATGCCGTAGACCAACAGGATTGGCAAGGAGGCTAGCAAGGATGCGGTCTGAAGCTCCCGCAGGCCGCCCAGAAACAGAAGGCTGAGGGGAAGGGAGCCCAGCGCAATGGCCCAGAACACCCGGTGCCGGCGCTTGGGATGCTGATCCGCTTTCAAATAGCGGGTAGCGCCAGCCGCCAGGGTATAGGCGGCCGAATCGTAGGTGGTAGCGACGAAAACGAGCCCAACGATCGCCAGCAGCAATATCAGTACGGAGCCCAGCGGCAAAATCGAAATCATGCCGGCGAGCGCGGCCGACGGACTGGTTTTCGTCGCTTCGCTCACCACGGGATAGGTTCCCTCGATTTCCAGGTGCTGGGCATATCCGCCCAACACCATGAAAATCAATATGCATCCGAGACTGCCCCAGCCAAGGACGCCGAATATCAGCCCGCGAAGGCTGCGGCCGCGGGAAATCCTGCAAATGAACATGCCGATGAAAGGGCCCATCGCCAGCCACCAGGCCCAGTAAAAAACGGTCCAGGATTCCACGAAGTCAGCGCGCTGGAGTGGGTCTGTCCAGGTGAGCATGCGCAGGAAGTTGTCGGCCACGGTGCCCAGGGATGCGATGCCTGCCTCGACTATGAACAAACTCGGTCCGAACAGGAATACGCAGGCAATTAGCGCCAGCGCCAATACGGCATTGATGGTGCTCAGGCGCTGGATGCCTTCGTTCAGGCCCCGGAAGACACTGTATGCAGTCAAACCCGCCGCTGCCGATACCACGGCGATCTGCAGACCGATGCCATCTTCGATGCCGGTGAGTCTGTTTATGGCCGCCGACACCACCGATGTGCCGAATCCCAGTCCGGTAGCGCAGGTGCCGATGGTTCCGACGATAAACAGCAGGTCTACCAGCCGCCCCGGCCAAAGTTCCTGCTGCTTGCCCAGTAATTCACCGCAAGCGGAACTGAGACGCAAGGCCGGAACCCGAAATACGTGAAACGACAGGCTCAGTCCCACAGCCGGCAAACAATAGAAAGCCCAGCCGATGGGCCCCCAGTGAAACATGCCGTAACTGTTGGCCATCAGCAGGGCAGCGTCGGATTCCGGTTCGAGTCCGAACGGCGGCGCTATGTAATAGAACGCCCACTCGGTTGCGCCCCAATAAATCACCGAGGCGCCGATGCCGGCGCAGAACAGCATGGAAGCCCAATTGAATTGACTGTATTCAGGGCCGTTGTCCGGGCCCAGCACCAGATCGCCATGCCGGCTGAGAGCGATGAACAGAAGAAAGCAAAGCGTTGCTACGGCCGCGGCCACGTACAACACTCCGAATCTGGTCGTGATCGCGACATAGGTGTTGTCGATCGCGGCGGCGCTCCATTGCGGCGCGACGAGAATCACCAGCACGACGCCGGCGAGCAGCAGAATCCCTCCGCTAAAGATGAACCAGTCTATGGATGGCGCGCTGTCTTCGGTATCTCGTGATGAATGCAATATTCAGTGCTCCAGATCCTTGGGGAAAACTCCACTTCGGGCCGCCAGTAATGAAACGAGCCTAGCCTAGCCTAGCCAAAAAGAAGGATGTTTTCACCTGCAGTGTTAAAAACGTGGGAGATTTCAATTTACAGGCAAACATACTGCAAATTCAGATGGGTTCTGTTGATTTCCTGAATTGGCAGTTGCTCCGCGAGTTCGAATCGATCACGCTTCGTGTCATGATTCCCGTGTGAAAATTCTTGGCATTGACTTTACCAGCCGCCCCGGTAGAGGCAAGCCGCTGGCTTGCCTCGAATGCGAGCTCGCCAATGGGACGCTGGAGACGCGAGCGCTGTGGAAGTGGACGAGTTTCGGGGAATTTGAAGCAGTGCTCACCCAGCCCGGACCCTGGATTGCCGGGATCGATTTTCCCTTCGGACAATCGCGCAAGTTCATCCGCAATATAGGCTGGCCCGAGTCTTGGGCTGGCTATGTCGATCTCGTCGCCGAAATGACCCGGGAGCAATTCCGGAAAATCATGATCGAATACCGTGCCAATCGTCCTGTCGGCGACAAGGAACACAAACGCGTTACCGAGATGGTCGCCGGTGCTTTCAGCGCCCAGAAAATCGAACGGCCGCCGGTCGGCCTGATGTTTTTCGAGGGAGCGCCGCGTCTGCGGAGGGCCGCAGTCACAATTCCGGGCATGCAGCGGGGAGATTCCGGCAGAACGGTTATCGAAGCCTTTCCCAGTGTAGTTGCCCGCCGCTTCATCACTCGCCGCAGCTACAAACACGACGCCAGAAGTGAACAGACCAGACAACGCCGCATGGCAAGAGAAGAATTACTGGCTGGAATACTGGGCAAGGAACTGAAAGCCGCCTACGATCTACAAATACAACTGAAAAACCTGGACTCGGCTATCTTTGCCGAAGACGCCACAGGCGACAGCCTCGACGCCCTCTGCTGCGCCATCCAGGCCGCCTGGGCCTGGCAAAACCGCCACCGAAACTTCGGCATTCCGGAAGACTTCGATCCCACGGAAGGCTGGATTGTCGATCCTGGAGCGGTTTCACCGTAGCTTACTTGCCGGTGTATTGAGTATTGAATAAGTTTGATACATTTTCTGGAATGGAGAGAGGTCATGGGGCGTGAAACGACAACGATGACGGTACGACTGGGTGGTTCGTTACGAGACTTTCGAAGCCATTGCCACCGGGATGGCAGTGTCCCGTTCGGTTCCCGCGGAGTTCGGCGTGACCGGATATGTTTCCCGCTATCGCACACACTTCGTCTATTGGAAAAACTTGAACGATGTAGCGATCGGCATTGTCACAGTCTTGCATGAACGAATGCACCAGTCAGTCCGCCTCCTGAAGGACGGCGAGCTTTGAAAGTTCAGCAGCGGATTCCCACGCGCTCGCCGGCGCCGACTTGACTAAGTCGATTCCCGATGGCGCTTGCGATCCTGTTTGAGTATTTCTGGGCAGCGAACAGCGCAGCCAGTTTCTTCTGATCCAGAACAGCGACGTCAAGTTCCGGCAGATTGCGGAACCGCCTTCCCTTGCGAGCGCCGATGTAGAGCGTATCGAGCAAAGCTTTCTCCCCGGAAGCCAGCAAGTAAGGCGGTTGCGTCTCGGACATGGCAAATCCCGATTGCATCATTTCAGGTTTGATCTGAAAAAACTCGAACCGCCCTATCGGGGACGCCACGTCTCTGCCGTGTCCGGTGGTCGCTATCTGGACCGCAACTGGAATTTGCGAGATCACGCCATGGATGTGCAAGGCTGACAGGAAAGAAACATAACCCCGTTCATTGCCGAGCAATAAGCCCACAGCCTGGTTGGGCGTAAAATCGCGGTGCGCCGGTTGACACCAGATTCCACGACTTATTCTGACCAGCACTCCAATCGCTTCGAGGCGAGCCAGTTTTCGCGAGGCGCTACTCGTGGAACTCCCGCACAGAAAAGCAAATTCTCTGGTTTCGAATATCGCGTTGTCCCGGAGAAACTCTACTTCGTTCATGAACCGGTCTCCAGCAGGCTGAAGACGAAGTCATGCATTTCCGCCCAGGCTTCCCGGGTTCCAAATTGATCTAGGTAGTTCTGTTCGAGAAACGGCAGTACCTGGCCGGAATAACTCTCATAGTCAATTAACAACAGTTGTTCCAGAGCCCGATCTTGAGTTTCAGGGTCGAGTTCGCGGGTTGTGGAAAGATCGTGGCCGCCAAGATTCAGGATATACAGGTCGAATACATCCCTGGCCTGGACGGCGTTTCGGTTTGCAAGCGCCACCAGCTTTTGCTCCGCGGCTGCCGAGGCAGGATAGTGTTGGCAAGGGAAAGAAATCTGGCGATACGGGAACACTACTGAATTGTCGATATTCTGCCTGACGAAAGCCTTCCCTTCATTCCGGCGCGAGAATTCTATCTTGGTGGGGAGCGTTTCGTTTGCCTCGGTAAGCAACTGCAACCGGAACCGTTGCGTGGTAGCGGTGTGCTTGGCCTTGTCGCGGTCGTCGATCAAGAGATCCCTTATGCCGAAACTCCGCAGTGACCGCCGCAAGGAGGCGCTATCGAGAATCCTATATCCGTTCTTTTTCAGGGTCGCCACGGACCCGCCCAGCACGTCGATATCCATATCTTCCGAGTATCTCGGGCTGCTGAAGAAAAACCGGAGATTGGTCCCGCCCTTCAGGACAAACAGCGCAGGATCGCAAGTCTTCAGAAGTTGCGCCAGAAAGCTCAAATGGAATACTTCCCGGAGTTGTCGATGTGTGTATTGCATGGCCTTATTATGTATTTGAATTCACAAATATGTCAATTCAAATACATAAATAAAATGGGTTAAGCATGCCCGCACTACGCGGATTCCCACGCGGTCCCCGGCGCAGGACTTCAGACCCGAGCCATATTGCAATTCTCATGTATACGAAACGGACGTTTCTTGTACACGTATCGCTGTCATGTATACAAATACGCGTTTTTGTATACATGACAAGGTGTATATGTAAACGATTTTGCCGAATCCTGGACATATACGCTGAATCCGCCCACGATGTTGGTGAATGCTTGGACGACCAGAGTGGAAATCAAGGATCGCCATCAGGAGAAATCCATGATTGAAAAAAAGATGAGGCCCATACACCCTGGTGAGATTCTGCGGGAAGAGTTTCTTGTTCCCGCCGGAATGACTGCGAACGCATTGGCGAAGGCATTGAGAGCCGATGCCCCCCGCATCAACGACATTGTGCGCGAACGGCAGGGCATTACCACGGACACCGCCCTGAGACTGGCGGCCTTTTTGCAAACTTCGGCTGAATTCTGGCTGAATCTGCAATCGACCTATGACTTGCAGGTGGCTGATGCCCAGAGTTGATCAATATTTGATCGTGAATTGATTCATGGGAATATTTCAACTGTCGGGCATTTGTCGTTTGCCCGGCCAGCCGGAAGTATGAGAATTCGTCTCATCCTGGATTTGATGAGGATTGTGATTGTGGGACTCCGAGAAGGGTTACCGGAATTGAAAATCGACCCAAAGACTTTGAAGCTATTACGCGAGCGTCGACTTTACTCGCAGGAGGAATTTGCGATCGCCGCGGGAATGAGCGTCCGCACCGTACAGCGGGCGGAGATGGGGATGCCAGTCTCAGCGGAGACACTCAAATCATTCGCTGCCGTATTGGAGGTGCCGACAACGCGGCTATTGGCGCCCAAGCCACTGCCGAGCGGATTTTGGATCGGAGTGTGTGGCGGTGCGGCTGGAATTTTCGTTGGAACCGTTGGTGCCGTGTATGCAGCAGTGCAAGGAACCAATAACGAAGGAGATTTGGGCGCGGCCTTGGGCGTGATTTTCGCGGCCTGCGGAATATCCAGCGCACTGCTGGGAACTTTGACGAACAAATTCCGCAAGTCCCACGAAACGCCGCCGCCAGAGAGCAATTACTTAGGGGCTGATTTGAATCCGAAAAACAATTGTATCCCAAGCACAAAATGAGGGGCGAGACTCAAAATATGCGGGTTCATCGAATCACGTTTCACACAAGCGACTCGCCGCATGGACATTCGGGCGATAACTGTTCCCGAATAAGGCGGTCGCGATGCGCGTAAACTATCCTTCTTCGCTGCATCGCCCGCGACATTGAGGTGGCCGAGTAAGTGGCTGTGGTACTCTTTCAACCATTCTCAATTTTGTGAACCATGGCAAGTACAATTCACTCATTGTTCGTATTAACCTCGAATTGCTGGTCCATTCATGGTAGTGCCAGATGCTTTAGGCAAATTCAGCAGATTCATTAAGGTCGATTTTGGATATAAAATATCGCCTTAATGAATCTCAGATTCAAGGAATAATCTCTTTAACAAATTCACTGATTTCTTGACTGGTGGTCAAAGGTCAAGAACTCGCGCTCGTGCGGCATCATACTCCTCTTGAGTTATCAGTCCTGCCTCAAGTGCTGATTGAAGCTCAATTAGTTGATCAGCCAAATTCCCTTCCGAGTTTGATGTATTCTGAGATGCTGCACTGCAATTCTTTTGAGTATATAGATCGCTCAAGTATTCCTGTCGGTCTCTAGCTGCGTCCATTGCTTCTTCAGTATTTGCGTAAGTTCCGATCAGACCAGGCCAAAAAAAGACTGCCGCAGCAACATTCGTGCCTGTAACTCCACGATCTTGTCGGGCATCTTCCTCGAATCTTGCTGCCTCCCTCATTGCAAGTACTAGCTCGTCACAAGTCAGATTTTCATCGCCAATTTGTCGCTCTGTAACTACAGTAGGGCTCGCGCAACCTGCACAGGCTAGAAATGAAGCGATTGCAAATGGTGCAAATCTCATTCTTTATTACTCCTTACATATTTTGGGGCACTGCAAAGAAACTCAGAAGTCTCCACAGCAACGGTGATTAGGATTCCAATGTTCTTCCTTGATGTCATATAAATATGTTATAGCTTCCACAATCTCTTGGATCCCAATGGAGGCCTAGATGTTCTGTCCCCATTTGTGGTTATAGTACCACTGCTGGTGTCAACGGGACGTTTAAATTCATAATCTTGGGCTGAGCGCGTGGCCGCAAAGCCCCACACTTCAAATTCTGGATCAACCAACAGCAATCGCTGCATGTATACATACAAGGTAGCTCCAGTTGTCACAATGTCATATACAACGGTGATTCAGTATCTACCTTTTGAATATTGGATTATCTGCCGATGTTTCCTCTGATGAGAAAACACCGACAGATTGGGTTTACTACTCAGGCAGCGCCATTGCGGTCAGGCGGGGGCCTGTCTGCAGGATGATGTACTGGCGGCCCTCGTGGGTCCAGGTGCTCATGCCGTAGCGGCTGCGCTCGGGGACTTCGGCTTCGGCCATGGTTTCGCCGGTGGTCTTGTCGACCGCGAATAACATGACCTGATCCTCGCTGTTGACGTCGGAATACACCAGCATGTTGGGCGTGATCGTCATCGGTACGAGGTTGCCTGAACCGGTGTTGCCGATATCGAGCCCTTCCATCGCCGGATTGTTGAGCACACGGCTGGGCGTTTCGCCGGCCGGGATCATCCAGGCATGTTCGCCGGTGTTCATGTCGATGGCGGTGATGCGGCTGTATGGCGGCTTGTACAGCGGGATATTCGCCGGATGGCGCGGAGCGCCGCCGCCGGGGCCGTCGGCATATTGCGCGAAGGTGGTGCCGGTCGGCTCCTCGTATTGCAGGTCCGCTTCTTCACCCGGTACGAGCTGGACCGGGCTGCAGGCCTTTTGCGAGGAAACATACAGGTAACCGGTATTCGGATCGGCCACCGAAGGCGAAGTGATGTTCGCGCCGCCGCCACCACCCGGACAGATCAGCGAGGCGCGCTTGCCGAGCGAATTGTCGCGATGGATCGGCGGATTGAACAGCGGACCCATCTGGTAGTCGGCCATGGCCTGGATCGCCTGCTGGCGCAATTCCGGAGTGAAATCGACCAGATCGTCGATGAAAACGCCTTGCATATCGAAAGGCGCAGGCCGGGTCGGGAAGGGCTGGGTCGGAGACAACACTTCGCCGGGAACGATGGACGGGGGCACTTCGCGCTCTTCGAACGGCCACAGCGGTTCGCCGGTGAGGCGATTGAATGCATAGACGAAGCTTTGCTTGGTTACCTGCATGACCGCCGGAACAGGCTGCCCGTCGACGTTCAGATCAAGCAGGATCGGCGCCTGGGGATTGTCGTAGTTCCAGATGTCGTGCTTGACCGTCTGGTAATGCCAGACCCGCTCGCCGGTGCCGGCATCGAGCGCGATCAGGCTGGTGCCGTAGAGATTGTCGCCCGGACGGAAGCCGCCGTAGTAGTCGATGGTGGCGCCGTTGGTCGGGATATATACGATGTCGTTTTCCACATCGGCGGAAATCGGCGCCCAGGAAGAAACGTCTCCGGTCCATTGCCAGGCGTCGTTCTCCCAGGTCTCGTGACCGTACTCGCCGGGCCGCGGAATCACGTTGAATTTCCACTTGAACTCGCCGGTGGTCTTGTCGTAGCCGAGGATGTCGCCGGGCACGTTCTCGATGCGCGCCTGGTTATAACCCTGCTCTGCCGAATTGCCCACAACGACAGTGTCATTTACCACGATAGGCGGCGAGGACGAGGTGATATAGCCGGTTTCCAGCGGAATGCCCTCGTAGGGGTCGTAGGGGTGGCCGAGATCGGCGAGCATGTCGACTACGCCGGATTCGGGGAAGCCGTCGACCGGCACCTGGTCGCCGAAGCCTTCCAGCGGTGCGCCGGTCTCGGCGTCGAGGGCGATAAGGAAAAAACCGGGAGAAGCAACATAAACTACGCCGCGGCCGTTGACTTCATCGTAGGCGATGCCCTTGCCGTAATCGGCGCGCATCGAATATTCCCAGCGGCGGGTGTGTGGCAGGCGGTAGCTCCACAGGGTTTCGCCGCTGGCCGGATCGAGGGCAACGATGTGGCGGCGGTAGCCGGCGAGCGTGAACAGTTTGCCGTCGATATAGCTCGGCGTCGCCCGTCCGCTCACCGCGCCCATGCTGGCGCCGTCCCAGACCCAGGCGACTTCGAGCTGATCGAAGTTGTCCATGGTGATCTGGGTGGATTCTGAGTATCTCGTCTGGGCGAAGTCATTGCCCAGAGTGAGCCACTCTACGGAATCTTGGGCCACGGTGTCCTGGGCAAACAGGGTTCCCGCGCAGAACGCCAGCCCGGCCGCCAACAGGGCGGCGCTTCGCGGCTTGATTCCGGAGCGGGGGGTTGCAGGAGATTTCATCATTATCAGCCTCGCAATTTATTGATTCGGCAGGTAAACCAAGAGCGGAAGTTACCCCAACACTTTTGCCATGTCGAGATAAAAGAACGCACCTGACCCCGGTCTGCGGCTGTTGCTACAAATCGCTACAACTTTCGTATGCGGCAGGCATCGCGATTGACTTTCCCCATTTATCTCAGACCGATTTTTCGCAACCAGGCGTCTACCTGTCCGAAAGCATCCTGTTGCCATTGTTCTGGAGAAAAATCACCAAGCTCACCGGATTCTTCCACGAATTTCCGCACACTTGCCGGCCCGTAAAAATCCGGTTTGGCAAATTTTCTCCCGATCTTGCGATAGCCTTCAATGGCAGATTCAACCTTCATAAGCGGTCTGGTCGCTGCGGCGATCGCTACGATGCCACCCGGAAAATTCCGTATTGAATAGTAAATGTCATACGCATCCTTCGGCTTGTCCCGGCCCTCGATGGCGTGACCTTTCATTGCCAGAAACGCGGGAATGGAAGCCACGGCGATTTGAACGCAATTCTCTATTCCGTCGGGCATCTTGCCTGCCAGTTCGAACAAAACCTTAGACTGGAGCGCCAGATCAGCACCGTCAGCGCGTTGAACGGCGAAGTCATCGATTCGAGGAGGGTGGTTCTTTACAATTTCAACATCGCGCGGCATTAGAAAGTCGATGATGATCTCAATATCGCCTTTGCCTGTAGCATTACTCACTTTCCGCGAGAGTTGAAACCGTCTCAAGTCTTTCCTCTGCACATACTCGCGATCCATGAGTGCTTCGACGAGCCTCGCGTATTCGCCATCGCCGAGGGCTTTGGCATCAAGCGCCAGATCCACATCCATCGTGCCTACATGGGGCATGTCCGCGTTGTCCAGAAGAAGCATGGGCACCGAACCTCCGACAACCGCAAACTTGTCTTTGAATCCGCCAAGTATCTGCCCCACCTCAATTAACACGGATTTGACGGCTGCGGTAGTGGCGGCGTCATATCCGGTTGCCGGCGGGGGCGCCGTCAAAGCCATTTGAAATACTCTCCGGCCAGAAATTCGGCAGCCTCGCGATCACGATCATTGCCGTTCCACAAGTCGAGATAAGTTGATACTGGATCGCTGCAGAAAATGCCGGGCGAAGCTTCTACGGCATCCTTGAACAACGTCATGTCGCTAACGATACCGATCCTGACGTTGGCCCCCTTTGCCGGGGTCAACTCCATCGTTGACCTCAACAGGCTCGCCCCGGCCTGGTCTGCATAGAAAGTGACCGTTCCTCCGCGTGCATAGGGCGCCAACCATCGCGCCGCGGAATGCATCGAATAGATTGCGCATGGGCGGTTCGAATCGGGGTTGAGTACATTTGACAAGGTTTCGTCCAGCAATTCGCCGTGGAGATGGGTGTACCCGCTTACAGTCTGTCCGGCAGGCTGTTTGAAGTTTTCGCGCCAGGATTCAAGCAGGACATCGGGTTTGACAAGTACAATGCCTCTCTCCCTGACTTCTATCCAGTCCCTGCGCAGCAATTCTTTTCGAACGTTGCTCACATGGCCGAGACTCGAATTTGCCGATTTCGCCAGTTCGGCCACGCGCCAGGAACGCTTTGGTTCTCTCAGCATGGCGCGAAGTACTGCCCCAGCCTTTGCGCTGAAGATGGACCGCAACGAGCGGACTTCCGTTTTCGGTACGTCCGGAACGGCCAGATCGATATGGACATCGGCGAATGCGAGACGCGCGTTTCCGACCAGGTCCAGGTAGGCGACACTGTGCTCGTCGCAAATTGTTCGCGCCTGGGGTGACAGGTACGGACTGACAAGCATCGGGATAAGACGCCGGGCGCTGCTCCCCGAATCTGATCTGTGCAATAGTTCCAGGTAGCGTTTGAGCTGGTAGACAGCGTAGTCTACGGTGCGCGGAGCGCCATTGGACTTGACTTCAATCAGGATGGAATACTGAACGCTGGCGTGACTGAAATCAATCTGGCCGTCAGTATGGAAACGGGCTCCGGGTTTCGGTTCCCGCACTAATGAATCGATCTTGATATTCGGCACACGACCAAGTAGCGAGTGGACTTCGTCCAACGCCTTTGATTCAAGAAATTTCGATAAAATGCCTTTTTTCATCAAGTGATGAAAATAACATAATAAGTGAAAAATACAACAATTTATTGAAGAATTTGCCCGATTCCCGGCATTTCGAAGCCGGACGCCGCCAGTCCGGCGCGCAGCGATTCGCCTTGTTCGCGGGACAGCGGCATCAACGGCGGACGTGGGCGCGACCATGCGGCGTCGCCGCTGCAGATGGCGATGGCGGCCTTGACCGCGGCAACCATCGGGGCGGACTCGAAAAGATCGCGGATGCCGGTCAGATCCCGCTGTCGTTCGGCGGCGTCCGCCGCGCGCCAGCCGGAGCAAAGCGCCGCGATCGCCGCGGGATTGACATTGGCCGTGGCGGAAATGCAGCCGGCGCCGCCGGCTTCCATGTTTTGCAGCAGGAATCGTTCGGAACCGCAGAACACCCGGAAATCCGGCCAGCCGGCCGCATTGAACGCCGCGGTTTCCTCCCATTTGCCCGAACTGTCCTTGATGCCGGCGAAGGCGCCGGGAAACTCCTTCACCAGCCGGTCGATCAGATCGAGCGAATACGGCGTTTGGGACATGGCGGGGAAATGGTAGAGATAGATTTGCAGGTCTTCGCGGCCGACCCTGTCGATGACTTCCGCCATGTAGCCGTAAAGGCCGTCGTCGCTAACTTTCTTGTAATAGAAAGGCGGCAGCATCAGTACGCGGGGGCAGCCGAGGCTGGCCGCCACGGCGGTGAACTCCACGGTTTCGCTCAACGAACACAAGCCGGCGCCCGGCATGATGTTGTTGGGTTCCACTCCGGAATCGAGCAGCCGCTCAAGCAGGCTGATCTTTTCCTTGAGCGAGAGCGAATTGGCTTCGCTGGTGGTGCCGAAGACGGCCAGTTTCACGCCCTGGCCGAGCAGCCAGTGACACAGTCCGGTAAATCGTTCGGCGTCCGGCGCCAGACTTTCGTCGAAAGGCGTGACGACCGGCGCCAGCACGCCGTCGAGTCGTTCCAGGCTCATGAGTGCGGATACCTCCCGGGTTTTCGCGCCAGCAGTCCGTAGAGGATCATCGGCCAGATGCCGATGTGGATCATGACGTCGGCGAGATTGAAAATGTAGTTCCACCAGGGAATGTGCTGCACGTTTATGTAGTCGATCACGCTGCCGTGGAGGTGCCGATCAACCACATTGCTCAAGCCGCCGCCGGCGATGAAGCCGAAACAGCAGAATTCGAATCGCGATATGCCGGTTCCCAGAAGCAGCCAGACTATGATGCCGCCGAGCAGTGCGAGGCTGAGCGCTGCGAACACCCAACCCTGGCCCTGTAGCAGGCCGAAGATGCCGCCGTAGTTGCGGATATGGGTAAGGTGAATAAAGCTGTTCCATTCCACCGTACCGTTTACGGGGATATTGAAGTTGACCCACCAGCCGGCCATTTGCGAGCAGGCCAGCGCGAAGGCGGCAATCGCGCAGAAATACAGAAAATTGATGCTTTTCCGTTGCCAGACGCTAAACAACTCGCACCCCTTTGACATGGGCAAAAGGCTGATCGGCGTATTGCAGGATCTCGGCGGCGCCGCCCTGTTCGAGACGAACAATGTTATGCGCGCAATTGTGCAACGGTTGCCAGGACCAGAGATCGCGCATCGGCAACTTTTCCATGTGGCACAACACCGACTTGATCAGCGCGCCATGACTGACGACGGCTACGCACTTTCCGAAATGCTGGCGCAATATGCCGCGAATCGTCTGCATCGCCCGTTCCTGCAATTCGTAGAAAGTCTCTGCGCCGTTCACATCGAACAAATGCGGCATGTGCCAGAAATGGTGTTGTGATTCCGGATCGTCGACGGCAATTTCGGCGTGCAGGCGGCCTTCCCAGGGTCCCAGGTCGATCTCGCGCAGGCTGTCCAGAAACACGATGTCCTCGTGACGGTCGGGGAAAGCCAGCCAGGCGGTCTCCCGTGTGCGCAATGAACTGCTGCTGTAGATGGCGTCGAAACGGGTATCCCGCAGCCGCTCGCCGAGTTCGACGGATTGCTTGTTGCCGGTCTCGTTCAGGCCGACGTTGCATTGCCCCTGCACGCGCTGGTCGCGGTTCCACTGGGTTTCGCCATGCCGGATCAGATGCAGTTCCATGTGGTTGCCTCAATCTGGGTTTTGCTGGAGCGCTGACTGATCAGCGCTCGCTCAGGGTGCGTCGCACGGCGTCCCGCCAGCCGGCATATTTTTCTTCGCGCCAGGCAGCGTCCCGTTGGGGGCTGAATTCGCGGTCGAGCCGCCACAGCCCGGTAATGGCATCAAGCGAGGAGAACACGCCGGCCTGCAGTCCCGCCACGTAGGCGGCGCCGAGCGCCGTGGTTTCGGTAACTACCGGGCGATGTACCTCACAAGCGAGAATGTCTGCGAGATTTTGCAGGAAGAATTCATTGGCGACCATGCCGCCGTCTACACGCAAGAGATTCAGGTCGACCCCATCGGCGGCGATGGCGCCGGTCAGGTCGCGCGTCTGGTAACACACCGAAAGCAGGGCGGCAGTGACGATTTCGGCAATGCCGCTGTCCCGGGTCAGGCCATGGATCGCGCCGCGGGCGTCCGGATCCCAGTAGGGCGCGCCAAGACCGGTAAAGGCGGGCACGAGATAGACCCCGGAATCTTCAGTGCAGGCCTGCGCCAATCGCTCTGACTCGGACGATTCCTGAATCAGGCGCAACTTGTCCCGCAGCCATTGCACGGTCGCACCGGCCATGAAGATACTGCCTTCGACGGCGTAACTCGTTCTGCCTTCCAGGCGATACGCCACCGTGGTGAGCAGGCGATTGCGCGAAAACACCGGCGCGTCCCCGGTATGCATGAGCAGAAAACAACCGGTGCCGTAAGTGCTCTTGGCCGCGCCCGCGCTGAAACAGCATTGGCCGAAGGCCGCGGCCTGCTGGTCCCCGAGCACGCCGGTCACGGGCACCGTGCTGCCAAGCAGTTCCGGCTCGCTCGCGCCGTAATCGGCGGCGCTGTCGAGCACTTCGGGCAGCACCTGCCGCGGTATTTCGAACAACTCAAGCAAATCCGGGTCCCAATCCTGGGATTCCAGGTTGAACAACATCGTGCGCGAAGCATTGCTCGCATCGGTAAAATGGCTGCGTCCGCCGGTCAATTTCCACAGCAGGAAGCTGTCCACGGTGCCGGCGGCGAGTTCGCCCCGTTCGGCGCGTTCGCGCAGGCCGGGAACCTCGTTCAGCAGCCATTGCAATTTGGTGGCGGAGAAATACGGGTCGAGCAGCAGTCCGGTCTTGCGTTGCAATTCGGATTCATCAACGCGCTCTTTCTTCAATTTGCGGCAATGTTCGGCCGTTCGCCGGTCCTGCCAGACGATCGCCTTGTGCACCGGTTTGCCGCTCGCCCGATCCCAAAGCACCGTCGTTTCGCGCTGATTGGTGATGCCGATGCAGGCGAGTTGCCGGCTGTCGATACGCGCGTCGCGCAAGGCCGCATGACAACTCGACAGCGTGGTGTTCCAGATCTCCTCCGCGTCGTGTTCGACCCAGCCATTGCGGGGGAAATATTGTGTGAATTCCTGCTGTCCCAGGCCGCGCAATGCACCCGACGAGTCGAACACCAGCGCACGGCTGGAAGATGTTCCCTGATCAATCGCGAGAATATAGGGCTTCACCTGTGCTGTTCCTGTCTGTCTCATTCCGTAGCGGAGCATAGTGGCAATTGGGGCCTGAGTAAAACTTTGCTAAGCTGCCCTGTCCCGCATTTCACGGAATTGCCGCCATGCGTTTCGATCTTTTCGCGCTCCTGCTGACGCTCCCGTTACTGCTGCTGCCCGTGTTGTCCTCGGCCGCGGACGCCACGGTCAGCGGGCCCATCGCCCCGGACCCCGCGGGCTTTCCATCACGGGACATGATTTTTCTTTCATCCGCAATTCCACTGCTTGAACAGGGTTATGTGGAAGAGGAATACTTCATGGAAGGAGTCGCGGCCCGCTACAGCTTGCCGGAGATGGAAGCCGGCGCGATGCTGGACGACGGCCATCCCTATCGTACGCGCCTGATCGTGCGTCGCCCCGAGAACGCAGACCGCTTTAACGGGGTGGTCGTGGTGGAATGGCTGAACGTGACCGGCGGCACCGACAAGGATATCGACTGGTGGCAATCCGGCGCGCACCTGGTGCGCAACGGCTACGCCTACGTGGCGGTTTCCGCCCAGCAAGTCGGCGTTGAATCGCTGGCCGAGTGGAGTCCGCAACGATATGGAACCCTGGATGTCAGCCACGATGGCATGGTGGCCAATGACGGCATGTCCTTCGATGTCTTTTCCGATGCCGGCCGCGTTGCCCGCGACGGCGGCTCCGGTATGGTGGATATTCTCGGAGGACTGGAGCCCGAAATGCTTATCGCCACCGGGCACTCCCAATCAGCCGGGCGACTGGCGACCTACCTGAACTCAGTGCATCCGCTGGATCCGGTCTACGATGGCTTTATGGTGCATGGCGGCGGCGGGCGCATTCGTGACGATAAGCCGGTTCGAGTCTTCAAGCTGATGGCGGAAACCGACATGTTGCGCCGGGCGGCGAATCCGCAGCCGGATACAGACTGGTTCCGGCAATGGGAAGTGGCGGGCAGTTCTCACGTGGATTTTCCCTTCGAGGTCGAATGGGCGCGGGTGCGCCTGCAGCAGGACGGCCTGCCGATGTCCGATGCCGGGCCGCGCGATCCGGGTTGCGAACTGCCGCCTCACAGTCGGGTGCCGTTTCGCGATGTCATGAACGCGGCGTTCGAACATCTTGTGCTTTGGGTGCGGGACGGCAAAACGCCGCCGGTCGCGCCACGTCTGCAAGTGTCGCGGATGATGCCGGAACTGGAATTCGCGCGGGATGAGCAAGGCAACGTTCTCGGCGGCATTCGACTTGCGGCCCACGCCGTGCCGACCGCGCGCAATACCGGAATCAACTACGGCGGCAACAGGTTCTGCATCCTGTATGGCTCGCACCATCCCTTCGACGAGGTTTTGCTGGAACAACTGTATCCAGACGGCGACAGTTATGTGGCCGCCGTGCGAGAAGTCGTGGAGCAGAATCTGGCGGACGGCTACATTCTGCCTTTTGCAATGGAACGCACTGTGCGGGACGCGAATGCTTCGGGGATCGGACGCTAGGCCCTGTCGATTTCCGGGCTCAGCTTCGCAGGCAGTCCAGACTCCATTTGCCTCCGCCGACCGCGGCGATGTAAAGGAAAACGAAGCAATATAGCACCGCGCCTTCTCCGCCGTTGCCGATGGTCCAGAGGAAGAATCCCTGGGTGGCGTGGGCCATCCAGAATGCAACGGCCATCATTCCCGAAAGCACGAATGCCGTCGACCGCGTATAAAAGCCCACCAGCAACAGCAGCCCCCCGACTACTTCAAGCAGTCCCGCCAGTCCGGGCACCAGCGTCAGTATTTCAAAGGGCGCGCGCGCCTCGACGGGAAATCCGAACATTTTCTGTGTGCCATGTTGCAGGAACATGAATGCGGCGGCGATTCTCAGCACACTGAGCAATTCGTCCGAATAGCGTGAAAGCGTGACCCCGATCGTGTTGATCATTTCCGTCTCCTTGCCGGGAGCAGCCCGGCACTATCTGTAACACTCCTTAAGAGCAACACTATATGCCTAAATTTCAAGGGTGTATAGAAAGGAGGCGGGCGCCGGCGCAGGATGTCGGCGCCCGTTGAAACTATGACGGGAATCGATCTTCAGGCCACGGCGAGAGCCTGTTCGATATCGGCCCTGATATCGTTGATGTGCTCGATGCCGATGCACAGGCGAATCATTTCCGGACGCACGCCCGCCGACAATTGCTCGTCTTCGGTCAACTGACGGTGCGTTGTCGATGCCGGATGACAGGACAGCGTCTTGGCGTCGCCGATATTCACCAGCCGCTTGATCATCTTCAGCGCGTCGTAAAATCGAACCCCCGCCTCGAATCCGCCGTGTACGCCGAACGTGAGCAATGAGGCCGGGGTGCCGCCACAATATTTTTGCGCAAGCGCGTGGCCGGGGTCGGAAGAAAGTCCTGCGAAACTGACCCATTCCACCTTTTCGTGCGATGAAAGATATTCGGCAACGGCCATGGCGTTCTCGCAATGACGCTCCATGCGCAAGTTGAGCGTTTCCAGCCCTTGCAGGATGAGAAACGCGTTCATGGGCGAGAGAGCGGAGCCGGTGTTTCGAAGTGGAACGGTTCGCGCCCTGCCTATGAACGCGGCTTCTGCCAGCGCTTCGGTGTAAACGATGCCGTGATACGACGGTTCCGGGTTGTTCAATTCGGGATAGCGCTCGGCGTGTTGCGTCCAGGGAAACTTTCCGGAATCGACAATCACGCCGCCGATCGATGTGCCGTGGCCTCCCACGTATTTCGTAAGCGAGTGAACGACGATGTCCGCTCCGTATTCGATAGGCCTGCAAAGCACCGGGGTCGGCACGGTATTGTCGACTATGACCGCCACGCCATGCTTGCGCGCCATTTCGCAAATCGGCTCGAGATCAATGATGTTCCCGGCCGGATTACCGATGGTTTCGCAATAGATGGCGCGGGTATTTTCGTCGATGAGTTTTTCCAGCGCGCCAGCCGAGTCGTCTTCCGCGAAGCGAACCTCTATGCCCTGGCTGGGCAGCATGTGGGCGAACAGTGTGTAGGTTCCGCCATATAGTTGAGGAACGGTGATGATGTTGTTGCCGGCGCTGGCCAGGGTCAGGATCGCGTAATTTATTGCCGCCATCCCCGAACTCACGGCAAGTCCCGCCAGACCGCCCTCCATCGCCGCCATGCGCGCTTCCAGCACGGCATTGGTCGGATTCATGATACGTGTGTAAATATTGCCCGGAACGGCGAGATCGAATAGATCCGCGCCATGCTGCGCGTCGTCGAACTCATAGGCGACGGTCTGGAATATCGGGACCGCCACCGCTTTCGTGTTCGTGTCCGTTTCGTAACCGCCGTGAATGGCGATGGTTTCCTGTTCCACAGGTCAACTCCTTGGTATCGGGAATTTGCAAACGCGCGGAATGATACAGCAAATTCATACCTGAGCGCGGAAATCGGCGCCGTCGGGTTAACTCGGTACTTTGATTGAAGTAGGATTGCAGGACAGGAGCAAAAGATGACGGTTCCCGCATGGCGTACTCACTGATCGGCAAGGATTTCACGCCTTCGGACATTCGCGCGAAGGTAACCGGGCGCGCGAAATATTCCGAAGACTTTCAGGTCGAAGGCATGGTCTACGCGCGCCTGCTGACAAGCCCGGCGCCGCATGCCCGCGTCAGAAACCTGGACGTTTCCGCGGCCCTGCAATTGCCCGGGGTCGTCGGCGTCATGACCGCTGACGATTTGCCGCCGATGCAATTTCCCGGGACGCCATTGCTCAGCAACGAGCCGATGTTCGTCGGCGATCCGATCCTGGCCATTGCCGCTGTTGACGAACAGACTGCCGAAGACGCGATGTCCCTTGTCTCTTTCGACATCGAACTGTTGCCGTTCGCGGTCGATCCACTGACCAGTCTGCGCCCTGACGGACCCAATGCCCGCGCCGGCGGCAATGTGGGAAATTCCGCGATGCGCGATGAAATGCTCGATTTGCACTGGACCGACGAGCAGTTCCGTGAACTGGATCTGGGCCAATTACCCCGGGGAAATGCCGCGCGGGAATGGACATACGGTGATGTGGAAGCAGGCTTCGCCGCGGCTGACTACATTCTCGAGCAAAGTTTCGTAAATGCCAGTCACTCCCACCACTCGATGGAGCCGCGTTCCGCGCTGTCCTATTGGGAGAACGGGAAATGTTTCGTATATGGTTCCAGTCAGAGCGGCACTTTTCCCCTGCCGACCTTGTCCGGGCTGATCGGCATCGAGCAGGAAGACATCGTTTTCATAGCGGAATTTTGCGGCGGCGGATTCGGTTCCAAGGGGTCGGCGTATCCGGCCATGGCGATTCCGGCCCATATGTCGCGGCTGATAAATCGGCCGGTCATGCTGCGGATTTCTCGCGAGGAAGAGTATTTTCTCGGCTCGGCCCGGCATGGATTCCAGGGTCGCGTGAAAATGGGTTTTCGGGAAGACGGCCGACTGCTCGCGACCGATCTCTACCTGATTCAGGATAATGGCGCCTATGGCGGGTTCAGTGACTGGCTCAGCGCAGCGGACTCGTTTTCGGTCATCTATCAGCCGGAGGCCATGCGCTTCAGGGGAGTTCCGGTTTTCACCAATACGCCGGCCAAGGGTCCACAGCGGGGCCCCGGCCAGAATCAGATTCATGCCGCGGTCGAACCCATTCTCGACAGGGCCGCCAGAGAACTCGGCATTGATCCGCTGGCAATCCGGCAGATCAATGCGCCCTCCGGCGACTCCAGCTTTGGCCCAACCCGGCGCACGATGACTTCCGCCTATATCGCGGAAGCCCTGGCGCTTGGCGCGGAGAGATTCGACTGGGCCGGCAGGCGCGCGCGCAGCGGACAGCGAAACGGTACGAAAGTCATCGGCGTCGGCGTCGGCCAGGCGTATCACTCGGCCGGCAGCAGCGGTTTCGATGGTCTCGTGCGAATCACGCCGGACGGCAAGTTGCATGTCCACACGGGTGTGGGCAACCTCGGCACCTATTCTTATTCGTCCACGGCGCGGGTCGCCGCCGAAGTGCTCAAATACAGTTGGGAAAATACCGTGATCGAACGCGGCGATACCCGCAAGCATCTGCCGTGGAACAACGGACAATTCGGCAGCAATACGTCCTTTACCATGACGCGGACGAACTATGTCGCAGCCGTCGACGCGCTCGAGAAGTTACTGGAAATCGCCGCCTCCGAGTTGGGAGGTTCGACGGAAGATTTCGATATCGGCGATGAACGGGTATTCAACCGGGAAGATCCATCGATTTTCATCACTTATGCCGACGCTGCCGCGAAGGCAATCGAGTTCGGCGGGCGTTTCAGCGGCCTGTCGGCCCCGGAAGACATCAACCCGATCACAAGCCGGTCGGTTGCGGCACTGGCGGGAACCGGACTCATCGGCGTGGCGCGGGACAACCTGGAACGTGAAGGAACGCCTCCGGGACTCGCCGTGGGATTCATCGAGATTGAGCTCGATACCGAAACCGGAAAGTTTGAAGTCCTCGATTATCTGGGCGTGCCGGATTGCGGAACCGTGCTGCATCCCCGAGGACTGGAGGTCCAGACGAAGGGCGCGGCGGTAATGGGCTTCGGAATGGCGGGCTTCGAACGCCATGCCTACGACGCGCAAAACGGGCTTCCTGCCGCAACGAGCCTGTGGCAGTCGAAAATCCCGACTTATCTCGATGTTCCCTCGCCCATGGACTTTGCCGCGGTGGATATCGCGGATCCGCAGAATCCGGTCGGCGCGCGAGGCGTCGGAGAACCGATTCAGGGCTGTGCCGCGGCGGCGCTGTTGTGCGCGATAGCCGACGCTCTCGGCGGGCATCAGTTCAATCGCGTGCCGGTTACGCCTGACATGATCCTCAATGCCGCGGCGGGTCTGGAGCAGTCCCACGCGCCATTGAGCACGAATACGACATGAGATCGTGTTCAGCGGCGAATTGCTGGAGTCCGCCGCTGAGATTTGTCTGCAAGCCGCCGGCTACAAGGAGCAGGGGATAGTCTTCGAGGGATTGCGGAACATCGGTGTTTCACTCGCGCCGCTGGAGCATTAATATCAATAACCGAATCGAATCCATCAAGAGGTAAAGACATGTCACACAAGCATCATATCCCGGTATTTCTGGGCGCCGCCCTGCTGATTGCCGGCAGCGCCCTGGCCCAGGACGGAGGCAATGTAGTCACCGGCGAGGGCTTTCCCAACCCCAATCCGTCGTTTGAAAACGAATGGGGCGATCTGCCGGCGGGGCGCCAATGGGGCTCCACCGCGGGGATAGACATCGACCCGACGGACGGCCACATCGTCGCATACGAGCGTTGCGGCGCGGGAGCGCTTGGCGGTCAGGGCATCAACTGCGACAGCAATCCGGTGGATCCGGTATTCAAGTTCGATCGGCATACCGGCGAAATCCTGGCCAATTTCGGCGCCGGCATCATGGTCACCCCGCATGGCATACATGCGGATGACGAAGGCAACGTCTGGGTGGCAGATTTCGCCGGAAACGCGGAAGGCACCAAGGGTCATCAGGTGCACAAATTCAGCCCGGACGGCGAACTGCTCATGAGCCTGGGCACCGCGGGGCAGCCCGGCAACGACAGCGCCCACCTCAACCAGCCCAACGACGTGATCGTCGGTCCGGATGGCAGTATCTACGTGGCGGACGGTCATAGCGGCCAGGGCATGCTCGACGCCCAGGCGCTGGAAGACGGCCGCCAGGCGGGTCTGACCGCGCGCATCGTGAAATATGCGCCCGACGGCACTTATCTCATGGAATGGGGCAGCCTCGGCACTGCTCACGGCGATTTCCGCACTCCGCACGCCCTCGAGTTCGATTCCCAGGGCCGGCTGTGGGTGGCCGACCGCGGCAATCACCGGCTCGAGATATTCGATCAGGACGGAAACTATCTCGAATCCCGCTACAGTTATGGCCGCATCAGCGGGATCTTCATTACCGATGACGACATGGTCTACGCCATCGATTCCGAATCAGGTCCGCTGCGTCACGAGGCCTGGCATTGCGGCGTACGTATCGGTCCATTGAATGAAGATCGAATTACCGGCTTCATTCCGGGGTATCAGACAGAGAGCCGGGGAGATCAGGGTACCGCGGGCGAAGGAGTAGCCGTGGACGCCGACGGAAACGTGTTCGCCGCCGAAGGTCCCGCTTCGCTGCCACTGGCCGGCGGCGCCTTCACGAAGTACTCCGCGCAGTAATAATCTTTACTTGTACAGCAAGGGATTGTTCCTGCTATTCTCGACTGTCGCCGCGGGTATACACCCGCGGCGGTCACACATCTGAAAAAGCCAGAAGAAAGGAGGGGGGACATGGCTGCCATCGAAACCGCCGCGGTACAGGAAGCGGAATCTCATCGTGAACAGAACATGCGTACCGTCGCCCTTACGGCGCTGGCGGGCACGAGCATCGAATGGTACGACTTTTTCCTGTATGCGGCAGCCGCCGCGCTCGTTTTCCCGGCCGTTTTCTTTCCGGAAAGCACGCCTACCGTCGGGCTGATATTCTCCTTCGGCACTTTTGCCTTCGGCTTCATCGCCCGGCCGCTCGGCGGCATCATGTTCGGACATTTCGGCGACCGGATCGGGCGCAAGAGAACCCTGGTGATTGCCTTGATGCTGATGGGCGTCGCGTCCACGCTGATCGGTTTGCTGCCGTCCTTTGCAACGATCGGCATCGCGGCGCCGATCATCCTGACGCTGCTGCGATTCTGCCAGGGTCTCGCCATCGGCGGCCAATGGGGCGGAGCCATGTTGCTGGTAACCGAAAGCGCCCCCGCCAACGAGCGCGGCTGGTACGGCGCTTACGCCCAGGCCGGTGCGCCGGTGGGAGTGATCCTCGCCAATCTGGCCTTGATCGGCATCAGTTCCATGGTGTCCGACGAGTTTTTCCAGACCTGGGGCTGGCGCATTCCCTTCCTGGCCAGCGTGGTGCTGATCGGCATCAGCATGTTCGTGCAGCTCAAACTGGAAGACACCGTGGCTTTCCGGGAATTGCAGATGGTGCGCGAAGCGCACAAGGACGAACATCCCGAGGCCGAGGCCGTGCGCCGCTCTCCTGTGCTCGAAGCCCTGATCAACTATCCGAAAACCATCTCGCTGGCGGCGGGAGCCTTTCTCTCGATCCAGGTTTCCTTCTACATTCTGATTGCCTTTGTTCTTGCCTATGGCAGCCAGGGCATTGCCGGCATGAGCCGTGACGCCATGCTCGCCGCGGTGCTGGTCGCTTCGGCCCTGATGATTCCATTCCAGTTCTGGGCGTCGGGTTACTCCGACCGCAACGGCCGGCGCGGTATCTACATGCTCGGTGCGGTGCTTACCGGAGTCTGGGCCTTCGCGCTGTTTCCGCTGATCGATACCGGCGATTTCTGGATGATCGTGCTGGGCGTTACCGGCGGGCTCTGTTTTCTGGCAATGATGTACGGTCCCCAGGCCGCCTTCTATACCGAATTGTTCAGTACCGAAGTGCGCTATTCCGGCGCCTCGCTGGGCTACCAGTTCGGCGCGATCATCGGCGGCGCCTTCGCACCCATGATTGCCACCTTCCTGTGGACGGAGTACGCGATTGTCTGGGTATCGGTCTACATCGCCCTGGCCTCGGTCATAGCGCTGCTTTGCGTGTGGACGCTCAGCGAGACTTCCGGCGACAGTCTGCACGAGGTACACGGCCAGGACCGCTGAACGCGATCGTTCGGTTCGGATACACGCGTGACTGTAGTATCTATGTTTGCAAGTGTTCTGGTGTACGGATAGCAAAAGGCTCCGACAGCTAGTTGATTAGGGGATGTGATCGCGGGCTGGTTGCATTGGTCAGGCGTTTGCATCATCCCGCGACATGGGCCGGTTTGGGCATGTGAGCTGCCTGCCAGGGTTTTCCTTCCCGTACGATGGCATTCGCGATCAGCACCATCTTTCGCATGGCCGCGGTGACCGCGACTTTGCCGGGTTTGCCCTTTTGTTTGAATCGCAGGTGTCGCTCCCGCATGACGGGATTCCAGCGGATTGCAGCTAGCGTTGGCATGTACAGCAGCGTGCGTGCGCGTTTGCGGCCGCCGCGGATGGACCGTTTCCCGTGCCTGTTGCCGGAGTCGTCGGCCATGGGCGCCAAGCCCAACAGGCTTCCCGCCTCGCGGGTGCTGAGTCTACCCAGTTCGGGCACCTGTACCAGCAGCCCGATAGCGGTAGGGCGGCCAATGCCCGGGATTGATTCCAGCAGCGCCACGTTTCGGGTCAACTCGGCGTCGGCCGTCACCAGCCGTTCCAGTTCCTGGTCCAAGCGTTCGGTCTGCTGCATGGCGCGGGTAATGTCCTTCTCGATCTCGCGACGAACCAGACGGTTCCGGGTGTGCTCCCGCCTGCCTTTCAGCACGGTGAGCGACTTCGTCACCGCCTCGCGCGCGCTACGCAACTCGTCCAGATCTTTCTCCTGTCGGGTACGCGCCGGCGTCCCTTTCAGGTCGTCCGCCAGCGCCCGGCCCATCTTCGCCAGCGCCAGCGCGTCCGCCCGGTCCGTCTTCGCAACCGAACCCAGCGCTTCGGCAAAGCGCTTGCCTCGCTGGGGGTTGATCCGCGACAACGGCAGCCGATCGACCAACATATCCTCCAACAGTACGTGGTAGGAACCGGTGGACTCGTATACCACTCGCTCGACGCGGGGGCAGGCCCAGGTGCGAAACGCGCGAACGCCTTCCCTGGTATTCGGGAACTGGGCCTCGCGTCCGCTGGGGAGTTCACGCACGTCAAGATGACGCTTGGAAACGTCGATGCCGACCGTGCAAGGGCCGGGGTCGTCTTTTGGATGTGTACATCTTGCGCTATGCTTCTTCATGCTTTCCAGTCTCCTATCCTTGTTTGCGGTCTTGATCCGCGTATCTATTCAGGTTTGATTGGAAAGGCGGTGGTCCCACTCTACGATTCGCATTTCATGCGAGGGGCGATACGGGTTCGCCACCGCCTGCCGACGGCCCACCGGTGGGCCGTCGGCAGCACTATTTAAACAAACAAGGGGCGAGGCATGCCTCGCCCGCGAATGACCCCAACATCGAGCAACATCTGCGGGCGACGCATGCGCCGCCCCTGCCGGACCCGCAAACGTTGAATTAGGGTAGTTGCTGCACTATGCTAATCGGCTAACGGATGGACACCCATCGGTCAAAACCCAATCGCGGAGACTGATCATGCGCCTTTCATTACTGACCGGATTGTTGCTCGCCGCCTTCGCAGGCAATACATTCGCCGCCGACCGGGTCGGCAATTTCGGCCTCATCGACGCCGACGGCGATTTCCACCAGTTGTCGAAATATGCGTATCTGAACGCGCTGGTTATCGTCAGCCAGGCCAATGGCTGCGAAATCAACTACGACCAGAACCACAAGTACAGATTGCTGGAAACCACCTGGAAGGACGAGGGCGTGGAATTCCTCATGCTCAATGCTTCCGATGACCGCGTGGCAGTCGCCGCCGAGGCCGAATTGTTCGATTACCGGTGGCCCGTCATGATCGATGACACGCAACTCGTAGCCGGTTCTCTCGGAATTGGGAAGGCCGGTGAAATCGTCGTGCTCGATCCGTCCCGGCAGGAGATACTCTATCGCGGGCCGCTGGATCGGCCGGAATCCGATGACGCCCCAGCCAGCACCCATATCAAGGACGCGCTCTGGCAAGCCACTACCGGCGAGACCCGCGCGGCGGAAACGGTAGTCGTTGACGCGCCGGGCTGCGAGATTGATTTCGAGACCAGGGAACATCTCGCCGAAAATGCTCCTGACTATACCGCCGACGTCGCTCCTATCCTGCGCGAACGATGCGCCAACTGCCACCGTCAGGGCGGGATCGCGCCTTTCGCCATGGACAGCCACCAGATGGTCCGCGGATGGTCGCCGATGATTCGCGAAACCCTGATGACAAAGCGCATGCCTCCGGCCCAGGTCGATCCGCATTACAATGAATTTTCCAATGCGCGTTATGTCTCGACGGAAGAATTGCAGACCCTGGTGCATTGGATCGATGCCGGCGCGCCACGCGGCGACAGCCCCGAAGACCCGTTGACCGGCCTCGAGTTCCACGAAGGCTGGCAACTCGGCGAACCTGATTACATCGTCTATTCAGAGAGATTCACCGTGCCGGCGACCGGAGTGGTGGACTACCGCTTCCCTGTCGTGGACCTGCCTTTCGAGGAAGACAAATGGGTGAAGGCGGTGCAGTTCATTCCTGGTGAGCGGTCGGTCGTGCATCATATGATCGCGCGCGTGGTCGAACCCGATTACGACCGCAACGCAGGCCCGGACCAGCAAGGCGAAACGCGTTTCCTCGAAGGCTTCGCGCCCGGCAAGGACGACGCCACGGTCTTTCCCGAAGGCACCGGGGTATTTATTCCCAAGGGCTACAAGATCGAAATCTCCGAGCATTACACGACGATGGGCCGCGAGGTCACCGACCAGACTGCAATCGGCCTGTATTTCGCGGAAGAAACGCCGGATCACGAATTTCGCACTTATTCCCTCTCCCATGGTGGCCGGAATATCGTCATTCCCGCGGGCGCCAGGGATCACCGCATGTACGCGAGCCATGTTTTCGAGAAGGAAGTGATGATGCATGCCTTCCGCCCGCATATGCATACGCGCGGCAAGAACATGCGCTTCAAGGTGATCTATCCCGACCAGAGTTCGGAAATACTGATCAACGTGCCGAATTACAATTTCAACTGGCAGCCTACCTACCGGCTGGTCGAGCCCAAGTTGCTGCCGGCGGGTTCGCGGGTTGTGATCGACGGCGCGTTCGATAATTCCGAAATGAATCCCGGCGCGGCCGATCCGACCGTACCTGCGCTCGGCGGCCTGCAAACCTGGGAAGAGATGTTCATCGGTTATTTCACCTACCATAACACCCAGAATATCTAGTCAATCAAAACCGCGGGCGACGCATGCGTCGCCCCTACAGGCGATCCAAAATATTCGGACATAATGTAGGGGCGAGGCATGCCTCGCCCGGTCTTTGGCACATACAGGAGAGAAACTTGCGCATAACTGATTGCAACAACCCGGCGGACTTTCGCAAGCTGGCGCAGAAGCGGCTGCCGGCGCCCCTTTTCCATTACATCGACGGCGGCGCCGATGACGAAATCACCTTGCGCCGCAATACGAGCGCCTTCGACAAGGTCAGGCTGATTCCCGACGCGCTTGCGGATCTCTCTACACTCGATTTGTCGGTCAACGTGCTGGGGCAGGATATCGACTGGCCGGTATTCTGTTCACCCACGGCGATGTCGCGGTTGTTTCATCATCACGGCGAAAACGCGGTGTGCCGCTCCGCCTGGCGCCATAGCACCATGTACAGCCTGTCGACTATTTCCACCACGAGCATCGAGGAAGTCGGCGCGCAAACACCCGGCCCCAAATGTTTCCAGTTATACATTCACAAGGACCGGGGGATGAGTTGGGAATTCATCGACCGTTGCAAGGAGGCGAATTTCGCCGCCATCTGCCTGACCGTTGACACACTCGTGGCCGGAAACAGGGAGCGCGACCTGCATACGGGAATGACTACCCCGCCCCGATTCACCCTGGCGAGCATGCTCAGCTTTTTCATGCATCCTCATTGGAGCCTGAACTATCTGACTTCGAGGAAATTCGAACTCGCCAACGTTTCATCCAATATCGACGAAGGAACGAAAAAGCTCATATCGGTCATCGACTACATCAACAGCCAGTTCGACCGTTCGATCACATGGAAGGACGCCGAAGAGGCCATTCGGCGCTGGGGCGGGCCGTTCGCGATCAAGGGCGTAATGTCGGTGGACGACGCCCGCCGCGCGGTGGATATCGGCGCCAGCGCAATCATGATTTCCAATCACGGCGGCCGCCAGCTCGACGGGACGACGGCGCCTTTCGATCAACTCGGACCCATCGTCGACGCCGTGGGCGATCGTATCGAAGTCATTCTCGACGGGGGAGTGCGCCGCGGCACGCACGTTCTGAAGGCGCTGGCCATGGGCGCCAAGGCCTGCATGATTGGTAGAGGATATCTGTACGCGCTCGCCGCGGGCGGCGAGCCCGCGGTCGACCGCGCCCTGACCAAACTGCGGGAAGAAATCGAGCGAGACATGATCCTGATGGGCTGCAATTCCATCAAACGGCTGAATCGCTCGCGACTGCATTTCGACTAACTATACAGTTCTATCTTTGCGCTTCCTGTAGGGGCGACGCATGCGTCGCCCGCATCTGTTTGTATCCGTGCAAAATTCCGGGCGAGGCATGCCTCGCCCCTACGGCTACTTTCTTACCCAGTTGCCGTTTTCATTCTGCATATAATGTCCGGGGCGTGTCGCTTGCACGGCCCGTTCCCAGGCCAGGGCCGCGACTTGCTCGACGTCGATGCCGTTGTCCCGGGCGATCTGTTCGTAGCGACGTTGCCGCTCTTCGTTGACTTCGCTCAGCAGTTCGCGGACTTCGGCGGCGGCAGTGCCGGCCACGAGACCGACATAGCCGTCGCGCTGTTCCCCCACCAATCCCTGATCCTTCGCCTCCTGCAAACTTATAGCCCAGGCCGGTCCGGCCAGTATCAGTCCGAGCAATGCAATCGTGGTCCACGCGGTGAATTTTCTCATGAGCCTCTCCTAGAACAGACCGCTGTCTTCGCTGAACAAGGCATCGAGTTCCTCTTCCACCTGTACCCGGATTTCGTGTTCGATGCGCACGTTGAGATTGATTGTGATCGGTTCCGTCGGTACGGCGACCTGCACGGTGGGCGTGCAGCCCGCCAGGGCCAGCAGCAACGGTAATGTCCGCATCAGGTTCATGTCATGTTTTCCTTGTGGTCCACCGTATTCGGACCGGTCTGTTCAGTACTTGTCGGCATTGTCGCAGGATTGCATTAACCGCTGCTGAACACGATTGACCTGGCCGCTACATGGTGACAGAATTTCGCGCCTCGACTTGGGGGGAATGATCGATGTTTGACCTGGATGCACTTCGCCAGGCAAAGGATGTCGTTGTGCGGCACATGCCGCCGACGCCGCAGTACCGCTGGCCCGGACTATGCGGCCTTGCCGGCTGTGAAGTCTGGCTAAAACACGAAAATCACACGCCGATCGGCGCATTCAAGGTGCGCGGCGGACTTGTTCTGCTCGATGAATTACAGCGCGGACCCGGTCTGCCGCACAAGATCGTCACCGCGACGAGGGGCAATCACGGCCAGAGCATACCTTTTGCTGCATGCCGTCTTGGCGTTCCGGTCACGGTTTACGCGCCGAAAGGAAACAGCGTTGAAAAGAACGCGGCCATGACCGGCTGGGGCGCGGAATTGATCGAATTCGGCGGCGATTTCGAAGAGTCTCGGATTGAATCTGCGCGCGTCGCGGAGCAAGAAGGCGCGATGATCGTGCCGCCGTTTCATCACGCGCTCGTGCGCGGCGTGGCGACTTATGCTCTTGAGCTTTTCGAGGCGGTTGCCGGGCTCGATGCGGTTTACGTGCCCATCGGCATGGGATCCGGAGTTTGCGGAGTAATTCGCGTGCGGAATCTGCTTGGACTGAAAACCGAAGTCATCGGCGTGGTGGCCAAAAACGCCGCGGCGATGGCGCGCAGTCTGGAAGCGGGCAGGGTGGTGGCGACCGAATCCGCCAATACCCTGGCCGACGGCATGGCCTGCCGCGTTCCGATGGAGGAACCGCTCGAGATCGTGCGCAAGGGCGCGGCGCGGGTGGTTGAAGTGAGCGATGAAGAGATCGCCGAGGCCATGCGCATGTTGTATCGCAGCACCCACAATGTCGCCGAAGGCGCCGGCGCCGCCGCTTTCGCGGCGCTGATGCAGGAGCGGGAAAGGCAGGCGGGGCGCAAGATCGGGGTTATCCTGACCGGCGGCAATGTCGATGCCGAGGTTTTCCGCACGGTACTTTCAGGCGGCAGCGGCTGACCGCGCTAACGGTGATTCCACCAGGCGAGGTCGGAGAAGGAGCGCAGGTCCAGTTCGTGGGTCCAGGCAGAGCGGTGTTGGTGGGCTAAGTGGAAATACGTTTCCGCCATCTTTTCCGGAAGTAGTAATCCGTCCTTGTCCAGGCCGCGTTTTTCGCGGAGCTCCCGGAATGCCTCTTCTCCCAGCATTTTGCCGAGAGTATCGGGCGCATCTACTGCGCCATCGACCAAAATGTGCGCAACGTGTATCCCCTTGGCGGCGTACTCGGCGTTCAGCGACTGGCAAAGCATGCGGCGTCCGCCCATTGCGGCGGCGTGAGAATGCTGCCCGGCGTTGCCGCGGACCGCGGCCGTTGCGGAGGTGACAAGAAACGTGCCGCTGCCTCGTTGTTCCATCAGGGGAAGCAGTACTTTTGCCATGCGAAACAGGGCGAAGGTCGCCATTCGCCAGCCCAGCTCGAATGCCTTGTGGCTCGTGTCCTCCAGTGGGCGATTGCCGATCTGGGCGCCAAGGTTGAACAGGACTACCTCGATCGGGCCAATCTCGTTCTCGACCTTGCCGATGCGCTCCTCGACTGCATCTTCATGCACGGCGTTAAGCAAAAAGCCGGTTGCATCGCCTCCGTCCGCGCGGATCTCTGCGACGAGTTTCCGCAGCCCTTCTTCATCGGTGCGCCGGCACAACACCGCGTGGTAACCTTCCCTTGCGAACCTTTTCGCGACGCTGCCGCCGATGCCCGCTCCGGCGCCCATTACCAGACATACAGGTTTCATTCGTTTTCTCCCGCGACAACGATGCCTTGCTCCACAAGTCGCCGCCGCTCCTGTTCGGAATATCCAAGCCGCGCAAGTATATCGATCGAATGTTCACCGAGCTTCGGCGCCGGCCCGCTGGCCGCGCTCGGCGTCCTGCTGAATCGCGCCGCCGGTCGTGCCTGACGGACTTCACCGAACCCCTCATACTCGGTTCTGGCAATCGAATCGCTCGCGACGATTTGCTCGTTGTCCAGCAATTCCGTACGTCTGAGCAAAGGCGCATTGGGTACATCGTTTTCGTTCAGACGCGCCAGAATCTCCTTGCTCGGCCACTTGGAGATTTCCTCGCGAGTAATCTCCTTTCGAATCTGTACATTCCGCCCTCTGGCGCGCGCTGTTGAGAATCGTTCGTCATCCACGAGATCTTCCCGGTCGATCGCCCGGCACATGCCGACCCATTCCTTGTCGGATATCACGCCTGCCGTTATGTATCCGTCCCGGGTCGCGTATATCAGATCCATCGATCCCGACCTTTCCGCCGGATCGTACTCGGCATTCGCGTAGGTCAATCCGCCCATGCCCTCGGGCCAGAAGAAGGCGAGCATGGCGTCCAGCATGGACAGCTTGATGTGCTGCCCTTCACCGGATCTTTCCCTGTGAAACAGAGCGCTCGAGACCGCCTGGGCCACGGTCAGCGAGGCAACCTTGTCCGCGATGATGACCCTGAACATCTCGGGTTCCCGCGTCAGGCGGTTCGCCTGAATGTCCGTCGCGCCGGAAAGGGCTTGTATCACGGGATCATAGACGCGTTGTTCGCTATACGGTCCGGTTTCGCCGAAACCGCTGATCGAGACGTAAATGATACGTTCGTTGCGGGCGCGGACCGCTTCTTCACCGAATCCCATGCGTTCCATGGCGCCGGGGCGAAAATTCTGCAGCAATACGTCGGCCTTCTCTACGAGTTGCCAGAGTACCTTCTTGCCGGCCTCTTTCTTGAGATTCACGGCAATTGATTCCTTGCCGCGGTTACACGAAAAAAAGGCAGGCGGAAGTCCGTTCAGCGGCGGCCCCAGGTATCGCAACTGTTCGCCTCCCGGCGGCTCGACCTTGATGACTTCAGCACCCTGGTCGGCCAGCATGGCCGCCGCCACGGGGCCGGAAACCATGCTTGTGAGATCGAGGACTTGCATGCCTGTCAGCGGTCCCATTATTCATCCTCCCGCGGATTTGGAGTAGTTGATGGCATAGGCCTTCCGGTAGGCCTCACGTTGTTCGATCGAGTCTTTATACTTCAGAAGCGAGTCCTGCAGGTCGAAGCTGTACCGCGCCGCCCAGTCGAGACAGGACATCAGGATGATATCGGCCAGGCCAAGCCGGTCGCCCACGACAAAGTCGCGGCTCTCCAGATGAGACGCAATCAGGGAGAGGTGCCTCTCGGCATACGTTTTGGCGGATGCGACCGCTTGCGGGGCTTCTCCGAATATCTCGCTGAGAGCGTCGTGGCGGCGCATGACGTAGAGACTGGTTTCATCGAGTTCGCCATAGAAATAGCATACCCATTCATCTTCCCTGGCGCGCATCTCCAGGCTTTCCGGGGCCGTGATCGTCGATCCGTCTCCATAACGGGAAATCAGATAACGACAGATGGCTACGCTTTCGGAAAACACCAGGTCGCCATCGACCAGGCAAGGCACTTTCTGTTTGGGATTCAGCCGAATGTATTCCTCGGTTTGCGTCTCGCCGGTTCTTGGACCAATAGGGATGTGTTGATAGTCCAGACCCAGTTCTTCCGCGGTCCAGACCGGACGGAAGGTTCTCGTCGTGCCGGCGCCCCAGATCTCGACTTTTGATTTCTCGTTCATTGGCCTCAACTTTGCCGCTCCGGTTCCCGGCCCGACCGCGGGCGAGGCATGCCTCGCCCCTACGGAATTCCCAAAGCAATTTGGCGCCTCGGATTCTCGACGCTCCTACACGATACCGTCGGCTTCGTAAAAAATCAGATCGCCTGAAGGGCCGAGCAGATCGATCAGTCCGTCTGCGGTCTCGGACTCGGCAACATACCAGAATACGTCTTCCAGCGATTTTCCCGTGGCGAACATGAAGTCTTCAACGAGGTCTTCCACCGTATCACCGTCGATGCCATAGACATTGCGAATCGCGAACAGGACCGAAGGCATGAAGTCATCCGCTTCGGGAAACAGCAGATCGTTGAGGTGATCGAGCACATCGGTCTTGTCTGTCGATTCCACGATTTCGAAGACCTGTCCGATGGTGACCGGATCGTAAAGTAAATCAGCCCCTGCATAAGCGAATATCAACTCCATCGTATCGTCGATGAGCAGACTCGACCTGGGCGATGCCGCGATGCCGTCGGTGAACTGGATCTTTTCGACCTTCTCGCTGATGTTCACCCACCTGAGGCCTCCGGGCGTATTGATCTCAAGCCGAGCGGCAGCTCCGGAAAAATCCGACACTTCCCTGGCTTCGGAACTGGGGATATCAAACTCCAGGACGTCTATCGAAAATGTGCCTTCGATGTGAACTTCGCCGTCCCAGATGATCCGGTTTATCTCCGGGCTCGGTTTTTCCAGGATAAATCCTGGCACCGAGGCGGAAAATCTGAGCTTGTCGACCAATTCGTCCAGCGTAATGTCGGGATTCTGCTGGATCATCAGGGCGGCGATGCCGGCCAGATACGGCGCAGCATAGGAAGTTCCGCCCCTGCCGGGGTTTATGAGATCGTAGTCGTCGTCTTCCCCCGGATAATATCCGCCGCTCGGGGCGGAATAGAACTCGTACTCGATGGTGCCGGCCAGGCCGCTGGTCAGCGCCGGTAGCAAGGTGCTGTTGCTCAGATTTCCGACCACGATGACGGGATACTCGAAAGCAAAAAGCGCGAGGCCGATCGGCTCGGACAATCCGGTATTTCCCGCCGCGGCGACCAATAGTACGTTGTTCTCGACCGCGTACCGGATTGCATCATCGATCGCCTGGCTGGGCGTCAGCGTTCTGGTTCCCAGAGAAAGCTGGATGACTTGCGCTCCCTGATCGACGGCATAACGAATCCCGGCAGCCACCAGGGAAGTACTGCCTCTGCCGTCGTCGAGCACCTTGACATCGATGATCTCGACCCCGGGCGCGATTCCGGTGATATCCGGCTGTTCATCCGCTACGGTGTCGAGGTCGTGTCTTGCCGCGATTACCGAGGCTACCTTGAGGCCGTGAGTCCTTTCATCGTCTTTCTTCGGCGGAGTGGTTTCGAAGTCATCGTTGTACAAATCGCGTTCGTGAATCACGTTGATTTCGGGGTGATCTAAGATGCCGTTGTCCACGATCGCGATTTTGACGCCGCTCCCGTCGTATCCGGCATTCCAGGCCTCGAGGGCATTGAACAGATTCAACTCCTCGTTGTTGTTGTATTCGCTGACGGGGAGTTTTTCCGGGTCGCGATCGTTGAGGTCGATTCCGAGCAGTCCGACCAGATCGGGAATACCCCAACCGTAATCCACCGACCAACCCTGGGGATCTATCGAATACTGATATTCGAATGGTACGCCCGAAGCGGCCACTATGACGCCACCGTAGCCGGAGAACTTGAAATCGATTTCGCCGTCGCCGGAAACGACGCGAAAGATGTCCTCGGACGTACGGTGACGCCAGGATGTCCTTATGTTCGGCGGTATTACGAAACTGGCGTCTTCGTTTTCCAGACCTTCGGCATACTCGTAGATGTAAAGTAGCTTGCCGGAACGGTTGGTGAATCTTACTTCCGAAAATCGCTCGACCGGCCGGTCCGATTCAGGATCCAGGAACAGGTTTTCATAGTCGGGATGAAACTTGTCATAAAATCGTATTGTCATTTTTAGTGATCCTTCGATTACAGGCTTTCGCGAAACAGGCCGATGTTATTTTGTTACCGGTTCAGTTGCTCTTCGAGAACCCGGGTAATCTCCCGGCCCGCGCGCAGGCTGCGTAGCAGTTCGGGAATATTATCGGAAATGTTCACGTTCAGGTTTATCGGCTGACCCGGGTTTACAGTGGGGTTGGTGCCGGTAATTTCCGTTTGCAGGAGCAATTCGCCGGATTCATCGAGCTGTACGTAGCTGTTCAAAGTCTCGAAGCGGTAGTCGGACAGCAGTTCGTTGACGGTCTGCATGCGCGTGTCACTCGCGGGCTGCCGTGGCGTATATCGAATCGAACCGCCAGGCTGCAGCGCTCCGATCAAGCCGTCTTCAATGCGTATGCCATCGGACTCGATGCGCACCGGCAGATAGCCGCTGACCCGGCCGGTAACGGCCAGTTCGTCATAATCGGCCAGACCGGTTACCAGGGCGAGGTCCACATCGCTGAGTACCAGGTTTACCTCTACCGGCGGCTGCAAATTCTCCAACTGACCGCGGTCGAGGCGCAGGGAAGGCAGGCTGACCGTTCCGCCGAGCAAGGCGGCCTGTAGCCGGCGGATCTCCAGCACGCCGCTTGCGCTGTCGAAGTCGTAATTCCAACGCAGGTTCTCCAGCGGCAGACCGGAATCGATCCGGGCCAGGCTCGCTTCGAGCGGCGCCGCGTTGCGCAGGGTAAAATCCGGGGTGAGTTCGATTTCCAGATCGGTATCGAGATCGAAAAAGGCTGTTTCGGCGAAATATCCGCTCAGGTCTTCAAGCCGGAACAGGATGCCACCCTCGAATCCCCCGCCGTTAAACTCGACGCTGCCTGCCCCGGAGATGGCGCCCGCCACCAGATCGCCCCGGAGCGGTTCAGTTGAGAACAGTTCGAGCGGGAGCAATGACGACATAGGGTTTTCGCCGCTCAAGCGGAATTCGGGCACATCGATATCGGCGAAAACCGTGCCGTCGTCTAATACGCTTCCTTCGAATTCGGCTTGCAGGCCCCCGGGTCCGTCCAGCACGGCGCTGATGCTGTCCGCTCCGTTGCTGACCATTTGCAGCGAAAGCGGCCATGGGGATTCGATGTCCAGTTCAACTCGCAATGGAGCTGTAAATGCGCGCAAACTGCCATGGAATTCGCTTCCGCCCGCAGCCAGGCGCAATTCGGCGACCTCCAACTCTCTCACCGGTAATTCATGCAAGGTCTGCAACACAATGGCGGCATCCGGCACAGGTTCCCCGCCGCCCGTCTCGCGCATGGGAATCGTCAGGTGCAGAAGATCGACTTCGATCTTTTCAAGCCGGGGCAAGGCGAAATCGGCGCTGATTCCGGAAACGTCCAGCGTCAGTCCTTCGTTTGCTAGCGTCAATCCCGCAAGATCGAGCCCATCGAGGCGCAGTTCGAGTCGGTCGAACCGACGCAATTCGAAATCGAAGTTTTCGAGGTATTTGGCGGCTGCCCAATGGGCCAGTGGCGTTGCAAAAAACCAGAACAGGGCGCCGGAAAGCAGGAGCAGGAGCGGCAACAGCAGAAAGATCAGCCATCTGCCGCGTCTTTTGCCGGTCATGGTTGTATTTCGCCAGTACAACCGGCCGGGCGCATCGGTCCGGCCGGCAGCAAGCTGTTTACATGGGCGCGGACATGATCATGTTGTGCTCCATGTCCATCGCCGAACGGCTGCGATTGCGTTCGGACTGCATCAATTCGCCGACCGCCGGGCCTCCCTGGTTGTAGATGCCGCCGCGCAGGGCGAACAGCAGGTAATTCATGCTGTCTGCCAGATTCTCCGTCTTGTTGGTGAAATCCGCGGTCAAGGCTTCGATCAATTCAGCCCGGTTGTCGAGATTGGGATACGCCATGATGTCTGTAACCATGGTCTCGAGCACATTGAGATTGTCGAGAATAACCGCTGCTTCCGCGGACTGACTGTAAAGATTGGGCGCGATGGCCGGCGCCATGGGCAATTCGACCGGCGCCGGAAACATGGTCATGCCGCCGGCGGATCCCATCTTGTTCCAGTAGCGTTCCGTCACCGTGCCTACGCCACCGCTGACGTTGCTGTCCACAGACTCGAGCACAACGGCCTCAAGCGCGGCGAGTTGCAGCCACTGGTTTGACCAGAGAAACCCCCGCAGCAGGGGAAATCCGGTTTGTAACGCGCCAGCCTGCGGATGCGTAAGCAAGAGGCTCACATTTTTCGGCGTAGTCGATACCGAATGCATGTCGTCGGTCATGTACTCCGCGACCGCATCACGTACCGCGGCCCGCTTGTCGCTGACTGAATCGTCCACGTAGATGGCGAGCAGGTCGCTCTCGAAACGGCGGCCGCGTTCGATGATTTCGGCCGTATGGCGGCCGATTGACGTGCTGTTCTGGTACGCAATAGCGGCCTCGGCAGGGTCATGTTCCTGCCGCAATTGGTCGATCAAGGCGACGCGGACTTCGGTTTCACGCTCTCCATAGGGATTTTCCGTGTCCATGGTCATGGCCACTTCTCCGGCGTCGTGACCGCCCATGGCCATCATTTCCCGCATGGTCATATTGGCCATCATTTCCAGGTGCATAGCGAGTTCCATGCGTGCATCCATGGTTTCCGGGTCGGCATTGATTTCCACGATGGCGTCGAGCGCAGCGGCCTGGGTCACGTCGAAGGCGTTGAACAGGTCGGCCAGTTCAGGATAGGCGTCGCGGATGGTTTCGTTGGACTGGGCCCAGACGGCGCCGGCCGCCCCGAGCGACAGGACCAGGGCAATCGCCCGACCAAGGTTTCGTGTAGTGGACAACAAGGAATTTCTCTTGAAGCTCATGCTTGATACCCCATGGATTTGATCAGTGAGCGCATGTGCGTAAACGCCCGGATTATAAACGCATACCGGATTCCAGGCCATGTCCTAGCGCTGGAACAGGTAGGAAAACTTGACGAAGAACTGGTCGCCGTCCCGGCGCAGATCGGTCGTGCTGACCAGTTCACGTTCGCCTTCGAAATCCACGATTTCGAAATTGCTGCTGTTGGAGTTGTAGCCGACGTAAAACGCCGACCAGGGATTGATCACGTAACGCAGCAGCACGTCGAAATTGAGATTGCGCTCGTCTTCCAGCCTCGTCAGCGGCCCGCCCGTGGTTTCCTCGTATTGGGTGATGAAACGCAGCGACCACTCGCGGGTGAACTGGTAGTTCCAGTTGCTGCGGACGATTTCATTGCTGAAGATGCGGGCTCCCGCGGAATTCTGCACTTCGGTGTAGAGATATGTATTGTTGACCCGCAACCGGTCCGTGGGGCGCCACAGCGCGTCCGCCGTCACCCGGGCGTGGTCGGCCACGTAGGGCAGTGTGCCGACGTTCGGCACCAGGTTCAGCGTCGTGCCCGCGCGGTAGCCGAACCCGAATTCGAGCGTGTTCAGCGAGTTGTTCTGGAGTTGCACCTGCCAATCGTCGTAGTCGTGATTCTGCGCGACCATGACGCCGGAATAATCGCCGGGCCGCAGCACTTCGTTATAGCCGGTCCAGCTCATGTTCAGCGAGGTCGTGTCGGTGGCAAAGTTGAACATGGGTCCGTTCTGGTGGAAAACCTTGGTGCCATCCCAATCTTCGAGATAGACGCCGAACCAGGCTCCACCCATCCGGTTAAGCGGAATGTCTTCCGGAAAATGCGTATAGGCGATGCGCTGGTGCAGGCCCGAAATATCAGGCCTGAAGAAACGATTCATGAAGCCGAGGTCGGTGCGGAAACCCGGGCTGGCTTCGATGAAATGCGAATGTGTGTTCCAGTTGCGGCCGACGTGATTGATCTGGATGTTGCGCTGCACACCGGTATAGCTGTCGCCGTCGGTGGCATAGGGGTCGGTGTCGGAGCCGATCAACTGGAACTGGCTGATCCAGTTTTCGGTCAACTTGACGCGGCCGTCGAGACTGGCGACGCGATTGTAGCCGTCGGCCAGTTCGCGGTCGCTGACAAGGAATCCATAGCGATCCTGTTCACCGACGTCGAGAAATCCGCGCAGTATCGCGATATTCGCTTTTTCGCCGTTAAGCGGATCGGTGTCGGCGCGATTCTGGCCCGGCGCCGCGTCATTGATGACGATGCTGCCGAATCCGAAATTGCCTGACCGGCCGGTAAAGCGCAGACCGCCTTCGGGGTCGACGATGCGGCGGGTGAAGACCAGGGTCGAGTCGGTGGCGAAGAAGTCCGCGTTTTCGACGAAGAACGGCCGCCGCTCGGGAAATTGCACTTCGAAACGCTCATTCACCGTAACCTGGGGTTCGTCCGACTCGACCTGGCTGAAATCGGGATTCAAGGTAAAGTCAAGCACCATGCTGTCGTTGAACACGAACTTGGCGTCGACGCCGAGATCCTGCTCGCTGCTGGCGCTGAATCCCGGTCCCCCTGGAAGGCTCATGTTCAAAGTGTCTGCTTCCCGCGCGAACAGGAAGGGGATGATCTGGTAGTTGTTGCCGGGCGACACGTCGCGGATGCCATTAAGCAGGGCGGTCTGGTTCAGGCGGCCCTCGATATCGATCGTATACGCGGGCCAGAAAGACTGCTCGCTCAATCGTGGAATAATGCGCGCGAACTGCACTCGCCAAGTCTGTTCGTCGGCGTCGGGAAAGCGCAGGCTGCGCAAGGGTATGTCCATCTTGACCATGTAACCGTTATCGGTGAGCCGGCCCTCGCTGTCCCAGACGGCTTCCAGGGTGGTGTCGAATCCGCCCCTGCGCGAGGAGCCTTCGGTCCAGCGGGCATCCCATTGAATGCCCAGCGGCGTCGAACGGAAAGTGAAAGCGGCGCGCTGGTCGTTGAAGGTGTCGACGGTAATTTCCACCGAATCGTCGCCGTCGATGTTTTCCCGGGAAGACATGTTGGCCCGGATGCTGTCGGGCTCGTTGTCGAAGGCCAGGAATATGACGTGCAACTCGGTGCGGTCATAACCGATGTAGACTTCAGTGCGCTGGCTGGCCGGTTCGCCGTCGTCCGGCTCTCGCTGGATGAAATCCTCGATTTTGGCCATGGACCGGGCCAGCGGCGTGGCGGGCTCCATGCCGGTAAAATCTTCCAGCGTCGGTACGCCGCCAATTTCCGGGATGATCAGATCGTATTGTGCGATTGCGGCCTGGCAGAAAGACAACAACAAGCCGACGCATGACAACTGCATCCGGCGGAAAAATTTTCTGGTCGAAATCATAGCCTCGAAACTCCGTTCCGATTTTGGGCAGCGCCAGGGGCGCAGGATCCTAGTGCAGGTGGCTCTGGTCGACGAAGCCATTCCCGTTGGGCATGACGATTGCCGTGAGCGTTTCGCTGTTTATGGATTGGTCCTCGCCGACGATGCCATTCAGAAACAGCACATAGGCTGTCACCTGGTATACCTCTTCGTCGGTAAGGGATTTTGGTATGTCAGCTGGCATTGCCCGGCGGATGAAGTCGAACAGGGTGCTGGCATGGGGCCAGTAACTGCCCACGGTTCGCAGCGGCGACTCTTCCGACTGCATGTCGCCACCGGCTATGACGGTATTGCCGGATACGCCTTCGCCGTTGACGTTATGGCAGCGAAGGCAATTCAGTTCGTACACTTCTCGACCCTGGCGCGCAGTGCCCGCTCCGGGCGGCATGCCGCTGCCGTCAGGTGCGGCGATCAGATCCAAAGCGCTCAATTGCTCTTCGCTGATCGGCGTTCCCAGGCGAATCTGCGCTTCCTGGGAGCCGGCCGGCGCCATCCAGCCCATGAGCAGAAGCAGCGCCAGGATCCTGCCTGTCGCCGTGGCGGTTCTATACGTAGACATTGCTGATCGCTCCGGCGTCGTCCACGCCCCAACTCTGGATGCAATTGTTGTGGTAGAAGCTGATGGTGCCTCGCGCAGCCAGCACTTCGTCGCGAATTGGCTGCACATTGCCGGCGCTGTCGGTGGCGCGGCTTTGCAGCACTGCCGGACCGCCCGACCATTCCCAGGGAATCGTGAAGCGGGCCAGAGCCTTGTCCATGGGTTCCGATTGCATCATGGCGTCCGCCCAGGTGGCACCGCCGTCGGCGCTGACTTCCACCCTGCGGATGGCGCCGCGGCCGGACCATGCCACGCCGGTGACCTGATAGATTCCAGGCCGGGGCAGGTTCATCTGGCCCGAAGGCGATGTAATCAGCGACTTCACTCCCATCGGGAAAGTGAATTGCAGGCTGCTGCGATCGGGCATGGTGTCGGTGTATTTGCTGGTTTCGTCCCGGAATTGCGCCGGCTCGCGCATCAGCTTCAATTGCGTGAGCCATTTGACGCTGATATTGCCTTCCCAGCCCGGGCAGAACAGGCGCACGGGATATCCCTGCCCCGGCTGAATCGGCTCGCCGTTCTGATACAGCGCCACGAGTACGTCGTCGAGGGCCTTGTCGATGGGAACAGAGCGGCCCATGCTGGCTGCGTCGGCGCCCACGGCGGCAACCCAGCGCGCTTCCGGCAAGACGCCGGCCTCATCAAGCAGCACGGAAAGCGGGATTCCGGTCCATTCGGCGCAGGACAACAGTCCGTGCAGGCTCTGGGCGGTGCCGTCGGCGTTTCCGCCTCGAAGCAGGGCGCCGCTGTTGCCGGAACATTCGAGGAAATTAATCCTGCTGACCATCTGGTACTTGAGCAGATTTTCGTAGCTGAAGACCAGCGGCTGACGCACGAGACCGTTGATGACGAGCATGTGTTCCGCGGGATCGATGTCGGGGATTCCGGCGTGATGGCGCTCGAAATGCAATGCGTTCGGCGTAATCGTGCCTTGCAGAAATTGCAACGGGGAACGCGAGGAGCCGCCGCCCGGATAGATCGGGTCGGGAGTGCCCGCCATGCGCTGAAAATTGCCGGCGAACCGCGAGGGCTCGCTATATGCGCTGGCGCTCGCTCCGGGCATGCGCGACCACTCGGGCACTTGCAAAATCGAACCGGCGTCCTGGCCAAAGGCGGCGCCGGCGCCGGCGGCGCCCAGTCCGGTCAGTCCGAGTTGCAGCAAATGCCGGCGATCAAGCAGGCCATTGCCGGCGGCCCTTTCCCATTGCAATTCCTTCATTACTCGCGCCTCGATCAATAACCTAGATACTGTTTCGCTTCGCGCACTGCCGGATGCGAGTCGTCCGTGCGAATCGCCAGGTAGGCGTGAAACTTCTCGCCGGCCATGTCTTTCTCGTTCATGGCGGCGTAGGCGCGCGCGGCGCCGATAAGTGACAACGGCCGGTTCGGCATGCGCAGCAACGATTGCTCGAATCGCTCGGCAGCGTCCTTCGGCTGGCCAAGGGCAAGCAGTACCTCACCGGTCAGTTCGTGGATCGGCTTGAGCGGCTCGGCGGCGCCCCTCGGCGGCAGTTGGGCCTCTTTCAGCGCCACCGCTTGATTCAGCAGTTCGATTGCCTTTTCCTGTTGCGGAAGACCGTCGGTGGTGAGACCTTCGTTGAGTTGCTGCTGGGCGTGCCTGGCCATGGTCAGAGCCGCCACTTCGGCATGCATGACCTGCAGATTGGCGTTATTGGGCTGATCCGAGGCTCTGTTCCCGAGCATTTCCGCAACTTGTTCGGCCAGTGCGAGTTCGCCGAGGTGAGCGGCGCTCAAACCGAGGGCGAGCAACTGGGAATCCGAAAGATTATCGCCCGGTTCGCCCAGTTCCCATTGCTCGGTTTCGATGATGTGGCGCGCCTGCATGGTTTTCAGGGTGCCGATCGAGCGCGAGTCTTCGGAATTTTCCTTGAGAGTCTGCTCGGCGCGTTCGATCCATAGCTTCGAACGGTCCCATTCGCCGAGTTGCAAGTCGCCGTATTGGCCCCAGTCGGAGGAATGGTTCTGGTCACCGACTTCATCACCCGCCTTCCACAGGTCGCGCGCGGCCTGGAAGGCCGAATCGTTCCACATCGCGACGCGTTCCCACATGCCATGCTGGATGAAGATATGGGTCGGCATGTGACGGGCATGGGAGACCGCGGGGGCGATGTCTGCATACTTGAGCGCGGCTTCGAGCGCGAGCGGGGCGTGCAGCGGGTCGTCGAATGAATGGATCACGTAGTGCGCCGCGCCGGGATGATTGTCGTTGTCCTTGAACAACTCCAGCGCCAGCGAACCCGCGCGCATGTTGATATTCTCGCGCATGTCGCCGGAAGCGGTGGCGCCCGACAACATGGAAACCGTATAGAAGGCTTTCACTTCGTCATCGTCGGGATACTTTTCGTACAGGTCGGCCATCGCCTGCATCCAGGCGAGTCGGCGTTCGGGCATGCCGCCGGGCGCCAGGGCGTAGGCCTCCGCGGCCTTCAGGAAGCCCTTCTCGCGTTCGGTCGGCGCCTTGGCGAGCCGCTCTTCGCTGGTCGCGCCAAGCTTCCTCAGCGCCTGGCCGGGCCGTTCGTTCACCGGGCCGAAAAAGGGATGCTGGTAGGTGAAGGTTTCGCCCCAGTAGGCCAGTGCGAAATCGGGGTCGATCTCCTGTGCCTTCTGGAAGGCCTCGCGCGCCTGGGTTCTTCCGAAGCTGTGGAGGAATCCCACGCCCTGGATGAAATATTCCTGGGCTTCGGGCGAAGCGGAACTCGGAAAATCGTATGTGCCGATCCTGTCGAGATCGGCGGCGTGGGCTGCCGGCAGCGCAAGCGCCACGGCAACAAAGGAAACTCGAAGAAACAATGATCTGGGCATGAGCGGTCCCCTAAATATATTTTTGGCGAATTCAACCGACAAGATTGCCAATTGATTGGAGCTAATGCAATCGGATAAATGCGACTTATTGTCACGGGTAGTGAAGGCGGATGACCCGCAGGGGCGACAATGGCGGGTATCCCGTAGGGGCGAGGCATGCCTCGCCCGAACCTCAGCCGCCACAATTTCCAGAGAAGCCCAATCGCGGGCGACGCATGCGTCGTTCCAGCCGCCGAGCACAACTCGGCGTCGCTCGGGCTGCGCACGAAGCTGTCGCTTCGTAACCGCTTGCCTCGCCCCTACATTTCGCGGCGCAATCTTGCGTATGCAATGGAATTGAGTTCGCCTGCACCCTGCTTGAATACAATGTGGTCCAGCACCCCAACCAGCGAGCCCTCGAAATCGTCGGCGTCGAGGTACGCGCTGGCGCAGCCGCGTTCCGGGTCTAGCGCCTCGGCCTTCAGGTCCAGACGATGGTCCTCGGTGATGACGATCACGGGTGTCGGCTGGCGCAGGGGGCTGCGCCGCTCTTCGCGCCGCAAGCCGAACAGCAATTGCTCCGCCGGCCGGCGGTGGCTGTTCCAGCCCGTGATCAGGCAGGCGAGCCGATTGGTGAGCAGGCCCAGGAAGCGGTCGTATTGGCGGATCGCCTCGCGGGCATGGGTTTCGTTATAGGTGTTGATAGTCGCGTAACGTCCGCTTTCGCCGATCAGCCGCGCCCAGTGATCCACCATCCGGTTATCGAGATCGTGAAGCAGGATTACGGGTTTCAGAGCCACGTCACTGTCCCAGCCGCATTCAATCGGAGCGGAAGTCGAAGTTTTCGTCCAGCGGCGCGCGCGTGGTCCTGGTGGCGTTGGCCGGCACCGCGGAATCCTCGTAGCCGAAACTGATACCGAAAAGAATCTTCGTTCCGTCCGTTACATCAAAGGCTTCCCGGACCAGGTCCGGGTAGTTGCGCATGGTCCCCATCGGGCAACTGTGCAGACCGAAGGCAACCATGGTCAACATCAGCGTCTGGGCGAACATGCCGACATCTACCGCCACCGTCGTGCCGAAATCCGGATTCATGCCGATGAAGGCGATGTGGGGTGCGTCGAAGAACTCAAAATTGCGCAACACCGCGCGCATACGGCCTTCGCGGTCGTGCCGGCCGATGCCCATCTGCGAATACAGCGCCACGGCGCATTCCACCTGGCGCACGCGATGCTCATCGCGGAAATCGCCGCGGTACTCGTAATCCGGATTCGGCGGCACGCCGTTGGCGGTGTTGTCGTACATCTGCTGCCGCAGCCGGTCTTTGAGAGCGCCCGAGGCAACATAGACTTTCCAGGGCTGCACATTGCAATTGGAGGGCGCCTGCCGGGCGATGTCGAAAATTCGCCGCATGGTTTCGGGCGGCACTTCGCGGTCGAGAAAACCGCGCACCGAACGCCTCCCGGCGATTGCCTCGAGCAGGCTCATGTCGGGGTCGAGCGCTTTGGCGGCGCCGGCGAGTTCCTTGATCATTTCGTTCATGGTTTTCCGGTTCAACTGAGAATGCGGCCGCCGTCCACATCGACGGTCGTGCCGGTGACGAAACGGTTGTTCATAACGAACAGAATTCCTTCGGCCACTTCTTCCGATGTGCCCGCGCGCTGGATCAAATGGGCGCCGGTCACCGCCTTGAGGCGTTCTTCCCTGGCGTTGCCCATCCAGTCGAACATCGCCGTGTCGATGGTGCCGGGAGATACGATATTGACGCGGATCGGCGCCATTTCAACCGCCAGGCAACGCGCCAGATTCTCTACCGCGCCGCCGACGCAACTGAGCGCCGACTGCCCTGGCTTGATCTTGCGCGCAGGCGAGCCGCTGACCAGGGTGATGGAGCCGTCTCCGGTTAGGAAGGGCGCGCCGACCCGCACCGCATTGGCGTATCCCCAGAGCTTGCCGTAGGCGGCCTTGAACTGTTCTCCGGTCTGTTCGAGAAAGGGCTTGAGCGTGCGCTCGCCGCCGATGGCGCAACAGACCAGATGATCGATACGGCCGGCTTCACCGAACAGCGCTTCGAGCGCGTCCTTGTCGTGGATGTCCGCTTCGCGCACTTCGAAGGCGCCGTCTGCCGCCGCGATGGCCTTGTTGCGATGGGCTTCGCTGCGGCCCGCGGCCCAGACTTTCGCTCCCGCTGCCGCCGCGGCTTCCGCCGCCGCCAGGCCGATGCCGGCGGTGCCGCCGACGACGACCACGGTCTTTCCGTTCAGTTCGTTCATTGCCGATGAGATTCCTGTTTCAGGTGAATATCCGGCCCGGATTGAGGACTCCGCGCGGGTCCAGGCTCTGTTTCAGATTGCGCATCAATTCGATCTCGTTCCTGCTCCGGCTATAGGGCAGGAAGGGCCGTTTCATGATGCCGATGCCATGTTCGGCTGAGACTGAACCATGCAGTTCGCGAATCAGGCCGTAGATCACTTCGTCGAGTTGCAAGTGCAGGGCGCGGGTTTCCGGCCCGACGTTGATGACGATATGCAGATTGCCGTCGCCGATGTGACCGAACAGGCCGAGAATGGCCTCCGGCCACTTTTCCCGCAGCCGGCGTTCGACTTCCTCGCCAAAATAGCCCATGTCGGCCACATTCAGGCTGACGTCATAGGTATGCAGATAACCGACTCCGGGGGCAATCTCGGCGGCGGCGTCGCGCACGGTCCACAATTTCTTGATCTTGCCGGGGCTATCGGCAACCACGACCTCTTCGATCAGGTCCTTGCGGCTGGCTTCGTCGAGCATGTCGAGGAACAACTCGCCGTCGGTGGCCTCGTCGGAGCCCATGCTTTCGGCCAGTACATAGAATGCGTGATTGTCGGGCAGCGGTACACTGGCGTGGGGCACGTGGGCGTCGACCAGTCGATACGTGTTTTGCCAGAGCACCTCGAAGGCGCTGAGATTGGCGCCCAGCCTGGCCTGGGCGTGCACCAGCAGGTCCGCGACCTGTCTGAAGGTGCCCATGCCGCACATTGCGACCGCTTGGCTGGCGGGCCGGGGGAAAAGTTTCAGCACCGCGCGGGTAATGATTCCCAGGGTGCCTTCACTACCGATGAACAGTTGCTTGATGTCGTAGCCGGTATTGTTCTTGCGCAATTTGTGCAGATTGTCGATGACGGTGCCGTCGGCAAGCACCGCTTCGAGGCCCACGACCAACTCGCGGGTCATGCCGTAACGGATCACCCGGTTGCCGCCGGCGTTGGTCGACAGGTTGCCGCCGATGGTGCAACTGCCGCGGGCGCCGAGGTCCAGCGGAAACAACAGCCCTTCGGCGTCTGCCTGTTCCTGGATTACCTGCAGCGGTACGCCTGCTTCCACGGTCATCGTGCTGGTATAGGGGTCGAGTTCAACTACCTTGTTCATCCGTTCGAGACTCAGGCAAATCTCGTCTTCCAGCGGCGCGGCGCCGGAGACGAGGCCGGTCATGCCGCCCTGGGGCGCTACCGGTTGGCCGGCGGCATGGCACAGGGCAAGAATCGCGGAAACTTCCCCGGTGTTTGCCGGGCGCAGCAGCAGGGGCGGGCGGATGGCCCGATCTTCCATCAGATCCTGATAGTTCTTCGGTTCGATGTCGTCGCCGTCCCGAAAACCGGCGGGACCGACAATCTCCTTGAGCCGTTCGAACAGGTCCGGACGGGCGGAAACCGCTTGCGAAGTCATGATCGGGTCAGGTTCAATACGCGGACGCGCATGGTAGCACAACGCGGTTGTTGCAGGTCCCCGGACGCCGTTATGCAAGCGCTTCCTTTCGTGGACACGAGTCACACAAACAAACGATCAACCGGAGTAGAAAGAATGAACAGCAATGCCCTGAAATCAATCTTCGCGGCAATTCCGCTTGCCTTCGTTTCCGGCGCCTGGGCCCAGGATTCGGACAACGCCACACACATCCCTTACGCGGAGATCATGACTGTCTTCGAAAATCTCGGCGAAACGATCGATCAGCAGATCAGGGTGGTCGATATCGGCGACGACCTCAACGTGGGAGTCGGCATTCTGCGCCGGGTGGGCGCCCGCACCGAGGGCGAGGAAGTCACAGCGATTCTGCATCACAGGATAACCGAGGTGTACTACATTCTTTCCGGTTCCGGCATTCTGGTTACCGGCGGCGATGAAACTGATCCCGTCGAGTTTCCCGACGATGTCACGGCCGTCAGGGAACTGATCGGCCCGAGTGGCAGGCGCACCGTGACCAACGGTCAGGTACAGGCCGTCGCCGCGGGGGACATCGTGGTTATTCCCGCCGGTGTGCCGCACGGATTCCGCCATATCCAGGAACAGGTCACTTACCTCAGCATCCGCGTCGATCACGAACAGGTCCTGCCGACCGGATATGTGCATCCATCACTGGATTGAACGGCGCAAGCGTATAGAATGAAGGGATAGTAACCGGCAAAGCCGACCTGACTCGAATGTGGTGAAAATTATGTTCAGGAAACTGCCAACGATACTTTCCCTGTCTGTTCTTGCGGTCTCGTCCGTTCTTGCGGTCAAGGCGGGACTCGCGACGGCGCAGGACGACTATCCGCGAACTTCCTCCGGCAAACCGGATTTCAGCGGGAACTACGATATCTCGACCTTGACGCCATATCAGCGGCCCACCCGCTTCGGCGACCGCATGTACTTGAATGACGAAGAGGTACAGGCGTTGCGGGATCGGGAAATGGGAATCCGCCAGGCGGACTCCGAACCGGGCGACCCGAATCGCGAGCCGCCCGAGCAGGGAGGCTCGATCGGTTCCTATAACGATTTCTGGTTCGACCGGGGCGATGAACCCTTTGTTCTGAACGGACAATACAGAACGTCGATTCTGACCTACCCGGAGAACGGGCGTCTGCCGCCGCGCACCCCCGAGGGCCAGGCCAAAGCCGACGCGGCGCCGCGTTTCGCATGGGAAGATCTCGGCGGCGCCTGGTGGCTGGAGACCGGAGACCAGCCCTTCGACGGGCCCGAAACCCAGCAAATACAGGTGCGCTGCATCTTTCATCCGGCATCGACGATTCCGATAACGCCCAGGGTCTATAACAACCTGAAAACCATCGTGCAGGCCGACGATTACCTTATGCTGTACATCGAATGGATGCATTGGGCGCGCATAATCCGAATCGATGACCAGACCAATGAACAGAAGCGCAGACCCTCCGCGCTGGCGACTTTCGACGGGGAATCAGTCGGCCGGTGGGAAGGCGACACGCTGGTCGTCGAGACCAGCAATTTCCTGGATCGGCCACACGTGCCCGCCGACCGCCGTGTAATCGAACGCTTCAGTCCGCTGGAAGGCGGAGGCCTGGTGTACGCCTTCACCGTGGAAGACACTGACTATACGGACAGTTACGGCGGCGAGATGGTCTGGCCGAAGTCGGACCAGATCCCGTACGAGTACGCCTGCCACGAGGGCAACTACTCGATGGAAATGACGCTGAAAGGCGCCCGGGTCAAGGAAGTCGAACACTACCTGCAAGCGGAAGCCGAAGACTGACTTGACCGGCCGCCGTCACTTCGCCAGGGGATCGGGCCGCATCTGGAATTGATAGACCTTGCTTGTAGTGCCTGCGCCGGTTTCCATATGGAATGGGGCTCGGCTGCTGTAAGTCGCCCATAGTCCGCGGCCTTTCCATCCCGCGTCGGGATCGTCGATTCGGCCGTCCAGCCACTTGGTGTAAAACCCGAGTGGATAGGGCACCCGCAGTCGAACCCATTCGCCGTCGTTGAGTACAAGCAGCGCGCCGGACTGATTTCCGGTGTTGATCGGCGTGTTCTCGCCGAGGCCGAAAGTGTCGAACTGGTCAACCCAGGTGTAATAGCTGCCTTCGGCGCTGCCCGGCAAATCGAGATTCTTGAATTGCGGCAGGGGCTCGGTATAGAAAGTCCAGCCTTCCGGGCAATGTTGTCCCGTCGCTTCCGGGCCATTCAGCGGGCCGCGGCAAAGTGATCGGTCAAAACTTGCCATGTGGCCGCTGGCCAGGGCTGCCCAGACTACGCCATTGCGGTCTATGTCCATGCCTCGCGGCGAAAAGCCCTCCACGGGATCGCCATTGGCGTCCAGCGGCAACTCATAGTATTCCGTCAATGCGGTGACCGTGGGGTCGTCACCCGGCACGAGGCGCACGACGGCGCCGGGATAGCCGAGGGAGGAACCCCAAATCGAGCCGTCCGGCGTCGGCGCTACACCGTAGTAACGGGCCACGATGCGTTTGTCCCGCGCGGGGTCCACCGGGTCGTCGGGGCCGACATAGTCCGCATCCCGCACGCCATTGCCGTTGGTATCAAGAATGAAGGGCGTCCATCCCTGGGCCGCCACCGCATCGCCGGTTTCCAGGAACTGGCGCGTATTGAGCCAGCCGATCACGCTGCCGCCGCCGCTGGTCCACAAAGTACTGTCTTCATCCTCAGCGAACATCAGGTGATGGGTGCTGAAGCAGGTGTTGATCGGCGTATATGTGTCGGACTGCGGATCATAGACACCGAGATGCCGACCTGCGCGTCCGACGGGAAACTCCTGTGCGGAAGGGTGGTCGGAACCTTCCCGCAGAATGCAGGCACGTTGTCCGGAGCGCGCACCCGGGCGGTGATCCAGACCCTGCCTTCGTGATCGAGCATCGGATTGTGCACCGAAGTCGACGCGTCCCAGATCGGCTCGTCACCCCAATAAGGAGATTCAGCCAGGGGAGTGGGCGGAGCGGGGTTGTAATCCGGATCTTCCGGGAACACCGGTACTTGAGAGATCGAATTCGTCACGGGATCGAGCACCGGCAGATAGTTCGCGCTTTCTTCCAGCGCCCCGTAGAGTTTTCCATAGCCGTTCACGGTGGGGTCGCGCCGGTCGGTGGAGACCAGGTCGTGCAAGTACGCGGTTGGGTCCGCCCAGTCCCGAATCGTGATAACCACATTGCGCTCGAGACCGGCAGGGCGTTCCGGGGCCGGCGGCAATTCGCCCGACGCGATACGGTCGGTCCAGTCGGCGTACATCTGCACGCTGCGCTCGCCCATGGCGGCCAGTCCCCTGACCATCGAGCCGCCCGCCTGGCCCGACATGACGCGGCGGTTCCAGGCCTCGATCGAGGTATCGTAGCCGCTGAACAGGCTTGGCATATTACGGATGGCGGCATTGCCCAACTGGTGGCAGGCCAGACAGCCGCCATTGGTTACCCGCCGGATGTAGTCGGCCTGGTTGTGAATATCGGGCGAGATGCCGTTGCCTTCGGGGCCGGTACCCGGGAACTCGTCCCTCGTTGGAATCTCGAGCAGTGAATACCAGTGGCCCGCAGGGTAATAGACCGCGGCCGCGGCGGCGTCGGGCGCGATCACCGCGTCCAGATCGAGCGATTGTCCCGGAGACGCGCTGACCCTGGGTGAGTCCACGAGTCCGTAACCGCGCACCCAGACGTCGTATTGCGCCTCGGGCAGGTCGGGAATCACATATTGTCCGTTATCGTCGGTGACGACGCTGCGGGAGAAAAGCGTAGGCAAGTCGTCGGTTTCGGCGATTACCCAAACCCCGGCTTCAGGGCCGCTGGCGCTGGTCACCACACCGCCGATGTCGTCCTGATCGATGGCGACGCTCGCGGCAGCGGAAGTTTCGGCTTCCGGTTCGACTACGGCAGCGCTTTCCTGTTCCGGCTGCCCGCAGGCCGCCAGGGCCGGCAAGCATCCGGCTATGGCAAGTCTTTTGAAAGCTGCAGTTCTCATGTTTCCCCTCCGCGACGATCCGGTTTACATCGTTAACATGTCAACTTGACAGGATGCAGGATTGGTTATTTAGTAGCAACAAATTGTTGCCCTTCTTCCCAAGGAGTACATTCCATGAACAGCAAAGCGGCAAAGGCAATCGCACAAGGGCTCGGGTTCGCACTGGCCCTGACCGTCACGCTAGGTGAAGTCAATGCACAATCAGGGCGTAATCCCTGGCGTCCGGCGGATGGTTTGCAGGCGGGAACCGGTCCCGGACTGATCGGCCAGCCCTGGGCGAAGTTGCCAGGCGAAAGGGCCATGGGCTCTCCCGGCGGCGTCCATATCGACAACGACGGCGAACATCTCTGGGCAATCATACGCTGCGGCGACGACGGCACTCCGCGCGGCAGCCAGACCTATTGCGACCAATCCGACCTCGACCCGATCCTGCGTTTCGACCCTGACGGCAATGTAGTCGCTGAATTCGGCAGCCGCTTGTTCGCCTGGCCCCATGGATTGAACGTCGACGTCGACGGCAACGTCTGGGTAACCGAAGCGGGAAGCGGCGAATCGCCTTCCGGGCAGCCTTACGGCCACCAGGTATTCAAGTTTTCGCCCACCGGAGAGTTGCTCATGACATTGGGCGAGGCCGGCGTGTCGGGAGACGGTCCGTACCATTTCACCAACCCCAGCGATATCGTGACCGCGCCGAACGGGGATATTTTTGTCGCCGACGGCCACAGTAACGATGGCAACAACCGTATCGTGAAATATTCCGCGGACGGCGAGTTCGTCATGGATTTCGCCGAAACGGGCTATGGACCCGGGCAGTTGCTCGGCCCCCACGCGCTGGCGATGGCTCCCGACGGGCGCATATTCGTTGCCGACCGGGGCAACAAGCGCCTCTCGATTTTCGACCAGGAAGGCAACTTTCTTTCGGTCTGGACCCAGTTCGGCATGCCGAGCGATGTCTGGATTTCCGCCGACGGCACGATTTTCGTCGCCGACTCGGAATCCGACATGACCCAGAATCCGGGCTGGGAGAAAGGCATCCGGGTCGGTGACGTGGAAACCGGCTGGGTCGAGCACTTCATACTCGACATGGGCGACAATCCGCCGATTACCCAGGGCGGAAGCGGGGCGGAATCGATCACGGTTGACGGCAACGGCAATATTTTCGCGGGAGAGCCTCGCCCCCAACGCTTGCGGAAATACCTCAAGGTTCGCTGAATTGTGAATGTGCGCGGAATGACAAGGAGGCCCAAAGCACCAATGCCCTCTTGCTTTGTCATTCTGCGCGAAGCGAAGCGCAGTCGCAGAATCTCCCGCGTCCATCTGATCTTCGCCCTGCTGGCGATCTCCTGCACGGTCCCCGCCGTCGCGCAGGACGCATCGGCTTACCGCGCCCCGCGGACTGAATACGGCGTACCGGACTTGCAGGGATATTGGCACAAGCGCTTTGCCACACCAGTTGAACGCCCCGTAGAGTTGGGAAACCAGAGAGCCTATACCGAGGCGGAAGCGGCGGAATTTGAGCGGGAAAGGACGGAATCGCGGGCCAATCGCGAGTCGCCGGTCGCGCCGGACCGGAGTCCACCTCCCGTTGGCGGCAACATCGAGTTTCGTACGGATCTGAATTTTCTGCCGGACTTGCCGGTTTCTGTAGCGAGGATAAACGGCGAGTTGCGCACTTCGCTGATCATCGAGCCCGAAAACGGCCGTTTTCCGTTACAACCCGAAAGCGCCGAACTCGGCAGGCGCTACCGGGAAATCATGAATAACAATTTCGACGGGCCGGAAACCCGCCCGCCGGGAGAGCGCTGCCTGCACCTCGGGCCGCCACTGCCGACCATGACCAACTTCGACGGCACGCATGTTCAGATCGTGCAGACCGAAGACTACGTGGTTTTGTTGAGTGAGGAGGCGATTCAACTGCGGATCATCAAATTGAACAAGGAACACCCGGACTTGCCGATTCGGAGGTGGATGGGTGACTCGGTTGGTCATTGGGAAGGAGAAACTCTGGTAGTCCATACCAATAACTTTCGCCTGGAACAAAGCTTCAGTCAGATCGCCGCTTCGGAAGTCTTTGAAGTAACGGAACGCATTACCGCAGCTTCAGAAAACGAACTGCTTTATTCCTACACCATTGTAGACCCGGTAACGTACACGGAACCCGTGGTAGCGGAATTGCCATTCCAGAGAATGCCGCCGGGGCAGATTCTCTATGAATCGGAATGCCACGAAGGCAACCGGGCGGTGCGGGATATTTTGGCCGGCGCCAGGCGGCAGGAGCTGGACGCGCTATTCCGGTAGCGCAGGGGCGTCATTGCGATAAACGACGCCACCCCGCATGACGAAGACGACCCGGCCCAGGGCCCGGGGATCGGCCAGGGGATCGCCGTCGAGCGCGATGATATCGGCCTCGAATCCGGGCGCGATCATACCAATGCGGTCTTCCATTCCCAGCGACTCGGCGGCCAGGGAGGTCGCGGAGACGACGGCGTCCATGGGCGTCTGTCCGCCTTGCTCGACATAGGCCACGAGTTCCTCGCTGTTCGACCCGTGACTGCCGGCATTGGCATCTGTGCTGAAAACGATCTTCACGCCGGGGGTCGCCGCCGCGGCGCGGAAGAATTCAAGCGCGGTGGGTTGGGAGGCATGCAGATTGGCAAAGCCTTCGGCAGTGTAACCGCCGACTCCAACGTAGCGTTCGCCGTTGGACGTATAGTTGCGGAACAGCAGGTCGATCTGGTTGCCGAGATACATGCCGCTGTCGACAAAAACCTGTACGTCTTCAGGTTCGAGCAACCAGCCGTGCTCGACCTGGGTGCAGCCAGCCTCGGCCACCAGGCGCAAAGCATCCGACCGATGAAGGTGTACTACCGAGCGCAGTTCCTGAGCGGCTGCTTCGCCGCAGGCGGCTTCGAGCTGGGCCGCGCTCAGGTTGGTGACGCCTCCCAATCGGATACTGGTTGACGCAAAGATCTTGATGACATCAGCGCCGGCCTCGGCGCGGTCACGCACATAGGTGCGAATCTCCTCGGGCGAACCCGTGTTCTCATTGACCGCCCCAAGTGAACTCAGTAGCCGTGGACCCGGCACTTCTCCGCGCTCGATCCAGTCTCGCAACTGCGCATCGCGCGGAGACCCGAGGCTTTGCAGCGTGGTAACGCCGTCCATCAGGCTTCGATACGCCGTCTCCACGCCATGCAGAGTCGCGTGGGCCTCGCTCGGATCAACGGACTGCCGATGCACCTTGCCGTCGTCGTCAAAGTGATTGCCGATATGCACATGGGTGTCGATATAGCCGGGCAGCACGGTGAGTTCCGTCAGGTCATAGACCCGGTGTCCAACCCCGTCGCCGCGTGGCGCAATCTCGGCGATGCGCCCATCGCGAATCACCAGATCGCGATCCTCCAGTACCGCCCCGGTTCCGTCGAACACGCGCGCCGTGCGCAATACGAGGGTCTCATCCTGCGCCAGGGCGGCTGGAGACCAGGCCAAAACAGACGCGGCAAGTCCCGCGCCGAGTATTCGGGCGAAGCAGGAGAGAGAGAAGATACACATGGCTCGACTCCGGTCATCTACATTGCGAACTGGAAAAAATAGCCTTGCAGCGGGCAAATGTCGAGAATCCTGAAGTATCATGCGAAGGATCAGCTTTCCAAATCGGTTTCACGAGGAATGCATCATGCAACGAGTCGGATTTACATTGATCGTCGCGGCGGCAGCACTGTTGCCTGTATCATTCGCCGGTGCGCAGCAGGGAAGCGCCGAGGAAGCCGTAATGGAGCGGCTGATCGGGAGTTGGAGTCTGGTTCGGTTCGATTCGATCGATGAAAACGGGCAGGAGACGCGTCGGCCCTTCTCGGACGGGCGTATCAGTTATTCCACCGGTGGCATGATGACCGCGCAACTCATGCCCGAGGATTGGGAAGATGGAGATGGCGAGGAAGGTTACACTGCCTATTTCGGCCGTTACAGCGTCGATCTCGGACGGCAGGCGATCATTCACCATGTGGAAGGCGCTTACAATCGTAATATGCTCGGCCAAGCGATGCCGCGCTATTTCGATCTGTCCGAGGACGGCAATTCACTGACTCTCCAAACGCGCAACAGCGAAGGCAGGACAATGGCGCGATTGCGCTGGGCCCGGATCATAGACTGAAAATGGCTCGTCGAGGGTAGAATACGGATATGAAAAGGACAGCCATCGCGGCATTTTCCATCTTCGCGGCAGCGGTGTTCGCCCAGGCGCCCGGCGATCTTTCCGGGGGTGCATACAGTGAAGCCCAGGCCGAGCGCGGAGCGGAAATGTACGCCGCTCGCTGCGCATCCTGCCACCTTGCGGACCTGAGCGGGGAGGCCCAATCACCGAGCCTGGCTGGAATCGGATTCGCGTTTGTCTGGGGCGGCCGGCCGCTGTCGGAACTGTTCAGCTCTATCAGCCGGAATATGCCGCCCGAGCAGCCGGGCGGATTGCCGCCGTCAAGCTACGCCGACATCCTGGCGTTCATTCTTCGCGCCAACGACTATCCCGCCGGCTCGTCCGAATTGCCGGGCGATGAAGACGCGTTGGCCAAGTTCACGATTCCAGCGTTTTAACGAAAAATGAACATGATCAGGCCGGCAATCAGGGTTATCGCGGCAGCCACCCTTGCCGGATGCTGCATCCCTGCGTTCTCCTACAAGCCGCTTTACGAGAATATCGATAACCTGCCGTTGCAGGACAACAGCCTCACCTGGCACGTCTGGGTGCCGGGAGAGTCCGATGAGGGCGATGCCTGGGACCCTTTGTTTCACGAATCGGTGCGTCATTGGAACGCCGAACTTCCTTATTTCAATCTCAGTACAGTCACGCGCGACTCCGAGGATTGCGGTACCGCGTCCTCGCACAACCAGGTCAGTACCGTTACCTGGCGCGAGACGAACTGCAGCGGTGGTTCGATGGCGCATGCCGCTGGCTGGGCGCCGACCTTTCTCGGTGGTTCCGCGGGCGCCAGAGTCATCGAAGAAGGCGACATCTTCTTCAACGAGATGTTCGAACACGCCGACGGCGGCGTCGAACAGATGGTGTACGACGACACCAGTTTCTACTCCGTAGCCTTGCACGAGATCGGCCATAATCTCGGGCTCGGGCATGGTTACATCGATGCCGCGATCATGGCCTATGGCCCCACGCACAGCATGGGCAGGTGGCGCAAGCGGCTATCTCCGGACGACATCTGCGGTGTGGCGGTAATATCGGGCAATCGGGAGTTTTGCCCGGTCGCACTCGGCGAGGCGGTCGCGAGCAACGGCGCCGCAACACAAGCACATTTTTCCGGTTATGCCAGCCCGGATGCCGGTCTGAACGCGCGGGAAGTGCTGCGTCCCTGGCAGGAGTTCAATATCTATGCCACCGTGCTGATCGATCCGGCGCACCGCAACCGCATAGGTCAACTACATGTCGTCGCCGAAACCGAAGACGGCACATTTTTTGCGCGCAATGCCGATCGCGAATGGCATCCGTATTCCGGCGGCGATTTGCCTGCCGCAACAGCCCCCGACTATCTCGAACAAGCCGAGGAACTGGTGATTCTCGGCAGAAACGGCATCTCCCGCGGCCAGCCCACGTACGACCCTCGCCATGGCTACAATCTCTATCGCGAAGCCCTGACCGGGATCCGCCTGGGCCTGGAAGGTGTCAGCCTGAAATTCTGGGTCGCCTACAGCAGCGCAGCCGAGCCGGATTTACTGATATACGGCAGCGAGCCGATTCGGGTCGCCTGGACGCTGGAATAAGTCGCGAAAACGCATTTTATTATTTTCTGAAGGACGCTCCAGCCTTGTTATAATTTGACGTTCCTCTGTTGAGAGGTGCTGTTCCATGTCAAACAGCGATGCCATACGCGAGCTTGTATCCGCCTGCCTTGGGCAAGTGGGCGCACCGGTCACCGCCCTGCGGAAGATCGTGGAAACCCATGGACATATCGAGGACGAGCACGTTCGCATCGTTGCCGACGTCTTCAACCTGAGCCTCGCGGACGTTCGCGGCATCGTCTCCTTTTACGCTGACTTTCGCACTGCTCCGCGTGGGCGCAAACACATTCGCATTTGCCAGGCCGAAGCCTGCCAATCCGTCGGTTCGCGCGCGCTCACTAAAGAAATGACCGAGGCGCTCGGCCTTGAACTCGGAGAAACCAGCGACGATCTCGGCGTCAGCCTGGAAGGCGTCTTCTGCCTCGGGCTATGCGCCTCGGGCCCGTGCGCCATGGTCAACGAGCGCATACTCGTACATGCAACCAGGGAGGAACTGCTGACGTGAGCCGCGCCGAAGTAAAACGCGCATTAGTGCCATACGAATCCCTTGCCAACGCGCTCGGCGCGGACCGTATTGCGAGAGAATTGCAGGCCAAAGGCCATGAAGTCGTCCGCACCGGCGGTTTCGGGCTTGCCTGGCTCGAACCCATGATCGTGATCGACGGCGAAGCCTTTGGACCCGTGCAGGACCTTGACGCCCTGGATGCGGTCGCGCTCGGCCCTCTTGATGAACTGCCGGCGCTCGCGCGTCAGCAGCGGCTCGTCTTCGATCGATGCGGCCATGCCGATCCCTTCGAATACGACCCGTCCTGGCTGCTCGAACAGCTCGAACGCGAACCGCGGCAGATCATTGAAGAGATCAAGGCCAGCGGACTCCGGGGCCGTGGCGGCGCGGGGTTCCCCGCACATATCAAGTGGCAAACCGTATACGATGCCGTTTGTAAAACCGGTGCTCCGCAAAAATACATAGTCGTCAACGCCGACGAAGGCGATTCAGGCACTTTCGCCGATCGGCTCATCATGGAAGGCGACCCCTTCCGCCTGATAGAAGGCATGCTGCTTTCGGGCCATGCGACCGGAGCGGACAAGGGGCTTGTCTACCTGCGCTCCGAGTATCCGCTCGCGGCTGAAATCTTCGCGCGCGCCATCGACATGGCCAGGACACTCGGACTGCTGGAAAAATTCGACATCGAGCTTTTCATAGGCGCCGGCGCCTACATCTGCGGCGAAGAGACGTCGCTGCTCGAAAGCCTCGAAGGCAAGCGCGGCGAGATTCGCGTCAAGCCCCCCGTACCCGCGGTCGCCGGCCTGTTCGGACAACCGACGCTGGTGCATAACGTCATCACGCTCTGCGCGGTGCCGGGCATATTGCAGATTGGCGGCAAGGCCTATGCCGATATCGGCGTCGGCGCATCAACGGGAAGCATGACCTTCCAGCTTGCGGGAAACATCAAGCGCGGCGGGCTTTATGAACTGCCCTTCGGCCTCAGTCTTCGGGAGCTGATTGAAGATTGGGGCGGCGGCACGCGAACCGGCAGTCCGTTCGGAGCGGTCCAGGTGGGAGGACCGCTCGGCGCCTATCTCTTCGAGAGCGACCTGGACACGCCGCTCAGCTACGAAGACATGGCCGGATTAGGCGCCGGCATCGGCCATGGCGGGCTGGTGGTGTTCGACGACACAGTCGACCTCGTGCAACAGGCCCATTTCGCTTTCGCCTTTTGCGAACACGAGTCCTGCGGCAAGTGTACGCCTTGCCGGATCGGATCTGTTCGCGGCAAGGAAGCTGTAGCGGCGCTGGCTTCAGGGGAGTACACTGAAAATCAGCTAGAAGTCATCGAAGACCTTTGCGAGGTAATGGAACAGACCAGCTTGTGTCAGATGGGAGGCATGACCCCGATTCCGGTGCGAAGCGCCCTGGCCCGGGCTTACTCCCGTGCAGGGAGGGAGTAGCAACGGGTTAGGCCCGAATAGAGATTCGACCATGAGACTCGACGACCTTGATTACGGCACGCCTGCCTCGGCCAAAGAGGAGCAGGTAACTGTCACTATCGATGGCTCACCGATCGAGGTGCGCGCTGGTACTTCCATCATGCGCGCCGCCATCGAAGCCGGCATTCCCGTGCCGAAGCTCTGTGCAACGGACAGCCTGGAAGCCTTCGGCTCCTGCCGCCTGTGCCTGGTCGAAATCGAAGGGCGGCGCGGCGTATACGCATCCTGCACCGAACCCGTACGGGAAGGCATGCAGGTGCGGACGCAGAGCGAGAAAGTCGCGAAGCTTCGCCGCGGCGTCATGGAACTCTATATTTCCGACCATCCGCTCGACTGCCTCACCTGCAGCGCCAACGGGGACTGCGAACTCCAGGACATGGCGGGCGCCGTGGGCTTGCGCGAGGTCCGGTACGATGACGGTGAAAATCACCTCAGCGCCGCGGTCGACGATTCAAATCCCTATTTCAGCTTCGACCCTTCGAAATGCATTGTCTGCTCGCGTTGCGTGCGCGCCTGCAACGAAGTGCAGGGCACACACGCCTTGACCATAGACGGGCGCGGCTTCGGTTCGGTCGTGGAGACAGGCGCGGAAAACTTTTTCGAATCCGAGTGCGTTTCCTGCGGCGCCTGCGTGCAGGCCTGTCCGACCGCGACCCTGATGGAGAAATCGGTAGTCGACGAAGGCGTACCGGACCGAAGCGTTCGAACCACCTGCGCCTATTGCGGCGTCGGCTGTTCGTTCCGCGCGGAACTCAAGGGCGACCAGGTCGTGCGCATGGTGCCGGACAAACTCGGCAAGGCCAATCACGGCCACTCCTGCGTCAAGGGGCGATTCGCCTGGGGTTATGCGAACCACCCGGAGCGCGTCGTCAAACCGCTCGTGCGCGACCGGATCACCGACCCCTGGCGCGAGGTTTCCTGGGACGAGGCAATCTCCGAGGCTGCTTCGCGCCTCAAGGCCGTCCAGGCCGAGCACGGCCTGCACTCCATCGGAGCCGTAACTTCGGCGCGCTGCACCAACGAGGAAATCTGGACCGTCCAGAAGATGGTACGAACCGCCTTCGGCAGCAATAACGTCGACACCTGCGCGCGTGTTTGCCATTCCCCTACCGGCTACGGCCTCAAGCAAACCTACGGGACTTCGGCCGGCACGCAACATTTCGATTCGGTACTGAAGGCGGACACGATCATTGTCATCGGCGCCAATCCCACGGACGGCCATCCGGTGTTTGCATCGTTGCTCAAGCGAAGGCTTCGACAGGGCGCCAATTTAGTCGTGATGGACCCAAGACGCATAGATCTGGTGCGTTCGCCGCATATCGAGGCCGATGCGCACCTGCCGCTGCTGCCCGGCACCAATGTGCCGATGATGAACGCTTTCGCGCACGTGGTCGTGACCGAGGGGCTGGTTGACGAAGACTTCGTGCGTGAACGTTGTGACCCGGAGTCCTTCGAAGAATGGCGCGAATTCGCGGCGCGTCCGGAAAACGCGCCGGAAGCCGTGCAGGAAATCACCGGCGTTTCCGCGGCCGACATCCGCGACTCCGCCCGGCTCTATGCAACATCAAGGAACGCCGCCATCTACTACGGCCTGGGCGTCACCGAACACAGCCAGGGCTCGACCATGGTCATGGCCATGGCCAATCTCGCCATGGCGACCGGAAACATCGGCCGCGAGGGCGTCGGCGTCTGCCCGCTGCGCGGTCAGAACAACGTGCAGGGCTCCTGCGATATGGGGTCCTTCCCCCATGAACTTTCCGGCTATCAACCGATTGTAGACGCCTCGGTACGCGAAAAGTACGAAAGCGCCTGGCAGGTCGAACTCCTGCCCGAGCCCGGCATGCGCATTCCCAACATGCTTGACGCCGCGCGCGGCGGCAGCTTCAAGGGCATCTTCATCCAGGGCGAGGATCTCGCACAATCGGACCCCAACACACAAGGCGTGGAGGCCGCGCTCGGCAATATGGACTGCGTAATCGTGCAGGATCTGTTTCTGAACGAGACCGCCAAGTTCGCGCACATCTTCCTGCCCGGCACGTCCTTTCTTGAGAAGGACGGCACTTTCACCAACGCCGAAAGGCGCATCAACCGGGTTCGCAAGGTAATGCAGCCGAAGTCGGGCAGGCCCGAATGGCAGGTGGTGCAGGACCTCTCCGCGGCCATGGGTTATCCCATGCATTACCAGTCCGCCGAAGACATCATGAACGAGGTCGCGAGCCTCACGCCGGACTTTGCGGGCGTCTCTTTTGAAAAGCTGGATCGTCTGGGAAGTGTGCAATGGCCCTGCAATGACGGGGCGCCCGAAGGCACGCCCATCATGCACGAGGCACAGTTCGTGCGTGGCAAGGGCCGCTTCATGCTTACGGACTATCAGCCGACGGATGAGCGCACCAGCCGCAAGTATCCGCTGCTGCTGACCACCGGACGCATATTGACCCAATACAACGTCGGCACCCAGACTCGGCGCACGCATAATATCGAATGGCTGGACGAGGATCGGCTCGAAATTCACCCCGCCGATGCCGAAATGCGCGGCGTGCGCACGGATGACCGGGTGTCCATCTCCAGCCGCATGGGGGAAATCGTCTTGCGGGCGGAAGTGACCACACGCGTCGTGCCTGGCGTTGTGTATACAACCTTTCATCACCCGTCTACCGGCACCAATGTGGTTACCACGGACCTGAGCGACTGGGCGACCAACTGCCCCGAGTACAAGGTGACGGCGGTCGAAATTCGGCCCGCCAATCACATCTCGGCCTGGCAGGAGGTGTACCAGGATCGAAACCGGACACAGCGCGAACTCCTGCCGGAAGAATGAGCAAAGCCATGAGTGATGCGATTGCCGCCAGGTCGCTGGTGGCCGGAAGCCTGCAGCGTCAGATTACCCGCCTGTCCCCGACTGGTAAAACGCGCGCGGGCGATTCCGTCAGCATTGAAGAACCGCTCGAAATTCGCCTCTCGCACATGGATGGACAAGCGCGCAGCGAACAGAGTATCGCCATCACCATGCGCACGCCCGGCCAGGACGAAGAACTGGCGATCGGGTTTCTGGCGGGCGAGGCCATAATCCGTCATGCGGACGAAGTGCGAAGCATAGGACATTGCGGGCCCCCGAGCCCCGACAAGGGGTTGCGGAACATCCTGCGCGTGGAGCTCGAAGATAGCGTGCGCGTGGATATCGAAGCGCTGAAACGGCATTTCTATACGAGTTCGAGTTGCGGCGTCTGCGGCAAGGCCTCGCTCGACGCCATTTCATTCCAGGCGCCGGAGCGCGAGGATTCCGGCTTCTCAATCTGCGCGGACAAGTTACGGGAACTGCCGGCGAAACTCATCACGCAACAGGATGAATTTACCCGCACCGGCGGTTTGCACGCTTCGGCAAGTTTTGATGCGAGCGGCAGGATCCTGCGCATCCGCGAAGACGTCGGACGGCATAATGCGCTCGACAAACTCGTCGGCTCCTGTTTCCGCGAGGGCGGACTTTCCGGTTGCGGCATTCTCCTCAGCGGACGCGCCAGTTTTGAACTTATTCAAAAAGCGGCCATGGCCGGTGTACGTCTGGTGGCTGCCATCGGCGCGCCGTCGAGTCTTGCCATCGAACTGGCCGAGCAGGAAGGCATAACGCTCATCGGCTTTCTGAAATCAAGCGGTTTCAACCTCTATTGTCACGGGCAGCGCGTTCTTGAAGCCTGAAGAGGTCACTGCGATCGTGCTTTGCGGCGGCCGGGGACGGCGTCTCGGCGGCATCGAGAAACCGCTCGTTCGCGCAGGGGGTCGAGCGCTCGTTGAATTCGTCATCGAGCGGCTGCGCCCTCAGGCATCCCGAACTGTCCTTAGCCTCGGTGCGGGCCAGAATCAAAGTGACTGGCGGAGTTTCGGCTGCGATCTGATTGTGGACGCCGAGCCGGATCAGGGCCCACTGGGCGGCCTGGTGTCCTGCATTGCAGATAGTTCGGCCGAGTGGTTGCTGAGCTGTCCCGGCGATGCGCCGTGGACTGCGCCGAACCTCGTCGAAGTCCTCTCGAAAGATGCGCGGGCGCGCGGCGTCGCCGTCGCGCACGACGGCAAACGGCGTCAAAATCTCACCTTGCTCATCGGTCGCGAAAGGGCCGAATCCCTGGCGCGATTCTATGCCGACGGCGGTCGGGCCGTATTCCGCTGGCTCGAGGCCAACGCGATTCCCGCGACCGACCTGTCTGAAATCGCGTCAAGCTTCGTGAATATCAATACGCCTGCTGATCTCGAGAGTTTTCGACGCTCGATTGTGGCCAATCCGACAGGAGAGCTGTGCTAAAATTCGTGGTGCAAAAACATGTGGCCTGGCGGATCGCTGCCGTCGGTAATTGTGGTGGATTTGCGGCGCCCGCGCAGTACCTTGCTGCAGCCGCTCAGAGTACATTATCTGCGAAATGACTACGACCGATCCGCAGATGATGCCGACTAGTTTCGGCTTCCTGCTTCTGGAAAATTTCACGCTCATTTCCGTTTCGTCGGCGATCGAGACCTTGCGCATGGCCAACCGCGTGGCCGGAAGCGAGATTTATAGCTGGCAGATGATTTCCGAAAGCGGCGGCCCTGTTTCCGCCAGCGACGGGCTTTCCATCAGCGCCGATTCAAGCATCGGCGATGATGCCCTATCCAGTGATCTGGACGCAGTCATAGCTTGCGGCGGCGAACGGGTCGAGCGTCATTGCGAGAAAACGGCAATGTACTGGTTGCGCGCTTGCAACGCCCGCGGAATGGCGCTGGGCTCGACCTGTACCGGCAGTTACGCTTTGGCCAAAGCCGGAGTGCTTGACGGGTACCGTTGCAGCGTCCACTGGGAGGAATATGCCGCCATGACCGAGCAATTCCCGAAGGTTACGGTAAGCAGGAGCATTTTCACGATTGACCGCGACCGATTCACCAGTTCCGGCGGCACGGCGCCGATGGACATGATGCTGTACTTCGTCCGCCGGCAATTGGGCGCCGGGATCAGCGCCGAAATAGCCGATCAGTTCGTACACGATCGAATACGCGATACCAGGGATCGGCAACATGTGCCGCTGCGGCACCAGGTCGGCGGACATTCGGCCAAGCTGGTAGCGGCAGTGGAACTGATGGAAAGCAACATCCGCGAGCCGCTCAGCCAGGTTGAACTTGCCTCGTATGTCGGGTTGTCCCGACGGCAACTCCAGCGTCTGTTCCAGAAATACCTGCTGACTTCGCCGTCACGCTATTATTTGTATTTGCGGCTCGCGCGGGCGCGCGAACTGCTTTTCCAGACCAGCCTGAGCATTGTCGAAATCTCGGCCCAGTCAGGCTTTGTTTCCAGCTCTCATTTCAGCACGACCTACAGAGAACTCTACGGCAAGACGCCGAGCGTCGACCGCGCCGACAGGTAACAAAATCAAATGTCACAAAAATCCGATATTGAAATTGCCCGCGAGGCCGATTTGCTGCCGATACGGGAAGTCGCCGGCATTTTCGGTTTTGCCGACCATACGATTCCCTACGGCAATGCCAAGGCCAAGATTGATTTTTCGGCCATTTCGGAGTCGCGTCCGGACGCGTCCGGCAAGCTGATCCTGGTGACGGCGGTGTCGCCGACGCCGGCCGGCGAGGGCAAGACGACTACGACTATCGGTCTTGGCGACGCGTTGAACCGGATCGGCAAGAAAACGGCGATCTGTCTGCGCGAACCCAGTCTCGGACCCTGTTTCGGCATGAAAGGCGGAGCGACAGGCGGCGGTTACGCGCAGGTCGCGCCGATGACCGACATCAACCTGCATTTCACCGGCGATTTCCACGCCGTCGCAGCCGCACACAACTTGCTGGCGGCCCTGGTCGACAACCATGTCCACTGGCACGCCAACCCGGATCTGGACCCGCGCCGGGTCACATGGCGGCGCGTGGTCGACATGAACGATCGCGCACTACGCCAGGTCATGATCGGTTTGGGCGGGTCCGCCCACGGCGTGCCCCGCGAGTCCGGCTTTGACATCACCAGCACCTCCGAGATCATGGCGATTTTCTGTCTGGCGCAAAACCTTGACGAATTGCAGCATCGGCTCGGCGCCATCGTGGTCGGCTATTCCCGTGACGGAAAGCCTGTCACCGCGCGCGAACTTTCCGCGCAGGGTGCGATGACGGCCCTGCTCCAGGATGCCTTGCTTCCGAATCTCGCGCAGACGCTGGAGAACAATCCGGCGTTCATACACGGAGGGCCGTTCGCGAACATCGCCCACGGCTGCAATTCGGTAATTGCGACGCGCACCGCGCTAAAGCTGGCGGATTACGTCGTGACCGAGGCCGGTTTCGGCTCCGATCTCGGCGCCGAAAAGTTTTTCAACATAAAGTGCCGCACCGCGGGCCTGGCGCCTGACGCCGCGGTTCTGGTAGCGACCGTCAAAGCGCTCAAGATGCATGGCGGGGTCGCAAGAAACGACCTGCCGAAAGAGGACAGCGCTGCTGTGTCGAAAGGCTGCGCCAACCTGGGGCAACATCTCGCCATCCTCGCCCGGTTCGGCGTGCCGGCGGTAGTGGCGATCAATCGCCATCCGACCGACAGCGATGCCGAAGTACGGGCCATCATGGACTATTGCCGCCAGGCGGGCGTCGCTTCCATCGAGGCCCGGCACTGGGCCGAAGGAGGCGCCGGCGCGACCGATCTGGCCAGGGTAGTGGCGCAAGTCGCCGAATCGGGAACTGCCGATTTTCGCGTGCTGTATGAAGACGAACTTGATCTCTGGGAGAAAACCCGCCGCATAGCACAGACGATCTACGGCGCCCGGGACATCATCGCGCCGTCGAATGTGCGCAACGAATTCGCCAGGCTGCAGGAAAGCGGTTACGGCAAGTTTCCGGTTTGCATGGCCAAGACGCAATACAGTTTCTCGACCGACCCCCATCTTCTCGGCGCCCCGAAGGACCATATCGTGGAAATACGCGAAGTCCGGCTGTCGGTGGGCGCCGGCTTCATCGTGCCGGTGTGCGGCGCCATCATGACGATGCCCGGGCTGCCGCGGAGCCCATCGGCCAATGACATCCAGGTGGACTCGGCGGGCAAGATCACGGGATTGGACTGATTTCTTGCGGAAAGCCGGCCGTCAACAACGGATACGTTGGCCGGCGGGGTCGTACATCGGCCTGGATGAGGCTTCCGCCGGAATTCTTTCACCGGCCACCTCGATGCTGAATTCCCCCGCGGACAGGTCCGGCGCCTTCGCCGTATCGACATAGCCCAGGCCGATCGCTCCGCCAAGCGTGTGGCCGTAAGCGCCCGAGGTAATGCGCCCGACCAGTTTATCGCCCTGCCAGACGGGTTCGTCGTGATAGAGCAACGGCTTCGGGTCCAGCAGCCGGAATTGCAACAACCGCTTCGCCGGCGCCGTCCGCTTCAGTTCCAGCAAGGCCTCCCGGCCAATGAATCCGCCCGGCTTGTCGAACTTGACGGCGAAGTTTAGGCCCGCCTCCAGCGGCGTGTCCTCGTCGGTAATGTCGTGGCCCCAATGCCGGTAGGCCTTTTCGATGCGCAGCGAATCGAGCGCATGGTAGCCGGCGTGGGCCAGTTCGAACGCCGGGCCGGCCTCATTGATCGCATCGTAGACTCCGGCCGTGAATTCAGTGGGGATATACAGCTCCCAGCCGAGTTCGCCGACATAGGTGATCCGGGAGGCGCGCACCAGCGCATGACCGAGTTCGATTTCCCGGCTGTGGCCGAAGGGAAAGGCTTCATGGGAAAGTTCGTCGGGGCTCAGCGACTGCAACAGCGCCCGGGAGTTCGGTCCCATGATCGAAATTACGCTCATCGCTGATGTCACATTGGTCAACGTACAGTGGCTGTCGGCCGGTACCTGCCGTTGCAGCCAATTGAAGTCCCGGATTTCCGTGGCGGCCGCGGTAACGACCAGATAGCACACTTCACTCAGACGGGTGACCGTCAAATCCGCTTCGATGCCGCCTCGTTCATTCAGCCATTGGGTATAGACAATTCGGCCCGGATCGACGTCGATATCGTTCGCGCAAACACGATTCAGCACCCGGGCGGCGTCGCGTCCCTGGACCTGAAACTTGGCGAACGAGGACTGATCGAAGAGTCCCATGCGCTCGCGCACGGCCCGGTGCTCCGCCGCCGAATATTCGAACCAGTTCTGCCGTCCCCAACTGTATTCGTAATGCGCCAGGTCGGGCCTGGGTTCAGCGGAAGACGCGTACCAGTTGGGCCGCTCCCAGCCGGCCAGTTCGCCGTGGCATGCGCCGGCGGCCCGCAGGCGATCGTATAGAGGCGATTTTCGAACGCCACGGGCGGTATCGAACTGGCGGTAGGGGAAATGCGCCGCGTACAGCAGACCGAGACTTTCGGAAACCCTCTCGCGCAGGTACTTCCGGTTGCGCTGGAAAGGCATATTGCGGCGCAGGTCGACTTCCCAGAGGTCCGAAGGTGGGTGTCCCATGCGAATCCATTCCGAAAGCACCTTGCCGATGCCGCCGGCGGATTGCAGGCCGATGGAATTCAGCCCTGCCGCAACGAAGCAGTTGTCCTTCTCCGGCGCCTGACCGATGTGATAGCGCACATCCGGCGTAAAGCTCTCCGGCCCGCAGAAGAATTTGGCGAGACCGGCGGTTTCCAGCGCCGGGACGCGAACCATGGCCTGTTCGAGAATCGGCTCGAAATGCTCCAGGCTGCCCGGAATCTCGTCGAAACAGAAGTCTTCGGGAATGCCGTCGCTCGCCCAGGGGCGGGAGTGAGGTTCAAAGGCGCCGACCAGTAACTTGCCGGCGTCGTACTTGAAGTAGGAACAGGCGTCGTAATCTCGCACTACCGGCAGGTCCGGGTGCAATCCCGACACCGAATCGAACAGGGCGTAATAGTGCTCGCAGGCGTGCAGGGGTACGTTCACGCCTATCGAAGCCGCCAGTTCCCGAGTCCACATGCCGGTGCACAGGACTACACAGTCCGCTTCGATTTCACCCCGGTCCGTGGCCACTCCGGACACGCGGCCGCCCGTGGTGTGTATGGCCGTGACCAGGGTGTTTTCGAGGATGCGCGCGCCGGCGGCTCTGGCGCCCTTGGCAAGGGCGTTGGTGACGTCCACTGCATTCGCGTAGCCGTCGGAGGGAATATGGATTCCTCCGAGCACGTCTTCGACATTAAGCATGGGAACCCTCGCGCCGATGTCAGCGGGTTCGAGCACCTGCACTTCCAGTCCGAATACCTTCGCCATGGACGCGCTGCGCCTGAGTTCCTCGAAGCGCTCTTCGTTGGTGGCGAGCGAAATGGAACCACAACGCCGATAGCCGGTCGCCTGGCCGGTTTCCGCCTCCAGGCGCAGATAGAGATCGCTGGTATAGCGCGCCAGTTCGGTCATGTTGACGGAAGTCCGCAGTTGACCCACCAGGCCCGCCGCGTGCCAGGTGGTGCCGGAAGTGAGTTGCTTGCGCTCCAGAAGGACGACGTCCGCAACTCCATCCTTTGCCAGGTGATATGCGACCGAACAGCCGATCACACCGCCGCCGATGACGACGACGCTCGCATGGCGCGGCAACTCGGCTTTGGGTCTGGGTCGGCTCGTCACAGGTCGTCAGGCGCGCAGGCGCTCGTTTGCCGGGTCGTGAACCGGGTCGGTAGTTACGGTCGCTTGCCGTCTTTGTCCCAGCACTTCCACCGTCAACGCAGTGCCTGGCGCGGCGAGCGCGGGCGGGACGTAACCGAAACCGAGACTCTGCCGCACATAATGGCCATAGCCGCCGGACGTGGTAATTCCGACGCAACTTTCGCCCGAGTAAATCGGCTCTCCGCCTTGTACGTCCGCGTCGCCGGAATCGAGGCTGAAGTAGATGAGCTGCAGCTCGCGGTCGCGCTGTTCGAGAGTCGCCTCCCGGCCGGTGAAATCACCCTTGTCTAACTTGATGAATCGTTCCATGTCGGCGTCGATCAGGGTGACTTCGTTGGTCAGTTCCGCTCCCCAGCCGCGGTAGGCCTTTTCCAGTCGCAGGCTGTTGACCGCGTAGAGGCCGAAATTGCGGATGCCGTACTCCGCACCGGCCTCCAGCAAGGCGTCGTACAGCGCTTCCATGTGTTCCATCAGCGGATGCAGTTCCCAGCCCAATTCTCCCACGTAGTTCACCCGCAGCGTGCGCACGGGCATGCCGGCGATTTCGATCTCCCTGCCGCTGAGCCAGGGAAAGGCGCTGGTCGCCAGAGGCGCGTCCGTTACGCGTGACAGAACGTCCCGGGCATGAGGCCCGGCCAGCACAAGTACGCCGCGTCGGTCGGTGACGTTGGCAATGCTGACCTGCTCGCCGGGACGCATACCCTGTTCAAGGTGGTCCAGATCGCGCAATTCGGCGCCGGCCGCGGAAAGAATATAAAAGGAATCGTCGTCGAGGCGGGTGATCGTTACCTCACCCTGGATGCGCCCGTTTTCGGACAACAGATGCGTCAATGCAATGCGGCCCTGCCTGGGCAGCCGGTTGGCGCAAAGCCTGTCCAGCAGCGATTCCGCGTCCCGGCCCGTTACGTCGTACTTCGCAAAACCCGAAAGATCCAGGATTCCAACCCGTTCGCGCACCGCCAGACACTCTTCGCGCACGAGTTCGAAGACATTGTTGTGACGGAAACTGTACTCCTCTTCACGCCCGTCCGGCGAGAACCACTTGGGCCTCTCCCAGCCGAAAGTTTCCGTGTATACGCAGCCCTGCGCGCGCAACTTGTCGTACAGGGGGCTCGTTCGGAGCCCGCGGGCCGCCGGCAATTCTTCTCCCGGCAAGGCCGTGGCGTAGGTCATGCCGTAGTCCTGACGGCCCCTGGCCCGCATGTAGTCGGCATCGGCAAACACGCCGAAGCGCCGCGGGTCGAATCCGGTCATGTTGATTTCGGAGTCGCCGTGCAACATCCACTGGGCCAGATACTTGCCGCAGCCGGCGCCCTGGGCGATGCCGAAGGACGAACCGCAGCACAGCCAGAAGTTGCGCAGTCCGGCCACGGGCCCGAGCAAGGGCAACCCGTCGGGACTGTGGGAGATGGCGCCGTTGACGATACGTTTGATTCCCGCCGGCTCGAATATCGGCATGCGCTCCATGACGCGGCCCAGCCAGGGCATCAGGCGTTCCAGGTCGTCGGCGAACAGTTCGCTGTCGGACTCCCAGGGCGGCAATCCGTCGGGTTGCCAGGCCTCGGCGATGCCTTTGCTCTCGTAAATGCCCATCAGGCCGGAATTCTGCTCCTGACGCATGTAAGAAGAAGCCCAGGGGTCGCGGGTTACGGGTATCTCGACACTTCTTTCGGCCAGTTCCGGCAGCCGTTCCGTTACCAGGTAGTGGTGCTGGATATTGCTGATGGGAAGCTCCGCGCCCACCCATTGCGCCACTTGCCGGGCGAAACTGCCGGCCGCATTGACCACGGTTTCGGCAATGACCGTTCCCTGTTCAGTGATCACTTCCCATTCGCCGCCGGGCAGGGCGTTTATGCCCGTAACCCGGTTGCCGCGAATGATTCGGGCGCCGTGGTCGCGGGCGCCCCTGGCCATCGCCTGGGTGAGCCCGGACGGGTCGGCATGCCCGTCGTCGCGGGTCCAGGCAGCGGCGAGTACGCCTTCGGTGGTGACGAAAGGATTCAGTTTGCCGATCTGTTCGACATCGATGATCTCCATGTGATAGCCGACTTCTGCGGCTATCCCCCGGAGGTATCGGAACCAGTCCAGGTCCCGCTCTGTCAATGCAAAGCGGATGCTGCCGCAACCGTGCCAACCGACGGCCTGGCCGGTCAGTTGCTCCAGATTGCGGTACAGCGAGTTGCTGTATTCGTGGATTTTGGCGAGATTATAGTTGCCGACCAGATTGGGGCACTGGCCGGCCGCGTGCCAGGTCGAACCCGAGGTCAATTCGCCTTTCTCGATCAGCAGGACATCGCTGCACCCCTCGGCGGCCAAGTGATACAGCAGTCCGACACCCATGATGCCGCCGCCGACGATAACTATGCGGGCCTGGCTTTCCATACTGCTCTCCGGCGACTGGCGCTTGTAGGCTGATTTTCGCCTTGCGCGGTCCTGCTATGCAATGGTTGCGAGTCAGAAAAATATCGATTTTTTGCACGGATTTCGATTGACAGAAATCATCGGCGGATTGAAACTCGCGGCAAGGGCATTCAAGAAAAATATCGCATCGGGAGAACGTTGCCATGGCACGAAGAGCAGGGGGCAGGGAGGCGCGCCGGGCAGCTCGCGCCGCACCGCTGGCCGAAGCCGCCAAGCCGGTTCGGCCGGGGCATAGCGGCGGCCAGTACCGGCCCCTCAGCGATGAAGGCGTCGCGGCAGTAGTCGACAACGCCTTTCGCATTCTCGAACAGGTCGGATTCGCCGACGCCACGCCACATTGCCTCGAAACCTGTACCGCGGCAGGCGCAGTGCTCGGTGACGACGGCCGCCTGCGCATGCCCCGCGGCCTGGTGGAAAAAACGCTGCAACAGGCCCGGCGCAACCTGACGCTGTACGCCAGGGACACCAGATACGATATCGATCTCAGCGGCGCCAGGGTGCATTTCTCCACCGCCGGCGCCGCGGTGCAATGCGCCGACCCGGAAAACAATCTATACCGGGAATCCACCGCCCAGGATCTCTACGACATGGCGCGCATCGCCGATACCTGCGAGCACATTCACATGTTCCAGCGGACCTGCGTTCCCCGGGACATAGTCGACAACTGCGAACTGGACATCAATACGCTGTATTGCTGCCTGATGGGTACGAGCAAGCATGTCGGCTCAAGCTGGACCCTGCCGGAACACCTGGAAAAGAGTTTCGAGATGCTGCACATGATCGCCGGCGGTGAGGACGCGTGGCGGGCGCGGCCCTTCGTCAGCCAGTCCAACTGCTTCGTGGTGCCGCCGATGAAGTTCGCGGCTGACGCCATGGAATGCTTGCGGGTTGCAGTGCAGGGCGGCATGCCGGTATTGCTGCTTTCGGCAGGCCAGGCCGGCGCCACCGGCCCGGCCTGCCTCGCCGGAACCGTATCCCAGGCATGGGCCGAATGCCTGGGCGGGCTGGTCTATGTCAATGTGATCAAAGCCGGCGCTCCTGCGATTCTCGGCGCCTGGCCCTTTGTTTCGGATTTGCGCACCGGCGCAATGAGCGGCGGTTCGCCGGAGCAGGGCCTGTTGTCCGCCGCCTGCGCGCAGGTGGGCAATCATCTCGACCTGCCTTTCGGCACCGCCTGCGGCATGTCCGACGCCAAGTTTCCCGATTTCCAGGCCGGCGCCGAGCGTGCGTCAACCGTATTGTCGGCAGCGCTGTCCGGGGCGAACATCGTCTATGAATCCGCCGGCATGTACGCAAGTCTGTTGAGCGTGTGCCCGGAAAGCCTGTTACTGGATAACGACGTCCTCAGCGGTATCGGCCGAGCGGTTCGGGGAATCGAGGTCAACCCCCGGACCCTGAGCTTCGATGAGATCAATCAGGTCTGCGCCGGCGGGGAAGGGCATTACCTTGGCTCCAGCAACACATTGCAGGTTATGCAGAGTGAATACGTCTACCCGGCCTTGAGCGACCGCAACAGCCCCAACGTCTGGGAAGAAACGGGCAAACCGGTCCACCTCGAACAGGCCACCGCCAAAAAACGTGAAATCCTCGCCGGCCCCGCACCCCGCCACATCAGCGACGAACTCGACGCGCAATTGCGGGAGGATTTTCCGATCTTCCTGTCCCGCGAGGCCATGGGCCGATAACTGCGCTTTCGCGTTGCGCGTTCAGTCCTGGATGGACAATTCCTCCAGCAATCCCTTGAGGAGACCTCCGCACATACATATCAGCACAACGGTAAAAGGCAGGCCCACAGCGAGGGTCAAGGCCTGCAGCGACGCCATGCCGCCGCCCAGCATCAGCGCCATTGCCGCCAGGCCGGCGAGCAGGCACCAGAAGACGCGTTGCTGCACCGGCGCATCCATCTTGCCGCCGGCCGTGATGGTGTCCATCACCAATGATCCCGAATCCGCCGAAGTGACGAAAAAGATCGTGATCAACAACACACTGACGGCGGAAACGAATCCCGTCATCGGCAACAACTCCAGCATTCTGAACAGCGCAAGTTCGGGCACGGCTTCCGACACGCCCCGGTAGCCCTCTGAAAAGTACTGGTCAAGGGCGGCCCCGCCGAATGTCGCCATCCACAGGATGCCGATTATCGTCGGCACGATCAGCACCCAGGTGATGAACTCGCGTATCGTGCGGCCAAAACTGATCCGCGCGATGAACATGCCGACGAAGGGCGCCCAGGCAATCCACCAGGCCCAGTAAAAAACGGGCCAATCGTACAGAAAGTCGAGGTCTTCGCGGCCGATCCAGTTGCTCAGCGCCGGCAGGTAATAGACATAATCGACGCCCGCCCTGGCGATCGTCGCAAGAATGGCCAACGTGGGTCCCGCGATAAGCACAAACAGCCATAACATGCCCGCCAGCGACATGTTGATCCAGCTCAGGCGCTTGACGCCCTTGTCCAGACCGGCAACGACGGACGCCAGCGCGATGCTGATGATGATCACGATCAGGATGGCCTTGGTGGCGTTGGTCGTGGGGATTCCGAACAGGTAATTCAATCCGCCGGCAATCTGTTCGGCGCCGAAACCCAGCGATACCGCGAGCCCGAACAGGGTTGCCAGCACCGCGCTGATGTCCACCGCGTGGCCGAATGGCCCCCAGACGGCCTTGCCGATCAGTGGAAAGAATCCGGAACGCAGTGTCAGCGGCATGCCGCGGTTGAAGCAGAAGAAAGCCAGCGACAGGCCGGCCACTGCGTATATAGCCCAGGCATGCAGACCCCAGTGCATTATGGCGGCCGACATGCCGATGGCGCGCGCCGCTCCCGTGTCGGCCGGGTCGATGCCCAGTGGAGGCGACAAGGTGTGGGTGACAGGCTCGTGGACCCCGAAAAACATCAGGCCGATGCCCACGCCCGCCGCGAACAGCATGGCAAGCCACGCGGAATAGCCGTATTGCGGGGTCGCGTCCCGCCCGCCGAGACGAATTCGTCCCAATGGGGAAAGTGCGATGCCGAGGCAAAACACGATGAAGACGTTAGCCGCGGCGAAGAAGAACCAGTCGAACGTTTCGGTGGTCCAGACCCTGAGGTCGGCAAAAACCGTCGCCGCCTGCTGCGGAAACAGCAAAGTGCCGGTGACGAGCGTGACAACCAGCGCGGCGGAAACAAGGAAAACGGGGTTGTGGATGTCGAGATTGAAGATTCTGATGTTATGTTCGCCGATTTCGTGACCTATGTCGGAAGTCTCGGTATCGGTTGGAGCGGAGTCCGATTGTGCGTCGCTGATGTCACTCATATCGATTTCGCACGTCCTCGCCCAGGGCGTCCCGCAGCGGGTCCAGCCATGATTCGTAATTGCGCCAGTATTCGAGGCCGGACTTGAAGATCGGCCGCCGGACCTGTTCGGAACTCGGTGTACGAACCGATCGTTCCGTATTGTGAAAGCTCAGGCAGCCTGGCTCGAACTCGAGCCCGCAATAGTCGAGAAGCCGCCGGACCTGGGATTCCAGGTCGTCCACGACTTCTTCGTATTGAACGCGCAAAACCTTGTCGGGGAGCGCCTCGTCCCAGTAATCCATGAGTTCGACATAATCGCGGTAGTACTGCCCGAGGTCCGCAAGATCGTAGGTGAATTCCTGCCCCTCGGCGAACAATTGCTTGAATCCACTGAAACCGCAAGCCATGGGATGGCGTCTGGCGTCGATGATCTTCGCATTGGGCAGAATCAGGTGGATGAGGCCGATGTGGCGAAAATTGTTCGGCATCTTGTCGATGAAGAACGGTGCGTCCTGGCGGTGAATCCGCGTGTCGTCGATGTATTGCTCCCCGAAACGGCGCAATTCTTCGTCGGACAGTGTCGGCAGTATATCGGGATAGTCGGGCTCGCTTCCGCTGCGCCCGCGTCTGCGCAACTGCTGTGACAGCGAGGGAATGTTCGGCAGTTCCAGCGTGCCGTCGACCCGGGAATGAGACGACAGGATCTGTTCCAGCAATGTCGAACCGGCACGCGGCAGGCCGACCACGAAAATCGGGTCGCCCGCCGGATGCCCTGTCCGCTCGCCGCGCGACAGCATTTCCGCCGTGCACACTCGCTGCTGGGCGCGCAACTCGTCCGTCATCTTGTCTGCATCGTAGGTGCTGAGTGCTTTTTTCAGGCTGTTGCCGCGGGCGTAATGGGCGAATGAAGGCTCGAAGTCGTTGCGATCCTCATAGGCCTTGCCGAGGGCGAAGTTCAGGTGTACCCGGTCGGCATGGGGCGAGTCATCGTTGCCAGCCTGTGCATTCATCGCTTCGAGCTCACTGTCGCTGAACGAATAGACCTTCAGGTTGGACAGCGAGTACCAGGCTTCGCCGTGACGCGGCTGGCTGGCCAGCGCCGATTGATACGAAGCAACAGCCTCGTCGTAGTGGCCGCGGGTCTTGTACGCGTGGCCTTTCGAAGTGAGTGTGACCGGATCGCCGGGTATCCGTTCCAGCACCTTGTCGAGCAGCTCGAGCGCCGTTTCGTAATCCCCGGTCTGCATGCATTCGATCGCGTAAATCGACTGAAATTGCGGATGTTCGGGCGCGGTTTCGAGCAGACGCCCTGCCTGTTCGAGGGCTCGTGCGAATTTCTGTCGTTTTCTCAGCACCTGAATGTAGTCCATGTGCACCCGCACGTTCCGCGGCTCGAATTCATGAGCGGACTCCAGCAGGAATTCGGCGTCCGCCAGGACGCCGAAGCGGACGCCGATGTCCGCCAGCAGGCGCATCGCCTCCACGTGATGCGGAATTTTGCGCAGGAATTTACGGCACAGGTCTTCCGCCTTGAGCAGCTTGCCCTGGCTGATCAGGTCGAGAACGATGACCAGAGGTTGCGGCAGTCGCTGAAGATAATCCAGTTGCGCCTTTGCCTGTGCCGCCTCACCCTGGCGGCGGAGGCGGGTCAGAATATCGAGTTGGCTCCGCCAACTGGCCACCAGAGCAGGGTTGAATCGGCACGCACGCGCGTAAGCCCGCAGCGCTTCGTCGGGCCGGCCCATGTCGCGGAAGGCATGTCCCTCTTCCTGATGCGCCCGGCCGTTTTCAGGGGAAAGCGCCTGCAAATGCTTTATTTGCGCGAGCGCCTGATCGAATTCGCGCCGATAGCGCAGACAGACCGCACTCATATACAGTGCATCGGTATTATCAGGCTCGTCGCGGAGGATGACTTCGAGATCGGTCAGCGCTTCCTGGTATTGTTTGGCTACGATCCTGGCCTGGATCGTGGCCAGCACTGGCTTGTCCGGCGCCTGATCGCGCCGTGCGGCCGTAAAATCCCGCCGGGAAGAAGAAACGGCATCCTTTTGCAAGAATGCCGTTTTCAAACTGGTTTCCTGTACTCTCGTTACCTTCCCAGGTTCGGTCAAAAGTCAAAGCTCGTACGGATTCCGAATGTCCTGGGTTGCGCATAAGTGACGTGCTGAGTGTCGAAAACGAAAGAGCGCGAAACCTCGGCGCGTTCATCGGTCAGGTTGCTGGCGTAGAACGTCACCGACCAGCCGTCGCCGGCCACGCCCGCCGTCATGCCGAGCATTGCCCAGCCTTCGATCAGATCACGGTTGATGGTGATGATGTCGCTGAACGACTTCGAGGTCCAGTTGAGCATCGGCATGACGTGGGCCGTCCACCCGTTTCCAGGCACTTCCCATTCGTACCGCGCCCGCAGATTGCCCTGTGAACTCGGCGCGAATGCGAGGTCGTCCCCGACCCGCACGTCGTTGGTAGGCGTGATTTTTCGCGTGATTTCGGAGTTCAGGAAGGACACCGCGCCGGCAAAGGTAAGCCTGTCGGACCATTCGGGCAGCCAGGTGAAATCCGCCTCGAGCCCAGTCACTTCGGCGTCCGCCGCATTATCCGAGAAGAACAGATTGACGATGCTCGTATCGAAGATCGTGGTCTGCAGATTCTGGATATCGATGTTGAACAGCGCGGCGTTCACCCGAAAGTTGTTATTGAAGTCGGCTTTCATGCCCACTTCAAGATTGACGACTTCGTCGGTTTCCAGTTCATAGGGCACGACAAACCCGCTGCCGTCCGCGCTCATTCGGCCGCCTGGCCGATTGAGCAGGCCGGGCCGAAATCCTTCCGACAGGGTTACGTAGTAAAGGCGGTCATCCTGCGGCTGCCAGTCCAGCGTCGCCTTGAAGATGGTGCCGTCCGCCACTGCCTTGTCGGGCGCGCCGATGGCGTTGCCGGGCATGAACTGCTGCGAAATGTTGGTGCCGAATCTTTGCTGGTCTTCCCGGTTCCCGCCGAAATTGCCGAAGGATGAATTGGCGCTGCCTTCGAGATCGACCTCGATCTTGTAGTTGCGGGCGCCGAGCGTCACTGAAACATCGTCGCTCAGGTCGAAGGCGACTTCGCCGAATACGCCAATCTGCTCGTCCGTGCGCCTGATGTCGTTACGGAAAATGACACCCGGCGGGAAAGGTCCGGGAAAGGTGTAGTAACCGGGGCCGCCGTTGAAACTGGATCCGGCGGGGTTGCCGGGAGCCGCCTGCGAGTTGGTCAATGGATAATTCGGTGCGAATCCCGGGTGGCCATTCCACCCGATCGCCTCAATCGACCCGGGATAGTTAAAGTCGTTGACCTCGATGAGTTCAAGGTCGCTCATGAACACGCCGCCCTGGACGCGCCAGCGATTCGTCTGGTCCGTCGTGAAACGGATTTCGTGGGTCTGGATCTCCAGCATGTTGAGGCTGTCCACGAACATCTGCGGCTGGTTGCACGTCGTGCCTTCGCGGGGCACTCCCGGAGGAGAATTGAACGAGGTGTAAGTCGCGTAGTAGTCGCAGATGTAGTAAGGCAGGTACTGGCCCACGAAAAGATAATCCGAGTAATCAACGATCTGGTCCGACTGGCGATCCGTGAATGCGCCGGTGTAGATGACTTCAAGTTCACCGACCCGGCCACTGAGCGTCCAGGCCGTGTTGTCGAAGGTATCCTTGATCTGTTCGTCCACGAAGCGGCTGATAGCCAAGTCGCCGACTTCGGGATTGGCAAAGAATACACCGTCCGCGTCGGTCTCCTGGGTCGTGTGGGCCACGAGCAATCCCCAATCGTCGCTGATGTCCCACTGGGCGGAGATTCGGCCGCCGGTGTAGGTCACCCCGTTTATGTCGCTGCGTGCGATCGAATTGTTGTTGGCCTCGAGGAAATTGATGTTGGAGAGATCCACGCCGGCCTGGAATCCGGCGCGATACGAAGCGACGGCCACGCCGTTGTCGCGCACCGCTCCTTCGGGCCTGAATCGCGCAGCCTGACTGGCGACCCTGGTGCCGGGAACATTGTCGATCCAGCCGCCCTTGCTATCCCGGTAGACGACGCCGCGCATTCCAAAACTGTCGGTGAGCGGAACGTTGACGACGAATTCGAAGTTCGTCCCCCCTTCACCGCCGCTGATCGTATTTGCGCCCATCTTCGCCGTGCCGTAAAACTCGTCGAGTTCCGGCTTATTCGTAATCAGGCGAACGTTGCCCGCCTGGGAACTGGCGCCGAACAGGGTGCCCTGGGGCCCCGAGAGTACTTCGATTCGCGCCAGGTCGGCAGCGTACACGTCGAGATTGCGGCCCGGATGCGCCAGCGGCTGCTCGTCCAGATAAAAGGCCACGTTGGGCGAAAGACCGGCCACACCGGCGACCGTCAGGTTCGGCGTCGTCGATGCAACCCCGCGAATGTAGATGGTGTTTTGTCCCGGCCCGCTTCCGCCGGCGGTCACGCTCGGCAACTGCAAAACGTAGTCCGAAAAATTAGTGATGCCGAGTTCGTCGATGTCTTCCGGATTCAGGGCGGACACCGCGATGGGAACGTCCTGCATTGCACGCTCTACGCGGGTCGCGGTAACGAAGATCTCTTCCAGCCCCCGATCGGCTTCCGGTGGTTGAGCCAGCACGGGAGGGGCGGCCAGCGCTGCCGCGATGGCAACCGAGATAGTGGTTCGTTTGGATTGCAAAGGGATTTGCATACTGGCTCTCCGCTATTTACTTTTTTTGGGCAATTGTCAAATCCAGAATAGCACCGCAATGCGTCACTGAATGGTGTGTATGCGACATCTGAGTGCCAAAAAGGGACAAGGAGCCCTTCTGGTTATTCCCGATTATATCAGCGAGTAGCAAACCTTCCACAAACCGGCTCGTGCGCCCGGCAATATTGACCGGTGTCCTGATGTCGCTTGCGATTGGCTCCATGTCGCATCCTGTGAGGCAAGGACCGCGGTTCTGCCCCAAACTGGCGTAGATGAACCTAGTGGTTTGCGTGCCCACGGACCGGCCTGAACCGACCACGGCCTGTCCCATTCTGCAACAGGAGGCTGCGCATGACCAGTGTACCGCAATCCGGGCGCGGAAGACGCGCCGGACGTCCCGTACGGGCCGGCCGTGCCCGTGCCCGCCAGCAAAGCACTGCGGTTGACCTCGCAACCTGGATCGATCGCCGTATTCCGCACTTCGAAGTCCTCGATGCCGAAGCGCTTGAGTTGATCGAATATAACGCCGAAACGGTGTTGCAGGAAATCGGCATCGAATTTCGTGACTTTCCGTCGGCGCTCGCGCTTTGGAGGGAAACTGGCGCGGATGTGGACGGCGAACGCGTGCGCTTTCCGCGCGGACTGTGCCGTTCCCTCGTCGAGGCCAACGCGCCGAAGGAATTCACGCAACACGCTCGCAATCCCCAGCGCTCCACGATAATCGGCGGCGAGCGGACCGTACTGGCGCCGGGTTACGGACCGCCCTTCGTGCATGACCTCGATCAGGGACGCCGCTACGCGACCCTCGAGGACTTTCGCAATTTCGTGAAACTCACCTTCATGGCGCCTGGTCTGCACCACTCGGGCGGCACTGTCTGCGAGCCGGTCGACGTTCCCGTCAACAAGCGCCACCTGGATATGGTCTACAGCCATATCAAGTACACCGACAAGCCGTTCATGGGTTCGGTCACCCACCCCGACCGCGCCGAAGACACCCTGGCGATGGCCAGGCTCTTGTTCGGCGAGGACTTTATCTCGAAGAAAACGGTGGTGATGAGCCTGATCAATGCAAACTCGCCGCTGACCTTTGACGCCACGATGCTGGGGGCGGCGACGATTTATGCCGAAAACAACCAGGCAACCATCATTTCGCCGTTCCTGCTCGCCGGCGCGATGTCGCCGGTGACCGTTGCCGGAACCTTGACCCAGATTCTCGCCGAGGCGCTGGCCGGCATGGCCTATATCCAACTCGTCCGGCCCGGGGCTCCAGTTGTATTCGGCTCTTTCGCCGCGGCCATATCAATGCAGTCCGGAGCGCCGACTTTCGGCACTCCGGAGACCAGTCTTGTCCTTTATGGAGCGGGGCAACTGGCGCGCCGCCTGGGAGTGCCATTCCGCAGTGGCGGAGGACTTTGCGCGGCCAAGATTCCCGACGCCCAGGCGGCGTATGAATCAGCCAACACCTTGCAGACGGCCGCGTTGGCGGGGGTGAACTTCATGTTGCACACGGCCGGCTGGCTGGAGGGCGGGCTCGCCATGGGCTACGAGAAATTCATCATGGACGCTGACCAGGCCAACATGATCGCGTTGTTGCTGAAGGGTGTCGACATGTCGGAAAACGGCCAGGCGCTGGATGCCTTGCGCGAAGTCGGTCCGGGCTCGCATTTTCTCGGCGCCGCGCACACGCTCGCCAACTTCGAGACCGCCTTCTACCGCTCACCGGTCGCGGACAACAACAGTTTCGAACAATGGCAGCAGGACGGTTCGCAAGACGCCGCCCGACGCGCCAACGGAATCTGGAAACAGATGTTGCAGGAATACGAGGCGCCGCGACTGGACCCGACGATCGACGAGGCACTGGTCGATTTCATTCAGCGGCGCAAGTCTGAGTTTGAGGATCGAGACTACTGATGACTAATAAAGAGGCAATCCCGGACGAGGAAGATTTCGTCCTCGCGGACCTGGAAACCGGCGAACTGGTAGAACAGATGCACGAGGACCTCTACGACGGTCTGAAGGAGGAGATCGTCGAGGGCACCACGATTCTGCTTGAGCGCAAATGGTCGGCGGACAAGGTGCTCAACGAGGCGCTGGTCGAAGGCATGCGCATTGTCGGCATCGACTTCCGCGATGGCATATTGTTCGTGCCCGAAGTTTTGCTGGCGGCCAACGCGATGAAAGGCGGCATGGAAATTCTGCGGCCCCTGCTCTCGGAAACCGGCATCAAACCGATCGGCAAGATGGTGATTGGCACGGTGAAAGGCGATATCCACGACATCGGCAAGAACCTGGTGGGAATGATGCTGGAAGGCGCCGGATTCGAGGTTTACGACATTGGCATCAACAACTCCGTCGAAGACTATTTCGAAGCGCTCGAAAAGCACCAGCCGGACATCCTCGGCATGTCCGCCCTGCTCACCACCACCATGCCCTACATGAAGGTAGTCATCGATGAAATGATCAAGCAGGGTATTCGCGACGACTATATCGTGCTGGTCGGCGGGGCGCCGCTGAACGAGGAGTTCGGCCGCGCGGTCGGCGCCGACGCCTATTGCCGCGACGCGGCGCAGGCCGCGGACGTCGCTCCGGAAATGGTGCGATCACGCCGCCGGAGAGGGGTCGTCAGTGCCTGAGCCGATCCTGGTCATAGCCTGCGGCGCCCTGGCGCTGGAGATCGACGCGCTCAGGCGGAACTGGGACTGGCGCCACCTGCACCTGAAATGCATCGACGCGAAACTGCACAACCGCCCGGCCGAGATTCCGGGACGCCTGAGAAAGGAGATTCGCAGGCATCGGGCTTCGTACAGGAAGATTTTTGTCGCCTACGCCGACTGCGGCACTGCCGGCGGCATTGATCAGGTGCTTGCGGAGGAAGGCGCAGAGCGGCTGGAAGGCGCGCATTGCTACGAATTTTTCGCCGGCCGCAAGCGTTTCGCCGAGCTTGCCGGATCTGAACCCGGCACGTTCTACCTTACCGATTTCCTGGCTCGCCACTTCGACCGGTTCGTAATCCGGCCGCTGGGACTGGATGGGCATCCTGAGCTTCGCGATGCCTATTTCGGCAACTACCGCAAGCTCGTTTATCTCTCGCAAACCAGGGACGAAAGTTTGCTCGAATCCGCCGCCAGGGCTGCCGCGCGGCTGGGACTGGAATTTGAACACGTGCATTGCGGTTACGGCGAATTGGAAACGAGTCTGACGTTGCAATTCGGACGATCGAACCATGGTCAAGAAGATTCTCATTTACTGGCGTGACATACCTTTGCGAGATTTCGCCAAAAATGGTTAAAAAAATTCTCATATATTGGCGTGACATACCGTCACAGGTCATCGTGCAGCGGGGTCGGCGTCGCGAGAAAGTCATGTTGAGCGACCGGTTCCAGCAGGCGGTCGACCGCGCGGCGATGCGCGCGGGCAAAGGAAGCAGCGGACCCTATCTCGCAGAGTGGCGTCGGGAGTCAACGACGACGAACGCGGCCGGCGAGTTGCGTGAGATCGCGCTTGCCGAGGCGCGCCGCTTCGAGGAAGCGTTCAGCGAGGAACGCCTGGAAGAATTGGTTCGTAGTCATGGCGCAGCTTCCGACAAGCGGAATTGAAATGTACCGGATGCGGCAATTTTCCGTGCGCCACGCGCGTGGCCTGAAACTCCTTTACTCGGCGCTCGAACGGGTGCTGGTCCGGTGCGAACCGATGCTGCGGCGCATCGGCTACGGGAGGCTCGATAAACTATTCGCCCAGGTTGAGTCGCTGACCAAGGGCTTGCTGTTGGATTCGCAGAACTGCGGACAGTGCATCGTCGGGTTCACGGGACTTTCCTGCCCGATGAATTGCCCGAAAAAGATGCGCAACGGTCCCTGTGGCGGTGTCCTTGCCGACGGAACTTGCGAGGTCGTGCCGGGGATGCCATGCGTCTGGGTGCTTGCCTGGGAAGGCGCCCGGAATCTGAATGAAGCTCAGGTACCGCTGCAGGATGTGCAGCCCCCGGTGGACCACCAGTTGATCGGACGGTCGGCATGGCTGCGCGAGGTTCGAATCAAGGTAGAGGATTCCGGACATGCAGTTTGAAGACGAACCGGTAACTCCCGGCGATCCGCTGCCGATCCGGCCCGGACATTCTTCTTTCGGCCGCTTTGAGCGCGTGCTGCGAAGCGGTGGTTTCGCGGTAACCGCCGAGATCGCGCCACCGGATTCGGCCAATCCCGCGGAAGTCTACAAGCGGGCCGCGCTGTTCGATGGCTTTGTGGACGCGATGAACGCCACTGACGGTTCTGGCGCCAATTGCCACATGTCCAGCGTCGGCATGTGCTCGCTGCTGACACGGCGCGGCTACGCCATGGTCATGCAGGTCTCGGCCCGCGACCGAAACCGGATCGCCATCCAGGGTGATGTGCTCGGCGCGGCGGCCATGGGTGTGGCCAGCATTCTCTGCCTGACCGGCGATGGCGTGGACGTGGGTGATCACCCCCAGGCCAAGCCCGTGTTCGACCTGGATTGCATGTCCATGCTGAACATGATTCGCGGTATGCGCGATGAGTCGCGGTTTCTCAGCGGCCGCGAGCTGGACGAGCCGCCGCGCGTATTTCTCGGCGCCGCTGCGAATCCGTTTGCGCCGCCCTTGGACTATCGTCCGCACCGGCTGGCGAAAAAGGTCGACGCCGGCGCACAGTTCGTGCAGACCCAGTACTGTTTCGACATCGGCGCTTTCCGGCGCTTCATGGCGGTGGTACGCGACGCGGGGACCCACGAGAAGGTCTTCATCCTGGCGGGTGTCGGTCCATTGGCCTCGGCCCGCTCGGCGGAGTGGATTCGCGGCAACGTGCCGGGCGTACATATTCCCGACGCGGTCATCCGCCGGCTGAGGGCCGCGGATAATCAACAGGAAGAGGGAATCGACATCTGCATCGATCTGATCCATCAAATCAGGGAAATCGAAGGAGTCCACGGCATTCACATCATGGCGTACCGCCAGGAGCATCGGGTCGCGGAAATCATCGAGCGTTCCGGCGTTCTCGGTGGGCGCAAGTTGTGGCGGCCATCTCTCGACTGGAAGGACGGAGATTGGGACCAAGGCAGCGCTCTTGCGGCGCAAGATGCGCCGCCGAATGAGTTGCCGAACGCGCCGGTCGCGCAGAAACTGGAGAAAGTCTCATGACGGAAACTGTCGTTGCCTCGCCCAACCGGGAAGTACGTATCGGATTCGACCGGCCGTTCGTGATCATCGGCGAGCGCATCAATCCCACTGGACGCAAGATTCTTTCCGAGGAAATGGCGCAAGGCGACTACAGCCGGGTCGAGGCAGACGCCATTGCCCAGGTGGAAGCGGGCGCGCACATGCTCGACGTCAATGCCGGCGTGCCGCTGGCCGACGAGCCCGGGATGCTGGCGGACATTGTCAGGCTTGTGCAGTCCATCACCGACGCTCCCTTGTCCATCGATTCTTCCATCGTCGCGGCGCTGGAGGCCGGTCTGTCCGTATATGAAGGCAAGGCGCTGGTGAACTCGGTGACCGGAGAGGAAGAGCGCCTGGAGTCGGTGCTGCCGCTGGTCAAGCGGCATGGCGCGGCCGTGGTCGCCATATCCAACGACGAAACCGGTATTTCCGAGGATCCCGACGTGCGCTTCAAGGTGGCGAGAAAGATCGTCGAGCGCGCCGCCGACTACGGTATCCCGCGCGAAGACGTCGTTGTGGACCCACTGGTGATGCCCATCGGCGCAATCAATTCGGCCGGCGTGCAAGTCATGCACATCGTGCGGCGCTTACGCGAAGAACTCAAGGTGAACACTACCTGCGGCGCATCCAACGTCAGTTTCGGACTACCCAATCGCAACGGCATCAATTCCGCATTTCTCACCATGGCCATCGGCGCGGGATTGACCTCGGCGATCACGAATCCCCTGCACGCGGATGTCGTACAGGCCGCGTTGGGCGCGGATGTGATGATGGGTCACGACCCGGACTGCGCAAACTGGCTGCGAAAATATCGCCAGGCGCCGGCCGGCCGGCCGGAGCGCGAACGCGGCGGCCGGCGCCGCAGAAACTAGGGATTAATTCTGCGACTGCGCGCAGAATCTCCGCAACCGGGAGCTTGGCTCCCCTGAGTGAGTAACCGATGTGACCGGCAACGATGCCAGGATCGTTTTCACCCCTTCCGGGCGCCGCGGCGAGTTCCCGCATGGGGTCCGGCTGCTCGATGCCGCCCGCAGCATCGGGGTCGATGTGGACTCGGTGTGCGGTGGCCGCGGACTGTGCGGGCGCTGTCGCATCGTCTGTATGGACGGAGACTTTGCCAAGCACGCGATTCGTTCCCGCCCGGAGAATCTGTCCCCGGTCAACGAAATCGAGGAGCGCTACAGCGAACGCCGCCTCCGGCTTGAAAAAAATCACCGCCTGAGCTGCCAGGCGACGGTTCACGGCGATCTCGTGATCGATGTGCCGCCCGAAAGCCAGATGCACCGCCAGGTGGTGCGCAAGGAGGCCGAACTCCGCGACATCGAACTCAATCCATCCACGCGGCTCTACCATGTCCAGGTGCAACCCGCCGACCTGAGCGAGTCGGCCAGCGATCTGCAGCGGCTCCGCGAAGCGTTGGCCCGGGAATGGAATCTCGCCGACCTGGACTGCGATCCCATGGTCCTGCCGGGTCTGCAGGACGCCTTGCGTCAGGGCGACTGGCGCGTCACCGCGGCGGTGCACAATCAGGCAGGCATCATCGCCGTCTGGCCTGGCTTCAAGCCCGCGGCGCATGGCGTGGCGATCGACATCGGCTCCACGACCATCGCCGCCCACCTGGCGGACCTGACTTCGGGCACGGTGGTTGCTACCGACGGTATCATGAACCCGCAGATTCGATTCGGCGAGGATCTCATGAGCCGGGTTTCCTACGTGATGATGCACCCGGAGGGCGCCGCCGAATTGACCGGGGCGGTTCGTCAGGGCGTCAACAGCCTCATCCGGGAAGTCTGCAGTCTCGGCGAAGTCGACCCGGCCGATGTCGTCGAGCTGACGATAGTCGGCAATCCGATCATGCACCACCTGTTTCTGGGCATCGATCCGCGTGAACTCGGCGGCGCTCCTTTTGCGCTGGCAACCGCCGACGCTCTCGACCAGAAGGCGAGGGACATCGGCATCGAGATCAATCCGGGCGCCAATATGTACGTGTTGCCGTGTATCGCCGGGCATGTGGGGGCCGACGCCGCAGGTATGGTGCTCGCCGAGGAACCGCACCTGCTGGACGAGGTCTCGCTGGTGGTCGATGTCGGCACCAACGCAGAAATCGTCCTCGGCGACCGCGACCGCCTGCTGGCGTGTTCAAGCCCAACAGGTCCCGCGTTCGAGGGTGCGCAGATTTCCGGCGGCCAGCGCGCCACGCCAGGCGCCATAGAGCGCGTCCGTATTGATCCGGAGAATCTCGAGCCGCGCTACACCGTCATCGGTTCGGAGCTGTGGTCCGACGATGCGGAGTTTGCCGAGGCGACGCAGACGTCGGGAATCACGGGAATTTGCGGATCCGGCATCATCGAGGTCATCGCCGAGATGTATCTGGCCGGAATCATTGACGAAGACGGCGTCATAGATGGATCACTGGCGGCGCGCAGCGACCGAATCGTCGCCGACGGCCGCACATTCTCTTACCTGCTGCATGACGGGCCGCAACGAATTCTCGTCACCCAGACGGACGTGCGCCAGGTGCAACTTGCCAAGGCGGCTCTATACGCGGGCGTTCGACTGCTGCAGGACCGGGCCGGAATCGACGTAATAGACCGCATCCGGCTCGCCGGAGCGTTCGGTTCCCATATCGACCCGAAATTCGCCATGGTCCTGGGGCTGATTCCCGACTGCGATCTCGATCGTGTGGAGTCGGCGGGCAACGCCGCGGGAATGGGTGCACTGATCGCATTGCTTAACGTATCCGCCCGCTCTGAGATCGAAACCGTGGTCGGCAAGGTTGAGAAGGTAGAGACGGCCGTGGAACCGAAGTTCCAGCAATATTTCGTGGAAGCCATGGCGATTCCGCACAAGAGCGACGCTTTCCCGAACCTGTTCTCCGTTATCGAAAAGCCCCCAACTGTCATTCCGCGCGGAGCGAAGCGGAGGCGCGGAATCTCCCGGTCAAAGATCAGGCGCCAAAACCGTTCCCTGCCACCAGAGATAGAGAGGAAGCCAACGGGATGAAGTCACGGGCGAGAGTTGTAGTCATCGGCGGCGGAGTAGTCGGTGTCAGTGCGCTGTATCACCTGGCCAAAAAGGGCTGGGGCGACGAGGCCGTACTGGTTGAAAAGGGCGAATTGACCTCCGGCTCGACCTGGCACGCGGCGGGATTGCTGCCCTTGTTCAACATGAGTTACTCGGTGGGGCAGATTCACAAGTACTCGGTCAGGCTCTACCGGGAACTCGAACAGGAGACCGGACAGCGGGTCGGTTTCAGCCAGGTGGGCAATTTGCGCCTGGCCATGAACAACGACCGCATGGATGAGTATTACCAGTACGCGGCAACCGCGAAGACCATCGGCGTCGATGTGCGATTCCTGACGCCGGCAGAGATCGGAAAACTCTGGCCGCTTTGCGATACCGACGGTCTCGTGGGGGGTATTTATCATCCAGAGGACGGCTATATCCAGCCCGCCGACCTGACCCAGGCCCTGGCCATCGGCGCTCGCGCCAGGGGCGCCGAAATTTATCGGAAGACTTCGGTCGTCGGCATCACCCAGGCGACATCGGGCGGCTGGATAGTGCATACCGACAAGGGCGACATCACTTGCGACCACGTCGTATCCGCGACCGGAAACTACGCCCGCCGGACCGGGAAAATGGTGGGGCTGGACATTCCGGTGCTGCCGGTCGAGCACCAGTACATCGTCACCGAACCCCATCCCGCGCTGGAAGAGCGCAAGCGCAAGGGCCTGCCGGAACTCGGCGTACTGCGCGAATCGGACGGTTCCTGGTATCTGCGCGAGGAAAGCAGCGGATTCATTCTCGGCCCCTACGAGAAGGGCGCGCCCTGCTGTTATGTCGACGGCCCGGACCCGGAGGCCGAGTACGAGTTGTTCCAGGAAGACATCGACCGCCTGATGCCCCACATCGAGGCCGCGATGGCGCGGGTGCCCGCTTTCGCCGAAGTGGGTATCAAATCGGTTTACAATGGCGCCATCGCTTACACGCCGGACGGCAACCCGATCATCGGACCGGCCTGGGGCATCGACAATTTCTGGCTGTCCGAGGGGCACAGTTTCGGCATCACGGCCGCGGGCGGCGCCGGCTGGCAACTGGCCGAATGGATCGTCGAGGGCGAGCCCACCGTCGACATGCTCGGCGTCGAACCGCGCCGCTTTGGAGACTACGCCACCCGGGACTATCTGATCGAAAAGAACGAGGAGGCCTACGCCCACGTTTTCGTCATTCATTACCCGGACGAGGAACGCCCGGCCGCGCGTCCATTGCGCACCGCGCCCTGTTACGAGCGCATGAAGGCGCTCGGAGCAGTGTTTGGACAGAAATTCGGCTGGGAGCGGCCGAATTTCTTCGTTGCGGATGGCATGCCACGGGAAGACGACTGGTCCTTTCGCCGCTCCCGCTGGTTCGAGGCGGTGCGCAGGGAGGTCGAGAATGTCACTTGCAATGTCGGTCTGCTGGACATGACCGCGTTCGCCAAGTGCCGCGTGTCGGGACCGGGCGCCGAAGACTTCCTGAACCGGTTCGTCGCCAACAGCGTGCCGAAGCAGGCCGGTCGGCTTTGCCTGGCGCACGCCCTCAATCGCAACGGCGGAGTACACTCCGAATTCACGATCAGGCGCGAGTCGAACGACTCCTTCTACCTGGTTTCGGCGGGTGCGTTGCAGCGGCTGGATCACGACTATTTGCGCAAGTACATGCCGCGCGACGGTTCAGTGCAATTCACGCCGCTGACCGGCGCGATGGGAGTATTGGTGCTGGCCGGGCCAAAGGCCAGGGAACTGTTGTCGCGGGTTTCCCGCGCGGACCTTTCGAACGAGGCGTTCCGGTGGCTGACCGCACGGGATATCGTGGTTGGCTCGGCGCCGGTCAACGCCATGCGGGTAAATTTTGTCGGCGAACTCGGCTGGGAGTTGCACCACCCGCTGGAGTATCAGAATCACATATTCGATGCGTTGTTCGAGGCCGGCAAGGATCTGGGACTCGCGCCATTCGGCATTCGCGCCATGGATTCCATGCGCATGGAGAAGTCCTATCGCATGGTGGGCACGGAACTGTCCATCGAATACTCGGCCTTCGAGTCGGCCATGGATCGCTTCGTCAAGCTCGACAAGGGCGACTTTCTCGGGCGCGAAGCCTTGCTCGCGTCGAGGGAGGCCGGGTTGGGGAACCTGCTGGTGACGCTGGAAGTGCACGATGTTGAGGACGCGGACGTGCTCGGCAATAATGCGCTGCTCATGGACGGGGAAACCGTCGGCCGCGCCACGAGCGGCAATTTCGGGTTCCGCACGGGCAAATCGCTGGCGCTGGGTATGCTGCCTCCCGATCTGGCGAAGCCGGGTACGGAAGTCGAAGTCGAGCTTCTCGACCGCACTTTCCGCGCCACGGTAATCCCCGACAGCCCCTTCGATCCGGACAATGAACGGCTTCGCGACGTAAACGAGACATGAAGCGATACTCCGCATTCAGCCTGCTGCGCAACGCACTCAGCCATAACAGAAACTGGCGTGCGGCCTGGCGCAGTCCGGAACCGAAAAAGAGCTACGATGCGATCGTGGTCGGCGGCGGCGGTCATGGCCTCGCGACCGCCTACTACCTGGCCAGGGAACATGGCATAAGCAACGTCGCGGTGCTGGAAAAAGGCTGGATCGGCGGGGGCAACACCGGGCGCAACACCACCATCGTTCGCTCCAACTACCTGTGGACGGAAGCGGCGCTGCTGTACGAGAAGTCGATGAAGCTCTGGGAAGGGCTGAGCCAGGACCTGAACTACAACGTGATGTTCAGCCAGCGCGGCGTCTACAACCTCGGTCATTCGCTGCAGGACATGCGCGATATCGAGCGGCGCGTCAACGCCAACCGGCTTAACGGCATAGATGCGGAAGTCGTCAGCGCGGCCGAACTCGGCAAGGCGATCCCAAGCCTGAACGTCTCTCCCGATGCACGCTATCCCGTCCTCGGCGCGTCGCTGCAGCGGCGTGGGGGCGTGGCGCGCCACGACGCCGTCGCCTGGGGATTCGCGCGGGCGGCGGACGCGCTCGGCGTGGATATCATCGAGCAATGCGAAGTCACGGGCATCAAGGTCAGGAGCGGCAAGGCCGTGGGCGTGCAGACCACGCGCGGGTCGATCGCTTCGGATCGTATCGGCGTCGTCGTAGCAGGCCATGCGAGCGTACTGGCAAAGATGGCGGGACTGCGGCTGCCGATCGAAAGCCATCCCTTGCAGGCTTTCGTTTCCGAACCGATCAAGCCTGTGCTGGATACCGTGGTCATGTCCGGCGCGGTCCACGGCTACATCAGCCAGTCCGACAAGGGCGAACTGGTTATTGGCGCCGGCATCGATTCTTACAACGGCTACGGCCAGCGGGGCAGTTTCCATATTATCGAACACGCCATGCAGGCGATCGTCGAGCTGTTCCCGATTTTCAGCCGCGTACGCTTGCTCAGGCTCTGGGGCGGTATTGTCGATGTCTCTCCGGACGCCTGTCCCATTCTGTCGAAGACGCCGGTCGAGGGCCTGTACTTCAATTGCGGCTGGGGCACCGGCGGGTTCAAGGCGACACCGGGTTCGGGCTGGGTGTTTGCGCATACCATGGCCTGTGACGAGGCCCATGAACTCAACGCTCCCTTCTGCCTGGAGCGCTTCACTTCCGGCGCCCTGGTCGACGAGCACGGCGCCGCGGCGGTAGCGCACTGACAATGTTGCAGATCGACTGTCCATGGTGCGGCCCCCGGGCGGAGACGGAGTTCAGCTACGGCGGCGAGGCCGGTATCACGCGGCCGCGGGACCCCGATGCACTAAGCGATGCGGAATGGGCCGATTACCTGTTCTGTCGCAGCAACCCGCGCGGCAACCATCGGGAACTCTGGAACCACGCTCACGGCTGCCGGCGCTGGTTCGGTGTGGAACGGGATACGGTCACCTACCGCATTGCACGCAGCTTTGAACTGTACCCCGCCGTACCCAAAACCATCGGTGGAACCGTAGGGGCGACGCATGCGTCGCCCGCTTCCGCAACCGATGCAGCCCGTCAATCCGGCGCGAATAATTCGAACGGGGGCGACTGACCATGCCAGCCGCGCAGCCGAACCGTCTGCAACAAGGCGGGCGGATTGACCGGTCCCGGCCGGTGTCATTCTCACTCGACGGCAAGTCTTATTCAGGATTCGCCGGCGACACGCTAGCCTCCGCGCTGATCGCCAACGGCGTTTCACTGGCTGGGCGCAGCTTCAAACTGCGTCGCCCGCGCGGAATCGTCGGCAGCGGAGCGGAAGAACCCAACGCGATCGTGCAGGTGGGGAAGGGAGCCGAAGCGCAGCCCGGTTTGCCGGCGACCCGGGTCGAACTCCGGGACGGTCTGGTTGCGCATACAGTCAGGGGCTGGCCGAGCGTACGCTTCGATATCGGCGCAATCAACGACTGGTTCGGGCGAATCCTCGGTGCGGGTTTCTACTACAAGACTTTTATGTATCCGCGTTCGTGGTGGAAGTATTACGAGCGCGCGATCCGCCGTTCGACAGGCTTCGGCCGAGCGCCCGCGGCGTCCGATCCAGACGCTTACGAGCACAGGAACGCACACTGTGACGTGCTGGTGGCCGGAGGTGGGCCCGCCGGCCTCATGGCGGCACTGTTGGCTGCAAAGTCGGGCGCTCGCGTGATTCTCGCCGACGACGGGACCGAGTTCGGCGGCAGCCTGCTGGCCTGTGGTGATGGTGTCGCCGGCGCGCCCGCCGCGGAATGGATTGCCGGCATTGTGGCCGAATTGCGCGAGCAACCCGACTGCGTACTGTTGCCCCGCGGCACCGTGCTGGGCTATCACGACCACGATTTCCTGACGATTGCCGAGCGCTGCGACTCCGGCGAACCGGTGGAGCGCCGGCTTCACCCGCCCGTGCGCGAAAGACTCTGGCGTATCCGGGCAAAACGGGTGATTCTGGCCCAAGGCGGCTTCGAGAGGCCACTGGCATTCTGCAACAACGACCGTCCCGGCGTCATGCTGGCGTCCGCCGTCTCTACATACATTCATCGGTATGCCGTCCTGCCGGGCCGTCGCGCGGTGGTTTTCACCAACAACGATTCGGCCTACCGGACGGCGCTGGATCTGACGGGCGCCGGCGCCGCGGTGGCCGCAATCGTTGACAGCCGGCCCGGTGGCGGCGGGGAACTCGCCATTCGGGCGCGTGATCTGGGGATTCCCGTGTTGCAGGGGCGCGTGGTATGCGACGTGACCGGCAGACATCGCGTAAAGGGCGTAAGCGTCGCCGAGTGGAGCGGCGACAGTTGGGAGAACATCAGCAAAACGGCGCACTTCGACTGTGATCTGCTGGCAGTATCGGGCGGTTGGAGTCCCGCGGTCCATCTGCACTCCCAGGCCGGTGGCCAACTGGACTGGAGTGAGTCGCAATTGTGTTTTCTGCCCTCCCGGGCGCGCCAATGCCATGATTCGGCGGGCGCGGGCAATGGCAAGCAATCCCTCGGCGATTGTCTGATCGATGGATTGCGCGCCGGTACCGAGGCAGTGGCGAAACTCGGCCTGACTCCGGTAGCCATGGAGGCGCCGGATGCAGGCAGTGCCCGGGAAGCGCCCATCGAGGCCTTGTGGCGCGTACCGGCCGAGAAAGATGCGGATCGCTGTGTCAAGCAGTTCATCGACTTCCAGAACGACACTACCGTTGCCGACATTCGGCTGGCGGTGCGTGAAGGCTATCGCAATGTTGAACACGTCAAGCGCTACACGGCGCTGGGCTTCGGCACCGATCAGGGAAAACTCGGCAACATCAACGGAATGGCAGTATTGGCCGACGTGCTCGGCAAGACCATTCCCGAGGTGGGAACCACCACGTTTCGCCCGGTTTACACGCCGGTCAGTTTCGGGACGGTGGCCGGCGAAAGCGTCGGCGGCCTTTACGATCCGGTGCGCAAGACCGCATTGCACGAGTGGCACGAAGCCGCCGGCGCACCCATGGAGGTGGTCGGTCAATGGCGCCGGCCCTGGTACTTTCCACGCGATGGCGAAGACCTGCATGCGGCGGTGGCGCGCGAATGTCTCGCCGTGCGCAACTCGGTCGGCGCCATGGACGCCTCGACACTCGGCAAGATCGACGCCCGCGGCCCCGATGTCGTGAAATTTCTGGAGCGAATCTACACGCACAATGTCGGCCGGATGAAAGTGGGGCGCTGCGCCTACGGCATCATGCTCGGCGAAGACGGCATGGTCATGGACGACGGCGTCATGGCGCGGCTCGGCGAGAACCACTTCTATCTGACTACGACCACCGGCGGCGCGGCCGGGGTGTTGAACTGGCTGGAGTCATGGCTGCAGACCGAATGGCCGGAACTCGAGGTCTACCTGACCTCGCTGACCGAACACTTTTCCACCATCGCATTGGCCGGACCAAACAGCCGCAACTTGCTGGAAAAGCTCGGCTGCGATATTCCGCTCGACCGGGAGAGCTTCCCGTTCCTGACAGTCAGGGCGGCGAATCTGGCCGGTATGCCTGTGCAACTGTTCCGGGTGAGTTTTTCCGGTGAACTGGCGTTCGAGATCAACATCGGCAACCACCTCGCGCTGAAGATGTGGCGCAAGGTCATCAATGTGGGGCGGGAATTCGATATTGCAGCGTACGGAACCGAAACCATGCACGTGTTGCGCGCGGAAAAGGGTTTCATCATCGTCGGCCAGGATACCGACGGTTCGGTAACTCCCGTGGATCTGGGCATGAACTGGCTGCTATCGAAGGAAAAGGACTTCCTCGGCAAGCGTTCCCTGGCGCGGCCGGACTGCCTGCGGGAGGATCGCAAGCAATTGGTCGGGTTATTGTCTACCGACCAGCGAACCGTACTTCCGGAGGGAACGCAACTCATCGAGCAGACCGGGCGCGGTGTTCTTGAGACCAGGCCCGTGCCCATGTGCGGTCACGTTACCTCCAGTTATTTCAGCCCAAGCCTGGGCCATCCGATCGCGCTGGCGCTCGTGGCCGGCGGCCGTGCGCGCAAGGGTGACAATGTGTTCGCGGCACTGCCGGGGCGTGAGCCTGTACCGGCGAAAGTCGTTTCGCCGGCCTTTTACGACCCGAAGGGAGAACGCCAGAATGTCTGAGTCCACTTCACACCGTAATGTGGAGACCGGAGTGCTGGAAAACCGCGGGTTTCTGAATTTGCGGCTCGACCCGCACAAGGAAAAGGCCGTCAAGGCCGCGGAGCAGATTCTGGGTCAGGCCGTTCCGCTCGTCTCGAATACGTACGGCAGCGGCGAACATCGTGTTTATTGGCTCGGCCCCGATGAGTGGCTGATTGAGACAGACGCTGGGGATGTTGTCGCCCTGGAAATCGAACTCGCAATGGCGCTTGCAGGGTCCAGTGCTGCAATCAACGATGTCAGCGGTGGATATGTGGCGCTACGTATCGTTGGCGCCGATGCCCGCACCGTACTGGCCAAGGGCTGCACCCTCAACCTGCACCCACCGGAATTTCGCCCCGGACGCTGCGCCCGTACGGGCCTTGCCAGAACAACAATCCTGCTCGCTGCCGACGGCGAACCGGACAGCTACACCATTATCGCAGCCAGAAGTTTCACCGACTACTTGCGCCGCTGGCTGGCCCATGCTGCGGAAAAATGAAGTCTTTCGGAACCCGCACCGCGTGAGTCGCCGTCTGGCGGGCCGTGTTCAGCGGGCGTGTGAGGCATGGATGCCGAACGCGAAGCCTACAGGGGTGGAGGCAAGCGGTTATGAAGCGTAGCTTCATGCGCAGCCGGAACGACGCCAAGCTGTGCTTGGCGTCTGGACCGTATTTACGGCGTCCGCTGAACACGGCCCGCCAGACGGCGACGGTTCGAAGCCACACACCTGCCCGAACTGGAATTCGGCGGGCGCATTGGGTATAAATGTCGGCTTGGCTGCCGGCTTCACATCGCCTGGCATGTCCCTGAATTCTTTACCATGGAACTCCTTTGGATAAATTGTTGCTGGGCCTGAGCGAGTATTTCGAGCGCCTGCCGGACCGGGTGCTCGGTGCGCGCAATTTCGTTCTCACCGGCGTGGTGGTGATTTCCATATTGATGATTTGGGGAATTTTCACCCGCACCGAGATGGATCTGAGTACAGACGCCTATCTCGACGACTCCGATCCCGCCATCCAGGCTCTCGACGAGTATCGGCGCCAGTTCGGCAGCGACGACTCGGTCCTGCTGGTCTACCGGGCGCTCGACGGCGATGTGTTTTCCCGCGAGTCCCTGACCGCGGTTCAGCAACTTACCGACGATCTGCGCAACTGGCAGGATCTCGATCCGGCCGACTTTCCCGCCGAACTCAGCCGCGTCCCCGTGGATTTCAACGAACTCAACCATATCCGCAGGGTACAGTCGGTAGCCAATGTCCGCTTCCAGCGCAACGAAGGCGATACCTTGCTGTCCCTGCGCCTGGTGCCGGCGGAATTGCCCGAATCCGACGCGGAACTTGCGCAGATCAAGGCGCGCGCCCTGGCCGAGGAAGATCTCGTCGGCATGATGTATTCGGCCAACTCCGAGTACGGCATGATCATGATCCAGACTGATTTCGGCATGCAACCGGTGGCGGATTACGTGCCCGCGGTGGATGCGCCCGATGTCACGCTGGACGCGAGTTTCGACTTTTCCGCGGATGGTTTCCTCGAACTTGATTTCGACGAGGGAGCGGAAATCACCGAGGTCGATTTCGAACCTGTCGACGTATTTTCCTATACCGCCTTTCACGTCGCCACCACCGCAATATGGCAGCAATACGAGGATCGGCTCGAGTACTACCCCGTAGGCGCCCCGCCGACCATGGCCTTCATGCTCGACACCATCAATCAGTTGACGCTGCTCGGCATTCTCATGGTGCTGATTTTCATCATGCTGCTCTGGATCCTGTTCCGGTCCTTCAGCGCCGTGCTATGGCCCATGGTCACGATCGCGCTGAGCGTTGCCTGGACCTGGGGAGTGACGGTCTGGCTGGGCATCGAGGTTTCGACATTCATTTCGCTCACGGTGTTGCTGATATTCGCCGTGGGCATCGCCGACTGCGTACACGTGATGAACGCGTATTTCTCCTTCCGCCGCGAAGGAGAAGAGCATTATCGCGCGATCTCCCGCTCCTTCGGTCGAACGGGGCTCGCGTTGCTGGTCACGACCCTGACCACATCGGCGGGAGTGCTGGCGCTTACCACCTCTGAGTTGTTGCCAATGCAGGTATTCGGATTCATGTCCGCCGCCGGCGTCGTACTGGCGTTTTTCTTCACGGTGATATTGCTGCCGATCCTGCTGGACATCTGGCATCCGGGTTTCCCCGGCCACGAGAAACTCTCGATTCCGGATCGGTTCGCGCGGCTCTGGAACGGACTTGGGCGCAACTGGAAAATCGTGCTGGTCGTGATTTATACCGCTCTGCTCTACGCCGGTCTCGGCCCCGGCGTAGGCAGCTATATCCTGTTCATCAGTTTCCTTACTTACGCCGTAGTGAACTGGCATCAGCAGATTCTTCACGCCGTGCCCCATGTCGTGGCCCGCAATCCCTTCCTGGTGGTAGCGGTATTCGCCGGTATTTTCGGAATTTGCGCCTATGGCGCAACCCGGGTCGAGATCGACACCAACATTTCCGAACTGGTCAAGGAAGATCATCCCCTGCGGCGCGCCTATGAGGTCGTGGACGAAAACATGGCGGGCTCCCAGAGCATGGTCATCGTGATCGATACCAGGGAGAACGAAGGCATGCTCGACCCCCGTGTTCTGCAGGCCGTGGATGAACTGGAGGATCGCATTCTCGAAACCCAGGGCGAACATCTTACGCGCACGCATTCGCTGGTAAACGTCGTCAAGGATACCAACGAGGTCATGAACGACGGCGAATCCGCCTTTTATCGCGTGCCGGAAACGCGGCAGATGGTTTCCCAGTTGCTCTACCTGTTCAACAGCGCCAATCCCGAGGACAGGCGCGCGCTCGTCTCGGACGATTACAGCAAGGCGCAGGTCACGCTGAACATGCGCAATTCAAGCACGAACGAATACCAGGGATTCTTCGACGAGATCGGCGAGGAGATCGAAGCCAGCTTCGCGCCTTTGCGTGACGACTATCCGGAGATGGAAGTCAACCTGACCGGCAGCATGGCGCTGCTTTGGCGCATGTCGGACGAAATATCCAGATCCCAGGTCGAAAGTTTTGCCATCGCTCTTGCGGTCATCAGCGTGATGCTGATCATCACCCTCGGTTCCCTGCAAGGCGGACTGATCGCCATGGTGCCCAATCTGATTCCGGCTTTTCTCGGATTCGGACTGATGGGACTCGCCGGCATTCCGCTCGATGCGGACACCTTGCTGGTTGCTCCAGTGATCATAGGTATCGCGGTGGACGACACGATTCATTTCATGACCCATTACCGCGTGCAATTGATCAAGACCGGCAGTATCAGCGAATCCCTGCGCCTGACCATCAGCCATGTGGGCCAGGCGGTGATGTTCACCACCATGGTGCTGGGGCTCGGTTTCATGCTGCTGAGTTTTTCCGAATATCTCGGCATGGCGAGAATGGGATTTTTCGGATCGTTGGCGATCATCATGGCCCTGGCCTGCGACCTGTTCCTGATCCCCGCCCTGATCATGATTTTCAAGCCGACTTTCGGCATCAAGAACGCTGACAAGCGAATTACTTTCATGGAGAGCACCGCATGAACGCACGCGCACTGGCGATACTCGTCCTGGCTGCTGTGGCCTGGCCCGCTTTGGCGCAGCCCGAATCGGATCAGGCGTCCGATACTGTGCAATTGCCCGATGGAATGGAAATAATGCGCCAGGTCGAGGAATTCCAACGCGCGACTTCGGATTCGGCCTTTAACCGCATGCAATTGTCGACTTGCCGATTCGGCGTCAGCGAAAATCGTATTACCTGCGCGGAACGGCCCCGTGTAAAGGCGCTGGAATCGGTCGGCAAGAATTACGGCCCGGAAGGTCTCGACAGCCGTAGCGTCACCATTGTGCTCGAACCCGCGGACGAACGCGGCATCGGCTTGCTCAGTTATGTCTACGACGATGCCGAGCGGCAGAACGAGTCCTGGATCTATCTTTCCGCGCTCGGGCGGGTAAAACGCATTGCCAGCGGCAATTCGGACGAAGAATCCGAGGCCGCTTCCGTATTCGGCTCCGAATTCACTACCGAGGACATGGACACCGGCAAGCTCGAACAATACGAGATCAATGTGCTGGAAGAGTCCATAGAGGGCGGCAGGGAAGTATGGGTGATCGAGCTCATTCCCGATGAGGAACGCGTCCGGGAAACGCGCTACGGCCGCATTGTCAATTACATCGACAAGGAGCGCTATGTGGGCTTGCGCACGGACTTGTACGATCACTACGGCAATGCCATCAAGCGGATGCTGGCCTCCCGGGTGGAGTTGGTTGACGGTGTCTGGATGGCGCGGTCAGCGACGATGATGAATCTGGTCACCAACCGGCTGTCGAATATGGCGGTTCTCGAGATTTATACGGGCATCGATGTCGAAGACGAAGTTCTCACGCAACGTACATTGACCGATGCTGCGTTTCGGGAGACGCAACTTCAATCTATCCGGTCTCAGGTTGAGTAAACCGGACGGTGTGAAAATTCGATTTCCTGATCTGTTGCGGGCGAGGCATGCCTCGCCCGAGATTTCTGTGTGGTGTTTTCTGATTGCATTGCTGCCCGCGGTCGCGCTGGGGCAGCAGGCTGTCGGCATGGCACAACAATCCACCGACGACCCGGCGCCCTCCGACGAATTCGAGCTTGATCTCGAATTCGACGATGACTTGTTTGCGGGTGCCTTCGACGAAGACGAGGAAGAGCGGGAAGAGTCCTGGCTTGACGATTTTACGGTCCGCATCAGCCAGCAGGTTTTCGGTCAGGTTAACCGGCACACTCTGGAGCTCTTGCCGGGCTTCAGTTTTCCGAGAGAGCCGACGATCGAAAACAATCGGCTTGGAGTGAATGTCCGCTATCAGAATCTTTTTTCCAATGGCTGGCTGTTGCAGGCCAGCGCGCAGACTCGGGTCTACTGGAACGAGGATTACGAATACATCGCCCACGGTAACGAGGTCGAAACCGAATCGCGCGTCAACGAGTTTTTTGTCCAGCGCAGTTTTGGCGCGCACAGCGTAAAAGTCGGCAACCAGACGGTTGTATGGGGCGAAACCGTTGGCAATTCGGTGCTCGATGTGATCAATATCGCGGAGTTTCGCGACTTCACGATTATTGATATCGAAGATGCCCGCCTGAATCAACCCATGGTGGTTTGGGACTATTTCAGCGAGAGTTCCGGCAGTTTTTCCACTTTTGTGACGCTCTATCCTGAATTCAATCCGGCGCCGGTGCGCGGCAGTCCGCTGTTTTTCGATCCCGGTTATCACCTTCCGGACTTCGACCGCAACGAAGACATCCTGTTCGAAGTGGGCAGTCAGTGGCGCTATTCGATAGAGCGCAGCGATTTCGCGGTGATGGCGGCTTATCTGATCGAAAATCAGTTGCGCTGGGATCCGCCGCCTCGCGGCAGTCTTGATTCGCTGGCGAAGAAAAATGACTTCATGCTGCTCGGTTTCAGCGCCAATCGCGCCTTAGGCGACATGTTGCTGAATTTCGACTTGGCGTATAGCCACGGCATCCTGGCCAACAGTTTCAGCCTGCCGGGTACAACGGGTCTTTCGGTACCGGTCGATCTGGAAAAGAACCAGATCGGCGCTTCCTTCGGACTTGAATACAACATCGACAACGAACAGAACATCAGTTTCGGTGTCGCGGCGCAGAAATTGCTGGACCTGAACGAAGGTTTGCCTCCGGGTCAGCAAATGCTGAACGATGACTTTTTCGGCAATTGGCTAGTGCGTTACAGCAATAGTCTGCTCGACGGCGATCTGGTACTGTCTTCCACGGTTTTCGGCGACCTGGAAGGGGATTCCCTGCTTGGGCAGTTCGGCGCCGACTACACGATCGACGACAATTGGTCGATCAGCAGCCAGATCGTCGCCATCAGCGGAAAGATTCCTTCGCCGATGGTGTTCTTCGACGAAGACGTGCGCCTCGGCGCCACGATCAGCTTTTCGTTCTAGGTATGGGACGTGCGCCCCGGCGTGGCGATCAGACTTTCGTTCCTGGTAGGGGCGAGGCATGCCTCGCCCGCGGATGCCCGGACATCGTGCAAGGTCCACGGGCGAGGCATGCCTCGCCCCTACGGCAAGGGACGGGTGATTTCTACAAAAGCGCCGTTGATGTTTGCGTGGACCTGGTAGATTTCGGCCATTCTTGATTCGGTGAGGGTTTGGGCTGGTGGACCGTCGGCGACGATTTGGCCGTCTTTTATCCAGATCAGCCGGTCGGCGAAGCGGGCTGCCAGTGAGACATCGTGTAGTACGACCAGGGCGCCGGCGCCGGCGCGCACATGGCTGCGGATTAATTGCATGATGCGGAAGCGGTGTCTGGGATCGAGGGAGGCAACGGGCTCATCCGCGAACAGCAGGGGCGCTTCGGTGGCGAAAGCGCGTGCGCAATGCACTCGGGCCAACTCACCTCCGGATAGGGTGTCAGTGTTTCGCTCGGCCATTTCCAGCAGGTCGCAGGCGGCCAGCGCGGAATTTACGGCGCTGAGGTCTTCGGTGCCGAGCCGGCCGGGTGCGCAACCCCAGGCGTAACGGCCCAGGCTAACCACATCGCGCACCGGGCTGGGCCAGGCCAGCGGACGTCGCTGCGGCAGATAGGAAAGCTGGCGTGCCCGCTGCTGCGGATTGAACTCCGTGAGCGTGCGCCCTTGCAGTTGCACGGCGCCTGAATCCTTCCGCGCGAGGCCCAGAATTCCACGTAACAGGCTGGTCTTGCCTGCCCCGTTGGGTCCGAGCAAAACGACAAGTTCACCCGAACGCAATTTGAGGGACGCGTTTTCCACCAGGAACCGGTCCTCCACGCGAACGCACAGGTTATCAACAGTCAGTTCAATGGGTTGTTCACTACTGATCATTGGAGAGTCACGCGACAAGAATAGATCCTGCGACTAAATGGCAGGATTGCCATTTTGGACGGCGCAAAGCGCCGCCCCGCAGGGGCGAGGGGCATGGATGCCCCGAGTCACTACGCGCAGGATGACACCGGAGTGCGCGGGATTTAAACACATTAACCCTCACTCGAGCTTATTGTCCGGCGCTGCATGGCTATCCACACGAACGCGGGCGCACCGATCAGGGCCGCGACCACACCGAGCTTCAGTTCGAATTCGGTCGGCAATATCCGCACGCCGATATCCGCCACCACGAGAATCAGTCCGGCAAGCAGGGCGGACGGTATCAGTGAGCGGGCAGGGTCGTGATCGACGAATGGCCTAACGATGTGCGGTGCGACAATGCCTACGAAGCCGATGGCGCCGGCCAAGGCAACAGCGCCTCCGGTTGCCAGACCTGCGCCCGCTACAACCAGCAGCCGCTGGCGTCGCAGATCGAGACCGATTCCGGCGGCTGCTTCATCGCCGAGTGTCAGAGCCGCCAATCCCCTGCGTCCTGCATACAGAATCGTCAGGCCGGCGGCGATAAACGGCGCGGAGAATGCTATATCGGGAAAACTGCGGTTTGCCACCGACCCGAGCATCCAGTTGATCATATCGGAGAGGGAAAAGGGGTTCGGCGCGAGATTCATCAACAGGCTCATGGCGGCTCCTGCGAAACTGGACAACCCGACCCCGATCAGTATCAGTGTTACCACGGAAGAAGTGCGAATCGCCGCGGCCGCGATCAGCATGGTGGCAAGCAAGGCTCCGGCTACGGCGGCGACAGGTACGAGCCAGGCGCTTACAGTAAAAAAGCCATAATACAGGGCAAAAGTAGCGCCCAGCGAGGCTGAGGCGGACACGCCGAGTACACCAGGTTCCGCCAGCGGGTTGCGCAACAGGCCTTGCAGGGCCGCGCCGCTTCCGCCCAGCGCGAGCCCGACCACGAAAGCCGCAAGAGCGCGTGGCAGCCGCACCTGCCAGACGACCATGCTGTCCGTCGCATCGGCCAGGCCCGCCAGCGCCGCCAGCACGCGTGGCGCTTCCAACGGCGTGGACCCGAGCAACAAGGCGCCGAATATCCCGAGCAGGCTGCCTAGCAGCAAGACGGGGGTCAGCATGGCGCGCAGGCTCATTGCGCCGCGCTCCGGGCCAGGGCTTCCACGGCGTCGAGCAGGAACCAGGCGCCGCACGCGGTCCAGGCGCCGTTTAGCAGTACTACTTCACGACCGGCGAGTTGCGCCTGCGCCAGCGGATGACGCATGGCGCTCCAGGCATCCGGATGTTCGGCGCCGGCGCCGAACGATGCATAGGCGACAACATCCGGGCGTTCCCGCGCGAGCCGCTCGAGGGGAATGGGGCGCCAGCCGGGATCCCGCTGGAAATTCTCGAGTCCCGCCGTGCGCAGCATTTCATGCACCAGCGAACCCGGCCCACTGGTAACTCCCGCCGGCGTCATGTACAGGGTTTGCGAATCCGTCGTCGATTCGGGAAGGGCCGCGAGCCGCCGACGCATTTCATCGATCACCGCCCGGCCGCGCTCGGGCTCGCCAAGGCGTTCGGCGACATCCGCCATTACCGACATAATCTCGTCAATCGTGTCCGCACTTCCGATATCGAGTACGGCAACTCCCGCGCGCGCATAGAATGCTGCTGCATTCGGACCACCGCCGTAGGAGCGGATCACCAGGTCCGGCCCGAGTACGAGCACGTCTTCCGCTGCCGGGCGCACCGTCGGCAATCCGGCGGCCGCCTCGCGCAGATAGGAAAATTCCCTTTCCGCATCCTGGGAAAGCGCCAGAATGCGGCCGGGTTCGACGAGTTGGAGTACATACTGATCTGCGCAATAGTCCAGGCTGACGATTCGCTCAGGGCGAAAATCGCCCGTTCTCGGCGCTGAGTCCAGCGCCACGTCACAGGCCGCCAGCGAGAACAGCATTGTCGTCAGCATGGTTCTGAACATGGGATTCCTCAAAAACTCACGCGGGCGCCGATGCTTCCGGAGCGTCCGACCGTGCCGTAGCCGAGAATCTGCTGATAGTGTTCGTCCAGCAAATTTTCCAGCCGGGCGAACAGTTCCAGGCGTTCGGATATGCGATAACGGCCCGTGAGATCGATGCGGGTCCAGTTTTCCACGCCGCCGCCGCCAAAACTCGTCTCGGAGCCGTTGTGACGCAACAACAGCCGGCCCGAGAATTCGCCTCCGGCATCGTAATCCAGGCTCAGGTCTCCACTGTGCCTTGGCACCTGTATCAATGGGTCGCCGGCATCGTCCCTTGCGTCGATGAAAGCATAGTTCGCGTTCAGCCTGAACGAGCTTGTAATCGCGATGCCGCCGTGAATTTCGGCGCCGGTTGAATCGACCATGGCGATGTTCTCGTATCGTCCCTGGGCAAACGCAAAATTGATCATGTTTTCGGTGGACTGGCTGAATGCGGTCAAGCCGAATGTGGCGCGACCGCCGGCGGCGCTCCATTCGAAGCCGGCGTCGAATGCCGAAGACGATTCCGGCTTGAGCCCGGAGTTGGGTTCGCTGGCGCCACAGCAGACAAAGGTCGACTGGAACAGAGTCGGCGCCTTGAAGCCATCGCCCCAACTCGCGCGCAAGACGAGATTCGGATTCACGCTGACAGCCGCGCCAAGTCTGGCGGTCAGTTCCGAGCCGAAGCGTTCGTGCCGGTCGGAACGCAGGCCGCCGGTCAGGGTGAAGTTTGCCGCAGGCTTGAATTCATGGGCCGCGAACAGGCTGTCGATGGCAATTTCGTCATCAAAGGTTTCGGATTGCTCGCGTTCGGCGCCGAAGGCCAGCGAATTGCGTTCGTCAATGGATAAGGTGCCCTGGTAGCGATAGACCGCACGACGGCCCTCGGCGCTAAACGAACTCGCTCCGCCACTGAAATTCTGCCGGTCGATCGTCGAAAGCCCTGCAAGGAACAGGTGTTCGAGTCTGCCGTCGAGGGTTGGGAGCGAAAGTGAGATATTGGCGATGGCCTCATCGGTTTCGCTGCTTTCATCTCCGTCGGCGACACTGCCCTGGGCGCCGAAACTGAAGCTGTCGAAATCCGCTTCCGCGGTAGTGGTCAGCAGTTCTCCCTGCAACCGGGCGCTCCCGGCAAGATTCAATCCGCCTTTCGCCGATAGACTGCGGGAATCATAGCCGTCGTTTTCGTCGTTGCCGTTGATTTCATCAGCTTTGGATATGCCTTCGCTGGACAGCGCCGTGGCAGCTATCCTGAAATCTCCTCCAGCGGAAGATTGGCCGAAAGAAGCACCGCCATGACTCGTGGCGAAAGAGCCAAAATCAGCGTACACGCTACCGCCGCTTCCGGGTTCAGGCTCACGGGTAACGATCGAGACCACGCCGCCGATGGCGTCCGAACCCCAAAGAGAGGATTGCGGCCCTTTCAGAATCTCGATGTGTTCGATCTGGCCGGAATCCATGCGGGCAAAGTCGTATCCGCCGCCCGGCTGGGAAGGATCGTTCACGGGAACGCCGTCGACAAGCACGAGGGTCTGTTCGCTGGCGGCGCCGCGGATGCGCACGTTTGCAAGTCCTCCGAAAGCCCCGTTCTGGGTCACCGTAACCCCAGGCGCCGCGGCGAGAGCGTCGGCTACGAAATTGAATCCAAGCGCTTCCAGTTCATCAGCATCGATTATGCTGATGCTTGACCCGGTTTCCGTGGCAAGCTGGCCGAGACGGGTTCCGTCGACGACGATTTCGCCGATGACTTCGGCGCTGCCGCCGGAATCGTCTTGCGCAAAAGTGAATGAATGAAAGGCGAGGGCGGCAAACGCCCAGAGCGCCTTGTTTACTGGAACGAAATCAGATTGTGGCACTTCCGGTTCTCCCGGCGCTCCCATGCAATCAGGGAGCGCAGCAACGACATTTACATCAGGCCGGATTTCCTGCATCCGGACCTGGGCTCATGAGTGTCGTTTCTGGAAAAGCCTGCGAAGCGCATTCTTTCCGCCCGCGGAAGACTGTTCCCGGTCTTCGGGCGAACGACGCGATGGCAGGTCTCCTGGCTTACCAATCAGCACTTGCGGCCGCCTTCCCGGAGCGTGCTCCAGTGGCATTCAGGCCGGAAGTTCCCGGTTTACAGTTGCGGGCACAGCCACGGATTCTCACCGTGTTCCCAATGCCGCCAAGGCCGGCGGCTCCATCTGCCCGGCAGTGTGCCGAGCCCGATGCGCGGAGTCAACCGATTGTTCGGGAAATGACACGGGCGCGATTGTTTATAATCCCCTTTTCGTTCGCGGGTTCTTGAAATTGACCGAAACGAAGGCTTTCCAGCAGCAGGTGCGGCGCCTGATCGACGGCAAGACTAAGCCGGTCGGTTCACTCGGCAGGCTTGAATGTCTCGCAACGCAAATCGCCGAGGCGCAGGGGTCGCTCCAACCGACGATGGAGCGCGCGGCGCTGATAATCTTCATTGCAGACCACGGCATCGCCGAGGCGGGGGTTTCGGCATATCCACAAGCGGTCACAGCCGAAATGGCGCGCAACTTTCTTGCGGGCGGCGCCGCGGCCACGGCCTTTGCGCGAACGCTCGACGTACCCGTAACCCTGGTCGATGCCGGTATTCGCAAACCCCCGGCACATCCGCGCTTGCTTGACCGGCGCATTGGTCCGGGCACAAATGACTTCGCCGCCGGACCCGCAATGTCGCGGGAACAATGCGAAACCGCTCTTGCCTGGGGCAGGGCGCTTGGCCGGGAAACAGCATGCGACGCACTTTGCCTGGGCGAAATGGGAATCGGCAATACTTCGGCGGCAACGATGCTGGCGCACAAGTTGCTTGAACTGCCCTTGACCGAATTGGCCGGGCCAGGCGCCGGTCTGGACGCGTCGGGGGTGAACCGAAAACGCGAAATTCTGCAGCAAGCTGCGGCGCGCACGGACGCAAGGCTCGAAGCCGTTCCGGCGTTGGCGGAATACGGCGGTTTCGAGATCGCCATGCTTGCGGGCGCCATGCTTGGAGCAGCGCAGTCGCGCCACCTCGTTCTCGTAGATGGTTTTATCGCCACGGCGGCTTCGATCGTCGCTTGCCTGCTTGAGCCGGCATGCCGTGCGAATCTGGTTTTCTCCCACCTCAGCGCCGAACCCGGACATGGGCTCATGCTTGAGGCTTTGAGTGCGGAACCCTTGTTACAGCTTGGCCTGCGCCTCGGCGAGGGTACCGGAGCGCTGCTCGCCTGGCCGCTGTTGCGGGCCGCCGCGGCCATTCTTGACGGCATGGCTTCTTTTGAGGAAGCCGGCGTCAGCGGTAAACCACCATGAAAACCCTGCTTGAGGAACTGGCGGCGGTATTGTTCGCGATTCAACTGCTTACACGTGTGCCGATTCCAGCGGGGCTCAAATTCAGCGAAGCGCGGCAACGGAACGCCATCGGCTTCTATCCGCTCGTGGGCGTCCTGATCGGCACCGCCGCCGCCGTGATCTGGCTGGGCGCACATTTTGTTTTTCCGGGCTCGATACCGGTGCTGCTTTCGATGCTCGCCGGCCTGATTCTTACCGGCGCCATGCACGAAGACGGCCTCGCCGACACCGTGGACGGTCTCGGCGGCAAGGACGCTGCCGCAAGCCTGGTCATCATGCGCGATAGCCGGATCGGTGTATTCGGTGCGGTTGCACTGATCTCGGTGCTGGCCGTCAAGGCCGCCGCTCTGGCGGCGCTGCCGGCTGCCGTGTTGCCCATGAGTCTGCTGCTGGCGCACGTTTGCAGCAGGGTTTCCCTCGTAGTCGTGGTCGCAAACAGCCGGTATGCCGGGGCTGAACACGCAACAAAGCCTACCGGACGTGGCGTCGGCATGGGAGGGCTGATCAAGTCCTTGCTGACGGGGCTCGCCGTGTTGGCGCTTGCGCTTGCGGTTTTTCCGGTCGACGCATTGATCGCCGGAATCGCGGGCGTGGCGCTTGGGCACGTCGCCAGCCGACTGCTCTACGAACGCAGATTGCGCGGTTACACCGGGGATTGTCTCGGCGCGACGCAGCAATTGAGCGAAGTTGGCGCCTATCTCGGTCTGCTGGCCGCGCTTTGACGAGGCATGGCACGGCGTTTCGACGTCACCGTTCCGGCTTCAAGGTCAATGGCAGTCCCGCCGCAAGAAAAATCACCTGATCGGCTATCTCCGCGAGACGCTGGTTCAATCTTCCCTGTTCGTCGCGGAAATCGCGCCCGATTGTTGTGGCGGGAACTACGCCGAGGCCGACTTCATTGGAAACCAGAATCAGATTGGCCGGCGATTTTTCAATCGCGTCGATCAATCGCGCGACTTCGGACTCCAGATGCTTTTGCTCCTGCATCGTATTGAACAGCCAAAAGGTCAGGCAATCCACCACCGTGGTTTCACCAGCTGAAAATTTTGCGATCGCTTCACCGACGCCCAACGGCGCTTCAACCGTGGTCCAATGGGCGCCGCGTTCACTCCGATGGCGCGCAATCCGCCGCTGCATTTCTTCGTCCCCGGCAATCGCGGTCGCGATCAGCACGGGATGACTCGTCATCCGCTCGGCCAGCAGCATTGCGTGGCGGCTCTTGCCTGAACGGGCGCCGCCGAGAATGAATTTCATTGGCGACAGATTCAGCGAGAAGCGCAGAAGCTTATACTTGACCTGGTCTCAGTGGCAAGCTGGTCGAGACGGGTCCCATCGACGACAATCTCGCCGATGACTTCGGCATTGCCGCCGGAATCGCCCTGGGCAAAAGTGAAAGAAGGAAAGGCAAGAGCGGCGAACGCCCAAAGCGCCTTTGCATTTGCAGAAAATTTTAGTGGTCGCACTTCCGGTTCTCCTCGCGCCCCGATCCAATCACGGTGCGCATAAACGACATTTACATCAAGCCGGGTTCCGTACCCGGGCCTGGGCTCATGAGTGTCGTTTCTGGAAAAGCCTGCGAAGCGCATTCTTTCCGCCCGCGGAAGACTGTTCCCGGTCTTCGGGCGAACGACGCGATGGCAGGTCTCCTGGCTTACCGATCAGCACTTTCGACCGCCTTCCCGGAGCGCGCTCCAGTGGCATTCAGGCCGGAAGTTCCCGGTTTACAGTTGCGGGCACAGCCACGGATTCTCACCGTGTTCCCAATGCCGCCGAGGTCGGCGGCTCCATCTGCCCGGCAGTGTGCCGGGCTTGCGACGCGGAGTCAACCTCCGGCGCATCACCTCCGGCGCATCAGCGGCGGTGCGACGATGAATCCCGGTCGAGACGGTCTAGTTTTGATTGTCTTCCACGATCTGTTCGAGGGAAGTTTCGATCCCGGTAAGGCGGCTTTCCATTTCGCCGAACCGACGTTCGACTGAAGTCTCCATTTCGCCAAACTGGCTTTCCATTTCGCCAAACCGGCGTTCGATTGAAGTCTCCATTTCGCCAAACCGGCGTTCCAATGTGGCTTCGAATTCGCCAAATCGACGTTCGATCAGGATTTCAATGCGGGCAAACTGTTCCTTGGTATCAAGCTGATACGTGGACATTTCCTGACGAATGGCGGTCGATTCGGTGTCGATACGATCTTGCAGAAAAAAGGCGATAATAAGCAAGCCTATGACAACAAAGGAGTTTTCTTTGGCGAGAGAGATCAATTCATGCATGGTTGGAATTCCTTTCTCCGTCCGTCGGAGATTACGCTACCACCAGATTTGTGGGTGGTCAAAGATATGGGAAATTTAATTGGTCGACCCAATTCGCGAGAACACAGGTGCGCTGTGCTTGATTTGAGTCGGGCAGAACAATTTAGAACAATTTATAGTCGCGAATCCCCGAAATGCGCTTTTTCCAAGGAAAAAAACCGATTCGACCGTCGCTTTACGAGTTTTCGTAGACTTCATCGTCGAATTCGTTTTCCCATTTCGCCACCATGGTGGCAACCGCGAGGTCGCCGCAGACGTTTACCAGGGTGCGCCACATGTCCAGCGGGCGGTCGAAGGCCAGGATGAAACCGACCACTACGGCTATCTGTTCCGGCGCCATGCCGAAGGTTTCCATGACCACGGCCATGAGGAAAAGCGAGCCGCTCGGCACCGTCGGCGTTGCGATGGAAACCAGCGCACCGGTGAGGACGATCACAATATAGTCGGCCATGGTCAGGTCGAAACCGAATACCTGGGCGCCGAAAATCGAAACGATGGCGACGTATACCGCGGTGCCGTCCATATTGACGGTCGCGCCGACGGGTAACACGGTCGACGCCACGACCGGGCGCACGCCGAGATTGTTTTCCGCGACGGTCAGGGAGACGGGCAAGGTGGAGGTGCTCGATGAGGTGGAGAACGCCACCAGCAGCGCTTCTCGAATGCCGAGGATGAACTTCAGCGGCGACAGCTTCAGCGAGAAGCGCAGGATCAGTGCGCCGTAGACCACGATCATCTGGATAAGGCTGCCGATGAGCAAGGCGGCGGCCACCGCGAAGACGTCCAGAAAGGCGGTCAGGCCAAGCGTTCCCGAGACCCATGCAATCAGCGCGAACACGCCGAAAGGCGCTACTTCCAGCACCCAGCCGGTAATGCGAAGGACTACCGTAACGCCGACATCGAGCAACTCTTTTACGGGCCTCGCGGACTCGCCGACGGCGATCAGTCCAATGCCGAGCAGTACGGCGAAAAAGATGGTTGCCAGCACGTTGCCTTCCGCCAGGGCGGCGATGGGATTGGCCGGGATTATGGACATCAGCCGTTCGGCGATCGGCACCGCTTCCTGTACCGTGCCGGGAACGGCATTCGACAGGTCGGCGCCCACACCCGGTTGCATGATGATCGCCAGCACCACGCCGATGCTGATGGCGACAATGGAGGTCGCCAGAAACAACAACACGGTCTTGATGCCAAGGGATCCCAGTTTGGCCGGATCACCCATCGAAGCCACGCCGCTGATCACGGTCAGGAACACGATCGGAACGATCAGCATGCGAATAAGGCGTATGAACAGATCCCCCAGCCACAAGATGCTTTCGGTTCCCGGACCCCAAATCGAGCCGACAATCACGCCGAGCACCATTGCCCCGACGATTCTCTTCCACAATGCGATCCTGAACCAGCCGGCGAGTGCATCTGCCATGAGTCGCTCCTTCAATGTCCTGTCACGCCTCAGGCAAGACTATAGAAGTTGCGGCAGCCGGGCCAGCGTTTCCGAGCCGGCATGAAACTGGACTCCCACCGGTCATTGCGGCTATTGTTCAAGGCACTTGCCAGTTATTCGGTATAGCCTGCCAATGGGCGATGACACCCCCGCAAAAGCCGCCGCCGAGGCCGTAACCGTCCATTCTTTGGAAAGCCTCATGATGTGGGGGGAAGTGCTTGAGCTTTACGCCCTGGATTGGGACGAAACCTTTGGTTATGCGCCGCATTATTTCACCCAGGAATACTGGTATCTGCTCGTGCGCGTTACTTTCGCCGCACTGAAGGGTCACCCACTGACAGTCACCAGCGCCACCCAGGGCATGAAATCAGGCTCGAACCGGACTCGGGAGAACCGCCTTCAGAAGGCGGTAACGGACGGCTACCTGCTCAAGCAACGCAGCGAAGAAGACATGCGCAATGTCTGTCTGCTGCCGACTGACCGCCTGGTCAAGCTGATTCTCGGCCATATGGACCGCACCCTGGAGATGACGCTCAAACGCCTCGGGAATATCACCGGGAACGAATGAAGTCGCGCACGAGACGCGCGCATTTTTCCGGAAACTGGATATGCGGAGCATGGCCACAGCCCGGCAGCCTGTTGTCTTCTGCAAGGCCGCCCTTGCTCCGGTAAGTTTCCAGCAGGTACGTCATCTGGCTGACCATCGGTTGCGGCCGCAATCCCGGCCAGCCTGGAACCACGCCCAACATTCCGAGAGTGGCGGAATCGAACTGGGAAGCGTCGCTGATAATTACATCGCTGTCCCCCTGAATGCGCATGATCGGCGGTTTTAGCTCCAGTTCGACCAGTGGCCAGGCATTGAAGTACTTCGGGCTGATCGCGTTCATCGGCCCCCAGTCTCCAGGCGCAACGCCGGGCCAGTTTTCGGATTTACGTGAGTCTCCCGGCCAGGCCCGATCTCCGCAATGCTGCCGAAAGAGGGAGTCGAGCAGTTCCTCTTCGTCTTTTTTCCGTGCGCCTGTTCCGAATCGGCCGAGAATCGAATGGCGCATGATTCCACGCACAAGATCGATATTCTCGCCCTTGCGGCCCCCGGCCACGGCGGCGGCATAGTCGGCGCCGACCGCGCCACCGCCGGAACCGGCGAAATCCGCATAGTTGGGCTTGCCTGCAAGATCAAGGGTTCCACCGTATCCGAACGGGCTTACCGGCGCCATCAGCACCAGGGAAAGAAGCCGGCGCGGCTCCTGCAAGGCAGCCGTCATGGCGACCGCGCCGCCGAGCGACCAACCGAGCAGGTGACAGCTTTCGATGCCGAGAGTATCGAGCAGGGCAAACAGATCGTCGACCCAGTCGCTGGCGCCGCGGCGAGCCTCGATCAGTTTGCGGTCCGTATGTCCGTAACCGCGCAGGTCCGGCAGGATCAGATGGAAATCGTCTTGCAAGCGCGCCGCAAGCCCGAGCATGGCCGCGGAATCGCTGCCGTTGCCATGAACCAGGACCAGGGGCTCCCGGTTCTCGTCTCCCAGTTTGCGCAAACTCTGCCGGAGCCTTCGAGTCTCGATGTGTTCGAGCACAAGACCGGTCTCAGAAGCGTTTGCCGACGGTAAAGCTCACGCCCCGCGGCGGTCCGTAATAGGACAGTGCCACACCGGGATATGAGAGCAGGTCGAAACCATGCACGATGTAGGCCTCGTCAGTGATATTTGTTACAGCGAGGCGGGCGTGGAATCCGCTCTCGAAATGCTCCCACCAGGCGGTGAAATTGGCGATATAGTAATCGTCCTGCATCAATGAAGGCTCGTTCATGATCGTGGTGAAATAGCTTGAACTGCCCCGTACCTGGCCGCTCAAGGTCAGCGACCAGTCAGCCGTACCGTAGGCATTCCAGCTCGCGCCGGCGCCCCATGTGAAATTTGGCGCCTGGATCAGATCGAAGTGGCTGAGATCCTGAATTTCGCCGGTAGCGAGATTGGGCGCGTTGTACTCCTGGTATTCGGCATCAAGCACGCCCGCAAAGGCGCTCAGCCGCAGATCGGAATTCGGCGCCGCGCTGAGTTCGAGTTCGAGACCCTGGGTCACGGCCTCGCCGGCATTGGAAAAAATGGCGATGAAACCGGCGTTGGCTGAACCGAAACTCGACAGTTGCATGTCTTCGTAGTCATTGCGGAAAGCTGCCGCGTGCAGGCTGACTCGGCCGTTCTGCCAGTTCCGTTTCAGGCCTGCTTCGATGGAAGTGACAAATTCTTCGTCGTAGGGGTCGGCCTCGTTGTCGTCGCGCGAGCGGCCATTGAAACCGCCGCTCTTGAAACCGCGAGTGGCATTCAGATAAAGCAGTAACTCATCATTTGGCTGAAAACTGATGCCGAGCTTGGGGGAGAAAGCGCTGAAGGTTTTTTCGCCGACCGTGGCGAAACTGAAGGGCAGTGCGGCCGCGTCGGCAAGATCGGCAAGCGTGATTCCGGGGTTGCCGAAGCCGATCGCGCCGTTATAGACCCGGTTCAGGCGCTTGTCATCGCTGGTATAGCGGGCTCCGGCGGTCAGTTCGAGTTTTTCCGCCAGCGGCAATGTCAATTCACCGAACACCGCCCGACTTTTCGTTTCCAGGTCATTGGTCGATGCCGTGGAAAGACCGTAGTCGAACCCCGGAATGCCGAAAAAGGAAATGTTCGCCCCCGGTCCGAAAACGCCGTCAGGAGTGGTGTCGGCCTCGTCGAAGTAGTACAGGCCGGTGACCAGGGTGGCGCCATTGTCGTATTCGAACAGTGCCTGTAGTTCCTGGCTGAATTGTTCCTGTCGCTGATGTACGAATACACCGAAGGCCGCCACGTCGTCCCCGTCGAGATCGAGAAATGTGTCGTGTTCGATTTCCCGCCAGGAAGAGATGGATTTCAAGCTCAGAACATCATTGATCCGCCAACTCGGTGTGATGGAAAACCCACGCGTGGTCAGCCGTTCTTCATGATTGAAATCGGCATTGACCTTGAAGGGTCCAGGATTGGCGTCCTCAAGGCCGAGCAGTTGCCCGACTATCGATACCGCTTCCACCGATGGTGTCACGGAAGTATCCGGATCATTGTCCGAGTAGTCGACGCTCAGTTGCAGGTCGAAGTCGCCGCCATCGTCGAACAGCAACTGGCCGCGGAACACGGAAAGCGCCTTGTCGCCGTCATCGGCGCCGTCTGCGAGATTTTCCGACCAGCCATCCCGGCTCAGGCGTCCAAGGCTCAACCGACTGGACACACTTTCGCTCAGAGGCAGGTTCAGCACCGCGCTTAGCTCTCGCTGCCCGTAGTTGCCTATGCCGGCTTCAATGTCGGCGGAAAACTCCGCCTCGGGCCGAATCGAAACGTACTTGATTGCGCCGCCAATGGTGTTGCGCCCGTACAAGGTGCCTTGTGGCCCGCGCAACACTTCGATGTGATTGACATCGAACAGTTCAAGAAAGGAACCCTGGGCTCTGCCGAGATAGACGTCGTCGAGATAAACCGCGACACCCGGGTCGGCGAATGAAAGCGAATCGCGCTGGCCGATGCCACGCACATAGATCACGGCGTTGGAAGCATCGCCGACATCCAGGCTCAGGTTGGGAGTCAGCATTTCGAGTGATCCGAGGTCGGCTGCCCCGATTCGTTCGAGATCGTCGCCGGTGACCGCGGTTACCGCGAGGGGAGTTTCACCGATGGGCTCGGCGAAACGCCGGGCTTCCACAATGATGCTTTCGATGGCCGGGTCATCCGGCGGCGCCTGGGCCAATACGACGGCGCCAGGCAGCCCGGAAGCGGTAATGACCAGTAAGGCAGCTATTCCTGTTGCAGGGAAACTATCTGGAACTTTCACGGCAATTCCTCCGGACAAGCCAATGTCCGGAAATTCTAGAAATGCCACAACTGCATAACAATACGAGATATTTCCGAAGAAATTGCACGGAAATTCTGCCGCAGATATTGCGTATTTGTGTTGAACAATGGCATTGATGCGACCAGTTAAATTATCATGACGCCACTTTCCGAAACGCAATTCCGCAGCTTACAGCATGGCTCAATGGATTGAAGGCACCATAGTTTCAAACCGGCGCTGGACCGAAAACCTGTTTTCCATAAAGGTCGAGGCCGACGCCGAGCAGTTCATCGCCGGGCAATTCACCAGTCTGGCGCTCGATATCGACGGTCAGCGGGTGGCGCGGCCGTATTCCTATCTCAACTCGCCGGGCGAGCGGCCGCTCGAATTCTTCATGTACCGGATTGTCGGCGGAGCGCTCACCAGCGCGTTGATCGATATGCAGCCGGGTGAGACTGTCTGGGTAAAGAATCCGGCCAACGGCTTTTTCGTCTTGCGGGAAGTGCCGCCTTGCGAAGACATGTGGATGCTCGCAACGGGCACCGGGATTTCCCCGTATTTTTCGATTCTGAATACCGACGAGCCCTGGCAAAGATTCAAGCGAATCGTACTCGTGCACGCGGTGCGGTGGGAGGTGGATCTTCGCTATCGGGAAATTATCGATTCGCTGAAGCACCAGTACGGCGACCGCTTCGTGTTTCAGGCATTCATTAGTCGAGAACAGGTGCCGGAGACGATCCACGGCAGGATTCCCGCGTCGATTATCGACGGAGAACTCGAACGCCGCATCGGAATCGAAGCTACTGCGGAAAAATCGCATTTCATGCTTTGCGGCAATCCCGACATGGTTCGGGATACTACTGAAGCGCTGAAAGCGCGGGGTTTCGCAAAGAACCGGCGGCGCACACCGGGTCATATCACCATTGAGAACTACTGGTAATCCGTCGGTGTAATCCGCGCCTGGGTCAGGCGTTCGAATTCGGCGCCGATGTCGATCAGATCCTGTTCCTGGAACGACGGCGCGATCAATGTCAGGCCCACCGGTCGGCCGTTTTCCCTGTAACCCGTGGGGATGGTCAGTGCCGGAAAATTAGCCAGCGCCGCGACTCCAGCGTGCATGTTGTTCAATGACAGCAGCACGTCGAGATCGTGCTGGCTGAACAGGTTCTCCATTTGCAGGCGGGCATAGGACTGCAATTCGGCGCGCAATGCTTCGAGTTCTTCGGCGGTATATTCCAGTTCCGCCATCATGTCGACCTCTTGCTGCCCGTAAGGCATTCTGGTCTGGTCTTCGAGGTTGAATGCACGCAAGTCAGACACTGAGAAGATTCCGACTCCGGCGCTTGCGTGAGTCGCCAGATAGGCCGCGAGATCACGAACCATTTCAGCACCAAGAAATTCGCTGAAAAATTCCGGGCTTTCCCAGGCAAAGGACACGACTTCGGTGACGGCGCCCTCGGCAGCCAGCCGCTCGGCGGCCTCGCTGTATAAAGTATCGTCCGTGAGTGATTCGAATACGCCCAGGCGCTTGCCGGCCAGTCCCGCGAGGCGATATTCCAGGGCCAGATCTTCCGCCATCCTGGGCATGGCGAAATCGTCTTCGTCGTAACCCGTCATGGCGTTGAACAGCGCCACGACGTCCGCTACCGAACGAGCCATGGGTCCGGTGGTGTCGAGGGTGGCCGAGATCGGCACGACACCCGAGCGGCTCAGGCTGCCTGTGGACGGTTTCAATCCGACCAGGGAATTGGCGCTCGCCGGCGAGAGTATCGAGCCGGATGTCTCCGAGCCCACTGCCGCAACGGCATATTCGGCAGCAATCGCGGCGCCGCTGCCGGAACTCGAACCGCCGGTTCCGAAGACCAGCCTGCCATACGGATTGAGCGTCTGGCCGCCCATGGCGCTCCAGCCGGAAGGGCAATCGCCACAAAAGAAATATGCCCATTCGCTGAGATTGGCCTTGCCGAGAACGATCGCGCCCCGCTCCAGCATTCGCTCGGTTATGAAAGCGTCATCGGCCTCGTTGTTCGCCAGGGCAAATGCGCCGGCGGTGGTCGGCAGGCCAGCCATGCCGACATTGTCCTTCAGCAGAACCGGCATGCCGAAAATCGGATCGTGGTTTTCGTCATGCCCGCCGTCTCGCTCCCGCGCCTGTTCGAGAGCCAAGGGATTCAGCGAAATCACCGCGTTCAGAAATCGCGCCGGATCGTTTTCAGTCTCGCGAATTCGGTAAAGATAGAACCGGGTCAAGGACTCGTAACTCAGTTCGCCGTCGTCCACAGCCTGTTGCAATTGATCGATTGAAGCACCGAGGATCAGCGGCTTCAACGCTTCGTATTGTTCCATGCCGAAGGCGACGAGCTCCGCCTCGAATTCGGCCCAGAGCGCCGCTGCGCGCTGATGCGGCGAGCGCAGCAATTGGTAGTGCATGCGCTCGTTCTCCAACCCGGCGAGAATCGCCAGATCAGCGGCTTCATCGTATTCGGCCCAGGGGTCGGAATCGACTTGGGCGTTGCCGATGGCGGCAATGAATCCAGTGATCAGAAAGCAGCAAATTCGCAAACAACTGGTCCTCAATTAGCCCCTATTTACGTCATTCTGCGCGGAGTCGCAGAATCTCCGCGGAGCGCCCGGGAGATTCCGCGACTCCGCTTCGCTGCGCGCGGAATGACGGCAGCACATCTACTCATGCCGAAGCGCCTCGACTGGGTCCATATCGGCCGCGCGCATCGAAGGATATATCCCGAAGATTACACCAATCATGGCGGAAATGGAGAAGGCCAGGATCGGCGCCACCGGGGTGACGATCGTGGTCATACCCCAGAAAGTCGAAATGAAGAAGGGAATGGCGATACCGAGTACGACGCCGATCAGTCCGCCTACCGCGGACAGAATCACCGCCTCCACCAGGAATTGGGTGATGATGTCCGATTTGCGCGCGCCAAGGGCGCGGCGGATGCCGATCTCGCGGGTGCGCTCGGTGACGCTGGCGAGCATGATGTTCATAATGCCGATGCCGCCTACCAGCAGTGAAATACCGGCTATGGCGCCGGCCACGATCTGGTCGCGCAAGGCGCTCTCCTCGGCCTGGCGCAGCAGGGCGAGGGGGATCTCGATAGTGTAGTCGACGTCCCTGTGACGGCGCGCGAGAATCTGTTCGATCACTTCACCGATGCCGATCACGGTTTCCTGATCTTCGACCTGGATCACCGCTTCGTGCAATTCGACGGTTTCGGACTCCATGCCGCCGGCGGTCTGCCGGGTCGTGGTTTCACCGAAACGGCTGCGGGAGGAGGTGAGTGGAATGAACACCCGCGCCGGAGCCGAGTTGGACGCGCCGGCCTGGTTCTGCCCCAGGTTGGAAAATCCTTCGGATTCCATGATACCGACCACGTCGTAGTAGTCGCTGTCGATACGAACCGATTGGCCGAGAGGATTCTCGATCGGAAACAGCATGTCGGCCGCCTCCTGGCTCAATACCACTACATTTCCGTGATCGCGCATTTCCGATTCACTGAAAAAGCGGCCGTCGCGCAGACCGTAGTTGCGCGAAGTGGGGTAATCGACCGCGGTGCCAACCACGTCTGCATTCATGTTGTTGCCGAGATGCCAGATGTTTTTCTTGACGATGCGCGAGGAAATCACGTTGCGGACGCCGGGTATGGTGTCGCTGATCGTCTGGATGTCGGCGTGGGTCAGGCCGTAGACGATAGCCTGGGGCGGGCCGAAGCCCATGCGGGAGGATTCCTCGACTTCCACCGGCTTGACGCTTTTCACCAGGATATTGTTCGCGCCGAGGTCGCGGAATTGCTGCTGCGCCTCGAAGCTGGCGCCTTCGCTAACCGCGAGCATGGCGATCACCGCCGCCACGCCGATGACGATGCCGAGCACGGTGAGCATGGATCGCAGGCCATGGGAGAAGATGCTCTTGACGCCGAGCCTGGTGATCTGGCTGATGCGCCAGCCGAACCAGGACCGCCGGTCGCCTTGCCGGCTTTCCGGCGCCGGCGGCAGAGAGTCAAACACCCATTCGTTCATCTTGTTCCACCCTGCCGTCGAGCAGTCGGATGCGGCGGCTGGTGCGTTCGGCGAGTTCGTCCGAATGGGTCACCAGAATCAGGGTCTTGCCCGCCTCATGCAATTCGTCGAACAGATCCAGAATTTCCAGGCCCGAGCGTGAATCGAGATTACCCGTGGGCTCGTCCGCGAGAATGATCAACGGGTCCATCGCCAGCGCCCGCGCGATCGCCACGCGTTGCTGCTGGCCGCCGGAAAGCTCGAAGGGCTTGTGATGGATGCGGTCGGCGAGACCCACCCGCTCGGCGAGCTGGAACGCGGCGCGATGGCTGTATTCCTGGGAAAACCCCTGGTAAAACAGCGGCATCTCGATGTTTTCCAGCACGTCGAGTTGCTGGATCAGGTTGTACGACTGGAAGACAAATCCGAGCCGCGCACCTCGAATCAGAGACAATTCGTCGTCCTTGAGCTTCGAGGTGTCCTCACCGCCCAGAAAATAGGCGCCGGTCGTGGGCCGGTCCAGGCAGCCGAGTATGTTCATCAGGGTCGACTTGCCGCAACCCGACGGTCCCATGATGCTGATGTAGTCGCCGCCGTAAAAGTCGAGTGAGATGCCGTGCAGCACCTCGACCGCCAGTGTGCCCATGTAATAGGTCTTGGAGACATCGGCTACCGAGGCCACCCGGAGCTGTTGTTCGGGTGGCCTGGTTGCGTGTCCGGAGTTGGCCTGGAGAGCAGGCATGACGGAAGCGCTCAGCTCGCGGCGCTTTCGAAAGATTGGCGCGGGGGCAACAGCAGCACTTCTTCGCCTTCTTCGATGCCGCTGACGATCTCGATGAAGGAATCGGAGAAATCGCCCACTTCGACGATTCTTCTATCCACCGAGCTGCCGCGTCTGACATATACCACCTGGTCGCTGTCGAAATAGCTGACCGCCTGCACCGGCACATAGACCACGTCTTCAAGGCTTGCCACGAGGATTTCAACCTGCGCGCTCATGCCGGGCCGCAGCCAGTCATGGGTGCCGTCGATGCGAATCTGGGACGGATATACCTTTAGATCGGGATTCATGAATGAGTTGGCCGAATCCGCCACAACCGCCACCTTTATCACTTCGCCGGTCAGGCGTACGTCGGGGTAGGCGTCGATAAGAATGACCGCCGGCTGGCCGACCGCGATCCTTTGCACCGCGGATTCATGGATATCGACACTGACGGCCATCTCGCGCATGTCGGGAATAGTAAGGATCGGCTGGCGCTCGCGCACGGTGGCGCCTTCCTGGATCGCTTCCTCGTTGCTGCTGCGATAGCGACTGGAGCCTTGATCGGAACCGCCATAGACCACGAGTCCAGGCAGTTCCGCTTCAATGATGGCGGCGTCGATCTGGGCTTCAATGTCGGCGAGTTTGTATTCTTCGAGACTGAATTTGCGTTGTGCGGAACTGTAATTGGCGAGTTCCAGCGCCTCTTTGGCGATATTTTCCTTGACCTGGCGCTGATAGGCCATGACTGCGTTTTCGTAGTTGGAAAGGAATTCCTCGGCTTCCTTGGGGAAGGTGTACTGGATGTAGAGCCGCAAGGCGGTTTCTTTTTCCTGCTGTTTGTTGGCCGCCTTGTTCAGGTTCAGTTCTTCGGCTTCGAGTTCGGTCGGCGTGATGAAGCCGCGTGCTTCCAGCCGTCGCTGGCCCTCGATGCGATCCTGGGCGAGCAGGTATTCCTCCTGCGCCACCTGCAATTCGTCGAGCAGGATGCGCAGTCGCTGCTTGGCTTCGCCGTCCGCGAGCTTGTCGAAATCCGCGTATTGCGTGAAATCGATCCGGTCGCGAATCGCCATGTAGGACTCATCCATGAGCAAGGTCACTTCGGGTGGCTCCGGATCGATATCCGAGGGAGGCAATTCGAGTACGGCGACTTCCTCGATCCGATCCCCGATTTCGAACGCCGGGGCGGAATCTTCAACGGGCGCGCCTCCACCTGGGCCTCTGGCGAATCCGTCACCGCCCGGACCACCCTGAAAGCCGCTTCCCGGACGGCCGCGGCCGCCTCCGGGAAACTCGCCCGAGGCAAAGCTCTGCATGCGTTCGACCATCTCCGGCGGCAGTTGGCCGCCGTTCTCCGCCATCATCTGGCGAATGCGGTTCTGCATCTGCGGGGGCAAGGATTCGATTTCGATGCCTTCCGGCAGTCCCGAAGGCGCCGCTTCGGGCTCCTGCGCTTCGGCGAGAACCGGTTCCGTATTCTCAAGTACCGCGCGGTCGGCCGCTTCCGAGGCCGCCAATCTCTCCTCGATCTCCAGCCTGGAAATGATGTCGTTGACGATATCCGCGCCGAGGAATTTCTCGAAATCCAGCCGCGCGAAGCGCATTTGCTGACGGGCGTCGTTCAACTGGGTCATGTTGGTGTTCAATTGAATTTCGTATGCCGCCCTGCGTTCGATGAAACTCGCCTCGGAGGTTTCCACCGCGATCTCCTGGCTTAGTCGATTGTCAACCAGGGAAGAAGTATCGAGTTCCACCAGGATCATGCCCGCGGCTACGTCTTCCTCGGTCACCCGGTAGCCTTCCTCAACGATGCTGAGAATCTTCACACCGCTGCGGTCGCGCACACGAGAGCGGATTTCCTGGGATTGCAGGGCTTCGAGAGCGCCGCCTTCAAGTACCGTGATATCGAGATTGCCCCGGCGCGCGGCAAAGGTCAGGCCGCTGTTGTCGTCTCCCGAGCCGCCACCGGCAAGTAACAAGGCCACGACCAGTACGCCGGCTCCGGCAGCAATTCCGATCTGCAATTTCCGGTCCAGCGCCAGATAACGATCGCGCAGCATCGCCAGCCAGGGCAGGGCGGACGCCCTGGCGCGGTCGGCCAGCGCCTTCAGCTTGTCGGTAGGCCTGTCTTCAGAGGGGTTCATCTATACCTTCCTCCCATTGACCGGAGTCGTCGACGTACAGCAATCCCACATCACGCCAGAACTCCAGCTTGGAAATATTGTAGTCCACGATACTTCGCACGAGGTCTGTGCGCGCGGCGGTCAGGTCGTTTTGGGAATCGACCGTGTCCTGCACATTGCCGAGCCCGAGTTCGGCCCGCAGTTCCGCTTCCTCGACGCGGCGTTCGTTGATTTCCACGCTCGCCAGATTGATGTCGTAGCCCTTGCCGGCCTCGTCCATGCGCCGCCAAACGTCGATCACTTCCAATTTAACGTTATCCAGCGCCAAAGTATACGCGCGAGTCGCCGCTTCGTATTCGATCAGTGCGCGGCGATAGGTATTGCGTTCAGCCTTGCTGTCGAGCGGCATTTCCACGTTGAGCCCGGCGCCGTATACCGCGTTGTCGAAGTCAATATCGCCGAACTCGCCACTGCCGGAGGCCGGCACGGAAGCGCTCAAGGTGACGCCGAGCGAAGGCTCGAGCGCGTTGGCGGCTACGTCGATGCGGCGCGAGGCGTCCTGCACCCGGTCGAGTTCGATATACAGGTCGAGCCGGGTCTGCACCGACAGGTCGAGCGCCCGGTCGAGATCGAGTTCGGGGGCAGACATACCGGTTTCGGTGATCAGCGTCATCTCGTTGTCGTCGAGAATGATGGTGTCTTCGGCATTCAGACCGATCAGGATCTTCAAGGCATCGAGACCGCGCTGGTAGCGCGCGATCGAAGTCGTCCAGCGAAGATCCTGCTGCAAGGTGGCCTGTTCCAGCCGTCCGACATCGAGCAGGGTGCGCAGACCCTCGGCCTGGAAAGCGCGTTCGCGCTCCAGCGAGAGGTTGTTGGCGAGCAAGCCGGCATAGTTGTTCTTGGCGGCTTCGCGATTGAGCAGCACGTTGTAATAACTGGAAGCCACCTGCACGGCGAAGGATTTGCGGAAGCGGGTGAAATTGCGTAATTCGTAGAGCAGGTCGCGTTCGGCCTGCAATAGCGCCTCGGTTTCTATGGCCGAGCCGAAATCCCGCAACAGCGGCTGGGTGATCGAACCGATCAGCGCGCCGGTGCTCAATTCATTGACATCGCCGCTGAGGAAGCGCCGCAGGTTGTTGGTCAGATTCAGCGCCACCGAACCGCCTCCGCGCAAGAGGTAGCGCACACCGAGGCTGGTGTCGGCCTGGTACATCTCCGAACTCGACACCGTGGCGCGCTGGGTCGGGGTATCGATTCCGGTAAGGTTTTCCATGTCCGTGACGAACTGATCGTCCATGTCCCACTGGTATTCGCCGCCGCTGTTAAAGGAAAAGATCGGTGCGTAGCGATACCGGTCGAGTGTGAGCGACAGCGCTTCGAGATATAGCCGTTCCTTGCGCGTCTGGTAGTCCTTGCTGTGGCGGAAGGCGAGGTCGAGCGCATCGTTCAGGCTCAGGACGCTCGAATTTATCTCGCTTTCGGCGCTGTCACCGAGAAATTCAAAACTGAGGGTGTTGACCGGCAGACCATCGAGATTGGCGACTGGTTGCTCGTCCACCGCGATCTCTTCGGTCATGCCGGGCACGAGATCGGTCTTGCCGGCGATGGCGGCATAGGACTCGCTATCGGCGCTGTTGCGATAGGCGTTGCCGGAACATGCCGCGAGCAGCAGCCCCGCCGCCGACAGCGCGAAACAGGTCAATCCCGGTTTGTGCATGGATTCGCTTGCTCCCATGATTTACTGGTTTATACGGGTGGTTCGCCGGTAACAGTCTATAATGATCCGCGCAAAGCAATCAGTTCATTTTGAATGGAAATACGGTAATGCGTAACGAATCGCTGAACCTGGAAGTGCGCGACTTCGGCCCGATCGGGGAGGCCCGGGTGGAGTTGCGCCCGCTGACCGTGTTCGTCGGACCGAGCAACACCGGCAAGTCGTATATGGCGATGCTGATTTATGCGCTGCACAAGCATTTTAGCCAGTTTGACAGCAATTACTGGTGGCATGCGGAAAAACAGGTCCGCCGGGTGTTGCTGGAACGCGGGGAACAACTCGCTCTGGACGTAAAAAGAACCCGCGAAAGCTGGGCCAAGGAAGACAAGAAGATTCAGTCGCGCGGAAAAAGCGTCGATGTCTTGCGACCTCGCCTCTGGGAGCTTTCCGAAGCGTTCAGGGAACTGGTAAAGGGAGCGATCGATACTCAGGGAGCAATGCTTCGCATGGAGATCGAGCGCTGTTTCGGGTCCAGGATCGAAGAGTTGACCAGACGGGCGAAGAAAACGAATTTCGCAGTGGAGATTTGCCGTCAGATCAAGCCGCTTGCCGGAGACAATTCGAATAGCATCGAGCTGAATTACTCGAACGCCACGCTGGGTGTTTCGATCCCTGACGGGTTTGGCATTGAGGTGGAGGGGGGAAGAAGACGGCTCGCGGATCTTGAGATGGAGTTAGGACGATTCAGTGCCCGGGTAGAAACTGAATCGGAACTTGCAGGAATGTTCGAGTTGCCGGTACTGCAGACAGTTTTTCAGGAAATTGTAGCTCCGGGATTGTTCGGCCGGTTCGGATGCCCCGGACATTATTTGCCAGCCGGCCGGGCCGTGCTGCTCGACTCTTTCGACGCCGTGGTGGGTTCGCTCATCGATCAGGCTTCAACTCTGTCAGCAGTCCCGCCAGCTGTAACTGGCGTAAGTGCCGATTTTCTTCGGCAACTAGTGGGTTTTGCAAGACTGAAACCCGAAATGCGCGATTCCCCACCTTCAGAAATTGAAGAGAAAATCTTGAAAGGCTCAATTTCTATAAATACGGGAGACAAGGTTAAGTTTCCTCTATTCAGCTACAAGCCTGCAAACTGGACAGGGCAAGAATTGCCGTTAAAGAACGCGTCCTCAATGGTTTCCGAAGTTGCTCCAATTGCCCTTTACGACAAGCATGTAGTTACACCCAATCAATTGCTGATCGTGGACGAACCCGAATCGCATCTGCATCCGGCGTTGCAAGTACAACTCTTCAGACAGTTGGCCAGGCTAGTCAGTGAAGGCAAGCGAGTGCTAGTTACAACGCACAGCGAATGGGTCGCCGAGGAGTTGTCAAATATCGTACGGCGCTCAAAGCTTGAGGAGCGGCTTGACCGTGTGGCCGAACCGAAACCGGGAATTGACGAAATATCGCTGTTGGAATCCGACGTTGGTGTGTGGCAGTTCAAGGCGGGAGGCAAGGCCGGAGCTTCGACCGTGGAGGAAATTCGAATTGGAGAGACTGGGCTCTACGACACTGATTTTGAGGATGTGGCGATCTCGTCGCACAACGAATGGGCAAGGATTTCGAACGAGATCGGGGAAGCTGAATGACTGGGATTGTTGACGCTTTTAGGAAGAAATTTTCTTATGCCGAACATTCCGGCGCCAATTTAACAAGGGATGGTTGCAAGGTCAGCCTGGCTGGCGCACCGAAACATCGGTTTATCCTGAATCTCGACAACCAAAATCTGCCGCTTGCCGGACACAAGACCCGATGCGATTTCCTTTTCGTTGCTGATAATGTGGGTGGTTCGGACTTAATTGTCCCGATAGAACTGAAAAAAGGCGAATTCAGGGCCAGAAAAATCGTAGATCAACTTCAGGCAGGATGCAGATTTGCTGAAGAAAATTTGCCTGAAAATAATTGTTCTCGTCTCATTGCCGTTGCCGTGACGGGTAGAATTCCCAAAGCGAAGCGCAGAGAATTCAAAGAGAAAAAATATTTCGTAAAATTTCTAGGGAAGGATCGAGAAATTCGCCGGATAAGATGCGAAGAACCTCTGAAGAATGCCGTAGCTGAATTTTCAGTCTAGACTCTTGTTGGTCTCCAAGATTTGCAGATGATAGCCAGTTTTTCTGGGCTATTTGCTATTGTTGCGGAAAACCATCGCCAATTCACTCTCCCAAAAGTCCCGTTCTGATTGCCTGTCGCATTCTCCAAGACGACCAAGTCTGCGGGCAAGATCAAAGAATCTTTGCCCCGGCCGTCCCAACCCATTTCCGTATGGAATTTTTTGCACGACCACAGCAGACATCATTCCGTTGCCTGCTGACACTTCCTGCTTTGATATCTCATCAAGCGCCTCAAACAATCGCGGTCCTCCACCTCTATTGCTACGCAATCCGCATTGTTCAGCAAGGTCGGAGTACGCGATCTTTTGCCTGTATCGCGCCAACTCGATCAAAATAGGCTTCACCTTTTTTGCTATTGTCATTACAGGCTCTGGGAGTCAAAAAATAGGCGTCGCGACGAGTCGCTGAAAATTCATTTGTAGAAGCCCAATTGCGCAGGGCGACAGACGTACTGACAATGTATCTTCGCATTGCGCCGAAATTGACGCGCTTCAATACAGTGCTTAACTCGATTTATTTCATGCAGCAATTCAACACAATGTTGTGTGCAATTTCAGTGCTCTTTTTCCCCTCTGGGCAATGTTGCCGTTTATCGCGACGTTCATCATCGGCTGGCAGTTCTCAGTGCTGAACAGGCTATCATGCCGCCGACTGCCTTGCGCTGGATGGTAGCAAATTTCTGTTCGCGAGGGCCATCCAGCCAACAAGCTAGAATTTCGTTCCAATTCAACTATGGTTGTGGGGTGGCTCAAACGGTTGTAGCCGACACCACCGTGTTTGGTAGTAGGCGTGAAAATTCTCATTGCCACTAACATGCATTAGAATCGACTGCCAAATTACTCGGCTATGCAGCAGCCAGCCGAGTTCTTGGGTAAAGTGCTTCAAGTGTCAACAGCGAGGATACCTAGGTGAGGATGAGCGGATACAAGGAAGGAGGCGCATTTTCCCTAATGACGGAAGTACGACTAATTTTGGCATCAAGAAAGCCACAGTCCACGGATAAACCTGTTGAAATTCATTGGCTTAGCGCCCGCTGGGTCGTGTGAGTAATTCCAATGTCTGACCACAGTCACTTCGCTAACCTGATCTGGCAAATTGCTGACCTGCTGCGCGGTCCCTATCGGCCACCGCAATACGAACGTGTCATGTTGCCCATGACTGTATTGCGGCGGTTCGATTGCGTGCTTGTTCCCACGAAAGGCAAGGTGCTGGCAGAAGCAAAAAGGCGAGGGAGAAAGTTTACCGGAGAAGCCTTGGACTCGTTGCTCAATCGGGCTGCCGGCCAGCGCTTCCATAACCATTCACCCCTTGACTTCAACAAGCTCAAGGGAGATCCCGACAATATCGACAAGCACCTGGTTAGCTATATCAACGGATTTTCCAGCAATGTGCGCGCAATCTTCGAATTCTTCGAATTTGAGAACGAAATCGAGCGGATGCGCGATGCAAACATCCTCTACCTCGTAGTATCAAAGTTTGCCGATATTGACCTGCATCCCAACGAAGTGCCCAACGAGCAGATGGGGATGATCTTTGAGAATCTTATCCGCCGCTTCAACGAGCTAGCCAACGAAACCGCAGGGGACCATTTTACGCCCCGCGAGGTTATCCGCCTGATGGTGAGCATCCTGTTCATTGAGGACAATGATCTGCTCTCTAAGGCCGGCACAATCCGCAAATTGCTTGACCCAGCCTGTGGAACGGGCGGAATGCTGGCAGAGGCGCAGAACTACCTGCGAGAACACCATGGCGGAGCGAGGCTATTTGTCTACGGTCAGGACTACAACAAGCGCGCCTATGCCACAGCAGCATCCGATATGTTGATGAAGCAGGTAGATCACAATGGTTCCGGCGCCAATGTTCGCTTCGGCGACAGCTTGACCGAGGACGAATTTTCGGACGAGACTTTTGACTATTTCCTGACAAATCCGCCCTTTGGAGTGGACTGGAAGAAACAGCAAGGGGAAATCAAGCAGGAAAAGGATGATAAAGGATTCGATGGCCGCTTTGGCGCCGGTTTGCCGCGCGTAAACGATGGCTCGTTGCTCTTCCTGCAGCACATGTGGGACAAGCGTGAACAAGTTCAACCGGAGGAACACAAGCACGGCTCCCGGCTCGCCATTGTTTTCAGCGGCTCGCCTCTTTTTACCGGCGGAGCAGGCTCTGGCGAGAGCAATATCCGCAAGTGGATCATTGATAACGACTGGCTTGAGGCAATCATCGCTCTTCCCGAGCAGATGTTTTATAACACTGGCATCGGCACCTACATTTGGATCGTCACAAACCGCAAAGAGAAGCAGCGTCGGGGAAAAATACAGCTAGTCGACGCGCGGGACGTATGGACAGCGGGCGGCGCCGAGGATAACAAGCGTAGCTTGGGTGACAAGCGTCGACACATTACTGACGGTCAGGTTGCCGAGATTGTTCAGACCTATGGCCGCTTTGTGGAGAACGAACGCTGCAAAATTTTCGATAACGCCGATTTTGGCTACACCCGCGTAACGGTCGAGCGCCCCCTGCGCCTCCGCTACCTGATGACCATAGAAGACAAGGCTCGGTTTCTTGATGCCTGCCCGCACCTGCTTGATGACGTGCAGGCCATCGACAAGGAGTTGGGCCGCGAGCCGAAGTCCGACTGGAATGTGGTGCGTCAGCAAATTGCTGATCTTCTGAATGGGTGCAAGTCACGCTGGAAGAAATCAGAGTTAAGCCTGTTTCGCGATGTTTTCACCGAGAAGAATCCAGGGGCCAAACCCGTAGTAAGGGATGATAGTCGCGGATACGAGCCGGATTCCGGCCTGAGGGATTTTGAGAATGTGCCGCTGACGGAAGATATCGACGCTTATTTCGAACGCGAAGTAACTCCTCATGTGCCGGATGCTTGGATGGATCGGGGCAAAGATAAGATTGGTTACGAGATAAACTTTAGTCGGCACTTCTACAAATACATACCGCCACGCCCGCTAGAAGAGATTGACGCAGAGTTGAAGGAGGCGGAGGAAGAGATCGTGCGCTTGTTGAGAGAGGTTACGGAGTGACTGATACTACTAATGCGAGAAATAGTTGCCCGGAAGTGCGCTTCCGGTACCTTGCATACATCCAAAAGGGAACCTCACCATCCTCCAATATGGATTCACATAGTAACACCGGGAGGGTGCCGTATTTGACTATGGGATATCTGCGTGGAGAGAGTGTCGAACCAAATCTCGTGCCTCTCAGCCCATCGCTTCTCTTTGCAGCGAACGAGGCTATTTTATTGTTATGGGATGGTTCAAATGCAGGCGAGTTTCTACGCGCTAAACAGGGTGTAGTTTCATCAACTTTGGCTTTAGTTACACCAAGACTTGTTGATCAAACATATTTCTATTGGGCATGTAAAAGCCAAGAACATAAAATCCGATCCGAAACTGTTGGAATGGGCATTCCTCATGTGGATGGGGAAGTTCTAGCCAACATCCGTATCCGCTTACCATCTTTGAATCAACAGCGCGCCATCGCCGATTATCTCAATCGCGAAACGGCGCGGCTGGATGCACTAGTGGCAGCGAAGGGGCGGGTACTGACGCTGTTGGCCGAGAAGCGACGGGCACTCATCACTAGCGCTGTTACACGTGGTCTCAACTTTAGAGGCTCATTTCGCAACTCGGGCATCCCTTGGCTTTGTCGTATTCCGGAGCATTGGGAAGTTTGGAAGCTTGGTCACTGTGCATTGATCGGGAACGGATCCACACCCAGCCGCAGCAATGAAGAGTATTGGGCTGACGGGGCAGTACCGTGGCTAAACAGTTCCATAGTGAATCAGAGTGAGGCGACTAAGGCGGGCCAGTTTGTTACAGATATTGCGTTACGGGAGTGTCATCTACCCTTAGTGAAGAGCGGGAGCGTATTAATTGCAATCACCGGCCAAGGTAAGACAAGAGGTCAAGCCGTCGTCCTCTCGTTTGATGCAACGATTAATCAACACTTAGCATACATTTCGCCTGATCGCTCTAGGTTATGTCCATGGTTCTTGCGTTGGACTCTGTTGTCAGCGTATGAGTTTCTTCGGAGTATCAGCGATGACACTGGCGGAACGAAAGGCGCTCTGACGTGTGAAGACATCGCAAACCTTCGAGTGCTGATTCCTCCAATTGATGAGCAATGCACAATCGTTGCACACATAACGAACGAGATCTCAAGGTTGGACAGATTTCAGGCTGCCACGGAGAGAACAAAGGCGCTGCTAAAGGAGCGCCGTGCGGCTCTTATTTGCGCAGCGATTTCTGGTCAAATTGACGTGGAGTGCGCTGCATGATCGTCTCGAATTTGAAGCTGGCCAACATTCGCGCTATCGAGTTGGCAGAGTTTCAATTCCAACCGGGGTTCAACTTGATCGTCGGCGTGAATGGTGTCGGAAAGAGCACCGTTTTGGACACCATACGCACTTGCATGTCTCGTATATTACCGTCGATCACGGACTCCCGCGCCAAAACGATGTCCTTTTCCACGAGCGATATACGCAGTGGATTTGCGTTCTTGGATGTAGAGCTATCGCTAACTATTGGCGTTGACGACTTCCGTTTCACGAGACGCCAGTGGCGGGACACAATTGCTGCGGATGACGTTAAGAATGTCGAAAAGCTTAGACGCGAGATACTGGACTCAGAACGGCTGCGCGAACGACCGCGCAATCTTCTTCGCCAACTCGATGAATCTCATGGGGTATCTGACTCGGATGCTTTCGTACCGTCGAAGGCTGAACTCAAGAGTGCTGTCCACGCTGGCACAGTAGCCCCAAACTGCATCTTCTTCTCTACCAATCGGTCTTTTGCCAGCACAGCCAAGTCGAGAGCGGAAGGGGGGAAGTCCGCAGCCTATGCCGGTGCCCTTCTGCCTCGACCGATGTACCTTGCTAATTTTGTTGACTGGATGCGAGTGCAGAAGACTCTTGCCACGGAACACAGTGCAACAAGCCGACATCTTCAGGTGGTGCGATCAGCAGTGGACAGATTCCTGCCAGCCTACGGGAATCTACGCCCTACTGATGAGAAAACGTCGCGCTTGCTAATTGACCGGGATGGGATTGCTCTTGATGTGGCTCAATTGTCGGACGGAGAGCGCGGGATGTTAGCACTAGCCCTTGATCTTGCTCGACGTTTATCCCAGGCAAATCCGTCACTTGACGATCCATTAAACGACGGCCACGCCATCGTGCTGATAGATGAAATCGAGCTTCATTTACATCCAGGCTGGCAACGACAGATAATCTCAAAACTGGCCGAGGTCTTCCCGAAATGTCAGTTCATTGCGACAACACACTCACCGCAAGTAATCGGCGAGTTGGAACATGACCGAATTCACATCATTGCTGATGGGGAGGTCTACTCGCCTTCTCATTCCTTCGGTGTCGATTCCAGTCGGGTGCTGGAAGAGATCATGGACACTGACCCGAGAACCAAAGAGGTGAGCAATCTGCTCTCAAGAACATCCCGGAAAATTGGAGACGAACGGTACGAGGATGCAAGAGCATTGCTGGGAAAGCTATCAAGCCGTCTTGGAGAGAACGACCCTGACGTAACGCGAATCCAGACCCTTCTTGATTTCATGGCGGACGACACATGAGAGCGATCAACAAAGGACGAGAGCCGTCGAGTTTGACCGTCCACCGTAAGACACTACATTGCGACTACGACAACTACAAAGATAAGAACACGCTTCGACACTCGCTGGCGACCGAACAAAGGGGGCTATGCTGCTATTGTATGGGACGTATACGACCCAACAGGGACGAGATGAAGGTAGAGCATTGGCAGAGCCAAGCATGCTACTCAACTGAACAACTCAGCTATCACAATCTCCTTGCCGCATGTATCGGTGGACAAGGAAAACCAACCCACCTCCAGCACTGTGACACGAAAAAGGGAGACAGGCTGCTTGAGTGGAATCCCGCTGACCCGACGCATCACATTGAGACTCGAATTCGGTACGAGACTGACGGCACAATCCGCTCGAATGAGGCGGACTATGATAGTCAACTCAACAAAGTGTTGAATCTCAATCTTCCTTTGCTGAAGAACAATCGGAAGCAACTCCTCGATGTTGTCCTCGATTGGTGGAAATATGAGAAGGCTAAGATTGGCGGTCAAGTACCGCGCGACCGTTATGTTAGGAAACTTGACCAACACACTGGCGGAAACGATGAGTTGAAGCCGTATTGCCAAGTTTCTGCTTGGTGGATAAAGCAGAAGCTGGCGAAGATGGCGGCATAACCACCGTTAGCCAGCCTTAAGCTGGAGACATTGAGTTTTCCATCGCGGAACCACTCCCGCGCAGAGCCAAGTGAGAATTTTGAACGCCGATATAATTTCACGTGCAGTCCTTAGTCCAGCAGTTCTCATTTTGGCGATCGGCCGAATGCGGGAAGCCCCCACCGAATCTGCCCTGCAGATTCGACTCCCCCAGAGGGGGAGTGTTCACCGTCCGCACACAACCGAACACTCCCCCTCTGGGGGAGTCAAAACCGCATGGCGGTTTTGGTGGGGGCGAACTTGTCGCCACCCAGCCATAATGAGAATTGCTGTCCTTAGTCCCTCGCCCTACTTGCGGGGCGCTGACCTGTGGCATGTTGCGATGGCGCTTTATATCTCCCCACAGCCGGGCAGCCTTTCATTCGCTACACTCGACGTCCGACAGAGCGATGTCGCCAAGGCGCTCGGTTTTCCAGTTCCGTGGGAGAAATATTTGCCATGACCGACCTCCCCTACGTCGACAGTGGCTTAATGAAGCACACAAGCGAAACCGCATTCGAATCCGCCATCGAAGCACACATGCTTGGGAACGGGTATATGCGCGTCGTCGGCAAGAGCTTCGATCGCGAACGCGCAATTTTCCCCGGCACTGTGCTGGCATTTATCCGCGAGACTCAACCAAAAGAGTGGGCCAAGCTGGAATCACTGCACGGTGACAGAACCGGCGAGCAAGTACTCACCGATTTGTGTAAGTGGATGGACATTCATGGCTCGCTGGCAACGTTGCGACATGGATTCAAATGCTACGGCCGTACGCTGCGCGCTGCGTACTTCAAAGCAGCCCATGAGCTAAACCCGGAACTGGAAGCCCGCTATGGCGCCAATCGTCTTGCGATTACACGCCAGCTTCACTTCTCGCCGCGGTCCGAGCAATCACTGGATGTCACTCTCAGCTTAAACGGTATTCCCATTGCGACGGCGGAACTGAAAAATCCTCTGACGGGCCAGGATATTGAAAGTGCTCGGAAACAATACATGCAGGACCGTGATCCACATGAGCCCATTTTTGAGTTCAAACGTCGTACCCTGGTCCATTTCGCAGTGGATACCGAGTCGGTGCTGATGACGACCCGCCTGGCTGGCTCGGCTACTCGCTTTCTTCCATTTGACAAGGGATTTGAAGGATCAGCTGGCAATCCGCCTGCTCAGGGCAAACATACCTGTCGCACCGCGTATCTGTGGGAAGAAATGCTACAGCGGGACAGTCTGCTGGATATTCTTGCCCGATTTGTTCACTTGCAGGTCGACGAGAAACGCGATGATCGAGGCCGCAAAGCCAAGGCCGAGTCCATGATTTTTCCCCGTTACCATCAGCTTGAAGCCGTGCGGGCGATGGTGGATCGGGCGTACAGTGAAGGTGTAGGGAACAACTACCTCATTGAGCACTCCGCCGGAAGTGGCAAGAGCAACACGATTGGCTGGATCGCTCATCGGCTTGCATCTCTGCACGATTCCGCCAACGAACGCGTATTTGACAGCGTGATCGTGATCACGGATCGCATTGTGCTCGACCAGCAACTCCAGAACACGATCTATCAGTTCGAACATAAACGCGGCGTGGTTCAGCGCATAGACAAAAGTTCTCGGCAACTCGCGGAAGCGCTGGAGAGCGCCGTACCGATCATTGTCACGACTTTACAGAAATTTCCGTTCGTCTCCCGGCAATTGCTCAACATGGCAGAGGAACGTGGGACAAGCGAGGAAGGAACACTTCCCACCCGCCGTTGCGCCGTTATCGTGGACGAAGCGCACAGCTCCCAGGGTGGAGAGGCCGCTACCGATCTCAAGGAAGTGTTGGGTGGCGAACAATTGCGGGAGGAAGCCAAAAAGCGGGCAGCCGAAGAAGGCCAGGATGACATGGAGGAACTATTTCGCAGCATGGCCAAGCGCGGCAGGCAAGCAAATTTGAGTTTCTTTGCCTTCACTGCCACACCGAAGCACAAAACGCTTGCCGTATTTGGTCGCGGCGGGAAACCCGCGCATTGTTACACCATGCGACAGGCCATAGAAGAAGGGTTCATCCTTGATGTACTGAAGAACTACACAACCTACAAGACGTACTTCCGATTGCTTAAGGCCAGTGAGGACGATCCCAACGTCGAGCGCAAGAAGGCGGCGCAAGCCTTGGCGCGGTTCATGAATTTGCATCCTCACAATATCGCGCAGAAGACCGAGGTTATGGTCGAGCACTTCCATTCCGTCACCCGGCACAAGGTCGGCGGTCGGGCAAAGGCTATGGTGGTCACTGGTTCACGCCTCGAAGCGGTTCGCTACAAGCAGAGTTTTGACAGCTATATCAAGGAAAAGGGCTACGCCATCAAGTCACTGGTAGCGTTCTCCGGCATTGTGGAAGACGACCAGATCGCTGATGTGACCTATACCGAGCCTGGCATGAACAATGGAATTTCCGAGAAGGAACTTCCCGAGAAGTTTGCATCGTCTGAGTATCAGGTGTTGCTTGTTGCCGAGAAGTACCAGACTGGCTTCGATCAACCCCTCCTGCACACGATGTACGTGGACAAGCGCCTCGCGGGAATTCAGGCTGTACAAACACTTTCCCGGCTGAATCGAGTTCATCCCCTGAAGGAAGACACTTTTGTACTCGACTTTGTAAACAGCCGTGAGGAGATCCAGGAAGCGTTCAAAGCTTACTACGAAGGCGCTGAGATGGGAGAAGAAGCAGACCCAGCGCGTATGTACGCAATCAAAGCCGAACTGGATGCGTCAGGGATCTATTTCGGTGAAGAAATTGAACGCTTTTGCGCCATCTATTTCAAACCGAAGCAACGGCAGAGCGTGACGGATCATCAGGCCATGAATGCCGCGCTGGATTTGGCAGTCACGCGCTTTGAAGAATGCCGAGGCAAGGACGAAGAGGAGGCGGAAAACTGGCGCGGCAAGGTCCAGGCATTTCTAAATCTGTACGGATTTCTGAGTCAGGTGATTCCGTACCAGGATTCTGATTTGGAACGTCTGTACGTATTCTTGCGCCACCTTGCGGCCAAGCTGCCACGTCGCGGGAGTGGGCCTGCCTACCACTTTGATGGCGAAGTGCAGCTTGAGTACTACCGGCTACAAAAAATCAGCGAAGGCTCCATCTCGCTCAAAGATGGTGAGGTCCGCCCGCTTGATGGGCCGACTGAAGTGGGTTCGGGAGTGGTGCACCCTCAGCCCGTGCCTTTATCGCAGCTCATCGACATAGTGAATTCCCGCTTCGGCACGGATTTCAACCAAGCGGATCAGTTCTTCTTCGATCAAGTTGTCCAAGAGGCGATGACGAATAACGATGTGCGAAAAGCGGCTAAAGTGAACCCCGGCGACAAATTTAAGTTGGTATATCAGGGTCTGTTGGAGAACTTGTTCGCCGAGAGGATAGACCAAAACGAAGACATCTACTTACGATTTATGAATGATGACTCTTTTCGGCGCGTAGTTACGGGCTGGATGTCCGAGGAAACTTACCGACGGCTGAGGAGAGAATTTGACGCCGACCTTGAAATTACCGGCGGGCAGACGGTCGAATTGCAGCTAGTGGAACCTTCTTCGGCGGCGGCCACAGCAAGTGACAAGTCTCATGGCGCGCTTCCGCCAAATTTGCGGTTGGTCGAACCCTTGCCCGAACAACGCTATACGACCTGTGTGCCACTGGCGCCTCTTAAGGCAGCAGCAGGAGCGTTCAGTGGCAACCAGCAAGTCGAAGACGATGAATTTGAATGGGTCACGGTAGAGTCGGAACACCGTCTCAGGCGCGGCATGTTTGTTGCCCAAGTGGTCGGAACATCAATGGAACCCGCTATACCTGATGGTGCTTACTGCCTTTTTCGCGCACCAGTCGAGGGTACTCGCCAAGGCAAGACTGTGCTCGTGCAGATGCGAGACGATACTGACCCAGAAAGTGGTCAGCGCTACACCGTCAAGCGCTATGAGAGCGAGAAGACTGGAGATGGGGAATCATGGCAGCACACGAGAGTTATCCTGAAACCGATTAACCCTGACTTCGAGCCGATCATTCTAACCAGCACCGATGAGGGACAGTTTCAAGTGGTTGCAGAGGTCATTGAAGTGTTTGGGGTCGGCAAGTGATGTCTGAAATGCAGATTATCGTTCTTCACATCAGTTTTTTCTTCCAAACTTTTCTTTACTTGTGGATGCAATTTTGGACATAGATCACTTTAGCAAGCTTGCGCAAAAGTGCATCCAAAACCAACCGGTTGTGGTTTTGGGAAGTGGCGCGTCGGTACCGCATTCTATCCGGGGGACGGAAGCACTTGCTGATGTCTTTCGGCACGAGCTTGCAGTAGAAGGTGAGGAAGAAGAGCAGGCCTGGACTCAAATTCAGTCTTTACTTGAAAATGGTATTGGGCTTGAGGACGCACTCCAACAAACGATTGCGCCACAGTCGTTGGTCCACAAAATCGTTCATCTCACCTGGCAAACCATAGCAATTGACGATTTAAAATTGTTGAGGCGAGCTGCCGCCGGACGGGAATCGTTCCCACTAGCGAGATTAATCCAAGGGCTATTCAAGAGCACTAACTATACGATAAACATTATTTCTCCAAACTATGATCGAGTAGCAGAATATGCATCTGACACTGCTGGTTTTGTTCATGCAACTGGCTTTGTGCCTGGATTTATCCGCCGAAGAGAAGGTGAAGACAAAATTTCGATAAAAAGAGGCAATAGCCGTGCCAGAACAGTGCGTATCTGGAAAGTTCACGGCTCGCTTGATTGGTTTGAAGACAAACAAGGGGTCGTCGTATCGTTACCCCTTCACAATGATCTTCCTGATGGCTTCTCACCACTTATCGTCACTCCGGGCGTGAGCAAGTATGAGCGGACACACGATGAACCTTTCCGATCTGCAATACAGGGTGCTGATAATGCGTTGAGAACGGCTAATGCCATTCTTTGCGTTGGGTACGGATTCCGTGATAGACACATCCAGCCCAAACTGGTCGAACGCTGCCAGCAGAATAATGTACCAATTGTAGTGCTCGCAAAGGTGCTGACTGATGAGGCAAAGCAATTTCTTTCCAACAGCGCGGGGACATCTTATCTGGCAATGGAGGACTGTCACCAAGGCACTCGAATCTACACGCAAGAGGAGCCAAATGGTGGCACTATCAAGGACCAGAAACTATGGTCATTCGACAATTTCAACAATTTGGTATTTTAAGGATTTAGTGTGACGATATTGAACTATGAAGACAGTGAGGCGTTGGGAAAAATAATCGCAGTAGATAGCGCAGTTGTTGTAGTACGCGTGGATGAGTTGGAGCGCTTGAAGGGGGTGCAGGTCAATCGTTTAGTCGCGCTGCAAAGTAGTAGAGCAGGGCAATATTTGATAGGCGTTGTATCCCGAATCACTCGCAAAGCACCGGATACTGGTGTTGAAATTGAATCCGGCGGGGAAGGCGAGGCTAGCGAATTACCTGAGAACAACCTTGTTCGTGTTTCATTAATCGGAACACTGATAGATCGCGTAGGAAAAGCCCAGAACGTATTTCGCCGAACTCTTGAGACGGTGCCAGAGATTGATGCGAACTGCTTCGCGTTGGAGGGACTCCGCCTTACCGACTTTATGCAGGTAATTTCCAATGTGGTCGGCGAAGGTCCCCAGCTTGAGATTGGGAACTACACTCTGGATGAGGATGCCAGAGCATATCTTAACGGCAACAGACTATTCCAGCGTCATGCCATCGTAGTTGGAAGTACAGGCTCAGGAAAGTCCTGGACTACGGCGCGATTACTAGATCAAGTTGCCGCACTGAAGCAAGCGAATGCTATCCTTTTTGATGTTCATGGTGAGTATAAAACGCTTCAAGGGGATGAATTTCGCCATTTCCGCGTGGCGGGCCCAGGAGATCTTGACAATGACTTGGGTTTGGATAATGGCATTCTTTACTTGCCGTATTGGCTTCTCGGTTATGAGGCGATGGTCGCGCTTTTTGTTGATCGATCTGACCAGAACGCCCCTAATCAGGCGATGATAATGAATCGGTGTATAACCGACGCAAAGCGCAAGTATCTGGAATGTGGCGGAAATTCAGATTTATTGGAAAATTTCACTATAGATAGCCCTGTTCCTTTTGATCTTTCATCTATTCTGACTGAACTTGAGCGCCTAAACATAGAGCAAGTGCCGGGAGCTCGATCCAATACTACAAAAGCGGGAGACTTTAATGGCAAGCTAAGTAGATTGATTGCGCGTTTTTCTGCGAAGCAAGAAGACCGCCGCCTCGGCTTCCTATTCCAGCCCCATGCGGAGTGCATGAACATGGGATGGCTCGCAGCCATGGCACATCGATTGGTCGGCGGACGAGGTTCTCAGAAAGATGCAAAGGGCGGAATCAAGATTGTCGATTTTTCGGAAGTTCCGTCTGATGTCCTACCCCTTATGGTCAGCCTACTTGCAGGATTAATCTTCACAGTCACTCAATGGACAGACGGCAAGAAACGACATCCTGTGGCGCTCTTTTGTGATGAGGCGCATCTGTACATACCAGAGCGCGCAATTGCGGACTCTGTTAACGATATCTCAGTAGGTATTTTCGAAAGAATTGCAAAGGAAGGCCGGAAATACGGCGTTGGTTTAGTTGTTATTAGCCAGCGTCCTGCTGAGGTGAACCGTACGGTTCTCAGCCAATGCAATAATGTGGTTGCAATGCGGTTGACAAACGGCGAAGACCAATCAGTGATTAGGCGATTGCTGCCTGATAGCCTTGGCGGTTTTGGTGACCTGCTGCCTGTTCTCGACATCGGTGAAGCACTGGTGGTTGGGGATGCAAGTCTTCTCCCGACACGCGTACGTGTGGCAGAGCCAAGATTTAGGCCTAATAGTGCGACTGTCGATTTTTGGGATAGTTGGGGTCAGAGCGACCCGGTTTCTGATACCGATCACGCTGTAAAATCATGGAGACGTCAGAGTTTGCAGCAAGCTTAACCCGCAATTAGCAATAAACTCGGAATCAAGCCATGAATGAATTTTGGCTTTGGGTCCAAGTAACTTTCAATAATCGAGAAATCGCGACAGGTTTTTGGTCCTTGATTGCGATCATATTCATTCTCTATCACGGAGATGTCCGTAGCGGAATTTGGAATATCTTCAAGATATTGCTTGGGCGAAAAATGCTCATCTTGTTTGGATCATTTTCGGTAAATATTGCCGTATTGATTTGGTTTTTTTCGTCTATTGGATTATGGACATTCGATCAATTACCCTCGACCGCACTATGGCTTTTTCTCTCAGGATTTGCACTTACTGGCAGGGCAGTTCAGGCCAAAGCAGAAGATGAGCAGTACTTTAAGGCTATTCTCTTGGACAGTTTCAGGATAATGGGAATTTTTGAATTCCTAGTAGTTGCATATTCTTTTAGCCTGCCAATCGAAATCGTATTAGTTCCATTTATGACTTTTGCGGGCCTGATGATAGGTTTTTCCGACAATATCAAGGAATACGCATCGGTCAGAAGGTTCTTTGAGTGGGTCGTATTTGCTGTTGTAGTAACTGTCCTTTGGAAATCGATTGGAAACATATGGAAATATCCCGATGCATTTTTTTCAACGCAGACAGGGCGCAGTTTTTTACTTCCGATCATTCTTTCTACATCATCAATCCCATTCCTATATTTTTGGTATTGTTACTCTCATATTGAGGGTGCCCTCATTCAGATTAACGTCAAGACTTATCATTCAGATGGCCTGAAGCGATATGCAAGAAAGCAATTCATCCTATCCTTCATGCACAAGCCTCGACTTTTACGACGTGCTACTAGACAGTTTCATATCGTATCCACGACGACCAACAGTGACGTCGATCAGATAGTTTCAGATATTCTCGAATATGAACGATACAGCGGCAGTCCACCTGACGTTGATCAGAACTTGGGATGGAGTCCTTATTTGTCTAGAGACTTCCTCAAAGCAGAGGGACTGAGAACCAGCGACTATCACAGGTCTCAAGGAGGTGCAGAATGGTGGGCGACTTCAGATCTAATTGATCTTGATAGTGAAGTCGGTTCAAACAAAGTCACTTTCTACGTTAAGGGCCTCCAGGGTCTAGCTACAACGCTAAAGATCAAAGGATTTTTTCATGGTCACTCTCCATCAGCCAAAGAAAGATTTAGTGAAATTGCTCAAATTCTACTAAGAAAGAGTGTTTCTGGAAGCCTCCGCGACGTACAGAATGCGATCAAGTCAAACAAAGACTTCAATCTGGATATTGAAACGACAAAGGTAGCTCGGAGAACTGAAGTTTATCCCAACCAAATGGGTTTTGAACTGAACTTCGTCATTTTTCGCGGCAACGTTCTTGACAGTGAACAGTTCATTGTTTCTGGCAACCCATTCGATACAAGATTATGACTAAGGCCTGATGAAACGATTCAACGCTTTTTTCCCGCTCTGGGCGGTGCTGCTTTCCGCGATTGCGTTCTTTGCCGACCGGCAATTCGCGGCGCTTGAAGGGGCAATCGTTCCCCTGCTGGCTCTGGTCATGTTCATGATGGGGCTGACCTTGACCCGGGCCGACCTTGCGCGGATTACGCGCAAACCCGTACCAGTATTCATCGGCGTCTTGCTGCAATTCCTGCTGATGCCGCTGGCGGCCTTCACACTCGCGGACCTGTTGCGGCTGTCGCCACAATTGACCGCCGGGCTCGTTCTCGTGGGCTGTTGTTCCGGCGGTACGGCGTCCAACGTCATTGCCTGGCTGGCGCGAGGCGATGTAGCGCTTTCGATAAGTATGACGCTGACTTCCTCGCTGATCGGGGTTATCGCCACGCCCGTACTGGTGTCGTTCTATCTTGCACAGACCGTGGAAGTCGACACTCTGGGGCTATTGCTCAGCATCCTGCAAATGGTGCTGTTGCCGGTGCTGCTCGGCGGCATTTGCAATCATTTTGTGCCGGGGCTCATCCGGCGTATCGAATTCGTGCTGCCGAGTCTGGCGATCATCGCGATTCTGCTTATCATTGCCATCGTCGTCGCCCTTAATGCCGACAGGCTGCCCCAGGTCGGGCTGCTTGCCGCTGTCGCGGTGGTCCTGCACAATCTGCTGGGGCTGAGCGGGGGTTACTGGTGCAGCCGTCTGCTGGGACTGGACGAGAAACAGAGCCGCACCATCGCCATTGAAGTGGGCATGCAGAATTCGGGTCTTGGGGTAGCCCTGGCATTGCAGTTCTTTTCCGCCACCGCGGCTTTGCCCGGTGCTTTGTTCAGTGTCTGGCACAACATAACCGGCTCGATCCTGGCGTCGAAATGGGGCAAGAAATGAGCGAATCGATCAGTTACGCCAGCGGCGCGAGCGAGCAGCCCCTGCTTGGCGCAACGATACCGCAATTCTTCGACGGTATCGCTGCCGAGCATGGCGGTCGCGAAGCCCTGGTCAGCATGCACCAGGACATACGCCTGACATACTCGCAACTCGCCGAACGCGTCAACGAACTGGCCCGCGCATTCATCGCGGCGGGCTTCGCCAAGGGCGACCGGGTCGGCATCTGGTCGCCGAACAATGTCGAATGGACGCTGGTCCAGTACGCCACGGCGAAGGCCGGACTGATACTTGTCAACATCAATCCCGCCTATCGCGTGCACGAACTGGCCTATGTGCTCGAACAGTCCGGCTGCAAGGGGCTGGTGCTTCAGAACCGTTTCAAGACTTCGGACTACGTCGCCATGCTCGGCGAAGTTTGCCCGGAACTGGACAGCGCCACGCCGGGCGCCTTGCGCTCGGAAAAATATCCGCAACTCAACACGGTCATTTCAACGACTGAATCGGAAGCGAAGGGGATATTCAGCTGGCGGGAATTCCTGACTCCGGCGGACGGCTGTAGCGAGGAAGAACTCGCGGCGCGGCAGGCGAATCAGGACATGGACGATCCGATCAACATCCAGTACACCAGCGGCACCACCGGCTTTCCCAAGGGCGCGACGCTCTCGCATCACAATATTCTCAACAACGCCCGCTTCGTGGCATCGATCATGAATTTCAGCGCGGACGACCGGCTGGTGATTCCGGTGCCGCTTTACCATTGCTTCGGCATGGTGATGGGCAATCTCGGCTGTCTTACTCATGCCGCCTGCGCCATCTATCCCGACGCGAGCTTCGAGCCGGTTTCAGTGCTGCGGACAGTGCAGGAAGAGCGGGCGACGGCGCTTTTTGGCGTGCCGACCATGTTCATCGCCGAACTCGCGCTGCCGGATTTCGCCGATTACGATCTGAGCAGTTTGCGCACAGGCATCATGGCCGGTTCGCCCTGTCCGGTCGAGACCATGAAACAGGTCAATGAACTGATGCACATGACCGAGGTCGAGATCGCCTACGGCATGACCGAAACGAGCCCGGTCAGTTTCCAGACCAGGGTCGATTCTCCCCTCGACAAGCGCGTCAGTACCGTGGGCCTCGTACATCCGCATCTCCAGGTCAAGATCATCGATCCTGCAACGGGCGCCATTCAGCCCACTGGCGTCATGGGCGAGTTATGCACCCGCGGCTATTCGGTGATGCTCGGCTACTGGAACAACGAGGAGGCCACCCGGGCCGCCATCGACCGTGACGGCTGGATGCACACCGGCGACACCGGGGTCATGGACGAGGCGGGATACGTCAATATCGTCGGCCGCATCAAGGACATGATCGTGCGCGGCGGCGAGAACGTCTATCCCCGGGAAATCGAGGAGTACCTGATGACCCACGAAGCCATCGAAGCGGTGCAGGTGACCGGTGTTCCCGACCTGAAATACGGCGAGGAAATCATCGCCTGGGTTCAACTGAGGGACGGCGAGAGCGCAACGGAAGAGGATATCCGCGATTTCTGCCGCGGCCGCATCGCCCATTACAAGGTGCCGCGCTATATCCGCTTTTGTGACGACTTCCCCATGACCGTCACCGGCAAGGTGCAGAAATTCCGCATGCGCGAAATCAGCGTGGCCGAACTCGGCCTGAAAGAAATTCAGACCGCCTGAAGCGATTGTCACGTTTTACGGCAGCCGCAACGCCACGAGTTGGCCGGGCAGGCCGCGGCGGACGCTGCCGGTTTGCATGAGCAGGTACTGCGCGCCGTCGTGCATGTAGGTCATCATGCCGTACTGGCCCGGTATGGGGACTTCCAGGCTGGCCAGGATTTCGCCGGTTCGCTTGTCTCTGGCATTCAGCAGCGGCAGGCCGTTCGGGCCGGACTCAGCTTCGCCACGCAGGTCTTCCGTGGTCTGCACGAGCAGATCGCCCATGACCATCTGGATCGAATGGCCGGTGCCGCCGGTCTGCGGAGTCTCGACACCTTCGAGTAGTGGATTGTTGGCGATGTTCGGCGGCGTCTCGCCTACCGGAATGTCCCAGAGCTTTTCGCCGGTATTCATGTCGTAAGCCGCCAGACTCATTAATAGCGGCTTGTACACCGGCAGTCCCTGAATAGTTGGCAGGAACTCCCTGCCCATGCCCGGCGCCCAGGCTGCGACCGTAGTGCCCGTGGTCGGCGTGTGCCGTTCGCGTCCGCGCCAGGCTTCCTCCGAGTATCCCGGCAGGCCGCGTTCCTCATCGACGCCGTTGGTCGGCTCCATGAAACGCGGCGCGCTGCAGGCGCGCCGGTGGGAGGCATACATGATTCCAGTGGACGGGTCGGCCACTGGCGGGTGGTAGATGTTCAGACCGCCGACACAGCCCACATTGTTGCGGTAGTCATTCTCATGGGGCCATGGCAATGGCGGCACGTAGAGTCCGCCGACCCGGAATTCGGACAGTATTTCCTGCGCTTGCCGCCTCAGTTCCGGCGTGTAGTCGATGATGAATTCTTCGGTGATGCCGTCGATCACGATGCGGTCAAGCGGCTCGGGGTGCGTAGGATAAGGTTGCGTGGCGGCAGTGTAGTTACCGGGCACCTGCGTTTGAAAAACCGGGCGGTCCTCGATCGGCCAGATCGGCTCGCCGGTAGCGCGGTTGAAGGCGAAGATCAGTCCCTGCTTGGTGTTCTGGATCAGTGCGGGCACCGCTTCGCCGTCAACGGTCAGATCCAGCAATATCGGCGCGGTCGGAGTGTCGTAATTCCACTGGTCGCTGCGATGGATCTGGAAATGCCAGCGCCGTTCTCCGGTGGCGGCATCGAGCGCGAGCACACTGCCGCCGAACAGGTTATGGCCGGGCCGATGACCGGCATAGGACTGCACGGTGGAAGCATTGGTGACGATGTAGACCAGACCCAGTTCCGGGTCGGCGGAAGCCGGCGCCCAGGAAGACATGTCGCCGGACCATTGCCAGGCGTCGTTCTCCCAGGTTTCGTGGCCATATTCACCGGGCCGCGGAATGACGTGAAACTTCCACAGGCGCTCGCCGGTGCGCAGGTCATAGCCCATTATGTCGCCGGGCACGTTTTCGATGCGCGTCTGGTCGTAACTCGGTTCGTGCCCCACCAGTACTACGGCCACGCCATTGACGACGATGGGTGGCGAGGACGCGGTTACCATGCCGAGTTCACGCGGAATGCCATGGTCCGGATCGTACACGCCGCCCTCGAATTGCCAGTCGATCCAGCGCTGCCAGTCATCCACCAGCGGCGGTATCAGATCAACCACGCCGGTGTTTGAAAAATCCGCAATTCCGGTCGGCGAGCCCCAGTTTTCCAGCGGCCGACCGGTTCGGGCGTCAAGCGCCCAGAGGAAAAAGGCGGGGGAGGTGTAAAGAATCACGCCGCGTCCGTCGAGTTCGGCATAGGCGACGCCCTTGCCGAAGTCGGTGCGCGGCGAACGCAGATAGCGCATGGTTTCCGGCTCGCGGAAGGTCCAGAGGGTCTCGCCGGTAGCAGCATCAATGGCTGCCACCTGCCGGCGCTGGCCGACGACGGTGTACAGTATTCCGTCGGCGAATAAAGGCGTTGAGCGAAACGTGTACTCGACTCGCGGGCCGAAGTTGTCGCCGCGCCAGGACCAGGCGACTTCCAGGTCGGCAAAGTTATCCGCGTTAATCTGCGTCAAGTGGGGCGAAGAACGCGTATGTCCGGCGTCGCCGCCGAGAAAGCGCCATTCGCCCTGTTCGACCCCGGTCAATTGCGCGGACGCCGGCAAGGCCGTTGCCAGCGCCGTGGCCAATAGCCAGGACGGTACGCCTGATCGCCAAATTCCGCATTTGATGAATCTCTTGTTGTACATTTCACTCGCCTCTCTTGCCGTCGCGGCGCGACAGGGAACATTGTCATTCTGCGCGGAGCGAAGCGGAGTCGCAGAATCTCCCTGAAACTGTGCCACACTCAGAGAGATTCTGCGACTACGCGCAGAATGACGATCGATTGACTCCGTCATTCCAGGATTGCAAACGATATGCCGTCAACAAGCGCCGTCATCAAGCGAGAGCAGTTCCGCATTGCCGCCGGTGGCGACAGTGTTAACGGTTACGACCCGTTCGGTTGCGAATCGCGGAAGGTAATTCGGGCCTCCGGCTTTCGGCCCCGTGCCCGACAGGCCGCGGCCGCCGAAAGGCTGTGAGCCCACCACGGCGCCGATCATGTTGCGATTGGCGTACACATTGCCCGCTCCCACAGCGGCGGCGGCTTGCTCCACGCGCGACTGGATGCGAGTGTGGATGCCGAACGTCAGGCCGTAACCGGAGCGGTCGATCTCCTGCAGAACGCTCGTGAAATCCTGCTCCTTAAAGCGAATGACATGGAGTATCGGGCCGAAATGTTCCTTTTCCAGTTCACCGATGTTGTTGATACGCGCGAGACTGGGCGCAACGAAACAACCGTTTTCGCATTCCGGGGAAAGCGCCGCCTGGTGCAATAGCCGCCCGCGCTTGCGCAGCCTGGAAATATGGGCTTGCAAGTCGCCGGCAGCGGATTCCGAAATGATTGGCCCAAGGTCGGTCTCGATTCGCGTGGGATCGCCGACGCGAAATTCGTCCATCGCGCCGCGGACCAGGGTAAGGGCCTGATCCGCGATCTCTTCCTGCAGGTACAGGGCGCGCAGGGCGGAGCAACGCTGGCCGGCGCTGAGAAAAGCGGAGCGAATCACGTCGTCCGTTACCTGTTCGAGCAGGGCTGTCGAATCGACGATCATCGCGTTCTGGCCCCCGGTTTCCGCGATCAATGGCGCAATGGGACCTTCCTTTTCCGCCAGGGCCCGATTAATCCTGCGCGCGGTCTCGGTGCTGCCGGTGAAAGCGACCCCGGCGCTCAGCGGATGCCGCACCATGCGCTCGCCGATAGCGCCATCGCCGATTAGCAGATTGCAGACGGCATCCGGCACACCCGCCGCGTGCAAAAGCCGCACGGCTTCGCAGGCGATGAAGGGCGTTTCCTCGGCGGGCTTGGCGACCACCGCATTGCCCGCGGCGAGGGCGGCGCAGATCTGGCCACAAAAAATCGCCAGGGGAAAATTCCACGGACTGATGCATACGAATACGCCGCGCCCGCCGAGTTTTAACTCGTTGCTTTCCCCGGTGGGACCGGGAAGGGAAACGCCCGGCACGAATCTTTCCCGGGCCTGGGCGGCGTAGTAACGGCAGAAATCCACGGCTTCGCGCACTTCGTCCACGGCGTCAGGAATCGTCTTGCCCGCTTCGCGGCAAAGTATCGCCACCAGTTCAGGCCGTAGCGCTTCCAGGTTGTCGGCAAATCGTTCGAGCAGATTTGCGCGAGCGTCACCGCCGTACTTGTCCCAGTTCGGCTGCGCCGCGGCCGCGCGCCGGAAGGCGGCCTCGATATCGGCTTCGGAGCATGGCCGCACTTCGCCGAGCACGTCGCCGCGGTCGGCGGGGCTTGCCACGGCGCCGGCCGCCACTTCGTTTTCTTCCGAAACGGGCAGGGCAGTCGCGGTATATCTCCTTCGCCGTGACTTCTCGCAAGCATTTCGCAATTCAGCCAGCACGCCGTTGCTGGTCAGGTCGGCGCCGCTTGAATTCAGTCGGGGCGCGAATACGTCTGCCGGCAGGGAAATTCGTGGATGCGCAGCGGGACTCGCCTTGCGCGCCGCGGCGATCGGGTCGCGCACCAGATCCCCGGCTTCGAGCCGGGTATCGAGCAGACGATGCACGAAAGAGCTGTTGGCGCCGTTTTCGAGCAGCCTCCGCACGAGATAGGGCAGCAGATCGTCGTAGTTTCCCACCGGCTCATAAGTGCGAAGCGCGGGAAAGTCTTCATATTCGCGTTCGGCGGCTGCGTATAGAGCCGTGCCCATGCCATACAACCGCTGGAACTCGAAATCGCGATTGTTGCCGGCCAGATGCATGATCGCCGCTATGCTATGGGCGTTATGGGTGGCGAACTGCCCGTATAGCGTATCGGATTGCTCCAGTATCGCGGCCGCGCATACCAGCCAGGAGAGATCGGTTGCGCATTTGCGCGTAAACACCGGAAATCCCGGATAGCCATGCTCCTGGGCATGTTTGATTTCCGCGTCCCAATACGCGCCCTTCACCAGGCGCACCGGGATGCGGCGGCCATGTGTGCGGGCCAGCGCCGACAGCCAGTCGAGCACGGGCAAGGCGCGTTTGCCGTAGGCCTGTACCACGAAGCCGATTTGCGCTTCGGATTGCGCCTCCGCGGGCCCTGCATTCTCAAGCAGGCGTTCGAGTACTTCCAGCGACAGTTCCAGCCGGTCGGCCTCTTCCGCGTCTATGGTAATGGAAACTCCGCCTGCCGCCGCCTCCCGGCACAGGTCCGCGACGATGGGAACGAGTTCATCGATGACCCGCCCGCGCTGGCTGAATTCGTAACGAGGATGCAAGGCTGACAGCTTGATCGATATGGAAGGGTCGACCACGCCGGCGTCCTTGCCTTGCCTGGCAACCGTGTGAATGGCGTGACGATATGCTCCCCGGTAACGATTCGCGGTCGGGGTGTCCCGGGCCGCCTCTCCGAGCATGTCCCAGGAATGCCGTTGCCCCGGACGACTGCGCTGCACGGCCTTTTCGATGGTGGAGCCGACCACGAATTCGCGGCCGAGAATGCCCATGGCAGCGCGCATGGCGGTCTCCACCACGGGTTCGCCCAGGCGATGACTCAGGCCGCTGAGCCAGGATTTCGGATCGCGGCTGAACTCGCGTTCCGGTTCGACCAGCTTGCTGCCGAGCATCAGCGCCCAGGTGGAAGCATTCACCAGCAGGGAGCCTGACTTGCCGGCATGGGCGGCCCAGTCCGCCAGTCCGATCCGATCCGCTATCAGCCGCTCGGCGGTAGCGTGGTCCGGAATCCGCAACAGGCTTTCTGCCAGACACATCAGGGCAATGCCTTCCTTGTTGTTGAGGCCGTATTCGACAAGGAAAGTATCGAGCAGCGAATGGCTGGCCGTATCGGCCCGCGCCGCGCGCACCAGTTGCGCCGCGTGCGACTCGATCTGCTGCGCGTCCTCGGCGGCATAAGGCGCGAGCCGCAGCAGGTACTCGACTATCCTGCCTTCGTCGCGGAATTTCCAGCCGGTGATTTTCCGGCGGATTGTGTCGGCATTGGAGTCCATGATTCGCGTCCCCGGTACTGTCCTGAATACTGCCCGGATACTGACAGCACTGCCCCCTCGTGCTAGCCTTTGCGGCTGGTTTTTCGCCCTGATTGCAGTTCATGAAAAAAGGCTTGCTCATTATCGCATTACTGGCGATTTTCGGCTCGGTGGGGTACGGGCTGATCGAGTTGCGCGACGACAACGTCCGTCTGGAGACGGACATAGCCGACTATCGGCGGCAATTGCGCGAGCAGACCGAGTCTGCCGACGAGCGCAGGCAGGAAATGGCGCAGCGCGCGGGCGACCTGCAACAGGAACTCGCCGAAGCCAGAAACCAGTTGGTCAATCTGAGCAATCAACTGTCGGAAACCCGCGAAATGATCAGCCCCGACTACGAGCGGCTGTTGCAGCAGGCGCGGGAAGAAGTTGCCGGGGAACAACAGACCGCGCAATCCTCCGGCGCGGCGCGGGCGATGTCGGTGGACCCTGAAACCGCGCGTGCGGTCGCGGCCGCCAGGGTGCCTGAATTGTACGGCGATTTCGTATCCGAACTCGAACTCGACGCCGACGGGCAGGAGCGGGTCATGTCCGCGCTGGTGGAGTTTGCGTCCACGCGCTCACAGATGCGCGCCGATCTGCTCGCCGGCAATCTGACTCCGCAACAGGCGCTCGATCTGTTCGGCGCCGACGCCCTGAGCAGAAATCTGGCCAATCTGCTCGGCGGCGACCAACTGGCGGAATTGCAGCAATACGATAATTTTCTCAATCGCGACGCGGCGCGCCTGATTTACGGCGAGACGCTGTCGCGCATGGGCGCGGCGCTCAGCGGCGACGCGCAGCAACTCGCCTTGCAGACCGTGCTCGACGAACTCTATTCGGAGGCCAGCAATTTCGGCGCGCTGGTGGGCCCGGATGGCAGCATGCGGACGGCATACAACAGCCAGCTCGAGGCCTACGACCGTGCCCGGCAACAACTACAGGGCGAACTCGACCCGGAGCAGTTGAACCAGCTTGACCGGTTCATCGATTCCCGCCGCAATGGCGTCGACCTGGTACTCGAAGCCAGCGTCGACGAATCCGGCGGCCTGCGCCTGCGCAACGAACGCGTGGCAGCGGAGAATCTGCCGAACTGAAGAGCTATGTTCGAATTTCGGCGGCAAATTCAGCTCGACCCTCCAAATGGGCCAAAGCTCCCTGCAAAACTGTTAAGATTCGCACCCGAATCGCAAATGCGTCAACGGAGTAGCTCAATGACTGTTTCGTCCCCTGGATTGCGGAATTTCACACTTGGCCTTGGATTGCTGGCGCTTGCCGCCTGCGGCGAACCGGCAACGGCGCCGGAATCCGGCTCCGCCGCGGTGGAAACCGATGCCGCATCGCCGGGTTACACCCGTATCAACGAACCCAATCCACTTGACCGGATGGATACGCATATCTATCGCCTGGACAACGGACTGCTGGTCTATCTGACCGAGAATCACGAAGAGCCGCGCTTCTATGCGGAGATCGCCGTGCGGGCGGGCAGCAAGCATGACCCCGCCGACGCCACCGGTCTGGCGCACTACCTGGAACACTTGCTGTTCAAGGGCAATCGCAATCTCGGTTCCCTGGATTACGAGGCCGAAGCGCCGCTTCTCGAGCGCATTGTCGATTTGTACGAACAACATTTCGCGACCGAGGACCCGGAGCAGCGCGCCGCCATTTATGCGGAAATCAACGCCACCGCGCAGGAGGCCGCACAATACGCGGCGCCGAATGAAATCGACAAGCTCTATAACAGCATGGGCGCGTCCGGTCTCAACGCACATACCTCCAACGAGGAAACCGTCTATCGGGTGGGCCTGCCTTCCAACCGCCTGCGGCAATGGGCGGAGATCGAATCGGACCGATTCGTAAATCCGGTCTTTCGCCTGTTCCACACCGAACTCGAAACGGTGTACGAGGAAAAGAACCGCTCTCTCGACAATCGCGGATTCATCATCTACACCGCTGTCAACGATTTGCTGTTTCCGGCCCATCCCTACGGCCAGCAGCCAACGATCGGCACCGTCGATCATCTGAAGAATCCATCGCTGGTCTATATTCAGGACTATTTCGACACCTGGTACGTGCCGAACAACATGGGCATCTTCATCAGTGGCGATATCGATATTTCCGGCACCATCGAACTGATTGCCGAGAAGTTCGGCCACTGGGAGCCGCGAGAGCTGCCCGGGACCGGGCCCTGGGACGACTCGCCGCTGGACGGCGTGCGCCGCAGCACCGTGCAATATCCCGGCGAGGAACAGGTACAGATCGCTTTTCCCACGGCGCCTTACGGCGATCCGGACATGGAAGCCCTGATCCTGGTCGACATGATTCTCGACAATCGCACCGCCGGGCTCATCAATCTGAATCTCAACCAGCAGCAGCGGGTGGCCCAGGCGGGCTCATCCCCGGCTTTCCTGAACGACGCCGGAATTCAATTGCTGTATGGCGTACCCAAACAGGATCAGACTCTGGAAGAAGTCGAGCAATTGCTGCTTGAGCAGATCGAGATCATCAAGGCCGGCGAGTTCGAGGACTGGATCATACCCGCCATCATCAACGACTTCGCCAAGAACGAGAAAGCCGGCCTCGAATCCAATAACGCCCGGGTCGTGCGCATGCGCGATTCCTTCATTCGCGGTGTCGACTGGGACTACCGGATAGCGGAACTCGATCGCATGAGCAGCCTGACCCGCGAGGACGTGGTTGCAGTCGCCAATCGTTATTTCGGCGGCGAATACGTTGCCGTGCAGCAGATCAACGCGCAGCACGAAGTGCCGCCGGTGGAAAAACCCGTCATCGATCCGGTAGAGATCGATCCCACCCGCCAGTCGGAATTCGCTGCCCGAATCCTGGCGATGGAAGCAGCTCCCATAGAGCCGGTCTTTGTCGAGCAGGACCAGGACTACCGCATACTCGATCTCGCCGATGGCGTGCAATTGTATTACGCGCCCAATCCACTCAACGATCTGTTCACTTTCTCCATCAGCGTCGATGCGGGTTCTGAGGAAAACGGCAGATTGAACCTGGCGGCCGCGCTCATGGATGTCGCCGGCAGCGAGTCCATGAGCAATGAGGATCTGCAGAAGGAATGGTATCGCATGGGCAGCGAGTTCGGCTTTCGGGTGGCGGAGAATTCATCCAGCTTCAACCTGTCCGGGCTCGACGATCAGTTCGAGGACAGCCTGGCGCTGATGCTGGAACTCGTGCGGACACCCGTTTCCGACGAAAACACCCTGACGCAACTGAAAGGCATCATCCTGAAATCCCGGGAAGACCAGAAACAGTCTCCGCCGGCCATCGCCCGGGCCTTGTATCTGTACAACCGCTATGGCGCGGAATCGCCCATGCTCGAATCGCTGACCAGCGAGGAGATCATGCAGTCCGGCCTCGATGAGTTGCTGGCCTTGCCCGCTGGTCTGCTCGGTTACGAGCAGACGATTGCCTATACCGGTTCGATGCCGCTGGAAGACGTTGCCGAAATCGTTCGCCGCCACTTGCAGCCCGACGCTGAATTGCAGGAACCACCGGAGTACCGGTTCCGGCAGGCGCGCGAGATCGACGAGACCGAGCTCTATGTGGTCGATCGGCAAACCGCCCAGGCCCAGGTGCGAATCGAGTTTGCCGACGGAGAGTTCGACGAGAGCGACAGCGTGCTGTCTTCTTTATATACGAGCTATTTCGGCAGCGGCATGTCGAGTGTCGTATTCCAGGAATTGCGCGAAGCGCGGGCGCTGGCGTATTCGGCTTCCGCCCGTTACGCCCAGGGCGGACGTCAGGGCGATCAGAATCTCATGCTCGGCGCCATCGGCACCCAGACCGACAAGACCGCTGACGCGCTGACCGCCTTCATCGACCTGATCGACAACATGCCCGTTTCCAGCGAACGCCTCGACGAGGCGGTAAATTCGACGCTCAACCGCTATCGAACGTCCAAGCTCAGCTTTCGGGAAGTGATCGGGGCAGTACGCTCCTGGGAGCGGCTCGGTCTCGAAGGAGACCCGCGCCGGCAGCGCTATGCCGAATTGCAGCAGGTGGGCATGGACGGTCTGCTGGAATTCCAGCAGGAGCATGTCAGGGATCGGGCCAAGCTGATCTCGGTCGTCGGCGACCTTTCGGTCATCGACGTGGCGGAACTTGAACAGTTCGGCCGGGTCCAAGAGGTCCAGGTGGACGATCTGTTCGTAGACTGATGCTGATGTGAATGCGGCGAATCCAGCATTGCGCGTGCGCGGGCTGCGCAAGCGCTATGGCGACGTGGCCGTCCTGCACGGCGTCGACCTCGAACTGCCCGCCGCGGCGGTGTTCGGCCTCGTCGGGCTGAACGGTTCGGGCAAGACGACTACCATCGAATGCGTCCTCGGTCTGCAAGGCTTTCAGGATGGGGAAGTGTCGGTACTAGGGCACGGTCCCGCCGAACTTTTTCGCTTGCAGGGCGATGTCGTGGCAATCTTCGACAGCCCGAGCGTGCCGCCGCATCTGACAGTGAGGCAATGTCTCGAACACGCGCGCCTGCTTTGTCCCAGGCCGCGGCGCAGTTGCGCCGAAGTCGAGCGCCTGCTCGGTATCGAAGGCTATACGCGCTTCCGGATCCGGCAATTATCGCTCGGCAATCGGCGGCGGGTTTCGATCGCCCAGGCCTTGCTCGGCGAACCGCGGCTGATTCTCCTCGACGAACCTTTCAATGGTCTCGATGCCGGCGGGGTCGATCAGGTGCTCGAACTGATCGGCGAGCTGAACCGGGAAACCGGCGCCAGCTTCCTGCTGTCCAGTCACCAGTTGCCATACCTGGAACGCGTTTGCAGTCATGTGGGCATCTTGCACGAGGGCCGCATAACCGCGGCGGGCGAATTGCGCGACCTGCTGGCGGATTCCGGTTCGCGCATAGTCCTCCATACCACGCAGTCCGGGCTTGCCATGCAGCTACTCGAAAACGACAGCCGCGTAACGGATCTGGAGCAACTTTCGTCTACTCATCTGAAAATGCGTCTGCGCGAATGGCAAAGCGAACGACTCGTGGCGTTTCTGGTCGAAAACAAGGTGCCGGTCTGCGAGTTGATGCAGCAAAGCGCTTCGCTGGACAATCTCTTCCGCGAGTTGACCGCCGGAGGCGACGCATGAGCAACCTGCTGGCGGCGCTGCGGCTCGAGTTGTTTCTGTCGCGCTACAGTCTGGCGGCGAAAATCGTATTGCTGGCGCCGGCGCTTGTCTGCCTGGCGCGATTTCTGCTGGTCTGGCTGAATCAGGCCGGCCAGCAGGCCCGCGCCGGCCTGATCGGCGCCGATTCTTTCGAACTTGCCCAGACGCAGAACGCATACGGGCATTTCGTCGATGGCATGAACACCGGGCTTACAATCCTGGCCCTGTTGCTGGTTGCGCTGGCGGCGTTCGACTTCAGCAGCGAGCGCGATACCGGCTCGATCCGTCATGTGCTGATCCGTCGGGCCGGCCGCGGCAGCATCGTACTCGCGAAATTGTTGCGGTTGCACATCCTGGGTCTGCTGTCCCTGTCCTTGCTTGGCTTGACGGCCTGGGGCGGATGCGCCTTTTTCTGGGATTTCGGTCCGGTGGTCGAAGACGGATTCGAGTTGATCGGCGAAGACGAGATTCTCTACGAGATACATCTGGGCCTGCTCATGGCCGTTATCCCATTGCCGGCGGTAATTGCCTTCGGCATGCTGGTGTCGGTGGCGGCCCAATCCGCGACCCAGGCGGTAACCCTGGCGCTGGGAGCGACCCTGGCCATGGATATCTTCAAGGCCCTGCTCGGCGAGCGCGCCTGGTATCTGTATGCGACATTTCATCCGTCCCTGCTCGATCAGTCGTATTTACGGGAAGTTTCCAGACTGGTCCGGGGATTCTCCGACGTGCTGGTGCAAGACAGTTTCTTCGTTTTCAATGAATGGGCGCCGGCGGTCTCGCTGCTGGTATTCGCGCTTGCCGCGCTGTTTGTGGCGCAGCGGCGCAGTCTGTAGGGAAATCATGCGCTTACTGCCAATCATTCTCGCGGGTCTGACTTGCGCTTGTGCGGTTTACGAACCGGCGCGGCTCGTTCCCGCGATCAATCTCTCGCCGGAGCAACTCGCGGTCCGGCAGGATGGCGCCGGTTTATTGGTGGATTTCGGTCTCGAGGTCGCGGCCAACGAAAGCGATTCACTTGCCGCGGTCGAAGTTTTGCCGGGTGTGCGCGTGGTGGAGGTCGCGGTAAACGGTCCGGCCGATTCAGCGGGGATTCAGGCGGGCGACGTCATTCTCGCCATCGACGATATGGAAACCAACAGTCCCGACGCAATGCTCGCCATCCAGCGAATGCAGCCACAAGAATCGCCATATGAGTTCAGCCTGCGGCGCGACACCACGGTACTGTCGACCAGCGTCAATGGCCGCGAAATAACGGAAAACGCAGGTCCCCGGGAGCTGTACCGGGTCGATCCGATCGCTACCCGCGCCGGTTATCGAACCGAAATGATCGAGGTGGCAGGGGAGCCGTTCCGTGCCGGCGCCCGGATTGTCGAACTGTTTCCCGGCAGCCCGTTGCCGGCCGCGGGCATCCGCGAAGGGCAATGGATTCTCGCGCTTGACGGAACGGGGTTCGGTTCGGCCCAGGAACTCGTCGGCCGCCTCAATCGCGAATACGATCTCGGCAGCGAAGTCACATTCGACGTCTACGATGGCCGCGACCTGCGCCGAACCGAAGTGGAGCTATGGGATCCGGGCCGGCGCATCAGCCGCATTGCGCTCGGGCCGATTCTTCAATACCGTTCGAGCCTGAGCCCTGACGCCGCCAGTCTGGATATTCTGGATTTCTGGTTGTTTTCGGTTTACTCGTATGACCGCAGCAATGGGGAGCGATCCCATTCGATACTTGGACTGTTCAACTTCACCTCGGGTTACGGTGAACTGGTGGAAGAGACGCAATGATAGCAAGGCTCTTGTTACTCCTTTCTCGTCATTCTGCACGAAGTCGCAGAATTCATTCCCGAGGAGATTCTGCGACTCCGCTTCGCTCCGCGCAGAATGACAGTTTCCCCCGTCATTCTGCGCGAAGTCGCAGAATCTCCGCGGAGCGCCCGGGAGATTCCGCGAATCCGCTTCGCTTCGCGCGAAATGACAGTAGAGGCGACTTTCCAAGGGCCGGATCGTTCGTGGCGGCGGTTCTTTTCTGCGGCGCGGCGGCCGCACAGAACTATACCGCTTTCGAATTGCAGCGCGAGGAAGACTGGGACGACCTGATTGCCGAAGACGTCAATGGCGACGGCCTGGCCGATCTGCTGCACGCGGAATACCGTCCGGGCATCGGCCGGGAACTGCTTGTTCATCATCAATTGCCGGACGGCGGTTTCGAATCCGAACCCGCGCGGGTCGAAATCAAGAGCGAGATCATCGCCATCGGCTTCGCCGATCTGCGCCCGGAACCCGGCAAGGAATTGCTGCTATACGCCGGTGACGGCGTATACAGTCTGGCGGCCGGAACGCCGGGCTATGCCGGAAATATCCGCCAGTTGTTCGCCTGGGAATTGATCGCCGCCTTGCCTGACCGGGAAGATGTGCAGTTTGTGCGCGATATTGCCGATCTCGACGGCGACGGCAACGTTGATTTGCTGGTGCCCGGCTCCGAAGGTTACGGCTTCTTTCGCGGACTCGGCGAGGAGCGATTCGAATTGGCTGCCGTAATCCGCACCGATAATCCCGATGTGCCGGCGGCTGTGCGGGACAACTTCGAAACCGATCTTGCCGCGCAAGTGAGCATCGATGCCGAACAGGGCATCGTGCTCGAGTTTCGCGCCGAGACTCCGACCCGGTTCGGTGACTTCATCGAGGAATGGGATGGGCTGCCGCGACGGGCGCTGTTCCAGGCGGAACGCTGGATGCCGGGAGTGCTGGTCGCTCCGCTTGACGGTGATTCGCTGCCGGATCTGCTCTACGTAAACCAGGGCATCGACGGCCTCGGACAGCTCAACGTTCATTACCAGCAGTCCGGCAACGAGTTTCATGAGCAGGCCGACTGGACCGGCCCCCTCGACGCGAACGGAGACTGGCAATTGACGCACCTCGACGGAGACGGCCGCATCGATCTGCTGCAATTGCTGGAGCAGGGCGATGGCTGGAACGCTCGACTGTATTTGAATGAGGACGGAAAATTCGATCTGAGCCGCCCCGTTCAGGTCATGCGCTTCGGCGGCTACGATCTGAGGGTCGAGGCTGTGCCCCTGCATGGCGAGCCTGCGCTTGCGGTGACGTATTATGCCGTGCCCGCGCTGGAGGCGATCCGCAATACGGGAGTTCAGCGCGTAACCATGCTTTACGGCACAGACGGCGCCGAAGCGGGCCAGTTGTTTGCCCGCCGCCCCGCGATGCGGCTCGAAGAGACTTTCTCGGTCGACAATGTGCGCGGCCTTGCCGAGCCGATCGTACTTGGCCACGACCTCGATGGCGACGGCCGCTCCGACGCATTGTACGTTACCGATCAGGGAACGCTGGCGGCCCGGCGCGTGAACGACCGATTGCAGATCGAAAGCGAGGATTTCTGGGAATACACTCCTCCGCGCTCTGTTTTCGGGCTTGAGGTGGAACGGCTGAACGGGGACTCCATACCGGATCTGATCCTGCGCCACGGCGCGGCAACCACGGTACTGGTGTCGGCGCCATGAACCGCTGCCTGATCGTACTGATCGCCTTACTGCCCGCGGCCGCCGCTGCGAACGGCTGGAATTACAGGTCTCAGACGCTAAGCCTGCCCGCCGAAACCGAGAATCTGGTGCTGGCCGACCTGGACGGCGATGAAAGGCGCGAACTCATCGCGGTTTTCGAAGACGAACTGCGCATCTACCCGCAAGGCCCGGAAGGGTTCGATTTCGAACACGGATTCATCCGCCTGGAATTTGAGGCGCGCGCGGTGGGCTGGGACATCGCCACCGGATTCGATTCTCCCGGCCGCGCATCGATCCTCGCCTTGCTCGCCGGCGACCGCGTTCAGGCATGGCATTTGCGCGACGGCGTGTTGAGCGAGCCCGAAACCTTGCTTACGGGCCTGGGCGGATTTCTAAGCCGCGGCGTCAATCGTCTGCATTTCGCCCGTGACGTAAACGCCGACGGTCTGATGGATCTGGTTACTCCCGCCCCCGGCGCCCTGAACATTCACCTGCGCGTCGAAGGCGGCGGATTCAGGACGGCGCTGCCCGTGGAATCGGACATGCGTGTGCGTACCAATCTTAATTCGCGCGGCCTGTTCTGGCGCTCGGGTCAGGCGGTGACGATTCCCGCCTTGCGCCTGCGGGACCTGAATTCGGACGGCTTCCCCGATCTGATTTCGGAAACCGACGAGTTGCTGGCCGTGTTCCTGGCGGACGCGCAAGCGCCGGGATATTTCCCGGCCGGCGCCAGCTACAGTGTCGACATCGCCGAAATCGAAGAGCGCCTGGGAGAGTTCGATGTCGATAATCTCGACTTTTCCAACCTGACCGGCGTACTCGCGCTGACCCACGAGGAAATACTCGAAGATGTCGACGCTGACGGCATCGAAGATCTCGTATTGCGCGAAGGGGGCAAGATTTCCCTGTTTACCGGTTCCGCCGAAGGCATGGACCTGGCAAGTCCGCGTCAGGTTCTGCGTTCGGGCGGCAATGTGCTCGGCAGTTTCCTGCATGACGAAAACGAGGACGGACTGAAGGATTTGTGGCTCTGGCGCGTGGAATCGATTTCCCTGGGCGATGTTTTTCTCTGGCTGGTGCTTTCGAGCGATATTGCCGTGGAAGCCTTGATCTATCCCAATGACGGAGAGGGGTTCGCCCGGCGTCCAAGCCGCAGGATTACGGTTTCGCTACAGATTCCTTCCCTGGTCGGACTTGCCGGCGACTTTCGCGATCTCAGCGAAGCCGCCGATGCGACCCGTAGCGCGGATATCGTTTCCACGGCCACGGCCCGTCTCGACGGCGAATTGGACAATCTCGACCTGCTGGTGCTGATGGACCGGCAGTTGCAGGTGTTCTTCGACAGTATCCGGCCCGAGCCGCGCGAGACCGAGTTTCTGGGCGCGCTGGATTACAGCCGCGAGCGAGACGATTACCGTATCGACCTGCGCGCGATGATCGATGACATCGCCATCGGCGAAAACCGGCATTTGCGCGAAGTGGAAGGCAGGGCCGCGGACTTGAGCATCGATATCGGCGCGACGGCCAATGAGGGCGAAGTGCTCACGGCCAATCTCGACGGAGACGATATTGCGGATGTCCTGGTGCTCGCGCGCGACGATGCAGGCCGCATCGAAGGCATGTTGTTGCTCTCGCGTTTCGCCGAGCGGAGGGCGCCGTGAAAAAAGCCGTCTGGATCACCTTTTTTGCCGCACTGCTGGTTGTCAATGCGCTGGCCGAGGCAATGAATTATTTCGCCGACGTCCAGGTCGCCATGTTCTACCGCCTCACGTTTGTTCTCAGTATTACCGTGGTCGCCGCCGTTTTTGCCGGGACGACCTTGCTGGTGAGCAAGCTCGGCGCGGAGCGTCCCATGTCCGGCCAATTCAGACCGAGGGAAGTGCTTGCCTGTCTGGAAATGAAGAAAGTGCGATGTACTGACGGCGCCGTGGCCGGCCTGCTCGGCATTCAGCCGCAGGATCTCGGGCGCATTCTGGGCCCGAAGCGTCCGGCCTCTTCCTGGGTAGTGTCCACATCGTCGCATCGGCCTACGGGATTCAATTCGGGCGAATTGCATCCCGATCTGCTCCGCAACGAGCGGGTAATCGACAACGCGGAAGAACTCCGGCGATTCATCTACGAATGCCGCGAAAAATAATTGGCGCTGAAGAGTCGGCAATATTCGGCGATTCCGCCAATTTGACTTTACGGGGGGGGGGGGGGGGGGGGGGGTAATATCCGCCTGTCCGGTAAGGAGACTAGTAATGTTCGTATACAAACAAGATTCTCCAGGCTGCCGTTTTCTGAAGATTTTCCCGCCGATTCTCGCGGCGCTCGCGCTCGCGTTCTATCCCATGGCCGCCAGCGCGCAGGCCGCGGACGAGACGGCGAAGCGGTTCAATTACCTGCCCCTCGTCGCCGACGGAGAAGGGATTCAGTCTACCTTGCTGATTACGAATGTCGCGGATTCGTCCAATCAATGCAGTCTGGTTTTTCTGGCGAACCAGCTCGACGCCGACGATTTCGAAACTCACGCGCAAGTGCGCCTGGACGGAACGGGGACAACGGTCGATTTACCGAGGTCGGGCAGCCACGTTTCCATAGTCAGCAGGGACGGTCGAACGCTTGCGCTCGACTCCGCGACGCTCGATTGCGCCGAACCCGTCGTGGCGAGGGTATTGATTACCTTGAGCGCGGGAGGCGCCTTGCAAACGGCCGCCACGCTTCCGAGCGCGGAGACCGGCGCGAAATTCAGCTTTCCGGTGATACCGCGCGTGGGCGGAAATTTCCTGATCGCACACAACCAGCACGCCAGCGGGGTGAACTGCGGCGTTGAACTGCTCGACGAATCCGGTGTCGTCGTCGCCGAACGTTCGCATGCCTTTCCCGCCGGCACGACCGTCGTTCGCAATCTCGCGGAACTGGTGCAAGTTCCCCCTGCTTTCGGCGGCGGTTCCGCGACGGTAACCTGCGACCGGCAAATCGCCGCGACGGGATTGCTTGCGGGCGCGGCGTTGAGCGGATTGCCGCCGGTGGTGTTGTCCGGGGAGTCGACGGCGATTACGCCAACCGCCCCCGACCTGGTCGTCGATTCGGCGTCGGTAAGCGCCGACACGCTGGAGACGGGGCAAGCCTTCACCTTGCGCGCCACGGTTCGCAATACCGGTGACGGTCAGGCCGGAAGCACGACCCTGAGGTGGTACCGCTCCGCGGACTCGACGATCTCACCGAGCGATACGCAGGTCGGCACGGATGCCGTCGGGGCTCTTGGAGCGCTGGCGACGAGCTCGGAATCGATTTCCCTGACGGCGCCGTCGACGGCCGGCGCGCACTACTACGGCGGCTGCGTGGACAGCGTTAACGGCGAAAGCGGCACGGGCAACAATTGCTCGAGCGGCGTGCGCGTTACGGTATCGTCCGCGACGACGAATCCGCCGCCGGTAGACGGCGCGTGCGTTGAGGTCAACGATGTGGTCGAACTCGGCGAAGGCGAAAGTTGCACGATCACCCAGGCGCTGGTGGACAAGTACAGTCTGAGCAGCGTTTCCGTCAACGTAGGCGACACGGCGATGTGCTCGGGCGGGACGGCGAGGCTGGGTTTTTTCAGCGGAGGAACCATCCAGCTCAACGGCCTGACGATCAGGTGCCGGTAGAACCGGCGAAGGGGAGCGATCGGACATGAACAGGATTCTCATGAGTATTCTCGGTCTGGCGGCGCTGGCGATATCGATGTCCGTGGCGGGCCAGACGGCCGACGGCGGGGCGAAGCTGTCCCACCCGCTGCCCCTGCTCATCGACGGCGGCGGGTACCGATCCATTTTGATGGTGACCAACGCTGCCGATCAGGCTAACCGGTGCACCCTGAATTTGCCGGGCGACCGGCTTGACGCAAGCGATTTCGAAACCCACCGGTCCGTGACATGGAACGGGTCGAGCGCAACGATCGTGCTGCCGAATTCCGAATCCCGCGTATCGTTTTCGGGGCGAAACCTCGCGTCTTCCGAAATCCATGACTCGGCGGTTCTGAACTGCGACTTGCCCGCCGTCGTCCGGGTCATGGTGACCCTGAGTCAAAACGACGCAGTGGGCGCGGCGGCGGTATTGCCGAGCGCCCAGACGGGCGAGAGATTCGGCATTCCCGTGCTGCCGCGGTTCGGCGATTACCTGCTCGCGGCGCAAAACCGGCAATCCGGCGGGGCGAATTGCCGCATCGAACTTCTCGACGAATCCGGAGCCGTCGTCGCGGAACGGTCGCACGACTTCGCCGGGAGCGCGTCCGTGGTCCGTTACCTTTCGGATCTGGCGTCGGCACCGGCCGATTTCGCCAGCGGTTCCGCGACGGTAACCTGCGACCGGCAAATCGCCGTCACGGGATTGCTCGCGGGGTCCGCGTTGAGCGGGCTGCCGCCGGCGGTATTGCCCAGCGTTCGAACCGGCGCCGGATTCGCGCCGATCGATTCCGCGGCATTCGACCGACTTGTCGTTGGCAAGCGATTCGTCGGTGCGAACGATTCCCGTTCCTACATCGAGTTTCCCGCAGCGGGACAGTTCGTCGATGTCGAGCCCGGCGTGAGGTATACGGGAACCTATACGTATGTCAATACCGGCCCCGATACCGGAACGCTGACGGCCAACTATGATGCGGATGGCGATACCTGCACCAACGAATTAACCTTTACTTCCGCCACTACGGGTTCAACCCGGTACGCCTGTACCGGCGGAGATACCGGCGTAGGAAACTGGCGGCTGGACAATTCACCGCCCTCGACCGGAGGAGGCGACGACGGAGGCGACAATACGGAAATTCCGACATCCCCCATCAACGTCCAGTACGTTCGGGACGGTTCGACGGCGGTAGTCAGTTGGGACGCCGTGCAGGGCGCGGATTACTACAATATTTATCACGACGATTTCTGGTATTCGGGCTGCCGCCTCAATTCCTTGGGGTCGACGAGTTTCTGCGACGAACTTGCCGCCAACGTCACGGGCACGAGTTACATCCACGCCGACCCGGACGACGACAACAACTACTATTGGGTCGTGGCGTGCAATGCGGACGGCTGTTCGAAAATCGACACCGTGTTCTCTAATCCTTTCTCTTTCTCTGGCGACCGGGCGGCGCTCGTTGCGCTCTATCACGCCACCGATGGGCCAAATTGGAACGACAATACGAATTGGCTTACGGACGCGCCGCTGGGACAGTGGTTTGGGGTTACCACGAATCCGAATGGTCGTGTTTACGAATTGAATCTCCCTGACAATAATCTTTCCGGGCCGATTCCTTCCGAATTCGGAGCCCTGACCGGGTTGCAAAATCTGCAACTTCAAATAAACGCTATTTCGGGCAAGCTTCCACCCGAACTTGCCAATCTTGCCAGCCTTCAACATCTGGTGCTCGGTTTCAACGACTTGTCGGGGCCGATTCCTCCAGAGTTGGCCGAACTGTCGCAGCTTCGAACCCTGTCGTTGTGGGTCAATTCCTTGACTGGTCCCATCCCCGCAGAACTCGGCAAGTTGACCGGGCTCAGAACTTTGCGGTTAGGTCATAATATGCTCAACGGTCAGATACCTCCCGAACTTGGCGATCTCGCCAATGTGGAGCATTTGTGGCTTGAAAACAACGATCTTTCGGGAATCATACCTTTGGAACTGGCCAATCTGCCAAAACTTAAAGAATTGCTTTTACCTGCCGGTGTTTGCGTCTCCGCCGATTTGCTGGCGTGGGCGGTGGAGTTTCGTGTTTCCGTGTTCGAGTGCGACCTTGAAAAGCGGGTATGGCCCAGCGTGCTGATGCGCGGGGACAGCAATGGCCTTTCCCTTGCGCTGCCGGACGATTTGCGTCAATCGCCAACCGTGTCCGTATCCGATTCCTCCGTGGTCGCTGTCTCCGCCGCCGCCGACGGCTGGCTTGAACTCGTACCGCGCGGTATCGGGACCGCCGAGCTGGAGTTGACTCCGGCGGGTGGAGGAGAATCCGCGGCCCTGCGGGTCGTGGTGCGTGCGCCGGTCGGCACCTTCGGAATCGATATCGTCATGGACCGCCCCGCCCCTGTAACCTACGAGGAAGCGCTCATGCGGGGCGCGGACTGGTGGTCCGCCGTGCTGGACGGAACCGAATGGCCCGACCGGGAATCCCACTGTCACAATGACCGGGCAAGGTCGCTGGCGGACGAATTGCTGATTCACGCCTGGATTGATCGAGACACGGAGGCCGGCGGTTATGCGCTCACTTGTTTCAGAAACGACGATCAGAGGGCTTTCGACCCCGGGGGCGGCGCCGTGGTTGCATCCCCACCGGCGGCGACTCCGTTTCTGATTCGACATGAAATCGCTCACCTTCTCGGTCTGGTGCTGTGGGGGCCGGAATCGGAGTTGGTAACCGAGGGCGAAGGCACATTCTATTTTACCGGGCCGCGGGCGGTGAAAGCGTTCCGCGAGAGAGGCGGAGACCCCGCCTTGCCGGGCGTACCGTTCGATGGCGTGCATTGGCAATACCCCTCAGTGGAGGATTTCTTGGGCGTCGGAAGCGATGGGACTATTTCAGCGGCTGCTCTGGCGGACATGGGTTTCACGGTGAATCTGGAGAAGGCGGCGGTCCCGCCCGAGTGGTAGACCGCCAACCAAACCGAATCAGAAATGCGCCGCAATCCTGGCGCATGGATTCCATCCTGTCGCGCACGACAACCGTGAGATGGGTACAATGCGCCGGTGGACAGGAAAATCTTTTTTGCCGTCGTTCTGCTCGCGGCTTTCGCCGGCTGCGGCGACGAACTCAGCCGGGCGCGGCCCTATGTGCTGACTACCGCCACCACGGGAGGGGTCTTCTATCCCGTCGGGGTTGCCATCGCCACCATAGCTCACGCGGAATTGTCCGAAACCGAGAATATCTCGATGACGGCGATCAGTTCCGCCGGGTCGATGGAAAATCTCAAGCTGCTGCGTGACAACCAGGCCCAGTTCGCGATCCTGCAAGGCCCGTTCGGCGCCTGGTCGTGGACCGGCGAGGGACCGGTGCGCGAGCCCCAGTCCCACATCCGCTCCGTAAGTGCTCTATGGAAAAACGTCGAGCATTTCGTGCTGTTGACCGAACTCGTCACTTCCGGCGGCATCATGGATCTCGACAATCTCGACGGCGAACGCTATGTGCTCGGGGCGCGAAATTCCGGCGCCGAACAGACCGGCCGCTTTATCCTCGAAACTCTCGGCGTAGACTACGAAGACAAGTTCAATCTCGCTTACATGGGTTATGGGCCGACCGTGGGCGCCATCCAGGACGGCAATATCGTCGGCATGAACATCCCTGCCGGCGCGCCGGTGAGTTCGATTACCCAGGCCTACGCCCTCATGGGCGAGCGCATAACGGTATTGAACTGGTCCCAGCAAGCCCTCGACCTGATCAACGACCGCTACCCACTCTGGGACTGGTACGATTTCCCGCCGCTGACCTATCCGAATCAGACCGAGCCGGTGCGCACGGTAGCCTCGCCCAATGTACTCGTGACCCGGGTCGACATTCCGGAAGAGGCGGTCTACCGGATCACTCGCGTAATCTGGGAGAATCTGGCCACCTTGCAGGAAATACATGGGGCCACTCGGGACATGCGCCCCGAAATCGCGATCGCGGGTCTGGGCGCGCCACTGCATGCGGGCGCATTGCGCTATTATCGGGAAGTTGGATTGGAAATACCTGACCGGCTGTTGCTCGAAGAACCTTCGATCAGCGCCGCCACCGCAACGGAGCCCGACATCGACCCATGAATTCGACGCCGTTGCGCTGGGCCGCCTTCTTTTTCGCTCTTTTCCACATTTACTGCAATGTGTTCGCCAGCATTTCCGAACTATGGCTGTCCGCCATCCACTTCGGCGGATTTGTCGCGATCTGCGCATTGATGGCCAACGAGGCCACGCATCTGACCCGTAAATCGCCGGCTTACTGGCTCAACATCGGCCTGGCGTTGCTGGCGGTGACGACTGCGAGCTATCTGATTCTTTTCGAGAACGCGCTGTACGCAAGGGAAACCGAATACATAGTGAGCGACTACGTTTTCTCGATCATCGCCATTGGCCTGGCCATCGAGTTCACGCGCCGCACAACCGGCTGGTTCATGCCGGTGCTGATCGCCATCAGTCTGTCCTACATCCTGTTTCTGGGGCGATATATCGGCGGAGTCTTCGCGTTTCCGGGGCTCAACCTGGAAACGGTGCTGTATCGCAGCTTTTTCACGAGCGAAGGTATGTTCGGGCTCACCGCCCAGATCTCGTCGACTTTCGTCTTCATGTTCATCATTTTCGGCTCCTTCCTGCTCAAGTCCGGCGCCGGGGATTTCATCGTGCGCCTGGCCCAATGCCTCGCGGGGCGCTTTACCGGCGGAGCGGGACTGGTCGCGGTGATCGGTTCGGGCCTGATGGGCTCGGTTTCGGGCTCGGCAGTGGCGAATACCGTGTCAACAGGCGTCATCACCATTCCCATGATGCGCAAATCGGGTTTCCAGCCCCGCTTCGCGGCCGGCGTGGAAGCGGCCTCGTCAACCGGTGGAGCGCTGATGCCTCCGGTCATGGGGGCCGGCGCCTTCGTGCTCGCCAGTTATACCCAGATTCCCTATCTGACCGTGATCGGCGCCTCGATATTGCCGGCCTTGCTGTATTTCCTCACGGTTTCCTTTTTCGTGCGGATCGAGGCGAAACGCGTGGGGCTCACGCCGGTGCTGGCCAGGGATGCAGAGAAAGTAACCACCGTGCTCAGGGAAGGCTGGCATTTCATGATCCCCATCGCGACGCTGGTGGGGTTCCTGGTCAGCGGCCGCACGCCTACGACCTCGGCGGCGTTTGCCACCATCAGCGTGATCCTGGCTTCATGGATTTCCCCCCGGAAAATGCTGCTTTCGGATATCTTCGAGGCTGTGGTCAACGGTGTGAAGACTATGGTCTCAACCGCGCTGCTGCTCGTGGCGGTCGGCATCATTATCAATGTCGTAACGACCACGGGTGTAGGGAACGCCTTTTCGCTGATGATCGCCGACTGGGCAGGCGGTTCGCTGCTGATCACACTGGTGCTGGTCGCACTGGCTTCCCTGGTGCTCGGAATGGGCTTGCCCGTAACCGCTTCCTATATCGTGCTCGCGACCTTGTCCGCGCCGCTGATTTTCGACCTGGTCAGCCAGGCGGAATTACTGGAAGCGCTACAAACCACTGATTTACCTTCGAATGTTGCCGCCACAATTGGCCTTTTCGGCGGCGATGCAGCGGTTGCCCTGCAGGAAATGCCCTTGCAGATGAAGCAATTGATCCGCGCGGAAATGCTGCCGGCGGACCTGCTCATGGGCATGTTGCTGAGCGCACACCTGATCATTTTCTGGCTTTCCCAGGACAGTAATGTCACGCCGCCGGTTTGCCTGGTTTCGTTCGCCGCCGCGGGAATCGCGGGTACGCGTCCGATGGCCACCGGATTCACGAGCTGGAAGATCGCCAAGGGACTGTATCTGATTCCGGTGCTGTTCGCATATTCGCCCCTGATTTCGGGGACGTTCGCGGAACGTTTCGAAGTTTTCATCTGGGCCGTGCCGGGGCTTTACTCCCTCGCCGGGCTCTTGCAATGGCATCTGGAAAAGCCGATCAACGCGGTAATCGCGATATTGCTTGCCGTGAGCGCGGCCTTGCTGCTCTGGATGCCATTACCGATTTATTTTCACGCGGCCGGCGCGGCCCTGCTCGTCGGCATCGTCGTCTGGCAACATTCGTTCGCCGACGCTTCATTGACAGAAGTCCAGGAGGTTTCATGAGTACTCGCACAGCACGGCAGATCCGGATGGTCAGCCGCCCGGCAGGCATGCCGGGGCACGAACATTTCAATTTGGTGGAAGTCGAACTGCCGGCGCCGTCAGCAGGGGAAGTACTGGTGGAAAACCGCTACATGTCGGTAGACCCGTACATGCGTGGCCGCATGCGCGCGGAAGGCGTATACGCCGCGTCTTATCAACTGAACGCTCCCCTGTATGGCGGCGCCGTCGGCGAAGTGATCGAATCCGGAGACGAGAACCTGCAGCCCGGCGATATCGTCCTCAGCCAGGGCGCTTGGCAGGACCGCCTGCTAACCAAAGCCACTCGCGTGCTACGACTGGAGCCCTTCGACCGCGAGCGCATGTCTCTATATCTTGGGACATTGGGCATGCCCGGTATGACCGCTTACGTTGGCCTGAACCGATTCGGCGAACCGAAAGAGGGCGAGACTGTATTCGTCTCGGCTGCCTCGGGCGCGGTCGGCGCCAATGTCTGCCAGATCGCGAAAATGAAAGGCTGTCGAGTCATCGGCAGCGTCGGCAGCGACGCCAAGGCCGAATACCTCAGGGAAGAATGCGGAGTCGACAGCACCATGAATTACCGGACCTGCGGTGATCTGACGAATGCCTTGCGGGCAGCCGCCCCGGATGGCGTCGACGTTTATTTCGAGAATGTCGGCGGCGAACATCTGCAGGCCGCGCTCAACGCCATGAACCCTTTCGGGCGCATTGTCGCCTGCGGCATGATCTCGACCTATAACAACGCCGAGCCCGTGCCCGGCCCCAACAACCTGATGCTGATCGTCGGCAAGAAGGTCCGCATCAACGGTTTCATCGTTTTCGACCACAACGACATGCGCGAAGCCTTCCTCAAAGACATGACCGAATGGGTCGAGTCCGGCCGCATCCATACTCGCGAAACCGTAGTTGAAGGTCTCGAAAACGCCGTCGACGCATTTCTCGCGCTCTTTTCCGGCAACAACTTCGGCAAGATGGTGGTGAAACTCTGAAGAAGATAGAAAGCCTGTTAACCTTGCAAATCTGGAGTGCTGGTCCAGAATTGCAAGGATGATCAGGCGTCGATTCCAGCGTATCCCACTGTTTGAATGACTCCAGGGTTTGCGGTGAATAGAGCCGCATTCACCGCAGAAAATGCAGCGATTATGCTTGTCTTTGCGGTGAATAAAGGCTATAAACGCCGCAAATGGTGCGGCGAATATGTGGATTTACCAACATCGAAACTGGCCGAATTTCGTCTGGGATGCCGGCGGATTGACCGCAAGACTGGCGGATGTCAGGCATCGGCAAGGGCGCTTGCAGGGCAGGATGGAAGGACTGGGATTTCCCCTCAGGCAAGAAGCGAACTTGCGCAGCTTGACCGACGAGGTTGTGAAGTCCTCGGCGATCGAAGGGGAAAGGCTAAACGTCGATGAAGTCCGGTCGTCCATCGCCCGCCGGCTTGGAATCGAGACTGCCGGCATGGTTCCTGCCAGCCGGGGCGTGGAAGGCATCGTCGAAATGATGCTTGACGCCACCCGAAAATTTTCCGAGCCGCTCACGAAGAACCGTTTGTTCGACTGGCATGCCGCGATGTTCCCCACAGGCCGAAGTGGAATACGCCGCATTACGGTCGGCGCCTGGCGCAATGCCGCTAGTGGCCCCATGCAAGTCGTTTCCGGGCCCGTGGGACGCGAAACCATTCATTTTGAAGCGCCTGCGGCTGATGATCTCGAACAGGAAATGACCAAATTTCTGGACTGGTTCGAAGCAGAGGACGAAATAGACCCGGTGTTGAAAGCGGGAGTTGCCCACCTCTGGTTTCTGACGATTCATCCTTTCGAGGACGGCAATGGTCGAATTGGCAGGGCCATTGCCGATATGGTCCTGGCTCGGGCGGACTGCATGGCCGACCGATATTACAGCCTTTCCACTCAGATCGAATCCGAGCGAATGGACTATTACGACCAGCTTGAAAAGCAGCAGCGTGGAACGCTGAATCTCTCCGACTGGCTGGAATGGTTCCTCGACTGCTTCGGACGTGCAGTCGCGGCATCGGAAAAATCGATGTCAAGAGTGCTGTACAAAGCGCGTCTTTGGGAAACAATCAACGAAAATCCCGTCAATAGTCGCCAGCGCGTAGTCGTCAACCGAATGCTGGGAGATGATTTCGTCGGTTGCATGAACACTTCGAAATACGCCAGCCTGGCGAAATGCTCAAAGGACACGGCTCTCAGGGATATCCAGAGCTTAAAAGCCAGGGAAATTTTCATTCAAAATCCCGGCGGCGGCCGCAGCACGAGCTACCGCTTGCCGGACGAGGCCTGAATCAATTCTTCCGCAGATCCTCGAAAGCCTGGTTCTGGGAGAGGTAGGTGCCGCCGCTCAGATGGGTGAAGAAACGGGTGCCTTCGAGGATCTTCATGATCGGCACCTTGACTTCGGACAAGTGCAGGGAGATGCCTGAATCGGCAAGGACGTCGTTGATGTTTTCGAGGGTTTCCAGGGCGCTCAAGTCGATATCGTTAACTGCCGGGCACATCAGCACCACGTGTTTGAGTCCGGGACGCTCAGCTACGAGGCGAAACACCAGGGTTTCGAGATAGCGGGTGTTGGGAAAATACAGCGCTTCGTCTATGCGCAAGGTAAGCAGGTTTTCGCTCGTTTCCACTTGGTAGTGCTTTACATTGCGGAAATGCTCGGTGCCCGGTACGCGGCCGACCACGGCGACGTGAGGGCGTGAGGTCTTGTAGAGATGCATCAGGACGGCGGTGAGTACGCCGGCGCCGATGCCGGCTTCGGCGCCCAGGGTCAAGGTGACGATCAGGGTGATGGCGACCGCAAAGAACTCTCCGCGTGAGTGACGCCAAGATTTTTTCAGAATCGATAAATCAAGCAGGGCGTATACGGCAACCACGATGACCGCGGCCAGACAGACCTTGGGCAGCCAGTACAGCACAGGCGTCAGGAACAGCAACACCAGCATGATAATAACGGCGGCATAGAAACCCGCGGCGGGAGTGGCGGCGCCGGCCTCGAAGTTGACCAGGGAACGTGAGAAGCCGCCGGCCACCGGCATGCCGCCGCTGAAAGACGTGACCAGATTTACGGCGCCGAGGCCGGTCAATTCCTGATTTGGTTCGATAGTCTGGCGTCTGCGAACCGCCAGGGCCTGCGCGACCGAAATCGATTCCACATAGCAGACAATGGCCAGCGGCAGGGCGGAAAGGAAAAGGCTGACAAGCAGCGAAAGCGAAAAATTCGGTATGGTGAATGCCGGCAGGCCGGATGGAATCTCGCCCAGGACCTCTACCCCCGCCTGCTCCAGATCGAACAGCCAACTCAGCAAGATTGCCAGCGCCGCCAGAGCTATCGGTCCGGCGCGCGAGAGCGATCGGGCCACTGCACGGCGCATCCCCATCCGAATGAACAAACGGGTGAGCTTGGCCCGGCAAATCACCAGGAATACAATCGCCCCCAGTCCCAATGCCAATGTGAGCAGATGCGTACCGGCAAGATTGGCTATCAGTGAGGCAAACAGTTCCATTGCATTGCTGCCGGAGACTGGTACGGCGAACAACAGTCCGGTCTGGCTCAAGGCGATCAGGAGAGCCGAGGCGGTAACGAAAGCGACGAGCACCGGCCGCGGAATGAAGTTGGATACGAAACCGAGCCGGAATATCCCGGCCAGCAGCAGGATGGCGCCGGTCATGAAGGAAAGCGTGAGCGCCGCCGCCGCGTATTCTTCCGGAGTATCCAGCGGTAGCCGCGAAAGAGCGGCGGCGGTCATCAGTGACAATATCGCCACTGGGCCGACCGAAAGGGTGCGGCTGCTGCCGAACAGCGCATAGATCGTGAGCCCGGATATCGCGGCATAGAGTCCTGCATGAGCCGGCACACCCGCCACCAGCGCCAAGCCAAGCGCCTGTGGAATCAGCATGACAGCGACGACGACCGCCGCGATGGCGTCATTGCGCAAGTGCTTGAGTCGATAGACTCGCGCCCAGACCAGGGCCGGAAGCCAACTCACCCTTGTTCCAACAGGTTACGCAGGTCGATGATTGCCGCGTTGGCGCGGGAAATATAGTTCGCCATGGTCAGCGAGTGGTTGGCGAACGTGCCGAATCCGGAGCCGTTCAGGATTACCGGAAAGTACACGGCGCCCTGGCTGGCTTCGAGTTCGCGAATGATCTGGCGCAGACTTGCGCCGGCGTTCTTGTCTTCGATCACCGCCTCGAAGTCGACCTCCACTGCCCGCAGGAAGTGCATCAGCGCCCAGGTGGCGCCGCGGGCTTCATAGAAGATATCGTCGATTTCGAGCCAGGGAGTCTGTACCTGGACTTCGGAATCGACGGGAGTCGATTGCGTCGCGGCAGGCTCCCCGGCGGTGTCGGTATTGACCCGGTTCTGGCGGACGCTTGCGCTCAGGCGCTGGGAAAGACTGCCGAGCCGGGTCTCCACGTCTTCCAGCCAGGTCGCGAGATTGTCGGCGCGGGCGAAGAACTGGGCGTCGGCGTTATTCGGATCGGAAATTCTGGTGAGATAGGAATACAGGCTGTCGACGGCCTCCTGGTAGACGTTCTCGGTGGCGGGAAAGATCCAGCTATCGTTGTCGAAGTGAAAATTCGGCTCGGCGATGATCAGGTCGGGATCTTCCGTCGACTGGGACTGGGAGCGGCTAAAACTCTCGCGCATCGCCCGGGACAGATCGCGAACCTGGACCAGCGCGCCGAACTCCCAGTTGGGAATATTGTCAAGGTAGATTCCCGGCGGCATGATGTCGTTGGTGAGATAGCCGCCGCGCTTGTCCAGCAAGGCCTCGGCGACGCGAATCATCGCGGCCGTAGTAGCCGCGCCGGTTACGGAATCGTTGCCGCTTGCCGCGAGCTTTTCAGCGGTGATCAGGCGCACCGAGAAGGGGTCGGGCTCCCAGCTCCAGAGAATACCGAGGACCAGAACGAAAATGACGAGCGCAGCGCCTCCCCAGAGTACGAGCCGTCGCGCAAGTCCGCCTCCGCCAGGCCATCTGACGCGGGCGCGAATCTCGCTCCATTTCTGTTTGAACCAGCCGCCCATGAATCGCAGTGTACATCAAAAGGCTTGCGCCTGAGCCCTGCTCATCGACGTTCAGGAATCGGGCATTCTTAGCCTGATCAGAGTAACGCCCGAGATCTCGATATTGCCGCGCAGCCGATAGCCGGCCACCGATTCGCGCATGGCCGAGTATATCCAGCGCGCGAGTTCGTCATCAGGCGCTGTGATGAGCACGAATGCGTCGGATTCTCTCGCCTGCGCGGCTATATCGGCCAGGGTTGCGCGGGTCGCGCTGTCCTGGCGGCGCAGGGCTCGTTCCTCCAATGGGAAAAACAGATCTCCTGAATTACGCTCGGCGTCGAGCGCCTCGCGGGTGGGCGCGATGCCCGGATGGGAGGCGTCGATTGTCTCCGCCCGCCCCAGCAGCCGGTCGGCATTGGTGAAATTGCCGCGATTGGCCGCATCCAGCGCCAGTTCGAGATAGCGCTCTACGATGCCTTGCATTCCTTCAAGGGCGATTTCGTTGTCTGGCTGCAATTGCAGTACTTCGTAGAAGTATTCGTAGGCATTGTCGAATCGCGGCTCGAGCAGCCGGTCGTCGTCGAGAGCCTGCAGGCCGGAGAAAAGAAGATCGGCGATCAGCCGTTGCAAATTCGACGGAATTTCTTCGACAATGGGTTCTTCACTCGGAATCGTGCGCATATCCGGCAGTCCCGGAGAATCCGCGGCCGGCGGCTCGGGCGGCGGGGCTTGCAACTGGCAAGCCGGGAGCAGAACGGCGATCAGCAGGCAGAATATTGATGAAATTCGCATGTCGGTATCTTAAGCCAGCAACTCGGACCAGGGTATGAAAACGAGGCGATCTCCCGGCTCGACCGCGGTATGAGGCGGCACCACGAACAGTCCGTCTGACCGGCTCAGCGAAGAGCCGGCGCCCGAACTCTGGTTGTCGAAGGGCCGCACCTTCTCCTTTCCTTCGGCGTCGACTTCGACCGCCGCGCGCAGGTATTCCTGGCGATTTCCGCTCCGTGGGGCGGAAAATCCCGCCGGCAGCCGGTATCCGGCGGGAGCGGCTGCCTCCGCCCCCATCATGCGAAACAGCGCCGGTCGCACGATAAGGCAATAAGTGATGAAGGCGGATACCGGATTTCCCGGCAGACCGAAGAACGCAGCCTGTTCGACCTTGCCGTAGGCGAGGGGCTTGCCGGGCTTGATAGCGAGTTTCCAGAGTCGCAATTCCCCTGTGCTTTCCACGGCCGCCCGCACATGGTCTTCCTCGCCGACCGATACGCCCCCCGTGGTAATGATGCAGTCCGCGCCGGCCGCCGCATCGAGCAGCAACTGTCGCGTAGTCTCGAGATCATCGGCGGCGATGCCCTGGTCCGCGAGAGTAACCGGCATATTCTGCAGCAGGCTGGCCAGCGCGAAATAGTTGCTGTTGTAGATCTGCCCGGGCCGCAGGGGCTTGCCGGGCGCCGCCAGTTCATTGCCGGTCGGCAGCAGGGCGACACGCAGCTTCCGGCGCACTGTCGCTCTGGACAATCCGGTCGAAGCGAGTGTGCCGATATCCTGGGGTTGCAGGCGATGACCGGCGCGAAACAATAAATCGCCGGCCCGCACGGCGTCTCCCGCCACGCGCACATGCTCCCCCGGCGCTACCGGCTTGAGTACGGTAACCTGGCCCTCGCCGGCACGGCAGTTCTCCTGAATCGCGATTGCGTCGGCGCCTTCCGGCAGCGCGGCGCCGGTGAAGATGCGCGCCGCTTCTCCCGTGGGCAAGACACCGCCGAACTGACCTGCGGTGATGCGGCAGTTAACCGGCAGGCATACCGGAGTAGCTTGCACATCGCCGGCGCGCACGGCGTATCCGTCCATCGCGCTGTTGGCGAACGGCGGAACATCCATGCCGGATTGTACGTCCCGCGCCAGGATTCTGCCCCGGGCAGAAAGCAGATCTACGGTTTCAGTGCCGCTGATCCGCGGCACGTCGCCCCAGATCAGTCCGCAAGCGGTATCCACCGGAGTCAATGTGCTGCCGGGAACTACATTCATGGGTTGCACGTCCGCGCCACTTCAGGCTGCGGCCTTTTTCGCCGGATCGTACAGGGACTGAACGGTTTTCTTCAGTTGTTCTTCCCAGCTCTTTGCCTTGATGCCGAAAGTGTCAAAAAGCTTCTTGCCGGACATTGTCGAATTCAGGATTTCCGGCGCTCGTACCGGCTTTTCGATCAGATTTACGCGGTCCAGCAGAGCGTAGATATCCGCGTCATGAGCGGCCGCGCATTCAAGCGTAAGCATAGCCACTTCCTTCTCCCAAGTCGGCGTCAAGCCACAAAAATGATACGCGCCCCAGACATTGGCCTCACAGTCCACCTGTTGGCATACGGCCAGGATCGCTGTGGCCAGATCTTCGGTGCTCGTCGGGCTCAGCCGCCGCCGCCAGACGTCGATTTCTCCTTCGTGACGTTTGATGGAGCGAATCCAGGACTTGATCAGCCCGCACTTGTGGGGCCCGAACAGCCAGCCGGGCCGCAACAGAATATGCTCGGGCAAGTCCTGTACGTACTTTTCGCCTTCCAGCGAACATTGACCGTAAACGCCTGCCGGCTCCGGCTCATCGTGCTCGCCGTATGCGAGTTTCTTGTCGCCGGCGAAAACATAACTGCTGGACAGGTGCATCATTGGAATTTTCAGACGGCCGCAGACTTCCGCCAGCACTCCCGGCAATTTCGCATTGATCGCGCAACAGCGCTCTTCCATGAACTGGGCGCGTTTCAGAGCGCTGTGATTGCCGGAAATGAAATCCGCCAGGTTGATCAGTTGCGTGGGTTCGTATTCACCGATCATCGCGGCGATCGTCGACGCGTTGTCCGGAGTGAAATGCTTCTCCGCCGGCGCCAGGAACGAAATCTTGCGTTTGCGCAAGACTTCGGTCAGGGCTTTTCCGGTAGGGCTTCTGGCGCCAACGAGGAATAACTTCATGGAATGACGATGGCGTATCCGTGTACCAGTGATGAAACTTCGTTCAGAACGGGATGTCGTCGTCGTCGAAGTTGTCGAAGCCGGACGATTCGGTCTGGGCTGCCGCGGCCTTGGCTGCTGACCGCCGCCACCGCCTTCGCCTGCGCCGCTCGACTGAGGCTGCCGCTGCTCGAAAGAACCCCCGCCGCTGCCCGCATCGCCACGCGAGTCGAGCATCGTCATTTCGTTGGCTACGACCTTGGTGGAGTAGCGTTTGATTCCTTCCTGTTCATAAGAGCGGGTCTGCAGACGACCCTCCACGTAAACTTTTGAGCCTTTTTTTAGGTATTGCTCGACAATTTCGGCCAACTTGCGAAAAAACACCACACGGTGCCATTCGGTGCGTTCCTGCCGTTCACCGGTATTGCGATCATTCCAGTAATCCGTGGTTGCAATCGTCACATTGGCGATCGCAACTCCATCGGGTGTGTAGCGAATTTCGGGATCCCTTCCGAGATTTCCGATAAGTATTACCTTGTTTACTCCGCGACCTGCCACATCTACCTCCTACATTCATTTACCGGGTTAATTCGTCCTGTCTCAAGTCTATACCATTGAATGAAACCCCGCTTAATTTCAGTTCAATCTTTTTATGACCTCCAGCGGCGGCGAGATATGAATCAAATCCCCATTTGCCCGATGAGGAAGCTTGGCGGATAATTGATCGTTTAACTCCGCCGCCGGAAAATCCATGGATTCCATTTTCGTCAAGGGCGCCCGCACCCACAATCTGAAGAATATCGATCTCACCATTCCCAGGGACAAACTGGTTGTGATCACCGGGCTCTCCGGTTCCGGCAAATCCTCGCTCGCCTTCGATACCTTGTACGCCGAAGGGCAGCGGCGTTACGTCGAATCACTGTCGACCTACGCCAGGCAGTTCCTGTCGATGATGGAGAAGCCCGACGTCGATCATATAGACGGGCTCTCCCCCGCGATTTCCATCGAACAAAAATCAACCTCCCACAATCCGCGCTCCACCGTAGGCACGATCACCGAAATCTACGACTATTTGCGACTGCTGTTTGCCCGCGCCGGTGAACCGTTCTGCCCGGAACACAAGGTCAAACTCGAAGCCCAGACCGTCAGCCAGATGGTCGATCAGGTACTCGCCCTGCCGGAAGGCACTAGAGTAATGCTGCTGGCGCCCGTGGTGCGCGAACGCAAGGGAGAACACGTCCACGTTTTCAACGAGTTGCGCACCGGAGGTTTCATCCGCGCGCGAGTCGATGGGCTGATCTGCGAAATAGACTATCCGCCCGAACTCGACAAGAACAGAAAGCACTCGATCGAAGTCGTCGTCGACCGGCTGCGGGTGCGTCCCGATCAGGCCCAGCGCCTGGCGGAAAGTTTCGAGACCGCGCTGCATCTGTCCGAAGGTCTGGCCATGGTCGCCCACATGGACGCGGAAGAAGGCAGCGAGGACATGGTGTTCTCGGCCTTGTTCGCCTGCCCCCATTGCGGCCACAGCATTCGCGAACTGGAACCGCGGCTGTTTTCCTTCAACAATCCGGCCGGCGCCTGTTCCGCCTGCGACGGCCTCGGCGTGCGCGAGTTCTTCGACGAATCGCGTGTCGTCATCGATCCCGAGCACAGCTTGACCGAAGGCGCGATTCGCGGCTGGGAGCCGAGAAATCTCTGGTATTTCTCCAAGCTTGAAGCCCTGGCAAGACACTACGGATTCGATCTCACCACGCCCTTCCGGCGTCTCGAACGGCGCTGGCAGGACATCATCCTGCACGGCAGCGAGGGCGAGGAAATCAATTTCCGTTACGTTGGCAGCAGCGGCATGAGCATCAATCGAAAGAAGCCGTTCGAAGGCGTCATGCCGCACATCATGCGCCGTTACAACGAAACCGATTCCGAGCGAGTGCGAGCGGAATTGGCCCGCTATCTCAGTTTCCGGGTCTGTCCCGACTGCAATGGCGCACGGCTGAAGCGGGATGCGCGCAACGTTTTTATCGAAGGCCGCAACCTGCCCGAAATTACCGAGATGACCGTTGCGCGCGCGGCGCGTTACTTCAACGAGCTGAATCTCGAAGGAAAGCAGGCGCGCATCGCCGAAAAAGTTCTCAAGGAATTGCAGCAGCGGCTGAAGTTCCTCGTGGACGTAGGCCTGAACTATCTGACACTGAGCCGCAGCGCCGAGACGCTTTCCGGCGGCGAAGCCCAGCGCATCCGCCTCGCGAGCCAGATCGGGGCCGGACTCGTCGGCGTCATGTACATTCTCGACGAGCCTTCGATCGGACTGCATCAGCGCGATAATGGCCGCCTGCTCAATACCTTGCTGCGTTTGCGCGATCTCGGCAATACCGTGCTTGTGGTCGAGCATGACGAGGAGGCGATCCGCAGCGCAGATCACATCATCGATATCGGGCCGGGTGCTGGTATCCACGGCGGCGAAATCGTTGCCCAGGGCCATGTAAGCGTAATCGAGAATTGCGCGGCCTCGGTTACCGGCAAGTTTCTTTCAGGCCAGGAAATAATCGCCGTCCCGGAGCGAAGAACCCCTTACGACAAGGAGCGGCTGCTGCAGATCAAGGGCGCCCGCGGCAACAATCTGCAAAAGATCGACGTTACCTTGCCGCTGGGACTTTTCACTTGCGTCACCGGCGTTTCCGGCTCCGGCAAGTCAACCCTGGTGAACCACACCTTGTATCCCATCGCCGCCACCCGGCTGAACAAGGCCCAGTCGCTGTCGCCCGCGCCTTATGAGTCGATCGCGGGCCTGCAATTGCTGGACAAGGTGGTCGACATCGACCAAAGCCCCATCGGCCGCACGCCGCGGTCCAATCCGGCGACTTACACAGGATTATTCACACCCGTGCGGGATCTTTTCGCCGCCACCGCCGAAGCGCGCAGCCGGGGTTACAAGCCCGGCCGTTTCAGCTTCAACGTAAAGGGCGGTCGTTGCGAAGCCTGCCAGGGCGACGGGCTCATCAAGGTCGAGATGCACTTTCTTCCCGATGTGTACGTCACCTGTGACCTCTGTCAGGGCAAGCGCTACAACCGAGAGACGCTCGAGGTCAAATTCAAGGGCAAGGACATCCACCAGGTGCTCGACATGACGGTGGAAGAGGCGCGCGAATTCTTTGACGCCATCCCGGTCATCGCCAACAAGCTGCAGACGCTGATGGACGTCGGCCTCTCCTACATCCGCCTTGGCCAGTCTGCGACAACCCTGTCGGGCGGCGAAGCGCAACGGGTGAAGCTGTCACGGGAGTTGTCCAAGCGCGATACCGGAAACACGCTTTATATCCTCGACGAACCGACCACGGGCCTGCATTTCCACGACATCCGCCAGTTGCTGAAAGTGCTGCACCGCCTGCGCGACCATGGCAACACGATCATAGTCGTGGAGCACAATCTCGACGTGATCAAGACGGCCGATTGGATCATCGACCTGGGCCCGGAAGGCGGCAGCGGAGGCGGCCGCATCGTCACCAGCGGCACGCCGGAGCAGGTGGCGGAATTCCCAGCCTCGCACACGGGAAGATTCCTGCAAAAGGCGCTCCCCTGGTCCGAAGCGCGTCGAGCCGTCTGAAGGAAAGATCCTGCGACTGCGCGCAGGATGACAAACTCTCTTTCGTCATTCTGCGCAGAGCGAAGCGGAGTCGCAGAATCCAGTCGTTCCGAGCGCTATTTCAGCGCGGCCGGTCGGACGCCAGGGAGAAAAACAGGCTGTTCATGAACAGTTTGTTGGTGCCAAAAGATCGGAAACCAGGGACAGGCAACAGTTGAGGTGGTCGAACTCGGTGCGTACATCGTGTTCGACATGTCCAATGCAATTGGTTAGATTGATTTTCAATCATTGGGAGACAGTCTGGTGAAGAGCGAAGATTCAGCGCGGACTTCATGCGCAAGGTGATTTCAGGGGCGATGCGGAGACGTGAGTCGATAAGAATGATGGCCGTGCGCCACAACATCAAACCGAATCAAGCGGCTAAGTGGAAGACCAGGACCGATGAGAGGCTGTTGGAGGTTTTTCGTTGTGTGAAAGTTTCAAAATATATCAAGCTGGCTTTCTGTCGTTCGGTTCTACTAGTTCTAGCAATGACGGCTTGCGCATCTGGTCCTATCACTCAACCTCCACCGATCTCACAAACGGACATTCAGAATGCCCGAATCCACCTAACGACTGTTCGTCCTCCGCCTCCAAGGCAAATTGACCCAAGCGATATGTTGGCCTACATAGATCGGTTGAGACCAAATGTTGACCCACATCTGTTGGCCATCTGCAGAAGAGTGTTTTCTTCTAACTGCCAAACTGCGGTAAGTTCGGTACGTTACTTCGTTGCTTTGGAGGACATGACAATCAATGCCTACCAGTCCCAGGACGGGATCACATTCACTGCTGGTTTTCTTTACGCCGCAGGAAGCGATGATGAAGTAATCGCGGTTTGGGCGCATGAAGCAGCCCATATGTTGTACGGGCATTTGGCCAAAGCGTTCAGCAACGAGTCCCTGTATGGCCTAGCGGGTTCAATCATAGGTATAGCCGTTGCTGATGAACTGTTCGTTCCCGGCACGGATCCCGACATTTACAAGGACATGAGTCAATCTGGCATGGAGTTGGGCTCCCAATGGGGTCGTTATGTGTTTTCTCCAGAAATGGAGATCGAAGCTGATCAATTTGCAGTCTATGTGCTCAAATCAGGTGGATGGCGCGTCGATGCGGGCATAGATCTTATAGCGCGCATCCATCAAGGAAACGTTCCAATAGCCGTAAGCGATACCGGCAGAGGATGGGCTGGACTTTTTCGCACTCATCCTCCGCATGACGTTCGGTTGGCCTCCATGGCGGCAGAGGCTCAACGTGCGACGACAACAAGCGCAATGCGCCCGATGTTCAAGTTCGAGCAGCCGCACTAGGAATTCTAGAAATTTATTTGTACCGATTCTATAACCGAACTCGATATTGTTTGGTGGCGGTAGTTTGGGGGAATTTTATGGGCAATAAAGCGCCCCGCAGATTTTACAAGTACCGCGCATTCAATTCTCGCACGCTCAGTATGCTCGTAAGCGACCAACTCTATTTCGCGGATCCAAGTTCGTTCAATGACCCACTGGATACCCGCCCCACACTCGAAGTGGATGTTGACGAAACTGCATTGAAAGACATTCTGTCGAGGCTCTACGAACGACGTATTCGTGCAGAGATGAGTGCAGCGGCGAGGAAACTCCAGGATAAAGGGTCTAGGACTCAGGGCCGCATTGAAGACCTCAGCAGCCAACAGGCGAGCCACCTCATAGAGACCATCGAATACAACGCGACAAACCCAGAAGCAGACTCCGGATACATGAATCGAGACCTTCGAGCGCGCATTGAGGATGAGTTGATTCGGCGATATGACAGTGGAATCGTTTCACTGTCCGAGCGAGACGATTGCCCATTGCTTTGGAGTCACTACGGAGACCAGCATCGCGGGATATGTATCGGATATTCCGTACGCGAACAAGAGCCAAGGAAACCAGCCAAAGTGGAGTATAGAGGCAACAGGTTGATCCAGGCGAGTGAGGTGGCTTCCATGTTACAGGGTGATGAGTCCGCCCTTAAACGGGTTAACGCCGCCGTGCTATTGCGTAAAGGGGAGGGGTGGCGCTACGAGCGGGAATGGCGTCTAATGGGAAATCGGGGAATCCAAGACTCCTCTCTTGAGTTGGAAGAGATCATCTTCGGCTGCCGATTCGAAGGGATGCTTGAACTGGCCTTGTTGAAGACTTTTGAAGACAGGGAGCGACCGGTAAAGTTTCACAGAATGAGGAAGGAGCACGGTACGTTCGACCTGAAAAAACATCGGGTGGACTACGACGGCGGCGATTTCATCGAATTTCCGAGAAGGGCCATCTCAGTTTTCGAGGAGTTTGAAGAACTATCGGAATAGGTTTGTCAAACAGAAACTTCGTCGTCACCCGATTCGATCATCGAAATCGCCTTTTCCAGCAGGGCAACAGCCTGACTTTGAGACACTGTTGGGAAGTCCGCCAGAAAATCGTCGAGCCGGTCGCCAGCTTTCAGGTGCTCCATCAAGATTCGCACTGGAACCCTGGTTCCCGCGAATACGGGTGACCCACCAAGGATGTAAGGGTTTTTGTCGATCAACATATCGGCCATCTGTCCCTCCTAGGCTGGCGACCACGTCAAGCTCCTATTGTGCAGAAAAATAACTGGAAATTCACGGGTGAGAAGTTCTTCGAACGTAACATCCGATCAGGACCGTTCCCAATGTAGGAATCCGATATCTATACAACCGCCTTTTGGATTGACTACTTCAATTTCGGTAATGTCCCGCTATTCTGGACATGTGTAATGCGCTTTGATCGATTGCATAAGGAGACCTTGAGTTCTCTCAGTTTTTTGCGTGTGCTGCTTTTCAATCCTTTTGAAACCCAGACTGGCATGAATTCAAGGGGTTCGCCTTCGGTTGCCGGATCGTTTTCCAGGAATTTTTCGATGAATTTTGCTCCACCATCCAGTTGCTGACTCACTTTAGCTACGTTTTGGCTGTTGGTTTTCCTTTCGATCAGATAGATGCCGGAGGTAAAATGATTTAGTTCAAAAAAGACAAATTCGTCGCAGCGGTTTCCACTCAGTTTTGGATGCTTTTCAAATAGGCAATCCACTGAGTAAATGATGGGATTGGATATGCTTCCCAAGTGATATTTTCCTACCGTGTATTCCAGATTTTTCTCAACATCGCAACTTCGATATTTGTCGTTAAATATCCGTTTTATTTCCGGCATCATCGCACTGCTCCGTCAGCTGAATGGTTTCGTTATACAAATCAGAGGAAACTTTCAGGTGGTCCTCGGTGACGATACCGGTTTCCGAGTTGAATGGCACTGATTCAACCGTAGTTCGTTTCGTACTCCGCATGGTTTTAAATCGATATGTCTTACATTTGTCTTCGGACAGTTTTGTTTTATCGCTGGCAGTCACGTGATCCGCGTAGATAAAGTTGCTGATCTGTTCGAGTATGTTATCGCTGTGAGTTGTTACCAGTACGTTAACGCCGGCATTGACTAGTCGCACCAGCACATCGGAAATCTCTCGTTGCGCGCCGGGATGCAGATGGGCTTCCGGTTCTTCGACGATGAAAAGGTCATTGGGACATATGTAGTGGCGAATAAATAGAGAGATGGGAGCGAGTTCGGAAACCGAGGAAGACGCGCTCATCAAAGGCAGATCGTACATCTTACCTTCCTTGGTAAATTTATAGCGAAAGTCGGGATATTGCGCTTCTGATCTTTTTATCTCAATTTGACCTGCGATTATGTCCCGTTCCAGTTTGCCACTGATTTCCTCCATTGTCCCCTGTTCATGCGAATAAAATACGCGACGCTTGCTCTCGCCCGTCCTATTGCGGCCCTTCGGACCCCAAGTTTCTAAATCTTTGCTGCCAATCTTGATCAGGCTCATCATAAAGTCGGACAGCACCCCATTAAACAATGGAATGGGCAATCTGTCGGTTAGTCCAGCTACAGACGCCTGTTCAATCAGAATGCTCACCAGTGCTCGATGACTTTGCATGATTCCGCCACGTATGGCGGGCAGGTAGAATGAATCAACGGGAACTTCAGGTGATTTCCACGGCAAAAAGGATTCTTGAAATGGCATCAAGATTGTTTGATTAAAGATCTCTTGGTAAAGGTTTGCGTATATCGCATCTCTAATCGGACCGGATTCATATCCTTCAAATTGTTCAAGTTGAGGCAGATAAATTCTAATGGCGCTTGAAATTTCTCTGCACATTTTTGAAGTAATAGTGCTATTCTCTGGATTGGACAGATCAACAAAATTTTGATCCTTCTTGCAGGAAAGTTTAACTACGAAGCGTTCAGTACTGTTTTTCTCTTCAATTAGTTTTTTACCCTCTTCACCAAAGCAATAAACTATTTTCTTCTTCCACGCGACACTAACCGCTCGCGCCCATTCATGATAAATCTTCTTAATTTCATCATTCATGGATTGGAGAGTTGAGCGTCTCAGCTTGTCAAGCCATTCATCATACCCTTCCCCAGAATTCCTGAAAGTGTGATTAAGTCCCCAGTGGAAAAAATCATCCGACAACACTTCGTGAATCGAATAAATCAGCATTGCCAGATAAGATTTTCCGGTATTGCTAGGCCCGACGAAAATCGTCATCGGGCCGACCTCGACGTTTTTAGCCTCGCGTATGGGACCGAAATTCTTGACAGTGATCTTCATGGCGCGTTCATCCTGCTACACATTCATATGATAGTCCATTTACGCAGTGATGCCGCACTGGAATCGAGAGGCTCTTTGGTACGGCGCATCCGAGCAGGTCGCCGATTTCCCGACGGCGACTATGGATGGGTCCTGCGACTTCGCGCAGGATCTCATCGGGCCAGGGCTCCCGGTATCAGCGCGGCCGGTCGAACGCCAGGGAGAAGAACAGGCTGTTCATGAACAGTTTGTTGGTGCCGAAGAAGTAGGCGCGGAAATTCGGGTTGTCGGCAAAAGCGATTACGCTGCCGCTGCCGTGCCGTTCGGCGACCGCCATCGCTTTCCCCGCCAGCGCAGCCTGATTTTCGGCCGAGGCGAACCCGGACAGCAAGGCGTTTTCGGGAATCCGGATCAGACTTGCCCAGGGATTTTCAGGCGGATCGAATGCGATCAGGGAATTACGGTGGCTCGCGATGTTGCGGTCACCGATGCCGAATCCGATGGGATGGGTGTTGTCCAGATCGCCCAGCATGATGGCGCCGCCGATGATGTCCTGCGCTTCGATGTCGTCCTTGTCGGCATAGTCGAATCGCTCAGCCTGTACTTCCATAGTTGTTTCGGCTTCCACTTCGACTTCAACGTTGACTTCAACTCCACTGTCGTCCGGTGAATCGTCCGGAAAGAGAATATTGTCATAGGCCCAGCGGGCGCCCTGGCGAATACCCACCAGGGTGCCTCCCTGCCTGACCCAGCTATCGATTTTGTCCGTTTGCCCGGACAAATCGCCGTGATTGCCGCCGACCAGCACGATGTGGCTGTAGTCGCTCAAATCAAGATTGTCGAGGCGCCGTTTGTCCACCATATGAACGGGCATCTTCATGCGTGCATCGAGCTGATGCCAGACTTCGCCGGCATCGTAGGCGGTAATGCCTTCTCCCACCAGCAACAGCACGGTCGGCAGAGGGATATTGGCGAAGTTGGGGCTGCCCAGATCCATGCCGGCGACAGGTGTGTGGGAACTGTCCACCGCGTGTACGGCGATGCCGTCTTCCGCGGCGATTCGGCTCACCAGACCGTGTATTTCATCATCCGCCAGATCACCGCCCTGCCAGCCGAGGGGAACCAGTATCGCGCCCGCGTCCAGATTGACCGCCTCCCCGCCGCTGGTGATCGCAATCGGCTGAGTTGCCACCTTGGGCCGCACCCCGGCATCGAGCAATCGATACAACGCCCGTGGGGCATAGTAGTTCGACCACGAAAACAGATAGGCAAAGCGGGCCTCGGGGGGTTCTGGCGCCCCTGGAAATTCGGCAAGGACTTCGCTGCCGATCACATCCCCGCGAATATCCCTCTCGCCAAGCGGCGCAAATTCGAAATCGAAAGCGAGCGGCAGCGTCCAGGCGGACACATCGTAGAAAGTTTCGTCTTCAAACTCCGTGATCAGTTCGAACAGGGCCTTGACCATGCGGTATTGCGCCTGATCGGTTTGCACTACAAAAGAGTCCTCAGAGGAGAAGCTGGTTCCGGCTACTTCGAGGTCCTGGTTCAATCGCTGCACGCTGATCTGATGCCGATTCAACAGATCTATGGCGTGGTATGACCTGGCGGGATCGCCGGGAGAAGAAAATACATAGGCTTTCACTGCATCGTCAGCCGCAAGGCCAGGTGTTTCCCGGGAGAAATCGCGCTGGAATTGCAGCAGTTCGCCGCGCATTTCCACCCCGGCGCGGATCATTTCCAGCGACGTGCGAAATTGCGTGCGGATGTTGTCCCGGAACGACAGGACGCCGTGGGGTGTATCCAGCAGCCCTTCGGAGCTGGCCTGTTCAAACAGCATGCCCATGCTGGCGTGCATGTGGGGATAGGTCGATCCCTTGCCGATGTAGTAGTTGTCGTAATTCTCTTCGTTGAAGTAGAGACGCTGCTCGCTGTCCAGCCACGAACGGGGCCGCTCCGACACCTGATCGAGCAATTCCATGGATCTCCGGGGAATGTAGGGGAAAGTACGGCCGGGCGCCCCCGGATGAAAGTAGTAGGTGCTGTTCTGCCCCATCTCGTGATAATCGACGGTGATATTGGGCTTCCACTCGTGAAACTTCGCCACCCATCCTCGCGGCTCCGGATGCTGCACGATCAGCCACTGCCGATTGAGATCGAACCAGTAATGGTTGGTGCGTCCTCCGGGCCAGAAGGTGTTGTGCAACTGGTGCCGGGGGTCCGAAACCGGCACGTTGGCGCCGTACATATGGTTCCATGCCGACATGCGGCTGTTGCCGTCGGGATTGAACACGGCGATGAGAACGATCACGCTCTGTTCCAGCGTGGCTTCGATTTCCGCCCCCCGGGCCGCGGCCAGATGATAGGCCACCGCCATCGAGGAATCGGTGGAACTCACCTCGGCCCCATGCACGCCGTAATTTAGCCAGGTGACCACCGGCATGTCCGCGTCCACTTCCTGAACGCTGCCGGGGTCGCTCAATGCCACATGGGCGGCCTTGATCGCATCCAGACGCTGATGGTTTTCGGGGCTGGTAACGGTCAGACCGAGTATCGGGCGACCTTCATGCGTGTAGGCGATGTCCTCCACCGTGATTCTCGGAGACATCTCCGCCAGCGTTCGCAGGTATCGCACCAGCAGGTCATTTCGGGCGATGCGATGGCCCAGGGGATGACCGATGACGGATTCCGGCCGCGGAACGTCCGGGTCGTAGTCGATCCCGGGCGGGTAGAACGGGGTGGCTCTGGCTGGAGTTTGCGCCATAACGGCAGGGCACAACATCCAGGCCAGAAGTAAAACGGAAACCAGGCTTTTCATGAGCTTCACCTGCGGCAGCCCCTTCAGGACGACCAAATAAAATTTCGCGGATTGTCCCCCGGAGCGGAAAATTATGCCAGCAGGTTTACATATGCTTGAACAGGTGGCCGTAGGCCTGGCTGGAGCGCAGCTTTTCGGGGCGGTCCCGGAGGGTGAGCACATAGCGGCCGCGCAGGTCGCGGCTGGCGGAGGCGATCTGGTCGACGCGTACGATGATTCCTCGATGGATGCGCCAGAACTTGCCAGGGTCGAGTTGCGACTCCAATTGGCTGATGGCGCGCCGAACGAGATGTTCGCGCTGGCGGGTGATGACGCTGGTGTACTTGGCGTCGGCACGGAAGTAGACGACCTCGTCCACCGGCACGAGTTCCGTGGTATCGCCGAGCCCGGCGCGAATCCACTGCAGCCAGGAGGGCGCGCCGCCGGTGCCGATCTGCTGCAACAGCGCAAGCAACTCTTCCCGGTTCTGGGTCTCTTCGCGGCGCAGGCGATCAATCGTCGCGGAGAGGCGTTTGTCGCTGACGGGTTTGAGCAGATAGTCCACCGCCGCCGCGCGAAAGGCTTCCACCGCGAACTCGTCATGGGCCGTGACGAATACCACCCTGGTATGGGCAGGCAATGCGGAAGCCACTTCCAACCCCGACAAGCCGGGCAGCCGGATATCGAGAAAGGCGATATCCGGCTGAGTTTCCCGCGCCAGGCGAAGAGCTTCCCGGCCTTCGGCAGGCATGCCGACGATTTCCAGTTCAGGCCACAGCAGCGCGAGCTTGTCGCGCAACTGGGTGGCGAGCAGCGGTTCGTCTTCGAGAATCAGGGCGGTTGTCATGTCTTTGCCAGGGGAATGCTGATCAAGGCGTTGACTCCGCGTGGGGAGGCCGGCGTCAACTCGAGCGCTGCTTTCGGGCCATAGCGCAGCCGCAGCCGGTCGCGCACGTTGCGCAAGCCGGTACCGTTTGCCGTTCCGGTTTCACTGATGCCGGCGCCGGTGTCACAGACGCCGAGAATCAGTTCATCGTCGATTCGCCGGGCGGTGAATGTGATCTCGCCGCCTTCGGATACGGGCTCGATGCCATGGATTACGGCATTTTCGAGCAGCGGCTGAACAAGCAGCGGCGGCAGTGAAATATCGCGCAATTCTTCCGGCAGGTCGAGTTCGTAGCGCAATCGACCTTGCATACGGGTGGCCTGGATCGCCAGGTAAGCCTCGGCGAAATCGACTTCCTGGCCGAGAGTGCTTTCGCTTGAGCGGGTTCGTGCAAGCGAGGCGCGGAGCAAGGTAGTGAGATTCTCCAACGTGCCGACCGCCAATTCCGGGTCGCTGCGGACGAGTTGGGTGATGTTGGAAAGCGTATTGAACAGGAAGTGCGGTTCGATCTGGGCCTGCAACAGCTTGAGTTCGGTTTCGGCGAGAATCTTTTCCTGTCGTGATTGCCTCAGTTCGGCCTCGGCGAGTTGCCGGCTCGTGCGGTACAGCCGTTCGCGGGTAGTGAAAATCAGCGAACCGGCGATCCCGAAGAACAGGGCCAGACCAAGCGTCGCGAAACTCTGGGAAAAGAAGAACAGCGGGTGGTTGCCAACGAGTGCGCCGGCAATCAGCAAGCCTGCGGCAAGGCCGAGAGCGACGACCGGAACCGGCGCCAGCCAGGGGACAATCCTGTTCGACAGCCAGCCATGCGTCAGCACGAATGCCAGATTTATCGACCAGCCGATACTGAGCGACACGATCAGCACCGACGAAAAGTCGCCGAGTCCGGTAAGCCACCACAGCAGCGCGGCGACCGCGGTGGAGAAGAGTCCCACCTGTAAAAATCTGGCGATAAATCGCATCATGTCAACTTGTCCTCTTCTTCGTTCCGGTCATTCCGCGCGCAGTCGCGGAATCTCGTTGGGGCATCGCAGTTGCCGGGAGATTCCGCGACTGCGCTCCGCTCCGCGCGGAATGACGTCGGGGGATTCTCAATTTGCAACGAATTTCCCATGCAGCCCCAGGGGAATCGCATAGGGAAGTTCAGCCGAGGCCACCGGGCCGTCGGCAATCCCTTCGGCATTAAACAGATTGATTATGTGCCTGCCGCGCCGCCAGTCGAAAGCGGTTCCGAGAATCCAGCCGCCGGACTCGGGTTCGCTGCCGGGCCGTGGCGCGTACAGGTGTTCCTCCGGGATTTGGGTATCCGGATAGCGGAACCAATCGCGCCGCCCGCTCTCGATATCGAACAGATTGACCTCGTTCAATGTTCCGTGTTCCGCCGGATCGGCTTCGATTTGGGAAAGAAAGACGAGCTTGCGATACTGTCGGCAACCCACTCTCGGGTCAATGCCAGGAAACTCGGTAAATATACCCGGATCGAGCATGGGCTCCTCGGAAATCGTCCGCGCCCGGGTATCGAGCCGGTAGCCGTAGTGGCTCGCGGCTCTGCCGTAATCCGGGTTGCCGCGCATGATTTCCGTGAAAGTCTCCGTCATGATGCTGGGGTCCGGCGCCCTGGCGGCGTCGAAACGGATGACTCCGGCGCTGTCTTCCCAGGCATTGCCGAAATGAAAGACCCATTGCGCGGGAAGTTCCAGGAAGAAATGGCTGGACAGGTCGTTCTTGTCCACTACCAGAACCCGGCAAGAGTCTTCCGGCCGCCATTCGTGCATATTCAGGAAGCCGTCCGCGTTCGCCCGCGGCCGGTAGTGGAAGGGTGGCAGCAGCAGCACCAGGCACCTTTCCGTTACGACGAAATCGTGCGGCATGGTCATCGGGTCCACGGCTATTCTTCCGGCATTGCGCAATTCGCCGTCGGCGCCGATATGCCAGAACACCAGCAGGCCCGCGGCCGAGGCATAGCCGAAATTCCATACGCTGCCGTCGACATCGACTCGGGGATGGGCGGAAAACGGAACCCCGCGCATGCTCGATCCGCCGCCGGGCTCGGCGAACGAATAGGGGCCTACGGTGGACAAGTCCTCCGGGTCGATTTCATAGGGGCTTCCGGCTTCCCATAGCGCCAGCAAACGGCCGTGATGATGGAGTATGCTCGTGTTCGCCAGATTAAGATCGTCGGGGCCGGTCAGTCCGGCGGCGCCGGGGGGCGCGGCCGCCAGGCCCGGATACAAGGCGCGGCCGGCGGCCCGCTCGGCCTTGACCTTGGCGGTTTCTACCAGCCGCGCCTCGTGTCGAATGCCATCGCCGCCGATTCGCCAGGCATGCACCATGCCGTCGCCGTCGAACCAGTGATGGTTGCGATAGCCATATACTTCGTGCCCGGCCGGGCCGGTGCGATACAGCGTGCCGTTCAACTCCTCCGGCCAGCGGCCGGAGACTGCCGCATCGCTCACGTAGTGGTCGCGGTCAATATTGCCCCAGGCGGCAAGCCAGGGAAATTCTTCCAGCGCTTGCGCGAACAGTTCCGACCAGTCCGCATCGCTTGCCTGGGCCAGGGCGCCGACCGGCCAGGAACAGGCCAACAGCGCCAGCAGTTTCGAAAATTCACGTCGTTGCATTGTGGAGTCCCCGACTAGTGAACCAGGCTGATCACCTGGGTGACTTCGCCTTCGAGTACGAAGCGTGCGTCCTCCCAAGTGGCCGGACCGAACATGCCCTTGGCATTATTGGAGAATGCGTAGGGCTCGGTGGGCATGCCGACGAAGTTGGCGTCGAGCTCGTCGTTGCCGTTTACGTCATGCATGATTCTGATGGCGTAGTCTCCGGGCGGAAGGTCTTCGGCTGTCAGCGTCAAGGTGCCTTCAACGGCCTGCTCCAGAAATTGCGCCACCGCGCCGTCGCCTTCGAATTGCGCCTGCCCGGCGAGTATCTGCACCTGCACGGCGCCTCTGGCGTCACGGATGTCTTCGATGACGATGGTCAAGGTCTCGGCTGCGACCTGGGTATAGATCCCGAGCGCCGCCATGAGCAGGCTTGCGTTGATGAGTTTGTTTGTTTTCATGATGGTGTTCCCATGCGGAATTGACTGATTTGCGAACGAATCTAGCCTTGCCGATCACGCCTGACAACGGCATTGCGACGAAACGGTGCTGGCGGGAACGAAACAGCAAGGGGGCTTGTGATTCGGAGGTGTCGATGAAGAGATTCTGCGACTGCGCTTCGCTGCGCGCAGAATGACAATGATTCCCGTCATCCTGCGCGAAGTGACTCGGGGCATCCATGCCCCTCGCCCCTGCGGGGCGGCGCTTTGCGCCGTCCAAAATGGCAATCCTGCCATTTAGTCGCGGGGTCTTTCGTTCGCGTCGCTCGCGATATGCCTATGTGCTATATTCGTCCGAGTCCGTACGGGGCGGTCTGAAGTTGCCTGAGGGGGGGCATCTAGATGGAGCGCAAGACACTTTCCCGCCGCGCGTTGCTGAGATCTACTCTCACGGCGTTGCCGCGATCGGCGATCGTGCTCAGTATGCCGGCGATACTCGCCGCCTGTTCCCGCTCCGCGCAAAATCAGCTTGACGGCATCGACCTGCAAACCCTCGGCGGTGAAGAGGCGGAAGAATTCGCCGCCATCGCCGACCGCATCATCCCGCCCGACGACACGCCCGGCGCCCGCGAAGCCGGCGCCGTGCATTTCATGGACACGGTGCTTGGCGATCAGCGCGAAAGGGAATTGCAAATTCTGCGTGACGGCCTGCAGGAATTGCAAAACCGGGCCAACGCCGAATTTCAGGTTGCGACATTCTCCGAGTTGAGCGACGAACAGCAGGATCGATTGCTGCGCGAGATCGAAAACACCGAATTCTTCGCCACGATTCGCTATCTCACCGTAGCCGGCATGTTTGCCTTGCCGGAATACGGCGGCAACCGCGACGGGGTCGGTTATCGATTGATCGGCTATGAGCCGCGCAGCGCCTGGGCGCCGCCCTTCGGCTACTACGACGAGGATTACATGAACAGGGGTGGGCAATAGACATGGCCGGCGCATCGTTCCCGACCCGGGAAGAAGTCGATTTCGTCGTCGTCGGTTCCGGCGCGGCGGGCGGCATCGTCGCGAAGGAACTCGCGGAAGCCGGGCATTCGGTCGTGCAACTGGAGCAAGGCCCCCATTTACAGGCGGCTGATTTCAGGCATGACGAATGGGGCACTTTCATGGATCACGACCTGGCCTGGAGCCACCGCCAGGGCCACCCGCAGACTTTCCGCAAATCCGCGGACGAAACCGCGACCGTACGCGACAGGGTTTGCAACTACGCGCATAACGTCGGCGGCAGCAGCCTGCATTTTTCCGGCAATTTCTGGCGCCTGCGGCCGATCGACTTCATGGAAGCCAGCGTACGCGGAACGATCGCCGGCGCCAATTTCGCCGATTGGCCGATCCGCTACGAGGAACTCGAACCTTATTACACCCGGGTGGATTGGGAAGTCGGCGTATCCGGCCTGCAAGGCCCCTGGGATCCACCGCGCTCCCGCGATTATCCCTGCCCGCCGATGCCGGTGAAGGGTTCGGACGTGCTGCTGGAACGCGGCGCCAGGGCGCTCGGTCATACCGCCTATCCGGCGCCGGTCGCGATACTTTCGCAACCCCACAACGGCAGACCCGGCTGTATTCATTGCGGGTATTGCCTCGGATTCGGCTGCGAGGTGAACGCCAAGTCTTCCTCGATGATCACCATGATTCCCGCCGCGCTTGCTTCGGGCAATTACGAATTGCGCACGCATTGCACGGTAGCACGGGTCGAAACCGACGAGGACGGGCGCGCCAGCGAGGTGGTCTATTTCGAGCAAGACGGAACGGAACGATCCCAGCGCGCCCGGGCCGTGGTGATTTGCGCCAACGGCGCGGAGACGCCGCGCCTGCTGCTGTTGTCCGAGTCTCCCCGCTTTCCCGACGGGCTTGCCAACGGCAGCGGATTCGTCGGCCGCAATCTCATGTTCAACGGCTACAGCGAAGTAGCCGGGTTGTTCCCCGAACCCGTAAACGCCCACAAGAGCATTCCTGCCACCCGCGTCGTGCATGACTGGTACGAAATCGATCCCGGCGAGGGCTTCTACGGCGGCGGAGGCATCGACGGCCGCCATCCGGTGCGCAGCGGCACGGCAATGGAGTCGGCGATCGCCAGCAGCATGTTCGGCGGGCCGGCCTGGGGTAGTGAGTACAAGGCCTTGCTGCGGGAAGAATTCACGCATTCCGCGGCTTTCGACGGTCATACGACATCGCTGCCCCTCGATTCGAACAACATCACCCTGGACCCGGAAGTGCGCGACAAGTGGGGCCTCCCCGCCTTGCGCTGCACTTACATGGACCATCCGGACGATCTCGCGACCATGCGCTATTTCATGGATCGCTCCGTGGAACTGATGGAGGCCGCCGGCGCCTTGCAGATCCATGCGAGTTATCCGGAAAACGGCCAGACCGGCAGCGCGCACATGCTCGGCACCTGCCGCATGGGCGACGACCCGGCGACTTCGGTCATCGACCGCTATCATCGCTCACACGACGTACCCAATCTGTTCCTGTGCGACGGCAGTTCCATGGTTTCGTCGAGCCGCGGCCAGCCGACCATGACGATCATGGCGCTGGCCTTCCGCGCGGCGGAGCATATCAATCAATTCGCGCAGCGCAACGAGATCTAGCTCTCGGCCATATCCGGCCCGCGAAGAGAACAAAGACGAGAAGAAAGACGAGAAGAAAGACGAGAAGAAAGAAAAAAGCAAAAACAAGCCGCAAACGAAACAACATCAAAAAAGGAATGGAATCATGAGCAAGTCGATAGCCACGGTTTCGCTGATCGCCTCGTCGTCGTTACTGATTTCCCAGGCCAAAGCGCAGATCGAAGTCATCGAGGTAACCGCCACGAGGCGGCCCGAAGTCGCCCAGGACGTGCCCGTCGCCTTGCGCGCGCTGACCGCGGAAACGCTCGACCGGCTCGACATCGACAGCTTTACCGACTACCTGACGCATCTTCCGGGCGTGACCGCCGGCGGCAGCGGTCCGGGTCAGGGCACGATTTACATCCGCGGAGTGGCCTCGACCACCCCGACCATCTCGGTGGCGGCGGTAGCCGGATTGACGCCGAACGTGGCGCTCTATCTCGACGAACAGCCGGTGACCCAGCCCGGCCGCAATCTCGATGTGTACGCCGCCGATCTTGAGCGCGTGGAAGTGCTTTCGGGTCCGCAGGGCACCTTGTTCGGGGCCAGTTCCCAGGCGGGCAACGTGCGGCTGATCACGGCCAAGCCCGATCCGGAAGGATTCTTTTCCCGCATCACGTTCGGCGCGACGGCCACGCAGAACGGCGCGCCCGGCGGCAAAGCCGAAGCCGTGCTCAACGTTCCGGTCGGCGACGACTTCGCCTTGCGCGGGGTGGTGTTTTCCGACCGGCAGGGCGGCTACATAGACAATTTGCCGGCATCGATAGACGCGTCCCGTTCGCGCCGCTTCGAACCGGCTTCCGCGGTGCGCAGCAACGGCGTCCCGCTGGGGCCGGAAAGCGCGGGATTCCAGGCGGGGGCGGATCTTTCGGCGGTGAATTTCGAAAGGCGAAACAACGACGAGCTCGTGGAAGATGACTTCAATCCGGTTTCCTACCGGGGTTTTCGGCTTTCCGGCCTTTACGAAATCGGTTTCGACTGGCGCGTGACGCTCAGCCACATGCGGCAGAGCATCGAAGCCGACGGCGTCTTCCTGATCGACCCGAATCTCGACGACGCGGACGAGTTATCCGTGCAGCGCTTCACCGACGAGTTCGCCGACGACAATTTCGACAATACGTCCCTGCTCGTGGAAGGCCGCATCGGCGCGCTGGAGGCGCTGCTTTCCGTGGCCTGGCTCGACCGCGAAATCGACAGCGTGCTGGATTACACCGATTATCTTTTCGTCGGTCAGTACCTGCCGTACTACATCTGCGACGCTTCGGTAAGCTATCCGGCCGAAGCGCCCGCCGGCAACTGTTACGACGCCCGCACCCTGCTCCCCGGCAACACCAAATCCAACGTATTTTCGCGCGAACTGCGGTTCAACACGCCGGCGGACAACCGCTGGCGCTCGACCTTCGGCGTCTTCTTCAGCGATACCGAAATTCTCGAATTGAACGACTTCACCTATCCCGGGTCGGTCAACGTGGAAAGCTTCACGCCCGGCGTGTTCGGTTTTGCGCCGAACTACCCGCTTCCCGGCGCGTGGCGCCAGGAGCCGGGACCGTTTCCGGCGGAAGCGATTTTCCGCAACGACATCCGGCGCACCGACGAACAATACGGCGTCTTCGCCGAATTGAGCTGGGATCTCGTACCCGACACACTGACGATTACCGGCGGCGTCCGCAATTACGAAATCGACGTGGATCTGCAAGGCAGCGCCAACTCGTCGTTCGGCAACCTGGGCCAGACGAAGGACCAGCAGCGCTTCGGCGCCAATCTCTCGGCCTTGTACAGCGGCGGCAATTCCGCCGAAGTCGGCGGGCGGACCGTCGCCTTGCCCGACACCGCCAACGCCGCCGGCAATATCCATAAACTGAATCTGGCCTGGACTCCGCGAGAAGGCTCGCTGTATTACGCGACCTGGTCCGAAGGATTCAGGCCGCCGCTGCTGAATCGCCCGGTGGGCGCCGGCGGCGTGGTGCCCGCGGTCGTGCGCACCGACGAGCTGGTGAACTGGGAAATCGGCGGCAAGACCTTGACCGCGGATCGGAACCTGCAATTGAACTGGTCCGCCTTCATCGAGAATATCGACGATCTGCAGTCCACGATCTTCGATCCCAATATCGTCAACCTGTTTTTCTCCGACAATGCGGCGAACGCGCGGGTGCGCGGCGTGGAAGGCGATTTCGTCTGGTTGCCCGAAGCGGTCGGAGGTCTCACCGTCAGCGGTGCGATTTCCCTGCTCGATACGGAAATACTCGAAACGATATCGACAACCTCGGCGATCGCGTCGGCGGGCAGCGAACTCGCCAACGCGCCCGGATTCCAGGCCAGCCTGCGGGCGCGCTACGAATGGCGCCTCGGCAACGGCACGGACGCCTACGTCATGCCGCAACTCAGCCATTCCGCCGCGTCGTACAGCGATATCGTGCTGATCAACCGCATAAGGCAGGATGCGTGGACCGTCCTCGACATCGGCGCCGGCGTGATTCGCGGCAACTGGCGCGTCGACGCCCGCATCGGCAACCTGACCGACGAGCGCGCCGTGCTGACGTCGTGGTACGGTAACGACCGCGAGCGGCTGACAGTCAACCGGCCGCGATCGTTCGGCATCCAGGTCACGTACGAAATGTAGGCGGCGGCAACATGAACGAGACCAAAGAAACAGACAAGACCGCGCAACGCACCGGCGTGCGTTACGAGCCCGACGAGAATCCGCCCGGCTTTCTGGCCTTCGGCCTCGGGCTGCAGCTCGCCCTGCTCACCGTGGCCGGGATCGTGCTGACGCCGGCCATCGTCATCCGCGCCGCGGACGGCGGCGAAGGCTATCTCGACTGGGCCGTGTTCGCCGCCGTTGTCGTCAGTGGCGCCACCACCGTCATACAGGCCGTTCGCGTCGGCCGGATCGGCGCCGGTTATGTGCTGGCGATGGGCACGTCGGGCGCTTTCATCGCGGTCTGCGTCACCGCGCTGGCGCAAGGCGGCCCGTCGGTGCTCGCGGCCCTGGTGATCGTCTCCTCGCTGTTCCAGTTCCTGTTGTCGGCGCGGCTTTCCCTGTTGCGGAGAATACTGACGCCGGTCGTTTCCGGGACCGTGATCATGCTGATCGCGGTAACGGTCATGCCGATCGTCTTCGACCTGCTGGACGACGTGCCCGCCGGCGCGAATCCGGTCGCGGCGCCGGTCAGCGCCCTGGGCGCCCTGCTCGTCGTCGTGACGATCGCGCTGAAGGCGACCGGGGTGCTGCGGCTCTGGGCGCTGGTGATCGGCGTCGCCGCCGGTTCGCTGATATCGAGCCTGTTCGGGCTGTACGACGTTCAGCGCATAGCCGAAGCCGCCTGGATCGGCGTGCCCGCCTCGGGCTGGCCCGGCGTCAGCTTTGCGTTCGGCCCGGTATTCTGGACGCTGCTGCCGGCGTTTATCTTCGTTACCTTGATCGGCGCCATCGAAACCATCGGCGACTCGGTCGCGATCCAGGACGTTTCCTGGCGCCGGCCGCGGGCGGTGGACTTTCGCGCCGTGCAAGGCGCGGTAGGCGCCGACGGCCTCGGCAACCTGCTCTCCGGGCTGGCGGGCACGGTGCCGAACACGACGTACTCCTCCAGCGTCGCCGTGACCGAACTGACGGGCGTCGCCTCGCGCCGCGTCGGCGTCGCCCTCGGCCTGATATTCGTCGTCGCGGCGTTCTCGCCGAAGTTCCTGGCGCTGATCCTCGCCATTCCCGGGCCCGTTGTGGCTGCCTATACCACCGTGCTGCTGTCGATGCTGTTCGTGCTCGGCATGAAGATCGTCGTGCAGCACGGCATCGACTATCGGGGTGGCGTCATCGTCGGGGTATCGTTCTGGATCGGCGTCGGCTGTCAGAACGGGGTGATTTTCCCGGAGATCGTATCCGGATTCGCCGGCGGCCTGCTGCGGAACGGCATGACCGCGGGCGGTCTTTGCGCCATTCTCATGAACCTGTTCGTCATGGCCGTAGCGCCCGGACGCCGCGAAATCGAGCTGCCGCTGGCAACCGCCAACCTGCCGCGGGTCCGCGAGTTTCTGGCGCATTTCGCGGCGCGCAACGGCATGGGCAACCTGGCGGAAAGCCGGCTGGAACTCGCCAGCGAGGAGACCTTGCTTACCTTGATCGACGAAAGCGGCGACTCGCGGCCGGCGCGCAACTTGCGGATCTCGATCCACCGCGACGGCGGCGACGCGGTAATCGAGTTCATCGCCTCGCCGGGCGGAGAGAACATCGAGGATCTGCTCGCGGTGATCAGGGACGGACCTTCGGAGCCTTCGGCGAGCCGCGAAGTCTCCTTGCGGCTGTTGCGTCACGCGGCCTCGTCGGTCAACCACCAGCAATATCACGACGTCGACATCGTCACGATTCGCGTGGTTGCGCGTTAACCGGACCCGCAATCGTCTCGTGACCCCGCGCCGCGAGCGCTGGCTGCACACGCTGACGGGGATAGCGAACGACGGCACGATCATGCTTTCCGCAGAGGCGGCTGCACATGGCGCAGCACGACCGGGAACGCTAGCAACCGGTGGCGACCGCCATCGAGTATCTCGGCGAGAAGGGCGCATCGGAAGATGCGGCCTTTCTTTGCGGTTTTCTCGTATCAGGCTGGCGCGTAGCGTTCGATCGAAATTTCATCGGCCTTCAAACGCATGCGCGCGGCATCGTGCCAAGCCTGCATTTTCAGCAACAGATCCATGCTGACGCCAAAGCCCTTTTCCAGGCGCAGGGCCATCTCGGGCGACAGGGAAGATTTGCCGTTCAACAAGTCCGACAGGGTTGCCCGGCGAACGCCGAGAACCTGCGCCGCCCGGGAAACGCTCAGACGCAGTTCCCCTATCACTTCATCCCGAACGAAGCAGCCGGGATGAGAGGGGGTCATCGTTATTTCGAGGGGTTTACTACTCATCAGTGATAGTCCTCAAGGTGTAACCGTTCTATCTTGCCACCGTTTTCCTTGAACGTAATTCGCCAATTACCCGACACGGAAATACTCCATTCATTCTCTCGTTCCCCCGAAAGTCGATGAATACGCCATCCCGAGGGCGCCTGGGTACGGAGACTCTCCATGCTTTCGGCCACAACCAATGCGGTAACGATATTTCGAATCCGGTTCACGAGGTCCTGTCTCAGTGATCGCGTCGAGTCCCGTTCGAGCAATTCCCGCAATCCACGATGGCGAATCGTCCAGATTTCCATGCAAGATACTGTACGGCACTACCGAACAGAATTCAAGGCTTCAACCGGCAAGTCAGCGACTCCCGCTAATTCCCCCGCACCCGGCCGGAGAACGCCCGGCGAAGGCGGCATACGACTCCGCCGCCGGCCCCGCGCTCAGTTCCCGAGCGCGTCGGCGAAGGCCCGGGCCTCCAGGCGTTCGATGGCCTCCGCCACCGGGCTCCAGCGGCCGGGGTCCAGCGGGACCAGGGCCCGCGCCTCGGCCGGGAGCATGATCGTGGCGTCGTTGGCCACCCCTTCCAGCGTGTGCAATACCCGCAGCCAGCGCTCGATGTGGTCCGCGCCGAGATGCGTCTCCCCGGCCCGGTCCGCGACATCCGCCAGCAGTTGCGCGGAAACGCCGCCCGGCGGCGGCGCGGGGTCCACCGCCGGGGTCGGCGGCGGGTCCGTTGGCGGTGGGTCCGCGGGCGGAGTCAGTGGCTGCGGCGGGTCCGCCGGTTGCGTCGCCGCCGCCAGCGCCGCCAGGGCGGCCTGCACCTTCGGCAGGGTCACGACGCCGTCCTCCCAGCCAAACTGTTGCGCTCGCGCCAGCCACGCGGCGATGTCGCCGTCGCTCATGCCCCCGTCCCGGCCTTCCAGCCGGTTCAGAATCGCGGTCCAGTCGCGAATCCCCGCCGCGTGATTGCGCGCGGTGAAGTCCGCGATATGCGCCTTCACTTCCGCGATCAGGGCCGGGTCCACGCCCGGCGGCTCGACCGAAGTCGGCTCGGGCGCGCGGCGCCCCACAGGGTGCTCACCGAAACCGACGGAGGCACATGCCGCGGGAGATTGGCGTCGTCGTCCCACACCGCCACGCTCGCCGATTGCGGACCGCGGGCCCGGTAGTACGGGAAGAAATCGATGTTGGGAATCTCGTAGTATCGCCCGTCGGGGCCGGTCGGGGTTCCCGATATCTCCACCCGCACCGAACCGTCCGGCTCGTCCCGGTCGTCGTCCTTCGTCGGCACCGTGTGGGTCGCCGCGGATAGGCCGGACGGAATCGTCACCTCTTCGTAGTTCTCGTGCCGGTACAGGACATAGTTCGCAACGGAATTCCCCGGCGAGTCGTACACCCAAAGCGGCACGGTCACGTCGTCCGCCGTCGGCGGATTCACGTGCACCGTGAACACCGCGTCCCCGCCCTCCGTCACCGCATCGCCGCCGGTGATCCACGCGCAGTTCGTACAGGGCGCCGGGATATCGTTGTCGGCGTAGATCAGCCTCACCTCGTCGTCCGTGCCATGGGGCTCGCCCCCGCCGCGGACATTGGTGAAGCTATCACCCCAGTCGCCAGCACTGAGTTCTACAAGACGCGCCCTCAAGGAACCGTCCAGCATGTTGCCGTCATCGTTGCTCGTCGGCGTCAGGGTGATCGTGGCCTCCTGAACCGTGTTGGTGTCATGGCCGGTGAAGCGCACATAGCCGGGGACCGTTCCCCAGCTTGTGGAAGTCACCCCGGTGCCTGTTGCGCTCGCGCCGAAACTTGGATGGCTTTCTTCTGGGGGGATAACTTCCCCGACGGTGTCAACAATGAATTCGATCGGCACCGCCAGTTGCTCGCCCGCATACAGCCGCCGCTCCAGGCGCACGGTCATCGCCGCCGCGTCCGAAGGGGTCTGCTCGGTGAAGGTCACGTCCGACGTCGGCAGCAACTGCACCGCTATGGCGTCGTCGTTCTGAATCGTGTGGGTGGCGGTGGACGTGCCGAGCGTGACACCGTTGGGCGGCGTGCCGCGAAACGACAGCGTGGCGATCACCGTCTCGTCGCGCTCCGCCTCGGTGTCGCCCTTGACCCTGATGCCGACACTGGTTTGGGATGTGGTCCCACTATGGAGGGCATTAGAAGTAATGCAGTTTAAATTCCAGGGGCTGTTGTTTTGAGTGAGCTGGTAGTCTGCGCCGGCAGGAAAGGTCGCCGTCGTATCGATTGTCGCCGTGCCGGTAAAGCAGACATCGAAGACAACGTTAGCCGAAATTGACGTGTCAAGGGTCACCGTGAAGCTCAGGTCCCGCGAGCCCGCGTTGCCCTCGTTCGCGTCCGCAGGCGCGCTGATCGAAAGCTGGTTCGTCTGCGCTTGCGCCGCGTCGGCGTCGCCCTCGGCCTGACATTCGTCGTCGCGGCGTTCTCGCCGAAGTTCCTGGCGCTGATCCTCGCCATTCCCGGGCCCGTTGTGGCTGCCTATACCACCGTGTTGCTGTCGATGCTGTTCGTGCTCGGCATGAAGATCGTCGTGCAGCACGGCATCGACTATCGGGGCGGCGTCATCGTCGGAGTATCGTTCTGGATCGGCGTCGGCTGTCAGAACGGGGTGATTTTCCCGGAGATCGTATCCGGATTCGCCGGTGGCCTGCTGCAAAACGGCATGACCGCGGGCGGTCTGTGCGCCATTCTCATGAACCTGTTCGTCATGGCCGTAGCGCCCGGACGCCGCGAAATCGAGCTGCCGCTGGCAACCGCCAACCTGCCGCGGGTCCGCGAGTTTCTGGCGCATTTCGCGGCGCGCAACGGCATGGGCAACCTGGCGGAAAGCCGGCTGGAACTCGCCAGCGAGGAGACCTTGCTTACCTTGATCGGCGAAAACGACGAGGCGCGGCCGGCGCGCAACTTGCGGATGTCGATCCACCGCGACGGCGGCGACGCGGTAATCGAGTTCATCGCCTCGCCGGGCGGAGAGAACATCGAGAATCTGCTCGCGGTGATCAGGGACGGACCTTCGGAGCCTTCGGTGAGCCGCGAAGTCTCCTTGCGGCTGTTGCGTCACGCGGCCTCGTCGGTCAACCACCAGCAATATCACGACGTCGACATCGTCACGATTCGCGTGGTTGCGCGTTAACCGGACCCGCAATCGCCTCGCGAGCCCGCGCGCCGCGAGTCCCGGCCACGCTCATTACCGCCTGCCGGCGCGGCCGGGAACCTGCAAGGAACCGTCTCCCGCTACTTTCATTGTGAAATTCTGTTCTATTTTTTGCATCATCGTCAAATCTGTGCTAGACAACCTCATGGGCAAGGTGGTTTCCCATTCGGTGTGCGCTGACGCCTGCCGAACCAGAGATCGAGGATCGACCAGCTACTCCCGCTAAGGAACCCGGCGGTATCGGATCGCCGGGTTTGGCGTGCGGACAGCTGTTTTGGCGGCTGCGGAGACAGGAGAACCCCTCCGGCCGATGCCGGATGGGTCGTTGTTGCAAAGCCGTCACCCTGAAGAACCGCCCGCTCCGCGCTTGAATCGCGGCGGGCCGGTCAGGAGGTGTCGAAGGGAACCAGTTCGGCCCGGTGTCCGAACGCGATGGCGCGATACAGCGCCTCCCAGTCGGGGACGAAGAACTCCAGGAACAGGCCGCGCAGCCTCTCCCACAGGTATTTCGAACGGCCCGCCTTCTCCCGCGCCGCCCGGAACAACGCGCAGCAGCGCTGTTGCGCCTGATCGATCAGGAAGGCGAGCATCATCAGTTGGGCGAACACCGTCGCCAGATGCCGCTTGCCGTGGCCGAAGTTGTGCTCGAAGCCGTAGCCCTGGTTCTTCAGGGTGTTGAATGTCTCGTTCTCGATGCGCCAGCGGGCGCGGCCCGCCCGCATCAACGCCTCGGCGTTCGCCTCGGCGATCTCGATGTCCGTGACCCAGGAGAAGCGTTGTTCCTTCTTGCCGGGACGGGTCTCCCGGCATTCGAGAAAGTTCACCTCCAGGCCGAAGTGCGCCTCGTTCAAAGGCGCGCCGTTGAGATAGCGGTAGCGGCGCGTCACGCCGGCGGCGTCCACCGTCTCGAAGGTCCGCGTCCCCGGCGCGGCCTCCACCCACTCGAACAGATGCCGGTGGTCCCCCGGCTTCGCGCCCAGCACGAATCGCATGTCCAGCGACCGCAGCAACTCGATGTGCGGCCCGTTCGAGGCCAGCGCGTCCTCCACAACCAGCAGCTTCAGATGCGGATGCTCCCGCCGGACATGGGCCAGCAGCCGCTTCGCGGCGTTGCGCTCGCAGTCGTTCTTCTGCGACCCGTCCTCCCGCGCGATCGGCTCCGGCGCCAGCGGAAACACCTCCCGGTGCGCCGGATGCACCAGCACCGCCCCCAGCATCTGGTGGTAATACGTCACCCGCCCGTCCCGGCGGCGCTTCTCGCAACAATGTGCGCAGCGCACGCTCTCCGAGGCGTGAAAGCCCGTGCCGTCCACCGACAGCACGTGATGGCCCAGCCAGGTGTAATCCGCCAGCGCCTTGCCCCGCCGCAAAGCCGCGAACACCCGCTTGAAGGCGCCCCGCAGCGCCGCCGGGTCCACTTCGTCCAGCCGCTCCCGCAGCGCCGTGTCCGACGGCGCGCGCGTCACCCCGTACAGATTCCGCAGATTCGAACGCACACGCTCCTCGCTCCGCGCGTCCCGGTCAAAACGCAACAGCGACGAATACTTCAGCCCGAACAACGCCAGACCCGACATCAGACAGTCCGGCAAGGTCAGACCCCGGCCCGCGACGGAGTCCGGCACCCGCTCGAAACAACCGCGCGCGATGCGCGGCAAACCCGGCGCGCCCGGCGTCTTGCGAAACAGCGACTTGGTCATGGTTCGTCACCTCGGCAGAAAAACCGCTTGCATGTCACTGTTTTCGGCCAAAAGTCCGCGAAGAAAAATATTCGCAACCGCCGGAAAAACCCGGAATCAATAGCGCGGGTTCGCTCCCGCCTCCCCACCCCCACAACAAGAATCGCCGCCGAATGCACACGCGGCTCTGGTTTGTGTTTTCCGCGAAATCTGATATAAAGTCCCGGAACCGCGCCGCGCCCCCTCCGGGCGTGCGTCCGGTATTTTTTCCTCTTTACTTGAAGCACACTGCGGGGAGCGACCGTGAACGATAAGAAAAATCGAGGCTTGACGAAGGGAATCGCAGATTCCATCATGAGTTACAATCAGCCGGATCGCCGGATCGCCGGATCGCCGGATCGCCGGATCGCCGGATCGCCGGATCGCCGGATCGCCGGATCGCCGGATCGCCGGATCGCCGGATCGCCGGATCGCCGGATCGCCGGATCGCCGGATCGCCGGATCGCCGGATCGCCGGATCGCCGGATCGCCGGATCGCCGGATCGCCGGATCGCCGGATCGCCGGATCGCCGGATCGCCGGATCGCCGGCCATGAGTGCGTCCGGCGCGCGGCTTCGCCGGCTGCGCTCCCGCCCGCCGTCCTCCCCGCCTGACACTTCCCACTCCGCCGGCGGGCGCTCCGCAGCCCCCCGCCAGCCGCATTCTTCCTCCGACAGCTTCGGTCCTTCGTCCGCCCGCGCCGAAACGGGCGCGCGTCCCTTCTCCCGCCGTCTGCGGCGCGGCCTCGCCGCGGCGCTGCTGAGCCTTCCGCTGCTCGCCGGTCTGGCGACCGGGGCCGTAGCGCAAACGCCTCTCGCCGACAGAATCGTCCCGCCGGCCACCCTGACGGTCAATGAGGGCGACGGAAACATCGACATCACCCTGCCGGGGAAGCCTGGATATGATGAGGACGATATGCATATCAGTTCCACGACCGGCAGTGCCACTCGCGGCACCGGCAGCGTTTGCCAAGCTGGAGAGGATTTTCTCCTTCCCAGTACGAATTCGCATAGCATTAATGTCAGAATTGCGGACACAAGTCACACATTCAGCGGATTCACCATGTGTGACGACAGCGACGATGAAACCGACGAGACATTTACGGCGCGTTGGCAGTCAACCGCCGGTTCTCCCTTCAACGGCAATGCCGCGAATTGCGCATCCACATCGTCTTGCACCAGCGAAATCACCATTCGCGACAACGACCCCACGGTGGTGACTCTCGCCCGCGTGGGCAGCGGCGCGGTGACCGAGGGCGGCAGGGTCGAGTTCACGGTGACGCTGGGCCGCGCGCTGGTGGCGGGCGAGACGATCGACGTGCCGCTGTCGATCTCCGGCACAGGGGTGACCACCGGCGACTGGAGCCTGGGGGCGAAGTCCGGTGCGGCCAACACGGGCGTCGGCCTGCGCGATGTCGGCACGGCGACCCCGAAGGTGCGCTTTTCCGGTGCGGGCGCGCAGACGGCGACGCTGGAGCTGACGCCGACGAATGAAGGCACGACGGAGGGCGCGGAGACCTTCACCGTCGCGCTCGGCTCGAACACCGCCTTCGACGCCGCCGCGCTCGGCACCGATGTGGGCGGCGGCGCGGACCCGCATGGCACGGCCAACGCTTTCACCGTGGTCGTGAACGACGGCGGCGCGGCTCCGCTCGCCGCCAAGCCGTCCACGGTACGCGAGGGGGGTGTCAGCTTTGTCACCGTCACCGGTTTTCCGTCCAGCTGGGGCGCGCCCCGGATAAGGTCCCTTGCCGGCGCCACGGCGTCGCTCAGGTGCGACCATGTCGATGACGGGCTGCCCAACCTTTTTAACAACCTCGATGTCTGCGTCGGCCTGGCCGACGGCACCCGCACCCTGGGGCATTGGGACGGCGTCGCGTACAGGCTGACGCTGACCGTGGTGGCCGACGGCGTGGCCGAGAACGAAAGCCTCACGGTGACGTTCGAGGATTCGACCGACGCCAGCAGGACCAGGACGGCCGACATCGCGCTCGACGACAGGTCGCCCCTGCCGTTCATCAGCCTCGAAGCGGTTGTCGGCACCAATCCCGGCCTCGTGGTTTCCCCGTCCCCGCATGCCGTCACGGAGGGGGGTGCGTTCAACATCCGGGTGAAGATGGATCCCTGGTTCAGGCTGGCCACTCCGGTCACCGTGAACTACTACCTCGCCGACTACCACGGCGAGCGTGTGGTCCGGGGGCCGAGCCTCTGGGAGCCGTTCCGGCCGGTGGAAGAGAACCCCCGGAGCATCGAGATCGCGGCCGGGCAATCCGCTACGGTCATTCACATACCGACCGTGGCGAGCCCCGACCTCGACGGCGACAGCAAGGTGGAGGTCATCCTGCTGGGCGGCAGGGACTATGCGACCAGCACGGGCAAGCTGACGCTCACGGTCCAGGACGCGGACCCGGTCACGAACATGGACGACAACACGCGGGCGCAGATGCTGGCCACGCCCTCGACGCTGACGCTCGGCGCCGATGCGGCTTCGGTGACGGAGGGCGGCGAGGTGACCTTCACGGTCACGGCCGCCCCGGCGCCGGGCTACGACCTCCCGGTGCACCTGGGCGCGTCGGAGGAGATGGGCGCGGGCCTGGACTATATCGGGCTCGAACGGGCCCGCACGGTGACGATACCGGCGGGCGCGACCTCGGCGGCCTGGACGGTCACGACCTGGTCGGACGACAAGCGGCGCGCCGACGGCACGGTGGTGGCCCGGATCAAGCCGGGCGACGGCTACACGGCGGGCACGCCGTCGACGGTCACCGTGGCCCTGCTCGACGACGACGCGCCGGCGGCGGACCCACCGCCGACGGACCCACAGCCAACCGATCCGCCGCCGACCGATCCACCGCCGACCCCGGCGGTGAACCCGGCGCTGGTGGCGCAGGTGCGGGGCTATGCGGCGGAGACGCATCAAGGCCAGGATCATGTGGACCGCTGGATGCGTGTGCTGGCCGCGTTCGGCGACGACAACGGTTACACGCCGATGACGGCGGCGGAAGCGCAGACCCACGCCGACAAGGGCTGGCAACGGTGGGTTCCGGTGGTCGCCGCGCTGAATGCGCTGGAATCGGTCGGGTCGCAGCAGGACCGGCAGGACACGGACCAGCAGGGTACGGACCAGCAGGTAGTAACGCCCGAGCCCCCCGCGGGTTGCGTTTCGCCGGAGTTGCTGTCGGACGTGGAGGGCTACGCCGGGGAGACGCATAACGGCGCGGCCCACGTCGAGCGCTGGCTGCGCGTGCTGCACACGCTAAAGGGGATGGCGAACGACAGCACGATCATGCTTTCCGCGGAAGCGCAGACCCACGCCGACAAGGGCTGGCAACGGTGGGTTCCGGTGGTGACCGCCATCGAGTGCCTCGAGGCCGGGGCGGGCGGGAACTGACCGCGCCCGGCCGCTTGCGCGAACGATCGGCGCTCAGGGAGCTTCGGCGCGCAGCGCGAGCAGGTTTCTTCGCTCGCGGCCGAATACCGCCGCGACGAGGTGGATCGGCTCGCCCCGGTCGCGGTACTTGTCGGCGTAGCCGCGTTCGCGCATTTGCGCCATGGCCCGGTCAAGCGCGGCTTCGGGCGCTTCGCCCTCAGCGGCCATCTTGAACTCAAGCACGAATACCTTGCCGCCGTGAAACACGACCATGTCGGCCCGGCCGCGACTGGAGGCGTCCTCCACCGCAAGATCCGCCCCGACGGCACGGAAACAAAGGTACAGCATGCCCGCGTAGTGCGCCTCGAACCTGTCGACGCCGCCGGCGTCGTACCACTGGTGCGGAATCCCGGCAAGGTACGTCTTGAGCCGTTCGCCGAAGCCCGCGAAATCCTCCGCCCCGAGCAGATCGAGCAACGCGTTGCCCGACTGGATCACTTCCACCCGGTCCTGGCCCGCGTGGGCGAGCAGACCCTTGCTGAAACTGAACCGCACTTCCAGATTCGGAAACTCCAGCGCGAACAGTCTGTCCGCGCCCAGGTCCTCCTCCCGAGCGATGGTCAAGTAACCCGCCTGGAACATCAGGGCGCGCAGGTCGATGTCGGACACGTCGAAACTCGACATCAGCCCCTCGTCCGCCAGCAGGCGCTCGAGCTCCATCGGATTGCGCTTCTCCTCCACGATCTTCCGGTACAGCATGTCGGGAGTGCCGGTCTCGTACCAGTGGGCCTTGAATACGCGGTCGCTGAAAAGCAGCAGAATGTCGTAGGGGTTGTAGAGTTTCTCCTCGCCGAGCCAGTGGTAACCGTTGTACCAGCGGCGGATCTCGTCACGGTCCAGGCCTTCGAGCTCGGGCGCGAACACCGTGTCGAGGTCGCGGTCTGTGTAGCCGCAGATAGTGGCGAATCGCGGGTCGAGAGTAATGTTCTTGAGATTGTTCAGGCCGGAGAACAGATTGACCTTGGTGAACATGCTGATGCCGGTGACGAAGACGAAGCGGACATGCTCGGCGGCGCCCTTGATCACGCCGTAAAAGCCCCGCAGATACTCGCGGTTGGCATTGGCCATTTCGGGATCGTTCAGCACGTCGAGGATCGGCTTGTCGTATTCGTCCACGAGCACCGCGACTTGCCCGCCGGTCTTGTCATGAAGCCGGTGGAGCAGATAACGCAGACGATTCGGCCCGTCCATTGCATCCGGGGCGGGGTCCAGGCCGGCGCTGCGCTCGGCGATCAGCAGTTGTGTGCGGATGTTCTCCTCGAGATCGCCCGGTTCGTTGTTTTTTCCATCGAAACTCAGCCGCACCACCGGATGCGTCTCGTTCCAGTTCCACCGGTCGTGGATGGCGAGTCCCCGGAACAGCGGCTCGTTGCCCGAAAACAGCTCGCGCAGCGTGTCGATCAGCAGGCTCTTGCCGAAGCGGCGCGGGCGCGACAGGAAATAGTGTCGTCCCCCGTTCACGAGTTCGTGAATCAGGGGTGTCTTGTCGACGTAATAGCAATCTTCTTCCCGGATCGTCCGGAAAGTCTGGATGCCGATGGGAAGCTGGCGGCGTTGCATGACGCGGGCTCTTTACCGTGACCCGGAAAGCATACCACGCCACCGCGCCGGCCCGCGTGCGGGAATGCCCCGGACACACGGGCCGATCGGGGTGTTGACCGACAAGGGGCGATGCGCTTAGCATCGGCGTGAATTCGTTGTCGCGGGGCAATCCCCGAGAGGAGACAGCATGAAACCTTTGCGCACGCTGTGGGCCGTGCTTGCCGCCATCGTCGTCGGCGCGCCGGTTTTCGCGCAGGAAGAGGCGGAGCCGGAGATTTTCGTCCGCTATTCCCAGGATGGGGGCGAGATTTCCTGGGGCATGCTGCACGGCGACCAGGTGTGGCAGCTCGAAGGCGCGCCATACGAAACCATGGAACATACCGGCGTCTGGCACGAGCGCGATACGGTGAAACTCGAAGCGCCCGCCGAGCCGACCCAGATATTCATGACCGCCTTCAACTTCCGCAGCCATATCTCGGGCGACCCCGCCGAGGAACCGGGCCTGTTTATCGTGCCGCCGAGTTCGCTGGTAGGCCCGGAAGACCCGATCGTGCGTCCCGTCGGGTCGCAAAACCTGCATTACGAGGCCGAAATGGCGGTCGTGATCGGCAAGCGCGCCGAGAACGTGTCGGTGGAAGACGCCCATGAGTACATCTTCGGCGTCACCGCGGGCAACGACGTCAGCGAGCGCGCCTGGCAGGCGGGCGACATCCAGTGGGTGCGCGCCAAGGGCAGCCGTGGCTTCAACGCCGTCGGGCCGGTGCTGTACAAGGACGCCGACTACAAGAACATCCAGATCACCGGACGCCACAACGGCGAAGTCGTGCAAAGCGAAAATTCCTCGGACCTGCTCTTCGGCATGGAGGAGATGGTCAGTTACATCTCCCGGTTTATCACCTTGCAGCCGGGCGACATGATCTGGTCCGGCACCATGGGCAGCACCCGCGCCATGGCGCCCGGCGATGTCTACGAGGTTGAATTGTCCGGCATCGGCGTATTGCGCAACGAGGTCGTGCAAGGCAAATAACGCTCAACCGTTCCGACAATATTTGTCACTTTTGCCGTCTTGTCAGCGGGGATGCCCCTGCTTTACGCTATTCCGTTGTTTTTCCGCTAAATCAACCGATTGGCCGTACAGATCCGGCTCGGGTCAGAGGTGTAAATGAGCATTGCCCGTTATGGAATGACATTGGGCTCCGCGTTGCTGGTTCCGCTTTTGTATTTCCTTGCTTCCGGTGCGCTTGCGCAGGAACTGGATACGCTGTCCGTACCGCCTTCGACCACCGCCCATGCGTTGGGGCAGCGGCCCGTCATCGACGGCGATGTCGCGGAAGACATCGCCTGGGAAGGTATGACGCCAGCTACCGGCTTCAGGCAGGTGCGGCCCGATGAAGGACAGTCCGCGACCCAGCGCACCGAAGTGCGGGTGGGGTACACCGAAGACGCTCTCTATATCGGGCTGATCGCGTATGAGACCGACCCTTCCCGGATCATCGTGACCGACAGCCGGCGCGACGCTCCGCTCGACGACGCCGACAGTTTCCGCGTCATCATCGATGGCATGCTCGACCGCCAGAACGGTTTCGTGTTCGGCACCAATCCGGCCGGACTGCAGTTCGACGCCCAGGTTACCAACGAAGGATCGGGCGGCGGATTCGGCGGGGGAGGCGGCTCCGGAGGCGGTTTCAATCTGAACTGGGACACAACCTGGGAAGTGGAAGCGCAAATCCACGATTACGGCTGGAGCGCGGAAATGGAGATTCCGTTTACTTCCCTGCGCTATGGCAACGGCGCCGAACAGACCTGGGGCATCAATTTTCAGCGCAATATCCGGCATAACAACGAGATCGCCTACTGGGCGCCGCTTGAGCGCCAGTTCGACATCAACCGGGTTTCGGAAGCAGGCATCGTCGAAGGCATCCGCGTTCCGAGTCAGCGAGCGTTTCAGTTCACGCCTTATGTGCTCGGTTCCGCCGAGCGCGGGGGAAGTATCGTTTCGGGCACGGTGGACCAGCAGGAACTGGGTTTCGATTTCAAGTACGCGATCACCTCCAGCCTGGTTCTCGACGGCACCTACAACACCGATTTCGCCCAGGTCGAAGCCGACGAACTGCAGGTCAATCTCGACCGCTTCAGCCTGTTTTTCCCGGAAAAACGGCCCTTCTTCCTGGAAAACGCCGGCCAGTTTTCGGTCGGCAATCCGCGTGAAGTGGAGTTGTTCTTCAGCCGCCGCATCGGCGTCGGCGCGGGCGGAACGCAGTTGCCGATAGAAGGCGGCGCGAGGCTCACCGGCAAGGTCGGCAACGACACCAATGTCGGGCTGCTGCAGATGCGCACCGAAAGCGTCGACGGCCGCATTTCCCAGAACGACTTTTCCGTCGCCCGCGTAAACCAGGAACTCGGTAATCGGTCGACGATCGGCATGATGTACATCGAGCGCGACGGCGACGGCACGGCTCTGGGAAATGCGGGAGAAGACTATAACCGCACAATGTCCGTCGACGGCCGCTGGGGTATCGGCGACACGACGCTGATCACCAGTTGGGTGGCGCGCACGGACACTCCGCATCTGAGCGGCCGCGACGCGGCGGGCGGCGTACGGGCCCAATATCAGGACGAAGCCTGGAATCTGAGCGGCGGATACTCGGAAGTGCGCGAGAATTTCAATCCGGAAGTCGGCTTCCTGGCCCGCCGCGCATTTCGCAAGTGGGATGCCGGCTGGCGTTACAGCTATCGTCCGCGGGACTGGTGGAACCTGCATGAACTGCGGCCGCACATGAATTATCGCGGCTACTGGGGTTTCGACGGTTTTCAGGAAACCGGCTACCTTCATGCCGACAATCACTGGGAATTCGAAAACGGAACTGAAATCCACACCGGGATGAACTTCACCCTGGAAGGTGTGCGCGAACCCTTCGAGATCGTGGACGGCGTCTGGGTGCCGGCGGGAACTTACGAGCACAGCGAAATTCAGCCGGTGTTCTGGACGAATCAGTCGGCGCCGTTAAGCCTGAACGTTCGCGGCAATATCGGCGGCTTTTTCGGCGGCGATCGGGCTACTACCGATACCACTGTCAGATATCAACTTGACGAACGGTTCAGCACCGAGGTTTCCTGGAATCGCAGCGATATTTCGCTGCCGGTCGCCAATGGCGATTTCACCGTGAATCTGGCGCGGGTGCGTGTGTCGTATTCCTTCTCGCCGAACATCTCGCTACAGACACTGGTGCAATACAACGATCGCGACGATGTAGTGGCGGCCAACGTGCGTTTCGCCTGGCTGCAATCTGCCAACGCGGGTCTATACCTGGTCTACAACGAAGTCGATGAATTCAGCGGACTGAACATGCCCAACTCCGGCTACGAGCGCGAAAACGCCCGCCAGTTCATCCTCAAGTACAGCCGCATCTTCGATTTCTTCAATTGACCGGCCATTCCCTCTTCCGTCATTCTGCGCGAAGCGAAGCGGAGTCGCAGAATCTGTCAATTGTCTTCGAGATTCTGCGACTTCGCGCAGAATGACGTGGGTGGGGCGGCATGTCACCCCTGCGACTTTGTGCAGAATGACGAACGGGTAAGCATGGAGTGGCGATTTGCCACCAGGGGAGCGAGGCGGTACATTAGCGCCAGCCGTGCGCCTGTAGCTCAGCTGGATAGAGTAACTGGCTTCGAACCAGTTGGTCGGGAGTTCGAATCTCTCCAGGCGCGCCAGATCCAACCGGGTTCTTTTCGAACCCTCGTCCGCTCAACCGTCATTCTGCACGAAGCGTAGCGTAGTCGCAGAATCTCTTGCCGGGCAGGTCTCACTTATAGCGCTCCCGCATCACCGTGACCGACTCGCGCACGAGTTCGGCCAGCACTTCCAGATCGACATCGTCGAGTTTGTTCAGATACAGGCAGGACTTGCTGTGCTTGTGCTTGCCGAGTCTGGCAAGCTGGTCGGCGAACTCGGAAAATCCGGGCATGATGTAGACGGTCAGATTCTGCTTGCGCGGGGAAAATCCGGTAATCATCCAATTGCCTTCGCGGCCGCTTGCATACTTGTAATGGTAGCTGCCGAAGCCGACGATGCTCGCACCCCACATTTTCGGCGGCTCGCCGGTCACTTCCCACATCAATTCGAGCACCCGCCTTGCGTCCTCTCTCCGGCGCGGGTTTTCGACGGTGTCGAGAAAGGCGTTCACGTCCCCGCTGTGCTGTTTCGTTTTGAGTTCACTCATTTTTCGAGAAATCCTCCCGGGCTTCGCAAACCGTTCACAGGTGGTAGTCTTGCTGTTTTCGCCCTGACCGCGAATGCGCATTATGCCTCAAGCGCCCCTGCTGCTGTTTCCGACTCATTACCTGGGAAATCTCGTGCTTGGATTGCCCTGGGTGCTGCGTGTGCTGGGACGGCACGCCGAGGCGATCGCCGTGTTCGATGCAGGCTTTCGTCCGTTGCTGTCGATGTTGCCGGAAGCGGACTCGCGAGCCTTGTATTATCCGAGAAAGGAACTGGCAGGCGATAAGGGCTTTACTTATCGCTTGCGTCACTATCTGGGTTTTCTCGGGGAATTGCGCAAATACAGGGAACACTGCCTGATCGACATGGAAGGCGAGCGATTTTCGGGTGCGATCGCCAGGCTAAGCGGCTGTCGGCGGCGAATCGGGCCTGAGGCGAAACGCGCGCGATGGTTCTACAGCGAGGTGCTCGATCTCGATTATCTGGCGCATCGCTTCAACGCCTTTGGCGAAATCATCGGCGAATACGGCGCCGGCGATGCGCCGCCGAGCGTGCTCGATTTCCAGGTGGCGCCGGAACTTGCCGGCCGGGTGCTGTCCCTGCTCGATGGCCATCTTGTGAAGAAACCGCTGGCGGTGATACATGCCGGCGCCAGCGTGCGCTACAAGTTGTGGCCGAAGGAGCACTTCGCGCGGCTGGCGCAGGGCTTGCACGAGACCGGACTGCAGGTGGCCTGGGTCGGCGCCGGGCAATTCGACGCCGATGTCATCGCCGGCATCGAACAGAATCTTCCCGGGTCGCTCGCGATCGACTTCTGTAATCGTCTGTCCCTGCCGGAACTCGTGGCTCTGTTCCGCCAAAGCCGGCTTTTCATCGGCTGCGACAGCGGCCCCATGCATCTGGCCGCGGCGACGGGCCTGCCGGTCTTCGCGCTGTTCGGACCGAGCCGGGAAGCGATCTGGGCGCCGCTGGGCGAGCATAGCGTGGTATTGCGCGGTGAGTTGCCCTGCGCCGAGGATTGTGATGCGTGGCATTGCCGGAACGATTACCATTGTCTGCGCTCCCTGACGCCGGAGACAGTGCTTGCGCGCGCTGGGGCGCTGAGCGACGCGGTGGCGGACCACAGCTAATCGGAAATACCGAATGTCGGAAAAGATTCCCGTCAGCATTTACATGATCGTCCTGAATGAGGAAGCGAATATCGCTGCCGCACTCGATTGCATGAGGGAATTCGACGAGGTGATCGTTGTCGACAGCGGCTCTCGCGACCGCACGGTGGAAATCGCGGACGGCTATGCCAACGTGAAAACATCGTTTCATCATTGGGAAGGCTTTGCCGCCCAGAAAGCCCATGCCATGTCGCTGTGCCGCAACGAGTGGGTGCTCAATATCGATGCCGACGAGATTCTCACGGAGCAATATATCGAGGAAGCGCGCAGGGTCGTGGCCGCGAATGAAGTCGACGCGCTGGAGTCGACCCGCACCTTGTACCGCTGGGGCAAACGCCCGCGGCATCCGGGAGGCACGGACCGGCTCATCAGGCTGTTCCGCAAGAGCGCGGGGCATTATCCCGAGCGGCGCGTACACGAAAGCATCAGCATCGACGGCAAGGTCGCGCGCACCGAGGCCACCATCCTGCATAACGAGAACCTGACCTATACCGAACGCGTGGCCAAGTCCAATCGTTATAGCGAAGCGCGGGCCCGGGACAAGTTCGACAAGGGAGACAAGGTATCGCTGCCGACACTGCTGTTTATCTTCCCCTTGACCTTTCATCAGCACTATTTTCTCAAAGGGCATGTCTTCGACGGCATCGACGGATTACTGACCAGCATGAACGCCGCCTGGTACGCCTTCATGAAATACGCCAAGTTGTGGGAGATGCGCCGCCGTCGCGAATAGGTTAGAGTGGCCCGGTTTTAGTGCACAGGAATCCTGTAACGATGAACCCGATGCAGCATAAGGCGGCCTGGCCGCTCGTACTGACGCTTTCCCTGGCCGGACTGCTTGCGGCTTGTTATCCGAGTGTCGAATCCCCGACTACGTATGTATTAGAGGGGGCGGCCGCCGAGACTCCTGATCTGAGCATGGCGGCCCCCGAAGAAGTTGGCATGGATTCAGGTCGGCTATCTCGCCTGACCGACTCCATGCAGGGTCTCGTCGACGAAGGCCGGCTCGCGGGCGTAGTCACCGCGGTGGCGCGGCACGGCAAGATCGTGCATTTCGAATCGGCGGGCTGGCGCGACATGGAAGCCGGCGCGCCGATGACCAATGACGCCCTGTTTCGCATCTATTCGATGACCAAGCCGATTACCGGCGTGGCGCTGATGATGCTATACGAGGAAGGGTTGTTCCGATTGTTCGATCCGGTCGAGATGTACATTCCCGAACTGAGCGATCTGCAAGTCGCCGCGGGCGTGGACGAAAACGGCGAACTGATGACCGAACCCGCCGATCACCCGATGACAGTCCGCGAACTGATGGCGCATACCGGCGGTCTTACCTATGGCATATTCTCCGGCTCCGAAGTCGACAACATGTACGTCGAAGCCGACCTGCTCAACAGCGGCATCACACTCAAGGAAATGGTCACCCGGCTCGGCGCGATTCCGCTGCGCCAGCAGCCCGGCTCCATGTGGCATTACAGTGTTGCCGTGGACGTGCAGGGATACCTGGTCGAAGTCCTCTCGGGCCAGTCTTTCGACGACTTCCTCGATGAGCGGCTGTTCGAGCCCCTCGGCATGGACGACACGGATTTCTATGTGCCCGCCGAGAAAGCCGAACGCTTCGCCCAGATCTACACTTACGACGAAGAAGGCAATCTCGCGCCCTCGGAAATGTTTGGATCCGCCAACGACTACATGGTCGACCCGGTGTTCAAGAGCGGAGGCGGCGGCCTGGTTGCGTCTACGGAAGACTATCTGAAATTCACCCAGATGATGCTCAACGGCGGCGAATTGAACGGTGTGCGCATACTTGCCCCGCTGACGGTGGATCTGATGCGCCGCAATCAATTGCCGCGGAATCTGCCCGACAATGTTCTCGGCGCGCCGGGAACGGTGTTCGGGCTGGACTTCGCCATCGTCACCGACCCGGTCGAAGCCGAATCGTATTCTCGCGGCGAGTACTACTGGGGCGGCGCGGCCGGCACCTGGTTCTGGATTGATCCGGTGGAAGAGGTGATCGTGGTGGGAATGATCCAGCAATGGGGGCAGGGACTGCCGAATGTGCGGGCTCTTTCCCGGCAATTCACCTATCAGGCGATCATGGAGCCGAACGGCGTCAACTGATTTCCAAACCAGCCCGGCCTCCCGCGGGAGGCCGGAGCGGTTCCCCTTGCCGTCATTCTGCGCGCAGCGAAGCGGAGTCGCGGAATCTCCTCGCAAAAGCACCGCTCCCAGGAGATTCCGCGACTTCGCGCGGAATGACTCAGCACACGGCGGTCAGGGGGCGAGATAAGTGGAAAACTTGTCGGCGTCGCCCGGAGAACTGACCTGCTCCGCCAGACCTTCTACTCCGTCGAGATAGACTTTCAGAAAGGCCAGCGTGACCCTGCCCATGGTGTCATGATCGGGGCCGCCGTTGGCCACGATCATGTGATCGCCGGCAGCAAATTCCATGTAGACCTTGTTCTCGCTCCCCAGTGAGTCGTACAGCAGCCGCGCATGGGCTTCCGGAGGCGCCACTTCGTCTTCCGCGCTCGCGATGATCAGGGCCGGCGCGGTCAACGAGCCGTAGTCGCCCTCGAAGGATCCGCCGGGTTCGCAGCAATAAAGAGACAATGGAATTACCGCATCGACTGCGTCACCAAGGCTGTCCGCCGCGGCCAGCGCCGCGCCGCCGCCCATGGAATGGCCCATCAGCACGATCTTGTCCTCATCTATCTTGTTCGTCACCGGGCTGTCGGGATTGGCGTTTTCCGCCTTGATGAAATCCACCAGCGCGGTCAACGCGTCGGCGCGCGCGGCAAGACCGTCCGTCGGCTCATTGGTATTGAAAATGAATACGTTATAGCCCAGTGAGGCCAGTGTCGGCCCCCACCATTCGTAATTGTCCGCGCCGGCGCGAAAACCGGGCGAAAAGGCGATGGCGCCATTGGGCCGGTCAAAGCTCAGGGTCAGCGGATAGAACACCATGACATCGGCGAATTCGGCGACTCCCGGGCTCGCCTCATAGGTGCGAACTTCGTAGATTCGCTCGCCGAACTCGCGCCCGGCTGCAACGCCGATCTGGCGACCTTCAGGCCGGTAGCGACCTTGACTGTTGTCCTGGGCATATGCCGCCGGCAGCAACAGCAGACTCGCGGCCAGCAGGAGCAGGGCATGGGTCAGTGTCCGATTGAGTTTCGCGCTAAGCATGTTCGATAACCTCCGCCTTATCGGGTGATTCGACGCCAGAATATAACAGACCCCACGCCTCGGTTGCACTTTCTGGCGGGTATTGTTCCCGCGAAGGCATGGACCGAAAGCGGACAAGTCGCTATGCTGCCGGTTTTTCAGGCTGGACCGAGGTAAAAGGATCCATGAATCTCAAGGCATCGAGCGTCGGCATATTGCTGTTGACGCTACTTGCGCTATCACCGCTTGCCTGGCCCCAGGCCGTGGGCGATCACCAATACACTTCAGAGGCCATCGAACTCGGATCGCGAACCTATACCAGTCAATGCGCCTTGTGCCATGGGCCCCAGGGCGCACTGGTGGACGGCATCGACCTGCGGCTCGGCATCTTTCGCGGCGTAGCCTCGGACGAGGACCTGCGCAGGGTCATTGCCGAAGGCTCCGGCGAGGGGCAGATGCCGGCCTTTGACTTTGGCGCCGACGAGATGGAGGGCATCATTGCCTACATCCGCGCGGGTTTCGACCCGGAAGGCGTCGCCGTGCGAATCGGTGACCCGACTCGCGGCGAGGCACTGTTCTTCGGACGCGGCGGCTGTTCCGGCTGTCATCGCGTGAACGGCCAAGGGCCGCGCACGGCGCCGGATCTCAGCGACATCGGCGCCATTCGCACGCCGTCGGTGCTGCAACTCAACCTGCTCGACCCGGCCGCGGCCCTGATGCCGATCAACCGGCCGGTGCGGCTCGTCACTCTGGATGAGGAGGTCGTTACCGGCCGCCGCCTCAACGAGGACACCCACACGGTGCAAGTGCTCGATTCTTCCGAGCGCCTGCGCTCTTTTGCCAAGATCGACCTGAGCAGCTTCGAGATCAGCCGCGAGCCCAGCAAGCCGCCGGTGGACATGAACGAGGAGGGAGTGGCCGATCTGGTGGCTTTCCTGCTGACCCTGCGAGGTGCGCAATGAAAAGATACGCATGGACGATATTGCTGGCGCTGCTCGCGGCGCCGGTTCACGCCCAGATTCCCTACGAGCGGATTCTCCAGGCAGAGGACGAGCCGGAAAGCTGGCTGACCTATAACGGCAGCTACATGAGCCAGCGCTACAGCCGGCTGACGCAGATCGACCAGGAAAATGTCAGCGACCTGGAACTGCGCTGGCTGTTGCAGAATCAGGTCTTCGGCGCCTGGCAGTCCACGCCCATCGTCGCAGACGGCGTCATGTATCTGACCGAACGCCCGAACAGCATCATGGCGGTGGACCCGATTACCGGCCGCGTGTTCTGGAAGTACGTGCATACGCCCGCGGAGAATTCGCTGGTCTGTTGCGGCGCCAACAATCGCGGCGTGGCGGTGCTCGACGACCGGGTCTTCATGGGCACGCTCGACGCGCGCCTCGTGGCGGTCGACCGCATCAACGGCGAACTGCTTTGGGACGTGGAAGTCGGCGACGTGAACCTGGCGTACTCGGTGACCATGGCGCCGCTGGCGGTGAAGGACAAGATCATCGTCGGAGTAGGCGGCGGTGAATTCGGCATACGCGGATACGTAGCGGCCTTCTACGCCGAAACCGGCGAACTGGCATGGAAAACCTATACCATTCCCGGCCCCGGCGAGCCCGGCCATGAAACCTGGGAAGGCGACGACTGGCAATACGGCGGCGCCCCGGTTTGGATCACCGGCTCGTTCGACCCGGAAGAGAACCTGACCTATTGGGGCGTGGGCAATCCCGGCCCTGACTGGAACGCTGCACAAAGACCCGGCGACAATCTCTATTCGGATTCTGTCATTGCTCTCGATGCCGACACCGGCGAGTTGCGCTGGTATTTCCAGTTCACGCCCAACGACGGCTACGACTACGACGCCGTGCAGGTGCCGGTGCTGGCGGACATGGAATGGCAGGGCGCGCAACGCAAGTTGATGCTCTGGGCGAACCGCAACGGCTATTTCTACGTACTCGACCGCACCGACGGCGAATTTCTGCTCGGCAACCCTTTTGTACGCGTAAATTGGTCGAGCAGCCTCGACGACAACGGCCGGCCCATCCCGACGCCGCAGCCGGAAGGCATGCCGACCTGGCCCGGCAATCAGGGCGGCACCAACTGGTATCCGCCTTCCTGGAGCCCGCGCACGGAATTATTCTATTTCAGCGCCTGGGAAGACTATGCGACGATCTACGAGGCGGAAGAGTCGGAATACGTACCCGGGCGGGCCTTTCTCGGCGGCGGTTTCGACGTGCTCACGCCGGCGCCGGGCGCTCCCGGAGTCGGCATCGGCCGCACCAATCCGATCAACAACTGGACCGACGAAGTGGGACACGCCTCGCTGAAGGCGCTCGACCCGCGCACCGGCGAGGAAGTCTGGGAATTCGAGCAATTCGACGTCAGCGACAGTGGCATGTTGACCACCGCCACCGACCTGCTCTTCACCGGCGGGCGCGAAGGCTATATCCACGCCCTCGACGCAGCCAGCGGGGAATTGCTCTGGAACCGGAACCTCGGCGGCCAGATCGTAATGCCACCGATCACCTTCATGATCGACGGCGTACAATACCTCAGCTTCATTTCCGGTCATGTACTGGCCACCTTTGCTCTACGGGGTGAATAACACGGCAAAATGTGGGAATATCACGCGGATTCTGGAGGACATCTCATGCAATTAGTTGACTTGAAGAAGTGGTTGCCGGCGCTGGTCTTGTGCGTCGCCGGTACGGCGAACGCCGCCGAAGGCGAATTGTTCGCCGACGACGCCACCGAATGGTTCACTCTGGGCAACGACTTCGCCCATACCCGCTTTACCCCCGCGGACGAGATCACCGCCGAAAACTTCGGCGACCTGGAAGTCGTCTGGGAATGGGACGGCGCCAGTTTCAACGCCGTCAGCGGGCGCTCTACGCCGTCATTGATCGACGGCATCCTGTACACCGTGGTGGGCTACAAGCGCTACGTCGTCGCCATCGATCCGAAGACCGGCGATACCATCTGGACCTATCGCGAGCCCGATACGCCCCGCGCCGAGTATTCCATGCGCGCCGATTACGGCAAGGGCGTGGCCTATGCGGAAGTCGACGGCCGCGGCGTGATCTACATCGTTTCCCCCGGGTTCTTCCTGACCGCTCTCGACGCCAAGACCGGCATTCCGCTGGAAGGTTTCGGCAATCCCGTGCCGATCGAAGGCTTTCCCGAAACCGGCGTGGTCGACTTGCTCGCCGACCTCGGTCATCCATACGATCCTTATGAAGGCATTCCGCTGGAGACCGGCTATATCACTTCTTCCTCGCCGCCCATCGTGGTGAACGACACCATCGTCATCGGCAACTCCGCCGAGCAGGGCTATCTGCAAGCGCGCGTCGAGAATGTGCCGGGCGACATTCTCGCCTACGACAAGAATACCGGCGATTTCAAGTGGAAATTCAACGTCATACCCCGGCCCGGAGAATACGGCCACGAGACCTGGGAAAACGACGCCTGGCAATGGACCGGCGACGTATCTTCCTGGGCGCCGCTGTCCGCCGACCCGGCCAACAATCTGGTTTTCATCCCAACCAACAGCGCGACCATCGACTACTACGGCGGCTTCCGTCCGGGAGACAATCTCTATGGCGCGAGCATCATCGCGCTCGATACCCGCACCGGTGAGCGCGCCTGGCATTTCCAGTTCGTAAAACACGAAATCTGGAACTTCGACACGCCCACGGCGCCCGTGGTGCTCGATATCAATGTAGACGGCCAGCCCATTCCCGCGGTCGCCCAGGTGACCAAGCAAGCCTGGGTCTATACCTTCAATCGCCTCACGGGCGAGCCGGTCTGGCCCATCGTCGACCGGCCGGTGCCGCCTTCGATCGTGCCGGGCGAAGTGCTGTCGCCGACCCAGCCGCACGTGACCTGGCCCGAACCCTTCGACATGCAGGGCATCACCGAAGACGACCTGGTCGATTTCACGCCGGAACTGCGCGCCGAAGCGCTGGAAGTGATGGATAACTACGTGATGGGCGGGCTGTTCAATCCGCCCATTCACGCCGACAATCCCGAAGGCAAGTACGGCGCGATGAACTGCCCCGGCGGGGCCGGCGGCGCCAATATTACCTCGCCGCCCGTAGCCGACCCGAACTCCGGCGTGTTGTACGTATCCTCCCACAAGGCCTGTTTTGTGCTGCGCCTGATTCCCGGTGAGGAAGCCGACCTGCTGTTCGCCAACCCGACCGGTACGAACCTGGCCGAATACGCCAACAGCGTGCGCGGCGCCACCGCCCGACCGCCGCGATTGCAGTCCGGCATTCCCGTGTGGAAGCCGCCGTACAGCCGCATCGTCGCCATCGACATGAACAGCGGCGAGCACCTGTGGCAGATTCCCACGGGTGAGACTCCGGCCCGCATCGCCGACAGCCCGGCGCTCGAAGGCGTCGACGTCGGCAATACCGGCACCGGCAATCTGGTGCCGATGGTGATCACGCCCAACATGCTCGTCTATTCCGACGTTGCCAGCGACGGCACGCCGATGCTGTATTCGATCGACAAGGACAGCGGCGAAATCATGGCCGAGATCGAAGTCCCGGCCCGCTCGAGCTACGGCATGAGTTCCTGGGTGCACGACGGTCACCAGTACATCATGTTGCAGACCGGCGCCAAACTGACCGCCATGGCCTTGCCGGCCGCGGTGCCCCAGTCTTCCGGTTACTGACAGGAGGATTAAAGAGAGGGCTGCGCGATGCTGCGATTGTTACTGCAACTGATCGGCATTGCGTTGCTGATTCCGGCGGTGGCATGGGCCACTCTGGCGCTGGACAATCGCAACGCGGACGGTCCGTCGATCCTGTTCCCCGGAGGCGAACTCGTCTCCGGGGATCTCCATTCCGGCCCCGAGCCGGACTGGAGCTTCACGCGCGACATCCCCACCGTTGAATTGCAGTTGATGAATCCGCCTACTTCGCGGCTGATCTACATACTCGAAAGCGAGGGCAGGTTGTACGTCGTCAGCGGGTACATGGGCTCGACGCTCGGGCGCATCTGGAAACACTGGGCGGTGGAAGCGGACGAGGGTGACGGTATAGCCGTAGTGCGAATCAACGGCGTGCGATACGAGCGACAAATCGTGCGCATCCGCGAAGGCGAAGTGCTCGATGGCGTCACCGCCGCCCTGAATGAAAAGTACGGCGGCAATTCCAGCCGCGCCAGCGTGGAATCGGGCAACCTCTGGGTATTCGAACTCGCCCCGCGCGGCCCGAACGCCTGAGAGGCAACCATGTCGAACAAGACCTATCTCGCAGTCTGCATATCCGTCACCGTCCTGGTGGCCGGCTCGATCCTGTTCGTCCCCGGCCTGTCTGAATCCATCGAACAAAACCTGCTGATCTTTCTCTCCACTAACGCCAGGTAAGGATTGCCGGCGAACTGATTGATTGGTCCCGACCAGCCTTTCCGTAGAATTCGTATATTTCGTATATTGCGATTATTTCGAATATTAGATACTCTATCTGCATGCAACAAAATTAATCTAAACCCGGAGAAAGGATATGAATGCGCTCAGGAGAGATGCTTTCATTGATCGATTGCCCGACGAGGTCGAGATCAAGAATGCGGAACAACTCAGAATGATTGTCGCTTCTCAGACCAGCGATGGCGAAGGCGCAAGACTGAACCTTGCCCAGGACAATGGCAAGGTCGAGACCATAACGCTGACGCCAGCATTGACGGCGTCCCTGCTCGAAGTGTTGAGGCTCGTGTCGAGTGGCCGTGGCTTTCGCATGATTCCTGTGGAGGCGGAACTGACGACACAGCAAGCCGCCGACCTTCTGAATGTGTCACGACCCTATCTCGTAAAACTGATCGAGAATGGCGATATCCCGTTTACCAAGACCGGCAGGCATCGTCGCATCCGCGCCAACGATTTGTTCTCCTACAGGGACAGGCGCGATGCGACCCGGTCCGCTGCCCTGGAGGAACTTGCCCGCACCGATGCGGAACAGGGACTCATATGAGGAGCCGGTATACTGACCGGTTCACCGCGCTTGTCGACGCTTGTGTCCTTGGCGGAGCGCTACGCCGCAATATCCCGCTTGTTCTGCCTCCAGAAAATTTGACGACATGGGGCAGTAAGCAATGCTTCTTAGAACGATAGCGAAAATGGTGCTCTTTACGAGGATCGTATGTCGTCGTCGGGTTGCTAACTCGCTTTGACACAGCGAGTTTGGGCGCATTGCAGATAGCCAATTCGGACATTTCGGGAGTCAACTGATTTTATTCCAGTAATACGGGTGGTGAACGCAATGCGTGAGTCTAGCAAAACGCACTCCGGTATTGTACTAACGGCGTTCGGTGCCCCAATGTAACCTGTGTATCCATAGCAAATTCACTGTTGGTGACGACTGATTTTGGGTTTTCTGGACACCACCGGTTGTTTCGTGGATTATTATGAAAAATACACGAAACAGATGCGTATTTTCATGATAAAGCGTCAATTGGACTTGATGGAGTTGCTAAACCGCTCCTCGCATTTTCTGCTTGGGCCACGCGGCAGCGGCAAGAGTTTCCTGATTCGGGCGAGTTGCCTGGAAGCGGCGGATTATATCGATCTGCTTGATTCCAGGACGTATTTGCGCCTGAAGGCCGATCCGGCCTTGTTGCATTCGCTGATTTCAAAACCATTGGCGGTCATCGACGAAATCCAGCGGATTCCGGAATTGCTCAACGAAGCGCATCGCGCTATCGAAACCGGGGGCAAGCGCTTCTTACTGACCGGCAGCAGCGCTCGGAGCCTGCGCCGGAAAGGAGTGAATTTGCTGGCGGGCAGGGCGTTTCGAACGGAGATGTTTCCGTTGACATGGTTCGAATTGTCTCGCCATGGCAACTTCGAATTGCAACGCTATTTGCGCCTCGGCGGTCTTCCTGCCGCCATATTGGGGGAGTACGGCGAGGATTACCTCTATGCATACGTGGACACGTATCTGAAAGAGGAAATCCAGTTCGAGGGACTGGTTCGCAGCTTGCCGAATTACACGAGGTTCCTGCAAAGTGCGGCGTTCAACAATTCCAGGGTGTTGAATTACGCGAAAGTCGCCAATGACGCCCAGCTTTCGCCCAATACCGTCCGGGACTATTACCAGATTCTTATGGATACGCTGATCGGCTTTCAGGTTCCGCCGTGGCGGGGGTCGCAAACACGCAAAATCGTGCAAACAACCAAGTTCTATCTGTTCGACCCGGGCATCGTCAATGCCTTGCGCGACACCAAATCGCTTGAGCCCGGCAGCGATCTTTTCGGCATGGCGTTCGAGCATTTCATCGCCTGCGAACTGCGCGCCTTTCTGAGCTACAACCGGATTCGGCTGCCTTTGCAATTCTGGCGTACGCGGACCGGGCGCGAAGTCGATTTCGTGATCGGCGATGAAATCGCCATCGAAGTCAAAAGCGGAGAGTCGGTCAGCAGGCGTGACCACAAGGGATTACTCGCCATCAGTGGGGAGAGGGAATGGCAACACCTGCTGGTGGTTTCCAGGGATTCGGCAGACGCTTCGTTCGATAACGGAATTCGTCATGAACATTGGGAAACCTTTCTCCGCCGGCTTTGGAACAGGGAGTATCTGTAGCCCAGTAGGGCGCGATTACCGAAGGCCATTGCGCCATAGCCCCACGGGATTCTGCGACTACGCTTCGCTGCGCGCAGAATGACGAAGCCCTACGGGTTGTGGCATTCACTCCGGCAAGGCAAACACCACGAGTTCGCCGAATTCTCCGTCGCGGCCGCCGCCTGCTACGGCGATGTATTGCCGGCCCTCGTGTTGATAACTCATCGGCGCGCCGTGCAGGCGCTGATCGACCATGATTTCACCAAGCAATTCGCCGGTTTCCTTGTCGTGTGCGACCAGGATCGAGCCCGTGGCTTCCGGGTCGATTTCGTCCTTTTGCGCCAGGTAGGAGATGAGCAGGGTCTCGGTGATGATGACGCCTCCTTCAGCAACTACGTCGTTGAACACGCTGCCCAGGGGGCCGAGATTCAGATGGGCGATAGCCGGATGATCCGTGGGGCCCTTGCCGAAAGGAATTTGCCAGACGTGTTCGCCAGTGTTGAGGTCGATTGCGGTAATGCGCCGATAGGGCGGTTTTAGCAGGGGCAGACCTTGCGGCCCGGTAGTGCTGTCGTAACGAATGACATAGGGCCAGTCTGAAGCGGCTGCAGGTGGCTCGATCAGGGACATGCCGGTGGGCCGGGTTACCGAAGGGATGTAGAGCACGCCGGTTTCCGGATCCAGCGATGCGCCGGGGAAGTTTGCGCCGCCGCCGGCGCCGGGAACGACGATCGTCGAGCGCTTGCCGTCCTGACCTGCGACAATGGTGGGCGTGAAGATCGGCCCGATAACGTATTCGCTCGCGATTTGCTCTGCTTCGGCGCGCAGTTCCGGCGTGAAATCGATCAGGTCGTCTTCGGTGATGCCGATCTGCTCGAAGGGAAGGGGCCAGGTCGGAAACGGCTGGGTAGGGTGCAATCTTTCGCCGGGGACCGTGCTTGGCGGCACGGGCCGCTCCTCGATGGGCCAGACCGGCTCTCCGGTGAGGCGGTCGAACACATAGGTGAAGCCGGTCTTCGAGACTTGCGCCACGGCCTTGATCGGCCTGCCGCCGACGACGATATCGACCAGATTGGGCGCCGAGGCGATGTCGTAGTCCCAGATGCCGTGATGCACGGTCTGGAAGTGCCAGATTCGCTCGCCGGTATCGGCGTTCAGCGCGACCAGGCTTTCGGCGAAGACGTTCTCGCCGTGGCGCATGCCGCCCCAGTAATCGTTCGTCGGTGTGGAAACGGGCAAATAGACGATTCCCGCTTCGTCGTCGGCGGCCATGAAGGACCAGACATTGGTGTTGCCGACAGTCGCCCAGGAGCCGTTCTCCCAGGTCTCGTTGTAGGGCTCGCCGGGCTGGGGAACGGTGTTGAATCGCCATTTGAACTCGCCGGTGTAGGCGTCGTAAGCGCGAACGTGTCCGGGCGGGCTGCGATTGGACATGATGTAGTCGAAAATCTTCGAGCCGACGATCACGCTGCTGCCGACGGCGATCGGCGGCGCGCCATGGGTGATGTTGTTCATTTCGAATTCGAGCCGGCCCAGATCGCCGCGCAGATCCACGAAGCCGTCATCGCCGAAATTCGGGTCAGGCTCTCCCGTGGCGATGTCTATGGAAACCAATTGCTTTCCTAATGTGGCGATGAAGATGCGTTCGATTTCGCCATCGGTCCAGTATTCGATACCCCGTGTCTGAACTGGGGAGAAATTGGGCGGTCCTGCGCGATAGCTTTCCGGGTCGAACAGCCATAGCTCCTCACCGCTGGCCGGGTCCAGCGCCACGACCTGTGCATGATTGGTGGCGGTATAGAGCACGCCATTGACGAAAATCGGCGTGGCGCGATAGTCGCCCGTGAAATAGCGCAGTCCCTCATCGATGCGTGAATCGGCCGAGGCCCAGGACCAGGCGATTTCAAGCTCGGAGAAATTGCTTCGGTCGATCTCGCCGTGCGGTGCGTATTTACTCGAAGAATGATCGGCTCCGTGATGCGGCCAGTTGGCGGTGGCTTCGCCGTCAGGCGCGGGCCGACAGGCCGCCAGCGCAAGACACAGCGCCAGCGCCGGAATCGCGGAAATACGTCGCAGGCCGATGGGTGTTCCATGTTTAGCGCAGATGCCGGGAGTCATGAGCGGAGTCCTCTGCAGGGAGATGGCTTAGTCGATGGCGCGGTAATCGCGCAGGATTTCCAGCACTTCATCAAGGGGAATCGCGCGCAATTCCCCTCGGGCGCTGTTCACTGTGGTCGCCTTGAAGATGGCGTTATAGATCGCTTCTTCGGTGGCTTCGGCAGTAGCCGCGAACAACGGCGACATGGCTTCGTTCACCAGCACTTCGGTCGGCACCGGCGCGGCGCTGCTGCGCGGTCGGCGCACACTCGGGTTGGCCGAAAATGCGATGACGTAATCGCCCGAGCCATTGCTCGCGAACGAGCCGGTGCGCGCCAGGCCCATCATTGCCCGCATGGAAAGCCGCTCAAGGCCGCGGCTGTCGAGCGGGGCGTCGGTGGCAACCACCATCATGATCGAGCCGTCTTCGCGATCCTGGTTTTCGCCTTCGATAGAGGCCCGGAAGGAATAATTGCCGAGTTCCCGGCCTACTGGCGCGCCGTTGATCTCAAGCACGCCGCCGTAATTGGTCTGCACGAGTACGCCGATGGTGTAGCCGCCGAGGTCGGCAGGCAATACGCGCGAACTCGTGCCGATGCCGCCTTTCCAGCCGAATGCCTGGGTGCCCGTACCGGCGCCGATCGAGCCTTCCGCGACAGGACCGCTGGCGGCGCTATCGAGCGCCTCGAATACCTCATCGCGCTGAACCGGGTCGGCCCACATGTTGTTCACGCGGCTGTCGTTGGTTTCGCCGACAATGGGGTTCAAGGTGTGTTCGCCCATGCCGGGTTGCTCGTACATCCATTCCTTGAGTGCGTTGGCGGCGCTCCATACGCACAAGGTGCAGACCAGCAGCACGGGAGTCTCGATTTCGCCGAACTCGCGCACCTGGGTTTCACCGATCAGCTTGCCGTAGCCGTTGCCGACATGAATCCAGGCTGGAATCGGGTGCGTGTAGAGATTGCCCGGCGCCGGGATGATCGCCGTAACGCCGGTGCGGATGTCGTCGTCGCGGATCACCGTGCTATGACCGACGCGGACGCCTTCGACGTCGGTGATGGCGTTCAGCGGTCCGGGTTCGAATACGCCGACGATGACGCCGGCTTCCCGCGCCCGCGGCCGCTCATCCGCGTTCTGGGCTTGGGCCAGGCTCGCCGGCAGCAGAAGAGTGAATGCGAAGCAAACGAACGCGTATCGGCCAGGAATAGACATATTGTCACAACTCATTGTTCTGGAAGAGCAAAAACATGAATGGCATTGCCGCGGGCGGGATGCCTCAATTCAGGCGCAAGTTCCCGCGGCAGCATGTTCGACCAACTCGCACCACCGACTCCGGCGGGCAGGGCAACAAATTGGCGGCCGTCTACCATGTAACTGATCGGAAAGCCCTGGGCGGAGGTATTGACCCGTGTCTGCCAGAGAATTTCGCCGTTTTCGGCGTCGAAAGCGAACATGCGCCGGTCATAATCACCTGCGAAAATCAGCCCGCCGGCAGTCGCCAGCGCGGCAGTATTGACAGGGGCGCGCGAGCGATAACGCCAGCGTACTTCGCCGTCGGGCACTCCGAGCACGAGCAATTCACCGAGATTGTCCCCGGCTTCCGGATGCGGGTAATTGATCCGGCGCACAGGGCCGGTGCCGCCGCCGCCGAGTTCGAATTCGACGGGGCCGAAGGTCGCGAGTTCGCAATTCAGGGTGATGGGGATATACAAAGCCCGGGTCTGCGGCGAATACGACATGGCGCGCCAGCTCTTGAAGCCGGAGGTGCTCGGGCACATGTCGAGTTCCTGGCCGATGCGTGGAATCATGCCGTCGCGGTAACGCACGCTGCCGGTGACCGGATCGAGTTCGACGATGGTCTGGTAGCCGATGTCGGCGCCGGAGATGAATTCACCCGTGGCCCGGTCGAGTTGCCAGAGAATACCGAGCTTGCCCATCTTGAACAGCGACTGGCTGCCGTCCACATCTATCAGCACCGATTCGAACACTTCGTCCATGTCATGAGTCTCGCCCGGCAGATGCTGGTAATACCAGACGATCTCGCCGCTGTGCGGGTCCAGCGCCAGGGTGCTGTTGGTATAAAGCGCGTCGCCATCGGTACCTCGCACCACGCGCGCCCAGGGCTTGGCCTGGGCCGTTCCCATATAGACCAGCCCGGTCGCCGGGTCATAACTGCCGGAAATCCAGCTATCGCCGCCGGCGCGAAATTCCAGCGGCAAGTCGCCCCAGGAAGCGTCGCCTGGCTCGCCAGGTTGGGCGACCGTGCTGATGCGCCAGAGTTCTTCGCCGGTGTCGGGGTCGTGGCCGGTGATGTAACAGGCGCCTTCCTTGTATCGATCGCAGCCGTTGATGCCGGTAACGACTACGCCGTCGGCGATGATCGGGCCAGCTACGTAGTTATAACCCATGGCAGGGTCGGCTACCGGCGATTCCCAGACCAGCAGTCCGGTCCGGCTGTCCACGGCGAGTACGCTGGCGTTCTCCGTCGCGGCGAAGATCCTGTCGCCGTAGATTGCGATGTTTTTTTGTACCCCGCGGCCGACCCCGGCCCAGTAACTGGCCGGCAGAGCGGTATCGCCCAATTGTTCGGGGCCGAGAGGCGCCGCGTCCGATCCTTCCAGCACAGGGGTGATGCCCGGCCGGTATTCCCAAAGCAGGTCGCCCGTGACTGCATCGAGCGCCTGGATTACTCCTCTCGGGCCGGGCAGGAACATGACGCCGTCGTGCACCAGCGGCGCCGCCTGGCCCGCGCCGGTGTCGTCAAAGGACCAGGACCAGGCCAACTGTAGCTGATGCACGTTGCCGGTATCGATCTGATCGAGTTCGCTGTAACCCCAACTTCCCTGACCTCCGCGCCAGTTGAGCCAGGACTCGGGCGGCGGCTCCGCCAGCATGGCGTCGGTAACCAGTGTGAGCGGCCCGGTCTGGGCAATTGCCAGGGGAGCGAGTAAAGCCAGGGACAGGCAGGACAATCTGTGCATGGCGCAATTCTCAAGCGAATTTGGCGGCAGCATAAACAGCGTGGGCGGGGCAAGTCAAAATCTGCCCGCTTGCCTGTTGCCGGGCCGGGGGTGTGCATGACTTCGGGTCTCAAGTATCATCGGCTGAGTCTGCCGGGACGAACGAAGTTGCGGCGAATGGCGGCTTGCGCCGTCAACTCACAAAAAGGAGATAAGAATGGGCAAGCTGAAGCTTCACTGGAAAATCCTGATAGCCATTGTGCTGGCGGTAGTGCTGGGGTCGATTACCGGCACTGAAATGAGCGTGTTGGGAGTTACGTTCCACGGGATTTACGACTTCGTCGGCACCTTGTTTCTCAACGCCCTCAGAATGATCATCGTGCCGCTGATCATGTCTACCATCATCGTCAGCATCGCCAAACTCGGCAGCGGTTCCGATCTGGGCCGGCTCGGCGGCAAGACGGTTATTTACTACGCGACAACCAGCACATTGGCCATTCTGGTCGGACTGGCCTTTGTCAATTTCCTTGCTCCGGGAATCATCAACGGCAATCCGGCCGGCGACGCCTTGAACCTGACCGCGGACAGCGGCGAACTCGCCGCGGTAATGGCCAATGCTGAAGGTCGCGCAAGCGGTGACATCGTCTACATTTTCCTGCGCATGGTGCCTACCAATATCGTCGGCGCCGCAGCGGAAGGCGAGTTGCTCGGGCTCATATTCTTCAGTCTGGTGTTCGGGTTTTTCATGTCCAGAATTCCGGAAGGACCCCGGGAAACCATGCTCAGTTTCTGGGTCGGCGTTTCCGAAACCATGATGAAGATCACCATGTGGATCATGAGTTTCGCCCCTTACGGCGTATTCGGACTGGTGGCGAGCACTGTGGCGTCCACGGGTTTCGCGGCGTTTGAGCCAATGCTCAAGTTTTTCTTCACTGTAGTGCTGGCGCTGTCTTTTCACGTATTCGTGACCTTGCCGATCATTTTGAAATACATTGCCCGGGTTAGCCCCATAGCCCATTTCCAGGCCATGGCGCCGGCGATATTGACTGCTTTTTCCTTGTCCTCGTCTTCGGCCACGCTGCCTTTGACCATGGAATGCACGAATAAGAGAGCAGGGGTGTCGGATCGGGTGACGAGTTTCTGCCTGCCGCTTGGCGCCACCATCAACATGGACGGTACGGCCCTTTATGAATGCGTCGCAGCGATCTTCCTTGCCCAGGCCTACGGGCTGGATATGACTTTCGGCACCCAGTTCACGGTCGTGCTGGTAGCCCTGCTGACATCAGTCGGAGTTGCCGGCGTTCCGGCCGCCAGTCTGGTTGCCATTGCCGTTATTCTCACGGCCATTGGTCTGCCTCTCGAAGCAATCGGCCTGCTGCTGGTGACGGATCGCATCCTGGATATGTTCAGGACATCCATCAACATCTTCTCGGATTCCTGCGGCGCCGTGGTCATTGGCAAGTCCGAAAAGGAAACAGGAATTCTGCAAGCTCCGGCTCCGGCCTGATCCAGCATCGAGGAATGGACATGGATAATCTGGCGATTTCGCTAGGCGTCGAGGAAGAGTTTTTTCTGGTGGATGCCGACAGCCGCGATCTATTGGCGGACCCGGCGCCGGAAATTTTCGAGTTTTGCACCTGCAATGCGGGCCCGCACTCTGTGGTTCACGAATTTCTCCGCTCACAAATCGAAACCAACACGAGAGTGTGTAATTCGGTTGGTGAAGTTCGGCAGGCACTGTGCGAGACGCGCAATCTGGTATTGGACGCGGCGGCGCAGCATGACGCAAAACTGATCGCAGCTTCCACTCATCCATTCGGACGTTGGGACGAACAAATGCACACGGAGGGGGATCGCTACCGGCATTTCGCGGTGATCTTCCAGGAAAGCATGCGCCGCTCCGTGAATGGCGGCTTGCACGTCCACGCCGGATTCGGCGACGCCGACGACCGCATTCGCGTGATGACGGCGATGCGGCGGTACCTGCCGCTGCTGCACGCGCTGTCCACGTCTTCGCCGTTCAGTGAAGGGCGGATGACCGGCTTCAAGTCGTACCGCCTGAATCTGATGGGTGTCCTGCCGCGCACCAGCGTGCCGGGCGCGCTTTATTCACAGGCCGAGTACGACAAATTGCTGGATGATTATCGGGCAATGGACTTCGTGCGCGACGGCAGCGAACTCTGGTGGGACATTCGTCCGTCGCAGAAATATCCAACCGTCGAAATGCGGATTTGCGACATGGGCACCCGCGTAGAGGAAACCATGACCCTGGTCGCGTTGTACGCCTGCCTGGTGCGCTGGCTGTTGCGCAACAAGGACTCGCTTCCGCCGGAGCCTCCCACCGAAATCATCGCCGAGAACCGCTGGCTGGCCCAGCGCTATGGCGTGTTCGCGGTATTGGGCTCTCCGCTGGGCAAGGATCGCCAGGATATCGGCGACATCGCCGAATGGCTGACGGGAGCACTCGCCGAGGACGCCGCGGCGCTGGATTGCGAAGCCGAATTGAATTACGTCCATGAAATCATCCGTCACGGCTCCAGCGCCGACCGGCAGATCGATCTGTATCGGCTGCGGCGGCTCGAAGGCGACAGCGAAGAGGAGTCATTGATTGCCGTGGTGGACGCGCTGATCGAGGAGACCCGCGAGGGACTTGCTGCATGAGCGCGGTGCGGTACAGGCGAAACTTGCGCGCTGCCGTGCTGCCGATTTTCGCGTTGCTGCTGGCTTTTGCAACGGGCGCCCTTGCCCAGCCGAACGGCATCGATGAGATAGGTGACGAACTGCTGCGTCGGGTACTTCCGGCCGCGGACAGTTTCGCGCCGGCGGAAAGCTCCCTGCCGATATATGCGGGTTATGCGGGTTATGCGGGTACCGAGCCCGAGGCCGAACTTGCCGGTTTCGTCTTTTTCACGCCGGATCTGCCGCCCGAGGAAATCGGCTATAGCGCGCCTATCGACATGCTCGTCGGCATAGACGCGGAAGGCGTGGTCACGGGCCTCGAAATCGTACATTACACTGAGTCCTACAAGGCAATACGCGGCGATTTCATCCACACCGAGGGCTTTCCCGGGCAATTCTCGGGCAAGGAAATCGGCGAAGGATTCCGTGTCGGCCGGGACGTCGACGGCATTTCCCGCGCCACGATCACCGCCTGGGCGGTGGCCCGCGGCATTCGCAACGCCGCGCGCAGGGTCGCCCTGGAACATCTGCCCAATACCGATTTCGTGCGATCCACGAACGCCGACGGCCGTGCGCTGCAGTTCCTCGAAGGCAAGTCCTGGGATGACTTCAAGGCCGACGGCCTGGTGCGCGAACTCGACGTGGAAATGGCCGATGGCACGATACTGCGTCTCGAAGTCGCCTTCATGGCCCACGACGGGCTTGGCGAACTGCTCGTCGGCGCCGACGATTACTCCCGCGCCGAACGTGAAGCCAGTGCCCGAGTGAACGACGGTAATCTCGTCCTCGTAGGCATAGACGGAGATTCGAGCATGCCGTTCCGCCAGGAACGTCTGGCGGTTGAGCAGAACGGCGAATTCATCCGACTCGAGCGGCGCCGCTTCGTTTACGTCGGCAGCGCCGATAACGGCAAGATCGCGGGCAGAGTGCGTTTTGCCGGCGCCATGGTGCTCGACGACCGCATCGATATTACCCAGCCGTTCTCCGTGCACTACGATCTCAGCGACCAGTTGGCCCAGTTCGGCTACATTGCAAGCCTCGAATACCAGGTCCCGTCATTACCGCTGGCGCTGGCCCAGGGCACGGAACTGCCGCCTGAGTTCAGCGTTTTCGACGAAGACGACATCGCCCTGACCACGGACACGAGCCGGATTGCCTATCTGATCGAAACCGCACCGCCGATGCAAACCGGCGCCTTGCTCTTCCTGCTCGCACTGGTCAGCATCAGTTTCGCCACCAAGAATTCGACCCTGCGCTGGACCACGCTTGCCTTCACGCTGGTATATCTTGGCTGGATCGACGGCGGCTTCCTGTCGGTTTCCCACATCACCAATGTCATCAAGCAGGGCCCGTCGATGTTCCTCACCGATCTGCCGACCCTGATCATCGTCGTCTTCACCGTGGCGACGACGCTGTTCTGGGGCAGGGTGTTCTGCTCCTCGCTCTGCCCCTTCGGCGCCTTGCAGGACTTCATCAGCCGTTTCCTGCCCCGGCATTTCCAGAAGGAACTGCCGCGCGCCATCCACAACGCCGCGATCTACATCAAGTACGGCGTATTGGGCTTTTTACTGCTGATGGCGGTGGCCTGGGCCGACCTGAGCCTGTTCCAGTATTTCGAGCCTTTCGGCACGATCTTCTATTTCAGCCAGTCGGTCTGGCTCTGGGTAATCCTGATCGCTTTCCTGGCGGCTTCCGTCTTCATCAGCCGTTTCTATTGCCGCTACGCATGTCCGCTGGGCGCCGCCCTCGGCATCGTCTCGATGATCTCACCCTTCCGCATCAAGCGCGTACGGCAATGCGTCTATTGCAAGGTCTGCGAACATTCCTGCCCGACCGGCGCCATCCAGGGCCCGAAGATCGATTTCAAGGAATGTGTGCGCTGCGACGACTGCGAAAGCAAGCTCATCCACCAGGCGGGCGTGTGCAAGCACCCGGTGGAAGAAGTCCGCTCAAGGATCAAGCATCCCGAACTGATCGCGACCGGTTAGGTCAATCGTTGCTGGCCTGCATGCGCTCGCGGGCGCGGCCGGCGCTGAGGATGTTGGGAATCGCGTAATTGCCTTCGTGGCAGGCGTATTCGTACATCTGGTAGTCGTTTTCCAGCGTCAGCGGCATCGAGATCGTTACCGGCGAGGAAAAGGCTTCCGGGTCGGTCATGGTGGCTTCCCAGATGATCGTTCCCTCGCTGACGCGGTTGAAACGCTCGACCACATGCAACTGTTCCGATGCCGGCACGCCCTTGAGGCGGCCGCCGGCGCTGCTGTTGGCGATCATGCCGCGGTCGTTGAAATTCGTCGTCTCGATCACCAGGGTCTCGCCTTCCCAGTGCGCTACCGAGTCTCCCATCCACAGCCGGACCTTGGTGTCGATGTGTTCGGTCTTACTCAGGGGAATGACGCGCACGTCGTGAATCATCTCGTAGACGATGGTGATTGCGTCCGGCGTCTGAATGATTCGATAGGCATTGTTGTAGCCGGCCGGCAGCATCGAGCCGGGAACGCCGCGGGTGATGCAGCGGTCCCAGACGGTGTGGTAGACGTAGTCGTTCTCGACATTGGCGAAATAGAAGTCGCGCTCGGCCAGGGCGCTTTCGATGATCGGTGCGCGTCCATTGGGCGGGTCGACGATCATCGAGGTCTGGCCGGTTGAAAGCACGGTATCGCCGGAATCGAGCCAGATCTGGTTGTAGCCGCCGACGTTGCCGCCGGCCCGGACCACGATGTTATTGTCTGCATCGGTCCTGCGCTGGGCGATTCCGGTCTCCATGGCCTCGATTTCCTCGGGGGTGAGGAAATCGCGGTCGGCCAACGATGCCGGGCGCTCTATCGGCGTGATCGTATCGTTGGTCCAGACGCCTTGCAGGTCGGGCTGGCCGTCGGGCGTGCGGCCCATGACCCAGCCGTCATCGGATTGCGCGAACAAGGCGCCGCTGGCGAAGCTCGCAATGCAAGCTGCCGCTGTAAATTTCCACAGATCAGTCTTCATTTTCTGCCTCCTCCGCCTCTCGGCGAGATTCTGCGACTCCGCTTCGCTTCGCGCAGAATGACATTGGGGTACCTGTCATTCGTCGCAGAATAACGTTGGGCCACATGTCATTCTGCGCGCAGTCGCAGAATCTCTGCGAACAGCCTCTTGTGTACAAAATCTCCTACTGGCCGTCTTCGACCAGCCAGGAAAAGTCGTCCGCGCTCTGGTCGAGCAATTCGGTTCGCTCGCGGCGCAACTGCTCCGCGGCCTGCGCGGTCTCAAGTACGTCCTGGGGCAGGTCGCGGCCGACTACGATGCCGCGTTGCTTGACCGGCGCGTAATAGATGCGCGCATTGGCCATTTCATCGGTGGTGGCCGGCCCGTAAACCACTTCAGCTCCCGGATCGGGGTTGAAACGGTTGCTCTCGGAGTTGTTGAACCACCAGGACATGTGCATGGTGGAGCCCGCCGGGATGAACCGGGGCTCCTCGTACTCATACAGAAACTGCCAGTTGAAGTCGTAGTTCGGCACCCAGAGCAGGGTTTCCATTTCGCCGTCGGGATATTCCAGCTCGTAGCGCATGGCCTTGCCGCGATAATGCATGTGCGGGCCCATGGAGAGCAGGTAGATGTCTTCCTCGACTTCAAAAGTGTTGTTCACCTCGTAGTTCGAGTCGCCGGCGGGAATGGTCCAGTCGCGATGCGGCAGCAGGTTGGTTTCGACCACATGGTCGATCACCGCGCCTTCTTCGTAGAACTTGAAGGCCGCCTGAGTGTCGTCATGGACCGCCGAGCCTTCAACGGGATCCTTGTGATAGTGCATGTTCACCGTGATGAAGGGGTCTTCCGGCAGCAGCACGCCCCAGCCCTCCGGATAAGTGAACGGCCCGCGGCCGGGAACGCCTACGCCCATGTGGCTGGAAACGATGTGATGCACCCAGGGTCCGCCGGGCTTGAGTTCGGCCATGGACACCCAGCGCGGCTCCTGATGCGCGCCTTCCTCGTATTTCATCTGTACGGTGGGCTGCCAGTCTTTCACCTGGTCGGGCACGTAGACGGGTTCGTCGAAAGCTACGACCAGATCAGGGTCGCCGATCCACCAGCCGGATTCCGGCAAGGTCGTGCCGGCGCTGGAAGCCACCAGGCCTTCGCTGTTGGCGGCCTGGTCTGCATCGCCTTCGAGCGCGCCGCCGTCAACCCAGGCGATCAGCAGATCTTTCTCGGCCTTGTCGATATAGCGCTCACCCTTGAACTCCCCGCGATGACGCTCGTGGGCGCCCCAGGGCGGCATGTAGCCGGTTTCCAGCGCGTTCCTGATGAGCGGGGCCCATAACCTGGCGTCTTCATAGTCCATCAACGACATCGGCGCATAAATTCCGCCGACGCTTGGCCCTTCGGGCTGATGGCAGGCAACGCAATTCTTCTGAAATACGGGCAATGCGTCCTGATAGAAAGTGGGTGCGTCCTGGGCCGCGGCGCTGTAAGCGAAGGCCGGCAGGGCGGCGAGACAGAAATACCTGGCGATCTTGAGTGTCATGGTGTTTCTCGCTGGCTGGTTTGATCAGCGGAAAAGAGTAATGGGAAGCGGCTGAAAAGTCTAACTTTTTCAGGCGGCCCAGGGGTCATTCATTGCCTGAAAGAAATCCCGGTGCCCGTCAATGATGCGGCGGGTGGCTTTGGGGTCGGGTTCGAGGCTCCATTCGTTACGTTCGTAGGTGCCGCCGAGCAGGATGCCGTCGCTGCGCGGGAACATGTAGAGGCCGTCGTTGCCGATGATGTTGAACTCGACTTCCTCCTGGGGCAGCAGGAAGGTGAGCTGGCCCTTGATCGGCATCAGCATCTCGTCGCCGAACAGGGCGTGGGAGCCGAGGCCGGTGCAATTGAAGATCACGTCTTCTTCGAGCGCGAGAATCTCCCCGGCGTCTGCAAATTCGCGGATGTTGATCTTGCCGCCGGCGCCGAAGAAATCGGCCATGACGGCGGGCAGGAACACCGCCGGTTCGACCAACAGCGTGTCGTAATGGCGTGCGAAGGGCACTGGGAAAGGATGTTCACCGGGCGCCAGTTCGCGCAATTGCGGATAGAAGCTCGCGTAGCGGTTCTGAAAATCCTCTTCCTCCGGGGAATCACTTGCGAGGTTGTAATTGCTGATCCAGCGCACGCCATAACGCGGGCCGGCGAGATTCTGGAAATAGCGGTAGGCGAAGGCCATGGCGCGGTCGAACTGTTGCCTGAATGCGGGGGTCACGAGTTCTTCTTCGTAAACCGAAGTAGGAGTCCATTGCCCGCCGGCAACGTTGGAAGTTGTGTCCGGCGGCAGGTCTTTCGAGTAGATGGTGACGTTCCAGCCGCGGTCCTGGGCCAGGCGCGCGGTCGTCAGGCCCATGACTCCCGCGCCGATCACGGCGCAATTGCGCCGGTTGCCGACTCCCGCCAACTCAACTGCGAGGCTCGACGAGCCCCAGGAAAGCGAGATGCCGCCACCGCCATGGCCGTAGTTGTGAATCAGCGTCCTGGCGCCGCGCTGCTCGGCCGAGACATTGAAGCCGTTGCGGCGAAACGGCCGCAGCCCGGCAATGGTGCGAATCACGCGCTCGTCGGACACTTTCACCCGGCGCAAGGGTACGCCCGAGGGAGTGAAATTGGCGGGTGAAGTCGGCGTTCCGGCAGCGCAGGCGCCTAGCAGGGGCAGCGCCCCCAGCGCCTGCAACAGTTGTCGTCTTGAAGTCATGGCCCCCTTCCATCCCCGAAGTGGCCCAAGCATAGCGCATTCAACCAAACCATGTGTTTTCCAGCCAATGATAATTGGAAGTCATCGAGCTGTTAATTGGAAGTCAGAGAGTTGGCAATTGGAATTATCGCGGCGGTTTTCATCTTCATTCAACAGTCCGGCACAGCGCAGTTCCCTCCAGTTAATGTCCGAAGTTCAGGATTCCGATAGAATCCCGAAGTTACTGTTCAAGAGATCGAAACACCATGCGAACAAAGAGGATTCCCGCCTTATTTCTTTCATTGTTGATTGCAGGGCTGACCGGCCTTGCCCATGCCCAATCCGACACCGTGCGCTACGAATGGGATTTGACTGAAATCTACCCGACGGTAGAGGCCTGGGAAGAGGCCATCAATTCCGTGTCCAACCGTATCGATGCCCTGTCGAGATACCGCGGCACGCTGGACAACGGCGCGGCCGAACTCGCCGACGCCCTCGAAGCCCAGTCCGACACGGTCAAGGAAGCCTACCGGGTCTACGTTTACACCAGCCTGATACGCGACGTCGATCAGCGCGAACCTGCGGCACAGGCGCGTTTCGGCCGCGCCCGACAGATGCTGACCAATATGGAGCAGGCGACATCCTGGATCCGACCGGAGATTCTCGATCTCGGCGCCGACACCATTCGCAGTTTCCGCCAGGCGGAACCGAGGCTGGAAAAATTCGGTTTCATGCTCGACGACATCCTGCGCCAGGAACCGCATACCCTCGATCAGCGCACCGAGGCGATCCTCGCCCAGGCCGGCATGGTGCTCTCGGCGCCTGAGCAGATTTACGAAAACTACGCCAATGCAGACATCCCCTGGCCGACGGTGACCCTGAGCGACGGCGCCGAGGCAACTCTGAGTCAGGCCGGTTACTCGTTCTGGCGCGCCGCGCCGAATCGCGAGGACCGCAAGCTGGTATTCGACGCATTCTGGGGCGCCTGGAACCAATACGCCGACGGCATGGGCGCGACGCTCGCCGCCGAAGCCCAGTCCAACGTCTTCAGCGCCCGGGTGCGCAACCACCCCGGCGTACTCGAAGCCAATCTGTTCGCCGACGGCCTGCCGCCCGAGGTCTACACCCAACTCGTCACCCAGGTGAACGACTCGCTGCCGCTGTTCCACCGCTACCTGGAATTGCGCGGCCGCCTGCTCGGCATCGAGGACTTGCGCTATTACGACATCTACCCGCCCCTGGTGCAGGCGGAAACCGGCGTCTTCGACCTCGAACGCTCATCGGAAATCACTTTCGCCGCCCTCGAACCTTTCGGCGAGCAATACCTCGAACTGCTCGAATACGGCCTCTCCCAGCAGTGGATGCACAGCCATCCGCAGCCGGGCAAGCGCTCGGGCGCCTACATGAACGGTTCGGTCTACGACGCGCACCCCTACGTGCTGCTGAACCACAACGACGACTACGAATCGATGTCGACTTTCGCCCACGAATGGGGCCACGCCGTCCACAGCCTGCTCGCCAACGCCAACAACCCCTTCGAAACCGCGGGCTATTCGACTTTCACCGCTGAACTGGCCTCGACCATCAACGAAATCCTACTGCAGGAATACATGATCGCGAACGCGACCACCGACACAGAGCGGCTGTTCTACCTCGGCGGCGCGCTCGAGCAAATCCGCGGCACCCTGTTCCGCCAGACCATGTTCGCCGAATTCGAACTCGCGATTCACCGCGCCGCCGAACGCGGCGAACCCCTCACCGGCCCGCGCCTGACCGAAATCTACGGCGACCTGCTAAAGCGCTACCACGGCCACGACCTCGGCGTCCTCACCATTGACGACGCCTACACCGTCGAATGGGCTTTCATCCCGCATTTCTACTACGACTTCTACGTCTTCCAATACGCCACCTCGATCAGCGGCGCGGCTTGGTTCGCCGAGCAGTTCCTGGCGGGGGACGAAGCCGTACGGGATGCATTCATCCGCGTGCTCAGCGCCGGCGGCTCGGATTATCCGCACAACATCCTGCTGAACGAGGCAGGACTGGATATGACCCAGACGGAAGCTTATGAGCCGGTTTTGAGGCGGATGGAGGAGTTGATGGATCGGATTGAGGGGTTGTTGTAGAGAATTGATATTTCGCTAATCGTCAACTGTTTCCAGATCGTAAGTTAGATCGAGTTTCTCTTTTAATAGTGCATGAAGTTCATATAATGCATTTCTTGATTGGTGGCGAAGCTTTTTGGCATGATCTTGAAGTTGGAACAGTACGGAGTTAACAATAACAATTTGTGGCATCATTCTTGATAATTGCTCACTGGAAATTGATTGTAATCCTATATCATTATTGAAACTTGTTGGTTTTAACTCCTCTAGAAGTTTTCCTCTTTCAATTGCATACAATTTTGCTGTATCGATTATTGCTGCATGAATTTCATCTAGAATACATACATTATTGTAGATATCATTGTCTTCCTGCGCCATTAGCAAACTTAATTCCTCTGGTTTGAATAAAACAGTTTGTGGATAAGTGCCATAGGGCACGATTTTCAGCCAAGTTGAATTTGAACTTAAATTTTCAGATTTTTGAGATTCATCATTATTGAAATGCTGATCGAAACCGCGAGAAGTAGAGTAAATCTTATTCATTTTGATAATTAATGAATTCCCTAACACTTGATTTTCTCGGTTGTTCTCAGCCTGTCGAATCTCTTGATTTTCCTTAAATGCTCTAGATTGAATATAATAAGATGTGAGTGCAGCAATCACTGCTCCTAATATTGTTGTCCAAACCTCAGTGAACTGAAAGAATAAATTAACAAACGATTTTAGTTCATTCACTTGCATATATTCCTTAATATATTATCGATTAATGAGCCACACGATTACCGGCTGTCGTCTCGATATTCCGTGGTATTTTCACTCTCGCCCCGGTTTTCAGTGCGAATGCGCGGCGCTGGGCGCTGCCAGGCTCTCAAGTGTTCGCCAATCTCTCTATAGAATCCGGGAACAATTTCTTCAAGATCTTTGATGAAATTCGATTGCTGAGCAAATCTCCCCCCAAGCCGTTTGCTGTAGAACACATGGAAGCCGTTCGCGACAAGGTGCTGCTTACCTTCGTCGCAGATACTTACGTTTTCCCTAAGCTCCGCTATCAAGTGTTGAGTAGGCCCGCTCGTTCCCGGCCACTGTAACCGCACAAACAAATCGTCCAAATCTTCAGTTTTGATTTGTCGAAGCAACCAATTCAATCGAGCTTTGGTCGTTTTTCTGTCTTCCGGGGCGCGAAGTGACATGCCGACATCAACACTTCGTCTCATCAGGTCTACCACAACCTCTACGGGGGCAGCCGCGCCGTTGACGTTGAGTGTGGAACCCAATTGGAATCGTTCCCTAAGTATTACGAGTTCATCCTTTTGACGCAGTAGCGGGTCGGCCTGATGCTTTCGAGACAGCTTCTCGCCCACCACAGTTTCTGTGAGACGACTTAATACCAGAGCCAAATTTCGGGTTTCTTGATGCCAGGCATAGATCACGGATTTAGCCTCTGCAGAGGCTGCTTGAATTTTGCCACCGCTAGAGATCAGCTTGTTGAGCTCCGACCACTCTTTCGGCATCCGCTCAAAGCCGCGAACCTCAGTGCTTTCGTGGGCCAGGAATCTATGTAACTCATTTAATAGCAAATTCTGATCGTTGTCCGAAACAGCTTCCGTGCTCAGTAGCAAGTCTGCTGTGATGAGGATGTGCATCCATGACCAATGAAAAACAGGAATTCTGGAGCGGCTTTTTCTAACCTCCATCAGAGGGTGTGAATCAGGTGAAGTGGCGAACTGATTGGAGATGGTTATGACACAGTCAATCCCGTTTTCCCTTGCGATTGCTCTATACCGCTCAATCTGTTCGACTTGCAAACTTGCCGCGCCAACTTTAGCTTCGACCAGCGCCTTCCATTCCCTCTTCCCGAAGCTGACCACTATGAGTCCGTCCGGCCTGTCGTTCGAACCGTCCGGTTGGTTCTGAAAAACGACTTCGGTGTACGAACTGACCTTTGCCCTTAAACCGAGACGCTGTCCGACACCTGACAACAGTACTTTCGCAAAATCATCTACCAAGCTTAAACAAGCGAGCAGAATTGCCGTTGTTCGACCCTCCCTGGATTTCGTGGAAAGGACTGGGAATAGCCGCGCTAGCTCACCTTGAATGACATTCTCAGGAAGATTTTGGGTTTTCATTGTTGTCCCTTGTGGATCCATCTTATGAAGACTTTTTGCAAGTCTAGGTTCGTGTACTCCATAGCGGACGCCGCAAGAGCGTTTCATCCCAATTTCGAGCATGGCACGAATTCCGTGGTCGTTGTGTACCACAGCCCAACTCAGATAATCAAATTGAAGGAAATGGAGACGACTGGCCTGGAATGTTCGATGGCTCCATATTGAGCCGCGTGGTCTTCGACCTCGACAACGAGAAAATGCGCTTGCAGCTCAAGTTAGCTTGCCCTGACCGCCTGATCGATGCTCCCGAAAACCTTCACGAGGCTGTCCCACCTCGGTAATCCGCGAGCGGCCCTCATCGAATCTGGCATCCTCCGAAGCAATCCACGATAATTGAAAAACACAATCTCCAGTGGCAGATTACGAATGAACCCATCGCTAACCTATGCCACCCTGAAAGAAAAACAGAGGCATATCAGGGATAATTTCCCAGAGAATCTGGGGCTTCGCGTGCAACGCGCCATCAGTTGGATCGGTCGTGCGGAGCAGGCGGATGACGACGACGGGAAGTTCATTTTTCTGTGGATTGCCTTCAACGCGGCCTACGCTGATGAATGGGAGTTTCAGGCTGAGCCACCCATGGAAAGGGAGTCATTCAAGTCCTATTTCCACAAACTGATATCGCTGGACGCGGATCAGAGAATCTACAACGCCATCTGGGATAATTTTTCTGGACCTGTTCGACTGCTGATGAACAACGAGTTTGTATTCAGTCCGTTCTGGAAACATCAAAACGGAATAGAGGGATACGAAAACTGGGAAGACTGGTTTCAGCGCAAGTTGGGAGACTTCAATCGAATCGCATTGAGGCAGACCGACAACGACACCAGGGAAGCGCTGTCCCTAGTTTTCGACAGGCTTTATGTCCTGAGAAATCAGTTGGTGCACGGAGGGGCGACTTGGAACAGTCAAGTCAACCGAAATCAGGTGCATGACGGCGCTGCCATTCTTGCCTTTCTGGTTCCAGTATTTGTCGATGTGATGATGAGCCATCCTGACGTGAACTGGGGCCAGCCCTTCTATCCCGTGGTATCCAGAAACTCAGCCTTAAGTGGCGCATGATATTCCGCAAGAATCTTCGTTTAAAGTAAATTATTTGTGTAATTTGTAAATCCAGTTGACAACTGCGCTCATCTGGACGAAACTCTGACGATCATATGAACACAGATTTCGCCAAGGCTTTCAGGGTGATCCGCGCGGCGTACGGGATGCAGCAGGCGGAACTCGCCTTGCGGATCGGTATCAGCGCGAGCCAGCTATCACTTATAGAAAAGGGGAAGCGCCAGCCCAGTTTGAAGGTCGTAGGTGGCCTTGCCGCGGCGGTGGACGCACCGCTTTCGTTGATTACGCTACTGGCCTCCGATCCGACCGACATCGCGGATGAAGATATTTCGAGTCTTGCGGCGCCGCTTTTGAGGTTGCTGGTGAATGCGCCCGAAAACTCGCAACGCCCCTTACAGCTGGCATGAGGCAAGGAGATTTTGCATAGATGAGCAAGGAGTCGCTAGAACAGTTCGTTCCGGAGGAATTGCGCGAGATAGAGAATCCGCAGACCGAACTGCCGAAGATCGCGAAGGACGCGAGTCTTCTTGCGCGCATCGAACACTCTCTCCATCAAATACCAACGACTCACAACTTGTTGCAGCAGGATTCGCGACTGCTCGATCTTGGCCCGGAAAGTGTCCATCTGATTGTCACGTCACCCCCGTATTGGACGCTCAAACGCTATAACGAGCACGAAGGGCAAATGGGAGACATCGCTGGCTACGAACAGTTCCTGGATGAACTCGACAAGGTTTGGAGTCGCTGCCATAAAGCCCTCGTCCCCGGTGGGCGGCTGATCTGTGTGGTAGGCGACGTATGCCTGTCTCGAAGAAAGAACAATGGTGAACATTCGGTTATGCCATTGCATGCTTCGATACAAGAGCGCTGTCGCAAGATAGGCTATATGAACCTTGCCCCAATCATCTGGTACAAGATCGCAAATGCCAATTACGAGGTTGCGGGCGGTTCGGCCTTTCTAGGGAAACCATACGAGCCGAACTCGGTCATCAAGAACGATATCGAATACATCCTCATGGAGCGCAAGGGCGGCGGTTATCGAAAACCGAGCTTCGAAAAGCGAGTCCTGAGTGTCATTTCGCATCAGAACCACAAACTATGGTTTCAGCAAATCTGGCAAGGCGTTACGGGCGCTTCGACCCGAAACCATCCCGCTCCATTCCCATTGCAAGTCGCGGAACGGCTGATTCGCATGTTCAGTTTTGTTGGCGATACCGTGCTTGACCCGTTTCTCGGCACGGGCACAACCAGCGTGGCTGCCGCGAGGTGGGGCCGAAACAGCATCGGGGTGGAAGTTGACCCCGAGTACCACAAAATGGCTGTCGACCGCGTCAACAAGGAAACCAGCGAGTTGTTCAGCGATGTATCGGTGATTGCTGCGTGAAAATCGAGTCTCGTCTGCGCGGCGCCATTAAGCATTTCTGGGGAACCCGAGCCAATCAGAAACGGAAGCAAGGGTCGGTATCCGGTGTACGGGATCATGGCGACCGAAGCGCTACAACCGGTGGTAAGCAACTGGACGGGTTTGTGGAACTGTTCGCGGACCTGCTGGTTGAATGCGGAATGCCGGAAGCCCATGTGCATACGCAGAATAGTCAAACGACTTTGCCTGGTTTCTTCAGGCCGACCAAACAGTGGGATCTGGTGGTCGTACACGAGGGAAATCTCGTCGCGACGATTGAATTCAAATCGCAAGTTGGATCATTCGGGAACAATTACAACAATCGAATCGAGGAGGCCATCGGAAACGCCCTTGACCTCCAAACTGCCTATCGAGAGGGCTACTTCGAGCCATCCGCCAGTCCGTGGCTGGGTTACCTCATGGTGCTTCAGGAGTCTCCCAAGTCCTTAAGTCCAGTAAAGACAAAAGAACCGCACTTCAAGGTTTACGAGGATTTTCGTGGAAGCTCTTATGTGAAACGCTACGAGGAATTCTGCAAACGTTTGGTTCGAGAGCGCCTGTACAATTCCGCATGTCTTGTTACGTCAAACAAATCTCAAGGCTCAAGAGGCTGGTACCGAGAGCCATCGGAAGAGATCAATTTTCAACGATTTGTGGCATCGCTGCTAGGTCACGTAACCGGATACATGAATGTGTATCGCTAGTGGAGATGGCTTGGCTACCCAGGACCCGGTTGAACTGACTGAACTCAAGTCGAATCCTGAATCGCGCTCAGAATCGGGCAAATTAATCGTCTGCGATCAGAGGCTCGGGTGTTGCCAAGGCCGAGGCGGGGACGGCTTCCACTTGATCGGACAATGCGTAGCGGCGATTGCCTGGATACACGATGGCTACACGGGCGAGGCCCACATCCGCCAGCGCGTTGCGGATCGATGGGGTCATGCGTGGCGCGTCGGCAAATTTGCATTCGATTCCGTAGAGAGCGTCTCCGCGCCGCAGGATCAAATCGATTTCCGCTCCCTGGTGTGTCGACCAGAAAAATGCTTCGTCGTGCGGCTCAGCCTGCAAGATCTGCTCGATGACGAAACCCTCCCAGGATGCGCCGACCTTGGGGTGAGTCAGCAATTCCTTCTCGTCCCGGATGCCGAGCAGTTGATGCAACAGGCCTGAGTCGCGGATGTAAATCTTGGGCGCTTTGACTTGCCTTTTGCGAATGTTCGCGAACCAGGGCTGTAACTGTCGAACCATCATGGCGTCGGTGAGCACATCGAGATGGCGGCGAACGGCCATCGGTCGCGCGCCCATTGCACGCGCGGGCTCGGCGGCGTTCCAGGTCTGGCCGTGATAGTGGGCGAGCATCGACCAGAATCGGCCCATGGTCGTGGCGGGCGTGCGAACGCCCCATTGCGGGAAATCCCGCTCGATCAGCGCTTGTATGAATTCACGGCGCCAGGACACGCTGTCTTCTTCGCGCGTTGCCAGAAACGAAGGCGGCAGACCGCCCCTGCGCCAAAGCATTGCCCGGGAGTCCGCCTCGTCGTCGAATTGCGCGGACACTTCGTCGAGGCTGAAGCCGCCGAGAAGCACACGCTCGCGGCGTCCCGCCAGACTTTCGGAGGTCTGCCGCAACATACTGCCGGATGCGCTTCCCAGAATCAGAAACCTTGCCGGCAAGGGGCGCCGGTCCGCCAGCACTCGCAATATCGGAAACAGGTCGGGGCGCAATTGCACTTCGTCGATGACGACAAGACCTCGCAAAGGCTCGAGCGCCGTCTGCGGCTCATCAAGGCGAGCCAGGCTTTCCGGCGATTCCAGGTCGAAATAATTGACCGATCCGGTGTCGAGAAACTGGCGCGCAAGCGTGGTTTTACCGCATTGCCGCGGACCCACGAGCACCGCAACAGGTGCGCGGTTCAACGCTGTCTGGATCGCTTCGCGCGCTGAATCTCGATTTAGCATTCCGAGAAAATACCATGAAAATAATTCAACTGGCATTACTTTTTCATGGTAACCACTGTCAATAGGCAAGCTTGGCAATTACCTGGCGTTATCGATCATTCGGCAATCGGAACCAACGCGCTCAGCGGAAGCGCATGAAAAGTCTTGTCCTTTATCCGAAAAGGCAGAACCCGATATCCGGTGTAAAGCAAAATGCCTTGCTGGAACTTTGTTCCGGCAAACTCGGAAAAGGCCGACAAGCCGCGAAAATCGTGCGGAGAGACGCTGGACGAAGCCTTGACTTCCACCCCAGTCACCAGTCCGTCGTCTCGTTCGATCACGAGGTCGACCTCGCGCTGATTCCTGTCCCGAAAGCAATGTAGTGAAACGGACCGCTCGGCCCAGGCAGCGGCCTTGCGCAATTCCAGATACACCAGATTTTCCAGCAATGCGCCATAGTGATTTGTGGTCAGCAGAGTTTCGCCATCTCGAATGCCAAGCAAGGCACATGTCAAACCGGTATCGGTGAGATAAATCTTCGGCAAACTCACGGCAAGCCGTTTGGCGCGGTTTTTGGCATACCCCGGAACGCGCTGAACGATGAACATCAGCTCAAGGGTCTCTATGTATCTCTTTACCAGCCGGTCATCGAGGCGCAGGTCGTTACCGACCTTGGCGTACTTCAATAAGTTGCCGCACAAACCTGCAAGATAGGGCGTCAAGGCGGCGATATTTGTGTGGCAGTCCGTGCGGCTGGCGTAAAGCGATTCAAAATCTTTCAGTAGCCGGCCCCGGATGTAGGAGTCAAACCACACTTGCCGAAAGCGTTGGCTTTTGCCAACCGGCTCGGGATAGCCGCCGTGGACGATGGCGTCGGCAATCTGATTGCGAGTCAATTCCGGATAATCAACTCGATGCGAATGTTTCTCCCGCATCAGGAAGTCAATCGCATTTCTTTCGCCGCCCGACATCTCGTCCGCGGAAAGCGGCAGCAACTCCAACCGCGCCAAATGCCCCGGCAGAGCTTCCTGCACCCGTGCGGAGCCGAATATATCGGCGGAACCCGTGAGCAGAAACTTGCCGCGCTGATCCGGCGTCAGTTGGTCGGAAGCTTCCTTGATGGCGGGAATCAGTGCCGGGACATATTGAAATTCGTCAATTACCACGCGCTCGTCACCAAGGGAGCGAATGAATCCATGAGGGTCGAATTCCACGGCGGCGCGGGTCGCCTGATCATCCAGGGACATGTAGCGCAACGACAGACTCTCCGCCACCATGCGGACGAGCGTCGTTTTCCCGGACTGGCGCGGCCCCGTGAGGTAAACAATGCGAAATTCGCCCAGCAACTCGCGGAGCAGGCTCTGGATATGCCGTTTGTACATAACTCGATTGTAGCTTCTATTGCGAGATTTACGAAGCTCTATTGCGAGAAATACGCACAGCTATTGCGAGATTTACGGATATTTCTTGCGAGAATTGCGAAAGTTCGCCGTGGATTTCCGCATTGCCGCGGGCCCACGAGCACCACAGCGGGTGCGTGGCAACAGGTTCGAAGCTGCCGTAACATCGCTCCCGGGACTCCCCTGGCATCATGACATGTTTGAGAAGGGCACAACCGCGCGAGCGACCCTGGGGTCGTTCGCCTTCTTCCTGGTCGCTCCCGCTGTCGTAGCCGGCATCGTCCCGTTCGTACTTTTCGGTTGGTCGATGCAACCGCCGCTGTTTGGTTTGCCGGTCGGGCGGGTAGTGGGCGCGGCGGCGGTCGTTGTGGGCCTGGCCGGCCTGTTGGACTGTTTTGCCCGTTTCGCCCTAGAGGGACGCGGCACGCCGGCTCCGGTGGAGCAAACCGAAGTGCTGGTGGCGTCCGGCCTCTACCGGTTCGTGCGAAACCCGATGTACGTCTGCGTGCTGACCATCGTTGCAGGGCAGGCGCTGCTCTTTGGCCAGGCGCTTCTGCTCGCCTACGCAGGGATGCTTCTGCTCGCGTTTCATCTGTTTGTGCGGTTCTACGAGGAGCCGCAACTCCGTCGAAGATTTGAAGGGTCGTACGAGGCCTATTGCCTGCATGTGCATCGCTGGCGGCCGCGCCTGACACCGTGGCGCGGGTCAGACTCGCAAGCCTCCTGACTACAGCGGGCAATGTAGATGGCGTAGTCTGTGAATGAATTTCGCAGAGATTGCCAGGGCGCCTTATAGGACGCCTCGGCTGAGAACTATGTAGTCACACAGTAGTCTTGATTCGATTTTTGCGGTGCGTCATACTTTCGATCATGAATTTGGCGACGGGAGCGATTCGTCATGGAACTTGCATTGCGTGAAGCAAAAGCTCGCTTGTCCGAACTGATTGCCGCGGCGCGAAACGGTGAGCGGGTCGTCATCACCAAGCATGGCCGGCCGGTCGTTGAACTGGTGCGCTGCGATCAGCGGGGCGGTATTGATTTCGAGAAACTGGATGCGGCGCGTCGCCGGCTCGGAATCGAAGGAGATGGAGAAGGTTGGCCGGAAGAATTTAACGATCCAGCATTTAGTCGCGAGGTTCTTGGCCTCGACAAAGATACTTAGGCTATCTAATGCGTTTGTTGCTCGATACGTCTTACCTATACGACATTATGGACAAACCCGGAGCGTTTCTGGAGCAGGAGCACCGGATTCTCGCGGCTCGTGACGCTGAATTTCATGTGAGTTCGGTTTCGCTCTGGGAACTGCGATTGAAACATAACGCCCGTCATCCGTCAGGGGATCGCAAAACCCGCTTCTCGCCCGAGGACGTGATCACAGCGCTAGCGGATCAGGAAATAGTATTTCTGCCGATGACAATTACCTATGCCGTGCAGGAACTCGAGCCGCCACTCCGTCACAAAGATCCGTTCGATGAGTTGTTACTGGTACAAGCCCAAGAGGAAGGACTCAAGCTGCTAACCGCAGACAAACTCCTTGTCGGTCATCCTCATGCAGTTTCCGCTCGAGAGCTTCAGTAGTCATGTCAGATCAAAGGGACACCCAAGTGGGCATCCTTTCGTAACATTTACTCCGAAGGCGAAAACAGCGCCACTGGCGCCTTGAGCCAGTCCCTTTGCTCGTTGGTTACGATTATTGTATCCGCGTCAAGCCAGGCGACGGCTTCGGCCTGTCGGGCGGTATCGATATTCAGTGCCAACTTGCGGGACGGGGCCGATAGCCACATATCGCCCGTCTCGGGCCGCTCGAACAGCCAGATTGCAGTGTAGGAAAGCACCGCCAGGGTTTGTCCATCGGGCGATAATTCGGCCGCGGTTGCGAAAGTGAGTTCGGGATGATGGTCGATCAGGGTCAATGCGTTCGATGCTGATTCGGATTGCGAATCAAGTCTATAGAGATTCGCTCCAGGTTCCGCCTGCTGAATCGGAACCGGCTGCCTATGCTTGGTGATCGCATACAGGCTGCCATCGGCGAAAAACAGGCTCTCGCTGTCGAAATGCCGCTCCAGCGGGGGAAATCCGGTCTGTTCGGGATAATGGACTGGAATGAATCGAGTCGCGGTCGCAGTCTGCGTATCGCTTAACGACTCCCAAGGCACGACATAAATGCCCAGGTCTCGGCGGGCATTGCGGTTGTTGCCCATGTCGGCGATGTACAAATTGACGCCGTCGGTGGTTACGTCTTCCCAGTCTTGATTAACCGCGTTATCGATGTGAACCCCGGGCCAGGGTTCCTTATCTGCTTCCACCGCTTCGCCGTGAAAGTCGTCGGCAAGGCTTTCGGGAATTTGCACTCGTCCCTCTGCGTCCAGAGCAAACAGTCGCGGTTCGTCTCCGCTGTCGTTATGCACCCAAAAGGAACCATCGAGCGGATTCTGCACAATCCCGCTCATTTCGCCGATGGGCTCGAATTCAACCCGGTGGGAAACTTCCAGCCGATGCCCTTCGTCATCTTCGCTACCGCAGGAAGCAAGAACGACAACAACGACCGACACAATTGATCTAATCAGGTTTTGGCTACCCCACATGGCCAACTCCCAAGAGGTCGCGGGCCGGTTCGAAATGCTCAGAACCGGCCCACACGGAAAGACCTACCCGCTTTCGCCCCGAGTCTTCGGGTGCGCCAGCAGCCACTCGATCACCTGTTCGGCAAAAGTATCTGACAACACAGGCGAATGCGCGCCGGCGGGAATCGTCCACAACTCCGCTGAACCGCCGGGCCGGCAGCCGGCCTCGAACAGATAAGTGCCGGATTCATGCCCGGGCAGGCTTGCATCGAGATCGCGCAGCTCGCGCCCCGCGCCGTCCATCGAGCAACCGTTGTAGGTCGCCCAGCGCCGCACGGTGCCCAGCGCGCCTGGGTAGCGGACGTCCTGGATGTCGCCGCCGCCGTAGACGATCACCGAGTCGGCGGAACCGTGAATCTGCAGGATGTGTACGCCGTTGGGCGGCGCTTCACGCATTCCCATGTGGTTGGCGCCGGCCAGGCTGACGATCGCGGCGATCGTGTCCGAGTGCTCGTAGGCCATGCGGAAACTCATGAAGCCACCGTTGGAATGCCCGATCAGGTAGACCCGATCCTCGTCGACGCTGTATTCCGATTTCATTTCATCGATGACCGAGGCGATGTAAGCAGAGTCGTCCACTTCGGATTCGAAAAAATTGCAGCAGGCATCGCTGGCGTTCCAGAAACGGTTCTGGTCGCCGCCGGACTCGCGGGTGCCGTCCGGGGCCACGAACAGGAAGCCGTAACTGTCGGCGAGTTCGCTGAAGCCCATATAAGTGTCCTGGTTGGCGCCGCTGGATGTGTATCCGTGCAGCAGCACCACGAGCGGCGCAGGAGTGCCGTCGTCATAGCCTTCGGGCACAGTTACCGGCAGTTCGCCGCGGCCGAGGTCGATAGACTGGGCGGACAGGTTGCCGATGAATAGCGCGGCACAGGCGGCGAGCAGTATCTTGCTGGTGTTCATGGAGAATTCCTCGTGGATTGAGTCTGGTTGCTTTCCGTTTTCAAGTCGGTCGAGCGATGAGCAGGGTCACGTTCCTTCCGGCTTGAGCAGCACTTTGCCCGTGGTGTGCCGGCCTTCGAGCGCTTCGTGGGAGGCGCGGGCCTCGGTCAGCGGGAAGAAATGCTCCATGCGCAAGCGCAGCCGGCCTTCGCGGATCCAGTTGAAGACATCGCTGCTGCGCTGAATGAGTTCCGCGCGGTCGGCGATGTAGTCGAACAGTGCCGGGCGGGTCAGGAACAATGAGCCTTTGGCGGCGAGGCTGGCCGGATTGAACTCCGTGACCGGCCCGCTGGCGTTGCCGTAAAGCACCATGTAGCCGCGCTTGCCGAGGCAGTCGATGCTGTCCTCGAACGTGGCCTTGCCGACGGAGTCATAGGCGATGGTAACGCCTTCGCCGCCGGTGATGCGTTTCACTTCGGTCTTGAAATCCTGCTTGCTGTAGAGGATCACTTCGTCGGCGCCGGCCGCCGATGCGAGTTCGGCCTTGGCTTCGGTGGAGCAGGTGCCGATGACGAACGCGCCGGCATTCTTGGCCATCTGGATCAGCAGCAGGCCGACGCCGCCTGCCGCGGCGTGGATCAGGCAGCGGTCGCGCTTGCCCAGCTTGTAAGTCGTCTGGCTCAGATAATGCGCCGTGCAGCCCTGCAGCATCGCGGCCGCGCCCTCATCGAAGGAAACTCCGTTTGGTATCGGCACGAGCCGGTCTTCGGATGCCTTGATGTAGTCGGCATAGGCGCCCATCACATTGGTAAACGCCACCCGGTCGCCCGGTTTCAGGCTTTTCACGTCGGGGCCGGCCGCCACCACGCTGCCCGCGCCTTCCATGCCGAGCGTCGTGGGCAACGGGATCTGGTACAGGCCCGAGCGCTGGTAGGTGTCGATGTAATTCAGGCCGGCCGCCTCGATCTTGACCAGCACTTCGTGATCGGCCGGGGAGGGGACTTCCAGTTCTTCGACGGAAAGGGCTTCAGGACCGCCGAATTCATTCACTCGCACTGCTTTCATGTTGTGGTTTTCACTGCTTGTTTTTTGGAGTTCAGGAACCGAGGAATCGAATCAATTCCGCGTTCACGATTTCAGGTACTTCCTCATGCGGGTTGTGACCGACACCCGGAATGTTGACCACTTCGCCGTTGGGGAACATCCCGGCGGCGTGTCGCGCCTCTTCCGCGTAAGTGGGGTAGTCTTCCGCACCGCCCAGGATCAGGGTCCTGGTCTCGATGTGTTGCCAGTCGTTGACTACAGTGTCCATGCCGCGCATCTGACCGGTCAATCGGCTGACATAGGCCACGCGCGGCCAGTCGCCGCTCAGCCGCTGTCCATAACGGATGCGCATATGCTCGGCGAATTCCGGCTGCCAGTTGACGTAGTTCTCTTCCGCCCAGCGCACCAGACCGGCATAGACTTCGTCCATGTCAGGACTGGAATCGACTTCACCGGAAAGCGGTTGGAAGCCGCGGCCTTTGCGTCGGTCAGTGAGACCAACCTGATTGACGGTTACCAGGTGCGTGGCGCGTTCCGGGTAAAGGAAGGCAAATCGGGTCACCATTTGTCCACCTATGGAATGGCCCACGACCGCTGCTTGTTCGATGCCCAGATGATCCATCAGACGCGCGGTGTTGGAAGCCCAGAGATTGATGCTGTAAGGGATGTCCGGTTTGGAAGATTTCCCCCAGCCGAGACGATCCTTGACGATCACCCGGTAGCCTTCGTCGCTCAGCGCCGCAATCTGTTTTTCCCAATACCAGCCGTAATAAAGTCCGCCGTGATGGAAGATTACCGTGCGGCCATTGGCGGGTCCGGTAGGCGCCACATCCATGTACGCGATTCGAGCGTCCTGGTTGTATACCCGAAAGTCCATGTAGCTCACCGGATAGGGATACTCGAACTCTTCCAGATTGATGGAAACAGGCCCCCAGTCCGCGGGTGGTGAACCGGGAGGCCCGGATTGTGCGGATACCGCGCCGGCCGCGAAGATGGCCGAAACGATCAGGAGTTTTCTCAGGAGATGAGTATTCATCATGGTTTTTCCGACTTGTTGATTAGTTGGATGCACTGCCAATTGCTTCGGCGCCGGCGATAGCCACTTCTTCGTCCTGTGCGGCCGTAACGCCACTGACCGCGATAGCGCCGATGCGCTCGCCGTTCACGAAGACCGGAACGCCGCCGGCAAAAGTGACGCCGCCTTCAACTTCTTCAATCTCGCCGGCTTGCACTCTCTGACCGTACACACCGGAGGCGAGCCCGGTTTCGTTCACTACCAGCGCCTTGCGGGAGGCAAATTCGAAGGTGCGCGCGACCGCGCCGTCAATACGGTGCAACATGACCGGATTGTTGCTCTGATCGGTAACGAGAATGGTCACGTTCCAGCCTTGGTCAAGGGCGAAAGTTTGGGCCGCGATCACGGCTTGAGCGGCCTGGTCGTAGGTCATCAGGGATTCGTCCTGGGCCAGCGAGCTGGTCGACGCCAGTGCAAAAAAGAATGTGAATAGCGCCTTGTGCAGCTTGTGTGTCATTACTTTATGCCTTGTTTGGGGAATTTGGATGGCTGGCTAGGATAAATGGGGCGTTGTGTCCCGTCAAATCTCCTGATAGGGGCCAATTGCCTCGCCTTCGGCTCAGAAACTTAAATTCAGTAGGGGCTGTCGTTCGGCCAGGTCGATCATCCAGCGAAAGGCCGCGATTGGCGCGCAAGCAGGTTTCGAAATGCTTGCGAAGCTAACAAGGGATTGTGGTCGCTTCGCGGAGGCAATGGTCTAATTACAGCTTTGGCAACCGGATAACGGTATCTGGCTTTGGCACCTGCCTGTTGGAAGGTAATTCGAACTCTACTGCTCCACTTCTTCTCATTTTGCTGAAGAGCTTGTTAACTTGCGTCATCCGCATCGGTATCTCATCTAGAATACTCGTTGCCAGAAATTGGAAGGTTGCTTCGCCTCTTTTTGACAAATAGCTGAGTGTCCGAACTTTGGCCTCCTCTTCAAAACTAGCAGATCCGATCCCAGAATTTCCTTGCTTAAATTTTGCAAGTTCTTCGATCGGAAATAAGTGAATTCCTAGGCTGTTTTCATTCATCTTCTCATGCAATTTAGTCTCTTCACGCTCAACCTTCCCATGAATCTCTCGGAATAACCTAAGCCCTTCACGGGAATGCGTTCCAAGCAAAAGCCGCATCTTCACCCGTTCCTGTCCCGGTTTTAGAATCTGGAAGTGAGGGACATAAGTGGCAGCCTGCGTAGACTTGATCTTCCTTCTAAGCAAATAAAGAATTTTCTGCTCGTTATTCCATTCATCTGGCAGCTGATCATAGTTTTGCCGCCACTCGTTTGATGCAAGAAATCGACCGAACGAAGCTTGGACTGAATCGTATCCAGCATGTCGATTGACATGTTCGGCCATGAAATTCAGCATGAATTCGCCATTCCGATCACGCAAAAAATCAAGGATGGGACTCGAATCGATGTCCCACCCCGTAGGGTCAATAAACGTAAATGTGAAGCCATCGGCGCAAGCGGCGGTGATTTCGGTCAAATGGTTCTCAAACATTCCGTGGAAGACATGTATTTCAAAATTACTCTTCGCTTTAGCATATTGACGTAGTTTCCTGGCAGCATCCCTTCGCTTTTCGCAAAGACAAAATCGAATATGAAAATCCCCGCGACCGATTGATCGTAAATGGCTTCTCACCTCATCAAGAGTCCGGAGAGCTTGGTCGAAAGACGTATCGGAATAGTCACTTTCGTCCGCAACATTCCATGGTCCGGCAAAGGCGTCAACGAAATTAAACGCGCGCGAGCGTCCCTGAAATATCTTGAACGCAGCCTCCTTTAGGTAACGAGTGAGGAAGAGGTGCTTGACATAGGATTGCTCGCGTCCGCGATAAGTCTCTGTTTCGTGAGTCATGCCGCTCGCTTGTCCTTTAGTGAATCTACTATTCCTCTCGGCACGATTTGCCAGGGAAACCCGTTCCATTCCTCGCCTTCAAGAAGTCTTCCCCCGGATTTGGGCCGCGCTCCGCCCCATTGCTTGAAGAAAAATGCGACCCCGGCTTCTAGACATTTGTCTCGCAGACAGGTTGCCCATGATAATTCCATTGTTCTTGCCCCAGGGCCGCTTTCGCCTCCAACTATGGCCCATGCGATGTCGGACAGATCTACCGTTCCTATTGGCCCAAGAAGCGGTTCGAACGATATAAACCGAGCCTTGGAATTAATCCTTCTCAGGTGGCTAATGCGGCCAGTGTGGGCCGCATCTTCGACGGAGACACCGAGCCAGATATGATTCGGTACTTGCTGACCACTGTAGCGCTTATCAATGTATCGGCGCATAAGCGAACTGCGCTTGGTGAGTATCTGATAAATGTGCCAGTTGGCAGTTTCCATAGTGTCAAAGACACAGTCTACGAAACGCCGGTCGATGTTCTTGTGAAAGAGGTCGCTCATCGAGTTCACGAAGATCATCCGCGGTTTCTTCCACTGGACGGGCTGCCCAAGGCGTTCCGGCCATAGTCGAAGATCGAACCCTTGCTCGTATGGGTGTCCTTCAAGCCCACGCCATCGCTCCGCGAACCGCTTCGCGTAACAGTTGTCGCAGCCCGGGCCGATCTGGGTACAGCCCGTCACGGGATTCCAGGTCGCGTCCGTCCACTCAATCTCTGAATTCTGGGCCATGTCTTTGTCCTTAATTCCAAGCCAATCAAGCCACCATAAATTGGTGTAACCCGAAACATAGTCGATTGATACTCAGTTCCCCGCATTTTTGCTCGAAAATTTCTCCCTGATCCGCCAAGACGCCAAACTTATCAGCCTGCACACTGCCATACAGGCGTATCGGCCATGCCAGCTATTGTTGAACAGCGCTACATGTTACCCGCCCTTGCAGGAAACCATTCATACGTGCAACATTCTCCCGGAAACTTTCGATGGGGCATCAGCCATGAAAACCAGAGCAGCAGTAGCCTTCGCGGCGGGCGAGCCGCTGGAAATCTGTGAAGTCGATCTCGAAGGCCCCAAGGCGGGCGAGGTCATGGTGGAACTCAAGGCCACCGGGGTTTGCCATACGGACGCGTTTACGCTCAGCGGCGAAGACCCGGAAGGCGCTTTTCCCGCCATTCTCGGCCATGAAGGCGCCGGCGTGGTGGTCGAAGTCGGCCCCGGCGTCACATCGGTAAAACCCGGCGATCACGTGATTCCGCTTTACACCGCCGAATGCCGCACCTGCGAATATTGCCTGCATCCCAAGACCAATCTCTGCCAGGCCGTGCGTGCGACCCAGGGCCAGGGCGTGATGCCCGACGGCACCAGCCGCTTCTCACTCGACGGCAAGCCCTTGCTGCATTACATGGGCTGTTCGACTTTCTCCAATTACACCGTACTGCCGGAGATTTCCGTGGCCAGGGTGCGCGAAGACGCGCCTTTCGACAAGATCTGCTATATCGGCTGCGGCGTAACTACCGGCGTAGGCGCGGTAATCTTCGAGGCGAAAGTCGAAATGGGCTCGAACGTAGCCGTTTTCGGGCTCGGCGGTATCGGGCTGAATGTGATCCAGGGCTGCAAGCTGGCGGGCGCCAGCCGCATCATCGGCGTCGACATCAATCCCAAACGCGAAGCCCTTGGACGCAAGTTCGGCATGACCGATTTCGTCAATCCGAAGGATGTGGGAAACGTCGTCGACCACATCGTTCAGCTTACCGGCGGCGTCGACTACAGTTTCGAGTGCATCGGCAATGTCGAAGTCATGCGCCAGGCGCTCGAATGCTGCCACAAGGGCTGGGGCGAATCCTGGATCATCGGCGTCGCCGGGGCAGGACAGGAGATCTCCACTCGGCCGTTCCAACTGGTCACCGGCCGCGTCTGGCGCGGTACGGCCTTTGGCGGAGCCCGCGGGCGCACCGACGTGCCGCGGATCGTCGACTGGTACATGGACGAGAAGATCAATATCGACGACATGATCACCCATACCATGCCGCTGAATGACATCAATTCCGCATTCGACCTCATGCATGCGGGCGAGAGCATTCGCTCGGTGGTGCTTTATTAGCGGCAGGAAGCGCCATGAGTACTGAAATAATCAGTTCCGTTGCCTGCTTCGGAGGCAGGCAGTTCAAGCTGAAACATCGCTCCGAAATTCTCGGTTGCGAAATGGCGTTTTCGGTCTATCTGCCGCCCCAGGCGGCGAAGGGCCTCGTGCCATTGATCTGGTGGCTGTCGGGGCTGACCTGCACCGACGACAATTTCGTACAGAAGTCCGGTGCCCAGCGCTATGCGGCCGAAGCCGGAGTCGCCATTATCTGCCCCGACACCAGTCCCCGGGGCGACGGGGTTCCCGACGACCCCGAAGGCGCCTGGGACTTCGGCCTCGGCGCGGGCTTTTACGTCAATGCCACCCAGTCCCCGTGGTCAGCCAACTATCACATGTACGATTACGTGGTCGATGAACTGCCGCGAGTTTTGGCGGCAAGCGACCTGCCGCTGAATGTCGAACGCAGTTCGATCATGGGTCACTCCATGGGCGGCCACGGCGCGCTCACCATCGCGCTCAAAAACCCCGGCAAGTACAAATCAGTCTCGGCATTCGCCCCGATTTGCGCCCCGACCCAATGCCCCTGGGGAGAAAAGGCTCTCGGGAACTATCTGGGGCAGGACCGGGAACAATGGCGGGACTACGACACCTGCGAACTGATTGCCGAAGCTACCGAACGCCTCCCTCTTCTGATCGACCAGGGCCAGGCCGATGACTTCCTCAAAGAACAACTGAAGCCCAAACTGCTCGAAAAAGCCTGCGCCGCAGCCAAGCACCCGTTGACCTTGCGCATGCAACCCGGCTACGACCACAGCTATTTTTTCATCGCCACATTCATCGTAGATCACATCCGCCATCACGCCAGGGCATTGGCTGGCGCCTGATTTGCTCAGGTGGCGGGGGTTTCTTCTATAACGTTCACATTGTAGGCAATCGAGATTCGCTCGCCGGCGCCGGTGTAGGGATGCACCATGTGCTTCATCCAGCTTGGCCATAGCAACATGCGGCCGGGCACGTTTTCGATGAATTCGCGGCCGTCGAGGATCGTGTTGCTGATCTGGAGGTAATTTGCCGCCTCGCGCGGATCAAGCAATTCGAGCAGGCCGTTCTGGGGGATGGCCGGATCGGGATTGCCCCTCGTCACGTAGTAGACGCCCGACCACATGCAATTCGGATGCGTATGCACGACGTTGTAGTCGCCGCTGCGGTTGATGTTGCCCCAGGCGTCGATGAGCAGACGGAATTGCCGCTGCCGGTCGCGGTCGCGAATAATCCGATCGGTGAGGTTGAAGACGATGGTCTCGATGCGCCGCTTCAGTTCCTCGACCGGCGCATCGGGCCAGCCGATCAGATTGCCCGGCGACTGCCAGCCGCCGGCGTTGGAACGATTCGTCCCTTTTTCGCCGGGCGAGCGCTCTTTCGCCAGCAACAATTCGGCGAGTTGCCGGTTGAGCCCCTCGCTGTCGGGCCAGTCATGGGCGACCAGGATTGTCCCGAACAGCGAGGAAGTGCTGCGGCCTATATCGAGTTGCTGCACCGTGGCCCTCCCTTCAGAAGTCGTGCGAGAACCTCACATAGATCAGCCTGCCGCGCAAGTCGTGGCCGGCGCGGTCGTCATAGCCAGGACGGTCCGACAGGCCGTCATAGATCACGCCGCCCGAACTCGGCCTGAACACCGGCCGTTCATTGCCGTCCGCATCCAGCCGCGTCAGCCGGGGAGGATCCGCGTCGAACACGTTGTTGACGCCCACCGTGACCGATGTGTCGCCGTCGCCCAACAGTCCGGCGAACACATGGTTGAATTGGGCGTCGACCACGTTCCAGGCTTCGACGATACCGTTGTTGCTCTGATCGTTTCGGTATTCGTCAATGTGCCGGAACTTGGCGGTGAGACTGCTGTCGCCCAGGGAATACGTCGCGCCGAAATGGGCGCGCAACTCCGGCAAAGTCGAGAAGTTGTTGCGGAAGTTCCTGCTGCCCGCGCCGTCGAAGCTCACCGCTCCGTTGCTGACCGCGAACTCGGTGACGTAGGTGGCGGCCGCATTGAGGAACAGGTCTCCCGCACCGACATCGACGTCCCAGGCCAGATTCAGGTCAAGACCGCTGGTCTCGACCGAGCCGATGTTGACGAACTGGGTATTGACCTGGCGCAACTGGCCGCCGGCGTCGCGAATGACCCTCGGGTCGTTCGGAACGCCGTCATCCAGACAGTCGTTGTTCACGATCGCCTGGGCGCCTTCCGATTGCGCGATCAGATCCTGATATTCGAAGTTGAAGTAATCCGCGCTCGCGTTGAAGCCGTTCTCCAATTGCAACACCAGGCCCAGGTTGAAGTTTTCCGACTCCTGCGGCGCCAGATTGGGCGAGCCCTGCACAGCCACCGTGATGTTGTTGTTCAGGCCGGTGGAGACGCATACCGTGCTGCCGCCGGGTCCGGTAGGAGATGCCGGGTCGTCGATGAAAGCCGACGAAGTCGCTTCGGCGGTCTGGCGCACCGTCGGCGCCTGGAAGGACGTGCCCCAGGAGCCGCGGAAGCCGAGCCAATCCAGCGGACGGTACTCGAATGCCACTTTCGGGTCCGTGGTGGCGCCGATCCGGCCGCCGTAATCTTCCCTGCGCACGGCAAGTTGCAATTCGAGCGTATCGGTTACCGGCACGACGATCTCGCCGAATACGGCGATCACATCCTCGCTGCCCTCCACCGGGCCGGAGAGGCTTTGCTCGTTGGCTTCGCCGGCGGATTCCAGCGAGTCGCCGAAGATTTCGATGAACACGTCACGAAACTGGCTGCCGAAAGCTGCCTGCACCGTATTGCCATTGAACTCGAACAGGTCGCCGGTGAATACCAGGTCGGTGACCTGTTCCAGCACGCGCGCATTACTGGCTGAAGGCGTATCGAACTTGGCCAGCGTGATGTCGCTGTTGCCGGCCGTGCTCGTGCCGTCCTTGGGTGAAACCAGCGCCGGATTGGCGAGGCGCGTGCCGAAGGGATTCCATTCGCCCGCTTTCACCAGACTCTGGAAAACATCGGAACGATAATTGTGCGGCGCGTTGGTGGTGCGCGTGGAGTTTGCCCAGCCATAGGACAGATCCATCCTCCAGGTGTCGCCGATATCGAATTCGACGCCGTTGAGGATGCGCGAGTAGCTCAATTCCCGCTTGATGTATTGGGTCAGGGGCGTGTTGTTCACCTCCCGGCCGAGCGGGCGTGCGGTCACTTGCAGATCCGTCGCCGTATGAATCGAGTTGTCCCATGCGTCCGGGCCGACGTAGAGAATGTCGGCCGGACTGGCGGGGTCGGCGGTAAAGAAGTTGAAAGGATGCGAGGCGGGAACCGTGAAGCCGCCGCCGACCGCGTTGCCGGTATTGAAGGTGGCGCCGCCGCTCGGACGTTTGACGATGTTGTTGGAATAGCTCGCTTCCGCGTAGTAGCGCAGCCGGTCGCTGAATTCCCATTCGAATTCATTGAAGACCTGCACCCGCTCTTCGGCGGAAATGATGGCCACCTGGTCTACGAACAGGTAACGGCAGCGCGAATCGCCCGGGCTGCGCAGGACGCCGCCCGCGGCTTCACAGTCAGGGTCCGGCACGCGGTTGCCGCCGGTGGGGACCGCGTTTCCGGCCGCGTTCAGCGTGGCGCCGCGATAGGTGCCCGGCGAGCCGGTCGAAGACAGGAAACGCGATTCGCGCGGGCTCGGATTGAGTCGCTCGTTCAGCCAGTCGAAGTCGGAACGAAACGCTTCGTCCTGCTCGTACCAGCTTGCATAAATGTTGAACCCGCCCTGGCCGAACTGTGCGCCCGCGGCGAAGCCGATATCCTGCTGTTCGATTTCGGACTGTGAATAGCTGCCGCTGAGTTCGAAGCCTTCAAAGCCCTTGCGAGTGATGATGTTGGCAACGCCGGCCACCGCCTGTGAGCCATAGAGAGCGGAGGCGCCGTCGGTCAGCACTTCGATGCGCTCGATCATCGTGATCGGAAACTGGTTGATGTCCAGATAATCGGTGCCGGTGTCGTCGGCTACCGGCGCAATGCCCCCGCGCTTGCCGTTGATCAGGGTCAAGGTCGAACCGAGGCCCAGATTGCGCACGTTGAACATCGCCGTACCGGCCCGGTTGTTGGTCTCGTTGTAGAACTGCGAACCGCTGTTGACGGTCAGTTCCTTGAGTACGTCGACCGGCTGCGAAGCGCCGATCCGTTCGATCGTCGTCTGATCGATCACCTGCACCGGCTTCGTGCCGTCGAAACTCGTGCGGCGAATATAGGAGCCGGTAACGAGGATTTCCTCGAGCGCTTCCTCGTCTTGCGCCAGGACCGGCTGCGCCGAGCCGATGGCCGCGGCAATGCCGGCGGAAATTGCTGTCAATCTGAATTTGCTGGAAGTCATGAATGCGTCCCTCTAAGTCGATCGTGAAAACCCGGTCTTTGGTCTATCGGCAACTCGGTCCGTGACTGAAATAGACACGGGCCGGGCGGATTCGGCTAGACTGGAACCGGCGGCGGGTTTATTCTTCGCTGGTTAACACCCACGGGAGGCAAAGCCATGCACATCGCCGCCGGCAGAATTCTTCGCGGGTCGGCATCAGCGCTTATGCTGTTTCTGATGACCTCATTCGCCCATTCCCAGCAACAGATCGAACTCACCGGAGAAATGGTCTCAGCGACCGAGGACTTCATCGCCTCGCTCAATGAAATGCAGAGGAACAGCGCCTTGTTCGCCTTCGACGACGAAGAGCGCAGCAACTGGTTCTTCACCCCGGTCGACCGCAAGGGCGTGCCCTACAAGGCCATGAACGAAGAACAGCGCGCCGCCGCCCGGCGCCTGTTGCAGGTTTTCCTCAGTGTTGACGGTTTCGCCAAGACCGAAGACGTGCGCAGCCTCGAATCAGTACTTGCCGAGATCGAGGTCAACGGACGCATTGATCGCGACCCGGAACTGTACTTTTTCTCGATTTTCGGCCAGCCCGATTTGGAGGCCCCCTGGGCCTTGCGCTACGAAGGCCATCATGTCGCCTTGAACTGGACATTCGCCGGCGGGGCTGGAATTGCCAGCACGCCGCAATTTCTCGGCAGCAATCCAGCCGAGGTGCGCAGCGGCGCACGCATGGGAACCCGCGTATTGCATCGGGAGGAAGATCTGGGGCGTGAACTCGTCACTTCCCTGAGCGATGAACAGAAGTCCGACGCCATCATGGAAGTCAGCGTGCCGCGCGACATTCTCACCGGCAACGAACAACTCGTGGAGCCGCTGGAAGACTCCGGGGTCGCCTGGGGCGATCTGTCCGTTGCGCAGCAGGAAAAACTGATGGAACTCGTGCGCGAAGTCGCCGTCGTGCAGGCGTTGCCGTTGGCCCATGCGCGGCTCGACAACATCGAACAGGCCGGCAAGGAGGGCATCCGCTTTCTCTGGATCGGCGGGCTCAAGCGCGGTGACGCGCACTACTACCGCGTGCAGGGGCCGACGTTTCTGATCGAATACGACAACACCCAGAACAATGCCAATCACATTCACCTGGTATGGCGAGACTTCGAAGGCGATTTCGGCCGCGACCTGATCCGGATGCATTACGACGCCGTGGCCGCGGCATTTGGCGAGGGGCATAACCACTGATGGATCAAAGGGATGACGATGTCATGAAAGTCAGAAAGATTGCCGTATTGCTGGCGGCGGCCGTTTGCGCCGGAGCTGCCCTGGCCGACGTAAGTGAAGTCGAAACCCGAAGCGGCGTGTTGCGTGGCTTCGCCTCGGAGCATCAGCCGGAAGTAACGGTGTTTGAAGGCATCGCCTTCGCCGCGCCGCCCACCGGCGAGCTGCGCTGGCGCCCGCCGGCCGCGCCGATTCCGTTTGCCGGAGTGAAAGACGCGGATCGCATCGGCCCGGCCTGCTGGCAGGCGCGCAATTCCGATGCATCGTTGTATGCGCGCGGAAATCTGCATCGCTCCGAAGATTGTCTTTATCTCAACGTCTATACCGGCGCCCGGGAAGCCGATGAGCGCTTGCCGGTCATGGTCTGGTACCACGGCGGCGGCAATACCACGGGGCATGCCGGCGCGCGCATATTCGACGGTGCGAACCTGGCTGCGCGCGGGGCGGTCATTGTCACCGCGAATTACCGGCTCGGCCCGCTCGGATTCCTCTCGCATCCGGCCTTGAGCGAGGAGTCGGCGGAAGGCGCTTCCGGCAATTACGGCCTGCTCGATCAGGTCGCCGCGCTCGAATGGGTCAGGGACAATGTCGCGGGATTCGGCGGCGACCCGGACCGGGTGACGATTTTCGGCCAGTCGGCAGGCGGCACCGATGTCTGCCTGTTGCAGTCCTCGCCATTGGCCGAGGGACTCGTAGATGGCGTGATCGGCCAATCCCCTGGTTGCATAAAAATGGAGCTCGAACTGGCTCAGGGTCATGAATCCGGCGGCGCTTACGCCGAGAGGCTCGGCGTAAGCGGTAGTGAAGCCGGGGCCCTGGCGGAATTACGCGCCATTCCCGCCGAGCGCCTCATTGCGACTCCCGGCGGTACAACGGGCCCGCTGATCGACGGCTGGGTGGTGCCCGGTCGTCCCTACGACATGCTCGCGTCCGGCGATCAGAACCGGATTCCGGTGATGGTCGGCGGCCTGGCCGAGGAGTATTACGGCCTGCAGCATACCGCCGGGCCGATCATCGAGGCCGATCTCGATAACTATCTCGAAAGTGCTTTCGGCGGTGAAGCCGCGCAAGTGAAATCCCTGTACCCGGAAGCGCTGGACTTTTCACCGCTCGATGCGCGCAAGGAAATAATGGGCGACAACGCCTTTCTGCTGGCATCGCGCATGTGGGGGAGGCTGGTCAGCGAGCGGGGCAATAACGCCTATGTCTATTTCTTTACCCGGCCTGCGCCGGTCTTCAGGCTGTATGTGCACGAGGACCCCGACCTGACCGGCAACGGCGGGCAGCGCTTGTTTGGCGCTTATCATTCGGGTGAACTTGCTTACGTGTTCGACAATCTCGACCTGGTCGGCCTCGATTGGGATTCAGGCGACCGGGCTCTGGCCGGAATCGTCGCCGACTACTGGGTGAATTTCGCCGCAACCGGCGACCCTAACGGGCCTGGCCTGCCGGAATGGCCCGCGTACGACCCGGATGCAGACGTGGTGCAGATCCTGGACACCGAAGTGCGCGCCACGGTGCATCCGAAATCGGAAAGACTGGAATATCTGGAAGAGTTGTTTCTGCGCAGCCGCTGATTTTCGTAGTTCCGACGAGATTCTGCGACTGCGCGCAGAATGACACAAAGTCAGAATAATGTGAGACTACCTCTCTGTCATTCTGCGCGAAGCGAAGCGTAGTCGCAGAATCTGACCTCGCGTTGATGCAAAAATGAAAATTCAAGCGAAAAACAGTGTTGGCGGGATGACTTTGCAAAGTTTGTCCTGCCTGGTTTTCGCTATGCTTGCCACGATGCCAGCACAGGCCCAGGAGGCCGGATTTTCCGCTGCTGAAATGCGGCAGACCGTGAACACCTATTGTCTGGCCTGTCACAACGATTTCCTGGCGGAGTCCGATCTTTCCCTGCAAAGCGTGGATTTCAGCCGCCCGAGCGAGTACGCCGACGAACTCGAGCGCATGGTCAGAAAGTTGCGGGCGCACATGATGCCGCCGGAAGGCATGCCGCGGCCACCTTTCGAAATGTACGAAGTCATGACGTCCTGGCTCGAATCGGAACTCGACGCGGCTTGGGCCGCTAGACCGAATCCGGGCCGGGTGACGCCGCTACATCGGATGAACCGCTACGAATACAACAACACAATCAACGAGTTACTTGGGGTTGATGTCGATGTGATGGAACTCTTGCCGGGCGACCCGACCGCCGATGGCAGCTTCGACAACATCGCCGCTTCGCTGCCATTTACCACGGCGCATATGGAGCGCTACATGACGGTGGCGCGGCAGGTGACCCGGCTCGCCGTCGGATTGCCGCCGGCCGTTCCCGCGGAATCGACGTACGAAATTCCCCTCTACATGAGCCAGGACTGGCGCCAGAACGACGACATGCCGTTCGGTTCCCGCGGCGGCGTATCCGCGGAACATTATTTTCCTGTTGACGGCGACTACCGCATCAGCGTGCAACTCCAAACCAATTACCAGGATTACATCAAGGGGCTCGGCTGGGAGCAGATGCTCGAAATCCGGCTCGACGGGCGCTTGCTCGAGCGCTTCAGCATCGGCGGCGACGCGCCGGGCATTCCGGCGCCGCTCAGTTTTACCGGGACCGGCGAATCCGGCAGTGTCGACTGGGAACAATACATGGTGTACGGGGCGGGCGTGGGGCTTGAGGTGGTCGAGCCAGTTACCGCCGGCCCCCATGTGGTAACCGCCTCCTATGTACGGCAGCAAGTCGATGAGGAGAGCGTCCCGCAGCCGAATCAGGGCGGCAGGCTGCTGGCGAACGACGAAGTCTATCTCGACTACCAGAAAGTCCATGCCATCGAGATCGGCGGGCCATACGGCGGTCCCGCCGCGAATGCGGATTCACCGAGCCGGGCGCATATCTTCTCGTGCTATCCCGACAGCCGGAACGAGGAGGCAGCCTGCGCGAACGAGATCCTCACGAGCATGGCCAGACGCGCATATCGGCGTCCGGCCACCGGCGAGGATACCGATGTGCTGCTCGGCTTCTTCAACGAGGGCAGGGAGCAGGGCGGCAGTTTCGATACAGGCATACAATTCGCCCTCGAATATCTGCTTTCCGACCCCGAGTTTCTCGTTCGCAGCTACGAGTCTCTTTCTCAAACCGGTGGCGCGCAAGCAGGTAGCGTCCATGAACTGAGCGACCTCGAACTGGCTTCACGGCTCTCCTATTTTCTCTGGAGCAGCGCGCCGGACGAGGAATTGCTGCAATTGGCCGAGGGAGGGCGCTTGTCCGACCCGAACGTATACGCCGGGCAGGCCTGGCGGCTCCTCGTCGACCGGCGCGGCGTCGAGACGCTCGTTGAGGATTTCGCCGCCCAATGGCTGAATCTGCGCCGACTCGACGAAGTTGTGATCGATACCGTCATCTTTCCCGAATACGATGTCAGTCTGATCGAGGCTTTCGGGTATGAAACCGAGATGTTCATCGCCGATTCGCTGCGCGAGGACGCCAGCATCCTTGACCTGATCGGCGCCGACTATACTTTCGTCAACGAACGCCTGGCGCGGCATTACGGCATCGGCGGCATTTACGGCAGCCGCTTCCGCAAGGCGGAAATTCCCGACACGGGCAAGCGCGGCGGACTGCTTGGCAATGGCGCATTGCTGACCGTGACATCCTATCCAGGCCGCACGTCGCCGGTATTGCGCGGCAAATGGCTGCTCGACAACATGCTCGGCACGCCGCCGCCGCCGCCGCCGCCGAATGTGCCCGTGCTCACCGAAGCCGGCGGCGTCGTGCCGGAATCGATCCGCGAACGACTGGTGCAGCATCGCGAGGACCCGGTCTGTTCGAGTTGCCACGTGGTCATCGACCCGCTCGGTTTCGCGCTGGAAAACTTCGACGTGATCGGCGCCTGGCGCGATTTTGACGAAGGCGGCAATCCGGTCGATCCCAATGGCAACTATCCGGGCGGGGTCGAGTTCAGCGGTTTTGCCGACTTGCGCGACTGGATGCTCGACCGGCCGGACCAGTTCGCCCATACGGTAACGGAAAAACTGATGACCTACGCGCTTGGGCGCAGGGTCGAATATTACGACCAGCCGGTGATCCGGCGCATCGTGCGCGAGGCCGCCGAACAGGATTACCGCTGGTCCGCGATCGTGCTGGGCATCGTGCAAAGCGAACCCTTTCGCATGACTGTAGGGGCGAGGCATGCCTCGCCCGCATTGACAAACTAAGTTACAAGCCAAATTGGCGGATTATTCAATTAGCAGTACAATGGCCCGATCAGTCATGAATGAGGCTGACAAAATGAAGCTCAGGCAAAACGCGATTCCTTTCGTGACCGGTAAATCACTTTCGCGCCGCAGCTTGCTGAAAGGCGCGGGCGCGGCGCTCGCCTTGCCCCTGCTAGACGCCATGGTCCCGGCCATGGCCCAGGCGCCGGCCCCGGTTCACCGATTCCAGACCGTCTACATTCCCAACGGCATGGCGATGGAATACTGGTCCCCGGCGACCTTCGGCAAGAATTTCGAACTGACCCCGGTTCTCCAACCGCTGGCGAAATACCGGGAGAAAATGCTCGTGTTCTCGGGTCTCAAGGCCAACTGGAATAACGCTCACGCCGGCGCCGGCGGATCCTTTCTCACCGGCATCACCCGCGGCGGCCGCAACGAGACCGAAATACTGGCCGATGTTTCCATAGACCAGTTGCTGGCCGACAGGCTTGGCCGGGAAACCCAGGTCGCCTCGCTCGAATTGTCCACGGATGCTCCGGCGCTGGCCGGCGCCTGCACCGTCAACCTCAGTTGCGTGTACACCCATACGCTGTCATGGCGCGGTAAGACCGAACCGCTGCCCACCGAGCACAATCCGCGCGCCGTATTCGAACGTCTGTTCGGCGACAGCGGCAGTACAGCGAAGGAAGCGCGCGCGGCGCGGCTGCAGCAGCAGTCAAGCATTCTCGATGCCGTGCTCGACAAGTTGGACACGCTGGAGTCGAAACTGGGCGCGAGCGACCGGCATCTCGTCAACGGCTACACGGATTCGGTGCGCGATATCGAACGGCGCATCCAGAAAGCCGAAGAACAGATCGACATGGAATTGCCGGAACTCGATCAGCCCGCGGGCGTGCCTCCGGTGTTCGAGGACCACATGGAACTCATGCAGGACTTGCAGGTTCTCGCTCTGCAAACGGACCTTACCCGGGTCATCACCTTCATGATGAGCAAGGAACAAAGCGCACGGCCTTATCCGCAGATCGGCGTGCCCGATGCGCATCATCCGCTGTCCCACCACAACAACGCGCCGGAACTGATCGAGCGCTTGTCGAAGATCAATACCTATCACGTCAGCCTGTTCACCAACTATCTCGACAAGCTGGCGGCGATCCCCGACGGTGACGGCAGCCTGCTGGACAATATGACTATTCTCTACGGCGGCGGCCTTTCCAACAGCACTTTACACGCGGGCAATAATTTGCCTGTGCTCCTGCTCGGCGGTGGCGCCGGCTGGCTCCGGGGCGGCGAACACCTGCATTATCCCGAAGAGCCGACCATGGCGGATCTGCATCTGACCCTGCTGTCGAAGTTCGGCGTCCACATCGACCAACTGGGCGGCAGCTCCGGGCCCATCAGCATCTGAATGACGCACCTTTCCTGTCGAATTCCAGGCGGGCGACGCATGCGTCGCCCCTACCCCTGCGCAGAATATTGCGTAGGGGCGAGGCATGCCTCGCCCGCACTTATGCTGATTGCAGCATGCCTGCTCGCGGCGCAGGCCTTCGCCCAGGTCATGCCGCCCACCGTCAACGCAGCGAAAGAAGCCGAATGGGAGCGCCTGGAGGCGCTGGTCGAAGACGGCATCAATCCCAATGCGATTTATGGAGACGGCAGCGCCGCCCTGCATTGGGCGAGCTACCATGACAATGCCGATGCCGCCCGCCTGCTGATCGATTCGGACGCCAACGTCAACGCCACCACCGACCTCGGCGTTTCTCCGCTCTGGCTTGCCGCGGAAAACGGCAACCTGGAAATTGCGAACCTGTTACTCGAAGCCGGGGCCGACCCGAACATTGCGCTGCTTTCCGGCGAAACCATCGTCATGACCGCCGCCCAGAGCGGCAATGGCGATGTCGTGCGCGCACTGCTCGCCGCCGGCGCCGACCCCAATGCCGCCGTCACCCGCGAACAGACCGCGCTGATGTGGGCGGCGAATCGCGGCCATGCCGACGCCGTGGCGGCCCTGATCGAATACGGCGCCGACGTTCAGGCCCGCTCTCTTGTGCGCGAACAATTCGTCAAGTCCGAAAAAGAGCAGGACAGCCATCCTGTCTACATGTACTGGATCGAGGAGGGCGGCAACACCGCCCTGATGTTCGCCGCCCGCGCCGGAGACCTGCAATCGGCGCGACTACTCGTCGCGGCAGGCAGCGAAGTCAACGAAGGCAACGCTTTCGGCACTGCGCCGCTGATCATGGCGGTCCACGGCGGTAATCCGGCCCTGCTCGAAATGCTGCTCGAAGCCGGCGCCGACGTGGACGGCGACGGCCCCGGCCATACCGCGTTGCACGCTGCCGTGCTGCGTGGCGACCTGGCCGCAGTAGAAGTCTTGCTCGCCTACGGCGCCGATACCGAAACCCTCATCGAAAAGCCGACTCCCGTCCGCCGCCAGACCACCGACTACAACTTCCACGACGCCCTGATCGGCTCCACCCCGCTCTGGCTGGCCGCCCGCTTCGCCGAACCCGAAATCATGCAAGCCTTGCTTATCGCCGACGCCGACCCCTTCACCGTCAACAACGTCAGCTACCCCGCCCAGCGCTTCGGCGAAAACTTCATAGCCGAAGAGGGCAACATAAACCTGGTCATGGCAGCCGCCGGCATGGGCCATCGCCGCCTGCGCCTGAGCTGGGGAACCCCCGAGCGCCGCGCGGGCCAACTCGACCGCAGCCGGGAAGACTTCATCCGCGAATCCGTTAGCATCGCACTGCAAGCCGGCGTCAACCCCAACCAACCAGACGCCAACGGTCAGACCCCACTGGCCTTTGCCCGCGAGAGAGGTTACACCGTGGTCGCAGCCTTGCTGGAAGCCTCCGGCGCGCTTGATTGAAGTCCATAATCCAGCTTTCTGCACGGTATGAGTCGTCGCTGGGTCAGAGGGGTGTGCAGCGGGCGTGCGAGGCATGGATGCCGAGCTCGAAGCCTACATGGGTGGAGGCAAGCGTTTATGAAGCGCAGCTTCATGCGCAGCCGGAACGACGCCAAGCTGTGCTTGGCGGCTGGACCGTATTTACGGCGTCCGCTGCACACCCCTCTGACCCAGCGACGACGGATCGAAGCCACCGTTCTTAGAATATCAATTTCGAATAATGCGTTGCTTGGGGCCGGTCTGGGTCGCGGTGATCTTGTATGCCAACTCGACCCAATCGCATAGCAAGGGCCTCGTATCCCGTGGATCGATGATTTCCTCGATGCCGAAAGCTTCCGCCGTTCGCAGCGGTGAGCGATAGACTTCCATCATGTCTTCCAGTTCCCGGCGCCGGGCATCCGGGTCGGGAGCGGACTCGATATCGCGTTTGTAGGCTGCCTGCACACCGCCTTCGATCGGTAGTGAACCCCAGTCCGCCGAAGGCCAGGCGTAACGCAGATTGAGCCCGCCCGACTTGCCATGACCCGCTCCAGCAACTCCATAGCAGCGGCGAATGATCACCGACACCCAGGGCACGGTGGACTGGTACATCGCCAGCAAGGCGCGGCTGCCGAGCCGCACCGTGCCGGCGCGTTCGGCCTCGACGCCGATCAGGAATCCCGGATTGTCGACCAGGTTTATTACCGGCAAATGAAAAGTGTCGCAAAAGTCAATGAATCGCATCATCTTTTCCGATGCGTCGGCGTCGACAGCGCCGCCGTGATGCCGGCAGTCGTTGGCCATGACGCCTACAGGCCGGCCATGCATTCGCGCGAGTCCCACGGCAAGCGCGCGGCCGTATCCCGGATTTATTTCGAACCAGGAGCCCTGGTCGACGATGGCTTCGATGATGTCGTGCACCGCATACATCTCGCGCCGGTCCCTGGGGATTACGCTGATCAGCGATTCCTCGCGCCGTTCCACCGGATCGTCAGTCGCGCCGCGCGGCGGTGTTTCCCAGACGTTCTGCGGCATGTAGGAAAGGAATCGCGCGATGAGTTCGAAAGCCTCGTGCTCGGTGTCGACTTCGTTGTCCACGGCGCCGCTGCAATGGGCGTGAATCTGCGAACCGCCGAGTTCGTTTTTGCCCACCGGCTTGCCGAAGCCGCGCTCGACCACCGGCGGGCCGGCGACGAACAACTGGCTGCTGTCTTTCACCATCAGCGAAAAATGGGAAATCGTCGCGCGCACCGCGCCGAGACCGGCGACCGAACCCATGCACGCGCATACCACCGGCACATGGCCCATCAGTTCCATCGTCGTCTCGAATCCGTGCAGCGCCGGGATGTAGGAATGGCCGACCATTTCCAGCGTCTTTACGCTGCCGCCGCCACCGCTGCCGTCGATCAGGCGAATCAGCGGCAGCCGCATCTCGAGCGCGTATTTTTCGCCATAACCGGACTTGTCGCCGACTTTGGCGTCGGCCGCGCCGCCGCGTACGGTGAAGTCGTCGCCGCCGACGACTACTCGCCGGCCATTGATGTCCGCGGCGCCGAGTACGAAATTGGTCGGCACGAAGGACTTGCGCTTGCCCTCGTCGTCGTATTCCGCGCGGCCGGCTATGGCGCCGATTTCGTGGAAACTTCCTTCGTCCACGAGGCCGTCGATGCGCTCGCGCACAGTGAGACGATTGTTGTCGTGCTGGCGCTCTACCCGCTCGGCGCCTCCCATCTCCCTGGCGATGGCTTCCCGCTTGCGCAACTCGTCAATTTCCTTTTGCCAGGACATTGCGGTCAGTCCGGTACGCGGCAGGAGAAGTTCGCGGCCTCGTCGGTGCTGCCACTGCCGTCGTAGACGGCGACCTCCGGATGCGGACAAAGCGGCCGTGAGCGCACCACCTCGCCATCTTCGATCTTGCTCGCAACGATGCTTTCCGGCGCAATGCCCCGTTCCACCCAGTTCTCCAGCGCGGTCAGCGCGTCGAACCGGTCAGGGCCGGGTCCGCCGCTGCAATGCGCCATGCCGGGAACCATGAACAGGCGATAAAAATTCCTGGTGGATGCGAGCGCCGCGTCGCGGCTCGCGTCCGGCATATCGCTCGCGACCACGTCGACCACGCTGTCGTAATAGTTGATGCTGGCCACCGGTGAGATGTCCGGGTCGCTCCAGCCGTGGTAGACGATGAGCTTGGCGCCATTGTCTCGCAACGGGCGCAGGTCGGGGTTATCGGAATCCAATTCGTTGCCGACTTTTTCCAGTGCGTATTGCAAGTCGGCATCGTAATCGAAGCTGGTGAAATCCCAGTCCGGATCATCGAACACGAACCAGCGGAAGAATCCTTCGCCGCCAAACCAATGCAAGGATCGGAATGGCTCGGAGCCAGTAACCCAGGTCTCCCAGCCGCCGGGGGCCGCTTCGCCGCCGGGCACCAGGCCCGGATAGACGAGTTTACCTGAAGAGTCGCGCACGCCGGACCAGATCTTCTCAACCGTGCCGACCTGCTTGGGCGTGAGGCAGGAATCGTTGTCCACGCCGGCTGGGCACTGCAATTGCTGCGGCTCGAAATCGCAGGCCAGGGGATTCATGAGAATACCGTCTTCGATACCGTCTCGGGCGTCGCAATGCCTGTTCACCGCTTCGCCGAAGGCGGGCAGCTTGCTCGGCGGAATCCAGGCTTCCTCGTCCGCCAGCATGGCCTGCGAGTACCACAAGTGTGCCCCGGCGTAGAAACGCGTCCAGTCGTTCGCTGGATTGCCGGCGACCAGACCGTCGAAATCATCCGGGTAGCGCTGCGCTTCCATCAGGCCCTGCTGGCCGCCCTTGGAGCAGCCGACGTAATAGGAGTAGGCGGGCGGTTCGGCATAGAAGGCCTCGGTCAGCGATTTGCCGTTGCGCGTGGTCAGATGCAGCGAGCGATGGCCGAAGTCGGCGATCAGATCAGGCCGGCCGGAAGCCCAGGATGCATCGAAGGGAATCGGCCCGGCTTCATGGCCGGTGTCGGTGCTCGCCGTGGCGTAACCGCGTCGCAAGGCTCCCGCCATCGCGGCATAACTGATCGTGCCAGCCATGCCGCCATTGCCCACGCCCTGATATTTGCCGTTCCAGTCCGCCAGCGGCAGCCAGACTTCAAAACGAATCGCCGGCTCGGTAACGCCCGCGACCCGGCAGAACGCCGGATGCTGAATGGCGCTGCCCGCGCCCAGCGCGGCAAATGTGTTTTCGGCCTGTATTTCAGCACTGGTTAAGCTGGTGCCGGGCAGGTTAGCATCGAGCAATCTTCGGCAATCGGCTTCGCTCGCGGCCCATGCCTGGGCACTGTTCAGCAGGCAGAAAAGGGCGACGGACAAACAGGGCAGTTTCATAGGAGTTCCACTCTTGAATTTCCAACAGTCAGTGACGACTTGCATGCGCAAGTATGCAACATTTGGCGGCCGCGCTTCACGTAGCGAATATTGGTGGTTCTTTCTCTTTGTTGTGTTGATCTATCTGGTGGCCCTTTTTTCTGGAGAAACTGCGGAGATCATTGCCCTGTTGGTGCTGCTTTTGCCGATTCTCGCGGTCAATTTCAGACGCCTGCACGATGTTGGCCGGAGTGGCTGGTGGTACTGGATGCCACCGGCTTTAACCGCAGCTGGCGACATTTTGACGTGGCGGATTGGAAGAGGTATAGCAATAATTGATATTTTTGTGTTTCTGGGGCTTTTCAGTTTAGCGATTTTGTTCTACTGGATGGTGTCGCCGGGAGATACGGGAGCAAACCGATACGGCGAGCCGCCGGTTTTGAGTCCGAACGGGGAAACGCATGAGTTGGAGTAGCCGAAAAATCACATTATGGTTGCTGGTCACGGTCTTGTTGCATGGCTGTGCCTCGATGTCGGAATCGGAATGCCTGAACGCGGACTGGACGGTAGTCGGCGAAATAGACGGTCAGCAGGGCAGGCCGCTGTCGGTTCTCGACAACTACCGGCGTGACTGTGCGGATTACGGAATCGTTCCGAATACGCAGGAGTATCTGGCGGGTCGCGAGAGCGGCCTGATGCTGTATTGCACCCGGGACAACGGTTATCGAGAAGGCCGGTCGGGCACGCGTCTGGAAGCTGATTGCCCGGCAGCACTGGCCGGCGATTTTCAGCAGGGCTACGAACTTGGGCGCGATGTATACAACTCGCTGAGCAACCTCAGACTTAGCGCGGATTCGATCCGCGAGAAACGCGCTGAAATCGACGATCTTCGAACTCGCAGAACCAATGAGGAAAGATCGCTCGAACAAGACACATTGACTGCCGATGAGACCACGGCAAAGCGCAATGAAATCTCCACCATGAGTAACAGAATCGACAACCTGCAAGACGAGATCGTCGTATCCGCCGCCGCGCTCGCCATAGCGCTCGTTCGATACCGGGATGCGGTAGGCGCTGCGCAACTCGAAGGTTTCTACGAACCCTTCGAAGACGAACTACTCAGGGAAGTCCAGCTTTTCGTGCAGTGAAAATACACTGTCGAAATTCCCTTATCGCAGTAGTGCTCAGCAAGCGACATTACACTATAGTCGCGTACACGGAATTCATGTGAAAGGGGCGGGGTCATGAAATGTATTACCTTAAGAGCCGATAAGCATCTGATAGAGGAAGCCCGCAAGCGGGCTGCGAGCGAGCATACGACGCTTAATGCGAGATTTCGCGAGTGGCTCGAAGAATACGTGCAGCCCCGGCGGCAAGTGGGAGACGCTATGGCTACCATCAGGGAACTGCGCAGCAAGTATTCGACGGAAGGACGAAGGTTTAACAAAGAAGAAATGAACGAGCGTCGATAACCTCAGTCTGCTGGATACCAATGTCCGGAACCGAAATCATATTCGAAATTACCGAAGACAAAGTCGACGGCGGATATTCAGCAAGCGCGCTGGGTTACGGGATACACACCCAGGGTGACTCCCTCGACGAGATCCGCCGCAACGTCAAGGAAGCATTTGACTGCTACTTCGACGAAACGATGGAGCGCCCGAACATCATTAGATTGCATTTCGTGCTACGGGAAAAGATGGGACGCCCAACAAAGAACCCACCCGGTGGATGTTCCATCCCGGTCATTCCGGATTAAGCGTCCCAACCACGACCATCCACACTACTGGTGGGTGTTCGATAGCGGATCGATTACTTCAATGGTTGCGCTTGAACGTTTAAATACATATCCTTTATTCCGTATTCTGGAATATGGAATAAATTGTGAGTGTCGCCCCACAAGACGTGCTGGTGATGTTGAAGCTCGTAGCCATTGGCCAACGGGCATGGTCGTACAATATTCTCGCCAGCGAACTCGGAATCAGCCCCTCCCAGGCACACTTGGCTGTTAGGCGCGCACTGTCTGCGCAACTGGCGCTACGGCGCAACGGCCAGATTACTCCCCAGGTAAAAAACCTGGAGGAGTTTCTCGTTCATGGTTTAAAGTATCTCTGCATCCCTCAGAGGGGAGAACTCACACGCGGAATTCCGACTGCCCACGGTGCACCGCCGCTCATCGACATGCTGATCGATCCTCAAGACATCGTTCCGGTCTGGCCCCACCCGGAAGGCAAGGTTCGCGGCGAATCCTTCTCGCCGATCTTTCGTTCGGCGCCAGAAGCCTCTCTTCGGGACAGCGAGCTATACCAGCTCCTGGCGCTCGTGGACGCCATTCGCGGCGGCCGGGCCCGAGAGCGCACTCTGGCTGCGCGAGAACTGGGTAAGCGGCTGAAGGCGTATGGTTAGAGTCTGGAATCCAAACGTCGCAATACTGGAGGCAGCCGTGGCGGGTTTGGGGCCTCTCTGCGACCAGATGGTATTTCTCGGCGGTTGCGCAACGGGGCTTCTGATAACGGACACGGCGGCCCCGCCGGTTCGGGCAACCAGAGACGTCGATGTTATCGTCGAGGTGGCCTCCCTGACCGAGTACCGCCGAATTTCAGCTTCTCTTCGGGAATTGAAGTTTTCCGAGGACCGGTCCCAGCAGGCTCCGATCTGCCGATGGACTGGTCATGGAGTACTACTGGATGTCATGCCCACGAGCCCCGATATTCTGGGCTTTGGCAGTGAGTGGTACGAACGCGCATTTGCTGGCGCCGAGTTTTACGAACTCCCGTCGGGCCGCCACATTAGGCTTATCTCGGCTCCTCACTTTCTGTTAACGAAGCTAACAGCCTTCGAATGGCGAGGTCATGGGGATTACGTATCGAGCCACGATTTGGAGGATTTTCTCACCGTGATCGACGGCCGGCCGGAAGTTTTACAGGAGGTCGAACAACTGGAGACCGATGCTCTCGCTCATCTTGCGGGGCGCACCACCGCCTTGCTGGCAAACCGGAACTTTGTTGATTCTTTGCCGGGCCATCTGCCAGGAGACTCCGGTAGTCAAGCAAGATTGCCGATATTGGTAACTCGGCTGGAAAAGATAGCGAAAGCCTGAAACTCAAGCAAAGAGAGAACACCCATCCAAGTTCACATCCGATGGGAGTCTCAACTGATTCTGGAGATTCTGCGACTCCGCTTCGCTCCGCGCAGAATGACGTGCGGGGGCATTTCCGCGAGCGGAAAGGCGCGTGGACCTCAGTCGCCTTTCTTGCCGACGAAAGGCACTAGTGCGGGAGTGGAATCGAGGTAGGCCTGGTAGTCGGGGTCCTCGCCCCAGCGTTGCTTGCCGGCGCGTTCGAGCATGTTGATGCCGCTGACCCTGGTGAGCAGGAAAATCACGAACACCGGCGAGATCAGGGTGATGAATTGCCAGCCGGACAGCGCCGGGAAGGCGATCACCGCGATGCCTATCCAGAGTACGATTTCGCCGAAATAGTTCGGGTGGCGGGAGATCGACCATAGCCCGCGGTCGATGAATTTGCCTTCGTTGGCCGGGTCGGCGCGAAAACGGGTTTTCTGTGTGTCGGCGGTCACTTCGAAGGCGAATCCCGCCAGCCACAAGGCGAGCCCAACCGCGAAAAAGGCGTCGAGACCTATGGATTCGGCCGAACTCACCGCCGCCAGGCCGGCGGCCATGGTCACGTAGACCCAGGTGCCGCTCAAGGTCCAGGTGAGCAGGAAGCGAAAGAAATTGATCTTGATCGGATCGAATCGGCTGTCGCCGCCGGCGCGCTTCACCCGAGTGAAAAGGAAACTGCCCAGACGGATCGCCCAGATTGCGATCAGCAGGCAGAGCACCAGGCCGCGCGAGTCGAGCGACGGATGCAGGGTCGCGACCACTGTCAGCGAGGACAAATAGGTAATGCTGCCGGTCAGGTCGAAATAGTGTTCGGTCTGATAGACGTAGGACGGGATAAACACCAGCCAGTGGATCAGGTAGATCACAATGCCGGCAATTGCGAACAGCGGAACCGCGCCATACGGGGCGCTGCCCTGGCTGCCGGCCCAGCCTATGCCCGCGCCGAGCAGCAGGGCGATTGCGGTGAAGATCAGCGCTTTGGATTTATTCAATGAAACTCGACTCTCATTGAAAATCCACCCTGGCAAGTGCGATGCCGCTTTCGCCGGCGACCGCGTATAACAGGTAAACCTCGTCGCCTTCGACATAAATGGCCGGGTCGCGCAACTGATTTACATTTCCGTACGCCGTACTGCGCACCGATGGTTCAATCGGCGCATCCGCGCCTTCCCAATCGAACTCGGGCCGCAGCACTTCGACTTCCGGCGATTCCCGCCAAGTGCTCCAGTCGCCGCTGATGTCGATGGTGCTGAGCAGGATCGTCTCCGGCGCATCGCCGACCCGGGTCCAGAAAACGTACAGTGTCTCGTCCCGCACGATCAGCGCGGAATGGCGCATGTTCGGCACGAACAGACGCGGCCCTTCCTCGAAATCAGTCAAACCGTCCGCGGATCGATAGAACTGGCCCGGCATGGCCATGCCGTAGGTCATACCGTCGTGCTTGAAAGTACGCAGGTAAGTGCGGCCGATGTTTTCGGGCAAGGTGGTGAAGTTGATACCGTCATCGGACAGCGCCACGCGGGAATGCTGGAATCCCGGCCCTTCGAGGCCATGGAAATACATAATGATGCGCCGGTTTTCCTCATCCACATGCACGTCCGGCGAGGCGATATGCGGTTCGGTCAGTTCCAGCGCGAGATCGTGCGAGACTCGCGACCCGCTGGCGCGGCGCTGTTCGACGAGAACGTCGAGTTCGGCCTGGGGGATTTCCGGCCGTACCGGCGCGAAAAAAGATTCCCCGATCTGCAGACTGCCGGGTTCATGCACCTGCCACGGGCCGGTCAACTCATCGGCGTAGGCGAGACGGATGTACAGCCCCTTGTGGTCGGCGAAGTAGAGGTAATATCGGCCCAGGCGGTTCGGCAGCCATTCCGGTGTTTGAATCAGCGAAGGCCCCTGGATGTTGACTCCGAGACTGGGGTGTAAATCAGGCCCGATTATCGGTTCCTCCAGCAGTCGGGTAATCGTGACTTCCTGCGCGCCGGCGCTCGTGGCAAGCAGGGCCGCGAACGCCTGGGCGAGCCATCGGAATCGTTTCATGTTCGTGTCTCCCGTTCGGACTTATTGAATCGTGCCCGGCTCCAGTTGCGGATATTCGATGCCGAGTTGTTCGAGGTAGGTGTCGAAGCGGCCCGGATCGTAATACAACTCTTCCAGCAGCGGCCGGAATTCTTCCATGATCCCGATGTTTTTCTCTATGGCCGGTGGATCGTTCGGGCCGATGAATGAATTGTACTGCTCTTCCGCGGTCTGCACGTCGTCGTAATAGTTCCAGGCTTCCTCGACCAGGGACTCGTCCTGCAACAGGTCGAGCACCGTGGTGGCGATTACCTTGGCGCCGGCCTCCGCGCCCTTGTGGGCGATCGGCGTGGCCATGGCCATGGCGCTGGACCAATGGTGGCCTTGCAGGCCGCTGACATTGGAGGGAAAGCGCAAGGTCACGGTCGGCAAGGTCCAGGAGACGTCGCCGATGTCGTCCGAACCGCCCGAAACCGGGTTTTCCAGCGGCTCTCCGATGCCGGAAAGCTCCCGTGCAAGACCTCGCGGGTCGTCATTGCCCATCAGTTCCTGTAAGGCGCGGGCGAAGATCTGATCTTCCTCGGACCATTGCGGCAGGCCGACCTGGCGAATGTTCTCGTCCATCGCCAACGCGATCGGCTGATTGAAATGGCGCGGGTAGGCGGCGCCGACGATTCGGCTGCTCATGCCGGTGTCGGTCATCATCGCCGCGCCCTGGGCGATGCGATCGAGGGTTTCGTAGTTTTCGCGAATACCGTCGGCGGTAACTTCACGGATGAAATACCAGACGCTTGCATAGGAAGGCACGACGTTCGGCTGATCTCCGCCGCTGTTGATCACATAATGCGAGCGTTGCAGCGGATGCAGATGCTCGCGCCGGTAATTCCAGCCGATGTTCACCAGTTCTACCGCGTCCAGCGCGCTGCGGCCGTCCCAAGGGTCGCCGGCGCCGTGGGCAGCCACGCCATCGAACATGTATTCGACCGAAATCAGCCCGGTGCCCCGGGCGGAGCCCCAGCTTACGCTCATATTGCTGGATACATGGGTGAACAGCACCGCGTCGACACCGTCGAACATGCCGTCGCGTGCGTACCAGGCCTTGGTGCCCAGCAATTCCTCGGCGATTCCCGGCCAGAGCACGATGGTGCCCGGCATATTCTCGCGCTCCATGATTTCCTTCACCGCCAACGCGGCGACGATGTTGACCGCCTGGCCCGAGTTATGGCCTTCGCCATGGCCCGGCGCGCCATCGATCATGGGCTGCCGGTAGGCCACACCGGGCATCTGCGAAGCCCGCGGTATGCCGTCGACATCCGAACCGAGCGCGATCACCGGTTCGCCTTCGCCCCAGGTCGCCCACCAGGCAGAGGGAATGCCCGCCACGCCGAGTTCCACCTCGAATCCGTTTTGCACCAGGATTTCGGTGAGATAACGCTGGGTCTCGAATTCCTGGAAACCGAGTTCCGAATAGGAAAACAGGCTGTCGACAATTTCCTGGTTCAATTTGGACATGGATTCGACGGCAGTCACGGCTTCGGCCTTCAGGCCGGAGAAGCCTCCCGCGTCCTGTGCTTGCAAGTGGAGGGAAACCGGCAGCAGCAGGGCGCCGATGGCGAGAGTTCGGAAATTACTCATCGTTGTTCTCTGGCAGTTTGCGGAAAAGCCCAAGATTACGATGTTTACCCGCGCAGGCCAACATCAGGCGCAGAACTGAATCACTCATGGGAAGTTCGACAAGTGATCAGCGAAGTTCGGTGATGAGTGCTTCTGTAAGATCGGAGTGTGCGGGTGTGAAGCCGATTTCCTCAAAGCGGCGGGAGACGACCCGATTGCTGCCCAGCAGCAGGACTTCGCCCATTTCACCGAACAACAAGCGGATCAGCCAGGCTCGCAAGAAGGGCGAGAACGCCGGCCTTCTCAAGACCTTGCCGAGGGCACGGGTGAATTCCGCATTGGTGACGGGCTGCCCGGAGACAAAGTTTATTGGTCCGCTGATGCCGTTGTCGCCAAGACAGAGGTCGATCAGCGAAATCACATCACTCAAGGCGATCCAACTCATGAATTGTCTGCCATCGCCGAGCTTGCCGCCGCCCCCGAGCTTGAACGGCAGCAACATTTCTTTCAGCACTCCGCCGTCACGGCTAAGCACCACGCCGAAGCGCATGTTGACCGTGCGGATTCCCGCGTCAAGCGCCGGCTGGCAGGCCGCCTCCCAGTTGTCGGCGACATCAGCGAGAAAGTCCGTTCCGCGCGGGGAGGATTCGTCAACGGTTTCAGCGCCGGTATCGCCATAGAATCCGATGGCGGTTGCGGACAGCAATACGCGCGGTTTGTGCGCCGAGGCTGCAAGCGCCGCAACCAGCGCCTGAGTAAGTTCCACCCGGGAGTCCATGATGATCCGCTTGTAGTCTGGGCTCCATCGTTGCGCGGAAATGTTCGCGCCGGCGAGATTGACTACAGCATCGAGTTCGATGTCCTGATCGAGCCGAGCTTCCCTCGTTTCCGCCGAGTAATGAAACGCGGCGCCCGCATCGCCGCGGTCGAGCGCAAACACCCGATGCCCCTGGCTTTCCAGGCATTGGCGAAGCGCGCTGCCGATCAAACCGGTTGCGCCGCTTATCAATATATTGCGCTGGTCCAATGCGCCGTCCTCCGCGGGTTAACTCGCGACTTGCTGGCGCTCCTTCTCGACCAGCATTCGCCGCAGAATTTTGCCGGAAGCGGATTTGGGGATCTCGTCGACGAATTCCAGCCGGCGGATTTTCTTGTGGGGCGCCACGCGTTCGGCGACCCAGTCCATCAGACCCTGTTCACCGAGTTCGCCCTTGCGCACGACAAAAGCTTTAGGCACTTCTCCGGCTTCCAGGTCGGGCGAGGGGATCACGGCCGCGTCGGCGACCGCTTCGTGGGTAAGCAACAGCGCTTCGAGTTCGGCCGGGGCGACCTGGTAGGCCTTGTACTTGATCAGTTCCTTGACCCGGTCGACGATGTAGAAGCAGCCTCCTTCGTCGGCGTAGCCGATGTCGCCGGTGTAGAACCAGCCTTCGTCGTCGAGTGAGTGGGCGTTTGCTTCGGGGTTGTTCAGGTAGCCGAGCATTACGTGGGGGCCGCGAATCAATACTTCGCCGGTCTCGTTGACGCCGAGTTCGGCGCCGGTTTCGACATCGATGACCTTGCTTTCGGTGTTTTGCAATACCGGCCCCACCGACCCGGGCAGGTCCAGCTCACTGCCGAGGGCGCGGATGTGGGAAGCGCCGGCGACTTCGGTCAGGCCGTAGCCCTGGATGATTCCGCAACCGAGTCGGTTGGCGCAGGCTTGCTCGAGTTCCTCGCCGAGCGGCGCCGCGCCGCAAGTGATCAGGCGCACGCAACTCAGATCGTAGTTGTCGACGATGGGATGATTCGCCAGCGCCAGCACCAGCGGCGGCACGAGGTTGAGCATGGTGACCCGGTGATCCTGGACGGTCTGCAGGAACTGTTCGAGTTCGAAGCGCGGCGAGGACAGCAGGGTAACGCCGGTGTACAAACTCAGGCAAAGCAACAGAGTCATGCCGTAGATGTGGAAAAAGGGCAGCACCGCGAACAACTTGTCGCCGTCCTGTGCGGGATTCACTTCGGTGGACAGCACGAAATTGGCGATCAGATTGCGATGGCTGAGCATGACGCCCTTGGCCAGGCCGGTGGTGCCGGAAGAATAGGGCATGGCGACCATGTCCTTGACGGGATCGATTTCCGCCTGCGGCGCATCGCCGGCGTTATTGAGCAATTCCGCGTAAGGCGTGCAGCCCTCGGCGCTGCCGAGAACAAAGATTTCTTCGATGCCGGTAGCTTCGGCGGCGGGCAACGCGCGATCGAGAAAATCGGGGATTGTCAGCAGAAAGCGCGCACCGGAATCCTTGAACTGGTGGATCAGGTCGTCGGTCGAATAGAGCGAGTTGACCGTGGTATTGACGCCCCCGAGGTAAGCCGTGCCGAGAAAGGCAATGCCGTATTCCGGCACGTTGGGCATGAAAATCGCGAGAACGTCGCCCTTGCCGAAACCGCGTTGGGCGAGCCCGGTCGCGAATCGGCGCACCATGACAGGTAGCTGGGCATAAGTGATCTGGCGGCCGGAAGGCCCGTCGACAAGCGCCTGCTTGTCGCCCAGTGTATCGCAGTGCCGCAATAGAACATCGACCAGATTGCCGTCGGGAATATCCAGGTCCGGTAGCTTGCTTCGGAAAATCACGTGTCTGTCTCCTGTTGTCTGTCAGATGCGGCCATAAGGCTGCACAATCGTTATAGTTCGGAAATGGCGAAATGGTGACTGTTAATATCGAATCCTTCCCGCAGATAAAATCTGTGGGCGCGAAACCGTTGCACGCCGGAATCGAGATGCAGTTGCCTGCAGCCATTGTCGATAGCGTATTGCTTGAGCCAGTCCATCAGGCAACTGCCCGCGCCGCGCGAGCGCCGTGCGGCGGCGGTTACCAGGTCGTCTACGTAAAGATGCTTGTGCCAGGCGAGCTTGCTGGTGATGACGAAACCGGCGACGGCGAGGACTTCCCCATCTTCTTCAACGTATGCGACCTGATATCCGTCCTGCTGTTGCAAGCGAATCTGCGCAAGCAGGCCTTCGGTGTCGAAATGATCGCGCAATTCGAGCATTACCGGCGCGATTCGCTTCAGTTCCTGTTCATCCCTGGCGATATGTACTTGCATGCGGGTCATTCGCACTCCAGCCCTTGAATAAACAATTCAACGGCGCATAGTAATATCAAAGAAGGCGCTACGCTACGGGACAAAATTCAGGATGAACCGGATTCCACTACTGATTCTGCTTCTCGGCTTCGCCTTGCCGGCTCCGGCGCAGATTCCGGAGGGGTTCGTCGACATGGGGGAGTACATCGCCGACGTGCAGATCGAAGCGCGATATGCCGGGTCCGGCAATTTTGTCGGCGCTCCGATAGACGGCTACGAATCGGAAAAAGTGCTGCTCACCCGAGAGGCCGCGGACGCTCTGCTCGCGGTGCAGATCGAATTGAACCAGGTAGGGCTCGGCCTGAAGCTGTTCGACGGCTATCGTCCGCAACGGGCGGTGGATCATTTCGTGCGCTGGGCGCAAGACCCGGAAGACGAAACGATGAAGTCGGTCTACTATCCCCTGGTCGACAAATCGAAGTTGTTCGAGCAAGGCTATATCGCCGAACAGTCGGGGCATTCACGCGGTTCGGCGGTCGATCTGACCCTGATTTCGCTGGAGTCCGGCGAGGAACTCGACATGGGCACGCGCTGGGACTATTTCGATCCGCGTTCGGCGCCGTCGAACCAGGAAGTTTCACCACAGCATCAGGCGCGGCGCATGTTGTTGCAGATCACGATGATCAAGCACGGGTTCGAGCCGCTCGATACCGAGTGGTGGCATTTCAATTTGCGCGACGAGCCCTATCCGGACACTTATTTCGATTTCGTTATTGAGTAATGGCAGAGCGCAATTCGGGAGCGATTTCCATGCCGGCTTCTTCGTAGTAGCGCAGGGCGCCGGGGTGGAGAGGCATGACGATGCCGGAGAGTGCGCGATCAAGCATCATTTCCCTGGTGGCGCCGTGAATTTCCCGCAGGGTCGGCAGGCTCTCCCACATGAGTCTGGTCAACTGGTAAACGATTTCTTCGGGGACATCCTCCCGGGTCACGAGCACATTGGGACTGAAGGCGGTGGTGACGTCCGCCGGCTGGTAGGGGTAAGTGCCGGCCGGGAGATCGTAGAAGTTCCAGAGCGGCAAATTCCGGTTGATCGCATCGAGGTGTTGTTGGGTGAAATTCAGCAGCGTGATGCTTTCACGCATCTGGGCGAAGGATTGGGTAATCGCCGCTACCGGCGCGCCGGCGGGAACGTTCATGCCGCTGATATTGCCGTCCTGGATGGCGCCGGCGACTGCGCCATAGCCCATGTAGGCGAGGCTGAACCGATTGCGGAAATCGATGCCGAGCGCGTCAAGAATATAGGCGCCGGTTTGCTCGGCGCCGGAATTGCGCATGCCGAGCACGAATCGCTCACCGTCGATGTCGGCGAGATCATCGAGGGTGCCGCTGCTGACGAGATCGGTGCTCAGCACGAAATGCTCGACGTTCGGCCAGGTTGCACCGACCGCGCGCATATGCGACTGCGGCGTGCCGATCGGTCCGGCGCCTTCCCAGGCCCAGGCGGCGAAGACGCCGAGAATCAGTCCGAATTGCGCCTGGTTGTCGCGGAGCAGCTTGATGTTTTCCATGGATCCCGCTGAGCTGATCGCCGTCAGCGAGAAACTCTCGTCCTGGCGCGCTGACACGATTGTCGACAGCGCCACGCCGACGGGATAGAAAGTCCCGCCGGTCGTTCCCGTGGTCAACACATAGGTGCGGCGTTCGAACTGCCGGTCGGAACAGCCCGCCGCGATCAAGCAGATCAGCAGCAGGCAGGATCCAAGCCTCCGCGAGGACATCACATTCACCTGTTGTCGAATGCCCGTACCGGCTCGGGACAATTGCCATCCATTGCGGAAATCCACTCGCGGAGCAGGGCGACGCCTTCCTCGTGCACCAGCGAGCGGCCGAGTTCGGGCATCATTTCGTCGGGTTCGGAAGATTCCATGCGGTAAAGCAGGATCGAGCGTTCCGGTGCGCCCGGGTGAATGCCGTACAGGAGATCGCCGGCGCCGCCGCCGGCCGCCACCGGAGTCTTGCAGACACCGAGTTCCACCGGATTCCGGTGATTTCCGTCAAGCACCAGCGCCGATGTGTCCGCCGCGCCGTCAGGATTGTGGCAATGGCCGCAGTGGATGTTCAGGTAGGCCTGTGCCCGGGTATCCAGGGCGGCGTGGGTGTCCTCCCAGGAAGCCGCCGCAGATTGGGAAGACGTAGCCTTGAGCCAGCCCCGTTCCTGCATTGCCTGCAGTTGGGATGGGTGTCCCATGTCTGGATTCTCATTTTGATTCGGAACCGCGGCCGCGAGTTGCTCCGGAACCGCACCGAGCGGATGCAGCGGGCCGTCGGGATGCACGGTCACATGGCAGCCGGCGCACTGGTTTTCGTTGGGAACGAAGTAGACGAATTCTTCCACTCCCGATGGGCGTTGCAGGCTCACCGACGCACTCGCCCCGGCCACGCGCAGAAAAGCTTCGGATTGCTCCTCGTTCCAGACATAGGCCATGGCGTGCCAGCCGTCTTCGCGCCGCACGAGCAGCCGTGTTTCGATCATGCGATGCTGCAGCCGGTCGAGTTCGTTCTCGTGGCTCGCGCTTTCGAGCAGGACGCCATCAGCCCCTGTCGGGTAATAGAAAGTCTTGCTCAGTATCGAGCCGGCGGGAAACTCCAGTTCACCGTCCTGCATCCGGGCCTGTTCGTCGGCCGGCAGCCACATGGTTCGCAACTTGCCCGCGTAGTCGGTGAACAGGGGATTCGCCGGCGCGAACACCAGGGTTTGTTCTCTCGGAATCAGGCGAGAGCCGTCGTCCTGAAACAGGTTCCAGTCCGACAGGCGTTGCGGATTATCCTGCTCGAAAAAACGCGGTTCGGCACAGGCGCTCAGCAGTAACGCCGGTAGCAGAACCGGGAGCAGGTGACGGATCATGGCTCGGTGCTGATCGAGACCTCGGGCAATTCCGCTCCAGCGCAGTCGTGAAGACCGATTTCGAAGACCGGCGCGGCAAAGCCGCCGGGCGCATCGAGATTGACGAAATCGGCATCGCCGTTGCCGCGCATACAAAGCACGTCAGGGGCTGTCTTGCCCGGCACCATGGTGCCGTCCCAGACGATATCGGGCACCGGCTGCCCGGTGGCCTCCCGCAACAGCGCCAGCGGCTCGGAGTCAGGTTCGCCGCCGCCGCCGAGAAAACTGTTGTTATGCACGTGGATAGACTCCGGGAACGGGTCGTAATTCTCGTCATCGATCGGCAGGCCGGTAATGTGATAGCTGACCACCATCATGTTGGCGCTGTCGTTATTGGCGAATTCGTTGCCGAAGACTTCGATATTGTCGTTCGCCAGCACCATCAGCCCGGTGCCGGCCGGAACGGTGGCGACGATATTGCCTTCCGGCGCGAAATTTGCGGTGTTGTTGTCGACGATGCTGTTGTTGAACACCCGCGTATTGCGGCCGCCCTGCACCGGCAGGTTGGGCAGGTCGAAGACGAGGATGCCGCCGGTATTGTTGGTGGCAACGTTGTTGTGTACATCGGCGAAAGTCGAGTTCTCGATCTCGATTCCTGCCACGTTGGATTCGGCGCGGGAGTTGCGCACGATGATCTGCGTCGACTGGCCGACGTAAATGCCCGCGTCGGACGCGCCGATTGCGACCGAGCCGTCGATGAGGATATTGCTCGACTGCACGGGATAAATTCCATAGGCGCCATTGGTCTCAAGCGGGCCGCCGGTCCATTCGGTTCGCACCCGGCGCACGGTGACGTTATTGCTTTCGTTGATTTTCAGCGCGTCGCCGACAGTGTCCTCGATCGCAAGGTCTTCAATCAGGAAATCGTCGGCGCTCACCAGCAGGCCTTCGGCGCCTTGCAACTGGTTGCGGAAGGACAGGATCGAGCTGTCCATGCCATCGCCGCGGATCGTGATTCCGGGCACGTTGAGCGACAGGCTGCGGGTCAGTTCATGGGTGCCGGCGGGGATGTCTATGACGTCGCCGGGCTCGGCTTCGATCAGTTGCTGCTGCAATGATTCCTCGAAACTCAATTGCGGCTGCGGCTCGCCGCAGGCGGCAAGTGTCAGCGCAACGGGGACAACAAGGGAAATGCGAAAGGCGATGGACATGGTCTGGGTCTCAAGAAAGTCGCGGGGGACGTGACGAGGTAAAGTGTACACTGAATAACGCACGGCAACCGCTCCCGCCGTGTAGTGCGGGAGCGGAGCTATTGCAGGACCAGCCGGATTCTTGCGGTTTCAGGGCCGGGTCGAATCGGCCATATATTCTTCGTCGGTAGTCGGGTCCATCCAGACGACGCTGCCTTCATAGATGGTGATTTGCAGCGCCGACTCCTCGGGATGCGCGCCATGCCAGTGTTCGACATCGGGCCCGGTCCACCAGGGCTCGCCCGGATGCATCTCCATTACGGGTTCGCCCCGCACCTGGGTGAGCGCGCGGCCTTCTTCGATCATCAGCAATTGGCCCCAGGTATGGGTGTGCCAGGAAGAGCGCACGCCGGCGGGAAACAGGATACGGATCGAAGTCATGTCCGGCGCCTGGCGCACGTCCGGCGCGCCGCCCTGGAAGTTGCTGGACTGGGCGACGATTCGTTCGCCTTGCAGGCCCATGACGACCATTGCCAGCGCAAGCGCCACGGATGCGGAAGCGAGGTATCCCAGCGTCCGCTTCTTGCGCGACGCCCCCAAGGAAAATCTAGCCATGTTTTTCTCCAGCCAGGAAGATTCAGTAAGCCGAGAATTAACCATGCCTATCTGCTTGTCAACTGATTTCCCTCGGGATATCTGTGGCTTCGATCCGTCGCCGTCTGGCGGATGGGGTGCAGCGGACGCCGTGAATACATCCCTGTAGGCTTCGGGCTCGGCTTCCTGCCTCGCACGCCCGCCGCACCCCATCCGCCAGACGGCGACTTACGCAGTGCGAAATTTGAGGGTGGCGTGATATGCTCGGCGGTCAATGTTCAGCCACGAAAGAGAATATGGGCTTGTTTCGGGGAGCGGGAATCGCGGTTTTGTTTGCGGTGCTGTGTGTACCGGGTGTTTGGCATTGGGCGGCCGCGCAAAGTGTCAATCCTTATGCAGGCCAGCCGCGGGCGGTTCTTGCGGGCGGGGCGCTGTTTCGAGCGCAATGCGCTACCTGTCACGGGGCCGACGGCAAGGGAATCCTGTCGATTGACGCGCCCGACCTTACGCTGATGTGGGCGCGCGACGGCGTGAACGACGAGTATGTCTTCAATGTGGTTCGCGACGGTATTCCCGGCAGCATCATGCCGCCTCATGGATTTGGCGAGACGGAAATCTGGATGCTGGTCGCGTTCATGGCGAGCCTGGTCGATTTCGGCAGCGACGCGGATTTCACGGGCGACGCCGGCAACGGCCGCAGACTGTTCGTCGACAATTGCGCCGAATGTCATCGCGCCGGCGAGGAAGCGGGCGGAGCGCTTGGCCCGACGCTGAACGGCATCACGCGACGCCGGGCGCCGGATGCGCTGGTGCAATCGATACGCGAGCCTTCCGGGAGAATCGAGCGTGGCTTTCGTCCGGTTACCGTCGAAACGGGCATCGGTGAATCGGTAACCGGCGTACTCAAGAACGAAGACGCGTTTTCGCTGCAACTGGTAACCGAAGCGCAGGATCTGCGCGCCTTCCGGCGAGACGGCGTGAGGCAAATTACGCGGCTGGGAGAATCGCTGATGCCGGTCTTTTCCGAAGCCGAACTCGACGCGGGCGAACTCGCCGATCTGCTCACTTTCCTTAACGCCAATCAATAGAGAGAAGGGAGAATGTTCATGCGCTTCGCCGTCCGCTTGCTTTCCGGCCTTGTGCCGCTGTTCGCCATGACCGTGTTCGCGCAGGACGGGCCCACCTACGAAGACATTCTGGACGGTTTCAACGATCCCGAACGCTGGCTGACCTATTCCGGCGACTATAGCGGCCGGCGGCATAGTCCGCTGACCCAGATCACTCCCGAAAACATTGACCAGTTGCGGCCGATCTGGACTTTCCAGACCGGCACCACCACTCGCGGCCGCGGCTTCGAAACCACGCCGCTGGTGGACGACGGCGTACTGTACGTCACCGGCTCCAACAACTACGCCTGGGCCATCGACGCCCGCAGCGGCAGGGCGTTCTGGAGTTATCGCCGCGACCTGCCCGACGATCTGACCTATGGCGCGAGCGCGCCGGTCAATCGCGGTTTCGGCATGCTCGGCAATACCCTGTTCATGGTCACACTCGACGCCCATTTGCTCGCGATGGACCGCCGCACCGGCGACATTCTCTGGGACGTGCAACTGGCCGATTACCGCATCGGTTACGCCGCCACCCTGGCGCCGCTGGTCATCGACAACAAGGTGATAGTAGGAATCTCCGGCGGTGAGTACGCCACCCGCGGCTTCATCGACGCCTATGCGCCGGTTACCGGCGAGCGGCTCTGGCGCTTCAACGCCATTCCCGGCCCCGGCGAGCCGGGCAGCGAGACCTGGCCCGACGATCCGGATGTGCTGGCCCGCGGCGGCGGAGGAACCTGGATGAACGGCAGTTACGATCCCGAACTGAATCTCATCTATTGGGGCGTGGGCAATCCCAACCCGGATTATTTCGGCGATCTGCGTCCGGGGGACAACCTGTATTCGAATTCCATCGTCGCGCTCGATGCCGACCGCGGCGACTTGCGCTGGCATTACCAGTTCACGCCCCACGATATAAACGACTGGGATTCCAACCACATGCCGGTGCTGGTCGACGCCGAATGGCAGGGCGCGCCGCGCAAACTGGTGACGATGGCCAACCGCAACGGCTTCTTCTACGTGCTTGACCGCGCCAACGGCGAACTGTTGCTCGGCGAGCCGTTCACGGGCACTACCTGGGCGCGGGAAATCGGCCCCGACGGCCGGCCGGTCATCCTCAACGACGGCAGCCGGGGCTGCCTGCCCGACCCCTGGGGTTCGACCAATTTCATGCCGCCTTCCTACAATCCCGAACTGGAATTGTTCTACGTCACGGCGCGGGAAACCTGCGCCACTTATGTGCCGGAGGAACCCGCATACGCCCCCGGCCAGTCAAGTCTCGGCGGCGTCGTCTTCATCGAACCCGACGGCGCCGGCGCATTGCGCGCGCTCGACATCCATACCGGCGAGCTGCGCTGGGAGTTCACCTATCCCTCACCGACCTTCGGCGGCGTCATGACCACGGCCTCTGGACTCGTCTTCGCCGGCGACCACCAAGGCAATTTCATGGCCTTCGACGCCGCCACCGGCGAAAACCTCTGGCACTACCAGACCGGCTCGCGCATCTGGGGCGCCGCCGCGACCACCTTCATGCTCGACGGCCGCCAGCACGTCCTGATCCCCTCCGGCACCACTCTGACAGCCTTCGCCTTGCCGGAATGACAGGATGTCACAAAGGCGGGCATGGACATTCGGCCGGATTGATTTTATTCTCGCCGGATAGTTTCCGGCATGAGTTCGGCCTGCCGGGTCCATGGGAGAAGACAATGATGAGCAGACATTTGTTGGTAGCCATGCTGGGCCTCTGCATGGTTCTGGTTTCTGGCATCGTGCGGGCGCAGTCCCACGACGCCAGTGTTGCCAATCATCAATTGCACTACTACGACATCGAAGACTTCGGCATGGAGGCTGGCGTCGCGACCTTCGCCGACCACATAGCCCCGATCCTGCAGCGAAGCTGCCAGCAATGCCACCGTCCGGGCGGCGGCGGGCCGATGGTGCTGATGACATACGATCAGGTTCGCCCCTGGGCGCCTGTCATCATGTATCGAACCTCTATCCGCGACCGCATGGGCGCCATGCCGCCCTGGTTCGTGGAAAAGGACATCGGCATCAATGGCTTCAAGGGTGACTATTCGCTGTCGGATGTTGAACTGGCGCTGATCCAGGACTGGGTGAGCAACGGCGCGCCACGCGGAAACCCGGACAACGAACCGCCTTTGCTGGTCTTCTCCGACAGCAACGAATGGACCCTGGGCGAGCCTGAACTGATTTTGCGCTCTCCGGATGTTACCCGGCCGGCGGTTGGTCCCGACTGGTGGGGCGATATCGGCCTGGTGCCGACCGGCTTGACCGAGGACCGTTACGTCAAATCGGTCGAAGTACGCGAGATCAACGACATTCCAGCGGACATCGGCACGAGCACGGTCGGCGGACGCTATATCTTCCATCACATGACTTATCGCAGCGGCATTCTCAACGAGGACGGAACCGGCGTCTCCGGCGACCTGACAAGCTGGCCGATCCACGAAGTGGGGCGCAACGCGGACACGTTTCCGGAAAAGGCCGGCCGATTGCTGCCGGCGAACTCGGCATTGCATCTGTATGCCGCGCATCTGCATTCCAACGGCCGCGACACCACCGGTCACCTGGAGTTCGGCATCAGTTTCTTCCCTGTGGGTTATCAGCCGCAATACAGCAATCGCGGACCGCGCACCGGCAATGGCGTCGATATGGATGTTCTGCCCAGCCGCGCCAACCAGGAAGTGCACAACTACGTCGTGTTGCAGGAGCACACCAAGATCATCGCATTCGAGCCGCACCTGCATGCTCCCGGCGTGCGAATGTGCCTGGAAGCGATCTGGGGCCATAACCAGTTCACTCTCAACTGCGTGGGCTATGACCACAACTGGGTGAAGCAGTACATTTACGAAGACGACAAGGCGCCTTTGCTGCCCAAGGGCACCATTCTTCACACCATCGGTTACCTCGACACCACCGCGGCCAACCCCAATCTGGCGGACGCTCGCAACTGGGCCGGAGGCGGCCGCCGTTCGGTTTCCAACATGTTCATCGACCTGGGCTACTCCGTTACGCTCACGGAAGAACAATTCCAGGAGGAAATGGCGATTCGCCGGGCGGCCATGAAGGACCGCAACGAGTACGACGTGGGTTGTCCGATGTGCTGGGCGCCGGAACCGGTTGAGGCGAGCATCGCCGGGAATGACTGACGAACAGCAGTAGCGGCGCATGCGCCGCTACTGCGTCTTTCCTGATATACAAACTGAATTGAACCATCTCCCGAAATCGGGTCGGTTGCGGAGAAATCGCGCATGAGAACTGCTTTGCTTGTTTTGCTGGCGTTTGCCGTCGCACAGACTGCGGTCGCCCAGCAGCGCTTCATGGTCAAAAGCGGCGAGATCGTCTCGCCGGCGTTCGAAGGTTGGTGGCCAAACGAGGAGACGGGCGGCTACACATTGTTTTTCGGCTACATGAATACGAACTGGGAACAACAGTTCGATATCCCCGTCGGGCCCGATAATTACTTCAGCCGAGTCGGCGAAGCCGAACTCGACGATCTTGGCATCGATGGCTTCGACATGGCCGAGGCAGACATGGGCCAGCCGACACATTTCTATCCGCGGCGGAACCCCTTTCTTTTCACTATCGATGTACCCGAAGAATTCGGCGTCGACGAGATCGTCTGGACCTTGCGCACCCAGGGCCAGACCAATCGCGCCTTCGGCTCGCTCAAGCCCGATTACCGCATCGACCCGCAAGTGATCTCGACCGAGGTGGGCGGCGCCTTTGGCAGTCTGAACGACGCATTGCGCACCAATATCCCGCCGGAACTCGAAGTCGAAGGTGACAACTTTCGCCGCACGGTAGTAGGAGAGCCGGTTTCACTGGCGGTGTACGCCAACGACCCGGACAATCTGCCCGCCCGCGCCGACCGCCCGATTCCAAGCACTCCCGAACAAATCTATCGCACGCCGTCTTCCATCGTGGTCGCATCGGGGCCGGGGCTGCGCTTTTCCTGGATCGTCTACCGCGGCGAGGCGGCAAACGTCACTTTCGACCCGATACAGTTCAAAACCTATACCGACAGCCGCGTCTACGCGAACTCCCCTTGGTCGCCGCCGTACATCATCCCGCCCGTGCCCGAAAACAATCGCTGGCAAGCGACGGTTACTTTCTCGGAACCCGGCGAATACGTATTGCGCGGCGTGGCCAGCGACGGCTCGATTTTCACTTACCAAAACCTGACGGTGACCGTAACCGAGTAGGCGCCTGGAAAACAACGGGCCGGGCGTTCAGTGTCATCGCCGGTTCTGGCGGTGTCGCCCATCGTCGGCGGCCGGGCGGTAAGGGGCCCACCGCCAAGATCATGCGGGAACTCGGTATCTCTCCTACCGCCCGGGAAGTCTCCCGTCATTGCGGCGACTTGAATTGCCTCTGGTCCGGGCGGACTAGCGCCGCAGTCGCGGCAGCACTTCGTCCGTGAAGCGCGACGCCGCGGCGTGTGTGTCGGCCGTCGGCGTGACGAAATTCGGACCTATGACGCTGATCTTGGTCACACCGAGTTCACCGAGTTCCGTCAGTCTATCGGCGCAATAGCCCGACGGTCCGACGATCGAGTTGCTGTCGATGAAGTTGTCCGTGAGCGCGGCGATCTGCCGGCCGTGCTGTTTGCCGTGCGCGTTCATGTCGTAGCGTTCGTGCACACGGCGAAAAACATCCGCCTGCCGCTCGTCGTCCGCCGATCCTGACACTTTGCCGTACATCGCCGAGAAACGCGGGGACAGCCTCGTGGAGGCGCGGCTAAGTTCGCGGCCCGTGGCGCGGTCGTCGTCGCAGACGACATTGACGTAAGCGCCGAAACCAAGCGAGTCAGGGTCACGCCCGAACGCCTCGGCCGCCTCGCGGGCAGTCTCGATGGCCCAGGTGATGCGTTTGGGATCGGCGCCGACGGCGAACATCACCCGATCCGCGTGACGGGCGGCAATGCAGATGACGCGGGGCCCGGTGGCGTCGACTTCCACCGGCACTTTCGGTTCGTCGCCGGTCCAGCGAAGCAAGCTCGTCTTCGGTGCGTCCGCGAAGCCGAGGCGTTCCACGGGCGGCGCGGCCTCGTCGGGATTGCAGGATTCGTCGAACGCGACTTTCGCGCCTGCAAGATAGGTCTGGAGTTGCTGCAGATGAGTCTCGAACCACGGCAATCGCGCGGGTGCGCGGCCGAGATGCGCGAGCGCGCTGGCGCCACGGCCAATGCCGAGCACCATGCGGCCTCCAGACAGCCGTTGCAGCGAAACCGCGGAAGCGGCGGTCACCGCCGGGTGCTGGGTGACAGGGTTTGTTACGGACGTCGCCAGTCCCAATGTGTCCGTAGCCGTGGCGGCAAGCGCCAGATACACGTACGGGTCGCTGGTCATGCTCTGGGAATCCCCCACGCCCATGCCGTCCCAGCCTTGCTCCTCGGCGCGCCGCGCAAAATCGACGCTCTTTGCAGGTTCCGCAACCGACCAGGTCCAGAATTCCATCATTTCTCCTTGTTGTTTCTTTGATCCACCGACAGGTGAATCGTTTTCGACCGTCCCAGGGTTCGCCTTGCTTCAACGACTAGAATGAACTTTATCTCACAAATTAAGATTTTTCTCACAAACTGGATGGATTTACCGAAAATTCAGCATTTATCAGAACTGATCGCGACGTGGCGAGACTCATGTAGGATCAGCCTGAATTGCATTGGCCGGGACGGTTGGATTAGTCTGTCAAACCTGATTTCCCGAGATTCCCGATGCCGATGAACAGAACACGAAGTTCCCGCAAACTTATGGAGTTTTCCCGCGGCCGGCGGAATCTGCTCGCCGCCATGCCCGTACTGGCGCTGGCGCCGATGAGTTGCGCCACGGATAGCGCTCCGGTACCGGTAGCCGTACGGAAATTGCACAGTTTTCGCATCCGTTCAAGCGACGTGGCGCGTTCGGTTGCCTTCTACCAGGACGTGTTCGGGGCGCCGGTCCAGGCGCGCCAGGGTGACGAGGTCGTATTGCGGGTGGGCGACGGGCCGCACTATTTTTCCATCGCCCCCGCCGAGCCCGGCGAGACCCCTGCGATCGCGCATATGGGTCTGAGCGTGGCTGATTTCGATGTGGACTCGGTACAGGAGCAATTGCGCGCTTTCGGCGTGGAAACCGGCCCTGGCCCGCAATCGCCCGCCGACCGCCTGTCGGCGGGTATGACTTCCTGGGTGCGGGAGCGGCCGGGCGGGACACGGGAACTCTACTTCGCGGATGTCGAAGGCCTGATCTACCATCTTTCCTCGCCCATGGACTGCGGCGGCAACGGCGCCCTCGGCGATGTTTGCGATGCAGTCGAGCCGGCTCCCTCGGCGGGGCTGTTCCAACTTGTCGATTACAACCATTTTACGAATTTCACCGCCAACCGCGGCCGCGCCAACGATTTTCACCGGCAGGTTTTCGGCAAGGAGTTTCAGGCTTATCAGGGCCCCAATGCGCCGGTGGTTGGCGTCGGTGACGGATTTCAGTTCCTCATGTATACCGGCGCCAACGAGGAAGGTCCGCCGGAAAATCCCGCGCTTATCCATCACGTCTGTTTAAGCATGAGAGAATTCGACGTCGACAATATTCTCGTGCAACTGACCGGGTACGGTTTGCGTCCGCGTCCCGATGGCGCAGCCACGGAGCCGCTGATGCACTGGGTGAGTATGCGCATGCCCGACCGGGGAGGCTTTGAAACCGGCACGCCGGAAGTGTATTTTTCCGACCCGGACGGCATTTCCATCCAATTGCAGGATCCGGCCTACTGCGGCGGCGGCGGTTACCTCGGAGAAGATTGTCCGCCACTGGCCTGATCAGCCATTCATTTTTGAATCGATAACCAGGGAATCAACATGGAATACAGATACGTCGGCCGGAGCGGCCTGCGGGTGACGCCCATTTGCATGGGCACAATGAGTTTCGGCACCTGGAGCGACAAGAAGGAATCCTTCCGGATACTCGACAAGTCCGTTGATCGGGGAATCAACTTTTTCGATACGGCCGAGGCCTATCCGGTGCCGCCGACGGCGGAACTCGCCGGCCTGACCGAAGAGATCTTCGGCGAATGGCTGAAAACCAGGCCGCGGGACGCCGTGATCGTCGCCACCAAGGTCGCCGGCGCCGCCGGCGGCTGGTTCGTGCCGCCGATCCGCCATGGCCTGACCGCCGTCGACCGCCATCATATCGAGAGCGCCGTCGAAGGCAGCCTGCGCCGTATGGGCGTCGATTACATCGATCTCTACCAGGTACACTGGCCCGACCCGATCGTACCCATGGAAGAGTCCATGGCCGCTCTCGACCGGCTCGTCGAATCGGGCAAGGTGCGCTACCTGGGAACATCGAACGAAACCAGCTACGGCCTGACCAAGAGCAACATGATCGCCGAATACGAAGGCATGGCCCGGTTCGAATCGATTCAGAACAACTTTTCCCTGCTGCACCGCCGCTTTCTCGACGAACTGGCCCAGGTCTGCCGCAACGAGAAGGTCTCGTTGCTGCCTTATTCGCCCATCGGCGGCGGCGTCCTCAGCGGCAAGTACAATGACGGCAAGTCACCGCCGAACACGCGTTTCGGCGATTACCAGAAGAGCAATCCCCGGCAGCAGGCGATGGCAAGTCGCTTCGTAAACGAAGGCACGCTGTCCTCAACCGCGAAATACGTCGAGATCGCCCGGGAGTCGGGCATGTCTCCGGTTACGCTGGCGACGCGCTGGAGCATGGAGTTCGATTTCGTCGCATCCACCATCATCGGCGCACGCACCGCCGATCAACTCGACGAATCCTTCGCTGCGCTCGACATCGAGTTGTTGGACGACGTCAGGACAGCCTGCGACGAGGTCCACCGGCAAATTTTGTACCCTATGGGGTGAGACCCGGAGAATTCCTTGCAGATCGACTGGCAGACGTACAATCCCGGTGATTTTCACGATGAAATGATCGAACGGCCGGGTGCGCCCCGGCCGACGGCGCAACGGCTTGCCGCCTATCTGGAGTCCCTCGACAAAAAAGATCTCGATGAGAAGAAACTTGCCGCTCAACTCGCAATCAAGACCATGGGGATTTCCTTTACGGTCTACAGCGACGGCGAGAATATCGACCGGGAATGGCCCTTCGATCTGATTCCGCGGGTTATTCCGGCTCGGGAATGGGAGGTCACCCGGCGCGGCCTCGATCAGCGCGTGCGGGCGCTGAACTGTTTCATTCACGACGTCTACAACGATCAGAAAGTATTCAAGGACAAGATCATCGATCCGGAACTGATCCTCGATTCGGTCAATTTCCGGCCCCAATGCCTCGGTATCAAGCCGCGCTACAACGTCTGGGCGCATATCTGCGGCACCGACCTGATCCGCGACGAACATGGCCGATTCATGGTGCTTGAAGACAACTTGCGAGTGCCGTCGGGCGTGTCCTACATGCTGGAGAACCGCCGCGTCACCAAGCGCGTGTTTCCCGAATTGTTCGAGAACTACGATATTCAGCCGGTGACCGAGTATCCGCAGGAACTGTTCGACATGCTGGCCTCGCTTTCGCCGCGACGCCAGGCCTTTCCCGAGGTTGTGGTGCTGACGCCCGGAATCTACAACTCCGCCTATTTTGAACATTCCTATCTGGCCCAGCGCATGGGCGCCGAACTCGTTGAGGGCAGCGACCTCGTGGTAGAGAACGACCGCGTCTACATGCGCAACATCGGCGGCCTGTCCCAGGTGGACGTAATCTATCGGCGTATCGACGACATGTTCCTCGACCCCGCGGTGTTCAGCTCCGAATCGATGCTCGGCGTGCCGGGCCTTTTCCAGGCCTGGGTCAAGGGCAATGTCTCGCTGGCCAACGCGCCGGGGGCGGGCGTGGCGGACGACAAGGTCGTCTACACCTATGTGCCGGAGTTCATCAAGTATTACCTCGACGAGGATGCGATCCTGCCCAACGTCCCGAGCTATCGCTGTTTCGATGACAAGGAAAGACAACACGTACTCGCCAATCTCGACAAGCTTGTCGTCAAGCCTGCGAACGAATCGGGCGGCTATGGCATGTTAATGGGCCCCCAGGCCAGCGCGGCCGAACGCGAGGAGTTCGCGCGCAGGATCAAGAAAAATCCGCGCAACTATCTGGGCCAGCCGCTGATATCACTTTCCACGGTGCCGATTCTCGGCAATCGCGCGGCCGAGCCGAGGCACGTCGATCTGCGGCCGTTCATCTTGCAGGCTGCCGACAGCTATGTAACTCCCGGCGGCCTGACCCGGGTGGCGCTGGTGGAAGGCAGCTACATCGTCAATTCCTCCCAGGGAGGCGGCAGCAAGGACACCTGGGTGGTGATGGGCTGATCATGCTTTCCCGAGTAGCGGAACGAATCTACTGGCAGGCGCGCTATCTGGAGCGGGTGGAAAATACCGCGCGCCTGCTCAATGTGTTCTCCAGTCTGTTGCTTGACCTGCCCGGGCGGACCAAACTCGGCTGGCGGGCTCTGGTGCGCATTACCGGCACTACGGAATCGTTCGCCACCCGCTACAACATCGCCACGGAAACCAACCTGGCGCAGTTTCTGATTTCCGACGATTGCGACGCGTCGATCTGCAGCATGCTGTCGATGGCGCGGGAGAACGCGCGCACGACACGGGAAGTCATGCCCACGGAAGCCTTCGAGCGTATCAACGATCTTTATTACTACACCCAGTCGGCCGCCGATGGCGCCGTGGTTCGCAGCGCGCGCAACGAGATGCTCGAGCGCATCATCGAAAGCTGCCAGCAGATATTCGGCATGCTGGCGGGCACCATGAGCCGTGACGCCAGCTACACTTTCGTGCGCATGGGCCGTGCGCTCGAGCGAGCGGACATGGTGACCCGTATCGTCGACGTCGGCGCCCGCAAGTTGTTTTCCCATCCCGGCAAGGGTGCGGTCACGCCAAGATTTCCCGAGCCTTACGAAGGCATTCTCTGGATGAACGTGCTACGGTCGCAAAGCGCCTACCAGATGTATCGCCAGCATGTGCGCCGCCGCGTCAACGGCGAGGACGTGGTGCGCTTTCTGCTTCAGGACGAGGAATTTCCCCGCGCGGCGATACACAACTTGACGACGATCAGTAAAATCCTGTCGAAATTGCCGAACAACGCCGAGGTCGACAATCTGGTCGATGAGGCGAGGCGTCATGTGATGCAGTCCCAGGTGGCCGATCTGCTTGAGGATGGGTTGACTGAATATATCGACGAAATACAAATCAAGTTCGCCGCAATCCATGACGCCGTGACGAGAACCTGGTTCTCGCCGGGAAACTGACACAGGGGCGGCCCATGATCAATTTTCGCTGTGATTGCGGTCAAACGCTGTTTTTCGAGAACAGCGGCTGCCTGCGATGCGGCAGCCGGATCGGCTATGACCCGGATTCGCGCAGAATGTTGCGCTTGTCCACGGCGGGTAGTGAAGTTCCACAATGCGAGGCTGGGCCGTTATGCCGCAATGGCGTCGACTTTGGCGTTTGCAACTGGATCGTGGGCGAAAAAGACAAGAAATTTTGCCTTTCCTGCCGCCTGAACCAGACGATTCCGAATTTGATCGACGGCAGCCGGCTGCATTGGTGGAAGCAGCTTGAACACGCCAAGCGGCGGTTGATCTTCGGTCTATTGCAACTGAACTTGCCTGTTACCGGCAAAGAGGAATCGGAAAGTGGACTTGCCTTCCGATTTATCGAAGACAGGCGTTCGAATCCGAATGTTTTCGAGGAGCATGTCAACACCGGTCATAGCGAAGGTGTAGTGACCATAAATGTGGCGGAAGCCGACGATGTGCGAAGAGAAATGGCGCGCCAGTATTCCGGCGAGTTTTATCGCACGCTGCTGGGACATTTCCGGCATGAAAGCGGGCACTACTATTTCCGCCTGCTGATCGACAACGAACAGCGACTGGCGCAGTTTCGGGAGGTGTTTGGCGATGAACGGCAGGACTACGACGCCGCGCTGAGCCGTTACTACGCAGGGCCGCAGGTACGCGACCCGGATTTCATCAGCGCCTACGCCCAGTCGCATCCGCTGGAGGACTGGGCCGAGATGTGGGCGCACTACCTGCATATGAACGACACTCTGGAGACGGCCGGGTATTACGGACTGCCCCAGGGACTGGATCAATTCGACAGGCTGGATGATCTACTGAAAAAATGGTCGAATCTGACAATGCTGCTTAATTCGCTGAATCGCAGCATGGGACTGGAAGACGCCTATCCATTCGTGTTTACGGGAGCGACCGTCAGAAAGCTCCACTTCGTCCATGATCTGGTTTGTCCCAGTTCGAGGCCCAGCTGAGGGGCGGCATCTGCCGGAACGCGTTCTTGAGGGCGCCGTCCCAGCCCTGCCGCAGATCCCGCAGAAAATCGCTTTCCGGTTCGAAGCGGTGGTGATGATCCAGCGACAGGCTGTCCTTGCGGTAAAGCAGCAGTTCGACCGGCGGCCCGACGCCCCGATTGCTTTTCATCGTGGAATCCATGGAAATCAGCAGGCACTGGGCCGCCGTGGCGAGATCGAGTTCAGGCTTGAGAATACGATCGAGAATCGGTTTGCCGTACTTGCTTTCGCCGATCTGCAAATACGGCGTGTCGTTTGAAGTGGTAATGTGATTGCCTTCCGGATAGACCAGGATGACCCGGTGTTTCCTGCCCTTGATCTGCCCGCCGAGAATGAAACTCGCTTCGAAATTGGCGCCTTCGGTCCTGCGTCTTTCCTGCTGTTCCAGGCTGACGTCGCCGAGATAGTCAGCCGCTTCGGTGAGACTGCCGACATTGTTGAGCGTGACTTTGGCGTCCTTGCGGATGTCGGCCTTGAGCTTTGCCATGACACCCTGGCTCGTTGCCAGATTGCCCGCGGACAGAATCACGAACTGGCGTTCGCCATCGACGCCGTGGCGGAACATCTTGCTGTAGGTGGAAACCTGGTCGATGCCCGCGTGAGTCAGTGAATCGGAACAGAACGCCATGCCGGAATTCAGCGAAGCGGCTGCGCAATAGGTCATGACCGCAATCCCTCAAGCCTGTCCATGTCGGACAATCATACTTGGGAAGCCGGTGGCGTGAAAGCCAAAAAAATCAGAAAACGGCGCGCCTGGAGCAGTGCCCGGCAAGACCCGCGGAACGATCGCCCCGCGATTTTTCGACTCGGCGCAGACTTACTGAATCGACTCGTCGTCGTCCAGATAGCTGGAGCCGTACTCCATTTCGATGCGCTTGCTGTCCAGTCTTTCTTCCAGCCGCCGCCGCAATTCAAGTATGCGCACCTTGTCGCGAGTCGAAGACTTCGAGGCCGATATTGGCTGTTGTCTCGCGATTTCTGCTATTTCGATATTGTCGTTGTCTTCCCATTCCGGTGATTGCATGACCTGTCCCCCAATTCGCCAGGACTTGCCCTCCTTTTCCCCTATATCGTGCCATTGCCGGAAAAAATCAACTAATTCAGCGAAGAAATTGCGAGCCTGCGCAATTCGCGTTTGGCGATCTTGCCGGTGCCGGTGCGCGGCAATTGCTCGTGCTGGAAGCGGACCTTGCGCGGAATCTTGAACGCGGCCAGTCGCTCGGAGAGAAAATCACCCAATTCCCGCGCATCGAGTTGCCAGTCAGGCTTGAGCATGACGGTAGCCGCCGGCACTTCACCGAGACGGTCGTCCGGGATGCCGTAGACCGAGACTTCATTCACCGCGGGGTGTTCGCTGATGGCGTATTCGACTTCCATGCAGGCGATGTTTTCTCCGCCTCGTATGACGATGTCCTTGGCCCGGTCGAGGATAACCAGAAAGCCCAGAGGATCGAGCTTGCCGATATCGCCGGTGCGGAACCACCCGTCCTGCAGCACTTCCGCGGTGGCCACGGGCTGGTTCCAGTAGCCCTTCATTACCGATGGGCCCTTGATGCAGATTTCGCCAACCTCGTTCGGGCCGAGTTCCCGGCCTTCCTCGTCGACGATGCGCAGGTCGGTGACCGGCGGGGTAGGGCGGCCGGTGCTGTCGGGTCGCGAAGCATAGAACTTGTAGCTGATGATGGCGCCGATGGCGTTGGTTTCGGTGAGGCCGTAGCCGAGACCGGCAATCGCCTTGGGCGGAAATTTCTCCAGCATCATTGCCAGATGCTCCGGCGGCCGCGGGGCACCGCCGCTTTGCACGCCGCGCAAACTGCTCAGGTCGGTTTTTTCGAAGTTCTCCGACACCATGATTTCCCAGGTCATGGTGGGAACGCCGTGAAAGATCGAAATACGCTCCTGTTCTATCAATTGCAGGGCAATCTCCGGGTCCCACTTGTACATCATCACGAATTTGCGCGGGTCCAGGAAGCTGATCAGGAACTGGGCGTGACTGCCGGTGACGTGGAACAGGGGCACATTGGCAAGGATGGCGCGTTGCCAAGGCGGATCTTCCTCCACCAGTTCGGGATACATGGCATCGATGGCTCCGCGCACGAACAACCAGGTGTATAGCGCGCTGATCACCGCGCGATGACTTGAAAGCACGCCCTTGGGGTTGCCCGTCGAACCCGAGGTGTACATGAGAGTGGCGTAGTCTTCGGGTTGTACGTCAAGGTCACTTAACTCTTCGTCGCTGACTGGTTCGTGACGCCTGAGCAATTCATAAGTCTCAGGCAAGTCAGAGCCCTCTTCCGGCTTGATCATGACGATATCGAGATTTTCAGCCGCCTCGCCGAGCAGTTTCAGCCGGGTGGGGTCGACAAAGATCAGCCTGCTGCCGCTGTCAGCGATCAGAAACTCCAACTCCCGCGCCGTGGACCAGGAATTGAGCGGCGCCGTGATTGCTCCAAGCATGGTCGTCGCCATGTAGATCAGGCACCATTCCGGGGAGTTGCGGGCGCAGATCGCGACCCGGTCGCCCTTGCGCACCCGGTATTCCTCTCGCAGCGCCCGCGCCAGCCGGCGCGCCATTCCGAGGGTTTCGGCGAAGGTGTAGCGTTCGTTCAGATATACGAGAAAGGTCTCGTCAGCGGCCTCGCGGCCCAGATCGTACACCGCACCGAGATTGCGTGGCGCCTTGCTGAAAACACGCTGTTCGACGTCATCAATCGCCAAAGTTTCGATGGCGAACGGAGACTCGGGCGTCAGCATGCCCGCGGCAATGTTTTTCAGATTTTCGAGATCGGCGGCGATTTCCCGGTCGGTCAACATGGTGGACTATTCGCTCTTCATTTCGAGAATCACCTTGCCGAGCGCGCGGCGTTCGGTAAACACGTTGAACGCTGAAACGTAATCCCGAAGCGGATATCTCTGGGTGATCAGCGGCTTGATCTTTCCTTGCTCGTACATGTCGAGCAATTCCCTGAAGTTTTGCTCATAGGCGGCGGGTTCTTCCTTGCGGAACCGGCCCAGGAACACTCCTACCATGGACGATCCCTTGAGCAAGGCGAGATTTGCCTTGTAGGAGGGTATCCGGCCGCTGGTGAAGCCGATGACGAGCAGTCGGCCGTTCCAGTTGATACAGCGGCAGCACTGATCGAACAGGTCACCGCCGACCGGATCGTAGATCACGTCCGCACCCGCGCCGCCGGTCAGATTCTTCACCTTTTCCTTGAGTTCGCCGTCGCTGTAATCGACCAGTTCATCGGCGCCCAGCTTTTGCGCGAAGGCGAGTTTCTCCTGCGAGCCGGCTGCCGCGATCACCCTGGCGCCCATGAGCTTGCCGAGTTCCACCGCCGCCATGCCAACGCCGCCGCCGGCGCCGAGCACGAGCAGGGTTTCGCCGGCTGCAAGCCGCGCGCGCTGTTTCAGTGCGTAATACGAAGTCGTATACACCATGGGGAAGGCCGCGGCGGTCGGGAAGTCCATATTGTCCGGAATCCTGCGCAGGCCTTGCGCGGGAACCGCTACGAATTCGGCAAACGCGCCGAGACCCGGGGTCGCCATGACCCGGTCGCCAGGCTGAAAACCATCGAGATCCGAGCCGATTTCACGGATTATGCCCGCAGCTTCAGACCCGGGAACGAATGGCATGTCCGGCTGGAACTGGTACTTGCCGCGAATCTGCAAGCCGTCGGGAAAATTCAGCGAAGCGGCGTATACTTCGACCAAAGCCTCATTGTCGCGTGCCGCGGGCTTGTCGATATCGCCCAGGCTGAGATTTTCGGGTGGCCCGTGCGAAAGACAGCGGACGGCAAGCATGGCGGGTCTCCGGTAAAATTCGTGCGGATTCAAGCATGAATAAACGGCAACTTCAATTAGGCGCTGTAGGGGCGAGGCATGCCTCGCCCGCGGGTGTTGCACGGTTTCGGGGCCGTTCGCGGGCGAGGCATGCCTCGCCTCTACGGTCTTGAACTTGCACAGGTTTGAACTGGGGAAAAACATCTGCAATTCTTGCAGATGGTGGCGGTGAGCACATGAATGAATCAGCGGGAACCGGGAAAGAGAATCGGCGGCGGGAATACCTGGCGCTGATGGGAATACAACCCTGTTACGCAAAGGTGAAATTCGAGAACGCCCGGCCTTCGCCGGTTTTTTCTGAATTGCTCGAAACCGGGGTGCGGGTGCAACCTGCTCCCCGGCAGGAAAATGCGCGGCCGCCGACGTCGGAAAGGGTGGAATCGGCAGTGGCTCCGAAAGAAAAGCCGACCCGGGAACCAGTTCACAAGCCCGTAGACATCGTGCGCAAGCCGCTCCGTTATTTGCGCCTGGACGATACCCTGGCCTTGCTCGTTGAAGATTCCTGGGATGGCCCGGATAACGCCGAATGCCGGGACCTGCTGACTAATATTCTGAAAGCGCTGGGCAAGTCGGTCGACGGCGGAGCCATGGGCGAAATCGCATATCTGAATCGCCGTTCCGCCGAAGCGGATGCAGGGCAGGGCGCCTTGCTGGAAGAGCTGTGCCGGCGCGACCGTTGCCCGAATCTGCTGATTTTCGCGTTTAACGGCAGCGAGTTTTTTCCACGGATTGCTTCGTCCACGGCGGATTTCGCCCGCAAGATCGGCGAGGTTTCCGTGCAAGTTACGGTGACTCGGGGCCTGCGGGAAATGCTCGCCTTTCCCGACTTGAAAAAGTTCTGCTGGAGGGACTTGCAGCGATTGCGGGCTCGCCTGCGCTGAATGTCAGGGCCGCTTACGCCTGGAAAGGCGAATCACTGCCGGAATCAATAACTTGAATAAAGCGACGGTGCAGAAAGCCACCAGGGCGAGTCCGCCGAGCATGACCAGCACTCCCAGCAGCAGACGCAACAATTCCGCCCTGGAAATTTCCTGCCACATCGACAGACCCCACAGGCTCGCGGCGCCGATGGCTATGCCTGCCAGCGCGGCGGAGATCTTCTTGTTGATCTTCAGCAGCGAAAAGATCACCGCAGGATGTCCCGCAACTTTTCGATCAGGATTTCATTGTCGGTTTCGCTGCCGACGGTGATTCGCAGCCGGTTGTCCAGCCGCGGCTGATCGAAGTGACGCACGAGAATGCCGTGCTCCTTCAGTGCTGCATGAAGATTGGCCGCGCCGATGGCCGGTGGAATCGTGGCCAGCAGGAAATTGCTCTGACTGGGCAGGGTTTCGATCTTCAGGGAGGCAAGTTCGACGCGAAGCCATTCGCGTGAACGCCGCACGCGCTCCCAGGTCAGCGCGGCCTCGTCGCGGGCTTCCAGCGCCGCTCTGGCCAGTTTCTGGGAGATATGGTCCGTGTTATAGCTGTCCCTGGTCTTCGCCGCCATGGGACGGATCAGGTCGGGAGGGCCGACGCCATAACCGAAGCGCAGTCCGGCAAGAGAATAGCCTTTGCTCAAGGTGCGCAATATCAGCACGTTGTCGAGTTCCCGCACCAGCGGGATGGAGTCGTATGCAAGGGCGGGATCGATGAAGTCGGCATATGCTTCGTCAAGCACCAGGATGCCATTGAATTCCTGTGCAAGATCGCGCAGGTAGCCTGCCGGCAACAAGCAGCCGGTCGGCGCGTGGGGATTGACGAGCATCAACATTTTGGCGGATTGTTCGCCCAACAGCGCCGGCAGTTCGTCCGGCATCGTCCAGTCGTCACCCAGGGGTATCTCCAGCAGTTTGCAACCGGCGATTTCGGCAAGCACTGGATATAGCGAATAACTCGGCTGCATTACCGCCAGGGTTTCGTTCGAATCGACAAAAGTGGTCAGCAGCAACCGCAGGAGTTCATCGCCGCCGTTGACCGGCAGGATGCTTTCCGGGGCCAGGCCGTGGATCAGTCCGGCGAAAGTGCGGAAATCGTTGGCCAGGGGAGGGGGGTAGCGCCGCAGGTCGGCGCTGTCTATGGCACGCAGAGCCTCATTGACGGCGGCCGGGGGCGGATACGGATTTTCATTGGTATTGAGTTTGATGATCTCCGGCGAATCCGGCTGTTCGCCGGGAGCGTAACCCTGCATGCGGGAGATATTGGGTCTTTCGAATGACATCGCGCTGCCCATCCTGATCCGAATTGTAGCGCTCATTTTTCATTCCTGTCGTTCCGGTTTGGAACGAACGGTTTTTATTGCAGGAAAAAGCCAATAAAAACAGTAAGGAACGATGGCCAATATTCGGTAAGTCGGCACAAGGCCGGAAATTTATGCACAAAAACGACCTAACCGTAACAAAACGCTAACAATAGTAGTTTTATTTTTTTCTTGATCGGTTAATAAGGTGTAACATATTGATTTATAAGGAAATACAATGTTGGTCAAAATTTGTGCAATCTTGAGCGAACTCCCATTCCTACAGCATTCAAGGCCAGGAACCCGAACTTATTCACCAAGTTATCCACAGTTTCTGTGAGTAAGATTCAGGCATTCGAGCGAGCCGAGGACGATTTGTGCTATCTTAACACCTACGGCCTTGTGAATTTACCTCGGGCGCCCCTCCATCCATGTCTTCTGCGAGCCGCCAATGATCGAACTGACAGGAGATGTGCCTTTCCTGTGGCGACTGTGCGCGAATGAAGACAATGGCTCGTACTCTGTAGCCATGGTAGTGCCGGGGCCCGATGACTCCGAGACTTTCGATCTCACCATTGAAACAGGCATCCTCAGGCTCACCGCCGACCCGGATGTCTCCGCCGGCGAGGAGATTCTGGAATGGAACCAGAGCGACCTCGATCTGTTTCTGCGCCTGATCAATCAGCGCAAGATCGGCCGTATCGCCGACCAGGCCGACACCGTGCGCCTGGATCTGACCGATCCGGAAGTTATCGAGATCATACACATCGTTGCCGCCGCCGGTTTCGGTTTTCCTTACCTGCCCATCGGTGTGCTGAAGGACACCGCGGGAGAGTACCCGCGATACGAAGCCATGGTCGGCAGTCTTGCCTCGCTCAACACAGTAAGCGGTTTCAAGCCCTGCGTCGTCGTGGAGGTCGCCGAAGAAGAAGTTGCCTGCGTACTGCTCGATGATCTGCCGGTCGAAGGCGAAGAGGGTGATGAGAGCCTTTATCGGAACGATCTGCTGGTTGTAGGACGCATGGATTTGCTGCATCCCGCATTCGCCCAGACCAGCGCCCGTCCCGGGACCGCGACGATTCATTAGTCCGCCCGCGCGGTGATTCAGCGTCGCTGATTGAAACGGCGTCCCACCAGGGCGGAAGCAATATTGATTTTCTGGATATCGATGGCGCCGCCGGCAATGCCCCAGCCCCAGCCGTCGCGCAGTTTCTGTTCGATCGGAAACTCGCGCGAGTAACCATAGCCACCCATGAGTTGCATCGCCTTGCCGGTCACTTCGCGCACCGCCTCGTTGGCGAAACACTTCGCTATGGAACTGTCAGCCAGCGACGGCAACCCGCTTTCGGCGCCGGTAACGGCTCGATAGAGCAGCAGTCGCGCGGCATCGAGTTTCATTTTCATTTCCGCGATATGGATCTGCACCGCCTGGAAGTCGACCAGCGGTTTGCCGAACTGTTCGCGCTGCTGACTATACTCGAGCACGAAATCGAATGCGGACTGGGCCACGGCCAGCGACATCGTAGTATTGCCGCAGCGTTCGAGGTCGAAGGCTTCCATCAGTTGCCGGAAACCACCGGCCGAAACGAGTACGTCGGCCGGGTCGATCTCGACCTCGTCGAAATGCATGTCCGCGCTATACACACCGCGGAACCCGAGGTGGCGATCGCGCTTGCCGAAACTGAAGCCGGGAGCGCCCTTGCGCACGAGAACCGCCCCGATGCCGCGCGCGCCTGGCTCGTCCGACATCCGGCAATAGACGAGATAGACATCGGCATGCCCCGCGCCCGAACACCAGCGCTTCGTGCCACTGAGCAGCAACTTGCCGTTCTTATCGCGCAGGCGCGTACCGAGATCGGTTAGCGCGGACCCAGCGTCCGGCTCCGACATGGAGACTGCAACGACGATTTTGCCCGAACAAACCGGCGGCAGTACCCGCCGCCGCATTTCCTCGCTGCCGAAGTGCGCGATCGCCAGAGTGGGCCCGAAACAGGATTCAAAAATCGGAAATGCCACCGCGATCGAAATACCGGCAATTTCCTCAAGCACGAGCACCGCATCGAGATGACTGAGCCCGGCGCCTCCATATTGCTTGTCCAGATTCACGCCCAGATAACCGAGTTCTGCAAAGCGCTCGCGCAATTCGAGCCCCGGCGGCTCATCACTGCGCTCGATCTCCGCAGCAATCTCCGGCAGCTCCCGCCGCGCAAATCGCCGCACGGACTCCTGCAAAGCCAATTGTTCCTCACTCAAACAAAAATCCATTAACCGCCTCCAGCAACATCAAAAAGCTCCGCGATTCTACCCCGGACCCACGGACACCGCACACGAAAAGGGATTAGGGTCTGAAGTGCATTTTTGCGTCGTATAGGCGGAACGATACATGGACGTGTAAAGCTACGAAGCCCCGTCAATGCTAGTCGCCGTCGGGTGGCGGGGTGTGCAGCGGGCGTGCGAGGCATGGATGCCGAGCCCGAAGCGTACATGGATGTATTTACAGCGTCCGCTGCACACCCCGCCACCCGACGGCGACGGATCGAAGCCACAGCCCCACCAACCATTGCTATAATCGCGCGCTTTGCCGGTCCAGCTCTTATGGAATCCTTGCGCGACAAAATTGACCGGCGGCGGGTCCTGGCGATTATTTCGCATCCGGATGCCGGCAAGACCACCATTACCGAAAAACTGCTCCTGCTCGGCGGCCGCATCCAGACCGCGGGGACCGTCAAAGGACGCAAATCCGGCCGGATGGCCGCCTCCGACTGGATGAGCATGGAACAGGAACGGGGAATTTCGGTTACCTCTTCGGTCATGCAGTTTCCCTGGAAAGAACGCATCGTCAATCTGCTCGACACACCCGGCCATGAAGATTTTTCCGAAGACACCTATCGCGTGCTGACTGCCGTGGATTCGGCGCTGATGGTGGTCGACGGCGCCAAGGGCGTGGAAGAACGCACCATCAAGCTGATGAACGTCTGCCGGATGCGCGACACCCCTCTGTTCACCTTCGTCAACAAACTCGACCGCGACATCCGCGACCCGGTGGAACTTCTCGACGAAATCGAAAGCGTACTCGGCATCCGCTGCGCGCCGATCAACTGGCCGCTGGGCATGGGCAGGGAATTCAAGGGCCTGTACCATCTGGCGACCGATACGCTACAGCCCTATCCGGGCGCGCTGAAGGGACAGGCCGAGGATGCGGACAGGATCGAGGGTCTGCAGTGCGAGCGGGCGCGGCAATTACTGGGTAACTGGTATGAGCAGGCCTGCGAGGAAATAGAACTCGTGCGCGGCGCCAGCGAACAGTTCGACCGCGAAGCCTATCTCGCCGGCGCATTGACCCCGGTGTATTTCGGCGCCGCGCTGGCGAACTTCGGTGTTCGCGAATTGCTCGACGATTTTGTCGAAGCGGCGCCCCAGCCCCGTGGCCGCGCCGCGGAGAGTCGTGAGGTTTCAGCCCTGGAGGAAGATTTTTGCGGTTTCGTTTTCAAGATTCAGGCCAATATGGACCCGAAACATCGAGACCGGATCGCCTTTCTGCGCATTTGCTCCGGAGAATTCAGCAAGGGCATGAAAATACGTCACTGCCGCACCGGCAAGACTACGCGGGTAAGCGATGCCGTCACTTTTCTCGCCGGTGAGCGGGAACTGGCGGAAGCGGCGGTTTCCGGAGACATCATCGGGCTGCACAATCATGGCACGATCCAGGTCGGGGATACTTTCAGCAGCGGCGAGGAGTTGAGATTCCGCGGCATTCCGAATTTCGCGCCGGAACTGTTTCGGCGTATACAACTGCGCGACCCGCTGAAATGGAAGCAATTGCAGAAAGGCGTCACGCAACTGGCCGAGGAAGGTTCGGTGCAGGTCTTCATGCCGCTGCGCAACAACGATCTGTTGATCGGCGCCATCGGCGCCCTGCAATTCGAAGTCGTTACGCATCGGCTCAAGGAAGAGTACGGCGTCGATTGCGGCTATGAGCCGGTGACGGTGCAACTCGCCCGCTGGGTCGATTGCGGCGATGCGAAGGAGCTTGAAAATTTCCGCCGGAAGTACCATGACTACCTGGCGCTCGACGCCGGCGGCTACCTGACCTATCTGGCGCCGAGCAAGGTAAATCTGAATCTGGCGATGGAGAAATGGCCCTCCGTCGATTTCAGGGAAACCCGGGAACACTGAGTTAACCAAAGAAACCGGCATGGAATTCGAACTGCGCAACATCGACGGCAAGGCACGAACGGGGGTGATGCGATTCACTCGCGGCGAAGTCCGCACGCCCGCCTTCATGCCCGTCGGCACTTATGGCACGGTCAAGGGCCTGAATCCGCGCCAACTCGAAGAAATCGGCGCGGACATGATCCTTGCCAACAGTTTTCACCTGATGTTACGTCCCGGCGCGGAAGTTGTCCGCTCCCATGGCGGCCTGCATGGGTTCATGGGCTGGAGCCGACCTATTCTGACCGATTCCGGCGGCTTTCAGGTTTACAGCCTCGGCGCCATGCGCAAGATCAGCGAAGAAGGCGTCGAATTTCGCTCGCCGGTCGACGGCGACAGGATCTTCCTCGGTCCCGAATCGGCGATTGCCCTGCAGCAGCAACTCGGCGCCGACGTGATCATGGTATTCGACGATTGCACGGCGTATCCGGCCAGCGAAGAACAGGCGCGGAAATCGATGGAGCTTTCCCTGCGCTGGGCGGCGCGCTGCCGCTCGGCTCACGGCGAGCATCCCGCCGCGCTGTTCGGCATCATCCAGGGCGGCATGTATCCGCAATTGCGCGAACGCTCGCTGCAGGGCCTGCTCGAACTCGATTTTCCCGGTTACGCCATCGGCGGCCTGTCGGTAGGCGAACCGAAGGAGGAAATGTCAGCCGTGATGCGCCAATGCGCGGGACTGATGCCCGCGGACCGGCCGCGCTACCTGATGGGCGTCGGTACGCCGGAGGACATCGTCGAGGCGGTTTGCGAGGGTATCGACATGTTCGATTGCGTGATGCCCACGCGCAACGCCCGCAACGGCCATCTGTTCACCTCCACAGGCGTGCTGCGCATCCGCAACAGCCGCTTCCGGGACGATACCGCGCCAATAGACGAAACCTGCGGTTGCTATACCTGCCGCAATTTCACCCGCGCCTACCTGCACCATCTGGACAAATGCGGAGAAATCCTCGGCTCCCAACTGAACACAGTGCACAATCTCCACTACTACCAGCAACTGATGGCCCAACTACGCCAAGCCATCGAGCAAAGCCAACTGGATGCTTTTGTCCACAATTTCCGAAATGCCTAGATTTTTTTATCTCCGATCCGTCGCCGTCGGGTTGCGGGGGAAACGTCATTCTGCGCGTAGCGAAGCGGAGTCGCAGAATCTGTTTGGGGATTCTGTAAGTTTGTATATGCCATCCATGGCGCGAGTTTGTCGACTTCGATTGGCCCCAGTCTCGACATCCTGTCGAGCCGTTCGGTCCTCAAGAAGCTTTGCTTCTTGTCGGCTGCGCCGACCGGGCCTCACCCTCGCACGCCCGCAAAACATACCCTGCCCGACGACGACTAACACCTGGGGACCGGCGAGTATCAAATTGCCAACATGCTAATTGTTCAGAAAAATATTTGTGAATCAGTCAATGCATTTTTTGTCGAAGCAACGAGGAGCAATGAATAGTTGGAGTTTTCGCTTTGCTAAGGACTACAAGGGCGAGAAACCTGATGTGAAATCTGCACAATGTCAGTCGTCGCAGGGAGGTGGTAAGTGCAGCGGGCGTGCGAGGCAGGGATGCCGAGCCCGAGCCTACAGGGACGTATTCACGGCGTCCGCTGCACTTACCACCTCCCTGCGGCGACGGATCGAAGCCACAAATCCAATAATCACACTTGAGAATTAAACCTGTGAAACTTAACATTCCGCTCTTGACCGGGAATTCGACCGAGGCTATCCGATGAACCTGCTTTTCAGCACGGCCCACGCCCAGGAAGCGGCGCAGCAACCTTCGTTCACCTTCAACCTGATCCTGTTCGGCGGCATGGCCCTGCTGATGTGGCTGTTGCTGTTCCGGCCGCAGTCGAAGCGCGCCAAGGAGCATCGCGAACTTATCGCCGGCATTTCCAAGGGAGACGAGGTGATGACATCCGGCGGCCTGCTCGGCAAGGTCACCAAGATCGATGGCGAATACATGGCGCTCCAGATCGCCGACGGCGTGGAAATCAAGTTGCAGAAGTCATCGGTGGCCGCGGCGCTTCCGAAAGGCACGCTGGACCAGATATGACATTCGGCGCCGTCCCGGACGTTCCTGGAGCCCCTGCATCATGCTGAACCACTATCCGGCCTGGAAGAATCTGCTTATTCTGCTCGTGGCGTCGCTCGGCATTCTCTACTCGGTGCCGAACCTGTATCCGGACGACGAGGCGCTGCAGATCACGCACGAGAGCAGCGAACTCGTGCAGGCCGATCTGGACAACATCACCACGGCGCTGGAAGCCGCCCAATTGCAGGCGCTGGCTCAGGAACTCAACGACAGCGGCATTCTGTTGCGATTCGATACCGTGGAAGAGCAGTTGATCGCCAAGACCGCCGTCGAGGAAGCCCTGACCGACGACTACATCGTCGCTCTCAACCTGGCGCCGACCACACCCGGCTGGATGCAGGCCATCGGCGCCGGCAGGATGAATCTCGGCCTCGACCTGCAAGGCGGCGTGCACTTCCTGATGGAAGTAGACATGGAAGCCGCAGTGCTCGGCCGCATGGAAGACAATCTGAGCAACGTGCGCAGCATTCTGCGCGAATTGCGCATCCGCACGCGCGGCCTGAACATGATCGATTCTTCCCACATCGAAGTCCGCTTCGCGAATGCCGATGACCGCTCCCGGGCGCGCTCGGAACTGATCGACAATTTCCCCGAACTGCAATTCCAGAATCGCGAAGCCGCCGGTGTATTCATCCTCGATCTGCGCATGAACGACGACACCATGCTGCAGATTCAGCGCGATACCTTGCAAGCCAATCGCACGACCTTGCTGAACCGGGTCGACGCTCTCGGCGTGGCCGAGCCGACCGTGCAGCAGCAAGGCTCGGATCGCATCGTCGTCGAATTGCCCGGCGTGCAGGATCCGGCCCAGGCGATCCGCATCCTGCAACGCATAGCCACCCTGGAATTTCATCTCGAAGCGTCGCTCGGCGCGCCACGTTCCAGCTACGAGACCTATGACTACGTGGCGACGGAAGGCGTTTTCCCGGTCAACGTCGATAACGACGTGATTCTGCAGGGCGACCGAATCAGCAATGTGCGCCCCTCGCTCGATCAAAACGGATTGCCCCAGGTGCAGATCAGTCTCGACGCCCAGGGCGGCAATCAGATCAACCGGGTCACCCGCGACAACGTCGGCCGCATGATGGACATATTGCTGATCGAGACGCGTTCGCGCACTAATCTGGTCATCGACGATAGCGGCCAGGAGGTCGAGGAAGTCGAGTTCTACGAGGAAAGTCGTCTCATCAGCCATGCCCGCATCAATTCCGCTCTCGGTCGACAGTTCGTAATCACCGGCCTGACGCAGCGCGAGGCCATGGACCTGTCGCTGCTGATCAGTTCCGGTTCGCTCGCGGCGCCGATGACGATCGTCGAACAATCGGTGATCGGGCCCACCATGGGACGGGACAACCTGGAACAGGGCGTTCGCGGCGTACAGGTCGCCGCGATTCTCGTCGTGGTCTTCATGCTGCTGTACTACCGGATTTTCGGACTCGCCGCCAACGTCGCCCTGATCATGAACATCGTTTTGATCTTTGCCGTTTTGTCCTCGGTGCTGCCGGCAACGCTGACCTTGCCCGGCATCGTCGGCATCGTGCTGACCGTCGGCATGGCGGTGGATGCGAACGTGCTGATCTTCACGCGGATCAAGGAAGAACTGCGTAACGGGCTGCCGCCGCAGCAGGCGATCAATGCCGGTTACGACCGGGCTTTCACGACGATTCTCGACGCCAACCTGACGACCTTCCTCGTGGCCGTGGTGCTGTTCACCATCGGTACGGGCCCGGTCAAGGGATTTTCGGTGACGCTCATGATCGGCATCATCACCTCGATGTTTACCGCCATCGTCGGTACGAGGGCGCTGGTGAACCTGATTTACGGCCGTCGCCGCGACCTGCGCAGCTTGTCGATCGGCATACTTCCGATAAAGCCGGCCGGCGGCAAGAGCTGAGCGGAGGGGCCCGGACATGGCCGTACAACAATTCAAGGTCGATTTCATGGGCTACCGCCGGATAGCGGCGGTACTGTCCATAATCGTCGTATTGACTTCGCTGACCTCGCTCGCCTCGCGCGGACTCGAATTCGGCCTCGATTTCACCAGCGGCACGTCGGTCAGGCTGAATTTTTCGGAGACCGCGCCACTCGATGTGGTCGGCGCCCAACTCGAAGAGGCGGGGTTTGAAGACGCCGTAGTCGTCAATTTCGGTTCCGACCGTGATATTCGCGTATTGCTGCCCCTTGACCCCGATGCCGAGGTGGCCACCGAGGCGGAACAGGCGGCGCTAACCGGCGAAGCCATTGCCGCGTACCTGCAGGAACGCAGCGATACCGCGATCACCTTGCAGGGCTCGGACTACGTAAGCGCGAAAGTGGGCGAGGAACTCGCCGAACAGGGCGGACTTGGCATGCTCGTGGCGCTCGGCATCATCATGGTCTATATCGCCGTGCGCTTTCAGTTCAAGTTTTCCGTTGGCGCGGTAACGGCGCTGGCCCATGACCTCATCATTACCCTCGGTATCTTTTCGCTCACCGGCATGGAGTTCAATCTCAACACGCTTGCCGCATTGCTGGCGATCATCGGATATTCGCTTAACGACACCATCGTCGTCTCCGACCGCATCCGCGAGAATTTCCGCATGCTGCGAAAGACCGAGCCGATCGATACCGTCAATATTTCACTGAATCAGACCTTGGGCCGAACACTCATAACTTCGTTCACGACCTTGCTCGTGCTGTTCTCCATATTGCTGATCGGCGGTGAATCCACCCAGGGATTCGCCATCGCTCTGATCATCGGCGTGATCGTCGGCACCTACTCTTCAATTTATGTCGCATCGAACGTTATTATCCTCATGAACGTAACCCGCGAGGATTTGCTGGTCGCGGTCAAGGAAGACGCGGAGGCGGACAGCACGCCATGAAGATGGGAAACGGAATCGCAGCGAAAGGATAATCAGGAATCAGAGATGACAAGTGATTCGGCGCATGGAAGTCACCGCGGCCTCGTATTGACCGCATTCCTGTTGATTGCCGTTCTGATCTGGCCGGCCGCGGCCAACGCCCAATCCCGGGACCTGTTTCCGCGACCCCCCGAAATCGAGCCGGCAGTGAATTTCTGGCTCAAGGTCTACACCGAAATCAATACCAGGAATGGATATCTTCACGATGCCAGGGATTTGTCCGTCATCTACGAGACCGTGCCCTACAACCAACGCGGCATAAGCAACGCCCGGGATCGGATTCGCGACGATCTGCGCGTGCTGGGCGGCGGCAAGCGTACGGAACTGACTTCGAGCCAGCGGGAAGTTCTCGCGCTGTTTCCGGAAAGCGTGAGCGATCAGACCTTGCGAGCGGCCGCGTCTGACATTCGATTTCAGCTAGGCCAGTCCGACCGGTTTCTCGGAGGTCTGCAGCGTTCCGGCGCTTATCGCGAGCATATCCGCCAGGTCATCGCGGAAAAAGGACTGCCGCAGGAACTCGGCATTCTTCCGCACGTGGAGTCATCGTTCAATCCGGCGGCGGTCTCCAGCGCTTCGGCGGCCGGCATGTGGCAGTTCGGCCGCGCCACCGGCCAGCGCTTCATGCGTATCGACCATATCGTCGACGAACGGATGGACCCATATATCGCGACCAATGCGGCCATGAGCCTGCTGGAATACAACTACAGCGTACTCGGCACCTGGCCGCTCGCGCTGACTGCCTACAATCATGGCGCGGGCGGCATGAGCCGGGCGGTGCGCGAGACGGGCACCACGGACATCGAGACCATCATCGCCGACTATCGGGGCCGGCTGTTCGGTTTTGCCTCGCGCAACTTCTATGCCCAGTTCCTGGCGGTGCTGCAGATCGAAAATGATCTGGAACGATATTACGGCGATTTCACCATGGACCCCGCTCCGGAATTTCTTGAAGTTCGGGTTGACGGCTTTGTCGACGCCCAGGTGCTGGCAGATTCGGTCGGTGTCAGCCTGGAACAGTTGCGCTCGGACAATCAGGCTTTGCGGCCTGCAGTCTGGGAAGGCAACAAACGCATTCCCAGCGGATTTCCGGTCAAGGTCCGGGCCGGCCAGGTTCCCGCCGGCGACCTGCTGGCTATGGTTCCGGACGATTTGAAATTCACCGCCCAGACTCCCGATGTGGCTTATGTCGTGGAGCGCGGCGACAGCCTGTCGTTCATCGCGGAACGCTTCGACACCAGCGTTTCCAGGCTGGTGGCTCTGAATCAATTGCCCAATCGGCACAGAATCCAGATCGGCCAGCGGCTGTTGCTGCCGCAGGACAGCCAGGTGGTAGCCCTGACTACGGCGCCGGATTCCTCCGCTGACGCAGGCTCCGCCCCGGCGCCCGCGGAACCGGAACCCGTGCAACTCGCGCGCAACGAGCCGATTCTGCCCGACGAGCCGATCTTGCCGCCGGCAGCCGTGTTGCCCGACGACCAGCAACTCGACGCGCCGGTTACCGACGAGGTAGAGCAAGCGGAGGCAATCGATCCGGCGGTGGACGTGGCGCAAAGCAATCGCATCCTGATCGAGGAACTGGCCGCGGATCCTTCCGATTACGGCGTTGACAGCGGCAACACGATCGAAGTGCAGGCTTCCGAGACTCTCGGTCATTATGCGGAGTGGCTGGACGTGCGCGCCGGAGACCTTCGCCGTCTCAACAGTCTGGCGTTCCGGGACCCGGTCATCGTCGGCGAACGTTTGCGGCTCGACTTCTCCCGCGTGAACATAGTCGAATTCGAGCGTGCGCGGCGCGAGTACCACTCCGGGCTGCAACAGGAATTCTTCAGCAGCTACCACATACAAGGCGTGGTCAATCACCGGGTGGAAGCCAACGAGAACATCAGCACCTTGGCCAGCAACCGTTATTCGACTCCGATCTGGCTGTTGCGGCAATACAATCCCGGACTTGACATGAACCGGCTGCAAATTGGCCAGGAAATTATCTTTCCGCGGCTACAGCTCGTGCAATAATCCAATCCGGACCCGCGGCCGGCGGCACGACGCGCCGCCGCGGTTTCTTTCATTCAAGGAAAATGACGTGACTATCAAACTTTACGGAATCAGACTGAGCAATTATTACAACATCCTGAAAGCGATCATGCTGGAAAAGGGCATGGCCTTTGAGGAGGTGGAAGTCAAGCCGAACCAGGACCAGGACTATCTGACCCGAAGCCCGATGGGCAAGGTGCCATGCATCGAAACGGAACAGGGCTTTCTGACCGAAACCGGCGTCGTCATCGACTATATCGATGCGCTTGGCCAGGGACCGGATTTTTATCCCGAGGATTCCTTTGCAAAGGCGAAGGTACAGGAACTGATGCGCCACATAGAGTTGTATATCGAGTTGCCCGCCCGACGGCTGTATGGCGAGGTGTTTTTCGATCGTCCCGCCCAGGCCGGGGAAAAAGAGGCCGTGCGCAAATTGCTTGAGCGAGGGTTTGCCAGCCTCGGAACTTTGGCAAGCTTCGATCCCTGGCTCGCCGGCGAACGGATTACCTATGCCGACTTCTATTTTCGTTTTACCGTGAGCCTGGCGACCGTAGTCTGCCGCAAGGCGCTGGACTGGGACGCCTACAACGATGTGCCGAACCTGCGGCCGCTGATGGAGCGGCTCAATCAGCGCGAATCCATCCAGCGCGTGATGGCGGATCAGGCCGCCTGATCGTTGAAACGGGCGCCTGGCGCGGCAACTGGAACGGAGAATGGAACTACAGCAGAACGCTCCGGCAAGGGAACCGGTACCGGCCGCCACGGTCGTACTGGCCCGGCAGTCGGATTCCGGCAAGGGAATCGAAGTACTGTTGCTGAAACGCAACGCCAGACTGGTTTTTCATGGCGGCCATTGGGTTTTCCCCGGCGGCCGCATCGATTCGGACGATTTCGACGAACATTCGAGCGAAGGACAACTGTATGCCGCGGCCCTGGCGGCGGCGCTGCGGGAGACCCGCGAGGAAACCGGCCTGGAAATCGACGCGGATCAATTGATACATGTGGGCCATTGGACAACTCCGCCGGGCTTGGCGCGCAGATTTTCCACATGGTTCTTCGTCTGTCCGGTCTATCGCAAGGCAAAGGTGAAGATAGACCAGAACGAAATCACCGATTTTCGCTGGCTCTCGCCCCGTCAGGCCCTGCAGGACGCCCGCGAGGAAACACTGGTTCTGCCCCGACCGACACGGGTTACCCTGTCCGATATCAGTATCTACGAGACTCTGGCGGATCTTGAAAAAGGAATGAAAAATTGCCGGATTCGGGTGTTTCCACCCGACTCCGACCATTATCGTCCCGCCGAAATGGGCTGTCCGGCCAACACCGGCTGACCCGCCGGGAGGAACCCCGGGCCCGCAGGGCAACGTCGCCGTTACGACCTCTGGCCCGGATTACGCGACAAGCCGCCGAATCAGCCGACCCCCGCTTGCATTCACTTGCGTGATGGTGGGATATTTGGGCTTGGCCGAAACCGGTCTACGCCTGCATGCGCAGGCGCCGCGGAACTGTGTACTTAAATGGCGGAGTCTTTATGACGCATCCCACTTTTGCCAGCTTGTACGCCAGCCTCGACGATCTTCGACGACGTCGCAGTACATTCTATGTATTGCGTCAGCTCAGCCTGTTTTTCGCCGCGAGCGCTTTGCTGCTACTGGGATTTGCCCTGTTGTACAACTGGCTGCAGCCGGGGCCCGCGGCCAGTTTACTGCTGCTTGGGGTCCTCCTTGCCGGCATAGGGCTGCTTTGCTGGCGCCTGTTCGGCGTGCTGCGCCGCCGTCACGCCACGTTCAAGCGCCTCGCGCATTATGTCGAAGACCATATACCGGACCTCGAGCAGCGCTTGCTCACTTCACTGGAATTCACCGAGGACGAACTCCGTTTCGGCCGCCGTGGAGTCTCCCAGCAGTTCATCGCGCAATTGTGGCAGGACGCGGAACGGCACATGGTGCGCCAGCAACAGGAAATGGAGGCGATTACGCCGGTGGGACGCTCGTGGCTGGGTCTGGCGTCGGGCGCAGCCGCGGTGCTTGTGGTATCGGTTGTGCTGGTTTCTTCCGAATCGCTCAAGGACTCCCTGAACAGTTTGCTTTGGCCGTTCGAGGAGGCCGAACTCATCGTGGTCGGCGAACCGCCGCCCGACATTGAGATGCTGATCGAGCCGGGAGACGTGGAATTGCAGCGCGGTGACGGTCTCACCGTGGCGGCGCGGGTAACCGGCGCCACTCCGGAATCTCTCACCCTGCGCTTGCAGGACGACAATGTGAACTGGCGCGATTTGCCTATGAGGCAGGACGGTCGCGGCAGCGACGGCGCCTCTTTCAGTTATTACATTCCGAATCTGGACGAAGACACGATTTACTATGTAACTTTCAATCAACCCGGCAGTCAGGAGAGCACGCGCAACTCCCGACAGTACCGTATCAGCGTATACGACCTGCCGCAGGTCGAACAGATCGATGTCGCTTTCGACTATCCGGAATATACCGGGATGGAAGATCTGTTCGAGGAAGACGGCGGCGATTTGATCGCGCCGGTGGGAACCGAAGTCGAGGTCAGCGTAACCTTCAACAAGGCAGTCGCGACCGCGCGACTGGAATTTGACGCAGCCGGTGAAGGCGAGCCGATGCCCGACCTGCCGCTGGCGATCGACGGAAATGTCGGAACAGCCCGGTTCACCATCGGCCAGGACGGCATTTACCGAGTTCAGGCTACCGACCATTCCGATCTTTCCAGTCTCGACCCGCTCGATTATTACGTTCGGGCCATCGTCGACCAGCCTCCGGAACTCGCATTGCGGCGGCCCGGCCGCGACCAGGACGTCATGCCGCTGGAGGAAGTCATTCTCGAAGTCGATGCCAGCGACGATTACGGCCTGACGCGTTTCAATCTCAACTACAGCGTAGTCGGCCAGAACGAGGTCGCCGTCGATTTCCTGCCGGAGGAGCGCGTACGCGACGTTTCCGGGGAACAATTGATCTACCTCGAGGATCTTGAAGTCGAGCCCGGAGACTTTGTCAGTTATTACCTGACCCTGGCGGACAACAACGGCCTCGAAGGTCCCAGCGAAATCATTTCCGATATCTATTTCCTGCAAGTGATTCCCACCGACCAGGAATTTCGCCGCGGCCAGGGCGGCGGCGGGGGTGGAGGCGGCGGCGGAGGCCAGGGCGGCGACAGCAGCGCGCTGGTGACGATTCAGAAAGACATCATCGCCGCGACCTGGAAATTGAAGAACCGACAAAACCAGGCGTCTCCCGAGGATTTCGCCGCCGACGCCGAGATCATCGCCGAGTCGCAAAAGGAAGCCACCGGCAGGGCGCGCATGTCGATCGACCGGCTCTCGGAGCGGCTCAATTTCTCGGACGATTCCTACGATCAGGCGGTGCAAAACCTGTCGCTGGCGATCGAGCAGATGAATCAGGCCGCCCGGGAACTCGATCTCCTGCAGATTACCAGCGCCTTGCAGCCGGAGCAGACGGCGCTGCAATACATTCTCAAGGCCGAAGCGAACATCAATCGCACCGAGATCAGCATGCAGCAGGGAGGCGGCGGCGGAGGCGGTTCGGCGGCAAGACAGGAACGCGAGGATCTGCGCGAACTCTTCGAAATGGAATTGGGGCAGCTCGAGAATCGTTACGAAAATCCGAACAGTCGCGGTCAGAGCGCGCAACAGCAGGAAGAAGCGAACAAGCTCGAAGAACTGGCCCGGCGTCAGGAGGGCCTGACTCGCGCCCAGCGCAACCTCGCCCGCCGCGCCGACCAGTTGACCGAAGAACAGAAACGGCGCGAACTCGAACGCCTGATGCGGCAACAGGAACAATTGAGCCAGGAAGTGCAGCAACTGGCGCAGCAAATGTCCGGCGGCCAGCAGAGCGCCGGCGCCCAACAAGGACAGAACTCGCAAAACCCGGGCGGCTCTTCTGAAACTTCGGCCTTGCAGCAGGCCGCGAGACAGATGCAGGAGGCCGCCGAAAGCGATTCTCCTTCGCTGGCCGCCGCACGCAGTCAGAAGGCGCTTGAGAACCTGCGCCGGCAACAGGAGCAACTCGGTGAGCAGGCCGATCGATCGGTCAACCAGTTGGCGCGTAATCTCGGCCAGCGCGGCCGGCAATTGCTCGACCGGCAACGCGAATTACGCGAGGCCATGGAAGAAGCGAGCCGAGAAATGGGGCTCGGCCAGACCCGCCAGTCGGTGCGTAATGACGAAGACCTGCAGGAACTGATCGAGGGCCAGCAACGGCAACAACAGGATCTCGAGGAAATCGAGGAAATGTTGCGCGCCGTGATCGCCCGCGGAAGCAACGAGGATCAGCGTCTGCTGTCCCAGGCCCAGGAAGCGACCCGGGAGTTGCGCCCGATTCAGGAAGAAATGCAGACCAGTAACCGTATTCTGCGCAATGGCATGGTCAATCTCGCGGCCGACATCGAACAGACCATTGAAGACCAGTTGGAAGGTCTGGCCCGCAGCCTGGCCTCGCTGGACCCGGAACGCGCCGGCGGCAATCCATTGCAGCAGGCTGCCAGGAACGCCGAGGAGTTGCGCGAACAACTGGAAGATCTCGAGCAACGAATTCTTGCTCTCAATGAGAACGGCAACCAGCCCGGCGAAGGAATGCCGTCAGTGGGAGAGTTGCGCGAACAATTGCAACAATCGAGGCAATTGGCGCAACAAATCAATCAGCAGATGCAGCAGCAGGCCCAGCAGGGCGGCAATGCCCAGGGCGGCCAGCGCCCAACGTCATCAGGAGGAGCGGCGCGCCAGCTCGGCGCTGACCGCATCGGCCCCGGAGGAGAGATTCGCACAGACGGCGGCAATCTGCCCTGGGGCGATGCGCGCTCGGTCACCCAGCAGATTACGCGCCAGGACATCGAGGACTTTCTCAATCAGCCGGAGTTGTTCAGGGCCCTGCTGCAACCGGTGATTGAGCTCGAAGGCGCATTGCGCGCCCAGGCCGAACTTGAACAAATCAACGAGCGAATATACGCGACTATCGAAGAGGACATTCCCGACGAATATCGCGATCTGGTGCAGGAATACTATCGCGTGCTGTCGGAACAGCAGGGTACGGACGATCCGGCGCTCTGAGAATGCAGATATCCGAGCCCACCCTCTTTTCCGCGCTACAGCAAGGCACGCTGAGCTTTGCCTATGGCATCAGCCTTGAAATATTCGGGCTGTTCGCGCTCTTGATCGTCGCCGCGGTCTGGCTGAGTTATTTCCGCACTACACGGCCCTTGTCACCGGGCTGGAAAGCCTGGTTCATCGGCCTGCGCTCGGCAGTACTCATTCTGGTCCTGTTCTGCCTGTTGCGTCCGGTGGTGAATATTCAGCAGGTCTCACCTCAGGACACCTACCTCGCCGTGCTCCTGGACAATTCCCAGAGCATGAACATCGCCGATGCCGGCGGCCGTACCCGTCTTGAAGCGGCGAGCTTGGAATTCCTCGAAAGTTCGGTAATGGAAGAACTCTCCGAGTCCTTCCAACTGCGAACTTTCGCTTTTGACCAGAACACGCGGCGCGTTGGCGCCGATGGAGGCTTGGGTGAAAGCGCCGGAGGATCGGGCGAAAGCGCCGGCGAACCGGACACATCCGGCACCGGTTCCGCCATCGGCCAGGCGCTGGAGGCGGTCGCGGATCAACTCGACGGCCTCCCGCTCGGCGGTCTGGTGCTGGTCAGCGACGGCGCCGACAACAGCAATGTGGACCCATTGATCGCGGCGCAGGAATTCGGCAATCGGCAGATCCCGGTGTTTACCGTGGGAGTGGGGCAGGAGGACATTCCGCTCGATATCGGCATTGTCGATGTCAGCGCCGCCCGCACCGTATTGGAAGGTTCGGTGTTTACCGTCAGCGCCGCCTTGCGCCACCAGGGTTTCAGCGGCCAGGAAGTGGAAGTCTCGGTAATGGATGGCGATGCCGCCGTCAGCAGCGATGTCATCACTCTCGGCGCCGAAGGCGTCTCCCAGCGCGTCGGCCTGGAGGTTGAGCCGGAACGCACTGAGCGCATCGTTTACGACCTGAAAGTCGAAGTTCAGCCCGGAGAAATCATCGAGCAGAACAACAGTTACAGTTTCCTGGTGGACAATACGGACAAGCCTCCGCTCGACGTCCTCTACATCGAAGGCCACCCCCGCAACGAATACAAGTTCATTCGCCGGGCTCTGGAAGACGACGAGTCCCTGCGTTTGGCGACATATCTGCAGACGGGGCCCGAGAAATACTACCGTCAGGGCATCGACTCTCCCACCGAACTCGCCGAAGGCTTTCCACGCGGAAAAGACATTCTTTACCAGTACGAGGCAATCATCCTTGGCGATATCGAGCAGGAATTCTTCAATGACGACCAGTTGCAGATGATCGAGGGATTCGTCGCCGAACGCGGCGGCGGCCTGCTCAAGAGCGGCATGGTCGACGAGGAGTTCATTGGCACGCCGCTGGTGGACATCCTGCCGGTAACCCTGATCGAGGAGGATTTCCTCCCTACCCGATTGCGCGGCGGGATTCGCCGCGGTGACCATCCCTCGGGCAATCTCTTCCGGCCCCGGCTCACGCGGAACGGAGAGTTTTCGCCGTTGTTACGCCTCGCCGGCGAGGATTCCGACAATTTATTCGCCTGGTCGCAATTGCCCGACCTGCAGGGAGTCTATGTCACCGGCCGCATCAAGCCGGGCGCCGAGGTGCTGCTCGAGCATCCCGCGCTGCAATTCCAGAACCAGGCTCTGCCGGTGATCGTGACCCAGCGTTACGGCAGCGGCAGGGTGATTTCGCTTACCACCGCGAGTACCTGGCGCTGGCAGATGATGATGCACTCGGAAGATCAGTCCCATGAGACGCTCTGGCGCCAGATGCTGCGCTGGCTCGCTGTCTCGGCGCCGGACCGGGTAACGCTCGAATTCGACCGCGAGTTCTACAATCTCGGCGACGAGGTGCAGGTGACCGCGCGGGTGCTGGACGAGCAATACGAACCCGACAATGACGCCACCTTGTGGATTCAGACGACCAATCCGCTCGACGAGGTCACCGATACGCCGATGGAATGGAACATCGAGGAAGACGGCGTCTATCGATCTTCCTTCGTCGCCGACCAGGAAGGCGTCTTCAATCTGCTGGTCGACGTGACCAGCGCCGCCGGCGAGGAAGGCGCCGAAAAACAGGCGGCGATTGTCGTAACGCCTTCCTTGCGCGAATTCAACAACGCCGGCATGGACCGCGGCCTGCTCGGGCGCATGGCGACAGCGGCCGGCGGCAGTTATTTCGATCTCGACGCTGTCGGCGGACTGCCTGCTTCGATCGAATTCACCCCCAATGCCTATTCCAGGGAAGTTCAGATAGATCTCTGGGACGAGCCCTGGCTGCTCGCCCTGATCATCGGCCTGCTTTGCCTGGACTGGATGACGCGCCGCCTGCGGGGGCTGTCATGAGCGTTCGCCGGGCACTGTCGGCGGGTGCTGCGCTGACTTTCGCGACGGTCGTCCTGGCTACCGGACCGGTATGGGCACAACTGCCCAGAGTGGCCTTGTTCCTGGTGGTTTTGGCAATCCGACCGGTATGGGCACAACTGCCGCTGGAAAGCGATTACTTTCTCGAATCGCCGGACTCGGTCAAGTACGCGGTGATCGTGGTCGGCCCTTCCGTGGGCGAGGAAAACATTTCCCGGTTCCGGCAATGGGGTTATTCATTGCACGACATTCTGGTTCGAGACTACGGCTATTCCGCCGATACGATCACGCTCCTGCACGACCCTGACGAAGCCGGCCCGAACCCCGGCAATCGTCTCGATGGAACCACCGACCGCGATGGCATCGAAGCGGCATTTACCGACTTGCGATCACGCGTAAGTGACGGCGACCAGGTCACCGTGTACCTGATAGGTCACGGCTCGGGCGAAGGCCAGGAAGCCAAATTCAATATCATCGGCCCGGACATCACCGGCGCCGAATTTCGTGAAATGCTCGACCGATTCGAGCGCCAGGACATGGTCGTCATCAATACCACCAGCGCCAGTTACGGCTTTTCGACTTTTCTGTCCGGAGAAGGGCGGGTAGTGATCTCCGCCACGCGTTCGCCCTCGGAAAGATACGATCCGGTATTTTCCCGCTATTTCATCGAAGCGCTCGATGGCCGCGCCGGCGATCTCGACAAGAACAACCGGGTGTCCATGCTCGAAGCCTTCAACTACGCCAGGGCCAATGTTGAGCAATGGTACGAGGAGCAGGGCAGGCTGGCCTCGGAGCACGCCGGTCTCGACGACAACGGCGATTCGATGTTCAGCCTCGGTCCCGGCATGGATGACCCCGATGGACGCCTGGCGGAAATCGCATATATAGATATCGCAGCAGCGGAGACTGAAAATCTGACCGGCGAAGCGCTGGAATCCAAGACCCGCATGCAGCAACTTGAGCGCTCTGTTTTCATCTTGCGCGGCCGCAAGAGCGAATTCCTGGAGCAGGATTATTGGCGCCGGATGGAAGAATTGCTGGTGGAACTGGCGCGCGCCACCGCCAGATTCAACGAGTTGACACCATGATTAGATTCCCCCAAAAACCCATTTTGCTCCCGGCAGTGCTGATCTTGCTGATTTTGGCGTTCAACGAAGCGCTTGCCCAGTTCGACGAACCGGATTCCGCCAACGAATCGCCCTTGTATCGAGGCGAGCAATTGTTGCAAACCGGCTCGTATGCCGCCGCTGCCGGTATATTCATGCAAGCCGACGGTCTCGACCGCAACGCGGGCGTGATCGGCGCCAGCCGGGCCTTCGCCGGCATGGGCAATTATCAAGAGGCGATGCGTGTTTGCGAGAACCTGATCGACGACGACTACGCCTCGTTCCCGCTGGTCAGCACACAATTGGCCGAAGTCACGCGCATGACCGGCGCGTCGTCACAAGCGCTGGCGATCCTTGAATCGGTCATCGATGGCCTCGGCGTCCAGGGCGCCCCGGTGCGCGCGCTCGTGCAATACGCCGGCCTGTTGCAATTCGTCGGCCGCAAGGCGGAAAGCTATCCCGTTCTCGAAGAAGTGGTCGACCGCTACAACGACGGCCTGGTTTTCAGTTCGCCGGATGTCGCCATGACAGCGCTGGCGAGTTGGATGCTCGACCGATTCCACGACGCCAACAGCCTGTTTCAGGAAGCGACCCGGGCCGACCCGCGCAATCTCGAAGCTCACGCACTCTGGGGTGATCTGTTTCTGGAAAAATACAACGAAGGTGAAGCGGAAAAGTCCTACCAGGACGCGCTGGAGATCAATAACCGCTACACCCCGGCCCTGATCGGCCTGGCGCGGATTACCGGCGATGTGCGAAACGTGCAGCGCGCCCTGGCCATCAATCCGAATTCAGCGCCGGCGATGGAAGTTCTTGGCCGCATCCTGCAACGCAACGACCGCGAGCAGGAAGCCGCCGGCCATTTTTCCCGCGCGCTCGATCTGAATCCGGAAGCGCTTGGCGTACTCAGCGCCATGGCCTCGCAGGCGGCAATGGAAGAGCGTATGACGGATTTCGAATTGCATGCCGCCCAAGTAGAGGCATTCAGTCCCGCCAACCCTGTCTTTCCGGCAGATGTGGCCGAGCATTTCGGCAACAACTACCGTTTTAGCGAAGCCGTGGAGTTCGCCCGCGCCTCGATCGAGGCCGATCCGCAATACTGGCGCGGCTATACCCTGCTCGGCAGCAACCTGATCCGTCTCGGCGAAGAAGAGGAGGGGCGGGCCAATCTCGAAATCGGTTTCGAGAACGACCCGTTCAATGTGCTGTCGTCAAACCTCCTGACCGTGTTCGACACGCTGGAAGAATACGCCACGCTGGAAAGCGAGCATTTTCTCGTGCACATGTCGCCTCGCGACGCCGAAATCCTCTGGCCATATCTTGAACCCATGCTGGAAGAAGCCTGGGACAAGCTGGTGGCCAAGTGGGACTTCGAACCCGAATATCCCGTACTGATCGAAGTATTCGAAAATACCCAGGATTTTGCCGTGCGTTCCGTGGGACTGCCCGACATCGGGCCGCTGGTGGGCATCTGCTTCGGCAAGGTGGTGACCCTGATATCGCCCGACACCCTGAGCGCAAACTGGCAGGAAATCGCCTGGCACGAATTCTCCCATGTCATCACCTTGCAGATGACCGGCAATCGTATCCCGCGCTGGCTGTCGGAAGGCATTTCGGTCTGGGAAGAGCAGGAAGGCCGGCCCTATTGGGGGCGTCGGCAGGGGCTCGACCTCGTGCGAGCGGCCCGGGAGAACAAATACGTGCCCGTCGCGGAGTTGAACGCGGCTTTCAGCGGGGCGAACAGCAGCGCCGACCTCGGCTTCGCCTATTTCCAGTCCTATCTCGTCGTTGACTACATCGAGCAGACCTACGGTTTCGAAAAATTGCGCGAACTCGTACTGCAATATGGCCTCATCAAGGAAGACAGCGAGCGATTCCGCGAAGTCTTCGACATGTCGATGAATCAGTTCGACGCGGGTTTTCGCAACTGGATCGAACAGCGCGTGTCCGAGATCGATGTCTATGTGCACCAGGAAGACCTGCCGGACGAAGGCGCGGGTCATGGCCACGGTATCCGCGAAAATTCCAGCGCGATACTGTCCGAGTTGTATAACAATGCTTCGCTGAAACAGTACATGCGAACGCGGTTGGAGCAGAATCCGCGCGATTTCATGGCGCACCTGCAACTCGGTATCGTATTGTTCAAGGAGGAAAGTTTCCTTGAAGCCAGGGAGGCGCTCACGGCCGCCCACGAACTGCTGCCGAATTATTCGGGCTATCCGAGTCCGGCGCTGGTGATGTCCCAGATTCACGAGCGCGAAGGTAATCGCCAGGAACAGCACAGATGGCTTGAGATTCTGCTCGACAATCTCCAGCACGACGACCAGTCCGCGCTGACCCTGGCCGAGGCCGCGCTGGAGGCGGCGGATTTCGAACGCGCTGAATATTATATCGACCGGGCGCTCCAGGTGGACCCGTACGAAAGTGATGTGCACGCCCTGCGCGCCCGCCTGGCGGACGTGACCGGGGATGCCTCGCTGGCGGTAACCGAATACGAGATTCTGCTGGAGCTCGAGGTTTCCGACCCCGTGGAGGCCAGGACCAGTCTCGCCGAAGCCTATTTGCGCAACGGTCAGCCCGACGCGGCAAAACAGCAGACCTTGCGGGCGCTGGAGACCGCACCGAGTTTCTTGCGGGCGCAGCAAGTCCTGCTGCAGTCGCTGGAGGTAAGTCCCGCCAGTGTCGAGAATTAAGGGGAGGCCCTTTGCGTATTATTGACGGTTTGCGGGCGAGGCATGCCTCGCCCCTGCGCAGAGGCAGATTTTCCTGTAGGGGCGAGGCATGCCTCGCCCGCGCCGGGGTTCGAGAATCACTACTATTTATGGTTTTGTCGGTGCTGTTCACGCTGGCATCGACATCTGCCCACGCCCAGCAATTGCGCTTCGAGGATCTCGAGGATCTTTCGGTCTACGGCGAAGATATAACCGAGTTCACCTGGGTGCGCGGCCAATACACCAATCATGGAGGGGCGGGTTTTTCCTATCGCCGCCGCGGGGGCTGGTGGGATACGGACTACCCCGATTCCGACGAGAATTTCCTGCGCGGTGTGCAACGCTATACCAATATCGACACCAATCCCCGCAATCATACCTATCTGCAATTGACCGACCCGCGAATCTTCGAACATATCTTCCTCTACATGAACTGGAAGCGGGTTCCGATCGGTTCGAGTTACAGCGGTCCGAACTTCACCGCCGAGGAAATCGAGGCCTTGCGCGAATTCATGTTCCGGGGCGGCTTCGTCATGGTTGACGACTTCTGGGGCCAGCCGCACCTGGATGATATGTACGTGGAAATCGGCAAGATTTTTCCCGACCGGGAAATCGTCAAACTGGACACAAGCCACGAAATTTTCCATACATTCTTTGATATCAACGAATTGGCCCAGGTGCCCGGGCGCATGGTGACCTGGGATTTCGGCGGCTACATGAATCTCGATGATCCGAGTTACCCGCCGGAGGTTTACGCGGTGCTCGACGACGATGGCCGTGTCATGATGCTGGCCAATTACAATACGGACCTCGGCGATGGCTGGGAACACACATTTTATGCGGGTTATCCGACCCGCTACACGAACGAGGCCTACAAGATAGGGATAAACTTCCTGATCTACGCGTTCAGTCATTAGTAAAGCAATCACTTTGTATTCAATTTAATTTCAGAAACGGGAATCAAGGCATGTCAGAAGCAGAAGCGGTGGTATTGGAAAGTCAGGACGATCTGAGCCTGGTCAAGCGCATGCAGGAAGGCAGGGAACAAATTGTCGAGGAAATTCGCAAGGTCATCATTGGTCAGCATGAGATCATCGACGAGTTGCTGATCGCCCTGTTTGCCGGCGGACATTGCCTGGTCACGGGGGTGCCGGGTCTGGCCAAGACACTGTTGATCAAGACCGTAGCCGACATCCTGCAGGTCAAGTTCAGCCGCATTCAGTTCACTCCTGACCTGATGCCGGCTGACGTGGTCGGTTCCGAAGTCGTGGAAGAAACCGATGGCCATCGCAGCCTGAAATTCGTTCCAGGGCCGATCTTCACCAACATCCTGCTCGCGGATGAGATCAACCGGACGCCACCGAAGACCCAATCGGCGCTGCTCGAAGCGATGGAGGAAAAGCAGGTAACCGCAGCCGGCAAGACCCACCCAATGGAGGCGCCGTTCTTCGTACTCGCGACCCAGAATCCGATCGAGCTCGAAGGCACTTATCCGCTGCCGGAAGCCCAACTCGACCGTTTCATGTTCAAGATCGAACTCGATTACCTGTCGGAGTCGGACGAGGTGACAGTAGTCACCACCACTACCCAGACGTACGACAATCCGCTGGCGCATCCGCTCGGCGGCCAGGACATTCTCGACTTTCAGCGTATCGCACGGCAGGTTCCGGCGGCGGAAGCGGTCATCCGCTACGCGGTGCGCCTGGTGCATGCTTCCCGACCACAATCCGAGACTTCGCCGCAATTCATAAGGGACTGGGTCAGTTGGGGCGGAGGCATCCGTGCCTCGCAGAACCTGATCCTCGCAGGCAAGGTGAGGGCCCTGCTTTCCGGTCGATTCAACGTCTCCTATGGCGACGTGCGCGCATTGGCGCACTCGATACTGCGGCACCGGATCCTGCTCAACTTCCATGCCGAGGCGGAACGCGTGACCACCGACAAGGTCATCTCCATGTTGCTTGACGCCGTGCCTGCTCCGGCCGCGGATCTTGAGGACTAGTCCCGATGTCGGAATCCCTCAACTTTCTCGACCCGTCCGTTCTGGCGGGGCTTTCCAACCTGGAGATGCGCGCCCGGGTGGCCGTGGAGGGCTTCCTGTCCGGTCTGCACAAGAGCCCCGACCGCGGTTTCAGCGTCGAGTTCAACGATTATCGCCATTACTATCCCGGCGACGACATGCGCCATGTCGACTGGCGACTCTACGCACGCAGTGACAAGTTGTACGTCAAGCAATACGAGGACGAGACCAATGTGCGCTGCGTGATTCTGCTCGATTCCAGTGCGTCCATGGCGTACGGCACCGGTTCTTTCACCAAGTTGCAATACGGCGTTACCCTGGCTTCCGCGCTGGCCTATTTCATCATGCGCCAGCGCGACGCCGTGGGGCTGATCGTTTTCGACGAGGAAATTCGCGAATTCATCCCCCCCAAGTGCCGGCAGATGCACCTGATGCGAATCCTGCGCTCGCTGGCGAAGGTGGAGAACGGGGCCGGGACCGATGTCGTCAAGCCGCTTACCAATCTGGCGATGTCGCTCCACAAGAAGAGTTTCGTGATTCTTATCACCGACATGCTCGATGACGAAGAGCGTGTGATCCGCACCTTGCAAAACCTGCGAGCCATGGGCCACGACGTCATCGCATTCCAGATCATGGATCACGCCGAACTTGATTTTCCTTTTACCGAGGCGACCGAGTTCATCGACATGGAAAACAGCGAGAGCTTCATTACTTCGCCGACGGCGATCCGCAAATCCTATCTGCAGCACGTAAACGAGTTTCTGGAATTCTGTCGCAGGAAATGCCAGGGCAGCGGCGTGGACTATTGCCTGATGGATACCGCCCAGCCGCTCGATCAAGCCTTGTCGGCCTATATGTTGCGCCGTTCGAGGAGCTTTTGATGGTCTTCCTCACGCCCCTGTTCCTGCTTGGATTGTTCGCCGTGGCCGTGCCCGTGGCGATCCATCTCATCCGCAGGGAAAAACCGCCGAAGATGATGTTCAGCACGGTGCGTTTTCTCAAGAAGACTTCGCGCAAACTCGTGTTGTTTCAACATTTGCAGCAATTGCTGCTGCTGGCTTTGCGCGCCGGCCTGATCGCCCTGCTGGTGTTCGCCTTTGCCCGGCCGTTGATCAATCAGTCGGTGGCCCGGCTGCTCGATTCCGACCCGCAATCGGCGGTGCTGCTGCTCGACGTATCCATGAGCATGCGTTACGAGGATGTTTTCCAGGATGGCAGGGAGGAGGCGCTCGACCTGCTCGACGACCTCGATGCGGGTGATGAAGTGGCGCTTGTCACCTTCGACGAGAGCGTGGGCATGGTGCGCGAATTCAATACCGATCTCGACAGCGTGCGCGCGCTGTTGCGGGAAGTGGAGCCAGGCTATGGCGCGACGGATTTCATGCCGGCGTTGCGGTTGGCCAATCAATTGCTGGAGTCTTCGCGCTTCGAGAATCGCGCGCTGTATCTGATTTCCGATTTTCAGGAAGCCGGAATGGCCGGCGTCGAGGAAAACTGGAAACTGGCGCCCGGCGTCCGCTTCTCCGGCATCGATGTCGGAGTGTCCGAATCGGTCAATCTGACGCTTACCGACGTACGCTCTCCCGAGCAATTGCTCGAAGACGAACTGGAGCAGCAGATTCTTGCCCGGGTCCGCTCCACGGGCTCGCTGTTCCGTGAACGCGCGGACCTGAGCCTGTTCATTGACGGGCAGGTCGTCGACAGTCAGTCGGTGGCCCTGGACGATCGTTCCGAACGCGTGGTGAGTTTTAATGCCAGCTTTCCCGAACAGGGCAGCCATATCGGCCGCATCGAACTCGCCGGAGACGACTTTCATCCCGACAATTCCTGGTATTTCACCGTCGATGTGCTGCCCGGCATCCGAATTTTGCTCGTCAACGGTGAAGCTTCGGATCAATGGTTTGACGACGAGGGCCACTGGTTCGCTCTGGCCGTCGGCGGTTCGGGCGAATCGCCTTTTCGCCTGCAGGCGCTCGAGCCGGCCGAATTGAGCGCCGCCGCGCTCGCCCGGAACGATGTGGCGGTGTTGCTCAATGTCGGCGCTCTCAACGACGGGCAGGCAAATGATCTTGCCGACTATGTGCGTAGCGGGGGCGCCTTGCTGATCGCCCCTGGAGACCAGATCGATCCGGAGTCGTTCAATCGGCAATTCGCGGAAATCAGTCCCGCTTTGCTGGAGCGTCCCGACCCGGCGGATGCCTCGGACTACCTGGTCATCGCCGATTACGACAGGCGCCACCCCGTATTTCGTTCGCTCGACACCGACTGGTCGGCGCGATTTCAGGATCACTGGCGGCTTGCTGCCAATGCCGACGCCGATGTGCTGATGCAATTCGATAATGCCATGCCCGCGCTTGTCGAGCAGGATTTCGGCGAAGGCAAGGTCCTGCTGTTCGCTTCGAGCATGGATCTCGAGTGGAACAACCTGCCGCTGCAGGGCCTGTTCCTGCCGTTTGTGCATGAAACCCTGCGCCACCTGGTTCAGCCCGAGTTAAAGCAGCGCTCTTATCAGGTCGGCGACCGCTTTTCCGTTGATCCGGGTGGCACAGACTCCGTGAGCGCGGTGCTTGGACCCGACGGTGAAGCGCTGAATTTCAGCAACGGGAATTTCGTTATCGAAGCCGACACGCCGGGCATCATCCAGGCGCAGGTCGATGGCGCCGCACAGAACTTCGCGGTAAATACCGTGACCGGCGAATCCACGCTGGTGCGCGTCGCGGCCTCGACCTTGACCGACGCCATTATCAATCCGGACACCGATGTCGTGCGATCGAGGGAAGTGCAAATGGCGGAACTGGTCGAGGAACTGGAGCGGCCGCAGCGAATCTGGTGGTGGATTCTGGGGCTCGTGATGCTGCTTCTACTTGCAGAATCGGTTTTGGCCAATCGGACCTATAGATAGCACCAAATTGGTGCGAAATATTTCCACCCTATATAAAACAATAAGTTACATATATATTTGTCACATATATGTCATATTAATGAAAAATATCGCCTGGTTTCCTTGATTTAGAGCACCAAATGGAAGATATTCCGGGCGAGACCATTTCAACCGGACGTCCTCATCATGCTCCGCACACCCCACTGGAAAACATCCATGTCCAGGGCTGTTGCGGCAGGTTGGCTGGCAATCGCCGCGACAGCAATTTTCTCATCTGAAAGTTCTGCCCAGACGTTTCAGTCGAGTAGCAGTCCTATTCAAAATGCCGCCCACGTGGACGGCATGCTGTTGCGTGCGCATTTTCTGCAGGAACAGTCGTATCATGACGAGGCGATTTCCGTTTTGCGGGAAGCTTTGCAAACCACCCGCATGACCCTGGGCCTGTATCACGAAAACCAGATCGAAATTCTCGACAGCCTGATTGTGAGCGAGGTTGCAAAAGAAAACTGGCGTCGAGTGGATGATCTGAATGCACTCTTGACGCATCTATACGGCAGCCTCTATGCCGGCGAGTCGCTTAAGCTGGAGCAGGGGCTGGAAAAGGTCACGAGATGGCACGTTGACGCTTTGCGGTACAACCTTGACGACCGCTCGGTTCCCCACTTGCGTGAAGCCCGAAAATTGTTCAAGACGCGTTTGCGACTCGCCCGGCAGGCGGATGACCCGGATATCCGCAAGATCGAACGATTGCAGGCAGGCATTCGCATTGCCGAAACGCACTTGATCATACAGTCCGACAGCCACATGGACGAATTGCGCAAGCAGCAGGCATTGCGCAGAGCCTGGCTGCTTTCAAGTCTGGATTGAAGAAAAGAAGTTTGAGAAGGAGTCAAAAGGCGCTGAAGGGAAGCGTCGCAAGTAATTCCATTCGTTTAGGGGGAACGATAAAGAAAGTAAACTCGCGAGCCCCGCCTCCAGCTATCCATACGCTGAATACGGGGGGGCGTACAGCGCATGGACTGAAATTATCTTAGCACGAGGTCGGCAGTAATCCCTCCCGGTAACAATTTATCACAATAAGCAATGTTGGCTGGCCGAAACGGCCGCGGGCGCCCGCTCAGGGGCTCTTTACGGGAATGATGCCGAGTTTCTGCGCGCGCCGTTTCCAGTTCCTGCGCGCCAGCGCCTGCATGTCTTCGGTATTGTCGGATTCGTCCACGATCTCGAGCCCGAGCAGCGTTTCGATGATGTCCTCCATGGTCAAAATACCTTCCATGGCGCCGAACTCGTCCACTACGACGGCCATGTGTTCTTTCTTGGCGATGAACGTGTCGAGCAGGTCGGGCACGGTGGCGGTCTTGTGTACGGCAATGATGTCCCTGCGCAGGTCCTTCAGCACCATGTCGTTATGCTCGTCCACGAGGTTGAGCAGCACTTCGTCCTTGAGCACGTAGCCGGTTACGTTGTCGTTCTTGCCCTGGTAGACCGGAATGCGCGAGAAGGGCAGATCTTCGTGGCTGTGGTGGAAATCCCTCAGTTTCATGTCTTCGCCTGCCGCCACCACGACGATGCGCGGCGTCATCACGTCGGCTGCCTGAATGCCACGGAAGGCGAGCAGGTTATGGATGATCGTGCGTTCGCTTTCTTCCAGCACGCCGGATTCGGTTCCGATGTCGGTCATTACCGCCAGTTCGGTCCGGCTCAGCACCGCGCGGTCCTTGTCGTTCTTCAGATTGCTCGTGATGGACTGGCTCAGCCAGACCAGGGGCCATAGCACGATGAGCATGACCTTGAGCGTCCGCGTCGCCGCGGGCGCGAGCGCTTCCCAGTTGTTCGCGCCGATGGTCTTGGGAATGACTTCCGAGAAGATCAGTATCGCCAGGGTCATGATTACCGCGACGACGGCTTCCCAGTTAGTCGGGATGCCGAAGCCGAACAGTACGATTTCCGAACTGGGAAAAAGCTTGGTCGCCTGGGCGCCGACGCCTATCGCCCCAACGGTGTGGGCGATGGTGTTCAAGGTAAGGATAGCCGCCAGCGGGCGATCGATGTCTTCCTTGAATGCAGCCAGATCCCCGGCTGCGCGAGAGCCCTGCTTTTCGAGAATACCGACATAGGTCGGCGTGACGCTGAGCAGTACCGCTTCCAGGATGGAGCAAAGAAACGAGAAGCAGATGCTGATGAAAAAGAAGGCGAGCAGAAGGCCCATGAATGCTACCGCGATGTCCGTAGAGCGATTTTCACATAGTCTCCCGAAAGCGCACAAGCGCGACCCCGCCCCGGTTCGAGTTTTTGTTCCTTTCCATTGTTGTTGCAATAATGGGCGGTAAATCCACGATGCCGTGATTTCACCGCGCTGAAGCACTGTGCGCGCAAACGACGAAGGGCGGGTCGGACGATTTGTCTGTAAAAACGAAAAGGGAGCCAATCACGTGGGCGATGGGAATAGTGGCGAGCAGCCCGCAGCAGCGAACGAAGAAGCAGTCTTTATCCCGCCGCCCAAGGCACAGGCCACCGCGGCCCTGACCTGCGTGCTGCTGTGCATGTTTCTGGGCGCCTTGTGTCAAACCCTGGTTGCCACGATGCTGCCGTTGATTGTCGCCGACCTTGGCGGGTTCGAGCGCTACACCTGGGCCGCGACCTCCTATCTCGCCGCCGCGACGATCGCTTACCCGATCGTCGGCAGCCTGAGCGATGCGTTCGGGCGGCGCGGTTTCCTTGTCGCGGGCATGGCGGTCTTCATCCTCGGTTCGGTCTTGATCGGGTTGAGCGCCACCATCGACCAGGTGATTGCGTTTCGCGCGATTCAAGGCATCGGCGGCGGGACGATCATGACCTGCTGTTATGTCTCCATCGCTGACCTGTTCCCGCCCGCCGAACGCGGTAAGTATCAAGGCATGATCGGCGGCGTCTACGGCGTGGCTTCGCTGCTCGGGCCGTTGCTTGGCGGCGTTCTCGCCGACCTGATTTCATGGAATTGGGCGTTCATCCTCATCGGCTTGGCCGGCCTGCCGCTGCTTTGGTTCACGGCCAGAATCTATCCGGCGTCGAAGCCGTCCGTCCGGCCGGGGAAGCTGGATATTGCCGGGATGGTTTTGTTGGCCTTGGCCGTCGCGCCGGTGGTGAGCAGTCTTTCCATCGGCGGCGTGCAATTCGCGTGGTCGGCGCCGCAAGTTTTCCTGCCCTTGGCTTTCGGGTTGATCATGGCCCTGGCTTTCCTGGCCAATGAAGCCAAAGCTTCGTTTCCGATCATGCCTTTGAAGATTTACTCGCATCGGGTGCTTTGCCTGGCGCTGCTCGCCATGCTCCTGATGAGTTTGGGCTTGCATGGCAGCGTGCTCATGCTGTCGCTGTATTTCCAGGCCGCCCACGGCGCCAACGCGACGCTCTCCGGCGCGCTGCTGATACCGATGCTCGTCGCCATGGTCGCGGGCGGCATCGTCGCGGGACTGATGATCTCCAAGATGAACGGAGGCTACAGGACACAAGCCGCGGTGCATGCGGGCCTGTTCGCGGGCGGCATGTTCCTGTTCTCCCGGGTTGGTGTGGGCGCGAGCCTGCTGGTCGCCGAAATCTGCGTCGTCATCGCCGGTGTCGGTTTCGGCGGCGCGGCGGCCACTTTCTCCATTGCGGTCCAGAACGCGGTGCCGCATTCGATTGTCGGCGTGGCGACTTCGGCGTTGCAGTTCTACCGTTCGCTGGGCGGAATGATGGGAATGGCGCTGTTGGGTGTCGCGTTGACGCGGGGATTCGCATCGCGTCTCGACGCCTTCGTGCCCGACGGTTTGCGGAACCTGCTTTCCGCGGAGCGGATCGATCAATTGCAGGCCGAGCCGGACGCCCTGGTCGATGCGCAAGCGGCGGCAAGCCTGCGGGCCGAGCTCGAAGCATTCGGGCCCGATGGGCCGGAGTTGGCCGCGCAGTTGCTGGAGGCGATGGAAGCGGCGCTGTTGGGTGCGCTCAACAGTATTTTCGCGCTGGTGGCCGGCTTGGCCGCCTTGGCCTTCGTCGTCACGCTTTTCCTGCGCGTGCCTCCCCACGCGAAGCCGCCGCCGGCGTGAATCCCGGGTAATCCGATTCCGCGCAGTTCGCCGCGCGCCGTGTTTCGCGTCAAGATTGGGCTCGCCTCAAGCTGGCTACGGAGAGCCAAAGCGCCGGCACCACCAGCAACGCCGCAACGGCCGCGGCCAAAATGCCGAACGCCAGCGAGACCGCGAGCGGCACCAGGGATTGCGCGGCGACGCTGCGGCTGAACATAAGCGGGGCCAGTCCCACGAAGGTTGTCGCCGAGGTGATCAGAATCGGACGAAAGCGGGAGACGGCGGCGGTTGTCAAGCCTTGCGCGAGTGAATCTCCGGCGGCGCGGCGCTCGTTGAGGGCGTGCAACAGAACGAGCATGGCGTTTACCGCTACGCCGGATGCGGCCACTACGCCGAAAGCGGACGAGGCCGACAGCCCTTCCACATGTCCGGTGAGTTTGAGCAACGCGTGTCCCCCAACGGCGCCAACCCAAACGAACGGAATGACCGACAACACGGCCAAAGGCTGCGTGTACGACTTCAGTGGCAGGCAAAGCAAGGCATAGATGGCGAAAAAGGCAAACAGCAGCGGCGGCAATACCGCGGCGAGGATCTGTTCGCGCTCGCGCAAGGTTTCAATCTGGTACGCCGCACCTGGATAGTCCGCAACCGCTAGTGGAAGGAATTCGGCATCGAGATTTGCCAACACGGCGCCGGCTGACGTTTCCGAAGTGTCCACGCTTGCCGTGACATTCGCGGAGCGGAAGCCGTCCGTGCGCCACACCACCGACAGGCCTTGCCGCGGCCGCAACTCGGTCACGTCCGCGAGTGGCGCCTCTTTCCCTTCCTCCAAACGGATGCGCATATTGCGCAGCGAATCGAACGAGCGGCGTTCGGCGTCCGTGTAGCGCAGCATGAGCCGGACATCGTCTTCGCCGCGTTGGATACGCTGCACTTCTTCGCCGTGGTACGCCTGCCGCAGTTGGCGTCCGACGTCGAGCAGGCTGACGCCAAGCGCTTCGCCCGCGGGCGTGACCGACAGTTCGAATTCATCCTTGCCCGGGATCAAAGTGTCGTTCACCTCGAAAACTCCTGGATACCTCGATAATTCGCCGCGCAGCGCGGTCGCGAGATTGCGCAGGTCACCGGGTTCGTGGCTGGTCAGCAAGATATCGATATCGGTCTCGACTTCGGAATTTTCGGTGACCAGGTCGAGCCGGGCGCCTTCCGGGATCAAGGGCAGCCTTTCGCGCAGCAGCGCGGCGACAGCGCCGGTGTCAAGCGGACGCGTTCCGCCCGGCGTCAACTGCACGGCCACCTCGCCCAGATGATGTCCGGACGCTTCGCCGACTGCCGTCAGGGACGAGGTGCGGGCAGCGGATGGGTGTCCACCCATCGCCTTGAGTATGTGCAACACCACGTCTTGATCGTGCGCGGCGGCGAGTTCGACTTGAATCGCGAGCGCGGCGTCCTCGATGCCGTCCAACAGGTTCCGCGTCGCAGCGTCATCGACGCTTAGTGGCATGGTCAATCGCGCGACGACGCGGTCACCCTCGTATTCAAACTGCGTGGCGAAGGGCAAGTGGCCGCTCCAGGCTGTGGTGAATGACATGGCCAGCGCCGACAGCGCGAAAGCCGCCGTGACGCGGCGGTTGCGCAAGGCGTATCCGACCAGCGCGCGGAAGTGAACATCGATAATCGCGTCCAGCCAAGCCTCCAACCGCGCCTGGAACCTGGCGAAGGTAGCCGCGATCTGGCTCAGCGCGCCGGTGAGGTGGGCGGTCAGCACCATCGTCGCCGCCGCCACGGCCAGCGCCGCGCCGGTGCGCATGTCGGGCGCCGCAACAAAGCCGCCGATCATCGTAACCGCGAGAAAAACAACGCCGAACTCGCCCAGCGGCAGTGCGCGTTGACCGAGGTGGGCGGGCAGGATGCATTGACACTCGACCAGCGAGGCGACAAGGCAGCAAATTACGACCAAAGCGATAATCGACAGCGCCTGCCCGATAACGCCGGTCGCGAACATCAGCGGCACGAACGCGGCAATGGTGGTCAACACGCCGAATGTGACCGGCACCAGCACCCGCCGCGCCCCACGCACCGCTCCGGCCAGCGGATCGGCGCCGCCGCGCTGCTCGGCATAGGCGCTTTCGCCCACCACCACCGCATCGTCCACCAACATGCCGAGCGCGATGATGAAGCCGATGATCGAAACCGCGTCGAGGGACAAGCCGGTGAAATAGATCAACAGCCCGGCGCCGAGAAACGCCACGGGTATGCCGACGGCGACCCAGGTCGCGAGGTGGGGCCGCAAAAACAGCATCAGCAATATCAAGACCAGCAGCAGGCCTTGCAGGGCCGCGTTAACGAGGATGCCGAGACGGTCGGCGAGTTGGGTGGTTTCATCGGACCAGAGGGCAAGCTCCACGCCGGCCTCATAGCGGGTATCCGCCGCCGCAACTTGCTCCCGCACCAGGCGCACGATTTCTCTCGCGTCCTGACTGCCAACCTGCGCGATTTGCAGCAACACGGCGGGTTTGCCGTCGAACCACAAACCCTGCCCGGTATCGGCGAAACCGTCGATGATGCGGGCGACATCCCGCAGCAGCACGCGGGTGCCGTCCGGCCGCACTTGAATGGCGAGATCCTCGAACTCCTCGCCCCAGTAAGCTTGACCGCGCGCCCGCAGCAGCACGGCGCCGAAGTCGCTTCTGATCGAGCCGCCGGCCATATCGACGGAACGCTGGCGGAGCGCCCGCGCCACATCGTCGAAGGTCAGGTCCAGGCGCTTGAGCGAGGCCTCGGACACTTCAACGGAAATCTCGTATGGCCGGGTGTTGGTCAAGCTCACTTGCGTGATGCCGGGCATACTCAGCAAGTCGTCGCGGACGCGTCGGCCGAGTTCCTTCAGCGCGCGTTCCTCCGTCGGCCCGGTGACGATGACCTCCGCGACTACGTTGATCAATGTCAACCTGCGCACGAGCAATTGTTCGGCGTCCAGGGGAAAGGTGTCGATGGACCGCACCCGGCTCTGGACCTCTTCGGTCACGCGCGAATGATCTGCATCGAAGAACAGATCCAAACGCACCGTACACAGTCCCTCGGCGGCCGTGGAGCGAACCCGCTCGATACCGGTCACGCCCCTTACCTGGTCTTCAATGCGTTGGCAAACGCCCGCTTCGACTTCCTCCGGCGCCGCGCCGGGGTAGGCCATGCTTACCAGCACGGCCGGCACCTCGAAGTCCGGGTAGGGTTTGATCGGAATCAGCGCCAGCGCCGCGGCGCCTCCAAGCACGAGCAGGGCGGTGAGTAGGTTGGCCGCCACGGGGTTGGCGGCGAACCAGGCAACTACGCCCTTCTCAGTGCGACCCATTCGCGAATTGCTCTACTTCATTATTTCGAGCGAGAATAGCACCCGCAATGAGAATTATCGAAGAAATCGTAATCCTGATACTGGATCGGGAGACTGGCGCGTTTCGTCATTCGCTGTCGGAGCACCACCGGAATCTTGTTATCTCCGGCGCCGTGTTGATGGATTTGGCGTTCGAAAACCGGATCGACACCGATCCGGATCGTCTCCTTTTGCTCAACCCGGCGGCGGTGAACGACGACGTTCTCGATCCCGTTCTGGCCGACATCGCCGCGGCACCCGAAACCCGCGATCCCGCCTGGTGGCTCGACCGCGTGGCGCGCCGAGGCCCCGAAATTCTGGACATTGCCGTCGCCCGACTCAGCGACTCGGGGATTTTGAGCCGCAGCGAAGACGGAAGCATATTCCTGTCGTGGCACGTCTCGCGATTGCACCGCTATCCGACGGCCGACGGAGAAGTCCGCAACGACATCGAGACCCGCGTGTTGCGAACCGTACTCGGCGACGAGATTCCGGATGCCCGAGACACGATGATCATCGCTTTGGCCTCCGCCTGTAAAGTCTTCGAGGCGATGCTTTCAGCGGAAGAACTCGCCGAGGCGCGCGAGCGGATCAAGCTGTTGTCGCAAATGGATTTGATGGGCCGCATCGTCGCGGACAGCGTGCGAACCGTTTCGGCGTCGTCTCCAATGCCGAAGACGGTTCGGCCGTGGGAGGAAATTGCGCTGGTACCGGGGTTGCCCCTGATCGGCAGCGGACTGCAGATGTTGGGCGATCTGCACGAATTCATGCTCGCCAACTACCAGGCACACGGACCGATTTTCCGCGTCCGGGCGGCGGGACGGGAATTCACCGTACTGGCGGGCCCGGAAGCCAACAAGTTCGTCAAAGACTCTTCCGCGGTGCATTTCCGAAACTCCGACAATTTCTTGAATTTCTGCGGCGCGATGGGCGCGCACCACGGTATCGTCGCATTGGATGGGCCGGAGCATTTGCGCATGCGCAAATTGCTGGCGAAAGGCTTTGGCCCCAAGCCCTTCGAGGCCCGCTTGGATGCGGTCCGCGAGATGACCCAGTCTGCGGTAGCGGGCTGGCCGGACGACCGTCCCATCGGCATTCGGGACGCCATGAAGCGCATTATCACGGAACAGCTGGGACTGTTGACCACAGGCGCTTCGTCCAAGGACCACATTGATGATTTCTCGGTCTACCTGGACACGCTTCTTTTGTCTCACTTTATGGTGGAACCTCTGCAAAAAATCCTTAAACGGCTGACTCGATTCCGGCGCGCGGAACGGCGGCTGAAGGAACTTGCCGACAGAATCCTCGCCGCGCACGCGCCGGAAAAGCGGGGAGAGGGGGAGGTGAGCGAGGAATCGGATTTGATCGACCACGTGCTGGAAATGAATCGACTGGATCCGCAATTGCTGCCGGAAACGGATTTGTTCTTCAACATCATTACTCCTTTCTTTGGGGGTATCGATACTTCCGCGAACCTCTGCGCATTCATGCTGTATTCGCTGTTCAAGCATCCACAGTTGCTGGAACGCGTGCAATCCGAGGCCGACGAGCTGTTCGAACATGGTCCGCCAACGCCGAAGAGTTTGAAGAATCTCGATGTCACCAATCGAGTGGCTTTGGAAACCATGCGCATGTACCCGATCGCGTCCACGCATTTTCGCAGCGTGACCAACTCCTTCGGCTTTGCGGGATACCGGGTGCCGGCCGGAAAGCAGGTTCTGGTCGGGCATACCGTGGGAAATCACTTGCCGGAGCATTTCCCGGAGCCGCGCAAATTCGACATCGAGCGCTGGGCCGCCCCGCGGGCGTCCGCGGCGCAGTCGGCGTTCGAGCCGTTCGGCGTGGGCCGGCACCGCTGCATCGGCGCCAGTCTGGCCGAGCAGCAGGTCGTGTTCACGATAGCCACGATCGTGCGGGAAGTCGACCTGATCCTGGACAACCCGGATCGGACTCCGAAGATAAGCTATCTCCCCACCCGACACTTTGGCGATTCCACTACCATGCGCGTCGCGCGCCGCCGGAGCGCCGCGGCGCCCGCGCGGCAATCGACTGGAGCCTGACCCATTGATTGCAGGACTTTCGGCATGAACAAGATTCCGCGCATCGCAAGCCCGGTGGAAATTACCGCGCAATGGATGGAGCAGGCCCTCAAGGCCGGCGGCGTGGCCGAGGCGGCGGTCGTTGAAGCCGTGGAGGTCGACGTGTTGGAAGCAGCCAACGGGATGGGAACGCTTTGCCGCTGCCGCCTGATTGGAGGGGAGGGCAGCGCCTCAACTCCCGCGTCAGTGATGGTCAAGCTGCCCGGCAACATGGGGCCGGCGTTTCGGTGGTTTGCCAAGCTGTTCAAGGCCGCTCGACGCGAATATTCGTTCTACCGCCACTTCGCGGCGAAGTCGCCGGTGCGGGTGCCGGTCTTGTTCTATGCCGATTTCGACGAGCGCGCGCAGGAGTCCGTCCTGGTGATGGAAGATCTCGACGGGATGGAAACCATTTCGCAGGCAACGGGCGTTGGGCCAGAACAGGCGCTGGCGGTGGTTGCGGCGATCGCCCGGTTCCATGGCCGGTTCGGGGAGAATCCCACGGCGGACGCGGCCGTGGCGACGCATTGCGGCGAATTCCTGAACGCCGCCGAGCGGCGCGTCCTGCAGACCATCTACATGCTGGCGCTGCCCGTCGCGCTGGATCGTTTCGGCGAGCGCTTCTCGCCCGCAACGCGGCGGCTGGCCATTGATTTGGGCCCGCGCTTCGACGTCTTTCTGGCCAATGTGGTCAAGGATAGGCCGGTTTTCCTGCATGGCGACGCCCGCTGCGAGAACTTCATGTTCGGCGGTGAAGGCCCGGACGATCTGGCCCTTATAGACTGGCAGGGCTTTGGCTTTGGCTGCGGCATGTACGACATTGGCTACTTCCTGGGCAGCAGCGTCGCGACCGAACATCGCCGGCGCATCGAACGCGAAGCGATCGAAACCTATCACGAGATCGTTTGCGGCATGGGGATGAAGAACTACACGCTGGATGAGTGCTGGCGCAGCTATCGGCGGAACATCCTCGGTGGATTGATCCTTTACGGGATGGGCGCCGGAATGGTGAAATCGGACGACACTAAGCTGTTGCGGGTGGCCGAGGTGTCATTGAGTCGCGTGCTCGCGGCGATCGAGGATCTGGATGCGGCGGAGTTTCTGCCGGACCGTGCGCCCCTTTTTTCCGTCGCCGGCACCTGTTCGGCCTTGTCGAAGCTCGCGTATCGAGCGCGGGACTTGGGCGTGAAGCTGGGCAGGAAGCGTTAGCTCCACTTTGCCCGTCACGGCAAACGCAGGCGTTTACGCGCGCGCCCCATGGCCATCAGCGGGAAGTAGTGGCAATAGAGGTGGTACTTGAGCATCAGGCCGCGCTGCAATTCGCCGTCTTGGCTTAACCGCCGTTCGGCATCGAGCTCGTTGGGAGTCAGACGTCCGCCGAATCTATAACCCGGGAAACCCGTGCCGGTGAATTGCGACTCGTACCAACTGCCGTCGCTGCGTTGGCTCCGGGTCAGCCAGTCCAGCCCGCGCCGCACCGCCTCGTCGTCGTCGCGGTGGTCCGCCGCCAACAAGGCCATGAGGCCCCACGCCGTTTGCGATGCCGTGCTCTCGCCGCGGCCGCGCAGCGCCCGGTCCATGTAGGAAGCGCAAGTTTCCCCCCAGCCCCCATCGGAGTTCTGACGCTCGACCAGCCACTCGGCGGCGCGGCGGATGTATGGCGAGTTCATGTCCTCGCCGATCGCCGCGAGCGCCGGCAGCACGGCGGCGGTGCCGTAGATGTAGTTGACCCCCCAGCGACCGAACCAGGGGCCATCTGGTTCCTGCTCGTCGCACAGGAAACGGTAGGCTCTCTCCACTGCGAGATCCTCGCGCGAGAATCCGTGCAGGCTGAGCGTCTCGACCATGTGCGCCGTGACATCGGCGGAGGGCGGGTCCAGCACTTCGCCGTAGTCGCTGAAGGGAATCCTGGTGATGATGCGGCTGTCGTTGTCCCGGTCGTGAGCGCCCCAGCCGCCGTTGGCCGACTGCATGCCGCGCGCCCACGCCAGCGCGCGCCGCGTTGCTTCCCGGACCCGTGTCTGATCTCGCAGCGGTTTCGGCAGGCGCGCCAGTACGCACAATGCGACTGCCGTATCGTCGACATCCGGATACCAGATTTGCTCGCGCTCGAAGGACCAGCCGCCCGGCTCCAGTTTGGGATTCTGCTGCGCCCAATCACCGCGGTGCGACGATTGCCGGTCGAGCAGCCAGACGAGGGCTCGTTCCATACCCGGCGTAATCGGGCGTTCGCAATCGCAGGTCGCCAACAGTGCGAGCCACGTGTCCCACACCGAAGATTCGCAGGCTTGGATGTGCACGCTGTCACCGCGTTCGTAGGCACAATATGTATCGAGCCCGCCGAGTCCCTTGGCGATGGCGGGGTGGCTGGAAGGGTAGCCTTCCGCGTGCAGCGCCAGCAAGCTGTAGACCCATGGCGGCTGAATTCCGCCCCAACTGCCGTCGGGTTCCTGGTGGCGCAAAATCCACTCGAGACAGGCCTTGATCGCGATGCCGCGCCCCGGCGTCAGGCCGAGCCGCTGCCACCAATGTAACAGCCAGTTTATGGCGAAGAAGAGTCGGCCGACCGAGAACAACGGCAGGTTGCGCGGCAGCCGGTAGTCCATGCGGTCGCGCCCTTGCGGAAACAGTTCATTGAGGCGGAGGCCCTCGGGCAGCGGCCGCGTGAGGCGCCGGGCGGAGAGGACGGTAAGCGGCACAATCGCCCCGCGCGCCCAGAACGCGAACTTGTAGATGTTGAAAGGCATCCATTTCGGGACAGCAATAATCTCCGGCGGCATATTCGGCGTCTTGTCCCAAGGCCATTCGCCGATCAAGGCCAGCCAATAGCGGGTGAAGACGCGTATCCGCGACAATCCGCCGTAAGCCTCGATCCAGCGCCGGGCGCGGACCAGCGGTTCGGCGTCGGCTGCCATGCCCGACGATCTGAGCGCGGCATAGCACTCCACCGTGGAGTTGATATCGCCGCCAGGAGCATCGCGGTAAATTTCCCAAGAGCCGTCGTCGCGCTGCTCGGCCAGCAACCCGGCGGCGATGTCGGCCTTGCGCGGATGCTCGTAGCCCAGCACATGCATCCCAAGCAGCCATTCCGCCTCCATGCAGTAGTTGCATTCGAGAATGCCCATCCAGTGGCCGTCTTCGTTCTGCTCGCGGTCCAACCAAGCCAGTGCTTTGGCGATCGGCCGATCGAGTGAAGCTTCGTCGACGACCGGCGAAGCCATTGTGGCTTGAATATCCATTAGCGTTCAGGGATGGCACCGGCCGCAACCGGACGCACTTGTTGGCCGTTGATGGCGTCGCGCCACGGCGCCACGCAGATGATCTCGCCGTCGCGGAGTCCAGCGCGGATGTAGGCGGTGTCGTTCGCCACGCGCAGCACTTCCACCTCGCGAAATTCGAGACGGTCGCCGGTTCCCACGACGTACACCTGTCCATCGGCCTGCAAGGCCGAGCGCGGAATGGCGGCAACGTCATCGTAGTGGTTGCCCAGGATCGTGGCTTCCACGAACAACCCGGCCACCAGCGGGGGAGCCCCGGACTGCCGGTACGGCGCATCGATCTGGGCGATAAGGTTCACCATACGCGTCGCGGCGTCGAGTTCGCCTTCGGTGCGCATGACGACGCCTTCCCATTCGCGTTCGGCGCCCGCGAAACGAGCCCGCAGCAGCACCCGCGTGGGTGTGGTCCCCGACGCGGTTTCGCCTAGCGACAGCGGCAGAAACGCCAGATCTTCATCCTGAATAGGCAACAGGACTTCGGCCGCTTCGGTGGAATACAGCGATGCGACTGCCTCGCCGCGCTGCACGAATTGCCCGACATCGATTCGCTCGGCGCGGACTCGGCCGTCGTAGGGGGCGGTCAGTAGCGTTCGTTCCAGGTCGCGTTCGGCCCGCGCCTTCGCCACCACGCTCTGGCGCAACGCCGCCTGCGACAGGGTGAGACGATTCAGGGCTTCGTCGAGTTGGGACTCGCTGATGGATTCGCGGGTCGCCAGTTCCCGCTGCCGCTCGTGGTGCCTCTCGGCGTTGGCTAGTTCGCTACGCGCCGAGACCAGTTGCGCGTCGGAGTCCTCAAGCGTGTCCTCGTAATCAGCCGGCTCGATCCGTGCGAGCATTTCGTCCTTGGCGAAAAACCCGCCCGCAACCATCGCGGGCGATATGGCCACGATCCGTCCGGCCACTTCCGCCACGAGTTCGCTCTCAGTTTTGGGGACTACGGCGCCTTGGGAGCGCACCGTCATCCGTACTGTTTCCGTTGCCACGCGCATGGTCGGCACGGACGGAATCGGTCGCCGCTCCTCGCCCACCTCGATTTCCGGGCCGGTGAACGCGATGAGCGTAGCGAGACTCACGCCGGTCACCGCCACCGCCGCGGCCAGCAGATTTTGCCGCGGCGAACGCCGACCGCCTACGACAGACATTCGCAGTTCCTGCCCGTTCCTGTTTTTATTCTTTCAATCAGGCCCATTTGTGAATCAGCATATTTCTCCGGGAAAACGCACTAACATACTCCATGCGAAAGTCCTCTCCCAACAATTTTACCTGTTGGCGCCATGCATTGAAAATTTGAATACCAATTCCTGGAAAGAGGTTGAATCTGGAAAGAGAAGATTCGTCAATTTTCGGCGAAGCCGCGTGAGCTTGCGTATTCGACTGTATCCTGTCGAGTGGAGAAGACAACGCGCGTCGCGGCATGCCACGTGCGCCTCAGACTTTCGGGCAGGGCGAGCATGGCCGGAGTCACGATCAGGGTCAGGACGGTGGCGAACGAAAGTCCGAACACGATGGCGGACGCCAGAGCGACCCATTGCGACGTGATCGGACCGCCGACTTCGATCTCGGCGCCGATGAGATCCACGGAGACGTGCATGGCCAGGGGCAGCAGGCCGAATCCGGTGGTGAAAGTCGTCAGGAACACGGGCCGCAGGCGTTGCACTCCGGTATGCACGATCACTTCGCGCAGGCTCCATTCCGGATGGCCCCGGCGCAATACGTTGAAGGTGTCGATCAGCACGATATTGTTGTTGACGATGATTCCCGCCAGCGCCACGATGCCGATGCCCGTCAATATCACGCTGAAGGTCTGGCCGGTGATCAGCAGCCCGAGCAAGACGCCCGAAGTCGACAACAGGATCGATGAGAGGATCAGCAAGGACTGGTAGAAGCTGTTGAACTGGGTAATGAGCAGAATCGCCATCAACGCCATCGCCAGGGAGAAAGCCTGGGTCAGAAAAGCCGCCGACTCGGCCTGCTCTTCATTGGCGCCCCGGAATTGATGGTCCACTCCGGCCACGGTCGGATTGTCCGCAAGCCAGGCCTCGAGTTCCTGCACCTTGTTGTCCGCCACGATCCCCGGCGCGGGATTGGCGCGCACATAGACCACGCGATTGCCGTTCACGCGCTGGATCGAACTGACTTTTGGCTTGGGTTCGCGGGTTATGAAACTGCTGACGGGCACCGGCCCGTTTACCGTGGCGATACGAATGGAGTCGATCTGATCAAGCCCCCGGTATTCCTGCGGATAACGCAGGCGGATATCGACTTCCTCTTCGCTGTCGTCGGGACGATACACGCCCATGAAAACGCCGTTGGTCATCATCTGGATGGCGGAACCGATTTCCGCCATGCTGGCGCCCATGATGGCCGCCTGGGCGCGATCAACAGTGATTTCCCATTCGATGCCGGGCACAGGCGCGGTATCGTCAATGTCAATCAGGCCGGTCATGACATTTTCCATGTAAGTGCGAACGCGCCGGGCTTCCAGGAACAGCAAGTCAAGGTCTTCGCCGGAGAATTCGAGCTGGATTTCCTTGCCCACGGGCGGACCGTTTTCAATTGGCACGACTTCCGCCCGCGCCCCGGGCAGATCGGCAATCGCTACGCGATAGAGGTTTTCCAGTTCAATTCCGTTCACGTCGCGGTCCCGGCGATCGGTCATCTCGATATAGATCGAGCCGATCAGGTCGGATGCGGTCTGTTGGGGGCCTCCCATCTGCATGCCGGCGCCGGACTGGGTGACGATGCCCTTGAAATAGCCGACTTCACGAATGCGGTCTTCGACCTCAAGCATGATGTCGCGCAATTCCGCGGGTGAGTAATTGCCCCGGGCGAATACCTGTACCGTAGTCTGGTTTGGCTCGGTCTCGGTGAAAAACTCCACGCCCCGGCCGAAGTTGAGGTAGGAACCCACGATGGTAAACAGCGTAACGATGCTGATTGCGAATACGGTGGCCGGGAAGCGCACGGCCAAGCCGAGCAGTTTCGCGTACAGGGCGGTGACTCCGCCGGTCTCGCTGGGGTCGCCCGATTCCAGCGCGCGCAGGTACTTCTTGTCGGCGTCGCTCGATCTTCCTATCAGGGCGCCGATGGCCGGTGCGAACAGCAAGGCGTAGAACAGCGACCCGATCAGCACCGCGAACACCGTGATCGGCAGATAACTCATGAACTGGCCGGACACGCCGGGCCAGAACATGATCGGCAGGAAAGCCGCCAGCGTCGTTGCCGTCGATGCCGTGATCGGCCAGAACATTCGATCCACGGCGGCCTTGTACGCCTCGCGGCTGTTCAGACCCTCGGCCATCTTGCGGTCGGCGAATTCCACGAGCACGATGGCCCCGTCGATGAGCATGCCGAGTCCGAGCAACAGCCCGAAAATCACCATGAAATTGTAGGTGAATCCCATGAGGGTGATGATGATGAAGGCGAAGAAAAACGAGAACGGAACGGCCAGGGTCACGAGCAATCCCGAGCGGACGCCGACCGCGGCAATCACAACGATCAGCACCAGCGCCATGGCCGTTGCCATATTGCCTTGCAGTCCCATGTTCTGCTCGAGCACGAGCGGAGCGGTATTGTTGATGTAGGCGACCGTCACCGCCGGCGGCAACTGGGGCCGGATTTCTTCGACCACCTCGTCGATCGCTGCCATCGCCTCGACCAGGTTCGCCCCCTTGCGTTTCATTACGTTGAGCGAAATCGACTGCGAGCCATTGGCATAAGAGAAGCGGGTGGCGTCCTTGAAAGTGCGCCGTACGCTGGCAACATCGCCCACGGTAAGCACGCCGAGATCATTGGATACCAGCGGCAGGTCGAACAAGTCATTCGGGTCCTCAATCAGGCCCGGCACCTTGATCGAGAAACTGCCGCTGCCGGTATCGACTTGCCCCGCCGGGATCAGGCGGTTGTTACCGAGTACTGCCTGGCCGATGATCGTGCTGGGAAAACCGTAGGTCTCCAGCTTGTTCGGGTCGATGATGGCTTCCATCAATTCTTCCCGATTGCCGACCATCTGGGCTTCCAGCACTTCGGGCAGAATTTCGATGCGGCTCTGCAATTCCTCGGCAATGCGCAGCAGCGTCCGTTCGGGTACGCCATCGCCGGTAATGACGATGTTCACCGCCGGCACGCCGGCCGCGGACACTTCCTGGATGATCGGTTCTTCGGTATCCGGCGGAAACCAGACCTTGGCGCGGTCGATGGCCTCGCGCAATTCGTTGAGCGCAGCCTGTGAATCCATGTCGATGTCGAACTCGGCCACGACGGTAGCCGCGTTCTCGCTTGAAAACGTGGTGTACTCGGTGATGCCGTCGAGCGCCTTGAGTTCGACTTCCACCGGCTTTGCAATCAGACGTTCGGAATCTTCCGGTGAAATGCCTTCGTGTATGACCGTGGTGACGATGATCGGAACCTGCACATCCGGGTTCAATTCCACGGGAATCGCCAGATAACAGGCGAAGCCGGTGAGCATGATCGCCGCGAACGCGGTCAGCGTGGTGCGCGATCTGGCGACGGCTGCATCGATGTATTTCATGATTCCGTTCCGCTCAGGGCCGGTTGATTGCGGTGGTGACGGTCTGGCCCGGAAAGACGATCTCCTGGCCGACAGTGATCAGGTTCGCTACACCGTCAAGTCCGGTCACCCATAAGCCCGGATTGAGCAAATCGGTGTTATCGCCCACGATTTCCACAACGCGGAATTCGACGATATCGCTTTCGTTGATGATCTTGACCCCGAGCAAGCCGGAATCGTCAAGGGTCAAGGCGGACGAGGGAATCATGTGCGCGCTGACTCGCGAGGCGCTGACCTGCATTTCGGTGGTAATGCCTGAACGCACCGCGAGTTGGCCGGGATCGACTTCGACTTCGATGCGATAACTGCGGGCGGACGGATCCGCCGAGCGCGCCAGATAGATGACCTGGCCGGTGATGGTTTCGCCGCTGACGAGTTCGCCGCTGACTTCGGCGCCAATCTCGATGCGGCCCACATCCTGTTCCGGAACGAGTCCGATGAGCAGCATGGGATCGTCGTCGAGTACCGAGGCGCAAACGGTGCCGACATTGAGAAGATCGCCGATCTCGACCGTGCGCGTCTCGACGATGCCGTCGAAAGGCGCGACGATCCTGATTTTTTCGAGCGCGAGTTCCGCCCGTGCGACCGCGGCTTTGGCGGACTCGAGCGCGGCCCGGTATTGCGCTACCGCGACGTCCGATTGCAGATCGCGGCGCTGCAGGTCGAGCGCGGCCTCGTATTCGAACTCGGTCTGCTCGCGGCGGGCAACCGCCTCTTCGAGGTCGGTTTGCCGCGTGTCGACGGCGATTTCGCACAAGACATCGCCTTCGTTGACCCGTGCGCCGCGGGGAACGGGATTGCTGACGATGCGGCCGGCCTGTTCGGCGCGAACCTCGACGATACGATAGGCCTCGGTGCGCCCGCGCACGCGTACCGTCGATGTATATACCTGGGGCGAAATGCGGTTGGCGCGAACGAAGGCGACATCGGTCGCGTCTCCGGCGGGCGCGTTTTCGGCCAGGGCCACGATCGGCGTAATCGCCGCCGCGCGGGCCAGTTCGTCTTCGTCGACGCTTTCAGCCGGGCGCGGAACGAACAGCCAGACACAGAGGGCGAGCAGTAACAGGACCGCCACGATCTGTTGTTTCTTCACTAAAGCCTCTCTCGCGGAATCCTGGCCGCGCCGCCTGGCGCCGGTATTTTCCGATTTGTATAGGAACGTTGCCGGCAGGGAAATAGTTACGCGTCAGCCGGTCGGCGCTACTGGAATCTTCGCAAGGCGGAAGTGTAACCTATTGCCTGCCACGACAAGCCAATCCCAGTGTTTTTGAACTGTTACGTATTGTAACCATCGTGGGATCACATGCCAATTCGTTTCTTGCCGAGCCCGGAAGATTCGCAAAAAGCCTGCCAGCACATATTTATGTCCATAAAAGTGTAAGAAAGGCCGTTTTCACCTGGGCGTTGAGTGGGTAGGCTCCCTGTCGTCAGGGCGCAAGAACGCATTTCCCGAACCAAAAAGTATCCGGAATTCCTCAAGGAATCGTACGATGTCCTCGGGAGATAATTCCCGGCAGCGCTCAAGATATTCATCCGAAAATCTTTGCACGGGCCGCGGTTGAACACTTTGATTCATCGCAGTTTTTCCAGTGCAGCCGCGTCTTCGAGGTCCTGGACCCTTCCGCTACCGCGCTTCATGTCGATCAAGTCGCCAATTGACAGCACGGGAACCGTCACCTCCGGCAATTTTACCGGCCGGGTATTTTTGCCGGTCAGGTCGTAAGCGATGATGATATCGACCTGTTCCAGCGGCGCGTCCGGATTGTGAAAGTTCCAGGCCACCAGATTGCGGTTGTTTATATATTCCTCGCGAAATTCCTGAATATCTCTCGCAGTGATCGGCAAGCGCGAAACCAGGCCGATACCGTTCAAAGCTTTTTCCGCTCGGGTCAGGTCTTGCAAACTCCAGCGCAAGGCCACATCGACGTCGATAGTGCCTCGGGGTGCGCCATGCAATGCTACGGCGTAGCCACCGACTACCGCAAAGCGCACGCCTGCTTCGCCCAGTGCCGTGCAGATTTTTTCAAGAAAAGTCACTCTATCAGTATAGCCTCGCAAGACTGTTGCGTCTGCGTCCGGCGCGCATGGTGGTGCGATAGCGCAAACCGCGGCAAGGACGAGCGTTGGAATTCCGTATATCATCCGGCGCGGATGAACGCTGATATCAGTTAGGGCAGGGGACAGGATAATGAAAAATCTGCAAGGCAAAGCCGCCATTGTGACCGGTTCGAGCAGCGGAGTCGGGGCAGCCACGGCGAAGCTGCTGGCCTCACTCGGTTGCAATGTGCTGGTGAACTACAACTCGAATCGGGACGGCGGGGAAGCCGTGGCGGCGGAATGCCGCGCCGCCGGAGTGGACGCTCTGGTTTTCGGTGGTTCGGTGGCCGATGACGCGACCTGCGTGGCGATGGCCGAAGCGGCACGCGAGCGCTGGGGACGGATCGATATTCTAGTCAACAATGCCGGAACGACTAAATTCGCCGCCCATGAAGACCTTGATGGTCTTGACTGTGGGGACTTCCAGCAAATCTATGGAGTCAATCTGATCGGGCCCTACCAGATGATCCGGGCGGTTCGGCAAGTAATGGAATCGCAGGAGGATGGCGGCAACGTCGTCAATGTGGCCTCGACCGCTGGCATTGACGGTATCGGCAGCAGCATCGCCTATGCCGCCTCGAAGGGTGCACTCGTGACCATGGGCCTGTCGCTGGCCCGAGCGCTTGGACCGAAGATGCGCGTCAACACGGTATGTCCGGGCTTCATCCAGGGGGAATGGTTGCGCAAGGGCCTGGGGGACAAGGCTTATGAAGCCACACTCGATCAGCAATTGAAGAATACGCCGTTGCGCCAAACCGCGACCTCGGATTCTGTGGCCGAGGCGATACTTCAATTTATCACCGGCTCGCCGGCGATTACCGGCCAGACCCTGATCGTGGACGGCGGACTTCATTTGACCCGGGCAAGCCTGGTCCGGCGTTGACCTTGCGGGTATGACTCGTCTGCCGTTCGAACCTCAGACGTCGAATTTCACGCCCTGGGCCAGCGGCAGCGCGGTCGAATAGTTCACCGTGCTGGTCTGGCGGCGCATGTATCCCTGCCATGCGTCCGAGCCCGATTCGCGGCCGCCGCCGGTTTCCTTTTCGCCGCCGAAAGCGCCGCCGATTTCCGCGCCCGACGGGCCGATATTGACATTGGCGATGCCACAATCGGAACCGGTCGCGGAAAGAAAAGTCTCGGCCTCGCGCACGTCGAGCGTGAATATGCAGGAGGAAAGTCCTTGAGGCACATCGTTATGCATGGCGATTGCCTCATCGAGGGTCTCGTACTCCATGACGTAGAGGATCGGCGCAAAGGTTTCGGTTCGCACTATTTCGGTCTGCGCCGGCATTTCGACAATGGCCGGGCTCACATAGGCGCCGCCGGCAGGCACGCCGGCGCTGACCGTCTCGCCTCCGATCACCTTGCCGCCTTCACCGCGGGCCCTGGCGAGGGCCGCCATCATGTTGTCCCTGGCCCGCTCATCGATCAGCGGGCCGACCAGTACGCCCGCATCTCGCGGGTCGCCAACTTTCAGCCCCGAATAAGCCTTTGCGACTTGTGCGACAAGTTCGTCTTTGATCGATCGGTGTACGATCAATCGCCGTAGCGAAGTGCAACGTTGTCCCGCAGTTCCCACGGCCGAAAAGACGATCGCGCGCACAGCCAGGGCGAGATCGGCGGACTGGGCGACGATCATTGCGTTGTTGCCGCCGAGTTCGAGAATCGGCCGGCCGAATCGAGACAGAACTTTCGGCCCGACCACAGCGCCCATGCGGGTCGAGCCGGTCGCCGAAACGATCGGCACATCCGGGACGAAACCAGCGCATCGCCGACTTCCGCGCCGCCGATGACGAGTTGCGCCAGCCCCTCGGGGGCGTAGCTGCCGAATCTCTCGATCGCACGCCGCAAAATTTTCATCGTCGCCATCGCGGTCAATGGCGCATTTTCCGATGGTTTCCAGATCACGGGATTGCCGCAAACCAGCGCCAGCGCGGCATTCCAGGACCATACCGCTACCGGAAAATTGAATGCCGTGATGACACCGCAGGGTCCGAGCGGATGCCAGCTTTCGGTCATCCTGTGGCCTGGGCGCTCGGAAGCGATGGATTTGCCGTACAACTGGCGCGAAAGGCCGACGGCGAAGTCGCAGATGTCGATCATTTCCTGCACTTCGCCAAGACCCTCGGAAGTGATCTTGCCGGCTTCAAGCGTGACTACCGCGCCCAGCCGTTCCTTGCCGGCGCGCAATTCCTCCCCGAGCAGGCGCACGAGTTCGCCGCGCCGGGGCGCCGGTACTTCACGCCAGACCGGAAATGCGCTTCGGGCACGGGCAGTGATTGCCGGTATTTCGGCAAGGTCGGTTTCCCGCACGCGGGCGACCTCGGCGCCGTCGATGGGCGATCGCACGGCCAGCGCACCGCCGGTCAGTTCAGCGGCGTCGAGACCTGCGGCAGTCAGGAATTGTTCATGAGTCATGGCTTTCTTCCAATTAGATTCTGCGACTACGCTTCACTTCGCGCAGAATGACAAATATAACCAACCGTCATTCCGTGCGCAGTCGCGGAATCTATCGTTTTCCATTGTGGTTCAGGCAACAACTTAGCGCTGGACCGGCCGTTTCTGCAGTTTACGCTGCAAGGTGCGGCGACGCATGTTGAGCTGTCTGGCGGTGGCGGAGATGTTGCCGTTGTTTTGTTCGAGTACTTTCTGGATATGTTCCCATTCGAGCCGGCGCACCGACATGGGATGCAGTTCGGCGTCCGCGTCCGGCTCCGAATCGGTCAGCAAGGCGGTCAGGATCTCATCGGTGTCCGCGGGTTTCGCCAGGTAGTTGTCTGCGCCGAGCTTGATTGCGCGCACCGCCGTGGCGATGCTGGCGTATCCGGTCAGCATGAGAATTCGCATTGCGGGATTGCGCTCGCGCAATGGCAATATGAGATCGAGCGAAGTGCAATTGCCCAGATTCAGATCGAGCACGGCGTATTCGAACTTCTCGCCCTCCACCAGCTTCTGCGCCTGTTCGAACTCTCCGGCGTGAAGCACGGCATAGCCCCGGCGTTCCAGCGCCCGGCTCGCGGCCCAGGCAAAGGCTTCGTCGTCTTCCACGAACAGCAACTTGCCTTCGTTGAGGTTCATGAATCCGCTACGCTCGTCAACGGCAAACGAATCATAGTCTTTGCGCCGCCTGCCTGTCGGTTGAACATCTCGATGCTGCCGCCGGCCCGGCGCAGAGCGGCGTTGGCCAGGAAGATGCCGAGCCCCATGCTGCCCTTGCGCCGGGAAACGAACGGCTCGCCGATCCGCTCAAGCACTTCGTCCGGAATGCCCGGGCCGTCGTCGGCGACGCTTATCAGCAACATTCGCGCGTTTTCCGGATCCACGGTATAGTCGACATCCACGGCCTTCCGCGCCGCCTTGATGCCGTTTTCGATGATATTGATTACCGCGTGACGAAGGCTCGGCTCGACGTCGAAGGGCGTTTCCGCTTCGGCCGTCAGCCTGAATTCGACTGTTGCCGCGGGATGCACATTGAGGATGTAGTCCTGGATATCCGCCGCGAACCTCGCGAGAGTGATCTGTTCCCGGGCGCTGGGATCATCCTTGTGGTAGTAGCGGATAAGCTGATTTATCGAATGCTTGCAGCGGCTGACCTGTTCGCGCAACAGGCCGATTTCCTGTTTGACGGACTCTCCTTCGAGCTCTTCCTGATCGATTTCATCCAGATCGTTCAGAATGACGGACATGGTGGAAAGCGGCGTGCCGAGCGCATGGGCGGTGCCGGCGGCGAGAGTGCCGATGGCGACGAGTTGTTCGTTGCGCAATTCATTCTCGCGCGCTTCGGCAAGATGGTGCTCGCGATCACGCACGGCGATCGCCATGGCGCTGATGAAGACAGTAATGAGCACCGCGCTGACGACGAAAATCACCCACATGCCGACGAGGTGTAGTTCAAACATGTCCTGGGCGCTTCCGCTCATGCCGGGCATGTTCTGTTCCGCCGAGAGATCGAGCAGCAGGAAGAATGTGTAGATGAGGATGCTGCCGACGGCAAATGAATTCACGAATCTGCGCGGCAACAAAGTGGCGGTAACGGCGAGCAGCACGAGCAGATAGGAAATCAGCGGATTGCCGACCCCGCCGGTATTGAGCAGGAGCAAAACCAGAAAGACCACGTCTACGAGAATATGCAGGAACAATTCTGTGTTGCCGATGGGCCGGCTCAGGCTCAGACGCCAGTATCCGAGCAGGATGGAAACGACGATGGCGGCGACGAGGCCGACGATATAGGCGCCGGGAACTTGCAGCCCGAATAACAACATCAGCACGAACAGTCCGGCGCAACTCGCCCCGGTGACAAAGGCGCGCAACAGGAGCAGCCGTTGCAAGCCCTGGCGGGTGAGGCTGGTGTCCCCCGATTGCACGGGGATCAGCCAGGCCGCGAGTCTGTTGAGTCCGAGGATTTGCCGCATGGGAATAGTTTACATTGTCTTGTCTCACCAGGTTTAACTGTGGCGGCCGATTCGGATTAGGGCGACGCATGCGTCGCCCCTACAGGGAAACCGCGATGCCTGATCGGGAAGTAGGGGCAAGGCATGCCTCGCCCGCAAAGGGGAGAGTGCAACTCCGGCTTTGAAAAAAGAGGCTTGCGGGCTATATTGCCCCGCCTTGTTCTGTATTGTTGGCGACCGATGACTTTTGGACTGGCCGAGGAATCCCGGGAATACCTGCAGCGTATAGTTCGGTTGCGCGGTTCGGCTTCAGGCCGAGCGGAAGGGTCGCTCACGCCCCGCTATTTGCCGGATGTGGAGGAAGAAGGCGATCCCGCTTTCCTGAAGTTGATTGGCCGCTGGACGAAGCCGGACGCAAGGATTCTTTGTGATCCCGCGGAAAAGGAACTTAAGCAGGCAACTGCTGCCTGGGATTGCGTAGCGTTCTGCAGAACCTGTCACTACAAGGAGCAGATGCATCTGTTGTGCCGGGCTCGCAAGCTGCTGAAAAACGGAGGAAGGCTGATTTTCGCAGGAGAATATCTGCGGGACGTCGAATCTATACTTCCTTCGAGTCTTCCGACTGAGTTTTCGCTGTTGCAACTGTCCGAAAGGCTGGGATTTCGTTTGCTGAAAACGGTCGACTGGACAGATGCGGCGCTCAAGTCGGTTGCCGGAGCGCGGGCGCTGGTCGGCGATTCGGGATCGGATTCCCTGTTTCCTCCCGCGGCATGGCTGCGGTCACTGCTGATCGGCTTCAGCGGGACTTACCGCACGGACTTCGGTGAGAAAAAACGCGAACTGGCGCGAGAACTCGATGCCCTGGCCGCGGAATTCGAAAGCGGACATCGCAGGTTCGAGTGTTTTGTCTTTGAACTCGATTCGCAGGCAGGCGGCCCATGGAGCGAACTCGAACTCGGCGACATCGACTCTTTCGAGCCCGAGGAAGTCGCGGAGATCTTCGAGGAAAGTTTCCAGGTCAAGTTCGACCCGGCCTTGTGGCGCTGGAAATACGGAGCGGGAAAGGGCACCTGTATCGTCGCGCGGATCGAATCGAACGGACCGGTCGTTGCGCATTACGGCGGCGTGGCGCGGGAAATCGATTATTTCGGCGAAGACCGGCTCGCTTTCCAGGGCTGCGATGTCATGGTCAAGCCGGAAGTGCGCCGGCAATACGGCCGCAACAGCCTGTATTTTCATATGACCGCGACCTTGTTCGAGCGCGAAATCGGCTACACCGTCGACCATGTGCTCGGCTTCGGCTTTCCCAACAAGCCCGTCATGAAAACCGCGGTCCGGCTCGGGCTATACGGCAAGGTCGATGACTATGTCGAACTTGCGTTCAGCGATTTTCCCGAACCCGACTCGGATATCCGGGCTGAGCCGCTGCAATTGCAAAATCCGCAGCACATGAAATCGGTCGACGAATTATGGCGGGTCATGCGAAAGGATTTCGGCGATGGCGTGATCGGCAAGCGGCATGGCGAATATCTGGATTACCGCTATTTTCAACATCCGAACGCGGGCGCTTATATCCCCTTGTTGTTGACGCGCGAAAGTGAAGCTTTTGCCGTGGCCGTACTCAAGCGTCACGAGGAACAATGGCTGCTGATGGATTGCGTGGCGCCACTTGCGCGCATGAACGATGTCATCGCGGCGTTGCGGCGCTGGCTTGATTCCCGTACCGATCCCCGCGAGGAGCCCGAAGCGCTCAGGATGTGGCTCACCAATGCCTGGGTGGAACGCCTTGCATGGCAGGACCGCGTTGAGAAAAATCTGGGGATTGAGATACCCTGTAACGCTTGGAATCCGGGCCCGGATTCCACGCTTCCCAACGGAGCATGGTGGTTGACCGCGGGAGACATGGATTTCATGTAGACCGCCTGCTCAGGCAATCGTCTGAAGGAAACGAATACCTATGAACAGCGAGAATATCTACGAACAGTCGCTCGACAGGAACGCTGCCAATTTTGCGCATCTCACGCCACTGAGTTTCATCGAGCGCAGCGCGAGCGTATACCCCGAGCGGATTTCGATTATTCACGGAGACACGACATACACCTGGTCGCAGACGTACGCGCGCTGTTGCCTGCTCGCCTCGGCCCTGGCCCGCATCGGCATCGGCAAGGGCGACACGGTTTCCTTCATGGGCGCCAACACCCCGGAGACTTTTGAAGCGCATTTCGGCGTACCAATGATCGGCGCGGTATTGAACGCGCTCAACACGCGGCTCGACGCCAGGGCCATCGCCTTCATTCTCGGCCACGCCGAAACCAGGGTACTGTTCACCGACCGCGAACATAGCGCCACAATCAAGGCCGCGCTGGAACTTGTCGAACACGAGATTCTGGTAATCGACATCGACGATCCGTACTACGAGGGCGGCGAGTTGCTCGGTGAGCAGGACTATGAAGTTTTCATCCGGACCGGCGATCCGGATTATCGCTGCTTCCAGATCGACGACGAATGGCAGGCCATCACGCTCAATTACACCTCTGGCACAACCGGCGATCCAAAGGGCGTGGTGTTTCACCATCGCGGCGCCTACCTGAACGCCGTTTCCAACGTGCTGTGCTGGAAGATGACGGCGCATCCGGTCTATCTGTGGACGCTGCCCATGTTTCATTGCAACGGCTGGTGCTTTCCCTGGAGCCTGGCGGTGGTCGCCGGCGTGAACGTCTGCCTGCGCCACGTGCGCGACGAGGCGATGTTCAATGCCATCAAGCGTCACAGGGTCAGCCATTTCTGCGGCGCCCCGGTAGTGCTCAATACCCTGATCAACGCCCGTCCGGAATTGTGCCAGGGCATCGAACACAAGGTCAGCGCAATGACCGCCGGCGCCGCGCCGCCTGCAGCCGTGATTGCCGGCATGGAAAACATGGGATTCGAAGTCGTCCACGCCTACGGCCTGACCGAGACCTATGGCCCTTGCGTGGTTTGCGAGCCGCAGGAGGAGTGGGCCGATCTCGACGTTGACGGCCGCGCGGAAATGCTCGCGCGCCAGGGCGTGCGCGCTCCCTTGCAGGACGAACTCATGGTCGCCGACCCCGAAACCATGGAACCCGCGCCGAAAGACGGCAAGACCATGGGCGAGATTTTCATGCGCGGCAACCTGGTAATGAAGGGATATCTGAAAAACCCCCGCACCACCGAGGCTTCGTTCAAGGGCGGCTGGTTCCATTCCGGCGATCTCGCGGTCTGGTACGAGGACGGCTATTGCCAGATCAAGGACCGCTCGAAGGACATCATCATCTCCGGCGGCGAAAACATCTCCTCGCTCGAACTCGAATCCCTGATGTTCCGCCACCCCAAGATTCTCGAAGCCGCCGTAGTAGCCGCGCCCGACGACAAATGGGGCGAAGTGCCCTGCGCCTTCGTCTGCCTGAAAGAGGGCGAGCAAATGACCGACCAGGAATTCGTCGCCTACTGCCAGGGAGAACTGGCCGGCTTCAAGATGCCGAAAAAAGTAGTCTGGGGCCCAATCCAGAAAACCTCGACCGGCAAAGTCCAAAAATACCTCCTCCGCGAACAGGCCACCATTGCTCCATACATACAAAAGTAACCAAATAATAGAATCATAGAATCTACACTGTGTTAGCCGCGGACGGGAAGGGGGTATGCTGCGGCATGCGAGGCAGGAAGCCGAGCTTGAGCCTCCAGGGATGGATTTACGGCGTCCGCAGCATACCCCCTTCCCGTCCGCGGCGGATCGATGCCCAGAAGCCCGGAAATCCGGTTTACAGTTGCCAATAGCTAAGCTAATGTTTCCGGCAGAAAATCCAGTTAGAGCCTATCGGGGAGTACCGATGAAAACGATGTTGACAGGAAAACACTACTTGAGCCTTCTAATCGCAATCCTTGCAGCCGGACAAATCGCCGCCCAGGAGAGTGTGGTCGAATCGGACACGCACCGTTTCGAGGAAGTCGCCGAAGGCGTCTGGCACGTGAGCGGGACCGGCGCCGTTCATACCATGAGCAATGCCATGGTGCTCGTCGGAGAGTTCGACACCCTTGTAGTGGACTCCCACGTCACGCCGGCCGCGGCGCGAGCGCTGATCGATTCGATCCCGGCCGTCACCGACAAGCCCGTGCGCTATCTCGTCAACAGCCACTACCACTTCGATCACGCCCACGGCAACCAGTCCTTTCCCGAAGGCGTCGAAATTATCGGTCACGAATTCACCCGCGCCAAACTGAACGGCGATATCGGCAATGTGCTGGAGGAAAACACCTTCCGCAGCTTTTCCGACCCCGTGCCGACCCTGGTAGCTCAACTCGAGGAACAGGCCGCCAACGAAAACGACCCGCGCCTGCGGGCTGAACTGGAAGAACGGCATCGGGTGCAAAGCGATTACATGAACGCGATCCAGGAAGTCGTACCCACGCCGCCGAACATCACCCTCGACCGCAAGATGACCCTGTTCCAGGTCGTCGCGGGAGGCAGCCGCGAGATCCAACTGCATCATTTCGGCCGCGCCCATACCGGCGGCGACGTGTTGATTTTCCTGCCCGAAGAGCGAGTCGTCTTCACCGGCGACATGATGCTGCCGGGGCTCGCCTACATGGGCGACGGCCACGTAGACGAGTGGCCGGCGGCGCTGGAAGGACTGAAGGCCCTCGATTTCGACATCTGGTTGCCGGGACACGGCCCGGTGATGCGCAGCCGCGAGTTTATCGACAACTTCCAGGCCTATCTGCGCGACTTCTGGCCCGCGGTCGTCGAAATGTATGAAGAGGGAGTACCGGTGGAAGAGGCAGCGGCCACCATCGACATGACCGCCCACGCCGACAATTTCCCCCAGATCCAGAGCCCCGGCGCCGACCCCAGGGCCATAAACCGAATCTACCAGTTGCTGGAGAGCAGGTAGTTTCCAACGAAATGTTGGCCAGACCGGCGCTTGATTCAGGCGTAAATAACATTTTTGACACTCGTTCGCTGCCCCACTATGCTGGCCATTGCGATTGCTTCCGAATCGGTCGATGATTGGGAAACATTTTTTTGGGGAACGGGGGGAACGGAAATGAAATTTCCTGCCAGGAAAATTGGCGCGCTTGTGGGCGCGTTGGCACTATTTTATGCAGCCTGCGCACCACTGGCGGTATTCGCTCAGGACGATGGCGTCAGGCAAATTGAAGAAGTGACGGTGACCGCGGAGCGTCGAGAAGCTTCGATTCAGGACACATCCATATCGATTACCGCACTTACCGCTGAATCTCTTGACGACTTTGGAATACGAAATCAGGAAGATTTGCAGAACTTCATACCGGCAACAACCATTCAACCATACGACTCGACCATTCGAGGCGTAGGCCGAAATTTTCGGGCCCTCGGGGGTGATCCCGGCGTTGCCACCTATATGAACGGCATATATTCGGAGGACTTGTTGACGGCCACTGCCGCCACGTTCTGGGATGTAGAGAGAATTGAAATATTGCGCGGGCCCCAGGGCACGCTATATGGTCGTAACGCCGTAGGCGGCGCCATCAATGTGCTTTACAAACCGCCTGAAGATGAACTGGATTATTCATTCAAATCCGTTCTGGGAAATTTCGGCACGAACGAATGGTATGGGATGGTAAACACTCCCCTGATCGACGACACACTGTCCGCTCGCGTTAATTTCAGTCTCCGCGACCGCGATGGCATAGTGAAGGATCTCGGGGGCGGAGAAGACATCGACAGCCTGGGCACTGAAAATGTAGCCGGTCAGTTCAAGTGGACGCCCTCCGATACCGTAGAGGTTAATGTACGACAGAATTTCATGACCATCGACCGCTCATTCGGCGGCGCCAATGGCGGCGGGTTGGTGGTGTTGAACGAAGAAGGAAATCCGTATCGCAATACTGATTCACTGGTGCCTGGATATCGATTTATCGATCCCAACAACACCGACATGGCAAACTACGATAGCAACAACTGGTACGACCAGAGCCAGCCAATATTGACTTTTGTCAATCCCATTACCGGCAGTATCGATCAGGCTCAGCACAACCGGCCGGGCATAGATTTCGGAGACTTTAACGGTTTTCAGAATGCAGCAGCGTCTCTGGACGGATTCAATAACACTTCCCCCGCATCTGCGGCAAGATATAACGAATGCGTTTTTCCGGGGGAAATAGGTGGGGGTGATCTGTGTGCGGCAACTAATGGATTGAACAGCGAAGTCTTTGAACAACAGGGTACACAGTTAAGCGCATCCTGGGATGTCAATGACCGCCTGGAGCTAAAGTATCTGTACGGATTCAACAAGCTCACTTATAAGCGCACCACCGATGATGACAATACGGCGAGCATGTTCCATGACCGCCAGTTTTACGTAAATCACGAAGCCGATTATACCTCGCACGAGATTCAGGCCTTCTACGATGTTGGCGATTCCGTTTCTATCACCTCCGGTTACTTTGTTTACGATGCCACCATCGATCAGCGTGGCGATTTCTACTCTTCCGTGGGTGAAGCGCGCATGACCAGTCCCTATGTAGACAACACGGCCTTGAGCGCGGGGGCGGCGGCCGCCATTGGTGCTCCGGGTCTTGCCGGAATCAACGCATCCACTCTGGCGTTCGCGGGCAGACCAATGGTAAATCTGTTCAGCGCCAAGGATTCCTGCAACGTGGCGAGTCCCGCTGATTCCTGCCAGCGCAACGGAGGCGGCAATAACCTGCAAACCTCTGCCTGGTACGGTGACAATGGAACGGATCCCGCTTTGAACGTGATCAACGGTCCGTCAACTTCGGCTACGGATCTGCTCTATGCTACACAGACAAAACGGGAAGCCTTCGCTGCATATACGCAGGGAGCGTGGGATATTAACGACACCTTTGCACTGACTCTCGGACTGCGTTACGCCGAAGATCAGGTGGCGGCGGAAGAAAATCTGTTTCGCTATTCGGAAACCGGTGCGGACGGCTTCCTTGCGCTGTACGGTGGCCTGGCCGTGGTCAACCGTATCAATGGCGGACTGGTGGCGGACGACAATGGCAACATGATCGTCCCGACCGAAAAGGCAACTAACGGAGGTATCCCCTTCGCTTTGAGCGTGTACCGGCCGTTTATCAGAACCGATAGAGAAACCACGGGTCGTGTCAATCTCGATTGGAATGTAACCGATTCGGCGCTGGTTTATTTTTCCGCGACTTCGGGCTACCGCTCCGGTGGATATAACCTGGTTTTCTTCAGTAACACGCCCACCTATGATCCCGAAGAGTTGATCGCCTACGAGATCGGCTACAAGACCCAGTTGCTCAACAATACCATGCAGCTAAACGGTTCGTTCTATCTCTATGACTACGACAACATTCATACGGTTGGAACCGAAGTAACATCGATCGGCGGAACCTCCACTTCGGTGCTTGAGGCTCCCGGAGCCAGGGTTTTGGGCGCCGAAGCCGAGGCTACCTGGTTGGTGAACGATAATCTGACTCTCGGTGGCAATTTCAGTTTCACGCCCAGTGAGTACACAGAGACCCTGTTGATCAGCGACGCCAGTAAAAACGATGCGCCGGGTTCCCTGTATCCGGAGTTTGAGAGCCTGACTCAAGACATCAAGGGTAATCAACTCTTGCAGGTGCCGGAAGGGAAGGCGACACTCTGGGGCGGCTATCTGCTCCCGCTTTCAGGCGGTTCTCAAGTTGAACTGTTCGGTATCTTTAGCTGGACAGATGAAGTCTATTTTTCGCCCTTTCAGTCCGAGGCGGAAAAGGCCGAAGCCTACAGTCGCACGGACCTGCGAGCCACTTGGAGTTCATTGAATAGCGACTGGGTGGTCAGTGGATTTGTCAATAACATCTTTAACGATGTAGCAAATCTGCAGATCCTGCGCCAGGGCGAAGCTGAATTCTTCCGCCACACTGCAGGTACCACCGTGCCGCGTCTTTACGGTGTGGAATTTACCTATACGTATTGAGGTTGATTCGACCCCCTCGTCTATTTGCGGCTAGTCGAGTATCGGATACGGCGCGACGGTGTAGGGCCGCGCCGCGTAGCTGTCGATGATCGACTGCCAAGTTTTTTTCGAACTCGCTAATTTACGCAACAACTACGTAATTTCAGGAGATATCGTTATACTTCATTCACCGAATGAAGGAGTGTCTTCGTGTATGAATTGAAGTTGCGGAAGGCTGCGATCAAGACATTGCGCAGGATGCGGCCTGAAGACGCTGGTCGGATCAGGACTGCCTTGGGGCGCTTGGCGCAGGATCCCGCTAGCCATGGCCATGATCTGATCCGAATGAAAGGCAGGCCGGAGTACCGGCTGAGAATCGGTGATTTGCGGGTGGTTTTCGAGCGGAACGAGGAGGCTCGGGAAATTCTGGTGAAGCGGATTGGCTCGCGAGGCGACGTATACAAGCACGTGCACGAGGAGCCCGGAGAAATTTATGGCACAGACACAGCCGCAAGTAATACTTGATGAGGCGGGGGCGCCGGCATTTGCGGTGATTCCCTGGGACGAATACGACAGATTGATAAATGCGTATCGATTCATTGAGGAGGAAAGACTGTCCGACGAGGAACTGCTTGAGCGTCTGGATTCGAACGACGAAGAGTATTTTCCCTCGGAAGTGGTTGACCGCCTCCTTGCGAAGGAAAATCCCGTTACCGTGTACCGCGAATATCGTGATATGAGCCGCGCGGAACTCGCAACGGCCGCCGGCATCAGCGAAAACGAACTGGCAAAGATGGAAAGCGGTCCGCGGGCCGTCCCGGCCGGGCACTTGCCCGCGGTTGCAAAGGCTCTCGGGCTCGATTACGACGATCTCGTCTGAACCGGCGGAGCGTTCGGCTAGTCGCTCTCAATCCAGTTTCGGATACGGCGCGACAGTGAAAGGCCGCGCCGCGTAGCTGTCGACGATCGACTGCATGGCGGTGACGCCGAAATCATTGCGCACGTTGATGTGGCCGTAGGAACTGATCTGGGTCATCAGGATGCCGACCATGTTTTCCACCGGGTCGGCCCAGAACAGCGTTCCCCAGGCGCCGCCCCAGGTGAAGGTTCCGGGCGTCATCGGGTCGCGGGCTACGCCGGCGTCGTCCAATACGCCGAAGCCGAGACCGAAGTAGTAACCCGGGCCGCGCACGTAAATGTCCTTGTCGCCGGAATGGTTGCTGATCATCAGGCTGACGGTTTTCGGGCTCAGCAAGCGCACGCCGTCGAGTTCCCCGCCATTGAGGATCATCTGGCCGAAGCGCCAATAGTCTGAGATCGTCGAAGAAAGTCCCGCCACGCCGCCGAAATACGTGGTCTCGCGGTATTCCGGTGCCCGCATCAGCTCGATGGTTCGCTCGGCCCCGCTGGGGCTGTATACCGCGGCGACGCGATTCACCTTGTCGGCGGGAACGATGTAATGCGTGTCGTTCATCTGCAGCGGCTCGAATATTCGCTCACGCAGAAATTCCCGCAGAGGCTGTCCTGAAACCCGCCCTGTCCCGCGCACGCTTCAGTTCGATGGTTTTATCCGTCCTGGTGGGGATGTATGCTGTGGTCGCATGATTCACTTTGTTTGCCGACACGATGTAATGGATGTCAACTCATTTGCATTCCCTGCATTCAATCTGAAGGGAAGAGACTAAGCCCTTGGAGATTTAGTGAGATTGTTTGTCTGGTCTAATAGCTTGAATAATATAAATAACCAGACGCAAATTTAGTAAGAAAAATATCGTAAACACAAAATAGGTAAAAAAGGGAGGGGCGGTGTAATAAGTCGTATAGCATAACATTGCACAAATTACGTACTCAGCAATAAAAAGGCGAACGCCTTTCCTGTTAAGATGAAGTCTTGCCAAGACGTTTTTCATACCGAAATTCTAAACTCCAGTTCGTTCGCTACCTTAATCATCGTCGTGGCATTTTAAAGAGAAATATGACCCCATGATTTGATGAAGAAACAGGTTATATATGGTAAATAGAGCCCAAACGATGCCTGCAAAAACTAATGATTTGAAATATATGAAAAAAAAAACTAGGAAAGCAAATCCAATTCCAACGATTAGTTGTGGCTTCAAAGAAACCCCAATGAGTTTATGACAATATGAACACTCTGCTTGCGACTGTAGCTCCGAAACCAGAACTTTCCCATAATCGCAATTTGGGCAAGCTCTTTCTTTTAAAAAAATTTTGATGCTCATACAAATATTTAACTTGACTATCGCTTCAAACCAAATTCCTATCAAAAACTAACAATCGTCCTCTTCTTGGTATGCTCCTAGCGCCATAGCAAAACCCGCAGTGGCCGCGACGTAGAGAATTCTTGTACCTAGAAAACCGGCAAGAGATGTAGCCCCAAAATTGGACACAAAACCTCCAACCACACCAATGGCCCCCACAACAACTGGTGCTAAGAGGAGAAGTATTTTAAGTTTCCCTGATCGTGCCGTTACCTGTCAGCACTCAATCCAGTTTTGGATACGGCGCCACGGTGAACGGCCGCGCCGCGTAGCTGTCGATGATCGACTGCATGGCGGTTACGCCGAAGTCGTTGCGCACGTTGATGTGGCCGTAGGAACTGATCTGGGTCATCAGGATGCCGACCATGTTTTCCACCGGGTCGGCCCAGAACAGCGTTCCCCAGGCGCCGCCCCAGGTGAAGGTTCCGGGCGTCATCGGGTCACGGGCTACGCCGGCGTCGTCCAGCACGCCGAAGCCGAGGCCGAAGTAGTAACCCGGGCCGCGCACGTAAACGTCCTTGTCGCCGGAATGGTTGCTGATCATCAGGCTGACGGTTTTCGGGCTCAGCAAGCGCACGCCGTCGAGTTCCCCGCCATTGAGGATCATCTGGCCGAAGCGCCAATAGTCTGAGATCGTCGAAGAAAGTCCCGCCACGCCGCCGAAATACGTGGTCTCGCGGTATTCCGGCGCCCGCATCAGCTCGATGGTTCGCTCGGGCCCGCTGGGGCTGTATACCGCGGCGACGCGATTCACCTTGTCGGCGGGAACGATGTAATGCGTGTCGTTCATCTGCAGCGGCTCGAATATTCGCTCGCGCAGAAATTCCCGCAGCGGCTGTCCTGAAACCCGCTCGACCAGAATCGCCACATAATCGGTGGAACTGCCATAGCGCCATTCGTCCCCGGGATGGAAATCCAGCGGCAGCGACGCTCGCTGCAGGATGGTCTCTTCCAGCGTTGCGGCGCGCCCCAGTAATTGTTGTTCCGACTCACTCAGATCGGCCCGGTTCGGGTCGACTCCGGCAGTGTGCGCCAGCACGTCGCGAATCGTGACCGGCCGCGCGGGCGGCACGCGCCGCGTGCCGAATTCATCGCGCACGATGACCTGCTTGTCCGCCAATTCGGGAACCCAGTCGGTGATCGGGTCGGTCAACAGGAAGCGGCCTTCCTCGTACAGCATCATCAACGCGGCGGAAACGATGGGCTTGGTCATGGACATGATGACGAAGATGCTGTCTTCGGTCATCTCGGCGCCGGTTTCCTTGTGCCGCCAGCCCTGGGATTCCAGGTGAATGACCTTGCCGTCGCGCGCCAGCAGCGTGATCGTGCCCGCGAGCAGGTCTTCGTCTATATATCGCTGCATCGTGTCGGAGACCCGTTGCAGCCGTTCGGGGGAAACGCCGACGTTTTCCGGCGAACCCATCGGCAGTTCGGCAGCCGGCGCGGGAACCGCAAGGCCGCAAAACAACGCGGCCGCGGCAAATCGAAGTTTGTCAGCCATGATCGTCATCTCATTGATTACATCGAATAACCTTTCTCGTCGTGCTCGGTGATGTCGAGTCCGACCTGTTCCTCGTCGGCGCTGATACGCAGTCCCATGACCGCCGAGACGATCTTGACGATGACCCAGGTCAGCACCCCTGTATACAGACCGATGGCAACCACGCCGATGAGCTGGACTACGAATTGGGAACCCACGGTCATGCCATCGGGCATACCGGTGCCGCTGAATACGCCCAGGCCGCCGGATACCAGCACCGCGGCGAGCAGCGTGCCGGTCAGGCCGCCGATGCCATGCACCGGAAATACGTCGAGGGAATCATCGATTTTCAGCCTCTGCTTCATGTAAATCGTGACGAAATAACAGATTACGCCGCCGATCAGCCCCAGCATCAGACCCCCCATCGGGCCTACCGATCCGGCCGCGGGAGTAATCGTCGCCAGGCCCGCCACCATGCCGGTGATCGCGCCGAGACCGCTGGCCTTGCCGAATTTGAACCAGTCGAGCACCATCCAGGTCAGCGCTCCCGCAGCGGCGGAAGTATGCGTGACATAAAGCGCCATGCCGGCCGCGTTGTCCGCTGCCAGCGCGCTGCCGGCATTGAATCCGAACCATCCGACCCACAGCATGGCGGCGCCGGTAAAGCTCATGGTCAGGTTATGCGGCACGACGGACGAAGTCAGAAAGCCGTCGCGTCTGCCCAGTTCCAGCGCCAGCACCAGGGCCGCCACGCCTGCCGTGAGATGCACCACGGTGCCGCCGGCGAAGTCGATCAATCCCATCTGCCCCAGCCAGCCGCCGCCCCAGACCCAGTTGGCCACCGGGAAGTAGACCAGCAAGGCCCACAGCACCGTGAAGGCAAGCATGGAACAAAATTTGATGCGTTCGACGAAGGCGCCGACGATCAGCGCCGGAGTAATGATGGCGAAGGTCATCTGAAAGGCGGCAAAAACCGTTTCAGGAATATCGCCGGACATGGCGCCCGCGTCCACTCCATTGAAGAAAGCCTTGCCGAGGCCTCCCCACCAGGCGGATTCGGACGGGCCGAAGGCGATGCTGTAGCCCACCAGCAGCCAGACGATGGAAATCACCACGGCAATGGAGAAACACTGCATCAGCACCGAAAGGACGTTCTTCGTGCGGACGAGGCCGGCGTAAAACAGCGACAGGCCGGGCAAGGTCATGAACAGCACCAGCGCGGTCGAAGTCAGAATCCAGGAAGTGTTGGCGCCGTTCAGGCCGTCCTGGGCCAGGGCGAGGCCCGGAAACAGGATCAGCGCCGCCGAAGCCAGGCCAGTTATGAGTTTGGAATTTGGTTTCATGATGTGATCACCTACAGTGCGTCGTTGCCGGTTTCGCCGGTGCGAATGCGAATGGTCTGCTCCAGACTGCTGACGAAGATCTTTCCGTCGCCGATCTTGCCTGTATTGGCCGCCTTGCAGATGGCTTCCACTACCTGGTCGGCCCGGTCGTCTTCAACGGCGATTTCGAGTTTTACCTTGGGCAGAAAGTCGATCACATACTCGGCGCCGCGATAAAGTTCAGTATGTCCTTTCTGGCGCCCGAAGCCCTTGACTTCGGTGAGCGTCATGCCGCTGACGCCGAGTTCGGACACTGCCTCGCGTACGTCATCCGACTTGTAGGGCTTGATGATCGCAACAATCAATTTCATGGGTTTTCTCCTGTTCCTGAACAGCCGCGCAACGAGGCGCTGGTGCGTCGCTCGACTCTATCACGCTGCCGGCTTTCGGCAAAATCGGGCGCTTTTGGTCTCTCTGCGGTAACCTTTGCCGCACTTTTCCGTCTAGCAGCACATATGAACACGGAATACAGGCGAGCGGTGGAGCAGTACGGACAGAAGGTCTACGCCTTCGCCTGCTATAGCTTGCGCAGCAGACAAGATGCGGACGACGTCACCCAGGAGGTGCTGGTCAAGCTCTGGCAACACTGGCGAAAGGTCGACCCGGACAAGATCCAGGCCTGGCTGATGCGGGTTACCCGCAACGCCGTGGTGGACCATATCCGCAAGCGGCAACTAGCGGAATCCAGGCGCGATGACCGCATTGATCCCGATACCCAGCCCGAATTTCGGTCCGGCGGGGTAGATCAGGGCGAGGCCCGGGACCGGGAACGATTGCGCGAAGCCTTGCTCGAATCGATCCAGGCGCTCGATGAGCCGTTCCGTTCGCTGCTGATCATGCGCGATATCCAGGGCATGAGTTACGCGGACATGCAGGGAGCGCTGGAAATGAGCGAGAGCCAGGTAAAGGTGTATCTGCACCGGGGCAGGAGAAAGCTGCGCGAAGACGAGGAATTGCGCCGCGCATTCGCCGGCGTGCACGGAGCGGCGGAGGAAAATCTGATTTCACTGGAGAGGGCGCGAGCCGAAAACGGCAGGTAGATGCATATGAACTCAAACAACGATACGGAATGCGGCATCGTTCAATTGCAGATCGACGATCTGCTCGACAATGAACTCGATCCGAAACAGCAGCAACCGGCGCTGGAACACATCCACGAGTGTCCGGATTGCGCGCGAGAGTTTCTGCTGGCGCGATCTCTGCGGGACGCCATGCTGGACATGCCCCGGCCGGAATTGCCGCCGGGCCTGCTGGCCGGAGTGTTCGAACAGGCCGATAGCCGACCCGCAAGCCTGAGCGAACGACTGCGGGCGCTGGCCGGCGGGCCATGGCCCCGGCTGGCGGTCCCCGCATTTGCAGCGCTCGCGGCGGTGGCGGTCTGGCTGCAGGTCAGCGCGCCGGCCCCCGATGATCCGCAGATAGCCGTCGAAGAGCAATACACACAGGAGGAACTGGTGGTAGCGATCCAGGATCTGAACACGACCATCCAGACCTTGAATGAAATTACCGAATCCATGCGGGTCCGGCTTGGCGACAGGATGGTCAGCCTGCCGGTCCTCAGCTTGCCGGCGATTTCGGTGGACCGGATGAACGGCGGCGCGGCCGCCCCCTTCCCGGACGACCCGATCTGAGCCGGCCGTCAATCTCAGCAAGGAGAGTAGCAATGAAAGCAATACAGCAAGTTATCACCGTTTTCACCCTGAGTGCATGGAGCGCATTCGCGGTGTCCGCGGAAGACCATCCAGGCTATGTGGACTTTTCCGCTCTGCACAGCCTGATCAATTCCGAACCCGTGGTTGAAGTCACCTTGCGGGAGCCCTTGCTCCGGCTCATTACCGAGACAATCCCCGAAGAGGATGAGGAAGCGGTCAACTTCGTTTCCAGGCTGCTCAACGTGCGCCTGCATGTCTATGAAGATATCGGCGACAACGTGCAGCAGGTTGCGGAGAATCTGGACGAAATCGCCTCGGACCTGGACGGCGAGGACTGGGAACGCGTCGTCCGCATCCGCGAAGACGAGGATCAGGTCGACATTTACCTGCGTTTTTCGGAAACCGACGATGTGATATATGGCATTGCCGTGATGATCGTTTCCGAAGACGGTGAAATGGTGCTGGCGAATATCGCCGGCGACATCAGTTTTGACGATATCGGCGCCCTCGGCCGCCGCTTCGACATCGACGAGCTTTCCGAATACCAGGCGCAGGCGGAAGAGGAGGATTGCTAGAATTCCCGTATGGCGGCGCAACGGGTGTTCCCAAATTCCCGAGGCATTCTGTTAGCATCACCACTTTCCGCAATGGGCCGGCCGCCGCCGCGGCTCAGCGATGATCGAGCTACGGAACGTCAGCAAAAGCTACGATAACGGCGCGACCTTCGCGGTCGCCGGCGTCAGTCTCAAGGTCGAAAAAGGCAAACTGCTCGGACTCATCGGCGAGTCGGGCTGCGGCAAGACTACCACTCTCAAGATGATCAATCGGCTCGAGGAACCCGACGCGGGTCAGGTTCTCGTCGGCGGCCGCGATGTCATGGATCGAAATCCTCAGGCCTTGCGGCGCAATATCGGCTACGTCTTTCAGGGCATAGGCCTGTTTCCGCATTACACCGTCAAGGAAAACGTGGCAGCCGTGCCGCGGCTCCTGCAATGGAGCGGTCCGGAGACCGACCGCCGTTGCTGCGAAGCGCTCGAACTCGTCGGCCTGCCGGTGGAAGAATACGGCGAGCGCAATCCGATGCAACTCTCCGGCGGGCAGCAGCAGCGCGTCGGCGTCGCGCGCGCCCTAGCGGCTTCTCCAGAGGTAGTCCTGATGGACGAGCCATTCGGCGCACTCGATCCGGTCACTAGAGGGCAATTGCGGGATGAATTCAGGACAATTCAGCAAAAACTCGACCTGACGGTAATCCTGGTCACCCACGACATGATGGAAGCCTTGTTACTCGCGGACCGCATCGCGGTAATGAAAGAGGGAGAAGTATTGCAAGTCGGCACACCCCACGAGTTGCTCATGGAGCCGGAACACGATTACGTCAGCGAAATGGTAGAAATGCCCCGGCAGGAGGCGGTCCGGCTTGACCGGCTGATCCGGCAGGAGAGCGCCCGGGCATGATCAGCGAGAATTTGCGCGAACAATTGCTGCTGTTGCCCGCATATCTCGAAGGGCATCTGCTGCTGACACTGATCGCCCTGAGCCTCGGAATCGCCGTCAGCGTGCCGCTCGGCATTCTCGCCAACCAGCAGCCTGTGCTGAAACGACCGCTGCTCGTTTCGGTCAGCGTGTTGCAGACGATTCCGAGCGTTGCCATCCTGGCCCTGACCGTAGCCGCGCTCGGGGGCCGCATCGGCCTGTTGCCGGCGCTGATCGCCCTCTTGCTGTACAGCATGCTGCCGATCGTGCGCAACACGGTCACCGGACTGGAGACCGTCGCTGACGACGTGGTCGAAGCCGCCCGCGGCATCGGCATGTCCCGCGCGCAGATACTTGTTCGCGTGCGGTTGCCGCTGGCTCTGCCAGTGATTATCGCGGGCATTCGCACCGCCGCCGTCTGGACGGTGGGGCTGGCGACTTTGTCCACCCTGGTCGGCGCCACCAGTCTCGGCAACTACATCTTTACCGGACTGCAAACGCGCAACCTCGTCGCGGTAACCGTGGGCAGCATCGCTGCCGCGGTCATGGCGGTAGTTCTCGACGCCATTATCGGCGGCATACTCTGGCTTGTGGAAAACCGGCTTGCGGCAAACCGCAACAACGAAGAATTCGCCGGCCGCTACCGCCGGGTTTTCGCCACCGTAACCGGCGCGGTCTTGCTGGCAGCCGGCATATCCGCCTGGAGCCTGCTGCCGGAGCCTGAAGCGGATTTCACGGTCGGCGGCAAGGGATTTACCGAGCAACACATCATCGCCGGCCTGCTTGTCCGGGAGCTGGAGGACGCCGGTTTTCGCGTCGACCAGCGCCTGGGCCTCGGCACCCAGGTGATCTACGAGGCCACGGCCAATAACGCGGTCGACGCCTATCTCGAATATAGCGGCACCGTATGGGCGAATATCATGGACCGCGACGACAATCCGGGCCGGGCCGAGGTGCTGGCCGAAGTCGTCGACTTTGTCGAAACGACCGACGGCATGACCGTGATCGGCGAATTCGGCTTCCAGAATTTGTACGCTCTCGCCATGCGCAAGGACAGGGCAGCCGAACTCGGCGTGCGTTCCATCGAAGACCTGATTCCCGTCGCCGAGCGACTCGTGGCCGGCGGCGACCTCGAGTTCTTCGGCCGCCCAGAATGGATTTCGGTGCGCGATACCTACGGCATCGACTTCAACCGGAAGCTCACTTTCGACACCACCTTGATGTACACCGCGGTCGACGAACGCCAGGTGGACCTGATCACCGCATATACCAGCGACGGCAGAATCGCTCATTTCGACTTGCTGGTGCTCGAAGACCCCCGCAGCGCATTGCTGCCTTATGACGGTTTTCTGCTTGCATCGCCGGCCGCAGCGCAAAATCCCGATTTCATCAAAGCCCTGGCCGATCTGACCGGCCGCATCTCCGACGAAGTCATGCGCGAAGCCAATCGCATAGTCGACGTCGAAGGCCGCTCGGTCCGCGAAGCCGTGGATTACCTGCGCACCGCAGTTCATGGCATGGATTGAAAGACAAAGGGCACTGGTCTTGACACGGGTTACGAAAAAGTCAACTTCCGAAGAAACCGTCCATGTGCCGGAAGGGATGCCGCCGCTCGATCTCGGCGGCCGCGCATATTCCTTCTTTGAGTTCTGGCCGACCTGGCTGATGTACATCCCGGTGGTGGCCCAGTGCCTGTTGCTCGGCCTGCGCTATCGCAGCATGAGCCTTCCCCTGATCGCCAACCCCGCGGTGCCGCTGTCGGGCATGGTCGGCGTGCCGAAGTCTGCGATTCTGGAACTTGCCGGGAAAACGGCAAACCGTTCGATCCTGTCCTGGATCGTGTACGAGGCCGGCAGCGAGGCGCCGGCCGTCCAGCGCGAACGGGCCGAAGCGGCCATGGCCGCTGCCGGATTGTTCTTTCCCGTGGTCGGCAAGCCCGATATCGGTTGCCGCGGCGCCGGGGTCAAGTTGCTGCGCGACGGGGCGGAGCTGGAGTCCTGCCTGGAACGGTTTCCGGCGGGCGGTTCGCTGATGTTGCAGCGATTGAGCGACTGGGAAGCCGAAGCCGGCGTGTTCTATGTGCGCGACCCGGAAAGCGAGCGGGGCCGCATCACCTCGCTGACGCTGAAATATACGCCATACGTAGTCGGTGACGGCGTGCGTACGCTGGCCGAACTCGTGGCGGCCGACCCGCGCGCTGGCGGAGTGCCGCATCTCTACGAAGAACGCAATGCCGCCCATTGGCGCGAAGTGATTCCTGGCGGCAGCCCTTACCGGCTGGTGTTCTCGGCCAGTCATTGCCGCGGCGCGGTTTTTCGCGACGGCGGCCATCTCATCACCGCGGAACTGACTCGCGCGCTCGACCGGATTTTCGACGATATTCCCGGCTTCTATTACGGCCGCCTCGACGTCAAGTTCCGCGATGTGGAAAGCCTGCGTGCCGGACGGGATCTGCAAATCGTGGAGATCAACGGCGCGAGTTCCGAATCGATCCACATCTGGGACCGGAAGACCGGACTTGCCGATGCCGTCAAAACACTATTGCAGCAATATCGAACGCTATTTAAACTTGGTTACGCGCAAAGGAAACGCGGCTGCAAGCCGCCTGGATTATGGCCGCTCTACAAAGCCTGGCGACACGAGTTGCAACTGGTGAAGCGGTACCCCGCCAATGACTAATCCCTGCCGTTTGAATTTCAAACCGCGGGCGCTGGCGGCGCTTGTCGAAAAGTCGCTTGGGCTCAGCCAGTTGGCAGAATATTACGATGCCCGGCCTCACGGGCTGAATCCGGAAGACTTTCTGCAATTTGCGCTCGATTCGCTCGGCGTCAGCCTCAGGATCAACAACGAACAGCAGCTGGAACAGATTCCGCGTGAAGGCCCCGTGCTTATTGTCGCCAACCATCCGCTTGGGGGCCTGGAAGGAATCGCGCTTGCCCGGATGCTGCTCAGAATAAGGCCCGATCTGCAAGTGCTGACGAATGAACTGCTGCGCCGCATTCCCGAACTCGCTGCCCTGTTTATTGGCGTCGACGTATTGTCGGCGGATGCCGCCGGCGCCAATGTCAAGGGCATCAAGCAAGTTCACAAGCATCTGCACGGCGGCGGGGCGGTGCTGATCTTTCCCGCCGGCAAGGTTTCGGCGATCGAATTACGCGAGCGCCGCATCCAGGACCGCAAATGGAATCGGCTGGCGGGACAGTTGATCAAGCGATACGAATGCGCCTGCGTCCCGGTACACGTAAATGGATACAACAGCGCATATTTTTATCTGTCGGGCCTTATCCATCCGCGCCTGCGCACCTTGCTTTTGCCCCGGCAATTGGCGAATAAAAAAGGATTCACTCTGGAAGTCACCCTGGGCAAACCAGTGCTCGCCCAGGAATTGCGGCTGCTGAAAACGCCCAGGGCCGTCACGGAGTATCTGCGCGTGAGCACTGAAGCCCTGGCGCACCGCCCCGAAGCAATGCCGGCCAAATTCGAGCATCGTGTGGAAGACATCAGTTCGAAAGCTTCCAGCGCAGAGGTTGACGCCGCACTTGAGGGGCTCAGGGACTGCAGGCTCATCGAGCACGACGAGTTCGATGTCTATTGCGCCCCCCATGAGCGTCTCGGCGTCATCATGGAATTAATCGCCGTGGCGCGGGAAATCACTTTCCGCGCGGTCGGCGAAGGTACGGGCTTGACCCGCGATTCCGACCAGTTCGACCCGCATTACCTGCACCTGTTCCTGTGGGACAAGAAAAACGGCCGCATCGCCGGTGCTTACCGGGTCGGGCTCGTGGATGAAATCGTCCGCGAGCACGGTGTAAAAGGGCTCTACAGCCGTTCGCTGTACAGGTATGACAAGGCTTTTATCAATCGGCTCGGTTCGGCGATCGAAATGGGCCGCTCGTTCATCCATCCCGACTATCAACGCCGGCCGGATTCACTCACCCTGCTCTGGCGCGGCATCGGCCGGGTGCTCGTGGACCGGCCGCAATATCACACCTTGTTCGGCTCGGTGAGCATTTCCCGGGAATACAGCGACCTGGCCCGGGCGCTGATCGCGGACACCCTGCTAACAAACTTCAAGGCCAACGAGTTCGTCCCGTTGGTGAAACCGCTGACTCCCCACAGGATCGCTCATCGGGTCTGGTCCGAGGACATACTGAAGGAACTGGTCAACATCAAGATGCTCGGCAAGCTCATCGGCCGTTGTGACCCCGGCAAGGCCGTGCCCGTGTTGTTACGGCACTACCTGTCGCTGAAGGGCCGCATGGTTTGCTTCAATATCCATTCGGATTTCAACGATTCGCTCGAAGGCCTGATCATCGTCGATGTGCGCAGGACCGATCCCAAGACAGTGACGCGCTTTATGGGAGCCGACGGCTACCACAAGTTCAACTCCCGCCACAAAATGGCCGACCTCGCTTCCGCCGGATGAAGAAACTGATTGCCCTGTTGCAGATATTGGGCGCCCTGGTGCTTACCGTACTGGCGGCGCTGGTGATCGTGGATATGGCGTTGAACGCGAGCATGCCGGATACGATATCCGTCGTAAATCTGCTCATTGGGCGGATCGTACTGATAGCCTGCCTGCTCGCCATCGCCCGGTATCTGATCCGCCGAGGTCTGGCCGGACTTCGAGGCAAACAGGAGTAGCCACCCCGCTCCGCGCGGAATGACGATGAGGTATAATCCCCGCCTTTTGCGCAGGCCGGGCTCGCGCCGTGATCCTTATTGAAGACGCCAGCAGTTTTTCGCGAAACCACGGCCGATGCGTGGCCACGATCGGGAAATTCGACGGCGTCCATCTCGGCCATCAGCTCATTCTCGATCAACTGAAGCAACAGGCAAGGGAAAAGGGCTTGCCCGCGCTGGTGATCGTGATCGAGCCGCATCCGGAAGAATTCTTCGCCGGTACCGATGGGGATTGTCCGGCGCGGCTGACGGACCGGCAGGAAAAGTTGCGGCTGCTGGAAGCGTACGGCATCGATTTCGGTTTCGTCTTGCGCTTCGATGCGCAAATGAGCCGGACTTCGGCGGAGGACTATATTCGCCGCATTCTCGTCGACGGTCTTGGGGTGGCGGCGCTGATCGCCGGCGAGGATTTTCGCTTCGGATACCGGCGTGCGGGCGATTTCGCCTTGCTCGAAAGCAAGGGCAGGGAGTTGGATTTCGACGTCCGTCGAACCCTGGCGCGGGAAGTCGACGGCATGCGCGTCAGCAGCACCCTGGTGCGGGAGCACCTGGCGCGGGGCGATTTCGCCGGGGCGGAAAAATTGCTGGGACGCCCGTATTCAATTCGCGGACCGGTTGCCAGGGGCGAGCAACTCGGTGCGAAGCTGGGCTTTCCCACCTGCAATATCGAATTGCCGCACCGGCAAATTCCCTTGCATGGAATCTATGCCTGCGTGGTGAAAACGGCCGCGGGCGAGTATCCGGCGGCGGTGAGCATGGGCTACCGGCCGACGGTAAGCGACGCCGGCAAGCCGGTGCTCGAAGCGCATCTGCTGAATTTCAACGGCGAGCTTTACGGCGAGACCATCGAAGTCGTTTTCCGGCAGAAGATCCGCGAAGAGGAAAAGTACGCCACGCTGGAAGAATTGCGGCGGCAGATCGCTGCCGACGTGGAGGAGATCAACCGCGTGCTGACAAACGCGGCAAATCGGGAAGGCCGAAACTAGAGTCATGAGCAAGTACAAGGACACATTGAACCTCCCGCACACGGATTTCCCCATGCGGGCCGATCTCGCCAACCGCGAGCCCGAGCGCCTGCACAAATGGCGGAAACTCGATCTGTATCGCGCCATCTGCGAAAAGAACGCGGGCCGGCCGCGTTTCGTATTGCACGACGGGCCGCCATACGCCAACGGCGACCTGCATCTCGGTCACGCCATCAACAAGACGCTCAAGGACATCGTCGTAAAGTCACGGGCAATGACGGGCTTCGACGCGCCTTACGTTCCCGGCTGGGACTGCCACGGCCTGCCGATCGAGCACCAGGTCGAAAAGAAAAAGGGCAAGGCGGGGCAGAAGGTCAGCCATGCCGATTTCCGCCGCGCCTGCCGCGAATATGCCGCCCGCCAGATCGAAAGGCAGAAGGCGGGTTTCATCCGCATGGGAGTGCTCGGGGACTGGGACAATCCCTATCTCACCATGAATTTCAAGACCGAAGCCGACATCGTTCGCGCTCTGGCCCGAATCGTCGCCAACGGTCATCTCGTGCGCGGCTACAAGCCGGTCTACTGGAGCGTGGTGGGCGCTTCGGCCCTGGCCGAAGCCGAAGTCGAATTCCAGGACAAGACATCGTATTCCATTGATGTCCGATTCGCCGCGGCCGACAGCGCCGCCTTGCTGGCCTGCTTCGAAGCTGCGGCGGCGCCGGATCCCGAATTGCCCGTTTCCGTCGTGATCTGGACTACCACGCCCTGGACACTGCCCGCGAACCAGGCGGTCTGCCTCAATGCCGGGCTCGATTACGCGCTGATTCGTTGCGAACTCGACGCCGGGCCCGAATTGCTCGTCATCGCCGAGGAAATGGCCGAGGAAGTCATGCAGCGATTCGGCGGCGAACGATTCGAAGCGCTCGCTTCATGCAAGGGTGCGCGGCTGGAGTCGCAGCGCTTGCGCCATCCACTGTACGAACGCGAAGTTCCCGTCGTGCTCGGCGCGCACGTCACCACCGAAAGCGGCACCGGGGCGGTGCATACCGCGCCCGATCACGGCGTGGACGATTTCAACACCGGCCGCGAGTACGGCCTGGAGACGCTCGACCTGATCGACGATCACGGCGTATTTCGTGAAGCCGCGGGCCGCTTTGCCGGCGCCCATGTCTACAAGGTCGACGCCGACATCGTCGAAGTACTGAAGGACAGCGGCCGACTTGTCAGCGAGGATCGCATCACCCATAGCTACGCCCATTGCTGGCGCACGAAGACCCCGCTGATCTATCGCGCAACGCCGCAATGGTTCATCAGCATGAGTGAAGGCGGCCTGCTCGACTCGGCGCTCAAGGCGGTGGAAGGCATCAAGTGGTTTCCCGGCTGGGGCCGGGCGCGTATGGAATTGATGTTGCGCGGCAGCCCGGACTGGTGCGTCTCCCGCCAGCGCACCTGGGGCGTGCCGATCACCATGTTCATGCACAGGGACACCGGTGAACTGCATCCCGACACGCAGCAATTGTTCGAACAGGTCGCCGAGCGTATCGAGCGGAAAGGCATGGACGCCTGGTATGAACTTGACGCGGAAGAATTGCTCGGCGCCGATGCCGGGCTCTATAACAAGGTCACCGACACGCTCGACGTCTGGTTCGATTCCGGCGTCACACACTTTTCGGTGCTCGACCGGCGCGAGCAATTGCAGTATCCGGCGGACCTCTACCTGGAAGGCTCGGACCAGCATCGGGGCTGGTTCCAGTCCTCGCTAAAGACCGCCATCGCCATGAACGGCAGCGCTCCCTACCGCGAAGTGCTGACCCACGGCTTCTTCGTCGACGCCGAAGGACGCAAGATGTCCAAGTCGCTCGGCAATACCGTGGCGCCGGACAAGATCTTCCACAAGTACGGCGCAGACATTCTGCGCCTGTGGGTCGCGGCTACCGACTATCGCGGAGAAATGCACGTTTCCGACGCGATTTTCGGCCAGGTCGCCGACGCTTACCGGCGCATCCGCAATACCGCGCGCTTTATGCTCTCCAATCTGAACGGCTTCGACCCCGGCGGCGATCTGGTGGATCCGGCGCAGATGATCGCGCTCGACCACTGGATCGTGCGCCGCACCGGGCGTCTGCGCGCGGAAGTGGTCGAGCATTACCACGAATACAATTTCCTGGCGATCTACCAGAAAGTGCATCATTTTTGCGTAATCGAGTTGGGTGGGTTCTATCTCGACATCATCAAGGACCGGCAATACACCACCCGGACCCATAGTCTGGCGCGAAGATCGACGCAGACCGCCATGTACCACATTCTCCAGATGCTGAGCCCGATGATCGCGCCCATCCTGAGTTTCACCGCCGACGAGATCTGGGAAAATATCCCCGGCGAGCGGGCGGCCTCGGTGCTGTTGGCCGATATGGGCGGGGCAGGGCCGGAATTCGAAACGGAAGGATGTCTCTCCGATGCATTCTGGGACCGGATCATGGCTGTCAAGGCCGCGCTGAACCGGGAACTGGAAGCGAAACGGACAGACAAGACCCTCGGTTCTAGCCTGAGCGCCGAAGTCGATTTGTACGCGGACGACGAAACGCTGGCGCAATTGCGCGAATTGGGCGATGAACTTCGCTTCGCCCTGATCGTGTCGCGCGCCGACGCGCATCCGCTGTCCGCGGCGGGCGAAGACAGCGAGACCACGGAAATCGAGGGTTTGCGCGTGCGTGTGTCGGCGACTTCCCATGAGAAATGCGAGCGCTGCTGGCACCACCGTCCCGATGTCGGCGCGGAAGCGAAATATCCGGACTTGTGCAGGCGCTGCATTGACAATATCGAAGGCGAAGGCGAACAGCGGCGGTTCGCCTGAGCGGTTCAACATGGAGCGAATCTGCGCGATGAAGGTCGAAAGCGGCGCTACCGTCAACCTGCATTTTTCGCTGGCGCTGACCGACGGCTCCATCGTCGATTCCAATTTCGCCGGCAAGCCGGCGACTTGCACCATCGGTGAAGGCGAACTCCCGCCGGCTTTCGAGCAGGTATTGCTCGGCCTGGAGGCCGGCGACGATATAGAGCGCACGATGCCGCCGGAGCAGGCTTTCGGCGCGGTGAATCCCGCCAATCTGCAACAATTTCCGGCGGTGAATTTCGCCGCGCTGCTGCAAGACAAACATGTGCCGCTGGAGCCGGGCAGCGTGGTCATGTTCAAGGATCCGGCCGGGTTCGACCGGCCCGGAGTGATCCGAAGCATCGCCGGAGGCGAAGTTGAGGTAGACTTCAATCATCCGCTCGCGGGCCGGGAGATCGTTTTCCGCGCTTCGATAGTCTCGGTATTGGCGCCGGGCACGAGCAAACTGGAACTGGAGTAGCACCATCGAAATCAAGTTGGCCAATCCGCGCGGTTTCTGTGCGGGGGTGGACCGCGCCATAGATGTGGTCAAACGCGCGCTGGAGTTGTTCGGCGCGCCGATTTACGTGCGCCATGAGATCGTGCACAACCGTCATGTCGTGGAAGAACTCAGGGAACAGGGCGCGATCTTCGTCGAGGAATTGCGCGAAATCCCCGACCGGGACGATTCCGGCCGCGCGCCCATCGTCGTGTTCAGCGCCCATGGCGTCGCCAAACAGATTCGCCGGGACGCGGCCGACCGCGGATTTCAGGTATTCGACGCCACTTGTCCGCTGGTGACCAAGGTGCATATGGAAGTGGCCAGAGCGGGCCGCAAGGGAGACGAATGTATCCTGATCGGCCATTCCAACCACCCGGAAGTGCAGGGCACGATCGGCAATTTCGACACCGGCGCCGGCGGCAGCGTCTATCTGGTCGAAACCCTGGAAGACGCGCGCCTGCTCGAGGTCAGGGATCCCTCGCGCCTTTCCTATGTTTCCCAGACGACCCTGTCGATGGACGACTGCGAAGAGATCATCGAAGCCCTGCGCGAGCGCTTTCCCAAGATCACAGGGCCGCGCAAGAGCGACATCTGCTACGCCACCCAAAACCGCCAGGACGCGGTCAAGCAAATGGCGCTCGAATGCGACCTCCTGCTCGTCGTCGGCGCGCACAACAGTTCCAATTCCAATCGCCTGCGCGATCTCGGCGAGCGGCTCGGCTGCCTGGCGCATCTGATCGACAGCGCCGACGCCATCGATCCGGTCTGGCTGGAAGGAAAGACGCGCATCGGCGTCACCGCCGGCGCTTCGGCGCCCGAATCCCTCGTCCAGGAAGTGATCGACTATCTGCGCGAGCGCGCCGATTGCCGCGTACAGGAACTCGACGGCGTCACGGAAGACATCACCTTCAGCATGCCCGTCGGCCTGCGCAACTAAGTACGGATTCTGCGACTCCGCTTCGCTCCGCGCAGAATGACAGTTTACCCCCGTCATTCTGCGCGTAGTCGCAGAATCTCCTTCAAATCGCCAACTCTTCCAGGCTTGATCTTTTTTCCTGCAAGGCGGCAATCGAAGTCGACATCTGCGCTTCGCGTTCGCGTACTTCGGCGACTACTTTTTCCGGGGCGTTGGAGACGAAGCCGGGATTGCCGAGCTTGGCCTGGACCGAGCGCAGTCCTTTCGCGAGTTTTTCGATCTCCCGGTCGAGCCGCGATTTTTCCGCGTCGACATCGATCAATCCGGCCAGCGGCACGAGCACTTCGGTACCCGACTGAATCGAAGTCGCCGCCGCCGGCGCTTCGCCTTCGAGCCACTCGATCGATTCGAGTTTCGCGAGTTGCGTCAGATAGCGGCGATATTTCGCCAGCCGCGCCTTGCCGGCCGCTTCGTCGGCGCTTTCACGGCAACGCAGCAGCACCGGCGTCTGACGCGCGGGAGAAATATCCATCTCACCGCGGATGTTGCGCACCGCGGTAACGATCTGTTTGAGCCATTCGATATCCGCCGCCGCTGCCGCGTCGGGCGCCGCGCCGGTGGGCTCTGGGTAGGGCTGCAACATGATGCTTTCGCCCTCGATTTCGAGTAACGGCGCCATGCGTTGCCAGATTTCCTCGGTGATGAAGGGCATGAAGGGATGCAGCAGGCGCAGCGAACGTTCGAGCACGATCAGCAACACGCGCCTGGTCGCTGCCGCGGCGGCCGGGTCTTCTTCCTCGTTCCAGAGCACCGGCTTGGAAAGTTCCAGGTACCAGTCGCAGAACTCGTTCCAGATGAACTCGTAGAGAGTGCGCGAGGCGTTGTCAAAGCGGTATTGCTCCATCGCCAGGCGAATGTCCCCGGCGGCGGACTCGAAACGGTCCATGATCCAGCGGTCCGCAATCGTGCATTCGGCGGCAACGATGGCCGGCGCCACCGGCTTGTTTTCGGTGTGCATCAGCACGTAACGGGCGGCGTTCCAGATCTTGTTGCAGAAATTTCGGAAGCCTTCCATGCGACCGATGTCGAACTTGATGTCGCGGCCGGTCGAGGCGAGCGAGTAAAAGGTGAAGCGCAGCGAATCCGTACCATATCCGGGAATGCCCTCCGGAAAGGATTCGCGGGTGAATTTATCGATAGTCTCGCGCAGATGCGGCTGCATCATGCCGTCGGTGCGCTTGGCGATGAGGTCGGGCAGGGAGATGCCGTCGATCAGATCGATGGGGTCGAGAATGTTGCCCTTGGACTTGGACATTTTCCGGCCGTGCTCGTCACGCACGAGGCCGGTGATATAGACCTTGTGGAACGGGATTTCGCTGGTGAATTTCAGCGTCATCATGATCATGCGCGCGACCCAGAAAAAGATGATGTCGAAGCCGGTCACGAGCACGCTGGTGGGATGGAAACGGTCGAAATACTCCCGTTGCTGCGGATTGCCGTCGGGGGGCCAGCCCAGGGTGGAGAAAGTCCAGAGCGCGGAAGAAAACCAGGTGTCGAGCACGTCTTCGTCCCGGCGCAGGACGACATCGTCGGGAAGCGCGTGTTCGCGTCTGACCTCGGCTTCGCCGGCGCCGACGTAGATATTGTCCTGCTCGTCGTACCAGGCGGGAATCCGGTGGCCCCACCAGAGTTGGCGGCTGATGCACCAGTCCTGGATATTGCGCATCCAGGCGAAATAGGTGTTTTCCCAGTTGCGCGGCACGAATTCGATAGTGCCGTCTTCCACCGCCTTGATCGCCGGTTTGGCGAGGGCGTCGATCGCCACATACCATTGCCGCGTCAGGAAAGGTTCGATGATGACTCCACTGCGGTCGCCCCGCGGCACTTTCATCTTGTGCGCTTCAATTTTCTCGACCAGGTCCGCCTGTTCGAGGTCCGCGACAACCCGCTTGCGCGCGTCGAAGCGGTCCAGGCCGCGATAGCGCTCGGGGGCCTCGTCGCTTATCCGCGCATCGCGAGTGAGGACATTAATCATCGGCAGTTCGTGGCGCAGGCCGATCTCGTAGTCGTTGAAATCGTGCGCCGGGGTGATCTTGACGCAGCCGCTGCCGAATTCCGGGTCGACATATTCGTCCGCGATGATCGGAATCCGCCGGTCGCACAGCGGCAATTCGACCGTCTTGCCGATCAGTCCCCGATAGCGCGGATCTTCCGGATGCACCGCCACCGCGGTATCGCCGAGCATGGTTTCCGGGCGCGTGGTGGCTACGGTGACGTGTGTCATGCCGTCGGCGCCGCCGTCCGCAAGCGGGTAGCGCAGGTGCCAGAGCGAGCCGGTTTCCTCTTCGGCGATGACTTCGAGGTCTGAAATCGCCGTCAACAGTTCCGGGTCCCAGTTGACCAGGCGCCGGCCGCGGTAGATCAACCCTTCCCGATACAATTCGATGAATACGTGCTCAACCAGGGCCGACAGATCGGGGTCCATGGTGAACCGCTCGCGCGACCAGTCGAGCGAGGAACCCATACGCCGCAACTGGCGCGTAATGATGCCGCCGTATTCTTCCTTCCAGTCCCATACGCGCTCGACGAAACGTTCCCGGCCGATCTCTTCCCGGCTGATCCCCTCGGCGTTCAATTGCCGCTCCACCACCATCTGGGTCGCGATGCCCGCATGGTCGGCGCCGACCTGCCAGAGCGTGTCGCGGCCGCGCATGCGATGGTAGCGGATCAGGGCGTCCATGATCGCCAACTGGAACCCGTGGCCCATATGCAGCCTGCCGGTCACGTTCGGGGGTGGAATGGCGATGCTGTAGGCTTCGTCGCCGCCTCGCGGGGCGTAATAGCCGGCGTCTTCCCATGTGCGATTCCAGCGGTCCTCGATCTCCCGCGGCTTGAAGGTCTTTTCCATTTCAATCCTTGTTCGAGAGGTTCAGCAGGAATTCCGTCAGCAAGGGTACGGGCCTGCCCGTGGCGCCTTTTCTCGCGCCATCGGAATGCCAGGCGCTGCCGGCTATATCGAGATGGGCCCAGGAATACTTGTCGGTGAATCGCGACAAGAAACAGGCGGCGGTTATCGTTCCCGCCTTTTTACTGCCGATGTTGGCGATATCGGCAAAATTGCTGTCGAGTTGCTTCTGGTACTCATCCCACAGCGGAAGCTGCCAGGCCCGGTCGAGACAATCGAGGCCGCATTGCAGCAAGCGGTCCATCAATGCCTGGTCGTTGCCGAGCATGACGTTGGCGTGACTGTCGAAGGCAGCGACGGCAGCGCCGGTCAAGGTGGCGACGTCGATCACGCAAGCCGGGTCGAAGCGTTCGGCATAGGTCAGCGCATCGCATAGCACCAGCCGGCCTTCGGCGTCGGTATTGAGGATTTCCACGGTCTTGCCCGACATGCTGGTAACGATGTCGCCCGGCTTGGTCGCCTTGCCGCTCGGCATGTTTTCGGCGGCGGCCACCATACATACCAGGTTGATCGGCAATTCCAGTTCGGCCGCGGCGGCGCAGGTGCCGAGCACGCTCGCGGCCCCGCACATGTCGAATTTCATTTCGTCCATGGCGAGCCCGCCTTTCAGGCTGATGCCGCCGGTATCGAAAGTAATGCCCTTGCCCACCAGCACCGCAGGCTTGCTGTCGTCTCCGGCGCCCTCGTAATGCAACACGATCAGTCGCGCCTCTTCTACCGAGCCGGCGGCGACCGAAAGCAGGCTGCCCATTTTCAGATCCCGCATCTGCGCCTCGTCGAGCACTTCGACGCTGACGGACTCGAATGAGTCAGCCAGTTCCCGGGCATGGGAAGCCAGGTACTCCGGTGTACAGATATTGCCGGGAAGATTGCCGAGTTCGCGGGCGCGATTCATGCCTCTGCCGATGGCCCGGCCCTTGCGCAGGGCCTCATCAAGGTCCTCATCGAGTCCGTCGTCCAACGCCGAAACCTGCAGGCCTTCGAGCACGGGCTCCCGTTTCGTGCTTGCCCTGGTCGTCGTGTAGCGATACGCCGCGACTTCCGCCTCCTGGGCCAGCCTGGCCGCGAACCATCGCGCGTCGGGCCCGTTGTCCCGAAGGTCTCCCAGTGCAAAATGAACGTGCGGCATATTGCGGGCCAGCACGAACTTGACGCTGCCCGCGAGAAATCTGGCGGCTTCCATAGCGCCGAAATCTTCCACGGCGCCGGCGCCGGCAAGCAGAATGCGGCCCGCGGCGCAGCCTTGGGGGCCATGCAGCAAATGCGTATCGCCAAGGTCCCAAAGAAAATCGCCGCTTTCTGCGATTCGGCTCAATGCCCCGGAGACCGTCTCGTCCAGCGCGCCCGCTTCCGCACCGAGCCCGCCGTCTTTCCAGACAGGAACCACAAGACAATCGACCGCGTTCTCCGCGATAGATTCCGGCGTGACCGAGTAATGCATGAGCCATTTCCTCCAAAATTCGGTTCAGTATTGACGCAGGGGCGTAATGCTAAGTAGATTGGACGGTCCAGGCAACCGAAGAGCCGAAATGAATTGAACCAATTCGACTGTTCGCTGTCTCATGAAAAGTGGTTCATGGAAGAAAAATATTCTCGAATGCCCTGGAGTCGTCGCCATGCCTCGTATCAAGCTGAATCTTCCGGAAGAATTCACCTTCAGAATGGAAAAAAGCGTAGGTCTCAGCGACCTGAATTACGCCAAACATCTCGACAGCATGTCAATGATCAGGATTCTCCATGAGGCGCGGTTGCAATACCTGGCAAGTCTTGGTTTTACCGAGGAAGACATCTTCGGTCTGGGCATGGTGGTGACCGATCTTTCGATCGATTTTCGCTCCGAATCCTTCGCCAACGACGTGCTGATCATCGATGTCGGCATCGGCAAGGTGAACCGTTACGGCGTCGACATCTGCCTGCGGGTCACCAACAGCGCGCTCGATTCAGTGGTGTGCGTCGCCAAGATGGGCGTGGTCCTGTTCGATTTCGACAAGCACCAGATGGTTGCCGTGCCGCGGCATTTCAAACAGCTCGTGCAACCCGCGGAGTCCCGCGCCGCCTGACCGTCGCAATCTCGTCTTCATCCCATTGTAATTTTCCGGCATTATGCTGTGCCGCGTACCGGCTTGCCCTGGATTATTCTCATGAATCGATTTTTTTGCCTGGTTTCAGTATTGAGCCTCGTCCTGTTGCCGCTCTCGGCGCATTCCCAGCAATCCGTTGAGGACTGGTTTGAGGAAGGCCGCGCCGCGGTCGAACGCAATCTCGCCCAGCGCACGGAGACGGGCGCCAGCGCGAAAAACGTGATTCTGTTCGTCGGCGACGGCATGGGCGTGTCCACGGTCACTGCCGCGCGCATCCTCGAAGGTCAATTGCGTGGCGAGACCGGCGAGGAAAACGAATTGTTCTTCGAGACCTTTCCCAGCCTCGCGCTGGCCAAAACCTACAACACCGACGCCCAGGTGCCGGACTCGGCTGGAACCATGACCGCCATGGCCACCGGCGTGAAGACCAGGGCGGGATTTATCAGCGTAAGCGACGCGGCCGTTCGCGGCGATTGCGCCTCGCAGCAAGGCACGGAACTGCTCACTTTTCTCGAGCGCGCCGAAATTCGAGGACTGGCGACCGGTGTGGTCAGCACGGCGCGCCTTACCCACGCCACGCCGGCGGCGAATTACGCCCATGTCATGGAGCGCAATTTCGAGTCGGACGCCGATGCCGAAAACTTGTCCGCCCCCGGAAATTGCGCCGACATCGCCAGGCAATTGATCGAGTTTACCGACAACGTAGCAGGCGCCGACGGCCTCGAAGTCGCGCTTGGCGGCGGCCGCGGCGCCTTCCTGCCCGACCGTGACGGCGCGGATCCCGAAGACGGCGAAGCAGGCGACCGGCTCGACGGCAGGGACCTGACCCGGGAGTGGGTGGAACGCCACGATGACGCCGCCTATGTCTGGAACACCGAACAATTCGCCGCGGTGGACCCGCGCGAGGTTTCCCATCTGCTCGGCCTGTTTGAGCAATCCCATATGGAATACGAACTCGACCGCGAAAGCGACACGGGCGGCGAACCCAGCTTGTCCGAGATGACCGCCAAGGCCATCGAAATCCTGTCGAACAATCCGAACGGCTACTACCTGAACGTCGAAGCCGGGCGCATCGACCACGCCCACCATGCGATCAGCCCGCGCCGGGCCCTGGTGGACACCATCGAATTCGCGCGCGCGGTGCAAACCGCCTACGAGATGGTGGATATGTCCGAGACCCTGATCATCGTTACCGCCGACCACAGCCATGTCTTCACCATCGCCGGCTATCCGGGCCGCGGCAATCCGATCCTGGGCAAGGCGGCTTCCGGCGCCGAGCCGGCATTGGCCGAGGATGGCATGCCTTACACCACCCTGGGCTACATCAACGGACCCAATTCGGGCCGGGACGTGGACCTGAGCGAGGTCGACACCACCGACGAGAGCTTTCGGTCCCAGACCCTGGTGCCGCTCGATTCGGAAACCCACGCCGGGGAAGACGTGCCGGTCTACGCTGCAGGTCCGGGCTCGGACCTGGTCCGCGGCGTGATCGAGCAAAACGTGATCTTCCACATCATGATGGAAGCCACCCAACTCGATCAGCGCTGACCAGCAACCCGCGCAATCATTGACAATCCGGAAAATGTGTCCATAATTTATGACCAGTCATAGTTTATGGACTATATGTCATGAAGGCCGAAAATTACATCGGCGCCGCGAAATTCAAGGAACAATGCCTGGCGCTGCTCGACAAGCTGGACCCTCAGGGGCTGGTTATCACCAAGCATGGTCGCCCGGTCGCCCGGTTAATTCCGTACCCCGATAATCACGCTGCATTGATCGGGTGTATGAAAGGCAAGATTGCCGTCCATGGAGACCTGTATTCGACAGGACTGAGCTGGGAAGCCAATGAGCCTGTCGATAGTCAATCTTGACACGCATATTCTGCTTGGAGTGTTGAAAGATCAGACGCTTCCCCGGGAAAAGTCCGTGTTGCGCGAAAATCGCTGGAGCATCTCCGCCATAGTGCTGTGGGAGTTGGCGAAACTGAATCAGCTTGGACGGATTTCGCTCGATTTTTCGGACCCGGCCTTTGACATCGCCCTGTCCAGCATCCATGTCTGGCCAATTGATTCTGAGGTTGCGCTGGCGTCCACGCGACTGGATTTTCGTAGCGACCCGGCGGATGAATTGATCGCGGCAACCAGCATCGTGCATCAAGTACCCCTGCTGACCCGGGACAATCGCATTCGGCAATCGAAGCTGGTTCCATTCGCCGGATAGAGGCTAGGCGTGCCTCTGCGCGTGGTTGCTATCGGACAAAAGCGTCGACGGGGCAGATTCGACTCTCGAACAGATAGCCGCCATTGGCGCGTTGGGGCCAGGACTATGGTGGGCCGAAATCAAGAGAGCCAAAAAATGAAAACTTCGTTCAAAACCTGCCTCGTGCTGGTGCTGCTTGCCCTGCTGTCTGCCTCGGCGCTGGCCCAGTCCACGCCGGAAGACTTCATCACTACGTGGGAAACGACCAGCGCCAACGAAAGCATCACCATTCCCACGTACCCCCATGCCACCTACGACTACGCCGTAAATTGGGGTGACGGCGCCACTACGACGGGCCACACCGGCGACGCCAGCCACACCTACGCCGCTGCTGGTACCTATACGGTCACCATCAGCGGCACGTTCCCCGGGATTTTCATCAACAGCGGCCCATACCCCGGGACTTTCATCAACATGAACGACGGCCCTGCCAAGACCCAGATTCGCTCGGTCACGCAATGGGGGAGCCAAGCGTGGACTTCTATGAGCGGGGCCTTCCGCGGGGTCACTGATTTCGAGATCACCGCGAGCGACACACCGAATCTCGCGAGTGGCCCCATCATGGAATCGATGTTCGAGGATGCTACCGGCTTTACCGGCGCCAACTCGCGCATCGGCGAGTGGGATATCGGGAATGTAACGAACATGTCGAGCATGTTCGTTCGCATCAGCGCCTTCAATCAGGACATCGGCGATTGGGACGTCGGCAACGTGACGGACATGGAGTCCATGTTCTTTGCCGCCATCGCCTTCAATCAGGACATCGGCGATTGGGACGTTGGCAATGTGACGAACATGAGTTCCATGTTCTCTACCACAACTGCTTTCAACCAGGACATCGGTGGTTGGGATGTCGGCAATGTGACGAACATGAGTTCCATGTTCTCTAACACCACTGCTTTCAACCAGGACATCGGTGGTTGGGATGTCGGCAATGTGACGAACATGAGTTTCATGTTCACTGACACCACTGCTTTCAACCAGGACATCGGCGAGTGGAACGTCGGCAATGTGACGAACTTGAGGGGTATGTTCTTTGGCGCCAGCGTCTTCAATCAGGACATCGGCGATTGGGACGTTGGCAATGTGACGGACATTTCGGGCATGTTCGTTCGCATCAGCGCCTTCAACCAGGACATCGGCGCTTGGGACGTTGGCAACGTGACGGACATGTCGTCCGTGTTCTATGGCGCCAGCGCTTTCAATCAGGACATCGGCGATTGGGATGTCAGCGATGTGACGGACATGTGGAGCATGTTCGGTGCGACCGACGCCTTCAATCAGGACATCGGCGCTTGGGACGTCGGCAACGTGACGGACATGTCGTCCGTGTTCTATGGCGCCAGCGCTTTCAATCAGGACATCGGCGATTGGGATGTCAGCAATGTGACGGACATGTGGAGCATGTTCGGTGCGACCGACGCCTTCAATCAGGACATCGGCGCTTGGGACGTCAGCAACGTGACGGACATGAGAAATATGTTCTACAAGGCCAGCGCCTTCAATCAAGACATCGGGGGCTGGGATATATCTTCGGTGACGGACATGAGGCGCATGTTCAGAGCAAGCGGCATTGACACTCCCAACTACGACAGCATCCTGAACGGCTGGAGCACGCTCGACCCCGGCGAGACCCATATTCCGACCGGGATCACGCTTGGCGCCAGCGGCCTTAAACTCTCCAGCGCCGGGCAGGCAGCGTACGAACTCCTCACTGCGCCTGTGATCGAGGGAGGGTATGGTTGGACCATCATCGACATCAGCTTGAGCAGCCTCGCCCTTTCGGACGGTACGCTCTCCCCGGCGCTCGCCGGGAACGTAACCGAATACAGCGCAGGCACCGTGGCAAACACCGTGACCTCGCTGACGATTACCCCGACCGTCACCGATGGCACCGCCAGGGTGAGGGTGGGCGACCAGCACGAGACCGCTAGCGGCATCCCCAGTACGGTGGCGTTGAGCGAAGGCGCGAATTCCATCGCCATCGTCGTCACCGCCGCGGATGGCGTCGGCAGCAGCCTGATATACACGCTGGGAGTCGAACGGGCGGCCGGCGCATTGCCGGAACCCGAGCCGGAACTGCCCGAGGGCCAGGCCGAGGTGGCCAGCGCCGCGACCGATGGCTTGCCGACCGACGCCCGGTTCGGCGGGGGCATCACCATTGATGGCGGCGAGTCGTATTCGGAGGGGGGCGTGGTCAACGTCGGCGATGCGGTCGAGATTCGTCTCACCCTGATCCCGGATTCCCGGCATGTCGGAATGGAAGCCCACATCGTGGTGGCCATCGTGGAAGCGGTCGGCGCGATTTCCCTGTTTACCGCAGAAGGGCTAATGCCCTTCACCGGATCGCTTGAGGCATTCGACACCCGAATGCTGGCTCCGGTGGTGGAAATTGATGTTCTCGGCGGCGCCTATATGGTGCAGCCGCAGGATGCGGGAATCGAGGCCGACTTTTTCGTTGGCTATTTTCTCGCGGACGACCCTGACGCGGTCGTTTACCACAGTGGTGAGCCGGTCCCGCTGAAGATCGAGTGAGGCCATGCCTTCAGGCTCAGCAGCCAGGCAAGAGGGCATCAGGAGGAAGAAACAGGGGAGCGCCGCAAGTGCCTCGGTGCGGCATTATCTCGTGCGCCGTCCGTTTCTGGCGACGAAGGCGCGATGCGCGACATCGCAGCCGCCGGTCATCATCCGCGGCATGCATGAATCATGGTCGTTCCTTCCACGTGATCGCGGCTTATCGGCGGGGGAGGCGGACGACGCGGGTGCGCGAGAGGCGGTCGTGGGCTGCGTCGCCCTGGGGGTCGAAGTAGAGCCAGAGGTAGCCGAGGCCGAAGAGGAAGAAGGACGGCCAGGCGCAGAGGAAGCGGAGCAGGGCCTGGCGGATCGACATCGGGCTGCCGTCGCGGGATTGCGCCCTGATGCGCCAGGCGAGCATGCCGAGGGTCTGGCCGCCGCGGATCCAGAACCAGACGTAGAAGGCCGCGGCGCTGGCGCACATGAGTACGAACAGCAGCAGGCCGAAGACGGGATCGGTTTGTACGCGGCCGTCGATTACCTGGTTGGTTTCAGCGCCGGCGATCAGTTGCGCGGCGAAGCCGAGCGCCATCCAGATCGCCAGCACCAGAAAGGCGTCGTAGAGCAGTGCGGCGAGCCGCCGGATCAATCCGGCGACAGGTAAATCCGCGGCTTCTTGCAAATTTTTGTCCATGGCATGCAAACACGGTCGCGTTCAGGAGATTCTGCGAATTCGCTTCGCTTCGCGCAGAATGACGCACTAGCGGCGACGGAATCGACGATGCTTACAGTTCCTTGACTGCCTGGATCAGTTCGTTGGCGGCCTTCTGGCCGTCGCCGAACAGCATTTTCGTATTGTCGGCGAAGAAAAGCGGATTCTCGACTCCAGAGAATCCGGCGCCGCGGCCGCGCTTGATGACGATTACATTGTCGGTATCCATGGCGTCGAGAATCGGCATGCCGTAAAGCGGACTTGAAGTGTCGGTCTTGGCCGAGGGATTCACCACGTCGTTGGCGCCGATGATCAGCGTTACCGTGGTGTTCTTGAAGTCGGCGTTGATGTCTTCCATGTCGTAGATCATGTCGTAAGGCACGCCGGCCTCGGCGAGCAACACGTTCATGTGGCCCGGCATGCGTCCGGCCACGGGATGAATCGCGAACTTGACCTTGACGCCGCGTTCTTTCAGCAATTGCACGAGTTCCCAGATCTTGTGCTGGGCCTGGGCGACGGCCATGCCGTAGCCCGGAATGATGATCGCCTGGTCGGCGAAGGCCATCAGGATGCCGGCGTCCTGGGCCTGGATTTCCTTCATTTCCTGCTCGCCGCTGGCGGCCGCCGTTGGACCGGTGCCGACACCGGCGAAGAATACGTTAGCCACCGAACGGTTCATCGCCACGGCCATCAGGTGGGTGAGCAGCGAGCCCGCCGAGCCGACGACGATGCCGGCGATGATCATGGCGGCATTGCCGAGCACATAACCTTCGAAGCCGACCGCGAGCCCGGTAAGCGCGTTGAACAGGGAAATGATCACCGGCATGTCGGCGCCGCCGACCGGTACGGTGATGAAGATGCCGAGAATCAGCGCCAATGCGAAGAATATGGCGATGGTTGTCAGGTCGACGGAGAAATACACCAGAATCGCGAACACGACTGTGGCGATCGCCAGCAGGGCATTGACGATATGTTGCCCCGGCACGATCCTGTTCAGGTGCAGGCGGCCGTCGAGTTTGGCCCAGGCAATGATGCTGCCGCTGAATGAAATCGTGCCGATCACCGCGCCGAGAATCGCCAGGATCGCCACATCGACCCCAAGATAGGCCGCCGCGCCCGCACCGGGATTGGCTTCGCCCGCCTTGAGCAGTTCCACCGCGGCAATGGTCGCCGCCGCGCCGCCGCCCATGCCGTTGTACATGGCGATCATTTGCGGCATGTCGGTCATGGCGACGCGTTTGCCGCTGACCCAGGCATAGCCGCCACCGACGGCGATGCCGGCGATAATGAGTGACAGGTTGACCGTGAAGTGTTCGCTTTCGAGCAGTTCCGGCGTGCCGAATGTCACCAGCGTGGCGAGCAGCATGCCGAAGCCGGCCCAGACGATGCCGCGCCGGGCGGTGACCGGCGAACTCATCTGTTTCAGGCCGATGATGAAAAGTATCGCGGCGGCGAGATAACTGGCGTCGATGATGAAGTCCATGCCTCAGTCTCCAGCCGCTTTGCCGGGCTTGTTGCTGGACTTGAACATTTCCAGCATGCGCTCGGTTACCACATAGCCGCCGACGGCGTTGCCCGCCGCCAGCAGCACCGCGAAAAAGCCGATGACCTGCTCGGTGGTGGTTTCGGCGATGCCCAGGGCGTACATCGCGCCGACCAGCACGATGCCATGGACGAAATTCGAACCCGACATCAACGGGGTATGCAGAATGACCGGCACCCGGGCGATGATCTCGTACCCGGTAAATCCCGCCAGCAGAAAGATATAGATCGCCGCGAGTCCTTCAATCATGATTTCGCTCCGAAGTTGTTGGGCGGGTGCTAGAGCCGTTCCCTGATCGCCGCGTTATGTATGGCGCCGGCATGAGTTACCAGGCTCTCGTTGATGATTTCGTCTTCCAGGTTGATGTCGATCGCGCCGTCTTTTATGAGCAGATCGAGAAAGGCGAGCAGGTTCCTGGCGTACAACTCGCTGCCGTGACCGCCCATTTGTCCGGGCAGATTTACCGGCCCGTCGATGGTCACGCCGGCGTGATTTACGACTTCTCCGGCCCTGGTCAACTCGCAGTTGCCGCCGCCTTCCGCCGCCAGATCCACGATCACCGAACCGCCGCGCATGCCTTCCACGAGTTCACGGCTGATGATGCGCGGCGAGGGGCGGCCGGGAATGGCCGCGGTGGTAATGATCACATCGGCCCCGGTGATGTGCTTGCCGAGGATTTCCTGCTGTTGGGCCTTCTCTTCATCGGTCAATTCGCGTGCATAACCGCCGCTGCCTTCGGCTTGTACCCGGGTGTCCACGAATCGTGCGCCAAGTGATTCGACCTGTTCCTTGACCGCCGCGCGCACGTCATAGCCTTCGACTACCGCCCCCAGCCGCCTGGCAGTGGCGATGGCCTGCAGGCCCGCCACACCGGCGCCTATCACGAGAACTGTTGATGGCCGGATTGTGCCCGCCGCGGTGGTGAGCATGGGGAAAAACTTGCCGAGGTGGCCGGCGGCGAGCAACACCGCCTTGTAGCCGGCGATACTGGCCTGGGAGGAAAGCGCGTCCATCGCCTGGGCGCGGGAAATGCGCGGAATCAGTTCGATGCTGAAAGCGCTGATGTTGCGTGCGGCAAGTCGTTCGAATCGTTGCGTGTCCGAATGCGGGTCGAGGAAGCCGATCAGCACCGAGCCTTCGCGCAATTGCACGATCTGTTCGCCGGTCGGCGGGTTTACGACCAGGCTGATATCGGCCTTGCCGAGCAGGTCGCCCGCGTCGGCGACGATCTCGGCGCCGTCGAAACTGTCGTCCGCAAAACCCGTCAGTTCGCCCGCGCCCGCCTGAATGCCAACCTCGATCCCGTTGCCGGTAAGCCGTTTCACCGCATCGGGCGCCAAAGCGACACGATGCTCTCCTTCGCGTACTTCTTTCGGAACGCAGATTCGAACTGTCATACCAATTCCCGAGCCGGACCCTGTTTGTTGGCCACGCAGTATAGCCATAAGCGTTTTTGTTGCAAGCGAGGAAGAAGTAGATGGGACACCCACTTGGTGAGCAGGCCAGGAAAGGGTGGGTGTCCCATGGTTTGATTTGATAGAATCGTGCGCATGTCGGATTCAGCCAGCCCCCGTCACATCGTCCTGATGGACACTACTTTGCGTGACGGCGAGCAAACTCAGGGCGTTTCCTTTTCGGTCAATGAGAAGGTCAATATTGCGCGCGCCTTGCTGCAGACGCTGGGTGTCGACCGAATCGAGGTGGCTTCGGCCTGCGTCTCCGAAGGCGAACGCGAGGCGGTGGCGCGAATCTGCTCCTGGGCCGCCGAGCAGGGCTACGGCGACCGCGTCGAAGTGCTCGGATTCGTCGATTACAAGCGCAGCGTCGACTGGATCGTCGGCGCAGGCTGCAAGGTGGTGAATCTGCTCACCAAGGGCAGCGAGAAACATTGCAGCAAGCAACTGGGCAAGACGCTGGAACAGCATCTGGCGGATATCGAACGCACCGTCGAGTATGCGCGAAGTCAGGATCTGAAGGTAAACGTCTACCTGGAAGACTGGTCAAACGGCTACCGCGACAGCCGGGATTACGTTTCCGGCCTGGTCGAAGGCATGCTGAATCTCGGTATCGAACACTTCATGCTGCCCGACACCCTCGGCGCCTTGTCGCCGCAGGAGGTGAAGGAATACATCACCGGCATGAGGCAGCGCTTCCCCGAACTGCAATTCGATTTTCACCCCCACAACGACTACGGCCTGGCCACCGCCAACGTGCTGGCCGCGGTGGAGGCGGGCGTCGATTGCATTCATTGCACGGTCAATTGTCTGGGCGAGCGCGCGGGCAATGTATCGCTGGCGGAAATCGCCGTCGTGCTCAGGGACAAGGCCGGCGTGGAACTTTCCATCGACGAGACGCGCATTTCCGCCCTGAGCGGCATGGTGGAAAATTTCTCGGGGAAATGGATCGCCGCGAACACTCCCGTAACCGGGGCGGACGTATTCACCCAGACCGCGGGCATCCACGCCGACGGCGACCTGAAAGGCAATCTCTACGTTTCCCGGCTCAGCCCGGAACGCTTCGACCGCAAGCGCACTTATGCCCTCGGCAAGATGAGCGGCAAGGCTTCACTGATCAATAATCTCGACGAACTGGGCATCAGCCTGACCGAGGAAGAGCAGGCCGCCGTGCTGAAAAGCATCGTCGAACTGGGCGATTCCAAGCATGTCATCACTACCGACGATCTGCCTTTCATCATCGCCGACGTACTCGAAGGCAGGGAAGAGCAGCACGTGAGTCTGCTCAACTGTTACATCAATACCGGACTCAACGTCGACAGCACCGCCAGCGTGCGTGTGTCCATCGGCGGCGAGGAGTTCCAGGCCTCGGGCGCGGGCAACGGCGGTTTCGATGCCTTCATGGACGCGCTCGGCAAGATCATGCAAGGGCAGGATTTCGAAATTCCCGGACTCGTCGACTACGAGGTACACATTCCCCGCGGCGGCCAGACCGACGCGCTCACCGAGTGCTTTATTACCTGGCAATTACCGGAACGCACGCTCAAGACGCGCGGCGTGGATTCCAACCAGGTGCTCGCGGCGGTCAAGGCGAGTTTGCGGATGATCAATCTGCAGATGCCGGCGCAGCAGCGTAGTTCTCGGCTACCAGATCACCAAAAGACGGCGTACTGATCGTGCGCTTGCCGGCGCCCGGCCGAGCCAGGTCGGGCGTGGTCCAACCCTGGTCGAACACCGATTGCATGGCCTTCCAGACATGGCCGGCTTCTCCTTTCAATCCCAGGCTCATGTCGAGCAGCATGGCGACCGAGCCGATCATGGAATAAGGATTCGCAATATCCTTGCCGGCGATATCCGGCGCCGAGCCGTGGGACGGTTCGTAATAGGCCTTTTCCGGCCCGAGGCAGGCCGAAGGCATCAATCCCAGCGAGCCGAGAATGCCGCCGGCCTGGTCGCTGAGAATATCTCCGAACATGTTTTCCATGACCATGACATCGAATTGGCCGGGATTCAGGCACAGATAGGTGGCGGCGGCATCCACCAGAATGTGGCGCACCTCGACGTCGGGGTATTCCCGGTGGACTTCACCGAGCACTTCGTTCCATAGCACGCTCGACTGGAGCACATTGCTTTTGTGTATGTTGTGCAACAGCTTTTTACGGTCCCGCGCCGTGTCGAAGGCGACCCGGGCGATGCGCGCGATCTGGTCCTCGTCGTATTCCAGACTTTCGTTGACGTAGCGCTTGCCGGCGGCGTTGCGGCCGCTTTCCTTGGCGCCGAAATACAGGCCGCCGACGAGTTCGCGGATGATCATGATGTCGATGCCGCCGGCGATGATTTCCGGCTTGAGCGGCGAGAAATGCGTCAGGCTGCCGGCCAGCCGCACCGGACGGAAATTCGCAAAAGTGTCGAAACGGCGGCGCAGGGGCAACAGCGCGCCCCGTTCCGGACGCATGTCGACGGGAATTTTTTCGGTTTGCTCGTGGTCGAGCCCGATAGGCCCTTTGAGGATAGCATCGGCCCGGTCACATAACTCCCTGGTTTCCTTCGGGAAGGAATCGCCGTGAGAAAACCAGGCGCCGGCGCCAAAGGCGCCATGTTCCAGTTCCAGTCGAATGCCGTTGCGTGATTCCGCCAGACGCAGAATCTTGACGGCTTCGGCCATGATTTCAGGGCCGATGCCGTCGCCGTCCAGCAGGGCGATGGTGTATGAACTCATTTGACTTCCTGATTCGGGCGGCTGGGCCCAGGCTGTTCGGGAGGCTGATTATGCCGCAGAGGAAGTTCTGGCGGTAGCGGACGGCGCCGGTTGGATGGATTCCGGCCCGGCGGCGAAATAGCGGCCGAATCGATTGCGGATGAAATCCCGGAATGGAATGTCCTCCTGCCGGATGAAACCTGTCCCTGGCAATTTGCCCTGCGCGAGCAGATCCAGAGCGGCGCAGGCGCCGGCTGCGGTGGTCAGCCTGATGGCGCTCCATGGCCTGCCATCGATATTGCGGTGATGGATGCGGTTGGCCCAGGTTTCCTGTTCGAGGCGGCCGTCGCGCATGCCGCTGACTGAAACCATTATCACTACCACGTCCTGCCCGGTATGCGGCAGGGCGGTCTCGAGGATGTCTTTCAGTAATTCGCGGCGATCCCGCAGTTTCAGGTCTTCCAGCAGCGCCTTCATGATGTCGCGGTGGCCGGGATAGCGAATCGTGCGGTAATTGAGTTCTTCCACCTTGCCGGCGAAGGTCTCGCGCAGGCTGCCGAGTCCGCCGGAGGTGTTGAAGGCTTCGTAGTCGATGCCGTCGAGCGAGAAGGATTCCAGCCCTTCGAGCGGCTGGATCTCGACTGGCTCGCCACTTGCGATGGCTTCGCAGGGATTACAGTACTCGTTGATCAGCCCGTCGGTAGACCAGGTCAGGTTGTATTTCAGCGCATTGGATGGGTAGCGCGGCAATGCGCCGACGCGGAGCCGGATATGCTGCAGTTCGTCGAATTTGCGCGCCAACTCGAAGGCGGCGATGGAGACGAACCCGGGCGCCAGCCCGCATTGGGGGATCATCGCGCAATTGGAATTCGCGGCAAGTTCGCGTACGGCGAGCACGCCGGCAAGGTCTTCGCTGAGATCGAGGTAGTGCGCGTTTTTGGCTGCGGCCACTTTGGCGACCATGGCGTTGACGCTGAAAGGGCCGGCGTTGACGACGGCGAACTTGCCGGCGACGGCGGCGTCCATTGCATGCGCGTCGCCCGCGTCCAGATGCAGTGTCCTGATACCGGGAATCGGCGGCAGCCTTTCCAGACTGGCCGGCTCCCTGTCGGCGACCGTGACTTCATAGTCGTCCGTGGCCGCAAGAAACTCGGCGATCCCTGTACCGATCTTGCCGGCGCCCAGCAACAGGACCTGCATCGTCGTTCCCCCAACTGTTGCTTTCAGGCTTGAGTGTAGCCCCGAAAAAGAACAGAATTAACGTTTGAAATAATGAATTTGCCAACAAATAATTAGCAATATGACGAGAAAAATGTCGAAATGATTATAGATGCGAAGGACAAGGCGCTACTCGCCCTGCTCAGCGCCAACAGCAGGGAATCCACCGCGGAACTGGCTCGAAAAATGGGCATTTCGCGCACGACCGTAACCAGCCGGATCGAGCGGCTTGAACGGATGGGAGTGATCAACGGTTATACCATCCGTTTCAGCGAAGAATTCGCCGAAGGGCAGATTCGGGCACACGTCATGATTCGCTCGGACCCCAAGCAGGCCGACGGCATATTTCGCGCGCTGAGGCAGGTCTCGACGGTGCGCGCCTTGCACACGGTCAACGGCGAATACGACATGGTGGCCATGGTCAGCACCGGCTCGACCCGCGAACTCGACGACACGCTCGATCGAATCGGCCACGTGCCCGGCGTCGAAAAAACCGTCTCCTCGATTGTCCTGACAACGAGATTCGAGCGCTAGGACACCCATCCCCTGACAGACTTGCGATCGGCAGTGGCTGAATACACAATCACGCCTTCGAATTCTAAGGAAGAGTCGTGGCTGCGCTCGTTTCCAGATTAGTTCAATTCCCCACGCTCAAGTTGATCCTGACGATGTGGATCCTGGTGATACTCTGTAATGTCGTTCTGCTCGGCTTGCTGTCGGTATCAATTGATCTGGGAATGCTTGATGAGGAAGGGCTGGGCGGCGATTTTCTTGAATCGTTGTCATTCGCCGAACTTGTTCTGATAGCTGTGGTGATGGCCCCGATACTGGAGACTTTGATTTTCCAGGGTGCGTTGTTGCAGCTCGCGAAAAAAGTGACCGAATGGATCGGCAGATCAGATAGCTGGCTTCCGGCGTTTCTGATTACCAGCCTGACTTTTGCCGCCGTGCATGCCACCAACGCCGAAGATGCCCGGTCCATTCATGGGTTGCTTCACGCGTCGACAAGAATTCCGGCTGCAGTCGCGCTCACCCTGCTCGCCATCGTTCAGCGCGCGCGAAGAGGCGGTTTCCCGCTGCTATCCGTATCCGCCCTGCATGGTTTGATAAATCTTCCCTTGACCTTGCTTTATTTGCCACCCGAGTACAACTGACTGAGACAGAGAGATTTGGTACCGGAGGCCGGACTTGAACCGGCACGCTATCGCTAGCAATGGATTTTGAATCCATCGTGTCTACCAATTCCACCACTCCGGCAGGGCAGGCCGGGACGAAGTAGACAGGCCCCGGCGAAGGCCGGGATGGGACACCCATGTCCCGGCGAAGGGAATGGTATATTAATCGCCCTTCGCGGTTCAATCGTACCGCGCCTTCCATGCAGGGAATTCCGTCGCCGCACGAATGATTCATGAGCGAATTGCTGTCCGATTACGATTACGAATTGCCGCCGGAGGCGATCGCCGACGAGCCGGCGCCGGTGCGCTCGGCGAGCCGGCTGTTGAGTCTCGATCAGTCTTCGGGAAGCATCCGTCATCAGCGCTTCACCGACTTGCCCGGACTCCTGGACCCGAAAGACCTGCTCGTGTTCAACGATACCCGAGTGATCCGCGCGCGGCTGCACGGCCGCAAGACCAGCGGCGGCAAGGTCGAAGTGCTGATCGAGCGGATTCCCGAGGCGCGCCGGGCGCTGGCCCAGGTGCGCGCGAGCAAGTCTCCAGGGGCGGGCGGCCGCTTGCTGTTCGGCGATTCAGGCGAAGAAGTCGAGGCCGAGGTTCTTGGCAGAAACGAGGATCTGTTCGAATTGCGGTTCGACGAAGACGTCGCGGGCGTGCTCGAACGCATCGGCGAAGTGCCTCTGCCGCCTTATATCCGCAGGCAGGCCACGGCCACCGACGCCGAACGATACCAGACTGTCTACGCCAGCCGCGACGGCGCGGTCGCCGCGCCAACCGCCGGCCTGCATTTCGATGACAAATTGTTTGAACGCATAGCCGCCGGAGGCGTGCGATCGGCATTTATTACCTTGCATATCGGCGCCGGCACTTTTCAGCCGGTGCGCGAAGAGCAAATCGGCAAGCACCGCATGCATAGTGAATATGTGGATGTCCCACAAGCGGCATGTGACGCCATCAATGCCTGCCGAAAGCGCGGTGGACGCGTCGTCGCCGTCGGCACCACGGTCGTGCGCGCACTTGAATCCGCCGCCGTGGGAGGTCGCTTCGGCAGATACCGCGGCGACACCGACATCTTCATCTTCCCAGGCTTCGAGTTTCGCGTGGTGGACGCCATGATCACCAATTTCCATCTGCCGCGTTCCAGTCTGCTGATGCTCGTCAGCGCCTTCTGCGGCAGCCGGGAAACGCTGCTCGGCGCTTACCGCGAAGCAATCGCCGAAGGCTACCGTTTCTACAGCTACGGCGACGCCATGTGGGTGTTCTGACAGTTGTTGAACTATCCGCATTAATCGGAAACAATGCGCCTGCTAGGTACAGGGCTGATGAAGGAGTACACATGAAAGAACCAGTTCGGGTCACGGTCACGGGCGCGGCGGGCCAGATCAGTTATGCCTTGCTGTTTCGTATCGCCGCCGGCGAAATGCTCGGCAAGGATCAGCCGGTAATCCTGCAATTGCTCGAAATCACGCCGGCGATGGACGCCCTGGCCGGCACGGTCATGGAAATCGAGGATTGCGCGTTCCCGCTGGTCGCCGACATAGTCCAGACCGACGATCCCGATATCGCATTCCGTGACGCCGAATACTGTCTTCTGGTCGGCGCGCGGCCGCGCGGCCCCGGTATGGAGCGCAAGGATCTGCTGCAGGCTAATGCAAAGATCTTTTCCAGCCAGGGCGCATCAATCGATCGTTGGGCGAGCCGCGACGTGAAAGTGCTGGTAGTGGGCAACCCCGCCAATACCAATTGCCTGATCGCCGGCCGCAATGCGCCTCATCTCGACTCCTCCCAGTTCACAGCGATGACCCGGCTCGACCACAATCGGGCCATCGCGCAACTCGCGGCGCGCACGCGCAGCGACAGCGCCGCTGTCGAGGGCATGATCATCTGGGGCAACCATTCGGCCACGCAGTACCCGGACATTCATCATTGCAGCGTCGCCGGCAAGGCCGCGACCGATCTGGTGGACCAGGACTGGGTGGAAGACAAGTTCATTCCACAGGTGCAACAGCGCGGCGCCGCGATCATCAAGGCCCGGGGCCTTTCCAGTGCGGCCTCGGCGGCGAACGCGGCCATCGAGCATATGCGCGACTGGGCGCTCGGCAGCGGCGGGCGCACGGTCAGCATGGGTATTTGCAGCGACGGCAGTTACGACATTGAAAAGGGGCTGATATATTCCTTCCCGGTAGTCTGCGAAGACGGCGGTTACAAGATCGTCAAGGATCTGGAGATCGACGATTTCAGCCGCAAGATGATGACAGCCACTGAACGCGAGTTGCAGCAGGAACGGGACGCTATCGCCGACCTGCTGTAAAGCGAAACGAAAATACAGGGCGGAAACGATGGGCAAGGCAAACACATTTTACCTGTTGCTGGCGCCGCTGCTGGCGCTGGCGGGATGCGTGCAGGAGGCTGCATCCGGGCCTGAATGGAATCACTATCGCGGCGACCCGGCGGGAACTGGCTATTCCACTCTGGCCCAGGTCAGCAGCGCAAATGTCGAATCGCTTGAGACTGCCTGGGAATATTCCCTGCGCAGCGCCGATGGCGGCGCGAATTCCCCCCGCGCTGCCGGAGGCAGCGCAAATTCCCAAGTCACGCCCATAATTGCCGGCGACGTCATGTATTTTCCCGCCGCGGACCGAGTCGTCGCACTGGACCCGGTCTCGGGCCGGGAAATCTGGGTGCGAAGCGTGGAAGACGGCCGGCCGTCCCGGCGCGGCGTCGCGTGGTGGCCGGGCGACGGGGAACATCCGGCCCGAATCCTGTTCATGGCGGGCAGCAATCTCCATGCAATCGACGCGAATTCAGGCGCCGACTCCACCGGCTTCGGCGACGGCGGCGTTGTTGACATCGGCGTACCCTACAACTCGGTTCCGTTGATCCTGGAAGGCGTCGTTATCGTCGGCGCCAACACGCCTCCCGGCCAACCCGGGGGAATCGGCAATCCGCGCGCGTTCGACGTGCGGGACGGCAGAGCGCTGTGGGAGTTCGCCTCGGTCGCGCAGCCGGGCGATGCGGCCAACGAAACCTGGGCCGGCGACAGTTGGCGCGGGCGGCTGGGCGCAAACGCCTGGCCGTTCTATTTCACTGCCGACCCTGAACGCGACATGGTGTATCTGCCGCTCGCCTCGCCAATCCCGTTCGCCTGGGGCGGCGACCGGGCAGGGGACAATCTGTACGCCAACGCCATCGTTGCGGTGAATCTTCATAGCGGCGAATACATCTGGCATTTCCAGACGATTCATCATGATTTGTGGGATCACGACCCGCCGGCGCCGCCGAGCCTTTTTGAGCTCGAAGACGGTACGCCGGCCATGGCTTTCACCACCAAATCGGGCTATCTGTTCGTATTGAACCGGGAAACCGGCGAGCCGATCGTGGAAATCGTCGAAAGACCGGCGTCTGCAAGCGAGGTCCCGGGCGAGTCGACATCTCCCAGTCAGCCGGTTCCCGTGGCGCCGGCCGATATCGCACGCACCGGCTTCAGCATGCAGGACCTGGTTTCCGCCGCGGACACGAACGCCGCGCACGCAGCCGCCTGCGGCGAATTACTGGAAAGCCTGGGTGAGGTTGTGAATCAGGGGCCCTATACGCCCTGGGTGCATCGGACGCCCGATGCCGCGCCGCGCACGACCTTGCTGTTTCCCGGTCTTGCCGGCGGACCCAATTGGGGCGGCGTGGCCATCGACCGTCCTACCAATACCGGCTTCGTGCTGGCGGCGAATCTCGGTACTTTCGGCTGGATGGAACCCGCCGATGACGGCGCCTGGGCACTTGCCGGTCCACGCCCCTCGGGCTTCGACGTCGCCATGGGCGATTCGCGCTGGCCTTGCCAGAAGCCACCCTGGAGTCAACTCAGCGCGGTGGATCTTACAACCGGAGAAATCGTCTGGCAGCGGCCGCTGGGCGTTACCGAAGGTTTGCCGGAAGCCCTGCGCAACACCGGCCGGCCAGGCCGCGCCGGCGCCGTCGTTACCGCCGGCGGACTGTTATTCATTGCCGCGACCGACGACAACAGGTTCCGGGCGCTGGATGTCGAGACCGGTGCGGAACTCTGGCAGGCGGTGCTTCCCGGCCGGGGCAATGCCAACCCCATGACCTACCTGGGCGCCGACGGGAATCAATACGTTTCGGTTGCCGCGACCGATACGCTGCTGGTGTTCAGCCTGCCCGACTGACTCGGAAATCCGTCAGGCCGGTTGCGGGATGTGCTCCAGCGGCAACTCCGTGGTGCTGACGACCTTGCGCAGCACGAAACTCGAATGCACATCGCTCACCCCGGGGATGCGGGTGATCTTGTTGAGCAGAAACTCCTGGTAGAACTCCATATCCGGAATCACGACCTTGAGCAGATAGTCCGCCGCCTGGCCGGTAATCAGCAGGCATTCGATCACTTCCGGACAGGCGCTGACCGCCTTCTCGAACACCTCGAATCGCTCGGGCGTGTGCCGGTCCATGGCGATCTGGATCAGCGCCGTCAGTTTCAGGTCGAGCTTGTTCGGATCGAGCAGGGTCACCTGGCGGACGATGATGCCGGCGTCCTCGAGTTGCTTGACCCTGCGTGCACAAGGCGTTGCCGACAGCCCTATGCGCTGGGCGAGGTCAAGATTGGTAATGCTGCCGTCCTGTTGCAGATGCCTGAGTATGCGCCGGTCGAGTTTGTCGAGTTGCATGAGGCTGCCTCCGGGCAACAAATCTCCCCGTTGACCAATATTTAACAGAAGTAACCAGTAAAACTATATTAATTAGTGAAAAGTATCAAGAAATAGCAAAATCAGTAGAAAATATGAATAGAAAAACCAATACGATTGGGCTAAGCTGCACGCCTTATGTTTGACCATACTCGATACAAGCCTTTTCCACCGATCGTGCTGCAGGACAGAACCTGGCCCGATCAGGTGCTGACCCGCGCGCCGCGCTGGTGCAGCGTGGACTTGCGCGACGGCAATCAGGCCCTCATCGAACCGATGTCGGTCAGCCAGAAAAGAAGGTTGTTCGATCTGCTCGTCGAGGTCGGCTTCAAGGAAATAGAAGTCGGCTTTCCGGCGGCCTCCCAGCCGGATTTCGATTTCGTGCGCTGTCTGGTCGAACAGGACGCGATTCCGGACGACGTCACCGTGCAAGTGTTGACCCAGGCCCGGCCCGAGTTGATCCGGCGCACTTTCGAGTCTCTTCACGGGGCAAAAAGGGCGATCATGCACGTCTACAACTCGACTTCCATCGTGCAGCGGCAAAAGGTGTTCAAGACCGACAAGGCCGGCATCCTGGATATCGCCGTTGCGGGCGCGGAGGCAGTGCGGCGTTGCGCGGAAGCCGCTCCCGAGACTGAATGGATTTACCAGTATTCGCCGGAGAGCTTCACCGGCACCGAAATCGATTTCGCGGTGGATGTCTGCGACCGGGTAATCGACGTATGGGAGCCGACGCCGGAACGGCCCGTGATCGTGAATCTGCCTTCCACCGTGGAAATGGCGACGCCCAATATCTACGCGGACCAGATCGAATGGTTCTGCCGCCATGTTTCCCGGCGCGACTCAGTCATCGTCAGCCTGCATACGCATAATGACCGCGGCTGCGCCGTAGCCGCCGCCGAACTCGGTGTCATGGCCGGCGCCCAGCGCGTGGAAGGCACATTGCTCGGCAACGGCGAGCGCACCGGCAACATGGATGTCGTGGTCATGGCGATGAACCTGTACAGCCAGGGCATCGACCCCGGACTCGACCTGGCCGACATGGACCGCATCGTCTCCATCGTGCGCGAATGCACCCAGATCGACGTGCATCCGCGCCAGCCCTATGCCGGCGACCTCGTTTTCACCGCCTTCTCCGGTTCGCATCAGGACGCCATCAAGAAATGCCTGGATCTGTACCGGGAAGGCGAGCCCTGGGAAATCGCCTATCTGCCCATCGACCCGCGTGACCTGGGCCGCACCTATCAGGACGTCATCCGCGTCAACAGCCAGTCCGGCAAGGGAGGCGTGGCCTATGTGCTGGCAAACAAGTTCGGTTTCCAGCTTCCGCGCTGGCTCCAGATCGAATTCAGCCGGGTGGTCCAGGACGCCGCCGAGGAAACCGGGGGAGAGATCCAGCCCGACCGGATCTGGGAACTGTTCAATCGCCACTACTTCGGCAACGAAAAAGTCATCAGCCTGCAGAATTACTCCATCGAAAGAAACGAATCGGGTGAGATATTCAGCGGGACAATCACTTATTTCGGCAAGAGCATGCAGGTCCGGGGGCAGGGCAATGGCGTACTCGACGCCCTGGTTCATGGATTGCAGAAGGTGATCCAGATCGATTTCGAAGTCATGGATTACGGCGAACACGCGCTTAGCCAGGGCGCCGACGCCGAAGCCGTCACCTATATCCAGATCAGGAGCCAGGGGAAAAGATACACCGGCATCGCCAAAAGCGAAGATATCGTCAGCTCGTCACTGAACGCGCTGATGTCGGCGGCCAGCCAATTGCTCACAAAGCAAAAAGCGGCCGCCTGAACCCGGTACCTTCTTCCTCGCAAGGCGCAAACTTTTCCGGCCGCTGTTCCGACAACAGGACTATATGCGCGTGAGCAACAGCGACGAAAAACTGGTAGCCGGCGCGTTGAATGGCTCCGCCCGGGCCTGGCGGCAACTCGTGCAACGCTACGAACGCCGCGTCTACAACCTGGGATACCGGCTTACCGGCAACGGTGAGGACGCGATGGATCTCATGCAGGAGGTGTTCCTCGGCGTCTACCGCAATCTGCACCGCTTTCGCGGCGACGCCAGTTTTCGCACCTGGCTGTTTCGCATCGCGCATAACAAGGCGGTAGATCTGAACCGCAGGAAGAAGTTGCTGTCACTTACCGGCGGATTGGACGAATCGGGAGAATTCGCCGGCGGCGAACTGAGCGCGCGGCCGGAGTCCGAACCCGATCATGGTCTTGCCGAAAGGGAAAGGAACCGGCTGGCGCTTGAATTGCTGGGCCGGATTCCGCTGGAACAGCGGCTGGTGGTGGAATTGAAGATCTACCAGTCCCTGACGTTCGAGGAAATTGCGCAAATGCAGGAGATTTCCGTGAACACCGCGAAAACCAGATTTTATGCCGCATTGAAGAAAATGCGCTTGATACCGGAGGAAGAAAATGCCCTGCTCGAGAACTGATCACTTGCTGCGGGAATATTTTTCCGATGATTTGAGCCCCGTATTGAGGGCTGAAATCGAAGAGCATGTAACCGCCTGCGCGGATTGCGCCGCGCAATTGCAGGAGTTGACCGGCGCTGCGCGCGAACTCCGCCGCTGGGAAGAAATGCCCGCACCTCGCTGGAACCGCCACATGGCGTTGTTCCGGCGCGAACGCGGCGCGGAAAAAGACCGCCCCTTACAACTTGCCTGGCAGTGGATTCCCGCCGCGGCCTGCGCACTCATGCTCGGGCTGACGTTGCTGAACACATCCGTGGTCTATCAGGGCGGCGCCCTGGAGATCAGTTTCGGCTCGCCGGAACTGACGGCGGTCGACCGGCGCCTTGCGGAATTCAATCGGCTTCAGGCCGAAGAACGGGAAGAATTCGCCGGCATGCTGGCCCGTTTCGAACAATTGCGCACGCAGGACCTCGAAACCATGCAGGCAGGTTATGAATTGCTGGCGGACCGCGACTACGAAACCGTGCGCTCGCTGCAACAACTGGTCAGCCTGGTCGGCTCGACGGGAGTGACGGGATGGTAAGAAACACATTACAGGCAGCGGCGCTTACCGCGTTCCTGGCGTTTCCCGCCGCCGCCCAGGACGATCCCTACGATCCGCTCAAGCGCAATGTCGAAGCCTTTACCGGCATGCTCGAACAGGCGCTTGAACTCGAGCTGGAAAGCGGCCTGTTCGGACTCGGCGGCGAACGCATCGACAGCATGTATCTGGCGGGTCACGGCCTTGTGCTCGAAGTACGCAGCAATCTGGCGAGTACGCGCAGCCGGCTCGATCTGGTAATGCTGAACAACTCCGTGATGGCGTTACGCCAGGACGACAATCCCTTCGCGGCTCTGGCGCGGAGGGTGCGGGCGGAAGCCGAGCCCGAGGAAGTATTGACCGAGGAAGACGAGCGGCACCCACAATTCGAATTGCTGTTGCGGGCTCGCGATATCGATTACTCGGCAGTCGTCGATTCGGCGATTTCCCAGGCCGGCGAATACGCCCGGATTCTGCGCGACGCCGATGGCGTGAATGACGATGCCTACGAGCAATTGCGCGTGGAAATCGAGCGCCTGCGGCAGGAGAACCGGGCCGGCGTCGAACGTTTGCGCGAGTTGACCGAAGAATTGCGCGCAAGCGCAGCAGAGCAGGGCGAACGCTTTGAACAGGCGCTCGGCGAGATGTCGGCGGAAATGGATCGATTGCGGGAACGGGCGGAAGAAATGGCCGATGACCTGCGCGCGCAGAGCGAAAGCGCCCAGGTCGAACGCGCGGCCCGCTGGCGGCAGGACGTGGCAGGCCTGGAACAACGGCTGATCGGAGCGATGTGCCAATACGGCGCCAGCCTGAGGGAATTGCCCGTGGACGAAAATGTCACCGTTATTCTGAACGGCCTGGGAGGCGAATCGGCCACCGGCGGCCGCGCCGACCTCCTGCATACTTTCGGCAAGGCGGACCTGCTGCTTTGCGCTGCCGGCGAACTTGATTCCGAAACCCTCGGCGACCGCTCCGGACGCTATAGCTACTGATCCGCCCCATGCCGGAAAATCACTTTTTCGCTGACGTGGTCATGCGCGTAATTATCTTTTAGAATGTCGCCGACCCTCCGCGCCTTGCGCCATATCGATATCTGAGGAGAACCGGATGGAATGTCCCAAGTGCAATTCGCCGATGAAGGAAATCAAGATTGAAATCCTCCATGGCAAGGTCATCATAGACAAATGCGAAAGCTGCCAGGGCCTATGGTTCGACCACGGCGAAGCCGAGGCGTTGAAAGGAAACTGGATGGCGGATTTTGCCGATTCCGGTGACCCGGACGTCGGCAAGAGCTACAACGTCGTAAAGGACATCGCCTGCCCGCGTTGCGGCAAGCCGATGAAGCATGTGACGGACCCGAATCAGCCCCATCTGCGCTATGAGGTCTGCGAGGAACATGGCATGTTCATGGACGCAGGCGAGTTTACCGATTACAAGCACGAGACACCGCTGGATATTTTCCGGGGCCTGCTGGCGCTGGTCAAAAGAACTTAAAGGCTCGTATCAATGAGCGACCGTGCCGATTTTCGCGGCCGCACAGTGCGCTTGATAGACGGCTGCATCGACTGCGTGGATCAATGCGGCGAATTGCTCGACGGCATGCCGGGCGAGATTTTCGCCGGCGCCGGCGCCGGCAGTTCTTCCATAGGCGCCCACGTGCGCCATATCGTGGATCGATACCAGTGCTTTTTGAACGGTCTCGATGCGGGCTGCATCGACTACGACGACCGCAAGCGTGGCACCAGCGTCGAAACCGATGTGCAAGTGGCCGCCGACGCCCTGACGGAAACCCGCGGCCGCTTCGATGTCCTCGACCTGGACACTTTCGGCGCCGAAATTTCGGTCCGCGAACTCGTCCACTACAATGGTGAACCCACCATCGCGGCAAGCACCCTGGATCGCGAATTGATGGGCCTCGTCACCCACAGTATCCATCACCTCGCCATAATCGCCATGATCGCCCGCTCAAGCAACTTCCCCGTCCCCCCGAACCTCGGCAAGGCTCCTTCCACCATAGCCGCTGAATAATACTTGACTGATTTGGTCGGTTATTCGATAATTGCCCCGTTATCCGGTTGACAGCGGACTTTGCAATGCAGCTGACTACCAAGGGCAGATATGCCGTGACCGCCATGCTGGATCTGGCCTTGCATGACGGCGAAGGGCCGGTGAGTCTGGCCGATATATCGCGGCGCCAGGATATTTCCCTGGCCTACCTGGAACAACTGTTCGGCAAATTGCGCCGGGCCGAACTCGTCCATAGCGTGCGCGGCCCCGGTGGCGGCTATCAACTGGATCGGGATTCCGAGGCGATCTACGTCGCCGAGATCATCGGCGCCGTCGACGAGTCCGTCGATACGACCCGCTGTCAGGGTTCCGGAGACTGCCAGGGCGGCGAAACCTGTCTGACGCATTTCCTCTGGGAGGACTTGAGCGACCAGATACTCGGTTTCCTGCAAGGTATCAGCCTGGCGGACCTGGTCTCGCGAGGCGACGTGCGCCGCATCGCCGGCCACCAGGACAGGAAAATGGTAGCAGGCAACATGAACGAAATACGCATATCGGCTACCTCGGTGTAGTTGTCTTTATCGCGGAGTAATATATGCAACTTCCCATTTATCTCGATTATGCGGCTACGACGCCGGTCGACCCCCGGGTCGCCAGGGTAATGTCGGAATGCCTCACGATCGAATCGAATTTCGGCAATCCCGCGTCGCGCTCGCATCAATTCGGCTGGAAAGCGGAGGAAGCGGTGGAAAACGCGCGCCGCAACGTGGCCGATCTGCTCAATTGCGACCCGCGCGAGATCGTCTGGACCTCGGGCGCCACCGAGGCCGACAACCTGGCGCTGAAAGGCGCCGCGCATTTCTATCACAAGAAAGGCAAGCACATCATTACTTCCAAGATCGAACACAAGGCCGTGCTCGACAGTTGCCGGCAACTGGAACGGGAAGGTTTTGAAGTAACCTATCTCGATCCCGACAGCGAAGGGCTTATCTCGCCGGAAACCGTCGAACAGGCGATGCGTCCGGATACCATCCTGGTCTCCCTGATGCACGTCAACAATGAAATCGGCGTGGTCAACGACATCGGGGCCATCGGCGAGGTCACGCGCAAACACAAGGTGATCTTTCACGTCGACGCCGCCCAGAGCGCCGGCAAACTCGACATCGACCTGGAGAATATGCAGGTGGATCTGCTGTCGCTGACCGCGCACAAGCTATATGGACCCAAAGGCGTTGGCGCCTTGTACGTGCGGCGCAAGCCGCGGGTGCGCATCGAACCGCAGATTCACGGCGGCGGTCACGAACGCGGCATGCGCTCCGGCACCTTGCCGACTCACCAGATTGTCGGCATGGGCGAGGCCTATCGCATCGCCAGGGAAGAAATGCACGAGGAAGCCCGCCGCACCCTGGCCTTGCGCGACAGAATGCTGCGCGGCCTGGAAGACATCGAGGAAGTCTACGTGAACGGCGACCTGAAGCTTCGGTCGCCGGGCAATCTGAACATCAGTTTCAATTTCGTGGAAGGCGAATCGCTGATGATGGCGCTGCGCGAACTCGCACTGTCATCGGGTTCGGCTTGCACATCGGCCAGCCTGGAGCCGTCTTACGTGCTGCGGGCGATCGGCCGCAACGATGAACTGGCCCACAGTTCACTGCGAATTTCCATCGGCCGCTTCACCACCGAGGAAGATATCGACTACGCGATCGAGAAAATTCACTATGCTGTCGCCAAATTGCGGGAACTTTCCCCGCTCTGGGACATGTACAAGGAAGGCGTGGATCTCGATCAGGTTCAATGGGCCGCGCACTAACGCGCGGGGAGTAAAAGCATCATGGCATATTCAGAAAAGGTACTGGACCACTACGAAAACCCGCGCAATGTAGGCCGGCTGGACGACGACGACGCGAATGTCGGCACCGGGATGGTCGGCGCGCCCGCCTGCGGCGATGTAATGCGCCTGCAGATCAAGGTCGACGGCGACGGCGTCATCGAAGACGCGAAATTCAAGACCTATGGCTGCGGCTCGGCGATCGCTTCGAGTTCCCTGTTGACCGAATGGGTCAAGGGCAGGTCGCTCGATGACGCTACGCAGATCCGTAACAAGGACATCGCCGATGAACTCGGGCTGCCGCCGGTCAAGATTCATTGCTCGGTACTGGCGGAGGACGCCATCAAGGCGGCGATCGCCGACGTGAGGAAAAAGCAGGGCAATACGGAAGACCAGACGGAAAAATAGTCTCATGGGAATATCCATTACCGAGAACGCGGCCAGCCACGTCGCGCGTCAGTTGTCCGAACGCGGCAGTGGTCTCGGCATTCGCGTGGGGGTCACCACAACCGGCTGTTCGGGTATGGCCTATGTGCTCGAATTTGCCGACCAGGTTGAAGACGGCGATCAGATTTTCGAAAAGCACGGCGTCAAGATCGTTGTCGATGCCAAAAGCCTGGTTTACATCGACGGCACCGAAATGGACTTTGTAAAGCAGGGAGTTAACGAAGGTTTCGAGTTTCGCAATCCGAACGTGAAAGGCGAGTGTGGCTGCGGCGAAAGCTTCACCATATAAGTTCGCGATCGAACTGAAGCGAAGTCGTGCCGTGCTGTCCATTGCCGACAATTATTTTTCACAATTTGAATTGCCGGTCGGCTATGAAATTGATCTTGACCGGCTCAACGCACAGTTTCACGAGTTGCAGACCATTGTCCATCCTGATCGTTATGCCGCGGCCGGAGACGAGCAGCGGCTGCAGGCGATCAAGCTCAGCAGCTACCTCAATGAAGCCTACGAAACCCTGAAATCGCCATTGCGGCGGGCCGGCTATCTGTTGCAGTTGCGCGGGGTGGACGTCGAGCAAGTCGAACAGACCGATCTCGACCCGGAGTTGCTGTTTGAACAGATCAGCTTGCGGGAATCACTCGCCGAGTTGCCGAAAGACGAATCAGCGCTCGACCGGATCGATGAATTGAATCGCGCAACGAGCGCGAAGCTTGCGCGGCGGCAGCAGGAATTCGCCGGTTCCCTGGCCCGGAGCGATCTTGGCCAGGCGAAAAAGCTGTTCCACGAATTGCAGTTCCTGACCAAGTTGCAAGCCGAAATCGAGAAAGCGGAAGACGCCATCATCTGAGGCCATGAGTTTGTTACAGATTTCAGAGCCAGGCGGGCGACCCGCAAGGCACGTTACCCGCAAACGCGCGGCAGGCATCGATCTGGGCACGACCAATTCCCTGATCGCCACCGACGTGAACGGGGAGGTGCGGACACTTGCCGATGCCGCCGGCGCGCATTTGCTGCCTTCGGTCGTGCACTATGGCGCCGATGGCGCAATCGTCGTCGGCGCGCTAGCGAAAGCGCAGGTAGCCGCCGACCCGGCCAATGTCATCGTTTCGGTCAAGCGGGCGCTCGGCAGGAGCCGCGACGAGTTGACCGCCGGCGGGGATTATCGCCAATACCGCTTTGATACCGAACGCGACACGGCCTCGCCCGCCTTTGTCACCGCGGCGGGGGTGCGGGATCCGGTGGCAGTGTCCGCCGATATCCTCGGGACTCTGGTGCGGCGCGCGGAGGAACGGACCGGAGAGACGGTCGACGGCGCCGTAATCACCGTGCCGGCCTATTTCAACGATTCCCAGCGCCAGCAAACGCGGCACGCGGCGAGCCTTGCCGGCATCAATGTCTTGCGCCTGCTCAATGAGCCGACCGCGGCGGCGGTCGCCTACGGGCTGGATTCGCGGGAAGAAGGCGACATCGTCGTATTCGATCTGGGCGGCGGCACCTTCGACGTGTCCCTGCTGAGCCTGCGAAAAGGCGTGTTCGAGGTGCTCGCCACCGGCGGCGATACCGCACTGGGCGGCGATGATTTCGACAAGGTGGTCGCCGACTGGCTCGCCGACCAATGCGGCATGGAAAGCATTGCAGCGCAAGACTATCCGGCGATGATGCAGGCGGCGAACAGCGCGCGGGAAGCCTTGTCCGAAAGCGACCGGGTCGAGCTGACCTGGGGCGGCTCGAGTTTCATGCTGTCCGCGGCGGCGTTCTCCGAATTGGCGGCGCCGCTGCTGCGCCGCACAATCCTTGCCTGCCGCCGCGTTTTGCGCGACGCCCGCATGGAAGCAGGCGCCATAGACAGCGTGCTGCTGGTCGGCGGCGCCACGAGGATGCCGATCGTTCGACGCGCGGTGGCTGACTATTTCGGCCGCGAACCCTTGCAGGACATCGATCCGGACCGGGTGGTCGCCATCGGTGCGGGTATTCAGGCCGAAGTGCTCGCAGGCAACAAACCGGCCGGCGATTTCCTGCTGCTCGACGTAAATCCGTTGTCGCTGGGAATCGAGACCATGGGTGAACTCGTGGAAAAGATCATCCATCGCAATACTTCCATCCCGGTGTCCAAGTCCCAGGAATTCACCACTTTCAAGGACGGTCAGACCGTAATGGCCCTGCATGTCGTGCAGGGCGAGCGAGAACTCGTCGGCGAATGCCGGTCACTCGCCCGATTCAGCTTGCGCGGCATACCGCCGATGGTGGCCGGGGCGGCGAAAGTGAAAGTGGCTTTCCAGGTCGACGCCGACGGCCTGCTGAGCGTTTCCGCCGAAGAAGCAAGCACCGGCTGCAAGGCCGAGGTCCAGGTCAAGCCGAGTTTCGGGCTCGACCTTGGCGAGGTCGAGAAAATGCTCAAGGATTCCCATGAACACGCAAAGGCGGACATGGCGGCGCGCGCCTTGCGGGAAGCCCGGCTGGAAGCGACGCGGTTGATGGAAGCGATCGACACCGCGCTGGCGGAAGACGAAAGACTGCTTGCGGCAAGTGAAAAAGCCGCCATCGATCAAGCGCTCGATAAGTTGCGGCAGGCTATGGCGGAGGAAAACGCCGCACTGATCGAAGAACGCACCGAACAACTGAATCACGCCAGTGAAGACTTTGCCGCGCGGCGAATGAACATGACCGTTGGCGCCGCCTTGCGTGGCGAGTCCATCGATGTCATCGACGAGCGAACCGAATGACCGGCCTGGGGAAGCAAGATGCCTAAAATCACGATTTTGCCACATGAATCGATCTGCCCGGACGGGGCGGAGTTTGAAGCGGAGCCTGGTATCAGCGTTCTCGACGCGGCGCTCAGCCAGAAAATCCATATCGAGCACGCCTGCGAAAAATCCTGTGCCTGCACCACTTGTCATGTAGTTGTGCGTGAAGGCTATTATTCTCTGGATGAACCCGAGGAAAACGAAGAGGACTACCTGGACAAGGCATGGGGGCTCGAGCCCGAATCGCGCCTGAGTTGCCAGGCCATCGTCGCCGATGAAGACCTTGTGGTGGAAATCCCCAAATACACGATAAACATGGTTTCCGAAAATCACTAGCCGGAACCTGGGAGACGCAAATGAAGTGGTCCGACGTACACGATATCGCCATTGAACTGGCCGACAGATACCCCGATATCAATCCGCAATACGTGAATTTCGTCGATATGCATCGCTGGATCTGTGAACTCGAGGAATTCGACGACGACCCCGCCCGCAGCGGCGAAAAAATTCTCGAAGCGATTCAGATGGCCTGGATCGAGGAAGCCGCCGACTGATCGACACTGCGACCGCGCGGAGCGTCCTCGATCGATTGCCCGTATAATGCGCGCGCCCGAAAAAATTTAAGGAGTTGTGATGGCGATTCAGCGCACTTTGTCTATCATTAAGCCAGACGCCGTTGGCAAGAATGCGATCGGAGAAATCTACAGCCGGTTCGAACAGGCCGGACTGCGTATCGTGGCGGCGAAAATGCTGCGGCTGGACGAGCGTACCGCCGGTGGATTTTACGCCGAACACAAGGGAAAGCCGTTCTTTGACGATCTGATCCGTTTCATGACCTCGGGCCGGGTCATGGTGCAGGTGCTCGAAGGCGAGGACGCCATCGCACTGAACCGCAGGTTGATGGGACCGACCAATCCGACGGAAGCCGAGCCGGGTACGATACGCGCCGATTTTGCCAGGTCCATCGATGCGAACGCGGTACATGGCTCCGATTCGCCGGCCTCGGCGGAACGTGAAGTCGCTTACTTTTTCGCGGCCCTGGAGATTGCTTCCTGAGCCGCGCGCAAATCGCGAGGTGGTTCGTCCGTGTCGACAGCCGCGAAACCGAATCTTATCGGACTCGATCCGGTCAAATTGACCGCCCTGCTGGAAAGCATGGGAGAGAAACCGTATCGGGCGCGTCAACTCATGCGCTGGGTGCATCGCCGTGGTGTGCTCGATTTCGGCGCGATGACCGATATCGGCAAATCCTTTCGCGAGCGGCTGGCGCGGGAGACTTCGCTTGCGCCGCCGGAACTTGTCAGCCAGCACAAAGCGGACGACGGCTGTGTGAAATGGATCATCCGTACGGCCAGCGGCAGCGCCGTCGAAACGGTTTATATTCCCGAAGGCGGCCGCGGCACCTTGTGCGTTTCCTCCCAGGCAGGCTGCATCCTGGATTGCAGCTTTTGCGCGACCGGCAAGCAGGGCTTTGACAGCAACCTGACAACCGCGGAGATTATCGGCCAGGTCTGGCATGCGCGGCGTGAACTCGACAGTTTCGAGGACGGCGGCGGCCCTCCCGTAACCAATGTGGTTTTCATGGGAATGGGCGAGCCATTGCTGAATTTCGACAATGTCATGGATGCCGTCGACCTGATGCTCAGCGATTATGCCTACGGTCTGTCCAAGCGACGGGTCACGATCAGCACCGCCGGGGTGCTTCCCGGCCTCGAACGCATGCGCGGACGGACCGACGTCGCGCTGGCGGTTTCGCTGCATGCGCCCAACGACGAATTGCGCAATGAACTGGTGCCGCTGAACAAGAAATACCCCATCGCAGAGTTGCTTGAGGCTGCCGGCGAATACATGTCGGACCTCGGGGAAAGTCGCGATCCGCTGATCGAATACACGCTGATCCGCGGAGTCAACGACCATCGGAAACATGCCCGGGAACTCGCTGCGTTGCTTGAGGATTTCCCCTGCAAGGTCAATCTGATTCCGTTCAACGAGTTCAGCGAAGTCAGCTACCGGCGCCCCAGTGCGAGTTCGATCGGAAATTTTCGCAAGATCCTGCAGGACGCAGGTCTTGTCGTAACCGTGCGAACTACCCGCGCCGACGGGATTGCCGCGGCATGTGGCCAACTGACGGGCGCCGTGCGCGATCAGACCCGGCGGCGGGAACGAATGCTGCGCCGCGGCGAGAGCGGCGCGTCAAGCAGCGGGCTCATACATAGCGAAAGAGGCGATTCGAGGCAGACGGCTCGGCCGCGGGGAACGGCTCGATGATACCCGCGGCATTGCGCCGCCGGCACGTGGCAGGCCGAAGTTGCCTGCCGCTTTGCTGCGCTGCAATTTTGGCCGCCTGCGTGAGTTCTCCCGGCGGCGGCATTGAATCCCCGGCGCCGGATACCGCTGCCCGGGACTATCTGGCGCTGGCCATGGGCTATTTCGAAGCCGGCGATCTCCCCGCCGCGCGGCTTCATCTGGACAATGCCCGCGACAACGACGCCGGACAGGCGGAAATCGATCATATCGCCGCATTGCTCGCTGCCGCCGACGGTGATTTCGAACTGGCGGAAATACATTTCTTGAGCGCCCTGCGGCTGGAGCGGGACAATTCCTCTCTCAGGAATAATTTCGGTGTGCTGTTGTATTCGCTCGAACGCGACGAGGAAGCGCTGACGCAGTTCCACACGGCGGCGGCCGATGAGAGCTACCCCGGCCGCGCCCATGCGCTTGAGAATCTCGGCAGGGCTCTTTTGCGCCGACAACGTCCCGCGCAAGCACTGGAGGCGTTTACCGGCGCTCTGAGCCTGAATGGGGAGTTGACTGTGGCGGCGCTGGAGTCGTCTCTCATACACAGGCGGCGCGGCAACCTGGCCGAAGCCCGGCGCCTTTACGGTGACTATCTGAAAATCGCGGCAAGACAAGGCCTGCCTCACAGCCCGAGAGCATTGCTCGTCGGCGCCGAGTTCGCCCGGCAATCCGGAAATCTCGATGTAGTAGAGGAATTCGGGGCGATTCTCGGTACACTGTACCCGGAAACAGCGGAATACCGCAGGTATGTGGAATTGATGGATGGGTATTGAAGACGAGGACGAAATTCCGCTCAAACATTCAGGCGACCTCGAGCAGGACCCGGAGCAGGACCCGGAGCAGGACCCGGAGCAGGACCTGGAACTGGAGTCTCCGGCCGGGGAAACCGGGCAGGATCCTGACCCGATCGAACCTGCAGTGGCCGGGATGCCCCTGGTCAGCGCCGGCGCCATGTTGCGCGCGGCGCGGGAACGGATGAATCTGAGCGTTTTTGAAATATCGGAGAGGTTGTTCCTGACCGAGCATTACGTACGCGCCCTGGAATCGGGCGACTACGAAAAATTGCCCGGCGAAGTCTATGTAATAGGGTATATGAAAAGTTATGCGCTGTTACTCGGCCTGGACGTGGAACAGGTGGTGTCTGCCTATCGGCATTCCGGCGCGCCTGCCGCCTACGACATCGTTCACGAACATACCACGCCGGAGCGAGTCGGCCGTTTCTGGTACGTGCTGATTCTGATCGCGCTGGTCGGCGGTGCGGCCGCCGTCGGATGGTGGGCGATCCAGGCTTTCACGGCCGGATTCCTGCCGGTTCTTACGGCTACAACAAGAAAGGAAAATTGAAACCATGAAAGCGCAACAAGCGATACAACGCCGCAAGACGCGCCGGATCATGGTCGGCAAGGTGCCGGTCGGAGGCGGAGCACCGATCACCGTACAAAGCATGACCAATACGGAAACCTGCGACATTGAGGACACCGTCGCACAGATAGAACGGCTGGAAGCGGTGGGCGCGGACATAGTTCGAGTGTCGGTGCCCACGATGGATGCCGCCGAGGCCTTTCGCGAAATTCGCGCCAGGGTTTCATTGCCGCTGGTCGCCGATATTCATTTCGATTATCGCATCGCGCTGAAAGTACTCGAGTACGGCGTCGATTGCCTGCGTATAAACCCGGGAAACATCGGCAAGGAAGAAAGGGTGCGGGCCGTGGTCAGCAGTTCCCGGGACAAGGGCATTCCCATGCGCATCGGAGTCAACGCCGGCTCGCTGAGCAAGGCTTTGCTGCGAAAATACAAGGAGCCGAGTTCGGAAGCAATGATCGAGTCCGCCTTGCAGCAGATCGAAATTCTCGACAAGCTCGAATTCCGGGATTTCAAGATCAGTCTCAAGGCCTCGGACGTTTTCATGACTCTGGCCGCCTATCGCGGATTGGCGAACCAGATCGACAACCCGTTCCATCTCGGCATTACCGAAGCCGGCGGATTGCGCGGCGGCACGGTCAAATCCGCTATCGGTATGGGCGCCTTGCTGCTCGAAGGCATCGGCGACACCATCCGCGTATCGCTGGCGGCGGATCCGGTGGAAGAAATCAAGGTTGGATTCGATATTCTCAAGAGCCTCGGTTTGCGTTACAAGGGCGTCAATCTCGTCGCCTGCCCGAGCTGCTCAAGACAGAATTTCGACGTCATCGGCATCGTCAATCAACTCGAAGCGCGGCTGGAGGATATCGTTACGCCGGTCGATGTCGCCGTCATCGGCTGCATCGTCAACGGACCCGGTGAAGCCAGGGAGGCGGAAGTCGGGCTTACCGGCGCCAGCCCGGCCAATATGGCCTATCTGGACGGCGCCCCCCATCACAAGGTGAGCAACGAGCAATTGCTCGACGAACTGGAAGCCATGGTCCGGCGCCGGGTTGCGGAAAAACAGGCCGCGGACGCCAACGTAATCGCCAGCAGCTGAAGAATCGCACTGAAATCATGGCCAGGGAAGTAATCCGTTCAATAAAGGGAATGCACGATGCGCTTCCTGGCTGGTCTGAGGGTCTACGCTGGGTCGAGCAAGAATTTCGCGACGTTGCCGGGAGTTTCGGCTACTCGGAAATCAGGTTCCCGTTGCTTGAAAAAACCGAATTGTTCAAGCGTTCTATCGGCGAAGTAACCGACATCGTCGAGAAGGAAATGTTCAGTTTCGAGGACACCGGCGGCGACCACATCAGCCTGCGTCCCGAAGGCACCGCGGGATGCGTACGCGCGGCGGAGCAGCATGGGCTGCTCTACAACAGCCAGCAGCGGCTGTGGTATCAGGGCCCGATGTTCCGGCGTGAAAGGCCCCAAAAGGGCCGTTACCGACAGTTTCATCAATTCGGTATAGAAGCTTTCGGCATGGCGGGCCCGGATATCGATGCCGAAATCATCGAACTGTCAGCAACATTCTGGCAACGGCTGGGGCTAGACGGCTGGCTCACACTGGAAATGAACAATATCGGCAGCGCCGAGGATCGCAGACGCTACTGCGAGGTTCTTGCCGAATATCTGTCCGGCAGAAAGGAAGAATTGGGTCCCTCGGCCCGAAGCAGAATCAAAACCAATCCCTTGCGCGTGCTCGACAGCAAGCATCCGGGAAACCGGGCGGTTGTCGAGGACGCGCCGAAACTGGCCGAATATCTTAGCAAGGAAAGCGTTGACCACTACGAGGAACTGAAAGAATTGCTGTCCAAGGCCGGAATCAGGACTACCGAAATTCCCACATTGGTCCGAGGACTGGATTACTACAACAACTGCGTATACGAGTGGACCACTGACGCTCTGGGTTCACAAGGTGCGGTTTGCGGTGGAGGCCGCTATGACGGCCTTGTCGCTCAACTCGGCGGCAGGCCAACGCCGGCGGTTGGATTCGCCATTGGTGTCGAAAGAGTTGTTTTGTTATTGCAGGCAAGAAATAAAACGAGTGCAAATGCCGTAGAAACGGACGAGTCGCCCTTTAGGGAAAAGGACAGGCCTGATGTCTACATTGTCGTTGACGGCGAGGTCTCTGTTGCCGAAGGTCAAAAATTTGCCAGGAGGCTGCGCGGGCAATACCCCAGTCTGCGAATCATGTGCCAATGTGGAGGTGGTAAAAAATCTCAACATGTCAAACGCGCCTCCAATCTGAATGCCCGAATGGCCGCCATCATGCAACAGTCGGAAGACGGGTCGCCTCGCAATGTGGAATTGCGCAAATTCACAGTAGGATTCGAACCCGTGATAGTCCCGCTGGACGATTGCGCGCAAGAAATCGCGCGTTTACTGAAAGACACCGAAGCGATTCCATAAGTATTGACTCCGCGATTGCGCGCGGAATCCCATGGGCAAAAACCGGCTTTCCGCAAAACCTCGAACTAGCCTTATAATACGCAGTTGGGATTGATATACAGGAGCAGAACGTGGCTTTCAGTGCCGCTGAAGAAGAGAATATAGAAGCGCTGCGGCGGTGGTGGGACGAAAACGGCAAGTTCCTGCTATTGATCGTGGTCGTCGCCGCGACAGGCTACGGCGGCTGGAGCTTCTGGCAGCTATCCAGCACTTCCGGCCGCGAAGCCGCGTCCGACCTGTACGAGGAAATCCTGGCCGTCGCCCAGCCTGTCGATGTTACTCGGGAACCCGATGTCGCGGCCATCATCGATCTCGCCGGCCGGTTAATGGACGAATACCCGAATACCGTCTATGCGCGTTACGGAGCATTGTTCAGCGCCCGGCAATCGGTTCAGCAGGGCGATCTGGCGGCTGCCGAGGAAGTGTTGCAATGGGTGGTCGACAATGCCTCGACCAGCATCATCAGGCGCGCGGACGAAGGCCTTGTACTGATAGCGACCTTGCGCCTTGGACGCGTGATCCTGGCCCGGGGCGACCCCGACCGCGCCTTGTTGCTCGTAAACAGCGTAGACCCGCGCAGCTTTGAGCCCGGGTTCCATGAGTTGCGTGGAGACGTCTATCTGGCACTCGGCCGGCCGGAAGATGCGCGGGACTCCTGGCTCGCGGCGCAGGACGCGGGTTCGATCAGTGACGGATTGCGCATGAAACTCGAAAACCTGGGCGGCTTGAATTAAGACCGCTGGAATGAGATTGCCGCCATGAAAAAGACACTCGCCGTACTTGCCTTGCCGTTGTTCGCGGGCTGCTCGATCATCAATCTGGATCCGTCCACCTGGTTCAACGATGACGAAGTGGATCCGCCGGCGGAATTGCTGGCCATCGACGAAGAAGTCGAATTGCGCCGCATCTGGAGCGCCAATATCGGCAACGGCCAGGGGGGCGATTATTTCGAATTGACTCCGGCCATTGACGGCGAACGCATATTCGCCGCCAGCCAGGACGGCAATATCTACGGATTCGAGCTTGAATCCGGCGATGCGCTCTGGCGCACCCGGCTTGACGATGAAATCGTTACCGGGGGGGTCGGCGCCGGACGCGGCCTCGTACTGGTGGGCACCGCCGACGCGGAAGTGATCGCCTTCAATCAGTTCACCGGCGAGGAACTCTGGCGCGGTGAAGTGACCAGTGAAGTGCTTTCACCGCCCCAGACCGATGGCGATGTGGTAGTCGCGCAGACCGTCGATGGCAAATTGATCGCCCTTGACGCTGCCGACGGTTCGCGGCGCTGGATTTATGAAACGAGTTTACCGGCGTTGACCTTGCGCGGCACCAATCGGCCCGTCATCACGCCACAAGGTTTCGTTATCGCCGGTTTCAGCAACGGCACCCTGGTTTCGGTCGCGGCCGATGACGGTATCTGGCGCTGGGAGGAACGTATCGCGATTCCCGAAGGGCGTTATGACATCGAACGCGTGATCGATGCCGACGGCGACCTGCAACTCGACGGCAACCGGGTCCTGGCCTCGAGTTACCAGGGCAATGTCATGGCCTTCGATACCGCCACCGGCCGGATCGTCTGGGGCATGGAGGCTTCCAGCTATCAGGCCCTCGACCGGGGATTCGGCAACATCTATTACAGTTCCGACGACAGCCATGTGGTCGCGGTGCGCGATAATACCAACGAAATCGTCTGGACCAACGAAGATCTTGAAAATCGCGCCGTCACCGGACCCAGGACCGTAGGCAACTATATCGCCGTGGCCGATTTCGAGGGCTATCTCCATGTCATCTCCCAGATCGACGGCCGCATCGTCGGCCGCTCGAGGGTGGATAACGACGGTGTGCGAGCCAATATCCTGGCGGATAGCGGCCGGTTGTACGTATTCGGCAACAGCGGTGCGCTAATGGCCTTGGCCATCCAATAGGCCGGCATTTTTTCCCTTGAAACCCGTCCTCGCCATAGTTGGCCGGCCCAACGTGGGAAAATCCACACTGTTCAATCGCCTTACCGCCAGCCGCGACGCCCTGACCGTAAATCTGCCCGGTCTGACCCGGGACCGGCAATACGGCGAAGGCGAGATCGACGGCAGGAAATTTCTGGTCATTGACATGGGCGGCATTACTCCCAGCCCCGACGGACTCGAGCGGGAAGTGGTGGCGCAGGCTTTGCAGGCCATAGCCGAAGCGGATTGCGTATTGTTCCTGGTTGACGCCAGAGACGGTCTGACGCCCGAGGACAGCAGGATTCATCAATTCCTGCGCGAGCAAGGCAAGCCCGGATTCCTCGTGGTCAACAAGACCGACGGGCTCGAGCCGGACCAGGCCAGGGCCGAATTTCATGAACTGGGCGCGCCGGAGATATTCGCCATCGCAGCCGCTCAGGGCACCGGCGTGAAACAACTCATTCGTCTTGTGCTGGACCGGCTCGATACGGGCGAAGCGATTGCCGAACCGGAGCGGGACGAGAAAAGTATCAGGATTACTTTCGCCGGCAGGCCCAATGTCGGCAAATCGACCCTGGTGAACCGGATGCTCGGCGAAGACCGTGTGCTGGTGTTCGATGAACCCGGCACGACCAGGGACAGCATCGAGATTCCCTTTGAACGCGACGGCCGCCACTACACCCTGATCGACACCGCCGGCATCCGCCGCCGAGGCAAAACCCGGGGCGTAGTGGAAAAGTTTTCGGTTATCAAATCCTTGCAGGCTATAGAAGAGTCGCATGTGGTGGTGTTTCTCGCGGACGCGCGGGAAGGAGTCGTCGAGCAGGACTTGCATTTGCTCGGCTACGTAGCGCAAGCCGGCAAGGCGCTGGTGATCGCCTTCAACAAATGGGACGGCATGGAAGCCGACCGCAGGCAATGGCTGAAAAGAGAGATCGAACGCCGCCTCGGATTCGTGGATTTCGCTCCCATGCATTTCATTTCCGCATTACACGGAACCGGAGTCGGCGGAATGTACGAATCCATACTTGCCGCCTGGGAATCCTCCCGCAAGACGGTCTCGACCAATGTGCTCACACGCATGCTGGAACAGATGGTGTCGGCAAATGAGCCGCCGCTGGCCCAGGGCCGCAGAATCCGGCTGCGATACGCGCATCCGGGCGGCCACAATCCGCCGCTGATCGTGATCCACGGCAAGCAACTGGACAAACTGCCGGGTCATTACCGGCGCTATCTGCAAAACAGTTTCCGGGAAATGCTTGAACTGACAGGTACGACGGTCAAGATCGAATTTCGCAACGACGAAAATCCCTACGCCAGGGGCGAGGAAAATCTGAATCCGAGGCAGATCGCCCGCAAGCGGCGCCTGGACCGGAATCGCCGCTGATCGAACCCGCGGCTCTTTAACGGGCGCGATCAGGCCCCATGTACTATTACAGGAACAGGGCTCCTGGAGTGTCGACATGGAACTGACAGTGAGCGAACCCCCAGTGACATTGGAACATATTCGAGCAGCGGCCGGGCGGCTGCGGGAAGTGGCCGTGCGTACGCCGTTGCTGAGTAGTCCGGCGCTGGACAAGTGGCTGGACGCCCGGGTGTTCATAAAGGCGGAGAACCTGCAACGCATCGGCGCGTTCAAGTTCCGCGGCGCGTACAACCGTCTGGCGCAACTTGACGAGCGGCAGCGCCAGATCGGAGTAGTGGCCTACTCATCGGGAAATCACGCCCAGGGTGTAGCCTATGCCGCACATCTGCTCGGCATTCCCGCCACCATCGTCATGCCGGCGGATGCGCCAAGGGTGAAACTGGAAGGCACCCGTGAATGGGGCGCGACTGTTCGCACCTATGATCGACATACCGAATCGCGCGAGGCGATCGCCCAGGATCTGGCGGACTCGACCGGCGCGACGCTGGTTCCGGCATTCGATGATCCCCATGTCATTGCGGGGCAAGGCACCGTAGGCCTCGAACTTGCAGAGCAATTGAACGAACGCGAACAGCGCGCGGATCTGCTGCTGGTTCCTTGTGGCGGAGGCGGACTGCTCGCGGGCGTTTCCACTGCGATGGGAAAACTCAGTCCCAAAACCGGAATTTACGGCGTCGAACCTGAACATTTCGACGACCATCGTCGGTCGCTGCAAGCCGGCCTCAGAGTGCGCATCAAGGCCGGAAACTTCACGCGTTGCGACGCCCTGACCGCGAGTATTCCGGGAAAAATCACCTGGTCGATCAATCAGCGCAATGTCTGCGACTTCCTCACGGTCAGCGAGCAGGAAGTGGGCACGGCGATCAGTTTCGCCTCCCGGCACCTGAAGCAGGTGCTCGAGCCAGGCGGGGCCGTGGCGCTGGCGGCCATACTGCATGAAAAACTGCCGGTGCGAGGCATGACCGTAGCAATCGTGGCTTCCGGCGGCAATATCGATGCCGTTCTGTTCGCGGGCTACCTCAGGGATTTCCCGGTCTGAGCGCATCACGGGACTGGACCGGACGCGTCAAACTATGCAAGATTAGCACTGTTGGCAGCAGAATAACGGCAGTGGGAAAGTTGACCAGCAGACTCCCGATCGTATTCGTCCCCTTGATGGTTTGCGCCTGGGCGCCCAGCGCCGCCCAGGACGATGCCGTTGCGGAGGCTTTGCGCGACCTCGAATTGTACGAGGCCGATCTGCATCGTATTGAAGCAGGCGGCGCTTACCACAGCCCGCTACTGGTAGAGCCCTTGTCGCGCATCGCCGATGGCTACATGGAGTTGGATCGATTCGCCGAGGCCAATGCGATTCTCGATCGCGCACAACAGATAGTACGCATCGAAGAAGGACTCTATACCAGGAACCAGCTTCCGATACTGCACAAGAGAATCGAAAATTTCATAAACGCAGGCCAATGGCGCGAAGCGCGCAAGTTGCAGGACCACATAATCTGGTTTTACCTCAATAAATACGGCAATACGGACCAGGGCATGATGCGTGGGCTGATGGACCTGTCTTACGTTCATATGCGAGGCATCACCGAGGATCTGGAGGAAAACCAGGGCTATCACTATCAGCGTGCGGCATACAGCAGCCGGGTCGCTCTTTCGGTAGCCGATCGCATCTGGCCGCGGCTGGAACGCCGCAAGGCCGTGCTGATATACGAACAAATGCGGATCTTGTACCTGCAGGCCAGTGCGATCGCCGAAGGCAACATTGTCGGCCAAAGTCTGCGAACTACCAGTCGGAATTTCCAGGTTTCCCAGGACGGGTATATCTCGGAACACATAATGAGCCCCGAACGGGCGCTCAATATGCTGCGAAGCAATGGCGTCAGCTTGCTTGATCGCATTCGGAACATTTACGCCGGTGAGGACAGGGTCGAAGTTTCCGAATCCCTGGCCATGATCCGGTTGTACCAGGCCGACTGGTATCTCCTGTTCGACCGCAAACTCCGTGCCATGCAGGAATACCGGGACGCATGGGAAATGCTTTTGCAGGCCGGCGTACGGGAAGAGGACGTGAGGCAATTGTTTGCAATGCCGGCCCTGATTCCGGAACCGGCCTTTTACGACAGTGTCGGCAAGGCGCTCGCCGCCCGCGCCAGGGCGCCGAAGGACGCGCCGGAGGCTTTCGAAGATGGCGTTCCGGTAAAAGTGTTCTTCGGTGGCGAAAGTCCACTGGCCGCCGAGTCACTTTCAGCGGAAAGACTGGGCTTGACGGCAAGTAACGAATGGCAGGTCGTGGCCCTGTTTTCCTTCAATCTGCCGGCGGCGGAAAATATCGAGACCCGGCAGGGCTGGCGCCGTGAAAACGCCTTTGGCGTAGCCCAGGATCTGCAGTTGATGCAAGTGGAAGACTATCCGGTCGACCGGGAAGTGGAACCGCTGATTCGCAATCTGAACCGGCTGCGGTTCCGGCCCGCCCTGACCGGCGGCGAACCGAAAGCTGCGGAAGGCGTGATCAGTTATCTCGCGGCCGCCGACCCGTAAGCGCGAAGTCCTAACCGGACGGTTCCGGTTCCCCCGCTGCCTCCCGGTACTGTTCGTCCACGAGTTCCATGATTCTTGAAGCGGTCAGTTGCGCCACGCGCCGGCCGTTGATGAACATGACCGGGGTGGACCGAACGCCGGCGGCGTTACCGCCGCGCTGATCGTCACGCACCTTGTCGATTACCGTCTCGTTCGAAAGGTCCGCCTGCAATTGTTCGAGATCGAGTTCCAGCGTTTCGGCGTAGGAGTCGAATTCACTTTCCACATCCGGCAGGAATGACCAGATCGGCTGGTTCACGAACAGAAAATCGTGCATTTCCCAGAATCGGTCCTGTCGGCCGGCGGCTTCGGCATAAAGCGCGGCGGTCCAGGCATGTGGATTGGTGGCCGTCAGGGGGTAATGACGAAAAATCATGTGCGCCCTGTTCTCGATGCGCGGCCATAAGCGGGCCATGAGTTGGGATTCGGTCGCGCAGGCCGGGCACTGAAAATCGGCGTAAACGACAATGCTTACCGGCGTCTCGGGGTCGCCGAATACATGGTCGTTGGGAGCGACTTCGACCGGGGAATAGGTGGGCCCCTGGCTGACCAGTACGTAAACGACGAAGATCAGCAGTACGGGCAGCGCCACGTAAAGCGCCAGCCTGCCGAAAATCTGCAGGCGTTGTTGTTTCTGCTTCGCGGCCTTCTGCTTGGCTTCGCGGATTTGCCGCTGTTTCTCGCGTCGGTTCATGGAACGGGATTTTCGCCCAGGAACAACGCCGGGTCCACCCTGACATTGTTCAGATTGACGCTCCAGTGCAGATGTGGCCCGGTGACGCGGCCGGTGCTTCCCACCCGGCCGATCTGTGCGCCGGCCGCGATTTCCGCGCCCGGTTCGACGTCGATCGTGTTCATATGGCAATAGAGGCTGATCAGGCCGTGGCCGTGATCCATGATGATGGTATTGCCATTGAAGAAATAATTGCCCGTGGTAAGGATGACTCCCGGCGCGGGGGCGAGAATCGGCGTGCCTTCGGGCGCGGCGATATCCATGCCGGAGTGGGGATTGCGCGGCTGTCCGTTGAAGAAACTGCGCGAGCCGAACGAGCTGCTGCGGACGCCGTCCACGGGCAGGTTCATGGCGAAGTCGGGATCAAGCGACTCGGACCATGTCGAAAACGCTTGCCGCATCTCGACGCTTTCGCGATTGATGCGTTCCATGTCTTCGGCATTGGGATTGACCTGGCGTTCGTTGGTTATCGTCAGATGCCGCTCGCGATATTGCTTGTGGACGACCTCGAACTGCAGCAGACTTTCGGCGCCGTCCGCACCGGTAACCGAAAATTGCTGCGGTCCGGGCTCAGCGTCGAGAGGGATGCCGATGATGGCGTATTGCCGGCCTTCGAATCGCGACAGCAGGATTCGCTGGTCGCGGTACTTGCCCGAGACCGCATCGCTCCGGGTGGGCGTGACGGCGATGCCTCCCGGCACCATCGAGGACCGGGGCAGCGAATCCACGTCGACCTGCGCCGCCGCGCCGCCGCAAAGGCCGAGCCCAATAAGCGCCGCCGCGAGTATTTTCATTTTCATCATGATTCCGTTCTCGTCTCGGGTTCTCTTTCGAGTACTTTTTCGAGTTCGACCACCGTCGATTTCAGTCGCCCATCGGCAAGGCGCGTGACTATCCGGGTTCCTTGCCTTACATCGTCCACGCTGCGGATAACTTTTGCCGACTCGTCCATGCTTATGCTGTAGCCTCGCGCCAGCGTATGCAAGGGGCTGGTCGAATGCAGCGTGCGCCGCAACTCGGCCAGCAAGGCGCCTTGCCGCTCCAGGCACGAGCGCATGGTGCGCTGGAGGCGGCGAGGCGTCTCGTTCAGCGCCGCGCGTAACGGGCCGATCCGCATGGCGGGCGAACAGTGCTTCAGCCGTTGTTGCAGCAAACCGAGTTGCTGTCGCTTTCCGGCAATCACGGCGGCCCTGGCGCGGAGCATGCGCTGGCTGAATTCATCCAGGGACTGGGCGTGGTCTTCCAGTCTCCTCGCCGGGCTGCGCAAGCGTTTCGAAATCAGGTGCAGGCGTTCGCTGCCCCGGCGCTGATTCTGGTACATGCGGTGCTGCAACTTGCCGAGTTGAGAGCGAAGAATATCGAAGTACTCCTGCTGCGACGGGCTCATCAATTCGGCCGCGGCCGACGGTGTCGGCGCGCGCAGGCCGGCGACGAAATCGGCGATGCTGAAATCGGTTTCGTGGCCGACGGCGCTGGTTATCGGCAATTCGCTGGCGAAAATGGCTCTGGCGACGCTTTCCTCGTTGAAGGCCTGGAGATCTTCCGGCGAACCGCCGCCGCGGCCGACGATCAAGGCTTCGAGGCCGAGCTTGCCGCGCAGGGCATTCGCGGTTTCTATGGAGCGGCAGATTTCGGCGGGCGCCTGTTCGCCTTGCACTGCGGTGGGGATCAGGGTGATTCGGGTCGCGGGAAAGCGGCGCCGGAACACGCTCAGGATATCGCGCAACACCGCGCCGGAAGGGGAGGTGATCACGCCGATGTGACGGAACCGGTTGCCAACGGTTTTCCTGGCTTCCGCCGCGAACAGGCCTTCGGCTTGCAGACGGGCCTTGAGCATTTCGAAAGCCTGACGCAATTCGCCGCTGCCGGATTTTTCCAGCGCAGCCACTTTCAACTGAAAATCGCCGCGCGCCTCGTAGATCGTCAGGCTGCCCCGGGCGATGACCCGGTCGCCGTCGGCCGGCCTGAATCGCACCGACTGATTGCTGCCGCGGAACATCACGCAACGCAATTGGGCGTCGCGGTCCTTGAGACCGAAGTACCAGTGGCCCGATCGATATTGTTTCAGGCCGGTGATTTCGCCTTCCACGACGGCGGCAGGGAATCCGCCTTCGATCAAATCACGGGCGAGGCGGTTCACTTCGGAGACTGAATACACGGCTCGCGCCGAACCGGTATCCGCTTCTTGCTCAAGCAATGTCACCTCGGACCATCCGGAATATTTAGGAGAAACAAGTCAGTCATCGGGCAGGGTAAATACATACAAGGCGTTGTGGCCGTCGGGGCTGCGCAACTCCGGCGCGAGGAAATTGCCGATGCGCCAGGGGCTGCCGCCCTCGCGGCCCGCGGGAATCGCCACGTATTGCTTGCCGTCTACGGCATAGGTCATCGGAAATCCCTGGGCGGACGTGGCCAGACGGCTGCGCCAGAGCGACTCGCCGCTGCGCACGTCGATGGCGTGCACGTAGCGGTCGAAATCACCGATGAACAGCAGGTCGCCGGCGGTAGCCAGCGCCGCGGTCAGAAACGGCGCGCGCTGTTCGATGCTCCATTGCTCGCGCATGGCCTCTACGTCATAGGCCGCGAGCTTGCCGAATTGCCCGTCGGTGCCGGGCATTTCCATCCACATGCGGTCGCCCTGGGTGCCGCCGGAACCGACTTCGAAAGTAATTTGCCGCGGCGACATTTCCATGCAGGACTGGCTCAGGGGAATCACGAGTTGCCGGGTAGGCGGATGATACGCGCTCGCCTGCCAGTTATGGCCGCCGGCGGTGGAAGGGCAGACCGAAAGCCATTCGCCCACCTGCATGTTGCGGATGTCTTCACGATAGCGCACCTGGCCTGTTTCCAGATTCACCTCGGAAAACACGTTCTGGAAAACCGTCTGCTGCAAACCGAGGAATTCGCCGGTGCGGCGGTCGAGTTTCCAGAGGATGCCGCTCTTGCCGATGGTCAGCAGATATGGCTCGTCGAACAAGTCCACGAGCACCTGCTCGAAAGACTCGTCCATGTCCAGCGATTCGCCGGGCACATGCTGGCGGTGCCAGACGATCCTGCCGTCAGCGGGATCGATCGCCAGGGTGGAATTGGTGTACAGCGCCGCGTCTTCGGTAGTCAGTCCGCGGCTGACGGCCATCCAGGGCTTGGCCTGGGCGACGCCGAAATATACCAGTCCGAGTTCCGGGTCCCAGCTTCCGGATATCCAGACATCACCCCCGCCGCGAAACTCGAGCGGCAGGTCGCCCCAACTGTCACCGCCGGGCTCGCCCGGCCGGGCTATCGTATAAGTGCGCCAGAGTTCGGCGCCGGTCCCGGCGTCGTGGCCGGAAATGAAACAGCTATCCTCGAAGAAGCGGCCGCAACCGGTGATGCCGTTGACGACCACGCCGTCAGCGACGATGGGCCCGCTGGTATTGGAATATCCCAGGCCCGATTCGGCGATTTCCACGTCCCAGCGCTCGGCGCCGGTGCGGGCGTCGAGCGCCACCATATGTGCGTCCGTGGTCGCCACGTATATCATGTCTTCCCACATCGCCAGTGTGCGCAGCAAGGCGCCCTGGCGACCGCCTTCGGGGAACTGGCGGCGGTACTCCCAAAGAAGGTTGCCGTTGCGGCCGTCCAGCGCCTGCACGACGTTGCCGAAATTCGGTAAATAAATAATGCCGTCCCGGACCAGCGGAGAAGGCTGGCTGCGCCCCGGCTCCATGCCCCAGACCCAGGCCAGGCTCAGCCGCTGAACGTTTTCGGTATTGATCTGGTCAAGCGGCGAAAAACCCTGGCTTTGCGGCGTGCGGCGCCACCAGACCCAGTCTTCGGCGGCTGGGTCGGTCAGTTCCTCGGTACTCACATTGCTGAACGCTTCAGCTTCCTGCCAAGTGCGGGTCAAGGCGCTGTCGGAGCGATAGATCGTTGCTATATCAGGTATTGAATTGCGTGTGCCCGGAGTCGGCACGGTGCCGGCCAGGCCAGGCACGGGAGTACGGGCGGGCACAGCCTCCAAGTCGCTTTCATCGCCGATGAAAAGTACCGTGTCGGAATTCGCCGCCAGCGCCGTAGCGCCGGAAACGACGCCATTGGCTTGCAACAGAAAGGCGATGAGGTCCAGATATTCTTCGTCGGACAGGGAGCCCGGCGCCTGGGTCGGCATCGTGCGCCGCAGCAGGTCGAGCATTTCCGCCGGCGCGCGGTTGCGCCAATTGTCGACGAAAGCGCTTTCGCGCAGGGCGACCGCTTCGAAGGAACCTTGCAGGTCCGGCAGATGGCAGGCCGCGCATTGCTGTTGATACAGCGCCGCGCCGCGTTCCGCCTGGGCGGTCTGATATTCGGCCTGGCTCAGTTGCTGGGCAACTGATGAAGGACTGGCCGCGAGCAATAGCGCGAGGGCGCCGCCAATCGAATAAAGTCGTCGCAAGTTGCGGATTTCCTACTGTTTCGCCGCTTACTCCTCGAGGCTCAGCGTTTCCTGTTGCGCGCGCCGTTCAGTGACGGCCTCGGCGAACTGTTCCTCGTTCACATAGGTTATGCCTACCCAGGCATGGCTCATTTCATCCACGCCTCGGCGGCCGAAAATCACCCATTGCTCCGGATCGGGATTGATCGGATTGTTCGCCGAATTATCGAAGACCGAGGTGAATTGCAGCACCGTGCCACTCGGCAACAGGGGCTTGACGTGGTCTTCGTAGATATAGGCGATCTGCCAGTTGTGATCGTACTTGTTGACCTGGCTCAGCACTTCCCGATTGCCGTCGGGATAGATCGCTTCCATGGTCATGACCTTGCCGCGCATGTGCAAATGCGGCCGGAAACTGTGAATGACCGCCGGTTCCTGGAGCACGTGAGTGCCTTGCAGCACCTGGTAGCCATGGGGAGGAATGACGATGTCCTGGCCCCGGGCCCTGCCCTTGAGGCCGTCTACGCGAAACATCGCCTCGCCGACGGTAACCAGCTCGGGGCTCTCGCCTTCGGGATAAAACCAGAGGCCGACTTCGACCACGTCATCGGGGGCTTCGGCGCCGATCGGGAAATAATGCAGGTTCCAGGCGATCGTACCGTTCGGGGGTACCAGCATCCCCGTTCCGTCGGGATACATTTCCCAGGACTTCCCGACGCCGTATCGCGCCAGCGCCACCGAGCGCTGCTCGCCTTCGGGGATCAGCACCGCGTGGCCGTGATGCACGACTTTCTTGCCCAGCGGATAGGAGGGCTTGAATTCCGCCGCGCGCAGCCAGCGTTCGTTTTCCAGCCCACTGAACTCGACTCTGGGCTCCCACCATTGATCCTGGCCGTTGGCGATGACGTCGTACGGACGTGATCGCACGATAAAATCGGGCGGCCCCAGTTGCTCCGCAAGCTGCCAGTCCGCCCCGGAAGGAAGTTCCACCGGCGGCGGCATATCCGCCGGGTCGCCTTCCGGCGCGCCGGCGTCGACCCAGGCCGAAATCGCCTCGATCTGTACGTCATTCAGGGAAGCGTCGTTCTTGAACTGCTGGATGCCGACATCCGGGTCGACATGCCACGGAGGCATGATGCCCTTGCTGGTGCGATCCTTGATCAGATAAGCGAAGGGTTGCACTTCCTGAAAGTTTGTCAGCGGCATCGGGCCGATACCGTCGGGGTTGTGACAGGTTACGCACTTTTCCTGGAGGATCGGCGCGATGTCACGCGAATAGGTCAGTCCATCCTGGGCAGACGCAATGCCGGTGAAGGCAATTCCCGCGACGAACAGCAGCGCGAGCTGTAATCCGGTAGTCCTGAATCTGGTCATGGTCTGGTCCTGTAAGCTGATGCTTTGGAACGCCTAATCGCCAACTGTAACATGGAACCAGGCGTTGGTATGACAACAATAGAACTCGAATGAAGCGATATCGCGGATCGTTTGCATTCGAATCACGTATTCTCCGGGCTCGCTGAAACTGGCCTGCACCGTTGCAGGCCCGGAAGCCGGGTCGAACTCGTATTCCTTGCGGTCGAAGCCGACGCTGCCGGCGCCGCTGTGATGCGCCCAGCCAACCCAGATTTCGGGTTCCTCGTGTTCGATCCAGGCGCGCAGCTCAAGCGGCTCGTCCACGGTGACCCGAACGTCGCGGCGATGAATTCCGCGGCGGCCGCGGACGGCTTCGCCGCCTTCGTCGAGCGCAACCAGGGGAGCGATTTCGCCGCGCCCGCCCGATGCCGGCTCATCCATCACGTAGGGAGGGATGATCTTGCCCGGAACTTCCAGCGTCTGCCCATTGCTCGTCAGCCGCCAGACGATTCGCTCATCGACGCCGAAATCCGCCGGCACGTCGACGGTAAAGGCGCAGAAAACGTGGCGGTACGCCGGCGGCAGCGGATCGAAATGGGTGGGAATCAGCGCGTCGGCGAAGCGCTCGTCCAGAATCATGTTGTTTTCGCCGACGGGAATATCGAGGAACTGCTCGGTATTCATCGTGTAGTAGCTGTAACAGAGCGTGTGCGTACCGTCGGGGTTGGTGAACCAGCCGTCATAGATGGGCACGAGCGGCTGGCCGCCAGGCCTGAGAACTTCTCCCGACCAGATCTGTTCGGAAAGCTGAATCTGCTGCGCAAGGGCCGGAACGGCCAGGGCGCAGCAGAACGATGCGAGAACATACAGCGTAATTTTCATAAGCATTCCTCTTATGAAAGTTCGCGCACTCCCTCGCACTTTCAGAAGTTATAGTTAACCCGTGCGTAGATTACTCTACCCAATGGGTCCTGCAAAGACGCGACAACACCTGCGATCATGCCGGTTCTCTGAGGCATGCGGTCCGTCAGATTACGCGCGCCGACCGTGAAGTTGAAACTGCCGCCCCAGTACTCGAAGTCCCGATAACTGTAGAACATGTCGAGTTGCGCCCAGTCCCTGATGATATCCGTATGCAACCATTGCGCACCCGGAAAGAAAGACTGGAAGCTGAACTCGTTGGCGTCGAAAATCACTTCGTCGACGTATCTGCCGGTAGCGGAAACGCTATGCGGCCCCATATTCCAGCCTATTCGCAGGTTGGCCCGGATTTGCGGGATCGGCGGCACGGCGCCGAAGTCGTTGTTCTGGTTGCCCACCGCTTCCCTGACCGGTTCGTCGGCCTGCAACTGAAACTGGTAAGTGTCGACATAAGTACCCTGCAGCCGCATCTCGATATTACCCCATTCGGGCAGTCCCAGATCGGCTATGCCGAAGCCGTAACTCAATTGTGTATCCCAGGCTTTCACAAGCATCGTGGAGGCGTTCGAGTCGCTCTGATTGATCCGCACCGGCGTGGTAATGTCATTGGCGCTGCGGAGGATCCGCTTGTCCGAACGCGGGTCGGAGACCCAGGCTCGAACTTGATCTTCACTCGGTAGCGGCTGGGCATCGGTGGGAGAGAATCCCGTCGCTTCCTGAAAGTTGCGGAAGTCAGTGCGTACGATGTCCTGAGTGGTCGTGCTGACGATGCGGTCCTTGAAGTCCGTCTCACTCCAGGTGATCGACCAGATCAAATTGTCGAACAGGGTCAGATCGAAGCCCATGGAAAGGCTGTCGGAAGTTTCCGACTTCAAATTTGGGTTGCCGGTTCTGCAGGAAGTGATAAACCCCTGGAATGTCGAAAAAAGGTCGTCCACATTACTCAGTCCGCATTGCTCGGGCCGATTCAATTGGGACAAAGTCGGCACGATGAACGCCTCGCCGGTCGTGGCGCGAAAATTCAGCCGATCGGTTACGTTCCAGATCAGTCCGTACTTGTCGACGACCTTGCCCTGCCCCGTGCTGTAGGCTTCGTCTCGCACAGCCGCGCTCAATTCCAGGTTTTCCAGAATCGGGAAAGCGAACTCCGCGAACCAGGAGTCGGCGTGCCGTTTCACGGTCTGCGGCGTTTCCTGGTTGCCGATCAACTGGTCATTGGCAATGTCGCCGGCCGGCGGGTTGTCCTCATCGGTTTCGTCCCGGCGCTGAAAGCCCAGAGCAGCGCCAATGGGGCCGCCAGGCAGCTCGTATCCACCCAAAGGAATGTCACCGTTAATGACGATGTCGATCGTTTGCAGTTGGTCCCGGTTGCCTTCGGTCCATTGCGTGAACACTGCGTCAGCCACATGCTGCGGAGTGCGATAGCGCGGGTCGACCGCGGCGAAAGGATTGAAACAGGAGTTGGCATCGTTCACCGGGTCGCAACTTAGTCCCTGGGCGAGGGCGCCGAAACTGAAATCCTGGTTGGCGATATCGATTTGCTCGGTGGCGCCGAAACTGTAGGACGCCGTGCCTTCCCAGCCCTCGATCACAGGCACCGTGAAGTCCGCCGCCAGCGCCAGCCGGTAGGTGCGCTTGTCGTCGAGTTCCATGTTCAAGCCGTCGTTCTCGGCGAAGGAAGCCGGCTGTGTGTTGGCCGGAGGCTTGGGGAAGGGGAGCCAGGAACCGATTCGGACGTCTTCCGAGAACGGAACCCCGCCGTTCGGATTGTGTCCGATAAATGCGAAACGATTCTGCGCCAGGACGGTCTGGCCGTTCGCATCGCGTTGCCACTGCGGATTGCCATGGGCGTCCCTGATGAGTTCGCCGCCGGAGTCCCGCAATGGTTCGGCGAAAAGGGGCGTTCCTTCGGAAGAAGTCGCGCGAAAAGTATTGCCGGGCAGTTCGCCGCGCACGGTAGGCAGGTCGTCGATGCGAACTCCCGGGTTGCCGGGGTTCTGGCGACCACGCACGACTTGTCGGTTGTAGAGAAACTGGGCTTTCAAGGTCAGATCTTCGCTGGTGTCCCAGGTCATGTTACCGAACAGGTTGGACGAGTCGATCGCTTCCATGAAGTCTCGAGTGTCGCCAAAACTGAACCAGCAACGCCCCAGCGCCAGTGTGCCCCAAGGCGAATTCCACTCCTGTTCCTGTGCGTCGGTTTCCTCGAGACCGCAATTCGGGTCCGGCTGGTTGCGAAAGTCTCCGGTCAGGTCGCCGTTGGCGTCACGCACCGGCACCTCGAAGTTGCCCGGATTCGAGCCACTGTTGTGCGTCAATCCAGAGCGAACGTATTCGGGTCGATCATGCCAGGCGAGAGTGTCGTTGACGATGTAGGAACCGGCAAGGACAATGTCGACGTCACCGAAATTCCAGCCGCCGAGGAAGGAAGTCTCGCGCTTCCAGTAATCGCCGCGGCTGTCGTTCTCTTCATATACTTCAACCTTGAACCCGTCATAACTGGTATAGGGAACCATATTGACAACGCCCGCCACGGCATCGGTGCCGTACAGCGCCGCGGCGCCGTCGGTAACGATGTCAATGCGCTCCAGCGCCATGGCAGGCAGCAATAATTGCACATTCCCGGTCGGCACACGGTAACCGTCGATCAGTTCGAGCGTGGCGCGCGAGCCAAGTCCTCGCAAGTTGAAATTGGTGATCTGGTTGGTTGAACCCTGGATCGAATTGATGACCCCGGTACCGTTGTTGAAGGTCAGATTCTGGATTACGTTCGCCAGGTTGATCGTGCCCTCCGCTTCGAGATCTTCGGCGGTGAGTTGCACTATCGGGGAGGCGGCTGAAATGCCTTCGGAGCGGCGGATATAGGAGCCGGTAACGATTACTTCCTCAACCGTTTCCTCCTGTTGTGCTACCGATGGTTCAGCGGCAGCCAATATGGCCATCGATATGGCGGCACAAAGGCTTGTACGAGTTAACCGACTGGATCCGCAGGTCGTTTTGACAAAATTGTTCATGATTCAAGACTCTCAGGAATGATAGATATGGCCCCGCACTGGATAGACGTGGCGCGCACATGGCAACCGCGGACACGACCCCGGTGTCGGAGCGAAAAAAGAAAGTACTGCCGGCAGTTCCGCGATTCCCTGATCCCATTGGCCGGGACTTGCGGGGAACTGTTGTTATTTACGATCGATTACCTTCGAGGGTCCAGATCGCTATGCTAGACTGGATCGACCGGCAAACCTCCCAGTGCGAAGGATAATATGACATCAATCCGCAAATTCATACTGTTGGGCGTCAATTCGGCGATGCTGCTTCTGTCCGGTTATGTTTCGGCGCAATACGGCGCCCCGGACGGAGAATGGCCGACTTACGGCGGCGACCTCGGCCACACGCGCTATTCCGCGCTTTCCGGCATAGACGCCGCGAACTTCGGAGAGCTGGAAGTCGCCTGGCGCTTCAAGACCGACAATCTCGGTCCGAGCCCCGAATACCGGCTCCAGTCCACGCCGCTTATGGTCGACGGCGTGCTCTATTCAACCGGCGGCTCGCGGCGGGCGGTGGTCGCCCTCGATGCCAGAACCGGTGAACTGCTCTGGACTTTCAGCCTGCGCGAAGGTGAGCGCGGTGAAGTCGCGCCGCGGCAGTTGTCGGGCCGCGGGCTTGCCTTCTGGCAGGAGGGCGGCGAAGCCAGAGTCGTCTATGTTACCCCCGGGTACCAGATGGTGGCGCTCGATGCGGCAACGGGGCGGCCGGCGGCGGATTTCGGCATCGACGGCATTGTCGATCTCATGCAGCAACTCGATCAGCCGTCGGACATGGCGCTCGGCCAGATCGGGCTGCACGCCACCCCGATCATCGCCAACGGCGTAGTGATCGTCGGCGCCGCCCATCACACCGGCGGCAATCCGCGCAGCCGGGAAAACATCAAGGGATTCGTGCGCGGCTACGATGTCCGCACCGGCGAGCGCTTGTGGATTTTCCACACGATTCCGATGCCCGGAGAATACGGCTACGAGACCTGGGAAGGCGATTCCGCATCGTACACGGGCAATACCGGCGTCTGGGCGCAGATTTCCGTCGATCCCGAACTCAACATGGTCTATCTGCCCGTGGAGGCCGCCACCGGCGATTATTACGGCGCCTACCGCCCGGGAGACAATCTGTTCGCCGAAACCCTGCTCGCGGTGGACCTGCATACCGGCGAGCGGCAATGGCATTTCCAGCTCGTGCACCATGGCATCTGGGACCAGGATATTCCTTGCGCGCCGATTCTGCTGGACATCAATGTCGACGGCCGTCTGATCAAGGCGGTGGCCCAACCCACCAAACAGGCATTCGTTTATGTATTCGACCGGGAAACCGGAGAGCCGGTCTGGCCCATCGTCGAGCGGCCGGTTCCCGGCGGGGATGTGCCGGGCGAGTGGTATTCGCCGACCCAGCCTATCCCCACCAAACCGCCTGCCTACGACCGCCAGGGCGTAACCGAGGAAGATCTCATCGACTATACCCCGGAGCTGCGCGCGCGGGCGCTGGAAATCGCCTCCTGGTACCAGATGGGGCCATTGTTTACACCACCCGTGGTGAGCGATATCGAGGGCCCGCTCGGCGTGCTGATGGCGCCTTCCACCGGCGGCGGCACCAACTGGCCCGGCGGCTCCTATGACCCGGAAACGAACATGTTGTTCGTGTCGTCCAACAGTTCCGTCGGCAGCCTCGCCGTGGTGCCGCCGTATCCCGGCCAGTCCGACATGGCCTACATCCAGGGCAATGCCGCCACCGGGCCGAGAACCTCCGGCGGCGCCGGTTCTTCGGCCGGGGGCGGACGCACCGAACTCGCGAATGTGCAGCGGCAAAGACCACAGTCCAGCCGCGGCCGGCCGCCGGTCGGCCTGCTTGTCAATGGCCTGCCATTGCTGAAGCCTCCCTACGGCGTCATCACCGCCATTGACATGAATCGCGGCGAGATCGCCTGGAAGATTCCTCACGGCCAGACTCCCGACCGCATCCGCGCCAATCCCGCGCTGGAAGGGGTCGATCTGCCGCGTACCGGGCAGAGCGCCTCGGTGGGCACGCTGGTCACCAGGACTTTGCTGGTCGCCGGCGAAGCCGAAATGACCACCGGCGAAGACGGAAGCTCTCGCGCCATGTTGCGCGCTTACGACAAGGCAACCGGCGCAGAAGTCGCGGCCCTCCCGCTGCCGGCGCCCCAGACCGGATCGCCCATGACCTACGAACTCGACGGCGAACAATATCTGGTGATAGCGGTCAGCGGCCGAGGCTATTCAGGAGAACTCATCGCCTTCCGCCAGCCTTGACCGAACACCCGGACACCGATTCGTCAATTCGAATCGGCCTTGTCCGGCTTCCTGTACAACCAGGGGCGCCGGACCCGGTCGCGCGAACGAAACTCCTTCGCGGTTTCCCGATACCGGATTTGTTCGTCGAGATCGTCCATGCCGCAAAGCAACCGGCTTCTGAGCCAGGGGTGGGTTTCGAAAGCGATGAATCCGGCGTCGGGCAATTCGATCCGCTGTTCGCGCAGATCGAATATCAGCACCGTTTCAGGCTCTTCCGCCAGACGCTCGCCGAGAAGCTGAATCGTCTCCGCCGGCAATGGCGCGAGCAGAATTCCCCGGCGAACGGCTTCGGAGACCAGGCTGGAGCCGAAAAACGGGGCCGCGACGACTCGAATGCCCGCGTCGGCCAAGGTCTTAAAAAAAGTCTCAAAAAGCGCCTCGAAATGAAATTCGCCCGCATCGTTCAAGCCGAGACTGAATTCCGCAAGCAGGATCGAGGGAGTCTGTTCGCGGTTGCCGGCGGCGTCCGCGAGCAGACGGCTCCAGGGCTGTGCAAATATCGCGTCGGAATCCGCGGATCGGGATAATGCATCCGATCGCAGCAATATCGCCGTACCGGCGTGCCGTTCAAGCACACCGACAGGGGACTGCGAAGCAATCGCCGGTACTGCTTCGGCCTTGCTACTTGTAGATCCAGGGCCAGTCTTGTCGGTAGTCTTGCTCGAAGACATCGATTTCCGCTTCCAGCCTGCCGAGTTCCTCGCGCACGGAATAGCCGCCGAGCAGCTTTTCCCGCACCCGGGGCTCAACCCGGAATTCGAATGTATCCAGGCCCGGCACCTCAATTACCTGACGTTCCAGGTCCACGAGAATGGTCTGGCCGCGATTGGCCTGGGCCCATTCCGCGATCCGTTCGATTTTTTCGCCTTCCAGCGGCACCGCGAGCAGACCCTGGCGCACGCTGTTGTCGTAAAACAGCGGGCCGAAACTTTCCGCGATTACGACGTTGATGCCGCCGTCGAGCGGCCTGCTCACCGCCACCGAGCGCGAACTGCCGGTGCCGAAATTCTTGCCCGCGAGAATTATCGAAGCTCGCCGGAAACCTTCCTGGTTGAGTATGAAATCGGGCTTCTCCCTGCCGTCGGCGAAGAAGCGGATCGGCTCGAAGGCGCGGGTTTCCGGCGTGGCGCCCGGATTGGGCGGCTTGCCGATGGGCGAGATGATGTCCGTATCGACGTTGTCCATCATCAACGGCGCCGCGATTCCCTCCTGCCTCAGGAATTGCGGCCCGTTGCCGAGTGCTGCCTGTTCAGCCATTACGCGATCTCCCCTGCCATCAGTTTGCGTACGTCGACGATGCGGCCGGCGATCGCGGCGGCAGCCGCCATCGGCGTGCTGACCAGATGCGTGATCGCGTCGATGCCCTGGCGGCCGACGTAGTTGCGGTTCGAGTTGGAAACGCTGCGCTTGCCCTGGGCAACGAGTTCGCCGTTGGAGCCGTAGCACTTCGAGCAACCCGGCTCACGCCAGTCGAATCCCGCGTCCCTGAAAATCCGGTCGAGCCCTTCGGCTTCGGCCTGCCGCTTGACCGGCTGGGAGCCGGCGATGGCCCAGGCGAGCACGTTCGGCGCCACTTTGCGGCCGCGAACGACTTCTGCCGCGGCGCGCAGGTCCTCGATGCGGCTTTCGGCGCAAGAGCCGATGAAGACTTCATCCACCGGCGTGTCGGCGATGGTGTCGCCGGGAGTCAGCCTGGTGTATTCGAGCGCCCGGCGCCAGGCGTCGCGCTTCTCGAAGGGGGCGTCGTCAGGGGAGGGGATGCGGTCGCTGACGCCGATGACATGCTCCGGGCTGATGCCCCAGGTGACCTGGGGTTCGACGTTCGTCATGTCGATGGTTTCGTCACGGTACAAGGTGGCGTCGTCGTCGGTGGGCAGGCCGCGCCAGTAAGCGAGCGCTTGGTCCCAAAGCGCGCCCCTGGGCGCGAACTCCCGGGTGGCGACATATTCGAAAGTGGTGTCGTCCGGCGCCACCATGCCGGTCGCCGCGCCCATCTCGATCGACAGATTGCAGATCGTCATGCGGCCTTCTACGCTCAGCGAGCGCACCAGCGGCCCGGCGTATTCGACCGCGCAGCGATTGCCGGCGTCGGCGCCCAGGGTGCCGATCGTGTGCAGAATCATGTCCTTGCCCCGAACCCATGGGCCTAGGGCGCCGACATAGTTGACCCGCAGATTTCGCGCCCGCTCGCGAATCACCGTACCGGTCAGCAGCACGTTCTGAGCGGTTTCGCCGCCCCAGGAAACGCAGCCAAGGGCGCCATGGGTACAAGTGTGGCTGTCACCGGCGACCATCAGCATGCCGGGCAGGGTGAGCCCGGTTTCCGGGCCGACCACGTGCTGAATACCCTGTTCGGGATCGTCGATTCCGAAAGCCTGAATTCCCATCGCCGCGAGTTCTTCCTTCATTTCCGGGAATTCGTCGGCGACGCTGCCGAGATTCAGCGAGCGGTTGGTGTAACGCTCGGGCGAGGTCGAAACCTGATGGTCGGCCACCGCCCAGACGAGTTCAGGATTCCTGATCGCCTCGCCGGCCTGCAGCAGACGTCTGATCGACGACGGGCCACTGTCGGGAAGCATCATCCGATCCACGTGAAGCACCGAAGTGACGCCGCCGAGAAAACTGATCTCGTGGGCTTCCCAGATCTTGTCGAATAGCGTTTTGCCGGCCGCCTGTTGGGCGAACAGCGATTGCACGGGAACGAAACCGCAGCCTACGCCCGCGCCGATGCCGGTCTTGATAAATTCTCGTCGTTTCATCGAGGGTCTCCGTGGGTTCGATAAATCCAGGGCTGACGCAATTGCTGGGCTTCCCGAAACGCATCCGCCTCGATCCGAAACGGCATTGTCTCGTCCTCGTCGGCAAGCCCGCGCATGAATCGCGCCAGCAGCCTGGGATTCATCTGAAATGGTATGGGGCCGCTGTCCGGCCTCGCAATTGTCTGTAACTCCAGGTCGACCGTCATCTCCAGCCGCGGCGCCGCTACTGTCGATGCGGCGAGCGCCCGCACATACTTCCCTTCCAAGATAACGGGGAACAGGCCCGACTGTATACAGTCATCGTGGAAAACGGGGCCGAAACCCGCTGCGATAACCGCCCGGAAACCGCAGCCGAGCAGGAGGGCGGCAGCGGGACTGTGGGTGCCGCCGATGCCGAAATTCCTGCCCGCGAGCAGGATCGAAGCGTTCCGATAGGGCGCCTGGTTGAAGATGCTTTCGGGATTCTCGCTTCCGTCCGGCAAATAACGCTCAAATTCAAATGCATGGGACACCCGCCGGGCGGACGAATCCATGTCATCAGGGGGAGGATGATCATGCGGTTCGGCGTCGGTCCGCCCGTGATCGTGCATGCCGACGCCGGGCGCAGCGATGTAATCGATCATTACATCGCTGCGCAGATAGGGCGCCGCGATCCCGCTGATACTTGAGAAGCCGTTTGCCATTCAGTTCCTCATGCTATCAGAAGTCGTACACAACCCGGGCGTACAACATCCGGCCGAGCGGATCCTGCAATTCCCCGATCACACCGGCGAACAGCGGAGTGCGCTGGGCTTCGCGGTCGAACACGTTGCGTGACCCCACGGTGAGCGCCATCTCGCCGTCGAACATCTCCAGGCCCCGGTACGTATAGGCGATGTCCATGTCGGTCCAGGCGAACATGCCGGTATCGCGAATGCCGTCGGGGTGGTAGGTGTTTGCCCAGGTGTTCATGAAAGTGAACACCGGGCCGTCGTAGATCACCTCGTCGACATAGTGCACCGTGGATACCACACTGTGATTGCCATTGACCCAGCCGAGACGCAAGTTGGCCTTGATCTCGGGAAGGGCGGGAGCGGTGCCGGTAGACCGATTGAGGTTGCCGGCCCCATCCCGCACGGGTTCGGCGGCGTTCGCCTGGAACAGGAACTCGTCGATGTACGTTGCCTGCAGGTTCAGCCGAAATTCGCCGATGTTGTCGAAGGCGAAGCTGTAATTGCCCTGGATATCCCAGGCGGTTACCTTCACTGTCTCGGCGTTGCTGCTGCCGCTGTCCACCCGGCGGATCGAGGCCACGTCATTGGGATCACGCTGAATCCGGGGATCCGCCAGTCCGCTTGAAATCCAGGAACGCACCTGGTCTTCGGTGGGCTTTTCGGACCCTTCGCCACTGCCGGTGAATCCCGACCATGCCTTGAAGTTGATGAAATCCACGTCGACGATCTGCTGCGGCGCCAGGAAGAATATCCGGTTCTGGAAGTCGGTCTCGTTCCAGGTGACATGCAGGTCGAAATCGTCGAACACCAGGTCGAATCCCAACTGGGACGATTCCGAGGTCTCGTTGCGCAGATTGGGATTGCCGCCTGCGCAGGTCGTGCCGAAGGCGTCGAATGTGGTGAAGCGGTCTGTAATCGACCGTAGTCCGCAAGTTACCGGGTTGTACAACTGCTCCAGCGAGGGCGCGATGAAGGCGCTGCCCTGGGTGGCCCGCAGGACCAGCCAATCCACCGGCGAGTAGGTGATGCCGTATTTCGGGTCGGTGGACACCTGGCCGGTGCTGAACTCCTCGCGCCGCACCGCCAGTTCGACTTCCAGGTTTTCGAGTACGGGCACGGCGAATTCGGCGAACCAGGCGTCGATTTCGCGGCTGCCGGAAGTCTCCCGCTCCGGGTTGAAGGCGCCGATCCAGGGCGTGCCGGCCTGCAGGACATAGTGCGGGGTGTTGGTGAATTCGTCGTTGCGGCGCTGGTAGCCCACCGCGGCGCCGATGGGGCCTCCCGGTAATTCGAAGCCGGCGAGAGGAACCTCGCCATTGAGCACGATATCGAGGGTGTCGAGGGTGTCCTTGATCTTTTCGGTGCCCACCGCATACACGGCGTCGAAAACATGGGGAGGCGTGGCGTCCGCGGGATTGACCACGAAGAAGGGGTTGTAGCAGGAACCGCGGTCGCTGACCACGTCGCAGTTCAATCCTTGCTGGATCGCGGCGAAGTTGTACACGGCGGTATTGGTGTACTCGTAGTGCCGGTAGTTGTAGGTGTAGGCGGCGAGTCCCTCCCAACCTTCGATGAAGGGCACGTTGAAGTCCGCCTGCATGGTGTAGCGGCCGATATGGTCGAGGTTGTCGCGCAAATTGTCGCTGTCCGCGCTCAGGTAATTCTGCCGCACGCCGGCCCCGGGCAGACCCATGGTCTTGTTGATGGGGCGCATGGTGCGAGGAATCACGTCCTCGAACAGCGGAATCCAGGGGTCGAGTCCGCCGTTGCCGGTGAGAATGGCGTCGGGCATGCCGTCGCCGTTCAGGTCCTGGTTCGGATCACGGTCGGGAACGCCGTCGCCGTTGAAATCGACCGCGTACAGCGGCTGGCCGGCGGAGTTTATCGCCCGGAAGGGATTGCCCGGCAACTCGCCGCGGATCGGATCGAGCAAGGCGATTTTCTCCTGACCGCCCGAACTTGCCGTGGAGTTGAACGAGCGCTCGGCCAGCCGCGCCCAGAAGCCTTGCAGCGACAGGGTCAGGTCATCGCTGTAGTCCCAGGTGGCGTTGCCGAAGTAGGAAGTGTTCTCGAACGGGTCGCGATAGCTGCGGGTATCGCCGTAGTCGAAACGGCAACGGACGCCGTTGTTGGTGAGAAAGCCGTAGGGGCTGGACACCTTGTCCGCTTCGTAGCCCTCGCGGACCTGGCCGCAGTTGGGGTCGGGCCTTTCCGAATAGCGCCCGCCGGTGTATTCACCGTCGGGGCCTCGCGGCGGGACCGTCCATCTGCCGGGCGCGTTGGAAGATTGGCTCAAGCCGGATTGAGCCAGCAGGGGCCTTTCGTCCCAGCCCAGTCGGGTGGCGGCGCGCATCTGGGCCGCGAGCACCACGTCGAGATCGCCGATGTCACCGCCCCACAGGAGCTGCACCGAATGCTCGTCGAAGTCGCCGCGGCTGTCGCCTTCGGCGTAGGTTTCCATCCGGAAACCGTCGTAGGAGGCATAGGGAACGAAATTGACCACGCCGGCCACGGCCTCGTTGCCGTACAACGCGGCTGCGCCATCGGCGACGATATCGATACGTTGCAGGGCGATCGTCGGAATCAGCGCGTTGACGTTCTCGTTCACCAGGCGCTTGCCGTCGAGCAGCGTCAAGGTTGAACGGGCGCCGAGTCCGCGCAGGTCGATATTCGAGGAACGCGAGTCGGTTCCCTGAATCGTGTTGGTGATGGCCGAACTGGAACCGTTTACGAAGGACAGGTTCTGCACGACTTCAGCCATGTTCAGCGTGCCTTCAGCTTCGAGGTCCTCGGCGGTAATCTGGGTTACCTGGGATGCCTGGGTGAAGCCTTCGGTGCGCCGGATATAGGTGCCGGTGACGATAACCTCTTCGATCTGTTCTTCTTGAGCGAAAGAGGAATTCGAGAGTGGGAGCAATGACAGGGCGACTGCCGCTGCCAACGGTCCATGTACGAACGGATTCTTGCGAAGCATCGGTCCTCTCCTTAAAAGTATGATTATCAAAAAAATAATCCTAACTCCCCGAAATATCCCGTACCAAGAAAATTCGCAGAGAATAAAGTATCGAAAATGAAGAGAAAGTGCTGAATTTGAAAAAACTGTTACGTCGCGACTCATTCCTGTCGCGCAGGTCTGGTCAAACCCACGAAATATGGATTCCCGTCAATGTCCAGTCTGGCTTTGCATTCGATATTCCTTGGGGGTGGCATTGAATTTTTCCTTGAAAGCCTTGTGGAAGGAAGACTGCGAAATGTATCCGACATCCAGTCCGATGAAGGAAATTTTTTCCTCGCTGTCGCGCAAGCGTTCCGCTGCATCGGCCAACCGGTAATGATTCAGGAAATCGCTGAAATTTCTGAAACCCATATGATTGTTGATCGCCTCGCGCACCTTGTATTCGCGGCTGGCTACATGATCGGCAAGGTCATGCACGGCGAGTCGGTGCCTGCGGTAGAGCTTGTCGACTTCCATGGCGCTTCTGATCTTGTCGATCAGTATCGACTGTGAATGGTTCAATTCGGATTCGGCTGCCGGGTCCGCATCGAACTGGTGCGCCGCGCCGAACAGGGCCGGGGCCTGGTCTTCCGGTATCCGAAACTGCCAGAGCATGAACAGCAGCGAGGCCAGATACAGATAAACTGAAAAACCCAGGACTGGAATGGGAGCTTCGGAAAGTGCGAGGAACGGTATTTCCGGGTTCTCCGGAGAACGCAGGGCCTCCAGGAAGTTCAACAGCATCAGATAACTGTGATTGAACACGGTTGCCACCAGCATCAGACTCATGATCAGAACAAATCCGATGCGCAGGTTCCGGCGATGCAGCGACAAGTCGCCCGCATAACCCCTGGTGGCCATGTACATGGCATGAGTTATAAACCCGAATCTGATCGCTTCATTGATCAGATGCGTGAATACGTACGTCTGTGGAATAAACGGATACTCAAGGTATCCCATGACCCCCGCTATGGTTCGGGTCAGGAAGTAATACGCCGCGATGATCCAGACGATCGGCCTGATATCGTGTCTGTCGACAAACAGGTAGTAGGAAATGAACCAGAGCAGCGGCGTAGCCAGCGTGGCGGCTCGCCGCAAAAAGAATGCAGGAAGTGAATTCCCGTTTTCCAGCACGCCGGGGGTGGAGGCTATCAGGTAGCAGATGACGCACAGGCTCCAGCAGGAAATGAGCCTTGCCACCAGGAACTTGCGGTGGCGAAGTTCCAGGTACAGCACCAGGAACAGCAATTGCGACGCGGCCAGCGCGACGAATATTTGTGTATTTGCCGGCAGCTCCATAATTGACCGGGAAGGTCAAGCGCCGGCAGCCGCATCTCTGCCGGCGACGCGGCCGAACAGCGCGCAGCGTCCGAGGCCATGCTGGGGGAAGCCGCCCATGGATTCGCCCGCTGCGTAGAGCCCCTCGATGGGCTCGGCTTGCATTGTCACGACCCGGCAACGGGTGTCGACCCGCAATCCGCAGAGCGTATCGTGCAGGATCGGTGTCGACCAGGCTGCGTAGAAGGGCGGCGTTTCGATCTTGTAACGCGGATTCAATTTGCCGAAGTCCTCGTCGACTCCCGAATCGACGAAAGAGTTGTAACGCGCCACTGTCTCTTCGAGCAAGGCGCCGGACATGGGAATAGTCTGGTGCGGGTTTTCGATCCTGCCGGCAAGTTCAGCGACGGTGTCGGCGCTGAAGAAGTATCCGGCCGGGTCCACATTGGGCGGCGTCGGGTCCCATTCCTGCCGCGCCACCGCTGCAGCGTCGAAAATCGCCCAGATCGGGCCGCCGCCGTTCTTCTTGTTCGGATCGCCGCTGTAGGAAAGCGCCGCGGCGAAGAAATCGTGGCCGCCGTCCATTTCATCGTGAAAGCGGCGGCCGTTCTGCTTGACCATGATCGCGTTTTGCCAGTTGACGTTACTGAGTCCGGAAGCGCGAACCTTGTCGAAGATTGGACTGTCGGGTTGCCACCACAGGCTCGAATAGCCCCACTGGCACCCGATGTGGGCGGTCTTGGAAATCCAGGCGCCCGCGTGCATCGTCTGGCTCGCGGCGCCCCAGAGCGAGGCGCCGATGGCCATGGCGGCGAGTTCGCCGTCGGCGGTCTGGGCCGAATAGGGCTCGCCGGCGACCTGGTATTCCTCGGTCAGACGCGGATCGAACATGCGTCTGAAGTTGACGTTGCTGCTGTGGCCGCCGGTGGCGAGGATCACGCCCCGGGTTCCGCGGATGTGCAAGGTATTGCCTTCGTGCAGGGCGGTGAAGCCGAGCACGCGGCCGGATTCCGGATCCTGGATCAGATCCTGCATCTTGTGCAGCAGCAGGATCCGCGCGCCCTTGGCCCGGGCGCTTTTCTCCAGCGCCCGCAGCAGGCCGGAACCGCGCCGGGTTGGATACGAGGTAATCAGTTCTTCATAGACCGGCCACTGCAAGGTGCGGCCGTTTCTGGAATCGCCCCCGGCGACTTCATCCTCGAATTGCACGCCATTTTCGATCATCCATTCGAAGGTTTCGGCGCTGAGGTCGGCGTAAACCCGGGCGAGTTCGCGGTCGGCATAGCGGGTTACAAGCGGTTCATGGCGCAGCCAGTCCCGGTAGATGGCGTCGGCCGAGTCCTCGATGCCGTGGGCGCGCTGGCGGCTTGTGCCGCCGCCGAGATTGACCCGCCCGCCGCTGACCATGCCGTGGCCGCCGCAGTCGTAATTTTCCTCGACGATTGTAACTGAAGCGCCGTGGTCCAGCGCTTCGATCGCTGCGGACAAGCCGGCGGTTCCGGCGCCCGCGATAATGATGTCGGCGCTCAGATCCCACTCTTCGGGAATAGCGGCAGCGGACTGCCCGGACTGCGCCAGGGCAGGCAGCGCCTGGGCGCCGATTCCCGCGGCTACGCCGGACTTGACGAATTCGCGCCTGGAAATACCTCTTGCGCGCTTGCTTCCGGTCATACCGGGCTCCCGGATACAACGGATGGAGAACTCTGAAAATACAATAATTTGCCGGAATCGGGAACAAGCAACCGCGCGATTGCAATTTCACCTCCGGTGGATACAAGCGCTCCTTCAATCTGTAGAATTCGCATTCGATGAATCGAGCGGTTTGAGCCGGGTGCCCGCGAGTGTCGTATACAATACATGACGGCCAGTTGAGCGGATGCAAACAGATCGCTTCGCCCAATTGCGGTTCTCGCGAGGGCGTCGAGATCGAATTGCTGGTGATCCACAACATCAGTCTGCCGGCGGGCAAGTTCGGCACGGGCTGTATCGAACAATTGTTTACCAACTGCCTGCCGCCCGACGCGCATTCTTCCTTTGGCGAGATTTCGAAATTACGGGTGTCGAGTCATCTGCTGATCGACCGGGCCGGTGTAGTGACGCAGTTCGTGCCTTTTACCATGCAGGCCTGGCACGCGGGGCGGTCGAGATTTCGCGGCAGGGAGCGCTGCAACGAGTTTTCCATCGGCATCGAGGTCGAGGGAACCGATTTCGAGCCGTTCACCGTCGCCCAGTACGAAACCCTGGCGCAAGTGACCCGGGCGTTGTTCAAAGCATATCCAGGCTTGAATGTGGACCGGATTGCCGGGCATAGTGACATAGCTCCGGGCCGCAAGACCGATCCCGGACCGTATTTCGACTGGGAACGTTACCAATCCGGGCTGCCTGAGCCGGCCGAGACCGAACGATGAAATTTCTGGTCATCCTGATCTGTCTGGCGCTGAACTATTTCTGGCTGCGGAATTACGACCGCTTCGACGACCGCTGGTTTTTCCGTTTTCGCGAGAACATGGAAGCCGCCGCCCGGCGCGTGGTGCGCAATACAGCCGTCTGGTGGCCGGCCCTGGCGCTGATCTACGCCTTGCCGCTGCTGTTCCTGACGCTGTTGCTGCAAATGGCGCAGGACCGGGCGCTCGGGCTGCCGACCATGCTCATACATATTCTCGTCGTGTTGATGGCTTTCGACCGCACCCAGCCCGGCAAGCTCGCGCGGGACTTTCTTGACATCTGGTCCGAGGAAGACGAAAAACCCGCGATAGACTTCCTGCACCGCGAATTTCGCGGCGCGCGAAACCAGGAGTTCGCCAACGAAGAGGAGGTCGCCTACTTTTTTCGCAAGAATCTCGTATATCGCTCTTTCGAGAAGATGTTCGTGCAATTTTTCTGGTATCTGGCCACGGGTCCTTTCGGCGTGCTCGCGAGCTATATCACTTACCAGTTGCGGGACAGCAATAACGAACAGACTCACCCCAAATCGGCGGAAGCGGTCGAATTCGTCATCCACTTGCTTGAATGGATTCCACTGCGGCTGGTTGCGCTGAGTTTCTCCCTGGCGGGAAATTTCGTGCATTGCTTCAACCAACTCAAAAAATCCTTCTGGGAATTCGGGCTCAAGGTAGACAACGCGGGCCTGTTGTACAGTTTCGCCGGCTTTGCCCTATTCGGCGGCATTGCGCGGGACGAAGCAGACACGGAAGAGGGCGGTGCGGCTGCCGGCGGCAGGAATTACCAGGCCTGGGAAATCGAATCCCTGCAAGCCCTGCTCGAGCGTTGCCAACTGCTTTGGCTCAGTCTGCTTGCCCTGTTCACGATATTCGGGCCGGTCTTCTGATCGATCGCTGTTTGAACGGCCCCGGCGACCTCTCGTTTCGCCGGAAGCAAGGCAACTCCCGGCAATTCTTGTAGTATTGGCCCGATTTAACTCACTTTTCTGCCGGGTTATTGCCACATTTCCCGGGGCGCATATCGCAACCCATTGTAATTTTGGAATTTAATTCTCGTCATGTGAGCAAGGAACCATCCGCGCAATTTGTAGCATTGCTACAAGAAGGTATGTCCGGGGTTTCTTTCCTCAACTTCGTTGGGTTATAGTCGGGCGCTCTTGTAATTTACTTACACGAACCAGTAGCGAATGGGGCCATACAAGGAAATTTCATGATTCAGGAGAATGACGCCAATCCGGAGGAAACGCGGGAATGGCTGGACGCACTGCGAGCCGTTACCGATGAGTGGGGGACGGAGCGGGCAAACTACCTGATTCAACGACTTTCCGACTGGATTTCGATCCGCGACGGCAACGGCCATGCCGCCACCCTCACCACGCCCTATCGCAATACCATCCCTCCACATGAAGAAGATCGCCTGCCGGGCGACCTGTTCATGGAACGCCGCATCCGCGGCATCGTACGCTGGAACGCATTGGCCATGGTCATGCGCGCAAACCAGCGGGACGGCAGCATCGGCGGCCATATTTCCACCTTCGCCAGCGCCGCGACCCTGAATGAAATCGGTTTCAATTATTTTTTTCGCGGCCCAACCGAAGACCATCCGGGCGACCTGATTTACTTTCAGGGTCATTCCTCGCCCGGCATCTACGCGCGGTCCTTTCTGGAAGGGCGGATCACCGAACGACAGCTCGATAATTTCAGGCGGGAAGTCGACGGCAACGGACTTTCGTCCTATCCCCACCCCTGGCTGATGCCGGATTACTGGCAGTTCCCGACCGTATCCATGGGTCTCGGTCCGATTCAGGCGATCTACCAGGCCCATATCATGAAGTACCTGACCAGCCGGGGACTGCTCGATACCAGCGATCGCAAGATCTGGGCCTTTCTCGGTGACGGCGAGATGGACGAGCCCGAATCCCTTGGCGCCATCAGCAAGGCCGGCAGGGAAAAACTCGACAATCTGATTTTCGTCATCAACTGCAATCTGCAGCGGCTCGACGGTCCGGTCCGCGGCAACGGCAAGATTATCCAGGAACTCGAGGCCGTGTTCCGGGGCGCGGGCTGGCAGGTGATCAAGGTAGTCTGGGGCCGGCATTGGGACTCGCTTCTGCAAGTCGACAACCATGGCATTCTGCAACAGCGCATGGACGAAGTCGTGGACGGCGAGTTTCAGAACTACGCCAGCCGGGGCGGCGAATACACCAGGGAACATTTCTTCGGCAAGAGTCCGCAATTGCTGGAAATGGTGAATCATCTGTCTGACGACGACATCATGAACCTGAATCGGGGCGGGCACGACCCATTCAAGGTTTATGCCGCCTACTCGCGGGCGGTGCGCGCCAACGGCAAGCCCACGGTGATTCTCGCCAAAACGGTTAAAGGCTACGCCTTCGGCGCGGCGGCGGAAGCTCAGAATGCGACGCATTCGGTGAAGAAACTCGATCTGGAATCCCTGAAGAAATTCCGCGACCGTTTTGGCATACCCATCAGCGACGAGGAATTGAAGGACGTCCCTTACTATCGCCCGCCCGAGGACAGCCAGGAATTGACCTACGCCCGCAAGATGCGCGAAAACCTCGGCGGTCCGGTCCCGCAACGCAGATCCAGCGCCCAAACCCTCAAGATCCCCGGGTTGAAAGTATTCGACGCCCAACTGAAAAGCAGCGGCAAGCGCGAACTGTCGACCACCATGGCCTTTGTGCGCATCTTGAGCAATTTGTGCAAGGACAAGCAGATCGGCGAGCGCGTGGTGCCGATCATCCCCGACGAGGCGCGCACCTTCGGCATGGAAGGCATGTTCCGCCAGTTGGGCATCTATTCCTCGGTCGGCCAGCTTTACGATCCCGCGGATTCTCACCAGGTGATGTTCTATCACGAGGACAAGAAAGGTCAGATGCTGGAGGAGGGCATAACCGAAGCCGGTTCCTTCTCGGCCTGGCTGGCCGCCGCGACTTCCTACAGCACCAACGATTTTCCGCTGATTCCGTTTTATATCTATTACTCGATGTTCGGTTTTCAGCGTGTCGGCGACCTGTGCTGGGCGGCCGGCGACAGTCAGGCCCGCGGCTTCCTGATCGGGGCCACCGCCGGCCGCACCACGCTCAATGGCGAAGGTCTGCAGCACCAGGACGGCCACAGTCATCTGCTCGCTTCGACGATTCCCAATTGCGTCAGTTACGATCCCGCCTATGCCTGCGAACTGGCGGTTATCGTCCAGGACGGCCTGCGGCGCATGTACCAGGAACGCGAATCGGTGTTCTACTACATCACGACAATGAACGAGAACTACCGGCAACCCGAGCTGATCGAGGGTAGCGAGGAAGGCATCGTCAAGGGCATGTATCTGCTAGAGGACGGCGCATCGGAAGAGTACAAGGTCACCGGCAAGGCCGCGGCGGATTTTCATCTGCGTCTGCTGGGCAGCGGCACGATCTTGCGCGAAGTACGCAAGGCGGCTGCGATCCTGCGCAAGGATTACAAGATTGCGGTCGATGTCTGGAGTGTGACCAGTTTCACCGAATTGCGCAGGAACGCGCTGGCAGTCGGCCGCCGCAAACTGCTTGCGCCGGACGCCGAAGTGGAGACGCCCTGGGTGACCACACAGCTTGGCAGCCGCGAAGGTCCGGTCATCGCGGCCACGGACTACATGAAGCTGCATTCGGACCAGATTCGCGATTTCGTACCGGACCGCTATCGGGTGCTGGGCACCGACGGCTTCGGCCGCAGCGACAGCCGCGAAAGTCTGCGGCAGTTTTTTGAAGTGGACAGCCGCTTCATCGTACTGGCGGCGCTGACCGAATTGAGAGATAAAGGCATTGTCGGCAATACCGAAATCAACTCGTGGATGAAAAACAAGGGGCTGGATGCCGGCAAGCCGAATCCGCTAGATCAGTGAAGGTGGCTGCGGCAGGCGAATCGGCGCAACGGGAGCGGAATTAATTGGCAACGGAAATCATCAAGGTGCCGGACCTCGGCGATGCGGGCGATGTGGAAGTCATCGAGATTCCCGTATCGGTCGGTCAGGCTGTGGAAGAAAACGATTCCTTGCTCGTGCTGGAAAGCGAAAAGGCCGCAATGGAAATCCCGGCGCCCATGGCGGGCGTGATCAAGAGCATAGCGGTCAATCTCGGCGACCAGGTGACCACGGGCGCGGAAATTCTGACGCTGGAAATCACCGAAGAGGCAGCTTCCGAACCTGCGGAAGAGGCCGAACCCGCGGCCGAATCCGCGCCCGAGTCCGTTCAGCCAGACCGGGAAGAGACGGCGGAACAACCTGAAGCAGCGCCGGCGGTGGATTCTTCCTCTGAAGAGCTGCCGCGGGAGAGCCCCGAGGCTGCCGCGAAAATCATCGAGGTCGCAATCCCCGATCTGGGTACCGACGATGAAGTCGATGTAATCGAGATCCACGTGCAGGCCGGCGACTCGATCGCCGCGGAAGATTCGCTGCTCACGCTCGAATCCGACAAGGCCGCGATGGAGGTTCCCTCGCCTCATGCCGGCGTGGTCGAGTCGGTACTCGTCGAAATCGGCGCACAAGTGAAGACCGGCGCGCCTGTTTTGCGATTGCGCGTGGAGCAGGAGGAGTCGACGGCAAATATCGCGCCTTCCGGAGACAGGGTTGAATCCGGGCCCGAATCCGCACCGGAAAAAACGGCGGCGCCGGCTCCTGCGGCGCCCGAGACCGCAAGCACGGCGCAGGCGCCGGCAAGCGCCGCTAGCAAGGACTCCGGCGAAAATGTGTATGCCGGCCCCGCAGTGCGCAAGCTGGCGCGCGAGCTTGGCGTCGACCTCGCGGAGATCAAGGGCAGTGGCGCCCGTGGTCGTATCGTCAAGGAGGATGTCCACGAGTACGTCAAGTCCAGCCTCGGCCGGCCTGTGGCCGGGGGCTTTCCATTGGCCGCGGGCGCTCATTCGGCCGTGCCCGACGTCGATTTCTCCCGGTTCGGGGAAGTGGAACAGGAACCGCGGTCGAAACTGGCGAAAGTGACGGCCGTGAACATGCAACGCAGTTGGCTTTCCGTGCCTCATGTGGCGCAATTCGAGGAAGCCGACGTCACCGAACTCGAAGCATTCCGCGCCGGACTGAAATCCGAGGCCGAGAATCGCGGCGTGAAACTGACCCCGCTGCCTTTCCTGCTCAAGGCCTGCGCGCATACGCTGAGGGAATTTCCCCAGTTCAACGTATCGATTCACTCCTCCGGCGAATACGTCATCCGGAAGAATTACGTCCACATCGGCGTCGCCGTGGCTACCGAAGCCGGTCTGGTCGTGCCGGTGATCCGCGATGTCGATCGCAAGAGTATCTGGCAACTCGCGGAAGAGGTGGCCAGTGCCTCGGTCAAGGCGCGCGAGCGCAAACTGAAGCCGGAAGACATGCAAGGCGCCTGTTTCACGATCTCGAGCCTCGGCGCCATCGGCGGCACCGGATTCGTTCCCATCGTAAACGCTCCGGAAGTCGCGATCCTCGGCGTCGCCCGCACCGCGGTCAAGCCAGTCTGGCGCGACGGCGAATTCGTCCCCAGGACGATGCTGCCCCTGACCCTGACTTACGACCACAAGGCCGTCAACGGCGTCGACGGCGGCCGCTTCGCCACTCATCTGGCAGCCCTGCTCGGCGATATCCGCCGGCTGTTGCTGTAGCAATACCTTTTGTTAGACTGCTGCCCTTCTTTACTGCCTTCACCGTCCGGGGGAATCTGCCATGCCATCGTTTGATATCGTCTCCGAAGTCGACATGCACGAGGTCGCCAATGCGCTCGACCAGGCGAATCGGGAAGTCGGCAACCGGTTTGACTTCAAGGGTGTGGACGCCAGTTTCGAGACGGCGGGCGATAACGTCATCCAGGTAAATGCCGAAGCCGAATTCCAGATTCATCAGATGCTCGACATGCTGCGCGGCAAGCTCGTCAAGCGCGGTGTCGATACCCGGAGTTTCGAGGAGGGCAGCGTCGAAATCACCGGCAAGACCGCGACCATGGCGCTGACGGTGCGGCAGGGCATCGAGTCCGACCTGGCCAGGGAACTGGTGAAGATGGTCAAGACCGCCAAACTCAAGGTACAAGCATCGATCCAGGGCGGTCAGGTGCGCGTCGCCGGCAAGAAACGCGACGATCTGCAAAGCGTGATCGCCCTGGTCAAGGAAGCCAAGCCGGAACTTCCCTTGCAATACGTCAATTTCAGAGACTGATTCCCCGTCGCGGGGCCTCCCAGGGAGTTTCATGCAGCCCCAAGCCGTCCACTTCGTCAAGTCCATGTCCGACCGCCGCCTCGCGGTGGCTTTCCTGATCGGCATTTCCAGCGGTTTCCCCTGGGTATTGCACGGCTCGGTGCTGACTTTGTGGATGCAGGAAGAAGGCCTGTCGCGCAGCGCCATCGGCTATATCGGCGTTGTGACGACGATTTACGCGATCAACTGGATCTGGGCGCCGCTGATAGACAAGTTTCGCTTACCCCTGCTGTACCGGCTGTTCGGGCAATATCGATCCTGGATCCTGCTTTGCCAGGCTTTGCTCATCTTGCTGATGTGGTTCATCAGCAGCGCGAATCCGGCGGACAACCTGTTGCTGGTCGGGCTCTACGCCCTGGGCATTTCATCGGTTTCGGCGACCCAGGACGTGGCCATCGACGCCTATCGAGTGAAACTGTTCGCGCGCAGCGAAATGGACGAAAAGATTCCATACGCCTCGGCCCTGGCCGGCGCCGGCTGGCAAACCGGCTTTACCTTTCTCGGCGGCACTTTGGCCCTGGTGCTCGGCGGCGAGACGCTCGGATTCAGTTGGCCCGAAGTCTACCGGCTGCTGACCCTGTTCATGCTGGCGCTGATGCTGATCGTCGTATTTTCGCCGCCACCGGTCAGTGACGACGAAACATCCGTGAAAAACAGCGTCGTGGCGGCCGGCCGCTCAAGCGGGCGATCGCAATGGTTGCGCGAAACGCTGATTGAGCCGTTCGGCGAGTTCTTTCGGCGTTGCGGATTGCAATTGGCCTCGGGAATATTGTTGTTCCTGTTCTGTTTCCGTCTGGGCGAGGCGATGCTGGGCAGGATGTCGCTGGTTTTTTATGTCGAACTGGGCTTCAGCAACGATGAAATTGCCCTGTATCGCAGTTTTATCGGCGGTGCGATGACTATTGTTTTCTCACTGGTCGGCGCCTTCATCAATACCCGTTTCGGCATCGTCCGCGGCATGCTGGTGGGCGGAATCGCCATGGCGTCGAGCAACCTGCTGTATGCGCTGATGGCCCAGGTCGGCCCGGAACCCTGGCTGTTCGTTCTCACGCTGCTGGTCGACAATTTCACTACTGCATTTGCCGCGGTCTGCGCGGTGTCCTTCATTTCCTATTTCGCCAGCCGCACTTATACAGGAACTCAATTCGCCTTGATGACCTCAATCTCGAATTTCGGCCGCACCACCCTCGCGGCCGGCAGCGGGGCCATTGTCGACGGCCTCGGCGGCAACTGGGCGCTGTTTTTCGTGCTCACCACGTTCATGGTCATTCCGGCCCTGGTCATTCTCGTGTGGATGTCGAAATTACTCGAAATCCACGCGGCAAGCGCGGACAATGCGGCAGAGGCCGCCGAATCTCCAACTGACTAGATTAGCCATCGATACCGCCGGAGCGGGAAACGACCGTTCGCGAAGCTGACTCCTTCGGCTTCAAGCCGCTGCTGCTGGAAAGCGTATCGGCTGCTTCCCGGGGGAAAGGAAAGCCGGCCGCGGCTGTTGACGACTCGATGCCAGGGCAGCCGGGTGCCGGCCGGAAGATTGCTCAGGACATGGCCCACCAGCCGGGCGCGGCCGGGCAGGCCGGCGAGTTCGGCGACCTGGCCGTAGGTGGCGACCTTGCCCCTCGGAATTTGGGACACGATATGCCATATTTTTTCCTGATTGCCGCTCATGCCCGTTAAAGGATAACCGTCTTGCGATTATTTTTGCTGTTTTTCATCGCAGTACCCTTGCTGGAGATGCTGCTCCTGTTCGAAGTCGCCGGGTATATCGGCGGTTTGTGGACCGTCGGTCTCGTCGTTCTGACCGCGGTTGTCGGTATCCAGATTTTGAAACGCCAGGGCCTGCGGACCTTGTTGCGTGCCCGCAAACGCCTGGAGACCGGCGAATTGCCCGCCAGGGAAATCGTCGAAGGCATGCTGATCGCGGCGGCCGGCGCCTTGCTGCTGACGCCGGGCTTCCTCACCGACACCCTCGGTTTCGTCTTTTTGACTCCGCAATTGCGCGGCCCCCTCGCGGCCTGGGTGATCGGAAGGGGCATCTGGGCCGTACAGGTCAACCGGGCGGAAGGGTTTAAGACGCATTCGAAACAGGGCCGGGGCGACGCGGGCAATGTCTACGAAGGCGAGTATTCGCGCAAGAATCGTGAATCGGACCGGCTCGACGACTCCGGCGATCGATGACATCCGCGGATTCGCGCCTGTCGAGCCCGTCAAAAGGTGCTATATTCCGCATCCTGAAAAAACGCCTTGAAATTAACTATTGAATTTTTAGGCAATATCCCCATAAACGTCCCCGGCTATCGGCGCGGCTCGCCCCGGACCACTGGAGCATCCGTCCGAAACTGCTATTGGACAGAAATTTCTGAATCGAACCGGGTGGGGCCGGTTGCGGTTCCGGCAAACTATCGCGTGATCAGGAGTAATCAAAATGAAAATCCGCCCCCTTCAAGATCGAGTCGTCGTTAAACGTAGCGACGAGGAAACCACTACCGCAGGTGGCATCGTGCTTCCCGGCTCAGCCGCGGAAAAGCCGGCGCAAGGAGAAGTTCTGGCGGTTGGCCCGGGCAGACGTCAAGAGGACGGCAGCTCGCAGCCGGTCGACGTCAAGGTCGGCGATACCGTCGTCTTCGGCAAGTACTCCAGCAATACGATAAAGGTCGGCGACGAAGAGTTGCTGATACTTTCCGAAAGCGAAATTTACGGCGTCATCCAGGACTGATCCGCGTTCCGGACGCCAAAGCAGATTTACTGACATAGGAAAAACCGAAAATGGCTAAAGAGTTGAAATTTGGAGACACGGCGCGGCAGAGTCTGCTGGCCGGTGTAAACGTTCTTGCTGACGCGGTGAGGGTCACCCTGGGGCCCAAGGGCCGCAACGTGGTGCTGGACAAATCCTTCGGCGCACCCGGCGTGACCAAGGACGGCGTTTCCGTTGCCAAGGAAATCGAATTGCCTGACAAGTTCGAGAACATGGGCGCCCAGATGGTGAAGGAAGTCGCCTCCCAGACCTCCGATGTGGCCGGCGACGGCACCACTACCGCGACCGTGCTGGCCCAGTCGATCCTGAACGAAGGTCTCAAGTCGGTGGCAGCCGGCATGAATCCGATGGATCTCAAGCGCGGCATCGACAAGGCGGTTACGGGTATCGTCGAAGAACTCGGCAAGCTTTCGTCCCCTTGCGAAGACTCCACGGCGATTGCCCAGGTAGGTACGATTTCCGCGAATGCCGACGAGCAGGTAGGCCAGATCATCGCCGAGGCGATGGAGAAAGTCGGCAAGGAAGGCGTCATCACCGTGGAAGACGGTTCCGGACTGGAAAACGAACTCGATGTAGTGGAAGGCATGCAGTTCGACCGCGGTTATCTTTCCGCATATTTCATCAACGATCAGGACAGCATGAGCGCCGAGCTCGAAAATCCGCTGATCCTCCTGGTCGACAAGAAGATCTCCAATATCCGCGACATGCTCGGCCTGCTCGAAGGCGTGGCCAAGCAGGGCCGTTCGCTGCTCGTGATCGCCGAAGACGTCGAAGGCGAGGCGCTGGCGACTCTGGTTGTCAACAACATGCGCGGCATCGTCAAAGTGGCTGCGGTCAAGGCGCCGGGATTCGGCGATCGCCGCAAGGCCATGCTGGAAGACATCGCGATTCTCACCGGCGGCACGGTGATTTCCGAGGAAGTCGGCCTGAGCCTGGAAGGCGCGGAAGTGAAAGATCTCGGTTCAGCCAAGCGCGTCCAGGTCAGCAAGGAAAACACCACGATCATCGACGGCGCGGGAGAACCGAAGAACATCGAAGGCCGGGTCGCCCAAGTACGTCAGCAGATCGAGGAAACTTCCTCCGATTATGACCGCGAGAAGTTGCAGGAGCGGGTAGCCAAGCTGGCCGGCGGCGTCGCCGTGATCAAGGTCGGCGCCGGCACCGAGATCGAGATGAAAGAGAAGAAGGCCCGCGTCGAAGACGCCTTGCATTCCACCCGCGCCGCTGTTGAGGAAGGCGTGGTGGCCGGCGGCGGCGTTGCGCTCGTGCGGGCGCTGCAAGCGGTTGAAGGGTTGAACGGCGCCAACGAGGACCAGAACGTCGGCATTGCGCTGCTGCTCAAGGCGGTATCGACTCCGTTGCGGCAGATCGTTGAAAATTCCGGCGAAGAAGGCTCGGTCATTCTTGACAAGGTCAAGGCGGGCAAGGGCAACTATGGCTTCAATGCCGCCACCAGCGAGTTCGGCGACATGATCAAGATGGGTATACTCGATCCGACCAAGGTCACTCGCACGGCCTTGCAGGCGGCGGGTTCGATCGCGGGATTGATGATTACCACCGAAGCGATGGTGTCGGATTTGCCTGAACCGAAGTCGGCTCCGGCCGGTGCGCCGGACATGGGCGGCATGGGAGGCATGGGCGGAATGATGTAAACCGCCGGTCCGTAATCGGAGTAAACAAAAAGCCCGGGGCGACGTCAGTCGTCCCGGGCTTTTTGTTCCTGGTATGTGTGTATACCGGAAATCTCGCCGCTGCCGGTTGAGGGTATGCGGCGGACGCCGTGAATCCGTCCCTGGAGGCTCTATTCAGGCATCCCTGCCTTCAAAGCCGCCGCATACCCTCAACCGGCAGCGGCTTACGGCATTCCATGCATCAATGTTTACAGGAATTCGGTGATCAGTACGAGGGCTGCCATCAATCCGATACCGCAATGAATCACGCCCTTGACGCTGGTCATTGGGCCGGTCTTTCCCTTAATCGCGTTGTATTCGAGCAGGGCGACGATCAGCAGAGTCAGCGTAATGGCGATCATGCTCGCGCTGCCTTCCTGCGTTATGGGAACTCTTCCGACGCCGCCAAGGTGCGCTGAGGCGCCCATGAAAAATAGCATCGGTAACGAGAACAAAGTGTTGGAGCGCGAGGCCAGGCCAGCCTTGCCCAGGGCGGCCGCGGCTTCCGGAATTGCCTCGCCACCGTCCAGGACCTGTCTGTTCGATGCAATCACGATGCGTTGATTGGGCCAGATGATCAGCCAGACATTGAGAAACATCAATGTGCCCAGGATCATTCCGAGAACGATGTAATAATTCAGCCCAAGGGCATTGCCCGCTCCTCGCATCTCGATGAAGCCCGCCAGAGCAACTCCCGAAAGGAAGGTGAACATGGCGCCCCAGCGGAACCACCACAGGGCTCTTGGTACGAGCTTGTCGATGGCGTTTGCCTTGGCGTCGCCGGCTTCCTTGAAGTATTCGGTCTGAACGAAATTGAAGTAGTACAGCAGTCCGATCCAGGTTATGCCCGCGAAGAAGTGAATCCAGCGAAAGAGAAAGTCGATGAGATTTGCGAGTTCCATGGTTGAGTCGCTCCAGTTGGTATTGTCATGCCCGTCCGCGCGGCGTTGTTTTCGCGGCGCGTCCGTCCCCGAAGAAATAGTAACACCGCGCCGTTGAATCCGTCATGCCGAATCGGCCTTATCCTGTTTTCCGGGGGGGCTCCAATTGGGTAGGCTATTCCAGGTCGGGGAGGAATTGTCGCAGCACCTCATTGCCCTGGTCATCGAGAATCACGATTTCGCGCGCGGTGCGCAGCGGCAGGGGCGTTCGCGCGGCCCAGAATGATTCTTCGCCTTCGGTAAGCAGTATGATTGCCAGTGGTTCCTCATAGACTTGCACTCCGGCACTGTCAAACAACCGCAATAGGTACTCGCCGTCTTCCGCCGGCGGCCGCGGCCCGCGTTCGGACAATTGCGCCTGACCGAGACTCCATGCGCCCTCGACGCCAATCTGGCCCGACAGGGCGAGGCTGCCCGTCCCAGCGTAAGTAGATACGGTTTGGGTCTCGCCGGTCGGCGCCTCCCCGGAACTCACGGCAGCAGTCAACACCATGTCCGTGCTGGTTTCAGACTCCACGGATAACCAGTATTCGGATGCCTTGCGGTAGTTGTAGTCCGAGATGAAACCAAGTGTCGGTGTGTAACACATCACATCGCCATACCATTTGCTATCCTTGGTAACTATGTGCCGCCAGTTCAGGTGCCAGCCTCGGTCCGGTCCGAGTTGGCCGCTCGGATACGGGTAATCGCGATCGACGAAAATAGGGGCTGAGCCGCAGTCTGGCGGGTGGTCCAAACTGAGGTTGTGTCCGAACTCGTGGGGGATAACTTCATGTATCGAGTAGCCGCTCAATGCTATTTTGCCGCCGGCAAGACCACCCCCCCAAGCGTTAGTAATGCCGTGATAAAACTCGCCCTGCTCCGCTTCCGCATTCCACAAATTTGCAATCTCCGTAAGCCATTCTGAACTAGGCGAAGTCAGTTCGAGTGGTGCGTGGATCTGCACATCGTAATCATCTGCAATTGGCAGCAATGCGCTTGTACCTGCCATTATTGTCTCCGAGTCGATGCTCGGCGGCTCCTCGTCAGGAAAATGCATGGGAACAATGGTAACGCGAAAGACTGGTGGTTTTTCTCCGTAAATAACGAACGGCTGACTAATATTGTCAGTTTCATCGGTTTCCGCCAACTCGTTCTCGGGGTCGATTACATGCACGACTTGATAACCGGCCTGAAAGTACTCCCCCGGCATGTCGAAATAGAATTCTGTAAGGAAACCGCCGGCCTCCGCGCTTTCCGTGGCCGGGTGGGCGGCCTCGGCCAATCGCTCGATTACCACATTGCCCGTTTCGTTCAGCACCCTCGATATCACTAGTGGAGGTTCAGCAACGTTATGCTTGACGCTTACCGCCAATACAGCCCAACGCCCGAGAATCGGAGTCTGGTATTCGACCGGCATTGCATTCGCGTCAATTTCCATCTGCAATACCAGCGGACCCTGGAAATAGGAAACTGATTGCAACTCCGCATTGCCGTTTGTGCTTGGGTTGGCAGAGTATTCCGGATTTCTGGCTCGTATCGGCGGAGGCTCGAACCCTGGGATCTGATTGACTGAGACGCGCAGAAACAGTTCGCCGGAGGCTACACGGTCCTGGAAGCCCCAGGGAACGGACCCGCTTAACTTGTTTTGACTAAGGTTCAATTCGAACAGTCTGCCGGCGTTCGCGAGTTCTGTTGGGATTGCTCCACTTAGCTTGTTATCTGCGAGGCCCAGATACGACAGATTTTGTAGTGCCCCGAAAGAAGATGGAATTGAGCCGGTAAGTTGGTTGCCGTTCAGTGACAATCTCCGTAATCGGTTCAACCGACCCAACTCTGGAGGAATTTCGCCGGTCAGATCGTTGTTGTTAAGGACCAATGAATGTAGAGAATGGAGGTTGGCAAACTGCGGCGGAATCGCGCCACTAAATTGATTTCTTTCCAAATTAAGGTTCCCCAGGGCTGACAGCCTTGAGATTTCGCTTGGTATCGAACCGTAGAATTGGTTGTCGGCAGCTGAAATAGTTCGCAGACTCGTCAGGCTTGCCAAGAAAGCGGGAAATGCTCCGCCAAGTCGATTGGCCCGTATTGACAGAACCTGCAAATTTGTGAGTTCACCGATTTCAGATGGAATTACTCCGGTCAGTTCGTTACCCCCGAGCCACAACTCACGTAACGCCTTGAGATTGCCAATATCCGGCGGGATATCTCCACTCAAATGATTCCCTCGCAAAAACAAATGTTGCAGTTTGGTCAGATTGCCCAGTTCGGTAGGAATTGTCCCGGTTAGTTCGGGTCTGGTTCTCGTTCTCGACATCGTAAAAGAGGGACCAGAAAGGTCCAGCATAACTAGTTCGTCAAGCAGACCAAGCACTGGTGGAATGGCGCCAGTCAAGTCTCGCCCGGCCAACTCGATGGCCGTAATACGACCGTGGGAAATTCCGATGCCGTCCCATGCGGTCAACTTTGTCTGATCACCCCTTCCCCACTGACGTAACACATGATCTTTGTCTGTAAGACCCTGCCGAATCGGCGTATTGGCAAATTCGACCAGGGCGCGACAATCTTCCACCAACGCAGGATTGCTGTTCGGATCATCGATAAAGCGGCCATCGGCACATCCATCGATTTCAATGAGAAACTCTTCGCTTACGGGCGCCACGACCGTTATTGTGAAATCCAAAGAATCTGTCGTATGCCATCTGTTTAGAGCCCAGTACGAAACGCCGTAAACACCGGGCAGAGAAGGTGTGCCGGAGAGCTGTCGTGATGTGTTGTCGAATTCCATTCCCGGGACTAGAGGCGAAAGATTGTAGTAAATTCGTAAATAGCCACTTTCCACCGGGGGTAATTCCACAACATCAATTGGGCCACCCAGTTCGAAAGTCAAATTGTCAAGGCTGACATCTTCTGAAAAACTCACTGGAGTATTGAGTGCGGTGGTACCGTCGACGACTGTAATTGTGAATTCGATTAAATCGAAATTCCCGTTCTCATCCGTAGCCTTGAGGGTCATGTCATACTCGCCCTCGGTAATCGTTTTGCCCCCAAGAAATAACGCGTTCTCATAAAAGTCCAGTCCTGGAACCTGAGGCGAAAGGCTGTAAGTCAGATTGCCGTCTCCTCCGTATGCTCTGGGCAATTCCAATACAATGTTCTGGTCTCTCAAGAATGATAGATCTCCAGGGTGGTCTTCTTCCGCAAAAACCGGGACAGGGCCGAGAATGGGCGCGAACGACAAGACGGTCGGTGGCATTGCAGCAAAGACTGCCCCATCAAGTGGCAGTGCTAAAGAAGTGATATTTTGGGCACAGCTGACCTCCATCACTCCTTTAGCGACGTTTTCCGGATTGAAGAACAAATCGGAAAAGAATCTGATTTGTCTGGTTCGCGCAGGAATCGTAGTGACTAAGACCATCCTGCTGACTCCATAGTTGTCCCTCATGCGGAATTCACAACGGTTTCTCAGATCGGAGTTATTGTTCACCACCAGTGCGAGTCGGCTTATCCACGGCAAATAGGGAAACTCGAATTCATTGGTGTACTGCGCGTCGGAAATCAGTGCCATCCCGACCAGGTCTTGCTGTACTTTCGATGTGAGCAGATTTTGCGCAACCACCGGTCCATCGCAGTCAAACAAAGCTGAGCCAAAGGCAAGCGAACTCCCACCCGCACTTGAAATCGTCAAATGATCACCTTCGCGCGGCAAGATCAGCGAGGCGTCAGTTCTGGAGAATCTTCCGTAGTTCAGCCCCTCGCCGGCCAAATTCATTTGGCACTCATTTCTAGTCCGCGAAAGATTTGTTACGAGCAAATGGGACTGGAATCCGGCTCCATCGACGATCAGTGGCAGTTCCTGATGGGATAGTGCATCGCTGTCTGCATTCAACGAAATCGCCGGCAGTGCGGTGAATGTGTTTTCGTTAAGCAGGAACCCCAGAGTCCCGATTTCGCGGTTGCAGGAAATTGTCGCGGTTCCGGAATCAAATTGATCTGGAATCGGCAGTACATTGTGGACAATTTCAAAGACAGTAGACTGGCTGGAGACGTCAAGGCGCCTTGCTTCGGAGGTGCTGGCTCCTGCCGGATTGTATAGTTCGAAGGAGCATGCGGCATCCTGGTTTGTAGTATTGGAAAGGACGATGCCTAGCGAGCCGAGTCGTGGAATCAATGGAAACTGTGACGATGCCGAAGTTTGCGCGGATTCCAGCGCGGTCATGGCGGCTGTCGTTCCGCCGTCTTGATAGATCAGCAGCATTCGCGCCACTACGGGCTCGGCGCACTCCAGGATTGCGTAACCGAAGGAGAGCGGCTGTATCCCGCGGCTGGTCAATATCAGGCTGGGGACTTTCTTCAGTTCAATAGTGGCGCCGTCGCCCGCAGGTGAGACCGCATCGTGAGTTTCCAATCGATCGGAATCCAGTCCTTGGCCAGTAAGATTCAGGTTGCATTGATTGCGAGCATCAGAAACGCTCTTGACAAACAGTACAGTCCGAATCCCATCCCCGTCCGCAAACAAGGGAAAGAAATGCTCCGGGTTTGCATTCCTGTCAGGCGGTTGTGCAAGAACCGGCAGTGACGCCAACAGGGTGAGAGCAAACAATTTGCTCCGGCAACATAAATCAATCACCCAATCATTCAATAACATATCAAGTAGCTAAATCAAGGATAGGCTCTGAACGGTATGGGCCCTGACTCAATAAAGGTTCCACGTAGAAATCGGGAATATGCCAGGAGGCACGAGAGTTGGCGCTTTCCCTGTTTTTTGCGGCTTGTCGAAACTGCCCGCTTTCTACGATAATGCCCGCTATGAGCGAAAACGACGATATGAATGAAATCCCGTCCATGGTTCCCGACCGGGATCATATGGATACGCACCTCGGCAACCGGCGCGCAAAAGAGCAGGAAATCGCCCCGCCGGGCTATTACCGCGCGCGTGTCGAGCGCGCCAGCACCTGGCCGGTACGGATCATGCTGGCGCTGCTGACGCTGGCAGTCGGCGCGAACGGCTACATGGGCTGGTATTTCTATAACGAAATGTACCGGACCGATCTGCGCCAGACCGATTTGCGTCTCGGCGACCTCGAACTGCAACTGAACGTGACCGGGCAGGAAGCGGCGGACGAGGCAACAAATTTGCGCGAAGGCATCGAACGAACGATCGAGCAATACGATCTGCTCTGGGCCAACTACCGCGCGTTCACTCAGAAATTCGTGGACATTGAGGGCGAAATCGCCCGGATCGGGCTGATTAACGAGGGTCAGGACGAAGCGACCACCAACAACAGCCGACAGATTGCCGACGCCAACGATGCCGTATCGGAAGTTCAGCGGCGTCTCAATGGGCTCGACAACGAACTGCAATCGGCAAACGACTCGATTGCCGCAATGGGCCAGGATTTGCAGAACCTGGCGGGAATGGAAGACGATCTCGAATCGGTTCGCCAGGCATTGAACAGCGGCGACAGCACCGTGCTCGGTCTGGTCGGCCGGCTCGAATATATCGAGCAATCGATGGAGTCGGTCAACGCCCACCGTTTGCAGATCAATCAATCTCTATTCGGCCTGCAGGAACAGATCGAGTCCATCCAGACCCTGATCAGCGGCCAGAGCAGCGTTCAATAGATCCGGGTCAATCGCCGGTGAAATTCGGCTTGCGCTTTTCGCTGAACGCGGTGACGCCTTCCCGAAAATCGGCGCGTGACGCGCAGTCCGCGAAATACTCCGCTTCCGCCTGCAATTGCGCTTCGAATTCGCTTTCCAGCGAGCGATAGAATAAGGCCTTGGTATTGCCGTAGACGTGAGTCGGACCGTTTGCCAGACGGCCGGCGAGTTTTTCGGTTTCTGCGGCGAGATCCTCGTTCTTGACGACGTAGTTGATCATGCCGATGTCCTTGGCCGTCTGCGCGTCGAAACGATCGCCGAGCAGGGCGATTTCCATGGCCTTCTTGATGCCGACGGCGCGCGGCAGATGGAAAGAGGAAGAGCCGTCAGGGCTGGTGCCGATGCGGCAATACGCCAGGGCGAAGAACGCGTCTTCGGAAGCGATGATCAGGTCGCAGGCCAGGGCCATGCTGACGCCGGCGCCGGCAGCCGCGCCGCGGCAGCTCGCGATAACTGGTTTGGGCATGCGGCGCATGGCGAACATGATCGGATGCAGATCGTGTATGCGAAAAAGAAAGGACTTGCGGATCTCCTCCGGAGATTTCCCCTTGAGACCTTCCGCCATGTTCTTGACATCACCGCCGGCCATGAAATGCTCACCGGCTCCGGTGAGAACCACGCAGCGGACCGCCGGGTCCTGTTCGACGTCATGCAAGGCCTGCGCAAGATCCGTGCGCATGGCTTCGCTCAAGGCATTGCGCGCTTCAGGGCGATTCATGGTCAGGGTGGCGACGCCGCTTTCGACGCTAAGGGTGAGGTCAGACATGGTAAACTCCGGCTGCTGGCAACGGCGCGGAGTATAACTTGACGTGGGGAATCCGCAACCGGTACGGCGCCGGCATTCGCGGACGTGGCGGAATTGGCAGACGCGCCAGATTTAGGTTCTGGTATCGAAAGATGTGAGAGTTCAAGTCTCTCCGTCCGCACCAGACAGTCTCGGAGCCCGGGTTGCGGCCGCGCCGAAAGCGGCGTCGCGCCGCCGTTCCCGCTATACTGATCCGCATGAAAGAGTTGTTCCGGTCCGACCGCAAACGGCAGCCCGCACGCACCGGCGGCGGCAAACCCGCGGCAGCGGGCGAGAAGGATGTACAGGCATTTCTCGCCAAGCTCGCCGCGACGCCGAAAAGCGCCGGCGATGCGCGGCTCGTCTTCGCCCTCGATGCGACCGCGAGCCGCGAACTCACCTGGGACATGGCCTCGAAGGTACAGGCCGAGATGTTCCAGGCGACCCATGAACTCGGTGGTCTTAACGTGCAACTCTGCTGGTTCCGCGGATTCGGTGAATTTCATACCAGCGACTGGCATACCGACAGTCGGCAATTGCTCGACCAGATGACGGAAATTCGCTGCCGGGCCGGCGCCACCCAGATAGGCCGCCTGCTCGGACATGTAAAGGCCGAAAACAAGGTCAGGCGAGTAAAGGCCGTGGTCTATGTCGGCGACGCCATGGAGGAAAGTCTGGATCGGCTGGCGCATCTGGCCGGCCAACTGGGAGTGCTGCGAGTGCCATTGTTCATGTTCCACGAAGGATTTGACAGCCATGCAAGGAAAGCTTTCGAAGAAATCGCCCGGCTGTCCGGCGGCGCCTGCTGCCGGTTCGACGCGGGCAGCGCGAGCCAGTTGCGCGAACTGCTGAAGGCCGTAGCGGTTTTCGCCGCCGGCGGTCTTGCCGCCTTGCAGGATTTCAGCAAGCGCTCCGGGCAACAAGTGAAATTGCTGGAACGACAACTCCGGTGAGTAGCGGAAAGGGAACCGCATGATCGTTCGACTATTGTTGCTTATCGCGCTACCGATTCTGGCCTGGTACACGGCCAAGTCCATCAGCCAGCGCTATTCGCTCAACGCGAAACAGAACCGCAACCTGTTCATTGTTACGGCGGCGCTCCTGCTGGTGGTGTTGCTGATCATGCTCGGCCGCCTGCCGGTGCAATGGATTCTTGCCCCGCTCGGCGCCGCCGGCGCCTTTCTGCTAAGACTGTTGCCCGCGGCATTCCGCCTGCTGCCGTTATGGCAAATGCTCGGCAGCCGCCTGTCGCCGGGTACGACAGGCCAACGCCAGACCTCGACCTTGCGCACCGAATACCTTGAGATGGAACTGGTCCACGGTTCGGGGGACCTCGACGGCAATATCCTGCAAGGCGCGTTCGCCGGCCGCAGGCTAAGCAGCCTGACGCTGGACGAATTGCGGCAACTGCACGGCGAATGTCGCGGCGACGCCGACTCCTGCCAGGTACTCGAAGCCTATCTCGACCGCGGCCATGCCGACTGGCGCACCGGCGCCGAACACGGCGAAGGCGCGGCCCACGACGGGGCCGAAATTTCCATGAACCGGCAACTGGCGCTGGAAATGCTGGGCCTGGAAGAGGGCGCGGCCCGAGAAGAAATCATCAAGGCACACCGAAAGTTGATGCAGAAATTCCACCCCGACCGCGGCGGCTCCGACTATTTCTCAAAAAAGATCAACGCCGCCAAGGACCTGCTCCTCGATAGCGATTCAGCTTAGCCAAACACCGGCCACTCTCTCGTCGCCGTCTGAATGCTTTCCCAGCTTGCGCTGGGCCCCTTTCAGCCACCGCCGCGCGCCCTCAGTGCCATTCTTGAGTATTTTGCCTTCCTCCGGGTTGTGGAATCTTGCACATTGCAAGTCGCCGTCGGGTGGGAGCGTGTGCAGCGGGCGTGCGAGGCAGGACGCCGAGCCCGAAGCGTACATGGACGTATTCACAGCGTCCGCTGCACACGCTCCCACCCGACGGCGACGGATCGAAGCCACAAACCTCTTTTCATTTCGCCAAACTTTGTCTATTCAAGCGATTTGCTTATAATGCGTCGCCTGCCCGTTCGGGCGCCGTCATTGACGACGGGTCTGTAGCTCAGTTGGTTAGAGCGCACCCCTGATAAGGGTGAGGTCGGTGGTTCAAATCCACCCAGACCCACCAATCAAGAGGATAGTCGAATGAAAACACATAGTTATTTATTCCGCTTGACTGCCGCCGCCACGGTCTGTCTCTTCCTGCTGCCGGCGGCTGCCCAGGAAGATCGAATAAGCCTGATTAGCGGAACCGAAGGAATGGGCAATTTCACTGTTGTCGGCGACGCCGACTGGTCCACCGACACAAGCTCGATCCGCGCCGACGAAGGCAGCGGCGCCTCCTGGCTAGTAACTAGAGACAGCTACGGCGATTTCGTGCTGCACGTCGAATTCTGGGCCAGCGACGACGCCAACAGTGGAATCTATCTGCGCTGCCAGGACCGGGACAATATTACCGATCGCAACTGCTACGAAGCGAATATCTTCGACCAGCGGCCTGACCCCTCGTTCGGCACCGGCGCCATCGTCCACGTCGCCTCCGTAGACGAGCCGCGGCCGACCGTAGGCAACCAATGGAACGTCTATCACATCACCTTGCGCGGCGACCACCTGCTGGTGGAGTTGAACAACGAAACCACCGTGGATGTGCGCGACAGCCAGTTTGCCGAAGGGCCGGTCGCCCTGCAATGGGGACGCGGAACCATCCGTTTCCGCAATGTCTGGGTGCAGCCGCTGGACTGACTCGTTCCGTCAGATGGTCCCGCGAATCTTGAGCGCGATCGTGGGACCGGTATGACTGCAGGAATCCTCGATTTCGCTCAGGTACCCGGTGGCGATCGTGCCGCCGAGGTATCGTGAGCGCACGCGACAGCGTTTGTTTTCATATGGATTGAAAACCTCGAATCGATAGATCAACTCGCCCCAGCCCTGAGTTTCCGCGAACAGCCGGACAAAATCTCCAGAGTTGTAGTCTTCGATCTTGTCAATATCGTAGGCGATGCGGCCGTCCCTGAGATTGTGGCTCCAGTTGAAGCCGTAATTGAAATTGCGCGCCGGGAAATCATGCCTGAACCCGATTCGCGCCTCGCCCCGTCCCTGGCGGCTGAAACGCCGGTCGATCCCGAGAAAGGGGTCTATGACGCTTGAATCCTCCACGCTCAGCCTGGAAGTCAGCAAAATCTGGGAATCGGCGATCGAAGCGAAGCGGTAGCTGCCGTCGAGAGTGATGCCATATCGTTCGCCATCGCCGATATTGCCGTTGGCGGACTGAATCTGATCAGGCGTGGAAACATCCAGTTTGTCGATCAGGTCGATAATTTCGTGATAGAAGACGTTCGTGTTAAGAACGCCATTGTCGTCATTGAAGCGATACTCGAGATTGAGGTCATAGCGCCATGACTGCTCTTGCCGCAGGTCAGGATTGCCGGCGATCGAGTCCTGATCGTCATCGGCTTCACTGGTGTTCTCGGTAAAGTCGGAAAAACTCAACTGCGCGACGTCTTTCTCGACTGTCGCCCGGAATTGCAGCGCGGGCGTGATATCGAAGCGATAATCGACCTTTGGCCGCAGGAACTCGAAATCCCGTGTCTTGCTGACGTCGCCGCTTTGGGAAATCTCCGACTGTTCGAAAATCAACGTGCTTTCCAGGCTCATGCGGTCGTTGATCTGCCAGTTATGCACCGCGAAGGATTCGTAGCGAATCTCTTCGACGGTAGCGTCGGAAAATGAAACCGGCGTCAGGCCGGCGCCATCGCTCGACAAGAGATCGAGTTGCAGATTCGAGTCCAGGATGGTCTGCGCGCGCTCTATGCCGATTTCCAGGCTTTGGTTGTCCGAACCGGGGAAATCGAAGGTATAACCCGAGCGCAGAATGCGTTCCTGGTAAGTATTGGCGAAATCGATATGGAGATCCTGGGTTCTGTCATCGCCGTTCACTTCCAGCAGGTATCTGTCCCGCAAGCTGTGGTCGTCGCCGCGATTGACGATGAACAGGGTCTTCCAGCGCTGACCGCCGCTGAAGATATGCTCGTAGTCGCCCCCGACTTCCCAGAATTCCTCAGTTTCGTCCAGCACGTCGAGTTCGAGATCCACCAGCGGCGGATCATATTTCGTATTCAGAATGTCCCTTCTCGCTTCTTCCGGCGCGCTGTCGTTCTCGTATTGCAGGTTTAAGTGAAAAAGGTCGGCGTCTCCTACCTGCCAGGCCAGGTTCGAACTGACCACAAGGGGTTGCGCCTTGCGGGTGCTGACGCGCTTGATGCGCTCGTTCGGGCTGCCGTCCCCCAGAATGCTGGTTTCGTGGCCGATTCGATGCTCGTGTCGTGGCTCCGATTCGGCGCTGATCAGATAGTCGAATCCGCTTTGCGAACCGGCCCAGGCGATCTTGCCTCCCGGTTTGAGAGCATCGTCGTGATAATGATCCGTATTGACTTCGTAGGTGACGGAAGAACGTGATTCCGCCTCTAGCAGCACGATATTGATGACCTGATTGCCGCCTCTTACGTCGAGGTCGCCCGAGGTGCCGCGAATGATCTCGATGTAATCCACTTGGCTGGCCGAAATCCGCGCCAACTGACTGCTGCCTTCGTTTTCCTTGCCGGCGATGCGGCGACCGTTGATCAATACCTGGTCACCACCCATGCCGAGCCCGCGCCGGTTGTTGCCTCCGGAGAAGCCGGGGCCGCCGCCTCCGCCGCCACCACCGCCCCCGCGGGCGATATTGATGCCGGGAATGCGGTCGAGCATGTCGTTGACCGAAAAGGGTTCGTATTGCGTGAAAAACGATGCGGGATAGGTCACCGTCGCGTCTTCGTCGGTAACCGGCGCGTCCTGGGCCTGCGCAGCGCCTGCCGCGCCGGCAAGAAGACCGAACAGTAGCGCCTGATTCAGAATCTTCTTTTTGAAGTGGGACATCAAGAGAATCCGCCTGTCGCGACCGCTATCCGAAGCGGCCGGGTGCAGCACCCGAATTGCCGGGAAACAGTAAACAGTCAATTATCCCGTTATATGTCCTCGCAGTCTGATTCCCACCACTGATTTTTGTGACATTTTGTGCCCACCCGCGAGAGGCAGCCGGCGCGGGACACCCATATAGCCGCCGGCACGGTCCACCGGCACGGGACACCCATATCGGCGGCGTTCCAGGTGGGTGTCCCATCGTTTGATCGTTTGCGCATGGGTGTCCCATCGTTTTGTGGGTGTCCCATCGTTTTCTGCGGCACGCTAGAAACGTGCTTCGTCGATCCAGTAGTTGCTGACAACGCCATCGGCGAATTCGATTGAAAGCGTCTCGGTGCGCTCTTCTTCAACATCAACCGAAAATATAAGGAACACGCCCACTTCGGTGTCTTTCTCGGATCGATTCCGATACTTCCAGATTGCTGTGCCATCGGCGTAAGTCTGCCTGCTTATCGGCTCACCGAATGTGGTGCTCACGAATTTCTCGTCGCTCCGGCCCACTTCCAGACGCGACACGTCCCCTTCGCTCCAGACCGTTCGCAGTGCGCGCGAATCCGAATCGACCGTCACCAGACAGCCGGTGAGAGCCAGGGCCAGAACTGCCACAAGAGTATTCCTGATCATTACTCGCTCCTTATGCTTTACCAGATTGACCGCCTGTGGGCGGCATTGCTGAAATTCCGCGAATTTCCACGACTACCAGACAGACGAACAGCAGGGGAAATAGTTACAACGGAATTGCCAAGCCGACATTTTCCGGTGGCAACCGCGATTGGAACCCGAATGATTTTGATCGATGTTCGGGACTTTTTGCGCCGAGCGGCTGTATTCCGCATAATTTCGGTGCCGGAAGGATTGAAAGCTCCGCGTCTCGTGGCGCCCGTCCGGTGGATTGTCTGAATCAAACAGGGGAAACCAATGACACGGGAATCCATGGAGGTCGACGTCGTCGTCGTCGGCGCAGGGCCCGCGGGTCTGGCCACGGCCTGCCGCCTGTTGCAAATGGCGCGGGAGGCCGATCGCGAGATTTCGGTTTGCGTGCTGGAAAAGGGCTCGGAGGTGGGCGCGCACATACTTTCGGGCGCGGTGTTCGAGCCGGGGGCGCTGCAGATGCTGTTCCCCGACTGGGAAGAAAGGGGCGCGCCGCTCGATACCCGCGTTACCGGCGACCAGGTCTACTACCTCGGCTCGGGCAGGTCTGCCTACCGGTTCCCCGAATTTCTCGTGCCCAGACCCATGCGCAATCACGGGAACTACATCATCTCGCTGGGTAATCTGTGCCGCTGGCTCGCGGACCAGGCGGCCGAACTCGGCGCGGAGATCTTTCCCGGATTCGCCGCCACCGAGATGCTGTACGACGATGACGGCCGCGTCAAAGGCGTCGCCACCGGCGATATGGGCATCGACGCGAAAGGCGAGCAGAAATCGACCTGGCAACCGGGGATCGAAATCCACGCAAAATTCACCATTCTCGCCGAAGGTTGCCGCGGCCACCTCGGCAAGGAAGTGACCGCCCGCTACGGTCTCGACAAGGACCGCGACCCCCAGCACTACGGCATAGGCATCAAGGAAGTCTGGGAGATCAGCGAAGCCCGGCACCAGGAAGGCCTGGTGGTGCATACCGCCGGCTGGCCCATGGTCGGGCCGAGTTTCGCGGCAACCAGTGGCGGTTTTCTCTACCACGCCGAAAATCGCCAGGTTTATGTGGGCCTGATCGTCGACCTCGGTTACAGCAACCCCCATCTCAGCCCGTTCGATGAGTTCCAGCGCTACAAGCACCACCCGGTCATCAAGCGCTATCTCGAAGGCGGCAAGCGCATCGGCTATGGCGCCCGGGCGATCATCAAGGGAGGGCTCAATTCACTGCCCGAGATGAGTTTCCCCGGCGGGCTGCTGATCGGCTGCGACGCGGGCACGCTCAATGCCGCGAAGATCAAGGGCAGCCATACAGCGCTCAAGAGCGGCATCCTGGCGGCCGAGTCCCTGTTCGCCGCCCTGGGCGACGACGCAAGCGAAACCGATTTCAGCGAACGTTTCCGCAACTCGCCCCTGCACGACGAGTTGCATCGCGCGCGCAATTTCGGCGGCGCATTCCACAAGTTCGGATTCTGGCTCGGCAGCGCCTTCACCTGGATCGAACACAACATTTTCGGCGGAGCGCTGCCGGTCAACCTGCGCGATACCGGTAAGGACCACTGCCAGTTGAAGCCGGCGGAGGAGAGCGAGCGCATCGAATATCCGAAGCCCGACGGAGTCCTCAGTTTCGACAAGTTGTCTTCGGTTTATCTGTCCAACACCAACCACGAGGAAGATCAGCCCTGCCATCTGCAACTCAAGGATTCTTCGATTCCCATCGACGTCAATCTGCCGATGTATGACGAGCCCGCGCAGCGTTATTGTCCGGCTGGGGTGTACGAAGTCGTGGAACAGGATGGCGCAAAACGATTCCAGATCAACGCGCAGAACTGCGTGCATTGCAAGACCTGCGACATCAAGGACCCCGCCCAGAACATCCTGTGGGTAGCTCCCGAAGGCGGCGGCGGACCGAATTATCCGGCGATGTAATTGCCGATGGCAATCTGAACTTCCGCGTTCGTCGTGGTAGACTGGCTCGTTGAACATTCATGTGTTTCGTTGGTGCGACGTGAAACAGTTTCGTAGCCGACTATTCTGTCTGTTCGCCGCAGCCGGGGCCAGTCTGTTTTGCGTCGGCGCCGCGGCCCAGCAGGAACTGGCGCAAGAGCGCTGGTGGCGGCTGGAAACCGATAATTTCCGCATCCTCAGTCAATATTCTCCCGGACGCACCGCCGAGGTCGCGGCGGAACTCGAGATATGGCGTCAGGCCGTGGGACGCCTGCTCGGCCATGCCGAAGGACTGCCGGCGGCGGTTGTGCCGAACCTGGTCTACCTGTTCGACGATTTCGAGGACTTTCAGCGTTTCAGCCTTCAGCAGGATGCCGGTTTCCATATACCTGCGCCGCGGGCCAACTACATGGCGATGTCCCTGGATGAGGACATGGCGTGGCAGCAGGGGCTGCATTACTACGTGCATTTCCTGATGCGAAACTTCGTCGATCTGCGCATGCCGCGCTGGTACGAGGAAGGCCTGGCGGGGTACTACTCGCGGATCGAGGTCAACGGCGCGGAACTGTATTTGCCCGCGTACTCATCGGCAGTCAATGAGCGCATGGCGGAACTGTCGGAAGAACTGGCGATGGAGCGCCTGCTGTACCAGGACGCCGCGCTCGCCTCGCCGCGGCTTATCCAAATCGCCAATCTAAAGTCCGAAGCGCTGCTCACCTATATGCGCCATGGGCACGAGGAAGGCTTTACCGACCGGCGCGAGCATTTGCAGGACTATCTCGGTCATCTGCTGGACGGGCGCAGTCCGCGCTTCGCTTTCGATCAATCCTTCAGGATTCGTCCGGAACGTCTCGAAGAGGAATTGCTGGAATACCTGCGCAATTCCCGTCCCAACGACCGGCGCATCGAAGCAGGGGTCCTGCGCACCGAATTCGACTTCGAGCCGATTGCGGCCGACCCGGACCAGGTCGCAATCCAATTGGGCGAACTTGCGCTCAATGCCGGCCAACTCGAAGTCGCCGAGACTTTCTTTCGCGGCCTGACCGAAAGGGATACCTCCATAGCGAGAGCCTGGTCCGGGCTGGGAGACTCGGTCCGCTACCAGGACGAGTCGGAGCGCGAAAGCGACCAGCAGATCGCCTCCTACTTCGAACACGCCACCGTGCTGGAGCCGAACAATCCCGACATCCTGCTCGACTTCGGCGAATACTGGGAAGCCGAACTCGAGGATTGCGAGAACGAGTGGGCGCCGGCGCGGGCGCAAGAGCGTATTGCCGCGGCCTTGCGGGCTTTCGAGCGGGTGATTGCCATGCAGCCGGATAACGCGGAAGCCAATCTTGCCATGGGAGAGGTCTTCCTGTTCGAAGGCTACGACTGGAAGGACGGCGTCGAGTACCAGCGCCGGGCCTTCGAGTTGCTGCCGGCCGATACCTTCATCATGGAGCAGGCCGTCAAATACGCCATCGAGGCCGAACGATTCGATGAAGCCGAGCGGCTGATCGCCGAACTCGCACAGCCGCTGCATCTGTGGGGCGAACCTGATTGGGTGAGCGACCTGCGCCTGCGCCTGCTCAACAAGCGGCGCGGCACCAATTATGATCTTTGCACAAACAATTAAGCGATTCGCCGGCATGCTGCCTTTGGGGCTGCTGTTGTTCAGCCTTGCGGCCAACGCCCAGGACGCCGTCGAGGAATTGTTCGACGCCATCGCGGATGAATTGCCCTCGCTCGAAAATAAACTTGTGTTCAATCTGAATGACAGGGAACTCGCGACCGGATCGTCCGAATTGCCGCGCCTGGGAGGCTTCGCCGACTTGCCTCCCGGGCTCTACCCGGATAGCGCTGAAATCGAGGCCTGGGAGACAGCGTTCCGCGCCGGAGAAATTGGCGGCCTGGTTTTGCATTCCGATTCCAGGGTCCGTCCACCCGTAATCAGGAACGAGGAAGGGGAAATCGTTGAGATTATCCTGGATCACCGGTTCGTCAATCATTACTTCGGAGAGTGGATAGACACTACCGAGCGCCATCGCTCGCGCGATCGGATATTCATCACTTTTTCCCCCCAGAACGGGACGTTGGTCAATCTCCTCGGCCAGGTTGCGAATTCTGCGGGTTACGACACGGTTTATTTCGTAAATGCCGACAACAACCCGTTAGCAACGATTTTCGCAGGGCAGTTTTACGCCACCGCGCAGTACCGCCTCGCCATCGATTCGCGGGCCGCCCGAAGGCTGCGCACAGATGTGACCGAAATGGAATTGCTCGGCGAGCGGGCGCGGCGAGATTCGGATTCGGTTTATCGCGACCCACCGAATCGCGACGACCGGAGTCTTTCACGCAATGAGCCCAGAATTTTCCGCAAGTTAACCCTGGGTGATGAATTCAACCAACCCACCATCGAGGAAATCGTCGTGCCTGGGGGTATCGCACTCGGCGAAAGCGCGGGGATCGATTTCACGCCGGGCGAACTCGTTTTCGACCTTGACGATGAGTTCTTCAGCTTGCACGGGCTTGATCCGGATACCGGGGAAGCCGTGGTTCGCCAATTGCCGGAAGACGACCCGGCAGTACTCAAAAGCCTGTTCGATCTCGCCGGCCGCTCGATCAGAACCCGGTCCGACGCGGTCGTGGATCTCGACGCCGACCGGCGCGTCAGCATGTCTTCGGCTCTGAGCGACACAGATGCCGGTTATGCGTTCCTGGCTGCCGACATCCTGCCGTTCGAGCATCTCGATTATCTGCCGGTGACCAAAAGCGTGATCATCGATACCGATGTGTTCTGGCGCCGGAGCGGCGCCAAAAACAGCCTGCTGCAGGAATTCGAGACCGATTTCGAAGTGCGATTCCTGTCCGCGGACAGGATGCGAATCGCCCAGACCCGGCTCGCGCTGGAATACGAATATCATTCGGCCGGCGCTGCGGTGCGCTACGGCGGCAGCTGGGGCCGCGACAGCTCGCGCCTGCGCGAAAGCACCGACGTGGACGGCCTCGGCGCGGGTCTGGCGGAACTGGCCCGTTACGCCGGCTGGGTCGCCCTGTTTCGCCGAGTGGAGCAGGATGCCGTGCCGTTTCTGAAAGGACGATACGAATTCATGAAAATCGACAAGGCGGGCAGGGAGACGCCGCGCCGTTTCAGGTAGAATACGTCAAGGGGAACGGTGTAATGAATGTACGTGCCGACATAGCGATGATTGTGAGCAGCCTGTTCCTGCTGGCCGGCTGTGCGGTTATCGACCTGGACCCGGACTACATGTTCGACCCCGCCCTCTACGCCCGGGTTATCGATCAGACCAGCGACAATTATCCGGAAATCGACCCTCTTTTTCTCGATGACGAAATCAAGCAGTGGCTTCATGAGCGCATGGAAGTGCGGGGGCGTGGTGACCAATATCTGGTAAGCACCCTGCAGGATCTGCTGTACGGCGAAGAGTACCTGAACATCCAGTATTCCGACGCGAAAACCCACACCGCGGCCGAGGTCTTTCACGCCAGGGAAGGCAATTGCCTGTCGGTGATGAATCTCTATATCGCGATGGCCCGCTATGTGGGCGTGGACGCCAATTTCCAGACCGTTGAAGTGCAGCCAAGCTGGGACCGCCGCGGCGATCTGCTCGTGGTGAGCCAGCACATCAACGCCACCGGCAGGCTTAGCGCGAGTAATTACTATGTAGTCGACTTCACGCCCGAAATCTCCCTGCAGTCGATGACCGAATCCATAGTTTCGGACGCCGTGGCAAGATCGCTTTACTTCAATAACCTGGGTGTGGAAGCGCTGGTCGCCGGTGAAACCGAGCAGGCGCTGGCCTACATCAAGAACGCGCTGTTCGTCGATTCTTCCAACAGTTTTGCCTGGAATAACCTGGGAACGACCTACAGGCGGCTGGACAATGAAGAATTGGCCGAATTCAGTTACCACTTTTCCTTCAGTCTGGACAATACCAACGCGACCGCCGTCAACAATCTGGTAAAACTGTTTCGGTCGCAGGGAGACGAAGAGCGCGCGAGACGTTACGAGAGCGTCATCGACCGATTCAATCGGCGTAACCCGTATTTTCAGTACGGCCGGGGGAAAAGAGCCTACGAGCAGGGGAATTTCGATACCGCCCGCCTGTATTTCCAGCGCGCCATCCGGCTCAAGCCGTATGAGCCGAGCTTCCATACCGGTCTGGCAATGGCCTATGTCCAGCTCGGTGAACTGAATCTGGCGCAGGACGCTCGCGAAGAGGCGCAAAGCGTTCTTGCCGTGAACTTGGAGATCTATCGGCCGAGCGATCGCCGGTTGCGAATCTTCGATCGTAATTCTATTCTCAACAGTTCCTCACCGGGATTGACGATACAACTGCGCGGGGGAACGCGGATTGAACCCGCCCCCAACTGATGGATTGAAGGAGCAAAACGGATTGAATCTTCGGCTGGGAATGGCGCTATTGGCGGGCAGTCTTGTATTGCTCGCCGGATGCGCGGGAACGGATTTCGAGCGGGATTACGTTTTCGATCCTGGCCTTTACGCCCGGGCGATCGACCAGACCAGCGACCGCTTTTCCGAAATCGATCCGCTCTATCTGAGCGATGAAATCAAGCACTGGGTCGAAGACCGCGTCGGCGCCGACCCGCGCAGCGACAAGTACCTGGCGACCGTCCTGCAGGAACTGCTTTACGACGAAAACCGCCTGAACATTCGCTATTCCGACGAGAAAACCTATACCGCGGTCGAAGTATTTCACGCCGGAAAGGGCAATTGCCTGTCGGTAATGAATCTGTACGTTGCCCTGGCCCGGCACGTCGGGATCGACGCCAGTTTCCAGACCATCAAGGAATTGCCGGCCTGGGACCGCCGCAACGATCTGCTGGTATTGAGCCAGCATATCAACGCCACCGGCCGCATCGGCCCGCGGGAATATTACGTGGCGGATTTCACGCCCCAGATCGCCTTGCAGCGCAACACCGAGGACGTGATTTCGGACGCGGCCGCCCGGGCGCTGTATTTCAAGAACCTGGGCGTCGAGGCGTTAATTGCGGGCGATACCGAACAGGGGCTTGCCTATATCAAGAACGCGCTGTTCATCGATCCGGAAAACAGCGAGGCCTGGAACAACCTGGGAGCCGTCTATATGCGCCTTGGCGACGGAGCGATGGCCGAATTCAGTTTCCATTACGCGCTTGAAACCGACCGCTCCAATGTCAATGCGATGAACAATCTGACCAAATTCTATCGCCGACAGGGCGATGAAGAGCGCGCAATCCGCTTCGAGCTTGCGGCCGAGAGACTGAATCAGCGCAACCCATATTTTCAGTTCGACCGGGGCATGGACGAATACATCGAAGGCAACTACGAAACCGCGAAAACATATTTCCGGCGCGCCATCGCTTTGCACCGCTACGATGTAGAGTTTCATTTCGCGCTGGCCGGAGTGCACCAGCATCTCGAAGAACCTGGTCTTGCCGATAAAGCGCGGGAAACTGCCGAATTGTTGCTGGCTTCAAGCGCGGATGCGGAACAGATTAGAGCGCACAAGTTACGCTTCTTTGAAAGCAACTATTACCGCGTCAATAGAGATTCGATCTTGCGTCCTTCCTCGCCGGGAACGAGCTACATTCCCGGGGAAGAAATGCGCCCGATACTGCCAAATTCCTTGCGCTAGTTCAGGTCCGGGTCGTACCAGTAGCGCGCCGCCTGCACCGAGGCCTGCAAGGCCAGCCCTGATTCGGTGATCTGATAGACCGTGGCGTTATCGGCGATCGCTTCCGCGCCGATGGCGGCGCCGAGTTCGCCCGCTCTCGCCGCCACGTCCGCCTCCCCGCCGACCGTGAATCCCTGTTCGGTGAATCGCCGCAATGCGTCTTCGCTGTGGAATACGATCACGAGCCGGATGTCGGTGACTCCGGCGCCGACGCCGACGCCGATTTCGCCCATGCGCAGGAAGATATCCTCGCCGGTGCCGTTGTTGCGCACGATGCCGACTCCGCCGCCGACGTTCACGATCAGGCCGACGTTGGCGCTGGAGAATACGGCGAAGCCGACGGCGCTGAAGATCTGCGCTTCGGTATCCGGCCGGATGGCGTACAGTTCGGTCAATACCTCATCGCGCATGTCGAGGATCGCCTGCCGCCGCACTTCCGGGTCACGGGCGGTCAGGCCGGTTGAGGTGCAAGCGCTGAACAGGGCCAGGAAGAGCGCCGCCATAAGGCCTTTGTGCAGGGAACTGGATAGGGTCATCTTGTTTCTCCCGGGGTCTTCGGCGCGCCTGGAACCAGTGTGGCCGGTATTGCTGGAATGCGCCAATCATCGCATAGAAGCCGCTTCTGCGCATAAGCCCCATCGTGGGACACCCATCTCGGGGTCGCCATGGGGTCGCCATGGGACACCCATCTCCGTCAGCGGCCTTCCAATGGGTGTCCCATGACTTTAAGGCCGCGCCCGGCCGCGAACCCGAAGCGGCAATAACGCTCGACTGGTCACTGCGATGGTAGGCCCGCGCAGGCCTCAGGCCGCTGCGCTGCCCCGCCAATGTGCGAATTTGGTGAAAACTCACGAAAAAATCACATAACTCCCTAATAACTCACGCTATTCCCTTTTCAAATTCTGTACCCTCTTCTGCGAAAGGCGGGGGCCTCCGATCGAATGGTCTGGTCGGTTCAGTAAAGGGGATAGCGAAGAAATGACGATAGGTACAGAAACGAGAACCAGCCTTTTCGGCTTGTCGGTGGTCATGCTCGGCAGCGCACCCGGCGCCGGTCTGCTGGGTGATTGGGTGGAAGCTCATGAAGACGGCATGTCTCTTGTGGACATCGCCGGCCAAATCGCCAAATCCGACGCTTTCCAGTTCGAATATCCGCCCCTGCTGACCGGCAGGGAGTTCGCCGAAGCCTTCATGTGGAACCTGATGGACGGCGAGAACGTTTCCGCCACTCTTCTGGCCGCGGCCGTCAACATCGCGGCCGGCCTGCTCGAAGGCGGCATGAGCCGCGGCGAACTCGCCCTGGCCGTAGTCGGCGCGCTGCGGGACATCCACGTACAGGGAACCAGCCATCCGGCCCACGACGATCTGGGCGCGGTGGCGCGGGGCCTGGCCAACAAGATCGACGTCGCCGCCTACTACACGGTCGAGTTGCGCCAGGCCGGTCCTTCCAGTCGGGTTCTGCGCGACATCGACAGCAACGTCGGTCTTGAAGACGTTCGCGACAGCATTGGATTCCTGCTCGATCCTCCTGACCCATTCGTGCTGACCCGCATGCGCGACAATTTCGAAGGAACCGAGGCAAACGACCGATTCGTCGCGACGCAGGATCCCAGCGGCGCGGATACCCTGAATCATTTCGACAGCATTGACGGACGCGCCGGGTACGACATTCTGGAAATACATCACGGCGCCGCGGGCCTGAGCGACGATTTCGTGATCGAAGCGGATCAGGCCGATGTTCGCAATGTCGAGCAAGTGAATATCAGGGCGCGAGCAGGCATATTCGTCGACCTGACCGAATGGGAAGGTCTGGAACACGTGGAACTCGACCGCTTCGGTGTCGAAAGCGACATCTCCGTCAAGGTCGCCGGCGCGACCGTCCGCGGTTCGCGCATTTACGGCGGCGACGTGACGATAGACGGCGCGGTGGGCGCCCTGCGGCTGACTACCGAAAACGGAGACGGGATCGACGCGGTGAACGTCATTACCCGCGGCTGGACCACGGCGGTCGAGGTAGACGCGAACGGCGACACCATTTACATCGACGGCGACGGCGAGGGAGGAAACTCCCTGTCGCTGGCCGGCGTGACGGCGACCCGCTTCACCGGCCTGACCGTTCATTCCGACGCGCTTGCCTCGCTCGACCTCTCCATGTCCCACGCTTCGGTGACGGTAAGCTCCTCGGCGCTGGAAGACCTGATGGTAAGACTCGAAGCCTTCGGCGGCCGACACCGCTGGCCCGGCCTGGAAAGAGCCGAGGATCGGGTCGGCGCGCTGGCGCTGGTGAAATCGGACGAGGAAGGCGTCGACATCGCGAATCTGACCGTCGAAATATCGGACGAATCCAGGTTCGCGCTGCATAGCGAGGTAACGAATCTGAGCCTGACCGGGTCCACGGAACTCGAATTGCTGTTCGACGCGTTCGTCGACAACGAAGGCGCCTGGGAATATATCGATCTGGACGGCGTCACGATGGAAGTCGCGGGCAGATGGGTCCTGCTCGACGAAGCCGGCAATATCATCGAGGCGCTGGATGGTGAAGTCGAGTTGGACGGAACGACTTACGACCTCGACGATACGCGGCAACTGGAAGAATACGTCGAGGCCTACAACGAACTGAACGACGAGGAAGAGGATGCGATCGACATCTACTCGGTCGCCGAGGCAAGGGCGGCGCCGGACGGCAGGGAAGACTTCGAGATCGACTGGACGACATCGACCCTGGAGAAGGTCAGCGTGTCCGGCGGGATCGATCTGACGGCCAATCTCGCGGGCAACCCGGACCTGGTCTCGGTAGACGCCGGCAATGCCCGCGGCGAAATCACGCTGACGGGCCTGGGCGAGAAACTGACGTCCTATACCGGCAGCGCGGGCGTCGATGAAGTCGATTTTTCCGGTCTTGCGGCGGGAGTCGTGATCGACCTCGGCGCCGGCAACGACAGCTATTCCGACGGGGGCGGCAATGCCGGCGCGCGGGTAGCAGGCGGGCCGGGCACGGATACGCTGTTTCTGCCCAACCCCGACCTCGCACCGATCACCTGGCTGGACGAAGACGGAAACCGGCGCCTGATCTACAGCGGATTCGAGATTCTCGACATTTCCGGCGGCGCCGGGGAGTACGATCTTGCCGCACTCGGCTTCGACAACGTACAGACCGCAAGAGCCACGGGCGACGACGTAATTACCCTGATCAACGCGCCCATCGACCTGGACCTGAGAGTGTCGGGGGTAGGCGGAGGCACAACGCGGCTGGTGCTCGAACTGGTGGAAACCGGGCCGACCTCGGAACTCAACAGAACCGAAGTCGGCATTTTCACCATCGCCCTGCTCGGTTCGTCGAATCTGCTATTTACGCCGGACCGGGACATAGAAGTGATGCGGATCGAATCGAGAGCCACTTTCTCAAGCTCGAACCGGATCACCATCGATCCTTCGACCGGCGATTCGCTGGAAGAAGTCGCGATCACCGGCAGGGCGAGACTCGTTTTGGAAGGCTTGGCGGGCGCGCTGGCGAATCTCGAATATGTCGATGCGCGGGAGAACACGGGCGGGGTTACCGTAAGTCTTGCCGGCAATGGGATCGAAGCCGAAATGCTGGGAGGGCGGGGCAGCGACAGATTCACGGGCGGTGATCTGGACGACGAACTCGAAGGCAACAACGGCAGCGACAGATTGACGGGCGGAGGAGGCAATGACGTGCTGCTGGGCGGCAGCGGGAACGACAGGCTGAACGGCGGCCTCGGCGACGACACGCTGACGGGCGGCAGCGGCGGGGACACTCTCACCGGCGGCGCCGGCGGCAACGATTTTGTCATGGAGAGCGTTGCGGACTCGCGCCTGCGCTTCAATTCAAGCGGCGATGCCTTCGGCATGGACGTCATCACCGACTGGGACGCCGGCGCCGTCAACAGAATCCTGCTGCCGGCAGACCTGTTCGGAACCCTGCATGGAACCTTGAAAAACGCGGATAACGCCAACGCGGAACCCGGCTGGGCGGTCACGGCCGACGAAACCGACGACTTGCCCGATACCCTGAAAGAATTCATCGACGAAAACGCCGATGGTTTCTTCGAGACCGGAGACGTCCCGCGCACCGACGGCCTGTTCGGCAGAACCCCTGTCGAGAAACACCCTGCGGCGGTGCTCATCGAGACACGAAGCGGGGGCAGCCAGCGCACCTGGGTTTTCATCGACGGCGACGGCGACGGCGATTTCGACGCGGCCCGCGATATGGCGATCGCGTTGACGGGCCAGGTGCAAATCGAAGGGTCGGACTTCGCCTCCTAAGCGCTGCGGTCGATCGAAAGCCGGATCATGGTTTCGAGTGAATCCCGATGAATTGAGGGGGGAATCTCCGCCAGCGCCGCCAGCGCCTTGCCGGCTTCCTCCCTGGCCAGATTGCTGGTGTATTCGAGCGCGTCGCTTGCACGCACGACTTCGATCACCTTGTGCAGATGCGCCTTGCAGTATTCCGCGTCGGCGATGCTGGAGCGGATCAGTTCCGCCTCGCCGCCGGCGCCGTTGCGCATGACATGGATCAGGGGCAAGGTGGGTTTTCCTTCCAGCAGGTCGTCGCCGATGTTCTTGCCCATGGCGCTGCTGTCGCCGGCATAGTCGAGCACGTCGTCGATCAACTGGAAAGCCACGCCGAGATGCAGGCCGAGAGCCTTGAACGCCTGCTCGGTCGCCGCCGGCGCGCCGGCCAGGCGCGCGCCGCACTGGGCCGCGGACTGGAACAGGATCGCGGTCTTGTCGTGGATGACCCGCAGATAGCCCGCCTCGTCGATGTCCGGATTGTTCTTGTTGACCAATTGCTGTACTTCGCCCTCGGCGATCCGGTTGGTGGTATTGGCCATGATTTCCATGATGCCCATGTCGCCGATGCCGACCAGTAACTGAAACGCGCGGGAATAGATGAAATCGCCGACGAGCACGCTGGTTTCGCTGTTCCATTCGGCATTGACGGTAGGGCGCCCCCGGCGCAGGGTCGACATGTCCACCACGTCGTCGTGGAGCAGGGTAGCGGTATGAATGAACTCGATCACCGCCGCCAGCTCGATATGCCGCTGGTCGCGGATGCCGCAACTGCGCGCCGCCAGCAGCACGAGGATCGGCCGCAGCCGCTTGCCGCCGGCGTCGACGATGTAATGGCCGATGCTTTCCACGAGCCCGACGCGCGAATGCAATTGTTCGACGATCGTGCGGTTCACGGCCGCGAAGTCGTCTTCGATCGCCGCCAGGAGCTTCGGAAACATAAAGGCGAGAGGCTGTCAGTGAATTCGCACGCGGTGCGGGCGCCGGAGGCGCCGCCGCGCAAACAGGCTGCCATGCTAGGGAGCAGCCGGGTAGCTGTCAAGCTGCCGAACGCGTATTTGCCCATGCCGCCGCTTCTTGGTACCTCCCGCGGAATGTGGCATCATGCGCGCCTTTTCGACCCCGATTTTTACTTCCCAGCCGCATCATGAACCAGTTAGTCAAGGTCCACCCGGACAATCCATCCGCCCGTATCGTCAAGCTGGCGGTCAGGCAATTGCAGCAAGGCGACGTGATCGTCTATCCGACCGACTCGACCTATGCGCTCGGCTGCAATATCGGCAACAAGAGCGCTCTCGACCGCATCCGCCGCATCCGCCAACTCGGCGACCGGCACAATTTCACCCTGGTGTGCAGCGACCTGTCCTCGCTGGCTACCTACGCCCAGGTGCCCAACAGCGCCTATCGGATTCTCAAGGCCCACACGCCCGCGCCGTACACGTTCATCCTCAAGGCAAGCCCGGAAGTGCCGCGCCGCCTGATGCACCCGAAACGCAAGACCATCGGCCTGCGCGTGCCCGATCATGGCGTCGCCCAGGCCTTGCTCGCCGAGCACGGCGAGCCGATCATGAGCACGAGCCTGATACTTCCCGGCGACGGCGGACCCCTGAGCGATGTGGAAGAGATCAGGGACCGGGTCGGCAAACTGGTCGATCTGATCATCGACGGTGGCGCCTGCGGCATCGAACCGACTACCATGATCGACCTTGTCGAAGGCATCCCATCGGTGTTGCGGGAAGGCAAGGGCGACAGCAGCCCCTTTGTCCAGGCCTGAATCCGGGCCGCCGGGCGGGAGTGCGCGATGACTGAACAGGTACGTCCGAAAAAGGTGCTTTCCGGGATGCGGCCCACGGGCAAGTTGCATCTGGGCCATTACCATGGCGCGCTGAAGAACTGGGTGAGACTGCAGAACGAATACGAGTGCTTGTATTGCATCGTGGACTGGCATGCGCTGACGACTGATTACGGCGACACCGAACTGTTCGGCAACAATGTCGTGGACATGGCGATCGACTGGCTCGCGACCGGAATCGATCCAGCGTCCTCTTCGATTTTCCTGCAATCGGCGGTGCCCGAACACGCCGAGTTGCATTTGCTGCTGTCCATGACGACGCCGCTGAGCTGGCTCGAACGCGTGCCGAGCTACAAGGAGCAACAGAACAAGCTCGAAGGCAAGTCTCTCGACACATACGGATTTCTGGGCTACCCGCTGTTGCAGGCGGCCGACATACTCATTCACGGCGCCGAATGCGTTCCGGTCGGCGGCGACCAGGCCGCCCATGTCGAATTGACCCGCGAAGTCGCCCGGCGCTTCAATCACCTTTATGACACGGCCGTTCTCGTCGAGCCGCAGGCTTTGCATACCAGGGTAACAAAATTACCCGGCATCGACGGTCAGAAAATGTCCAAGTCCTACAACAATTCGATTGCCTTGCGCGAAGCGCCCGAATCGGTGGAGAAGAAAATCCGCACCATGCCGACCGACCCGGCCAGAGTGCGCCGCACCGACCCGGGCGATCCGGACAAATGCCCGGTCTGGCAGTTTCACGAAGTCTATTCGGACGAGAAGACCCGGCAATGGGTGCGGGAAGGCTGCACCAGCGCCGGAATCGGCTGTGTCGACTGCAAGCGGCCGGTGATCGATGCCGTGCTCGCCGAGCTCGAACCGATCCGCGAAGCCGCCAGGCCTTATGAAGAAAATCCGGACGAAGTTCGCGCCATCATCGTTACCGGCAGCGAAAGAGCGCGGGAATCCGCCGGCGCGACCATGAAGCAGGTGCGAGGCGCCATGGGCCTTGATCGCTGGTAGTCGTCATACCAACGTCCGATAAGTTAGAATTTTCAGCATTCCGGCGGAATTGCCGTTAAAACAAGCACGATGTCAGGCTCTGATCCCCAAGCGCCGGCGCCCTCGCGGGAGACGCCGCCGGCTGCGCCAGATAGCCAGCAGCAACTGGCCATCGCCTATATCGCCGGTACCGCGGTCGAAGAGCTGCCAGGCGATCTCTATATTCCGCCCAATGCGCTCGAGGTCTATCTCGAAGCCTTCGAAGGCCCGCTCGATCTGCTGCTCTACCTGATCAAGCGCCAGAACATCGACATACTCGAAGTGGACGTGGCCGAAATCACCGATCAGTACATGGCCTATATCGAACTGATGCAGGCGGGGCAGTTCGAGCTCGCGGCCGAGTACATGGTGATGGCCGCCACGCTGGCGGAAATAAAGTCACGCATCCTGCTGCCGCGGCCGGAATCCGCCGAGGAAGAGGAAGCCGACCCGCGCATGCAGCTCATTCAGCGCCTGCTCGAATACGAACGCTACAAGACGGCGGCGGAAAACCTGGACGAGATGCCGCGGCTGAATCGTGAATTGCGCCAGGCGCGGGCGGGATTGCCGGAATTTCAGCGGACGATTCCCGAACCGGTGGTGGAACTTTCCGATCTGCTCGCCGCCATGGCCGGCGCCTTGCGCCAGGCCGAACTGTTCGAACATCATCACGTCAGTCTTGAATCCATTTCGACGGAAGAGAAAATAAGCCATTTGCTGCGCAGCCTGGAAAAGGACCGTTTCGTGCCGCTCGCATCCCTGCTCGACCCCCGTGAAGGCCGGCTCGGGGTGGTAGTGACCTTTCTCGCAATAATGGAGATGATGCGCGGCGCCGCGGTGGAAATCGTGCAGTCCGACGTTTTCGGCCCGATTCATCTGCGTCTTGCGGGCGGCGCTGGAAAATCCGCATGAACGCTGAACTGAAATCAATTGTGGAAGCGTTGTTGCTGGCGGCGGACAGGGCGCTGTCCGTCGATGAAATCAGGTCGGTGTTCGACGAAGCCGACCGTCCGGAGCGCGATGAATTGAGACAGGCGCTCGCCGGCCTGGCCGAGGACTGCGAACATCGCGGAGTGGAACTGAAAGAAGTGGCTTCGGGATTTCGTTTGCAGGTCAGACAGGAACTGGCGGGCTGGGTGAATCGGCTGTGGGAGGAAAAGCCGCCGCGTTACACGCGAGCCCTGCTGGAAACCCTGGCCCTCATCGCCTACCGGCAGCCGGCCACGCGGGGCGATATCGAAGAGGTCAGGGGCGTTTCGGTCAGCACCGGCATCATCCGCACCTTGCTGGACCGGGAATGGATCCGGATATCCGGCCAGCGCGAGACGCCCGGCCGCCCGGAACTGTTCGTTACCACGCGGCAGTTTCTCGATCATTTCAATCTGAAAAGCCTTTCCGACCTGCCGCCGCTGTCCGAGGTCAAGAATCTGGGTGAAGCCCTGCCGAAAGACGGATTGAATGAAACCGTGCTTGAGCTGTTTGCAGACTCGGCTGAAGCCGCGGAGCAGAAGGCTGCCGATGAAGAAGATGCCTCGGAGCCGGTACGACAATCCGCGACCGATGCATGAGTGAGAAATTGCAGAAAGTTCTGGCCCGCGCCGGCCTCGGCTCGCGCCGGCAGCTTGAGGAATGGATCAAGGCCGGCCGGGTGCATGTCAACGGCCGTGTCGCGGTCATCGGCGACCGGGTCGAGCCGGAAGACCGGATTACCGTTGACGGCAAGAAATTCGGCGGCGAACGAAAGAAAAAACCGCGTTGCCGGGTCTTGTTGTACAACAAGCCGGACCACGAGGTCTGCACCCGTTCCGATCCCGAGGGCCGGCCCACAGTGTTCGACCGCCTGCCTCCCTTGCGCAACAGCCGGTGGGTTGCGGTAGGCAGACTGGACCTGAATACGAGCGGATTGCTGCTGTTCACCAACGACGGCGAACTGGCGAACCGGCTCATGCATCCGGCGAGCGGCATAGACCGCGAATATGCCGTGCGCGTGCTTGGCAACGTGACCGACGCGATGTTGCGGCAGATGCGCGACGGGATTCTCATTGACGGCAATCTCTGCCGCTTCAGCGATATCCGCCGTTTCGGCGGCGAAGGCGCGAACCAGTGGTACCACGTGGTGCTGATGGACGGCCGCAATCGCGAAGTGCGGAAAATCTGGCAGTCCCAGGGTGTCCAGGTCAGCCGTTTGAAACGGGTGCGCTTCGGCCCCGTATTTATTCCGAGCGTGATATCCGCCGGAAAGTTTCACGAACTCAAGCCGGCGGAAATCAACGAGTTGCGGAATTACGGCCGAGGGAGGAGTAGCCGTGTCGACACATGAGCTGCTGGTATGGGCCGTGATACTGGCGGCTATCCCGACCTTGCCGGTGCTCTGGCGCAAGCCCGCTCCCTACGGCAGGCATTCCCCGGTTTCATTGACAGGGCCGACCATTTCGAACACGGCGGGATGGGTAATCATGGAAATTCCGGCAGTGGCGATTTTCCTGCTGGTTTATCTTCAGGGAGACGCCGCGGCGCACACGGCGCCGCTGATTTTTCTGGCCATGTGGCAAATTCACTATGTAAACCGCACATTCCTGTTCCCGTTTCGAACGCGCACCCGGGGCAGGAAAATCGCCTTGCTGGTAGTCGCGTCGGGCTTTCTGTTCAATACCGTAAACGCTTATGTAAACGCCCGCTACATTTCGCACCTGGGCCAATATGACGCGCAATGGCTGAGCGATCCGCGATTTATCGCCGGCATGGCGATTTTCTTCACCGGCATGGCGCTCAATCTGCATTCGGACAACATATTGCTCAATCTGCGGAAACCGGGCGAAGCCGGATACGCGATTCCCGAACGCGGCGCATTCCGGCTGGTGTCCTGTCCGAACTATCTCGGAGAAATAATCGAATGGGCCGGCTGGGCGCTCGCCACCTGGTCCATGGCCGGGCTCGCCTTCGGTGTTTTCACGGCCGCCAATCTGCTGCCGCGGGCCTATACAAGTCACCAATGGTACAAGGAGCGATTTCCCGACTATCCCGCCGGCCGCAAGGCCTTGATTCCGGGAATCTTCTGACCGAATTGCGAACCGGCCGGCGCCGTCCGCCCGCTATCGGCCTTCGATGGACGCAGGATCGAAATCGCGCACGTTCAACGCCTGGCCGTGCAGGTTTCGTCCTTCCGGCCCGAGCAGATAGAGATATACCGGCATGAGCGATTCCGGCGTCGGCATCGTGTCCGGGTTTTCGCCGGGGTAGGCCGCGGCGCGCATCGCGGTTCGCGTACCGCCGGGATTGAGGCTGTTGACCCGGATGGAAGTCGTCGTGCCGACTTCCGCCGCCAAGGTTTGCATCAACCCTTCTACGGCGAACTTCGACACCGCGTAAGCGCCCCACCAGGCGCGTCCCTCGCGGCCGACCGAGGAAGCGGTGAACAGGACGCGCGCATCCGCCGATTTCGCCAGCAGGGGCAGCAGGCTGCGGGTGAGCAGAAAGGCCGCGTTGACGTTGACTTGCATCACTTCCCGCCATTGCTGTTCCGGATAAAACTCAATCGGCGAACGCGGCCCGAGCACGGCTGCGTTGTGCACCAGTCCGTCGAGCGCCGGAAATTGCTTTTCCAGGCTTGCGGCAATGACGCCGAAATCTTCGGCGCCGGCGCGGCCGAGATCCACCGGCTGAATGAAACTACGCCCCGGCCAGGACTGTTCGGCCTCATCGTACAGGCTTTCCAGTTTGCCCTGGTCGCGGCTCAACATGACGACGGACGCGCCATGGGCGAGCAGACTCAGCGAGCAGGCGCGGCCGATGCCACTGCCGGCGCCGGTCACGAGGAAGGTGCGGTCCGCAAGCAGGTCGGCCGGTGGAGAATATTCAAACATCAGGCGAACTGGAGCGTGTTCAGCAGGCTTTCGGTCTGCCGCGCTTCCCGCAGGACAAAATCGGCGGGCCATTCCTCGACCCGGCAGTCCGCGGACAGGTAACCCCAGGCCGCTGCTACCGCGATCACATCGGCGTTTTTTGCCGCCTGCATGTCGCGCAAATGGTCGCCGATGTAAACGGTGCGTTCCGGGTCGGCGCCGAGCCTGTCGCAAGCCAGCAATATGGATTCAGGGTCGGGTTTGGTCGCACTGACATGGTCCGGGCAGATCAAGGTGCCACAGCGCTCAAGCAGTCCGAGCCTCCGCAGCAGGGGGACGGCGTACTGTTCGGGCTTGTTGGTCACGATGCCCCAGGGAATTTCCGCCGTTTCGAGCCGGGCGAGCAGGTCGTCCATACCGGGGTACAGGGCCGACCGGGTCGTCTGGAGCTGTTCACCGTAGAGGTCCAGCAGACGTTGCCGCCGCTCGCCGAATCCGGGATCGGATTCTTCCATTGAAAAGCCCGTTTTCACCAGTGCCCGGGCGCCGTCCGAAACAGTCTGGCGCACGCGGGACTCGGATATTTCCGCCACTCCGTATTCCCGTAACAGACTTTCCATCACGACCACGAAATCGGGCGCGGTATCGATCAGGGTGCCGTCGAGATCGAACAGCACGCATGCGATTGCGGTTTTCATCATTCGATTTCCGGCTCCCCCGGCTTGCGGTAGCAGGCGATGTAGTTCACGTCCAGATTCTTCTGCAGAAAATACCGCCTGGTAAGGGGGTTGTAGCCCATGCCGATCTGCGCTTCGAGTTCGAGACCCGCGGCGCGGCACCAGTTGGCAAGTTCCGACGGCTTGATCAGTTTTGCGTATTCGTGCGTGCCTCGCGGCAACAGGCGCAATATGTACTCGGCGCCGACGATGGCGAACAGCCATGATTTCGGGTTGCGGTTGATGGTCGAGAAAACCGCCAGTCCGCCGGGTTTGAGCAACCGCCGGCAGGCCTCGACCACAGAGCCCGGATCGGGCACGTGTTCGAGCATTTCCAGGCAGGTCAGCAAGTCGAATTCACCCGGCTGTTCGGCGGCGAGTCTTTCCGCGGTGCATTTCCGGTAATCGATCTCAAGTCCGCTTTCCTGCAAGTGCAGCCTGGCGACGGCAAGCGCGGCGTCGGCCATGTCGATGCCGGTGACCTCGGCGCCATGCCGGCGCATGGCTTCGGTCAGAATGCCGCCGCCGCAACCCACATCGACTACTTTCTTCCCGGCCGGATTGACCATGCGGGCGATGTATCCCATACGCAAGGGATTGATTTCATGCAAGGGTTTGAATTCGCTGTTCGGATCCCACCAGCGGCTGGCCAGCGCCTCGAATTTGCGGATCTCCTGTTGATCGAGGTTTTCCATCGGATTCAGGCCTCGCTCCGCACCTGTTCCCGCCAATGCGCCGCGGACTCCAGTATCGCGCTCTCGTCGAGAGTGAGCAGCCGGCCGTCCGCCAGCAAGGGCCGTCCGGCGCACCAGGCATGGCTGACCTGGGACGATTGCGCCGCGTAAACCAGGTGAGAGCAGACGTCGTACAGCGGGCTGGTGTTAAGCCGTCCGAGATCGACCGCGGCCAGGTCGGCGTATTTTCCCGTTTCCAGGCTGCCGGTGTCACGATCGATTCCCAGCGCCCGGGCGCCATTGATCGTGGCCATTTCCAGCACCGCCGGCGCCGGCAGGGCGGCGGCGTCGTTCGCCACGAGTTTGCCGAGCAGGGCGGCACTGCGCATTTCGCCGATCATGTCGAGATCGTTGTTGCTGGCCGCGCCGTCGGCGCCAAGCGCCACGTTGACGCCCGCGTCGAGCAGATCGGCGACGCGGCAGGCGCCGCTGGCGAGTTTCATGTTGGATTCCGGGCAGTTAATGACCGATGCGCCCGCCGCGGCGAGCATCGCAATTTCCTCGTCGACCAGTTGCGTGGCGTGCACGCATTGGAAGCGCGGTCCGATCAGCCCGAGTTCCTCGAGCCGGGCGAGCGGCCGCCGCCCGTTCGCGCGTACCGCATCTTCGACTTCCGCCGCCGTCTCATGGACATGCATGTGAATCGGCGCGCCGAAAGCCTCGGCCTGTTCCGCGACCGCGCGCAATTGCGCGTCCGACACGGTGTAAGGCGCATGGGGGCCGTAAGCGATGTGAATTCGTGGATGCTCGCGGAAGCGCTCGCACAATTCCCGCGCCTTGCTCAGATATTCTTCGGGCCCGTCGGCCCAGATCGAGGGAATATCCAGTATGGGGCCGCAAAGCTGGGCGCGCATGCCGGCGTCGATCACGCATTCGGCGACCACATCGGGGAAAAAATACATGTCGGCAAAACCGGTCGTGCCGCCGCGGATCATTTCGGCCATTGCCAGTTTTGCGCCCGAGCGGACGAATTCCGGGCCGATCAGGCGATTTTCCAGCGGCCAGATATGTTCTTCCAGCCATTGCTGCAAAGGCAGATCGTCGGCCACGCCGCGCAAAAGGCTCATGGGCGAATGCCCATGACTGTTGATCAGACCCGGAATCAATACATGATTTTCCAGATTGAGCACTTCGTCGGCCTGCCAGACCGCGGCAGCCTCGGCCGCCGGCGCCAGCCCCGCGATCCGGCCCCCGCGCACCGCCAGCGCATGCTCGCGCAGCACTTCGCCGCGGGGAACCACGGGTACGATCCATTGCGCCTTCACGAGCAGATCGACTTGTTCAGGCCGTGCCGAATTCAAAGCGGAAATCTCCAGAGCGGGCCGCGATTATAGCAGCACATCCACGCGGTGATGTTGAGGGCCGCGCGGGCGGAAATGCCCTTTGCGCGTCGTTGAGGAGGAGCGCGCCATGGATGGCCCAGAGCGACGACGAATCGATCCGAGTCTCGTCATGGATGACGAGGCGAGGTTAAGCGCAAAGGGCATTTCCGCCCGCGCGGACCGTCCCGGCCCCAAAGTGACTCGAAGATTGATTCGTGCTAGAATTCGCCCCTTTCCCGGACGCGTTCAGCGGCCGCGAAATCCGCCGATTAATCTATAAATAAAGCAGTTCAAGATACCTCCATCCAATGCCGGAATCCGACCCGCAGGTTTCTCCTGTTGCGCTAGAAACCGAAATGCGAGAGTCCTATCTCGCATATGCCATGAGCGTGATCGTGGGCCGTGCGCTGCCCGACGCACGCGACGGCCTGAAACCGGTGCATCGGCGCGTCCTGTTCGCGATGCGCGTATTGTCCAACGACCACGATAAACCCTACAAGAAGTCCGCCCGCGTCGTCGGCGACGTGATCGGCAAGTACCACCCCCACGGGGACAGCGCGGTTTATGACACCGTAGTCCGTATGGCCCAGGATTTTTCCCTGCGTTATCCGCTGATCGACGGACAGGGCAATTTCGGTTCGGTCGACGGCGATCTGGCCGCGGCCATGCGCTACACCGAGATCCGCATGGCGCGCATCACCCAGGAACTGCTCGCCGATCTCGACAAGGAAACCGTCGACTTCTCGCCCAACTACGACGATACCGAACAAGTCCCCGACGTTCTGCCGACGCGCATTCCCAATTTGCTGGTCAATGGCTCGTCCGGCATCGCCGTGGGCATGGCGACCAATATTCCGCCGCATAATCTGGAAGAAGTCGTCAATGGCGCTATCGCATTGCTGGAAAACCCGGAACTCGACGTCGACGGTCTGATGGAACACATCAGCGGGCCGGATTTTCCCACCGCGGGCATCATCAACGGCAGGGCCGGAATCGTGCAGGCCTATCGCACCGGCCGCGGCGTTATCTACGTGCGCGCCCGCGCCGAAATTCTGCGGGACGACAACAGCGGCAAGGAAACCATTGTCGTCACCGAAATCCCCTACCAGGTCAACAAGGCAAGGCTGATCGAACGCATCGCCGAACTCGTCAAGGAAAAGAAACTCGAAGGCATTACCGAATTGCGGGACGAGTCCGACAAGGACGGCCTGCGCATCGTCATCGAATTGCGCAAGAACGAAATGGGCGAAGTCGTGCTGAACAATCTGTACTCCCAGACCCAGTTGCAGTCGGGATTCGGCATCAACATGGTCGCCCTCGTCGACGGCCAGCCCAAGCTGCTCAACCTGAAAAGCACGCTTGAGGCTTTCTTGCGCCACCGGCGCGAGGTCGTCTCCCGCCGCACCATCTATCTGCTGCGCAAGGCGCGGGAACGCGGCCATCTGCTGGAAGGCCTGGCCGTGGCGCTCGGCAATATCGACGCGGTCATCGAACTCATCAAGACTTCGCCGACGCCTGCCGAGGCGAAGGAAAAACTGCTCGCGCAAACCTGGGTGTCCGCCGAGGTCGTGGAAATGCTCAGCGGAGTCGGCGCCGACGCCGACGCCTGCCGTCCCGACGGCCTCGATCCCATGTACGGAATGCAGGAGAGTGCAAACAACCCGGTATACCGCCTCTCGCCGGAACAGGCCCAGGCAATTCTCGACCTGCGCCTGCACCGGCTCACCGGTCTCGAACACGAGAAGCTGGTGAAGGACTACAAGGAACTGCTCGGCAAGATCTCGGAATACATTGAAATCCTCGACACTCCCGAACGCCTGCTCGAAGTCGTACGCGAAGAACTCGAACAGGTTCGCCAGGACTACGGCGACGCGCGCCGCACGGAAATCGTCGGCAGCCAACTCGATCTGACCATGGAAGACCTGATCACGCCCGAAGATCGCGTGGTCACCATCTCCCATCTCGGCTATACCAAGACGCAGCCTGTGGCGGACTATAGCGCCCAGCGCCGCGGCGGCATGGGCAAGGCGGCAGCCACCGTCAAGGGCGAAGACTTCGTCACGCGGATGCTGATTGCCAATACCCACGATACGCTGCTGTGTTTCAGCAACGCGGGCAAGGTCTACCAGCTCAAGGTCTACCAGATTCCGCTCGCTTCCCGCACTTCCCGCGGCAAGCCGATCATCAATGTAATTCCAACGCTGGACGAGGGCGAGCGAATCACGGCGATGCTGTCGGTGAAGGAATTCGACGAGGATCATTTCGTCTTCATGGCCACCCGCAAAGGAATCGTGAAGAAGACCGCCTTGCCCGAATTCGCCAGACCGCGCAGCGTCGGACTGCGGGCGATCGAATTGCGCGACGACGACACCCTGATCGGGACCGCGATTACCGACGGCAAGCAGGAAATCATGCTTGTCGGCAGCAGCGGCAAGACCTTGCGCTTCAATGAATCCGCCGTGAGAGTCACGGGCCGCCAAGCGATGGGCGTGCGCGGCATTCGTTTGCAGGCGGGCGCGGACATGATCTCGCTGATCATCCCGGACGACGACAAGCAGATTCTGACCGTGAGCGAGAACGGTTACGGCAAGCGTACGGACACGGCGCAATTTCCGACCAAGAAGAGCAGGGGCACGCAGGGCGTAATCGGCATGCGAACCAGCGAGCGCAACGGTCAGATCGTTGGCGCCGTGCAGGTATCCGAAAATGACGAGATCATGCTGATTTCCGATCGCGGAACTCTGGTCAGGACCCGGGCGGCGGAAGTTTCCTTAGTCAGCCGCTCGACCCAGGGCGTGACGCTCATAAACCTCAAGGAAGGGGAAAAACTGGTGGGGCTCGAACAGATCGACGAATCGGAAGACGTCATGGACAACGGCGAAGAACCGCCCGAGCCGCGCCAGCCGGATCAGACCCATTGACCGGCAAAATCGCCTACCTCGGACCGCCGGGAACATTTTCCCAGGAAGCGGCGCTGCGCCAGTTCGGCGGCGAATGCGACCTGCTCGAATGCCGCGCCATCGATGAAGTGTTCGCGGCGGTGGAGTCGGGCGGGGCGGTATACGGCGTGACGCCCATCGAAAACTCCACGGAAGGCGCGGTAAACAATACCCAGGATTGCCTGATCGAAAGTCCGGTGCAGATCATCGGCGAGCAGATAGTGCCCATCGAACACCATCTGCTTGCCCGTGAAGGCGTCGACAAAGCCGCGGTCGCCAGTATCGCCTCACATCCGCAATCGCTGGCCCAATGCCGCAAATGGCTGCGCACAAATATGCCCGATCTGCCGTTGCGCGAATGCGCGAGTAACGGTCAGGCGGCGCTAATGGCGGCGGACGACCCCGCTGTCGCGGCGATCGCGGGCAACATGGCGCGCAAGATCTACGGATTGCGGGCGCTGGCCGAATCCATTCAGGACCAACTCGGCAATCGCACGCGGTTTGCCGTCCTCGGCCGGGAGCAGACCGTTCCCAGCGGGCGCGACAAGACCAGCATCCTGGTCTACGCACAAAATCGTCCCGGCGCGCTGTTCCGGGCGCTTGAGCCTTTCGAGAATCTGCAGATCAGTCTGAGCCGACTCGAATCCCGCCCGTTACGAGGCGAAAAATGGGAATACATCTTTTTCATGGATTTCGAGGGCCATTGCCGGGACGAGAAAGTCGAGGAACTGTTTCGCCGCTTAAGCGCCTGCACGAACGCGGTTAAAATACTCGGCTCGTATCCGGCCGCCTGAGGCCGCGCAAAGTCGCTCAATATGAATTCGCTGGCATGAAACCGAACAGAATCGCCATAGTCGGGCTGGGCCTGATCGGGGGATCCCTGGCCAGGGCGCTGAAACGCGCCGACGCCGGTCTGTGGATCGGCGCCGAGGACCTTGACGAGAAAGCCGTGCTTTCGGCGCTTGAAGAGCAAGTGATCGATCACGCCGGCGACCTGGGCGAAGTCTGTTGCGATGCGGATATCGTGGTCATCGCCGCACCGCCGCTGGTGGCGCCGGGAATTCTGCGGAAACTTGAAAATTGTACGTCATCAAAAGTCGTGGTCACCGACGTGGCCAGCGCGAAAGGTCATGTGACCGGGACGCTTGAGCAGCTTTCGCCCGGCTTCCGTACGAGAGTCGTTCCCGGACATCCGCTGGCAGGTTCGGAGCGAAGCGGTTTTTCCGCTTCGAGTGCGGACCTGTTCCTCGATCGCAACGTCGTGCTCACTCCGCTCGACGATACCGATCCCGCGGCGATTGCCGCGGTCCACGACATGTGGCGCATGCTCGGCGCCAACGTGCTCGCCATGAGCGCCGCCCGGCACGACCGCATCCTTGCCTTGACCAGTCACCTGCCGCATCTGCTCGCTTTCGCCGTTACGGATCTGCTGGCGCGGCGGGAGACCGGCCCCGACGTGAATCGCTATGCCGCCAGCGGTTTCGCCGATTTCACCCGGCTGGCGGCCAGCGATCCGGACTTGTGGAGCGATATTTTCTGTGCGAATTCGGCGGCTGCCACGGAAGCGCTGGACGCCATGACGGAGGATCTGACGCAAATTCGCCGGGCGCTGGCCGGGAATGACCGCAAGGCGCTGCGCGATCGACTGCACAGATCGCGAGTGGCGCGGGAAACCTTCGATCTGACCTACGGCGGCGGACAGGAGCCGCAATCGAAGCGCGGCCCCGGGTTTCAAAAAAGCTTCCGGGTGCAGCCGGGCGGATCGGTCAAGGGACGCGTCCGTGTGCCCGGCGACAAATCGATTTCCCATCGCGCCGTGATGCTCGGTTCGCTGGCTGAAGGCGTAACCACAGTGAGCGGTTTCCTGGAAGGCGAAGACGCCCTCAACACGCTGGCGGCTTTCCGCGAACTCGGCGTTACCATTGCCGGTCCGGAGCACGGCCGCCTCACAATCTACGGCGCCGGCGCGAAGGGTTTGCAGGCGCCGCGAAAACCCTTGTACATGGGTAATTCGGGCACCGGTATGCGCTTGCTTGCCGGGGTGCTCGCCGGCCAGGACTTCGCCAGCGAACTGCAAGGCGACGAATCTCTTACGGGCCGCCCGATGAATCGCATCGTCAAGCCCCTGTCGGCAATGGGCGCGCAAATCGATTCCGGCCCGGAGGGGCGTCCGCCACTGCGAATCAATGCCGCCGGCGCCGCGGGGCAATCTTCCGCCGTCGTTCCCGGCGGGCTGCAAGGCATCGAATACGACATGCCGGTGGCGAGCGCCCAGGTAAAATCCTGTCTCCTGCTTGCCGGGCTGTACGCCGAAGGCGTCACGAGCGTGCGCGAGCCGGGCCCATGCCGCGATCACACTGAACGCATGTTGCGCGGATTCGGCGTGCAACTGGAATCCGGCCCCGAACGCGGCAGGATCAGCATCCGGGGCGGACAGACGCTATCGGCTGCTTCGATCGAAGTGCCCGGCGATATCTCCTCGGCGGCGTTCTTCCTGGTTGCCGCAGCGATATCGCCCGGTTCGGAGCTTGTGCTGGAACACGTCGGCGTCAATCCGACCCGGGCCGGCGTAATCGATATCCTGCGGCAGATGGGCGCCGACATCCGCTTGCGCAATGAGCGGGAGTCCGGCGGCGAACCCGTGGCCGATCTCGAAGTGCGCTATCGCCCGCTGCGGGGAGTGGACATAGGCGAACAGCAGGTCGCGCTTGCCATCGACGAATTTCCCGCGCTGCTCATTGCGGCAGCCTGCGCCCGGGGTGAAACCCGCGTCCGCGGAGCGGCGGAGTTGCGGGTCAAGGAAAGCGACCGCATCGACGCCATGGCGCAAGGTCTCAGCGTGCTGGGCATCGAAAACGAGACCTGGCCCGACGGTATCCGCGTGGTCGGCGGCGACCCCGCCGGCGGGACGATCGACAGCCGCGGCGATCATCGCATCGCCATGGCTTTTGCCGTGGCGGGCCTGCGTTGCCGGGAAGCCCTGACGATTCGCAATTGCGCGAATGTCGCGACCTCGTTTCCTGGCTTCGCCGCACTGGCGGGCGAGGCCGGGCTCGATATCTCCGAGACTGACGAAAACCCGTGAGCGAAGCGCCTGTCATTACCTTCGACGGGCCGTCGGCCACGGGCAAGGGAACCATCGCGCGAAGAGTGGCGGAAAACCTGGGGTACCACCTGCTCGACAGCGGCGCCTTGTACCGTGTGCTCGCGCTCGCCTCCCACCGGCGCAAGATCGATCCGCAAGACGGCGCCGCGATGGCGGCGCTGGCGCCCGAACTTCCGGTGGAATTCTTGCCCGACGGCGGCATCCGGCTGCAGGTAGAGGACGTGAGCACCGCTATCCGCACCGGGCTGGTGGATGAATTGGCAAGTCGCATCGCGGCCTTGCCCGAAGTGCGCAAGGCCCTGTTGCCCTGGCAAAGGGACTTTCGCCGCCAACCCGGACTCATCGCCGAAGGGCGCGATATGGGCGCCGTGGTTTTCTCCGACGCTACCGTCAAGTTCTTTCTCACCGCCAGCGTCGAAGTTCGCGCGAACAGGCGACATAAGCAGTTGATTGATAAGGGTCTCGGTGCTAGACTGCCCGACCTTTTGCGAGACTTGCAGGCGCGGGACCGGCGCGACGAGCAGCGAAGCATTTCGCCGCTGCGGCCGGCGTCCGGCGCGATTGAGATCGACACCTCACAGTCGGGCATCGAACAGGTCGTCGATCTGGTCATGCAATCGATAGCCGCGAAACGCGGCGGCTGAAGGTAGGGTAAACAGGCGTTCTTCCGGAATTACGGCCAGCAGCGAATTCGGTGGAACAAGGCAAAAACTGGCCCGCACACTGGCGTGCGGATTGACAAAGACTTTGACAGGAGCAGCGCCGTTCGGCCAATGCCTGCGTCAAGGGTTGGTACATTTCATGGTTGAGAGTTTCAAGGAGCTTTTCGAAGCAAGTTTGCACAATATCGATATGACCCCGGGGGCCATCGTCACCGGAACGGTCATCGATATCGATACCGATTGGGTTACAGTCAATGCCGGGCTGAAGTCCGAAGGCGTGATCCCACGCAGCCAATTCCTCGATGAAGACGGCGCCTTCAGTTTGTCTGTGGGCGATGAAGTCAAGGTCGCCCTGGAAACCGTCGAGGACGGTTTCGGCGAGACCCGTCTCTCCCGGGAAAAGGCCAAGCGGGCCGAGTCCTGGCTGACACTGGAAGCAGCCTATGAGAAGGACGAACCGGTCAAGGGCGTCATCAACGGCAAGGTCAAGGGCGGTTTCACCGTCGATCTGAACAACATCCGCGCTTTTCTTCCCGGTTCGTTGCTCGATGTGCGGCCGATTCGCGATTCCCAGCACCTGGAAGGACAGAATCTCGAATTCAAACTGATCAAGCTGGACCGCAAGCGCAATAACGTGGTGGTTTCCCGCCGCGCAGTGCTCGAATCGGTCAGTTCGGAAGAACGCGAAGCCCTGCTGGAGAAGCTGGAAGAGGGCATGTTCATCAAGGGCATGGTCAAGAATCTTACCGAATACGGCGCGTTCGTCGACCTCGGCGGCGTCGACGGTCTGCTGCATATCACCGACATGTCCTGGAAGCGTATCAAGAATCCTTCCGAAATCGTCAACGTCGGCGACGAACTCGAGGTCAAGATCCTCAAGTACGACCGCACGCGCAGCCGCGTATCGCTCGGCCTGAAGCAGATGGGCGAAGACCCCTGGGTCGCCATCAAGAAGCGCTATCCCATGCATACCAGGGTCAATGCCGTGGTCACGAACGTGACCGATTACGGCTGTTTCGCCGAACTCGAAGAGGGCGTCGAGGGCCTGGTGCACGTTTCCGAGATGGACTGGACCAATCGCAATATCCACCCGTCGAAGGTCGTGCAACTCGGCGACGAAGTCGAAGTCATGGTGCTCGACATCGACGAGGAACGCCGCCGCATCTCGCTCGGGATCAAGCAATGCCACCAGAACCCCTGGGAAAGGTTTGCCGAGGAGCACGGCAAGGGCGACAGCATCGCGGGCGCGATCAAGTCGATTACGGATTTCGGCATTTTCATCGGACTGGAAGGCAGTATCGACGGCCTTGTCCACCTTTCGGACATTTCCTGGGACGAGTCCGGTGAGGAAGCGGTGCGCCGATTCAGCAAGGGCCAGGAAATCGAAACCGTCATCCTGTCCATCGATCCGGAACGCGAACGCATCTCCCTGGGAATCAAGCAACTCAGCGATGATCCATTCTCAAGTTTCGTCACGGCGCATGCCGTGGGCAGCATTGTCAAGGGAACCGTGACTTCGGTAGACGCAAAAGCGGCGATAATCGCACTTGGCGAGGAAATGGAAGGTATACTGAAAGCCTCCGAAATCAAGCGCGAAAAAATCAAGGACGCGCGCACCGAGCTGAACGAAGGCGATGAAGTCGAGGTAAAGATTGTCGGAGTGGATCGCAAGAACCGGGCAATGAACCTGTCGATCAAGGCCATCGAGATCGATCAGGAAAGGGATGCGGTCAAGCAGCACAAGAGCCAGGAGGCGGCCGACGTTTCACCGGGCACCATCGGTGGCCTGATCAAGGCGCAGATGGAAAAAGGTAGCGAGGAGTAATGACGAAATCCGAATTGATCGATCGAATTGCCGTAAAGCAGGACCAGCTTTCGTCAAAAGATGTGGAACTCGCGGTTAAGGCGACCGTGGAACACATGGCGTGGGTGCTGTCGCAAGGCCGTCGAATCGAGATTCGGGGATTCGGAAGTTTTTCCCTGCACTACCGACTGCCCCGCGTGGGCAGAAATCCGCGAACCGGCATTCCGGTGTCGCTGCCCGGCAAGCACGTACCGCATTTCAAGCCCGGCAAGGAACTGCGCGAACGGGTGAACGACGGCATGCTGGCCGAAGAGGCCGCCGGCGCCTGACTGCCGGGCCGGGAGCGTCCGGCAGGAAACTCGCGCGTCACTCATGCGCACATTAAAGCGATTGTTGGCCGGATTCTTCGTGGTTTGCGTATTCGCCGCCACGGTCGCTTTTGCCTTGTACAATGACACCCCGGTGGCAGTCGGAGTAGGAGACTGGCGACTCCCGCCGCAAGCTGTCTCGATCTGGATTCTTGGCGCGTTCGTCATCGGCGGCGCGCTCGGGCTCCTGCTTGGACTGAGACTGTTTCAGGGATTCCGGAGGAACAGCCGGGTCAGGAAATTATCCAGAGAACTTGCTGCCGCCCGGCAGGAAATCGACCGGCTCAAGGCCGGCGATTCCGGGAAAAACTGACCGCGAGGGGGCGCTGGTAAATGCTCATCAATACCGATGAAGAAAATCGCAAACGCATAATCATCGCGCTCGATTTCGCGCAAGAGCAGGAAGTTTTGCGTTTTCTGGACCGACTCGACCCCGACAACTGCCGCGTCAAGATCGGCAAGGAACTGTTCACCGCCTGCGGTCCCGCGCTGGTGAAGAAAGTGCAACAGCGCGGCTTCGATATTTTTCTCGATCTGAAATTTCACGATATTCCCAACACGGTAGCCGGCGCCGTGCGCGCCGCCGCGCTTGAGTTGGGCGTGTGGATGATGAATGTTCACGCATCCGGCGGCAGGGCGATGCTCAAAGCCGCGGCTGGCGCGCTTTCCGATATCGTCTGCCGGCAGCCGCATGTGATCGGGGTAACCGTGCTTACGAGCCTGAACGATGACGATCTGGTGGAACTGGGGGTGCGTAATGCCGCTCGGGACCAGGTCCTGCGGCTCGCCCGCCTGTGCGATGCCGCGGGTCTCGGCGGAGTCGTTTGCTCGCCGGCGGAGGTCGCCTTGCTGCGCGAGAATATGCCACAAGGATTTCTGCTCGTTACGCCGGGAATCCGCCGCCCCGGCGATGCGAGCGGCGACCAGAAACGAGTCATGGGGCCGGGCGAGGCCATCGCCGCGGGCGCCGATTACCTGGTGGTCGGCAGACCGATTACCGGCGCCGCGGACCCCCAGACGGCGCTTGCGGAATTTATGTCCGAGGTTTCAGGCAATTTGCCGAATCCGTACTAGTCTTTTTGGCAGCCGGAAGGCTGCTTCTCTTTTCAACTACGGATAAGGACACCATCATGACCAAGACAAACTGGTTTGCCATTGCAATTTTTCTGTTCTCATTGATCGCCGCTCCCCTGAGTTCGGCTGCCGAAGATCCGGCGGCCGGCATGGAGGAGGCCGTGCAGATCGACATCAACTCGGCCGATGCCGCGGCAATCGCCGCGGCGCTTGACGGCGTGGGCCTGGTCAAGGCCCAGGAAATCGTCGCCTATCGCGAGATGTTCGGCGCCTTCGAGACCGTGGACGAGCTGATGGAAGTCAAAGGCATCGGACCCGGCACCCTGGAGCGGAATCGCGACCGGATCGCGCTGGAAAGCGAATAGGCAGGTAACAATATCAGGCGCTTCCGGGCACAACCTGGAAGTGCCTGATATCGCCCCGTCCGGGGTATAATCGCAGTTTTTCCCAAACCCCGCGCCATGACCCTTGCGGCCGTACTCACCGGACTTTTCATCACGTCTTTCCTGCTGACCGGCGCCATCCGGCGTTATGCCTTGCGGGGCGGTCTGCTCGATTTTCCGGTTTCCCGCAGTTTGCACGAGGAAGCGACGCCGGTTGGCGGCGGAATCGTAATCGCATTGCTGTTTCTCGCATACGCCGGCGGGCTCGGTTTGCTGGGCGATATCGAATCACACGAATTTCTGGCGCTGGCCGGCGGTGCGCTGATCGCCCTGGTCGGCCTGCTCGACGATCTATGGAAACTGTCGTTGTCATGGCGCTTGCCGGCGCAGTTCGCGGCTGCCGTCTGGGCGGTTTTCTGGCTGGGGAACGTTCCGCCGATCGATTTCCTTTTCTTTACGCTCGGCGAATCCCTCCTGCTCGACGCGCTGGCCGTGCTGGCCCTGGTCTGGCTGTTGAATCTGTACAATTTCATGGACGGCATCGACGGCCTCGCAGCCGGCGAACTGGTTTTCGTCAATGTGCTGGGCTTCATGATCGCGGTCTACGCCGATGACGCGGCGCTCGGATTGCTGAGTGCGGGCCTCGGCGCCGCCGCATTGGGCTTTCTTGCCTGGAACTGGCCGCCGGCGCGAATTTTCATGGGTGACGCCGGCAGCAACTTCATCGGCTTCAGTCTTGGCGTGCTGGCCTTGCTGAGCATGTTGCACGGCAGCATGACGGTCTGGACGTGGCTGCTGCTGCTCGGCGTTTTCGTCAGCGACGCCACGGTAACGCTGTTGTGCCGGGTGCTCCGGGGCGACAGATGGTTCGAAGGACATTGTTCACATGCCTATCAGCACGCGGTCGAACGACTCGGCAGTCACCGCCGGGTCACCCTGGCGGTGTTGGGGCTAGACTTTTTCTGGCTTGCGCCGCTTGCATGGTTGACGGTGATACGGCCACAATGGGGTTTGCCGCTGGCATTGGCGGGGCTTGCGCCGCTCGTGTTGCTTTGCGTGCGCCTCGGCAGCGGGGTGCCGGCCGCCGGGGTTTCCGCCGCAAAGCGGGGTCGATAAACGAATGCATTTGTACAATTTCCCTCTTTCCCGCACCGTGAAGCTGGTCGGATTGCTGCTGGCGGACGCCGTCATGCTGGTCGTGGCGCTGTCGCTTTCCTTCAGCTTGCTTGGCGGCGATTTCAGCGCGCAAAGTCAACTCTTCTATATTTATCTCGCCGCGGCGGTGGCGTTCGGTCTGCTCGTTTTCATGCGCATGGGCGTGTATCGCGCACTGGTTCTCTATCTGGGGCTGCAATTCGTCTTCCAGTTGCTGAAAGCGGTGACATTCGCGACCTGCCTGATCGCCGCGGCCTGTTTCCTGTCGCTGTCGCCCGAGGCGCTCGACTATTCGCTGTTCCCTATATTCTGGATGCTGGCCCTGCTGCTTACCGGCGGCAGCCGTTTTCTGGTCAAGACTATGACCCAGGCGCTGATCCAGAACTTTCGGCCGAAGGAACCGGTAATCATCTATGGCGCCGGCTCATCCGGCATGCAATTGCTCGTCGCGCTGCAGAACGGCGACCAGTATCTGCCGGTGGCCTTCGTCGACGACAGCCATCGCATGATCGGCAGCACGGTGCACGGCATTCGTGTCTACAGCCCGAAATCGCTTTACGAACTCATCGAATCCTGGTCGGTGCGCCAGATCCTGCTGGCGATTCCCTCCGCTACTCATGCCGAGCGCAAGGAAATCATCAATCGGCTCGAGCATTTGCCGGTGCACGTCAAGACCGTGCCGGACCTGTTCGACATGGTGGCGGGCAAGGTGGAAGTGCACGAAGTGCGGGAAATCGATATCGAGGATCTGCTCGGACGCGATATCGTGCCGCCGAGCGAGCGCCTGCTCGGCGCATGCGTCTCCGGCAAATCCGTCCTCGTTACCGGCGCCGGCGGCTCGATCGGCTCTGAACTTTGCCGGCAGATCGTCAATGCCGGTCCTGCCCGCCTGGTTTTGCTCGACTCCTCGGAGTTCGGGCTGTACGAGATCGAAAACGAATTGCGCAAGCGACTTGAGACGATCGAAGGCGCGGCCCCCGGAGAAATCGTCGCCTTGCTCGGCTCGGTCTGCAACCAGGGCCACCTGGAAAACCTGATCGATACCCTCGGCATCGAGACGATCTACCACGCCGCCGCGTACAAACAGGTGCCGATGGTGGAGAAAAACATTTTCGAAGGCGTCAGCAACAATGTCTTCGGCACCCTGATCGCGGCGCGGGCGGCGCGCAAGCACGGCGTCAGCAATTTCGTGCTGATTTCCACCGACAAGGCGGTGCGGCCGACCAATTATATGGGCGCGACCAAGCGGCTGGCGGAACAGGTCCTGCAAGCCATGGCCCAGGAAGAAGGCAAAACGAAATTCAGCATGGTGCGATTCGGTAATGTGCTTGGATCCTCCGGTTCGGTCGTGCCGCTTTTCCGTTCACAGATCGGCGCCGGAGGCCCGGTTACCGTGACCCACCCGGAAGTCACCCGATATTTCATGACGGTGCAGGAAGCGGCTCAATTGGTGATTCAGGCCGGATCCATGGCCACCGGCGGCGATGTATTCGTACTGGACATGCACGAGCCGATCCGGATCGTCGATCTGGCTCGCAAGATGATTCATCTGATGGGTTACGACGTGCGCGACGGCAATACCTATCGCGGAGACATCGGCATCGAGTACACCGGCCTGCGCGCGGGCGAAAAATTACGCGAGGAATTGATGATCGGCGAGTCGGTGACCGGCACCGAACATCCCAAGATTCTGCGCGCCGAAGAGGAAACCCTGACCTGGGAGCGGCTCGAACCGCTGCTGGTCCGGCTGGAGCGGGCCTGTGGAGAGTTCGATCTGGAAGAAATTCAACTCGTGCTGAAAGAGGCGGTAGACGGTTTCGACCCGAAGGCGGAGGTTATCGATCCGCTCTGGAACATGCAGCACGAACGCTCATCGCCGCTGCGGGAAAACGTCACGCGGTTATTCGACAAATAGCCGGAATATCAGCGCCGGCTAACCGAGACGATGGTTACCGGCTCCACCGGCACGTTCTGATGCCCGCCCCGGCCCGGCGCGGTTTCCACCGCGGCGATCGCGTCGACGACTTCCATCCCTTCCACCACCGCGCCGAAGACCGCATAGCCGAAGCCCTGCGGCGTTTCATTGGTATGGTTGAGGAATTCGTTGTCGACCAGGTTGATGAAAAACTGGCTGGTTGCGCTATCGACCACGTTGGTCCGCGCCATGGCGAGGGTGCCGCGGTCGTTGCCCACATCTGATTGCGCTTCGTTGACGATTGGATCATAGGTGGATTTCTGCACGAGATCCGCGTCCATGCCGCCGCCCTGGATCATGAATCCGGGGATCACCCGATGAAAGACCAGGTCGCTGAAAAAGTCGTTGTCGGTGTAGCGCAGAAAATTTTCCACGGTTACCGGCGCCCGGTCTTCCCACAATTCAATGACGATGGAACCCATGCTGGTTTCCATGACGACGACCGGATTTTCCTGGGCCGAAGCCGCGGCGCTCAAGCTGAGCAGCAGGGTGAAAAGAACGGATCGCATGTTTTGACTCCCGGGAATTTGGCTGCCCAACCTGGACTCGAACCAGGAACCAAGTGATTAACAGTCACCTACTCTACCAATTGAGCTATTGGGCAATTTCGCGAACCGGGCCAGCGCCGATTCAAGAGCGACGAATACTAATCACATTCACCGAAAGCGTCAATAAATTGTGCGGGTTCGGCGTGTAGGGGCGAGGCATGCCTCGCCCGCAGGAATTGCACGATTTCGGGGACATTCGCGGGCAAGGCATGCCTCGCCCCTATGGTGTCACGGGTATCTGAGTCTTCGCATAAATCGCTTTGTTGGTAAGATACGCGGTCGAACCGCGAGCGACATTCCGCTTGCGCCGGAAAAGGGCAGTACATGGAGCGACGATTTACGCTGGAGGCCGATTTCACGCCGGCCGGAGACCAGCCGGAGGCGATCGAATGCCTGGTGGAAGGCCTGCGCGACGGCCTGCATGCCCAGACCCTGCTCGGCGTTACCGGTTCGGGCAAGACTTTCACTATCGCCAATGTCATCGAACAGGTGCAGCGTCCGACCCTGGTGATGGCGCCGAACAAGACCCTGGCGGCGCAACTCTACGGTGAATTTCGCGAGTTTTTCCCCGCCAGCGCGGTGGAGTATTTCGTTTCCTATTACGATTACTATCAGCCGGAGGCCTATGTTCCGTCGGCCGATCTCTACATCGAGAAAGACGCTTCGATCAACGATCATATCGAGCAGATGCGACTGTCGGCGACCAAGGCATTGCTTGAACGCCCGGATGTCATCGTGGTGGCTACGGTGTCGGCGATCTACGGCCTCGGCGACCCGAATTCCTGGTTGAAGATGGTCGTCCATCTCAACCGGGGCGGCGCCATCAATCAGCGCCACCTGTTGCGGCGCCTTGCCGAATTGCAGTACACGCGCAACGACATGGAATTGCGGCGGGCGACCTATCGGGTCAGGGGCGATGTCATCGACATCTATCCCGCCGAGTCCGAGCGCGACGCGATTCGCATTGAACTTTATGACGAGGAAATCGAACGGCTTTCGTATTTCGACCCGCTGACGGGGCGCGTCATACGCGAAGTGCCGCGGTTGACGGTTTTTCCGAAATCGCACTACGTAACTCCCCGCGAAACCCTGATGGGCGCCATCGACCATATTCGGGAGGAACTCGCCGAGCGGCTCGAGTTTCTGCGCGCGGAAAAACGTCTCGTTGAAGCCCAGCGGCTCGAACAGCGAACGCGCTACGACATGGAAATGATTCAGGAGGTGGGCTATTGCACCGGTATCGAGAACTATTCGCGCTTTCTGTCGGGACGCGAAGCCGGGCAGCCGCCGCCGACGCTATACGATTATCTGCCTGCCGACGCCCTGGTCGTTGCCGATGAGTCCCACGTTTCCATTCCTCAACTCGGCGCGATGTATCGCGGCGACCGCTCGCGCAAGGAAACCCTGGTCGAATATGGCTTCCGATTGCCTTCGGCGCTCGATAACCGGCCCCTGCGCTTTGAGGAATGGGAATCCCTGACTCCCCAGATCATCTTTGTCTCGGCCACGCCCGGGTCCTACGAAGAGAACAAGCAGGGACAACTCGTGCAACAAGTGGTGCGTCCCACGGGCCTGATCGACCCGCAACTCGAAATACGTCCCGCGTCCACCCAGGTCGACGACCTGCTTTCGGAAATCAGGCTCGTGGCCGAACGCGAGGAGCGTGTGCTGGTCACGGTCCTGACCAAGCGAATGGCCGAGGATCTGACGGATTATCTCGCCGAACACGACGTGCGGGTGCGTTATCTGCATTCGGACATCGACACGGTCGAGCGCTCGGAAATCCTGCGTGATTTGCGCCTTGGCAAATTCGATGTGCTGGTAGGCATCAATCTGTTGCGTGAAGGTCTCGACATCCCGGAAGTTTCCCTGGTGGCGGTACTCGACGCCGACAAGGAAGGCTTTCTGCGCTCGGACCGCTCGCTGATCCAGACGGTGGGCCGCGCGGCGCGCAATCTGAACGGCAAGGCCATACTGTATGCCGATCGGATTACGGGTTCGATGCAGCGGGCTATCGACGAATCCAGTCGCCGGCGGGAACGGCAACTCGAATTCAACCGCGAGCATGGCATCACTCCGGCCGGTATCCGCAAATCCGTGGTCGATGTCATGGAAGGCGCCTTTGCGGGTGCGGGCGGCCGATCGCGCAAGGTGGCGGAAAAGGCGCCGGACTACCGACCGCCGCGAGATTTGGATCCGGAACGCCTGAAGACGGAAATCGCCCGCCTGGAGAAGGAAATGTATGAACAGGCCAGGAGCCTGGCTTTTGAACAGGCGGCCATGACCCGAGACCGCATCGCGCAATTGAAACAGCAACTTTTCCACTGAAGCAAGGTTCGACAGTGGCGGTCGGGAATTCGTATAATTGCCGGTCTTGCCGGAAACCGGGTTTTCCGGCGCGAGTGACGGTATGCAGGCGCGTAGCTCAGTTGGTTAGAGCGCTACCTTGACATGGTAGAGGTCACCAGTTCGACTCTGGTCGTGCCTACCATTACGTGAATCCCGGGTCACAAATTCCGGAAACCAGTACCAGCGGGCCGGCACAGTTGCCGGCCTTTATCGATTGACAGGAAAAGCCATGCTGACGGTTACCTTGCCGGACGGCAGCACCAGAGATTACGAGCAGCCGGTCTCAATTGCCGAGATCGCGCACTCCATCGGCCCGGGCCTGGCCAGGGCCGCGCTTGCCGGCCGCGTGGACGATCTGCTTGTCGATACTTCCCATGTCATCGAGGCTGACGCCAGTGTGGCGATCGTTACCGAGCGCGACAGTGACGGTGTCGAGGTGTTGCGCCATTCCTGCGCCCATCTCATGGCCCAGGCCGTGCAGCGGCTGTTTCCCGAGGCCCAGGTTACCATCGGCCCGGTTATCGAAAACGGTTTTTTTTACGATTTCGCTTATAGCCGGCCGTTTACGCCCGAGGATCTCGAAGCCATCGAGCAGACCATGGCGGAAATCGTCAAGGAAGACTTGGCCGTCGAGCGCAAAATGCTGGACCGCGACGAGGCGGTGCGACTTTTCCGCGAAATGGGAGAGGACTACAAGGTCGAGATCATTGAATCCATTCCCGCGGGCGAAACGCTTTCCTTTTACCGCCAGGGCGAGTTCATGGACCTTTGCCGCGGGCCGCATGTGCCCAGCACCGGCAAATTCAAGGCTTTCAAGCTGACCTCGGTCGCCGGCGCCTACTGGCGCGGCGATTCGAACCGGGAAATGCTGCAACGCATTTACGGCACCGCCTGGCCGAACGCAAAAGAGTTGCGGCTCCACATGCAACGTCTCGAAGAAGCCGAGAAACGCGACCACCGCAAGCTCGGCAGGCAACTCGGCCTGTTCCATTTCCAGGAAGAAGCGCCCGGCATGGTGTTCTGGCATCCAAAAGGCTGGACCGTTTACCAGGTCATTCAGTCCTACATGAAAAAAGTACAGGACGAAAACGGCTATCTCGAGATCAACACGCCGCAACTGGTGGATTTTTCCCTTTGGGAGAAGTCAGGCCATGCCGCCAAGTTTTCGGAAGAGATGTTCACTGTGGAATCGGACAATCGCCAGTACGCGATCAAGCCGATGAACTGTCCGTGCCATGTCCAGGTGTTCAATCAGGGACTGAAAAGTTATCGAGACTTGCCGATGCGGCTGGCGGAATTCGGTTCCTGCCATCGCTACGAGCCTTCCGGCAGCATGCACGGACTCATGCGCGTGCGCAATTTTGTCCAGGACGACGGTCATATCTTCTGTACCGAAGAGCAGATTCAGTCGGAAGTGGCGGATTTCATGCAATTGCTGTTCGAGGTTTACCGGGATTTCGGATTCAACGAAGTGCTGTTGCGGCTTTCCACGCGGCCCGAGAAGCGCGTGGGCGCCGATGCGTTATGGGACCAGGCCGAAGACGCCTTGCGCCAGGCCCTGGACGCCACCGGCCTGGAATGGGAACTCGTGCCCGGCGAAGGGGCGTTTTATGGCCCCAAGATCGAGTATTCACTGCGTGATTGCATGGGCCGGCTGCAGCAATGCGGCACCATGCAGGTGGACTTCTTTACCGCCGAGCGGCTCGGCGCCCAGTATGTGGCCGAGGATAACAGCCGCAGAATACCGGTCATGCTGCATCGTGCCGCGCTGGGTTCGTTCGAGCGTTTCATCGGCGTTTTGATCGAACATTACGGCGGCGCCATGCCGACCTGGCTTGCGCCGGTGCAGTCCGTGGTCATGAACATTACCGACAATCAGGCGGAGTATTGCCGGAAAGTGGAAGAATCCTTGAAAAACAAGGGTTTCAGGGTTACTTCAGACTTGAGAAACGAGAAGATCGGCTTTAAAATCCGCGAACACACGATACAGAAGACGCCTTACCTGCTGGTCGCAGGCGACCGTGAGGCAAAGTCGGGCACTGTGTCGGTACGCAAAAGGGGAGGTGACGATCTGGGCACAATGACACTTGACGCATTTTGCGGCCACTTGAGCGCTGATGTCGCCGAGTATGGCCGTGCAAGCTCCGATGGCGCTCTCCGGCAAACGGAAACATGAGGTTGAAGCGCTGAAAATATGAGGAGCAGTGCCAAAAAGGCGATCATAAACGAACAGATCGATGCGCCGCAGGTGCGGTTGATCGGGGCCGACGGCGAACAGGTCGGAGTCGTTTCCATAGATGACGCGCGCAATGCGGCTTCGGACGCCCAGCTCGATCTCGTGCTGATCGTTCCCGACGCGGAACCGCCGGTCTGCAAGATTCTGGACTACGGCAAACACGTTTTCGAACTGAAGAAGCAGAAAGCCGCCAACCGCAAGAAGCAGCGGCGGGTGCATGTCAAGGAAGTGAAGTTCAGGCCCGGGACCGAGCAGGGAGACTACGACATAAAGCTGCGCAATCTCGTCAGATTTCTCACGGACGGAGACAAGGTCAAGGTTTCCCTGCGATTCCGCGGCCGGGAGATGGCGCACCAGCATATCGGCCAGAGACTTGTCGAACGCATTCGCCAGGACCTTGACGAGTACGGAACTGTGGAGCAGGAACCCAAAATGGAAGGCCGCCAGATCGTAATGGTGCTGGCGCCCTCCAAAAAGCACGCCAAATTGCAATAGCGGGCGTCAGCCCGAAGAATTCATACGACGCGGCCGGGGAACGATCGCCCGGCTGTATCAGCAAACATGAGACCTTAAACAGTGAGCAGCGTGAAAATGAAGACAAAGCGCGGCGCCGCCAAGAGATTCAAGGCGACCGGTTCCGGTTACAAGCGCAAATCCGCCAACCGGAGCCACATCCTTACCAAGATGACCACCAAGCGCAAGCGTAATCTGCGTGGCACTTCCCACGTGGACCCGGCCGACGTGAAAGCGGTCAAGCGAATGCTCGGCGACAAGTAAGCCAAAATGACTTTGAGGAAACTGTAGATGGCAAGAGTCAAGAGAAGCGTGGTCGCCAGGCGCCGTCACAAGAAAGTGCTGGAACAGGCCAAGGGCTATTACGGCGCCCGCAGCCGGGTTTTTCGTGTCGCCAAGCAGGCGGTAACCCGGGCCGCCCAGTACGCGTACCGCGACCGCCGGACACGCAAGCGCGTTTTCCGCAGTTTATGGATTACCCGCATCAACGCCCAGGCGCGCGAATGCGGAATCAGCTACAGCCAACTTGTCGCCGGACTGAGGATAGCGAATATCGATATCGACCGGCGCGTGCTGGCGGATCTCGCCGTGCACGACAAGCCCGCTTTTGCGGCGATAGTTGACCAGGCAAAAGCTTCTCTGGCCGCCTGATCTTCGTATCGGAGGCCACATGACGGACCTTGATGAACTTGCCGCGGCGTCGCTTGCCGAGGTCGAGGAAAGCGCGGACGAAAAATCGCTCGAAGCGCTCAGGGTTCGCCTTCTCGGCCGCAAGGGAGTGCTGACCGCCCAACTGAAGAATCTCGGCGCACTGCCGGCCGAACAAAGACCCGCCGCCGGGCAGCAAATCAACCTGATCAAGAATCGCCTGCAGGATGCGATCGAGTCGCGCCGCCGGACCCTTGAGGACAAGGCTCTCGATGCTCGACTCCAGCAGGAGAGAATCGACGTCAGCCTGCCTGGCCGGCGCCGCGCCGACGGCGGACTGCATCCTGTCACGATCACGATGGATCGCATTACGCAAATTTTCCGCGCCGCCGGTTACGACGTCGCCGAAGGTCCCGAAATCGAGGACGAATACTACAATTTCGAAGCGCTCAATATCCCTGAAAATCATCCGGCCCGCGCCATGCACGACACTTTCTACGTCGAGCCCGATACGGTGCTGCGCACGCACACGTCGCCGGTGCAGGTACACGTGATGGAGCAGGAAGATCCGCCGTTTCGCATGATCTGTCCCGGCCGGGTCTATCGCTGCGATTCCGACCTCACACATACTCCGATGTTTCACCAGGTCGAAGGACTGCTCGTGGACCGCGACGTCAGCATGGCGGACATGAAAGGCACTATCGTCGGTTTCCTGCGGGCGTTTTTCGAGGAGGCGGTGGAAGTGCGCTTCCGGCCTTCCTATTTTCCTTTCACGGAACCGTCGGCGGAAGTCGACATGAGTTGCGTGCGCTGCGGCGGCCCAGCCAAAGCACAAGCCTGTCGTATTTGTAAAAGCACCGGCTGGCTTGAAGTCATGGGCTGCGGCATGGTGCATCCGCGGGTGCTCGAAATGTCGGGAGTAGATCCGGTTGAATACAGCGGTTTCGCATTCGGCCTCGGTGTGGACAGGCTGGCAATGCTGCGTTACCAGGTCGGGGACCTGCGCATGTTCTTCGAAAATGACGTGCGCTTTCTCAGGCAGTTCAATTAATCCGAACGGGTTGCATCGATGATTTTCAGCGAATCCTGGCTCAGGGAATGGGTAAATGTCCCGGTCGGCTCCGGCGAACTCGCGGACAGTCTGACCATGGCAGGCCTCGAAGTAGGGGGCCGTACCGCTGTGGCCGGCGATTTTTCCGGTGTGGTCGTGGCTGAAGTCGTCGCGGTCGACGCCCATCCCGCAGCCGAGTCCTTGCATGTGTGTCAGGTCGATGACGGCGTCTCGCGCCATCAGGTAGTCTGCGGTGCGCCGAATGCGAGGCTCGGCATGAAAGCCCCTTATGCCAGGGCCGGCGCCCGATTTCGTCGGGCAGGCATGGGCGAAAGCGATCTGGAAGTAGGCGTCGTCGACATTCGCGGCGTCGAGTCGGCGGGAATGCTCTGTTCGGCCGAAGAACTCGGCATGGCGGAGACTTCCGAAGGATTGTTCGAATTGCCGGCGGACGCTCCTGCAGGAACTGATTTCCGGGACTATCTCGTGCTCGATGACGCGCGTATCGAACTCGATCTGACGCCGAATCGGGGTGACTGCCTGGGAATGCTGGGCATAGCACGGGACGTCGGCGCCATGTTGCGGCTCGATGTAGCCATGCCGGCCGCACCTGAACCCGCCGCGACCATAAAGGACGAATTCCCGGTGCGAATCAGCGCCGGCAAGGAATGTCCCCGTTATCTCGGCAGAATCATCCGCGGAATCGATCTCGAAGCGGAAACTCCCTTGTGGATGCAGGAAAAATTGCGGAGGGGTGGCCTGCGTTGCATCGACCCGGTAGTCGACGTGACCAATTTCGTCCTGCTCGAACTCGGCCAGCCCCTGCACGCTTTCGATTTCGGCAAGTTGCAGCAATATATCGATGTGCGTCTGGCCGTTCCGGGCGAAAAACTGACCTTGCTCGACGGCAAGGAACTCGAAATGAGCTCCGACACGCTGGTAATCGCCGATGGCGCCGGAGCGGTGGCCATGGCCGGCATCATGGGCGGCATGAAAACCGCCGTAAACGAGCAGACCAGCGTTGTTTTCCTCGAATGCGCCGCCTTCGCGCCCTTCGCCATCGCCGGCAGGGGGCGCGCCGAGGGTCTGCAGACCGATGCTTCGCAACGCTACGAGCGCGGTGTCGATTACCTGCTGCAGCATCGCGCCATGGCGCGGGCAACGGAGCTACTGCTCGATATCGCCGGCGGCGAAGCGGGTCCGGTAACCGAAGCGGTGGGTGAAATTCCCGAGTCCCGCGGTGTGCGACTGCGATTCGACTCCATACATCGCGTGCTGGGCGTAAACATACCTCGCGAGGAAGTGCTGGATATTTTCACCAGGCTGGGCTTCACCGCAATTGAACAAAGCGATGCGGACGTCACGCTGGAGGTTCCTTCCTATCGTTACGATGTGGCCATCGAAGCCGACCTGCTCGAAGAACTCGCCCGCATCCACGGCTACGACAGATTGCCCTTGACCATGGGGCTGGACCGACAGGAAATGGGTCAGGCGCCGGAGCGGCGGATCCCCCTCGAACGGGTCCACAGCCACCTTGTAGCGCTGGGATACCAGGAGGTCGTCACCTACAGCTTCATCGAACCGGGGCTGGCCGGCCGCTTCAGCGTAGAAGGCGTGGACACGGTGCCATTGCAGAATCCGATTTCGCGCGAAATGTCGGTCATGCGCGGCAGCCTCATGCCGGGTCTGGTGCAGACTTTGCGCTTTAACGCGAATCGCCGGCAGGAGCATTTGCGACTGTTCGAAACCGGCCTGGCCTTCGGCAGAAAAGCGGACGGATTGCTCCAGGAATCGATGTTGGCAGGTTTGATTTCAGGCAAAAAGGAGGGTGATAATTGGAGTAATTCCAGTAAGATATCGGACTTTTATGATGTAAAAGGTGATCTGGAGTCCCTGTTCGGGCTCGGCGGCAGGATTTCAAAACTTGATTTCATCGCCGCTGAACGGCCCGGACTTCATCCCGGTCAATGCGCACAAGTTCTTTTCGACGGAGAGGTAGCCGGGTATGTCGGCGCCTTGCACCCGGCGCTGCAAGCAGAGATGGAACTGCCTGCCTCCTTCCTGTTCGAAGTGCGCCTCGATGCACTGTGCCGGCAGGAAGTGCCGGTGGCGGAGGAACCTTCGCGTTTTCCCGAAGTCGGCAGGGATCTGGCAATCGTGATTGTCGAAGAAATCGGGGCAAGCGATATCGAGCGGGTGGTCCGCGATTCGGCGGGTCCGCTGCTGGTCAAGTTGAACGTGCTCGACGTGTACCGCGGCGGCCCGGTGCCGGACGGCAGCAAAAGCATTGCCTTGGGCTTGACCTGGCAACATCCTTCGCGCACTCTTGGAGATGCCGAGATCGACCAGGTAATTGACAGTACTATCAAGGCGCTACAAGAAAAATTTGACGCTTCTTTACGTAACTGAACCGGGGATATCCATGGGCGACAAGGCGCTGACCAAGGCAGATTTGGCGGAACATCTTTTCGAAGAACTGGGCTTGAACAAGCGTGAAGCCAAGGAAGTGGTGGAACTTTTTTTCGAGGAAATTCGCCTTTCCCTGGAAAACAATCAACCCGTCAAACTGTCCGGCTTCGGCAATTTCGAATTGCGCAACAAGAAGCAGCGGCCCGGCAGAAACCCGAAAACCGGTGAAGAGATTCCTATCGAGGCGCGACGCGTCGTGACTTTTCGGCCGGGACAGAAGCTGAAATCCAACGTGGAGGGATACGACGGGACCGATGACTAGCGCAGCGCTGCCGCCGATCCCCCCGAAACGCTATTTCGCCATCGGCGAAGTCAGCGAGCTTTGCGCGGTCAAGCCTCATGTGCTGCGTTACTGGGAAAAGGAGTTTCCCGGCCTGCAACCCGACAAGCGGCGCGGCAACCGGCGTTATTATCGAATGCAGGACGTGCTGCTCGTACGCAGCATCAGGACATTGTTGTACGATCAGGGATTTACCATCGACGGCGCTCGCCGAAAACTGACTGAAGAGGCGAAGAATCCACCGGCCAACGCTGCCGAAATCGCCGCGCTGGCCCGTGATCTCGAACAGGTCATCGACTTGCTGTAGCAAAGCCGCTGCTCCCAATCAAATCAAGCTATTCTTGTGGTAGACTCGCCGGCTTCGGGGCGTAGCGCAGTCTGGTAGCGCACTACACTGGGGGTGTAGTGGTCGTGGGTTCAAATCCCGCCGTCCCGACCAGTCACCAGCCGGAATTCTCCGGCGCTCAGATATCGACCACGGGCGTAAAACCACCCCAGACCATCCGCTTGCCGTCGAAGGGCGGCGGGTATTTTTCCGGATCCCAGCGCTCGTCGCCCGCGGCGTGTTCCTGCATTTTCTTCATGCCTTCGTCGCGCGTAGCCTTGTCGGGCCATTCTATCCAGGCAAAAACCACGATTTCGTCGTCTTTCTTCTTTACCGCCCTGGCAAAGTCGGTGACCTCGCCGTCGGGTACGTCATCGGCCCAGCATTCGACGATGCGAGAGGCGCCGAATTCCTTGATCAGGCTGTCGACGAATTCGGCATGTTCAATGAATTCCTCCCGTTTGGCGGCCGGAACCGCAAGAACGAAACCGTCTACATATGCCATATTGAGTCTCCTGGAAACGGCGACGCATGCGTCGCCCGTAAAAATTAATCGCTGCCGCGAGAAAAATCGGCTTGAGTGTAGCAGGATAATTGGTAAAAATTCCCACAAACGGCGCAATATCCCGTTTGAACATGATTCATGCGCAAATTTTACATCTTGCTGCTATGCGTGACCGCGGGAATGCAGACCGCGGCGCAGGATACACTGCCGCTGCCGGACATGGGTCCCGCGGTGGCGGTCGATGCCAACGGGTTTCGCCTGTCCCAGCATTTCGCCGATCCCAGTGCGGTCATCGGCGGCAATCTCACGATCGACTACGAACTCGAGAACGGTGGCGCGGCCGCCAGGTCGGGCATCGCTCTGGAAATCTATTTTCTGCTGGAGAACACCAGCCTGGTTTCCGCGCCCGGTCAGTGCCGTAGGCAGCCAAGCCTTTCTGGCCAGGAGATTCTCTATTGCGAACTCGGCGGTTTTCCCGCGGGAAGCCGCAGGACCTTTTCGGTTACGGTGGCGACCTCGGAAAACAGCCGCCCGGCCGTGGTCGCCTCGGCGCTGATCGGAGACTTGCGGGTCGATTCATCGGCGCCGGTGGTTCACGACACCCGTGGCGACAGCGACAGTGACGGAGTCAGCGATTTCATAGAGACGTTGCGCCGCACCGACCCTGCCGATGCCGCTTCGGTCGACGATTCGATTGCCGCAATCGACATGATGGCCTTGTATACCCCGGCTGCCGCCGGCCTTTATCCGGCCAGTATCGAAAATCGGATCAACGGTTTTATTAACGCGGCAAACAGCGCCTGGTACAACAGCGATGCGCGAATTCGCCTGCGGCCGGTTCATTTCCAGCCCGTGCCCTACACTGAAAGCGGGGATGCGCACCGGACTCTGAATGAACTGTTGAGCGGGTCCCACGCTGCCTTTGCCGGCGTGGAAGAGATGCGGCAACACTACGGCGCCGATTTCGTGGTGCTGTTCGACGCTGCCGAAAACAGCGCCCGGTGCGGCCTGGCGCCAATCGGCGGTTTCGGTATGCAAGGTGACTTCAGCGACCCTGCCGAGAAGGCCTTCGGTTATTCATGGATCGCCATAGATTGCCTTGAAGACCTGGTGCTGGCCCATGAACTCGGGCACAACCTGGGACTGACCCATTCGCATCGGGAAGACGGCTACGGCGGCACCTTCGATTTCGCCACGGGCTACGGAGTCGATGAGGATTTCGCCACGGTCATGGCCACTCCGTCGCAATTCTCCGTGCCGAACAGAACCGCGATTTTCTCGAACCCCGATCTGCAATGCGGTGATTCCGCCTGCGGCCGACCGGAACATGAGGATATGGGAGCGAACGCGACAGCGGCGCTCAACATCGTGGCGCCCCAGGTTGAAGCCTGGATGCCACAGACTATGCCCGATCTGCCGGCCATGCGCGGGCAAAGCCTGGTCACCGGCGCCACGTCCGCGCGGTTGGCGCTGGCCGGTCAGGTCAACGATGAACTCGCTTACACCGAAAGCGCAGGGTCCGGCGATATCTTGCGCCTGGTGGCGGAAATCGAGGTAGACCCGGAACACGTCGGGCTGACAGGTTCATTCCACATACTCATTACCGCGGATTCCCGGCAGTTCCATCAAATCGATCGGGAAATCGGTCTCACCTTGTGGGACGGGACCCTGGGCGGACTCAGGTCGGCCACATTCGAACAGACCCTGCGGTCGGTGGAGCGATTCCACATCGTCGACAATTTCGAGATTGCCGCCAACCTGCGCGGCATTGAAATCCAGATCTTTCTGGCCTATCAGATTCCGGGCGAAATCATCTATTTACCGCAGCCCCTGCAGTTGCGGTTTACCGACTGATATCACAATCTTCCGTCGGAGTCTGCCTACCGCGCCGAGCTTGAAGAGCGATAACAAACTCGTTTATGGGTTTTCCGTCATTAAATCCAATTCGCGAATGATGCGGCGCAAATAAGGGCTATTATCAACCGATTCGAACCCGATTAGAATTTAGATGAATTCAAGTGGGGCCGACTAGATAAATTTCGTCGGTCGATCATAGCTAATCTGCATTGGCGGACCAAAGCGGGAGATAGATTCCATGAACATTCATTCACTTGGTAGAGTTAGCCTATTCTTCATTGCGGCACTTTGTACAGGTATCGCGAACGCCCAAAACGTGCTGGAAGAAGTGGTTGTTACCGCGACAAAACGCGCAGAGAGTATTCAGGATGTGCCGGTTTCGGTAAGCGCAATATCTGGTGAAGAAATCGAAAACCTGGGAATTGCCGACATGGAAGACCTGTCGCTTTTTGTGCCAAACTTTGAAATCAATAGCGCTTCCATATTGCCAAACCTATACATGCGCGGGCTTGGGTCTGGCGCAACTCATTCAATCGAGCAGTCAGTAGGACGATTTGTCGACGGAGTCTATATTGGACGCGCGGCGATCAACTTGCATGGCTTCATGGATCTTGAAAGCGTAGAGGTGCTGCGTGGCCCGCAGGGTACCTTGTTCGGAAAGAACACAGTTGCCGGAGCGCTGATCATGAACACAGCAGATCCTACAGACAGTTTTGAAAGTGGATTGACTGTGTCTACAAGTGACTACAGCACGGCTGGTGGGAACAACGAATTCCAGGGCTATTTGTCCGGACCGTTGAATGACAATCTCGCTGGGCGAATCGCCGTACAGCTTAAGGAATCCGATGGATTCTATATAAATCGGCTCGAAGGACCGGGTGGTCCTGAACGGACGGACACCGGTGTGCGCGTGAAACTCGCATGGACACCCAGTGACAGGACCAGCGTGGATTTCAAATTTGAATTAAACGAATTCGAGGCAGTAGGCCCGGATACTGCGGAGATTGCGGCTATCGGAGGTCCACCTCTTTTTGTCTACCAGCTTGCTTCACCCAATTTTACTCCGGAATTGGACTGGATAGTCGACGTCGATTGCACCGACGTTATCGCGAACAGAGACACTACCGGCGACGGCATGGCCGATACCGCATTCAATACCGGCTCCTTCTGCCCCAGCCGCGATCAGGAGTCTTCGAACTTTACAATGACAATCGACCACGATTTCACAGGTGGAACGCTAACCTCAGTCACCGCGTATCAGAACTACGAATACAATCATGACTTCGTCGGCCTCGATATGGGACTGGCCAGCGGATTCCGAGCCGAGAGGAATGAGACCTACGACAACCTCTCCCAAGAGTTACGTTACACCTCAGATGAATCTGAAAATTTCGATTACATAGTCGGCGCCTACTTTGAAGACAGCGAAGTCAGCCGCTTTCAACACTCAAGTATTAACCTTGTAACAATCTTCCTTAATCCGAATGGCGGATTCCTGGATCGTTACGAGCCTTGGACAACTGCAACCAGGACCTTTGCCACTTTTGGACAGGCTCGATGGCACTTTGACAATGATCTGACACTGATATTGGGTGGCCGGTATGCGAGCGAGGACAAGGATTTCGATTTTGAACGATACTTCGCGGAATATGGCACCAACAACCGACTGAACATTCCCGCCGGACCCGGAGGCCCACCTCTCGCCGTTACTGCCAGCCGGTCCGAGAACAAGATTACTGGTTCCGCCACCTTGCAGTGGCATGCGAGCGATCTCACGATGCTTTACGCCGCTCTGTCGCAGGGCCACAAGACTGGCGGCTTCAGCGACCGTATTGAAAATCCGCTGGCCGATTTCGAATACGACGAAGAAAACGTCGATTCCATTGAACTTGGTGCGAAAACCACATTGCTGGATGACGCACTGGCACTGAATGTCGCTTTGTTCAGCATGGACATAGAGGGTCTTCAATTGGCGACCCAGATCATCGGCACTGTGCCGGCATTCTCCGTTTCCAATGCAGCGGACTCGACAAGTCAAGGCCTGGAGCTTGATATGGCGTGGGCTGTCAGCGAAGTTTGGGGATTGGGCGCTAGTGTTGCATTTACGGATGCAAGCTATGATTCGTTCCCAGGTTCGGAAAACTGCCCGCCGGGGGCTACTCCAAGCCCGGCCGGCACTTGCGATCTGGCCGGATTTCCGCTGATTTTCGCACCGGATACCAAAGGCACTGTGTATGCGGATTTCCGCATCGATGATGCGCTCGGAGGTTGGGATTTTGCCGGTCGAGTCGACCACACATTTTCAGACGAGCAGTACACCGATATCTCATACCAGAACACCGTATTGACCGATTCCTACTCCATAACCAATGCGACCCTCCGTCTGATATCGCCTGACGATCGAATTACCTTGTCACTGATTGGCCGAAATTTGGGGGAAGAAGCGTATTGTGCATGGTGTATCCCATCCGGCCCGAACGTACTGGCTGCGATGAATCCCCCACGCGAAGTAATGTTGAGGCTCTCGTTTCGTTTCGACTAATGCAGTCATTCTCGAATTACTACTGACCGGGCAATGTAAAAATGGGCATAGTAATACCTGCAAATGAGTCCGTGCTTGAACACGACGGACTGCACCTCTATCACAGTGGCGTTTCCAACTGCTCAATGCGCGTTCGGATAACACTTGAGGAGAAGGGGCTTCCCTGGACGAGTCACCATCTGGACATTCTGCGCAAAGAGCACATTACGCCGGAGTATTTTGGCATCAACCCAAACGGACTGGTGCCGACTCTCGTGCACGATGGAAAGGTCATTATCGAGTCAGATGACATTATTGAATATCTCGACCTTACTTTTCCTCAGCCACCGCTTAGGCCTCCCGAGGGGCCTGAACGACAAAAAATGAACAGTTGGCTTCGGCGGGCGACAGCTATTCACCTGAAAGCTGTGAAGACGCACATATACGAGAAGCGGATTCGAAACCACATGTCTCAATCCGATGAGGAAAAAGAACAATACGAGAAGCTACAGAATAATGAGTCTCTGCTTGAGTTCCATCGCAAGAGTTCAAGCGACGGTTTTACTCAGCATGAGCTTGATGCCGCAAAGGCAACTTTGGACGAGTGCTTTGCAGACTTGAATAAGGAACTTGAAATGCGCGAGTGGTTAGCAGGTCAGAGTTTTTCGCTAGCTGATATAGCCTGGGTTCCATTGCATTTCACATTGCATGTCTTGGCCGATTATTCATTTGACAGCTTTTCTAACCTGGCAGCCTGGGGACAGCGAATTGAGATGCGGCCGAGTTTCAAACGGGCTGTACTTGATTGGTGGCCATCAGCCATGAGTCCGCCGACCAGCAATTCTGCATGACTGGGCGTACCGCGGAGTCTGCGAATGAACCACCGAAGCAATAGAGAATCTCAATGCTAGAGCTTTACCATCATGGTTCATCTGTTTGCGCGGCCAAGGTGCGATTTGCGCTCGCCGAAAAAGGCATCGTGCCGGACGAGATGCACTACGTCGATATTCTCAAGGGTGAGCAATTCAATCCTGAGTACCTGAAAATCAACGCCAAAGCAGTAGTGCCGTCACTGGTTCACAATGGTCATGTCATCAACGAGTCCACTGTAATCTGTGAGTACCTGGACGAAGTGTTTTCGGATGCGCCTCTAGTGCCTGAAGATCCGATCAAAAAGGCGGCAATGCGCATTTGGACCAAAGCTGTGGATGAACAAATACATCCGGCATGTGGCGAGCTGACGTTTGTATGTTGCCATCGCCACATCGTCATGCGCCTTGGGCAAGAAAAACTCGAGCAGTTCCTGGAAAGTACTCCTGACCAGTCTGTGACCTCGAAATGGAAACAGCGCAAGCAGGAAATAGTGCGGTTTGGCTTTGACGCGCCAGGCATTGAGGACACGATTCGCCTCTACGACAGTTATCTGAGCAAAATGGAAGCCGCTCTTGTCGATAGCCAATGGCTGGTCGGCGATATGTTCACACTGGCTGATATCGGACTGGCACCGTACGTAAACCGCCTCGATATGTTGAATATGTCCAGCATGTGGGGCAATGGTCGACTGCCTCACGTGGAAGACTGGTTTGAGCGTATCAAGGCAAAGCCCAATTTCCAGCCAGCGTTTCTGGACTGGTGTCCAGAAGAATTGACCAATGATCTCAAGACCTTCGGCACAGAAAGTTGGCTGGATGTCGAAAGGATCATTGGATTCACCTAAGGAGCAACAATGGACCGAATGAGCGGAAAGGTTGTCGTAGTTACCGGCGCTGCACAGGGCATTGGACTTGCCTATGCCGAATGCATTGCCGAAGAAGGCGGGCGGGTCGTCGTGACCGATGTCGCCGACACCACGGCTGCGGTTGAGAAAATCAAGGCGGCCGGTGGCGAGGCCATTGGCGTGACGGCCGATGTCACATCAGATGACTCTCTTGGCGCCATGGTCAAGGCGGCCGAAGCGGCGTTCGGCCCGATCGAGGTGCTGATAAACAATGCCTCGATCTTTACATCGCTGATTCTAAAACCGTTTACGGAAATTCCCTACGACGAATGGGATGCAGTCATGCGCGTAAATGTCAGGGGACCGATGCAGGCAACCAAGGCCGTTCTGCCAAGCATGAAAAAGGCCGGTCGAGGCAAAGTCATCAACATTTCCTCAGGCACCGCGCTTCGCGGTGCGCCGATGTTCCTTCATTACGTGTCCTCGAAAGGGGCGATCATTTCACAAACGCGCGCTATCAGCCGCGAAGTGGCGCAGGACAACGTGCAAGTCAACACGATTATCGTTGGGTTGACGGAAAGCCGTGGCGTGAAAGAGCACAAGCAATTGGGCGCGGCGAAAGCGCCAACACTCGCGATGCGCAGCATCAAGCGAGAGATGTTGCCGGAAGACCTCACTGGAGCGGTGTTGTTCCTGGCCACCGAAGACAGTGACTTCATCACCGGTCAGAGCATTAATGTAGACGGTGGTGCGCTGAACCAATAGTCAGCGTCGCTCGGGAGGAAAATGTTATGAGCACGGCCGCAAAACCAGCATCTGCAAACTACGAACAGATCGATCATTGGATAGAGGGAAAAAGCACAGCCCCTCGTGAGGGGAATTATTTTTCAACCCTCAATCCATTGGACGACACAGAGATAACCAGGGTTGCCGCGGGGTCCATTGACGACATCAAGGCAGCTATTGAAACGGCGCATCGCGCATTTACATCGTTTCGCTTGTCGGCGCCAAAAGAACGTGAACGTATCTTGTGCAAAGCCGCGGATTTGCTTGAGCGCGACCGGGATGACTTCATTGATATTCTGGTTGACGAAATTGGTTCACCAATCAGGAAGGCGGGCTTCGAGGTCGAGAAAGGCCTCGCATTTCTAAGGGCAGCTTCCGGTATGGCGCGGCACGTCACCGGCAAGACCATTCCATCAGACGTGCCGGGCAAGTTCAGCATGAGTGTACGATCTCCCATCGGCGTCATTGCTGCCATAACACCGTTCAATGTGCCCTTGATCAAAGGTGTGAGGCTCAGTTGCAACCCGATCGCGCTCGGTAATACCGTAGTCATGCTGCCCTCGGAAGAGGCGCCGCTGCTGTCAAACCGGCTTGCACGACTTTATCAGGAAGCGGGCTTGCCCGATGGCGTGTTCAACGTCGTCTCGGGCAGCGGCTATGACATTGGTGACGCACTGACCACACATCCCGATGTCAAGATGGTGACATTTACCGGTTCGTGCCGAGTCGGTCAACACATTCGAGAACTGTGCGGTAAGCATGGAAAGAAAATGACCCTGGAACTTGGCGGCAAAAGTCCCCTGGTAATCATGGAAGATTCCAATCTTGAGGCTGCCGTCGTCGGAGCGGTCCAGAGTATCTTCATGTACCAGGGGCAAGTGTGCATGGGCGCGAGCCGTGTCTACGTCGAGAAAAACATTTTCGAGCCGTTCGTCAACAAATTCGCCAAAGTCGCCAGTTCACTCGGTATGGGAGATCTGCGAGACCCGAGCACGATGATCGGGCCCATCATCAGTGAACGTCAACGAGAGCGGGTACGGCGCCACGTAGAGGATGCGCGCGAAAAGGGTGCAACGATAGTCACCGGTGGCGACTGGGAAGACAATCGCTGTCAACCGACCGTCTTGACCGGCGTTACCTCGGCTATGCAGGTATATGGCGAGGAAACTTTTGGTCCCGTTGTGTCCGTTTATCCGATTGAATCAATTGACGATGCGATTGAGCACGCGAATGATTCCCAGTTTGGATTGAGTGCCGCGATATACACGCGAGACATTACCAATGCGATGCGATTCGCCATGGAGGTGGAGTCCGGCATGGTTCACGTCAATGGTCCGTCACTCCACGACGAACCTCACGTGCCGTTTGGCGGTACCAAGGAAAGCGGTTTCGGACGCGAGGGCACGGAGGAGGATATGGAGGCGATGACCGAATGGAAGTGGATCACAATCCAGATGTAACAAGCAAAACCTCGTAACCGGCAGATGTTCACTTTGCCGGAAATTTCAATGGCCGAGAAGTAAGGCATTAACAATTTCGGCCGTTTGATGTCGACTATTCGCCAAAGCGTTCGCGCAATTGTTTTGCGCTGCTTAGGTAGTAGTTTCTGGCGGTGGCCGTGAGAACGTCGTCGGCAAGTTGGGTCATCGCCTCGGCCTTCCGCAACGCAGCAACTCTATCGTCGGGTTGCAGCGCCAGAATGTAGTCACACAGCTCAAGAGCCCACTGATAGTCTTCGTCCAGCATTGCCTGGTCTGCGGCGGATTGAAGATTATCGACACCACCGGCCAATAAGGCTATGCGTTCAGCCTCTTCTGTAGTACCAAGCGGAAACAGGCTCGTTGCGTTGCCGTCGAACCACCCGAGATAACCGGTGAAAATCGCCCGGATGGCCCACTCCGGATTTCCGTAGTAGGGCTGCAGGTAGTCCAGTTCCTGATATCTGGCCGGGAGTTCGACGTATTCGACGACCTGGTCAGGCGTCATGCCCTGATTGATACCCTCGACCGTCTTATCGAAGAGATACTGTATCGCGTCTCGATAATTCGTCAGCGTTTCCCTGACTTCCGCTGTCCCGACGATGGGCCTTGTATGACCACCGACGAGAGCATCCGGCTGTTCCTGAAGGATTTCGTCGATCGTCAGCACCCACTGTCGGATATCCCGATAGGCTGTTCCGCGAATGGCATAAAGATTGGGCCAGGATTTGTAAAAATTATCACCCGAAAACACTACTCGCTCTGCCGGGAGCCAGACATAAAGGTGGTCATTGGTTTCTCCGTTGACCGCGACTAACTCCAGATCGATTCCGGCCATCGAAAGAATTTCCCGCCCGGATTCGACCAGGTGATCGGGCCTGGCATTGTGGCCGGCGCCAAAAACGGCGCCACCGCGATCGGGCCAATAGGCCTGGGCGACTCCATTGTTGATTCGTTCGTCTTCCGAGAGAAGAAATCCAGCCTGCATTGCGCCGCGAGTTCCCTGAATGGTGAATCCGGCATCGTTCAAAAAACGCTGTTCGTCTTCGAAGCTTTCGCGCGCCCAAATCTGTACATCCGCTGAGTCGAGGAAAGCCGCTAGCCCGCCGGTATGGTCACCGTGACCATGTGTGAGCACAATCGCTACTACCGGCTTGTCTGAAATTCGACGAAAATCTTCCCGGATAGCCTGGCCACTAACTGCGTCCACACCTGTATCGATTATCACAACACCGTCAGACCCGACGATCATGCTCACCGGCGATACCGCATATCCGACTGCTGTATAAACGCTGTCTGAGACTTTGACTATATCTTTTTGAAATTCTGCATTCCGGTCAATGAGTTGGCGAGTGGCTTCGGACAGCGGCTCCGAAGACTGAGGAAGCGCAGGGGTCATTACGCAGACCGAAAGCAAGAAAGACAAGCAAACGGGAAGCCGGATAGCTCGAATCAACATAGACGCCTCTCTCCTGAAAGTATTCGCGGACTAGAATTGAGTTGTGAAATTGATCCCTACCTCGATTTCTCCAAAGCTTCCAACCCGGCAGGAGTAGTTCTGACCACCAGCCGGCCCGTCCTGGATTCCCGAGCAATGGAATTCTTCCGAAAGGTTATTGCCGTACAGACGTACCGAGTACTGGCGGTCGTTGCCGAAACTGTAGGTCGCATTGGCATTCAGGTAACTCTGTGACGGTGCGGTCTTTCGTCCCGGCGTCTGGGTAAAGTTGTAATAGTACTCAGACGCATGACGCCAGGACGCGGTCAGGCTGAGGTCGCCATTGCCGAATTCCGTGGTGTAGGTCGCGAGCAGATTCGCGGTAAGGTCAGGCGTGTTTGAAATTTTGTCACCCACGGCAACGCTTGAGCCATCCGGCAAGCCTGCGATATCGGTAATTTCAGCATCGACTATTCCGAGAGCCAACTGAAAATACCAGCTTTCGTTTGGCGCAATCTGCGCTTCCAACTCCGCGCCTTGCAAGTCTGTCCCAGGCACATTAAGCAGAAATGCAGAGCCGCCGATGATGTCAAACAACTGTAGGTCTTGCCAATCATAACTGAATGCGGCGCCGTTCAGCTGCATCTGTCCGTCCAAAAGTGTGGACTTGAATCCAATTTCGAGTGCGGTCAGGAATTCAGGTCCGATAGGATTCTCGCCGGTTGCCAGCGGTCGATTGTCGTACGCGCCGCCCTTGAATCCTTCAGCCGCGCTAACGTATACCATCGAAGCTTCGCCTAACTGGTAGTCGAGGCCAAGCCTCCAACCCGTTTCGGATAGTTCCTGGAAGGGCGACCGAGTACTTCGAGGGCCCAGCCGGCCTGGCCCGAACCCTGGGCAAGCGGCCGCCCGTACATCGCGAGTTTGCATGCTCAGTCCGTTAACGAGGGGTGCGAATCCGCAAACTGTACGCGCCCAGCCATCGGTTGGGGTCGCCAGATCGTCATCCGTAAAACGCATACCGGCCGTGCCGTTCAAAGCATCGGTAAACTGATAGTCGATCTGTGCATAGACCGAGAAATTTTCGTAGTTACTGTCTATATCGATTCCCGGGAAGACGCCTCGTCCGCCCGCGGCGCCGCCGTTGTGGACCCAGGTATCCTGTGTTGATTCCTCTGTTGAGTAGTAGACACCTCCGAGCCAGCGGAAAATACTGTCGTCTGTCGATGCCAAACGCGCTTCAAGTTGCAGCACGTCCCAGTCACCCATTTGGCTTGCGCCAAATCCAGTCAGATCCGCAATGTTCGAAGCATTGAGCGACAACTCGTCAGAGGCGGCCAACAGAGTCAGATCGGCGGATTCAAACGAGTGATTCAGACTAATGCGGGCAGCATCCCAATCGGCGTCATATCGTGCCTCCGGGTGTAAATATGTATTTCCGAAGTCTGTAGAATAGTTGATTAGCCGATTGTTCGGTCCCGGCGCCGGGTTGACAATAACCATGCCGGTACCTTGAGCAAACTGATCGGCCAGGAACGGGTTCCCGTCCACTTGTGCGGCGGATACCGCGACAAAATTGTTATTGCGACCCGTCACTTCCGCCGGGATGCCTTCAAATTCAGGGTCGATAGCACCGGTCGCGGTACGGTTGCCACGGTAGGTATACGCGTTGTCTTCACCTTCTGTGCGCCCGATGGAGAAGCCAAGACTCAAATTGGTTGCGCTACTGATATCCCATTGTAAATTTACCCGGCCACCGGTTCGGTCGTAGCCGCCACCCGTATCTTCTCCGGTGACTTCATCTTCCCAATATCCGTCGAAGCCACGAGACATGCCGGCAATGCGCAAGGCAACATTGTCAGCAATGTCGAATCCGAGTGCACCTTCAAACTCAGCAAGACCGCCATTGCCGGCGCCAACGGACACCTGGCCATTCAGCCCCTCACCCGGCGTAGCTTTTCTGGTATGCCAAAGCACCGCGCCGCCTGTCGTGTTACGGCCATACAGGGTATTTTGAGGTCCACGTAAAAGTTCGACGCGGTCCATATCATAGACTCCAACAGTGCTGATGAACGGTGACACTATGGAGACATCGTCGATATAGGTACCGACAGATTGTTGTCCGGAGATGTGAAAGTTGTCTGTGCCAACGCCCCGAATGGAGACGCCACTATTGTAGGCCGAGCGTACGTTTGTTCCAAGATTTGGAAAGACTTTGACAATATCGTCAGTCTTCGTGACGCCGTGGTTCGCCAGTGTTTCGCCAACGAGAGCATTAATTGCAATCGGAACATCATTGAGCGCCTGTTCGCGTCGCTGAGAGGTTACCGTGATTTCCTCGATCTGTGCTATCGATGGCTCAGCGACTATTGCCATGGTGAGCAATATCGTCAACGACATCAGTCGCTCAGCTTTATTCTGGTAAAGCATTACAGCCTCCATTGCATGCGGGCGGCATATTTGATGAAAGAAAACGTTGCTTGCGTACCAGCAAGCTGTGCCTGCATAAGGAGTAATTTAATTGGTATGGTATATGTATGACAATATTCGATTTTTGATCTTGATAGTTCGAAAAACGCGATCAATCGGCGATATGTGTTTGCTATCGAAATTCTTCCTTTCGCGCGGGAACGGGAGGTTGATTAAACGAAAATCGCGAACATATAGTCGCAGAAATAGCTAATTATCATAGTACTCTGCCTCAATTAAAGTCTCTGAAGGTTATATATCTCTACGAAAAAGTGATCGCTATTGCGGCGCTAAAGTCAGCGGATATGGCCGCGAAAATTCAATTGAAGACATTGAGAGGATGACAGAGTGGGAATGGGTCGCGTTTCAGAAGTAAAGGGAGGCAATAGCATCGCCACTATCGCGCCGTGGCAGCCCATGCGGCGGGCCTTGGTCTGTGCTGTTGCAAACTGTATGGTGTTGGTCATGTCTGTAGCGGTCAGCGCTTCCAGTGAAGAAGCGCCGGCCGCGGCAGCCATAAAAGTCACATTCCTGGGTACCGGCACGCCGGTTCCCAATCCTCGGCAATTCGGTCAGAGCATCCTGGTCGAAGCCGGAGACCAGAAAATTCTGTTCGATTGCGGTAGAGGATGCGCACATCGACTGTGGAACATAGGACCGGAGTACCTGCAAAACACAAGTCACCTGTTCTTCACACACATGCATTCGGACCACACCGTCGGGGTCGCCGACCTCTACCTGAACGGTTGGAACCTCGGTCGACAGGAAAATCTTCGTGTCTATGGTCCGGCCGGCGCAGACACTTTGATGCATCACCTGCGCCTGGCATACGAAGAAGATGTCGTCTTTCGCGCCGACAGGCAGACACACACGGCTTCACGGCAGACGGTGGGTTATATCGCAACGGAAATGACTGACGGCGAGAGCATTTCAATCGGTAACGCGAAAATCACCGCGATAGCCGTCGACCATCACGTCATTGAGCCTGCACTCGGTTATCGAATAGAGGTGGGCGACTATGCCGTTGTCATTTCCGGAGATACCGCCTATTCAGAAAATCTGATCCGTTACAGCGCCAATGCGGATGTGATCGTCCACGAGGTCTTTTCTCCCGCCCTGGAGCGATTTGTGCGCAATTCCTTTCCACCGGAAGTGGCCGACGACATCGTCGCGCTGCATACGCTCGCGCCGGATGTCGGTCGGGTTTTCTCGAATACGCTGCCAAGACTGGGTGTTCTGACCCATCTGGATAATGAGCCAAGCGGCTTACCTGAGTTGGCCGAGCAACTCAGTTCGACCTGGAGCGGCGATTTCGTTGTCGCTAGAGACTTGATGGTTATCGAGATCGGTGACGATATTCGCATCGTCGAACCGTGAGACTGACGCCAGGAGAATAACGTGAATACAAACGAGTTCAGGTATGGGTGGAAGCCACTTTTTGCCGCGACGATCGGCACCATGTGCGGAATATTCACAATCACGAATTATTCCCAGGGCTTCTTCGTTGGCCCGGTTACCAGCGAGTTCGGCTGGAGCACATCGCAATTTCTTTTGAGTTATACGGTCATGATGTGCCTGGGTCTTGTCACCGGCCCACTGATCGGTTCAATTACCGACCGCATCGGGTTGCGCACGGTGGGTGTCGTTGGCCTCATCGGCCATTCGTCAGCCTATGTCCTGCTTTCATACAACAATGGCTCCTTGTCGCTTTGGTACCTGAACTGGGCCTTGCTGGCTTTTCTGGGTGCGGGGTCGTTGCCGATCGTATGGACTGGCGTATTGAACAACTGGTTCTCGAAACATCGGGGAAAGGCGATCGGAATTACCATGGCAGGAACCGGTCTGGGCGCATTCCTGTTACCACCGATCGTTGAGTTCCTGATAGCAAACTACGGATGGCGAACGGCATATCGCGGCGTTGGGGCCGGCGCGCTATTGATATCCCTTCCCGTTGTTTTTGCAATGTTCAAGGAAAAACCTGCAAATGAAGCGGTGAGTGGCGGGCAGGAAATGGCTATGGGAATTGCGATGTGGGGGTTGACGCGAACTCAGGCAATGCGCACCGCACGCTTTTGGATTCTCGGCGCCGTGCTTTTTATAACGGTTATCGTGATTGCGGGCTTGCTATCGAATTTTGAACGTATTATGACCGAGAGAGGCTTTGAGCGCAGTGCAATCGCGACAATCGCCGCCGTAATGGGCTTAACCGTTATCGCTGGTCGTGTCCTCGTTGGAGTCCTGGTAGACCGTTTCTGGGCGCCCGGTGTCGCAGCCTGTTTTTTCGCCCTTCCGGCACTTGGCCTGCTGATATTGGCGAACATTGATGTGTCGTTTGCCATGGGAGTGTTCATTGCGGTTCTGATCGGTCTTGCCGCTGGAGCTGAACTGGACTTGCTGGCCTATTTGACCAGTAAGTACTTTGGCCGGGCTCACTATGCCGCCATTTTTGGCGCGATTGTCGCCTTTTTCATGGTCGGCGCCGGTATTGCGCCACCGCTTTTTGGCGCAGTGGCGCAAGCCTATGGTGGCTATTCGATCGTTCTGATGACATCAGTCGCGATGCTACTGGTTTCGATCCTGCTTTTTCTCGCGCTTGGAAAGTACCCGAGTGAGGAGCAGTAAATCCGGGTTTCAACTTTCCCCGTCAGAGAGTTGATCGTTGATTGTCGAGCAGTCGCTCCATATCGTGGAGAACCCGGTAGGAGTCCAGGATGCTTGGTACTGAAGCCAAGGGCTGGCGCCCTTCCTGTATTGCCGAGACAAACTCCCGGTCTTGAAATTCGAGACCATTCTTTCCAGCGGTCGCGCTCGCAACATCAACTGGCTCACCGTAGCCATTCGTAAGGGTGTCATGATTTGCCACGTAGGTGCCATTGTCACAGATATATCGAAACCACGAGCCGAATGGACCTTCGTTGTTGAATGACAAACTGATTGAACACATCGCCCCTGAGGCAGCCCGCATCGATAGGCTCATATCCATTGCAATGCCCAGCTTCGGATGTGCCGGCGCCTGCATGGCGGAAATCTGATCGGGTACTTCGCCGCATTGATGCAGGAAAAGATCAACGGAATGACAGGCATGATGCCAGAGTAAATGGTCGGTCCAGGATCGTTCCTGACCTAGCGCATTGGTGTTTGTGCGGCGGAAGAAATAAGTCTCAACAACAAGGTGTTGCAGAGAAAGCTCCTTTTGCATGATTTTGCGATGGATCCATTGATGGCTGGAATTGAATCTCCGGAGATGTCCCGCCATTGCCACCAGCCCGGTTTCTTGCTGCAGGGAGAGGACTGTCTCTGCATCCGCGAGCTTGTCCGCAATCGGTATTTCAATCAAGACATGCTTGCCGGCCTGCAGTATTTCAGATGCTTGCCGCGCATGAAGTGGTGTTGGTGAGGCAATGATCGCGGCTTCGACTCCTGACTGAATGAGGCCGCTTCTCAGATCCGTGGTCCAGTAAGGTATATCGAATTCCCTGGCAAACTCCGCGGTAGCCTCCGGAACGCCTCCAACCACTGCCAATACTTCCGCGTCTTCGATCAAGGCCAGCGTCTTGGCATGCTGCCTGGCAAACGCACCTTCCCCAATCAGGCAAATCCCAACCGAATTTTGCTTACCTCCGTTCGATGATTTCCGCATCAGGTTGAATTTTCAAGAATCAGGTGACCCACGGCCGTACTCGATGCGGGAACGTGATAGTGGCGATGGACCTCCGATACGCTCTCGTTCAGCGCACCGCGCATAATTAACCACATTACGAGTTCAATGCCCTCCGAGCCCGCATCACGCATGTACTCAATATGCGGCTTCGTCGCGAGTTCAGCAGGCCGAGCGATGATATCGTCCATAAACTTCCGATCAAAATCAGTGTTTATCAACCCGGCGCGCTCGCCCTGGAGTTGATGGCTCATACCACCCGTTCCCCAGATTTGGACATTCAGGTCTTCGTCGAAGGAATCCACCGCTTTGCGGATCGCCTTGCCCAGATTGTAGCAGCGCATACCGGAAGGTGGCGGATAGACAATGACGTTTACGGCGAACGGAATGACGCGACATGGCCACTCCTCGGGTTGGCCGAAAATTAGCGACAAAGGTACGGAAAGACCGTGATCCACATCCATCTCATTTACAGTCGTCAGATCGAAGTCGGCCTGAATGACCGACTGGCGGATATGCCAGGCCAGGTCCGGAGCGCCTTTTACCGTGGGGATGGGTCTGGGCCCCCAGCCTTCGTCCGCGCTTTGATATGACTCACCGCATCCGATTGCAAAGGTCGGAACACTTTCCAATCCAAACGCAGACGCATGATCGTTGAAGATCAGGAAAACAACGTCTGGCATGTTTTTCTGAATCCACTGCTTTGAGAATTCGTAGCCGGCAAACAGCGGTTGCCAGTACGGCTCGTCAGTCTTCCCCAAGTCCACGGCGGCGCCGATCGCCGGTACGTGTGATGTCGTTATACCAGCGGTTATTTTAGCCATTTTCATTTTCTCCAATATATCGATTACCCCTTAGGGGGCGGCCACCGCTTATCATCATGGCCTTGTAATCCTCTTCGGCCATTCCCGCCATCTGCGCTGAGCCGAACTGAACGCTTTTCTTGTCGGTAAAGAATATCTTGCTGAAGTAATAGACGTTCCCCCCAAGTTTTTGCAGTCTGAGGTAGTCCCGATCCAGGATTGCCTGCTTTTGTTCTCCGCTCATCGGCCATTCATCCAGATAAGCGCGCTCATCCGCCAGGAATCGAGCGCGATTCTCCGGTTCCATCAATGACATGCAGAACTGGTTTGCGTGATAGCCGGCACGCGCCATATCCGAATCGAAAATGATTGTGCCGGGAATGTCGAGATAAGGTTTATCGAGCGCCATTAGTCCACCTCCTCAGCCCAGTACAACCGTCGTGGGTTATTAACCAGGAGTTGATGTTGCAGTTCATGTGTTGTTGCGATTCGCGGAATGATGTCGACCAGCAACCCGTCGTCCGGCATGTGGGACTTCATGTTCGGGTGGGGCCAATCCGTTCCCCACAACACTCGATCAGGGAATGCCTCTACGAGTGTTCTGGCGAATGGAACAAAATCGTCGTAGGTCGGTGGGCCGCTCGCGGACAAGCGTTCCGGACAGGTGACTTTTGACCATACGTGCAGATTTTCCCGCAATAGCTTGACGAACAATTGAAACTGATCGTGTTCGACCGGTTGTTGCAGATCAGGTCTCCCCATGTGATCGACTACGACGATCAGTGGAAGACCGGCAATTAGCTCGTACAGGTCGGCCAGATCAGGCGCTTCAAAGTAGATGACGATGTGCCAGCCCAAGGGTTGGACACGTTCCACGATGCGAAGGAGTTTGTCTCGCGGCAGCACGTCGACAAGTCGTTTCACGAAGTTGAAACGCACGCCGCGAACCCCGGCTGTGTCCAGCGCCCGCAGCGAATCGTCGGTGATGTCGCTTCCTATGGTTGCCACGCCTCTGGCGCGACCGTCGGAACTTTCGATGGCATCAGCCATGGCCCGGTTATCCGCGCCGTGGCAAGTGGCCTGCACGATCACATTGCGTTCAAATCCAAGGAAATCTCTCAAGCGCCACAACTGGTCTTTTGTTGCGTCGCAAGGCGTATACTTGCGTTCCCGTGCGAAAGGGAAGTGCGACCCGGGCCCGAAGACATGGCAGTGCGCGTCGACTGCCCCTGCCGGCGGGACAAACCGTGGCTTCGTGGGGCTTGCCTCAAAGACCAGCCAATCGGGGTCCATTTGAAATCGCGAAGACTGCAACGATTACCTCCCCTGTTCCTTGAGTGCTGCATCAAGTAGCGGAAATACGCGTCGCGCGTTCAGGTGGAAAACTTTCTCTCGATCTTCGTTCGAGATTTCCAACTGATCAATGTATCGGCGTGTATCGTCATAGTGATGGCCGGTCTCGGGATCGATACCACGCACCGCGCCAACCATTTCCGAGCCGAACAGGATATTTTCAATATCAATGACCTTAAACAGCAGATCAATTCCAGGCTGATGATAGACGCAGGTATCAAAGTACACATTTTTCATCACGTGTTCTGATAGCGGCGGTTGTTTCAGCATGTCGGCAAGACCCCTGTAGCGTCCCCAGTGATATGGGACGGCCCCGCCTCCGTGGGGAATAATGAACCGCAAATCGGGAAAATCCGTAAACAGGTTGCCCTGTATGAATTGCATGAATGCGGTTGTATCCGCATTGATATAGTGAGCACCCGTCGCGTGGAAATTTTCGTTGCAGGAACTCGACACGTGAATCATTGCCGGAACGTCTAGTTCAAGCATTTTTTCGAAGAATGGATACCATTCCCGATCGGTCAAGGGAGGGCCTGTCCAATGCCCGCCGGACGGGTCCGGATTGAGGTTGCAACCAACGAAACCGAGTTCCGTCACGCAGCGTTCCAACTCACCAATGCAGTTTGCGATCGGCTCGCCCGGAGATTGCGGTAATTGGCAAACGCCAATAAAATTTTGTGGGAACAGTTCGACTATGCGCGCGATAAGATCGTTACAAATCCGTGACCAGGCGAGAGAGACAATCTGATCGCCCTTGTGATGCGCCATTGCCGAAGCTCGAGGTGAGAATATCGTGAGGTCCGCACCTCGTTCTCTTTGCAGCTTGAGTTGATTCGATTCGATGCTCTCCACTATCTGATCATCCGAGATTCGACCGAGTTCGGGTCGAGGCGTGTTCGGATCGGCATAGTGCGCCAATTGCCCATCTCGATAGGCCTGGAGCGTCGGCGGCGCTGTCGTGTAATGGCCATGACAGTCAATAATCACGTGCTTCTCTCCCGGTTGTCCCAAACCGACCTCGCAACGAAAATTTTCCCTTGCATGATCATTCTGGCGGTGCGAAGCAGGGCCGAGCGGGTGACTCGAACTTCTTCTCCCACTCTTTCGATTTCAATCTCAACGCCGATCGAACCGGAAGGGTGCTCAAGGTGTACAAGTGCGCCTCCCACTGGAGCCGGAACGAGTGATGCGGCGACACTGGTATCGACCAAACAGGCAGTTGCCACGCTTACCGCGGCAAACACACCGATCGATTCATGCACCCGGTGCGGGATGAACGTTCGCGTACAGATGATGCCGCCGTGCCTGGGTGCGGCAACCAGACTCATTTTCGGCACGGTCTTTGCTGACACGTCTCCGAGATGCATGAGGACTCCCGCTTGCACCCGTATGGCTTCCAACGAGGAGCACAAAGTCTGGTTTGCCTCGAGTTCCCCCGGTGATTCGTGGCCGGATACGCCGAGGTCGTTCGCCCTGATGACAACGACTGGCATGCCGTTGTCGATGCAAGTGACTTCAACGCCCTGGATCAGGTCCCTTGTGTTGCCTGTGGGGAGCAAATCCCTGCAAGTCGAACCCGACAGATTCTTGAAGTCCAGCGTGACCGGCGCAGCGGTTCCAGGCACACCGTCGATCACGGTATCCCCGTCATAGGTGACCGCGCAGTCTGGTGTTTCCACGCGCGCGACGGCTAAGCCATCCGAATTCAGTAACCGAATTCGTACGTCAGTGCGTTCGGGCTTCGCTGGCACCATGCCTTCCTGGATCGCAAACGGCCCGACGCCCGCGAGGATGTTGCCGCAATTCTGCGAATCGCTGACCAGTTCGGAGTCGACCGCTACTTGCAGGAACAGGTAATCGACATCCGCATCGGCAGATTGTGAGGGTGTGACGATCGCGACCTTGCTGGTCAACGGATGTGCGCCACCGATTCCATCGATCTGCAGTTTGTCGGGCGAACCCATGGCCGCAAGCAAAACACGATCACGGATTCGCGTGTCCGCAGGCAGGGCGCCGGCACGAATATACAGTCCGCGGGATGTGCCGCCGCGCATGAGGGTTGCCGGGACTGCCGTCTGCATCACTTCTGGTTCTCTGATTGGACATACCTCAGCCCCTTCGCTTCAAGGCGTCCACGCATGCCGTAGACATCCAGGCCGAGTTCACCGCTTTCCAATCTCGCCCGAATTTCCGTTTCGTTCTCTTCGCGCCGTTTGGCATTGGCCAGTACGGTCTCGGCATCAAGTCGCGGCACAACCGCGACACCGTCATCGTCAGCAACGATCAAATCTCCGGCTTGTACCCTGGCTCCCGCACACACGATCGTTGTGTTTACATTGCCCAGAGTCTCTTTCACGGTACCCCGCGCACTGATAGTCCTTGACCAAACCGGAAACTGCATCTCGGTCAGTATCGCGACGTCTCGCACACCCGCATCGATAATCAGTGCGAGGACCCCACGGGCCACTAGCGATGAGGCAAGAAGATCGCCGAAGTATCCATCGCCGCAATCGCTGGTCGGAGTCGCGACCAGAACATCGCCGGGTTCACATTGTTCGACGGCGACATGTAGCATCCAGTTGTCACCCGGCGCGAGTTCGCAGGTGACCGCCGATCCGGCAATTCTGGCAGGCCGGTAAATGGGTCGCATGTACGGCGCCATCAGCCCGCGACGGCCCGAGGCCTCATGCGTTGTAGCAACACCAAGTTCGGCAAACTGTTCAGCGACTTCGCGTGGAGTGCGGCGTATATTGGTAATGACGATTGACACGGGACAGCACTCGCCTACGGTTCCACTTTCTCATTCATACGAGTAACGCACGGTTGCTTACTATCGACATCTCGACTGCCATCCATTGATCAGGTAGAGCTACCCATTACCATGCATTATAATAGAGTTCGAATTAATGGATAAATAGATAAGTTTGAGCCAGAACGTTCGTAAAACGCGCTCAATCGGAAAGCAGAGATGAATGAGCTAAATAGTTTTCGCGCCTTTGTCAAAGTGGTTGAGGTAGGCAGCTTCGCCGAGGCGGCGAGGCAGATGGGCATATCCAAATCGGTGGTGACTAAACGCGTCAACCAACTTGAGGAACATCTTCAGTTGGAACTGTTGCAGCGTTCGACCCGGCGACTCAGTATCACGGACACCGGCAGCGCACTCTATGAACGATGCGTTCGTATCCTGGAGGAACTCGACGAGGCAAAATTGGAAGTTAGCTCTCTGGAGTGGGGCCTGAGCGGAACCTTTCGAGTGAGTTGCATTTCGTCGTTTACAGCTGCCTATCTCGCTCGAGACTTGTGCGAGTTTCAGGTCGAACACCCAAACTTGCGAATTGAGTTGCAACAACACGATCGAATCTGTGATCCGGTGCGGGAGGGATTTGATGTCTGTTTGCAACCCACGGCGCCGCCGAGCGGAATTATCGAGGAGATCGACTTGCTGCCTCTCAGGCGCATGGTCGTGGCGACGCCCAGCTACATTTTGCGCCACGGCGAACCGCGTATTCCGGAAGACCTGGCGGAGCATAGATTCGCCCACAACAGTCACGTGCAACCAATCTATGCGGTTGAATTTCACGATCGCCAGAATACTATCCGGGCGCCATTCAAGCCGGTCATGTTGACCAATACAGTGTGGCAACTGCGAGCGGCGGTTCTCTGGGGTGATTGCATGGCGATGATGCCGGTATTTTTCATCGAGAAAGAGCTGGCGGCCGGAGAATTGGTTCCGGTGCTGCCACGCCTGCGGATAAAAAGTGCGATGCTATCCGCTCATTTTCGAAAATCACCATTCGTGCCGATGAAAATTCGGATATTCCTGAACTTCCTTCGCAAACGTTACGGAGATTTTCCGCCGTGGGAGCGCCGCCTGATTGAAGGCAAACCTGAGCTGAGTGACCTGCTGGGTCCAGGCTAGGCTGAATGCATAGCGACCCGGGAGAGCCACGGGTCGATAAAATTCTCGAACAAATGCACGCCACATTCGAGTAGATTGAGCAGAGTCGCCCCCGGAGTTGACTGCTTGGCTTGGGATGAAGTCAAAGCCTTGGCCTCAAGCCCGCGTGGTATACTCCGTGCCCCTTGGCATCCCTGCCGCCCGGTTTGGCGACATGGCGGAATTCACCAGCATCGGCGTGATAGGACGGCCCGGCCACAACGGCGCTGTGGAAACCTTGCAACGACTGCATGCGTTCCTCGATGGCAAGGGCCGCTCCATCATTTTCGACGAAGTTACCGCCGGCATGATGCAAATGCCCCAGGTCCGGGCGGTGCCGGTCGAGGAAATCGCGAGTCATTGCGATCTCGTCATCGTCGTCGGCGGCGACGGCAGCCTGCTGCACGTGGCGAAAAATGTCTACGAAGTCCCGGTAATCGGCGTCAATCGCGGCCGGCTCGGGTTTCTTACCGATGTGCTGCCGGACGAACTGGAACAGCGCATCGGCGAGGTGCTCGAAGGAAAGTACATCAGCGAGGACCGGTTTCTGCTCCATGCCGAAGTGGTCAGGGAAGGAAACCGCCAGGAAGTCGGCCGCGCACTGAACGATATCGTGCTGCACCCGGGCAAGGCCGCGCAAATGATCTCTTTCGAGTTGTTCATTGACGGGCAGTTCGTTTACAGCCAGGAATCCGACGGCCTCATTGTGGCAACTCCAACCGGTTCCACGGCATACGCGCTCTCCGCCGGCGGGCCGATCATGCAACCTCAACTCGACGCCCTGGTGCTGGTGCCCATGTACCCTCATTCCCTGAGCAGCAGACCTCTGGTAGTGGACGGGGCCAGCGAAATTCGCCTGGTCGTCGGCGCCAAGGAAGAACTCGAACCGCAATTGAGCTGCGACGGACAAGTGCGCTATACGGCCCGCGCCGGCGATGAAATATTCGTTCGCAAGAACTCCTGCTCTCTCAAGCTCATTCATCCTCTCGACTACACCAGTTACCAGGCCTGCCGCAGTAAGCTCGGCTGGGGCAGCCGTCTCGCCAAGACCGATGATTAAAGCGGCCAGCCTGCCGACCGATGTCGATCTGCTCGGATTCAGCCAGGCGCTCTCGCGCCAGGGCGTCCGGCACCGCATTATCGAGGAATCAGGCCGCCAGGTGATCTGGGTGCACAGCGAATGGGACTCTCGCGCTGTGCGCGAAGCATTGACGCAGTGGAAAGAACTGGTCGACGGGCAGGGGGCGCCGGCGCCGGTGCGCCAGCCGCTATTTCGCCCAGGCCGGCTACTGAACTCCGCCTTCCGGGAAACCCTGCGCTGTCCGGTCACGGTCTCATTGATGCTTGCCTGCGCGCTGGTGGCGGTTTTCAGCCGGCTCGGCATGCAGTCCTGGCGGGTGGATTTCCTGTTTTATCCCTTGCTCGACCCTGACAGCCTCGGCGCATTGCTCGGCGACATCGTCAATCCGGTGCTGATGCTGCGCACGCTGACGCCGATGTTCCTGCATTTCGGCGAGTTGCACCTGGTGTTCAACATGTTGTGGCTGTGGTACTTCGGCCGGCAACTCGAGCCGCGGCGGCCACGCTGGCTGTTTCCGGCAGCAATCGTTTTCACCTCGTTTACCGCCAACACGGCGCAATTTCTGCTCGGTGGCGGCAATAATTTCGGCGGCATGTCCGGGGTGGTCTACGGCCTGCTCGGTTTCGCCTGGATAATGCAGAAAATGCTCCCCGGCGGCAGGCCGATTCTCAGCGACCAGATGTTCATGGTCTTCGTCTTCATGCTGGTGGCGATGGAGTTGCTCGCCTCGTCCTGGATCGCCACCGCCGCGCATGTTGGCGGATTGCTCGCCGGCCTGTTCCTCGGTATTGTTGCGGCAGCTTCAATGCGCCGCGGCAGGAACGCCGGCGGCGGGGGACTCGATATCTGACATGCTCGATCTTCTTGACGATACACTTCACACCGTGGCCAGCGGCACGTTGCGAAAAATGGAAACACGCCTGGAAGACCCGGTGGCCTACAGCATGGTGCTTTCCGAGGCGCGCGTACCGCTCAACGAATTGCTCGGCCAGTCCGTGCAACTCACTTACACGGGCAGGATCTTTTGCGTTCATTGCGGCCGCAAGACCGCCAAGAGTTTCAACCAGGGCTATTGCTACCCCTGTTTCCGCAAGCTGGCCCAATGCGATTCCTGCATCATCCATCCGGAAAAATGCCACTTCGACCAGGGCACCTGCCGCGAGCCCGACTGGGGCGAACGCGTCTGCATGCGCGACCACATCGTCTACCTGGCGAATTCTTCCGGATTGAAGGTCGGGATCACCCGTTCCGTGCAGGTGCCGACGCGCTGGATCGACCAGGGCGCGACCCAGGCGCTGGCGATCATCCGCGTTCGCAGCAGGATGCAGTCGGGTTATCTCGAAGTGTTGTTCAAGCAGGAAGTGGCCGACAAGACCAACTGGCGCGACATGCTGAAAGGCACGGCCGAGCCGCTTGACCTGCTCGCGGAAAAGGACCGGCTGATCGAGCTATGCAAAAGCGGCATCGACGATCTCTCCGAGCGATTCGGCTTCTTCGCCGTCAGCGTCCTGAACGGTCTTGAACCGGTGGAAATCCGCTACCCGGTGCGCAAGCATCCCGAAAAGCTGAACTCCTTCAATCTTGAGAAGAATCCGGTGGCGGGCGGCATCCTGCAAGGCATCAAGGGCCAGTACCTGATCTTCGACCAGGGCGTGATCAACTTGCGCCGTTTTTCCGGCTTTGAAGTCGAACTGGGACTTTCGTCCTGATCATGGAAAACCAGGTACGGAAAGATTATTCTCAAGGTTCGAAGTACCCGCTGTTGAGTGTGTCTACTGACCCGGGAAAACGCGTGTACGGGTGAAGCTGCCACGGATGATGAAAGTTTCAAACGACAGACAACGGACACTCTGGTTCGTCTGCGGGTTGGCATGCATCGTCACCGTCACCATGGCGACCGTGCTGTTCGCTCCCTGGGACCAGGTTGCTGGAAGGTTCGATCAGGCCGCTGAACCCGACTACTACCTCTGGGCCTGGCGGCGCGAGGAGGATCTTTCGTTCATCGATCCGAATCGGGTCAAAGTGGCCCTGTGGACCGCGACGATCTTCCTCGATCACGACGACTTCCATGTCGAATATCGAACCAACAAGGTCACTTATCCGAGCGAAGCGGAAATCACGAGCGTTGTTCGACTCGAAGCTGTTGGAGTCCCCGGCGCCGCGACAACGGCGCGCCTGGCCGATGAGATCATCGGTGTCGGTCGTCCATTCGGGCCGGTGGAACATCAGCTAGATTTTGATGCGAGACTGTCGCAGCGCGACTTCTACCGGCACTTGCTCGAGGAACTGCGAGTGCGCACCGGCGGCGCAAGGCTGTCGATTACCGCTTTGGCTTCCTGGTGCTTCTACGACAACTGGACCGAAGGGCTTCCGGTCGATGCAGTCGTGCCGATGATCTACCGCATGGGGCGCGACGGTGGAGTCATACGCCACACGCTACACGCCGAGCGGGAATTCCCCAATCCCATTTGCGCCGGCAATGTCGGCTATTCTTCCGATGAACCCCTGGCGCCGGTCGACGGCCTGAGCAGGGTGTTCCTGTTCCTTCCTGAACCGTGGACGGAACTTCAATTCAAAAAATTTGTCCAGCAAGTGGAGGCACTGCAATGAAACGATCACTTGGAACAGCGCTGTTGATTCTGGCATTCGCATGGCCGGCGTCGGCATCCGGACCGACTTACTACGTAACACCCTTCGTTGAGCAAATTGATAGGGAAGATGTGATCGCCGGCAATTTCCCGAACCAGCTTCGCAGTTACGATGACGTAGACTCACTAATAGTCTATCTCCAATTGAATGGTCGATTCACGGAACATCACGCCACACTCTTCCAGTCTAAACGTACCAGGCCCGCCCGTGCCCAAGACTACCAGGAGACGTTCTGGCTTATGGCGAGTGAAGAAGGCTACGAACCTCCAACTGGGTTCGGGACACGGAGACGGTTTTCTCGCGAATATGCAGACCCTGACAATCCGGGTAACTCCTACACGACCTCGAATTACGTCCACAACTGCCAGTTCGATGCCTTCAAGACGGCCGGGGAAACGCTCTCGGACAGGAAATCGCGATACGGCTCTGGTTCCGTCGAATTGTCGCGGTGGCTCGAAGCGCAGGTCCAGGTATTCGCCCAATGCAGTGGCGAAACAGCCTTTGTCCCGCTTGAGGAGCCGGCGTCTGACTGGCTGCCATCGGAACAGCACGACCGGCATTATCAGATCGCCGCCGCCTACTTTTATGACGGTCAGTATCTCGAAGCCGCGTCTCGCTTCGAAGAAATAGGCCGGAACGCCGATTCACCCTGGCAAGACCTTGGCCGCTACCTGGTCGGACGAGCCCTGGTGCGCGAGGCGACCGTCTACCGCAACGATCAGCGCCGAAACCTCGAATTGTCGTTGAATGCCTACCAGGAACTGGCCAATGAACCCGAGTATCTTGCGGCCTTTCCTTCCGTGCCGGGTCAAATCATCCGCATTCGCGCAATGATCGATTCCGCAGCCGTCCAGAGTGATATCGAACAAAGGATATTCGACGACCCGGCGAGCATGTCCGCGGAAGACCTGTACAACTACGTCTACCTGAGACGAAGGGTCCGCCCCACGGACGAGGCGACGGATTACACGCGCTGGGTCTGGTACGCCACTAATAACCAGACCACTCCCGAGGAGGTAGTCGAGCAGTGGCGGGCCGAGCAGTCTACGGCGTGGTTGTACTTAGCGCTGGCTCGGGCATCCTCGAGCCTGGGCGAGTCGACGTTGGCTGAACTCCTGCAGGCGGCGGAGGCGCTCCCCGACAATACCCCGGGTCACTTGAACATACTCATGCACCGAATCCGCATATTGGGACTTCTGGGCCGAGTCGATGCCGGTCTGCTGCTTGCCGAGGAGGCGATCGGCTCGGGTCTCGACAGGTCGTCGGTCAACCGCGTTCGCCTCGCGGCGGCCGGAATTACCTTGACAGGGACGGACTATGTCCGCTGGGCGTCACTCAAGCCCCTCTCGCTTCCGTGGACGGACGACTTCGCCCGCTATCTACCGCCTAATTTCCATCCGATCACCGGAGATACCACGCTGTTCAGCACCGGCGCCATTGATCTGCTGAACACCTACTTCACCTCCTCGATGATCGAGGAGGTCATCGACACACCGGGCTTGAGCGACTTCCAGCGCGGACGATTGGTCATCGCGGGATGGACTAAAGCGATGCTCGCCGACGACCTCGAGTCGGCATTGAGGTTCTCGGCCCTCATCCGTCGGCACGTCCCGTGGTTGGCTCCCGAACTGGAACGATTCGAGCAAGCTCAAGACAAGCACTTCGAAGCTGCCAGGATCATTTTCGATTATCCAGCATTCTCGCCATGGTTGAATCGAGGCGTCGCGCGGATTCACTTTGACCGCACATTCAGACACCTACGACAAACATCCGATCACGTTACCTTCCAGATGGGCTGGTGGTGTTCCAGCTTGTACGGCAATCGGACCAGCGACGTGGTGCTGCAACGTCCTCTTTTTTCCCGCTATTCCGATGCGGAACTATCGGAGATCAGGGAGGTTAGCGAGTACCGGCAGACGGCGGCAACCACTTCGTTCGGCCCCCACGTGATTCGCTACGCGCGCGACAATCTCGACGACCCACGCGTTCCACGCACCTTGCATCGCCTGGTATTCGCTACCCGCTATGCCTGCAGCTACTGGAATGCGCCCGGCAATATCTCCCAGGCGGCGTTTGCCTTGCTGCACGAACATTTTCCGGATAGCGAGTGGGCGGAGAAGACGCCTTACTGGTATGGTCAGCTTGATTGAGAAAGCGACGAAACATCGAATGAAAGACGCTACCGCACGCACTACGTATCTGCATGACTATCGGCCGCCGCCGTTCACCATCGACAGCACGGAGCTCGACTTCGATCTGTATGAAACACATGCGGTAATTCAGGCGAGATTGCAGTTCCGGCGCAATCCGGATTTCAGCGGCGTCGATGAAGACATGCTGGTATTGCATGGCCGCGAACTTGTGCTGGAAGAATTGCGGCTCGACGAGCGCATGCTGGAAGCCACCGATTTCGAACTCGAAGAAGAAAGCCTGCGCATTCCGAAATTGCGTTCGCTGGCTCAAGACGGCTCCGACCGGTTCACAGTGTATTGCCGCACCCGGATCGAGCCGCAGAACAACACCGCCCTGGAAGGCTTGTACAAGTCACGCACGATGTTCTGCACGCAGTGCGAGGCGGAAGGCTTTCGCCGCATCACCTATTACCTCGACCGCCCCGACGTGATGTCGATATTCACCACCACGATCCGGGCCGAACGCGAGAAGTATCCCGTGTTGCTGTCCAACGGCAATTGCGTCGCCGAGGGCGAGTGCGAGGACCCGCAGCGGCATTGGCGCACCTGGGAGGATCCGTTTCCCAAGCCGAGTTACCTTTTCGCGCTGGTAGCAGGGGACCTGGTGAGTCTTGACGACCGTTTCAACACCGCCTCGGGCCGCGAAGTGCAATTGCGCATCTTTGTCGAGCCTAAGGATCTCGACAAATGCGATCACGCCATGGTCTCGCTGAAGAAGGCGATGCGTTGGGACGAGGAAAAATACGGACGCGAATACGACCTCGACATCTTCATGATCGTAGCTGTTGACGATTTCAACATGGGCGCGATGGAAAACAAGGGTCTGAACATTTTCAACACCTCCTGCATCCTGGCCAATTCCGCCACCCAGACCGACTGGGCCTTCCAGCGCGTGGAGGCCGTGGTCGCCCATGAATATTTCCATAACTGGTCGGGCAACCGCGTCACCTGCCGCGACTGGTTCCAGTTGAGTCTCAAGGAAGGATTTACCGTGTTCCGCGACAGCGAATTCAGCGCCGACATGAATTCTCGCTCGGTAAAGCGCGTGCAGGACGTTGCCTTTCTGCGCTCGGTGCAGTTCGCCGAGGACAGCGGCCCCATGGCGCATTCGGTGCAACCCGATTCCTACATGGAAATTTCCAATTTCTACACCGTCACGATTTACGAGAAAGGCGCCGAAGTCGTGCGCATGATCAGCAATCTGCTCGGCCCGGAACGCTACCGCGCCGGCACGGACCTGTATTTCAAGCGGCATGACGGCCAGGCGGTGACGATCGAGGAGTTCGTCAATGCCATGGAAGACGCGAGCGGGGTCGATCTGCAACAGTTCCGCAACTGGTACCGCCAGTCAGGCACGCCGATGCTTGAGATTGACGGTTTTCACGATGCCGAACGGCTACGCTTCGAATTGCGCGTGCGCCAGTCCTGCCCGCCGACGCCGGGTCAGGAAAGGAAAGTTCCGTTTCATATTCCCTTGCGCATGGGCCTGCTCGACCAGGCGGGCAGGGAGATTCCGCTGCGCTTGCAAGGCGAGCCGGCCGCGGTGGGTAACGACCGGGTGCTGGCGGTCACGCAGCCTGTCGAGACTTTCGTTTTCGAAGACGTAGCCGAGCCGCCCGTGGCTTCGCTGCTTCGCGGTTTCAGCGCGCCGGTGCGGCTGAAATACGAGTACACGCCCGAAGACTTGCTGTTCCTGATGAGTAACGACAGCGACGGATTCAATCGCTGGAACGCCGGCCAGGAACTGGTGCTGATGCTCATGCGGGAATTGCAGGAGGATTTTCGCGGCGGCAGGAGACTGGTCTTGCCGAAAATCTTGCGCGAGGCGCATCGGAACATACTCGCCGAGGCGGTCAACGCAAGCGCCGAAACCGACCGGGCCATGTTCGCCGAATTGCTGCGCCTGCCGGCTGAAAGCTACCTGATAGAACAGGCCGACATCGCGGACGTGGAAGCGATCCACGCGGTCAGGGAGTTCCTGCTGGACGGGCTGGCCGAATCACACCGGAAATTGGTGGCGGACCTGTTCGAGAGCATCCCCGCCACCGGCGCCTATCAGGCGGACGCCAAATCCATCGCTGCCAGATCATTGCGCAATCTGGCCTTGTCGGCGCTCGTTCGATCCGGAGAAAAGGGTTGGCTCGAACTCTGCCTGCGGCAATTCGAACAGGCCAATAATATGACGGACCAACTCGCCGCATTGCAGACTCTTGCACACAGCCGTGCGGGGGAGAGCGTTTACCAGGCGGCGCTTGCGCAATTTCACGAACAATGGCGCGGTGAGCCGCTGGTAGTCGACCAATGGTTCAGCCTGCAGGCGACCCGGCCGCATCCCGGCGCCCTGGCGCAAGTGCGGGAGTTGCTGCGCCACCCTGATTTCGAAATTCGCAATCCGAACAAGGTGCGCGCCGTGATCGGCGCCTTCTGCGGCCAGAATCACATCAATTTCCACGATGCCTCGGGCGCGGGCTACGAGTTCCTCGGCGAACAGGCGATGCAACTCGATGCGATCAATCCGCAAATCGCCGCGCGGCTGATCACTCCGCTGACGCGCTGGCGCAAGTTCGACACCGAACGCCGGCAGATGATGCGCGAACAACTGCGCCGCATCGGCGACCGCGACGGCGCCTCAAGAGACGTCAGCGAGATTGTAGTTAAAGCGTTGGAGCAGGCGTAGGTGTTTAGATAAACGTAGGGGCGAGGCATGCCTCGCCCGAATTTTGCCTGATGTGATTTCGGATCACGGCGGGCGACGCATGGGTCGCCCCTACATACTGTCCGGGATCGTGTAGATTGACCCCTAGGCCACTTCCGCGATATTGGTCAGGGGTATCGACTTGGCGCGGTCCGCCGCTTCCATGAAGGATTCGATCTCGTTGAAGTTGAGATAGCGGTAGATATTGTCCGCCATGGTGTCGATGGGCTTCATGTGCGCCATGTATTCTTCCATGGTCGGAATCCTGCCGAGCGCCGCGCTGACCGCCGACAGTTCCGAGGAGGCGAGGAATACGTTCGCTCCTTGTCCGAGCCGGTTCGGGAAGTTGCGGGTCGAGGTCGAAATCACCGTGGAGTTCGGCGCCACCCGGGCCTGGTTGCCCATGCAGAGCGAGCAGCCCGGCAGTTCCGTGCGCGCGCCGGAAACGCCGAAGATGCTGTAGACGCCCTCGCTGATCAACTGGTGTTCGTCCATCTTGGTGGGCGGCGCGATCCAGAGTCGGGTCGGCAATGGCGGTTGGACCTGTTGCAGCACCTCGGCGGCGGCGCGGAAATGGCCGATATTGGTCATGCAGGAGCCGATGAATACTTCGTCGATCTGCGTTCCCGCAACTTCCGAAAGCGGCTTGATGTCGTCGGGGTCGTTGGGGCAGGCAAGCAAGGGCTCGGTGATCTCGTTCAGGTCGATCTCGATCACCTTGTGGTACTCGGCGTCCGGGTCGGGCTGCATCAATACCGGATTTTCGAGCCATTCCTCCATCTGCCGCGCACGCCGTTCCATGGTGCGGGCGTCGCCGTAATGATTGTCGATCATCCAGCGCAGCAAGGTGACGTTCGACTTGAGATATTCGACGATCGGCTCCTCGTCGAGCAGGATCGTGCAGCCGCCGGCGGATCGTTCGGCGGAAGCGTCGGAAATCTCGAATGCCTGTTCCACTTTCAGCTTGGGCAGCCCTTCGATTTCCAGCACGCGGCCGGAGAAGATGTTTTTCTTGCCTTTCTTGGCGACGGTCAGGTCGCCGGATTGCAGCGCCGCGTAGGGAATTGCATTGACCAGATCGCGCAAGGTGATGCCCGGCTGCATTTCGCCCGAAAAGCGTACCAGCACGGATTCCGGCATATCCAGCGGCATGACGCCGGTGGCGGCGGCGAAAGCGACCAGGCCCGAGCCGGCCGGGAAGGAAATGCCGATGGGGAAGCGGGTGTGCGAGTCGCCGCCGGTGCCGACGGTGTCCGGCAGCAACATTCGATTCATCCAGCTATGGATGATGCCGTCGCCCGGACGCAGGGATACGCCTCCCCGGGTCTGGAAGAAATTCGGCAGGGAATGCTGTGTCTCGATGTCGACGGGCTTGGGATAGGCCGCGGTATGGCAAAAAGATTGCATGACCAGGTCGGCGGAAAAGCCGAGGCAGGCCAGATCCTTCAATTCGTCCCGCGTCATCGGGCCGGTAGTGTCCTGGCTGCCGACGGTGGTCATGTGCGGTTCGCAATAGCTGCCCGGGCGCACGCCTTCGACGCCGCAGGCCCGGCCGACCATTTTCTGGGCCAGGGTATAGCCCTTGTCCGACTCCTGGCCGGTTACCGGCGATCGGAAAACATCGCTCGACGGCAAGTCGAGCGCTGCGCGGGCGCGGGTTGTCAGCCCCCGTCCGATGATCAGCGGAATTCTGCCGCCGGCCTGGACTTCGTCGAGCAGCACTTCGGTCTTGAGTGCGAAATTCGCCAGCAACTCGCCGCCGGCGTGGTCGTGAATCGTGCCCGCATGGGTATCGATGTCGATGACGTCGCCGGTATTGAGCTTGTCGACGTCGCATTCGAGGGGCAGGGCGCCGGCGTCTTCCATGGTGTTGAAGAAAATCGGCGCCATCTTGCCGCCGATGCATACTCCGCCGGAGCGCTTGTTCGGAATATGAGGAACGTCGTCGCCGATATGCCAGAGCACCGAATTGGTGGCCGACTTACGCGATGAGCCGGTGCCCATTACATCGCCGACCAGTACTACGGGATGGCCGCTCTTTTCGAGTTCGTTGATCTGTTCCACCGCGTTGGTGACGCCTTCGCGCGGGTTCTTGTACATGGCCAGGGCGTGTAGCGGAATATCGGGCCGCGACCAGGCGTCCTGGGCCGGAGAGAGGTCGTCGGTGTTGGTTTCGCCGGGAACCTTGAACACGATCATGGTGAGCTTTTCCGGCAAAGGCGGGCGCGAAGTGAACCACTCGGCGTCTGCCCAGCTTTGCAATACGCGGCGGGCGTGCTCGTTGCCTTTATTGGCGCGTTCCTCGACATCGTGGAAGGCGTCGAATATCAGCAGGATGTTGCATAACTCATCCGCGGCGGCAGCGGCCATTTCGGCATCGTCCAGCAATTCCACCAGGGTTGAGACGTTGTAGCCGCCAAGCATGGTTCCGAGCAGTTCCGCCGCTTTGGCGCGGTCGATCAACGGCGATTCCACTTCGCCGCGGGCGATAGCCGAAAGAAAGCCTGCCTTGACGTAGGCCGCTTCATCGACGCCGGGGGGCACCCGGTTGGAAATGAGGTCGACCAGAAACTCTTCTTCTCCGGCCGGCGGGTTTTTCAACAGATCCACGAGGTCGGCGACCTGGCGGGCGGAAAGGGGCAGGGGAACAATTCCCAGTTCGGCCCGCTCGGCGACATGCTTTCGATATTCTTGCAACAAACCGATTTCCTCTTCAGTAGTTTCGAGGGCAGAGCCGCATGGCTTCAATGTCATGGCCGCGCCGCCGCGGATCCGCAGTGGGACGAGCTTGAAACGGTGCGAAAGTGAGGCGCGGAACAGAATGTTTCGCGGGGTCCGGTTTCCACCGAAACGGCCGCTATTCTAGTGTATTCGGGCGCTAAAATCCAGTTAAGGCAGGTCTGCCGCGATGATGTACAATGCTCTTGCAAAGCCCTTCCGGCCCGCCATGAAAGACGTTAAAACGCCTTGTATAGGTATCTGTTCCACCACGTCGCTGGGGGATCGCGTATGTCGCGGCTGCAAGCGCTACGCTATTGAAGTTATCCACTGGAACAGCTATGACGGCGTCGCCAAAAGCGCCGTGCTTGCGCGTATCGAACACCTGAATATCCAGATTCTCCAGGCCCGTTTCAGCATCGGCGCGCCGGATCGCTTGCAGGCCGGCCTGCGCCGCCTGCGCATACCCTACAATCCGCGGCAGTCGCCGTATTGCTGGCTGCACAATCTGCTCAAAAAGGGCCTCGAAGAAATCGCCGAACTCGACAGCTTCGGCGTGCGCAGGTTGCCGGAATACGCGGATATTGACCTGCTGGAGCTTTCCGTCCAGATCGAAGAAGAATTGCTGCGCCTGGCCGAAGCGCATTTTGACCGCTACATTGCCCCAATCCGGCGCACTACGATAAAAACCATCCCCTACTAGATCTTTGCGGGCGAGGCATGCCTCGCCCCTACAGTCATGGATTGCGGCCACTTGTAGGGGCGAGGCATGCCTCGCCCGGAATGGGGAAATTCTGCAATTTGACTTCGGCGCCGTCGATGGCGGCGTACCAGCCGTTGCGGTCCCAGTCGCCGAGGACGACGCGCTTTGCCGTCTCTTGGGGCGATGGCCCTGCATCGGGCAGTTCGTGCACCGCGGGCCGGTGGGTGTGTCCGTGCAGGATGCGATGATGGCCGCTGGCGCGGATCAGTTCGAGCACCGCGCCGTGGTTGACGTCCATGATTTCCGCCGGTTTGTCTATCGCGGCGGCCTGGCTCCGCTCCCGGGCCATGTCGGCCCAGGCCTGGCGCTCGGTGAGCGACCGGGAGAGAAATTCCCGCTGCCAGGCCGGATTTCTAACCATGCGGCGAAATTCCATGTAGGCGGCATCATCGGTGCAAAGCGCATCGCCGTGCAGCAAGAGCCAGCTTGCGCCTTCGACTTCGAGTTCGAACGGTTCGGAAATGAGCTTTCCGCCGCAGCGGGCGGCGTATTCATCTCCAATCAGGAAGTCCCGATTGCCGTGCATGAGGTATATGTTGACGCCGCGCCCGGCAAGCGATTTCAGCGAAGTTGCGACCTCGTTCGCCAGCGGCGATACCGCATCGTCGCCGATCCACAGTTCGAACAAGTCTCCGAGGATGAAAAACTCCCGGCAGGCTGCCGGAATACGGGCAGTGAAATCTACGAATGCGCGAGTGATATCAGGTCGTGATTCCTGCAGGTGCAGATCGGAAATGAGGACGACCGGTGCGTCCTTCACGGCCGGCGCCGCCATTCAGCCCTCGCCGGATTCGACTTTGGCCGATTCAATGACGATTTCCTCGACCGGCACGTCGCGGTGGCCCGCCATTGCAGTCGTGGCGCAACCCTTGATCTTGTTGACCACGTCCATTCCTTCCACAACCTTGCCGAATACCGCGTAACCCCAGCCGTTGGGGGTTTGATCACGGTGGTTGAGAAAGTCGTTATCGCTGACGTTTATAAAAAATTGCGAGGTGGCGGAATGCGGGTCGGAAGTTCTGGCCATGGCAAGCGTGCCGGCCAGATTCTTCAGGCCGTTGTCTGCCTCGTTGTTGATCGGTGAGCCGCCGCGTTTGCCGCTGAGCCCGGAAGTAAAACCGCCGCCCTGGATCATGAAATCGTCGATTACGCGGTGAAACAGGGTGCCGTCGTAGAATCCCTGCTCGACATAGTCCTGGAAATTGCGCGCCGAGACCGGCGCCTTGTCGTGGTCGAGTTCTATGCGAATGGTTCCGAAGTTGGTTTGCAGCGCTATCACAGTATTGTCCCTGGTTGCGGGACTGTCGTCGGACAGTGCCCGGCTGTGGATGAAGCGATCTCGGGAAGGCCGCTATAATAGCCACTTTCCCGTGCCGGCAAAAGTCATTGCTTATTCCGCGGATGGAACCACCAACCGGGCATCATGAACGACTCAGACAATAATCCCGCAACGGCGCCCGGCGCCGCCGAACCGTCCGGATTCATCCGCCAGATGATTTCCCGGGACCTTGCTTCCGGCAAGCATGGCGGCCGCGTGCATACGCGCTTTCCGCCGGAACCCAACGGTTACCTTCACATCGGACACGCCAAGTCCATCTGCCTGAATTTCACGCTTGCCGAGGAGTACGGAGGACATTGCAACCTTCGTTTCGACGACACCAATCCGCTCAAGGAGAGCCAGGAGTTCGTCGATTCGATCAAGGACAATATCCGCTGGCTCGGTTTCCGCTGGCGCGGGGAAGTGCGCTACTCCTCGTCGTATTTCGGCCACTTGTACGAATTTGCCCGGCAACTGATCGGCAAGGGCAAGGCCTATGTCTGTGAGTTGAGCCCCGAACAGGCCCGGGAGTATCGCGGCACGCTGACCGAGCCGGGAACCGACAGCCCCTGGCGAGACCGCGAGCCGGAAGAAAGCCTCGAGCTGTTCGCGCGTATGCGCGCCGGGGAGTTCAGGGACGGAGAGTTGAGCCTGCGCGCGAAGATCGACATGTCTTCGCCGAACATCAACATGCGCGATCCGATCCTGTACCGCATCCGCCATGCCGATCATCATCAGACTGAATCGCAATGGTGCATCTATCCGACCTACGACTACACGCATTGCATTTCGGACGCCATCGAAAACATCACCCATTCGCTATGCACGCTGGAATTCGAGGACCATCGCCCGCTGTACGACTGGATTCTGCACAATCTCGATTTGGACTCCCTGCGCGCGGCCAGCGATCTGCGCGACGGCGAAGACGCCTACGTGCTGCCTGAGCAGACCGAGTTCGCCAAGTTGCGCATCAGCTACACCATGCTGGGCAAGCGCTTCCTGCGGGCCATGGTGGAGCAGGGCAGGGTCGACGGCTGGGACGATCCGCGCATGCCGACCCTGGCCGGGATGCGCCGCCGCGGCTACACGCCTGCGTCGATTCGCAATTTCTGCGAGGCGGTAGGCGTTGCCCGCGGCGAAAGCCTGGTCGATGTCGGCATGCTCGAACACGCGATCCGCGAAGATCTCGACCGGAACGCTCCCCGCGCCATGTGCGTCCTGCGTCCGCTGAAAGTCGTGTTGAGCAATTTCGACGCGGATCGAGTTGAACGGCTGCAACTGCCGCGGCACCCCAAGCGCGAGGAACTCGGCGGCCGGGAGGTTCCCCTGACGCGCGAAATCTGCATTGAACAGGAAGATTTCAGCGAGGATCCGCCGGCCGGATTCAAACGCCTCGTCGCCGGCGGTGAAGTGCGCCTGCGCGGGGCCTATGTGATTCGCTGCGATGAAGTCGTCCGGGATGCCGGGGGTGAAATCTCGGAACTTCGCTGCAGCGTCGACTTCGACACGCTTGGAAAGCGCCCGGAAGGCCGCAAGGTCAAAGGGGTGATTCACTGGGTTTCCGCGGTCGAGGGAAAGACTGTCACGGTTCGGCTGTACGACCGCCTTTTTCTCAGCGAAAATCCCGCCCCGAAAAACGTCGGGGAAGTATTCGAAGGCATCAATCCCGATTCGCTGGTGGAACTGGATGGATGCATGCTGGAGCCCTGCGCCCTGGAAGACGGCGCCGGCGACCATTTCCAGTTCGAGCGCACCGGCTATTTTTTCCGCGACCGGCAAGCGCGTTCCGGCGGCGCCGCCGTCTTCAACCGCACCATCAGTTTAAGAGACACCTGGAGACAGACAAGGGCTTGACTGGCACTACATCAATGCTTTCGATCTACAACACATATTCAGGCCGCAAGGAAGAGTTCCGGCCAATCGAGCCGGGCAAGGTGCGCATGTATGTCTGCGGAATCACCACCTACGACTATTGCCACCTCGGTCACGCCCGTTGCCTCATGGCCTTCGACGTCATCGTGCGCTATCTGCGCTCGCGCGGATTCGACGTCACCTATGTCCGCAATATCACCGACATCGACGACAAGATTCTAGCCAGGGCCGTGGAAAACGGAGAATTGTTTTCCAACCTTACGGAACGCTTCATCGAGGCCATGCACGAGGACGAAAGAGCGCTCGGCATATTGCCGCCGGATCAGGAACCCCGGGCCACGGTCTACATGGACGAGATCATCGCCATGATCGAAATCCTGGTGGAAGGAGGCTACGCCTATCGCGCCGATAACGGCGACGTCTATTTTTCGGTGCTGCGTTTTCCCGAATACGGGCGGCTGTCGAACAAGAATCTCGATGAATTGCTCAGTGGCGCGCGGGTCGATCTGGGCGAGTTGAAGCGCGACCCGCGCGATTTTGCCTTGTGGAAATCATCGCCCGACGAAGGCGTCGGCTGGGATTCGCCCTGGGGTTACGGGCGGCCCGGCTGGCATATCGAATGTTCGGCCATGTCCTGCCGCACCCTGGGCGAACATTTCGATATTCACGGCGGCGGTTCCGACCTGATCTTTCCCCATCACGAAAACGAGATTGCCCAATCGGTCGCCGCCACCGGCGCGCCCTTCGCGAATCTGTGGATGCACAACGGGCCGTTGCGGATCAGCGATGAGAAAATGTCCAAGTCCCTCGGCAATTTTTTCACCGTCCGCGATGTTTTGTCCCGGCACGAAGCCGAAGTCGTGCGGCAATTTCTCATTGCCAGTCATTACCGCAGCCCGCTGAATTATTCGGAGCAGGCGCTGGCCCGGTCCGCGAGCGCGCTGAAGCGCCTGTACACAGCGCTGCAGGGGCTCGAAACAACGAAAGCGAGAGCCCTGGTCAACAGCCGTTTCGAACGCGCCTTCAACGCCGCTATGGACGATGATTTCAATACGCCGGTGGCTTTCCGCGTCCTGTTCGACCTGGCCCGGGAAATCAACCGGCTGAAAGGAGAGGACATGCGCGCCGCGACGCAACTCGGCCGGCTGCTGGTCAAGCTCGGCGGCGTGCTCGGCATCCTGCAGGCCGAGCCGGAAGCCTGGCTGCGCGGCGCTGGCGCGGAGCACATTGACGCCGCAAGGGTGGAATCGCTGATCGCGGCCCGGGAACAGGCTCGCGCGGAGAAGAACTGGAAGGAAGCCGACCGGATCCGGGATCAGCTCAGCGCCATGAACGTAGTCGTGGAAGACGGCGCCGGCGGTTCGCGCTGGCGCCTGGTCAAATTGGAAAAATAGCCAACTGCGGTAAGCACAAATTGCTAGTATGGAGAGAGAAGCGGAAAATGCCCGAGAATCAAGTCTAAAGCTGATTGGAAGTGGAAGGCCGAAAAAATGATTAAGAGATTGTATGTAGACAACTACAAGTGTTTCGTAAATTTTGAATTGCGGTTTCAGCCGCTTACTTTACTGCTTGGCAGAAATGGTTCTGGCAAGACATCGATTCTGGACATCATGTTTGCTTTACGTGAACTTTTGAGTGGTCGGGTGAAGATTTCGGATGAGAGAATTTTTCCTGCTAGCACATTGACCGCTTGGCAGAACAACAACTTTCAAACATTCGAAGTGGAAGTAGATATCGACGGAGAAGTTTTCTTGTACCGGCTAGTGATGGAACATAATCAAGCGGAAAGAATTTTTCGAATACAGGAAGAATCACTCAAAAGCAATGAGCGCAATTTTTTGTTTAATTGTGAATTGGGGGAAGTCCAGTTATTTCGAGATGATCTCAGTTACGGACCAAAGTACTCCGTTGATTGGTCGGAGTCCGCTTTGGCAAGGATTCCTTCGCGCCATGACAATAAGAGATTGACAAAATTCCTTGATTTTATGCGTGGGGTAGTCGTGTGTGGGATGTATCCGGCGAGTTTTCAGACGGAAATCGTAGAGCACGAAGAAACATTGAGGCGGGATGCCAGTAACTTTGCGGCCTGGTATCAGCATCAGCAGCTTGAAAATCCTGATAGTATCGAAAAATTCAAACGCAAGCTGGAAGACGTGATAGATGGTTTCGATGGCGCGAGACTTGAAAAAACGGGCGTCAGTCGAAGGGCGTTTCGTATCTCGTTCCTAGAAGAATGCAGCCAGAAGTACGAATTGTCGCTCGACGAAATATCGGATGGGCAAAGAGCATTACTCGCTCTGTACGCGCTAACGGAATTGTCTTCCGGCACGAAAAATCCTCTGTATTTGGACGAACCTGAAAACTATGTTGCATTAGCCGAGATTCAACCTTGGCTCATCGAACTGGGTGATCGATGTGGCGAATCAATTCCGCAAGCAGTTATTTGCTCTCACCATCCAGAATTGATTGATTATCTGGGAGGCTCTCACGGAGTGTTGCTTGATAGGGAGCAGTCTGGTGCCACTAGAATTGTCGATTTGTCAGATGCATATCGCAGCGATTCTGATGAGGGACTTAGATTGTCACAAATCATTGCAAGAGGATGGGAAACTTGAATCGTAGGCGAGTTGGATTAGTAATTCTTTGTGAAGATAGGCAGCAAGAAGTGTTTTGTAGAAAACTGATTAAGGAAATGAATTGGAATCTACGGAGGCATCCTAGAATTGAAATTGCGCCGAGAGGCAAGGGGTCAGCCAAGAAATTTGTATTACAGGAATATCCAAATGAACTCGCAGAATATCGATCCAAACGCAACAAGGTAAGTTCCAAATTGTTGGTGGTTATTGATGGGGATGAGCTGGGGGTCACGAAAACTTTGAATAATTTATCTGAATCCTGTGAAAATGAGTCGATTGAACCCAGACAAAACGGCGAAAACGTGGCAATTTTCGTTCCAACCTGGAATATCGAAACTTGGTTGGCATACTTGAGTGGTCAAACAGTTGACGAAGGCAACAAACGCTATCCTCGGTTGGAAAAACCAGGGGATTGTCAAGTGCATGCAAGAACTCTTGCTGAAATGTGTCGAAACAGCGAACTGAGGGAGCCTGCCCCGGAATCTTTGCGTACGGCTTGTGAGGAGTACAGGGTCCGATTGAATGAGCGATAGCTGTATATCGTATTTTTTGGCAATTCGAATTTGGCAGTTCAGGTGCCTAATTGAGGGAAGTCTAAAACGCGGACCATTCGAATGCACGATTAGTCTGCCGTGCTGAGTTTGGATCGAGAATTGGCCAACGGCCGGATTGGGAGATGATTTCAAACATTTGCCCGCAACTTTTTTCATAACTGTCCCGCTGGACCGGTTAAGTGCCAGTTTGGTATTGGGCCTATTTCGAATCGGATCGCAGTTCGTGATGGTGCTTTAACTTCCGGGATGATCAGCTTCAGTGATTGGCAAACGCCTTCAAGAATACTCTACCCATCGCTAGTTGATCTTTCCTCCCATTAATCGCTCCATTCGTGCTGAGAATCTTCCGGTTTTGGCGGGACTCGAAATGCGTCGCTAGCCGGCACGGATGCTCACTCCGGGAGGCTGTCCTTCTAGATGAAGTGTTTTCCAGCCAATCCAAGGGACGTTTTCGAAATTGATTGTTGTCCACCCTGTACTGACAATTGTCTGGAATTTGCAATCGGGGGATGCAAGGATTTCTGCGAAATCACCGAGCCAATCAGGGCTTAGATTGCACAAGTCGGAATCGAGAATGAATAGGGTCGGACCAATGGCGGAAAACGAGTTGGCTGCAAGGATCCCAAGGTCCATGGCTAGCCTTGCGCGCTCTGAACTACTCAGCAACTTTAGTATTCGGTGTCCGCTTGCATTAGCGGTGTGCAACTCAACGTGCATTGTGCATCCTTCTTCCGTGTCTTCGAACCAAGCCCGCTTAAAGAACTTGCTCGCCTTACCTAAGCCACTGCAAAGTGCCTTTATTTGAAACGGGTGCAGGTTGAAGGTCTTGGATACAAATGCAAGTTCATCAGACGTTTCCGTAAGGCCAGATTCCAAGTTTTGAGGGAATACGACCCTTAACGGACTTGCAGCTACAGATGCTGAATCCCCGTCTGCTCCGTACTTTGGATGCTCGGCAGTAAGAAAATCAACTGTTATGCAATGTGGATCGGGGTTCAAATAATGCAATCGAGTTGACAGGCGCGCTCGACCTGGACGGCCCCATTGCCATCGCTCAAGGTAAATCGGGTCGGCATGAGCCGCAATCCACTCGCAAAGGGCGGTCTTTCCTGTACTATTGCCGCCGATAATTAGATTCAGTCGGGCCAACTCGATCTTGAAGGGCCCCGAAAAAAGAGGGCTCGATTCGACTCTGACGCTTTCCACCCACCCTAGGGGGGTGCTTAGTCCCGCGAGTTCGTGTGCGATACGTGCTTCATGCAGAGCTTTGTAGCTGTGAAGCGTTTCGGCTGGGTACTCTCCACCATTGTTTTTGTCGATTAGGCTGCTGTGGTGTCCGCACAACCAAATTGCGTTTTGCGGTGATTTGATCTCTTCTTCGCTGAAGCCACCGGTCCCGCGGGGTCCGTTGCCTGATTTCGCGCCGGTGTAAATGTGAGCAGCGAACCCATTCTTTGTTGCTTTATTGGGATCGCTGTTAGGACCTATTGTAAGTCGCCCACAACCCGGAAAACTGCATCTGAAGCCAGCTCGCTCCGCGACCAAGCGGCGTGTCGGTTTTGAAAAGTCATGTCTTCGGTTAACGTCTTCTTGCACCTGCAGTCCTCGCTTAAAGTCGCCTTGCATGGCTAGCCGTAACCGTTCCCAGCAATCCGAGTAATTTTAAGTGGTAGACCCTTGCGTGATCACGCCCTTCTTCTAGCCCGAGTGTTGTATAAATGAGGCGGGTGAGGCGCCCGTATTTCGATATAATTCAGGTAGTTAAGCCGATATCGAAGGACACCCCGCCCATGACGGATTGTAATCTGGAACCCATTCGTTTTCCAAGATGCAAAGGCCGCCTTGTGGAGGTCGGTTTTTCCGGCGGCGCGATCACTTCCGACGGCGGCGCATTGCTATTGCGGCAAGTCGACCGGATGCTCGGGTTGACCGACCGGGCCACGCAAGCGCTGACTGACCCTCGACGCAAGGCTAGTTGCCGACATTCGCTGCGGACGATGTTCCGCCACCAGGTGTACGCGCTGGCCCTGGGATACAAAGACCTGAACGAGCACGACGAGTTGCGGTCGGGTCCAGCGGTGCAAAAGGCGGTGGATGCCGAGGAAGTCTTGGTCGGCACCCCCGCGCTGTGCCGGCTGGAGAATCGGATGGGCCGTCCCGAGGCGATTCGCGTCGACAACGGACTCGTGTCAGTACCGCAGTAATACTCCCCAAAAGCGTCGAAGTAAAAATCACCAGTTTTCGCAGCCGGCGGGTATTTTGCTTTGCCCTTGAGCTCGGACACGATATAGAACAATCAGGGCGGCTTCTCGAATCCCGTCTCCTTATTTCGGCCACCAACCATCGGGAAATTCCCAATTTCGAGTGTCACAATCCACATGTGGAAATTCGGCAAATAGCCTGTAAACCATAAGATATCCATTCCGGTCCACTTCGTACATTTCGAGGCGATCTCTATAAGGGACACGTCTGATGCCTTGTTGCGTAAATTGATATTCAGAGCCTCGCCGGCTACCGTGCATTTTCCCCAATGTGTAAAAAGCCACCAACTCGGCGAAGTACTCTTTATGATTCACGGAAGCGTAAGCACGGGCTGAATTTTCAAAATACGGAGATGGGTTGTGTGGATTCCAATAATCTTGCACTAACACATTGTCATAAAGATTATCACGCGTAACCGAAAAATTGTATGTATCTATAATGCACTGGTTGTTGAATCCATCCGGTATTACAAGGTCGTGCCAAGCATGAGCAAGCTCGTGTGAAATAACGAAAAAACTGTGATCTATTACTATTGAAACTTGTGGAAATACTTGATGGGAATAACCGTAGCAACCTCCTGTTTGATTGCAGATATTATAAAGATCTCTAGGATGCTTTACAAATCCGTTTGTTTCCTTATCACGTACCCAAGAAGGAATATAGAAAGTAACACCTTCGTTTTGCAATTTGCGTGTAAAGTGGGGCGGAATCTGAGATTGCCTTTTCAATAATAAAAGGTCTATAGACATTCGTTGGAGTTATCCTATTAGTGTATCAACCGGAGAAGGATAGCCAGTGTAATCTTGGTTGGATTGTCCGTCTGGAGGGTTTATATAAAATTCATCTTGCATAATCGCGGAAGAAATATAGACATCCCATCCCTCAAGATTCAACCGGAAAGGACAGCTTGTAGGTCGGACTTCCGATTCCACATCACAACCCGGATACAATGCGCCGTCCGGAGTTAGCAAGTCAATTTCCAAATGCGCGGACACGGGCAAGGGGAACATTACGAGTATTGCAATAATGAGTTTATTCATTTCGGTTTTTAGGGGTCAAATTGGAAGGCAGATAATGTAAAAGATGGGGCTACTACTGTCCAGTCAAAAATCGAATAATTTCAACTGCTTGGCTTTCATATCGTTTCCCGGGGCTTGGCCGGCTTCCGGAAGTCCCTTGTCCAGCGGGATTTTCTCGAACACAGTGACCGAAAACACCTGCAGCGAAGTGTAGAGCGAAGTATCCAGTTCGAGGCGTTTTTTGACGATGGCCACCAGCACGTACACGGTCACCGTGATCCAGATCTGCGTCTTCACGGCGTTTATGGACGTGCCAATGTCGAGCGCCCTTTCCGCTATGCACGGCAGGACTTCTTCCTCGGCCTCCAGTTCCGTAACTTCGACGATCTCAGCCGACAGTTAACCGAGTGGCGCGACAACCTGGCTAACGCCGGCAAAGACGCCAACACGCAACGCATCGTCAGCAAGGCCCATGCCGAGGAACGGGTACATCTGACCCCATTGCCCCTCACGCCTTACGACGTGCCGTTGGCCATTGAGCGTCACGTCGGCCACGAGAGCTTTCCGTCGGCGGCAATCTCAACAGCCTGCCGGCCGACTGCGCATCGTCGAAGACGGTGCCCTCGACGCCACCGACACCCTGCTCGCAGAGGAACTTACCTTCCGTGAAAGACGCATCGGCGTCGCGTTGACCACCACCCGTCTCAACCTGCCCAAAACCATCGAGAGCTTCGTCCTGGGAAGCAGAGAGGCTTGAAAAACAGGATACTCTGGAAAATCCGGGGCACTTACGCAATATTCGGACTAATCGTGTTTGACTTCGACTCCGCGGGCTATTAAGGCTGGAATGTGAATGTCGTACGCCTCGTCATTGAGAGGATTGCCTCTGAGATCGATTGTTATGCCGCTGCCCAAGTCGTCATTGAGAGCCAATTGAGATATATCTGTAAGCTCGTTGAACGATATGTCTAACTCTCTCAAGTTTGGCAATGACCCTAGTGTTAGGGGAACTGAGCCAGTCAGTTGGTTTCTCTGCAGACGCAAGTACCGTAAGTTCGAGAGCTGCCCAAGTTCCGATGGAATATTGCCTGTCAACTGATTGTCGCCCAAACTCAAGCTTTGCAGATTTACAAGGCTCCCCAGTTCTAGAGGTATGTTACCGGTAAACTGGTTGTTATACAGATCCAGAGAATTTAGTTCCGAAAGATGCGAAAAATCATCAGGGATAGCTCCGCTCAGTTGATTATGCCCAAGTGACAATTGTTCTAAAGTGGCGAGTTTACCTAACTCCGGCGGGACGGCACCGTTCAATTGGTTCGAACTCAAGTGTAAAGACTTCAGATTCTGAAGTTGACCCAATTCCGGCGGGATAGACCCAGTCAATTGATTTGTACTCAATACTAATGATTCCAAGTTCTCAAGTTGGCCAAGTTCAGCAGGAATGTTGCCGGTTATTTCGTTTGAATTGAGAGCCAAAGTTTCCAAGTAAATGAGTTCGCCTAATTCTGGCGGAATGATTGCGGAAATATTATTGTGTGAAAGATTAAGAAACCGCACACTGCTAAGGTTTGATAATTCCGGAGGGATGCCGCCAGTAAATTGATTGTTGTCCAAAGCCAATACTTCCAAGTGATCTAATTGACCCAATTGTGGAGGTATAGTGCCAGTTAGATTATTCCGGCGTAGAGATAAGTGCCGTAGCTTGGCAAGTCTTCCTAATTCTCCAGGAATAGAATAATTCAATTGGTTTTGGAATAAATACAAAGACTCTAGATTTATTAGTTCCCCCAACTCTGCAGGAATGGCGCCAGTTAGCTCATTTCCTCCTAAATGCATGTATTGTAAGTCTAATAGATTACTCAACTCTGCTGGAATAACACCAGAAAGTTGATTAAACCCTATCCATAAGTGCGTCAAGTCGCGGAGATTGCTCAATTCTGTTGGTATGCCACCGGTCAATAGGTTACTGCGAAGAGACAATCTTTTCAGATCTACAAGCTGCCCTAACTCCTCGGGAATATCACCTGCAAACTGATTAGCGCTTAGATATAAGTACTGCAACTCGCTGAGTTCAGCCAATTTCTGTGGAATGCTCCCAGACAAGTTGTTGTATCGCAGGTCTAGAAACGTCAGGTTGCTCAATTCCAAAATCTGCGTTATATCTGATATTTGATTGCTATTAACATCTCGATTGTTGGAATCCTGTGCTGGCCCCAAATCCAAGATTTTTAACTCCGTGGCATATTGAAGCCCTTCGAGGCTGTCGATTCTCGCATTCTCTGCATTCAGAGTTTGGAGCGCTGTCAATTCATTCGCATAAATTTCTTCATCTGCTTCTTTACCAAGTTGTACTGCAAGAATAGTACGCAAATTGCTATCCGGTATGATTACCACCATTCTTGGAATCACACTTGCGGACAATATCGATGGCGGCGCCGCAGCGAAAACTGAACCGCTGAGAGGAAGCAAAACTGCGGTCAGATTATGGTCGCAGTTGACCGTCAAAGCACCTGAGGTGAAGTCGTCTGGAATAGAGAACAAATCGGAAAGAAACTTCACAGAAGTAGATTGCCGGGGAACCAGAGTTGCTTGTTCGAATAGAAGTGAGCCGCTGCTGTTAACGAGCCCAACTGTGCAAGAAGCACCGACTCCTGCACTTCTGCTGAGGATTAATGCGAGTTGGTCCGTCGTCAGGGGTACGATGGGGAATTTGAAATCAATCCCGAGTTGTGCATCATCTATAGCAGCCATGCTCACTGGTTCCTCTGGGGGACCCACAGAGAGCAAATTTTGCGCGGAAATGGGCTGGTCGCATTCAAGCGCTGCGTGGCCGAATGCCAGATCTTGTCCGCCAGTACTTGACATTACTAGTTGATCGCCCTTAGCTGTAAATTCCAACGTGACACTAGAGTCTGCAAACGATGCTCCATCTGTAATTTCAAATCTGCTTGTACTAAGCCCTTCTCCATACAGATTCAATGTGCACTTGTTAGCTGAGTCAGCAAGATTTGTCGCCAGTAGATGGGAGCGGAAACCACCTCCATCTACAATTAGTGGGAGGATTTTTGTTGCCTGCGCAGTAATTTCGCTCTCCAGATGAATTGCTGGCATGGCAGTAAAGATAGCCTCATTAAGAAGCAGGCCGACTGCCAAGATTTCATGGTTACAGGACACTACGGCTGTACCGAAATTGAATCCATACGGCCTCGGAATAACATCTCCTAGAAACTGCAAGACGGTTGATTCTGCTGGGACAGAAACATTCCCTCCTCCAGTGCTTGCACCCGCAACATTCTCTAGCTCAATGCCACAGGACGCTACAACGCTTAGATCGTTTGAGAACAGAAGGCCAAGCTGGCCCAACTGAGTTAGCACCGGAATCTGGAACGAATGGGAAACGTGAGTGCTTTCAAGTGATGTCATTGCAACAGTCGAAGCGCCAACGTTCAAGGCTAGCAGTATCCTAGCCACTACTGGTTCTTCACAGTCTAGCTTGGCATAGCCAAACACTAGGCTTCGCTCACCGTTGCCCAATAAAGTTAAGCTATCGCCTTGTCCCGCCAAATCAATGGTCGCACCGCTGGCCGTTACAGACAGAGCATCGTTGTCTTCGAAAATCAGAGCATCTAGCCCGCGCCCTTGCAGTCGGAGCAAGCATCGATTTTCTGACTGTGAGAAATTGGTTAGGAATAAGTCGGATTTAAAGCCGTCGCCTGTGGCAATCAAGGGAAAGAAATGCTCCCTGTTCGCCGTTACATCTGCTGGCTGCCCGAAAACAGACAGAGTCGTCAGCGCAACAAATGAGAAAACTAAACTTCGATACATAATTTCAATCCTTTGAGGACTAGCCCGAATATTGCATGAGTGTGGCGGGCGAGGCGCTCTTATTTCGATATAATTCAGGTATTTAAGCCAATATCGAAGGATACCCTACCCATGGCGGAGTGTAATGCTGTACGCATCCATTTTCAAAGCTACAAGGGCTACATTGTGGAGGCCGGTTTTTCGGCGGCGCGATCATTTCCGACGGTGCCGCGGTGCTGCTGCGTCAGGCCGACCGGATGCTGGAATTGACCAACCGCGCCGAGGCGGTTCGCCCGCACGAGGCGTGGCTGGACCAGTTTATCGTGTCTTTTCGGCGTCCGCCCCGTCGTCTGGTGCTGGACTTCAACGTCACCGACGATCCGATGCACGGCATGCAGGGGGCCGGTTCTTCCACGGGTACTTCGACCGCTACTGGTTTCTGCCCCTGTATGTTTTTTGCGGCGACCTGTTACTGGCGGCGTACCTGCGCCCGGGCAAGAGCGATGGCGTCAGGTCTGGTCGAAGGTGAAGATCGTTTTCCGCGGCGACAGCGGCTTCTGCCAGCCGCGGATGCTGTCGTAGCGCGAGCGCAACAGCGTGGACTACGTCGTCGGCATCGCCCGCCGCGCGGTGCTGGCCAAAAAGGCGAATCCCGTCATGGAACTGGTGGCCATGGCGCATAAAGCGATCGGCATAAAGAGTGTGTTTGAAAAACGCCGAGAAAACACGCCGGAAATGGCGTGGCAAGCGCAAGTCACCGCCGGATCAAACCACCTGGGAAGCAGAGAGACGAAATAAACAGGGTGCGCTGGCCAATCCAGCGTGCTCATGCAATTTTTAGGCTAGGGATAATGCTCCGGAATGAACTTCTGGCTGCTTACCGGCGGCCGCCGGTAGTCTTCGTCACTCCTGCGTTCGGGCAGGGCGACCTGCTCCGGAGTCAGGTCTTCATAGGGGATCAGGCTCAGCAAGTGGCGCATGCAATTGAGCCGCGCGTATTCCTTCACATCCGCGTTTACCACGTGCCAGGGCGCCTCCTTGATGTCGCAATGGGCGAACATTTCGTCCTTCGCTCGCGAATAATCGTCCCAGCGCGCTCGCGCTTCGAGGTCTATCGGGGACAGTTTCCAGCGTTTATGGGGTTTGCGGACGCGGGCGAGGAAGCGTTTTTCCTGCTCTTCTTCCGAAATCGAAAACCAGTATTTGACGAGCACGATTCCACTGCGCACCAGCATGCGCTCGAATCGCGGGCACTCCCGCAGGAATTCCAGGCATTCCGCTTCGCTGCAAAATCCCATCACCCGTTCGACGCCCGCGCGGTTGTACCAGCTTCGGTCCATCAGCACCATTTCCCCGGACGCCGGCAGATGGGCTACGTATCGCTGGAAATACCATTGCGAGGATTCACGCTCGGTAGGCGCGGGCAGGGCCACTATCCGGCAAATTCTCGGGCTCAGGTATTCGATGATGCGCTTGATGACGCCGCCTTTGCCCGCGGCGTCGCGGCCTTCGAAAATGACGACGACTTTCAGTCTCTTGTGCTTGACCCACGTCTGTAGTTTCACCAGCTCCCCTTGCAGGCGGAAGAGTTCCTCGAGATAAGCATCGTTATCCATGCGATCCGGAGATTTACGCTTTTTCTTCTTGCCCATGCTCGATTTCTCCCGTCGTTTCCGGCTGCCGCCAATTGACTGGAACAGGGTCGGCAAGTATCATTCCCGCCCGTAACGGCAGGTCCGATAATGTACTATATCGGGGTATAGCGCAGTCTGGTAGCGCGCTTGCTTTGGGAGCAAGATGTCGGGAGTTCAAATCTCTCTACCCCGACCAAGTCCCGTTCCTTCTTCGTGGTGACCGTAGCTCAGTTGGTAGAGCCCCGGACTGTGACTCCGGTTGTCGTGGGTTCAAGCCCCATCGGTCACCCCAATTTTCCGTCTGCCGTGAAATTGCCCGACACGGCCAATTCATGTTGCAATTCCACTCGCGACAATGCGCCCGTAGCTCAACCGGATAGAGCATCGGCCTTCTAAGCCGAGGGTTGCAGGTTCAAGTCCTGCCGGGCGCGCCATCTTACCGGAAAGGAATTCTTGCATGATCCTCATCGACAAGACTCATGCCCATTACGAAAGGCTGGAATGGGCAAGTTATGGGCCTGGGCGCAACCCATTTCAGGTTAATTCGGATCGGATCGTCGACAGCGTTCGCATAGTCAATGAAACCGGGAAGACGCTCGAAATTTCACACCCGCTGCTTGAGGAATCGTTGACGCTCGACGCAAATAGCGAAATAACTCTCGAAGTAAGTCGGGGGCTGATTCGAATTCAGGGCGACGGCATGGACTTCAAGGTAGGCGAAGTCAGCGCCCTGGTTATTCCCGAGTCCGGCACACCCTACGAAATCAAGGAATGGTCCGACATTTACGGATACGGCATTCCGGACCTGGTGCGAGCGCTTCAACTGGACGTCGATCAGCCTCAGAAACTCGCGGAAAGCGATTTGAACAATAACGGGGCGCTGAATCTGTTCAACGCACTTGAGGCCTGGAATGCCGGCTATGACGGCACGGGAGTCAAGGTAGCCGTGCTCGACTATGGCATAGCGGACCATCCTGAAGTAACGCCGGTGCTGACTCGACATTTCTCCAGCGAAGACGAGAACGAGGAGAACGAGGATTACACTTTTCACGGTTTGAAAGTGGCATCGGTAATCGCCGGGAAACAGGAAAACACGACAAGCGAGAACATTACGGGAATTGCCCATGGCGCCGAGATCATCGATCTGCATGTCTTTGGCGGACCGATACGTTCGCGCGGACTCATAAATGACGCGATTATTTTCGCGGTCGACAACGGCGCCAGGGTAATTCAGATTTCCCTGAATGTCGCGGTTGACCGAGATTTCGTACCAACCATACAAGTGGGGCTCGAGTACGCCGCGGCTAACGATGTTCTGATCTCTTTTTCAGCAGGAAATTCAGGATACTCAAGTCCCAGGGGGCTGGAAGATCTGGAACTGCTCGGATACCCCGTAATCATCGGGGGAGCGTTGGCCGGAAACACGCTGAGGCCCGCCAAGTATTCCAATCTGGCGGGAGATCAGATTTCCGCGTTCTTTTTCGCGCCATCCGGTGGCTGGTATCCGGACGAAAACAACGGCTATGTCGAAAGCGCCGGAACTTCATTTTCCTCTCCCTACCTGGCCGGAATTGCCGCACTTCTTTATCAGAAATGGCCTGACATCACTACCGGAGAGATTATTGAGATTTTGGCCGGTTCTTCTTCGATCCCGGAACTTAGCGCAACGCGCTCGATTTCCTGGCGTGACGGGTCCCACAGAGCTTTTCTGAACGATGTCCAGGGAACATCGTTACGTGAAATCTGCCTCATGCCCGGTTATAGCGATTACGAAGATTTTCTGCGGTTTCCCCGCGATGCCGAGTCCTACGTCACGCCGCCGATCGACTTTTCGGAATACGACTCGTTCGAAATAGAGACTTTCAGATTTCTCGACGACGTACTGGTTTCTTCCGTCAACGATCTGGTCGTCGACGATTCGCTGCAACTTATCTACGCCTATGCCGGCGGCGAGCTATTCACCGACCGGACTATCGTCGGCTACGTGGTCGATATAATGGAGACCCTGGAAAAGGATGAGGCGCCCTGGTTCATCAACGAATACCTGTTCGGTCAGCGCGAAGACCTCATGCCGTCCCTGCTGTTGGCGGCGGAAAACATTTTCGGAGTGGAAGCCGATGCCGCCACGGAATTCCTGGTCGAACTCATGGACGATTCCGGCATGACGCCGGTGCAAACGTTCTGGTTCATGGCCGAATCGGAAACCGCGAACGAGCAGGTGCGCCTGCATGCGGACTTTGAACACGGGATGATCTGGTATGACGATGTATCCCTGATCTAGGGGCATTGCCCCCCGCCACCTTCTGGTTTATGTTGCCCGCCCTGTATCGGGCAAGGAGAAAAATATGCTGGCCGTTATCGGCGGATCGGGACTGGGCTCCCTGCGCGGCGAGGTGCGAGCGCTGGAAGTGGAAACCATCGAAGCCATCAGAACGCCCTTCGGCGGGCCGGTGCAAGTCGATATCTGCCGCCTCGGGAAAGTCAGAATCGCTTTCCTGCCCCGACACGCCGCCGGCGATCGCGTCCCCGCCCACAAGGTCAACTACAGGGCCAATATCTGGGCGCTGAAAAGTCTTGGCGTCGACCGCATCATCGCGACCAATACCGTTGGCGGCATCAGCGAAGACCTCCCGCCCGGCGCCATGGCGATACCGGATCAGTTGATCGATTACACCTGGGGCCGGGAAAACTCATTTTTCGACGGGCCGGACGAAGCGCCCAGGCATATCGATTTCACCTGGCCTTACCACCAGCCGCTGCGCGAGGCCCTGCGCGATGCGGCGGCCCGGGTGGAAAAGACGATAAAGTTCGGCGGAATCTACGGCGTGCTGCAAGGCCCGCGCCTGGAAACGGCCGCCGAAATCCTGCGCCTGCGCCGGGATGGCTGCGACATGGCAGGCATGACCAGCATGCCCGAGGCAGTCCTGGCCCGCGAGTTGGAAATACCCTATGCCTGCCTCGCCCTGTCGGTAAACTGGGCCGCGGGACTCGGCGAAGGCGTCATAGAAATGAAAGACATAAAAAGAGTACACGGCTTCGGCACGGTCGAATTGATCGGCATCATCGAAGCCCACATAGAATCTCTATAGCAACAGACCTCTCACCCGTCACAAACTAGTCGTTCCCCGGATGTGAGTCGCTGGCGGGATAGGGGTTTGCGGCGGGCGTGCGAGGCAGGGATGCCGAGCCCGAAGCCTACATGGATGTATTCACGGCGTCCGCCGCAAACCCCTATCCCGCCTGCGACGGTTCGAAGTCAATAACCACGCATCAGGGCTGATTTTCAATTGGTTCCGGCGGTGGGCGATCGTAAGGCGAAATCTGAACGACGATTCCCAGTGCGGGATGGTCGAGGTAGTGGAATTCGTTGCTTCTCAATTCGCGTTGCTGACGCATGGGATAAACGCGGCTGATCGTCGAAGAAACTGAATTTTCGGTGTCTTCCCTGAATTCTTCCGGTATTGGCGGTAGTGACCATTCGCTCCCGTCCGTTGCGCCGCCGAATTCTGCCAGCCACAAGTCGGCGCTGAAAATTACCCGGTCCCGGTTCGCATTGAAATACAGCGCTGCCGAGCCCTGCAATTCCGTCAAGGCGCCGTAACGGCCGCCGCCGGCAACAAGAACCGGCGTCTCCGTGCCTTCGTCTCCCACCGGCTGGCGCCAGACAGCGTCATACAGTATGCGATATTGACCCGCCCGCTCGATGGTCTGGTTGGTCTGGCGGAAATTGCTGTAAGTGGCAGGCAATTCCAGGAACGGATCCCGCTGCAAGTCGGGAAAGCGGAAACCGCTTGCTTCGCGGGCGGGAAAGGGGCCCGTGTCGCGCAGCCGTTCGAGCTCCGGCGCAAGCAACTCGGAATCGGGTTCAGAGGCCGGCCAATCGAGAAACAGCAGATCGGTCAATCGTCCCAGGCGGATCATGTTCGGCGGATAAGACAGTTGCGGATCGTCCGTGCCCCAGAATTCCCGTTCGCGGTCGGCGCCGGATTCATTACTGAAAATCGTCATTTCGACCTGAAACCAGCGTTGAAAATCCTGCGCTTCGGCGAGGCCGGCATGGCCTGAAACGAGCAGGACGGCAAGCGGAATCAGAACTCGAAATGTTTTCATGGCTTCAGGCAGTTTGCGCAGCGATCCGCTCTTCCGGCGCGATGCGGTCGAGCAGATCGTCGATATAGCCGAACTTGTCGTCGGCATCGCGAAATCCGGCCTTGATTCGCAACTGGTTCTCACCGCCGAGGGCGAAATTCGCCGGCTCGGATTCGATCAAGCGCACGATGGCCGCCGCGTCTACCCGGGCGGTTTCGGTGAATTCAATACGTCCGCCGGAAACAGTAGCATCAATCTTGCGGATACCGAAGTCCCGGGCGCGCAATTTCAGTTCGCTCAGGCGAAACATCGATTTCAGCGGCGGCGGCAACAGTCCGAAGCGGTCGATCATCTCCACCTGCAATTCGTCCAGTTCTTCCCTGCCGCGACAGGAAGCAATGCGTTTGTACATGATCAGCCGGGTATGCACGTCCGGCAGGTAATCGTCCGGAATCAGCGCCGGAACGCGCAGACTGATATCCACCGCACCTTCGAGTTCGGGACTGCTGCTCGGCATTCTTCCCTCACGAATCGCACGCACCGCGTCCATCAGCATTTCCATGTAGAGCGTGTAGCCGATCTTTTGCATATGACCGCTTTGTTCGTCTCCGAGCAATTCACCCGCGCCGCGTATTTCCAGGTCATGGGAAGCCAGGGTAAAACCCGCCCCGAGTTCGGTGGCGGTCTCGATCGCGTCGATGCGTTTGCGAGCGTCGGCCTTGAGCGCCCGCCGCTCCGGGGTCAGCAGATAGGCGTAGGCCTGGTGATGCGAACGGCCGACACGGCCGCGCAACTGGTGCAACTGGGCGAGGCCGAACTTGTCTGCGCGATGGATGATGATGGTGTTGGCGCTGGGAATGTCGATGCCGGTTTCGATGATGGTCGAGCAGACGAGCACGTTATAGCGCTTGTGATAGAAGTCGGCCATGACTTTTTCGAGTTGGCGTTCGGGCATTTGTCCGTGGGCCATGGCGAGCCGCGCCTGGGGCACGATATCGGCAAGATGCTGCAATGCGCGCTCCATACTGCGCACTTCGTTGTGCAGATAAAAAACCTGGCCGCCGCGCAACAGTTCGCGGCTAATCGCTTCCTTGACGATGGCGTCCTCGTGTTCGCGGACGAAGGTGCGGATCGAAAGGCGCTTTGCCGGCGGCGTGACGATGAGAGACAGGTCGCGCATGCCGGCCAGAGCCATGTTGAGCGTACGCGGGATCGGCGTCGCGGTGAGCGTTAGAATGTCGACGCTGGCGCGCAGGGATTTCAGCTTGTCCTTTTGCCGCACACCAAAGCGGTGTTCTTCGTCGATGACGAGCAGGCCGAGCTTGTCGTAGTCTATCTTCGCGGTCAGCAGACTGTGGGTGCCGATGAGGATGTCGATACCGCCGGATTTCACGCGCTCGAGTATCTCCGCCTGTTCGGCCTGGGTCTTGAAGCGGGAGATGACCTCCACCGTATGCGGCCAGTCGCTGAAGCGGTCGCGAAAGTTCTCGAAATGCTGCTGCGCCAGCAAGGTCGTCGGCACCAGCACCGCGGCCTGGCGCCCGTTCATCACGGCGATGAACGCGGCCCGCATGGCGACTTCGGTCTTGCCGAATCCGACGTCGCCGCAAACCAGCCGGTCCATGGGCCTTTGGGAACCCATGTCGGCGATAACCGCGTCGATTGCGGTCTGTTGATCGGCGGTTTCCTCGAACGGGAATCCGGCCGCGAAGCGATCGTATTCGGGCGCCTCGCTGCGATAGGCGAATCCCTTGCCCGCTTCCCGGCGGGCGTGAATCTCCAGCAGTTCGGCGGCCACATCGCGAATCTTCTCGGCCGCTTTCCGTTTCGCACGCTGCCAATGCTCCGTGCCGAGAGTATGCAACGGCGCATCGTCCTGGCTCATGCCGCTGAACCTGCCGACGAGATGCAGATCGGTCACCGGCACATACAATTTCGACTGCCCGGCGTATTCGATTGTCAGAAATTCGGCATTCTGCCCATCGGTGGTAATCGTGGTCAGGCCGCGATACCTGCCGACTCCGTGTTCGACATGAACGACGGCATCGTCGAGATGCAGTTCCGACAAGTCTTTCAGGACAAGATCGGGATGCTGCTCGGACGGCCTTCTGCGCCGCCGTTGCGCCACGCGGTTGCCGAACAGCATCTCTTCGGTAATGAGTACGAGCCGCTCCCGGTCGAGCCAGAGCCCGCGGTCGATCGGCGCCACGGCTATGCCGATTTGCGCGTCCGCTTCGGTAAATTCTTCCCAGTGATCGAATGCCGCGGGCTGCAAGCCGACCCGGCCGAGCATCTGTTGCAGGTTTTCCCGGCGGCCGGGACTTTCCGCACAGAACAGTACGCGCGAATCGCAAGCGGCGATGAAATCGTTCAGGGCCTGCATGGGTTCCTGCAATCTGGGAATCAGCGCCAGGTCGGGAAGTTGCCGCAGGCGGAATACCTCTCGCGCGGACGCGGTCATGCGAATCCGCGGATACGTCTTCAGACCGGCGAGCGCTTCATTGACCGGCAGGAAGATTTCATCAGGTTCGAGGATGGGCCGGCGGCTGTCGAAATTGCGGTCATGGTGGCGGTTTGCGACCTCGCGGCGGAATTCCTCGCCGGCCCGATGGATATCTCCGACCTGCACCGCAAGAGTCCGTTCAGGCAGATAGTCGAACAAGGTATGCAATTCGTCGAAGAACAGCGGGAGATAATATTCCAGGCCGGGGGAGGCGATGCCGTCGCTGACGTCGCGATAAATCGGGCATTGCCGGAAATCCACGTTGAATCGTTCCCGGAAGCGGCCCCGGAAGTCGCTGACCGCGGTCGCATCGAGAGGGTATTCCCGGCCCGGCAGCAGGCGGATTTCCCGAATCCGCTCCCGCGTGCGCTGGGTTTCCGGGTCGAAGCTACGCAGGGATTCGATTTCCTCGTCGAACAGGTCGATGCGGATCGGCGCCGGGCTACCCATGGGAAACAGGTCCACGACGGACCCGCGCACGGCGAACTCGGCGTGGTCAAGCACGGTATTGACCGCTGTGTAACCCGCGGCCGCCAGTTGACCGCGAAAGTCCTCGATCGCCAGCCGCTGGCCGATTCGCAGATCGAGGCTGTTGACGGTTACGTAGTGTCGCGGCGGCAGCCGCAACATCAGCCCGGTGACGGGGACCACGAGGACGCCTTGCCGCAGCGAAGGCAATCGATGCAAAGTCGTCAGGCGCTGGGAAACGATGTCCTGGTGCGGAGAGAAGTTCTCATAGGGAAGAGTTTCCCAATCCGGCAGGCTGAGAACCGGAAACGCCTCGTGCCGCGACAGGTAGTACCGCAATTCGCGCAACAGCCGCTCGGCCGCCTCGGAGTCCTCGCATACCACGAGCAGGGGCCCCTCGGAGCGCCGCACCGCCGCGGCCAGGGCCAGGCTGTTGGCGGAATCCTGCCGGAGCGGCCAATAGCTGGCTTTTCCGGCGCCTGCCGGCAAGGGCGGATTGAAGATTTCAGCCATGGATTCTCAGCGCACCGGACCGCCGCGACGTCGAAAGGCCGCGGATTGTAACCCAGGCGCTGCCCCGCATTGAATTCCGGCGGGCAAAAAAAGATAATACCCGGCGCCGAAATCAAGCCGAGCGGAGACCTTCGTGGATCAGCCCAAAACAGCAGCCGGAACCGGAACAGCGACCGAGACCAAGTCCGCAAAACGAGCCGGAACAAAAGCCCGCGGCAAGACTGCGGCGTCCGCGAAGTCCACCCGGCCCAAGGTCGATGATTATTTCAGCGACTGGAAACAGCGCGAGGCGCTGGTGCAGGAAATGATTCCCGTCATCGGCCGGCTGTTCAGCCAGCGCAATGTCGGCGTCTTTATTTACGGCAGGCCGGTGCACAACCGCTCGGTGACCTTCATCATGAAGTCACATCGTTTCGTCCGGCAGGTCGAGCACAACGAAATGTCCGAGTTCGAGACACATCCCATCCTGATGGCCATGGCCAAGCTCGATCTGTGGCATGCGCGCATCGATCTGGGCAAGCTCACCGTGCGATTCATGGAACTCGACGCGAAGAATCCCGGCGGCGTGTCGCCCGACGTTTTCGTGCGCAGGGAACTGCGCTATCTCGATGGCGTCCGCCAGCGCCCCTCGGATCATTCCACCGACGTCGTGCTGTATGGCTTCGGCCGGATCGGCCGGCTGTGCGCCAGATTGCTGCTCGAACGCACGAGCACCGGCGAGGACATGCGTCTGAAGGCCATCGTCGTGCGGCCGGGAGTCGAAGGCGACTTGGTCAAGCGCGCCAACCTGTTCACCGCCGATTCGGTGCATGGCGCCTTTCAGGGCACCTTGCGTGTCGACGAGGAAAACAACGCCCTGATCGCCAACGGCAATGTCATCAAGGTGATCTATGCGAACTCGCCGGAAGAGATCGATTACACCAGGTACGGCATCGACAACGCCCTGGTCATCGACAACACCGGCAAATGGCGCGACGAGGCGGGGCTTTCGCTGCATTTTGAGTCGAAAGGCGTCAGCAAGGTGCTGCTGACCGCGCCGGGCAAGGGCAATCTGAAAAACATCGTCTACGGCATCAATGACGATCTCATCGAGGTCGAAGACAAGATCGTCACCGCCGCTTCCTGCACCACCAATGCGGTAGTCCCCGTGCTCAAGGTATTACAGGACGAGTTCGGCATCGAACGGGGTCATATCGAGACCGTGCATGCCTATACCAACGACCAGAATCTGATCGACAACTACCACAAGGGCGCCCGGCGTGGACGCGGCGCGGCGATGAACATGGTGTTGACCGAGACCGGCGCGGCCAAGGCCGCGGTCAAGGCGATTCCCGAACTGGAGGGCAAGTTGACCGGGAACGCGATTCGTGTTCCGGTACCCAACGTTTCCATGGCGATCATGAACCTGACCCTGGGCAAGGAAACGAGCAGGGAAGAATTGAACGAGTTCCTGCGCCAGATCGCCCTGCACTCAAACCTGCAGAACCAGATCAGCTTTACCCAGTCCGAAGACGCCGTTTCCAGCGATTTCGTCGGCACCCGGGAAGCGGCCATCGTCGACTCGATCGCCACCGTCGCCAGCGGCAGGAATTGCGTGCTCTATCTCTGGTACGACAACGAGTTCGGCTATTGCGCCCAGGTGGTCCGCACCGTGTACAAGATGGCCGGCATTCTCTACCGCAACTACCCGCGGGAAAAAGCCTCGGAGTGAACGGAACGGGAGCCCGCCTGTGATCCCGCGACTGATCGCATTCGGCGGCATCTGGGCGGTATTGCTCGGGCTCGGGCTTTTCTGGTTCGCCGGCTCGGGAACGATCAGGCACGCCTCGGGCCTTACCATGGGCACGTCCTGGTCGGCGCAATGGGTCGTCCCGCCCTGGCTGGGTGACGCTTCCGCAATTCCTGCCGAAATCGACTCCCTGCTCGAACGCCTCGACCGGCGTGTGTTTTCTACCTGGGCCGCCGAGTCCGAACTGTCCCGCCTGAACGTCCAGCCCGTTGGCGCCGCACTGTCCGTATCCGACGAACTGCTCGAAGTCTTGCGCCTGTCGCGGGAAATCTCATCTCTTACCGGCGGCGCCTTCGACGTGACAGCGGGCGCCCTGGTCAATCTCTGGGGCTTCGGGCCGCGCAACGGGGCAGACGCAGGCCCGCGAATTCCCGGCGGGGAACAGATCGAGGAAGCGCTGTCCCGCACGGGAATGGACAAGTTCGCACTCGACGAATCCGCATCTACCGCAACCCGGCTGGCCGATGTCTACATCGATTTGAGTGCGGTCGCCAAAGGCTATGCGGTGGACCGGATGGCCGACTTGCTGGAAGCGGGGAGCCTGGACGATTACTTCCTCGAAATCGGCGGTGAACTCAGGGTCGGCGGCCGCAAGCCGGGCTTTCAAAGCTGGCTGGCGGCGCTGGAAACGCCCGATGCCGAGGCATTCGAGATCTTCACGACAATCAGCAATCGCGGTGAAAATTTCGGCGTCGCCGGGTCCGGCGATTACCGCAACTTCTTCGAACTCGGCGGAGAGCGCTATTCCCATCAGATCGACCCGCGCAACGGCCGGCCGATTCGGCACGAACTCGCCGCGGCCTATGTTATCGACCCATCCGCCGCCCGGGCCGACGCCCTGGCCACCGGCCTCATGGTGCTGGGCCTGGACGCCGCCCGCGCTTTTGCCGACAGTGCCGGCCAGCCCGTTTTTCTGATTTACGCCGACGAATCAGGCGGCTGGAGCCACTACGCCAGTGCTGCCTTCAACTTCATGTAGGGGCGAGGCATGCCTCGCCCGCGGATGGCCCCTATTCCGCGCAGCGCCCACGGGCGAGGCATGCCTCGCCCCTACATGAACCCACACATTTTCTTGACATTTGGCAAGCAATGGCTAGAGTGCGCCATTGAGTCACCTGCGAATCCCTCACAGGTCGAACAAGAAACAAATCGTTTCCATGTTGAACGTCAAACAGGGTTTATTGCGATCCAGGCGTTATTCACCGTTAGCGGTAGTTCCTATACTGCTTACGGTCGCGCTGCTGGGTTCGCAACTGATCATCGTTCAGCACGACCATCAGGGTGATCTCACTTCTCACCTCGATTGTTCCATCTGCGTCAAACAGGGCACTGAATCCGATTTCCTGCCTGCAAGCACCGGCATTCCGGATGTTGAACGCTTTTCGAACGAATCGACCGCTCCAAATCTTGCGGCAGTGCCCGGATATCGTCCGGCCGCCAATGCACGCGATCCACCTCTCTCCTCGATCTGAATCCGATTGACCTGGTTTTCCCGGGTCGTTCCGCGCCAGTCCTTGCTCGGGCGCTCGGGCGATTGCCTTGTCTCCCCACATTCTGCCGAAGCGGCAGGGCGGGAGAAGTTCAAGTGAAAAGGAGAAGTGGAAGTGAAGAATTATGAATTGTGTTCCGCAATGGCGTTGGCTATTGCCGGTTTTCGAACCGCGGTGCGTCCTGGCTTGCTGGCCGTGTGCATCTTGGCCCAGTCCCTGATCGGCTCTCTGGCCTTTGCCCAGGAAGCCGGCGATGAGGACTCCGCTGACTCGATAGATACGGTTTTCGTGATCGGGCAGCGCAGGGCCTATCAAGGCCTGTTCGATACGCAGGAAGTTCCCGGGGTCGTCCAGGAGGTGAACTTCGAATTGATGCGCGAAGTCGGCGCGCTCAACTTGAATGACGCGCTGGATTTATCCACTACGGTCGCTCGCCAGAACAATTTCGGCGGGCTCTGGAACAGTTTTGCGATCCGCGGATTCGCGGGTGACGAAAACCTGCCGAGCGGTTTCCTGGTGAACGGCTTCAATGCCGGGCGCGGCTTTGGCGGCCCGCGCGATCTGGTCGGAATCGAACGCGTAGAAGTTCTGAAAGGCCCGAAAGCCGCATTGTTCGGGCGCGGCGAGCCGGGAGGCGCGGTCAACCTGGTCACCAAACGGCCCGAATTCGAACGATCCAGCGATCTCTGGTTTACCGTCGGCAGTTGGCGGCAACGCCGCGTCGAGGGCGACGCGCAAACCACCCTGGGCCAGGACGATAACCTAGGCGTTCGCCTCGTTGGATTCGTGGAAGACAGCGAGAGCTTCCGTAAGACGGTCGAAACCAGCCGCCGTGGATTTTACCCCTCGTTCGACTGGCGGGTGAGTGAGGACTCGCGAGTGACTTACGAGATGGAGTTTACCCGGCAGGAGATTCCATTTGACCGCGGAGTCGTGGCGCTGAACGGCGAACTTGGCTTCATGCCGATCGAAACATTCGTCGGCGAGCCTGACGATGGACCCATCGAGACCGAAGTGATGGGACACCAGTTCGAAGTACAGCACAGTTTCTCCGACACCTGGAGCGTGCTCGCCGGGCTTGGCCTGCGGGACACCTCCTTCGCCGGCAACGCCGCCGAGCCGAACTTCGGCGGACGGCAGAGCATTTCCGTGGATGGCCGCACCCTGTCCCGCTACCAGCGTTCGCGCGATTTCGACACCGAGTACTTCGTGCTCCGCGCCGAACTCGCCGGCGAGTTCGACACCGGTTCGATGCGTCACCGGCTGTTGCTGGGCTGGGACCACGACCGTTTCGAAAACGACCAGATAATTCTTCGGTACCGTCCGCCGTGGTTTGGCTCCGTCGAGAACCTTGACGCTCTCGACCCGGCGCTGTACCGGTTTCTCGATGTGCATAATCCGGTGTACGGGCTTTACCCTTCGCCTCCACTCGGTCCGAACTGGGACCGCTTCGAAGAACAGGAAGCCTGGGGCATCTACATTCAGGACCAGATCGACATCTCGGAAAACTTTCAGATTCGTCTGGGCGGCCGCTTTGACGATTTCAGCCAGGAATTCACCAATCGCCGCAATAACCCGCCGTCCTCTACTTCGCAATCCGATTCGCGGTTCTCGCCCCAGATCGGGGCTGTTTATCTGGCCAACGAGGGAGTCAGCCTGTTCGCCACTTATGGCGAAGGATTCCGCCAGCTAACCGGCGCGGATTACGCGGGCAACCAGTTCGAACCGAACAAGTCGGAATCGGCGGAAACCGGGATCAAGTTCGATCTGGGCGAGTTTTACGATAATGTATCGGGCTCGGCGACTATCGCGGTTTTCAGCCTCAGCCAAAGCAATATTCTGGTGTACGACGATCGTCCCGAAGCGTCTGCCGGGTGGAATCTGAGGCCGGCCGGAGAGGCCGGCAGCGACGGCCTTGAACTCGACCTGGACGTGCTGTTGCCGGGAGATGTCAGCCTTTGGTTCTCCTACGCTTACGTTAACGCCGAGTACACCAACGACAGCGCCGATCCGAACTTTACCGCCGAAATAAAGGCCGGCGATCCGTTAATCAACGTGCCGAAACATCAGTTTAACCTGCAGGCGAGCAAGGGATTGCAGCTTGGCGGCGCCAATGGCCGGATAGGCGGTGGATTTCTGACCGTCGGCGAACGTCTCGGCATGACCGCGACCGACTTCTACCTGCCGGGCTACACCGCCGCGCGAATTTTCGGGGAGGTGGAAATCTTCGACGGAACGACGCTTCGCCTGGATGTCGACAACCTGTTTGACGAGGAGTTCTACACGAACTCCTGGGCGGACGTGTGGGTCGAACCCGGCGCGCCGCTTCGCTACCGCCTTTCGGTAGCCATTGACTTCTGAAGGCGATCAAAGGGAACTTCCAATGAACTCACTTGCCGAAACAGCCGGCGCGCACGCCGTCGAAGCGAACGGCGGCGCCGCCGCCCGGTCACGGATCGCCTCGATCGACATCATGAGAGGTCTGGTCATCCTTGTCATGATGGTCGATCACGTGCGCGAACGGTTTTACATGCACGTGCCCCCCGGGGATCCGATTTTCGACACGGCAGGACCCGACCTGTACTTTACCCGCTATGTGACGCATCTGGCCGCACCGGTGTTCATTTTTCTCGCGGGCCTGTCGGCATGGCTGTACGCACATCCCACGGGCGGCTCGTACCGCAGCCCTGCCGGCTTTCTGTTCAAGCGCGGTCTGGTGCTGATTTTTGTCGAGGTGGTGTTTTATTACCTGGTCTGGGCCGATACCCTTGCCTCGACGGTTTACCTGCAGGTGCTCTGGGCGATCGGCGTTTGCATGATCGGGCTGTCGGTGGCGTGCAGGATGAATTACCGGCTGCTCGGCGCGCTGGGCTTGCTGATCGTGTTCGGACACAACGCCCTGAGCCCGATCGCGTTCGAACCGGGCGAGTTCGGCTACACGCTGTGGTCAATCCTCCTTGACCAGAACAATATAGGACAAATCGGCGGGCTGACGATCAGGGTCTCCTATCCGGTGCTGCCGTGGTTCGGCGTGATTCTGCTCGGCTATTTCGCGGGACCTCTGTTCGCGCGAACGGTCGATGCGCCGGCGCGGCGGAAGATCCTGATCGGCCTCGGGGCGGCCTGCCTTGCGCTCCTGCTGGTGCTGCGCGGATTCAATATTTATGGGGAAACGCTGCCCTGGGCCGTGCAGGAGACCGCGGTCGGTACCGTGATGTCGTTCCTGAATTTCACGAAGTACCCGCCGTCCCTTGATTTCCTGCTGGTTACGCTGGGCGCCGGCTTTCTCCTGTTGGCGTGGATCGAGTCGGTGCGGAAGCGGAGCAGGCTGCTCGATGCGATCGAGGTATACGGCTCGGCGCCGATGTTCGCCTACCTGCTGCATCTGTACGTGTTGCTGGCGGCGTACTGGGTCTTGTTCCCGATCTTCGGCGCAACCCAGGGCGAGCGTTTCGGCTTCGATAGTGTCCTGTGGATCTGGATCGGCGCGGTCGCGCTGGTGCTGGCCCTGTACCCTCCGGTCAGGGCTTTCGCGGCTTACAAGCATCGCGAGAAGCGAAACAAGGCCTGGTTGAGTTACTTCTAGCCCGCGCGATTCCCGACCATTGCGCGGCGGATTCCGCTTGCCTTGAACGGCCGTTCCGTGTACATTCCCGGACCGATTTCGGCGACCTTCAGATGAGCGAATTGGCCCCTTTTTTCTTTTACGCCGCCGCCGTGCTGGCGCTGGTCGGCATCATGCTCGGTCTGTCGTATTTTCTCGGGCAAAGCGCTTCGCGGAAGTACACCGATACGCCCTTCGAATCGGGCATCATTTCCGTCGGATCGGCCCAGTTTCGCACCGCGGTGCATTTCTACCTTCCGGCCATCCTGTTCATCATCTTCGATCTTGAAGTCGTATTTCTGTTCGCCTGGGCGGTTTCCGTACGTGAAACCGGCTGGACGGGCTTCATCGAAATTACCGTTTTCATTCTTATCCTGCTCGCCGCGCTGTTTTACATCTGGCGAGTCGGTGCGCTGGACTGGCGCACCGGCATCCAGCGGCGCGAATTGCGTGAATTGCGCGGCGCGGGCGGCGTGACCAACAAGAAGGAATTCCAATTGTGAGCTGGCAATTGCAGAAGGCTTCCGAGGCTTCCTCCGGTCAGCCCGGCGGCGCGAGCGTCGACGAATTCCTGCGCCGCAACGTGGTCATGGCCAGTCTCGAGGACATGATCGCCTGGGGCCGCAAGAACTCGATCTGGCCATTCAATTTCGGTCTTTCCTGTTGTTACGTGGAAATGGCTACCGCCTTTACCGCCCGCCACGACCTGGCGCGTTTCGGCGCCGAAGTCATTCGCGGCACCCCCCGGCAGGCGGACATGATCGTCATCGCCGGCACCGTGTTCCGCAAGATGGCGCCGGTGGTGCGGTTGCTTTACGACCAGATGCTTGAACCCAAATGGGTGATCAGCATGGGCTCCTGCGCCAATTCCGGCGGCATGTACGACATTTATTCGGTAGTGCAGGGAGTGGACAAGTTCCTGCCCGTGGACGTTTACGTTTCCGGTTGCCCGCCGCGTCCCGAGGCCTTGCTTCAGGGGCTGATCCTGTTGCAGGAACAGGTCGGCAAGCAACGTCGGCCGCTGAGCTGGGTCATCAACGACCAGGGCATCATCCAGAAAAAACCGAGGACAGTGCAACGCGAGTTCCGCCATGACGAGCGGATCGCCGCAACCGAACTGCGCTCTCCTGACCGCGTCTGAGACCCAGGTCGCATAACTCAGGTCGCATAACCCAGGTCGCAAAAAGAGAAAGAACCGGATCATCAATCGACATGCAAGTCGCGACAGCCACCAGCCAATGCTCGGCAGCCAGCCTGATTCCTGCTGATTTGCAGGCGAAATTCGCCGGCCGCATGCTGGCGGAACAATTCACCTGTGACGGCATTCCCACGGTCTGGGTGGACCGCGGCGATGTGGTGGAATTCCTGCGCGAACTGCGCGACGGCGCCAAACCGCGTTTCGAAATGCTGTTCGACCTGACCGCCATCGACGAGCGCATGCGCACGCATCGCGAATCGCAGCCGCCGAGCGAATTCACCGTCGTTTACCACCTGATGTCCTTCTCGGGCAATTGCGACTTCCGCGTCAAGGTTCCCTTGATGGACGCGGATCTGAACATACCGACCGTGACCGGACTCTGGCCCGCCGCGAACTGGTACGAGCGCGAAGCCTGGGACATGTTCGCGATCAATTTCGAAGGCCATCCGAATCTGTACCGGCTGATTCTGCCGCCGACCTGGGAAGGTCATCCCCTGCGCAAGGAACATCCGGCCCGGGCGACGGAAATGGACCCGTATTCGCTCGATGACGACCAGGCGGGTTACGAACAGGACGCCCTGCTGTTCAATCCCGAACAATGGGGCATGAAACGGAAGTCCGAAGACTCGGAATTCATGTTTCTCAATCTCGGCCCGAATCACCCGAGCGTCCATGGTGCATTCCGAATCGCGCTGCAACTCGACGGCGAGATTCTCATCGACGCGGTGCCGGATATCGGCTATCACCACCGCGGCGCGGAAAAGATGGCCGAACGCCAGTCCTGGCACACTTTCATTCCTTACACAGACCGCATCGATTACCTCGGCGGGGTGATGAACAACCTGCCTTACGTAATGGCGGTGGAGAAGATGGCCGGCATCGAAGTGCCGGAACGGGCCAGGGTCATCCGCATCATGCTGTCGGAAATGTTCCGCATCTGCAGCCACCTGCTGTTCTATGGCACTTTCGCCCAGGACGTGGGCCAGCTTTCGCCGATCTTCTACATGTTTGTCGAGCGCGAGCGCATCTTCAATATCATCGAGTCGATTTGCGGCGCGCGCATGCATCCGGGCTGGTTCCGCATCGGCGGCGTCGCCCAGGACCTGCCCGAAGGCTGGGACATGCGCGTGCGCGAATTGCTTGAATTCATGCCGCCGCGGCTCGACGAGTACGACAGCATGGTGCTCAATAACGGCATTCTCAAGCGGCGCACCCAGGGCGTCGGCGTTTACGACACACAGGCAGCCTTCGACTGGGGCGTCACCGGCGCCGGATTGCGCGCTACCGGCCTGGAATGGGATTTCCGCAAACAGCGGCCCTATGCCGGCTACGACAATTTCGAATTCGACGTGCCCATCGCCGTCAACGGCGACTGTTACGACCGTTGCGCGGTGCGGGTCGAGGAAATGCGCCAGAGTCTGCGCATCATCAAGCAGTGCCTGGACAACATGCCGGGCGGTCACTACAAGGCCGACCATCCGCTGACCACGCCGCCGCGCAAGGAAGAAACCCTGCGCGATATCGAAACCCTGATCAACCACTTCCTCAGCGTAAGCTGGGGGCCGGTGATTCCGCCGGACGAAGTCACCGTTTCGATCGAAGCGACCAAGGGCATCAACAGCTACTACCTGGTCAGCGACGGCAGCGGCGGTTCCTATCGCACGCGAATCCGCACGCCGTCTTTCGCCCATTTGCAGATGATTCCGGCCATCAGCAACGGCTTCATGGTGGCGGACCTGATCGCGATCATCGCGAGCATCGATTTCGTCATGGCGGACGTGGATCGTTAGGGGAGGGATCGGAAACCGATGAGCGCCATGAATGGACAAATGATCGCTTCGACGGCCTTGCCGGCGGATTATCTGTGTGAGGAAGAGATCGCCGAGATCGAACACGAGCGCACGCTGTATCCCGATACCCGCGCCGTGGGACTGGAAGCATTGAAGATCGTGCAAAAGCAGCGCGGCTGGGTTTCCGACGAATCCCTGCTCGCCGTGGCCGAATATCTCGGTCTGCCGGTGGCGGAACTCGAAGGCGTGGCGACGTTTTTCAACCTGATCTACCGCCGGCCGGTAGGGAAAAACGTGATCCTGTATTGCAACAGCGTCAGTTGCTGGATCATGGGCTGCGATCAGGTCAGGGAAAAGGTTTCGGAGGAACTCGGCATCGAATTCGGCGAGACCAGCGAAGACGGCGAATTTACCTTGATTCCCGTTCCCTGCCTCGGTGACTGTGACCGGGCGCCGGTAATGATGGTGGGGCCGGATCTGCATCGCAATCTGGACCGGAAAGACCTGGGTGAACTCTTCTCGCGTTACCGGAACAATCAGGATTGATCGTGGTTACGAACCCTTTGACCAGGAACATCGATTTCTCGCGGCAGCCGCTCGATCTTGCGGCTTACGAGAAGAGCGGCGGGTATCACGGCTTGCACGAGATCGCCCGCGGCCTCAATCCGGCGGATGTGCTCGACCGGGTCAAGGAGTCGGGTCTGAAGGGCCGCGGCGGCGCCGGCTTCCCCACCGGGCTGAAATGGAGTTTCGTGCCCATGGGAGAGAACGCCCCGAAACAGAAATATTTCGTCGTCAACGCAGATGAAATGGAGCCGGGCACCTTCAAGGATCGCTTGCTGATGGAAGGCGATCCGCATCTGCTCATCGACGGCATGATCATCGCCTCCTATGCGATACAGGCGAGCAAGGCGTATATCTTTCTGCGCGGCGAATACACCGATTCGGAGCGCATATTGCGCAAGGCGCTGGCGGAGGCTTACGAGCGCGGCTATCTGGGAAAAAATATCCTCGACACCGGTTTCGACCTCGACATCATCATGCATACCAGCGCCGGACGATATATCTGCGGCGAAGAGACCGCGTTGCTGAATGCGCTCGAAGGCAAGCGCGCCAACCCGCGCGCCAAGCCTCCTTTCCCCCAGGTCAGCGGACTTTGGGGCAAGCCGACCATCGTCAACAACGTGGAAACCATCTGCAATCTTCCCGGCATCCTCGCCTGGGGCATCGACTGGTATCGCAGCCTGACGAAAGGCAACGATCATGGCACCAAGCTGTTCGGCATCAGCGGCAAGGCGCGCACGCCCGGCTGCTGGGAACTGCCCCTGGGCACCCCGATCCGCGAATTGCTGGAAGTCTACGGCGGCGGCATGCGCGACGGCCTGCGACTGAAGGGATTTCTGCCCGGCGGCGGTTCGACGGATTTCATGCTGCCGGAACATCTCGACCTGAATCTCGACTACGACGATATCGCCGGCGCCGGCAGCAGGCTCGCCACCGGCACCCTGATTCTGCTGGACGACAAGACCTGTCCGGTGGGAATGATCGGCAATCTGATGACGTTCTTCTCGCATGAGTCATGCGGCTATTGCACACCTTGCCGGGACGGATTGCCCTGGGTCGACGAGATCTTCCGGGAGTTCGAGCGCGGCAATGGTGCCCGAAAGGACCTGGCAATCCTCGAAGAACACGTTGACTACATGGGCCCCGGCAAGACCTTTTGCGCGCTCGCGCCCGGCGCCACCGCGCCCCTGGGCAGCGGCCTGCGCTATTTTCGCGAGGATTTCGAGCGGCACATCACGGAGCAGCGCTGCCCTTATGCGCACTGACAACAGATGACAGACAACGCGAAAGTGCAAATCACGATTGACGGCGTCACCTACGAGGTGAACGCCGGCAGCAACCTGTTGCAGGAATGCCTGTCGCTGGGCCTGGACCTGCCGTATTTCTGCTGGCACCCGTGCATGGGCTCGGTCGGCGCCTGCCGCCAGTGTGCGGTGAAGCAATATCGCAACGACGAAGACAACGCGGGCATCATGACCATGGCCTGCATGACCCCGGTGCAGCCCGGCGCGAGGATTTCCATCGAAGACCCCCAGGCGAAGGCTTTCCGGGCAGGTGTCATCGAAAGCCTGATGATCAGCCATCCTCACGATTGCCCGGTTTGCGAGGAAGGCGGCGAATGTCATCTGCAGGACATGACGCTGATGTCGGGCCACAACTATCGCCGCTACGACAAGAAGAAGGTAACGCACCGCAACCAGTATCTCGGCCCCTTCATCAATCACGAGATGAATCGCTGCATCACCTGCTATCGCTGCGTGCGCTTCTATAACGAATACGCGGGCGGGGAAGACCTCTCGGCCCAGGCCTCGCATCATTTCACCTATTTCGGACGGCATCGGGAAGGCACGCTGGAAAGCGAGTTCAGCGGCAACCTGGTCGAGGTTTGTCCCACCGGGGTTTTTACCGACAAGATTTTCAGTGAGAACTATACGCGCAAATGGGATCTGCAGACCGCGCCTTCGATCTGCGCCGGCTGCGGCGCGGGTTGTAACATCGCCCCCGGCGAGCGTTACGGGGAATTGCGTCGCGTCGTCAATCGCTACCACAATGAGTTGAACGGCTATTTCATCTGTGACCGCGGCCGCTTCGGCACGGGCTACGTGAGCGACGCCGGGCGCCTCAAGACTCCGCTTGACGGTGCGGGCAACGAACTCGATGCGGACGCGGCCGGGCAGCAGTTGCGCGAGATCGCCGGAAGCGCCGGCGGCACTATAGGTAGCGCCCGCGGCATTATAGGAATAGGCTCGCCGCGGGCCGGAAACGAAGCCAACTTCGCCTTGCGCAAGCTGGTCGGAGAAGAGAATTTCCATGCCGGCCATGCCGACACCGAACACGCCTGCATGCAACTGATGACCGAGGCTGCGGGAGACCCGCGATTCCACAATCCGTCCATCCGTGAAATCGAGCAGGCCGACGCCGTGCTCGTACTCGGCGAGGACGTCACCAATACCGCGCCGCGGATAGCACTGGCCTTGCGCCAGTCGGTACGCAACAAGGCCCTGGAACTGGCCGATGGCGCTAATATTCCGCGCTGGCAGGACGCAGCGGTGCGCGAACTTGCCCAGCAGGAACGCAGCCCGCTTTGCATATTCTCCAGTGGCGCCACCAGATTGGACGATGTGGCTTCGGACCGCGTAATCGACACACCTTCGGTGCTCGCGCGGAACGCCTTCGAGTTGGCCCACCGGATCGATTCCGACGCCCCTTCCGCCGGGGAACACATTGATGCGTTCGCGCGAATCGCCGATCACTTGCTTGCCGCCAGCAGGCCGCTGATCGTTGCCGGGGCAAGCAGCGGCAACGTCGATCTGATCAGGGCCGCGGTCAATATCGCCGGCGCCTTGCGCAAGCGCCGTGGCAACGGAGTTTCCGCGCCGGTGGATCTTTGCCTGCTGACGGCGGAAGTCAACAGCATGGGCCTGCACCTGATGACCCGGCCGGAAAACAGCCTCGGCGAAGCCTTGCGCAAATTGAGCGCAGGCGAGGCGGCCAATGTCATCGTGCTGGAAAACGACCTGTACCGCCGCGCGCCTCACGCCCAGGTCGATGCGGCCATGGCCGCTGCGAAAGCAAGCGCTGCGCTCGATTTGCTGCCCAATCGCACCACGGCGAAAGCAGACCTCGTACTGCCGGTCACCGCGTTCTCCGAACAGCAGACGAGCTATGTGAATTACGAGGGCAGGGCGCAACTCGCCTACCAGGTACATCGCAGCCATAGTGCGGCGCGCCCGGCCTGGCAATGGACCGGCGACTTCGAACATTTTCGCCAGGCGCTGCTCGAATGCGCGGACTCCATTCCCGCTTTCGCGAAACTGGGAGAGGTGCTGCCCGACACTTCGAATCTGCCCGGCGGGATCAAGGTGCCGCGCCAGTCCGAACGCTATAGCGGCAGGACCGCGATGAAGGCGAACCTGAACGTGCACGAGCCGAAGCAAGCCCAGGATCCGGAGTCCGCACTGGCGTTTTCGATGGAAGGCGTCCCACCCCGGCGCGATGCGACGATTCTTGCCTCGTCCTGGGCGCCGCAATGGAATTCCAACCAGAGCATCGGCAAGTTTCAGGACGAGATCAACGGTCCATTGCGGCAGGGACATGGCGGCATATTGCTGCTGGAGAAAAGAACAGAGAGCGGCGGGTTTTACCCGCTGCCGGCGAGCGCAGACAGCGCCGGGCTCGAATTGCTGCCCGCGTTCCAGATTTTCGGCAGCGAGGAACTGTCTTCCCGCAGCGAAGCGATACGCGCACGGATGACCGGCGCTTATGTGGCCATCTCACCGGCGGACGCCGAAAAGCATGGCCTGAAACAGGGCCAGGGCGTGAGGCTGAGCGTTGCCGGCGGCGGCGACGGCGTCACGGCGCTGACCTGCATTCGCGCGCAAATGAGCCCCGGCGCCGCGGCCTTGCACGTCGGCGACTGCGAAATCGATTATCACGGCCTCGGCGCGCGAGTCGAGTTGGCGCCCGCGGAAACCCCGGAGGGCCGGGGCCTCGGCGAATTGATCGTGTCCGACCTGGCGCGGGGGCAGGGCGATGTTTAGCTTCGCCGTCGGTTCGGCCTTGAGCATCGCCAGCATCCTGCTGGTGGTGGTCGCGCTCGCCGCCATGCTGATCTGGGTAGAGCGGCGGCTGCTTGGTTTCTGGCAGGAACGCCTCGGCCCGAACCGCGTGGGCTGGTTCGGCATAATGCAGGTCGTCGCCGACATGATAAAGATCTTCACCAAGGAAGACTGGGTGCCGCCGTTCGCCGACAAGCTTACTTTTGTGCTGGCGCCGGCGATCATCATGATAGTCGTGCTGATGAGTTTCGCGGTGATCCCGTTCACGCCCGAAGTCGGCGTGATCGATTCCAACGTCGGCGTGCTGTTCGTGCTGGCGATGGCCTCTCTCGGGGCTTACAGCGTCATGCTCGGCGGCCTCTCGTCGAACAACAAGTACGCCTTGCTCGGCAGCTTGCGCGCGGCGGCGCAAATGGTCAGCTACGAAGTCTTCATGGGTATTTCCCTGCTCGGCGTGGTCGTGTTGTCGGGCAGCTTCAATCTGCGCGAGATCGTCGAAACCCAGGCCGACGGCTGGTACATCGTCCCGCAATGCATCGGCTTTCTCATTTTCCTGATCGCCGGAGTCGCCGAGAGCCACCGGCTGCCGTTCGACATTCCCGAGGCCGAGCAGGAAATTTGCGCCGGCTATCACACCGAATATTCCGGCATGAAATTCGGCATGTTCTTCGTCGGCGAATATCTCGGCCTGGTGCTGATTTCCTCGCTGATCACCGTGCTGTTTTTCGGTGGCTGGCTGGGGCCGGCCTTTTTGCCGCCGATCGTCTGGTTCTCGCTCAAGGCCGGGGTTTTCATCGCATTTTTCATATTGATGCGCGCGGCTCTTCCGCGGCCGCGCTATGACCAACTCATGAGCTACGGCTGGCTGTTTCTGCTGCCGCTGTCGCTGGTGAATCTGCTGATTACCGGCGCGGTCGTGCTGGGTACGATGTAGGAGAGGGGGAGGCGCATGTTCAAATTGATAAAGGACACGCTGCTCAGCCAGGCGGTCACATTGTGGGGCGTGTTCCGCAAATTGTTCGTCAAGGCGGACACCGTGCAATACCCCGAAGAGCAGCCCTACATGTTCCCCCGCTGGCGCGGGCGAATCATTCTCAGCCGCGACCCGGACGGCGAGGAACGCTGCGTGGCCTGCAATCTCTGCGCGGTGGCCTGTCCGGTCGATTGCATCGCCTTGCAGAAGACGGAAACCGAAGACGGCCGCTGGTACCCGGAGTTCTTCCGCATTAATTTTTCCCGCTGCATCATGTGCGGATTCTGCGAGGAGGCCTGTCCCACCAACGCCATACAACTGACGCCGGATTTCGAAATGGCCGAATACGAACGCCAGGACATGGTCTGGGAGAAGGAAGACCTGCTGATCGACGGTGTCGGCAAGTATCACGACTACAATTTCTATCGCGTGGCGGGCAAGCAGGTGGCCGGCAAGGACAAGGGCGAAGCGCTCAACGAGGCGCAGCCCGTGGACGTCAGGAGCCTGCTGCCATGATGTTGCTGTTTTATCTTGCCGCCGTCGTGGCAGTCATCGCTACTGTCGGCGTCATCGTGCAGACCAATATCGTGCACGCCCTGATTTACCTGATTCTCTCGCTGCTTGCGGTGGCGGTGATCTTCTACACGCTCGGGGCGCCGCTGGCGGCCATGCTCGAGGCCATCGTCTACGCCGGCGCCATCATGGTGCTGTTCCTGTTCGTGATCATGATGCTCAATCTTGGCCAGAACACGCGGCAACAGGAGCGGGCCTGGCTGGCGGGGCGAGGCTGGATTCTGCCGGCGCTGCTCGCGGCCGTGCTGCTCGCGCAATTGCTGTACGTGCTGAGCGGGGTCGAGGGCATGTCGGCGCCGGAACAGGTCGGCGTCATGGCAGTCGGCGCGCGGCTGTTCGGGCCCTACGTGCTGGCCGTGGAACTTGCCTCGATACTGTTGCTGGCGGGACTTATCTCCGCTTACCACCTCGCGCGGAAACCCGGGGCGGAAGACGAATGATGGGAGCGATTCCGGTCGAACACGGACTGATCCTGGCGGGAATTCTTTTCTCGCTGGGGCTGATTGGTGTACTAACCCGGCGCAATATCGTCTTCGTGCTTATGTCGCTGGAGATAATGCTCAATGCCTGCGGACTGGCGTTCATAGTCGCCGGCTCTCGCTGGGAACAGGCGGACGGACAGATCATGTTTGTGCTGATCCTGACGCTTGCCGCGGCGGAGGTCGCCGTCGGCCTGGGTCTGATCATCCAGATGTACCGGCGCTTCCAGACCGTCGACATCAATGTTCTCAGTGAATTGAAAGGATAAGGACCGGTGCTTGATCTAATCTGGCTGTTGCCGACATTCCCGCTGCTTGGATTTCTGATCCTGGCGCTGACCGAGGGCAAACTTGCCAAGGGTCCCGCCGGCTGGATCGGCGCCGGCAGCATCGGACTGTCCTTCGCCGTGGCGGCGCTGGTGGCGGTGAGTTTCCTGCAATCAGGCCTTGACAGCCACACCGTGCCGATCTGGACCTGGATGTCCGTGGCCGGCTTCGACCCCGGCGTTAATCTTTACCTCGACGGGCTTTCCCTGGTGATGATTCTCGTCATCACCGGAGTGGGCTTCCTGATCCACGTCTATTCCACCGGCTATATGGCCGATGACCCGGATTTCGCCCGCTTTTTCTGTTACATGAACCTGTTCGTCTTCGCCATGCTGCTGCTGGTGCTCGGCGATAATCTGCTCCTGCTATACATGGGCTGGGAAGGCGTCGGCCTGTGTAGTTATCTGCTGATCGGATTCTGGTACGACGACCCTTACAACGGCTATGCGGCGCGCAAGGCTTTTGTCGTCACCCGGGTGGGCGATACCGCCATGGCCATCGGCCTGTTCCTGCTGTTCGCCCAACTCGGCACCCTGAATATCCAGGACATGCTGCACGCGGCCGAGGCGGAATGGGCGGTTGGTTCGGCCTTGCCGGCGATCACCGCGCTGTTGCTGCTCGGCGGGGCGGTCGGCAAGTCGGCCCAGTTGCCCCTGCAGACCTGGCTGCCCGACGCCATGGCCGGCCCGACTCCGATCAGCGCGCTGATTCACGCCGCCACCATGGTCACGGCAGGCGTTTACCTGATCGCCCGCACGCACACCCTGTTCGAGCTGGCGCCCAATGTGCAGTTGCTGGTTGCCTGGGTCGGACTGATTACTTTGCTCATGGCCGGATTCACCGCCATGACCCAGAACGACATCAAGCGCATCCTCGCGTATTCGACGGTTTCCCAGATCGGTTACATGTTCCTGGGTCTCGGCGTCGGCGCCTGGTCCGGCGCGATTTTCCACCTGATGACGCACGCCTTTTTCAAGGCGTTGCTGTTCCTCGGCGCCGGCGCGGTCATTCTCAGCCTGCATCACGAGCAGGACATCTTTCGCATGGGGGCGAAACGCAAACAGCTTCCGGTCGGGTTCCTGTGCTTTCTCATCGGCGGACTCGCGCTGACTGCGTTTCCCTATACTTCCGGATATTTCAGCAAGGACGAAATCCTGATCGCCGCGCTCGAAGTCGAAGGGCAGGGGCTCTGGCTGTGGTTCGGAGGAGTCATCGGCGCCTTCTTCACGGGCATCTACACTTTTCGCCTGTTCTTCGTGGTCTTTTTCGGCGAGAGCAGGGGGCATCACGACGCCACCGAAGTGAAGGGTCTCAACATTGCCGTGCCGTTATTCATTCTGATGGCGCTGTCGCTGTTCGGCGGCTGGATTCCGGTGCCGCTCGACGCAGTCTTCAGTCATGGGGCCGAGCATGAAGAGCATCACATCAGCGCCTTCATGCATGGCGTCATGATCGCGCTGCCTCTGGCCGGCATTGCGATCAGTTACCTGTTTTACGGTTCGGGCGCGCTTTCGGTCGAGAAACTCATGTCCCTGCCGGTTTCCCGCGCGCTGCACCGGTTCTGGAACAGCGGCTGGGGCATGGACCGACTGTATGACTTCCTCTTCGTCAATCCTTTCCTGTATCTGGCGCGAGTCAATGCGAAAGACATCATCGACGCTTTCTACGACATGCTGGCGGCATTGAGCCGGGCGGGTCATCTGCTGATCGTGCGGACCCAGACCGGTTATCTTCGCTGGTACGCCTTGTCGATGGCCGCCGGGCTCGTGGCGCTGATCGCGGTTGGAGTACTGCTGTGATCCTGACGCTGCTCATCGCTCTATTGTTCGTCGGCGGTCTGCTGGCCTGGTTCAGCGAGCGCATCAATCCCACCTTGCCGCGCTGGATCGCCCTGGCGGTGCTGGTGGTCGAGCTGCTATTGATGTTGAGTCTGCTCGGCCCTGATCTTGCGAATGGATCCGTAAATGGACCCGAAAACGGCTGGCTGGCCACTTACAATCATGCCTGGCTGCCGCGCTTCGGCATAGCTCTGCATTTCGCAGTTGACGGTTTTTCCTTGCTGTTGCTCTTGCTGACCGCCTTTCTCGGAATCGTCGCGGTGGGATCGGCCTGGTCGGAAATTACCGAACGCGTCGGTTTCTTTTACTTCAATCTGCTCTGGACTCTTGCCGGAGTGGTCGGAGTTTTCACGGCCCTCGACCTGTTCCTGTTCTTTTTCTTCTGGGAAGTGATGCTGATCCCGATGTATTTCATCATTGCGATCTGGGGGCATGAGAACAAATTCTACGCGGCCAAGAAGTTCTTCATATTCACCCAGGTGAGCGGCCTGATCATGCTCGTCTCGATCGTCGTGCTGGCCTGGTTTCACTATCTGCAGTTCGGCTTCTTCAGTTTCGCTTATCAGGATCTGCTGAATGTCCGCATGAACCGAAGCATGGAAATGTGGGTCATGCTCGGTTTCTTCATCGGTTTCGCCACCAAGCTTCCGAGCGTGCCGTTCCACAACTGGTTGCCCGACGCCCACAGCCAGGCGCCAAGCGCCGGCAGCATCATTCTGGCCGGGGTATTGCTCAAGACCGGCGCCTACGGACTGGTGCGCTTCGCCGTGCCGCTGTTCCCGAACGCAGCCGCCGAATTCGCGCCCTTCGCCATGACCCTGGCCGCTATCAGTATCCTGTATTGCGCCAAGGTGGCGTTCGCCCAGGCGGACATCAAGCGGCTGATCGCCTATACCAGCGTCAGCCACATGGGTTTCGTTACCCTGGGCGTATATGCCTGGAACGAATTGGCCCTGCAAGGCGCGGTGATGACGATGCTCGCCCACGGACTCAGCTCGGCCGCCTTGTTCATGCTCGCCGGCGCCCTGCAACATCGCATCCATACCCGCAACATGCATGAAATGGGCGGATTCTGGGGCCGCGTACCGCGCATGTCGGCCGTGGCGCTGTTCTTTTCCATCGCCGCGCTGGGCATGCCGGGCCTGGGCAATTTCATCGGCGAGTTTCTCGCCTTGCTGGGGGCCTTCCAGGCTAATCAGGTGCTTACGATCATCTCCGCCTTCGGCCTGATATTTGCCTCGGTCTATTCGCTTTGGGTGATCCAGAAGATCTTTCATGGCAAGTATTCGGACAGCGCATTCGACGGCAGCCACCTGCTCGATCTCGACAATCGGGAAATGGCCTTTTACGCCGCCATGATGGTAGGCCTGGTCTGGATGGGGGTGTATCCGCAATCCTTCCTCGATCTTTCCGCGCCGACCTTGCAGGCGCTGCTGGAAAGCCAGGCCGGCGCCGCGGCAGTCGGAGCATTGCAGCCATGACGCCACTGGATTACGCCGGCTACACGATGAGCGCGGGGGAACTGATTCCCCTGTTGCCCTTGCTCGCCGTTACCGCGACATCGATCTGGGTCATGATGGCGATCGGCGTGAAACGAAATTATCCGTTCGTCCTCGGCTCGACGGTCGCGGGTCTGCTGCTCGCCGCACTGCTCGCCATGCGCCTGTTAACCGGTCCCGCGCCGGAAGCGGCGCCATTACTGACGATGGACGCCTTCGCCCAGTTCTTTACCGTGCTGATCTGCGCTGCGGCTGTTGGCGTAAGTCTGCTCAGTCACAACTACTGGACCGAATTCGATGATCAGCGTGAGGAATTCTTCCTGTTGCTGTCATTGGCCACTCTCGGGGCTGTCGTGCTCGCCGGAGCCAACCATTTCGCGAGCCTGTTGCTGGGGCTGGAAACCTTGAGCATGTCGCTGTACGGCATGTTGGCCTATCCCGTGCACGGCAAGCGCAAGGCGAACAGTCACGCGCTCGAATCGGCGGTGAAGTATCTGATCCTGTCGGCGATTTCCACAGCGATGATCCTGTTCGGCGTGGCCTTGATCTATGCAGAGACCGGCAGTCTCGCATTTGCCGGGCTGGGCGGGTTGCCGGCGGGGCCGGGAGTCGGATTTTCCGTAGTCGCGCTGTTGCTGGTCTCGGCCGGAGTGGCTTTCAAATTGTCCCTGTTTCCGTTTCACATCTGGACGCCCGATGTTTATGAGGGCGCGCCGGCGCCGGCGACCGCCTATCTGGCGACGATCGGCAAGATTGCCGTTTTCCTGGTGCTGTTGCGGGTGGTGGTGGAAACCAGGACGCTGGGAATCGCACCGGTGGTAATCGTATTCTCCCTGCTGGCGCTGCTTTCCATCATCGCCGGCAATCTGCTCGCATTGTTGCAGGATAACCTGAAGCGAATACTCGCCTATTCCTCGATAGCCCACATGGGTTACCTGCTAATCGCGATCATTGCCGCCTTTTATGCAGAAGGGCCGATCAGCGTCGAAGCGGTGAGCTTTTATCTTTTCGCGTATGTGATCATGACCCTCGGCGCATTCGGCATCGTCTCGCTGCTGTCCTCGGATGCCCTCGAAAGAGACAGCATCAGCGATTATCAGGGTCTGTTCTGGCGGCGGCCCTGGCTGGCGGCCGCGTTTACCGGGATGTTGCTCTCGCTGGCGGGAATTCCCCTCACCGCGGGATTCATCGGCAAGTTCTACCTGGTGCTGGCGGGAGTGGAGTCAGGCTTGTGGCTGCTACTGGCCGCCCTGGTCGTCGGCAGCGGTATCGGGCTGTATTACTACTTGCGCGTCGTTTACCGCATGTTGCTGCCGGAACCGGCTGACGCGCCGGAATTGCGTCAGGGAAACGCCGCTTTCACGGTAGTGTTCGTCCTTTTCGCGCTGCTGGTTCTATTCGGCGTTTACCCGGCCTCGCTGATGAGTCTGATCCAGGGCATAGCGCTCTGAATTTCCGGTCCAGGCTCGACTTTCCCATTTTGTCCGCGATTGGATAGCGGCTATCATCATTGCATCGTGGAGCGGAATGCGTGAAGCAGATTGAAAAGGTCGCGGTGGTCGGGGGCGGCAGCTTCGGCACGGTCATCGCCAACATAACCGCCAGGAACGGATGCGACGTCAGTTTCTGGATGCGCAGCGACGAACTCGCCTGGGACGTGAACAACCGGCGCGAGAATCCGCAATACCTGCCGGGTTACGAAATCAGTTCCCGGGTTTTGGCTTCGGACGACATGCCGGCGGCGGTTGCCGCCGCCGAATTGATATTCGTGGCGGTGCCCAGTACGAGTTTCCGCGCCGTCGTGCGCGAAATGGTTTCCCACGTAACGCCTGACGCCATGGTCGTCAGCGGCACCAAGGGCATCGAGCCGGAGACTTTCCTGCTCATGAGCCAGGTGCTGCGGCAGGAAGCTCCCCGGGCGCGAGTCGGCGTACTCAGCGGCCCGAATCTGGCCCGGGAGATCGCCGCCGGACACTTGACGGGCACGGTAATCGCCAGCGATGACGAGAACGTGCGCGAACATGTGCGCTTGTTGCTGCGCTCGGAGTCTTTTCGGGTATACACCAACGACGACATGCTGGGCGTCGAACTCGGTGGCTCGCTGAAAAACATTTACGCCATAATTGCCGGCATCGCCGCCGCCCTGGGCATGGGCCACAATACCAACAGTATGCTGGTGACACGGGCGCTTACGGAAATGGCCCGGTTCGGCAGCGAACTCGGCGCCGATCCCATGACTTTTCTGGGCCTTTCGGGGGTTGGTGATCTGGTGGTGACGAGTTCGACCCCTCTGAGCAGAAACTATCGCATCGGATTCGCCCTCGGGCAGGGCAAGAGCATTGAAGAAGCCTCGAAGGAAGTGGGGCAGGTTGCGGAAGGCGTCAACACGGTTAAACTGGTAGCCCGAAAAGCCGATGAACTCGGCGTGTACATGCCCCTGGCGAGTGGTTTATACCGGATCATCTACGAGCAGGAATCGATCAAGAGCATATTATCCTCGCTGATGCTCAGCGAACAGGCGCTCGACGTGGAGTTCGTCGCCAGCGAGGACAAGACCCTGAGGCGTACCAATGTCTGAAAACCCGAATGAAAGTCCCTGGAAGAATCCGGCAATTTGGGGCCGGGTCGTATTTGTCGTTCTGTTTCTGCTGATTTTCGCGCTGATAGTCGGCCCCCTGGCGATCGTGCTTGGCCTCGTCCAGGCGCTGTTCACCATTTTTACCGGGGAGGACAACCGCAATCTGCGCGATCTGGCTGCGGCGCTGGGTGAATACATACACGAGATATTGCTGTTCGCCAGTTGGAACAGGGAGCAGAAGCCTTTCCCGTTCTCGGAGTTTCCGAGCATTCCGGACGAGGAGGAATCAACGGCGGAAGCGGACGATGCCGACACCGAGTCCGTAGAGGTCGAGGACGAGGCAAAGGAGGAATCCGCTGAAGAGGAAGCGCCGGCGAAGAAAACCACTCGCAGAAAGTCTTCGAGAAAAAAAGCCGCCGCGGACGAAACCGAAGATTGATTTGCAAGATATGGGGTAACAAACATGCAGGCCCGATACCTTGTACTGGCAATACCGTTGCTGCTGCTGGCCGGCGGCGTCGGCGCCCAGCAGTTCGGCCCCGCCGATCATCCGTTATTCAGTGGTTTTCCCGATTCCGGGATCAGCGAAATCGAGACGGCCGAAGACGTCAACTATCGGGTCGTGCTCGGCAGTCTGCAAAGCACCCGCGGCCAGGTGGCGCCGGAAGCGTCGGAACGCGTACGAGGCGACCTGACACAAATTCTTTACGAAGTTTCGGGCGGCTTTTCCGGCCAGGACGTCTACGATTTTTTCGTCGAACAGATGCAACTGCGCGGTCACCGTGAGTTGTTCAGTTGTGCGGGACGAGCCTGCGGCAGCAGCGAATACTGGGCCAACGACATTTTCGGCAAGCGCGTGCTGTACGGGCCGGTGCGGAACCAGTACTACCTGGCGATGGGGTCGGAACCTCCCGGACAGTTCTATATTTCGGCTTACGTCATTACCCGCATCAACCGCCAACTGCTGACCTATCTGGAAATCATCGAACTCGACGGCAATGTCGCGGAACCCGCCGAGGCCGGCCCGGCGGTCCTGCTCGAACGATTGCTCGAAAGCTTGTTCGAAACCGGGGGCTTCATCGTGCCGGGGCTGACATTCGGCGCCGGCGATCAGCCGGCGGCGGACTCCGGACTGGATACCGTAGTGGAGTTGCTCCGGCTCGAACCGGAATTGCGTTTGATCGTTGTCGCCCATCTGCAGGGGGAGGGCGGTCTCGAACAATTGCTTGACCGCAGCGAGCGCCGCGCCGAGGCCGTGCGGCAATTGTTGCTGGATCAGGGTATCGAGGCCGACAGACTGACAGCGCGCGGCCTGGGGCCGCTGGCGCCGCTGTGCGCCGCGGGAAACTGCGCCGAGCGGGTGGAACTGGTGCTGCAATCAGCCGAGCAATGACAGAAATTCGGTTCGTGTAGACACTCGCGCACGGAAAGCGCCGAGCATGCAGGATGTGGTCATCACCGAATTCTGCTTCTCTACCCCACGCATCATCATGCACATGTGCTGCGCTTCCACGATTACGGCCACGCCCTTGGCGCCGGTAATTTCCTGGATGGAATTGGCGATCTGCTGGGTAAGATTTTCCTGGATCTGCAAGCGGCGGGCGAAAACGTCGACGATCCGGGCAATCTTTGACAGGCCGAGTACCTTGCCGTCGGGCACGTAAGCCACGTGGCACTTGCCGATGAATGGCAGCAGATGATGCTCGCACATGCTGTACATCTCGATGTTCTTGACGATGACCATCTCATCGGTGGCGGAAGGATACAGGGCCTCGTTGACTACATCGGCAACATTCTGACTATAGCCGCGAGTCAGGAACCTGAGTGCTTCCGCTGCGCGCCCGGGGGTCTTGCGCAACCCGTCGCGATCCGGATCTTCGCCGACCGCGTTCAAAATCGCGGCGTAGGCCTTTTCCAGTTCCTGCATGTCGCCGACATCTTGATCTGGCATTATCACTGTTCCACTGGTCGAAAATCAGCGCGCAATCATATCATCATGCGCCTTCAGCAATACATCAATCAGCTTGCCGGGCGCATGGCGGCAGCCGGCGTCCATTGCGGCCACGGCGCCGGCAATGTCCATGACGAGGCCGTATTTCTGGTGTTCGGGGCGCTGAACCTGGATTTCCGGCAGTCTATCGAACAGCAGGACCGTGACTTCGGTCCGGATGAACTCGAAAAGTTGGAAAATCTCGCTCGGCAGCGCATCGAAAGGCGCATTCCCACCGCTTATCTGCTCGGCAAGGCCTGGTTCGCCGGCCATGAATTCTTCTGCGATCCGCGCGCACTCGTTCCGCGTTCGCCCATTGCCGAGTTGATCGGCAACGGTTTCGAACCCCTGCTGTCCGGCGATCCAGGCGCCGTTCTCGATTTATGCTGCGGCGGCGGCTGTATCGGCCTTGCCTGTGCGCTGCGATTTCCTCGTTGTCACGTCGATCTGGCGGACATTTCCGCGAAAGCACTGGATCTGGCGCGGGAAAATATCCGCTTGCATGGACTGGAAGACCGCGTATCGGCGCTGCAATCGAACCTGTTCAATGAACTGGAATGCAGCTACGACCTGATCCTGGCCAATCCGCCCTATGTTTCCCGGAAAGAAATAGCGCAATTACCCGAAGAATATCGCTTTGAGCCCGCACTCGGGCTGGATGGCGGCAGGGACGGCGTCGACATTGCCGAACGCCTGCTCAAACAGGCGGCAAAGCGATTGAATCCTGGCGGCTGGCTGATCCTGGAAACGGGTTACAGCGCCGGAGAGCTGGAGAATCGCTACCCGGATACTGCTTTTCTGTGGCTTGAATTCGAACACGGCGGCGCCGGAGTTTGCGCACTTGAGCGTTCGCAACTGCAACGGCTTGCAGGGAATTAGTGTACAATCCGCGGATTTTCCAGCGGCTCGGTCGCTGTAGGGGCGACGCATGCGTCGCCCGCGAATCGCGCAATCCTCAAATCTGGCGTCGGCTTGGCCGACAACTACAAAATGTCCGGAAACAGCATAGGCAACTTATTCACTGTCACCAGTTTCGGCGAAAGTCACGGGCCGGCGCTGGGCTGTATCGTGGATGGCTGTCCGCCTGGAATGGAATTGAGCGAAGCGGACATGCAGCGAGATCTGGACCGGCGCAAACCCGGCCAGTCCCGCTATACCACGCAGCGCAGGGAAGATGACAAGGTGCGGATCCTGTCCGGCGTATTCGAAGGCAGAACCACGGGCACGCCAATAGGCCTGATCATCGAAAACACCGATCAACGGTCGAGGGATTACAGTAATATCAAGGACTTGTATCGACCAGCTCATGCAGATTTTACTTATGACAGGAAGTACGGATTCAGGGACTATCGGGGCGGTGGACGCGCATCCGCACGTGAAACCGCCATGCGCGTCGCCGCGGGAGCGATCGCGAAAAAGTACCTGTCGGAGCACTGCGGCGTCAGCGTGCGTGGTTACCTGAGCCAACTCGGCCCGATCGGAATCGAAAAAGTCGACTTCGACGAGATCGAGAACAATCCGTTCTTTTGCCCGGACGCCGACAAGGTGACGGCAATGGAAGATTACATCGTGGCGCTGCGTGAGGAGGGCAATTCCATCGGCGCCCGTATTTGCGTTTGCGCCAGTGGCGTGCCGGCAGGCCTGGGCGAGCCGATATTTGATCGTCTCGATGCCGATCTGGCCAAGGCGCTGATGAGCATCAATGCGGTCAAGGGCGTGGAAATAGGCGCGGGATTCGCGTCGGTGACCCAGAAAGGCAGTGAGCATCGCGATGAAATCACTCCCGAAGGCTTTCTCGGCAACAACGCCGGCGGTATTCTGGGGGGAATTTCCTCCGGTCAGGACATCCTCGCGCAGATTGCGCTGAAGCCCACGTCGAGTATCCGGATTCCCGGCAAAACGATTACAGTGACCGGAGAACCGGCGGAAGTAGTTACCACCGGCCGCCACGACCCTTGCGTGGGAATCCGCGCGACGCCAATCGCCGAGGCGATGACGGCGATCGTATTGATGGATCATCTGTTGCGCGACCGCGCGCAATGCGGCGACGCGCGGCGCCGGGAACCGCGGTAGAGCCGATAACGCAGAATTGGATGCAGAAGTCATGAGCGGTAAAACCTTATACGACAAGATCTGGGATGCACACCTGGTCAAGCAGCGCCCGGACGGCACCGCGCTGATCTATATCGACCTGCATCTCATTCACGAGGTAACTTCGCCCCAGGCCTTCGAAGGTTTGCGCCTTGCCGGCCGGAAGCCCTGGCGTACGGGCGCCAATCTGGCGACTCCGGATCACAATATCCCGACTACCGCCGAAGAGCGGAAGCGGGGTCTGTCGGGCATCAAGGATCCCGTATCCAAATTGCAGGTCGCCACGCTGGACGAGAATTGCCGGGAATTCGGCATCGTCGAGTTGGATATGAACGACCGCCGTCAGGGAATCGTACACGTGGTCGGGCCCGAGCAGGGCGCATCCATGCCCGGAATGACCATCGTCTGTGGCGATTCGCATACTTCGACCCATGGCGCCCTGGGCGCTCTGGCACATGGCATCGGCACCTCCGAGGTCGAGCATGTGCTCGCCACCCAATGCCTGTTACAGAAGAAAATGAAGAACATGTTCGTGCGCGTCGACGGCAGACTCGGCATCGGCGTGACCGCAAAGGATGTAGTGCTGGCCATCATCGGCCGAATCGGTACCGCGGGCGGCACAGGTCACACCATCGAATACGGGGGCGAGGTCATTCGCGATTTGAGTATCGAGGGGCGCATGACCGTCTGCAACATGACGATCGAGGCCGGCGCCCGGGCGGGCCTGATCGCCGTGGACGAGAAAACGCTGGCGTACATCAAGGGCCGTCCCTTCGCGCCCGCAGGCGAGACGTGGGAGCGCGCGGCCGCCGCCTGGCGCGGTTTGACCAGTGACGACGATGCGCATTTCGACAAGGTCGTGGAACTGCGCGGCGAGGATATCGAACCCCAGGTAACCTGGGGAACCTCGCCGGAAATGGTTGCGCCCGTCAATTCCGCCATCCCCAGGCCGGAAGCGGAAGCCGACGCCGCCCGGCGCGGCAATATGGAACAGGCGCTGGACTATATGGGGCTGAAGGCAGGCACACCGATCGGCGATATCCGGCTGGACTACGTTTTCATTGGCTCCTGCACCAATTCAAGGATTGAGGATCTGCGCGAAGCGGCCAGGGTCGTCGAAGGCAGGCGCATTGCCGACAACATCGAATGCGCCCTGGTCGTTCCGGGTTCAGGCCTGGTCAAGGAACAGGCCGAAGCCGAAGGACTCGACCGGGTCTTCACCGCGGCCGGCATGGAATGGCGCGAACCCGGCTGTTCCATGTGCCTGGCGATGAATGCCGATCAATTGCCGGCCGGCAAGCATTGCGCGTCGACTTCCAACCGCAATTTCGAGGGCCGCCAGGGCAGGGGCGGGCGCACCCATCTGGTCAGCCCCGCGATGGCGGCGGCGGCGGCAGTGTATGGCCGTTTCGTCGATGTGCGTGAAGTCGGATAGGTATTCAGTCATGAAAGCATTCGTAGTCGAAGAAGGATTGGTGATGCCCCTGGACCGGGCCAATGTGGATACGGATTTCATCATTCCCAAGCAGTTTCTCAAGTCGATCCGACGTAGCGGTTTCGGCGCCAACCTGTTTGATGAACATCGCTATCTGGATGCGGGCGAACCGGATGCGGACAACAGCAAGCGGGAATTGAATCCGGATTTCGTGCTCAATCAGCCGCGCTACCAGGGCGCTTCGATATTGCTGGCGCGCGACAATTTCGGATGTGGCTCGAGCCGGGAACACGCGCCCTGGGCACTCGACGATTACGGTTTCCGCGCGGTAATCGCGCCTAGCTTCGCCGACATATTTTTCAATAATTGCTTCAAAAACGGGATATTACCTATTGTTTTAGATAGGAATATTGTTGACGATCTTTTCCAGGAAGCCGAGTCGGCGCCCGGTTATCGATTGAGGGTCGAGCTGCCCGGTCAGATCATTGTCAGGCCCGACGGTGGCGAATTGAGTTTTCAGGTAGATGAGTTCGGCAAGCATTGTCTGCTGAACGGGCTCGACGATATCGGCATAACCCTCGAAGACGAGGCGACGATTCGCGCATTCGAGCAAGGTTGGCGAGAACGATCGCCATGGTATTTCCAGACCCCCGATCCATAATCCGGAATCATACGATGAACAAGTGCAATGTGGCCGTGGTCGGCGCCACCGGCGCTGTCGGGGAATGCCTGCTGGGCATTCTCGCTGAACGCAAGTTTCCGGTGGATAACGTCCATGCCCTGGCAAGCGAGCGCTCGGCGGGTTCCAGCGCAATGTTCGGCAACAAACCGCTTCTGGTGGAAAATCTGGCGGAATTCGATTTCAGCAAGGTCGATATCGGTCTTTTTTCCGCGGGCGGCTCGATTTCGGCCGAGTTTGCCCCGAAAGCGGCCGATGCAGGCTGCGTGGTGATCGACAATACCTCGTGTTTTCGTTACGACGACGATATTCCGCTGGTGGTGACCGAGGTCAATCCCCAAAGCATTGCCGACTTCCGCAACCGCAACATCATCGCCAATCCGAATTGTTCGACCATGCAGATGGTCGTTGCCTTGAAGCCGATCCACGATGCGGCGGGTATCCGCAGGATCAGCGTGGCGACATATCAGGCGGTTTCCGGCGCCGGACGGGCGGCGGTCAAGGAACTGGCGCGGCAGACGGCCGAACTGCTCAACGGCCGACCGGCGACCGCGGAAGTATTTCCCGTCCAGATCGCCTTCAACGCCTTGCCGCAAATCGATACGTTCCTCGACAACGGCTATACCCGGGAAGAAATGAAGATGAACTGGGAGACACGCAAGATCCTGGGTGACGACTCGATCCGCGTCAGCGCCACCTGTGTGCGAATTCCCGTGTTCTACGGCCATTCCGAGGCAGTGCAGATCGAGACCGAACAGCCGATTTCGGCGCCGGAAGTGCGCGATCTGCTGCTCGATGCTCCCGGAGTTACCGTGATCGACGAGCCTGAATCGAATGCCTATCCGACTCCGGTCGAACATGCCGCGACAACCGATCCCGTTTTTGTCGGCCGCATCCGAGAGGATATTTCGATGGAGAACGGTATCAATCTGTGGATAGTGGCCGACAATATCCGCAAGGGCGCTGCACTGAATACGGTGCAGATCGCTGAATTGTTGCTTGCAGAATACTTATCGTGAATACTGCCGGTAACGTTGCGGGCCGTAGCGGCGTCGATCCGATCCGGCCCGACGCCGTGGAACGCCATCGGATCGGGCGTTACAGAAAATGAAAAAAGCTTTATTCAGTTTTCTTTCGAGCCTGGCGCTTGCCGTTACGGCAAATCTTGCCTTCGCCGTCGGTCTTGGCGTGCTGCAGGTGGAATCTCAACCCGGCGAGCCCTTGCAGGCGCGGATTTCCTTGCTGGATCTGGGTGACGTACAGCCAACCGAGTTACAGGTAACGCTTGCATCGGTGGCCGATTACCAGCAGTTGAACGTCGACAGCTACGAACTGCTTTCCAGTCTTCAGCTTCAATTGCAAATCGAATCCGGCGCGGACGGCTCGTGGCTGACGCTGACCACGGAGCAACCGATTCCCGAATCGAGTTACACGGTAATTCTCGATACTTCCTGGCCCGGAGGACGCATTCTCAGCCAGCACCTGCTGGCGATCGGCGACGCGCCTGCCCCCGAACTGATTCCCGCAACGCCTGCAAGTGAACCGGCGCCGGCGACAGGCGGCGAACTTGCCGAGGCCGGCCGGCAAAGCATACGCACCGTCTCCGGTGACAGTCTCTGGCGAATCGCCGAAAGCCTGGCGGGAGAAAATTCGGTAAATCTCAACCAGACCATGCTCGCCTTGCACAGGCTGAATCCCGAAGCCTTCATCGACGGCGACATCGATCGATTGCGCGCGGATGTCGAATTGCGCACACCGGATCTGGCCGAACTGGGCGCACTGGATCAAAGTGCCGCGCAGGACGAGACAGTCAGGCAGCCGACCGCGGGCAATGTTCAGCCCGAGCCGCTCGCGGCGCCGGCGCCCCAGTCCACCGATCAGGACGACGATCCCGACGGTCAATTGAGTCTCGTCGTGGGTGAAGCGGACGAAGACGGCCAGGGCGGGAGCGACGAACTCGATCAGCGTATAGCGGAGTTGGAAAACGAGTTGGCCCAGGCGCAGGAAGAAGCCGACCGGGTTCGGATCGAACAGGAAGAATTGCGCGCGCGACTCGACGATCTCGACGAACAGATCTCCATGGCGCAGCAGATCATCGAGCTGCAGGAGCAGGAACTGGCGCAACTGCAGGCTTCGCTCGCCGCCGAAGCCGAAGAACAACAGGCGCGGCAGGCGGCCGAACAGGCAGCCGCGGCCGCGGCGGAAGCCGAAATCGATACCGAACCGGCGACAGCGGCGGGTTCACTGGAGAACGTACTGGACAATCCAGTCTATCTTGCCATCGGCATGGCGATTCTGGTGCTGGCGCTGGTAGTTGTACTGATGTTGCGCGGCAGCCGTCGGGATGAAGACGACGAACAGGAAGAAGCGTTCGTGGTCATCGGCAGCGAGGACGCCCGGGAAGGAGATGAAGCGGACGAGAGCACGGAAGACGATTTCGAAGAGCAGGCAGAGGAAACGGAGGCCGCGGGCGAGGCGGTTGCGATAGACTCCGGCGATTCGGGCGATGTAGAAGATCCGGGCGAGGAAGTCGAGGAAGTCGAGGAAGTCGAGGAAGTCGAGGAAGTCGAGGAAGTCGAGGAAGTCGAGGAAGTCGAGGAAGTCGAGGAAGCCGCGGAAGATTTCGAAGTGGATCTCGATCAGGCCGGAGAAGAAGAGGTTGCCGAGCAACTTAATCTGGCTTATTCGATTCACAAGATGGGCGATACGGACAAGGCGCGCAAGATTCTTGAGAACGTCATTCGTTCCGGTAACGAGGGGCAGATCAGCGAAGCCAGGCAACTACTGGCGATTATCGATGATTTGAGTTGACCCGTGTCGGCAGGCGGGAAGCGTATATGCTTGCGCATCGAATACGATGGGTCGGCGTTCGGCGGCTGGCAAAAACAATCTTCTACTGAAATTCCCACCGTACAAGGCAGTCTGGAGACGGCCATCGGCAAGATAGCCGATTCGCCCGTGAAACTCGTTTGCGCGGGAAGAACCGACGCGGGAGTGCATGCGACGGGCCAGATTGTCCACTTCGACTGCCCGCTTGACCGAGGTGAGCGCGCCTGGACCATGGGCGCTAACAGTCTGTTGCCGCCGACTGTCAGAGTGCGTGAAGCAATCGTGGTAAGAGACTGTTTCAGCGCGAGATTTTCTGCGCTGTCCCGGCGCTACGCCTATGTTTTGTATGGCGGGACGATCGATTCGGCGCTGCTGGCGGGAAAAGCGGTGCGAGAGCCCGGTAAACCGGATGAGAAAGCCATGCGGGAAGGCGCCCGGCATCTGCTCGGAGAGCTTGATTTCAGCAGCTTCCGGGCTGCCGGTTGCCAATCGAAATCGCCGTTCCGCGAGGTCAGGTTTCTCCAGGTGTACGAGCAGCGCGATTTCCTGGTAATCGACATCTGCGCCAATGCGTTCCTGCAGCACATGGTGCGCAATATCGCCGGCTCCCTGCTGGAAGTCGGCCGCGGCGAGCGCAAACCGGACTGGATTCGCGAAATCCTGTTGGCAAGAGACCGCAAGGCCGCTGGAGTCACCGCGCCCGCGCATGGGCTGTATCTCGTTGCCGTCAGCTATCCGCGGGAATGCGGAATTCCTTCGCATGCAGTCGCACCGCCGATTCTCGACCGCTTGCCGGACGCCGGTCAGGGTTAATTTTGCTACAATGCGCCGTTTTTCCGGCGTGTCGGAACATGGCCGATATCTGGATCAAGATTTGCGGCATCGCGCGCGCCGAAGACGCCCGTGCCGCCATCGACCTGGGCGCCGACGCCATCGGCCTGGTCTGTTATCCGCCCAGCGGCCGGTATGTGCCGCCCGCGCGATTCGGCAAAGTGCTGGAGCGGGCCGGGGAAGATGTCGAGGTTTATGCGCTATTCGTAAATCCGGACCCGGCCGAAGTCAGGTCGGCGGCTGCTACCGGCCTGTTCAGCGGATTGCAGTTTCACGGCGACGAGTCCGCCGGCTTTTGCGAATCTTTCGGACTGCCGTACATGAAAGCCTTGCGGGTGCGCGACGAATCGGATTTGCAGCACCAGGTCGCGGAATTTGCGTCGGCGCAACGTATTTTGCTCGATACTTACGACGAGTCGAGTTACGGCGGCACCGGCAAGTCCTTTCGCTGGGAAATCGCGGCGGATCTGGTGGCAGCGGGGGCCGGCAATGTAGTCGTTGCCGGAGGTTTGCACGCCAGTAACGTGGCGGAGGCCATACAACGGGCGCGGCCCTTCGGCATCGATGTGAGTTCCGGAGTCGAGGCCGGGCCCGGCGAAAAAGACCTGAACAAATTGCGGGACTTCATCCGGGAGGCCAGAAGTGCCTGATACCGAGGCAGATTACTCAGGACCCGACGAGACCGGCCATTTTGGTCCTTATGGCGGCGTATTTGTCGGCGAAACCCTGATCCGGGCCGTTTCGGAACTGGCCGAGGCCTATGCCGAACTCTCCCGCGACGAGGAATTCTGGAAGACCTTCGATGCCGACCTGGCAGACTATGTGGGCCGCCCGTCGCCCATCTATCTCGCCGAGCGCCTGAGTCAGGCCTACGATGGCGCGCGGATCTGGCTGAAACGCGAAGATCTGAACCATACCGGCGCCCACAAGATCAACAACACCATCGGCCAGGCCCTGCTGGCCAGGCACATGGGCAAGACACGCCTGATCGCCGAAACCGGCGCGGGCCAGCACGGCGTCGCCAGCGCCACGGTTGCCGCGCGCCTCGGCCTCGAATGTCTTGTCTACATGGGCGCCGAAGACATTGTCCGCCAGGCGCCCAATGTCTATCGCATGAAATTGCTCGGAGCCCGGGTTGTCTCGGTGGACTCCGGTTCGCGAACGCTGAAAGACGCGATGAACGAAGCTTTGCGCGATTGGGCGACCAATGTCGACGACACCTTTTACATCATCGGCTCCGTTGCCGGTCCCCATCCCTATCCGCGGATGGTGCGGGATTTTCAGAGCGTGATCGGCAGGGAGGCGCGCGGTCAGTTTCTCGAGCGTACCGAGGTGTTGCCCGACGCCCTGGTCGCCTGTGTCGGCGGCGGCTCGAACGCCATCGGCCTGTTTCACCCCTTTCTCGCCGACAGCGGAGTGGCGATGTACGGCGTCGAAGCCGCCGGCCGCGGGCTTGAAACGCCCGACCATGCGGCGCCGTTGTGCGCGGGACGGCCCGGTGTGCTGCATGGCAGTCGAACCTACCTGATGACGGACGAAAACGGCCAGATTCTCGATACGCATTCGGTCTCGGCGGGTCTGGATTACCCCGGCGTGGGCCCTGAGCATTCCTGGCTGAAAGACCTGAAACGGGTGCAGTACGTCGGCGCGACCGACGCCGAGGCGTTGGAGGCCTTTCATCAGCTGACCCGTCTGGAAGGCATCATTCCGGCACTGGAATCGAGCCACGCGCTGGCATGGGCGACGCGCCTCGCCTCCGGCATGGACAGCGAACAGCACATCCTGGTCAATCTTTCGGGCCGCGGCGACAAGGACATTGAAGCTGTCGCCAGACTGCAAGGCGCGGATTTCGGAACAGTCTGATGAGCCGTATCTCGCAATATGCGGCGCGCGCCGCCGACGAGGGCAGGGGACTGCTGATTCCCTATCTGGTCGCGGGCGATCCCGACTTCGATACATCGCTTGCAATCATGCATGAACTCGTGCGCCAGGGCGCCGACATGATCGAGTTGGGAATTCCGTTCAGCGACCCGTCATCCGACGGTCCGGCCATTCAGCGCGGCGTGGAGCGCGCGCTTGCCGCCGGCGCGACGCTCGGCGGAGTGCTCGAACTCGCCGCACGTTTCCGCACTAGGGACACGGAAACGCCGATCGTCCTGATGGGCTATCTCAATCCCATCGAGATCATGGGCTACGCGCAATTTGCCGAAAACTGCGCCCGCGCTGATGTGGACGGAGTGCTCGTGGTAGACATGCCTCCGGCTGAAGCCGGTGACCTGCCCGCCTTGCTCGCAGGCCGGGAAATCGACCGGATTTTCCTGGTTTCGCCTACTACGACGGCGGCCCGGACGAAAGAAATCATCGAATACACAAGCGGTTATCTGTATTATGTCTCCCTCAAGGGAGTTACCGGCGCCGCGCTGGAAGATCGCAAATCGGTGGCGCAGAACATCGCCAGACTCAGGGAATGGACCTCGCTCCCGGTGGTCGTCGGCTTCGGCATCAGGGACGTGGAAACGGCCCTGGCCATGAATGAACTGGGGGATGGAATCATTGTCGGCAGTGCCCTGGTGGAGCGAATCGGGCAATTGCCGGCGGCTTCCCGGCGGGAGCCGGGCCAAATCAGCGAGGCCGCCGCGCTGATTGGCAACCTGCGGCAGGCGCTGAATGCGCGTCAGACGAAGGGGGAACGGAATTCATGAGTTGGATAGACAAGATACTGCCGTCGATTTCCAGCGGGGAGTCGGGCACACGCAAGTCAACCGTACCGGAAGGCGTCTGGAAACAATGTCCGCGTTGCGATGCGATGTTGTATCGCAAGAGCCTGGACGAAAATCACGATGTCTGTCCGAAATGCGACCACCACATGCGCATATCGGCCAGGCGCCGGATCGAACTGTTCCTCGACGAAGACGATCGCCAGGAACTGCTCGCAGATCTGGAGCCGGTGGACCTGCTCAAGTTCAGGGATTTGAAACGCTATCGCGACCGCCTGGGCAGTGCACAAAAGGCGACCGGGGAAAAAGACGCTCTCGTCGTAGTGAAAGGCAAACTGCAAGGGTCGCCGCTGCTTGTGGCGGTGTTCGAATTCAGCTTCATCGGCGGTTCGATGGGGGCGGTGGTCGGTGAGAAATTCGCCCAGGCGGTAAATATCTGCATCGAGGAAGAATTACCGCTGGTCTGCTTCTCCACCAGCGGCGGCGCGCGTATGCAGGAAGCGCTGATCTCACTGATGCAGATGGCCAAGACTGCCGCCGCGCTGGAAAGACTGCGTCAATACAGCCTGCCCTACATTTCCGTTCTCGTGGACCCGGTCTATGGCGGCGTATCCGCCAGCCTGGCCATGCTGGGCGATGTCAATATCGCCGAACCCAACGCTCTGGTGGGTTTTACGGGTCCCGACGTCATTCGCCAGACAGTGAAAGTGAAACTGCCCGAAGGCTTTCAGCGCAGCGAGTTTCTGCTCGAACACGGCGCCGTCGACATGATTGTGCACCGCCGTGACTTGCGCGGGCGCATCGCTTCACTGCTCGACAAGCTCGGCTGGTTCCGGCGCTCGGTGAACTGAGGCCCCGGCAAAACCCGACGTGAATCTTCCTGCATGGCTGGCTCATATCGCTACCGTGCATCCACGCGACATGGAACTCGGCCTTGATCGCGTGCGCACGGTCGCGGAGAACATGGCGCTTGCGCGCCCCGCGCCCTTCGTTTTCACAATTGCGGGAACCAATGGCAAGGGTTCGACGCTGGCGGCCCTTGACGCGGTTTTGCTGAATTCGGGTCTGCGCACGGGCAGTTACCTGTCGCCGCACCTGCATCGCTTCAACGAGCGTATTCGCATTTCCGGAACGGAGTGCAAAGACGAGTCGATCTGCGCGGCCCTGGCGAAGGTCGATCGTGCCAGGGAAGGGATCAGTCTCAGCTACTTCGAATTCGCGACCCTGGCTGCCCTGCATGTGTTCGCGCGAGAGCGACTGGACGCCATTATTCTCGAAGTCGGCCTGGGCGGGCGCCTGGACGCAGTCAATATCGTCGATGCCGACGTAACGCTGATTACCAATATCGAATTGGACCACCAGGAGTGGCTGGGCGGTAGCCGGGAGCAGATCGGCGCTGAAAAAGCCGGCATTCTTCGCCGCGGGACGCCATTGGTCTATGGCGAAGAACAGCCGCCGGCAAGTGTGCTTGAGTGCGCCGGGCGCCTGGACGCGCCGGTGTTTTGCCGGCAGAAGGATTATGGAGCCTGCGTCGAAGCGGGAGACTGGCTCTGGTGGGGGCATGGCAGGGATGGGGCAATCCGGATGGAGGGTCTGGAACAGCCGCGTCTGCCCTTGCCGGCCATGGCCGCCGCCTTGCAGGCGGTACAGCTTGCGGATTTACGGGTAACCGATAGCGGGATTCGCGCCGCCCAGCACCAGGCGGGCTTGCCGGGACGGCTCGAGCAGTGCCGGGACAGGGCCGGCGGAACGGCGGTTCTGCTCGACGTGGCGCACAATCCCGCGGCTGCCCGGCGGCTCGCGGAAAGGATTGCCGAAATGCGCGCCGGATTCGGGGCGCGATGCAAGGTCGCTGCAGTAATCGCCTTGTTGGCGGATAAGGATATAGAAGGCATGGCGACCGCCTTAAACGCCCAGGTGGATGTCTGGTATATTTCTGAGGTCGAAGATGTGCGCGGTTTGCCCGCGTCCATATTGTATTCGCGCCTGCGGTCCTGCTTGTCAGACGCTGAAGTTATCCCTGCGGGCGAAGTGGCGCATGCTTATCGCGAGGCGGCCGGTTCGAGGTCCGATCTGGTCGTGGTAACCGGCTCGTTCCATACGGTCGCGGCCGCGCGTCCATTTACCACGGCTGGCGCGAGGTAAGCCCTGTGAAGCAGATCATCAGACGCGGAGTCTTGTCGGCTGTTGTCATTCTGGCGCTGGCACTGATCTTTCTGCCCATGATCTTCGACCGCCAGGATTCGATTCAGCCGCAATTGCCCAGCCGGATTCCGCCGCCTCCTTCAGTTCCCGTGCTGCCCGAGCCGGTGCAGTCGAGGCCGGTCATACTCGCGGACACTCCCGCGATCATTGTGCCGGCGGATCAACGCGCCGTGGAAGAGGCCCGTACCGAAAACGGCGCGGACAGTTGGCGCGAAATACCGATCCTCGACGATCGGGGCCTGCCGCGCGGCTGGAGCTTGCGGTTGGGATTATTCGCCGGTGAGGATGAAGCGCGGCAACTACTGACGCAATTGCGCGAAGCCGGATATCGAGCCTATATCCGCCAGCAGCAGAACGGGCCGGGTCCGCTGCAGGCAGTGCTGGTGGGTCCCTGGCTCGGGCGAGATACGGCTCGGGACTATCAATCCCGGCTGGAAGATGAATTCGGTATTACCGGCGTAATCCTGCCGTTCGAATTACAGAGGTTTTGAGTATCTTGGATCCCGTGGAACTGAATGCGGCGGATTTCGTGATACTGGTCGTCGTCGGCCTGTCATGCATCCTCGGACTCTGGCGCGGACTGATCAGGGAAGTGCTTTCCCTTGCGACCTGGGTCGCGGCCATTGTCGTCGTGTGGCTGTACAACGAAAGACTGGCCAGCACGATGCCGGCGTTTATAGAGCAGCCTTTGCTGCGTTATTTCACGGCTTTTCTGGTGCTGTTCCTCGGCGTGATGATCATCGGCAACCTGCTGGCAAAACTGCTGTCGAATTTGCTTGAGCTTGCCGGATTGACGTTGATGGACAGGATTCTCGGCGGAGGCTTCGGCATATTGCGCGGGGCGCTGATTGTTTGCGTCGTGCTGTATCTGACAGGAGCCTTGCTTCAGGGCGCCGATCTCTGGTCCGGTTCAGTGCTGATTCCCTATGGACTTGCACTGATCGAGTGGTCCGAGTCGTTTTTTGCACAATCATTGACCGCGGATGTCATATAATGGCGACCACGGCCGAACAGGAGAATCGATCATGTGTGGTCTGGTTGGCGTTGTAACGGGAAAGGATGTCGGACTGTGCCTGTATGACACCTTGACCGTGTTGCAGCATCGCGGACAGGATGCGGCCGGCATCATGACCAGCGATCACGGCAAGCTCAATCTGCGCAAGGACAACGGCCTGGTCAAGGATGTCTTCCGCACTCGCCATATGCGTCGGCTCACGGGGCAGATGGGCATCGCCCATGTGCGCTATCCCACCGCCGGCAGCAGCAGCCCTGCGCTCGCCCAGCCGCTCTATGTGAATTCCCCGTACGGCCTGGCACTGGCCCACAATGGCAATCTCACCAACAATCGCGAACTGGGCCGGAATCTGTTCCGTGACGATCTGCGGCATATCAATACGGATTCCGATTCCGAAGTGCTGCTCAACGTTTTTGCCCACGAATTGCAGCGGCGGGGCAAAATGTCGCCGACGCCGGAAGACGTATTCGCGGCGATTACCGGCGTTCATATGCGCTGCCGCGGGGCCTATGCCGTCATCGTCATGATCGCCGGTTACGGCATTGTCGGCTTCCGCGACCCTCATGGCATCAGACCGCTGGTGTTTGGCAGCCGCGTTCGCGACGGCAGGCACGAATACATGGTCGCCTCGGAATCCGTCGCGCTCGATTCCCAGGGATTCGATATCGAACGCGACGTCGCCCCCGGCGAGGCCATCTACATGGATTTCGCGGGCAATCTGCATAGCAGGGTTTGCGTCGAGCCGGGGATTCATACCCCTTGTATTTTTGAACACGTTTATTTTGCGCGGCCGGATTCGCTGATGGACGGCATTTCGGTGTACAAGGCGCGACTTCGCATGGGTGAAAAACTGGCGGACAAATTGAAACGCCTGCGCCCCAAGCACGATATCGACGTGGTCATTCCGATTCCGGAAACAAGCCGCCCGTCTGCCCTGGAACTGGCTAACCGACTGGGAGTAAAGTTCCGCGAAGGATTCGTCAAGAATCGCTATATCGGCCGCACTTTCATCATGCCGGGACAAGTCCAGCGCAAGAAATCCGTACGCCAGAAACTCAACGTGATCGACCTGGAATTCCGCGGCAAGAACGTTCTGCTGGTCGATGATTCCATCGTGCGCGGCACGACTTCCAAGCAGATCATACAGATGGCCAGGGACGCTGGCGCGCGCAAGGTTTATTTCGCCTCGGCCGCTCCGCCTATCCGCTTTCCCAATGTATATGGCATCGATATGCCCGCGGCCTCGGAACTCATCGCCGCCGGCCGCAATATCGATGAAGTGCAGGAAGCCATCGGTGCGGACTGGCTGATCTACCAGGACCTGGAAGACCTGGTCGAATCCTCGCGCGAAGGGAACAAGAACATCACTCGCTTCGAATGTTCGGTTTTCGACGGCAAATACATCACCTCGGATGTCGACGAAATCTATCTGCGCCGGCTGGAACATTCCCGCAATGACGCCGCCAAGCAAACCCGGCGGAAAGTGGCGCGCCTGAAAGATCAAACTCTTGTGGCGGACCTGTACAACAGCGAATAGGGCGATTCATGCCGCGGGTGACAATCTTCCCACCACGATTCGATCCGCACGCTTCATGGCTTGCCAAACGTCAAGCTCCAAAGGCTCCAGACAATTTTGTCATTCTGCGCGAAGCGCAGTCGCAGAATTTCTATGGAAGCGCCTTTTCGCTAATCCTCGCCTCGCCAGTCCAGCCGCCGAGCATAGCTCGGCGCCGTTAGGCCTGCGCTCGAGCCAGACGCTTCGAATACGTTGGATGGCAAGCTACGGCATACAAACCGGAACCTACCATGGGACACCCACCCCAGAGCTACCTTGGGACACCCACCCCTTCACCACCGTCGGACACCCACCTAAATATTGCCAAGATCTGGCATTTTTTCGAATTCTGACTATACCTATCTGCAAGAAATCCATTGACTTGCAGGCAGAGGATGACCCGGCCCCGCTCACAAATCATTTCGCTGGCGGACACACCGTTCTACCATTGCGTTTCCCGCTGCGTGCGGCGGGCCTTCCTTTGTGGCGAAGACCGGTATTCCAGCCAGAATTTCGACCACCGCAAGCCCTGGCTGGTGGACCGTCTGGCATTGCTCGGCGAGGTCTTTGCCATCGATTTAGCCGCTTACGCGATCATGAGCAATCACTACCACGTGGTCCTGCACGTGGATCCCGCACGCAGCCGGCTCTGGAGCCGCGACGACGTCATCCGCCGCTGGCTGCGTCTGTACAAGGGCGACCCGCTGGTGCATTGCTATTTGCGCGGGGAGTTGCGGTCCGAGGCGGAATACCGGCAACTGGACCGTGTTGTCGAGACCTGGCGCGAACGGCTGACCAGCATCAGTTGGTTCATGCGCTGTCTGAATGAGTACATGGCTCGGAGGGCCAACAAGGAAGACGACTGTACGGGAAGGTTCTGGGAAGGGCGCTTCAAGTCCCAGGCGCTGCTGGATGAGGCGGCGTTGCTGTCATGCATGGTTTATGTCGATTTGAATCCAGTGCGGGCCGGGATCAGCGAAACGCTTGGCGAATCCGAATTTACTTCCATCCAGGCGCGCATTCGCGGAGCGGTGCCGGAAAACCACGATGCGACGGAATGCCCGTTTCCCGGACTGATGGCGTTCCAGGCCGGAGCCGAGCGCGATGGGGAGTCGGCCTTCTTGCCGATTGATCTGCGCAATTACATTGCACTGGTGGATTGGACGGGACGGATTGCGCGTGCGGACAAGAAGGGATTGATTCCGAAAGAGGTTCCGTCCGCCTTGTCGGACCTGAATCTGAACCAGGCGCAATGGTGCACGCTGGCGCTGGAGATTCAAAAGGAATCGATCACGATGTTCAACGGTCTGGACAAACTGGCGGTCAGGGAAAGGAGCCGGACCAAAAAAGCCGCATAATCCGGGGCGGCCTCAATCACATGTCTGAATGGGCGGCATTGCCCGTGCCCGTTAAAAAGTTCTCCCGACCGTCGGTTCCGAATCGATTCGGAATTTCTTCAATCGACCATCAAGTTGAACTGGATTTACGTTGACCAATTTGGTCGATGGGTGTCCCAGAATATTCAATTTGGTCGATGGGTGTCCCAGAATATTCCTATGGGTGTCCCAGAATATTCACCCTCCCGCAAAGACTCTGCGACTACGGTTCGCTTCGCGCAGCATGACACGAAGGGAGTCCGGTTATCAGTTGCGGTAAAGCGGTACGAGGGCGTAGCGTGCGGCTTTGCGCTGTTTGCGGGTGCGCTTTTGTTTGGTCTTGCGCAGGCGGGCGGTCAATCCGGCAAGCGCCCGGGCATCGATCGCCACCGATGCATCCGGCGCCGCGGCGATATTGAACAGCGAGGCCTGGATTGCGTTGACGAACGTATGCAGCTCGGGAACGTCGCGCTGATTGAGGATGTCTTCCATGTTCGCGATTCGCCGTTCGTCAATATGGTGATCGGCCCAGCAAACCAGGCAGCGCCTGATCTCTCTGATTTCCCCACCGGCCAGCGCCTTGCGCAACAGGCGATATGCCACGGCTTCATTGTTTTCGGGTATGTAATGCGCCTCGAAGCGGCGCCGGCGTTCGCGCAGATAGCCTGCAATCTCCGGATGATGGGGTCTCACGAGAGCCAGGTACGTCATGGCCGCCACGACCGCGAAGACGATTCCGAAGAGCCAGTCGAGCCAGTTCTCGCTCACTTCGATGGTTTCCGCCGAGGCCTGGGCGTCGATCATTTCCTGGTCTACCAGCGGTCCGGCTGCCAGCAGTTCGGCAAGATCCTCGCCGGTGCCGGCTATGGTCTGTTCCGCGGGCGTGACGCCCGCTATCGTGGTGATCTGAAGCGTGGTGGCGGGAATCCTGGCGAATTCCTGCTGGTCGGTGTCCACATTCCACCAGGGAATCACGACTTCGGGAATTTCCAGGGCGCCGGCTTCCGTGGCGACGATGGAACTTCTTTCGACCCGGGAGCCGACGATGCTGCCGTCTACAAACATGCGCTCGATTTCCGAAGGCTCGGGATACACGTTGGCGCGATCCACCACCATTTCATTAAGCGGCGGCAGCACCGCGCCGTCGAGACCTTCCGCCTGCATGCTGATCGTGCGCACGAGCGTGTCGCCGATTTGCAGGTCATCGACCGGTCCCTCCCAGCTTTCTTCCACGCTCAGTTGACGCAACGGCAGCCAGAATTCATTGTCGCGCGCGATTTCCGGCCGCTCGAGTACTTCGATGCTGACACCCTCGGTGAATGCGGTGACGCGGCGCGTGTTCAGGTTGCGAAAAACGAAATTACTGGAGCCGTCGGTGACTTCACCGCGAAAGAGAATATCCGGAATATCCAGCGAACCGCTACGTTGCGGAAAAATCACGTAACGCTTTTCGTACACGCCGTAGCGGACACCGTCAATCAGTTTTTCGTACTGGTTGGGCGAACCGATCAACTGGATCACGGAATCGGGGATTTCGAGTTCGGTGAACTGCGGATTGCGGATGCCATTGATCGTGTAATACAGGCGGATGGCAAAAAGCAGTTGTTCCTGCACGTAGATCGATTCCTTGTTCGACTCGAGTTCGAGGAATAGTTCCTCGTTGCCCTGATTCGAGCGAGGCCCTTCATTTCGCACCAGCACTTCAATCGCATCGGTCATGGTTTCGTTGACCTGGATCGCGGGTATGGTCAGATTGCCTTCGGTGAGCGGGAACAAGGTCACGATATAGTCGGTCCAGGATTCGACGGCGCCGTTGACGCTGCGGATCTGGCTCGAAGTGCGAGTGCCGAGCACGTCGAATTCCTCGGTCAATGGCGTCAGATCGAGTTGCATGCCCTGGCGGCGGTCGAAAACCCGGATTGTGAAGGTCAGTGTTTCACCGCGGGCAAGCTCGGTGCGGTCGACGCTGGTTTCGATTTGCGGGGCGCTGGTCTGGGCGACTGTGTGAGCCCCGGGCCACAGGGCGCAAATCGCAAGCGCTGTTGCGACTAATGCATGCCTCACCATATCTGACCCCCGTCCTGAAGACTGTTGGCGGTGCCGTTCAATTGCCGTTGCCGGTATTGATAGCGAAACTTGCGCTCCAGCAATTCGCCGGGGTCGTCCTCGATCCGGCGCAGCCATTGCTCAAGCGACTGCTGCTCCTCGAATTCCTCGTTGCTGTTCTGGCTTGGCGTGTTCTGTTCACTGTTGGATTCGGAGTTTTCCTGGTCTTCCGGCGCTTCGTTCTGTTGCTGATCCTGCTGCTGATTCTCATCGCCCTCCTGGCTTTCCTGGTCCTGCTGGTCGCTGTTTTCCTGGTCCTGCTCGGACTGTTGATCCGAGTTCTGGTCGGACTGCTCGCTTTCGTTGTTTCCTTCCTGGCTTTCGCCTTGTTCCGATTGCTGTTGTTCCAGCAATTGTTCCACGATTTCCTTGTTGAAGATCGCGTCTTCGTGTTCCGGTGAAACTGCCAGGGTCAACTCGTATGCGGCTATGGCCTCGGCGTAATTACCGGAAAGCGCCAATGCATTACCGCGATTGTAATGACCGTCGGGCGTATCGAGGGCGCTGTAGGCGGCGATCGCCGAATCGTAATTCTCCGCGCGATAGTTGGCGGCGCCTTGCCAATCGGGTGAATCAAACAGGCTCGCCGCAACCGCGTGATCTTCATTGGCGAAGGCGTCGGCGCCACGCTGGTCCGAGGTCTGCCACAAGGCCGACCATTCCGCCGCCTGCGCGGGCGGCGCCGGCGCCAACGCCAGTACGCCCGCAGCCATCAGTATACTGAACAACCAGCCGCGGCGAAAGGTCAGGGCGGCCATGGGCGCCACCAGCAGCAACAGCCAGGGGCCGGTTTCATACCAGACGTCGAATTCCTCTTCGACATCGCTCAATTGCGGATCGTCGAGCAAGTTCAGATCGGTCAGCAGATACGCCAGGTCCGAGTCGGAAAGCTGGATGTCGTGATAGCGGCCGCCGACCCGGTTTGCCAGCGATTGCAGCACGTCGCGATTCAAGGCCGGAACAACCATTGCGCCTTGCTGATCGGTAAGAAAGTTGCCGTCGCTGGTGCGGATCGGCGCGCCTTGTTCGGTGCCGATGCCCATGACCAGTAATTCGTACGGTCTGTCTTCGAGTTGCCGGGTAATCAGCAATTCCTGGTCGAATCCGCTGATGCCGTCGGTCATCAGCAGGATCTTGCCTTCGGAAGCTTCGACGTTGTCGAGCAACTCGATAGCCATGTCCATGGCGGACATCGGATTGCTGCCGAACAGCGGCATGATGTTGGGACTCAGCGAAGGCACCAGCGCTTCGATGGTCACGACATCGTCGGTGAGCGGCATAACCGCATGGGCATCGCCTGCATATACCACCAGCGCCGTTTGTCCTTCGTTGCGCAGGGCCAGGATATCGCGCAACTTGCGCTTGGCAAGATCAAGACGCGAAGGCACATGATCCTGGGCGAACATCGACAGGGAAAGATCCACGACGATGACGAGGGCGTCCTCGCGTTGTTGCACCGGCTGAGGTAGTTTTTCCCAAACCGGGCCCGCCAGCGCCACGGCCGACAGCACCCAGGCGCCCAGCAGCAGCAAAAGCGGCGTGCGTTGCGCCGCATTGCGGGATCGGTCCAGCAGGAAGGGAAGCAGATCCTTGTCGATGGCCTTGTCCCAGGCGCTGAGCGCACTGTTCACGCGCCAGAGTGCGAACACGAATATCCCCGCGGGAATCAGCGCCAGCAGCCACCAGGGCCGCAGGAAATGAAATTCGTTGAATATGGCGGTTGAGATTTCCATGTCTTAGGTCTCGCCGACCCCGGCCGGCTCCTCATCGGGCTCGGCAAGCACCGCTCTGCCGGAAAGGGAAAGCCAGGGGATCGAGATCAGCGCCAGCAGAAAACTGATCAGCATCGCCGCGCCGAGCGGCCAGTGAAACAGCACTCGCGTGGGCCGGTAAGTCTGCTCATCCTGCTCGATGGTTTCCAGCCGGTCGAGTTCTTCATAGATTTCCACCAGGTCCGAAACGTCCCTGGCGCGGAAATAGCGTCCGCCGGTGGATTCCGCGATGCGGGTCAGGACCGCTTCATCGAGTTCCGCCGATGGGTTGATCGTGCGTGCACCGAAGAAAGTTCGCTGGGTAATCTGGTCCGCGCCGATGCCGATCGTGTAAATCTTTATGTTTTCGGTGCGCGCGAGTTGGCCGGCCTGTTCCGGGGAGACTTCGCCGGCGTTGTTGACTCCGTCGGTCAGGAGCACGAGCACGCGGCTGTTCTCCGGCCGGTTGCGCAAATGAATCACCGACAGGCCGATCGCGTCTCCTATTGCGGTCGCGGATTCCTCGATAATGCCGATGTCGGCCTCTTCCAGCAATTCGCCGACGACCTTGCGATCAAAAGTGAGCGGCGCCTGAATATAGGCATGTGCCGCGAACAGGATCAATCCGAGACGGTCGCCTTCACGCCGCTCGACGAAGTCGCCGACCACGGCCTTTACCACATCGATGCGCGAAGCCTGGCGGCTGCCGACGATCATGTCCTGGGCTTCCATGCTGCCCGAGATGTCTACCGCCAGCATCAGGTCGCGTCCGGTGGAAGGCAGTTGTACCGGTTCGCCGAGCCATTGCGGCCTGGTCGCCGCCAATACGACGAGCAGCCAGATAAGGAGACAGCAGATCAAGGTCAACAGGCGCCCGGAAGTCAGGTTTTCGCTATCCGACTGCAGCCGTGCCAACATACTGAAAAAGGGAACGTACAAGGCGGCGTCCTGACGCGGCGCGCGCGCCATCAGCCGGTAAACCAGCAAAGGTAACGGCAAGAGCAAAAATGCCCACGGCCAGGTGAACTCAAGCATCTGATCCCCCAAGCCTCGGACCGCCTGTGGTCTGCTTGTCTTGCGGGCGGTCGCTACCCCGGCGCAGATACATGGAGCGAATCCACTCCCGGCCGAAAGCATGCAACCTGCCCGTATCAATGGAAATGTTAGGCTGGAATCGGCCATGACTCAATGCCTCGGCCAGTTCGCGGTCCAGGTTCATGCAATTGCCGTTGGCTTTCAGGAAGCGCAGCCAGTCGCCGCCGCCGAGGCCGGCGACCGCGGTATCCGGAAAATGCGTCAGCGCCACGCGCCTCAACACTGAATTGAACGCGTTCACATAGCGCAGACGGGCCTTGTCCGGATCGTCGGCCTCGGCCGTGGCGAATTCGTGGTATATCCGCTCGAGTTCCAGCAGGGCGTGGGCACAGAATCGCCGCTTGCGCCAGACGGCATATGCCTTGCGTCCGCCGAAAAAGACACTCGCCAGCAACAGCGCGGCGAGAATCCACCAGCCCGGCGCCGGAGGCCACAAGCCTACCGGTCCAGGCAGATGAATATCCGCCAATTGAGCTAGGAGTTCTGCGCTATCCACTGTCGAATCTGTTCCACGACCAGATCATTGGTGCGAATTTTCAGCAGGGCCACCTGCAACCTGTCGAGTTCGGACTCGATCAGTTGCATTCTCTCGGCGAACTGCTCCCGGTAGCGCACCCGGGCGCGCCGGTTGTGCGTGTTGAGCGCGCCCTTGCGCTGACCGTCCGTGATGCTGTAAAGCCCGGGAGTAGGCAATGACTCTTCCAGAGCATCGTAAACCAGGCAACATACCACGTTGTTGTGCTGGCTCAGCTGATTGAGGTATTGCACGGCCCTTTCGTCAAGAGTGACAAAATCGGAAACCACGTACAAGGTGCTGCCGGGGCGCATTATCTTGCGAATCTGTCCCAGTGCGTCGGACAAACGGGAATCGGCGGCTTCCGCAGGCTCGCTGGTGGCAACGCTAACCAGGGCCTGATTGAATTCATAGACCTGATTCAGCAGATGCAGCGCGGAGCGCCTGCTGCGTTTGGGCCGAACCAGCCGAACTTCCCGATCGGAAAAGACCAGGCCGCCTACACGATCGCCATTGTCGATTGCCAGCCAGCAGAAAACGGCCGCGGTTTGCGCGGCGATCACCGACTTGAATGCGATCCGGCTGCCGAAAAACATGTTATGAGTCTGGTCCACCGCGATGATGACCGGGCGCTCGCGCTCCTCGCGGAAAACCTTGGTGAAAGGCCGGTTCGTGCGAGCCGTGACTCGCCAGTCGATAAGGCGGATATCATCCCCGGGCTGGTAGGGCCGGAATTCCTCGAAATCGATGCCGCGGCCGCGCATCTTGGATAAATGCAGTCCGCTGATGCCTGCGATGGACCGGGTATGAGCCAGGTACTCCAGGGTTTTGGCCGCATAGCGCTGCATCAGCAATTGCTGCAGGCTGACGGCGGCCCCTGTCGCCTGATAACGGGCGTGCTCAGGGTCAATGCGGTACCTGGAACTCATCTCGGGGCGTCCCCGTCAGGCGGACGGCACGCGTTCGCGAATCGTTTCCAGAACCTTGTCCGGTGTAACGCCGCTGGCCTCGGCCTCGAAGCTCAGCAGTATGCGATGACGAAGCACATCGAACATGATTTCCTGCACATCGTCGGGGCTGACGAAATCCTTGCCCTGAATCCAGGCGTGGGCGCGCGCGCAGCGGTCGAGCGAGATCGTACCCCGGGGGCTGGCGCCGTATTCGAGCCAGCCTTCCAGATCCTTGCCGTAGACCAGCGGATTGCGTGTCGCCATGATGAGTTGAATGATGTATTCCTCGACTTCCGGCGCCATATGCATTTCCAGCACCTCCTGGCGGGCGGCGAAGACTTTCTCCTGCGGCACCTGGCTCGGGGGATCGGGCAACTTGTTGGCTGCTTCGTCCCGGACCAGGTGAAGAATGTCGCGTTCGGCCTCGATCGAAGGATAAGTGATGGTAACGTGCATCAGAAAGCGGTCGAGTTGCGCTTCCGGCAAGGGATAGGTTCCTTCCTGCTCGATCGGATTCTGCGTCGCCATGACGAGAAACAGCGGCGGCAGGGTAAAGGATTCGCGGCCGACGCTGACCTGGTGTTCGCCCATGGCTTCGAGCAACGCCGACTGCACCTTGGCCGGGGCGCGGTTGATTTCGTCCGCGAGCACCAGATTGTGGAAAATCGGGCCTTGCTGAAAGCGGAAAGAGCCGTCTTCCGGCCGGAAAACTTCGGTTCCGGTAATATCGCTCGGCAACAGGTCCGGTGTGAATTGGATGCGGTGGAAATCGCCTTCGATGCCGCGGGAGAGATCCTTGATTGCCTTGGTCTTGGCCAGTCCCGGGGCGCCTTCCACCAAAAGATGACCATCTGCCAGCAGTGCGATCAGTAACCGGTCAATCAGTCGTTCCTGACCGATGATCTGCATCATTAACCAGTTCTTCAATTCCGTTATCGTCGGGTGCTGACTCATGTCATCAGGTCTCGTTCGCGGGCGCAAAGTCCCGGATTGTAATGGTTTTGCAAGGGATGTCTAGCAATGACGCAGGCTTACAGCCGAGGCAACGGCAGCGCGCCGTTTTCCAGCATCCGGTTCCAGACGCGCCGGCCGATTTGCCAGGCTTCCTCCATGATGGCCGCCTCGTCGAGCGTCAGCACCCGACGGTCGCGCATGACGAACCTGCCGTCGACCATGACCGATTCGATGTCGGAGGGTTGTCCGTTGTGTATCCAGGCGGAAAGAACGCGGCCCGAGGGGGTCAGATGCGGCTGCATGACGTCGAGTACGAGCAGGTCTGCCTTGCGGCCGACTTCGAGTGAACCGAGCATCGCGCCCTGCCGTACAGCGAGTGCGCCGCCGCCGGCCGCGTCCGCGAGCATGTCTTCGGGTTGTGGCGCAGTGCCGGGAATTTCATCTTTGCGCTGGATGCGCTCCATGGATATCGCCGTCTTCATGACATGCAACATGTCGGTGTTGTTATTGTCGGTGCCCAAAGCGATAGGACAGCCGGCTTCACGCAAGGCCGTAATCGGCGGATTCACGCCGCGATTCGCCGCCATTGCCGCCTGGTGCGTGATGATGGTTCCGCTGCGGCCCAGAACTTCAATCTCCGCTGCGTCGCAATAGCGCGCATGGGCCGCGAACAGCCGCGGACCGAGAAAATCGTTATCGGCAAGAAAAATCGCAGGCCGCACGCCGTGGTATCGCAGCATGAATTCGACCTCGGCCCGGGACTGTGTCATGTGGATGGTATAGCCCAGATCATGGATTTCGGCGAATTCGCGTACGTCGCGCAGCAATTGCGGCGAAGACAATTCGGTCAGCGCGGCGGCGGGGAAGACGCTGATCAGGCCGTTGTCGCGGCCGTGCCAGGCGCCATGCAGATCGGCGATGCGTTGCATGCCTTCTTCACGCAGCCGGTCGGAAAATTGCGGTGGAACGCTGTCTGCCAGCCGCGGCGGCGACATCGGACCGTCCACGGTGGTGATATCGCGTACGGACTCGGCGAATACCCAGCGCTGGCCGGTTCTTGCCAAAGCCGCGGCGTCGCGGGCGATGCCGCTCACATTCTGCACCATGGTCGTGGTGCCCGAACGCAGCCCTTCCAGCGCCGCCAGCACCGACATCAAGGTGGCCTCATCCTCCGACAGCATACTTTCCGGACCTTGCGGCAATTGCAGACTGTTGGGAAAGCCGAAATCCTCGTTGAAACCCTTGGCTATCGTCGCCGACAAATGCGCGTGACAGTTAATCAGGCCAGGGAGCAAAGCCTTGCGACTGCAGTCGTAGACCTCCGCGTCGGGAAATGCGGGCAATACGTCATCAGTTTCGCCGATTGCGGCAATGACGCCGTCGCGCACCGCCAGCGCCATATTTCGCAGACTGCGCCGCTCGGTGTCATTGGTGATGATGGTGGTATCGGTAAAGACGATCGCGGAAGAAATTTCAGCCTCGTTCTGGGCATGGAGCAGGCCGCCGGGCAGCAATCCGGCGCCAAGAGCCGCTCCCGCGCCGGCCAGCAGTTCGCGGCGGCTCAGCGCCGCCCTGTTGTCGGATTTTCGCATCGCAATTACGCGCCGGTTCAGATACTTGCAGGACCGTAGGGGCGAGGCATGCCTCGCCCGTGGGTGTTGTGCGGTACTGGGGCATTCCGCGGGCGAGGCATGCCTCGCCCCTACAGGAATCAACACGGCAAGTTGACCGATAGCGAAAAAAATAGCAAGCTTCCCGGCGCTTGGTCAGGGAAGGAAAACAATGCAAACCCGATTTCCCGCAGGTCTCTGTTTGTTGTTGGCCACTGGCCTGGCCTCGGCGCAGAATGTCGTGGAGGAAATCGTCGTAACGGGCGATCTCGACAGTCTTCCGGGCGGCTACGTGGAATCGGTGTTCGGCTTCGACAAGTCGCTGCTCGAGACGCCGCGTTCCGCTTCGACGATTTCATCGGCCTTGCTCGAAAGATTCGATATTCAGGATATCGATGAGTTGATCGTGCTGGCGCCGGGCAGTTTTACCCAGTCGTTCTTCGGCGTAGCCGGTGGCCTGGACATCCGCGGCACGCCGGGCGAAACCTATTTTCGCGGCATGCGCCGGCTGGACAATCCGGGGAATTATCCGACTCCGATCGGAGCTTCCGACCGCATCGATGTCATCCGGGGCCCGGCTTCCCCGATCTACGGGCCGTCCAAAATCGGCGGTTATCTGAATTTCAATCCGAAATCGGCCCGAATAGAGGAAACCGGGGCGTTTTTCGACGAGACCAGCGGCGCGGTTTCGTTCAGCACGGGCAGTTGGGACGAGGCCGCAATTGCGGCCGAAGCGGGAGGGCCGGGCCGGATCGGCTCACGGGACCTTGGTTATTACCTCTACGCCCTGACCGAAGATTCCGGCAGTTATTACGACCACGGCGGACAACAGCAAAATCTCCTGCAACTCTCGGTGGATATGGACTTCTCGAACGCGATTCGCGCCCAGTTCGGCGGCATGTTGCATCAATACGAGGGAAACCAGGTGGCCGGCTGGAACCGGCTCACCCAGGACCTGATCGATCATGGCGGCTACACAAGCGGTTCCCCGTCCTCGCTCGACCGCGATGGCGACGGATTCGTCTCGCATCAGGAATTCGACCTGGACGGAGATGGATTTACCGACCTGAACCCATTTGCCGCGGGCCTGGTTCCGGGGCAAGCCGGACAACTCGAAGGCGCGGGCGTCTGTCAAATCGGAACGGTTCCGGTATTCGGCTGTTTTCCCGAACTGCTGGCGCTGCAGAATCCCGGCAACGTTTCCATCGAAGGCAATAACACGCTCACAGTCGACGACGACACCCTGGAAAACACGGTTACGACCCTGTATTTCGATCTGATGGGAGGCGATGGCATCGGCTGGGAATGGAAGAACCAGTTGTTCTTCGAACACTATGACAATCTGAACGAGAACGCATACGGATTTTCCCAGTTCCACGACACCTGGGTCGTCGAAAACAAGCTGGTGTTTTCAAGGCAGTTCCGCTTCGAGGAAATGACCGCGGACTTGCAATTGTCGCCTTCCCTGCGCCATACGGAATTCGAACACGGCGACGACTACACCAATGAATATTTCGACCGGCGCGACCTGACCCGGCCGTTGGACGCGCTTGCCCATCGACTGCTCGCCACCCGCATCAACGATGACTATACCGAGTACTACATCGGCAACTACACAGATCTCGGTCTGGCTGCAATGTTCGATATGAGCTTTGACAGTGGATTCTCGGCGCTGATCGGCTTGCGTCACGACAGCATCGCTGTTGAAAGCCGTCAGCCTCTGGAAAAACTGCTTTTGCCGAGTGCAAACAATTTCTGCCTTCCTCCGGGTGATTGCGTCGTTCCCGCGGCGGAAGACAATGTCGGTGGTATTTCCTGGACCCTGAGTCTGAGCCGGCAACTGGATAACGGCTTGCTGCCCTATGTTACGGTCTCGCGGCAATCGACGCTCATCGCCGGGCAGGGCGCCGAAGTGACTACCGCCGGCGTCAGGGACGGCAACGCCTTCGACCAGTCCAGGTTGCTCGAAGGGGGAGTCAAGGGCCGGCTGCTCGACAACAGGCTGTATTTTGCCGCCGCGGCGTATCGTCAGGAACGCACCGACTTCTCCGCCCAGGCCATTGTTACCAACCAGGCTTCACGTACGCGCGGCATCGAATTCGAAACACGCTGGTCTGTTAGTGAAAGCCTGTTGCTCTCATTTGGCTATTCCAGGATCGAGGTGGTCAATCTCAACACGCTCGAAGCCGGCTCGCGGTTCAGTTTCATCGGGGCGGAAGATCTGCCCGGGATCGAGCCCTGGCGCTTTTACGGCGGCGCGGTGGGAGGCGAGGTCATCGGCGGCGACGCCCGCCGGGCCGGTATGCCGGAAAACATCTTCTCGTTCACGGGCACCTGGGACCTCGGCAACGGCTGGACGATCAACGGCAGCGCCGCCGACGTGGAAGAAGTGTACTCGGGCTATTCCCGCCGCGTCCGTCTGCCGGCTTACATGCTGGTGAACCTGGGTTTCGGCTACGAAGCCCGCGATTGGCTGTTCAGCTTCAATATCAAGAACATTACCGACGAGCGATATTTTCGCGCGAATTTCCCCAATCTGTTCGGCGGCGTGATAGCGTTGCCCGAATTGCCTCGCCATTTCAACGCGAGTATTCGCTATCGTTTCTGAAACCGGGTGGAATCACGGACTCGCAAATTGTATGAACTGATCGCCGGGCCACTGTTCCGGCTTCCCGCGGAAGCTTCCCACGGCGTTGCCCTGGGAACGCTCGAGCTGTTGCATCGGCTCGGAATGTCCGGCCTGCTTGCCGCAACCGCCAGTACTCCGCAGCGGCCGGTGAGACTGATGGGTCTGGAGTTTCCCCATCGGGTCGGCCTTGCCGCGGGGCTGGACAAGAACGGCGACCATATCGACGCCCTGGCGGCGCTGGGTTTCGCCTTTGTCGAGATAGGCACGTTGACGCCCCGGCCCCAGCCGGGCAATCCGCGGCCCCGTCTGTTCCGTGACAGAAAGGCGGGTTGCATCGTCAACCGCATGGGTTTCAACAACAAGGGCATCGCACATGCGGTCACGCGGCTGGAACAGCGCCGCAGCAAAATCGTCCTGGGAGTAAATATCGGCAAGAATCGCGATACCCCGGCCGAGCGCGCCACTGATGACTATCTGGAATGCCTGCGCCAATGCCGGGATGCGGCCGATTACGTCACGGTCAATATCTCCTCGCCCAATACTCCGGGCCTGCGCGACATGCAATTCGGCGCACATCTCGAGCGCTTGCTGGAAGCCGTGAAACAGGCACAATCGGAATACAAGGCAGAGTCGGACAGGTATCTGCCCATCGCCTGGAAACTCGCCCCCGACCTGAGCGAGGCGGAGATTCGTTCGATTTGCGCCTCGCTGATGGCGTGGCAGGCCGATTGCATTATCGCGACGAATACGACCCTGAGCAGGCCGGCCGCAACGCCCCGGCGTATTGCGCGGGAAAACGGAGGGCTTAGCGGGGCGCCGTTGACTGGACTCGCGCGGCAGACCGTTCGTGCGATCAAGGCGGAAGTCGGCGGCGCCATACCCCTGATCGGCGTCGGCGGCATCATGAGCGGGCAGGACGGGCGTGAAATGCTGGCGGCCGGCGCCGACCTTTTGCAGATCTATAGCGGCTTCATATTTCGCGGCCCCGGTTTGATCGGGGAACTGGCGGAAGAGCTTGCCGATGCCTGAGTCGCCGGCGCATGCCTGAGTTGCTGTTCTATACCACGGCCGGCTGCCATCTTTGCGAATACGCCGCCGTCATGCTCGATGAACTGGCCCGTTCACGGGACATCCGGGTGACTCCGGTGGACATCAGCGAGTCGGAAGAACTGGTCGCCCGTTACGGGCTTACGATTCCCGTGCTGCGCAATCCCCACAGCGGCCGCGAACTGAACTGGCCCTTTGTTCCTGAGCAAATAACGGAACTGCTGCAAGGCGGACCCGGGTAAACGGTTTTCTTGCGCGTCAGAGGGAAAGGCGTTCCAGGCCGAACAGTCGTATCGCGTTTTCCGTGGTCTGCCGCGCGATCCCGGCATGGTCGCCACCGATGCATTCGGCAATTTTGTCGAGTACCGCCGGCAGATGCTTCGGCTCGTTGCGCCTGCCGGCAGGTTTCGGCAGCAGGTTGCGCGGTAGCAGATAGGGAGCGTCGGTTTCCAGCAACAGCCGTTCCGGGGGAATGTGCCCGACGATGGATTGCAGATCGGCGCCGCGCCGTTCATCGCAGATCCAGCCCGTGATGCCGATATACATGTCCAGTTCGAGATAGTCGCGCAAAGCCGCCAGGGTGTCGGTGAAGCAATGCACCACGCCTCCGGTGATGCGGCCGCGATGCCGTTTGAGAATCGCGAGGAAATCCGCATGGGCGTCACGCTGATGCAGGAACACCGGCTTGCGGACCGAGGCGGCGATTTCCAGGTGCTTCTCGAAGCAGTTCAGTTGATCCTTCCGCGGCGAATAATTGCGATTGAAATCGAGTCCGGTCTCGCCTACGGCCACTACTTGCCCGAGTTCGCAAAGCGCGGCGACCGCGGCGTATTCTCCGGCCGTGAAGGTTTGTGCTACATGAGGATGAAATCCTGCGGTGCTGCTGAAAAAGTCGGGATTCGCGCCGGCGAAGCGTGAGGCCGCCTCACTGGTCGCGCGATCCGTGCCGGTCAGAATGATGTGCGTTAGCCCGGCGCTTCTGGCATCATCCACAACCTGCTGAAAATCGTGCTCGAACGATTTGTGCGTCAGATTGGCGCCGATATCGATGAGATTCATGAACAGTAACAGTCTCCCGGGCGGCTTCGGAGTCTAGCGTAAGGCGCTCGCTGCGAGAAGTCTCGAAACAACCGGCGGAAATGACGCGGACCGATGCAAGCGGTGGTAACAGGAATGAACAGAAAAATCGGCGGCAAGGCGCTGAACTGGTCTGAACTCGGATTCGAATACGTCAAGACCGACCGACGATTTTCCGCCCGCTGGCGCGATGGCCAATGGGACGAAGGCGGAATGATCGACAGCGAGATCATGCCTTTGCACGAAGGCTCGCCGGCATTGCATTACGCCCAGGAATGCTTCGAGGGCATGAAAGCGCAATGCGCCCGCGACGGCAGGGTATTGCTGTTCCGGCCGGATCTGAACAGCGAGCGCCTGAAACAGGCGGCCGGGCGTCTGCTGATGCCGCAAGTGCCCACTGAACTTTTCATGCGCGGCGTCGATGCCGCGGTGCGGGAAAATATCGAATGGATTCCGCCCTTCGGCTCCGGCGCCAGCCTGTACGTCCGGCCCATGCTCATCGGCGTTGGCGAGAATCTCGGTTTGCGGCCGGCGCCGGAATTCGAGTTCCGTGTGTTCGTCTCACCGGTCGGACCCTATTACAAGCAGGCGGGCCTTGCGCCGATCGCGCTCGCGGTTTCGGAAATGGACCGCGCGGCGCCCCATGGCACGGGTAATTTCAAGGTGGGCGCCAACTACGCGGGCGGCCTGCTGGCAACGCGAAAGGCCCAGCAGCAGGGCGCCAGCGAAGCGCTTTATCTCGACGCGGCGGAAAATCGATATATCGACGAAGCCGGATCGGCCAACATCCTGGTCGTCATGCGCGACGGCAGCCTGGTCACGCCGCGCTCGTCAGCGATACTGCCCAGCGTGACGCGCCGCTCGATCATGCAACTCGCCGCCGACCGGCTCGGTATGCCGATCGCGGAAAGGCCCATCGATCTGCGCGCCGAATTCGATGATTTCGTAGAGATGGGCGCCTGCGGCACCGCGGCGGTAGTATCACCGATCGCCCGGATCTGGTTCGACGGCGCCTGGCGCGCAGTCAACCGCAAGGAGTTTGGTGACGATACCGGGGGAAGCGGAACGGTCGGGCCGGTCATGCAGGAACTGTACGATCTACTGGTCGGTATCCTGCAAGGCGAGATCGCCGAGGAATACGGATGGATTCGGGAAGTTTCCCTTCAGTCGAACAATCCTTGACCGATACCGGTGAAGTACCTTTATATTCCGCGTGAGCGTTTCCGGCCACGAGCCGGACAGGGTCAAGGAATTAGGAAGCATAGATGTCAAAGTCACTGGTCATAGTGGAGTCGCCCGCCAAGGCGAGGACCATCAACAGGTATCTGGGTCCGGAATTCATCGTCAAGTCCTGTATCGGACATATTCGGGACCTGCCTGAGAAAGGCCGCGCTGAATCTCGTCGTGGCCGCACGGATACCCCTGCCCGCAAGCTGACGCCCGCGCAGAAGGAGGCTCGTCGCAAAAAGAAGGAACAGCAAAAACTCGTTCAGCGACTCGGCGTGGACCCCCAGAATGGTTGGCAGGCCCGCTACGAGATTCTGGCCGGCAAGGAACAGATCGTCGAAGAGTTGCAAAAACTGGCCGCCAAATCGCCAACGATTTATCTGGCCAGCGACCGTGACCGTGAAGGAGAAGCCATTGCCTGGCACCTGCAGGAAGCCATAGGCGGTGATCCAGAGCGCTTTCAGCGTGTCGTTTTCAATGAAATTACCAGCAAGGCCATTCGCGAGGCTTTTGCCGACACCGGCAAGGTGGACATGCGCTTCGTCGAGGAACAGCAGGCGCGCCGATTCCTCGATCGCGTGGTGGGTTACATGCTGTCCCCCTTGCTTTGGTCGAAGGTAGCGCGCGGCTTGTCCGCCGGCAGGGTGCAATCGGTCGCGGTCAAGTTGATCGTCGAACGCGAGCGTGAGATCCGGGCTTTCAATCCGGAAGAATACTGGGAAATTTTCGCGGACCTTGCTACCACCGTGATCGCTACCACCGCGAAACAGGATCTGCGTTGTCAGGTCGTCAAACAGGCCGGCAAGAATTTCAGGCCCGGCGACAAGCAAAGCACCGATCTGGCTCTGGCCGTGCTGCGGAACGCCGAATACGCCGTGCGCGAGCGCGAGGACAAGCCGACAACTTCAAAGCCGCGCCCGCCCCTGATCACATCCACCTTGCAACAGGCCGCGAGCACCCGCCTCGGATTCGGCGTGGGCAAAACCATGCGATTGGCCCAGCAGTTGTACCAGGCCGGGCATATCACCTACATGCGCACGGATTCGACTCACCTGAGCAACGATGCGATCGCAGCTGCGCGCAGCCACATCGAGGGTCGATTCGGCAGCGACTATCTACCGCCGAAACCCAACTTCTACCGAGCGCGCGCCGGGGCGCAAGAAGCCCATGAAGCGATCCGGCCCACAGACGTAACGCGGCAGGCGGACGAACTGAAGGATATGGACAAGGACGCCCGGCGGCTCTATTCGCTTATCAGCCAGTTCTTCGTTGCCTGCCAGATGGTCCCGGCGAGGTTTCTGTCGAGCACGATCACGGTGCAGGCTGGAGAATTCGAGTTGCGCGCCAAAGGCCGGATCATGCAGTTTCAGGGCTACCTGGCAGCCATGCCCTCCCGCGATGAGGATGTCGTGCTGCCCGATGTCGTTGCCGGAGAGCGCCTGGGCCTGGAAAAGCTGGACCCGGTGCAGAATTTCACCAGACCGCCGCCGCGCTATACCGAGGCAAGCCTGGTGAGGGAAATGGAAAAACGGGAAATCGGCAGACCTTCCACATACGCCGCGACCATTTCCACAATCCAGGACCGTGGCTATGTGAAACTGGAAAGCAGACGATTTCATGCCCTCAAGATCGGCGACATCGTTACCGAGCGCCTGCAGGAAAATTTTAACGACTTGATGGATTACGACTTCACGGCGCGCATGGAAGACTCGCTGGACGAAGTGGCGGAGGGTCGCAAGAACTGGAAGAAGCTGCTGGATGAGTTCTACCGCGATTTCACATCGCAACTCGCCGCTGCCGAAGCGAAAGAGGGCGGCATGCGCACCAACAAGCCGACGGATGTGAATATTCCCTGCCCCAAGTGCGGCCGCCCAATGCAGATTCGCAATGCATCCACCGGGGTGTTTCTTGGTTGCACCGCCTACGGACTGTCAGGGGAAGAGAAATGCCGTTCAACGGTCAATCTGATACCGGGCGAGGATGCCATTCAGGCGAAAAACGTCGAGGAAGCCGAAAAACAGGAAAATATCCAGTTGCGCAAGAAGCACCGCTGCGGAATTTGCGGCACGGCCATGGATGTCTGGCTGGTCGACGTCGGCCGCAAATTGCACATCTGCGGCAACAACCCCGATTGTGCGGGTTTCGAACTGGAACAAGGGGAGTTTCGCATTCAGGGATACGAAGGCCCGATTATCGAATGCGACAAATGCGGCAATGACATGCAATTGAAATCCGGCCGCTTCGGCAAGTATTTCGGCTGCACCGGCGACGACTGCCGCAACACGCGCAAGTTATTGCGCAACGGCAAGCCGGCGCCGCCTAAAATGGACCCCGTGCCGATGCCGGAATTGAAATGCGACAAGGTCGACGACCATTACATCCTGCGCGAAGGCGCCTCGGGGCTGTTCCTGGCGGCCAGCGGATTTCCACGCAATCGTGAAACGCGTTCGCCGAAAATCGCCGAGTTGCTGCCGCACCGGAAAAAAATCGACCCCAAGTTCAACTATCTGTTCGACGCGCCGGTCGAGGACGAGAAAGGCAACCAGACCGTGCTCTCCTTCAGCCGCAAAACGCGCGAGCATTTCGTACAATCCGTGGTGGACGGCAAGCCGACAGGCTGGCGGGCGTTCTATCGTGACGGCAGTTGGCAGGTCGGTGCGGGCAAGCGGGGCTGACGCGGCGCGCTTGAATCGCCGAACTACAATCCCAGACGGATCACGCCGACGCTGACGCCTTCAACGGCAAAATCTTCGCGGCGTAAATCCACCTCGATCGGCGCAATATCGGGATTTTCCGCGACCAGTTCCAGGCGGTGGGCCGCCCCGGTCTTGCGTAAACGCTTGACGGTGACGTCGTCGGCTATTCTGGCGACGACGATGTCGCCGTCACTGGCTTCGGCGGTCTTGTGTACGGCGAGCAGATCGTTTTCGTAAATGCCGATACCGATCATGCTGTTTCCCCGCACCGTCAGCAGGTAATCGGCGCGCGGCGAGAACATTTCCCCCGGGACTTCGCTGTAATCCGCGATCGATTCCTGGGCAAGGATGGGGGAGCCGGCCGCGACCTGGCCGATGATCGGCAGGCCGGGCGGGGAATCCGCCGGTATGCGGATGCCGCGGGAAGCGCCGGGCATCATTTCAATGGCGCCCTTGCGCGCCAGGGCGCGCAAATGATCCTCGGCCGAATTTACCGATCTGAATCCCATGTGGCTGGCGATTTCGGATCGTGTCGGCGGATATCCGGTATCGCGCAAATGGCCGCGAACAAAGTCCAGAATCTGCCTCTGGCGGGAAGTCAATCCGTGCATGGTTGCCCTCGCTGCCGCGAATTACTGTAATTATATACAGTTATCCGGCGGAATGACTAAAACTTTAGGAACTCGATTACTCTGGTTGACGCTTTGAACGAGAGCGGGCGAGGCATGCCTCGCCCCTACAGGCACCGCCGGCATAACTCGGGAACAAGGGCAAATGTGATAACTTTCCCGCCTGAACTGGAGTACGTGGATGAGCGCCGAGGAAAAGATTCCCGGATTGTTGATGCTCGATTTGCGCGGGCCGATGCCGGCGGCGGACGAGATTGAACTGTTGCAGCGCGACAGCGTTGGTGGCGTCATCCTGTTCGCGCGCAACTATCTCTCGCCCGGGCAACTCCGGGAATTGACCGCCGCAATCAGGCAATGCGCGCCGCATCTGCTGATCGCGGTGGACCAGGAAGGCGGCCGCGTGCAACGATTTCGGGATGGCTTTGTGTCCTTGCCGCCACTGCGCAAATTGGGAGAAATTTTTGAATCGGATCCCGGGCGCGGTCTTGCGCTGACGCGTGATTGCGGCTGGATCATGGCCGCGGAGATCGTCCGGGCGGGGCTCGATTTCAGTTTCGCCCCGGTGCTCGACCTGTACGACCCGGGTTCACCGGTAATCGGCGACCGCGCTTTTGCCGCCGACCCGGAAGCCGTTACAAGCCTGGCCCAGGCCTATATAGGCGGCATGTCGCAAGCCGGCATGGCCGCTGTCGGCAAGCATTTTCCCGGCCACGGCGTGGTCGGCGCGGACTCACATCTGGAAATGCCGGTGGATACGCGCAACGGGGAAGAAATACGCTCGCGGGACCTGCAGGCATTCGTCCGCATTCACGAATTGCTGGCGGGCATCATGCCGGCCCATGTGATCTATCCGGATCTGTGTCCTGAAGCCGCGGGATTCTCCCGCTACTGGCTGCAGACGGTTTTGCGCGAAGAAATCGGCTTCCGGGGACTGATCTTCAGCGACGATCTGAGCATGACCGCGGCGCATGTTGCTGGCACAATCGAGCACAGGCTGGAGCAGGCCCTGGCCGCGGGCTGCGACATGATGCTCGTTTGCAATTCACCCGCGGATGCGCTGCGGGCGGCCGATTGGCTGGAGCGGGAGAAAATCCCGGGAAACAGCGGGTTGCGGTGCATGCGGGCCATCGGCGGGCCTGCTCCGGAAGACGAAGCATGGCGGCAGGCCGTCTCGAGAGTCAGCGTCTTGCAGTCCGGCGTCGCGGCAATGCACTGAGGCAAGGTTACATGGAGCATTCACCATGATTGTGTTGAACGACATAGCCTGGATCGGGCAAATATTGCTGGTGCTCGTGCTGGCACTGATTGCCGGCGCCGTAGTCAAGCGAGTCCTTGCCGGCCTTGCGAAGCAGTCGGCAAGAACCTCGACCGTCTGGGACGACGCCATGATGGAAGCGGCCCGGCGCCCCCTGCTTGTGCTGATCACCTTGTACGCCGCCGTCTTCATTCTGGAAATCGCCGTAACCCAGTTGCAGCAATTTCAACTGCAACAAGCCGGCCCCATGTTTTTCACGACACAGGCCGGCTCCTTTTTCGATGCCGTCAGAGAGATTGTCGTCATACTGCTGCTGGCCTGGTTTCTGCTGCGATTTACCAATGGCGTCGAACAGCGCTTGCTGGAACAACTCAAGGCCGAACCGGACCAGGTTCAGACTCGCATCGACCCGACCACCCTGCACGCTCTGGTTCGTTTGCTGCGTCTGGTAATCGTGATAGCGGCCGTACTGGTCGTATTGCCGACATTCGGCGTCGAGATCACTGCTGTGCTCGCATTCGGCGGTATCGGCGGCATTGCCGTCGGTTTCGCGGCCCAGGATCTGCTGGCCAATTTCTTCGGCGGATTGTTGATCTATCTCGACCGCCCTTTTGCAATCGGCGACTGGATACGCTCGCCGGACCGGGAAATCGAAGGCACGGTGGAAAAGATCGGTTGGCGTCTGACCATCGTCAGGACCTTCGACAAGCGTCCGCTATACGTCCCGAATTCGGTGTTCAACAAGCTTTCGCTGGAAAATCCCTCACGCATGAGCCATCGCCGCATCTATGAAACTTTCGGTATCCGTTACCGGGACGCGGCCAGGATGGATGTGATCGTGGAAGATGTGAAGACCATGCTGCGCGCCCACGAGGAGATCGACACCAGCCAGACCATGATCGTCAACTTCAATCATTGCGCGCCTTCGTCACTGGATTTCTTCGTTTATACCTTCACCAAAACCACCAACTGGATACGTTTTCATGAGATCAAACAGGACGTGCTGTTGCGCATCGTGGCGATCGTTCATTCCCATGACGCCGACCTCGCCTTCCCGACCACCACTATCGATGGGCTGCCCGCGGTAATGCCGGAACCTCCGACGGAATCCTGAGCACCGTGCCGACCGCAGCCGAGATAGCCGGGATCGCAAGTCGTGCGACTCTCATTCATGGCGCCGACAAGGTGGAAGCTGCGCTGGCAAGGATGGCGCTCGAGATTACCACTGAGCTTTCCGGCAGCGACCCGGTCCTGCTTTGCGTCATGAACGGCGGGCTGATCGTTACCGGTCAGCTTGCGGTGCGGCTGCAATTTCCCCTGCAAATCGACTATCTGCATCTGACCCGGTATCGAGGCGCGACTTCAGGGGGAGAGATCGAATGTCGCGTCATGCCGGTTCTTGATCTGCGCGGGCGCGTGGTCCTCGTCGTCGACGATATCCTGGATGAGGGAAACACCTTGGCGGCCGTATTGCGCTATTGCCGCGAACAGGGGGCGGATCGAGTTCTGTCGGCAGTGCTCGTCGACAAGCAGCGTCCCCGACCGGAAGCGCTGGCCAAAGCGGACTTCGTTGGCCTGCACGTGCCGAACCGCTATGTCTACGGCTACGGCATGGACTACAGGAACTATCTGCGCAACGCCGATGGCATTTACGCGATTGCAGACGAGGATATGTAGGAAAGGCAAGATTGCGTGATTTCTTCGCGGCTGCCCCGGCAATGCACGCGGGGGAGCTTGTGCGCCAGCTGGTATTGGTACATCGGATCGTAATAGTTCTCCAGCAGATACCCGATCCATTGCCGGTGCCACGCGATTCCGTCCCCGTTTTCCGCGGCAAAGGCCTGCTGCATCAAGGCGTCCGTCTTGCGAAATCCGCTGTCACCGAGCCTGCGCCGGATCTTCTCGAGGCTTGCGCGCAGCGATTGTTCGAGTATGGCGGCGCCCCGGCCGGGGCTGTGGTCTTCCCAGGCGGACAGATTGGAAAGAATGTAGTCGTGCAGGATCGTTTCCACCCGCATTTCCAGGCTTTCCTCGATGAGCGCGAGCGGCGCCTGCCGCATGCGTTCGAACAGCACGTGGGGAATGGCGAGCGAGCCCACGGCGCGACTTTCGTCTTCGACAATCAGGACCGGCGCGGTTTCGAATTCCAGTTTCAGCAGCGCTACCGCCATGGCGTTTTCGAAATCGATCTGGGAAGGTTGCGGAACCGGCAAGGCGCCGAATGCGGAGCCGCGGTGCCGCGCTGCCCCTTCGATATCCAGGGTGTGCGGCAGACCCGCAAGCAGCCGGGTCTTGCCACTGCCAGTCTTCCCCGCGATTATGAGAAATTCCCGTTTCGCCGCCTGCTCAAGCACGTGTAGCAGAAAACCGCGCAATGCCTTGTAGCCGCCGGGCACGAGTGGAACTTCGACCCCTTCCTCGCGCAGCCATTGCCGGACGATTTGGGATCGCTGTCCGCCGCGGAAACAATACAGGCGCGCATCGGGATTATGGTCGATGAAATTACGCCAGCGTTCGATGAGCACGCTTCTCGACTCGCCGCTTACGAGTTCATGACCGAGCTTTGTCGCCGCCTCGCCGCCGCTGCGGCGGTACGCGGTTCCCACCGCGGCGCGTTGCGCATCGGTCAGCAGGGGAATGTTGCGGCTGGCGGGAAAAGCCCCTTTGGCAAATTCCACGGGCGAGCGAACGTCGAGCAAGGGGCAATCGCGCTTGAACAGAAGCGCGAAATCCGATTGCATGGAGTCTGCTGGCATAATGCGGAAACAATTTCAGGCGCGACCAGTTTATCACCGACTCTGCCGGATGCGCGGGCAGCCGGCGGGGAATTAGGCACGAAGGAGAATCTCTTGAACGGCCAGCCCAGCGACAATGCAGGAGCGACGCCGGATCCGTTCCGGATGCTGCGCCGCGTGAGCGGGCCGCGCGGCCCGGCGCCAGTGCATCTCTGGGACCCGCCGTTCTGCGGCGACATCGATCTGCGCATAGGCCGCGACGGCGTCTGGCATCACGAAGGCAGGCCGATCCGCCGCCAGGCCATGATCAATCTCTTCGCTTCGATCCTGAAACGGGAAGGGGAAGAGTATTTCCTCGTCAACCCGGTGGAAAAAGTGCGCATCCAGGTAGACGATTGCCCGTTTCTCGTCGTCGATATGGAGATTCGCGATCCCGGCCGGGAACAGGTGATCGTGTTTTTCACGAATGTCGAGGAATCCGTGGAAGTCGACCCGGATCATCCGCTTTGCGTTACCGGCGCCGGGGAGCCCCGACCCACGGTGCATGTGCGCGGCGGCATGGACGGATTGTTGAGCCGCTCCGTGTTTTACCGCCTGGTCGCCGCCGCCAGGCAATACCCGCAAGACGGCGAACTCGTTACCGGAGTCGACAGCAAGGGCTGCTTCTTCGAGCTTGGCCGAACCGCCCTGGAATCCGGTTGACCCTATTCGGTAAAAGCGGCATCATTGCCGCCCGTTTCAGCAGGCCCGGATCCCTCCGTCCATGAAGATTTTCGTCGCCGTCAAGCGCGTAGTCGATGCCAATGTAAAAGTTCGCGTCAAGTCCGACGGAACCGGCATGGAACTCGCCAATGCAAAAATGGCGATGAATCCGTTTTGCGAGATCGCGGTCGAACAGGCCGTGCGCATGAAGGAGGCGGGGCAGGCCGACGAGATCGTGGCGGTCTCCATCGGCCCCCAGGTTTGCCAGGAGCAATTGCGCACCGCGCTCGCGCTGGGCTGTGACCGCGGCATCCTCGTCACAGCCGAAAGCGATGTCGCGCCCCTGCAGGTTGCCCGGATTCTCAAGGCATTGGCGGAGCGGGAAGCGCCCGATCTGATCATCCTGGGCAAGCAGTCCATCGACAGCGACAACAACCAGGTCGGTCAGATGCTGGCGGCGATTGCCGGCATGGGGCAGGGCACTTTTGCCTGCAAGGCCGAACTGGCCCCAGACCGCACAAATGGCAGCACAAAAGGCCGAATCGTCGTTACCCGGGAAATCGATGGCGGCGAGCAGACTGTTTCGCTCAAGCTGCCGGCGGTTGTCACCACTGATCTGCGTCTGAATGAGCCACGCTATGCTTCCCTGCCAAATATCATGAAGGCCAAGCGCAAGCCGATCGATCAGCTGACTCCGACCGATCTTGGCGTGGACACCGCTTCCGGTTTGAAGACATTACAGGTGTTGTCGCCGGCCGAACGCGAGGCCGGGATCATCGTCGAAACCGTGGACGATCTCGTCGGCAAACTCAAAAGCGAAGCAAGAGTGATCTAGGAAACGGTCATGTCGATATTGGTCATTGCGGAACACGATAACGCCTCGCTCAAGGCGGCAAGCCTGAATGCGATAACCGCGGCGGCCGAAATCGCGGGATATCTGGATCAGGCTGAAGTACACGTGCTGGTGGCGGGACATCAATGCGCCGCCGTGGCCGAAGCCGCGGCCGGAATTGCCGGCATCTCCAGGGTGCTGCTGGCGGATGCCGCCTGCTTTGCGCATCAATTGCCCGAGAGCGTGGCGCCGCTGGCGCGGGATCTGGCAGGATCGTATTCCCACGTGCTGACACCGGCGACGACCACCGGCAAGAACCTTATGCCCCGGGTCGCGGCGCTACTTGATGTCGCGCAGATTTCCGATATTTCCGCAGTCGAATCGGCGGACACATTCGTTCGGCCGATTTACGCAGGCAACGCGCTGGCGACCGTACAATCGGCCGATCCCGTAAAGGTGATCACCGTACGAATTACCGCCTTCGATCCTCGGGGCGACGGCGGTTCGGCCGAGATCGAGAATTGCGATATTGCCGTGGAGCAGGATCTTTCCATTTTTGTCGACGAAAACCTTTCGGTTTCCGAGCGCCCTGAACTGACTTCGGCAAAAGTCGTGATTTCCGGCGGCCGGGGCATGCAAAACGGTGAGAACTTCGTGATGCTGGAAAAAATCGCCGACAAGTTGAATGCGGCCATCGGCGCTTCGCGCGCGGCCGTCGACGCCGGCTTCGTGCCGAACGACATGCAGGTCGGACAAACCGGCAAGATCGTCGCCCCCGAACTCTATATCGCAGTCGGCATTTCCGGCGCGATCCAACATCTCGCCGGCATGAAGGACAGCAAGGTCATAGTCGCCATCAACAAGGATGCGGAAGCCCCGATCTTTCAGGTGGCGGACTACGGACTGGTGGCGGACCTGTTCAAGGCTCTGCCGGAACTCGAACAGGCCCTGTAACAGATTCGCTCCCCGTCAGTTTGACGCGGCCGCCTCTTCCTGGCGCCGGCGCACTTCCCTTGGATCGTTTGGCGCACGGCGTTGAACCGGGGGCTCGGCTGGCGCTTCTTCCGCTGGTTTCGCAGCCGGGGCCTCGCCATCGCTTGTGTCTGGCGCGGCGGATTCGGCTTCCGGGGCTTTTTCTTTCCCGGCAGCTTTCGATGCGGCTTTTTTCGTTTTCGCGGTTTTTTTCGGCTTGGCGGGTTTATCCTCAGCCGGCTCAACGGCGAGCGGCGCTTCCGCCGGTGCGCCGGGCGCTTCAACCGCCACTGCCGGTTCCGCCGCAACGGTTTCTACCGCCTTTGCCGTTTCGTCCGCCTTTTCCGTTTCATCCGGAGTTGCCGCCGAAGCTTCCGCATCCTCCGCTTTCACCGCTTTCTTGCGTGGGCGGCCGCCCCTGGATCTACGGGGTTTTGCCGCGGGCTCTTTTGCCGGCTCTTGTGAAGTCTGGGCCTCGACCGGTTCTTCGCTTTCGTGTCCGGCTTTCGTTTCGTCACCCTGCGCCACGGAAGTCGCTTCCGCCGCCGCGGTTCCGGTTTCATCCACTGGCGCTATCGGGTCCGTGTGAATTGTGGCGACCTGTTCCGGTTCCGTAGATTCCGTGACTGACAGACTCTCTTCCACGGTTGTCTCTTCCGGCGCGGCCTCGGCAGGTCTCGGTCCGCGTTTACGTTGCGTGCTGCTTCGGGTCCGTTTCGCGGCAGGCCGGCGTCTGGCCTGGCCTTTCGACGTTTGCTTGTCCTCCGGGACATCTTCGCCCGCCGATGTTTCGGCGGTTCGGGTTTCGGCTGCCGCCGATTCCTGCCCCTTGCCCTCCTGTTTGCGCCTCCTGCCGCCGCGTCCACGGCTCGAGGTTTCCTTTCGAGGAGCCTTTTCCCGCTTGCCGCTTTCAGTCTTGCCGCTGTCGGCTTTGCCGCGTTTTTCGGATCTGGCGCCGCTATCCGTCTTGCCGCGCTTGTCTGTCCTCGTGCGGCCGTCGGCCTTGCGGTCCTCCTTGCGACCCCGGGACGGCGCCGCGCGCCTGGATTTCTCCGCTTGCGGACGCTTCGCTGTGGAAGGTTCGGGAGACCTGGCCGCCGGCGCCGATTCGCTGCCGCCGAACAGATTGCGAATCGCATTGTTCAGAAAAGCGACCGGGCCGGTGGCGGTAGCCGGACGTTGGGACCGAGCGTCCGCGACGGCGCCCCGGCTTACCGCAGGCTGCCTGTGGGCGGTATCGGCATGGGCTTCGCTCTCAGCGGATTCCGAGCTTTCGATTTCGTACTCTTCACCCTTTTGATTGACGCCGACAACGCGGTAATGCGGCGTCACCAGTTCGGAATCGGGAACGACAACGAGGCTGGAGCCGCTCTCTTCTTCGATGTCGGAAATTTCATCGCGCTTGTCGTTAAGCAGATAAGCGGCGACATCGAGCGGGGCCGCGATACGGACTTCGCGATTCCTTTCCTTGCTCGCTTCCTCGCGCATGATGCGCATCATCGACAGCGCGAGCGACTTGACGTCCCTGACCCGTCCCTGACCGCTGCAGCGGGGACAGACAATGCTGGCGGTCTCGTCGAGGGAAGGGCGCAGCCGCTGCCGTGACATTTCCAGCAGGCCGAAGCGTGATATCCGGCTGACCTGCACTCTCGCCCGGTCGGCCTCAAGGGCTTCCCGCACGCGATTTTCCACGAGGCGCTGATGCTGATTGGAACTCATATCGATGAAATCGATGACGATCAGGCCGCCGATGTCTCTCAGCCGCAACTGTCGGGCGATTTCATCGGCCGCTTCGAGATTGGTATTCAGCGCGGTTTCCTCGATGTCCGCGCCCCGCGTGGCGCGGGCGGAATTGATATCGATCGCGACCAGCGCTTCGGTCGGATCGATCGACATCGTGCCGCCGGAAGGAAGCCTTACGTCGCGCCCGAAAGCGCTTTCGATCTGGTTCTCGATCTGGAACCGGTTGAACAGGGGTAGTTTCTCGTCGTACAACTTGATGCGGCTTTCGTATTGCGGCATCACCTGGCGCACGAACTGCATCGCCTCGTCGTAAGTTTCCGTCGTGTCGAACAGCACTTCGCCGATTTCCTTGCGCAGATAATCGCGAATGGTGCGCAGGACGACATTGCTTTCCTCGTGAATCAGGAAAGGCGCCTTTTTCTGGCCGGAGACATCCTGGATTGCCTGCCAGAGGTTGGTCAGATAATCCAGATCCAGTTGCAGTTCCTGCGCCTGCTTGCCGACACCGGCCGTGCGCACGATCAATCCCATGTTGTCGGGAATGTCCAGTTCGCGCAGGGATTCCTTTATTTCCGAACGTTCGTCGCCTTCGATGCGGCGCGAAATTCCTCCGAGTTTTGGATTGTTCGGCATCAATACCAGGTAGCGTCCGGCCAGACTGACGAAGGTGGTCAGGGCGGCGCCCTTGTTGCCGCGTTCTTCCTTTTCGACCTGAACGATGATTTCGGCGCCTTCCTTGATCGGGCTTCCGCCATTGCCGTCCGCGGCCTTGTTGCGATACAGATCGGAAATTTCCTTCCAGGGCAGAAATCCGTGGCGGGCGACGCCGAAGTCGACAAAAGCGGCTTCGAGGCTGGGCTCTACCCGGGTGACCACGCCTTTGTAGGTATTGGCTTTCTTGCGCGCCTTGTTGGGGAATTCTATGTCGAGATCGAACAATCGCTGGCCATCGACCAGCGCAACCCGCAGTTCTTCGTGCTGGGCTGCATTTACCAGAATGCGTTTCATGCGTTTGTTTCCTCTTGGATAAACGCAGAAGCGAGCAGGGGGAATGCCAGGGAAGCCAGTTTCCCGAGTTGCCGTGTTTTGGGGCTCTGTGCCCGGTGCGGCGTCAAGCTGGCGATTGACTGGAGACTTGACAATACCGGCGTCCGGCGGATCGGTTTGATTGCCGCTCTGGCGCCGAAGGTCCGGCCAAAGCCGGAGTCCGGTTGTAACGTATTGTTATGTGCAACAATCTTTCAGTTTGTTGTCACTTCGGGGCCATCGCCATTTTGGGCGCCGTGGCCAGCCGAATCGGAATTCCCGTGCTTGTCTTCTGCAATTCGGACAACGCCGGATAATCGGGCGTGTCCGTGCAAAAACGATGTAACCCCATTTGCTTTTTCAGGCGATCACAATCGTTCGTATACTAAGCTAATCGTGACTCTCTCTGAGCCTGAAGGGCTAAAGGATCAATAAAATCAACTATATGCCCAACCAAACACCGTAACACTATTTCGCTCCCCTGGCAACCATAGGGTTATATCTAACTAGTCATAACATTCCTCGTTGAAATTTTTCATTTCTACGACATAACATAGCCGTGCCGTGACTAGCTAGGTCAAACACAACACAATGACAATCAGCCTGCCGATTTACCACCAGATTTCCATCGACAACTACCAAATGTTTCCGGGTGACAAGGATAGTCCGGGACTTACCCACACCTTTGGCCCAGGATTGCACTTGGTTGCCGGAGTGAATGGACTTGGCAAATCTACATTGCTATTGGCTCTATACCACGGTGTTGTAGGTCCAGCGTCAATCAAGAATGATGAGTATGGGGTTCCTCGGCCGGAAATTGTTCCTCGCCGTTTTCTGGATCGCTTTCGCAAACGCGTTGCTGACGCTGCTCGTTCTTCAACTCTAATAATACGATTTTCTCTGGGTTCGGATGAATTTTCAGTCTGCCGCTCACTCAATGACCTTTCGATCATCGATTGGTCATTGAATGACATTTCTCAGCCCGCGGAAGAAGACAATTATGAAAGCGCGGTCATAGCCGCGATGTGCGTAAGCAGTTTTGCGGATGTGCTTATCTTGCTAAATCTCGTTGTTTTTATGTTTGAAGAGAGGAGCTTACTTATTTGGACGCCTCTCGCGCAACGCAATGTCTTGCGTGCTCTGTTTATGCCACCGGAAAAGGCCGAGGCCCTTGCCAAACGTGCACAAAAAGTTGCCACTTGCAACAGCACCTACCGAAACCTCTTAACTATTGCAAATCGTGACAGAAGGAAACTGAATCGTTTACGAACTGCATTGGACATTGGCGATTCCGTTAGTGCGGAATATCATTCATTGCAGAAGTCGATTGCTAAGCAAGCTGAACGCCTCAAAGAGTTGTATGCACTTCGAAGCGAAGCCGATGATGCCAGGACCGAGTGCCGCTCAGTATTGGAAGTTGCGAAATTTAACTTTGACGACTACTTGCGTGAAATAGAAGCCCTGAAGCTCACGCGCGTTGCAAATGCGTTTCCTTCGTCGCCCGACGCTGGTCGATATGTCGTGGATCGGCTTCTCGGAGACAAATCCTGTCTTGTATGCGGCGCCGAGGATGGTCCACTTGTTTTTCGGTGGATTGCGGCAGTAACCGACGGGGACTGCATTGTGTGTGGTGCACCCCAAGAATCCCAAGATTCCACAACTCCCTTGGAGGCGATCGACGCGGAACGTATTTCTCAATTGGAAAATCGGCTAAACAGCGCACGCCAAGCAATGGAATCCGCACAGCGGGAATTTGATTCGAAGCGATCTGAATATGGCGCGATTCAAGCACAAATCGACCAGCTCTTGATTAAACGTCGCGCCGACGAGACTCGAGTGAAACAACTTGCCGGCACACTACCTCCAACCCCGTCCGAGCTTCGAGCTTTAGAAGAGCGGGTCGCTAGTCAGGATCAAACACTCAATGAGCTAAAAGCCGAACAGACCGACGCAGAAGATGCGTTCTCTGCAGTGTTTCTTGAGTTCCAAAAAACGATCAACAATTTAGCCGACCAAATCCGGGAGCGCTTTTCTGTACGTATCTCAGAATTTCTTTTGGAACGAGCAGAAATCTCATTCAATACTACACGCGCCTCAATCGGAGAGAGCGGCAGGAGTTATGAATGGCCCGCATTCAGGCTGAGCATGACATCTGGAACATTTGATAATCCCTCTCCAAGGCTGGATCGGTCCGAGGTATCGATGTCCCAGGGTGAGTTTATCGATCTTGCTTTTCGATTGGCATTGGTGGAAGTCGCAGCTGGCAACGGTCCAGCGACACTTATTTTTGATGCTCCAGAGGCCAGCCTCGATGCGTTGTTTATGCGTCGAGCAGGCGCTTTCCTTGCACGCTTCGCAGAGCATCATGATGATAATCGCCTAATTGTGACATCGAATTTGACCAATGCCGACATGATCCCGGCGCTGTTTGGTGCGTACGTAGCGGAGGCGGGCGACCCGAGCCCGCTCACAATTCCTCGAAAGGAACGGTGGAGCCGTGTTATTGACCTATTGAAGGTTGCAGCTCCAACAAGTGCAGTCCAAAAAATCGGTGATCGCTATGACGATCTCCTGAACAACGCCCTGTTTCCGCCTCACGGAGAAAAGGAGCCTGGCCTGTGACTGCCAATGCGGACTTATCCAATAAGATGGGGTCGCAGAGTCTGAAATTGCGGCGCCGTGTGCGTGTCTTAATGCTCTTGGATGCCGTTGACTATGCAATACTCGCTCCGATTTCCGTGCAGCGCTTTCACACGCTTGCATTTTTGGCTGATGTGCTCAGCCCGATATTTGGTCTAGTTCCAATTTCCGGGAAGATCTTGAAGCGACGGTCATTCCCGTATTTTCCTGAATTGCAGTGGGAAATCGACCGTCTAATTGGCCTTGACCTAGTTACTCCTCTTGATCTAACTCCAATTGTCGAAAAATCCAATGCCTATGTCTCTTTTTCTCTAGCCCTCCAGCGGACCCGATCTTCGCCAGTGCTTGACATTGTTTACTCGCAAACCGAGTTTTCTTCCCTTCGTGACTATTTTAGAGAATTAGCCGGAGCCCTGAGCAATATTCAGGACGCCGAACTGGACAGTGTCACCAAGCTGGATGTCACATGGGATTCTGGCCATGCCGGGGCTGTTATTGATTATGCGGAATGGCGAGCTCAGAACTATTCCAAAATGGGTGCGGACAGGATCGAAAAGATGGCTGTCCAAGCATTCGGTGATGGGGATGCACGACTTTCGCCCACAGCAAAAATAAATCTTTACGTTAAATATCTAAAAAGGGTGGCAAATGGATAAAGCCTCCTCAAGCCCTTCAGGGACCGCCCTGTTTCGCGAAGACATCCTAGCGCGTGTTGCTTTAGAGGATCTCGATTCTGTCCCTGACGAATTTGATCCACCGGAGAGGTTCGTGGTTAACAGTATTAGGGCGGCAATTCGCCGGCCAGACTTGTCTTCAACATGCGCCTTTGTATACAGCGAAGCGCCTAAAGCTGACACGATTGAACTGGACTTTTTTCAAATTTTTCATATGCAGGATGGGCATGGGGAGTTGTCAGGTTACATTGTTGTCACTAATCAAGACGCAAATAACGGTATGTGTCGGTCGTGTAGCCAGCATTCACTGGGTCAAATAATGGATGAATTGGAGAGAATGGAGCTACATGAACAGTGCACAGTAATTTGGGATCCCACAGTACGAGTCGCCACAATATATCCTTCGGGTGTAGCTTCGTCTGAGGACCATATCCGTAAACCTGTTAGAGTCGTCGATACCGATCTATCTCGGGATGAGGTACACATTGCTCTGAAACTTACTTATGAAGAAAATTTGAAGAATCCGAGTGCGCACACAGCGAGGCTCTGGACAAAACTAACATTAATCGAACGTGCTGAAGATGAGTTGGAAAGGCACATAAAGGGCCAACTGACAGCGTATTTCCTAGATCGTAAAAGGCCCATCAAAATTTTGAATCAAACACCTACAAACGTTGGTCGTTGTGACCTTTTATTCTTGCAAAGACACTCGACCGGCGGACCGACCATAAAAGGTGTCCTCGAACTTAAGGTTCTTCGCGGGCCGGAAACAAAGAACTATGAGCACACACGGGAAGGACTTTCCCAAGGATTCCATTATCATGTAGAGCTTGGTCTTCCGTTTGCCATTCTTGCTCTGTTTGATGTGGCAGAGCCTCCGTCAGATGATCTTGAGACTGTATTAACAGGTCAACCCGACGAGCATGTCCAGGCCGTGTTGGTTACGCGATTTCCAATTTACAGCTCGCCGAAGGCGTGGCGCGACTCCACTGTCGCTGAGCAGACCTAAGTCGATACTAGGGTGACCAACGACTCACCAAGTTCTCTGCGGCCACCTTGTTGAGGCGATGTTTGTTTTGACGCCAGAGAGTCGGTGCTAACGACTCCAAAGCCTAGTTCTGATGCTGTGTCGGCAAATGCTTCGATTACGGGGATATGAATCTCCGAGTATCTACTGTCGCCTAGCACAGCATAAGCTCGTCCTCTTTCAGGAAGTATGCGCCGCAGTTCTTTCATCGTAGCAATTAGGTCGGTAAAATAGGCTCCAATCATATCTGGTATCCATGGGTTCCACAGTCGTTCAGCCTCACGCAAACTTTCAATGGAATTCTGAACTATGATTGGAAGGTCGCCGGTTTCCATATCTCGCTTAATCTGTACATGACTGCGAATAGTCCTCATCCGTAGTTTCGTGTTATCTTCAGATCGAGTTAAATATCGTAGAATCCACAGTTCAATGTTGTATATGTCTGTGTAGTCAAATGAGTTTGGATAAGGCGGTGAAAATACGGCCAAATCTGATTCTTCAATCGTTCCTAGAATTCGTAACGCATCACCTCTATGGAGACTAAATGATTGTGTGAGTCGTGGGGAAAAATTGAGGGATTCGTTTATAGCAGCGCGTACGCCATTGGCAAAATAATTGTCCAATTCGACTGGTGTCGACGGTCGTGCTTTCCAGTTCGTTTTGTAACGCCGACCTTTTCCGCTAACGGTAGCATTACAAACATTGATCGCTGCGCTACCAAGGAGAACGCGAAAAAATCGGCGTAACGCAATGTCTTCAATCTCCATAATTGCTTTGAGAAGACTGGCTATGCGCGACGCGACGTCATTTGAAAATAAATACCGGCCGTTCACACCCGGTTCCAGAAAAGTTGGAGGTACTCCTGCAAAGTAGGATTCAGGATCAATTCCACTCGTCGTGGCCAAAATTTCTGAAAGCTGTGATTTTGCGGATTGACCGTCAATCGGAGTCAACTTTGCTTCGATGAGATCTGCCAGAAACGGATTAACTTCAATGGCGGTAGGTATCACACCAAGAAATTGGCAAGCCAGAGGTGTAGTTCCGGATCCAGCAAAAGGGTCAATACATGTCCTTACCGGCCTTCCAAGGGATTTTGTTGTTTCGGCGACGGCTCGTGCGACTAACTCAGGTGCAAAAGCCTCTTTGATATGTCGCCAGCTTTGAAAAGCCAGTGGAGATGCACCGGCATTGGTGCCAAGAGATTTGTATTTCCGGTCACCTATCCAAGTGTCGAACGATACATTTGCAGTACTAGTCGTGTCAGATTCCGGCAATTCCATTACTTCGATTTATCCTTGTATCCATTAGTTGATATTCTTAACGTCTGATTTGTCAATTGAAATCTTTTCGATCTGTAGAAACATAGTCTTCATCTGCACACTACATCGGGAGCCTTCTCAATATAGGGTGCCAGAAATCACGAATTCGCCAGAATCTTTGCGCCAGTTTGCTTCCATGCGCGGGAGCGTATGACGGCTGACCGCGAGCGTCAAGCGGCTTTCAGCCAGTGGAATTGAGTCTTGTCAGTCTTCCTGATTCCTGGATAAGAACAGTTCGCCATATTCAAGAGGCTGGTCGCCGTTGATTCTTGGCTTGGAGTCTGGGTTGATGAATGCGAATTCACAGATGGCTCGGAGAATAAGTAATTCAACTAGATCAGAGAGTGCGGGACCGTCGTGAGCCGGAGGGGCGATAGTCCGTAGGGTCTATGCATGCGTCATACAAGATTTTGTCTAATGGGAAAGGAATGGTCCCGCGAATTTTCCATCTAGATGATGCTGATGGCCCAGTTGGAAATGCCGAATATACCTTTATGCCCAAATTCAGTCTTTCGGAGTGGTCTTTGACATCGGCAACCGCTTCGGCCAGATCCTGATCCTGGCTAAACAAAATAGCTGCGTCATATTCTCCGTTTACCGCCATTTTGAACAGATCGAGCGAAAGGCGGACATCAATGCCTTTTTCTCGGGCCACGGTGGTTCTCGTGGTACTTCCGTCGGGTAAGGCAATCGATTCCGTGTGGTAGCTCAAACTACGCTTGATAACGTGTACGTCCGACCTGGACATCGCTCTAAATCTGTTCGCCCAATAGCCATGCCAGAATGGATCCAGATCTCTTTTGGGAAAGCCGGTGTAGAAACGGACCATATGTTGGCGAAGCTCAAGCTTTCGGCAAACGGCGTCCGCAAGCTTGATGGGATCGTAGTTGGGATGATTGTGTCCGAATGCGGCTTTGGCGTGCCTATACAAATTCTGACCGTCAATGAACGAGATTGCACGTACCGGTTTTTCGAGGTTGGGCATACGGTTGGCGGGAATAAAAAAACCCCGCCGGGGCCTTGCGGCAAGTCCGACGGGGGAGTAAGTGACGTGAAGCTTAAATGGTTGCCGAAAATCTGTCAATCACAAAGCGCAGGGCTTTCTTCATCGCGTTATAATGCGCGGCTTTTGCGGGCGGCGGCTGAACGGGAAAATCATGCGCAGTCATTATTGTGGTGAAATGAACGAGTCTCTGGTCGGCGAAGAAGTCACTCTTTGCGGCTGGGTGCATCGGCGCCGGGACCACGGCGGCGTGATTTTCCTCGATACCAGGGATCGTGAGGGCATTGCCCAGGTAGTGTTCGATCCGGATACGCCGGAAAGTTTCGCCATCGCCGAACAGGTGCGTAACGAATACGTCATACGGATTTCGGGCCGGGTGCGTCCCAGGCCGGCCGGCACCGTGAATCCGGAAATGCCGACCGGCAAGGTCGAAGTGCTCGGCAAGAAACTTGAAATCCTCAATCGCTCGGAAACCTCGCCGATTCCGGTGGACGAATACGTCGAGGCAGGCGAAGACGTTCGCCTGCATTACCGCTACATCGACCTGCGCCGGCCCGAAATGACCGAGCGCATGCGTTTTCGCTCGCGACTCGCCCGCACCGTCCGCGAATTCTTCGATAACCGGGGTTTTCTCGAAATCGAAACTCCGCTGCTGACCAGGGCCACCCCGGAAGGCGCGCGGGACTACCTGGTGCCGAGCCGAACGCATCCGAACGCCTTTTTCGCCTTGCCCCAGTCGCCGCAACTGTTCAAGCAGATGCTGATGGTTTCGGGTATGGACCGCTATTACCAGATCGCGCGCTGCTTTCGCGATGAGGATCTGCGCGCGGACCGCCAGCCTGAATTCACCCAGATCGACGTGGAAATGTCCTTTGTCGAGGAAGAGCAGGTCATGGACTCGATGGAGGCCCTGATCCGCCATGTGTTTGCCGAGACCATGGACGTGGCGCTCGAACCTTTCCCGCGTATCGGCCACGCCGAGGCGATGCGCCGGTTCGGCAGTGACAAGCCTGACTTGCGGATCGGGCTGGAACTGGTCGATCTGGCGGAACTGATGCGCAATGTCGATTTCAAGGTTTTCCGCGAGCCCGCCACGCGCGAAGACTGCCGCGTGGCGGCATTGCGCGTGCCTGGCGGCGAGCGGCTCAGCCGCAAGCAGATCGACGAATACACCGATTTCGTGCGCAAGCGAGGCGCCGGCGGGCTGGCCTGGATCAAGGTCGCCGACCCCGGACTCGGCCGCGAAGGATTGCAATCTCCCATCATCAAGTTCATGGATGACGACACGATCAGCGGCCTGCTGACCGCAACGGCGGCGGAAGCGGGGGACATCATCTTTTTCGGCGCCGACAAGATCGCGACGGTAAATGAATCGCTGGGCGCTTTGAGGCTGAAAGTCGCCCATGACCTGGAACTTGTCGATGAGGGCTGGGCGCCGGTATGGGTGACGGACTTTCCAATGTTCGAAACCGCCGCGGACGGCAGTCTGACGTCCTTGCACCATCCTTTCACCGCGCCGTCCTGCGACGCCGACGAATTGCGCGCCAATCCCCTCGGCGCCCTTTCCCGCGCCTATGACATGGTGCTCAACGGTGTCGAACTCGGTGGCGGGTCGATTCGAATTTCCCGGCCGGAATTACAACAGGCGGTTTTCGACCTGCTGGGCATAGGACCGGAAGAAGCCGAACGCAAATTCGGCTTCCTGCTTTCCGCGTTGCGTTACGGCTGCCCGCCCCATGGCGGCATCGCCTTCGGCTTCGACCGTCTGGCAATGCTGCTGTGCGGGGCTGCCTCGATCCGTGATGTGATCGCCTTTCCGAAAACCCAGTCGGCATCCTGCCCGCTGACCAATGCCCCCGGCGAGGTTTCGGCGGCGCAATTGCGCGAGTTGCATCTGCGTCCCCGGCAATTGCAGAATTGAGCGAGAGCGGCAGCGGACCGGGTAATGGCGGGACATAGCAAGTGGGCCAATATCAAGCATCGCAAGGCGGGGCAGGACGCCAAGCGCGGCAAGGTTTTCACCAAGATCATTCGGGAACTGACCGTTGCCGCCCGGCTCGGAGGCGGCAATCCGGCGGATAATCCGCGGCTGCGGGCTGCCGCGGACAAGGCGCTGGGCGCCAATATGCCACGAGACACCATCGACCGTGCGATCGACCGCGGCGCCAATCCGGGCGCGGGCGAGGATGTCGAAGAACTGACTTATGAAGGCTATGGGCCCGGCGGCGTCGCGATCTACCTGGACTGTCTGACGGATAACCGCAACCGGACGGCGGCGGCGGTACGTCACGGATTCAGCAAGTTCGGCGGTTCGCTTGGCACCAATGGCTCGGTGGCCTACCTCTTCAGCCGCACCGGGGTAATCTCCTTCGACGCCGGCGGCGACGAAGACCGCATTATGGAACTGGCGCTCGAAGCCGGCGCCGACGATGTCATCGTCAACGATGACGGCGGTATCGAAGTGCATACGAGCCTGGAGTCCTTCGGCGCCGTGCAGGACGGATTCACGAGCGCCGGGCTGGAGTTCCGGAATGCCGACATGACCATGCTGCCCTCCACCGAAGTCGAGCTCGACCTCGAAGGCGCCACCCGGCTGCTCAAGCTGCTGGAGCACCTGGAAGACCTGGACGATGTGCAGAATGTCTGGTCCAACGCAAACGTGCCTCCAGACGTGGCGGAACGACTGTAACGTACCCTTTTTTTCCCGGCGTTTCAGCCGATAATCTGAAAGCGTGAGTATCATAATCGGCATCGATCCGGGCTCCCGGGTGACCGGCTACGGGCTGGTCAACTCCCGGGGGGACCGGCTGGAGTACGTAGGCCATGGCTGCATCCGGATGACGCATCCGGAGCAGCCTGAACGCCTGCGTGAAATCTACGAGGGCATCGGCCGTGCGGTGGAAAAATACGCGCCTGCCGAAGCGGCGGTAGAAGACGTGTTCATGGGCCGGAACGCGGCATCGGCGCTGAAACTCGGCCAGGCCCGGGGCAGCGCCATCGTTGCCTGCCTGTCCCGGGGCGTGGCCGTATCCGAATATTCCGCGCGCAAGGTCAAGCAGGCTGTGGTCGGCAACGGCGCCGCCGGCAAGGAACAGGTGCAACACATGATCAGGGTGCTGCTCGGAGTCGATGACGCCATTCCCGAAGACGCAGCCGACGCGCTCGCCGTGGCCATTTGTCACGCGCATACGAGTCACAGCCTGGTGCGAATCGCAGCGGCGGGTTCCTACAGCCGCAGGAGATTCCGGTCGTGATCGGGCGCATCCGCGGCGAACTGGCGGAAAAGAATCCGGCGCAAGTACTGATCCTGGCCGGCGGGGTCGGTTACGAAATCCGGATTCCGCTGAGCGCGTTCGACGATTTGCCCGATATCGGCGACGAACTGGAGTTGCACACACATCTTGCGGTACGCGAAGACGCCCAGGAGTTGTTCGGCTTTCCCGATGCGAGGGACAAGCAGGCATTCCGGCATCTCATCAAGGTTAATGGCGTCGGACCGCGCATTGCCCTGGCCCTGCTTTCCGGCATGAGCGCCGGCGAACTCGCCGCGGCCGTACAGGGCGGAGACGTTTCCCGGCTGAGCGGCGTGCCGGGAATCGGCAAAAAAACAGCAGAACGGATGGTGGTGGAACTGCGTGACCGGCTCGATGACGGCGGCGTGGTCCAGTTGCCTGCCGAGGCCGGGCGGCCGGCCGCGGCCGGCGGCAGGGAAGCGGAAGACGCACTGGTCAGTCTCGGCTACAAGCAACAGCAGGCGGCCCGCATGATCGCCCGCATCCGGCGGGAACATCCCGGCCAGGCCGGTACTGAGGAACTGATCCGGCTGGCGCTGAAAGGCATGGCCGCGGGCGCCGGAGGCGGTCCATGAACGAACAGCGCGTCATCGCCCCGGAAGTGACCGGACCCGAAGACAACCAGGAATCGCTGCGGCCGCTGCGCTTGCGGGAATACATCGGCCAGCAGCAGGTCAGGGAACAAATGGAGATTTTCATCGGCGCCGCCCGCAAACGCGCGGAGTCCCTGGACCATACCCTGATTTTCGGTCCACCCGGACTCGGCAAGACCACGCTGGCGCGCATCATTGCCCATGAGATGGGAGTCTCCATCCGCAGCACAGCCGGCCCGGTGCTGGAAAAGTCCGGCGACCTGGCTGCTACCCTGACCAACCTGGGTGAAGGCGACGTGCTCTTCATCGACGAGATTCACCGCCTGCGGCCCGCGATCGAGGAAATCCTCTACCCGGCGATGGAAGACAATCAGCTCGACATCATGATCGGGGAAGGGCCCGCGGCGCGCTCGATCAAGCTGGACCTGCCGCCGTTCACCCTGGTCGGAGCGACTACCCGCGCCGGTTTGCTTACCTCGCCCTTGCGCGACCGTTTCGGCATCGTGCAGCGACTCGAGTTTTACAGCGTCGACGAATTGGCGCGGATCGTGACGCGCTCCGCGGGTATCCTCGGCACTGAAACCAGCAAGGAAGGCGCCGGGGAGATCGCCCGCCGTTCGCGCGGCACGCCGCGCGTCGCCAATCGGCTGCTGCGGCGGGTCCGTGATTTTTGCGAGATGAAAGAGGACGGCAGGATCACTCGCGGGTCGGCGGGCAGGGCGCTCGACATGTTGCATATCGACGGCAACGGCTGCGATCACATGGACCGGCGGCTGCTGCGCACCATGATCGAAAAGTTCTCCGGCGGACCCGTCGGCGTCGACAGTCTGGCGGCGGCCATCGGGGAGGAGCGTGATACCATTGAGGACATTCTGGAGCCCTTCCTGATCCAGCAAGGCTTCATCATGCGTACGCCTCGCGGGCGGGTAGCGACGCAGCATGCCTATCGATGTTTCGGACTGCCGGCAAAAGCCGGTTCGAACGATCTCCTGGATCCGGAATGAAGCGGTTTCCACCGCAAAACCTGCATTGGAGAATACGGAGTGAATGAACAGCTAGGGCCTTTGCAACTGATCTTCGGCGCCAGCTTCGAAGTACAGATCGTTATCTTTATTCTAATCGCTCTCTCGATCGCTTCCTGGGGCATCATCGTGCAGCGTTACCTGGTGCTGTCGACCGCCGACAAAGGCGTGCGCAATTTCGAGGAACGCTTCTGGTCGGGCATCGATCTGGGCCTGTTGTACAAGGAAGGCAGCCAGATGCAGGAGGAAGGCGTGCCCATGGTCGGCATGGAAAACATCTTCCGGGTGGGCTTCAAGGAGTTCATGCGCTTGCGGCAGCAGGGCAATGTCGACAGCGAAGCGATCATGGAAGGCGCCCAGCGCGCCATGCGGGTCGCGTACTCGCGTGAGGAGGAAAAACTCGAACGGCACCTCGCCTTTCTGGCGACGGTGGGCTCGGTATCGCCATATATCGGCCTGTTCGGAACCGTGATCGGTATCATGAACGCCTTCATCGGGCTGGCCAGCCAGACCCAGGCCACCCTGCAGGTAGTGGCGCCGGGCATTGCCGAGGCGCTGATCGTAACCGCCATCGGCCTGTTCGCGGCGATTCCCGCGGTGGTGGCCTACAACCGTTATTCGTCGAAAGTGGATTCGGTAACCGGCAGCTACGTCACCTTCACCGACGAGTTTTCCAGCATTCTGCACCGGCAGATTCATTCTTCGGGTTGATGCAGGGGCCGGCATGGAAATCCTGACGCGTAAAAAACGCCGTCCCATGAGCGAGATCAACGTGGTACCGTATATCGACGTGATGCTCGTGCTGCTGATCGTGTTCATGATTACCGCGCCGCTGCTCAATCAGGGAATCGAGGTCGAACTGCCGGAGGCGAACAACGAACCGCTGGACCTGGACGAAAATCTGGAAACGCTGGTAGTCACCATTACTTCCGCGGGTGAGTATTTCCTCAGCCTGGGCGCCACCGGCGAAGACCGGCAGTCGCTGGACCTTGCGACAGTGGCTCAGCAGGTGGGCCGGATACTGAATGCGAATCCAACAGTGCAGGTGTTGATCGAGGGCGATACCAACGCGACCTGGGGCGCGATGATCAACCTGATCACCGCCTTGCAGAACGCGGGTGTGGAAAATCCCAATTTCATTACACAGCCGCTGACTGAACTGCTATGAGGCAACGATCTTGAGTTCCGGCTTCCGATACCTTATCGGTTTCAATGGCTACCCGTTTTCGGCGGTGGCTGCGGTAGCGCTGCATTTCCTGGTACTTGGATTCATCCTGTACTGGAACACCACCAGCGATTCGAGCGAATTCGAACTCGTGCAACCTACCGTAATCAAGTCCTTGTTTATCGACGAAAATCCGCAATTGCGCGAACGTCGGCGGCTCGAGCGCCAGCAGATTCAGCGGCAGCAGGAAGAGGAACAGCGCCGGCAGCAGGATCTTGAGCGCCAGCAGGAAGAGGAGCGGCAAAGCCAGGAGGAAGAAAGGCCGCGCGCGGCCGAGGAAGAGCGCCGGCGCGCGCAATTGATTGAACAACAGCGCCAGCAGGAGTTGCGCGAGCAGGCCGAGCGGGAGCGCCTGGAAGAGCAGCAACGGCGGCAGCAGCAGGAACTGGCCGAACAGGAACGCCGGCGCCTGCAGGAAGAGGCGGAACGCTCCCGGCTGGCGGAAGAGGCCGCCGCCGCGGCGGCCAGGACCGAGTTTGAAGTCGTGCAAAGCGGCGTCGCGCTGATCCAGCAGATCGTGCAGGAAAACTGGTCGCGGCCGCCGAGCGCGCGTAATGGCATGCGCGCCGTTTTGCGGGTCAGCATGTTGCCGACCGGAGAAGTGACGGATGTCGTTATCGTTCAATCCAGCGGCGATCCGGCTTTCGACCGCTCAGCCGAAACGGCAGTCTTTCGCGCCCAGCCTTTCAGTGAATTACAGGAAATGCCGATCAATATCTTTAATGCGAATTTCCGATCTTTGTCCCTGATATTCGAACCCGAGGATTTGCTCAATTGAAACCGTACCGTTTACTGATCGCGATAATCATTCTGGCCGCGAACGCTCATGTCCATGCACAACTCAGCATCCAGATCACTCAGGGCGTCGATAACCCCATACCCATCGCCGTGGTGCCTTTCCAGACCGCCGGCATCGGATTCGGCGCCGAAGACGTGGCTCGGGTAGTCGCGAACGATCTCGAACAGGTAGGCGAGTTCCGCGCTCTTGGCCGGGAAAACCTGCTCAGCATGCCGAGCGAGCAAAACGAGGTCTTCTTTCGTGACTGGCAGGTCATGGCCCAGGATTATCTGCTCGTCGGAAAGGTGACCGGCACTCCCGGCAGTCAGTTGGTGCAAGTGCAATACGAGTTCTTCGATGTCAACCGCGAATTGCTGCTGGCCGGTGAAATCCTCAGCGGAAGCGTTTCGCAGTTGCGCGACATCGGACATGAAATCAGCAATATCATCTACGAACAGGTGACCGGCATCCGTGGCGCATTCACCACCCAGATCCTGTACGTCGTCGCCGAACAGGCCCCCGGCGGCAGCGCCAGTTTCAGGCTCGAAAAAGCTGACTATGACGGCAGCCGTCCCCAGGTGCTGTTGCGCTCCCAGGAGCCCATCATGTCGCCGAACTGGTCTCCGGACGCCCAGGAAGTCGCCTATGTTTCCTTCGAGACCGACCTGCCGCGAATCTACACCCAGAATATCGCCACCGGCCAGCGCCGCCAGATCACCAATTATCCCGGCATCAACAGTTCGCCGGTTTATTCTCCCGACGGAAACATGCTTGCCATGGTGCTGTCCAAGGACGGCAGCCCCGATATCTTCGTGCAGGATCTGCGCAGCAACGAATTGATCCGGGTCACCGATCATCCGGCCATCGACACCGAACCGAGCTGGACGACGGACGGGCGCTCGATCGTGTTCATGTCGGACCGCACCGGCCAGCCGCAGATCTACCAGATCGAAGTGGGCGCGAGCTCCTTCGATGTGGAGCGTCTCACCTACGATTGCTTTCAGTGCGCCAAGGCCAGATTTCTTCCTGACGGCAACAATCTGGTGCACGTTCGCCGCGAGACGCGGCAAAGCCCGACTTACCAGATCGCGATCATCAATATCGAGACCCTGCGCGTGATCACATTGACCAATACTTCGCTCGACGAATCACCGAGTCTGGCCCCGAACGGCAGCATGATCATGTATGCGACAAAGTACCAGGGAAGAGGCGTTCTGGACGCGGTTTCCATTGACGGTTTAGTGAAGTTCCGTTTACCATCCGCTGAGGGTGACGTGCGAGAACCTGCGTGGTCCCCGTTCCTGAATTAAATGTTATCTACATGCGGTCGAAAAGGATATTGGGGCCGGCTGATTCGATTCATTTGCAGGGCGGCGATCAACCTTAGATGACATATTGTTGGAGGACGAAAAGAGTGGGAACCCAGAGCTATTCAATCTTCAAGGCGGCATTGCTTGTATTTTCGCTGACATTGTTCGCGGCTTGCAGTTCCACCGAAGAAGCGGACGACCAGCAAACCGGCGGGGAAAGCGATACCGGCAGTTCCGCTGTATCCAGCGGCACCAGCGAGCCGCCGCCACCGACGGCCGAGGAAATTGCGCGCGAGGCAGCATTGCGCACCACCATTTTCTATTTCGATTTCGATGTGGCCGAATTCAAGGCTGAAGATCGGGATACCCTGACGTATCACGCCCGGGATCTGGCCGCCAATCCCGATCAGGGCATCCGGCTCGAAGGCCACGCCGACGAGCGGGGCACACGGGAATACAACCTGGCGCTAGGCGAAAGGCGTGCGAACGGCATTCTCAACTACCTCATCGTGAATGGCGCATCAAGGGCGCAGATCGAAGTCGTCAGTTACGGTGAAGAGCGGCCTGCCGACTCAGGTCAAGGCGAACAGGCGTACTCCATGAATCGCCGCGTCGAAATCGTCGGCCGATAACCGACGCCATGGGCCGGGGCCTGCCGTCAAGCGGTTCGAGGATTCTGGTCGGCGTTTGGCTGTTGCTGGCGGCGAGTTCGCTGGCAGCGCAGGAACGCCCATTGTTCCCAGGCCAGAATCAACCCCAGGCTGCGGGTAATAACGACGCGCTTTCCTTGCTGCTCGACCAGAACAATCAGATGCGCACGGAGCTTCAGGCTCTGCGCGCGCTGGTTGAAGAGCAAGGGTTCGAACTGCGCAGATTGCAGCGCGATTCCCTGAGCCGCTACGAGAATATGGACGAGCGCCTGCAAGCGCTGGAAAACGGCGCCGCGCCGGCCGTAAGCGATTCCGGTTCCATATCACCCGGACAGACCGCTCTGCCGGTAACAACCTTGCCCCCGACTGCCGAGCCGTCACCGGCTGAAATTCCGGATTCGACCGTTACGGAAACGCCGGCCCCGGAGCCGACTGTCGCCGCTCCTCCGCGCAGCCGCTCCTCGACCTTGCCTCCCGCGATATTGAGCGAGCAACAGCTATACCAGATGGCGTACGAATCCGCGATAAATTCCAGCTTTGAACGCTCGATCGCTGAATTCGATCAATATCTCAGTGTTTACCCCCAGGGCAGGTTCGTCAGCAACGCACACTACTGGAAAGGTCAGTCCTACCTCTACCTGGATCGTTACGGCGAAGCCAGGGACGCATACGAAATCATTCTGAACCAATATGGCGACTCGCCCAAACTACCTGACGCCATGTATGGCCTCGGCCAGGCCTATCAGGGCCTGGGGGACACTGCGCGGGCACGGCGACTGTTCAACGACATCAAGCGCAGTTATCCCAACACCGGCGTGGCCAATCTCGCCGATACCCGCCTGTTGTCCCTGGATTGAGTCGCGGCCGCATTCCCTTCCGGGATTGCGCATTCCAGGCTGACGACATGAAGCTCCGAATCACCGAAATTTTCCACTCGCTGCAAGGCGAAACCCGGACCATGGGGATTCCGACAGTCTTCGTGCGCCTGACCGGCTGCCCGCTCCGATGCGTCTATTGCGATACCGCCTACGCGTTCAGCGGCGGGACACCCATCGAACTGAACGAGATTCTGGAACAGGTCGCTGCCTGGGATTGCAGTTATGTGACGGTAACCGGCGGAGAACCGCTGGCCCAGCCGGAGTGCCTGGAATTACTCAAGTCCCTTTGCGACCGCGAATACCGGGTCTCGCTGGAAACCTCCGGCGCCATGCCGGTCGGGAAAGTCGACCCCAGGGTCTGTATCGTGATGGACCTGAAAACGCCGGGCTCGCGCGAATCGCATCGTAATCTGTATGAAAATCTGAACCACTTGCGATCGACCGACCAGGTCAAATTCGTAATCTGCAACCGCGAAGACTACGAATGGAGCGCGGAGCAGGTACGGCAGCATGCTCTTGCCGAAAAAATCGGTGATATCCTGTTCTCGCCGTCTCATGAAGAGATGGACCCGGCCCAACTCGCGCAGTGGATTCTCGATGATCGCCTGCCGGTGCGTTTGCAGATTCAGTTGCACAAGCTGTTGTGGAATTCGGAACCCGGGCGCTAGGGCGGGGGAGAGCATTCGATGCGGAAATCCGCGGTAGTACTGCTTTCCGGCGGACTTGATTCAGCGACCTGCCTTGCCATTGCCGGGCAGCGCGGCTATCGCTGCCACGCGCTGAGTTTCGACTACGGTCAAAGATCCACCGCTGAAATCGAGGCCGCCCGGTACCAGGCCCGCGAGCAGGATGTCGCGGAGTATCGACTGTTGAAGCTTCCGCTCGGTCAGTTCGGCGGTTCGGCCCTGACAGACAGCAATATTGAAGTTCCGGAATCGCCAGGCGATGGAATTCCGGTGACCTACGTACCCGCACGCAATACGATTTTCCTCGCCCACGCACTCGCCTGGGCCGAGGTGTCAGGCGCGGACGCCATCTTCATCGGCGTCAACGCACTGGACTATTCCGGCTATCCCGATTGCCGCCCCGAGTATGTCGAGGCCTATCAGCAGTTGATAGATATCGCCACCAAGGCCGGCGTCGAAGGCGGAAAGATCAGTCTTGAAGCACCACTGATTCACATGAGCAAGGCGGAAATCATCCGAACCGGAACGGAACTCGGCGTGAATTATTCCCATACCATGTCGTGTTACCAGGCTGACGGACAGGGCCTTGCCTGCGGTCAATGCGACAGTTGCCGCCTGCGCCGCGAGGGCTTCGCGGCCGCCGGCATCGCGGATCCGACGCGCTATCGTTCGGCTTGAGTTTTTCTGATTTGATAGTAAGATTGCGCCCTCCCCGGGTCGTTAGCTCAGTTGGTAGAGCAGAAGGCTTTTAACCTTTTGGTCATAGGTTCGAATCCTATACGACCCACCAATTCCCCTCGGTCCCTACCCGACACATGAGTAACGGTTCTGGAGTCAGTCACACATGCAAGCAAGGGTGCTGTTCGTAATATTGTCAATTTGCTTCACGAGCGGCGCTTTCGCGGCGGAAGTCTACGTTTCGCTCGGATTGGGAGTTGCGGAAGATCAGGTTGACCTGCACTCGGCCGCGCCGTCTTTAAGCGAGACTTGCAATTCAACTTTCGTATCCGTTTCTTGCGCGGGCCGATTTAATTTCGAACCTGTTAGCGCCGGGTTCGATCTGGGCAATACCATCGCAAGTACGGCGAGTCTCGGTTTCGAATGGGATAGCTGGCGGCTTGAGGCAGAATATGGCGGCCGCAAGCATGACGGCCAGTCATTACCCCAGCCCGCGAATCCGTTCGACTTCCTGTACAGCAGCTTTGGGTTCGCCGCGGTCGGGGGAGGGGAATCGATCGGACGACAGATCGGATTCTTCCCTTCGGAGCCGCCCAGGCATGAACTTGCCAACTTTGCTTCGCATCAGGTATTTCTCAATGCGCTTTACAGTTTCCGAACCGGCGTATCCTGGAAACCCTATGTCGGCCTGGGAGCCGGCGTGGCTCGAATTCGATACAGATATCTCTCGGAAGGAATCGAACTGGAACTTATTCCTCCTCCTTTCGGGCCTGACTCCGCGCCGCAAGGCGTGTTTGACCCAGGCGTCCTTTCCGTCAGGACGGTGAGGTTCATCGACGCCGAATTGCGCGACAATTTGCTGGGATTTCAGTTTCTGGCGGGAATCGACCGAGCGCTTTCGGAAGATGTGACAGCCTTCTCCACACTTCGCTGGAGCCGGTTCGAGGCATCGTCGTTTTCGAACCTGTCGCACGGTCGTTCCGGTTCCAGCGTCCCCGCACTCTCTATCGGAACTCCTTCACCCGCACCGGACGACCTGGATGGAATCGGCGGCTTCTCCCTTACCGCCGGGATTCGATACACCTTCTGAGGGTGTCCCACGGCCGCTCACTTTTTCGGATTCCTGCCCCAAGGGGCGAGGCATGCCTCGCCCGCTCCATCGTTGATCGTACCGAAGAATTCGAGGGAGACGCCGATAATCCAAATAGAAATCGTTTGAGGTAGCATTTCGGCACTGAAGCAAACGATTCTTCGGGGGTTCAGGGAGTCCCGGATAGCGCTCGGTTAAGGTTCGGATTATTTTTTAGCCAATTCGTGGTCAATCGGCAGGTATGTGTATACCATCTCATCGCACACTAAGGATTTCCATGGAATTTGCGAAAAGGAGCCGTGTCAGGAAATGACGGAACCCGCTACCCCCATATCGATCACAGATTTGCCGTCTCGCCTTGAGGGCATCAAAAACGTCATTCGATCCGAATACCTGGAGGCGCATAGTTATCCCTGGATCGTTGCGTACTCGGGCGGAAAGGACTCTACTTTGCTGCTCCAACTGGTTTGGGAAGTCCTCGCGGACCTTCCGCTGAAGCAGCGAAGCCGTCAGATTCTGGTTGTCGGAAACGATACTCTGGTCGAATCACCATTGGTAATCAACCACTTACGGGATTCGATAAAGCAGATCGAGTTCGCCGGAAACCAGTCGGGCCTCCCCATCTCAACTGAAATTACGACACCTTGTATTGACCAGACTTTCTGGGTCAGCGTCATTGGAAGGGGTTACATACCGCCCACCAGAAATTTTCGCTGGTGCACCGACAGAATGAAGATTTCACCGACGAACAAACTGATCCTTCGGCTTACGCAGGAGTTTGGCGGTGCAATTTTGTTGATTGGCACAAGGCGCGCTGAATCGGATAATCGTCGGCGCGCAATGAATAACCGAGGAGTTTCCGCAACGAAGCTAAACCCCCAAGGTCTGATTGAGGGTTGCCAGATGTTCGCGCCACTGGCAGATTTGGAAGACAACGATGTGTGGATGACGCTTATGCAGCGGAATCCGCCGTGGGGTGGCTCTCATCGGCGCTTGATAACCTTGTACCGCAATGCAGGGGGAGGGGAGTGTCCACTAGTTGTCACTAAAGAGCAGGCTCCTTCCTGCGGTAGCACCTCACCACGATTTGGCTGCTGGACCTGCACCGTTGTTCAGAAGGACCGAAGTCTACGAGGGCTGATAGACTCCGGTCATGGTGAGACCGAAAAATTGGAAGCGCTATTTGATTTTCGAGAGTGGCTGCTTGAGCAACGCGAAGACAAGGACAATCGATTACCAGTGCGGCGAAATGGGAACGCCGAACATCGTGAAGACGGGACTTTAATCTTGGGGCCGTTCAAGCTCGAAGTTCGCAAAATGATTCTGCTCAAGTTGCAGGAATTGGAACAGGAGATTGGCGAATCATTGATATTGTCAGCAGAAATCGATTGTATCGAAGATGTTTGGTGGAGAGACGAGATAAAAGAAGATGCCCGGCAGGCATTGCACTCCAGTCTTGAAGCCGTAGGTTAACTCCAATTAACAAGGACGACTCCTTGAGAAATACAAAGATAACCTCCGAGGTTCTCCTCGTGTCAGACGTCCTATGTTCGGGATGTTTCACAGTTCCTTGGCATCAACGCTACTACGATTGGAAGACGGAGCAGGTGGGTGAATTATTGTCAGATCTGCACGACGCAGTGGAGGCAAAAAAGTCATGCTATTTCATTGGTTCGATCATGTTGGTCAAATCGAATCTGACTATATCTTTAAGAATCAATGACGGTCAACAACGACTCATTACTCTATCTTTGCTAATTGCTGCTCTTTGCCGACGATTCGAAAAGATGCTACCTCCAGATAACGCGCGGGAGACACGTGGGCTACGTGCTTTATTTGATGAGCCGGACAATCACATCTTGAGACTTTCTGATGCTTCGAAGTACAAACCAAGAATTGAGCCGCCAAGACGGAATAAGTCTACATACCAACAACTAATCAGAGGTCACGATATTGGAACTAATGGAGCACTCACAACTGCTTGGGATGTAATTGATATCTTTGTGGGAGCAATGGATCGAAGCGCAATCAAAGAATTTTCCGATTTTGTCATGCAAAATGTTGAAGTGTCGGTACTGAAGGTGCCCAAGGATGTGGATGCGAATTCAGTCTTTGAGTCACTCAACGCACGTGGAAAACCGTTGGATGGTGTAGATTTGATCCGTAATCGATTGTATTCATATTTTTCTGACCAGGACGACGCCATTCGAAGAGAAACAGTCCACGAAAGATTGGAGGCCCCGGCTGTTATCCTGGGACCAAAAATCGTGCAAGAGTATTTTCGCTGTTATTTGCAATGCAGATATGGATATTTGCAAAAAAATAGATTTTACCGGGAAGCTAGGTACAAAATTGACAGGGCTTCTGGGCATAGTAATCCGTCAGATTATGTGTTCAAACTAATTGATGGATTGGGCCAACAAGATAGTATGCAGCTTTTTCGGACACTTACTTCTTCCAGGCCGGACATGGCGCTTAATGCGAACCTTCCAAAAATTCCTGGCTATAGAGATATAACCGTACTACTGGGAGAATTGAAGGGCTATAGAGTGACTCAACCTTTGGTTTTTGCTCTTCTACACCGATTTTTGGCGGAGAAGGAAAAAGAAGTAAAAAGGAAGGTAGGTTTGGTTGTTGCTCGTAGTCTGAAAAATCTTGCTTCATTTGTGATGAGAACAACTTTCGTAGCTTCGAAGTTTGAACCATCCAAGTTTGAGGCGGCCTTTTCAAATTTCGCCATGGATGTATTCAGGGGAAGTGATTTTCAATCTCTTGACATCTATGAGGGCCTCGTTGGAGCGGATGAGTTTGGTGTGATTGATAATAAGAGATTTATACGCCGCATGACGGAAATAGAAATTAAAACAAACTCCAAAGCATTGCTCTTCCTTTTCGGTATAAACTCAAAAGTACAGCCCGGATCAGAAATCTTGAGACGAGATCACTGTACAGTTGAGCATGTTCTACCTCAATCCGCCCAGCATTGGCCTGAATGGAAAGCATTTTCAGAAGAAAGCGCTAGAGAGTCCGTCTTTCGCACAGGAAATATGGTTATTCTGACTAAAAGAGAGAATCGCTCGGGCGAAGAATTTAACAAGAGCTTTTTGGCTAAGGCTCAACTGTATAAAAATAGTACTTTGCTCATGCCAAGAATGGTCGCAGAGGACCATAGTGAGTGGACGCCTATGGTTATCGAGAAACGGTCCAGAGAACTTGCAAAGGAGGCAGCATCAGTCTGGAAATTTTCACCTGGTAAGACATAACTTGAAGAGCCCCACCGGATGAGTGAGATTTTGGAGCTTAGACATCAGGCTGAAGACATGCTCGGTGTCCCAAGTCGTTTGCACGAATATCAATGGGAAGGGGTGTCATTCCTCTACCGTTCAAGCGCAGCACTACTCGCCGATGAAATGGGGCTTGGCAAGACAGTCCAAGCATCAGTCGCGTTAGCTCTCTTACTGAATGCAAAAAATGATATTGGGCGCTCACTGATCGTCGCCCCTGCGTCACTGATCACTAATTGGATGTCTGAATTGGATATGTGGGCACCTTCCCTCGCGGTTCGGCGCCTACAAGGAGACATTCGGGACCGAGAAGCCCTTTACATGCTTCCTGTACCAGTATTGGTTGGCTCCTATGAGCAAATTAGACAAGATGGCCTTGATCGGATTCCCGCATATACGTTCGATATAGTTATTCTTGACGAAGCTCAACGCATAAAGAACAAGCACTCGCGCACATCACTTGCCTGTCGCTTGCTTCCTCGGAAATATTCTTGGGCTCTATCCGCTACTCCACTTGAGAACGACCCTGAGGATGTAGCCTCAATCCTAGATTTCTTGAAACCGTCTGAGTCAACAGACCATTCAAGCACACGACTTTCGTCAATGCTGCGCGCAATGATGCTGCGCAGGAAAAAACGGGAAGTCAGGGGAGAGTTACCTCCAGTAATCATTCAGGATATGAAGTTAGAGCTATTGGCTTCACAGCGAGCGAGATACGATCAGCTGTGGATGGAACGAGAGAATGCCACCAAGACAGATGCCAACAGTTCCGCAGCCGTGTTATTGGGATTGATAACTCGCCTCAAAGTTGCGTGTAATTTAGACTCCGAGACCAATTCGTCTTCCAAGCTGGATGCCTTGAAGGAAGTCTGCGAAGGCGTGGGACCCGATGCTCGCATGCTAGTATTCTCGCAGTTTGTCGAGACCTTGAAGTGGCTATCAAAACGGATTAGCATCCCTGGCGACTTCATAGTGGGCTCAATGTCTATTGAAGAGCGGCAAAATGCCATAGAAAGATTCAAATCACGCAAGTCACCCCGGATCCTATTTGTATCTTTGCGAGCCGGAGGTGTGGGGCTAAATCTAGGCGAGGCGACACATGTTGTGGTTTTTGACAGATGGTGGAACCCTGCGGTCGAGATGCAGGCCATTTATCGTGCGCATAGGTTTGATAGGGAAGAGCCACTGCATGTGGTTCGATTTTTGATGGTGGATACCATAGAAGAGCGAATTGCAAATATCTTGGATAGCAAAGAAGAAATGTTTGAGGATGTAGTAGAATCTGTGGAAACTGAATCAAAGGGTTTTTCAGTGCAAGAATTGATGCATATTCTCGAACTTTCCGGTGGTGATTTGAATTCATGTGAGGAAATACAGGAGGGGAATTAATATGGAATATCGAGACATTCCATTAGATGATTTAACGATTGGAAAGGGTCAAGTTCGAACTCAAAATACAGGGCAGGAAATCGATGAGTTAGCAAAGAGTATAGAAGCTCAAGGTCTTTTGCAGCCAATTGTCGTCTGTAAGGCTCGTGAAGAAGGTAAGTGGGAGATTCTTACAGGACAGCGGCGTTTCCTAGCCCACAAGTATCTCAATCGAGATACAATTTCTGCTAAAGTAATTAATGAGCGTGTAGATGAAGAGCAGGCAAAAGCAATATCAATTACAGAGAATTTGATAAGGCGCAAGCTTACCGGAAAAGAACTCAAAGATGGAGTTCTGTATTTGTATAAAATTTACGGGACAATAAAAGATATTGCAGAGACAACAGGATTGCCACAGAAGAAAATTTCGGCATACGTAAAGTACCCCCGCCTTGTTACGGAACTTAAGGATTTAGTGGACAATGAGGCAATCGATGTAAATGTTGCAATAAGGGCACAAGATGCCGCGTGCGATGACGAAGGGATAGCTGATCCAGAGGTTGCCGTTCAGCTGGCCAAGGAGATGACTCAGATGACCGGAGTTCAGCAGAAAAAGGTTACTAGGGAAATCAAAGACCATCCTGAAAAAAGTATGGGTGATGTAATTGAACGAGCGAAGACAGGATCTAAGGTAATGCAGGTCGTTGCGACAGTTACACAAGATACTCATTCAGCTATTCAGCAGGTTGCAAGGGAAGAAGGGGCAAATCAAGATGACACGGTAGCCCTTCTTATTGAAGAAGCTCTAGTTGATCGTGGAGCTCTGAAGGGTAGCTAGGGCATGCTTGCTGGACTAAACGCACTGGAACTTGGCCGTCTTCGTATGTCCTTGGGATATGGGACGCATAAAAAAGGGCGGCCTCTATCGCCTATCGAAGTGGGAGAACTTCTGCAAAAGGCTCGCTCAGAGGGATTGTCTCTTAAAGACTGTGCTGCAGCGGTTCAGCTAAATGGAACAGGGCATATCGGGAGATTTTTATCCATCCTTGAGCTTCCAGCAGATATACAGCATCTGGTTGGATGGGGGGTGGAGAAGAGTTTCATTGGATTTACTGCGGCATTCGAACTGACAAAGCTGACTGATACTGAAGAACAGCGAATTGTCGCTAAGTCTATATTGGCGGATGGGCTGGCCAGCAAGGAAGTTAGACAGGTAGCTCAACTTCGAAATCGTTCGGAAAAGGCTATAGATGAGTGCATAAATGAAGTACTTAGAATGCGCCAACAAATCATAAAAAGATTTGTATTTGTTGGATCGATCCTTCCTGAAAACCAATCGACTTTGGGAGAACAAACTCAGACTGCTAGAGACTCAATTCTGGCTTCTGCAATTGTAAATTTGGGAATTAGAAGCGCGACCGGTCGTCTCGGCTCCAAGCTATTTACGCTTGTGGGTAACGAGGACTTTAATGCCTCAATACAAGAAATTGGCAAAGAGAACATAGAGGCAAGGATCAGAGCGCTCGTATCGAAGGCACTGGAGAATGGATCGCCCAAGAGTTGACGTATTTGACAATGGCACTGTGTGCCTTGGAGCTAATCTGATCTGTGATGGTTACGCGGAAGGGTTTGACTTCCGTGTGCAGACCCATGTTCACGATGATCACATGGGGGATTTCAATAAAAGTAAGGGCTTACAAGATATCTTCATGAGTAAGGAGACGAAGGCTCTCCTAATAGCAGAGTTTAATGCAGATATTGAATTTAGAGACAATATCATTGCACTCGATTGGGGTTCAGAAATTGAACTAAGAGATGAAACAAAACTAACTTTCGTTAGGTCAGGGCATATGCTGGGTTCCGCTCAAGTCGTGGTGGAACATCCGGATGGTCTGCGTTGCGGATATTCAGGAGACTTCTCTTGGCCCATAAATGATGTAATCCAGGTCGATGAACTTGTTATAGATAGTACCTACGGGAGCCCAGCGAGCATTCGACAATACTCACAGGGAGACGCCGAAAGCCGCTTACTGGAAATTGTTAGTCAGAAACTTCGACGTGGTTCTGTGCATATTCACGCCCATAGGGGAACAATAGAGCGAGTTCTTCATGTCTTGTCCGCTAATGTTGGAGTTCCAATCCTGGGGAGTAATAGGTTGATCAATGAGATTTTGGTGTATCAAGCAAATGGCTTCGCTTTAGGAACTGTAATCGATTTTGATTCTGAGGAGGGATTGGTTGCTCTCAAAAATCAATCATACATTCGCCTCTACGCAAAAGGCGATGGTTTCGGTAACGAGCTTGTTAAAGGAACGAGTATTTCCTGTAGTGCATTTATGACAAAACCTGACAATCCTGTAATTGAGTATTCTGAGCGAGCATTCGGTGTGGCGTTAACCAACCATGCTGATTTCGAGGAGACCATTGAATACATAAGGGCAACTGGTGCAAAAAAGGTTATAACAGACAACACTAGGAGTCACGGTGTTGACTTGGCTATCGCAATAAACAGTCAGTTAGGAGGTGTGTATGCCGAGCCCTCTTCAAATATTAGAACATCGGTAGATGCTTAGTACTAGTAGCAAAGAAGCAGAACAAAAAAATTGGAAAATAATCGAGCAAGACTGTGATACCCGTCACTGGGCACCGTATCCCATATCCTGGTTCTGGGCATCCTGGGTCAACTGATCGAGTATTTGTTCTCGTTCGCGGTCGATGGTGTTCTTGTATGCCATGACATCTTCGATGCGGATTCGGCGATGCGTGCCGACTTTTCGGTGTGGAATGGCTTTCTGGTCGAGGAGTTTGAGCAGATGGGGCCTTGACACGTTTAGTGCCTCGGCCGCTTGGACCGTGCTCAGTTCTACATTTTCCGGAATCAGGGTAACGCCTTTCCCCGCGGCCATGGCTTCGAGAATTTGCACGAGCAAGTCGATGGCGCCGGCTGGAAGATCGATCGTTTGCTCAGCTTTGCGAGCCTTGAATCGAAGCTGTAGAGACTGGCCCGTTCCACCGAAAGGAGAAAGAGTTCGGCAGGTGCGCTGCGCGGCGGCTACATCCTGTGGCGTAGGCAAAATCTGTCGGTTAGCTAATGCGTTCATGAACAAATCCTCCAGGTGACTTGCCTGATCCAGATTATTCGCTTAAATGAAATATATGCAATAACTGTAATAAATGTCAATTGATTGAATTTATAATCGGGATGCGGCTGAAACCCGACTCAGTCCGTTATGCTAAAATAACCGGCTCGATTGATGGTACCGGTATGCAAGATTCTCATCTCACCGGCGGCGTTTCCGACGAAGGCCGGTTGATTGCCGACTCCCTGCTGGTAAGGCAGTACCTCGACCGGGCGGTGCAGCCCGATATGCCCAGTGCGCGGGAGCGCGCTGAATACCGCGACGCGATCATGGACCTGTTGGAACGCAGGAACGCCATGATTGTCGCGCATTACTACGTCGATGCCGATTTGCAGGAACTGGCCGAGGAAAGCGGTGGTTTCGTCGGTGACAGCCTGGAAATGGCGCGCTTCGGCCGGGACAGCGATGCGGATGTGCTGATCGTAGCCGGTGTGCGTTTCATGGGCGAGACGGCAAAAATTCTCAGCCCCGGCAAGACCGTGCTCATGCCGACGCTGGAAGCCACCTGCTCGCTCGACCTGGCCTGTCCGGCCGATGAGTTTTCGCGCTTCTGCGACGCTCATCCCGACCATTCCGTTGTCGTTTACGCCAATACTTCGGCCGCGGTCAAGGCGCGCGCGGACTGGGTGGTAACTTCAAGTATCGCGGTCGATCTCGTCGATCATCTGGCCGCCGGCGGCGAGAAGATACTCTGGGCGCCCGACCGCCACCTCGGCGCCTATATCGAACGCGTGACCGGGGCTGAAATGCTGCTCTGGGACGCGGCCTGCATCGTGCATGAAGAGTTCAAGGCGAGGGGCTTGCAAGATCTGGTACAGGTCTATCCGGAAGCCGCGGTGCTCGCTCATCCGGAGTCACCTGTCGGTGTGCTCGAACTGGCGGATTTTGTCGGGTCCACCACCCAGATCATCCGTGCCGCGAGGGAATTGCCCAACAGGCAATTCATCGTCGCCACCGATCAGGGTATTTTCCACAAGTTACAGAAGGAAGCTCCGGGCAAGGAATTCATCGTGGCGCCCACGGCGGGCAATGGCGCCGAATGCCGCAGTTGCGCGAGTTGCCCGTGGATGGGGCTGAATTCCCTGCAGGATCTGCACGACACGCTGAACCATGGCGGCAACGAGGTGCATGTGGATATCGAGCTTGCCCGTCAGGCGATGATTCCATTGCGGCGCATGCTTGAATTTGCGGCGCAAAACAGTCTGGCCGTATCGAAACCCCGGTCGTTCACCCGCTGAGCTCGCTCATTATCTGTTCGATTTCCCGGATCTTTTGTTGCAGCCGCGCCTGTTCGGTCGGTGATGCATTCGCGTCCTGTTCGAGCCGCAAGGCGTATTCCAGTTGGCTGCGCGCCGCGGGGAAATCTCCCACCAGGGTGAAATATTCCGCCCTGGCCTGGTGCACCTGGCTGATGTTGCCCGCCTGACCTTGCACTTCGGCGAGTTGATACCAGATATGGTGATCGTCCGGCCGATCCTGGATATGCGCATCGAGCAGCCTCGCCGCGGCCTCGTAGGCCCGCGTTTCGATCAATGCGTCGGCCAGCGTCATCGTCAGGGCGTGGTTGTCCGGATTGATTTCCAGGTGGCGCCGCAGGTAGGGAATCGCCTGGCCTTCCTCGTTCTGGCTGATGAGAATCTCAGCCTGGGTGGCCACGTAAGAGATACGATTGGGTTCCTTGGCCAGCAGGCGCGCCAGCGTTTGCTGGGCGAGTGCATATTGTTCGTTTTCCCAATAGGCTACCGCCAGCGCATAGGTGAATTCGTCTTCCTCGATTTCATTGCGCGGCTCGTCGGCCCGGCGCTCGTAGTCGGCCACCAGCAGGCGCTTGTCCTGCGCATAATGATTGACTATGCGCGCTCGCATCAGCCGGTATTCGAGACCGTCGGAATAGGTACGCGACGGATAGCGCACCGCGCGGCTGCGGGCGTCGGCCACGCGCGATTCGGTCAGGGGATGCGACAGCAGGAATTCGGGCGGTCGGCTGCCGAGCCGGTTCAGCGCGACGAGCCGTTCGAACAGCGTGCCCATGGCGGCAGGGTCCAGTCCGGCATTGAACATGGTGTTCTGACCGATGCGATCGGCTTCGGCTTCATTGCTCCGGCTGTGGCGAAGCTGGTTGCTGACCGCCATGCCCTGAGCCGCGGTGATTGCCGCCGTGCCATGCTGGGCGTCTGACGTCGCCATGACAATCACGCTGGCGAGCAAGGTGGCAAGATAGGGAATTCTGCCGGCCTGGGCTTCATCGACGCCCCGGGCGAAATGGCGCTGGCTGACATGGGCGATTTCGTGGGCCATGACCGAGGAGAATTCCGCTTCGGTCTCGGCATTGAGAAAGAGTCCCGTATTGACCCCGATGATGCCGCCGGGCGCCGCGAAAGCGTTCAGTTCCTCGCTGTCGATGATGACAAAGGAAAGGCGATGGTCCTTGAGTTCGGAGCGCGACGCCAGCCGATAGGTAACGTTTTCGAGATAGCTGTTGAGCAGGGCGTCGGGAATGGTCGGTGCGCTGCGCCGAATCTGGGCCAGAAATTGTTGGCCCATGCGGTATTCCTCTTGCAGCGACACCGTTCCGGAAATGCGGTCGCCGAGGGACGGCAGACGCGGTTGCCCGGAAGCGTCGGGCACGACGAAAGCTACCCCAAACAGGAGCGTGAGAGAAGCCAGCAGCTGCGAACGCATGGAAGTGGCCCTGAGCCGGAATGTCTACAGGTTAACACAATTTACCGGCCTTCAAGAACGTCTGGAGGCCACATGACCGCGTCGGCAATGCAGACATTCCGGCGGGCTAGTTGCTAGAATGGGGAGATGACCCACGAAGCAGATATCGAACTGGATCTGAGCGGATTGCAATGCCCGATGCCGCTGCTCAAAGCGAAACTGGCGCTGAATGGCATGCAGGCTAGCCAGGTGCTCAAGGTGGTGGCGACCGATCCCGGTTCCGAAAAGGATTTTCACATGTTCGCGGAACATAGCGACCACCAGATCCTGGATTTCCGCAAGGATCGCTCGGCGTATTATTACTGGATACAAAAAGGTTGAGACGGTGAAGACCGGCATAGCGGGCAGTATCGTCGCCATGGTAACGCCCATGGAAGACGACGGTTCGATCGATGAACCGGGATTTGACCGGCTGCTCGAATGGCATATCGAGGCGGGTACCCATGCAGTCGTGATCGCCGGCACGACCGGCGAATCGGCAACCCTGTCCCACGAAGAACATTGCGAACTCGTCGCCGAAGCCGTGCGCCGGGCCGCAGGCCGCATTCCCATCATTGCCGGCGCCGGCTCCAACAACACCCGCGAGGCCCTGCACCTGACGCATTCCGCCAGGGAGCACGGCGCCGACGCCGCATTGCTCGTCACGCCCTATTACAACAAACCGTCCCAGGAGGGCTTGTACCGGCATTACAAAACCATTGCCGAAGAGGTCGATATTCCACAGATTCTGTATAACGTGCCGGGCAGAACCGCTTGCGATCTCGAGCTGGAAACGGTGTTGCGCCTGGCCGAACTCGACAACATCGTCGCCATAAAGGATGCAACCGGCGATATCGAGCGAGGCAGGGAACTTGTTCAGCGCTGCGCGGTCGCAAAAGTGGCGGTGTACAGCGGCGAAGACGCCGCAACTTTCGAACTCATGCGGGCCGGCGCCTGCGGCACGATTTCAGTGACGGCAAATATTGCTCCGGTCAAGATGGCGCAGATGTGCGATCTGGCGCTGGCAGGAGATTTCGAACTCTCCGCCGCACTCAACGATGAGTTGATGCCATTACACAAGGATCTGTTTGTACAGGGAAATCCGGTACCGGTAAAATGGGCTCTGCAGCGCCTGGGAATGATTCCCCCGGGAATCCGGCTGCCGCTGGTGGAACTCGACGCGCAATTGCACGACCGGGTCGAAGCCGCCATGGAGCATGCCGGTATCCGGCTGGAACACGCGGCCGAAGCAAGGAATTCGTATGTCTGAAGCAAGGATAATTGTATTGTTGGTTGCACTGGCCGCCGTTTCGGGCTGTTCGTTCTTCGGCGGCGGCGAAGACGAAGGGAATAATATTGACGAAGAAGCAGGCAGTGGCCTGTTCGGCATCGGCGGAGAGGACGGGGTCTTCGGCATAGGCAGTGACCCGGAGACCTATCGCGACGCGCGCATCCTGCCGCCCATGGAAATTCCGCCGGAACTGGACAGTTATACGATCGACGCACTTTTTGTCATCCCTGAAAACCCGATAATAAGCGGGCTTACCTTTGAAGACGATGTTCCCCTGCCCAAACCGATAGAAACCCGGCGGCGCGAAGGCGTCGTCATTCAGACCCTGGGAGAGCGCCGCTGGATCGTCATCGACGCCACTCCAGCTCAGGCCTGGCCGCTGGTGCGGGATTTCTGGAGTGAACTCAACCTGGAACTGGACGCGGCCGACCCGGGCGCCGGCATCATGGAAACATCCTGGCTCGAAGCCGGCAACGCCCCGGAGACCAGGCAGAAGTATCGTGTCGCGATCGAACCGGGCCTGCATTCGGCTTCCTCGGAAATCACGGTGAAACACTTGCAGGAGTTGCGCACACAGCCGGTCCCCATGGTCGTCGAATGGCCCGAGGTCTCCGACGACGTCGAAATGGAAAGACAGATTCTGGGCGCTATTTCCCAATATCTGGCTGACCGGAACGATATCTACCAGGCTTCGACAGCGAGCCTGCTGGCCGGCACCATCGAGGGCGCCCGCAAGGCGAACATCGTCGACAATTTCGGCAACGACCCCTTTCTGCAGTTGCGCATCGACTATGATCGGGCCTGGGTGCAGGTGCGGCAGGCGCTGGATAACGCCGAAATTGAAATCGTCGATTCCGACCGCGACGACTCGGTGTTCAACGTGCGCTTTGCCGGCATTATTCGCGAGCAGCCGCAACCCGGTTTCGTGCGGCGCCTGTTCGGCGCTTCGAACGACGCGCCGGAACTGGTGTTCCGGGATTTCACGGTTCGCCTCGAGCGCAACGGCGACAGCATAGACGTCACTTCCCAAATGCCGGAAGAACTGGAAGAAGCGGACCGACTCAATCGGGAACTGCTCCAGGTAATCATCGAAAATCTTGTCTGATTCCATCTTCCCATACCCGCGGTACTTGAATCGATGACGGCCACTGTCGGCACCGCACTCGGGATTTGTCTACTGCTGCTCGCATTGTGCGCAGCCGCCTTGTATCGCTCTCTTCAGGACGCAAGAAATTTGCGAGGCGAGAACGAGCGGCTACGCGATGAGTACGTAAAACAACAAAATGCGATCACCCGTCTGGAAACAGAGTTGCAGGCCGAGAAAAAGCAATTACAGGAAAGGGAAAAGTGGTTTGAGGAGTCCAGGGAAAACCTGACGCATTCTTTTCGCAATCTTGCCAATCAAATATTCGAGGACAAGAGCGAACAGTTTCAGAAACGAAACAAGGATAGTCTTGATGCGCTCTTGAATCCGCTAAAGGACAACATCAAACGCTTCGAAAAGCGCGTGGAGGATACTTACCTCAAGGAATCCGAACAGAGAATTTCACTCAAGGAAGAAATCAGGCAACTCAAGGAGTTGAACAGCCAGATTAGTGAGGACGCCGAAAATCTGACCCGGGCCCTGACAAAAGACAGCAAGGCCCAGGGAGACTGGGGTGAAATGGTGCTCGAATCAATTCTGGAGAATTCGGGGCTTGTCAAAGGCCGCGAGTACGAAGTCCAGAAGAGTCTCGTCGGGGAAGACGGCAACCAGGCTCGACCAGATGTGATCATACATCTACCAGAGTCTCGGCACATGATAATTGACTCCAAAGTATCGCTCACTGCCTGGACTGCGTATTGTGCGGAAACTACTGAGGAAGGGCGACAACAAAGCCTGAAAGAACACCTCAAGTCAGTTCGCAATCATATGGATAGCTTGGCATCTCGAAATTATCAGCGTCTGGCCGGCATTAATTCACCAGACTATGTATTGCTATTTATGCCGATCGAACCCGCATACGCAGTGGCGATGGAAGCAGACCCAAACCTCTACCAGGATGCTTCAGACCGTAAAGTAATATTCGTCGGTCCGACAAACTTGATAATTGCGCTAAAAACAGTTGACACACTTTGGCGGCTTGAACGCCAGAATCAAAATGCCGCTGAAATCGCAAAGAAGGCAGGTCAGTTGTTCGATAAATTCGTTGGATTTGCCGAGAGCATGAAAGAGGTCGGAAAACACATTGACGCGAGTCAGCAAAGTTATGAGACGGCGCAAAAAAGGCTTGTTTCCGGGCGCGGCAATCTAGCTAATCGCGCCAAAGAACTAAAAAAACTGGGTGCCAACACCACTAAGCAATTGCCTGCTGAAATGGAAAATGAACTCAAGGACGAAGACCAATAGCAATTGCTCCGCCTTGGCGATAAGAATGAATTTGACTCTGAGGGCGCGCGACGGGGATGGGAAGGAGCCCGGCGCCAGCCGGGAAGGCGCCCATCACCGTCGGAAAGCGCCCGGAGCCAGAAAAACCTTACTCACACCCATCCGGCGCCTGCAGATTCTCTCCGAGCCGCTCCCGCAAGTCCGCAACCTGTGTACAGGGTATGCCGTCATTGCCTTGCAGATTCAGCGAAACGAGATTTTCGATGTTGAGCAGGGGTCCTGCATCGGTGATCGAGTTGTCGGAAAGATTCAGCGCGCGGAGCAGCGGCAGATCTTCAAGGGGAGTCACATTGCTGATGCCGTTATTGCCCAGATCGAGAAATCGAACCTGTTCCAGCACAGCGATAGCGTCAAGCGAGCGGATTTCCGATCCGGGGCAGGAAAGCACCGACAATTCGGCGGCGCTTTGCACGTCTTGCTGAATCAACGCGAAATTGATGCAACCCTGAAGACTGGCATCGGCGACTTCTCCCGTCGGCAATCTCCCGGTCGGGTCAAACAGCGCCCGGTCATTGACCGAAATCGAATAATTCTGGCTACATGCGGTCAGCGCACTTATCAGCACCAATAAAGACCGCGCGACAGGGTAGGGGCGACACATGCGTCGCCCGCTTTCCGCTGGTACTGGATGTGACTTCATCACCATTGCTCCCGGCCCGGTATTCTGGCATTTACCCGGCAATATGGATAGCATGCGCTACTCCAAACAAGAGGAAGCAAGAATGAGAATTTTCCCGGCATCACTGTCCCTGTGCTTCATGACCGGAATCTGGTTGCCCGCCGTGCTGGCCCAGGATGCGCCGAACCTCGAAAGCGAAGAGTCGCAGGTCGCTTACGCAATCGGCATGAACGTGGGCATGAACCTGGTTTCCCAGGGACTGCTCGAGGACCTGGACCCCGAGATTTTCCTTGCCGGGCTGACCGACTCTTTCGACGGCGATTTCAGCATGACCATGGACGAGATGTTCGCGGCCCTGGAGATATTCCAGCAGCGCCAGCAGGAATTGATGGAACAGCAAATGGCCGAGAGCCAGGAACAAGCCGCCGAGGCGTTGGCTGCTGGGCAGGAATTCCTGAGCACGAACGGCGGGCGCGGCGAAGTCGTCACGCTCAATTCAGGTCTGCAATACGAAGTTCTCGAAGCCGGGCCGGGAGGCGCTTCCCCCGCGGCCTCGGACGGAGTCGTCGCGCATTACCACGGCACCCTGATCGACGGCACCGTATTCGACAGTTCCGTGGACCGCGGCGAGCCGGCCCAGTTCATGCTTTCACAGGTCATTCCCGGCTGGACCGAAGCCCTGCAATTGATGAGCGTCGGCGACCACTGGCGTCTGTTCATTCCGTCGGACATGGCTTACGGCGAATCTTCCCCGACACCCACGATTCCACCGAACTCGGTACTGATTTTCGATGTCGAGTTGCTGGAAATCGCTCAATAGGAGTCGGGCCGGCCGCAGCCGGCAAGCCCGCTTGCAACGATGAAAGGCACAGCCCTGGTTGACGATCTGCTGAACTTCATTCAGCGCTCGCCTACACCCTGGCACGCGGTGGACAATGCCTGCCGATCGCTGACGGAAGCAGGGTTCCAGCCCTTGCGCGAAACCGACCGTTGGCCCGCGCAAACGTGTGAGGCCGGGTATGTCACGCGGGACGACGGCTCGCTGATCGCTTTCCGCGCCGGCCGCCGTTCTTTGCTCGATGACGGCATCCGGCTGGCGGGCACACACACCGACAGTCCATGCCTGCGCATTCGGCGGCAATCGACCCGACAAAGTCAGGGTTATGCCCAGTTCAATGTCGAAACCTATGGCGGAGTACTGTTGCACCCATGGTACGACCGCGACTTGTCCATCGCCGGCCGCGTCACCGGCGTCGACGCAAACGGAAAACTGCTTTCCACCCTCGTGGATTTCCGTGACCCGGTGGCCTTCATTCCCAGTCTCGCCATCCACCTGGACCGCGAAGCCAACAAGGGCCGCAACATCAATCCGCAAACCGAGTTATCGCCCGTGACATTGCGCCTGGGAGAAGGCGAATCCTTAGACTTCGAACGGATTCTGCTGGAACGAATCAATGCCGGCGAAGGGACACCCATTGCCAGGGTGCTGTCCTGGGACCTGCTGCTTTACGATACCCAGTCGCCGGCCCGGGTCGGCTTGCGCGGCGAATTCATCGCCTCGGCACGGCTGGACAACCTGTTGAGCACTTATGTCGCCTTGCGGGCGCTGATATCGGCGGATGGCGAGCACGCCTCGATGATCGTCTGCAATGACCATGAGGAAGTGGGCAGCGTGTCCGCCTCGGGCGCCCAGGGGACCTTTCTGAGCTCAGTCCTCCAGCGGCTGATCGCGCAGGAAGACGGTGAGGCCGATGCCTTTCCCCGCATGATTCAGCGATCGCTGATGCTGTCCATCGACAATTCCCACGGCGTGCATCCGAACTTCGCCGACAAGCACGACCGCGAGCACAGACCGCTGCTTAATGGCGGACCGGTCGTGAAAAGCAACGCCAACCAGCGTTATGCCGGCAGCAGCTCCTCGGTGGCGCTGTTCCGTTCGCTCTGCGAGCAGACCGGCGTACCATGCCAATGGTACGCCAATCGCGCCGACCTGGCCTGCGGCAGCACGATCGGGCCGCTGACGGCAGCGGAACTTGGTATTCCCGTACTCGACATCGGCGTCGCGCAGTTCGGCATGCATTCGATCCGCGAGTTGGCGGGCAGCGAGGATCCTGCCCATCTGTTCACCTGTGTGACCGGATTCTTCAATCGCCTGGTGTGACATCGTCTGGCATGAAGAGGCATCGATCAACCGGTTCTCTGCTGTCGCAGGCCGCGGATCAGAAAACGTAACGGATCGAGCGCAGCCGCGATGTCGCGGCCGAGCGGCGGGGTTTCGCCGTGAATTACGCTGGCCAGGTATTCGGCGGCCAGCGGTGCGCTGCATAGTCCATGAGAGCCATGTGCGAGATTGACGAACAACCCCGGCAGATGAACAGGCGAAGGCAATCCTGAAGCACGGGCGTTGCGGGCAAGAGGCGCGTACAGCCGCCTGCACGCGGCAAGATCGGGCGCCGCGCCGATTAGCGGAGCGAAGTCGGCGGACTGACAACGTTCGGCCCTGACGCTTTCGGCGCCCCCGGTTTCCAGATGCAGCGGCGGCTCGAACAATTGCTGGACCAGCCCGAGGCTCTCGTCGGCCGCGTCTTGCCGCGAATCTTCGCCTTTCCCGAAACTTGCGGAAATGCTATGGCGCCCCTGTGCGGCGGGAAATATTCCCCGTTCTCCCTGGATGACGTGGCGTATGGCGCCGCTGGCTGCAGTTTCCCGAATCCGCAGTACTTCGCCCGGCACGGCGCGCAGGGGCAGACTTTCCAATTGCGGGAAGCGCAAGGCGCCCATACCGCAAGCGACAACTACGACGGGAAAGTTTCGGCCGCTTGGATCCCTGTCGGTCGAATGCAGGCGCCAGCCATCGTTATCCCTTGCAATCTCGATGATTCCGGCGTCCGAATTCAGCTCGATCGACGGGTGATCCAGCCATTTCCGGCATAAATCCAGTGGATTCAGCCAGCCGGCGGCAGGACTGTGCCAACCCGCCTGCGCCAACGGCAACCCGGCCAGCGCCTGCAATTGTTTCCGGGTGCGCCACTGCAGCACTTCGCCGGGATACAAGTTTTCCAGCACCGCCGGGTCGATTTGCCGCAGTTTTCCTGTCCGCAACTGCAACAGCCCACAAGGCCGCCAATCAAGTCTTCTTTCATGGGACAGCCATTGAAATTCGCGCGCCGAATAGAGAAATCCCGCCAGGAAGAAACGCGCCAGCGCATTGTCCTGCGCGAACAGGCGGCAGCGCAGCGCCAGTTGTCCGAGCGCGTTTACGCCATGATCGATCGCGGCAGCCCGCTCGAAGACGGTGACCTGCCAACCCTTGCGCGCCAGATGCCGGGCCGTGCTGCTGCCTGCCAGCCCGGCCCCGATTACCGCCGCGGTACGAGTGCTTGCCACGACCTCGGGCAAACGGAACCATGGCCGTGGGACACCCACTTCCTTTACCGGAGGCCGTGGGACACCCACTTCACTTTCCGGGAAGGACTCGGTCTTGAGTACGCCGCGCAACATATGCCGTTTGCCGCCGAATCCGGAAATCCGCTCAATCGCAAAACCGGCCCGCTGCAATCCTCGCCGAACCTCTCCGGCCGCGCTATAGGTGCTGATCGTCGCTTCCGGCCTGCTGCTATCAGTGATTGCTTCAAACAATTCATCGCACCACATTCGTGGATTGCGATCTGGACTGAATCCGTCGAGATACCAGGCATGTACCCTGCCGCGCAGACCTTCGCCATGCGCGCGCAATTGCTCCACGACATCGCCGAAATACAGATCGAGTTGCAGGCCCGCGAGCAGTTGCAGACGATGACAACCCGCGACCGGCAATGGATATTGCGCCAGCAAGGGCTCGGCCGCCTTTCGCAATTCGGGGAAGCGGGCAAGCGAGCGTTCGAGATCGGTTTGCGCAAAAGGATGCAAATCGAACCCGAGATAGCGCAGGGGGCAGGGGCGGCCGGCGGCCAGCCAGAGCGTGGCCGTTTCAGCGAAATTGATCGCGCTGCCGAATCCCGCCTCGGCGATGACGAATTCTCCGTCATGGCTGTCCAGCCGCTCGGCGATCCGATTCGCTTTAAGGAACACATGCCGGCTTTCGCCGAGCGGGTCTCCGGTATCGTGATAAGTATCGTCAAATTCGATGGAGCGCGGCGTACCTGAGGCCGTCCATTCGAGTTTTGCGCAATTGATTTTCAAGAGATTGAGGGCGGATTGGGATAGAATCCCTGTCGCGACAAATCAGGGCGGAACCGAAGCATGCTGGAAGTAGGCACTCAACTCAACAAATTGAAGGAAGTCTCCGAGCGCACCGAAAGTCTCAGGGGGTACCTTTGACTATGCCGCCAAGCGTGAGCGGCTGACCGAGGTCGAACTCGAACTGGCCGAGCCGGCAGTCTGGGAACAGCCGGCCCGCGCCCAGGCGCTTGGCCGTGAACAATCCGAACTCGCGGCCGCAACCGGCGCCATCGACGAACTCGAAGTGGTCGCGGCGGATTTGCGCGACTTGTTCGAACTGGCCCGCGAAGAAGACGACAGCGAGTTGCTGAACGAAGCGGAAGCCGAATTCCGGTCCTTGCTCGCTAAACTGGAAGCACTCGAATTCCGCCGCATGTTCGCGGGCGAGAAGGACCAGGCGAATGCCTGGCTCGATATCCAGGCCGGTTCCGGCGGCACCGAGGCCCAGGATTGGGCGGAAATGCTCTTGCGCATGTATCTGCGCTGGGGCGAGGACAAGGGCTTTTCCATGGACCTGACCGAAGTTTCCGGCGGCGATGTGGCGGGCGTAAAAAGTGCCGCCGTACACGTCAAGGGCGACTACGCGTTCGGCTGGCTGCGCACCGAAACCGGCGTCCATCGTCTCGTGCGCAAATCGCCCTTCGATTCCGGCAACCGGCGACATACCTCCTTCGCCGCGGTTTTCGTTTCGCCCGAAATCGAGGACGACTTCGAGGTCAATCTCGACATGAGCCAGGTGCGCATCGACACCTATCGTTCGAGCGGCGCCGGTGGCCAGCATGTCAACAAGACCGATTCCGCGGTGCGCCTGACGCACGAACCTACGGGAATCGTCGTGCAATGCCAGAGCCAGCGTTCGCAGCACAAGAACAAGGAAATGGCGATCAAGCAATTGAAGGCGAAAATTTATGAAATGGAAGAACTCCGCCGAAAAGAAGAATCACAAAGCATAGAAGAATCGAAGGCGGATATCGGCTGGGGCAGCCAGATTCGTTCCTATGTACTCGATTCCTCGCGCATCAAGGATTTGCGTACGGGAACCGAGACTACCAACACCAGCGCCGTGCTCGACGGCGGGCTGGACATGTTCATCGAAGCAAGCCTCAAATCGGGCCTGTAAGGTAGCCAGATGTCAGCATCCGAAGGCACAACCGAGAACAAGCTCATTGCCGAGCGCCGGCGAAAGCTGGCGCAACTGCGCGAGCGGGGGCTGGCGTTTCCCAATGGGTTCAGTCCGGAAAACAGCGCTCGGGAAATCAGCAATGATTGCAAATTGATTGATGCGGACGCGCTTGCCGCGGAGCAGCGGCAGGTCAGCCTGGCAGGCCGCGTAATTCGCATGCGCGGGCCATTTGTCGTGATTAACGACGGTGGCGGCGACATGCAGTTGTACCTGAATAACCGGCAGCTTCCCGAGGAGTTGGTCGAACGCTTGAAACTGCTCGACCTCGGCGACATCGTCGGTGTCCGGGGGGAGATGTTTCGCACCGGCAAGGGCGAATTGACGGTTCGCGTGGCCGGGTTTCAGTTGATTACCAAGGCGCTGCGGCCGCTGCCGGACAAATACAAGGGACTGACCGATACCGAAACCCGTTACCGGCGCCGTTATGTCGACCTGATTGCGAATCCCGAAAGCCGCGACCGATTCGTGCTCAGGTCGAAAGTGCTGCGCTCGGTCAGGAACTATTTCGAGAATGCCGGCTTCATGGAAGTCGAAACACCCATGCTGCAGGTCATTCCCGGCGGCGCCGTGGCGCGCCCCTTCATCACCCACCACAATGCGCTGGATCTGCCGATGTATCTTCGCGTCGCCCCGGAGTTGTACCTGAAGCGGCTGCTGGTAGGCGGATTCGATGCGGTGTTTGAGTTGAACCGCAATTTCCGCAACGAGGGACTTTCGACCAAACACAATCCTGAATTCACCATGCTCGAGTTCTATCAGGCGCACAGGGTCTTCTCGGATTTCATGGACCTGACGGAAGATCTGCTGCGAACCGTGGCGCGAGAAGTATTGGGCGAGACCCGCTTCAACTGGCAAGGCCATGAGTTTGATCTTGCCAAGCCATTCAGACGGCTGAGCGTGCGCGACGCGGTAGTCGAATATTGCGGCCTGGCCGATGCGTCGAGGCTTGGCAATCTCGAAAGTCTGCGGTCCCTCGCCCATGACCTCGAAGTTTCCTTTGATTCCGCCTGGCCCGAGGGCAAAATGCTGATGGAGATATTCGAGCAGAAAGTCGAGGATCGATTGATCGATCCGGTTTTCATTGTCGATTATCCGACTGAAGTGTCGCCGCTGTCACGCCGTAACGACGCCGACCCCGGCATCGTCGACCGCTTCGAGTTGTTTATCGCCGGGCAGGAATTGGCCAACGGATTCTCCGAACTCAATGACCCTGAAGACCAGGCCGAGCGTTTCCGCGCCCAGGCCGAGCAACGTGAATCCGGCGACGACGAGGCGATGTACTACGACGAGGACTACATCACCGCGCTCGAATACGGCATGCCCCCGGCCGCGGGCGAAGGGCTCGGCATCGACCGCCTGGTCATGTTGCTGACCGACTCGCCGTCGATCAAGGACGTCCTGCTTTTCCCGCATATGCGGTCGGAACATGGCGGCTGACGATCAGGCCGCGGCACAGCGACAGATCAATCTCGAAGCCTCCTGGCTGCGGGAGGTGGGAGAAGAATTCAACCAGCCCTACATGCGCGAACTGGGTGATTTTCTGCGTGAGCAAAAGGCCGCGGGCAAACGAATCTATCCACCCGGCGGCAAAATCCTCAACGCGTTCGATTCGACGCCTTTCGACAAGGTCAAGGTCGTCATTCTCGGACAGGACCCGTATCACGGACCCGGCCAGGCGCACGGGCTTTGCTTCTCGGTTCCGCCCGGCGTCGCCCCGCCGCCCTCATTGCAGAATATGTTCAAGGAATTGCAATCCGACCTGGGATTCAAGATCCCGAATCATGGCTGCCTGGAACATTGGGCGGGGCAGGGCGTATTGCTGCTGAACGCCGTGCTCACGGTCGAAGCCCGCCGCGCGGCCTCGCACCAGGGCAAGGGCTGGGAGCAATTCACCGACCGGGTCGTGCGATGCCTGAACGAAAAGCAAAGCGGGCTGGTATTCATGCTCTGGGGCGCCTACGCCCAGCGCAAGGGGCAGATCATCGACCGGGACCGCCACCTGGTGCTGGCGGCGCCGCATCCTTCGCCGTTTTCAGCCGACCGGGGCTTTTTCGGCTGCCGGCATTTTTCCAGGGCAAACGATTACCTGCGGGAGCAGGGCAGGGAAACGATCGATTGGCAATTGCCGCCAATTTCGTAAGGGCGAACGATCAACCGGCAATTGCCGCCGATTCTGTAGGGGCGAGGCATGCCTCGCCCGCGGGTTTGCATGGTGTTCGGGGCGTCCACGGGCGAGGCATGCCTCGCCCCTACATTCAAGCTTCGCTGACACTGGACACAAGCAGGAACAACAAGACTGCGGCAAGGGGGATCCACCAGGAAGCGGCCGGTGCGGCGGCAAACAATTCCTGCAAACGCGCGGTTGCATTTCCATCCGGCCACCACGCCTGAATCCGATTCCATGCACTTTCCGGAATCGCCGCCAGCAGCAAACTGAAACCGGCCGCGCCGAACAGGCTGCCGGCCTTGAGCGGTAACAGCGCTCGTTCCGGCAGTTGCGAGCGCCTGTTGATCTTCGCCTTGAGCCAGATCAACTCGGGGTCGGGCAATTCGCCGGGGATGGACTCCAGGCCCGCGGCCATCTCGGTCATCCATGAAGTCACTCGGGCAGATTCACGGCAGGACTCGCAGGCATTGACGTGAGTTCTCAGGTCTTCAGGCCATTTGCCCGAGCGAGCGGCATGAACGACGGCTTCCGATTGCGGGCATGAGTCAATATTCATCTTGTCTCTCCCGGATTCCAGCCATGTCTTTCGAGAATCCGCGCCATTCTGGCTCGCGCCCTGAACAGCGCCACCCGCACTCCGGCTTCTCGTAAGTCCAGAGCGCCGGCAATCTCGCGGTGGCTGGCGCCTTCCACATACGCAAGCCAGAGCAATGCCTGCTGCCTTGGCGCCAGTTTAGCGAACAGCCGTTGCATGTCGATGCTCAGGTCGGGCCGCGGGCGATCGGGCTCCGGTTCCGGCAAGCTCTCGCGCAATCTGCGCTGCCTGGACAATCCGCGGCCGTGGTCGGCGATCAGGCTCTGCGCGGTCTTGTACAGATACGAACGAATCTGGTGGATATTTGTATCTTTCAAATCCGCGCGGAGCAGGCGGATATAGGCCTCTTGCAGCAGGTCGTCGGCCAGCGGCGGGTCTTTCAGCGCCGAGATCAGGTAGGCGCGAAGCCGCTGCGCCGTTTGCGCGTGGACCGCACGGAAAGCGGCTTTGTCCATTGCTCAAGTTCAATCGCCGTTGCGCAATTCTTGTTGCCATTGTCTGGAGAGACGCCTGGAAACCGCGGCCGCGACGATGAAGCCGGCGCCTAAGACCAGCGTGATAACTCCGGGAATGACGAAATCGCTGTTGCTGAACGCCAGGCCGTGAAATCCAAGTCCGAGGAAAGTGAGTATGATGCCCACGGACATGAGCGCCAAAATCGACCTGTGAGGATTCGATTCGAACTGGCGCATGAATTGCCGGCCGCTGTCGGATTCAAGAAACTCGGTTAGTTCTCCCGCCGATTCGAATTTCGCCAGCATCTGTTGCTGGATTTCAGCCAGCTTCTCGACGCGGTGCTGCCGCATCTTCCCAAGTAACCAATAGATCAGTACACAAGTCGCGAAGAACGCAAAAGGCACTAATAACGCAATCACTCCTTCCATTTGTATGCTCCCCCTGGATTCAGTTGCAGGTTTCGCCGGCTATGCGCCAGCTGCGAAGAAATTCACACTCTCACCCATACAACGCGACGATATGCCAGTTGGTTAACACTCGCTGTAACGACAGCCGCTGGTGCAGGTTTCCCTGACTTCGACCTCGGCCAGGCCGGGCAGGGATGCGTGCAGCCGCTGCCAGATCCAGATCGCAAGGTTTTCGCTGGTGGGATTCTCCAGCCCCTCGATCTCATTCAGATAGCGATGATCGAGTTGCTCGAACAGGGGCTGGAAGGCCTCCGCGATATCGGCGAAATCACGCACCCAGCCCTGTGGCTGCTGCAAGGGACCTTCCACCGTGACAGCAATGCGGAAAGAGTGGCCGTGCAACCGCGAACACTTGTGGTCCGCCGGCAGGTTGGGCAGGCGATGGGCCGCCTCGATCCGGAATTCCTTGTAGATTTTCATACTGCGAACGGCGCTGGACGCCGGAACATTCAGGAAAGCCGGCATTCTGCCACATACCATGCGCTTTGTGTTCGGGTTCAGATACTTGCGAGACTGTAGGGGCGAGGCATGCCTCGCCCGCGCATGCCCCGTAAATTGTACTTCACCCGCGGGCGAGGCATGCCTCGCCCCTACCGGTCCTGCAAACTTTATTGACAGAACACGTCAAGCGAGTACAATTCGCGTTCGCCTGAGCGCGGGTGGTTAGCTCAGTTGGGAGAGCGTCGCCCTTACAAGGCGAATGTCGGGGGTTCAAATCCCTCACCACCCACCAATGTCATCCCGAACAAGGCTGGAAATTTCAGCCTTCGGCAGGTTGACGTCTAACAACGGACCGGTAGTTCAGTTGGTTAGAATGCCGGCCTGTCACGCCGGAGGTCGCGGGTTCGAGTCCCGTCCGGTCCGCCATCTTCCACCGCCATGGCTTCTTCGAACCAATTCGCCGTTGCGGCCCGGTCTTCGAGGTCGTCCAGATATTCCAGGATCGCTTGCCGGACATGGAACTGGATCGGTTTTCCGGTCAGCGCGGCGAGCAGCGCGAGTTCGTATTCGAGTTCCCTGGGCAGGTCGATTCTTTGCATTGGATTCCCTCCTGAAGCAGCCGATTCCGATTATATTCGAGGGTAAGCGTTGTCATGGTTGCGTTCAGCGTGACATCAGGTTGACATAAGCGTGACAAAAGCCATTTTTTTCAGGTGATCGTGGACAAGTGGCGATGCCGAGCGCAATTCAGCTACACTTCGGCGCGTACCTGTCGATTTCAAGAAACAAGGATACCGGCGCAAATTCAGCGGTTGGGCGAGGATAGAGACAGGCAATACGATTCATGCGACTGAAATGCATCAGGCTGGCCGGTTTCAAGTCATTCGTTGACCCCACCACCATCAATTTCCCCTCAAACATTTGTGCCGTAGTCGGTCCCAACGGCTGCGGCAAATCGAACGTGATCGATGCCGTGCGCTGGGTCATGGGCGAGAGTTCTCCGCGTAACCTGCGCGGGGAACAGATGGCGGATGTCATTTTCAATGGTTCGGCAGCGAGGAACCCGGTCGGTCTGGCCTCGGTGGAGCTCGTTTTCGACAATGCCGAGGGGCGCCTGCAAGGCGAATACGCCGGTTATGCGGAAATCTCGATCAAGCGGAAAGTCGAACGGGGCGGCGAATCGGTCTATTCGCTGAACGGGACCAGGTGCCGGCGGCGGGACATCACCGAGCTCTTTCTCGGCACCGGACTCGGCCCGCGCAGCTATTCCATCGTCGAACAAGGCATGATCAGCCGTTTGATCGAATCGAGGCCCGAGGAGTTACGGGTGTTCATCGAGGAGGCTGCCGGAATCTCGAAATACCGCGAGCGGCGCCGGGAGACCGCGACGCGTATCTCCAAGGCCCGCGAGAATCTGGAGAGGCTTGCCGACGTGCGCAGCGAGTTGCAGCGGCAACTGCAACATCTCGAACGGCAGTCGCGTGCGGCTCAGCGCTATCGGGAAACGATGGAAGAGCAGCGCAACGTGGAAGCGCGCTTGCACGCAATGCGCTGGCAGAGCCTGGCCCGGGAAATGGAAGCTTCCGAGCGAACCCTCGCGGAACTGGAAACCCGCAAGGAAGAGGCAACTGCCGGTCAACTCGAGGAAGAAGCCGCCATCGAGCAGATCCGGGCGCACAACGCGGAACTCAATACCGGCGTTTCCGACATCCAGGGCAAGAGCATTCAGATCGGCAACGACATCGCGCGATTCGAACAGTCGCTCGAACATCACCGGGAAAGGGTTGCGCAACTTGGAGAAGACCTGGAAAAAACGCGGGGCGACTGGCGTGAGACTTCGGATGAACTCGATTCCGATCTCGCCCGGGTAGCCGGGATCGAGCGTGAACTCGAACAGATTTCGAGTCAGGCGAAAGCGGCCGAGAAACTGGAAAGAGAATCCTCGAAGCTGGCCGAAGAAACCGAGAACCGTCAGCGGCAAAGTCAGCGGCAATGGGACGCCTTCAGCCTTGAAGCGGAGTCGCCGCGGCAGATCGCCGAAGTGGAGCAGACCCGAATCAAGCAGTTGGAAAACAACATTGAGCGCACTCTTCAAAGGCGGGAACGGTTGCAATCCGAATTGGCCAATCTCGACACCGGCCCGGGAGACTTTTCCGAAAGGGAGCGGCAGGCGGTCGAACTGGAAAAGAAGTTGAAATTCTTGCGGGACCGCCACGGACGAGCGGTGGCCGAGTTGGAGAAGACGCGAAAGGCGCTGGCGGCCGGCGCTGAAGAACTCGACCGCATCCGCGCGGGAATTCGAGAGGCTGTCGGACGCAAGGCTTCGCTGGATGCCTTGCAGCAGGCAGCGCTCGGCAACGACGACGAAACGCCGGCGGACTGGCTGAGGCGCCATGGACTGGAAGGCAGCGCCCGGCTCGGCGAAACCTTGCGGATCGAGCAAGGCTGGGAAGCCGCGGTAGAACTCGTTCTGGGGGAACGGCTTCGGGGAATTTGTCTCGATGAACTTCCGGATTCCTTGCTGTCGGACCTTCCGAAAACCGATTTGACCTTGCTGGACGCCGGGGCAACCGCGACGGAGCAGGCGAGGAGTGGAATGCCGCCATCGCTGGCCGACAAGGTCCGGAGCCATCGTCCGCTCGGCGATTTGCTGGGCGACGTGTTCGGAGCGCAGAGTCTGGAGGACGCTCTGGCGGTCCGGCAAGAATTGTGGGCGGGAGAGTCTGTCGTTTGCCCCGATGGCGTATGGATCGGCACAGGCTGGATCCGGATCGGCAAGGCCGACAGGGAACAATCCGTCGTATTGCGGCAATCCATTATCGAAAGTCTGGGGGCTGAAATTGCCTCAATGGAAGAAAAGTCCAAAACACTTGACGAACAACGCGAACAATTTCGCCGCACTTTGGCCGGCGCCGAAGACGAACGCGAACGATGCCTGGAGATGTTGCAGGAACAGTCTGCCGGTCTGGAGCGAATACGTGCGCAAATATCCGCTGAAAACACCCGGTTCCAGGGAAATGTCGAGCGTCGTGAACGCATCGAGGCGGAGCTTGGCGAGCTACAAGTCCAGATCGGGCAGGACCGGGCGAGCGCCGAAGAGTCTGGCCGGCGGCTTGAGCAGGCGCGCAAACAGATGGAGGCCGATGCTGACCGCCAGCAGGAATACACGCTCGCGCGCGAAAAGGATCGGAAACAATTGGAAGAACATCGGGCCCAGGCAGCCAGGGACAAGGATGAGTTATACAAGCTGGCGCTGAAAAAGAACGAACTCGGCACGCAATTGAAATCGACCCGGGAAAACATGGATCGCATGGCGGTCCAGGTCCAGCGCGACGCCGAAAGGATAAAGACTCTTGAGGCCCAGTTGGCAGAATCCCGGCAGCCAGGCGAGCAGTTGCAACGGCAGCTTCAGGAAAAGCTGAAACAGCATGCCGAAGTCGAAAAGGAATTACGGGAAGCCAGAACTGCGTACGAAAAAGCCGAACTGAGTCTGAAAGCCAGGGAACAGGTGCGCCGACAGTTGCAGCATCGCTACAACGGCATCATCGACGAAATTGGCCGGCATCGTGTGGAGAACGAACGCGCCGTTGTAAAAAGCGAGGATCTGCTTTCCCGTCTCCGGCAGGCCGGGCTGAGTCCGAAACAGGTTCTGGACGATTTGCCCGAAGAACTGACGGTGGAAACCTGCCAGGAATTATTGGAAAAGCTGGAAAGCCGTATACAGCGTATCGGTGCGGTAAACCTCGCCGCCGCGGAAGAGTTTGAACAGCAATCGGAACGAAAAGTCTGGCTCGACAAGCAAAATGACGAACTGGAAAAGGCCTTGTCCACACTCGAAGACGCGATGCGCAAGATCGACGGTGAAACCCGAGCCCGGTTTGGCGCGACATTGGACAATATCAATCAGAACCTGAAAGGATTGTTCGCCCGCTTGTTCGGCGGTGGCCATGCCTATCTCGAATTGACCGGCGAAGATCTCCTGAACGCGGGCGTGTCCATAATGGCGCGCCCGCCGGGCAAAAAGAACGTAAGTATTCATCTGTTGTCGGGCGGAGAGAAAGCGATGACGGCGATCGCCCTGGTTTTCACTATCTTTCAGCTTAATCCCTCGCCGTTTTGCATGCTCGACGAGGTAGACGCGCCGCTGGACGATGCCAACATCAACCGTTTTACCGCTTTATTGCGGGAAATGGCCGCGCAGGTGCAGTTCATTCTCGTAACGCATAACAAGATATCGATGGAGACCGCTAATCAGTTGTTGGGGATCACCATGCAGGAAGCGGGCATCTCACGGGTTGTCAGCGTCGATATCGACGAGGCCGCGGAAATGGCTACGGCCTGATGACTTGTTTATGCGCAATGTGTGCTTTTGTTCACGAAAGCGAATAAATACATTTTTTGCTAAAGAAATCCGTCGAAGTGGGGGATATAGCAGATGACCAGAACGAGAATTCAGGAACGTGTGGTTGTAAACAAATGACGGACTTGCGTGAACTCCTGATACTTGGCCTCGCACTGCTGATTCTTTTTTCGCTCTTGCGCGCCGTATTCGTCATCCATCGCCGCAAGAAAGGGCAGATCAGGCTATCCATCGACAAGACCATCGGCCAGGACGGGGATGCGGAAGATCCGGCCTTGTCTGAATTACCCAACGGCGGCGCACGAGTCGTGCCGGCGGGAGAAGAGGAGGTTGCGGAATCCGAGGCTGCGATAGATGGCGAACTTGATGGACCGATCGCAGGTGAGGATGTGCCGGTGCTACTTGATCCAGTCGCGGTAAATCCCCCGGGCGAAACCAAAGCAAAAGCCGAAGCCCCGGAACAGCAGCAAGAGCCCCAGCGCAAGCAAAAGAAGAATTGGAAGCAGGCAATTTTTGAATCAAACGGCGATGCCGCGAGGGGGCGGGGGCAGTCGGATTTCGATATCGAGATGGGCGCCGTATCAATGACGGCCGGAGAACGATTCGGCATCGATTCGCCGAAGCGCTCGGGAACGCGGCCCAAGCCTCAGGAACAGTCCCCGCAAACGGATGAATCCGCTCAGGCGGCGGAGACCGCGACGGCGGAAGAGTCGGCAACGAGCAACCCATCGCCACGTTCACCGGATCCGATACAACTCGAACAAACCCCGACAGTCGATGACGCAAATCAAACCGCCGAAACCGTCCAGCTTGAACGGGAAGCGGAAATTGAAGTAGAAGCAGAAGCCGAGTCGGCGGAGGTCAGCGCGGACAAAATCATAGCGATCAACGTGGTCGCCGGAGAAGGTTGCGAGTTCGCAGGAAGGGAACTCTGGGATTTCCTGCATGCGGCGGGGCTGCGGCATGACAAGATGAAGATCCTCAGCAAGTTCGAAGCCAACCGGACGGATGGACAGCCCGTATTTCGCGTGGCGAACATAGTCAACCCCGGCACGTTCGATGCCGAATCCATAGACGATTTCAGCACGCCGGGAATCAGCATGTTCATGTTGCTGCCGGCGCCGATCAACAACCTGCTTGCCTTTGAGCAGATGCTTGCAGTCGCGCGTCGTCTCGCTGAGGCGCTGGACGGTCGATTGCTCGATTCCGATCGGCAGGAAATGACGGCTCAGGGAGTTGAGCAGGCGCGGCGCCGCATTCGCGAATTCGACATGGGAGTCGCTCCATCATCGGTGAGTAGCCGTATCTAGGAAATCCGTGACCACCTCGGACGAAGTACCTGCCTCGATCAGACAGGAAGTCGAGGCGCTTCGTGAACAGATCGAATTTCATAATCGCCAGTACCATACGCTGGACCGGCCGGTCATTCCCGACGCCGAATTCGATGCCATGCTTACCAGTCTGGAACAACTCGAAAAGCAATATGGCCTGCAAAGCCCCGACTCTCCGACTCAGCGCGTAGGCAGTGAACCGCTGCCGGGATTTGTCGAAGTTCGTCATGAGATTCCCATGTTGTCGCTGGAAAAGGCCTTCAATGAAGAAGAGTTCGCTCAATTCGAATCCCGCGCGGCAAAGCGGGCGGAAATCGAGGGTGACCTGGAATATTGCTGCGAACCCAAGGTCGATGGCGTTGCGGTCAGTCTGATCTACCGGGATGGCATGCTTGAGCGCGGCGCCACTCGTGGCGACGGTGTAAAAGGTGAAGACATTACGCATAACGTGCGCACAATTCACGATATTCCACTGCGTTTGATCGCGAAAAAACTCACTGGTACGAGGATCGAAATCCGCGGTGAAATCTTTCTCGGCAAAAGGGGTTTTGCCGCATTGAACGAACGTGCCAGGACGCAAGAGAGTAAAACCTATATCAATCCGCGTAATACGGCGGCGGGAGCCATTCGTCAACTCGATTCACGAAATACGGCGAAATTGCCCTTGCAGATGTTCTGTTACAGCGTCGGCCTGGTGGAAGGTCTTGAATTGCCGGAATCGCTGTTTGAAATTTTCACCGTGCTCGATCAGTGGGGGCTTCCAACCAATGCCGATCGAAAAGTATGCGTCGGTTCTCATGAATGCCTCGATTACTGCCGGCAACTTCTGCACAAGCGGCCGCAACTCGATTATGAAATCGATGGCGCGGTCATAAAACTCAATCAATTGAGTTTGCAGCAGGAACTCGGCCAGACTGCCCGTAGTCCGCGTTGGGCGATTGCCTGGAAGTTCCCCGCCGAAGAAAAAAGCGCCAGGGTGCTCGATGTCAATTTCCAGGTCGGTCGTATGGGGACAATTACTCCGGTGGCGCGGCTCGACCCGGTATTCGTCGGCGGCGTTACGGTGAGCAACGCGACCTTGCACAACATGGCCGAAATAAAAAGGCTCAAGCTTCGCATCGGCGATACCGTCATCGTGCGCCGGGCAGGCGATGTCATACCCCAGATCGTGCAGGTGATCGAGCGCGGTGAAAATCGCGTCAAGGTAAAACGTCCGAAGAAATGTCCTGCTTGCGGTTCGCCGGTGGAGCGCGACGGGGACATCCAGTTCCGCTGCAACGCCGGACTGACCTGCCCCGCTCAACGCAAGCAATCGGTGATTCATTTCGCCTCGCGCTCGGCGATGGACATCGAAGGTCTCGGCGAGCGGCTGATCGGGCAACTGGTGGATGCGGAAGCTGTTAGAAACGTGGCCGATATTTATAACCTGACCGTAGAGGGGCTGTCCGAATTCGAAAGAATGGCGGAAAAATCGGCGGCAAACCTGCTCGACGCCATAGAAAAAAGCAAGAACACCACCTTGAGCCGCTTCCTGGCGGCGCTGGGAATTCGAGAAGTCGGGGTCGCGACGGCGACAGCGCTGGCAAATCGTTTCGGCGATCTGCAGCCCATGATCGATGCCGATGCGGAAGCATTGCAGCAAGTTCCCGATGTGGGTGAAATCGTCGCAAGACACATCCGCGAATTTTTCGACAAGCCCGAAAATCTCGATCTGATCACAGCCTTGCGCGAAGCCGGGGTGAAGTGGCCGGTTCAGGAAGCCAGGACGCCGGCCAGCACGCCGCTGGCTGGACAGACTTTCGTGCTTACAGGCACACTGGAACGAATGACTCGCAACGAGGCCAGGGAGAAACTCGTTTCACTCGGCGCCAAGGTAGCCGGAAGCGTCTCGGCGCGCACGAAATGCGTCGTGGCCGGAAAGAACGCCGGCTCCAAGCTGGCAAAGGCTGAGGAGTTGGGAGTCAAAGTCCTCGATGAGCAGGAGTTCGTCGCGTTTCTGCAGCAGCACGGCGTTGAAATCTGAATCGGATTCACCCGGCAGCGGCACGGAAGAAATTTTTCGAAGAAAACAGTCACGGCGAAACTAATCATGAGTTGGTGGGGAAAAGTAGTCGGCGGCACTTTCGGTTTCATGCTCGGCGGCCCGCTCGGCGCCTTGCTCGGGGCGTCGCTCGGCAATTATTTCGACGCGGGACTCGACTCCGCCGGAGGCGAATTCCTGGGCCGCGGCCAAACCGAAAGAGTTCAGACCGCCTTCTTCACCGCGACCTTCTCCATCATGGGCTATATCGCCAAGTCCGACGGTCACGTCAGCAGGAGCGAGGTCGAACTGGCCGAACGCGTCATGCAGCAGATGCGCTTGTCGCCGCGCCAGCGCCAGGTCGCGGTGGACCTGTTCAACGAGGGCAAGCAGGACGGATTCCCGTTCCTGCAGGTGCTGGCCCAGTTCCGGCAAGAGGCAGCCCGCCGCAAGACCCTGCTGCAGATGTTTCTGGAGATCGTCATCGCCACGGCGTTTGCCGACGGTCAACTCGACGCGGCTGAACGGAATCTGCTGCAGACAATCGCCTCCCAACTCGGTTTCACGCCTGGGCAACTCGATCAACTGCTCGGGCGCATCTCGGGCCAGGCCCAGTTCGCGCAAACCGAATCCAGCGAAAAGCAATTGCAGGCGGCGTACAAGTTGCTGGGCGTGGGCGAGAACGCAAGCGATGCCGAATTGAAGAAAGCCTACCGCCGGCAGATGAACCAGCATCATCCCGACAAGCTGGTGTCGAAAGGCCTGCCCGATGAAATGATGGATATCGCCACGCGCAAGGCCCAGGAGATCAAGGCGGCGTACGAATTGATCAGGGCCAGCAGATCCAGGGCTACATAAAGGTTTCGTTGATGTCCTGCAGCACTTCTCCGCCCGGGCAGAGATCGTGTTCGTTAAGCCGGTTGAAGGGTTTGTCCGAGGTGTCGGCCAACTCGTGCAGATCGGACTGCGACTGATTGATATATAGCAATCCCGTGGCGATCTTGCCCTGTTTCTTGTATTCGTTTACATGGTGCAGGGCGCTTTCCCGGTCATAAGGGTCGTAGCTGGAACTCGTCTTGTGCAAGTGGATCACCGAGCCGTCATGCAAGGTGATTTCCTTTTCCTTGCCGGCCGAATACCGGGTCGTTATCTCCTTGCGCATGGGTACGAAATCGATCTCGCTGAGCACCACGTTGTTTTCCCAGGTGTTCTTGTAGCCATGGGCGGAAAACGGCGTGTTGTTGAAAGTCACGCAAGGCGAGATCACGTCGATGAAAGCGAATCCGCGATGACTCAGACCCGCCTGGATCAGCGGCACGAGTTGATCCTTGTCGCCGGAAAAGCTGCGCCCCACGAAACTCGCGCCAAGATCGATGGCCAGGCTGACCAGATCGATATTGTCGTACTGGCTTTCCTCGCCTGACTTGGTCTTCGAGCCGACATCCGCGGTCGCCGAAAGCTGGCCCTTGGTAAGGCCGTACGTGCCGTTGTTCGCCACGATATAGAGCATGTTTATGCGGCGGCGTACTATGTGGCAGAACTGGCCGAGCCCGATCGACGCCGTATCGCCGTCGCCGGAAACGCCGATGTAATACAACTCCCGATTGGCCAGATTGGCGCCTGTGGCAATGGACGGCATGCGCCCGTGCACGGAATTGAAGCCATGTGAGCGGTCGAGAAAATACGATGGAATCTTCGACGAACAGCCGATGCCGGAAACCTTGGCGATTTTATGGGGCGCCAGCGACATGTCGTGAACGGCGTGAATGATGGCGGCGCTGATCGAGTCGTGGCCGCAGCCGCCGCACAAGGTCGTCAGCGTGCCTTCGTAGTCACGCCGCGTGTAGCCCAAGTCGTTTTTCTTCAGTCCCGGATGGTGGAATCGAGGTTTGACGATATAGCTCATGATTCGCTCGCTACTCAGGCCGAAGCCTGTTTCGACATTTCCGACAAGTCTTCGAGAATCGCCGATTCGATACAGTCGGCGCTGGTGACCACGCCGTTATAACTCAGGATCGAGTGCATCTTTTCGTCGGTGGCGTTGCATTCGATCTTCAACAGGCTTTTCATTTGCGCGTCGCGATTCTGCTCGATCACGTAAACCAGTTCGTGCTCGTCGATGAATCGGGAAACTTCCTCATGGAAGGGGAAGGAGCGGATGCGCATGGTATCGAGCGCGATGCCCTGTTTGGCGAGTTTGTCGTGTACTTCGGGTATGGCGCTCGCCGTGGTGCCGAAATAGATCATGCCCCGCTTGCTGCCTTCCGAAACGATTTCAGGCTGCGGCAGATACTGAACCGACCCGGCGAATTTTTTTGCCAGCCGGTCCATGTTTTCCGCATAGATATTGCCGTCTTCGGTGTAGGCGGCCATGGGGTCATGGGAACTGCCGCGCGTGAAATAACTGCCTTTCTCGGGGTGAACCCCGGGATAGGTGCGCCAGGGTATGCCGTCGCCGTCGACGTCGAGATAGCGGCCGTAATCCTCGATTTCTTCGAGATCTTTCGCAGTGAGAACCTTGCCCCGGTCATATTTTTTCGCATCGTCCCATTCCAGCGGGTCGGAGACGTGATCGTTCATGCCGAGTTCAAGGTCGCTCATGACGATCACCGGAGTCTGCAGCCGGTCCGCGATATCGAAGGAACTCGCGGCGAATTCGAAACATTCCTTCGGCGTCGAAGGGAACAGCAGGATTTGCCGGGTATCGCCGTGAGATGCGAAAGCGCAGGCCAGCAGGTCGCCCTGTTGCGTGCGTGTCGGCATGCCGGTGGACGGGCCGACGCGCTGGATATTGAACAACACCACGGGAACCTCGGCGAAATAAGCCAGGCCGAGAAATTCCTGCATCAGTGACACGCCGGGCCCGCTTGACGCGGTGAAAGCCCGGGCGCCGTTCCAGCCCGCGCCGATGGCGATGCCGATGGCGGCAAGCTCGTCTTCCGCCTGCACGATGGAAAATTTCTTCTTGCCCGTGCCGGGATCGATCCGCAGCCGCTTGCAGAATTTACCGTAGGCGTCCACCACCGAAGTCGACGGCGTCAGCGGATACCAGGACGCAACCGTGGCGCCCCCGTAAACGCAGCCCAGGCCGATCGCGGTATTGCCGTCCATCAGGATCTTGCCCTTGGCCTTGCGTGAGGCCTTGAGCCGGATCGGCAATGGGCACTCGAAATTGTCCTTGGCGTATTGATAGCCAAGTTCCATTGCGTGCACGTTCGGCAGGATCAGCTTTTCCTTGCCGCGAAACTGCTGGCTGACCATGCTCGTGAGAATCTCGAAGTCGATGGAAAGAAAGGCCGCCAGCGCGCCGACGTAGACGATGTTCTGAAACAACTGGCGCTGGCCCGGATGCTCGAATTCGCGCAGGCAGATGTCCCTCAGCGGGATCGGCAGATAATTCACGTCATTGCGTATCGGCCGCAGCGCCTTGGAGGAATCGTACAGCACGTAGCCGTCCGGAAGTACGGATTCGATGTCCCGGGATATGGTCTGTTCGTTCACCGCGACCATGAGATCCACGCCGTCCCTGCGGCCGAGATAACCCTTGTCGTTGACGCGGACTTCGTACCAGGTGGGCAAGCCCTGGATGTTTGACGGGAAAATGTTGTGAGGGCTTACCGGAACGCCCATGCGGAAGATCGACTTGGCGAACAGGTTGTTGGCGCTGGCGGAACCCGAACCGTTAACGTTCGCGAACTTGATGACGAAGTTGTTGACTCCGGAAAGTGTCCGCGTGCTTTTGCCGGTTTTCCGCTTGCTCATGCATTCACCGCCTTGGCCGTGTTGAACAGATACTTCTGCATGTCCCAGGCGGCAGTCGGGCAACGTTCCGCGCACAGCCCGCAATGCAGGCAGAGATCCTCGTTCTTGGCCATGATGCGTCCCGTGCCGAGCGTGTCGGAAACGTACAGGTCCTGGTCGAGGTTTTCCGCGGGCGCGAGCATGCGCTGGCGCAGATCCTTCTCCTCGCCGTTCGCCGTGAAAGTGATGCAATCGGTGGGGCAGATATCGACGCAGGCATCGCACTCGATGCAGGATTTGGTCGTGAACACGGTCTGAACGTCGCAATTCAGGCAACGCTGGGTCTCGGCGAAGCCGAGTTCTTCGTCGAAGCCGAGTTCCACCTCGATATTGATGTCGTTAAGGGTCTTTTCCTTGGCGGCGTGCGGCACGATATAGCGCACGTCATGGCTGATATCGTTATCGTAGGACCATTGATGGATGCCCATCTTCTGGCTGTCCATCGTGGTCAGGTCGGCGGGCCGGTCCTTGACTTCCCCTCCCTCGCACAACAGATGGATGGAAAGCGCGGCGGCGTGACCGTGCGCCACGGCGGTGATGATATTGTCGGGGCCAAGCGCGGCGTCTCCGCCGAAGAACACTTTCTCATGAGTGGACTGGAACGTGGTCTTGTCCAGTGTGGGCAATTCCCAACGGTCGAATTCGATGCCGAGATCGCGCTCGATCCAGGGGAAGGCATTGTCCTGGCCAATGGCGCACAGCACGTCGTCGCAGGGCAGAATCAGGGGTTCCTCACCGGTGGGAATCAGCAGCCTTCTTCCGTTTTCGTCGTATTCCCGACGCACTTTCTCGAACTCCATGCCGCAAAACCTGCCGTCCTCGAGCAAATAGCGCTTGGGCACGCAGAAATTGAGAATCGGAATATCTTCGTTCACGGCGTCTTCGATTTCCCAGGGAGACGCCTTCATTTCATCGAACCCGCTGCGCACGACGACCTTGACGTCCTTGCCGCCGAGCCGCTTGGAACTGCGGCAGCAGTCCATGGCGGTATTGCCGCCGCCCAGTACGATTACGTTTTCACCGATGGAATCGATATGTTCGAAGGCGACATTCGCCAGCCACTCGATTCCGGTGTGAATGTTATCCCTGGCTTCTTCGAAGCCCGGCAGGTCCAGCGTCTTGCCGAGCGGGGCGCCCGTGCCGACGAAAATCGCGTCGAAATCTTCCGCCAGCAATGCCTTCATACTGGTGATTTCGGTACCGAAACGGCAATTGATACCCATGTCGAGGATGTAGTGCAGTTCCTCTTCGAGTACTTCCACCGGGAGGCGAAAGCGGGGGATCTGGGTGCGCATGGCGCCGCCTGCCGCGGCGTCCCGGTCGAATAGCGTGAATTCGTAGCCGAGGGGGAGCAGGTCCCGCGCCACGGTCAACGAAGCCGGTCCGGCGCCGACGAGCGCGATATGCCTGCCGTTCTTTCTTTTCGGAATCTTCGGCAGCCGGGCGCTGATATCCGATTTGTAATCCGCCGCCACGCGTTTGAGCCGGCAGATCGCTACCGGTTGTTCCTCGACCCGGACTCGCCGGCAGGCGGGCTCGCAGGGACGATCGCAAGTCCGGCCGAGAATCCCCGGGAACACATTGGATTCCCAGTTGACCATGTAGGCGTCGGTGTAGCGCTTCTCGGCGATCAGCCGGATGTACTCCGGCACGGGCGTATGCGCGGGGCAGGCCCACTGACAATCGACCACCTTGTGGAAGTAGTCCGGATGGCTGATATTGGTCGGTTTCATGTAGCGTATTTACAAAGCGGCCGCAGTATTGCGGCCAACTCGGTAAGTATAAGGGAAATTCAAAAAAAAAGGCCCGGTACGTGAGTACCGGGCCAAACATACTATCAAGGGAGAGATAAATGAATCAAGATCCGATACTACCGGTCAAAATTCACCTACGCACTCTCAGACATGGCCCTGCCGCAAAAGTTCCCCGCCGACAATATTTAATTTCCCCGCATGCGCGGCGCGGTGCCTATCTCAGGTAAACGCGCCGCAACCGTCGTCCCTGGCTCGATGTCTGGTATTTGGTAGGGGCGAGGCATGCCTCGCCCGTGGATGTTGTACGATGTCGGGGCGCGGCGCGGGCGAGGCATGCCTCGCCCCTACAGGTTCACCACTTTCAGGGATGGTAATCGCAGGGATTCTACTGATTCGCGGTTGGTGATAATGCCGAAGCTTGCCTCGCTGGCGCTGAAATAGCGGTCAGTCACCGTTTTTAGGTCGTCCAGCGAAGTGGCAAGCACCCGCTTGCGGAATTCCAGCCGCCGCTCCAGGCTACGGCCGAACAGATTGTTGTAGAAGGCGATTTTCGCCTCGCCCGCGGGAGAGGAAGGCTTGTCCATCGACGCGATCACGCCGAGGATGGCCTCTTCCAACTGACGCTCGCCGTGTTTTCCCTGCAATACCCAGTCCAGCGCCCGGTCGAAGTCTTCCAGGGTTTCGTTCAGCCGCGGGTCGCGATAGGAAAAGCAGCGGAATACCGCCGCGTTGGAGTTCTGCCCGGCGCCGCTGCCGTAGGCGCCGCCCTGTTCCCTGATCGCCCGATGCAGAAAGCCGTTGGAGATGAAGCGGGCAAGTACGTGCAGCACGGGATTGTCTTCATGGTCCGCCGCAACCGTCGGCCAGGCTTTTGCGCAGAAATTGACCGAGGTCGCCGTGGTCCAGGCTTCGCAAGTATTCTCGCGAAGAGGCCGCAGTCCCAGTTCGCTGTCTGTTTCGCCCGAATCCTGCCCTGACCAGACCTCAGCGAGGTCTTCGAGCAGTTTGCCCTGATGTTCCTGTTCCGCGATCAGCAGAAATTGCCGCCTGCTGCCGACGATTCGCCGATGCAGGCGGGCAAATCGCTCGAGCAGGCCTTGTTGGGCTTTCTGCTCGGGAATTTCCCGCGCCAACGCCCGCAACCGCCGGATGCTTTCCAGTCCGCCGGAATTATGCGAAAGCAGCGCGGCGGGACTCATCCGGCTGCACGCCAGATTCATGGCCAGACTGTGTCCCTGGGAAGTAATGCTGTTTTCCTTGCTCGCCTGAATCTGCTCGATCAGGTCCTTGAGTCGGCGGCCTTCGTCGAATCGTAACTCCCGCACCGATTCGTGAAGCAATTCGGAAAGCGCCGTGTGCCTGTCGAGCAGGCACTTCGAGGAAATGCTGAACAGGGCGTGATTCGACTGCACGTCGTCGAGATGGGCCCGGATGCTGCTGAAACTGTCGATGCCGCCACAGATACGTGACTGCCAGGTCTGCACTTCGGCGTAATCCCTGTCGCCGACGCCGAGTTCGCCGAGACATGCCGCATACAGTTGCAGGCAGTCGAGCAGGTCGTCTTCCAGTTGCGGCAGTTTGAAGACGATCTGCTGGTAGGCCAGCCCATTGGTACCCTGGGCATAAAAGCTGACGGTATCGCCGCCGGGCAGGGCGAGGGACTGCCGCCCGGGTTCAGTCATTTCCGCGGGAACGTCTTCCAGACCGACTCGCGGCAGGATATCCGGGTCGTCTTCGGCCATCTGCCGTTCCTTGAGCAGACGTGAACGTTCAATGATACGGGCCTTGTCCTCTTGCTCCAGGGAGGCGCGAATTTTAGCCAGCCGGCGTCGTTCCGCCGCCTCCTTGCGCGCGGCAAGTTCCGGGTCGGGGACCAGGGTGAGAGTTACGCGATGTGGATTATCGAGCAGCAGTTCACGCGCCAATCCGGGAATGAATTGCGGATCGAGTATCTGTTCCCGCAGTTTTGCCAGCACCGGGTCCAGATCGAGCATTGCTACCGGGTCGCCGCGGTGAATTGCCGCGGGCAATCCCTCCAGTATCAGTTGCAGGCCGTAAGGATGGGAGCCTCCGGTGATTTCGCGCTGGTCGAGTTCCAGTTGATGCAATGCCGCCTCGACCTGTTCCACAGGAACTCCGCGCCGCGCCACCTGCTCCAGCGTTTCGAGAATCAGCGTCTCGACCTGCTCTGTAGCGAAGGCGGCACAGCCTTCGAGGCCCGCCATGAAACTCATCTCGCGATGCGATGACTCAAGACCGCAAATCGGCGAAGGCGAGGCGCCGAGTTCACTCGATTCCAGCGCCTGCAAAAGGGGGCTCGCGCTGTTGTCGAGCAATACGCTCGCCAGCAGTTGCGCGCGAAACTGCTCTTCGAGGTCGCTGCTGTGGCCCAACAGCCAGCCGAGCAGCACATGAGTTTTGCGTTCGATATTGTCTTCTTCGGCAAAATAACGCTCTTCCACTCGGACCGGCGCCGGCAGACGGGACTCGTCCGCTATTGATATGTCGGCCTCGAGCGGCTCGAATTCCGAAAGAGCGAATTCCTCGAATCGCGCCTGATGCTCGCTGGCCGGAATATCGCCGAAAGTCATGAATACCGAATTGCCGGGGTGGTAATGGCGGCGGTGAAAATCGAGTAATTGACCATAGCCCAGCTTCGGAATTTCGCCGGGGTCGCCGCCGCTGTTGAAATGATAGGTGGTTTCCGGGAAAAGGTAGCGGCACATGGTATGCCAGAGAACGCTTGCGGGCGAACTCATGGCGCCTTTCATTTCGTTGTAGACGACACCCTTGATCGTCAGTTCGCTGGAGGGATTGTCGGCCTCGGCAAATTCAAACCGATGCCCCTCCTGGGCGAAATCCAATTCATGTAAGTTAGGAGAAAAAGTAGCATCCATATACACTTGCAGCAAATTATTAAAGTCTTTTCTGTTTTTGCTGGCAAAAGGATAGGCGGTCCAGTCGCTACTGGTGAACGCGTTCATGAACGTATTCAGCGAGCGCCGCGTCATCATGAAGAACGGATCGCGCACCGGAAATCTGACGCTGCCGCAAAGGCTGGTGTGCTCAAGGATATGGGCGACGCCGGTGGAATCCATCGGCGCCGTTCGAAAGGCCACCAGAAACACGTTTTCCGGATCGCGGCTGTCGAGATGGTAATGCAATGCGCCGGTAGCGCGATGCTCGTATTCCTCTACGCCGATATTGAGAGAGGTAATCCGGTTGGTGCGGCGCCAGTTGAAGGCCGGATGGGCTTTTGCCGCCGGATCGCTCGGTTCGGCGGGTGAAACATGCGAACTGGTATTGGTCATCCGTTTCTCAAGAATGCCGAATCTCGCGATTCGGCGGGTTTTCAAGGGTGATTCCGCCGAGTCTTCCGTTGCGGAAGTCCTGCAGCAGGATGTCCGCGGCCTTGTCGTAGTCAGCGAGCCCGGTTTTTCTCAGGGCGCCGCAGGAAACCGCAATCCTATCAAATAAGGATTCCGCAGATATATCGATATTTTCGAGTCGATATCGCTCGGCGAGTCGTTCGCGCCGCCGCTCAAGCAGAATTTCGGCGAGAAACGACGCCACTTCCATATTATCGGCGCCGGCCGCACCGATACTGCCGACGCAAGCCATGAGCAGCGCGGCATTCTGGTCTTCCAATCGCGGCCTCAACATGCCGGGCGTGTCCACCAATGTCCATTCTCCGGTGAATCGCGCGAATTGCTGTTCCCTGGTTATGCTCGGTGTATTGCCTGTGCGAGCGAGCTTGCGTCCGATGCACCGGTTCAGCAATGAAGATTTGCCGACATTGGGTATTCCGGTAATCGCAATGCGACCCGATTGTGGGACTTTTCCGGCAGGCGGGACTCCGAGACGGTTGATTTGTTTGAGCAACCGGTTCCGGTCCAAAAGTTCGTCCCTGCCGCTACGCAGACACGCACTGTTCTGAAAATCGGCAAAGTATGCCTGCCAGGCCGCCGTCATCTCTCCGTCGGCCAGATCGCTCTTGTTGAGCACCCGGATCAGCGGCAAGTCTCCCCGCATTGACGCCAGCAGGGGGTTGGCGCTTGCCGCGGGAATGCGGGCGTCCAGGACTTCGATAACGAGGCGGGCGCCGCGCAGCAACAAGCCAAGTTCCTTGCGCGCCTTGTGCATATGTCCGGGATACCAGGAAATAGGCATGAAATTGCTGTAATTACGCCTGGACTACTGTAAACATATGCTGATCAAGTTCGGTGGCGAGTGGCCGATAGCCCCAAAACCGGACTCGCGCACGTGGAAACAGGGGCTCCGGCTGCTTGAATGTCTGTTCGCGGGACGTATTTTATTATATAGTGCCGCGCGGTAAACGAGGCGTTGAATTCCATGCAAACAGTTCTCGAACGCAAATTGCGGCTGGAATTCGAGCCGGCGTTTCTCGAAGTATTGAACGAAAGCCATATGCATGGCGGCCCGGCGACGGATTCGCACTTCAGGCTGACCATCGTGTCGTCCCGTTTTACCGGAATGAGCCGCGTCGCCAGGCATCAGGAAGTTTACGGCTTGCTGGCTGCGGAACTCGCCGGCGGCGTACATGCTCTTGCACTGCACCTGTACACCCCGGATGAATGGGGGGATCGGGAAGAATCGATTCCGCGTTCTCCCGATTGCAGGGGCGGCAGCCGGGCTGCTGTCTGAACGGCCCGCCCGCATTTGATGCGGGCCGATTGCGCAGCGGAATCAGGTTAATCGAACTATGGAAAAGGCCAGGAAAAACGAACTCCTGCCGGCTTTCGTCGCCGAACACCTGCTCGTGACCGTGGTCACGGCTGTCATACTTGTCGTCGCCGGGATTTTGACCAGTGAAGAAGCGGTCGAGGAAGCGCGGGTCGCCGATCTGTCGTCCCCGGCGCCTTCTCCTGTGCCGCAGACCGTGTTCCCCGATCTCTCGCTCGCCGCCTCCGTAGGCGAACGCAAGACGATGTTTCTGGATTTCATTCAGGACTATATCGACGAGCAAAACTATCTGATCACGCTGGACCGGCTGCGACTGCTCGCCGTTGACGAGACCCTGAGCAACGGCGGAGCGCTTTCCGAGGCATCGCACGAATGGCTGTTGGATTTAGCCACGCGTTTCAAAGTCGTTGAGGCGGATTTCGATGACCGTCGGGACTGGCTCAATGAACTGCTGTTCAGAGTCGACGTTGTACCCACGTCCCTGGTATTGGCTCAGGCGGCCAATGAATCCGCCTGGGGCACGTCCAGGTTCGTACGCGAAGGCAATAACGTGTTCGGACAATGGTGTTTCGACCCCGGCTGCGGCATCGTGCCCCAGCAGCGGAGAAGCGGAGCGACGCACGAAGTGCGCAGTTTTACGACCTTGCATGACGCCATGGAAGCGTATTTCGTCAATATAAATACCAACGTCAACTATCAGTTTTTTCGCGAACTGCGACAGACAATGAAATTACAGCAACGGGAACTTGATTCCCTGGTCCTCGCCTTCGGTCTGAGCCGTTATTCCCAGCGCGGCCGCAATTACGTCGACGAGTTGCAGACCATAATCGTGCAGAACGATCTCACCGCGCGCGACGGTGACTACAACGCCGCAATCGGCATGCTCTACTGAAAGCCAGCCCCACCTGAAATCCTATTCCGGAATTTCCGGATCGATCCACTGAATCGAATACCAGTGAAATCTGCGCGATCCCGTGTCCGGCGCGGTGCAGAGATAGCGCCAGCGCCGGCCGGAGAAAGTCGTCTCCGGCTCCAGTCTTACGATGCCCGCTTCCCGGTCGACCCATACCATCGGAATCGGCTGGCTGTTAGCGAAACATCCGAGGCTCCCAAGATCGTAACCGCCGACTTCCTCGGGTGAGAATTGCAATGTAACCGTGGGGGCCGACGCATCGGTCACCGGTGATTCAGGTTCCAGGATGCGCACATTGAAAGGCAAGGTGGCGAATTTCAGGCTGGCGCTTTCCAGGTCGGCGAAACTTCCGGCGAGCGGGTAGCGCGGCAGGGCGAGAAAATCCGAACTCGGTCCGATAGCGCCCGAATTCTGGGCGAAACCGGCGAAATCGAGTTCCCGCAGCATATTCTTGATAGCCGGATCGAATTCCCCATAAGGGTAAGCCAGGTAACGATGGGATTGGCCGGTATGGTCCAGAATCGTTTGCTCGGCCTGCAACAATTCCTCGCGCAAGCGATCTATCCGTATCGCCTCGCTCTCGCTTCCCATCCGATCCAGCATATGGGGATGTTCCACCATGTGATTGGCCACCAGGACGCCCGCGGCCGCCATCTCCTCGATCTGGGCCCAATTCATGTAGTTCCGCGATTGTCGATCGATCGGACCGGTGCTCAGGAACAGCGTAAAAGGGAAATCAAAAGACTGCAGCATGGGAAAGGCGGTTTCGAAGATCGACAGGTAGCCGTCGTCAAAGGTGATGGCTACCGCCCGTTCCGGCAATTCCTCGCCGCCACGCAAAGCCTCGACCATCACATCGAGCCCGACAACGTTAAACCCATTGTCACGCAGATACTCGAGATGCGAACGAAAATCCTCCGGCGAAATCGAAGTAGAAGCCGGCGTATCCGTTGCAACATGATGGTAAAGCAGCACCACGCCGCTCGAAGCAGCGCCGACATGCCCCGCCACCAGCAACACACTCAAAGCAATCAGCCGCAAGAACATCATCAGCCCCGATTCACGATCTGCCCAAAATTCTAACCGATCCTGTCCTGCCCATGTGATGCTCTATCGATTCCCCAACCTCCGGGCGCTCTCTCGTCGCCGTCTGAATGCTTTCCCAGCTTGCGCTGGGCCCCTTTCAGCCACCGCCGCGCGCCCTCAGTGGCACTTGGGAGGATTGGAATATGGGTCCCGGAATTACCTACTCCCCCTCGTCCTGTCATTCCGCGCGCAGTCGCGGAATCTCCCTGGTGCGGCGTAAAACCGATCAAGATTCTGCGACTCCGCTTCGCTCCGCGCAGAATGACGGCGATTATGAATATGGGTGTCCCATGGCAATGGCTCACCCTCACGGCACCGCTCGAAGCCACAGATCTGGCACCAGAACAGCTGCGTGTTGCCGCGTGGCGGGGGCAAGTTATAATGCCGCGCGAGTTGCGCTGCTGTGGAGTTGGGAATGATTTTCAAAGGCAAGGCATTGCAGGTTGACAGATTGCCGAGCGGCAGCGCCAGGCTGGATTTCAATCTGCAGGATTCATCGGTAAACAAGTTCAACCGGCTGACATTGGAAGAACTGCGGACCGCGGTCGGCGAGGTAGCGAAATCCGGTGTGGCTGGCCTCGTTTTCACAAGTTCCAAGCCTGCGTTCATAGTCGGCGCCGACATTACCGAGTTTCCGGCCATGTTCAGCGAAGCCGGCGAACGATTGCGAGCCTGGCTTGAAGAAAGCAACGAGATTTTCAATGCAATCGAAGACCTGCCGTTTCCCACCGTGACGGCGCTCGACGGCATTGCCCTCGGCGGTGGTTTCGAACTGGCCGTCGCTACGGATTTTCGCATTGGAACCGAGCGCGCCGTAGTCGGATTTCCCGAAGTCAAACTTGGAATATTGCCCGGATTTGGAGGATGCGTGCGATTGCCGCGCCTGATCGGCGCGGACAACGCCAATCAGTGGATTGCAAGCGGCGACCAGATCCGGGCCGATCAGGCCTTCAGGGAAGGAGCGCTCGACGCCGTCGTGACCCGGGAGCATCTGATTTCGGGCGCGGAAAAAATCATCCTGCAGGCAAACGCCGGCAAACTCGAATATCGCCGAATTCGCCAACGCAAGACCCAGGCATTGAAACTTTCCCCGATTGAATTGCAGGTCGCATTCGATACCGCCAAGGCAATGGTCGCCGCGAAATCGGGTCCCCATTATCCGGCGCCGGTTACTGCCGTGCAATTGATGCATGAAAGCGCGGGCCTCGATCGGGCAGGCGCCTTGCGCAAGGAACACGAGGCATTCCTGCAACTCGCCGGCGGGACGGTCAGTTCGAATCTCACACAGATTTTTCTTAATGAGCAATTCCTGTCGGGGAAGGCAAAACGATTGCTGTCCGCCGCGGCCGACGTAAAGTCCGCGGCCGTGCTTGGCGCCGGCATCATGGGAGGGGGAATCGCCTATCAGTCCGCCCTGAAAGGCGTCCCCATCGTCATGAAGGATATCGTGCAGGAAGGTCTTGATCTCGGTATGAAGGAAGCCAGAACGCAACTCGACAAGCGGCTTGCCAGAGGCAGAATCAACGTCCAGCGAATGCTCGAAATCCTGTCCCGAATCAATCCGGTACTGGACTACGAGCAACTCGGCCAGCCCGATATCGTGGTCGAGGCGGTCGTGGAAAATCCTGACGTCAAGAAGACAGTCCTGCATGAACTTGAGCAGCAGACGCCCGAGTCCACAATTATCGCAAGCAATACATCCACCATATCCATCGACGAACTGGCGGGCGCCCTGCAGCGCCCGGAGCAGTTTTGCGGCATGCATTTCTTCAACCCCGTCCCGGTCATGCCGCTGGTGGAAGTCATTCGCGGCGAGGCAAGCAGCGAGCGCACAATCGCCACGACCGTGGCGTATGCAAAAGCGATGGGCAAGACTCCGATCGTGGTCAACGACTGCCCGGGATTTCTCGTCAACAGGATTCTGTTTCCGTATTTCGGCGCGTTCTCCGCGCTGATTCGGGAAGGGGCCGACTTCAGGCAGATTGACGCGGTGATGGAAAAATTCGGTTGGCCCATGGGCCCGGCGTATCTGCTCGATGTAGTCGGCATCGACACCGCCGTGCATTGCCAGCACGTGCTGGCGGATGGTTACGCACGCATGGCGCTTACTTTCGAAAGCGCTATCGACCTGTTATACGGCAAGGGCGACTTCGGTCAGAAATCCGGCGCCGGCTTCTATCGTTACGAAAGCGACAAACGCGGCAAGCCGGTCAAGTCGCCGCGCGAGGAATGCGCCCGATTGATCGCCCAGACGCAAAGTGAAAACAAGAATTTCGACGATCAGGAAATTCGCGACCGCATGATGGTCGCGATGTGCCTGGAGGCGGCGCGCTGTCTGGAAGACGGCATTGTCGCAAGCCCGGTCGAGGTCGATATGGGCCTGATACTCGGACTTGGATTTCCGGCGTTTCGGGGTGGCGCGCTGCGCTATGTCGACAATATCGGCATTGCGCGATTTTGCGCATTGGCGGATCGATTCAGGGATCTGGGTAGTCTGTACTATCCGACGGAGAAAATGCGGGCCATGGCGGCAAACGGCGAGTCTTTCTACAAGCAAGCGGGAGGAACCGGCTCATGACGGCAGCGGCCAGAGACGCAGTTATCGTCGATGCAATCAGAACGCCGATGGCGCGGTCGAAAAACGGCGCTTATCGCCATGTGCGCGCCGAAGAACTTTCCGCGCGGCTGATCGACGCCTTGTTCGAACGTAATCCTCATGCGCCGCCGGCGGAAACCGAGGACGTAATCTGGGGCTGCGTCAACCAGACCCTGGAACAAGGTTGGAATATCGCCCGCAATGCCGCGCTTATGTCGGTTTTGCCGCATGGCGTTTGCGGCCAGACGGTGAATCGCCTGTGTGGTTCTTCCATGTCGGCCTTGCATACCGCGGCCACTGCGATCATGAGCGACAACGGCGATCAGTTCGTCGTCGGCGGCGTGGAGCATATGGGCCATATCGGCATGACCCAGGGAGTCGATCCCAATCCGCGCGCTTCGCGCCATATCGCCAAGGCGTCCTGGATGATGGGCGTGACCGCCGAGGTGCTGGCGAAGATGCACCAGATCGATCGCGTGCGGCAAGAAGAGTTTGCGGTCCGGTCGCATCGACTGGCGGAAAATGCGCGCACCAGTGGCGGCTTCGGCAATGAAATCGTGCCGATCACGGGCCACGACGCAAATGGCGTGACAGAACTCGTGGAACAGGACGAGACGATACGACCCGATACCAGCATGGAAGCGCTGGCGCAATTGCAGCCTGTTTTCGATCCAGTCAACGGCACGGTCACCGCGGGCACTTCCTCGCAGATTTCCGATGGAGCATCGGCGATGCTCGTCATGTCCGCGGAACGCGCACAATCGCTGGGCCTGAAGATACGCGCCCGGATCAAGGCCCTGGCCTATGCCGGAGTCGACCCGTCGATCATGGGTTATGGGCCGGTGCCGGCGTCGCGCAAGGCTTTGCGCAAGGCTGGCCTGAGCGCCGAAGACCTCGAATGCGTGGAACTGAACGAAGCGTTCGCGGCGCAATCCTTGCCGGTGCTGAAAGATCTCGGATTGCTGGACAAACTCGATGAGAAGGTCAATCTCAAGGGTGGGGCGATAGCGCTCGGACACCCGTTGGGATGTTCCGGGACGCGAATTACCGCGACCTTGCTCAATAACATGGAAGAGCGGGACGCCACCCTGGGGCTGGCGACAATGTGCATCGGCCTCGGGCAGGGCATTGCCACCATACTGGAAAGAGTATGATCGAAGCTGAAAACAGCGTGGAACAAGGAGCCCCGGTCAATCTGCGCAAGGCGGGCTATGACTTGCGGCGCACGCAAAAGAATCTGCGCCGGGATGTGGGCCGGGCAATCGCCGATTTCAACATGATCGAAGAGGGCGATCTGGTTCTGGTCTGCATGTCCGGCGGCAAGGATTCCCATGTCATGCTCGATATCCTGTTGAATCTGCAAAAGCACGCGCCGGTCCGATTCGAATTGCACGCGGTCAATCTCGATCAGAAACAGCCCGGATTTCCGCCGGAAACCTTGCCGGAATATCTGCGGGGGCTCGGAGTCGAATACACCATTCTGGAACAGGACACCTATTCGATCGTTACCGAAAAGATTCCCGAAGGGAAAACCTATTGCGGGCTCTGCTCACGCCTGCGCAGGGGAATCCTGTACAATTTCGCCGAACGCATCGGCGCCGACAAGATGGCGCTCGGGCACCACCGGGACGACATTGTCGAAACCCTGTTCCTGAACATGTTTTTCGGTGGCAGGTTGAAAGCCATGCCTCCCAAGTTGCTGAGCGACGACAAGCGCAACGTGGTCATTCGCCCGCTGGCGTATTGCCGGGAAGAGGAAATCGCGAGATATGCCGAGTTGAAGCGATTTCCCATAATTCCCTGCGATCTGTGCGGCTCCCAGGAAAACCTGCAGCGACAGGCGGTAAAAGCCATGCTGCGAAGCTGGGAACGGCAGCATCCCGGCCGGGTGGAAACGATATTCCGCAGCATTTGCAACGTTGCTCCATCCCAACTGGCGGATCACGCGCTATACCCTTTTCGGGATTTGCGCCTGGAACGCCCAGGCGCCGAAGATGGAGATACCCTGGCAGAAATTGTCCGATGAGACGCTGACCGCGATCATCGAGGAATTCGTTACCCGCGAGGGCACCGAATATGGCGCCAGGGACTATGCCCTGGCTGAGAAAGTAGCCCAGGTCCGCGCACAGTTACGCAGCGGAAAGCTGGGCCTGGACTACGAACCGGACGGCGGCTCCTGCCAGCTGTTCGTCAAACAGCGATGAAAGACAAATCGAATCAATCCGGTGATTCCGGTATCGAGCCCGTAACGAAAGTGGACGCCTGCGGGCTTTTCTGCCCGGAACCGGTGATGTTGCTGCACAACAAGATCCGGGATTTGTCCGGCGGACAGAAACTGCGAATCATCGCTACCGATCCTTCCACGACCCGGGACATACCCAAATTCTGCCTGTATCTGGGTCATGAATTACTGGAGCAGCAGCGGCGGGATGGCAAATATATCTATCTGATCCGCAAGAAATCGGCCGATGGCGGTTGAGGCCGGCACGCCGGTGATCGCAGTGGCATTTCGCGCCATGCCGAACGGGTCTGATTCATGAGAATAGTCGCCGACCAGGAAATCTTCGCAGTCGACCGGATTTTCCAGCCCCTGGGCGATCTGGTGCTGTTACCAGGCAGAAGCATTGCAAAACAAGACCTGGAGCACGCGGACGCGCTGATCGTCAGATCGGTCCAGAAAGTGGACCGCGAGTTGCTCGAGGGGACCTCAGTGCAATTTGCGGGTACAGCCACCAGCGGCGCCGATCATGTCGATACGCAATGGCTGCGCGAGGCCGGAATAGTCTTCGCGCATTCTCGCGGCGCCAATGCGCCCGCCGTAGCCGAATACTGCCTGGGGGCACTCGCCCGGTTGCTGCTTGAAGGGCGGATCGATCCGAAGGCGCGCCGCATAGGAATCATCGGGGCAGGGGCGATCGGCAGTCTGCTTGCGCACAGGATGCAAGCCCTCGACTTTGAAGTTGTCGTCTGCGACCCGCCGTTAGCCGAAGCCGGCCAGGCGGAATTCGAGTACCAATCCATGGATGCGGCGCTCGACTGCGATATCGTCAGCTTGCACGTTCCGCTTACGTTTGCCGGCGGACATGCGACCGCGGGCATGTTCGGCGCGGAGGCCATCGCCAGTTTGCGACCAGGCGCCGCGTTGCTGCATACCAGCCGCGGAGGAGTCGTCGATGAACAGGCCCTGCTGAACAGACTTGCGTCCGGGCCGGATCTTCATTGCGTGATCGATGTTTGGGAAAACGAACCCTTCGTCAATGCGGCGCTGGCGGCCAGGGCGACTCTGGCCACCCCTCATATCGCCGGTTACAGCGAGCAGGCGAAATGGAAAGCGGGCCTGATTCTGGCGCGGCAACTGGCGGCGCATTTCCGCTTGCCGCATTCGATTCCGGCAACCTCGGGCGGCTCGGGAGCGAACTTGACCATACAACCGGAGTGGGCGCGAGACGGTATGTGTCATTGGCGCATCATGGATCATTGCATGCGCCTGCATGAGTTGAATGTGCAATTCAAGGACTGGGCCGCCGCGGCCGACCCCGACCCCGACCTCGAAAAAGGTCCGGAACAGTTCACGCTCGAATTCGACCGGATGCGAAAGCCGATTTTACGGCGGCAGGAATTCTCGGCGACCAGGCTGGGCGCCGCGGAATTGCTAACGGAAAATGAGCGGCATTTGCTCCGTGGGGCGGGGTTCACGCATCAAGCGATGCGATAGTCATCCAGCACCCTCGCGACAGCGGCGACGGCCGTCTCCATCTCGTCCTCCCGCGGGAGAAAGACCAGTCGGAAATGCCGGGAATCGGAGATGTTGAAAGCACTGCCTTGCACCAGCAGGATTTTTTCCCGTACCAGAATATCAAGCACGAGTTCAAGGTCGCTGCCGAATGAGAAACTATCCGGATCAAGCTTCGGAAACAGGTAGATCGCGCCCTGGGGTTTAACGCAATTCACTCCCGGAATAGCGTTCAGCGCTTCCCAGGCTGCGTCCCGTTGCCGCGCCAGCCGGCCGCCGGGAAGAATCAGTTCGTTTATGCTCTGGTATCCGCCGAGCGCGGTTTGAATGGCATATTGCGCAGGCACGTTGGCGCAAAGCCGCATGTTGGAGAGAATATCCAGTCCCTCGATATAACTGCCGGCCACTTCTTTCGGTCCGCTCAGGATCATCCAGCCGGAGCGGAATCCCGCGAGCCGATACGACTTCGACAGGCCGTTGAAAGTTACGACAAACAGGTCGTCGCACAGGGAAGCCAGCGGAATGAATCTCGCATCGTCGTAAACGATCTTGCTGTAGATCTCGTCGGCGAACAGGATCAACTCGTGCCGGCGCGCGATTTCAATCAATTCGAGCAGAATTTTCCTGTCATAGACCGCGCCAGTCGGGTTGTTCGGATTGATGATGACAAGCGCCCTGGTGCGCGGCGTGATTCTGGCTTCGATATCGGCCGTATCCGGAAACCATTGCCGGTCTTCATCACAGCGATAATGCACCGGTGTGCCGCCGCCCAGACTGACCGCAGCCGTCCACAAGGGGTAGTCGGGCGCGGGAATCAGCACTTCTTCACCGTCGTTGAGCAGCGCCTGCATCGCCATGGTGATCAACTCGCTGACGCCGTTGCCGAGGTAGATGTCTTCTATACCGACACCGTTAATCCGCAACCGTTGGCATTCATGCATCACCGCTTTGCGGGCAGGGAACAGGCCTTTTGAATCGCTGTATCCCTGGGCATTGGCAAGATTGAGGATGACGTCGTGCAGAATTTCATCCGGCGCGTCGAAGCCGAAAGCCGCCGGATTGCCGATATTGAGCTTGAGAATCCGGTGGCCGTCTTCCTCAAGCAACCGGGCCTGTTCAAGCACCGGACCGCGAATGTCGTAACAGACATTATCCAGCTTGTGCGATTGCTCGATGGTTTGCATGACGGTCCGGCTCGTTCCCGAAAGCCGGGAAGTCGAAGGCGCGGACGTTACTCACGCCCGGGTCGGCTGTCAAGGCTGAACCGCAGGTTCAGCCTGTAGGGGCGAGGCATGCCTCGCCCGCCGCCGCTCCCCATACCCAAGATAACGCACCCATACCCAAATCCGATCATCCCGTGGGCGAGGCATGCCTCGCCCCTACATGCGATAATCTTTCCGTACGAGGAAAAGAGGGCGCGGGCATGAAAGGCAAGATCGACAAGTCGGACGAACAATGGCGCGAAGAACTTGCCCCTGACGTTTACAGGGTCACAAGGGAAAAGGGGACTGAACTCGCCTTTACCGGCCGGTACTGGTCCAGCAAGGATACGGGGATGTATTTGTGTGCGGCCTGCGGCGAGGAACTGTTCAAGTCCGATGACAAGTACGATTCCGGTTCGGGCTGGCCAAGCTTCAACGCTCCTGCCGGTCAGGCCGTGGTAGAGGAGAAACTCGATCAGTCACATGGAATGATTCGCACCGAAGTCACTTGCAGCCGCTGTGATGCGCATCTCGGTCACGTTTTTCCCGATGGTCCGCCGGAAACCGGTTTGCGTTATTGCATCAACTCCGCCGCACTCGATTTCCGCGAGCGTGATTGAGCCATGTTCAGGCGCACGGGTCTCGCCTTGCGCCCGATGACCGAATCTCGAAGCTGCCGCCGGTCGCTTCGATGCCTGTTTGCGGCCACCATGCTGCCGGCCCTGGTCATGCCGGCGACGGCAGATGCCCAGCAAGCGACGCAGAACCTCAGCTTTGGGGGTTACTTCGCCGAAGGCAAATTCAACGGCCATTCCGAAACCACGATTCGTTATCTCCCCGTGAGCTACCAATGGCAGGGAGAACGGTGGGGATTTCAAATGCTGACGGCAGGCTTGTCGGTAACGGGCATCGGCAATGTGCTGGTCAATATCGGCGAGGTTACCAGAGCGGTCGCCGGCTCCGAAGTAACGACCGAGGCTGGATTCGGCGATACGATAGCGGGCGTCAGTTACGCTATGGAACCTTTGGCGGATTGGGCGCCGTTTATGGATCTGCGCTTCGATGTAAAGTTACCGACGGCGGACGAAAACAGCAGCCTGGGCACAGGCGAACCCGATTTCAGCCTGCAAGTCGATTTTTCCCAGGTCTACGGCGGGACAACCTGGTTCGCGAGTATCGGCCATAATTTCCGTGGCCGCACGGATCTGTTTCCCGGCCTGAATGACAACGGTTTCGCACAGCTTGGTTTTGCACGGCAGCTTTCGGAGCGCACGAGCGCCGGAGTGTTTTACGACTATCGCGAAGCGCCCGCGGAGTTCGCCAGGGAAACGCACGAAATTTATCCCTACGTAAGTCTGAGGCTTTCTTCAAACTGGTCATTGACCGCGCTGGTAGGCCGCGGCTTTACCGAAGGCAGCGCGGATTATGCGTTACAGGGGCAATTGAGCTATGAGTGGTGAAGCTCTCAGAATCGCATCGGCTGCACGCGCGGCGGCAATATCGCGGGGCGCCGGATCACTCTGCCTCTTTGCACCTGAGGCAGTTCGGGCCGCCGTATTCGATCAGGGCGCTGGACCGTGGCAGGCTCAGCTTCAATTTCGGCCGGACGCATCTCGTCCGACTCCGGGGCGGGGCCGTTTTCGGCGAGGAAGTTTGCCAACTCGGCCCAGGTGATCCGGGCCGGGTCGGGCGCCGGAGCGGAAAAGGCGGCATTGCCGGATACCGCGGCAGGCGCGAGTTCCGCGGTATTTTCTGCACCAACTTCGAGTGTTTCTTCCTGCCGCTCGGGAGTGAGTTCGGGCGCGGCGGTCCGCGTTGGTGAATAGCCGGTCTCAGGCGGATAGTATCCTTCCACGCTTTCCAGTATGCGATCGTAAATCACGGCATCGCGCTGCAACTGCATCTGGATCGAATCGGTGATGGCAACTTCCGCCGTATGATCAGCCGCGAAGTCGGACCTGGTAACGACAGCGACTGGAGGCAGGATTGTTTCAGGCTCGGGGATGCGTTCAATTTCTTCTTCCCTGACCTGTTGGGATATCACGACTGCGTCGGGTTCGTATCTAATCTGTACCTCGCCGGTATCGCCGAGGAATGGTTTAAAGCCCGTGCCACCCAGGCCGCTGCCGCCGGTCGGAATCCTGCCTGTTCCGCCGAAACCGCTGCCCTCGTCTTCGTCACCGCCGTATCTGATGCCTCCGGAACTGCCCGCGTTCAGCGCTGTAAGCGCCAGGAACAACAGCGCCAGCAACGACTTTTGTAAGTTCAATTGCAAGTTCGCTCGCAAGTTCGATACCGCGGGCATCAGTTTTCTTCCTCGGACTTCTCGCCGGCCCCGTTTGAAGTAGTAAAATTGAAGATACCGAAGTTTATCCGATACCTCGAATTCTTTCGAGAGGAATCCGTCTTTTGCAACGCCAGAGCGCGCCGGTTCATCCTGGTCAGCGCCTGCATTCCCAGTTCGCCGGCCAGCTCTCTCAGCTCCTCGATCGACTCGGGGCCAAGCCTGTCGTAATACACACTGCGATCAAAATGAGACGATCCACGGCCGCGCAGATTTTCTGCGCCGGCGGAGACATGATCCTGCAGATTCTTGCCGAAAAAGAAAATCTTCTCGTCGAATCCGCGTTCCGGTGTGAAGGCGCCCGTATTCAAGACCACGTGATCCTCGTCAAGCCTGGCGACTCCCAACTGGATCCACTCGTCCAGTATTACCCGTGGACGAATGTCTTGCCGGCAAACTTCGGCAACGAGTGTGTCGAATCCGGGCGCGCCGGGATCGGAAGTTTTCAGCGGCAGGGCTCTTGGCTTGCCGTCGGCGCCGGCAAATCTGTCGGAGCCAAGCCATTCGGCCACGAGCTGCGCACCGAGCGAAGCTGCCGCGGCGGGGCGTCCGGATTCGGGTCGCTCGCTGCGCAGCTTCTTGATTTCCTTTCGATGAATGCCGGTCAGCAGATTGATGCGGCTGTCTGACAATTGCGTGTCTTCGACGGAAAAATCGGCTTCGGCCACCTCGACGTAAACAGACTTCAAAATTCGGATCAGCAGCGGATATGTAAGCTGATAGGAGATCAGCAGACGCACAAGGGGGCGCATGACCCGGCGCACCGCGTCCACAAGACGGGCGGGGGGCATTTCCGGTGGATGCTGTTCCGCTGGGTTCATGGTGAAGAAGTATAGCCAGAGCTGGAAAAAATTCCCACAAGACGAAGTTGAAATTTTTCCATGCCATGGAAAAAACGCGTCTTGTCATATCACCGTAACAAAATCCGGGTTATACTGCGTGGGAAAAATTCCCACTTGTCGCTTGTCGGGAATGGAGCAGGGACCATGACAGCCAGGCAATTGTATACCCCGGACTACTTTGCGCCGAATGCCGAGCGTCTCGTTACCCTGTCGCCACAGCCTCTTGCTGAGCCTGATGGATTCCTGCATCTGCCCAACGGCTCGCGGCTCGCCTTTAACAATTACGGCAACCCGCAAGGTTTTCCCTTGCTGTATTTCCACGATACGGGCAGTTCCCGGCTTGAAGCCTCATTAATGCATCAGGGCGCGCTGCGTTGCGGATATCGACTGGTCGCCTTTGACCGTCCAGGGGTTGGCTGTTCCGACTATTTCGCATGTAAATCGCCGCATTCTCTCTGCGAGAATCTGTTGCCGGTTCTCGAAGCGCTCGGTTTCGACAGTTTCGGCATCGTGGCAAAAGGCGGCGGCGGCATCTACGCCTTGCATCTGTGCCGCATGTGCCCGGAGCGGATCGTCGCCCTGATAAACCTCGCCGGGATTCCGGTCAGGGCGCTGGCCTCTCCGAGCGGCGCCTGCGCTGTTCTGGCCGGCGTCATTCCCCTGGCCGTGGACAAATTGATGCGGCTGAAACAGTTCTTCTCTCCGGATGAGCCGGGCGTCGTCCTGGAAAAACTGCGCGAGGAATTGAGTTTCTCCGACAAGAAAGTACTCTCAAGGCCCGATATAGCAAGTATTCTCGAAGCGGATCAGGCCGAATCGGTACGCGCTGGATATCGCGGCATGGCGCAGGATTTCGCAATCAGTTTTCGTAAACTGGAAGTGCCGCTCGAGGAAATCGGCGTTCCGACCGAAATCTGGCATGGCTGTGCCGATCGGCTGACCTTGCGCGCGGATTGTGAGTATCTGGCCGCTCGCCTGCCGCGGGCGCGCTTGCATCGTGTCTCCCAGCGAGGCCATTTTTTCTTCATCCAGCATATGGATCAGATTTTCGGCAGCCTGCACCGCGCGTACCACCCCAATTGAATAGCCCGTTTCGATATGGGAGAATTCGCCCAGTCTCGCGAAACCTCGCAGGCGCCCCTGTAGGGGCGAGGCATGCCTCGCCCGATTGAACGCACAGCGTCTACAATTCGATACAACCCCCAAAGCAATCCACCTACAGAGAATCGAATATGCGAGTTGAACTTGGCAGTTCCGAGGGACTTGAAAGAAAACTGATCATCGAAGTGCCCGCCGCGGAAGTGGATGCAAGCGTGGATCAACGCCTTCGGGAAGCTGCGAAAAACGTAAAGCTGAATGGATTCCGCAAGGGCAAGGTGCCCTTGAGCCTGGTGAAGAAACGTTTCGGACCCGGAATCCGGCAGGAAGTCGTCGGCGAAGTGATGAGCAGGAGTTACGCTGAAGCGATTCAGCGAGAGGGCTTGCGCCCCGCCGGTCAGCCAAAACTGGAATTGACCGAACTGGAGGAAGGCAAGGATTTGCAATTTGCCGCGGTATTCGAAGTCTATCCAGAAGTCGAGCTGCCGGATTTTTCCCGCATCAAACTTGAAGATCTGACGGCGGAAGTTACCGACGAAGATGTGGACAACATGATCGAAACCTTGCGCAAGCAGCGGCAGACCTGGGAGCCGGTGGAACGCGCGGCGGCCGATGAAGATCTGGTGAATATAGACTTCACCGGGCGTGTGGATGGAGAGGAATTCGAAGGTGGAAAGGCCGAGAAAAGGAGCTTGCTGATCGGCTCGGAGCGCATGATTCCCGGCTTCGAAGAGGCACTGAAGGGTAAGCAGCCTGGTGAGGAATTTACATGCGAGCTGAAATTCCCCGACGACTATCACCAAACCGAACTTGCAGGCAAAGAAGTGGAATTCGACATCAGGCTCAATGGCGTCCGGGAACCGCAATTGCCGGAAGTCGATGAGGAGTTCTACAAGAGCTTCGGCGTTGAAGACGGCGGCAAGGAAGCATTTCGCAAGGAAATAGTTCGCAACATGGAACGCGAACTGAAAACCGCGCGCAGCAGCAAGTTGAAAGGGAAAATTACCGAGGCGGTAGTGAAGCGGACAAATGTAATCGTCCCCGAGACGATGATGAACGAAGAAATAGGGCGCCTGCGCGCCCAGGCAGCGGAAAGCATGGGCGGTTCCGGTGACAACATGCCGGAATTGCCGGATGACCTGTTGCGCGACCAGGCGCGGCGCCGGGTTGTCATGGGGCTGGTGCTGACCGAAATCGTCAAGTCAGGTGAAATGAAGGCGGACGCCGACCGGGTGCGCGAGACCGTGGAGGAGCTGGCCTCGACCTACGAATCACCGGAGGAAGTCGTACGATGGTATTATGGCAATGAGGAGCAATTGTCGGCCATCGAAGCTTCGGTGCTTGAAGATCAGGTATTTGACTATATATCCGAGCAGGCAAAGGTGACCGAAAAAACGGTTCCCTACCAGGAAGCGATCCGGGGCTGATGCCCGTCGCGTAAAGTTTCCGGCGGCTGCGACCGGTGACGCTAACCTCTCCGACGGCCGGCTGCGCCGATTTCAACCAGAAGGAACGTCAGGCAATGACCCGTAATCAATCAGCCCCCCAGTCGGCACTCGTTCCCATCGTGGTAGAGCAAACATCGCTGGGGGAGCGCTCATATGACATCTATTCAAGGCTGCTAAAGGATCGCGTGATTTTTCTGACCGGTGCGGTCGAGGATCATATGGCGAACCTGATCGTGGCGCAGATGCTTTTTCTCGAGTCCGACAACCCCGACAAGGATATTCATCTTTACATCAATTCTCCTGGCGGGTCGGTAAGCGCCGGCCTGTCGATATACGACACCATGCAATTCATTCAACCCGAGGTCAGCACCATGTGCGTCGGACACGCCGCGAGCATGGGAGCGGTATTGCTGGCCGGCGGCGCCCCGGGCAAACGTTTCGTATTGCCGCATTCACGCATCATGATCCATCAACCGAGCGGCGGCGCCCAGGGGCAGGCCACCGATATCGAGATTCAGGCCAACGAAATCATAAGAATCAGAAAAAACCTCAATAATCTGCTTGCTCACCATAGCGGCCAGGACGTCGAGATCATCGCCAGGGATACCGAACGGGACAATTTCATGAACGCGCAACAGGCTCTCGAATATGGCCTGGTGGATAAAGTAATCGAAAGACGTGTAGATAATAAGTCTATCGGGGACAAGAAGGACTGATTCGCGCGGATTCCCCGTGGGTGTATCATATAAAGCCAAGCGACAGGTCGAATGACGATGTCGAATAATCGTTATAACAAGGGAGATGGCGGCGGAGAATTGCTTAATTGCTCTTTCTGCGGCAAATCCCAGCACGAGGTCCGCAAATTGATCGCGGGTCCGTCTGTGTATGTGTGCAATGAATGCGTCGACCTTTGCAATGACATCATTCGCGAAGAAAACGATGTCAAGGACGCCGGAACCGGCGGACGAAAGCTGCCGATTCCAGAGGAAATCAAGCGTACGCTCGACGAATACGTAATAGGGCAGGAAAACGCGAAAAAGGTGCTCGCGGTAGCGGTATACAACCACTACAAGCGGCTTCGCTCCGACCGCCGGGGTTCCGATGTCGAACTCGGCAAGAGCAACATCCTGATGATCGGTCCTACCGGCACGGGCAAGACCCTGCTGGCGGAAACCCTGGCGCGCCTGCTGGAAGTGCCGTTCACAATCGCCGACGCCACCACCTTGACCGAAGCGGGTTATGTCGGCGAAGACGTTGAGAACATCATCCAGAAACTGTTACAAAAATGCGACTACGATGTGGATCGTGCGCAAATCGGCATTGTTTATATCGATGAAATCGACAAGCTGTCCCGTAAATCGGACAATCCTTCGATTACCCGGGACGTATCCGGTGAAGGCGTACAGCAAGCCTTGCTGAAATTGATCGAAGGCACGGTTGCTTCGGTTCCGCCCCAGGGCGGCCGCAAGCACCCGCAACAGGAATTTTTGCAGGTCGACACTTCCAATATCCTTTTCGTCTGTGGCGGCGCCTTTGCCGGCCTGGACAAGATTATCCGCGCACGTTCGGACAAGGCCGGAATCGGCTTCACTGCCGAGGTCCAGTCCGCGAGCAACAAGAAGCAGGTCGGTGAGACCCTGCGTGGTGTCGAGCCGGAGGATCTGATCAAGTACGGTCTGATTCCGGAATTCGTCGGCCGATTGCCGATGATTGCGACGCTGGACGAACTGGACCTTGAAGCGTTGGTGAGAATCATCCGCGAACCCAGAAATTCGCTCACCAGGCAATATGAAAAATTGTTTGAAATGGAAGCGGTCGAGATACAGTTCCGCGACGATGCCCTCGGCGCAATCGCGGAAAAGGCCCAGGAACGCAAGACTGGAGCGAGAGGATTACGGTCGATCATGGAATTGGTATTGCTTGAAACAATGTACCGGATTCCGTCGCTGGACAACGTCAGCAAGGTGATTATCGACGCCGCGGTGATCAGGGGCGAGTCCGAACCTCTGCTGATGTATGAAAATCTCAAGCAGAGCAGTATTTCCCAGGCGGAATAGCCCGGGCCTTCAAGGCCGGTCGCAAGGTCGGCGGCTATGGATATGACTGAAACCCGCATAGAAGACGAAATTTCGAGCCTCCCGCTGCTCCCATTGCGGGACGTTGTCGTATATCCGCAAATCGTGCAGCCGCTGTTCGTGGGCCGTCCGCGTTCGCAACGCGGCCTCGAAGTGGCAATGGCCAGCGACAAGCAGATTTTGCTGGTGGCGCAGCGGGATCCGTCGGAGGACGATCCCGGCAAGGATGACCTGTTCGAAGTGGGCACTGTTGCGGCGATCCTGCAGTTGGTGCGCTTGCCGGACGGTACGGTAAAACTGTTAGTCGAGGGATTGCAGCGGGCGCGGCTCGCCGGATTGCGGCTTGAAGACGACCACTATCGTGCGGAATGCCGGATTCTGCCGGCCGAAGAAGTGGAGGGAGAGGAAGCGCAACTGCTGGTGCGCTCGCTGCTGGCGCAATTCGATCAATATCTGCAATTGAGCAAGAAGATTCCGCCGGAAGTGATGACTTCGATATCGAGCATCGAGGACCCCGGCCGGCTGGTCGACACGATCATCTCCCACCTGTCCCTGAAACTGCCGCAAAAGCAGGAATTGCTGGAACAGGCCGACGTGAGCGCCCGCATCGAATTCATGATGGGACTGATCGAACATGAAATCGATCTGCTGCAAGTGGAAAAGCGCATTCGCGGACGCGTCAAGAAACAAATGGAAAAGAGTCAGCGCGAGTACTATCTGAATGAGCAGATGAAGGCCATCCAGAAGGAAATGGGCGAGCTGGACAACGTTCCCAACGAAGCCGACGAACTGAAAAAGAAAATCGAAGGATCAGGCATGCCGAAGGACGCCAGGGACAAGTCGCTGGCGGAATGGAAAAAGTTGAAGATGATGTCGCCCATGTCTTCCGAGGCGTCGGTGGTGCGCACCTATCTCGACTGGATGACCTCCATGCCCTGGAAGAAACGCAGCAGGGTAAGGCTCAATCTGAACAAGGCCGAAGAGATCCTCGAAGCGGATCACTACGGACTGGAGGAAGTGAAGGAGCGGGTGCTCGAGTATCTCGCGGTGCAAAAGCGGGTGAAAAAACTCAAGGGTCCGATCCTCTGTCTTACAGGCCCGCCGGGCGTCGGCAAGACCTCACTCGGCGAATCCATAGCCAGAGCGACCAATCGGAAATTCGTCCGCATGGCGCTCGGCGGCGTACGCGACGAAGCCGAGATTCGCGGTCACCGCCGCACCTACATCGGTTCGCTGCCTGGCAAATTGCTGCAAAAACTGTCCAAGGCGGGGGTGCGCAATCCGCTGTTTCTGCTCGACGAGGTCGACAAGATGGGCATGGACATCCGCGGAGACCCCGCCTCGGCCCTGCTCGAGGTGCTGGACCCGGAGCAAAATCACAGTTTCAGCGACCACTATCTTGAAGTCGATTATGACCTGTCCGATGTGCTGTTCATCTGCACGTCGAACACAATGGACATACCGGATGCCTTGCTGGACCGGATGGAGGTCATCCGTATACCCGGCTATACCGAAGAGGAGAAGATCGGCATCGCGGAACGCTATCTGGTGCCGAAACAGCAAAGCGCCAACGGCCTGGGCGAAGACGAAGTCGAGATCGGCAACGATACGATTCGCGACCTGATCCGCTTCTACACGCGCGAGGCGGGAGTGCGTGGGCTGGAACGGGAAATCGCCAAGATTTGCCGCAAGCTGGTGAAAGACAACACGATGTCCCGCAAAAGCGAGACTACGGTGGTCCTGCCGGACATGCTCGATCGGTATTGCGGTGTCAGAAAATTCGACCAGAGCATGGCGTTTGACGAAAACAGGATCGGCCAGGTCAATGGTCTGGCCTGGACCAAAGTCGGCGGAGAACTGCTGACCATCGAAGCAAGCGCGGTGGAGGGCAAGGGCAAGACGATCAAGACCGGTTCTCTCGGTGATGTCATGCAGGAGTCGATCCAGGCCGCCCTGACCGTGGTTCGCTCGCGCGCGGGAGCGCTCGGAGTAAGTCCGGATTTTCACGAAAAATTCGATATTCATATTCATGTGCCCGAAGGCGCCACGCCGAAGGACGGCCCCAGCGCGGGAGTAGGGATGTGCGTGGCGCTGGTTTCGGTGCTGACCGCGATTCCGGTTCGTGCCGACGTGGCCATGACGGGAGAGATCACCTTGCGTGGCCAGGTGTTGCGCATCGGCGGATTGAAAGAAAAATTGCTGGCTGCGCATCGGGCCAAGATCAAGACCGTCATCATTCCGGCGGAGAACGAGCGTGACTTGACTGAAATTCCGGACAACATCAAGTCCGAATTGAATATCGTTCCGATGAACTGGATCGACGAAGTGCTTGAGGTGGCCCTGCAGAGGCTGCCGGCGCCCCTGACGGAAGAAGCCTTGCCGCACAAGGAAAAGGAAGGGAAAAAGAAAGAAATCGATACCGGCGGCGACGGCAAGCCAATCAGTACCCATTGAATTCCCGCTCCGGCGCGACGACGGTTCTTGAATACCTGTTCCGCTAATTTACGGAACGCACGGTCAATAGTGTGTATGGGCGTTTTCAAGTGAAGATCAGTGAAAATTCCAGTTGATCGCGAAGATACGCCATTGATTGCTTGACAGTACTTTTACGCAATTGATATAAGTCCGCAGTAGCAGCACAGTCGAGCAGGAGGCACAAGCTGCTTTTGCGTCGAATCAAGTTCGGACATATTTCACGCGGTCAGGAAGACCGGCAAAGAGTGCAGGCGGATTCCTGCATGAGGGGTTTACTGAATTGGTTCGTTCGAAGAAAACGCACTCTCTGCAATAACAATTTCGAATTCCAGATAATCTGACAGGGGATAAGCATGAACAAATCTGAACTGATCGATGTGGTCGCAAGTAATGCCGGCGTAACCAAGGCTAGCGCCGGACAGGCTGTTGAGGCCACGCTCGACGCAATTGCCGATGCGCTGCAAAGCGGCGATACGGTAGCGTTGGTGGGCTTTGGCACATTTTCCGTACGCGAACGCGGCGCGCGCACGGGTCGCAATCCGAGAACCGGCGAATCGATTCAGATCGCGGCATCACGGGTTCCCGCCTTCAAGGCCGGCAAGGCGTTGAAAGACGCGGTTTCCTGACCACAGCAGGACTTCCCGACGCTGTTTTCTTCGGCGTCGGGAATGAAAATGGACCGCCGGACACTGCCGGCGGTTCGGGTTTTAACGGATGGGCGCGTTTCCAGGATGCGCCCATTTTTGATTCAGCCGGAAACTGAACTCCGGCTGCCGGCTAGAGAAAAATGCTCCAGAACATCAGAGACAATTCCCAGGGTGTGGTAGTCAAGGTGATCATCGGCCTGATCGTGGCCGTTTTTGCGCTTTGGGGAGTGGAGTCGATCATCGGTGGCTTCGTCGCCTCGCCGCCGGTCGCGGAAGTGAACGGTGAAGAGATCGATGAATTCCAGTTGCAAGGCAGCGTGCAGAATCTGCTCGCTTCCCTGGGGCCCGATGCCGGAGCCCTCGACCCCGGCCTCGTGGAAGACATCGCGCTGAATCAACTGATCGACGAAGCCGTGCTGCGACAGGCTGCGGAGCGATCCGCGCTCGCCGTGTCGAGTACGCAGATCGACCGCTTTATTCTCGATTCCCCGCAATTCCAGATCAACGGAATTTTCGATAGTGAACTGGCAGTACGCACAATGACGAGCCAGGGCATGTCGGTGCCGATGTTTCGCGAAGATCTGGGCCAGCGCATGATGTTGTCGCAGATTGCCAACGCATATGCGGGCTCGAATTTCCTGACGCCGGGCGAACTCGAACAACTGGTCGAGTTGCAACAGCAGACCCGCGATATTCGTTACATTCCCATTCCCATCGGCACGCGTACCCTGGGTACGGCGATCGGCGACGAACGAATCAGCGAATATTACGATACAAACCAGGAGGATTTTCGCGAGTCCGAATCCGTGGTGGCGCGTTATGTGGTGCTGGACCAGGATGCGATAGCCGAAGAGATTGAAGTCGCTCCCGAAGAACTGCAGGCGCGCTACGAGGAAGAACGCGGCGCATATCAAGGCGCCGCGGAAAAGCGCGCTTCGCATATCCTCTTCGAAACATTCGGCATTTCCGAGGAAGAGGCGCTTGACCAGGCGCGGGCGGCGCGACAGCGGCTGACCGACGGCGAGGATTTCGCGGCGCTGGCGCTCGAATTGTCCAGCGACACCATTTCAGGGGAAGCCGGCGGAGATATCGGATACACCGACGGCACCGCATTTCCGCCGGAAATCGAAACAGCGCTGGAAGAACTGGAATTGCAAGAAATTTCCGATCCCGTGGTCAGCGAGTTCGGCGTTCACCTCGTGCAATTGACCGAAGACTCGCAGGACGCGTTTCCACCGTTCGAGGAAGTTTCCGTGCGCATCGAAGCGGACCTGAAAGGCTCCGAAGTCGAATTGATCTATTCCGCGCGACTGGAAGATCTGTCGAATCTCGCCTTCGAAAGCGGAGACTTGAGCGCGATTTCCGAGCAATTGAATCTGCCCGTCCTGACCAGCGAGGCCTTCGGCCGCAACGGCGGAGCGGACGTTTTTGCCAATCCTGCCGTAATCGCCGCGGCGTTTTCCGATGAAGTGCTGCTCGACGGCAATAACAGCGACGTGGTGGAACTCGATGACACCAGATCCGTCGTAGTGCGAGTCGAACAATTCAACGAGTCCTACATTCGGCCGCTCGAAGACGTACAGGCAGAAATCGCGGTCCTGCTGCGCACGGAAATGGAACGGGAAGCGGCAGCGAATCTGGGCAACGAACTGCTGACGGCGCTGGAATCCGGCGACGACCCGACAGAACTTCTGGCGGAGAGCGAACTGGAGTGGATCGAGGAAAGCGAAATCAACCGCAACGGAATCCAGGTCAATCCCGAGATCGCGCAACACGTATTTTCCATGTCTCGACCGGAGCAGGAACCATTGCTCGAAAGCCTCGTGCTCGGCAACGGAACATTCGTAGTGGTCGAATTGAGCGCCGTCAACCCCGGCTCACTCGAAGAGGTCCCCGAAGAACAACGCCAATCCCTGGCGCGCTCGCTATCCGCCGATCTCGGCTCAAACGACTTCGAGCGTTACCTGCAAACCCTGCGCGAAAACGCCGACATCAGCCGAGCAGAATCAATCTTCGACCTGGGCGAATCGCTTCCCTGACACCAAGTCTTTTTTTGGTGTTGTGGCTTCGATCCGTCACCGTTGGGAGTTGGGGATCTCAGCGGACGCCGTAAATACATCCCGCTCATAGCCTTCATTTGCATTTTGCAAGCCGTCCCTGGCGCAACTTCCGTGGTTTCGCCAACCCCCAGTCTCGACATCCATGTCGAGCCGTTCGGCCCTCAAAAAGCGTTGCTTTTTGCCGGCTGCGCCGACCGGGCCTCACCCTCGCACGCCCGCTGATATCCCCAACTCCCAACGGTGACTAACATTGTACTAATTCCGAGAAACCAGCACGGCGTTAGTCGCCGTCTGGAGGTCGGCCTGAAGCGGGCGTGCGAGGCAGGACGCCGAGCTCGAAGCGTACAGGGACGTATTCACAGCGTCCGCTTCAGGCCGACCTCCAGACGGCGACGGATCGAAGCCACCAAACTATTAATCAAGCTCAATCCGGCAAAGCACCCATCGCAGTGGTATTGAACCCGCCATCAACGTAAAGCACTTCACCACTAATCCCCGAAGCCAGATCGGAACAGAGAAAGGCCGCCGAATTGCCGATTTCATTGATAGTCACATTGCGCCGCAACGGCGTATTGCGGGCATTGTAATCCAGCATCTTGCGAAAACTCTTCACCCCGGAAGCCGCCAGCGTACGCACCGGCCCCGCTGAAATCGCGTTTACCCGGGTGCCCTCCGGTCCCAGGCTTGCCGTCATGTAACGCATGTTCGCTTCAAGGCTGGCCTTGGCGAGCCCCATGACGTTGTAGTTCGGCAAACTGCGCATTGCGCCCAGGTAGCTCAAGGTAAGCAATGAGCCGTTTCTGCCAGCCATCAGCGACCTGGCCGCGCGGCCGAGCGCGACGAAACTGTAGGAGCTGATTTCATGGGCAGTGAGAAAACCCTCGCGAGTCGTGACATCGACGTAATCGCCGTCAAGCTCGCCCGCTGGAGCGTATGCCAGGCAATGCACCAGCCCGTCCAGTCCGTCCCATGATTTCGCCAGTTCCTCAAACAAGCGGCCGATTTCCGCATCGCTGGTCACATCGCAGGGATACAGCAGATTCGAACCCGTCGCATCCGCGATTTGCTCCACGCGACTCATCAGCCGTTCGTTCTGATATGTGAACGCCAGTTCGGCGCCTTCGCGATGCATCGCCTGGGCGATTCCGGTGGCGATGGATAACTTGCTTGCGACTCCAAGGACGAGAATTCTTTTTCCTTCCAGAAAAGCCATGACTTCATCTGACTCCATGCATGAAATGCTTAAGAACCGGCGCCAGCAACATTGCCAGGACGCCGAAACCGATGCTATACCAGCCCGCGGCGGAATATACCTCAATATAGTTCGCCAGCGCCGCTCCCGCGTCGACCACTTCGCCGCCGATGGTCTCCGAACCCGTCATTGCGGCGATCTGCCCGGAAACGTAATTTCCAGCCGCCGAGGCCAGGAACCAGCAGCCCATCATCATACCCACCACTGAGGGAACCGACAGTTTGGTGGTCATGGACAGTCCCACCGGCGAAATGCACAACTCGCCCATGGTATGCAGCAAGTACAACAGAATCAGCCAGATCAGGCCCACGGCCAGCGGATCTCCGGCCAGGGAGGCGCCATAGACGAGCAACAGGAAGCCGAGCCCCAACTGGATCAGCGACAGGGCAAATTTCATCGGCGTAGATGGTTCGATCCCCCGGCGGTTCAGAGCGAGCCACAGCGCGCTGAAGAGCGGCGCCAGCAGGATGATGAAGGCAGCGTTAACCGACTGGAAAGCCGCAGCGGGAATCTCGAAACCAAGCACCACGCGGTCTACATTGCGGTCTGTCATCAAGTTGAGCGAAGATCCGGTTTGCTCGAACAGACCCCAGAAAACGATCTGGTAACTCATGAGGAACAGGCATACCAGCATCCGGTTGCGGTCATGGGGCTCGCAGCGGAAAAAGGAATAGGTCAGCACCACGAAAATCATCAGCACGAGAAAGGAGCCGAGCAGCCCGCCCACGAGGGCCCGGTGCTGTATGAGCTGCCAGAAAACCAGCACCCCCACAAGCGACAGCAGGTAAATCAGCCACTCGGTGTTGATTCCCGGCGCCAACCTGCGCCGCAGCACCGCGGGGTCTTTCGGCTCGCCGGCGTCGCCGAGCAAGGGCTGGCCCCGCAGGAACATGATCAGGCCCGCGAGCATGCCGAGGCTGGCGGCGCCGAATCCCCAACTGAAGCCGCCGTATTGCAGCAGGAACCCGCAGACCAGGGCGCCGAGCATGGCGCCAACGTTGATGCCCATGTAGAACAGCGTAAAGCCACCGTCCCGGCGAGGATCGTTCTTTTCGTAGAGCGAGCCCACCAGGGTGGAAATATTGGCCTTGAGAAAGCCCACGCCCATGATGATCAGCGCCAGGGACAGATAGAAAATTTGCAGGTACAGCGGGTCTCGCTCCACCATGAGCGCGCCGTTGACCATGGACTCGACTGCGGGGCTGCCTTCGAAGGCCATGCCGGCATGGCCGGCGATGAGCAGAATCGCGCCAAGCGTCACCGCCCGTTTCGCGCCGAGATAGCGGTCGGCGACGATGCCGCCGAGCACCGGCGTGATATAAACCAGCGAGATATAGGCGCCGTAGATCCCCGCGGCGACCTGGTCCGTGAACAGAAAGTGCTGGGTAAGGTAGAAGATCAGCAAGGCGCGCATGCCGTAGTAACTGAATCGTTCCCACATCTCCGTCAAGAAACACACCACAAGTCCTTTCGGGTGACCCAGGAATTTTCCGCTCGCGGCGGGGGCGGTCACGCTGATTTCAGCCATGTCATTGCAGCCTTTCGGTTGGTGGGGCGATTCTCAACATCTGCCCCGGGAAAATCAATTGATCGGCTTCGAGGGAATTCCATCGCAGCAAATCTTCGAGTGAAACGTCGTAGCGGCGAGAGATTGCCCACAAGCTGTCTCCCGGCCGCACCTGCAAGCGGATGGAATGAGCCTGCAAGGCGGCGGGATCCTGTTGCAGCGCCAGTCTTAATGCGCCCGCATTTTCTGCCGGCAGATTCACGAAGTCGGGGCCGCCGTCGGGCGGAGTCCACCATTGCCGGAAGCCGGGATTCAGGCTACGCATGTCTTCCGGTTCGAGACCGGCCAATTCAGCGGCCAGCAACAAACTGGCGCCGCCGCCGAGTTTGACCTGCTCGAGCGCCTCCTCGTCGGCGATATCGGGCAAGTCGAAATCGGCCTTGCCGCTGCCGGAAAGCATGCTGGCGAGCGCCAGAACGCGCGGTATATGTTTTCGGGTTTCAGCGGGCAAGGGCAGATCCCAGAACTCGATGTTTTCCGGATCGGCCTCATGCGCGCGTACCGCCCGGCCAACGGTTGCTGGCCCTGAATTGTAGGCTGCGAATGCCAGCAGCCAGTTGCCTTCGAACCGTTGTTGTTGAATTTCCAGGTAATCCAGTGCGGCTGTCGTAGCCTGGATCGGATCCCTGCGGCCGTCGAACCATTCATCTACCCGTAATCCGAGACTGCGTCCGGTGCCGGCCATGAATTGCCAGGGTCCGACCGCCGCCCTGGAGGATCTGGCATGGGGATTGAATCCGCTCTCCACGAAAGGAATCAGCGCGATTTCCATGGGCATGCCGCGCTGTTCGATCTGCTGCACGATATTGTGCATAAACGGACGAGCCCGTTCGCCCACCTGTTCGAAATAGTCGGGGTGGCTCGCATAAAGGCGCATCTGTTCGCGCACTTCCGGCCGATCGTAATACCGCTCGAGTTGCAGACCAGAAGAAATCCGATCCCACAGGTTTTCGTATCGCGGCAGCGGGCCCGGCTCATGGACGCGTCCCGGATAGCCGTCGTACAGCGGTTCCCGCGGGCCTTCCCCCGGCGGTGCGTCAAGGCTGCCGGCGTGTGAAGGCGCCGCGACGCTTGACCTGTCTTCGGCGGACGGCGTTGTCACGCAAGCGGAAAGCAGGGCGGCAAGCGGCAGCAACAGTCGCGTACTGCCGGGGATACGGAAATGCGGGCGGGAGCGCCGAAAAATTTTCAGAACTGGTCTTTCCATTGGCGAATCGCGGCGAATACTTCAGTTTCATCCATAACAGGGCGTCCGAGCCGCTTGCGCGCGCTTGCGGCCAGTTCCGGACTCCCGCAACGCAGGAACGGGTTGGTCGCCAACTCAATTCCTATAGTGGAAGGAAGTGTCGGCCTGCCGATATCTCTTTTACCTTGTTCGATTCCGATGCGCGATTGCAACTCGGGATTTGCCGGATCGGCAACAGCGGCAAAGGCCAGATTGGCCAGCGTATATTCATGGGTGCAATGCACCGCGGTTTCCGGCGGCAACACCATGAGTTTGCGCAGCGATTCGAGCATTTGCGCCGGAGTGCCTTCGAACAAACGGCCGCAGCCCGCGGCGAACAAAGTGTCTCCACAAAACAGAATCGGCGTATCATGGTGGCCGCCGTCATGGAAATAAGCGATATGGTCCAGGGTATGGCCGGGAACTTCGAAAACGCGAAAATCAATTCCGAACACCTCGACCCGATCGCCCTCGGAAAGCAGTTTGTCAACGCCCGGAATATCGGCAGGACCGAATACCCGCGGACGATACTTGCCAATCAACTCGCGCAAACCGCCGGTGTGATCCATATGGTGATGGGTGATCAGGATGTCGCTGAGATGCAGGCTGCCGGCGCCCAGGAATTCCATGACCGGGGCGGCGTCGCCCGGATCGACGACGCAGGCGGAGGAGCCGTCGCTGTCGATCAGAGTCCAGATATAGTTATCCCGAAACGCGGGCAACGGGTGGATTCGCGAAATCATGTACTAGCTTCCCTGGTCCGATCGCAACATGTTATAGACTCGAAAAATGAATACAAGTCACCGTAATGTCCGGCGGCGAAATCCCGCATCGGCAATGGAATCCGCCATGTCGCCGTCGCGGCTGGTGGAATCGATCGATGAGTGGTTCGAATCGTCCCAGGGCGCCGCGGTTGCGCGTGCCGAATCCCAGGTCGTCGGACCGTTACTGAAACAATTTTTCGGCTATCGGATTTTGCAAATCGGCAGCTCCGGCAATCGTTCCTTCATCGAAGACAGTTCGCTATACCACAAGATTCGCTTCTCCCCCCGTTTTCGGCCCGATTCCGGCCTCCCTGTGGCAAATGCCGAAGAATTGCCACTTGCCACGGATAGCGTAGACGCTGTAGTGCTCTATCACGCGCTCGATTTTGCCGGCGACAGCCATCGGCTGCTGCGGGAGGCGACCCGGGTGCTGCGGCCCGGCGGCAGAATGCTCGTGGTCGGCTTCAACCCCTATAGCAGTTGGGGTCTGTGGCGGCTGTTCAGACGCCGGGCCGGCATTCCCTGGGGCGGACGCTTCATCGCGCCGGGAAGAGTGGCCGATTGGTTGCGCCTGCTGGACCTGCAAGTCGACAGCGTTCGCTATGGATTGCATTTTTTCCCGGTGAGGATGAAGTCCCTGCTCGGATACGCGCGCAGTTGGGAGCGCATCGGACAACGAATCAATTCGCCATTCGGCGGCGCCTACATCATTCTTTGCGTCAATCGGGTCGCCCCGGTCACGCCGATCGTGAACAAGTGGCTGCCCTTACGCGCCCGCGCCGGGACTATAGTCGCCATCGAGGGCCGAAACGCGGAACTCGGTCAGACTTGAACCGGTATGGAAAAACACGTTGAACTGTTCACCGACGGCGCTTGCCGCGGAAATCCGGGTAAAGGAGGCTGGGGAGTATTGCTGCGTTACGGCGGCCACGAAAGAGAACTGTACGGCGGCGAATCGGAAACCACCAACAATCGCATGGAGTTGACCGCCGTCATCATGGGGCTGCAGGAACTCAAGCGGCCCTGCAGCGTAAGGATTACTACCGATTCAAAGTATGTCCTGCAGGGCATTACCGAGTGGCTGGACGGCTGGAAACGCCGGAATTGGAAAACCACGGCGAAGAAGCCGGTGCTGAACCAGGATCTCTGGCGGCAACTCGATAGTTTGGCGGGTGAGCACGATATTGACTGGCGTTGGGTCAAGGGCCATAGCGGTCACCCCGAAAACGAAAAAGCGGATCTTCTGGCGAATCGGGGCATCGACAAACTACCGCGAAGCGATGGAGAGGAAAACTGAATGAGAATCGTGGCGCTCGATACGGAAACCACCGGCCTGGAATTAAGCGAGGGCAACCGGATCGTCGAGATCGGCTGCGTGGAAATCGTAAATCGAAGGCTGACCGGCCGCGAGTTCCGCCGCCTGCTCAATCCGGGACGCGAAAACGAAGCGAAAGCATTCGAAATTCACGGTATCAGTGACGAAGAATTGCAGGATAAACCCCCTTTTGCCGATGTGGAATCCGAATTTATCGATTTCATAACCGGCGCCGAACTCATCGTTCATAACGCCGCCTTCGACGTCGCCTTTCTCGACCACGAACTTTCACTGACGGACTCTCCGCTGACGAGCCTGGAGTCTGTTTGCACGATCACCGACACTTTGCAGATGGCGAAAAACAGGCACCCCGGTCAACGCAACAGCATCGACGCCTTGTGCAAACGCTATGACATCGACGCCAGCGCCCGGGAAAAACATGGCGCCTTGCTCGACTCTCAATTGCTGGCGCAAGTCTATCTGGCGATGACCGGTGGCCAGATCAGCCTGATGCTGGGGGAGGAGTCGTCCAGCGCCAGTGAGCGCCGGGCAAAGTCGCGCAGGAAGGCGGAAGGCTCCCGGGCGGCGCTGGCCCGCCACGAGCCGACGGACGAAGAGATCGCAGCCCACGAGACCCTGCTGAACAAGATCGACAGCCTGTCCGAAAACGGATGCCTGTGGCTCAAGAAGGATCGCCCGTAGTATCTATGTTTGCAAGTGTTCTGGTGTACGGATAGCAAAAGGCTCCGACAGCTAGTTGATTAGGGGATGTGATCGCGGGCTGGTTGCATTGGTCAGGCGTTTGCATCATCCCGCGACATGGGCCGGTTTGGGCATGTGAGCTGCCTGCCAGGGTTTTCCTTCCCGTACGATGGCATTCGCGATCAGCACCATCTTTCGCATGGCCGCGGTGACCGCGACTTTGCCGGGTTTGCCCTTTTGTTTGAATCGCAGGTATCGCTCCCGCATGACGGGATTCCAGCGGATTGCAGCCAGCGTTGGCATGTAGAGCAGCGTGCGTGCGCGTTTGCGGCCGCCGCGGATGGACCGTTTCCCGTGCCTGTTGCCGGAGTCGTCGGCCACGGGCGCCAAGCCCAACAGGCTTCCCGCCTCGCGGGTGCTGAGTCTACCCAGTTCGGGCACCTGTACCAGCAGCCCGATAGCGGTAGGGCGGCCAATGCCCGGGATTGATTCCAGCAGCGCCATGTTTCGGGTCAACTCGGCGTCGGCCGTCACCAGCCGCTCCAGTTCCTGGTCCAAGCGTTCGGTCTGCTGCATGGCGCGGGTAATGTCCTTCTCGATCTCGCGACGAACCAGACGGTTCCGAGTGTGCTCCCGCCTGCCTTTCAGCACGGTGAGCGACTTCGTTACCGCCTCGCGCGCGCTACGCAACTCGTCCAGATCTTTCTCCTGTCGGGTACGCGCCGGCGTCCCTTTCAGGTCGTCCGCCAGCGCCCGGCCCATCTTCGCCAGCGCCAGCGCGTCCGCCCGGTCCGTCTTCGCAACCGAACCCAGCGCTTCGGCAAAGCGCTTGCCTCGCTGGGGGTTAATCCGCGACAACGGCAGCCGATCGACCAACATATCCTCCAACAGTACGTGGTAGGAGCCGGTGGACTCGTATACCACTCGCTCGACGCGGGGGCAGGCCCAGGTGCGAAACGCGCGAACGCCTTCCCTGGTATTCGGGAACTGGGCCTCGCGTCCGCTGGGGAGTTCACGCACGTCAAGATGACGCTTGGAAACGTCGATGCCGACCGTGCAAGGGCCGGGGTCGTCTTTTGGATGTGCACATCTTGCGCTATGCTTCTTCATGCTTTCCAGTCTCCTATCCTTGTTTGCGGTCTTGATCCGCGTATCTATTCAGGTTTGATTGGAAAGGCGGTGGTCCCACTCTACGATTCGCATTTCATGCGAGGGGCGATACGGGTTCGCCACCGCCTGCCGACGGCCCACCGGTGGGCCGTCGGCAGCACTATTTAAACAAACAAGGGGCGAGGCATGCCTCGCCCGCGAATGACCCCGGCGTCGCGCAACGCCCGCGGGCGACGCATGCGTCGCCCCTACAGAGGATACGGATTCCGCGATGTATCCAGACGCGCCGCCCATTTCGCCCGTAGTGGCGAGGCATGCCTCGCCCTCGAAAATCTGTTGAACGGGCTCGGTAAAAACTATACCATCTGCCCCGTTTTGCGCGCCGAAAAAGCCCCGAAAAAATCGGAACATTCGCTACGAATGTCCGGCGTGTAAATCCTGCCCCTAACGAGGAACGAGTTACATGGAAACGCTCATCTGGAACAATGACATGCTGGTTTCCGGCATCATTCTCGCGATCACTTTTACCGCCATTTTCACCGAAGGAATCCATGGCGTGCATCGTGTGAAATGCGCAATGATCGGCGCCGCGGTCATGGTCATAGTAGGAAACTCGATGGGATTCTACGACCCCCACGCCGCCGTGGAATCGATCGACTGGAACGTTATCCTGTTACTGGGATGCATGATGACCATCGTCGCCATCATGATACCCACCGGCGGCTTTCAGCAACTGGCGTATTGGGTCGCCGATTTCAGCGCCGGACGCCTGTTCCTGTTGCTGGCCTTGATGGGCACACTGGTAACCGTGCTTTCACTACTGCTCGACAATGTCACAACAGTGGTGATTTTCGGCCCGCTGATCATCCTCATCTGCCAATCCATGCGCATCAACGCCATACCCTTTCTGCTGGCGGCCGCGTTGTTGTCCGATACCGGCGGTGTAGCGACGCTGGTGGGCGATCCGCCGAATATCATGATCGGCTCCGAGTTCGACATCAGTTTCAACGAATTCGCCCAGCACATGTTCCTCATGGTATTGGTGGCCTGGGTCGTCATTCTGGTCTTTCTGCGTTACCTGTTCCGTGAGGAACTGAAGGTCGAGCCGCATCCGCTGAACCTGGAGGAACGGGAACAATTGGTTGACCCGCGCACCTGGTACGGCGCGCTGGCGATACTCGGCATCATGGTGGTCGGATTCATGGCGCACCGGGCATTGAACTGGGAACCCTGGTTCGTGTCCGCCCTTGGCCTCGCCGGACTGGCGGTCATCGGTAAAAAGCTCGACATGGAAGAGTCTTTCGCCCGTACCGAACTCGCTCTGCTGATGTTTTTCGCCTGCCTGTTCATCATTGTCGGTGGCGTGGAAGGCAGTCATTTTCTGCAATATATCGGACAGTTCGTGATTCCCTATGCGCAAAACGATCTGCTGATGGCAACCCTGATGCTGATGTGGGTTTCGGCGATTCTCTCCGCCGCCATCGACAATATCCCCTTCACTGCTGCCATGCTGCCGATTCTTGTCGGCATGGACGCCCAGGGCGTCAACGTGACTCCATTGCTATGGGGCCTGGCGGCCGGCGTAGGCATGGGCGGCAACGGCACGCATCTCGGTTCGACCGCCAACGTGTTCATCGTCTCCATTTCCGAGAAGATGGCCAAGGACGCCGGCGACCCGAGCCTGGCGATCACGCCGGGGCTGTGGTTCCGCAAGGGTCTGCCGGTGATGTTGATCACGCTGGTCTGCTGCACCATCATCATGTGGCTATTCTGGGGATTCTTCGAATCTCCGCTGCGGGAGATTCCCCTGTTGCCGCAAGGGTAGGCAAATTTCCGCCGACCGGCAGCCTGGTGCGTTGCCGGCCGGCGGATTGATCCCCGATCGATACCGCCGGCATGGCCTCGCAATCGACTCGCCCGACCCGACTCGAACAATTGCCCGAATCAGTCCGGCTGATTCTGTTCCGGCAAGATCGAATCCTGCTCAATGCCGGGGAGCTGTTCTGGTCTCCGCGGTCGGTGGAATCGCTGGCCGCGAGACCTTCAGTGCTCCTGTCCGCAGGGGAGGCCGGCGGACACAGTTATCTTGCGGCTGAATTGGAGAGCGAGAACGATCTCGAAAGCAGATCCTTGCGCTCGCTGTTGTTTGGCGAAGCCGACACAGATCTGGAATTGCTGTCAAAGGCCCGACAACTGCTGAACTGGCATCGCACGCACAGGTATTGCGGAATCTGCGGTTGCGCCACAGCCCTGGACGACAGCGGAAAAATCCTGATATGCGAAAAATGCTCACATCAATTTTTTCCGCGCATCAATCCCTGCGTCATTATGCTGGTAACCCGCGGCGAGGAGATTCTGCTCGCGCGCAGCGCATGTTTTCGCAGCGGCTACTATAGTTGTCTGGCGGGCTTCGTCGAGATCGGCGAAACGCCTGAGCAGACCGTTTTGCGCGAAGTCAGGGAAGAAACCGGTGTGGAAGTCGAAAACATCCGTTATGTGGAAAGTCAGTCCTGGCCGTTTCCTTCCCAACTCATGCTGGGATATCTGGCGGACTACAAGGCAGGCGATATCGTGCCGGAGCCGGAAGAGATCGAAGACGCGGGGTGGTTCGCCGTGTCCGACCTGCCGCTGACTCCGTCGGCGAGCGTCACGATTGCGGGCAGGCTGATTCAGGGATATCGCCGGTCAATGCTCGATCAACTTTGAATCCGCAAACGATTGCGGGCACAATTCGGGGCCGGTCCAACCGAAGTCCCGAACGGGGGTGAATTCGTGGAATACCTGATCGAATACGGCATGTTTCTGGCCAAGGCGGCGACTATCGTGCTCGCCATCATGCTGATTATCGGAGCGATAGCGGCCGCGGGCAGCCGGAGGCGCGGCAGCGGCAAGCGCGGCCGCATCAAGGTCACCGAACTCAACCGGCACGTTGACGATTTGCGCGACGCCGTGCGTGGCAGTGTTCTGGACAAGGCGCAACTGAAGCAATTGACCAAGGCCGAGAAAGCGCAGCGGAAAAAGGAAGCAAAGCAACGCAAACAGCAGGCCAAAGCTGCGGCGGCGGATCCGGAACAGGAATCCGATGACGAAAAGCGTACGTTCGTGCTGCGTTTCAAGGGTGACATGGCGGCCGGCAAGGTCGCCTCGCTACGCGAGGAAATCACCGCCATTCTGGCGATCGCCCGGGAATCGGACGAAATTCTGCTTTGTCTGGAAAGCCCCGGCGGCATGGTGCACGCCTACGGACTGGCGTCCTCGCAGCTTTCCCGCATCAGGAACCGCAATATTCCGTTGACGATCTGCGTCGACAAGGTCGCCGCCAGCGGCGGTTACATGATGGCCTGCCTGGCGGACAAACTGGTCGCGGCGCCGTTTGCGATCATCGGCTCGGTCGGTGTACTGGTGCAGATGCCGAATTTCCATCGGGCGCTGCAACGCAAGGAGATCGACTACGAAATCATCACCGCCGGCGAGTTCAAGCGAACCTTGACGACATTCGGCGAAATCACCCAGAAAGCCAGGGACAAGGTGCAGGAAGACGTCGACACGATTCATGACCTGTTCAAGAACTGGATCAAGGATCATCGGCCGTCAGTCGATCTCGGACAGATTGCGACCGGAGAAACCTGGGTCGGCATGCAGGCGAAAGACTTGCAACTTGTCGACGAAATCAGCACGAGCGATGAATGCATCGTCGCCGCCTGCGACGAACACAAGGTATACGAAGTCGAGTACGTGATCCGCAAATCGGCCCATGAAAAGCTGAGCAAGGCCTTGTACGCCGCTCTGGACCGGCTGCTGCTCAAGTGGTTCAACACCCCGGTAAATTCAAATCTGCAATAACCAGGATAGCGAGGTTCCGATGTCAGGCAATTTCCAGGCCTATGAAATTTCCGAAGGCGAAGACGGCAAGTTCAGCGGTGCCGTGGTCACCCGCCAGGTAGATCAACTGCCGGCAGGCGAAGTACTGGTCGAGGTTCAGTATTCCTGTCTGAACTACAAGGACGCCTTGTCCGCCAAAGGCAACCGGGGAGTGACGCGGAATTACCCGCATACGCCCGGAGTCGATGCGGCAGGCGTCGTGAAAAAATCGGAAACGGACCGGTTTTTACCCGGCCAGGAAGTGATCGTTACCGGCTACGATCTCGGCATGAACACCGCGGGGGCCTTCGCTGAGATGATCAGGGTGCCGGCAAAATGGATGTTGCCAATGCCCGATGGGCTGAGCGTACGGGAAAGCATGATCATCGGTACCGCGGGATTTACCGCGGCGCAGTGCGTGGAGAAACTCATGCACAATGGACTAGACGCCGGCGACGGTCCGGTCGTGGTTACCGGAGCCAGTGGGGGGGTGGGCATCATGGCTGTGGCCTTGCTTGCCAAACTGGGCTTCTCGGTGACGGCGAGCACGGGCAAGGACGCAAGCCACGAATTACTGAAGTCGCTTGGCGCTGCGGAAATCATCGACCGCAACGTGTTGTCGGAAGCCAATCCACGACCGATGCTCAAGTCGCAATGGGCGGGAGCGGTGGATGTGGTCGGTGGAGAGACCTTGTCCAATGTCATCAAGAGTCTGCGCTACGGGGGCAGTGTCGCCTGTTGCGGCCTGGTGGAGTCTCCAGAATTTCCCGCGACCGTGTTTCCCTTCATCCTGCGGGCGGCGAACCTGCTTGGCATCGATTCGGCGGAAGCTCCACCGGAGAAAAAAATCGCCTTGTGGAAGCGTCTGGCGTCGGATTGGAAACCCGATGGGCTGGAAGACATCGCCACCGAAATCGGCTTTGATCAACTCGGCGAAAGCCTGACGGCGGTATTGCACGGTCAGGCGCTGGGCAGGTTTCTGCTGCGGCTCTGATCAATCGCGTCGCAGGCGCGGATCAACAGCAATTGGCGTAGGACAAAGCATTACCACGAAGTAGGACGAGAACAGGAAGGTCAGGATTGCCGCCCCCTGGATCGTCATGGCCGCGGTTTCGCTGATGGAACCCGCCTGCAGAGCCACAAAGGCGATCAACAGCGAGAACTCGCTGATTTGCCCGAGTCGAAGACCCGCTTCCCAGGCCAGGGCCCGGCGTTCGCTCAATCGCAGCAGCAGGGCGCGGAACACGATGGGTTTCACGCTCAGGGCGAGTGCGGACAAGATCACCGCGGGCCAGATGAAGCGGTCGATCAGGGCGATATTGAACTGGGCTCCAAGCGAAAAGAAGAACAAGATCAAAAAGAAGTCGCGCAACGGTTTCAAGCGGTCCGACAAGTACATTGCGATCGGGCTCGTGGCCAGACTGACTCCGGCGGTGAAAGCGCCGACTTCAGCCGTCAATCCAATCAGTTCCGCTATTTCAGCCATGCCGAGACACCAACCGATCGCGAGCAGGAAAAGGTATTCCTTGAACTGGTCGTATTTGGCAATCAAGGGAACGAGCACGAAGCGGGTTGCGGCCCAGGCAATTGAAAGCAGGGCCGGGAACGCCACCAATGTGCGCAGCGTAGCTGCCCCTTCCAGTGTTCCCTGATCGAGAAACACGAGCAGAAATATGGCGATGAAGTCCTGCAGCAGCAAGATGCCCACAATAAGTTCGCCCATGTGCCGCTGATGGAGCACTGTCGTCGGCAACAACTTGATGCCGATGATGGTGCTCGAAAAGATCATCGCGAATCCGATCACCAGGCTGTCCTGGAAGGAAAAGGCAAACAGCAGACCCGTCGTCAGACCCAGGAACATGAACAGCAGCGAACTGATCAGGGTGACCAGAAACGTATTGCGCAAAGTGTGCAGGAGTTTGGCCGGCTGCATGTCGAGACCGAGCAGGAACAGCAGGAACAGGATGCCAATCTCGGCAATGTCCACCAACAGCGAGGCCTCGGAAACATAGGCGAGTCCAAAAGGACCAAGCAGGATGCCGACGACGATGTATGCCACCAGCAAGGGTACGCGCAGGAACAGCGCCACGGTGGAAAGCACCGTCGCGCCGGTGAATATCAGGAAAAACGAAAACAGTAAGGATTCAGCGCCCATTATTCCTTCCGGACGCCACCGCGGCGCCGGAACAGCGGCAATGGTTCGTTGACGCTGGACTGATAGCCGGTACTGAAGTCCTTGAACGCCCGCAAGCAGGTATCAGGGTCCTGATCGTGACGCAAGGCGAATGAATTGAAACCGCAGCGGGACATGTAATAGAGCTGGTCGCGCAAGACATCGCCTATGGCGCGGATTTCGCCTGTATATCGATAATGTTCGCGCAACTCCCGCGCGTTGCTGTAAGAGCGGCCATCGGCGAATGCCGGGAAATTCAGCGCAACGATGGCAAATTGCGCCATATCCGCTGTAATCCGTTCCGGCGTCTGGTGGCTGTCGAGCCAGATGCCGGTTTCCCCGGGGTAGTCCTCGAGTTCGGCGCGGAAATTCAGCCAGAATTCCAGCGGCACGATGAAACACCGGCCCGGAACGGCCTGCAGCACTTCAGGGCCGGTCGCTTCGCGTAATACCGTCCAGCGATCCCGGGACAGAATCTCGCCGTCCTTAATGACTGTCGGCATAGGCCGCCTGCTTGAATGGTTCGTGACCGATTCTGCGGTAGGTATCAAGGAAGGACTCGTCTTTTTTCCTCTCCGTCTTATAAACATCCACCAGTGTTCGCATCACGCCGGGCACTTCGTCGCGGGCGAAGGAAGGTCCGAGAATCCTGGCGAGGCCGGCCTCGCGCGCCGATGAGCCGCCGATGGATATCTGATAGAACTCCTCGCCTTTCTTGTCGACGCCGAGAATGCCGATATTTCCCACGTGGTGGTGGCCGCAGGCGTTCATGCAACCGGAAATATTCACCTGGAGATCGCCGATCTCCTCAAGTTCTGCCGCATCGTCAAAGTAACGCTGGATTTCTTCAGCGACAGGAATCGACTTGGCGTTGGCGAGCGCACAGAAGTCGCCGCCGGGGCAGCAGATGATATCGGTGAGCAAGCCCAGCGCCGGCGTCTGCAATGACTGTGTGGACAGGTTCCGCCAGAGATCGTAAAGCCTGCGCTGTTCCACATCGGCCAGAATGATGTTCTGCTTGTGGCTGACTCGCGCTTCGCCGTAGCTGTATTCATCGGCCAGATCGGCGATGAATTCGAGTTGCCGGTCGGTGACATCCCCCGGTGCGACACCGGTTTGTTTCAGGCTGATCGTGACGATGCCATAGCCGGGCTGTTTGTGCTCCCGGACGTTGCGTCGATACCAGCGGGCGAATTCCGGATCTTCCTGCAATTTTTCTTCCAGAACGCCGGAACCGTTAAGACGATTCACATAGTGGGGATCCGTGAAAAATGTCTTGCAGCGTTCAATTTCCGCATCCGTCAGCGTCAGCGCCGTGCCCTTGATGCGTTCCCATTCGGCGTGTACCTTCTCGCGGAATTTCTCGACGCCGGTTTCCCGCACCAGAATCTTGATCCGCGCCTTGTACTTGTTGTCCCGGCGTCCCTCGCGGTTGTAGATGCGCATGATCGCTTCGAGGGCGGTCAGCAGATGTTGTTTCTCCACGTAGTCGAAAATGACCTGGCCGATTACCGGAGTGCGGCCAAGACCGCCTCCGGCGAGAATGCGGAAACCGGTCCCGCCGTTTTCCGTTCTGACCAGGTAGACCCCGATATCGTGCACTTGAGTCGCGGCCTGGTCTGCGGGAGTGCCGCAGACGGCGATCTTGAACTTTCGCGGCAGATAGGCAAATTCGGGATGGAAGGTCGACCATTGGCGAATGAGTTCGCACCAGGGGCGGCTGTCTTCGATTTCGTCAGCGGCTACGCCTGCGTAATGATCGGTTGTGACATTGCGGATGCAATTGCCGCTGGTTTGAATCGCGTGCATCTCGACTTCGGCCAGATGGGCCAGGATGTCCGGCGTCTCAGCCAGTTCCGGCCAGTTGAACTGGATGTTCTGGCGCGTGGTGAGATGACCGTAGCCCTTGTCGTAATCGCGGGCAATTAGGGCGAGTTTGCGAATCTGCCGCGACGACAGCAGGCCATATGGGATCGCCACCCGCAACATCGGCGCAAGGCGCTGGATATACAGGCCGTTCTGCAGGCGTAAGGGCAGGAATTCCGCATCGCTCAATTTACCCGCGATATAGCGGTTGGTCTGATCGCGGAATTGCGCCACCCGTTCGGCGAGCATGCGATGGTCGTAATCGTCGTAGACGTACATGAGAGCGCAAGGGCCCCGGCCAATTGAAAAATGACCGGTTATTCTAACGGAAGCAGCCCCTTATTTTAACCCGCTGTGCGGGTTCAGCATGTAGGGGCGAGGCATGCCTCGCCCGTCAGTTGCACGGTTTCGGGGCCGTTCGCGGGCGAGGCATGCCTCGCCCCTACGGTCTCACATGTATTAAAACCTGCACAGTCGGGCCTGATTTAATCGAGATTGGGCGCGAGCAGGCGGCGCATGCGTTGCTCGTCACATTGCTTGCGGTTTGCCAGGTCGGAAACCTGTTCCGCGGTGATCTTGCCTACCGGGAAATATTTTGACTGCGGATGGGCAAAGTACCAGCCGGATACGCTAGCGGCGGGCAGCATGGCGAAGTTTTCCGTCAGGCTTACGCCAATCGTCCCGGTCGCATCGAGCAAGCGAAACAGGGTTTGTTTCTCGCTGTGGTCGGGGCAGGCCGGATAGCCCGGGGCAGGGCGGATGCCCTGGTAGCGTTCCCTGATCAGATTATCGAGTGACAGCGACTCATGCGGGGCGTAAGCCCAGAACTCCCGGCGGACGCGTTCGTGCAGGCGCTCGGCGAGGGCTTCGGCGAGGCGGTCCGCGAGAGCCTTGGCCAAGATGGCCTGATAGTCATTGTTTTCGGCTTCGAACCGGTCGGCAAGATCTCCGGCGCCATCGATTGTGACCGCAAAGCCGCCGATATGGTCGGTTCTGCCGCACGATTCGGGCGCGATGTAATCCGCCAGACATAATTGCGGCTGTCCGTCCTCCTTGACGGATTGCTGTCGCAGGAAGTGAAAGGTAGCCGATTCCCCGCCGTCGGCGACGTGCAGGCGGACATCGTTGCAACCGTCGCGATTGGCCGGCCAGATGCCGAAAACGGCTCTCGCTCGCAGCGAATTCTCGGTGATGACGCTGTCCAGCAGGGCATTCGCGTCGCTGAACAGTTCTCTCGCCGATTCGCCGATCTTTGCGTCCTGCAAAATCGCCGGATACTTGCCCGACAGACCCCAGGTGATGAAGAACGGCGTCCAGTCGATATAGCCGCGCAATTCTTCCAATGGATAGTTCCGGATCACGTGATTGCCGGCACGAGCAGGCGCGGTGATTTCGGTGTTTCGCCAATCGACGGTGAGCGGCCTGCTGTTGGCGGTTGCGTAATCGAGCAGTTTCCGCCGCTCGCCGCGTTTCCCCGCACGTTCGCGGATCTGCACGTATTCCTCATGCAGTTTGCCGCAGAACTTCGCCTTGGCCGCAGGATTGAGCAGCGAGGAGACAACGGCCGCGGCGCGCGAGGCGTCCGGTACGTAGATTGCCTGGTCGTTGCGGTAATGCTGCTCGATCTTCACCGCGGTGTGAGCCTTCGATGTCGTGGCGCCGCCGATCAGCAATGGAATACTAAAGTCATGTCTTTGCATTTCCTTCGCTACGTGCACCATCTCGTCGAGCGAAGGCGTGATCAACCCACTCAGGCCGATCATGTCGACCTGTTCTTCCCGGGCGGTCTCGAGAATCCGCTCGCAACTGACCATGACGCCGAGATCGATGACCTTGTAGTTATTGCAGCCGAGCACCACGCCGACGATATTCTTGCCGATGTCGTGCACGTCGCCCTTCACCGTGGCGAGCAGGATTCTGCCCTTGCTACGGGCTTCTGCGCCTTCCTTTTCCGCTTCCATGAACGGCTGCAGGTATGCCACGGCCTGTTTCATGACGCGAGCGCTCTTCACAACCTGGGGCAGGAACATCTTGCCGGCGCCGAACAGGTCTCCGACCTCGTTCATACCGTTCATCAGCGGGCCTTCGATCACTTCGATCGGCCGCGGCGCCTGCCGCCGGGCTTCTTCAGTGTCTTGCTCGATGAAGCGGTTGATGCCTTTGACGAGCGCATGGCAGAGCCGGTCGTCCACTTTCCAGGCGCGCCATTCGAGATCCTCTTCCGGAGAAGCCCTCGACCCGCCGCTGACTTCCCCGGCAAGCTTCATCAGGGATTCCGTGCCGTTCGGCGACCGATTCAGGATTACGTCTTCGACCGCATCCTTCAGCGCCGCGGGAATACTGTCGTAAACCGTCAATTGACCGGCGTTGACGATACCCATGGCAAGACCCGCGCGGATCGCGTGATAGAGGAATACCGAGTGAATCGCTTCGCGCACGGCATTGTTGCCGCGAAAGGAAAAGGACACGTTACTGATGCCGCCGGAAACCAGCGCGCCGGCAAGGTTTTCACGGATGTAGCGGCAGCATTCGATGAAATCGACGGCATAATTGTTATGTTCCTCGATGCCGGTCGCTACCGCGAACACGTTGGGATCGAAAATGATATCTCGAGCCGGAAAATCGAGCCGTTCCAGCAATAATTCGTAGGAACGCCTGCAGATTTCATTCTTGCGCGTAAGCGAGTCGGCCTGACCGCTTTCGTCGAACGCCATGACGATGACGGCTGCACCGTGTCTCAGGCATAGCGCGGCCTTGTCGAGGAAGGCCTGCTCGCCGTCCTTGAGACTGATCGAATTGACCACGCATTTGCCCTGGGCGCATTTCAATCCTGCCACGATCACTTCCCAGCGCGAGGAGTCGATCATCAGCGGCACACGGCAGATTTCCGGCTCGGCGGCAATCAGCTTGACGAATCTTTCCATCGCCGCCTCGGAATCGAGCATGCCTTCGTCCATGTTGATGTCGATAATCTGGGCGCCCGCGGCGACCTGTTCCCGAGCCACTTCGAGCGCATCGTCATATCTCTCTTCGCGAATGAGGTTGGCGAAGCGGGCCGAGCCGGTAACATTGGTGCGCTCGCCGACATTCACGAACAGCGAATCGGAGTCGATATTCAGCGGCTCCAGCCCCGCAAGGCGGCAGGCGGGCGCGATGTCGGGAATTTTGCGCGGTGTGACTCCGACCAGTGCATCCGAAATTGCGCGGATATGCCCGGGCGTGGTCCCGCAACAGCCGCCGACTATGTTTACCAGGCCCCTTTGGGCGAAATCTCCGAGGATCGCCGCCATTTCCCCGGGCGTCTGGTCGTACTCGCCGAATTCATTGGGCAGGCCGGCATTCGGGTGTGTGGTGACGCGCACGGGGGCCAGCCGGGAAATCTCTTCCACATGCGGCGCCAGTTGTTCTGGGCCGAGTGCGCAGTTGAATCCGACCGCGAGCGGATTTGCATGCATAACCGAATTGCAGAATGCTTCGACGGTCTGTCCGGACAAGGTACGGCCACTGGCGTCGGTGATCGTGCCGGAAACCATCAGCGGCAGACGCTGGCCTGATTTTTCGAAGAATTCCAGGCAGGCAAGGATTGCCGCCTTTGCGTTCAAGGTGTCGAACGAGGTTTCGATCAGCAGCAGGTCGCAGCCGCCTTCGACAAGGGCGGCAATGGCGACGGCATAGTCCCGGACCAGTTCGTCGAAGGAGATATTGCGGAATCCAGGATCGTTGACATCGGGCGAAATCGACGCGGTCTTGCTGGTCGGGCCAAGGACGCCGGCAACAAAGCGCGGCTGCTCCGGAGTGCGGGCATTCATTTCGTCGCAGGCGGCGCGAGCCAACCGCGCTCCAGCAAGATTCAATTCGCCGTGCAGGTCTTCCAGGCCGTAATCGGCCTGGGAACAGCGGCTGGAATTGAAAGTGTTGGTTTCGACGATATCGGCGCCGGCCTCCAGATAGGCCAGGTGAAAATCCCTGATCAATTCGGGTCGCGTCAGGTTGAGCAGGTCGTTATTGCCGGCAAGATCGGATGGCCAGTCGTGAAAACGCTCTCCACGAAAATCGGCTTCATCGAGTTCATGGGCCTGGATCATCGTTCCCATGGCGCCGTCGAGCAGCACGATGCGCCGCCCAAGAATCTCTTCCAGGCGCTTGTAACTGGCGGTTTTCTTCATGGCTGCGAGGCCACCGCGGAAAAAGGCGCCAATTCTAGCAAAACGCGGCGACCGGCGGGCCGGTCACCGCCGGGTGGGAACAATGCGGGCCGGACCGGCTTTTGTCGCTCTAATCGCTGACCAATTGACTATTTCTGACCTGCCCGATGGGGTTTCCCTAATGGAGACCGTCCAGCAGCACTGCACGAAAATCACCGGCGCCTTCGCGCAATTTCCTGAGTTCCCCGAATTCCCGGGATTCCCAGAATTGCCGGGCGCCGGCCATATCGGACCAGCGCAGGATGGTAATGCGTGAATCGCTCCAGTTGCCTTCAAGTGATTCGGTTTCGCCTCTCAGGACCACATACTCGCCGCCGAATCGGGATACGAGGTCGGGCACCTGCTGCGCATAGTCCGCAAATTTTTCAGCGTCGGAAACTTTCGCTTCGAATACTACGTATGCTGACATCGATAAATCTCCATTCCAATCGGGAAAATCTGAATCTAGCACAAAAGAACCGAGCCGTTCCCGCAAAATTGCCGATAGGGTAGAATGTCAGCTTCGATGTGTACTTGTGGGAAGTCGATCGCATGATCAGCATTACCGAATCAGCACAGGAATACCTGGCGGAGTTGCTGGACAAGCAGGACTGCGAAGGCATAGGCGTGCGGATTTTCATTCTCGACGCCGGCACGCCCCAGGCCGAGACCTGTATTTCCTATTGCCGGCCCGGCGAGCAGAAGCCCGACGACGAGGAGACGCAATACAAGGGTTTCAAGTCTTATGTCGATCAGCCGAGCATCCCTTTTCTGGAAGATGCGGTGGTGGACTTCGCCAAGGATTCCATGGGCGGACAACTGACAATCAAGGCGCCCAATTCCCGGCTACCCCGGATTACCGACGACAGTTCGATCGAAGACCGCGTCAATTACATCCTCTATAACGAAATCAATCCCGGTCTGGCCTCCCACGGCGGTCATGTCACGCTGGAGGAAATCTTCGAGGAAAGTGTCGCAGTTCTGCGATTCGGCGGCGGCTGCCAGGGCTGCGGCATGGTCGATGTGACGCTCAAGCACGGAGTGGAAACCGCCTTGTTGTCGCAGGTTCCGCAACTCAAGGAAGTACGCGACGTGACCGACCATTCCAATCGCGAAAACGCCTACTATCGCTAGCGGTAACTGCCGCCGCTCCGGGCCGCCCGCCTGTCAGGCAGGATAGCGCCTTGCCAGTTCGGAATAGATGAGTTCCCGGTAACCCGGCTGTTCGGGGTCGGAAGCTGCGAGAATCTCCGAGAGATACTCGTTGTCCTCCCTGCCGGACCAGAATTTCTGATAATGACCTTCCTTGTAGCCGTGGTTCTGCCGGAACATGTTGAGCACGTTCTTGCCGACATATTGGCGGTACAGATCGAGCCAGTTCATGTCACAGTCACGCAGGATCGAGCCGAATACGGCCAGATCGACGCGCCGGTTCGCGCACAGGCCGATGAGCAATTCGAGCTTTTCCAGCAGGTCAAGCCGGTCAAGGCGCCAGGCCCTGCCGTCGAATTCGATTTCTTCGAGCGTGGATTTCGAGTCCAGCAACCGCATCAGTGAAGCCAATGCGCGCTCCTGGTCGCCCCCCTCGCGCAGCAGCACTTCCGACAGCAGAAAGTGCCAGATATCTACGAGTTCCATTTGTAACTGTGCGGTGTCGCGTTCCTGCTTCTTCCACCATTTCCAGCCATGGTGTTCGATCGCTTCGGCGCCTTCGACGATGACCGCCCTGAGGTAGGGATACGCCGCTGCAACCCAGCCGGGATCAATCCTGTGATTCATTTCCGCTTGCAGCGAAATCATCGCGGAAGCCTGTTCCCTGGACAGCATGGCCGGCGCCGGTATAATTCCGCTCGCGGAGAAAAGAGATTAACGGACTTGTTTTTCGAGGCTGCTCAACATTTCCCTTCTACTGCGCAACATGTCGTTATAGGACTTGCGAACCGCGAGGATTTCCTCGTTTGCTTCCTCGGCTTCGTCCAGTTCCCGCAGCCAGGTTTCCAGCACCTTGATCTCTCCATTCAATTGCATGGCGCCTTCCGCGATCAGTTTCTGATCGATTTCGAGGTCGGAGTTCTCGTATTCCCGATCGTCCACGGAACGCCTCCATCAAGGGATTGCAGGACAATCGAGAATGTCACAGAGCCCCGTACCGGTCAAGACCGTGTGCGGTTTGGGCTCAAATGGGGTGGCTTCGATCCGTCGCCGTCTGGCGGGCAGTTTGCAGCGGACGCTGTAACTACATCCCGCTGACTGCCTTCAATTGCATTTTGCATGCCGTCCCTGGCGCGACGCCGTCGGCTTCGATTGGCTCCAGTCTCGCCATCCATGGCGAGCCGTTCGGTCCTCAAGAAACTTTGCTTCTTGTCGACTGCGCCGACCGGGCCTCACCCTCGCACGCCCGCTGCACACCCCCTGACCCAACGGCGACTAACACCGTGCAGGCGTCTAAGGATGTCATTCTGCGCGTAGCGAAGCGGAGTCGCAGAATCTCTGCGGCCCCGGCGTCTGGCCCCGCCTTTTGCGCCCAGGCGAATTTATGGAATAACCTTGCTTCCATGAACAACGATGTAATCATCACTTGCGCAGTGACCGGCGCCGGCGACACCGTCGGCAGGCATCCCGACGTTCCCGTGACTCCCGGGCAGATTGCCGAGTCGGCGGTCGACGCCGCGAAGGCAGGCGCGGCCATCGTGCACTGTCATGTTCGCGACCCGGCTACCGGCAAGGGCTCGCGCGACGTTTCCCTGTACCGCGAGGTTGTTGCCCGGATCCGTGACTCAGGCATCGATGTAGTGATCAACTTGACCGCGGGTATGGGGGGCGATCTGTTCATCGGACCAGACGACAGTCCAACCGACTTCGGCGAGGACTCGGACCTGGTGGGGGCGCTGGACCGCCTGCCTCATGTGGAGGAACTGCTGCCGGAGATCTGCTCGCTGGACTGCGGCTCGTACAACTTTGGCGAGGGCAGCCTGGTCTACGTCTCCACGCCGGACATGCTCCGGCGGGGCGCCAGACGCATCCGGGAACTGGGCGTCAAGCCGGAACTGGAGATCTTCGACTCGGGGCACCTGAGTTTCACATTGCAGATGATTGCTGAAGGCCTGATCGAAGATCCGCCGCTCTTCCAACTCTGCTTCGGCATTCCCTGGGGCGCTCCCGCGGAAGTTGGCGTCATCAAGTCATGGGTGGACCTTTTGCCGGCCGGCGCAAATTTCACGGCATTCGCTATCAGCCGCAACCAGATGCCTTTCGTGGCGCAGTCGGTGCTGCTGGGCGGCCATGTGCGAGTCGGGCTCGAGGACAACCTTTATCTCAGCCGGGGCGTGTTCGCCACCAATGCGCAATTGGTAGAGCGGGCCCGCAAGATCGTCGAACTGATGGGCGCCCGCGTGCTCGGCCCGGAAGAGTCGCGCGCAAAGTTCGGCCTGGTGAAGCGCGCTTGACCCGTCCTGGCCTTCCATTTCCGGCACTGTCTCTGTAATGCAGCTTACGGTCCGCACATTGGGTGTCATTGGAACGGGCGTCATCGGCGCCGGCTGGGCGGCGCGGGCGCTGGCCCATGGTCTGGATGTGGTGGCCTGGGATCCGGCGCCGGCGTGGCAGGGGAGACTCGCCGATGCGGTCGGGAATGCATGGCCCGCACTGGAACGACTCGGCCTGTTTCCGGGCGCAAGCCTCGACCGCCTGCGCTGTGCAGATTCCCTTGACGCGGCCTGCCGCTCCGCCGACTTCATCCAGGAATGCGCGCCGGAACGGCTTGCACTCAAGCAGGATCTGCACGAGCGGATAGACGCGCTAGCGCCGCCGGAGGTTATCGTAGCCTCGAGCACCTCGGGTCTGTTGCCCACGGAACTGCAATCGCGTTGCCGGCATCCGGAGCGCCTGGTGGTGGGACACCCATTCAATCCGGTTTATCTGCTGCCGCTCGTAGAGGTGTTGGGTGGCGTGCGAACGTCATCGGCGAGCATCGACCGCGCCATGGCGTTCTACCGCGATCTGGGGATGCATCCTCTTCGGGTTCGCAAGGAAATCGAGGGTTTCCTTTCCGATCGACTGCAGGAAGCCCTGTGGCGCGAACTCCTTCACCTTGTGAACGACGGCGTTGCGACGACGGAAGAACTGGACGCGGCCATCGTCTATGGCCCGGGATTGCGCTGGGCTTTCATGGGCTCGTGCCTCAGCTATCATCTTGCAGGCGGCGACGCGGGCATGGATGACTTTCTGAAGCAGTTCGGTCCGACGCTCAAGTTGCCATGGACTCGACTCCCGGCGCCGGAACTCGACGACGAATTGATCGCCCGTATGACGGAAGGCACGCGCCGGCAAGCCGGCGGAAGGTCGGTGAAGGAACTCGAACGATTGCGCGACGATTGCCTTATCGCCATCATGCAGGCGCTCAGCCGTTTCGAGACCGCCGCGGGCCGCACACTTGCCGAGGACCAGGCGCGCCGGAAAAAGGCGGAGGGTTCTTGACTGAAAGCGGAAGATTTCATTAGAATCCACCGCTTCCCGCGCAGGCGCTAGCCGGTCGGAACAGTCCCCTTCGTCTAGAGGCCTAGGACACCGGGTTTTCATCCCGGCAACAGGGGTTCGAAACCCCTAGGGGACGCCAATTGCGAAAACCCGGCGCCAGCCGGGTTTTTTTCGCCCGCAGGCGGCGCAGCCATTGCCGAAACGAATTGAATTGATTTCATGTCCGTTGCCATATCCGTCAGCAATCTGGAAAAAGTCTACGCAAGTGGCGTTGCCGCGCTCAAAGGGGTGTCGCTCGAGGTCGAGCAGGGTGATTTCTTTGCGCTGCTCGGCCCAAACGGGGCCGGCAAGTCCACATTCATCGGTATACTTTCCACGCTGGTCAAGCGAACCGGCGGAGACGTGCGTATTTTCGGCCGCGATGTCGATACGCACCTGTACCAGACCAAGCTCGATCTGGGAGTCGTGCCCCAGGAAATAAACTTCAGCCAATTCGAAAAAGTGGCAGACATCGTCTTGACCCAGGCCGGCTACTACGGTTTGCCGCGCAAACTGGCGGCGCATCGAGCGGAAAAATACCTGAAACAGCTAGGACTGTGGGAAAAACGGGATACCCGTTCGCGACTGCTTTCCGGTGGAATGAAGCGCCGCATGATGATCGCCCGGGCCCTGGTGCATGAGCCGCGGCTGCTGATCCTCGACGAACCCACCGCCGGAGTCGATATAGAATTGCGGCGCTCCATGTGGGATTTCCTGCTCGAGATCAATCGCGAAGGGACAACCATCGTTTTAACCACGCATTATCTCGAGGAAGCGGAGCAGCTTTGCCGCAATATCGCCATCATCGACGAAGGGAACATCATCGAGAACACGAGCATGAAAAAACTGCTGGCTGAACTCGATATCCATGCGTATATTCTCGATGCCGAACATGATCTCGATACCGACTTGGAACACGAGGAACCCGGTTTGATCCTGCGCAAGGTGGATTCTCACAGCATCGAAGCCGTACTGTCCGGGGGCCGCGATATCAATAGCGCGATTGCCGTGCTTGATCGCCTCGGCATCCGCATCATCAGCATGCGTAACAAGGCCAACCGGCTCGAACAATTGTTCCTGTCGCGCCTGCGGGAAAGCGGAAACGGGGGCGGCTGATGTTTTCCGATCACAGGCTGATTGCCTTTGAAACGATCGTGATCAAGGAAGTGCGGCGTTTCATGCGCATCTGGACACAAACCATGCTGCCGCCGATCATCACGATTTCGCTGTATTTCGTGATATTCGGCAATCTGGTCGGCAGCAGGATCGGCGAGATGGGCGGTTACCGCTACATGGAGTTCATCGTGCCCGGGCTGATCATGATGGCGGTCATCCAGAATTCCTATTCCAACGTGGTGTCTTCGTTTTTCAGCCAGAAATTCCAGCGCAGCGTCGAGGAATTATTGGTGGCGCCGATTCCCAACTACGTCATTCTTTCCGGATTTATCGTCGGCGGAATGGCGCGCGGCCTTTGCGTCGGTTTCATAGTCACGCTCGTTTCGCTTTTTTTCGCCGATTTGCCGCTCTACAGTCTTTCGATCACGATCGGCGTGGTGCTGTTCACGTCGCTGGTGTTCTCACTGGGTGGCTTCATCAACGCAGTGTTCGCCAACAATTTCGATGACGTATCGATAATTCCGACTTTTGTGCTTACGCCGCTGATATATCTCGGCGGAGTGTTTTACTCAATCGAGTTGCTGCCGCCGTTCTGGCAACTCGTTTCCCGGCTGAATCCGATTTTTTACATGGTGAATACCTTTCGCTACGGTATTCTCGGCACATCCGACATCGACGTTGTCTGGGCTTTCGCAATGCTGGTCCTGTTCGCCGTACTGCTGTTCGGCGCATGCATCTGGCTGTTGCGCAGGGGAACCGGCATCAGGAGTTGAATCATGACCGAAAGCGCTCTCGGCAGACGCGTTCCGACGCCTGCGAAATACACCCCCGAGCTGCTGCACCCGATTCCCCGCGAACGGGTCACCGGCGATGAAGATCAAATCGTTCATGGGCTGGACCATTGGCGGGCGTACGAGTTGTCCTGGCTCGACGCCGAGGGCAATCCCGATGTCTTCATCGGCGAACTGATTTTTCCCGTGGATTCGCCGAATATGGTGGAATCGAAGTCGCTGAAACTGTATCTCGCCGGCCTGAATCAGGAACGATTCGAGAATACGGACCATGCCGCCGAACTGATTCGCGGGGATCTGGCGGCATGCTGCGGCGCAAATCCCGACGTGCGAATCTGGGGTCTGACTACTTACCCGGACGACTGCCGGCTTGGAGACTTTTCGCTGATCGACCATCATGCCGTTTCCATGATCGGCGGTGGCCCCGATGCAAGCCTGCTGGCAACCAGCGCGAACAGGGTCAGCGACAAGAAAATACGCACCGAATTGTTCCGTTCGATTTGTCCGGTGACCGGGCAACCGGACTGGGCGAGCGTAACTATCGCCTACAGCGGCCGGGAGATCGATGAGGCGGGACTGCTATCGTATCTGTGTGCTTACCGCAGTCACGCGGCCTGGCACGAACAATGCGCCGAGCAGGCGTTTCATGACATCATTCGGGTCTGCGAACCGGAGCGTCTGAGCTTATCGATGCATTTTCTCCGGCGCGGCGGGCTCGAAATCAATGTCTACCGGAGCACTTCGCCTGTGACCCCTGATCATTTGATGGGCCGCGACGCAAGGCAATAGGGAAGGGAGCCAATACCGAATTCGGTGAGATGTCCGAGTGGTCGAAGGAGCACGCCTGGAAAGTGTGTATGTCGAAAGGCATCGAGGGTTCGAATCCCTCTCTCACCGCCAAATGCCCTTGTATCGTGCAGCTTCTATTTGGAAAACTACTCTTGCACGTCAGTCTCAAGGCGCAAAAGAGCGCCGTTTTCCTCGTCCAGCAGGACGTACAGATAGCCATCCGGGCTTTGCGCTACGCCGGTGACTCTGGACTGCAGTTGGCGGAGAATGCTTTCGCGGCGGATTTCCTGGCCCCGGCTGTTGAATACGACGCGTTCAATATGTCCCGTGCCGGGGATTCGACCTTCCATCATTGAACCGACGAGCATGTTTCCCTGCCATTCGGGCAGCTTATCGCCCGAATAGAAAATCATCGACGCGGGCGCGATCGATGGCCACCAGATAACTTCCGGATCGACGAAACGGGAGTCCCATGGACGCTCCGAGACGCGGTCGCCGCGATATTGGCGGCTGTAGGAAACGATCGGCCAGCCGTAATTTTCACCAGCCCTGATGACGTTTGCCTCGTCGCCGCCCTGAGGCCCGTTTTCCGTCGCCCACAATTCTCCAGTTTCCGGATGCCAGGAAAGGCCGATGATGTTGCGGTGGCCTACGGTATAGACCTCGGGCAGGTATACTCCGTTCGCAACGAACGGATTGTCGGCGGGCACCGAACCGTCATCGTTCAGGCGCAACAGTTTGCCGTAATGGATCGAAGGATCCTGAGCGTAGTCTCCTATGCCCGCGTACACGTAAGCGCCGCCGAGGGACATCAACAACTTTCCGTCGGGCGTGAACAGCAATTGAGAAGCCGCTATGCCGCGGTCAAGGCCCTTCGCCGCGAAGATTTCCTCTACGTCCGCGAGCCTGTCTTCGACAATGCGCGCTCTCAGCAGAGCCACGGTCCGTTCCGGCTCACCGTCAACCACGATCGGCTTGGTATACGTCAGATAGACGATGCTGTCGTCTTCGGGATGCACCTCGACCGCCATCAGCCCGGCCCTGAACTCGCCCGAATACATTTCCGGCAAGCCGGACAAGTCGTTCTCAAGCAGCCGCCCATCCCGGACCACCCTGAGTTTTCCTGTATAACGCTCGGTAACGAGAATGTCGCCATTGCCGCGAAAAGCCATATCGAACGGATTCGCCAACCCGGTCGCCACCGGCGTAACAAGAACCTCGTCGATACCGAAAGTCTGCATCGTGAACGGCTGGCTCGGCGTTACCTGACCATCGAATGGAGTACTCTGAGCCATCCCGAACCCGGCCACCACCGAACCCAACGCAACCATGAATAATCTGATCGCCAACCATTTCCCAGACATAACCCCAGCCCCTTTCCCATTCGCTGGAAGAATAAACGGCGCCACCACCGCAAGTCCACGATTTCTTGACACTGCACAACCTGAGTCGCCGTCGGGCCGGGGAGTGTGCAGCGGGCGTGCGAGACAGGATGTCGAGCTCGAAGCGTACATGGACGTATTTACAGCGTCCGCTGCATACTCCCCGGCCCGGCGGCGACGGATCGAAGCCACAAACGCTTCGGCGTGATAGTATTCCAAGTGGTAACTCTTGCCGGTCCCCGCGCAATGACAGGTTATGAACCCCGCCAGGCCCGGAAGGGAGCAACGGTAGTAACTGAAGCATGTGCCGCGGTGTGGCTGGCAAGGGCTACCACCCCAAACACAAGACCGGCTTCCCCAACGCGGGAATGCGACGATGGACAGGCATGAGCTACCAGGTACTCGCCAGGAAATGGCGTCCCGGCGATTTCAGTCAGGTCGCCGGACAGGAGCATGTTCTCAAGACTCTGATCAATGCGCTCGATAACCAGCGCCTGCATCACGCCTATCTTTTCACCGGCACCCGGGGAACCGGCAAGACCACATTGGCCCGTATTCTCGCCAAGTGCTTCAACTGCGAGCAGGGCATCAGTTCGAAACCGTGCAATACCTGCGGCGCCTGTACCGAAATAAGCGGCGGCAGCTTCCTCGATCTGTACGAAATCGACGCCGCTTCGCGCACCAAGGTGGAAGATACCCGGGAATTGCTGGAAAACGTGCAATACGCGCCTTCCCAGGCGCGCTTCAAGGTTTATCTGATCGACGAAGTGCATATGCTTTCCACCCACAGCTTCAACGCCCTGCTGAAAACGCTGGAAGAGCCGCCCGACCACGTCAAGTTCCTGTTTGCCACGACCGATCCGCAGAAACTGCCGGTGACGATTCTCTCGCGCTGCCTGCAATTCAATCTAAAGAACCTGAGTCCGAACACGATCGTGAAATATCTCGGTCCGGTGCTCGAGCAGGAGAAGATCGAATGCGAGCAGGACGCGCTCTGGCAGATCGCCGCGGCAGCAGGCGGCAGCATGCGCGACGCCTTGACCCTGCTCGACCAGGCGATTTCCTATTGCCAGGGCAGGATCAGCGCCGCGTCCGTAGTGGAAATGCTCGGAATTCCGCCCCAGAGACAGGTTTTTGAACTACTGCGGGCGATGGCTTCCGGGGATTTGCGCGCCGTACTGGCAATTACCGGTAATCTGGCCGGACAGATTCCGGACTATGCCCAGACCCTCGACAGCCTGCTTTCCACTTTGCACCGCCTGGCCATTGCCCAGGCTTTTCCCGAAGCCATCGACAACAGTCTGGGCGACCGCCAGGAAATTATCGAACTCGCGGGCAAGTTCAGCGCGGAAGATCTGCAACTGTATTACCAGATCGGCAACAAGGGCAGGGAGGAGCTGTACCTGCCGGGAGACATGCGCGCGGCATTCGAAATGCTGCTGCTGCGCATGCTGGTGTTCGCGCCCGATCCCGTGGCTCCTGTCGAGGCGCAAGATGATTCCGGTTCATCCGGCGATGAGGGCGGGCGGGAGGAAATAGCGCCCGCGGATAGCGCCGCAGCCGCCGAACCCGAGCCGGCAATCAGGGAAGCAGCGCCTGAAATTCCGGACACCGCGCCGATAAACAAGAGCAACGGCAGCGCAGCCGCGCAGGACCCACCGGATTCGGCCGACGGCCTGGTTGCCGAGTTCGAGAACGATCCGAACGTGCAGCAAATGCTGAAGAGTTTTTCCGGGAAAGTGATCAGGGATAGCATCTCCCCATCGCAACGCCGAGGTGATCGATGACCGACTTCAATGAATTGATGAAGCATGCGAAACAGGTCAAGGACAAGATGGAGCAGGCCAGACAGGAATTGGCCGAAACCGTGGTTGAGGGTCAGTCCGGCGCCGGCGCGGTGAAAGTGCGCATGAACGGCCGCTTCGACGCGGTCGCGGTGGAAATCGACGAAGCCTTGCAGCGGGAAGACAGGGAAATTCTGGAAGACCTGATTTGCGCGGCGATCAACGACGCGGTGCGCAAGATCGAGCACGAAAACAAGCAGGCTATGCAGGGCATGACCGGGTTCGCCGGTCTGCCGGAAGGATTCAAGTTTCCGTTCTAGGTCCACCATGAGTTCGAGCCCACTGATCGAGGAATTGATCGAAGCTTTCCGCTGTCTGCCCGGAGTGGGGCAGAAATCGGCCCAGCGCATGACATTGCACTTGCTCGAACGGAATCGGCAGGGCGGCCGGCGCCTGAGCGAGGCGATTGGCGGCGCTCTGGAACGAGTCGGCAATTGCCGTCAATGCCGCAATCTGACCGAAGAGACAGTTTGCGGAATTTGCGCAAACCCTTCGCGGGAGCGGAAATTGTGCTGCGTGGTCGAATCCCCCGCCGATGTGCTGGCGATCGAACAGGCGGGCACTTATCGCGGTCTGTATTTCGTGTTGATGGGTCATCTCTCACCGATCGACGGCATTGGTCCTGAACAACTCGGCATCGGACTGTTGCTGGAGCGGGTCACTGATGGTGGATTCGAGGAAGTGATCCTGGCCTGTAACGCAACGGTGGAAGGCGACGCCACGGCCTGGTACATCGCCGAACAGTTACGCGGATCCGAAATCGCGGTTTCGCGAATCGCACATGGCGTTCCCGTCGGCGGCGAGCTCGAATTCACCGATGGCGGCACCCTGACACATGCGTTCACCGGACGCACGGACATGAAGCGCGCGTGATCGGATGAATCACACAAGCGCGAAAGATGCGAAATTTGAATACGTCAGCGACCAGGCTCGGTTTGCCGAACTATGCCGGGAATGGAGCGAGTTGCCCGCTGTAGGCCTTGATACGGAGTTCGTCCGCACCAGAACGTTTTACGCCAAGGTAGGCCTGCTGCAGTTCGGAGTCGAATCCGGCTGCTATCTTGTCGATCCGCTGACCGTTTCCGACTGGGAGCCCTGCCGGCGCCTGCTGGCGCGAACGCAGGTCATCGTTCACGCTTCCGGTGAAGATCTCGGACTGCTTTACCATCTGCTCGGCATCCTGCCGGCGAATCTGTTCGATACTCAGCTTGCGGCAGCCTTTCTCGGAGTCGGATTCAGTCTCAGCTACCGGGACCTGGTCAGCAGATATTGTGACGTGGAGTTGCACAAATCCGAGACCCGCTCGAACTGGCGGCAACGGCCGCTGAGTTCCTCGCAACTGCGATATGCGGCAGATGACGTTCGATATTTGTCGGAACTGCGGAGAAAGTTGGAATCGGAATTGCGAGCGAAGAATGCCCATTCCTGGTTTGTCGAAGATTGCCGCCGTCTGCTTGCCGGAGCGGAAAACGACGAGAACCCGGATTCCTGGTATTTCAGTTACTTGCAACTCAATGATCACAATTCACTGAATAAACGCGGCCTGATTCTGCTGCAGCAATTATGCTTTTGGCGCGAACACGAAATCAGGTCAAGGGACCTGCCACGCAACTGGCTGGTCGAGGACAGGGAGCTGGCGGCGCTCGCACGGCATCTGGGGCAATGTACAGCCGTTTCCTCGAGCGCAATCCGCAACGCTCCCGGGCTGAATCCAAAATTCGCCGGAAAGTTCGCGGACAAACTCGCCGATTTCCTGCAACAAGCGCCTCTCGCCCCGGCCCCGCCCCGGCGCAGCCCGAAGTTCGCTTCACTCGATCATACCCAGCGAGGCCTGCTGAAAAAATGCCGCGAACTGGTGGTCGAGGAGGCCGGCCGCATTGCGGTCAGTCCTGAATTGCTGGGCAGGAAAAAACAGTTGCAGCAAATCGTGCATTCCTGGTCATTGACTGGAAACATCGATTGGCCGCCCGACATGCAAGGCTGGCGCAAGGAAGTTCTGGCGCCCGTGTTTGCAAGGCTGATGCCCGGCACGGGCGCAAAAGCGGCCGGCTGACATGGTATGATTAGCCCTATCGGCAAGGGGCCGTCAGCAAAGCGAAGACGCCGGTATGGCCGGTGACACGAATTACCTTGTTATCTGGTTCATTTACCTGGCTTCCGGCACAGTCTTTTACCTGGTGTTCTGGAAACTCACCGCTCTTCTGGGGCGCTTGCCCTCCTGGATCACGCGTACTTTCATGGCGGCATTGATTCTCACGCCCGTTTTTCCCCGCAGCGAAGAAGAAGCCGCGGTGCCGGCCCTAATGGCGATCGCCCTCGATACGATCGGTTCCGGTCCAGCGGCGGCAGCGAGAGGACTTGCCGCACTTGCGACAGGCATGGTTTTGGCCTTTCTGGCCGCCTTGATGCTGTTCCTGGGCTTGTCCATCGCCAGACGCAGAATGAACAGACTTTCAGGGAAGCTCCACCAATGACGCTGATTCGAAACGAGGATCTGATCCAGAGTGTGGCGGACGCCCTGCAATACATCTCCTATTACCATCCGCCCGATTTCATTGCCGCCCTGCATGAAGCCTGGAAGCACGAGCAGTCTCCCGCGGCCCGGGACGCCCTGGCTCAGATTCTGGTCAACTCGCGGCTATGCGCCGAAGGCAAGCGGCCGATCTGCCAGGACACGGGCATCGTCACGGTTTTTCTCGATATCGGCATGAAAGTGCGCTGGGAAGGCGACATGTCCGTTGCGGACATGGTCAACGAAGGCGTACGCCGGGCGTACCTGCTGCCGGACAATGTCCTGCGGGCGTCGATCCTGGATGATCCGATCGGCGCAAGAAAGAACACGGGAGACAATACCCCGGCGGTGATACACACTCGTCTGGTTCCAGGTTCCACGATCCATGTGCGGCTGGCGGCGAAAGGCGGCGGTTCCGAAAACAAGGCGCGCATGGCCATGCTCAATCCCAGCGACAGTCTGGCGGACTGGGTGGTGGACACCCTGCCGGGAATGGGCGCCGGCTGGTGTCCGCCGGGCATGCTCGGAATCGGCGTGGGCGGAACCGCGGAGCAGGCAACGCTGCTGGCCAAGGAGGCATTGATGGATTCGATCGATATCCACGAATTGCGCGAGCGCGGACCGCAAAACCACAAGGAGGAACTGCGCCTGGAGATCGTCGATCGAGCCAATCGGCTCGGCATCGGCGCCCAGGGACTCGGCGGCCTGACCACCGTGCTGGACGTCAAGATTCTTGACTATCCCACCCATGCCGCGTCATTGCCGGTCGCCATGATCCCCAATTGCGCGGCAACCCGTCATGCGCACTTTACCCTGGACGGGAGTGGCGTTGCAGAATTGAAGCCGCCGGCGCTGGATCAGTGGCCGGTGCTGGATTGGGACGCAGCCGCCGGCTCGCGCAGAGTCAATCTCGACACCGTCGACCGCAAGGAAATCGCGAATTGGCGCCCTGGCGAGACCTTGCTGCTTTCCGGCACTTTGCTGACAGGGCGGGACGCGGCCCACAAGCGATTGCTCGCCATGCTGGGAGCCGGCGAATCCCTGCCGGAAGGAGTGGATCTGGAGAATCGATTCATTTACTACGTGGGGCCGGTCGACCCGGTTCGCGGCGAAGTCATCGGTCCCGCCGGCCCGACGACGGCGTCACGCATGGACAAGTTCACCGACGAGTTGCTTGCGCATACCGGTATTCTCGGCATGATCGGCAAGGCGGAGCGCGGGTCCATCGGAATTGAAGCGATTCGAAACCACAAGGCGGTCTACCTGATCGCGGTCGGTGGCGCGGCTTATCTGGTTTCAAAGGCCATTCGCGCTGCGCGCGTCGTCGCATTCGAGGATCTCGGCATGGAAGCGATCCACGAATTCGAAGTGGAAGACATGCCGGTAACCGTCGCGGTCGACGCAAACGGCGAATCGATTCACGAATCGGGTCCGGCGCTTTGGCGTCGTCAAATGGCCGAAGAACACGCTATCGAAGTAAGTTGACGCCCGCGCTGACGCATTCGACATTGTCCGCCCGTTATCGCGTGGGCATAATGCAGGAAATCTACCGCCGATCCTTCCAGGAGACACTATGAAACTTCCGATTCGAACGATTGCGCTGACGGCAGCCGTGAGTTTGTCCTTCGGCGTTTTTGCCCAGGACGATCCGTTTGCCGATGTCACGATCGAGACCGTGCCGGTTGCCGGCAACCTGTCCATGCTGGTGGGGCAGGGCGGCAATATCGGCGTATCCGCCGGCGAGGACGGCGTGCTGATCATCGATGACCAGTTCGCACCGCTGGCGGACCGGATCAGGACGGCGCTGGAGGCGCTCGGTTCGGATACGCCGAAATTCGTGCTGAATACGCATTTCCATGGCGATCATGTGGGCGGAAACGCGGAGTTCGGCGCCAGCGGCGTGATCGTGGCCCATGAAAATGTGCGCTTGCGCATGATTGACGGCGAATCCCCGCCGGTCGCGCTGCCCGTGGTTACTTTCAACGACAACGTCACGATCCATTTCAACGGTGAAAACATCACCCTGATTCACATGCCCGCCGGCCATACCGACACCGACAGCGTCGTACTGTTCGAAGACGCGAATGTCATTCACATGGGCGATCATTTCTTCAATGGCGGCTTTCCCTTTGTCGACATCGCGAGCGGCGGGAGCGTACAGGGATATTTGTCCAACCTGGAAAAAGTCCTGTCCTGGATCGACGACGACACGCAGGTAATTCCCGGTCATGGCCCGCTCGCCGACAAGGCGGACCTGCTCGCCTTCTACAACATGATTCGGGATACCTCGACCGAAATCCGGGTCTCACGCTCCCTGCGGATGAGCGCCGAGGAAATCGTCGCGGAAGGACTTGGGCCGGAATATGAATCCTGGGGCCAGGGGTTCATCAACGAACAGCGCTGGATCGAGACGGTGGTTCAGAGTTATCCGCGTTGATACAGGCTGCGGATTACGAAAGCGAGATCGACAGCCTGCATCGGGCTTTGGGCATAGCCGCCGATTTCCGGCGGCAATGTCTCCTGTCTTTGCAGATCGTACCCGGGCGTCTCGTGCCGACCGAGGCCGATTGTTTCGGCCGTCCGCAGCAACTCACGGAGGCGGCATGTCGGGCCTGGACGGCGATGAAACAGGCCGCGGCCGGGCAGGGGGTCGAGATGTTTCTCGTCTCGGCTTTCCGCAGCCCGCAATACCAGCATGATCTGATCGCGAAAAAACTGGCGCGCGGCCAGTCGATAGAAAAAATACTTGCCGTCAACGCCGCGCCCGGCTACAGCGAACATCACACGGGCCGGGCGCTCGATATCGGTGCGCCGGATTGCGAAGTCCTTACCGAGGAGTTTGAAAATACCGCCGCTTTTGAGTGGTTGGCCGACAACGCCGGACGATACGGCTTCAGCATGAGCTACCCGCGCGGCAACGAGTTCGGCATCGCTTACGAGCCCTGGCATTGGTGCTTCCGGGTAGCTGACCCCTGACGCTTGCACTTTTGTGACAACAGGGTTTATCCTGAAAGCCTGTCGAAGAAGGAACCGGGATGCACGTAAGTTTTCTTCCCGAAGCAACAAGAATCACTGGACTCGATGGCTGGGTCTATCCCCGCCGGGCAGGACAATCCCGCAACTTCAATTTTCTCACCCACGAAGGCCATCCGGGCCGGCTTTGCCGTGCCCGGCGGACTGTTTTGCACGAACCAATTTGCAACGAACTCAGGAGAACGCCATTCATGAACAATGAATTCCAGGTATTTTTTCACAATATCGAACAAACCGAAGCCTTGCAGGACGCCGTTCGCAAGCGGATTGCCAAACTGGAGCGATTTTGCGAGCGGATCATCAGCGGCCGTGTGGTGCTCGATTCACCGCACAACCACAGGCACAAGGGCAAGGTATATTCGGTGGGTCTGGAAATTCATACGCCACAGAAGGAAGTAAGAGTGAACCAGGAACAACATGACAATCACGCGCACGAGGATCTCTATGTCGCGATAAGGGATGCATTCAACGCCGCGGAACGACAGTTAAAATCCGTGGACAAGAGCCACCGTGCGAACAGTCTTCATTACTGAAACATGCCGTGAGGCAAGACGAATCGAAATATGGACAATCAGCAGCAACTCGAAATCGAGGCGGCCACTTTCAGGCGGCTGGTGGATCATTTGCGCGGGCAGCAGGACTTGCAGAACATCGAACTGATGACTCTGGCCGGCTTCTGCCGTAATTGCCTGTCGAAATGGTACAAGGCGGAAGCCGAGGCGCGCGGCCATGAAGTGGAGTACGAAGACGCCCGCGAAATGATTTACGGCATGCCTTACGGGAAGTGGAAGGAGCGCCACCAGACCGCAGCCACTGCGGAACAGATGCGCGCCTTCGAAGAGCACCAAAGCCAGGGTTAGGAGGGTGGCGAGAGGCGAACGCCGACGCCAAGCAGCCGTACCGGCTTTCCACCGCGTTGGAAACCCGTCTCGCACAATTTTCGGAATGTATCCATGTCCAGCGAGTTGGATATTGTTTCCACCGTGGTCTGGCTGAAATCCCGGAATTTGATCTTTACCACCTGCTTGCCGATTTGCGGGGATTCGGACATCCGTTCCAGCCGGCGCTCCAATTGCCCGACCAGCCCCGGCAATTCCGCCAGGCAGGCCGCCAGATCGGGCAGGTCCCTGGGGTAAGTTGTTTCCACACTGACCGATTTGCGGATGCGGCTCACTTCCACCGTCCGATTGTCGATGCCGCGGCATTGATCGAAGAGTCTCTCGCCGAATTTGCCGAAGCGTTCGCCTAATTCCTGAACCGAAAGCCTTTGCAATTCGCCGCAAGTCCTTATGCCGAGCCGGCGCAGCCTGGCGGAAGTAACCTTGCCGACGCCATGCAGGCGGGAAACCGGCAATTGCGCCATAAAGCCGGCGACCTGATCCGCTTCGACGACGAATTGACCATCCGGCTTGTTCCAGTCGCTGGCGATCTTGGCGAGCAATTTGTTGGGTGCGACGCCGGCTGAGATGGTAATTCCGATATCCTCCCGCACCGCCGCGCGTATTGCTTCGGCGATGCGGACGGCGTCACCGTCGAATTCCGTGCAGCCGGAAACGTCGAGATAGGCCTCGTCCAGCGACAGCGGTTCGATGACTTCGGTATAGCGCCGGAAAATCATGTGCACTTGCCGCGAGACCCGGCGGTACTTTTCCATATCCGGACGAATGATGATCAGATTGCCGCAACGGCGTCTGGCGGTTGCGGAAGGCATGGCCGAGTGGATGCCGAATTTACGCGCTACATAGTTGCAAGTCGCCACTACGCCGCGTAGTTCCGGTAGTCCGCCCACGGCCAGAGGCTTGCCCGCAAGCGCAGGATTGTCGCGTTCCTCGATCGATGCGTAAAAACTGTCGCAGTCGCAATGAATGATGTGAGGCGCCGTGGTCATGGCAACCGGCGGCAAGGTCTCAGGCGTGGCTGCGCTCGAATTGCCGCATGAAATCGGCGAGCGCCCGGCAGCCTTCGACCGGCATTGCGTTATAGATCGACGCGCGGGCGCCGCCGACGCTCCGGTGTCCCTTCAATGCGTATAAACCATTGACTTCCGCTTCGCGCAGGAATGCGTCGAGCAGATCGTTTTCGGCCAGATTGAACGTCACGTTCATATGCGAACGGTCAGGCACATGCGCGGTACCGAGATAGAAATCGCTGCCGTCTACCGCATCGTACAGAATCGCGGCCTTTTCCGCATTGCGCCGTTCGATGACTTCGACGCCGCCTTCGTCGCGCAGCCATTCCAGCACCAGCTTCATCATGTAGACGGCGAAAGTGTTGATTGTGTTTGCCAATGATTGTTTGTCGGCACAAGTTCGGTAGTCGAGCAGGCCGGGCGTTTCCGGCAGAGCGTGTCCGAGCAGGTCTTCACGGACGATTACCAGGGCCAGGCCGGAAGGTCCGAGGTTCTTCTGCAGCGAAGCGAAAATCACGCCGAATTTGCCGAAATCCAGTTTCCGGGACAGCAATTCCGAGGTCATGTCGGCGACCAGGGGAATAGCGCCGGTGTCCGGAAACGCGTGCCAGCGGGTGCCGCGGATCGTATTGTTGCTGGTGATGTGTACGTAGGAGGATTCCGCGTCCACAGTTCCCGCGTCAAACTCGGGAATGCGGTCGAAGTTGCTTTCCGCGCTGTTGCACGAGGTATCGATCTCGCCGTACCGCATCGCTTCCTTCGCCGCGAGATTGGCGAAATAGCCCGAGACCGCATATGCGGCCTTTCGCGCCGGTTTGCGGGCAATCAGATTCATCGGAATTGCCGAAAACTGCATTTGCGCGCCTCCGTGCACGTACAGGATGCGATAGTTATCCGGTATTCCGGCCAACTCGCGGAGCAGGGCGTCGCTTGCCTCGACGATATCCATGAATTCGGGCGAGCGATGGCTGATTTCGATCACCGAGGCGCCGATACCCCGATAATCGAGAAATTCGCCCTGCGCGCGTTGCATGACCGGTTCAGGCAACATCGCCGGACCAGCGCCGAAATTGAATACGCGGTTTGTCATTGTTCCTACGTTCCTAGATGGCGGTAACCTTGATCACGTGTTCGATGTTGCGCATGGCGTCCAGCGCCGAATCGGAAGCTGGATGTTCCAGATCGATCAGATTGTAGGCGACGTCGCCCCGGCTCTTGTTGAGCATATCGATCACGTTGATGTTCTGGTCGGCGAGGATGGAAGTGATCTGCCCCAGCATCCGGGGCACGTTCAAATTGGCGATGGCGAGCCTTGACCCCGGCGCCGAATTCGGCACTCGATCGAGATAAAGATCGGGAAAATTCACCGAGTTCCGGATATTGCCGTTTTCCAGAAAGTCACGTACCTGGTTCACCGCCATGACCGCGCAATTCTCCTCCGCCTCCCTGGTGCTGGCGCCGATATGCGGCATGAAGATCACGTCTTTCCTGCCGAGCAGGTCGGTGCGCGGGAAATCGCTGACATATCTTGCCAGGCGGTCGGAATCGAGAGCCTTCCGCAACGCCGCCCCGTCGACGATTTCCTCGCGGGCGAAATTAAGCAGGCAGGCGCCTGGTTTCATCGCCGCGAACAACTCGCCGTTCATCAGCCCGCGAGTCGTGTCGAGCACCGGCAGGTGCAGGGAAACAAAATCCGAGCTGGCCGCCAAAGCCTGCAGACTCTCCATTCGCGCTACCTGGCTCGGCAGCCGCCAGGCCGCGTCGACCGAAAGCGCGGGGTCGTAACCAAGCACTTTCATGTTCAGCCTGATACCCATTTCGGCGACGCGGGAACCGATAGCGCCTAGACCGATCACACCCAGGGTCTTGCCGGCGATTTCTACGCCCTTGAACTGTTTCTTGTTTTTCTCGATCAGGCGGGAATACTCGGCGTGATCTTCCAGGCCGGAGCTTTCCTCGGCAAATCGGATACCTTGCAGAATCCCCCGGGAAGCGAGCAGAAGCCCGCACAGCACGAGTTCCTTGACGGCGTTGGCATTGGCTCCCGGTGTATTGAAAACGACGACTCCCGCACCGGTGCAGGCGTCTACGGGGACATTGTTGGTGCCGGCGCCGGCGCGGGCCACGGCGCGCAGATTTTCGCCGACAGCGGCCGGATTCAGCTTGTGACTGCGCAACAGGATCGCGTCGGGATCGGATATGGAATCGCCGACCTCGTAGGCGCCGCCAGGAAAAATCTCCAGCCCCTTGTCAGCGATCGAGTTGAAAACCTGAATCCTGTACATTTCCTGTCCTTGCCGGTGTGAATCTTGATGGAAAAGGCGTGCGCCGCGCGGGGCGCGATTATGTCGCGGATCGCTCCGAAACGCCAGCCTGTGTGCGGGTTGGGTAGGGGCGACGCATGCGTCGCCCACAGGTGTTGCACAACGTCGAGGCCATTCGCGGGCGAGGCATGCCTCGCCCCTACCGTCTCGGATGCAACTGAATTTTGTCAGCTTCGAGCGAAGCCGATGTGAGTTTGTCATAATAAGTTTCCGACCCCATTAATCATGTCAGAGGCAGGTTATTTCCATGCAGGACAGCGTCGCCGGCGTACCCCAGCGAATCTCCGAAAGCCAGGTGCCGCTCTGGCGTATTCTCGGGCGCAATCCCGGCCCGATGACCGGCCCCGGCACCAATAGCTACCTGATCGGAGAATCCAGGCTTTGCCTGATCGATCCCGGCCCCCGCGACAGCGCCCAGTTGCAGAGTTTTCTTGCGGCCATCGGCGATCGCAGGCTGGAATATATTCTGGCCACGCATACGCATGGCGATCATTCGCCCGGCGCCGCGGAATTGCAGCGCGCCACCGGCGCCGAACTCGTGGGGCTTCCAGCGCCCGAACACGGGCATCACGATGCGAGTTTCCAGCCCGGACGCCAATGGCGCCACGATGATGTGCTGGATTGCGGCGAATACACGATCCGCATGGTACACACGCCGGGGCATGTATCGAATCATTTCTGTTATCTGCTTTGCGAAGAAGAGATCCTTTTTACGGGCGATCACGTATTGCAGGGCACGACTTCGGTAATTCTGCCGCCGGACGGCAACATGAGCGACTACCTGAACAGTCTTGCCGAATTACGGGAACTTCCCCTGCGCTATCTCGCGCCCGGGCATGGCAATCTGATCCATGATCCGCAAGGGGAAATCAGCAAGCTCGTGCAACATCGCATGCACCGGGAAAACAAGGTCGAACGGGGCCTTGCCGACATCGGAAATTGTACGCTCGACGAACTCGTGGTCGTCGTCTACGACGACGTCGACAAGTCAATGCATCGATGGGCTTGCCGGACCATGCTCGCGCATCTGGAAAAACTCGAGCGAGAGGGACGCGCGCGCCGCGAAGGAGAGCGATGGAGCCCGCTCTGAACAAGTCGAACGCGGCCGGCGAGAAGATCCCGGTCGGCGTCAGCAGTTGCCTGCTGGGAGAACGGGTACGCTATGACGGCGGCCACAAACGCCATTCCTGGATTACCGGCACCCTTGGCAAGTATTTCGAATTGCACCCTTTTTGCCCTGAAGTTGACATCGGCCTGGGCATTCCGCGCAAGCCCATCCGGCTGACTCGCGCGGAAGACGGCGAAATTCGTTGTGTGCAAATCGACGATCCCGCGATCGATCACACCCGGGCATTGCGCGACTGCCTCCACAAGCGCCAGGCGTGGGCAAGGCGGTTGTGCGGTTACATTCTGAAAAAGGACTCACCCAGTTGCGGCATGGAGCGGGTTCGGGTATGGCGCGGTGAAATGCCGGCGGGCGAGGGCAGCGGCATCTTTGCCGATGCCTTGATGCGGGAGTTTCCCTGGCTGCCGGTCGAAGAGGAAGGCCGTCTGGGCGATGCGGTCCTGCGTGAAAACTTCATCCAGCGCGTTTTCGTATTACGGCGCTGGTTCGCCCTGCTCGAATCCGGTTTGAGTGTGTCTGCGCTTACGCAATTTCACGCCCGCCACAAACTGATCCTCATGAGTCACGATCCGATGCAATATCCGGCTCTCGGCCGGTTGCTCGCGGACGCCGGCAAGCAGGATCTCGAAGAGTTGTCCGAACAATACCTGCTGCGCCTCATGGCGGTGCTGAAGCTTCCAGCCACCCGCAATCAGTTATAGCTTCAGGCGGTTTGCTGTTCCAGCGCGGGAGCGATCTTGAAGTTCAGAAATCCGTAGATAACGGCGATCACCGGACAGATCATGTTGAAGAAGCAGAACGGAAAGTAGGCGAGCGTGGCAACGCCGAGAGTGCCGCTCATGTAGGCGCCGCAGGTATTCCAGGGCACCAGCGGCGAGGTTATCGTGCCGGAATCCTCCAGTGTGCGGGAGAGGTTCTTGACGTCGAGATCGCGACTCTGGTATTCGAGCTTGTACATGCGCCCCGGCAGCACGATGGCGATGTACTGGTCCGAGGTGATGATATTGGCGCCGATGCAGGTCACGATGGTAGTGGCGATCAGGCTGCCAGTGTTATGCACGAAAGACAGGGCGTAATCCACCAGCCGCTGCAGCAGCCCGACGCGTTCCATCGAAGCGCCGAAAATCATGGCGCAGAGAATGAGCCAGATAGTATTCAGCATGGAAGCCATGCCACCGCGGGACATGAGATCGTCGAGCGTTTCATTGCCGCTTTGCAGCACGAAGCCGTCGAAGAAGGTCGTCCAGACTCCCTGGACGAGGGCCAGAAACAGGTTCGGGGCATCACCCGGAAGATTGAGTATCGCCTGGCGCTGGAACAGCAAGGCCAGCACGACGCCAAGCATGCCGCCGGTCAGAATGGTGGGAACCGGCGGCAACTTGCGGTTGGCCATCCATAACAGCACGAGAACGGGTAACAGCATCACCGGCGAAATCAGGAAATTTTCGGTCAGCAGATTCATGGTGATGGCGAGATCGTCCGCGCTCGCGCCACTTTCGATATTGAGGCCGATGACGGCGTAGATCAGCAGGGCGATGAGAATGCTCGGCACAGCAGTCCAGGTCATATGGCCGATATGGCTGAACAGGTCGGTTCCGGCCACCGCGGGCGCAAGATTCGTCGTTTCCGACAAGGGTGACATCTTGTCGCCGAAATAGGCGCCGGAAATGATTGCGCCGGCGGTAATCGCGGTCGACAGTCCAAGCCCGGCGGCAGCGCCGATCAGCGCGATACCCACGGTTCCTGCCACGGTCCAGGAGCTGCCGATGCTCAGGGCGATCAGGGCGCAAATTACGCAAGATGCGAAATAGAAGATCGACGGATCCAGGATCAGCAGACTGTAATAGATCATGGTAGGAACGGTGCCGCCCATGATCCAGCTACCGATCAGCAGTCCCACGCAAAGCAGTATCAGAATGGGCTTCAGCGAGATGGAAATGCCGGAAATGATCGCGTTCTCGACAGCTTGCCAGCCGATGCCGTTGCGCCAGCCGACTGCCGCGGAAACGGCGGCGCCGAACAGCAAGGCAATCTGGTTCGGGCCGGAACTGGCGTCTTCGCCGAACAGGTAGACGGAAAACGACAACAGCGATACCAGCGTCAGCACCGGAAGCAAGGCCTGCGGGATCGAGGGCTTTGCTTCGTGGCGGCCGCTTGCCCCCGGATTTCCGGAATCCTTCATGGTGTCTCCCGTTTTTCGAGCGACAAGCATACTGGCACAGCCGCCGAAATGTCCATTGGCTGTTGGTGGCTTAGTCTTGTGGCTTCGATCCGTTGCCGTCCGGGGGTCGGCCTGCAGCGGACGCTGTAAATACGTCCCGCTTGCAGCTTTCATTTGCATTTGCAAGCCGTCCCTGGCGCAACTTCCGTGGTTTCGCCAACCCCCAGTCTCGACATCCATGTCGAGCCGTTCGGCCCTCAAAAAGCGTTGCTTTTTGCCGGCTGCGCCGACCGGGCCTCACCCTCGCACGCCCGCTGCAGGCCGACCCCCGGACGGCAACTCATATCGTGCAAAATCAAAGGGATTTCTTTCAGGATGACACAATAGTTAGTCGCCGTTGGGCTGTGAAGAAAGTAGCGGGCGTGCGAGGCAGGACGCCGAGCCCGAAGCCTACAGGGACGTATTTACGGCGTCCGCTACTTTCTTCACAGCCCAACGGTGACGGATCGAAGCCAATAAACCACGCGTGAGTTGGCTCTGCGTTATAATTCCGCGCCTGTTTAGCAGGAATGGCGGACTACTTCGAGATTCGGATGGGTGATATCGGACGATATATGCAAGAAGTGGGGCGGCGGGCAAGGGCGGCCGGCGCGGGGATTGCCCGTGCAGGGACTGCGGAAAAGAATCGCGCCCTGCTCGCGACCGCGCAGGCCATCGATTCCAGTCGCGAAGAGTTGATGCAGGCCAACGCCGAGGATATGCGCCTGGGAGGCGAGAAAGGGCTGGACGCGCCGTTGATGGATCGGCTGGAACTTACGCTTGAGCGAATTGACGGCATGATCGAAGGATTGCGGCAAGTGGCCGCACTGGACGATCCCGTTGGTGAAGTGAGCGGACTCAAGTTTCGGCCTACGGGAATTCAGGTCGGCCGTATGCGCGTGCCGTTGGGTGTTATCGGCATTATTTACGAATCACGGCCGAACGTTACCTGCGAAGCCGCCAGTCTGTGCCTGAAAGCGGGCAATGCCGCCATTCTGCGCGGAGGGTCCGAGGCCTTGCATTCCAATCAGGCGATTGCTGCCTGTATTGGCCAGGGTCTGGCGAGCGCCGGACTCGATCCTCATATCATCCAGGTGCTCGACCGCCCGGACCGGGAAGCGGTGGGACACCTCATTACCATGCCGGAATATGTCGATGTGATCGTGCCTCGCGGGGGCAAGAGCCTGATCGAGCGTATCGGCCGGGAATCCCGCGTGCCTGTTATCAAGCATCTGGACGGCAATTGTCACCTGTACGTCGATGACCGGGCGGACCTGGACAAATCCATATCGGTCGCGGTCAATGCCAAGACCCAGCGATACGGTACCTGTTGCACGCTCGAATCCTTGCTCGTGGCGCGTCCGGTGGCAGGGGAATTCCTGCCGGAGTTAGCGCGAATTCTTGGCGAGTCTGATGTGGAGTTGCGCGGTTGCGACGAAACCCGCGACATTGTTTCCGAAGCCCTGCCCGCCACCGAAGAGGATTGGCAGGCCGAGTATCTCGCGCCGATTCTCTCGATCCGGATTGTCGATGGCCTCGATGAGGCTATCACCCACATCAATCGATACAGTTCGCAGCACACCGATTCGATCATGACTGAAGATCACGGCCGGGCGCAGCGATTTCTCAGGGAAGTCGATTCGAGCTCGGTCATGGTCAATGCGTCGACCCGATTCGCGGATGGCTTCGAATATGGGCTCGGGGCGGAAATCGGCATATCCACCGACAAGTTGCACGCCCGAGGCCCGGTCGGACTGGAAGGACTCACCTCGCAGAAGTTCGTCGTGCTCGGGGATGGTCATATCCGTCAATGAGCGAGCGCGTCGGAGTCTTTGGCGGCATGTTCGACCCGGTGCATGACGGGCATATGGCGGTAGCCCGCCGTGCGCTGGATCTGCTGGATCTCGACCGGTTGCTGCTGGTTCCCTGCAATCTTCCCAATCATCGAGAAGCGCCGCATTGCAACGCCGGGCGCCGGCTGGACATGTTGCGACTTGCGGTCGCCGGCGAGCCCCGCCTGGAAGTCGATTCCATCGAAATCGACCAGGGCGGCGTGTCGTACACGGCGCGCACGCTGGAAAGGCTTCGCGAGCGCCTGCCGCATGCCGCAATCGTCCTTGTGCTTGGAATGGACGCTTTTCTGGGATTGCCCGGCTGGCGTGACCCGGCGCGATTGTTCGAACTCACCCACATACTGGTAATCGCCAGAGGAAAGCTGCCGATGGATTACGATATGGCAGGCAGATTCGGCGGCGTCATGGCCGCCGGACCGGAACAACTGTTCGAACGCGGCCGGGGTGGCGTACTACTGACGAAAGAACCACGCTTCGACGTTTCGTCCTCGACCGCGCGTGAACTGCTCGCCCAGGGGCTGGACGCGCCTCTGCCGGCGGCAGTGTTGACGTATGTGAGGGAAAATGGACTCTATGGCGCGGGAATGTCATGACGGCGCATAGTTTTGGCGGTAAACAACTGGCGCGTCGTGTCGAAAGCATATTGAAAGACATGAAAGGCCAGTCGATCAGTTGCATCAATGTGCAGAAACTGACGACGATCACCGATTACATGGTCATAGCGACGGGAACATCCCGGATTCACGCCAAGGCTCTCGCCGATGAAGTCGTCGAGAAAATGAAAGATCAGGGCCACAATGTGGTGGGTGTGGAAGGACTTCCCGCCGCGGATTGGGTGCTGGTAGACCTGGGGTCCGTAGTGGTGCATATCATGCTGGCCCAAATTCGCGCCATGTACGACCTCGAAGAGTTATGGAGCCTGAAACCGGCAAGCAGCGCCTGAAAGATGACGATATGCGACAAAGATGTACAATGAGTGAATTAGCCCAACGATTGCCGCTAAATGAAGATGCCGCGGCGAACTCGGGGGACGACGCATGACAGGCAGATGGCAGTTTCGGGATCACGAGGCCGAACGCCGGCTGTTCAACCGGCGCGTCATGCTGGCGTCCTCGGTGATCTTCCTCATGCTGGCCACCCTGGTCGCTAAACTCGTGAATCTGCAGGTTGTGCAATACGAGTATTTTTCGGCGCGCTCGGATGGCAACCGCCTTCACGTGCAATATGTTCCGCCGAAAAGAGGGTTGATCTACGATCGCTCGGGAACTTTGCTGGCGGATAACCTGCCCGTATACAACCTGACCATCGTTCCCGAGGAAGTGATCGACCTGGACACTACCCTGGAATACCTCTCGGGCCTGGTCGAGCTCAGCGCGGGTGACATGGAAACTTTCGAGGAGCAATTGCGCCGCAGCCGGGTGCCTTATTCATCGGTGCCGTTGCGTTATGTGCTGACGGAGGAGGAGAAGTACCGTGTGGCTGTTAATAACCACCGGATGCCCGGCGTCAGCATGGAGCCGCAACTCATGCGGCATTATCCCTTCGATTCCCTGACCGCGCATTCCGTAGGTTATGTGTCGCATATCAATCAGCAGGAACTCGATGACCTCGACGAGACCGAATTCGAAAATTACGGCGGCACCACGCACATCGGCAAGACCGGAGTGGAACGTACCTACGAGAATCTGCTGCATGGCCAGGTCGGCTATGAAACCGTGGAGAAAAACAATCGGGGCAGGGTAATGCGCGTACTGGAAAGTACCGAGGCGCTCGCTGGTAACGACATCAGACTGCATCTGGATCATCGTCTGCAAATGGTCGCCGAAGAAGCGCTTGGGGACTATCGCGGCGCGGTAGTGGCGATCGAGCCCGAAACCGGCGGCATACTGGCGATGGTCAGCAAGCCCGGATTCGATCCGAACCTGTTCGTTACCGGCATCAGCAGCAATGATTACGGCGCCCTGGTGACCGATGAGGTAAATACGCCGCTGTTCGACCGCAGCACCAATCCCTATCCTCCGGGATCGACCATCAAGCCGTTCCTCGGACTTGCGGGATTGCACCTGGGACTGGTGGATTACGATTACACGATCAACGACCCGGGTTACTTCCGGCTGCCCGGCGTGTCCTATCGCTGGAACGACTACACCATGCGCACGGTCATCGGCGGCGGCCATGGCGTGACCGACCTGCGCAAGGCGATCTACCAGTCGTGCGACACTTTCTTCTACGACCTCGGCAATCGCCTGGGAATCGACGCCATCTACGATTTCATGTCGCTGTTCGGGTTCGGCGGCAACCTCGCGCTGGATATCGACTATGCGCGTTCGGGCGTACTGCCGTCCCGAGACTGGAAGATGGAAACCCGGGGAGAGCCCTGGTATCCCGGCGATACGATCAATTCCGCAATCGGTCAGGGCTACATGTGGGCGACGCCCCTGCAACTCGCCACGGCGGCGTCACTGATCGCCAACAAGGGCCGCATGGTCCGGCCGCGCATGTTGGAAAGCGTCAACGGCGAACCGTACTTCCTGGAAGAGGAATTTCCCACCTCCGACGTGGTACTCGAAGATCCGGACTATTGGCGCTATATCCGTGATGCGATGACCATGGTCGTGCACCGGCCCTATTCGAACGTTTTCAGGGACTACGGCACCGCCTACGAAGCGATCGCCAGGGCCGACCAGGACATGAACTACAAGATTGCCGGCAAGACCGGCACCGCCCAGGTGGTCGGCATCAGTCAGAACATCCGTTCGAGTACGGAAATACGTGTCTCCGATCTGAACAAGGACCATGCATTATTCATTGCGTTCGCTCCCGCGGGCCATCCGCAGATCGAACCCCGGATTGCCCTGGCCGTGTTTGTCGAGAACGGTGAGCACGGCAGTACCGTTGCCGGGCCCGTGGCAAAGAAGATCACCGATGCGTGGCTGCTCGATATACTGCAACTCGATCTGACCGTCGAGACCGAACCGGAGCCGATTCTTCCACAGGAGTCCGCGCCGCTGACTCCGTCCGAGATCGCTACGGTCAATGAATAGCCGGGACTACGCACAGGTATCGGCGGCGCCGCAGGCGCAGCCGGCTACGCGAGGCTTGCGTTTGCTTGCCTCGGTAAAGATCGATTTTTCCCTGCTTGTGATGGTATTGCTGCTTTGCGGCTTCGGCCTCGCGGCCTTGTACAGCGCTTCCGACGGGGATGCCGGCCTGATCCGCCGGCAGGCCGTTATCGTGGGGTTAGGCGTGGTGGTGATGCTGATCGTCGCCCAGTTCGATATGCGCCTGATTCGCCGCGCGGCTTTCTATATCTATCTCGGCGGTCTGGGCCTGCTCGGACTGGTGCTGGCGATCGGAGTGGAAGCCAATGGTGCGCGCAGTTGGCTCGATCTGCCGGGCCTGCCCAGTTTCCAGCCGTCGGAATTGATGAAGTTCATTGTTCCCGGCGTATTGGCGTGGTATCTCGCCGACCGCCCGCTACCGCCGCGGCTCTGGCAGATCATCGTCGCGGGGCTGCTGGCGGCTGTTCCTACCGCCCTGATCGTCATGCAGAACGATATGGGCACGGCCATGCTGGTGGCCATGGCGGGGATTTTCGTTCTGCTGCTTGCGGGAATGAGCCTGAAACTCGTCGCGGCCGGAGGTTTGCTGGTAATGCTGGCGTCACCGCTCTGGTATGTATTTATCGCGCTGGAGCATCAGAAGAACCGGATTCTCAGCTTTATCAACCCCTATAACGATCCGGCGGGGGCCGGCTACAACATCATTCAGTCACAGATCGCCATCGGATCCGGCGGGGTCTACGGCAAGGGATTCGGCGAGGGCGACCAATCCAGGCTGGATTTCATTCCCGAATCGAATACCGACTTCATTTTCGCCGTGATCGCCGAAGAATTCGGCCTGGTGGGCGCGCTTGCGCTCATCGCCTTGTATGTATTGTTGCTGGGGCGTGGACTGCAGATCGCCACCAATGCCCGCAACATGTTTGCCAGATTGCTTGCCGGGGGAATCGTGCTGATCGTGTTTTTTAACGTTTTCGTCAACATGGCCATGGTAATCGGGTTGCTGCCGGTAATCGGATTGCCGCTGCCGCTGATCAGCCGCGGCGGCACGGCAATCATCGCCTTCTTCGTCGGCTTCGGCCTGCTCATGTCGATCGATGCACATTCGCGCAAGTCCCAGATGCCCCGAGGCTAAAAAAACTGTGATTCCGGACGCTACCTTGAGAGCGCATCCTGAAAATTTCCGATTATGCCTGCACTGATAGCAAGATTTGCCGTTCCGTTGTTGCTGGGCGCTCTGGCGGCCGGTTGCGGATCGTCGACTTCCAGCGGCGGAAGCCGTTATTCAATGTCGCAGGACCGGGCGCCGGCGCGAAGCATCGACCCGGATTCGATCGAGGAAATCGTTCCCGGGCCGGTGATCCGGACCGGAGCCGGCAACCGCAGTCCATACACGGTGCTCGGGCGAACCTATACCGTGCTGCCTACGGAAAAAGGATATTCCGAGCGTGGAGTCGCGTCCTGGTACGGTGAGAAATTTCACGGCCACAAGACTTCCAATGGCGAAACATTCGATATGTACAAGGTTTCCGCGGCTCACAAGAGTCTGCCGATTCCCAGTTTTTTACGGGTAACGAACCTCGACAACAACCGCAGCATCGTGGTCAGAGTCAATGATCGGGGGCCTTTCCATGGCGATCGCATCGTCGATCTGTCTTATGCCGCGGCCGTGAAACTGGGTTATGCCGACCGCGGCACCGCCAGGGTGCAACTCGAATCGATAACCGGAGACGAATTGCGTGGCCCGGTAGAATCAGGTGTTCCGGCGCTGCCGGCGGTGGCAACCGATTCCTCTACACCGGAGCAGGACGCCGCCGGAAATCCGGCGGTCGAACGCATGGCCGCCGCTCTGGCCCGGATCGAGACCGCGTCCGCACCGGCAAACGGAGGACTTTATCTTCAAGTCGGCGCATTTTCGATCATCGGCGCGGCGGAAGATTTGTCCCGGCGTGTGCGCGCTCATACAACACGCCCGGTTTTTATCCGCAGCGTCGCATTGGAAGAGCGCGGCGTGCTGCATCGAGTGCGAATCGGCCCTGTCAGCGGCTCCGAGGAGGCCCGGCAATTGACCTTGCTGCTGGTTGCCGCTGATTTGGGAAGTCCTTACACTGTATCGGAGTAGCAGAGCGTCAACTACTGCATGATCCAACCGGAAAACATCTATGCCTTCATCAAGTCTCCCATCAATTGAATTTCTCAATTCCTGCAAGAGGATTCTTTTGCCCGCGCTGTTCCTGGCCGCGGTCGCCCTGGCCGGCGCTGCCGCCGCACAGCCCATTATTCCGCGTCCGCCCGAAATCGCGGCGAGCAGCTACATTCTCATGGACGCGACAACCGGCCATGTCATTCTGGAGAACAACGCCACCGAGGCGCTGCCTCCGGCCAGTCTTACCAAGATCATGACCGCCTATATCGCGATCGAGGAAATTGTCAACGGCAATCTGGACATGGAGGACGAAGTCCATATCAGCGAAAAAGCCTGGCGCATGGATGGCTCCAAGATGTTCGTGGGAGTCAATACCAATGTGAGCGTGGTGGATCTGCTGCGGGGCATCATCATTCAGTCGGGCAACGACGCCAGCGTCGCCATCGCCGAACATATCGCCGGGAGCGAGGACGCATTTGCGGACATGATGAACCAATATGCTGAAGTTCTCGGACTCGAACAGTCCTTTTTCATGAATTCCAGCGGACTCGACAGCGAGGAATACTATAACCGGATGTCGGCGCGCGATCTGGCGCTTCTGTCCCGCGCCAGCATAATCAATCACGCCGATTACTATCCGATGTACGCCGAAAGGGAGTTTACCTACAACGATATTCGCCAGCCCAACCGCAACACCTTGCTGTTTCGCGACCGCAACGTGGACGGTCTGAAAACCGGCTGGACCGACCGCGCGGGCTATTGTCTCGTGACTTCGGCGGAGCGCGACGGCATGCGCCTCATCGCCGTGGTCATGGGCACCGAAAGCGAGAATGCCAGGGCGGTGGAGACCCAGAAAATGCTTACCTACGGCTTTCGATATTACGAAACCTGGAAGTTGAACGACGCCGGCCAGGTGCTGACCAGTGTGCCGATCTGGTCGGGAGAGCGGGATACTCTCGACCTGGCCCTGACCGAGGAAGTATTCGTCACGATCCAGCGCGGCCGCGGCGAGGAGCTCCAGGCCGCCGTGAATGTCGATGAGATAATTTACGCTCCCGTCGAAACCGGCCAGATCATGGGCACGGTAGATATCACGCTCGATGGCGAATCAGTCTACAGCAGCGAGGTCGCGGCATTGCGGGGCGTTGCCCGCGGCGGCGTGATGAAGCGGATGACCGACTGGTTCAGCCTGAGATTCAGTAATCTGTTGTCCAATTGACGATCATGAGTGAAACAGCGCCGGTCGCGCGCGATTTCGGTCTGGTCGACTATGTGCCGGCCTGGAAGCGCATGGCGCGTTTCGCCGCCACCGCCGGCCCGGAAACCAGGGAGGAAATCTGGCTGCTCAGCCATACGCCGGTCTTCACCCTGGGTCAATCCGGCAGAAGGGAGCACCTGCTCGCGCCTGGCGATATTCCGGTGGTGCAGACCGACCGGGGAGGGCAGGTTACTTTTCATGGGCCGGGTCAATTGGTAGTTTACCCTTTGCTGGATCTGCGCCGCCGCGGCATAGGCATCAGGCAGCTGGTGGACCTGATCGAGACTGCGCTGATCGAAGCGCTCGGCCGGGTGGGAATTACCGCCGAAACTCGTCCCGGCGCCCCGGGAGTGTTCGTGGGAGCGGCCAAGATCGCCGCTCTCGGATTGCGCATCAGGAGGGGCTGGAGCTATCACGGTCTCAGTTTGAATGTGAACATGGATCTGCGTCCGTTCAGCGCCATCGACCCTTGCGGCTTTCGGGGACTCGAGGTGACTCAGGTCGCGAACCTGATCGATGAGGAAATCGGATCGATGGATCGTATGAAGGGATTGCTGACAGAGGCAATATTGCGGCAACTGGAGCGGTTTCTGTTGCGGGACAGGCATCCTGCAAGAGAGGCTGCCCATGCCTGAGCGAAAGCGGAGAAACGTACTCGTTGAGGGAGAAAAACTTCGTGGCGCCGAGAAGTTACGGAGAATTCCCGTCAAAGTAGCCCCAACGACGGAAGCACCTGAAAAGCCCCCCTGGCTGCGCGTAAAGATTCCCGTATCGCCCCGGATCGCCCAGTTGCGCAAAAAGTTGCGCAATCACAAGTTGGCTTCAGTGTGCGAGGAAGCTTCCTGCCCCAATCTGGGTGAATGTTTCAGCAATGGCACGGCCACCTTTATGATCATGGGCGATATCTGCACGCGTCGCTGCCCTTTCTGCGACGTGGCGCATGGTAAACCGCGGGCGCTCGATGTAAACGAGCCTGTCGAACTGGCGAGGGCGATCCGCGATCTGGAATTGTCATATGTAGTTATTACTTCGGTCGACAGGGACGATTTGAAAGATAGCGGCGCCGGGCATTTTGCGGCGTGCATCCGGGAGACCAGGCGCCTGAACCCTTGCATACAACTGGAAATTCTCGTACCCGATTTCCGGGGCCGAATGGAAATTGCGCTGGAAACGCTCGGGCTCGAGCCGCCGGACGTTTTCAATCACAACCTCGAATCGATTCCCCGCTTGTACAGGAAAGTAAGACCCGGCGCAGACTATGGCTGGTCTCTGCGCTTGTTGAAGGAATACAAGAGCCTGCAAGCTGCAATTCCGACCAAATCCGGGCTGATGCTCGGTCTTGGAGAAACAATGGAAGAGGTTCGCGAAGTAATGCGCGACCTGCACGCTCACGATGTGGATATGCTGACGCTTGGACAATATCTGCAACCGAGCCGCCATCATCTGCCCGTTGAGCGCTTCGTGCATCCGCAAGAATTCGACGCCTTGCGGGAGTACGGCGAATCGCTTGGCTTCCGCCATGTCGCCAGTGGTCCGCTGGTGCGCTCGTCCTATCACGCCGACCAGCAAGCCAGGCTGCTGCGCAGCGCCTGAAGCATGAACACGCGGACGCCGGTCTTCGCCGCGATATTTTTCGCCTCGGCGGGCGCCGGAGCATATCTGCTGTTCGCCAACAGCCTCTGGTTCGGGCAGCAAGATCTGATTCTGCGAGCCGTCCTGTTCCTGTTGCCGATTCTGGCCGCGCTATCCGGCGTCTGGACGCTGCTGCGAGATCGTTCACCGCGCCGGGCGCGCCTGATTGCCCTGCTGTTCATCCCCGCGCTACTCGGCGGATTCGGCTATTTTCTGTTCTGGATGCCGCGTTTCGCGAATTCCGTACTCAGCATCGAGATGGTGGAGCAACGGCTGATTACCGACAGTTCTTCCAACGCCCTGGTGGAAATCGGTTTTGCCTTTCCCATCTTTACGCCTACGGTGGAATTGCGTAACGGTGAGCTTTTCAGCCGGGAAATCGACGTATATCTGCGCGTGATCGATGCCGACGGGCAATCCATGCTGTACCGGGCGGTGCGCGATGCGGTTCCGCCGGGAACCCTCAGCGTCGAAGCAACCGTGAGAGGCATGCTCAGCGCCAATGAACGTTATCTGTTTCTGCCCTTGCGACTGCCGCCGGGGGATGAAATCACCGGCCGCCTTGTTTTCATCATTACCGCGCTCGATGAGGGCGCTTCGTTCATGGGCGAATTGAGCCGGGCCAGCCTGGTGCAATTCGAACTGCGCGACGCCGGCCGCGGGGAATTGCTGCTGGAAGTACCCGTGGCGCGCTGAGGTTTGGAGCAGGCGCGATTGCTGTGTAAGAATGCCGCAATCGATTTGCGTCAATCGGACAGGATCAATCACATGACTATACTGGCGAAACCGGCTTATATGGTTTGCGCGGCCGCTTTGCTCGCAATGTTCACCGGATTGGTTTCGGACATGGCCTGGGCCCAGCCGCAACAGGATTTTCGCGGACAGAAGATCGTTCATCTGTTGCAGGAACCTCGACATCGCACCGTTTTCCGGGACGGCGAAATCTATCTGCTCGATGTGCAGTTGAATCCGGGAGATACTTCCTTTGCCCACATCCATGACGCGCCGCTCATGACTACATCGATCAGTGCGGCCAATGGACCCGGCAACGGCCGCGTCGGCGTGAACATCGATTATGCCGAACGCAATTACACCCATGCGATCTCGAATCCCGGCCCGGGGCTGCTGCGCATCCTGGCGCTGACGACATACTACGCCGGGGTCGAAGGCGACGAGGATGCACCGCAGGGCATGACGGTCGAGCCGGAAGTCGAGAATCGCTGGTTCCGTTCCTATCGCGTAACGGTCGATCCCGGCGAAGAAACGCCCCTGCAGACACACCACCAGCCAACCTTCGTGATCATGGCCACCCCGGGCAAGGCGCATGTCAGCCGCGAGGACGGCATAACGGCCGAATTGCGCGCTATCGGCGACTGGACCTATCGCGAGGAGGGCTCCTCCTTCCTGATTCGCAACACAGGTGCGGTTGCGTTCGATCTGGTCATCAACGAGGCCCGCAGATGAAAATTCAAACAGGAACGCTTGCAGCCGGCGCGATTTGCCTGATTGTCGCCGGCCAGGCCGCATCCCAGGAACAATGGCAGGCGCCGCGCACAGCGTACGGTGCGCCGGATCTGCAGGGAGTCTGGACTTCGGCCAGCATAACCACGCTGGAGCGGGACCCGGCGCTCGGCGAGAAACTCGTGGTCTCCGAAGAAGAGGCCAGGCAACTGGAAAGCGCCAATCTGCTCAATCAGTTAACCGAACTCGACAGCGCTCCGAGCGACCCGAATCGTCCTCCGCCGACCGACGGCGATGCAGACGCGGGGTACAACGCGTTCTGGATCGACCCCGGTACCCGGCTCGCCCGAGTGATGGGCGAATATCGCACTTCCTTCATTGTCGATCCCGCCGACGGCAGGATTCCCTATACCGAAGCGGCCGGCCTCGCCTTCATGGGATACCGGCAGCAATCCGGATATGACGGGCCGGAGCAGCGCCCGTTGGGCGAACGATGCCTGGTCGGTTTCGGCTCCACCGGGGGACCACCCATGCTGCCGGTGCTGTACAACAACAACTACCGGATCGTGCAGAATGAGGACTATGTCATGATCCTGGTGGAAATGAATCACGACGCTCGCATAATCAGACTCGGCAGCGGACCGCTCGACGACAGTTTCAGCCCCTGGCTGGGCGATTCCGTCGGCCGCTGGGAAGGAGACACGCTGGTGGTGGAAACCGTCAATTTCCACCCGCAGCAGAGCTTTCGATTTGCAATCAAGCATTCGCTCTATCTGCCGCCGACGGCGAGGGTAACCGAACGTTTTACCCGCGCTTCCGCCGACGAATTGCTCTACGAGTTCACGATCGAAGACGACACAGCTTACAGCAGCCCCTGGAGCGCCCAGATTCCGTTCCGACCCGGCGAGCGCATGTACGAATACGCCTGCCATGAAGGCAATTACGCCTTGCCCGGCATATTGGCCGGCGCCAGGCAGCAGGAAATGGATCAGAATTGAGCCCTCACGACACACCGGCGCCGGCCGCCGGCGACAACAGCCCAACGACGGGACGGGGCGAATTCAGTTCACGCTTCGGATTTCTAATGGCGGCTTCGGGTTCCGCCGTAGGTCTCGGCAATATCTGGGGTTTTCCGACCAATGCCGCATCCAACGGCGGCGCGGCCTTTCTTTTCACCTACCTGGTCATGGCTTTCGCCCTGGCTTATCCGGCACTGATGGCGGAACTGATCATCGGACGCCATGCGAAGGCCAACTCGATCAAGGCGTTGCAAAGCATTTCCCGCGGACCGAAAACGCGTGTGCTGGCGGTGTTCGTCGGCAGCCTCGGCATCCTGACCGTCAGCCTCATTCTCAGTTTCTACGCCATTGTCAGCGGCTGGATGATGGCTTATTTCCTGGATCCTCTCGCACGGATTACGGGAATGACTGCAGCGGCCGGCTGGCTGACCACTGACAGTGAATTGCGCAATGGCATTTTCGTGGTGTTGTTCATGGTGCTCACGATCCACATCATTCGCGCGGGTGTAAAGAACGGAATCGAGCGCTGGGCTTCGCGGCTCATGCCGATGCTGATTCTCATACTCTTGCTGTTGATCGTCTATGTGCTTACGCTGCCTGGCGCGATGGATGGGCTGCGTGCTTACCTGGTGCCGGATTTTTCCCAGGTCGCGAATCCCAGACTGCTCGTTGACGCCATGGGTCAGGCCTTTTTCTCGCTTTCGCTCGGCGTCGGCACCATGCTGATTTACGGCTCCTATATCAGCAAGGGTGAAAATCTGCCGGTGACCGGCAGCCTCGTGGCCTTGCTCGATATCGGTATCGCCGTGATCGCCGGCATGTTGATTTTGCCGGCCATGTATGTGGCGCTCGCGGGCGGCGTGCAGATTTTCAATCCCGACGGCAGTCTCGTGGCGGGGCCGGCGCTGATCGTTTCGGTATTGCCGGAAATGTTCAGCGCCATGGGCGCGGTCGGTGTTTTTGTTTCGCTGGCGTTTTTCCTGTTGATGACCATCGCATCGCTGACATCCTCGATCTCCATGCTCGAGGTTCCGGTAGCTTTTGCCGTTGAATATCGAAACATGAGGCGCGGCAGGGCGGCGCTGCTGATTGGCGCTGTCGTAACTCTGGTTTCGCTGGTGATCGTCCTGAATTTCGATCCATTGTTCGACCTCGTGGTGAACTACGCCACCGAAGTGAGTCAGCCGTTGCTCGGGTTCTTCTTTTGCATTTTCGTTGCCTGGATCTGGCGCAGGGATGCGGTGCTCAGGGAAATCGTGCAGGGCTCTCCGGAGGCGGAATCCGGGCTGTTCTGGAAAGTCTGGCCGGTTTATGTGAAGTTTGTTTGTCCGGCGGCGATATTACTGGTTTATTTGGGGTAGTGTGCGGTAATGGGCTTTTGGAATTTGTGGCTTCGATCGGCGCGGCGAGCCGGAAGTGCCTGCGCGCTAAATTTCGCCTCTTCATCCCTGAAGAGGCGAAAATCGATTCGTCGTTGCTTTGGGCCATCCGTGGCGCGCTCCTCCTCAACGACGCGCGCAGGCACTTCCGGCTCACCGCGCCTTTCATTGTGCAGACAATTTGATTTGGTGGCTTCGAACATTGTTTCGGGAGGCATGCGATTATGAAGACTATTGGTGGTGAAGGGCTTTCTCGGCGTCTGTTCATGGGTGGTTCGCTGGTGGTTGCTGCGGGCGCCGGGGGGTTGGGGAAGTTGGCTTTTGCACAGATTGACGGGCCTGTGGGCGCGGTTCGGGCGTTGACCTTCGATGTGTTCGGTACGGTAGTGGATTGGCGCTCTTCGATTGCCAGGGAAGGGCAGTTGTTGGCGGCCGGCAGGGATTTTGACGTGGACTGGCACGAATTCGCCGATCGCTGGCGCGGGGGATACGGGCCGTCGATGAATCGGGTGCGCACCGGCGAATTACCGTGGACGAAGATCGACGTTCTGCATCGCATGATTCTCGACGACCTGATCGAAGAGTACGGACTACAGGAACTTACGGAGGAGGAACGGGTCCACTTCAATTACGCCTGGCATCGGCTTTCGCCCTGGCCTGATTCGGTGGCGGGCTTGAACAGGTTGAAGACGCGGTATGTGATTACGACCTTGTCCAACGGCAATGTCGCCTTGCTCACGAATATGGCGAAGAATGCCGGTCTGCCCTGGGATGCGATCTTGTCGGCGGAACTGGCGGGACGCTACAAGCCGGATCCGGAGGTGTACCTGAAAGCGGCGGATTTGCTTGGATTGGCTCCGGAGCAGGTGATGATGGTGGCGGCCCATCCGCGCGATCTGCGCGCTTCCTCGGCATTGGGCATGCGTACGGGATATGTGCCGCGGCCACTGGAAAGAGGGCCGAACCCTTCCTTCACGCCGGACACAAGCGGCGATTTCGATGTAACGGCCACAGATTTTCTCGATTTGGCGAGACAGTTGGGCGCCTGAGCGACACGGCATCGCCGGCTAACCGCGGTGAACACGAATGAGGCAAGAACATATGAACACGTATTTGAATTTATCGGGGGCGACAATACTGCTGGCCTCGCTCGCGGCCTGCTCCGGCGAAGAACAGAATCCGGCGCAAACCACCGACGCGGAACCTGAAGCCGTAGCGGCAACCGTCATGGTGGACAATCCCTTTTTCGCGGACAGTCCGCATTATTTCGATTTTCCACCTTTCGATCTGATCGCGAACGAGCACTATCAGCCCGCTTTCGAACGCGGAATGGCCGAGCAGATCGCGGAAGTGGAGGCCATTGCCGGCCAGGAAGCCGCTCCAGATTTCGAAAACACCATTGTCGCGCTGGAGTTGAGCGGGCAATTGCTCAATCGCGTGGCTTCGGTATTCTTCGCCTTGTCGAGCGCCCATACCAATGACGACATTCAGGCGCTCGAGCAACAACTGGCACCGGAACTTGCGGCTCATAACGATGCGATTCTGCTGAATCGGGACTTGTTCGCGCGCATTTCCTCCTTGTACGAAAGCAGGGACGAGCTGGGCCTGGACCCCGAATCCCATCGCCTGCTCGAGCGCAGCTACATCGATTTCGTGCGCGCGGGCGCGGCGCTTGACGAGGATCAGCAGGAAAGACTCCGGGACATCAATGCGCGGGTCGCCGTGCTGGAAACCCGGTTCAGTCAAAATGTGCTGAGTGAGGTCAACGAACTGGCCGTTGTCGTTGACAGCCGTGAAGAATTGACGGGGCTCGATGAGGCGCTGATCACCGCGGCGGAAAACGAGGCCGAAGCGCGTGATATGCCGGGCCGATTCGTGATACCCCTGCTCAACACGAGCGGCCAGCCGCCGCTGGCCAGCCTGCAGAATCGCGATCTGCGCCAGCGCATTCTTGAAACCTCCATGTCACGAGGTTCCCGCGGCGGGGAATACGACAATCGCGAAACCCTGACCGAAGTGTTGCGCTTGCGCGCGGAACGGGCAAGATTGCTCGGTTACGAAAATCATGCCGCCTATATTCTCGAAGACGAAACCGCGGGCTCGGTGGACGCGGTCAACCAGCGTCTGGCGGAACTGGCGCCGCCGACTGTCGCCAACGCCCGGCGCGAAGCAGCGGATTTGCAGCAAATGATCGACGACTCGGGGGAAGACTTTACCCTGGCAGCCTGGGACTGGGCCTATTACACGGAAATTCTGCGCGCCGAGCGTTTCGATTTCGACGAAAGCCAGTTGCGGCCCTATTTCGAACTCGACAATGTCTTGCTGCGCGGCGTGTTTTATGCCGCCGAGCAGTTATATGGCATCACCTTCGAGGAGCGATTCGACCTGCCGGTATATCAGGAAGACGTGCGCGTATTTGAAGTATTTGACGTCACCGGCGAGACACTGGCGCTTTTCATTGCCGACTTTTACGCCCGCCCCAACAAGCGCGGCGGCGCCTGGATGAATGCCTATATCGCGCAATCCCATCTGCTGGGCAGCCGGCCGGTGGTGGGCAACCATCTCAACATTACCAGGCCGCCGGAAGGCGAGCCGACCTTGCTGACTTTTGACGAGGTAACCACGGCTTTCCACGAGTTCGGCCATGCCTTGCACGGCATGTTCTCCGATGTGCGTTATCCGAGTTTTGCCGGCACCAGGGTGCCGCGCGACTTCGTCGAGTATCCGTCCCAGGTCAACGAAATGTGGGCGGTCTGGCCGGAAGTGCTGGAGAATTATGCGGTGCATTTCGAGACCGGTGCGGCCATGCCGCAGGAATTGCTCGACAAGGTGCTTTCCACGCAGCAATTCAATCAGGGGTTTGCCACCGCGGAATATCTGGCTGCATCGATCGTCGACCAGGCGCTGCATCAACTTGCGCCTGAAGACGTACCCGGCGCCGAGGAAGTAATGGATTTCGAGGCGGCCGCGCTGGCGCAGGCCGGTATTGCCATGGACGAGATTCCACCGCGCTATCGCGTACCGTATTTTTCCCACATCATGGGGGGCTATTCAGCCGGCTATTACTCGTACATCTGGAGCGAAGTGCTTGATGCCGACTCGGTCGACTGGTTTCTGGAAAACGATGGGTTGCTGCGTGAAAACGGCATCCATTTTCGCAGCTCGTTGCTCTCGCGAGGCGGCGCCGAAGACGCCATGACGCTGTTTCGCAATTTCCGGGGCAGGGACGCGGATATTAACGCCTTGCTTGAGCGGCGCGGTCTGAACTGAATTCGCGCGCGGTAATTGGCTCACCGCTACTTAGCCAGAAGACCAGCAGACTCAATTCGTCCCAGGGATTGGCGCGATGCAAGCCTTTGACCGCATGATCAATGATCCTGCATTGTTCCAGCATTTGCTGCGCATCGTCAGCGGATAAGCGATTCAGAGCCTGGGAGACTATCGGTTTGCGGCTGTTCCATATCCGGGCGTTGGACATCGCCCGGCCAACATCAAGCCCCTTGTCGATCTGCTCCAGCATTTCCTGCAATTGCCGCAGTTCCCGGCTGATCACGGCAAGGATCAGCAACGGAAACACGCCTTCGGCGCGCAGTCCGCCAAGCACTCGCTGGGCACGCTCCGTTTCGCCCTTGAGCGCGGCATCGGCCAGTTTGCCCAGATCGTAGCGGGAACTGTCCGACACCAGCCGCAGGACATCCCTGCCGGTCAGATTCACGGTTGCGCCTGGTTCGGCGCCGGCCAGCAAGGCAAGTTTCTCCACTTCCTGCTTTGCCGCCAGCAAATTTCCTTCCACCCGGTCGGTCAGCACCTGTAACGCGGCATCGTCCGCATGAATGCCCGCCGCCTTCAGCCGCTGCCGCAGCCAGGCTGGCAGCCTGGTCCGATCTATGGGCCAAATCTGCACCAGAATCAAACTGCTTTCCAATTGTTTGAACCACTTTGTTGATAAAGTGGATGAATCCATTCTGGGTCCCGTAATCAATACCCGGTAGTCTTCCGGCGCCTTGTCCAGGTACATAGCGATGGCTTCCCGGCCCTGTGTTTCCAGCTTGCCGCCATAAAGCCTCAATTCGAGCAGTTTCCTGTCGGCAAACAGTGAAGTGGCATCGAGTTGATACAGAAAATCGTTCCAGTCGAAGCCTTGCTCGACGTGAAATACCTCGCGTTCGATAAAACCTGCTTGACGCCAATGCTCGCGTACTTCGTCGGCGGCCTCCTGCAGCAGCAGGATTTCATCGCCGGCGAGCCAGTACAGGGACGCGGAATGCCTGGTCAGCGCATTGGAGAGCTGGTCGCCGCGTATTTTCATTGTCCGGCCGCCTCGAGCCGCCGCATGAGTTGAACCACCAGATCCTGCCGCATTTCCTCGCGCAACAGTTCGGCTTCCTCGCGATTGCCGGCGATATTGCGCAAGTCCTGATAATACGTTCTTTCCACGCTGAGGGTTTCCAGTTCGATCAATGCGGTTTCGCCATCCGTCAGATTGATCTGGACCACGAGTTGCAGGGTGATCTGGGCGGACCGGGCCTGGACCGTCGTGCTTGCCGGCCGGCCGGAAAAAGATTCGGGACCTACGGCAAGCAGGGGAAGGTCGCCAGCGCCGGTATCACCGGCCCCATGCACCCGGATGCCGGCGGTCTCGAGGCTGCGCCGCAATATCCGCTCGAATTCGGGTTCGGCATTGGGCAGTTGCAGGCGTAACTCGTCGAATTCCGGCTCGCCGGCTCCCCGCAATTGGTAGCCGCATCCGGCAATCGTCGCCAGCATCAAGGCCGGCAGTATGCAGAACAGGAACCGCCGGGACATGACCGGTCAACCGGTGACGACATTCACCAGCCTGCCGGGGACCACGATCACTCGTCTGATACCGGCATTGGCGGTGAACTTTCGAACCGAGTCGTTATCGAGCACGATTTCGCGCAAGCGTTCATCCGGCAGATTGACGGGCACTTCCAATCTGCCCCGCAATTTGCCGTTCACCTGCACAACGATCAGAGTCTGTTCCTTCTCCAGGGCTTGTGCATCGACTTTCGGCCAGTCCGCATCCATGACAGCGCCGGCATGGCCCAGCAGCCGCCATGCCACATGGCAGAAATGGGGGACAATCGGCGCCAGCATGAGAATGGCCGCCTCCAGCGCTTCCTGCATCACCTCACGATCGTTCTGCCGCTGCTCGGAATGTTGCTGGGTAAAACGCGTCAAGGTATTGAGCAGTTCCATTACGGCCGCGATCGCCGTGTTGAAGGTATAACGGTTCTCGTAATCCCGGCTTACCTTGGCCACGGTTTCGTGGGTCTTCAGCCGCAAGGCTCGTTGTTCCGGCGTCAATGTCAGCCCGGTAAAAATGGGCGTGTCGCAAGGCTCATGCTCATGCACGGTTCTCCAGAGCCGTTTCAGAAAGCGGAAACTGCCTTCGACGCCCGCGTCGGACCATTCCAGCGATTGCTCGGGCGGCGCCGCGAACAAGGAGAACATCCGTACTGTATCGGCGCCGTATCGGTCGATCAGCGGCATGGGATCGACGGTATTGCCCTTGGACTTGGACATTTTGACGCCGTCTTTCAGCACCATGCCCTGGGTCAGCAGCCGGGTAAACGGTTCGTCCGAAGCAACCAGGCCTTCGTTGCGCATCAACTTGTGATAGAAACGCGCGTAAAGCAGGTGCAGGATCGCGTGTTCGATACCGCCGATGTACTGATCGACCGGCAGCCAGTAATGCGAACGTTCATCGAGCATGGCGCCGCTCTGGTCCGCACAGGTATAACGTGCGTAATACCAGGAAGATTCCATGAAGGTGTCGAAGGTATCGGTTTCCCGCTTTGCGGATGCACCGCATTCGGGACACTCGACATTGACGAATTCCGGCAGTCCGGGCAAGGGAGATCCGTGACCGCTGAAGTCCGCTTCTTCCGGCAGGCGCACCGGCAGATCTTCATCGGGAACCGGAACAGGGCCGCAATCCGGACAATTGATGATCGGTATCGGCGCTCCCCAGTAGCGCTGGCGGGACACGAGCCAGTCGCGCAAACGGAAAATCACCGTGCGCCGGCCTTGTCCGGCGGATTCGAGACGTTCGGCTATCGCCTTGAACGAACCGGCAAAATCCATTCCGTCGAATTGTCTTGAATTGACTAGCACACCGTAGTCGACGAATGCGCCTTTGCCGAGGTCGCAATCCTGGCTCGGATCCGCGGGACGGATGACCTGCCGGATTTCCAGGCCGTACCTGGTGGCAAACTCCCAATCGCGCTGATCATGGGCGGGCACCGACATGACCGCCCCCGAGCCGTAACTCATCAGCACGAAATTGGCCACATAGATCGGCAAGGACTCGCCCGTGAGCGGGTGCACGGCAACCAGACCCGTGTCCATGCCGCGCTTTTCCATCGTCATCAGATCCGCTTCGGCAATGCCGGCGCCGGCCAGTTCCGAAAGAAACCGCCGCAATTCGGGATTCGCGGCCGCGGCGGCCTCGGCCAGCGGATGTTGCGGCGCCAGCGACAGGCTGGTTACGCCGAACAAGGTGTCCGGACGGGTAGTGAAAACCTTGATCCTGCGCGATTCGGGATCGGCTTCGCCCGGCACCTCGAATTCCACTTCGACGCCTTCGGAACGGCCGATCCAGTTGCGTTGCATGATGCGCACGGCATCGGGCCAGCCGTCGAGCGTCTCCAGGTCGTCGAGCAACTCCTGGGCGAATTCGGAAATGCGAAAAAACCATTGCGGAATTCGCCGGCGCTCGACCGGCGCTCCCGAGCGCCAGCCCTTGCCGTCCACGACCTGCTCGTTGGCGAGCACGGTCTGATCGACCGGATCCCAGTTGACTTCAGCTTCCGCCTTGTAGACCAAGCCCTGGCGAAACAGCCGGGTGAAAAACCATTGCTCCCAGCGATAGTACTCGGGATGGCAGGTGGCAAATTCGCGCTGCCAATCGTAGGCATAGCCGAGCCGCTGCAATTGCGCGCGCATGTATTCGATATTGGCGTAGGTCCATTGCGCGGGATTTACCTTGTTCTGGATCGCCGAATTTTCCGCCGGCAGGCCGAAGGCATCCCAGCCTATGGGCTGCAACACGTTCTTGCCTTTCATGCGATGAAAGCGGGAGATGGCATCGCCGATGGAATAATTGCGCACATGCCCCACGTGCAGGTGGCCGCTCGGGTAAGGCAACATGCAAAGGCAATAGAACTTTTCCTTGCCCGGATCTTCGCTTGCGTGAAAACTCTCGTGTTCGCGCCAGTATTGTTGGGCTTCTTCCTCGACCCTTTCGGGCTTGTACTGCATCTCGGCATTTTCCATGTTATGAACTGTCATCCTTGCGCATACCATTCCCGGTCAAGGTGACTTTCAGCAGTTTGATATGTCTGTTATCGGCATTCAGCACGGTAATCAAATAGGGGCCGATCCGGGTGCTCTCGCCGCGTTCCGGGATGTGCCCGAACTCCTGCAGCAGAATGCCGCCGATCGTATTGAATTCCCGATCGTTCAGTCCGGTGGCGAAATGTTCGTTGAAGTCATCGATGGGAGTCAATGCTTTCACGATGTGATTGCGCTCGTCGAATTTCTTGATATGGCTGTCGTCCTCGATATCGGTTTCGTCCTGTATTTCACCGACGATCTGCTCGAGCACGTCCTCGATGGTGACGATGCCGCTGACGCTGCCATAGTCATCGACAACGATCGCCATATGGTTGCGCCGTTCGCGAAACTCCTTCAACAGCACGTTGACTTGACGCGATTCAGGCACGAAGGTTGCCGGCCGGACGATCTTCTTGAGATTGAAATTCTCAGGCATTCCCTTCAGGCAAAGCGGCAGCAAATCCTTGGCAAGCAGAATGCCGATGATGTTGTCGACGTTTTCCTCGATCACCGGAAAGCGGGAATGCGAAGCGCCGGCAACCATCTCCACCGTCTCCCGCACCGGCATGCTGGTGGATACGATCACCGCCTGGGAACGGGGAATCATGATGTCCCGCACCTGCATACTGGAAACCTGCAAGGCGCCTTCGATGATGCCGAGAGCATCCGCGTCGAGCAGGTCGTCCTGTTCCGCGTTGCGCAACAGGTCCAGCAAGCTTCGGGTGTCGGTGGGTTCGTCGGAGAAAACTTGTGCGATTTTATCGATCCAAGAACGGCGTCTCAGATCGATGCTAGTCTGGTCGTCAGACATGCGCTGATGTAGCTCCTTTGCCAAGTCCAGGTATTACGATACTAGATAGGGATTGGGGATTCCAAATTTCCGTAATATTTCGATTTCCATTTTTTCCATGCGTGCGGCGTCGTTTTCCACCGCATGATCGAATCCCAGCAGATGCAGGCAGCCGTGAATCACCAGGTGCGCCCAGTGATGGTCGACCGGTTTGCCCTGGGTCTGCGCTTCCCGTTCCGCGAGTTCGGTACAGACCACGATATCGCCGAGCGGCTCGCTCTCCAGGCGCTGTCCCAACGCCGCCGGCATCCCGCATGGAAATGACAGCACATTGGCGGGATACTTCCGGTCGCGATAGCGTCGATTAAGCTGTTCCGACTCGCCGACATCGACGAAACACAGGCTCACCGTCACCGGATGCTCGTGGTTTGAAGAGAGCAGGGCTTGCTCGATCCAGTTCCGGCAAAGCTTGTCGTGCGGAACCCAGTGACCCTTCGAATTATCTGAAATCTCAACTGTCACTTTCATTGCGCGCGCCGGCGTCCTGCTCGTGGATTCCCGTCACCTGGGTCTGATCGAAACGTTCGTAGGCCTCGACGATGCTTTGTACGAGCCGGTGCCGCACGACATCGCGGGAAGTGAACCAGGTAAAGCCGATACCGTCGACTCCCCGCAGCACCTGTGTCACCTGCACAAGGCCCGAGCGCGTGCCGGCGGGCAGGTCTATCTGGGTTATGTCGCCCGTCACGACGACTCTTGAATTGACGCCTATCCGGGTCAGAAACATCTTCATCTGCGCCGTGGTGGCGTTCTGGCTTTCATCGAGAATGATGAAGGATTCATTCAAGGTGCGGCCGCGCATATAAGCCAGCGGCGCAATTTCAATCACATTTTTCTCGATCAGGCGATTGACCTTCTCGAATCCCAGCATCTCGTACAAGGCATCGTAAAGCGGCCGAAGATAAGGGTCGATCTTCTGGATCAGGTCGCCCGGCAGAAATCCCAGTTTCTCGCCGGCTTCCACCGCCGGACGCACGAGTACGATCCGGTTGACCCTCTCGCTCACCAGCGCCTGCACTGCGCAGGCCACTGCAAGATAAGTCTTGCCGGTACCCGCCGGGCCGACTGCGAAATTCAGATCCATCCGCTCGATCCCCTCGACATATTCGGCCTGCCGCCTGCTGCGCGGTTTGATCGAAAGCCGCGGCGTGCGGACGATTCCGCCGCTTTGGGCGGCTTCGCCTGCACCGGCGGGCGGGTCGACGATTTCCTGCAAGGTGAGATGAATGATGTTTGATGTAAGCAATTCGCCTTGCCCGGTCGCCAGATACAGCGATTCGAGCAGCCGGCTGCCATCGTTCACCGCCGACTTGCTGCCGGAAAGCTGGAACCAGTTGCCGCGCTGGCGGATCGTCAGCGAAAGCGTTTTTTCTATTTGGCGGATATTTTCGTTGAATTGGCCGCAAAGATTGGACAGACGCCGACTGTCGTCGGGGTCCAGCGTAATGTCGAGGGTATGTATACTCATGCAGTGCCTGTGCTTAGCACAATTCGCCTAGCAGTGAATTGGGCAACGCGTCCGTAATTCTGACATTTGCGAATCCGCCTGCCAATGAACTGTCGTCACATGGGAAGTTGACCACGCGATTGTTTTCGGTGCGCCCCTGGAAGTCGGTCGAGCGCTTCTTTGACACGCCGGTGACCAGAATCGAACAAGTCGATCCCACCATCGACTCGCTGATTGTCCGGGCCTGTCGGGCAAGTTGAGCCTGGAGCGCGGCAAGCCGGTGTTTCTTCTCGCTTTCCGAAGTACGATCCTGCAATTGCGCCGCCGGTGTTCCGGGCCGGGCGCTGTACAGGAAACTGAACGAAACATCGAAACCGACTTCGATAACCAGATTCATCGTGTCTTCGAAATCGCGGTGTGTTTCTCCCGGGTAGCCGACAATGAAATCCGAGGACAGGCTGATTCCCGGTCTTGCCGCGTTGACGCGGCGCACGAGTGACTTGTACTCGAGCACGGTGTAGCCGCGTTTCATCGCCGCGAGTACTCGGTCAGAGCCGCTTTGCACCGGCAAATGCAGATGACCGGCCAATTCCGGCACTTCACGATAGGCCGCCACGAGCGAATCGTTGAATTCGGAAGGATGCGAAGTCGTGAACCGGATGCGATCGATGCCATTGATGCTGGCTATGTACTGGATCAGCAAAGCCAGGTCCGCGGTTCTCCCATCGTGAGTGAGGCCGCGATACGCATTGACGTTCTGGCCCAGCAGATTGATTTCGCGGACGCCTTGTCCGGCCAGGTGCGCCGCCTCCGCAAGTACGTCGTCGAAAGGCCTGCTGACTTCCTCGCCGCGCGTATAAGGCACGACACAAAAGCTGCAATACTTGCTGCAGCCTTCCATTATCGTCAGATAGGCCTGACAGGAAGCCGCCGTGGGCTCCGGTAAGTGGTCGAATTTCTCGATCTCCGGAAAACTGACATCGACCACCGCCGCGCCCCGGCGCGATGCGTCGAGCATTTCCGGTAACTTGTGCAAGGTCTGGGGGCCGAAAACCACGTCAACGAAGGGTGCGCGCCGGCTGATGGCTTCACCTTCCTGACTCGCCACGCAGCCGCCCACGGCAATCTTCAAGCCGGGATTGGCGGCTTTCAGGCCTCGCCAGCGGCCAAGCTGATGAAACACTTTTTCCTGCGCCTTTTCCCGAATCGAGCAAGTGTTGAGCACAAGAATATCGGCCTGTTCCGGAGAATCCACCAGTTCGGCGTTGCGCGACTCGCGCAGCAGGTCGAGCATGCGCGAGGAGTCATACTCGTTCATCTGACAGCCGTGAGTCTTGATGTGCACCCGGGTGGGGGCTGGAGTAGCTGCCGAACCGTTCTTGTTGCGGGTTCCGGCGCCGGCGCCGTCGTCCGGCGCATTCAGGCTTTGCATCTGTTGGCGGAGAAAAATTGAATGTGGGCGCGATTATAACGCAACAGGCGAGTACTCCATACTTGTTCGACTACTTGAAAAATCTCGAATCGGACTGATATTCGCGATACTCTTGCACCACGCTACCCGGGTTTGACTTCATGGCATCTTCCTCCGAGATCTACAAAGTGACTTTTCTCAACAAGGGAAAGGTCTACGAACTGTTCGTCCGCCAGGTCTATCAGAGCGATCTGTATGGATTCATCGAAGTCGAGGACTACGTGTTCGACGAGGCCTCCCAGGTCGTCGTCGACACCAGCGAAGAGAAACTGAAAAACGAATTCGCGGGCGTGCGCCGCAGTTTTATTCCGATTCAGTCGGTAATTCGTATCGACGAAGTGGAAAAAAGCGGCGTCAGCAAGATTTCAAGCGGCGACAATATCACGCCGTTGCCTGTGTCTTTCGTCGGCGGCAGGGCCGATCACGTCAAGAGCGACTAGGGCGGCGGCTCTTAATTGGCCGCAGGCGCTTAATTGGCCGCAGGCGCTTCAGTCAGCCGCCAGCGCTTCCTGGATGGCGTGCTCGATCTCCTCGATGTCGCCGTCGCGAAATCCCATGTGCACGAGCTTGATCTCGCCGTCGCGGCCGATCAGAAATGAAGTCGGCATCCCGAATACCGTGTAGAGCTCCATGACCTCGCCTTCGGGATCGGCGGGAATGGGGAAGTCCAGCGGCGTATCGGCGAGAAATTCCAGACCGTCTTCGATCGGGTCGTCGACGGTGATGCCGATTACTTCCAGGCCCTGGTCCCGGTAACGATGATAAATGTCGTTGTACATGGGCAGTGAAATCAGGCAGGGCGCGCACCAGGAAGCCCAGAAATCGATATAGACCACCTTGCCCGCGAGATCGGAGAGACTGATATCCGGCCGGCCTTCGTAGATGGAAGGCAAGGTGAAATCCGGCGCCTGATCGCCTTCCTCGGCCGCCAGGGCGGGAATGCTCGCCAGGAGCAGGATTATTGCGACGAGCAGAATCTTGCGAATTGCTGAAATCATCTGGCTGGTCCTGTTGGCCGGCGCACGGGGCATCGGCGGAATTATAACGCCGCGATTTAAACCCGGTCTACAATGTGCACGAGTCATTTGCGGGCGAGGCATGCCTCGCCCCTGCATCACGGCCCCGTCATCCTGCGCGAAGTCGCAGGATCTCTACCTAGCGCAGGATCTCCACATCATGGGCCTGTTCTCCCTTTTCTCCCATGACTATGCCGAATTCAACCTTCTGTCCTTCCATCAATACGCGGTGACCCTGTCCGCGGATCGAGCGGAAGTGCACAAAGATATCGCCGCCATCCTCGCGGCTGATGAAACCGAATCCCTTGTTGGCATTGAACCACTTGACGATTCCGGTCTCGCGACTCGCGCTGCTGTCGGAAACTGAACCCGGACGCGCGGCCATGGCGCTCCAAAGGGCGGTGACCAGAAAAAACACAAGCAGGGACCCGGCAATGATCGGAAAGCTGCGCAAATTGAGCTGAAAACCCTGTGACGAAAGCAGATACAAGGGTATCGCCGCCAGCACTGCCATGACGATGCCGATAGGCAGAGGACGATTAAACATGGAATTCTCATTTTTTACATACTTAATGCAAAAAATACACCAGCCGTCATGGTTTGAAAACCATGCATTGCGGACTAATGCTCCAAGTAAGCTTGTATTCAGCTTCCATTCACGATACTGGCGGACAGGAAGGCCGCAATGCGGCTTTCGAGCAATTTCGCGTACATGCTATGATCTTGAGCAATACCCGTTCCAGCGGGCGCGTAACCATTCCGAATCCACATTTGAGATAGAAGGCCGGTTTGAAGTGAATCTGCGAAGACTGTTGCTGTCAGGCCTGATGTTGCTGTTGCTGGCGCCCCTGGCTCCGGCCCAGCCGCCTTCGCAGCAGAATCAGAACGAATCCAACCGGAACAGCCTCTCGCCCCGCATACGCAATGGAGTGATCCCCGTACCGCTCCAGATCAACGAACTGCAGGCGGTCAATCTCGTGCGGCAGCGATTCGAAGGCAACGTCCTGCGCATCAATCTCGTTGGCGAAGCCGCCGCCCGCCGCTACCAGATCCGCATGGAGAACGAAGGCAAGGTGTTTACCGTCTTCGTCAACGCCAGCACCGGCGCGGTCAGCGGCGGCAACTGAGACCGGGGCCGGGCTCGGCCGAACAAGGGACAGGGGCGATGCGCCTGCTCGTAGTCGAAGACGAATCGTTACTCAACCAGCAACTGCGAAACAGCTTGCAGGATGCCGGATATGTAGTCGACGTGGCGGAAGACGGACGTGAAGGGCTGTATTACGCGACCGAATACGATTACGACGCCGCCATTATCGATCTGGGCTTGCCTGCAATCGACGGAATTTCGCTGATCCAGCAGTTGCGGGAGCGGGGGAGGCAGTTTCCGATCCTGATTCTCACCGCGCGCAGCGATTGGCAGGACAAGGTGACCGGGCTCGACGCCGGGGCCGACGACTACGTGCTGAAACCCTTTCGCATGGAAGAGATTCTCGCGCGTCTCAACGCGCTGCTGCGCCGGGCCGCGGGCTTCAGCAGGCCGCGGCTGCAATTCGGTCCGATCGTGCTCGATACCTCCGCTAAACAGGTCAGCAAGGATGGCGAACGCGTGGAGTTGACAGCCTATGAATACAAGATGCTCGAATATCTCATGCTGCATCCCGGACAGGTTATCTCGAAGTCGGAACTCACCGAGCACCTTTATGCCGAAGACCATGACCGGGACAGCAATGTACTCGAAGTCTTCATTCGCAGGCTGCGGCAAAAGCTCGACCCTGAGCAGAACCTGAATCCGATAGAGACTCTCAGGGGTCAGGGATATTGCTTCGTGCTCGGTGAAGCGGGAAATGACGCAGCCGCGAAGCAAGGGTAACTATTCACTGCAAAGCCGGCTGCTGCTGGCTTTCAGCATCCTGCTGTTCGTCTTTCTCGGGCTGACCGGCATCGTGCTCGACCGGGCGTTTCGCGACAGCGTGGAAGCCGGCGCCGCCGAACGTCTGCGTGGGCAGATCTATCTTATTCTCGGCGAGGTGGAGTTGGCGGACGGCGAGTTCTACTTTCTCGAAGATCTGCCCGAGCCCCGATTCAGTCAGCTCGACTCGGGCCTTTACGGATTCATCGGCCAGCGGGCGCTCGGCGAACTCTGGCGCAGCGATTCGGCGCGGGCCCTGAACCTGACCGACCCCGGCATCCTGAATCAGCCCATCAACGAAGGCGAATCGCGCTTTTTCACCACCGCTTCCGGCGAGGGTGAAGAATTGTTCGTATTCCAATACGGCATCTTGTGGGAAAACGGCATTACCGAATACAGCTTCACCGTGATGGAGAATTCGACGCCGTACTACCTGGAAATCAGAAACTTTCGTAACGATCTTTGGTCCTGGCTCGGTGGGGTCGCAGCATTGTTGCTGATAATCCAGTTCCTGCTGTTGCGCTGGGGGCTGCTGCCGCTGCAGCGCATGGCGCTGGATCTGAAACAGATCGAGGAGGGCGGCAAGGACCGGCTCGACTTGCGCTACCCGAGGGAATTGCAGGGCGTAACCGCGAATCTGAACATGCTGATCGATAGCGAACGCAAACAGCAGCAGCGTTATCGCACTACCCTGGGCGATCTCGCTCATAGTCTGAAAACGCCGCTTGCCGTGATCTCGGGCGCCATGCGCGATCTGTCCGGGTCCAGTCCCGGCGCCGGCATAGCCGCCGGAACACTGCGGACCGTGGACGAGCAGGTCGGTCGCATGAATCAGATTGTGACCTGGCAATTGCAACGTGCGGTGCGCACGGCCGACAGCAGCTCTCTCGGCCAGACCGTCGGCGTCGCCAGGGTACTGGAAAAGGTGTTGAACGCCCTGCGGAAGGTATACGTCGACAAGGACATACAGGCAATCAGCTCGTGCCCCGCCGATGCCGCGTTCCATGGCGACGAGCGGGACCTGATGGAGATTTTCGGCAATCTGCTCGACAACGCATTCAAGTACGGCAAAAGCAAGGTGCTGATCGAGGTCGGCGAGCTTTCCACGGGAAATCTCCGGATCACGGTGGAAGACGATGGGCCGGGAATTCCGCCGGGACAGCAGAACTTCGTGTTGCAACGAGGCGCCCGGGCGGACAGTCTGTCAGCCGGAGAAGGGATCGGACTCGCCGTGGTCAAGGATATTGTTTCGAGCTACCGCGGAAGTATCGGCATCGGCGAAAGCGATACCGGCGGGGCGCGAATCCAGCTTGAACTGTTCGAGTCCCGGGCTACCGGCGTGGAATGAGCCGGGCCGGTTCAGGTCAGAAAGCCGCCGGCAACCGCTACCAGGGTCAATACGAATAAAATTCGGCGCAAGGTCAATTGCGAAACGTTGACCGCAATCCTGACCGCCAGCCAGGCGCCGATCATGGCGCCCGCCGCAAGCACCAGGCCCGGAAGCCAGTTGACCTTCCCGAAAACGATGAAAACGCCCAGTGCGACCGTGGTGAATGCCAATGCGCAACTCATCTTCAGAGCGTTCGCGCGCAGCAGGTCGTAACGAAGGCCCGCGGTAAGCACCGCAAGCAGGATAAAGCCGACGCCGGCCTGAACGAAACCTCCGTAGACTCCGGCGCCGAACAATCCCCACCAGGCCAGCCTGTTTTCTGATGGAGAACGGGTAGCGGCGCCGACGGGAGGCGCGATCACCTCCGGCTTGACCAGCATCACGACCGCCATGACCAGGATGCAGATCAGCAGCACCGGCTTCAGATAAAGATTCGGCAGCATTACCGCCAGCAGGGCGCCGGCAAGGCCGCCCGAAAGAGTTGGAACGAAAACCGGAATAACCGCGGCCCGGTGCAAGGCCTCATGCCGGTCAAAAGCGCTTACGCCGGCCAGACATTGCAGCCAGATCCCCACCCGGTTGGTGCCATTGGCCACATCGGCCGGCAGCCCCAGCATCATCAATACCGGCAAGGTCAGGTTGGAGCCTCCCCCTGCGACGGTATTGATGCCGCCGGCAAGGAATCCGGTCAGGCAAAGCAGGGAAATTGCGCCCAGATTCAGCTCGATTTCCAAAGTGTTCCTATACTTTTTCCAAGGAGATTCCGCGACTACGCGCGGAATGACAAGCCACCCCGTCCCGAGACTGCGAGCGGAATCTCCCGCAGACGGAATTTTTTGGAGCATACGCATGAAAACCAACAGGAACAAGGGTCCACCCAAGTCAGTCGCCGGCGCCAGCCTGATCGAAGTGCTCGTGGCCTTGTCGATACTGTCGCTTGGGCTGGCGGGGCTTTCCGCCATGCAACTGGCGACGCTCGAGTACTTGGGTTCGGTCGTATATCAGTCGCGCGCGTCGCTGCAAGGGGGCGACATGGCGGAAACGCTTCGTGGAAAAATCAGTAATGGAGAATCGGCAGCCGGTGCGATCACGCAATGGCAGGAAACGATAGGCATTGTCCTGCCCGCGGGCAGGGTGGCGGTCTGTGTTGACAGCACACCGCAAGACGGCGCCGCCGACTTGCCCTCATGCGATGGAGTCGGCGCTGCCTGGGCTATCAAGATATGGTGGGACGATGATCGCGATGGACATCCGGAAAGAATGCAACTTACGGTCTTGCGGCCCTGAGACCGCATTGCGCCCGCCGCGGCCGTGCGAGGCCAGCGGCGGTTGGAGCCTGGTGGAATTGCTGGTGGCGACGGCTCTTGGCATGTCATTGGCAATGATTGCCTTGCAGGCATTTATATCGGGTAGCGGCTTGCAGGCGGAAGTGAGCGCGGAACTGCGACTGCATGAGGGCGCACGCTACGCCTTGCATGTCATGGGCAGAAGCGCACGTCTGGCGGGGTTTCCCGGCTGTCTGGGGGAATCACCGGAATTTGCGCCTCTCGGGCCCGACTGGACCGGGCCCGTGCAATTCAGCTCTTTGGAAGGATTCAGTGAGGATCGGCCGCATCCGGAATTCAATCTCGCCCCCGGCAGCGATGCGATCGCGTTCTGGTGGTCGGTCGCCGGCTGCGGCGCCGATGGGCCGCCGGAATTGCAGCCGCCTCCGGCGGAGTTCGCAACACAGCAGGGTCTGCGCGGCAGCCTGTTCTACATCGGCAGGCGCGGAGGGTCTCCGGACAATCCGCCGGCATTGTTCATGCGGGAACTGGCTGACTTCGGCGACCCCACTCCTGCCAGGGAACTGGTCGAAGGCGTGGAATCGATGCGGGTCTTCTTTGGCTTTGCCGGCGACAGCTCCCGGTTGTCCGTGCAACGAGTGCAGGATTGGCAAAACCTGCGGGATGTTCGCATCGACCTGCAACTGCAAAGTCCAGCCTTACCGGACATGCGACGCGAATTCGGCCGGACGTTCACCTTGCGCAATCGCCTTATCGAGCCGACCGATTTTCCATCTGTCGAATCCGTGGAAACAGAGGAGGACGGATCGTGAAGCGGCAACAAGGCGCAATTCTGGCTGTGTGCCTGGTATTCCTGGCGTTGTTGGCGCTGATGGCTGTCGCCGGGATGGAATCGGTGCTGTTGCACGAGCGCATGGAAACGAATATGCGGCGTTTCCATAACGGTTTCGAAGCTGCCGAGGCAGCCTTGCGCGACGCCGAGGAATCGATCGGCCGGCAATGTCTGGACGCGAATTACGAAGAACCGTCAATCGGCCAGCCTCCATGGCCTCAGACCGTTCAACTCGAACCGCAATGGTGGGATACCCACGGCGTCAATGCGGATTTGACCCGAGGCGTTACCGAACCGCCGCAATACTTCGTGGAGACCTTGTCCGGGCCGATTTTTCCGCAAGATCAGTCTACGCCTGTGTATTACAGGATTACCGCTCGTGCTTCGTCTAAGCCAGGGGCAGGTTCGAGCGTCCTGCAGATTCTCGGGGTGGCCGTTTGCGATGGTTCCCGCACATTGACGCGAGTTCGGCTGTCCTGGCGGCGAATGACCTGATCTGAAAAGCGAAGTATCCGGTTCTTTCCGGGAGGAAAAATGGACAAATACAAACAATTCGGCTTCACCTTGATGGAAGCGCTGCTCGTGCTGGCGATTCTGGGTATTCTGGCGGCGCTCGCCTTGCCGGCATACCGGGATCACCTGCTGCGGGCCGGCAGAATGGAAGCCAGGCTGGAACTGGTGGAAGTAGCGGCGAGTCAGGAAAGATATCATTCGCGCAACGGCAGTTATGTGGACGACGCACAACCATTGCGCGCGCCGGCGGTTGCCGGTCGCCGCCGGTTGACCCGGGGAGGCCACTATGAAATCGAGGTGCAAGCCTGCCCCGGAAGCGACTGGACCGTATGTTTCGTCGCCGTGGCGAGGCCCAGGGGCGGGCAGGCGCGAGATGCCTGCAGCCTGTTCAGCTTGTCCGCCGACGGCAGCCGCGGCGCCGAAGGCGATTCCACCGAAGCCTGCTGGCGCTGATTTCCGGCAGGTGTCTGTCTGCGTTCGGCTCAATCGCAGTTGATCGGCCTGCCGTTACTGCCTTCCCGCACGCCGTCGCCGTCGCTGTCGACTGCCTCACGGATCCTCCCCGCGGCATTGACGATCAATTGGCGCGCATGGCTGACGTTGCCGTCCGCCGGACACCAGGTAAAATTTCCGTTCTGATTGCGGGTAAAGCCGAGCGGAGTCATTTGCAGATATTGCCTGTTGCCGAAAGAGCGCCAACGAATGGTCCCGGTTGGCGCCGGAAAACGGAATACACGCACAAGAGCGCTTTGCGTATCGGGCAGACGGTCGCCGTTGCCGTCGATGAAGACGATCACGCCTTCTTCCCAGCGGCCGCCGCAACTTGCGCCGTTGCCGGAACGGCATATGGTGGCGAGCCCGCCGCTGCTGATAGCCGTGGCGCGGCCAAGCTCGATTGCATCACGCAGCACACCGATTACTTCGTCGCCCCGTCGTTGTTCTATAATTCCGCTCAGCGATGGCGCCGTCGCCGCCACGAGTATCGACAGCAAGGCTATCGTCAAAATCAGTTCCAGCAAGGTCATTCCGGAGTTTCGGATCATTTTCCACCTTCGTCATTGGTATTTGGCCCTTGCTCAAAGTCTAGTCGGGGATCGATAAATTGCAGGGATTTTCCGGAGGAATCGTATGCGCGCAAGAGTGGTGATGGCGCAATTGAATCTCCTGGTCGGGGATATCGACGGCAATGCGGAGCGGGTCGTGGAAAACGCCCGGCGCGCGAAGTCCGAACTCGGCGCAGATCTGGTGGTGTTTCCCGAATTGACCTTGACCGGTTATCCGCCGGAAGACCTGTTATTGCGCCCGAGTCTTTCGGCAAGGATCGATCGCGCGCTTGCCGGGATTGCCGGCGCGGGAATCGAATGCCCGGTAGCGATCGGATTTCCGGAAGCCACGGAAGAGGGTCTGTTCAACGCCCTTGCCGTAATCGATAAGGGCCGCCGAATTGCGACGTATCATAAACAGCAGTTACCCAACTACCAGGTCTTCGACGAACAGCGCTATTTCCGCGCCGGCGGCAGCCCCTGCCTGGTCGAGTTGTTCGGCGCAAAGGTCGCATTCACGATCTGCGAAGACTTGTGGATCGAGTATCCCGTATTGCAGGCGAGCAATGCCGGCGCCGGGCTGCTGATCAATATCAATGCCTCTCCTTTCCACATCGACAAGACCGAAGACAGGAAGGCGTTGCTGGCGCAAAGGTGCAGGCGAGGCGACTTCCCGATCATATATGTAAATCTCGTCGGCGGGCAGGACGAGCTCGTGTTCGACGGCGCTTCGCTTGCCGTCGACGCGGAAGGCAATGCGCGAATGCTGGCGCCGCCTTTCATGGAAGGTCTGTATCCGGTAGACATCGAAGTGGACGAGCAGGACGGCGTTTGCAGGTTGCGGGATGGAGAAATACAAGCGCCGGCCCCGGTGGAAAGGCAGATCTACCAGGCGCTCGTACTCGGTGTGCGCGATTATGTGAACAAGAACGGTTTTCCCGGAGTCGTGCTCGGATTGTCGGGTGGCATCGATTCGGCGCTTACCCTGACTGTGGCGGTCGATGCGCTGGGCCCGGAGCGCGTCCAGGCCGTGATGATGCCTTTCACCTACACCTCGGACTTGAGCAAGGACGCCGCGGCCAGTCAGGTTCAGGCGCTGGGCGTCGAATACAGCGTGATACCCATCGATGATATCTATTCGGCATTCCTGGCCGCGCTGAAAGACGAGTTTGCCGGCGCCGGGCCGGATGTAAGCGAGCAGAACGTCCAGGCGCGTTGCCGCGGCGTGTTGCTGATGGCTATTTCCAACAAGAAGGGGTTGCTCGTCCTGACCACGGGCAACAAGAGCGAACTCGCCGTGGGCTATGCCACTTTATACGGCGATATGGCCGGCGGATTCGACGTGTTGAAAGACGTTTCCAAGACCATGGTCTACCGCCTCGCTGAATATCGCAACGAACTCGCGGACGATGCGGACGAAGTCATTCCCCGCGAGGTGATCGATCGGCCGCCTTCGGCCGAACTCGCTCCCGACCAGGTGGATGCGGACAATCTGCCGCCTTACGAGGTGCTGGATCCGATTCTCGAACGTTACGTGGAACAGGACTGGAGCGCCAATCGCATCGTCGAAGACGGATTTGACGAGGAAGTAGTTGCCGGAATCGTGCGCATGGTGGATCGTAACGAGTACAAGCGGCGTCAGGGCCCGCCCGGCGTTCGCCTGACGCAAAAGGCGTTCGGCCGTGACCGAAGGTATCCGATTACGAATGCGTGGCCGCCCGGCGATTAGGCTGTTTGCGCGCTCAATCGAAGACGCCGAAAGTAATGATGCTGAGGAGGGAGCGGTCCGGCTCTTCCGGCGCATCCTGGCTGGTTATGATCTGCTGGCTGCCCGACAGGGGCGGTCGCGAGGTCGGCGCGAGGGGCGGATTGCCGCGGTTGTCGCCTATCAGGCCGAAAGTCACGGTATACAGCAGCGACGGATCGGAAATTTCCGTACGGATGAGGAAGTCTCCGTCTTCGTCGATGGAAGGATGATCCGGATAGTTCTCATGCAGCAGCGCGAGTGAAGTGTCCGCAAGGTCATTCAATCCCATTCGCAGATAACATTCGACCATGATCGCCACCGCGTCCGCCACGGCCGGGGTTCCCTGGAAGTTCTCCACCACGTATTGCGCCCGGCGCTGGGCCGCGATGAAGGCCCTGCGTTCCAGATAGTAATTCGCCACATGAATCTCGTATGCGGCCAGATTGTTGCGCAGATAAATCATCCTGGCCCGGGCGTCAGCCGCATACGGACTGTCCGGATAAATCGCCAGCAATTGCGCGAAATCATTGAAAGATTCCTCGGTGCGTCCAGGATCGCGCTTGGTCGGGTCGATCGGTACAAAGCGGTCGAGGAAACTGCTGTTGTCGTCGAACGAAGACAGTCCCAGCATGTAGTAGGCGTAATCGACGTTGTCGCTGTCGGGATGCAGCCGGATGAAACGTTGCGCCGCGGCCCGCGCGGCTTCCCGGTCGCCGCTGCGATAGTAGGCAAAGACTATCTCGATCTGGGCCTGTTCGGCGAAGCGGCCGAAGGGAAATCGGGATTCAAGCGCCTCGTAAGTTGAAATCGAGCCTCGAAAGTTCTGGTTGGTAAGTTGAGTGAGCGCGCGCTGGTAAAACTGTTCCTCGGTGCTGAGGTCGGCAAATTCGTCTTCGTCTTCGTCACCGCCGAACCAGGCGCAGGATACGAAAAGCGAAGCAGCGAGCAGAAGCAGCGAGAGTCTCGTGAATCGCAAGAGTTGGGTCATGAATTCGATCTGCCGTCAAATTGTAACGTCGGCAATTGTAACGCCGGGGCCGTCCGCGGTCCAAGATGAATCTAAGTGATCGGCATTTCCCGGCTTGGCATCCGCGCAGATGGAACCGAAATGGAGAATATGACAACCTGCGCGAATCGCCACCCGGATGAACCGATGCAAGAAAGCAGAATACTCCGCAGGGAAACAATAACAGAATCGCTGGCCGGCTTGCGCCTGGACCAGGCGGCAGCCAGGCTTTTTCCTGATTTTTCGCGATCACGCTTGCAACTGTGGATAAAAAGCGGAGATTTGACGGTAAATTCCCGAAACATGAAGCAAAGGGAACGCTTGCAGCAAGGCGATGTCATCGAAATTGACGCCGTACTCGCGCCGGACGGTGAATTGACGGCGGAGGCCATGGATCTGGATATTCGATACGAAGATGAGGATCTTCTGATCGTAAACAAGCCGGAGAATCTGGTCGTTCATCCCGCCGCCGGCCATCATGACGGAACCTTGTTGAACGGATTGCTGCACGCTTATCCGGAATTGGCGCAATTGCCGCGCGCCGGCATCATTCACCGCCTGGACAAGGACACCACTGGCCTGATGCTGATTGCGCGTACGCTGCGCGCGCATACGGACCTGGTCAGACAACTGCAGGAGCGCCGAATCGAACGTGTTTACCAGGCGCTCGTGCACGGCGCGCCAACCGCCGGCGGAACCGTGGACCAGCCCCTGGGAAGGCATCCCGTTCACAGGACCCGCATGGCGATTGTTGCGAAGGGCAAGCCGGCGCGCACGCACTATCGGGTGCTGGAGCGATTTCGTGCACACTCTCTGCTCAAAATATCGCTGGATACCGGCCGCACCCATCAGATTCGCGTCCACCTGTCCTGGCTCGGAAACCCGGCGGTCGGAGATCGCACTTACGGCGGCAGACCCAAACTGCCGTCCGCCTGTCCAGCCGAACTTGCAAAAAACCTGGGTGAATTCAAGCGCCAGGCCCTGCACGCCTGCCGGCTGTCTTTCGCACACCCGGTCAGCAAGGAAAGTATGAGCAAAGACATAGAGTTGCCGATAGATATGTTCGAGTTACTTGAGCTATTGAGGCGCGATGCGCTCGCCCGGGAAAGAGACAATGCGGAAGCTTGAACTGCTTCGCCCGGACTGGCCCGCGCCCGATACAATCCTCGCGGCGTCAACAACCCGCGGCGGCGGCTGCAGCAAGGGAGAATTCGCCGGACTCAACATGGCCCTGCATGTCGGCGACACGGAAAGCAGTGTCCGGCGCAATCGCAAACTCGCGGCCGGGGCTTTCGCTCCCGATGCGGATTTCCAGTGGCTGTGGCAAGTTCATGGAAGCAAACCGGCCATCGTGTCCCAGGCAGGAGAGGCGCCGGAGGCAGACAGCCTGATCACCAGCACGCCAGGCATGGTTCTCTGCGTACTCACCGCGGACTGCCTGCCAATCTTCGTCTGCAATCACGCGGGAAATGAAGCAGGAATCATCCACGCCGGCTGGCGCGGCATGAGCGCTGGAATTATCGAAAACACATTGACGGCCATGCAAAGCGAACCAAAAGATCTGCTGATCTGGCTAGGACCGGCCATCTTGTCCTGCCACTACGAAGTAGGCGAGGACATGCGCGAAGCATTCCTGGACTGCGCCGCCGAGACCCGCGAACAAAAACAGCTCGATTCCGCATTCGCCCCCCTCGACAAACAAGGCAAGTACCACGCCGACCTGACTCAACTCGCCCGCATAAAGTTGCTTCGACTCGGCGCCAAAACCATTTCCGGCGGAACCCATTGCACCCACTGCGACCCCACCCGTTTCTACTCCCACCGCCGCGACGGCTCCTGCGGCCGCATGGCAAACCTCATCTGCATCAAACAAGCACTCTGATAGCCCGTCAAGTAGCACTGTGGCTTCGATCCGCCCCCGCCGTAGTAACGGTGTGCAGCGGACGCCGTGAATACATCCCTGTAGGCTCGGGCTCGACATCCATGTCTCGCACGCCCGCTGCACACCGTTACTACGGCGGGGGCTCTGGCTTTGCGTACTGACCGACAGCCGCATAACAAACCTCATCTGCATCAAACAGTTCGGCATGCCGTAAGCAGCTGTCGGTTTGAGGTATCGGGCGGCTTCTCAGACATGGATGTCTGAGTAGAGCCTACAGGGGTGTAGGCAAGCGTTAATGAAGCGTCAGCTTCATGCGCAGCCGGAACGACGCCAAGCTGTGCTTGGCGGCTGGGCCGTATTTACGGCGTCCGCCCGATACCTCAAACCGACAGTGGCGAGATGCCCGGTTGAACTAACACCTCCCAGACCTCATATACAAGTTCGTTAAACAAACCCAAAGAGATTTTGCGACCCATGCGACCAGACAAATTTACCGGCAAGTTGCAGGCGGCGTTGGCCGATGCGCAATCGCTCGCCCTGACGAACCGTAACAGCAGCATCGAACCGGCGCATCTGTTGCTTGCCCTGATTGATCAGCAGGGCGGCTCAGTACGCGCCCTGTTGGCACAGACCGGATTCAATACGGGCGAATTGCGCGCGGGGCTTGACCGCATTGTGCAGGACCAGCCGCGTATGAAGGAACACGACGGGCAGCTTTCGGTCTCACCCGAGCTTGCGAAATTGCTGAATCGCGCGGAAACCATAGCCGGCGAACAGGGCGACAGCTTCGTCGCCAGTGAAACCATACTTCTGGCGGCGATGAAAGATGCCGGAGCGGTCGGAAAACTGCTCAAATCGAGCGGTGTCAGTCCCCAGGCGCTTGAGAACGCCATAGCCAATCTGCGCGGTGGCGAAGCGGTGTCCGATGCGGAAGCAGAAGAAAGCCGCCAGGCGCTGGGACGATATTGCATCGATCTCACCGAACGCGCGCGCCTGGGAGAACTCGATCCGGTCATCGGCCGGGACAGCGAGATTCGCCGCGCCATCCAGGTATTGCAGCGCCGCACCAAGAACAATCCGGTACTGATCGGCGAGCCGGGCGTAGGCAAGACCGCCATCGTCGAAGGGCTGGCCCAGCGAATCGTCAACGGTGAAGTGCCGGAAGGCTTGAAGAACAAGAGCATTCTCGCGCTTGACATGGGCTCCCTGATCGCCGGGGCAAAATACCGTGGTGAATTCGAGGAACGGCTCAAGGGCGTACTCAAGGAAATCGCCAAGCGCGAAGGCTCGGTGGTCCTGTTCATAGACGAATTGCATACCCTGGTCGGCGCCGGCAAGGCCGAAGGCGCCATGGACGCCGGCAACATGCTCAAGCCGGCGCTTTCCCGGGGCGAATTGCATTGCGTCGGCGCCACCACGCTCAACGAATACATGCAGTACATCGAGAAAGACGCTGCGCTCGAACGCCGATTCCAGAAAGTTCTGGTGGAAGAACCCGACGAAGAGGCTGCCATTGCCATTCTGCGCGGACTGAAAGAGCGCTACGAGGTCCACCATGGCGTTGAAATTTCCGATTCCGCCATTATTGCGGCCGCGCGCCTTTCCCAGCGCTATGTATCGGATCGCCAACTTCCCGACAAGGCGATCGATCTCGTCGACGAAGCCGCCAGCATGATCCGCATGGAGATTGACTCCAAACCCGAAGAAATGGATATGCTTGACCGGCGCCTCATCCAGCTCAAGATCGAACGTGAAGCGCTCAAGAAAGACAAGGATGCGCCGGCGAAAAAACGCAGGGAAAAGCTTAACGAGGAAATCGGCAATCTGGAAAGGGAATACGCCAACCTCGACGAGATCTGGAAGGCCGAGAAGGCATCGTTGCACGGCGCCCAGTCGATCAAGTCGAGCCTGGAGAGGGCCAGGATAGAACTCGAATCGGCGCAACGCGCCGGCGATCTCGCGCGCATGTCCGAAATCCAGTACGGCGTCATACCGGGTCTGGAAAAGAAACTGGAAGAGGCCACCCATGCCGCGGTGTCGGACAAGAAACTCTTGCGCAACCGGGTTACCGACGAGGAAATCGCCGATATCCTCTCCCGCGCTACCGGAATTCCCGTGAACAAGATGCTGCAAAGCGACCGCCAGCGCCTGCTTGGCATGGAAGACGCCTTGCGGCAGCGGGTAGTAGGCCAGGAAGAGGCCATATCGGCCGTTGCCAATGCCGTGCGCCGCTCGCGCTCAGGCTTGTCGGACCCGAACCGTCCGAACGGTTCTTTCCTGTTCCTGGGCCCAACCGGCGTCGGCAAGACCGAATTATGCAAAACCCTGGCCGAATTCCTGTTCGATACCGAAGCGTCCATGGTCCGCATCGACATGTCGGAATTCATGGAGCAGCATTCCGTCGCCAGGCTTATCGGAGCGCCTCCCGGCTATGTCGGTTATGAGCAGGGCGGTTATCTCACCGAAGCCGTGCGCCGGCGCCCGTATTCCGTGTTGCTGCTCGATGAAGTCGAAAAAGCGCATCCGGAAGTATTCAACGTACTGTTGCAGGTGCTTGACGACGGCCGCCTGACCGACGGTCACGGCCGCACCGTGGATTTTCGCAATACCGTCATTATCATGACCTCCAATCTCGGGTCAGACCGCATACAGGAACTGATGCAGGAAGAGGTGCCGAACCGGGATACGTACGATTCCGTGAAACAGGCTGTATTGAACACGGTGGTCCGACATTTTTCGCCGGAATTTGTCAATCGCATCGACGAAATCGTCGTATTCCAGCCACTGGGCAAGGAAGAAATTCTCGGTATCGCAAGCCTGCAGGTCGAGTTGCTGAATCGTAGACTTGCCGATAGCGAGCTGCGGGTGAATGCGTCGCCGGGCGTTCTTCGATACATAGCCGATGCGGGATTCGATCCGGTTTATGGCGCTAGGCCGCTCAAGCGCGCCATCCAGAATCAAATCGAGAATCCGCTCGCCCAACATGTGCTGGCGGGTGAGTTCGGCCCGGGGGCAACCATCGACATCGATCTCGGCGCCAACGGCGAACTCGAATTCAGCACCGCAACAGAAGAGGCTGAGGCAAAGGCAAATCCGGCATCTGCCTGACCAACTTGCCTCGCTCCCTCCGTCATTCTGCGCGGAGCGAAGCGCAGTCGCAGAATCTCCCTATCGAACCCGCGTTTTGCTTGACTTTCCCGCCGCAAGTGGGAGAATGCTCGCCGCTTTGCGGAACATGGCAACAAACAACGCGCATCCGCGAGCCGGGCCCTTCCGAGGATACCTACCCGCAAGCTGAGGGAAGGCCCGAATTCAGGCGGCAACACGACAAGCCGCCACTTATCCTGAAATACTTGTTCGGTATCGGACAGGCAAGAAAACTGCTACGGTTTTCTGCCTGCCGACCGTTACAAGTTGAGCGATGACACATCGGCCAGCGGCAACATTGCCACGCGGCCGGCGATGAGGCGGGGACATGACTGGCGAGAAGACAGAACAGGCGGAAATGCTGTCCGGCGGCGAAATGCTGATCCGGGCGTTGCGGGACGAAGACGTGAAAATCATCTTCGGCTATCCCGGCGGCGCCGCTTTGCATATTTATGACGCGATCTTCCACCAGAACGAAGTGGAACATATCCTCGTGCGCCACGAGCAGGCCGCGACCCATGCTGCGGACGGCTATGCCCGCGCTACGGGCAAGCCGGGCGTGGTTCTCGTCACTTCCGGCCCGGGCGCGACCAACGCCATCACCGGAATCGCCACCGCCTACATGGATTCGATTCCGCTGGTCGTGATTTCAGGCCAGGTGGATAGCCGCATGCTCGGCACCGACAGTTTCCAGGAAACCGACATGGTCGGCATTTCCCGGCCGATCGTGAAACACAGTTTCATGGCCCGCAACGCCGGGGAGATCCCCACCCTGGTCAGAAAAGCATTTCATATCGCGACCACCGGACGCCAGGGCCCCGTGGTGATCGACATCCCCAAGGATGCGACCGACCCGCGCGTGAAGGCGCCGTACGTCTATCCGGACGACGTCAGCATGCGCTCCTATTCGGTGCCGGAAAAAGGCCATCCCGGGCAGATCCGCAAGGCCGTGGAGGCATTGCTGGGCGCGAAACGGCCAATGCTCTACAGCGGCGGCGGCGTAATCCAGGGAGAAGGCGCCGACGCACTGACCCGGCTCGCCAGGCTGCTCGGCTTTCCAATTACCAATACGCTGATGGGTCTCGGCGGTTACCCGGCTTCAGACTCCCAGTTCGTCGGCATGCTCGGCATGCACGGCACTTATGAAGCCAACATGGCAATGCATTACTGCGACGTGCTGTTGTGTGCGGGGGCCCGCTTCGACGACCGTGTCACCAATTCGGACGCAAGCAAGTTCTGCCCCGACGCGACCATATTGCATATCGACATCGACCCGGCTTCGATATCGAAAATCGTCAGCGCCGATATTCCGATCGTCGGTCCGGTAGCCTCGGTGCTCGAGGACATGATCGCCGAAATCAAGCGCATGAAGGCCAAACCCGACGCCGATTCGCTGAAAATCTGGTGGGAGCAGATCAACCGCTGGCGCGAAAAGGATTCATTGCGCATTCCGGAGCCGGAAAACGGCCTGATCAAACCCCAGCAAGTCGTCAAACTTGTGCACGAGTTGTCCGGCGGCGATGCCTATGTTTCCTCCGATGTCGGCCAGCACCAGATGTTCGCCGCCCAATATTACGGATTCGACAAGCCCCGGCGCTGGATCAACTCGGGCGGACTGGGCACCATGGGCTTTGGCTTTCCGGCCGCCATGGGTGCGCAATTCGCCTTTCCGGGCGAAGTTTCGGTCTGCATTACGGGGGAGGGCAGTTTCCTGATGAACATGCAGGAATTCGCCACCTGCATACAATATCAGTTGCCGATCAAGATCATCTGCCTGAACAACCAGGCCCTGGGCATGGTCAAACAGTGGCAGGACATGCAATACGGCGGCCGTTACAGCCATAGCACCTATGCCGAATCGCTACCCGATTTCGTCAAGCTGGCGGAATCCTTCGGCCATGTCGGCATCCGCATCGAGCGGCCCGAGGATTTGCGCGAGAAGTTGAGCGAGTGTTTTTCCCTGAAGGACCGGCTGGTATTCGTCGACGTCCTGGTCGATCCGGACGAACATGTCTATCCGATGGCGATCAAGGGCGGCGCCATGAAGGACATGGTGCTGAGCAAGACGGAGAGAACCTGATGCGGCGTATCATTTCAATCCTGATGGAAAACGAGCCTGGAGCGCTGTCCCGGGTTGTCGGCCTGTTTTCCCAGCGCAATTACAACATCGATTCGCTGACCGTGGCGCCAACGGAAGATCAGTCGCTCTCGAGGCTGACACTGATTACATCCGGTGACGACGCCCGAATCGAGCAGGTGACCAAGCATCTGAACCGGATCGTCGATGTCGTGAAACTTATCGATCTGACCGGCGGCGCCCATATCGAGCGCGAACTGATGCTGATCAAACTGAAGGCGACCGGCGCGCAACGCGCCGAAGTGCTGCGCGTGGTCGAGATTTTCCGCGGCCAGGTGGTCGATCAGACCAGTTCGAGTTATTCGATCCAGCTCTCGGGAACCAGTGAAAAACTCGATGGCTTTCTCGCCGCAGTCAGCGACTGCAAGGTGCTCGAAGTCGCTCGCACCGGCGTGACCGGAATCTCCCGCGGAACCAAAGTGCTGGCGATTTAGGCAAACACCCAACGGCTGCCTCTCGGAAACCGGCCTGTTGGCTGCATCCGGCACCGACATTCTCTCACTCATTGTCATTCCGCGCGGAGCGAAGCGCAGTCGCAGAATCTCCCCCTCTTCGTGTCATTCTGCGTGAAGCGAAGCGTAATCGCAGAATCTCCTATTAGGATAGGAACACTCGGCAAGCACTGGTAGTGTGGGCCAAGTGGTGGATTTATCGGATTTCTCTACCAAAAAGTACGATAGAATGCCCAGATGCTAGATTGGCTAGGGAGTGTATCCGTGAATCATGGTCTCGCCAGCACTTGGATTCGAGTGCTCGGGTTTGTGCAGGTCTTATTACTGGCTCTGCTGACGATAGCTTGTACAAACACATCAATACCAATCGAACAGAACGTACTTCTCTCCGAGCTGGAAGACAAGGCTTCAAACTCTGATTTATGGCCAAACAACTCGGAACAGGTCGGAGAATTTATTGAAGATCTTGGGCGTCTGATCCGAGGGATGTCAGCGCTTGAAGAATCGACCTATTTTCCGCAATTGGCTGAATTGCGCTGGATGGCCATAGGATTCGATGCTTTGCATCAAAACCCGGCAGGGACGGAGAACGATGAAATGGGTGAATCACCCTACAGCTTGGCGATTCAGTTACGCGCTATCGCCGAGGAAAAACCGGAATTCATTGATTCCAATTTTGAGGCCTCTTTGTCGGCTCTTGAGGAAAGGCTGTGGGCGCACGCTAAAATGCTTGAAGATACAGACATTGATCATCGACTAATCCAGGCTCGGCAATTCTTGACTTCTGGCTCGATGGAAAATCTGAATGACGACGCTCCAATGTTTGAACATCTCGACTTCCTGAGCTACTACGAAGACTTTCGACCCGATCGCCGAGAAGAAATCAGTAAAACTCGGGAGAAGCTCGAAAATCGACTTTCCGCGCTCGAACTTGAGGCATTGGACAAACGAAGAAGAGACTACCAAGCATGGGCGCTTGAAATGATCTGGGCTTTCGAGCAGAAAGTCGAGGACATTCAACAAGATGAGGGATTCAGATTCTCAAATCCTATCCCCGATAATTGGACTTGGGAAGAAGAGGAATATCAGGAAATTCAGGGTGCGATGATCAATCACCTTGTGCCGATTGATCAAACAGTTCTCGATTTGCCAGTAATGAGACGCTTCCATAGTAGTTTTGATATCGCGTGGAAGATTTTGGACGGGCAAGATGAGCGCAAAGCTCAAAATTGCGTCGCAATAGCTTCAACGTTGATCTCAAAACGAACGTCAGACAATGGCTCGGTTTTCGATCTGCAGTTCGATAGACTAGACAGAAGCGAGCAATGGAGAGAGAGAAAATGCGCCCAGTGATTCTTACTGGTCTGTTTCTTGGGTTCCTGTTGCCGGTCACGGTCGTCGCCCAGTATCCGAATGTGCTGCTTACACCCAGCGAACGAACAGCAATGCTTGCTGAACGGTCGAATTCATCAGACTGGTCGAAACTCCGATCCAATGTCGCGGCATCGGCGGCCAATACACCCTCCTATCTGGGAAACCACCGCACGAGATACCTCGCGGCGAGCCTTGGCGACCGAGTTGCAATAGCGCAAATTATCGGTGAGGAAGGGGTGGAGCAGTATGCTTCGACTCGACGAATGAAGCAATTGCTCGGACCTCGTGGCAGAAGCGTTCCATTCGGGCCGGACTCGGTGTATTGGAATCCCGCTTCCGGCAAAGTCTCGGTGCTTGAGGCAAAGGGCGGTTCATCACAGCCTAAATGGACTTATGGTTCACGGCAGGGAACGAATACAAACACGATACGCTCTGCAAAAGGAATACTTCAATCGCGCGGAGCCGCAATGACCGAGAAACTTCAAGCGGCCCGGGTCATCAAGGCGGCGCAAAGCGGACACCTCGAATCTGCGGTTATCAGAACGCAGCATGTTCTCGGGTCACCGCTTGCTCCACAACAGGTTGGTAGCGTCGACGTTGGATATGTGGCAAAAGAGGCGCGCCTGATCCAGCACGAATTGGACAGCCGGCATCCGGAATTACGGCCAGTATTCCGCCAAGCGGGAATTATGCATGAATCAAGCAGAGCGGCTCATTTTGGTGCGGCTTCGTTACCTCGGAGTAGAGCATCGAGATTGTCGGCAGCAGCGAGCATGTCCGGATTGACTTCGGTTGGAGGGAGAGGATTACGAATAGCGCTGCAGGCCGGCAATCGGTTTTTGCTTCCCGTGGGATTGGGATTTGCGGGCATTGCGATTGTAAATTATGGCTATCAATACGCGATGGGCCACATAGACCAGTATCAGTTGGTGGGCGCAAGCGGAGAATTCATGATCTTGACGACCTTTACTGTAACCGGCGCCGCATTCGGTGGATTCTCTTCATTAGGAATCGGAGCGATTCCAGGTGCAATGATCGGGGCTACGCTCGCTTTGCCCGTACAAGTTTATCTCTGGTTCTCCAACGAAAACTCCCGCCAACCTGGCGATTCGAACCCGAACCAAATGGCTGTCGTGGACCGTGTGCTCGAAGAAATATATCTGGCCAAGATCAATTGACCAGAATCTTGCTTCCGTCATATCGCGTGAAGCGAATCCTCCCCACTGTCATTCTGCGCGGAGCGAAGCGTAGTCGCAGAATCTCCCCAACCTTTCGCGAGGTCCTCCCAATCCGGATTACTCCTCTCAATCAAGTCAATCTTCCACTGCCTGCTGCGATTCTTTATTTTCTTCTCAAGACCGATCGCCGCAGCAATATCCTCACCCTGCTCAAACCAAACCAGACGGGTGGCGTTGTATTTGTTAGCGAATCCTCCCAGCAATCGATGCCTGTGTTGGTAAATGCGTCGATCCAGATCGCTAGTGACTCCGACGTATAATGTGCCGTGCTTCTTGTTGGTCAGAATATAGACGTATGCCGCCTTGGTCATGTCCCTGACTCCATGTCATCCCGCTCGTTCCAATGAATTTCTGCTCATCTTGATGTCATTCCGCGCGAAGTCGCGAATTCTCTCTGGAGTGGTGCGCCTATTGGCAGATTCTGCGACTCCGCTTCGCTCCGCGCAGAATGACGGTGAGGGGAGTCGTGGAATCTCCTTGTAAGTTCAATCTGGTGGCAATTAGATCGCTTTTTTCATCGCGGTCATGTGGCCGCGCAGTTTGCGGCCGACGACTTCGATCGGGTGGGCATGAATCTTCTCGTCGACGGCGATCAGTTCCTGGTTGTCGACGCCGGTATCGGCGAGTTGCATGCCCTTGCCGATCACGTCGGTGTCGACCCGGGCCATGAAATCGTCCAGCAATGGCACACATTCATGGGAGAAAAGATAGCAGCCGTATTCCGCTGTATCGGAGATGACCTTGTTCATCTCGTACAACTTCTTGCGGCCGATCAGATTGGCGATCAGCGGCACCTCGTGCAATGACTCGTAGTAAGCCGATTCCTCGATGATTCCGCAATTCGTCATGGTTTCGAAGGCGAGTTCGACGCCGGCCTTGATCATTGCGGCCATGAGAATGCCATTGTCGTAATACTCCTGCTCCGGAATGTCCATTTCTCCGGCACTGGATCTTTCGAAGGCGGTGTGCGCGGTTTCCTCGCGCCAGGTGAGCAATTTGCGGTCGTCGTTGCGCCAGTCGGCCATCATGCCTTCGGAGAAAGCGCCGGTCATGATGTCGTCCATGTGCTTGCGGAACAGTGGCGTCATGATGGCTTTCAACTCGTCTGCCAATTCATGGGCCAGCAGTTTCGCCGGGTTGGACAGCCGGTTCATCATGTTGGTGATGCCGCCGTGCTTGAGTCCTTCGGCGATCGTTTCCCAGCCGTGTTGTACCAGTTTCGAGGCGTAGCTTTCGTCGACGCCGCCGGCGACCATCTTGTCGAAACACAGCAGGGACCCTGTTTGCAGCATGCCGCAAAGAATCGTCTGTTCACCCATGAGGTCGGATTTGACTTCCGCCACGAAGGACGATTCGAGCACGCCGGCGCGATGGCCCCCGGTTGCGGCGGCATAGGCCTTGGCGATTTCGAGGCCTTCGCCGTGCGGATCGTTCTCGGGATGGACCGCGATCAGGGTGGGCACGCCGAATCCGCGTTTGTATTCTTCGCGGACTTCAGTACCGGGACACTTCGGTGCGACCATGATCACGGTGATGTCGGGCCGGATCTGCATGCCTTCCTCGACGATGTTGAAACCGTGGGAGTAGGCGAGGCAGGAGTTTTCCTTCATCAGCGGCATGATCTGCCCGATCACTGGAGAATGCTGCTTGTCGGGCGTAAGATTCAGGACCAGATCCGCGCCGGGTATCAGGTCTTCGAAAGTGCCGGTAACAAAGCCGTTGCCGGTTGCGTTTTTCCAGGAAGCGCGTTGTTCGGCGATGGCCTCCGCACGCAGGGCGTAGGCGATATCCAGGCCGCTGTCGCGCATGTTGAGTCCCTGATTGAGTCCCTGGGCGCCGCAGCCGACGATGACGACCTTCTTGCCCGTGAGCTTGCCCATGCCGTCGTGGAACTCAGAGCGACCCATAAAACGGCACTTTCCAAGTTGTTGCAATTGAAGGCGTAAGGGAAGGGAGTTAAAGTAATTCATGAAAATATTCCGGATCCGGACGACAAGGTTGATTCGGCAAATGAGGCGCGATGATATAGCATCCGCCAACAAGCGTAAATTCAGCGTCTGCAGTGCTGACGCGGTAGCATATGAACAAATCGAAATCGGCTGAAGAGAGCGACAGCATACTTCCCATCGACGAGCATGAGGAGATCGTCTCGGAGGGCGGCAAGCAAGTCAGGCGGCGCGGCGTTTACCTGCTGCCGAACCTGTTGACACTGGGTGCGCTGTTCGCAGGCTTTTACGCTGTGATTGCCGGCATGTCGGGAAATTTCAATGAGGCCGGCTGGGCAATTCTGATTGCCGGCGTGCTTGACGGACTCGATGGACGAATCGCTCGGCTTACCCGCAGTCAAAGCGCATTCGGCGCTGAATTCGACAGCCTGTCCGACATGGTGTCCTTCGGCATGGCGCCTGCCCTGATCATGTTCAGTTGGGCCTTCGAGCCGCTTGGGCGGGTCGGCTGGGCGGCGAGTTTTTTCTACATGGCCTGCGCCGCCTTGCGTCTGGCCCGATTCAACGTGCAACTCGGCACCGTCGACAAGCGCTTTTTCATGGGACTGCAAAGCCCCGTGGCGGCGGGCCTGATTACCTTCATTCCCTGGGTTGGTTACAAGTATGAAGTGGAGGTCACCGCCCTGGTGGCGTATCCGGCGGCCGCGGTGATGGTTCTCACCGGCCTGCTGATGATTTCCAACTACCGTTATTTCAGTTTCAAGGTATTGAATGTAAAGGGCACGGTACCATATATAGTGCTACTATTGACCTTGGCGTTGCTGGTGGTGGTGGCCCAGAATCCCCAGGAATTGCTGCTGGCCATGTGCGTGATTTACGCCGCCTCGGGGCCCGCCGTCTGGTTCTACCGCAAGCGCGATCTGATTACCGGCCGCTTCGCCCGCGCCGGGAAGGAACCGGTGAAAAAGCGAGAGTCCAGACGCAAGACTGCCGATAAACCTCCTGCTCAGGATTGAATCGAGAAATTTGCCATGTTGATCAAGAAGCCTTCAGACATCCTGCCTTCGGAAATCACCCCGGAAAGCGTCTATCGGCGGCGTCGCGAATTCATGCGCGATGGCGCTGCGTTACTGGCCGGCAGCGCATTGTTGCCATCGATGGCGTTGGCGCAACAGGGCGATTCGCTGAAAGCCGCGGCGCCTCCCGGTCTGACGCGAACGGCGCCTGCCGCCTGGTGGGAGGACAAATTCGAAGACATCCGGCCGGCGCCGTCCGAGGAGCCTCTCTACACCGCGGAAGCGCTGACGCCATACCAGGACGTGACCCGCTACAACAACTTCTATGAATTCGGCATGGACAAGTCGGATCCGTCCAATCGTTCCAGCGCGTTCCAGACCGACCCCTGGTCGATCGAGATCGAAGGCGAGGTCGCAAGGCCCGGCACTTACCACCTTGAAGACATTCTCAAGCCGCATGCGCTCGAAGAGCGGGTGTACCGGCTGCGTTGTGTGGAAGCCTGGTCGATGGTGATCCCCTGGATCGGTTTCCCGCTGGCCGACCTGATCAAACGGTTTGAGCCGACTTCCCGCGCCAATTACGTCGAATTCGAGACGACTATCCAACCGGATAACATGCCCGGCATCCGCTCCCGGTTCGCCATCGTCGACTGGCCCTACCGGGAAGGTCTGCGCATGGACGAGGCCATGAACGAACTGACTTTCCTGGCGGTGGGTCTGTACGGCAGTTTTCTGCCGGCCCAGAACGGCGCGCCCATCCGCCTGGTGGCGCCCTGGAAATACGGCTTCAAGAGCATCAAGTCCATCGTGCGCATGAATTTTCGCGAAACCGAGCCCAACACCACCTGGAATGACCTGCAGGCTAACGAATACGGCTTTTACGCCAATGTGAATCCCGAAGTGCATCATCCACGGTGGCGACAGGACATGGAACGCAGGCTGCCGCAGACGCTGTTCAGCCGACGGGTGATCCCGACCCGCCTGTTCAACGGTTACGAAGAGCAGGTGGCGCATTTGTACAAGGACATGGATCTCGCGCGCTATTACTGATTGCCGCGACCGCTGACCCTATGGCCCCGATTCCCGCAAGGACGACCGGGTGGTTCAAGCCTGCAGTCTTCTGCACCGCGCTGATTCCTTTTGCCTGGCTGATCTGGCGCATTGCCGTCAATGACCTCGGTCCCGACCCGGCGCAGGAACTTGCCATTTCCACCGGCGAATGGACCCTGCGATTCCTGCTCATTACCTTGTCCCTGACCCCGCTGCGCAATATCTCCGGCCAGATCGCTTTCGTGCGCATCCGCCGCATGGTGGGACTGTTTGCGCTGTTCTATGCAGCGATCCATTTCACTGTCTGGATGTCGCTGCTGCTTGGATTTCGCTGGTTCGCGATCGGAGAGGAATTACTGGAGCGGCCCTACATCAGCATCGGCTTTCTTGCCTTGCTCATTCTCATAGCGCTGGGCATTACTTCGCCGAAGGCCATGGTGCGGCGCATGGGCAGGAACTGGAAACGCCTGCACAGGCTGATTTACCTGGCGGCAGTTCTGGCGATCGTTCATCTGACCTGGATCTTGCGAACCGATGTGGGCGAAGCGGTGCTTTACGGTTCGATTCTGGCGATTCTGTTCGGCTACCGCCTGTACCGCCGTGTCGGCCGATGGGGGAAGCAAACGGCCTTGCGCTAGTCTACAATGGCGCGTTTTGAGGCAGCACGGGAATAATAATCATGAATTTTGCCGGCACCGAAGAATATATCGCCACCAGGGAACTGCAAATGGCGGTCAACGCGGCTATTCGCCTGCGCAAGCCATTGCTGATCAAGGGCGAGCCGGGTACCGGCAAGACCATGCTCGCGGAACAGATCGCAAAAGCCCTGGAACTACCGCTCATTCAATGGCATATCAAGTCCACTACTCGGGCGCAGCAGGGACTGTACGAATACGATGCGGTTTCAAGACTGCGCGACTCGCAACTCGGCGACGAAAAAGTCCAGGACATCGGCAATTACATCGTCGCAGGCAAGATCTGGCAGGCCTTCGAGTCCGATCAGCAATGCGTGTTGCTGATCGACGAAATCGACAAGGCCGATATCGAATTCCCCAACGATCTGCTGCTGGAACTCGACAAGATGGAATTTCACGTATACGAAACAAGGCAGTTGATAAAGGCGCGGCAACGCCCGATCGTGGTTATTACCAGCAACAACGAAAAGGAATTGCCCGACGCCTTTCTGCGCCGCTGTTTCTTTCATTACATCGCCTTCCCGGATACGGTAACCATGGAGAAGATCGTCCGGGTGCATTATCCCGACATCAAGAAAAAACTCGTGCGCCAGGCAATGGAAGTATTCTTTGACTTGCGCAAGGTGCCGGGGCTCAAGAAAAAACCGTCGACATCCGAATTGCTCGACTGGTTGAAATTGCTCATGGCCGACGATATTCCCGCAGACATTCTCAAGGACAGTGACGCTTCGAGCGCAATTCCGCCCTTGTACGGAGCTTTGCTAAAGAACGAACAGGACGTGCAATTGCTGGAGAAACTGGCCTTCATGCATCGGGCGGGAAGATAGCCGCGACCGGATCGGGATCATGCTGATCAACTTTTTCCTGCGTCTGAAAGAGAACAAACTGCCGGTTTCGATAACCGAGTTGTTCGCCTTGCTGGAATGCCTGAACGAAAACATCGTCTTCGGCGATGTCGAGGATTTTTACTACCTGGCGCGATTGTCCATGGTCAAGGACGAAAAACACTTTGACCGCTTCGACCGCGCATTTGCCGAATATTTCAAAGACGTCGAATCAAGCGCGGACATTCTCGCCTACCAGGTGCCCGAGGACTGGCTGCGCAAGCAATTCGAGGCCGCGCTGAGCGAAGAGGACAAGGCGAAACTGGACAGCCTCGGCGGGCTCGAACAATTGCTGGAAGAATTCCGCAAACGCCTGGAAGAACAACAGAAACGACATCAGGGCGGCAGCAAGTGGATCGGCACCGGCGGCACATCGCCGTTCGGCGCTTACGGCTACCATCCGGAAGGCATCCGCCTCGGCCAGAACGAAGGCAGAAGCGGCAAGGCGGTGAAAGTCTGGGACCGCCGCGACTATCGCGACCTCGATGACAGCGTGGAAATCGGCACGCGCAACATCAAGCTGGCGCTGCGCAAATTGCGCAAGTTCGCCCGCACCGGCGCCGAGGAAGAACTTGACATGGACGATACGATTACCTCGACGGCGCGGAACGCCGGCCTGCTCGACATCAAGATGGTGCCCGAGCGGCACAATGCGGTAAAAGTACTGCTGTTCTTTGACGTCGGCGGTTCAATGGATCCCCATGTCAAGGTCTGCGAAGAGTTATTCTCGGCCGCGCGCACGGAGTTCAAACATCTCGAATACTATTATTTTCACAATTTTCTCTATGAATCGGTATGGAGCAAAGGCAGACGCAGGCACGCCGAGACCGAATCCACATTCGACCTGATTCACAAGTACCCCAAGGATTACAAGGTGATTTTCGTCGGCGACGCGACCATGGCGCCTTATGAAATCACCCATGCCGGCGGCAGCATCGAACATTACAATGAGGAACCCGGCGCCGTCTGGATGCAGCGAATAGCTGATCATTTCGAGCATCTGGTCTGGCTTAATCCGACGCCGCGGGATTATTGGGAGCACAGTTATTCGATCGGTCTGGTGAAGGAATTGGTGACCAACCGGATGATGCCGTTAACCATAAAGGGGCTCGAAGAAGCCATGGGCGCCTTGTTGCATTAGTGGCGGCAACCTTGACCAAAACAACAAAATCACATCGCGGCAGGACATTACACAAATGGAAAAATTTCCCCCGGAATTGCGCCCTGAACAATACGCCTCACTGAGCGAGGTGCTGGACCACGTTGCCGCGGCCCATGGCCCGCTGCCGGCTTTTTCCTGTTTCGGACACAGTCTGAGCTATCGCGAAATCGATGAATTGAGCAGTCGCTTCGCCGGGTTTCTACGCAATCAGTTGCATTTGAATCCAGGTGACAGGCTCGCGATTCAACTGCCGAATCTGCTGCAATTTCCCGTAGTAGTCTATGCGGCAATCAAGGCCGACCTGGTCATAGTCACAACCAATCCGCTCTATACCGCCCCGGAAATGAAGCACCAGTTCGCCGATTCCGGCGCGAAGGCCGTAGTCGTTCTGGAAGCCTTCTGCGACAAGATCGAAAGTGTCGTCGAAGACACGGACATCGAGCACGTGATCATTGCCCGCCTGGGAGATCTGATTCCCCGGCCGAAAGGAATGCTGATCGATCTGGCGGCAAAACACCTGCGCAAGATGGTTCCCGAGTATGAATTGCCCGGAGCGCACTTCTTCCGCGAGGCGGTCGCCTCGGAGCCGATCGAATCCGCCGCGGCCAGGTCGGGAGAAAACACCGCCCTGATTCTCTATACCGGCGGCACCACCGGCGTCGCCAAGGGCGCCATGCTCACGCATCGCAATCTCATTGCCAACATGATGCAGCTGCGTTCGAGAACTTCGCTGGTGATCGAGGATCAATCCGCCAACATTGTCGGGCCACTGCCGCTGTATCACACCTACGCCTTCCAGTTGCATCTGCTGACCATGGCTTATGCCGGCAGCCACAACATTCTGGCGCCGAATCCGCGCGACCTCGACGCGCTGGTCAAATTGCTCAAGCGCAACAGGATTCACGGATTTGTGGGCATCAACACCTTGTATCTGGCCTTGCTCAGATATCCGAAAATCAGGCAAGTGGATTTCTCGACCTATCGATTTTGCGGCGCCGGCGGCATGGCGATGTCAAGCTCGATTGCCGAGGAATGGCAAGAATTGACCGGATGCGAAATTCTCGAAGGATACGGCCTGACCGAATGCTCGCCGGTCGTCGCGGTAAACATTCCGGGCCAGGTGCGAAAGGGCACGGTCGGCAAGGCAGTGCCCGAAACTGAATTGCGCGTGATCGACGAGGAGGCGAATGAACTGCCCTTGGGCGCCGTCGGTGAATTGCAGGTTCGCGGGCCCCAGGTAATGGCCGGGTATTACGGCAGGGAAGAGGCTACGCAGGACAGCATCAATCCGGATGGTTGGTTCAGCACCGGCGATTACGTCAGCATCAGTGAAGACGGCTATATCAGCATCGTCGACCGCAAGAAGGACATGATCCTCGTTTCCGGCTTCAACGTGTTTCCCAACGAAATCGAAGACTGGGTCAATCGTCACCCGCAAGTCGTTGAAAGTGCGGCAATCGGTGTGGCCGACGAACGAACCGGAGAGGCCGTGAAACTGTTCGTGGTCGTCGGAGAAGAAGCGCCCGGGGCCGAGGACATCCAATCCTGGTGCCGCCAGGGGCTCGCCGCCTACAAGGTTCCGCGCAAAGTCGAATTCGTTGCGGACTTGCCGAAATCCAATATCGGCAAGATTCTGCGGCGGGAATTGCGTGCCTGAATCACGGTCGCGCAAGCGCGACAAATTGCGCATCCAGTCGATCCCCAGCGAAATAACCCTTCCGGCGGAACTCCCCATCAGCCGGCATGCGTCCGAAATCGAGGAATTGCTTGGCCGCAACCAGGTCATCATCGTCGCGGGAGATACCGGATCCGGCAAGACCACGCAATTGCCCAAGATCTGCCTGCGCGCGGGACTCGGTCAACGCGGCACGATCGGGCATACGCAACCACGCAGGCTGGCGGCAATGTCCGTGGCCGCGCGAATCAGCGAGGAACTTGGCGCGCAACTCGGGGAGGGCGTTGGCGTACAGGTCCGATTTGACGATCGGGCGCCCGCGGAAGCCTGGCTGAAACTGATGACCGATGGCATTTTGCTGGCGGAAATCCAGCGCGACCGCCTGTTGAAGAAATACCAGGCGCTGATACTTGACGAAGCCCATGAGCGATCGCTCAATATCGACTTCCTGCTGGGCTATCTGAAACTGATCCTGCCCAGGCGCAAGGATTTGAGACTGATCGTCACCTCCGCGACTCTGGACGTGGACCGGATCGCCGCGCATTTTAACCAGGCTCCCATCGTCCGCGTCGCCGGCCGCAGCTTTCCCGTCGAAACGCTTTACCGTCCGCCGGAGCAACTGGCTCCCGACGCGGCCGAAGAAGACCGGCAGATGGCAGCCATCGCACAAGCGATCTCGGAACTTGACGGTCATGGCGAAGGCGACATCCTGGTCTTTCTCAGCAGCGAAAAGGAGATCCGGGAAACCGCCGCGTTTCTGCGCAAGCGCCGCATGCCGAATACAGAGATTCTGCCTTTGTATTCGCGCCTGCGGGCCGCCGAACAGCAACGCATTTTCGCGCCTCATGGTGGCCGCCGCATCGTACTTTCAACCAATGTGGCGGAAACTTCGTTGACGGTGCCGGGAATTCATTTCGTGATCGATACCGGTTTTGCCCGCATAAGCCGTTACAGCGTTCAGCGAAAATTGTTGCGATTGCCCATAGAACCCGTATCGAGAGCCAGCGCCGAGCAACGCAAGGGCCGTTGCGGTCGACTCGCCGACGGCGTCTGCATCCGTCTGTATGGCGAGGAGGACTTTCAGTCTCGGCCGGACTTCACCGACCCCGAAATAAAGCGCTCCAATCTGGCCTCAGTGATCCTGCGCATGAGCGCCTTGCAACTCGGCCGGCCCGAGGAATTTCCCTTTCTCGACGCCCCGGAGCAGAAATCAATCAATGACGGACGCAGGCTGCTGCGCGAACTGGGCGCCTTGACCGAGTCGGGGGTCTTGACTCGCACAGGCCGCATGTTGGCCGAACTCCCGCTCGAGCCGCAACTGGGCCGCATGCTGGTGGCGGCGTCCGAGGCGGGAAGTCTGCGCGAAGTACTGATTATCGTCAGCGCCCTGAGCCTGGGCGACCTTCGGGATTCGACGCCGGGCGGCCGAATCGACGACAAATGGGCCGAGTTCATCCATCCCGAATCGGACTTCCTCGGGTTGCTCACCCTTTGGGATCGATGCGAAAACGAGCGGGTTTCCCAATCGCAATTGCGCAGGTTTTGCGGCAAATACCGTCTTTCTTTCCAGCGCGTGCGGGAATGGCGGGAAATCCACCGCCAGTTGTTGAACGCCTGCCGACGGCTTGGCGCCGGACTGAATCGCAAACAAGCCGGCTATGCCGAAATCCATCGCGCACTGGTGAGCGGATCGTTGAATCAGGTTGCGCAGCATCATGACGGCAGGACTTATCTCGGCAGCAGAAACCGAAAACTGACTCTGGCGCCTTCTTCGGCGCTGGCGCGCAAGAACAAACGCTGGATCGTGACCAGCGAATGGATCGATACGGCGCGGACTTTTGCCTCGATGGCCGCCGCAATCAAGCCGGAATGGGTAATCGAATATGCCGGCCACCTGTTGCGCAAGGAGTATGGGGAGCCTTTCTGGAGCGCGGACAGGCAACAGGTGATGGCCCACGAAAAAACAGTGCTGTACGGACTCGCCTTGCGCGACATGATTCCGGTGGACTATGCAAAATTCGATACTGCGGGCGCACGCGATATCTTTCTGGATCAGGCCCTGGTCGAAGACCTGATTCGGAGCAAGGCGGATTTCCTGAAAAAAAACAGAAGGTTTCTGGATGAACTTCGCAAGCAGGAAGAAAAGTTCCGCCGCCCGGAACTCGTCGTCAACGAACGGGAAATTCAGCGGTTCTACGATCAGCGCCTGCCGGAATCGGTCGTTTCCACCAGAACGCTCGAGCGCTGGCTGGCCGAAGATCCGGCAGTGCGCAACCGCTCGCTGGATATGGAACAGGCCGGACTGTTCCGCGGCGAGGCGCTCGCTGAGTTGCAGCGCCAGTTTCCCGATCAGATCAAGGTGCAAAGCAATGTGCTGCCGGTGGACTATGTATTCGATCCGGGAAGCAGCCGCGACGGTGCGAGTTTGCGCGTCCCCGCTGAACTCGTGGCGCAATTGTCCGCTGCCGACCTCGATTGGGCCATACCTGGCCTGGTGCGCGAAAAATGCATCGCCCTGATACGGGGCCTGCCCAAGAGCAAACGGCGAAATTTCATTCCGGTGCCGGATTTCGTCGATGGAGTCTTGACCGGGATGCAACGCTCCGACGGCGAATTGGCGGATTCGCTGTTGTCACAGATGAATCGGACCGGAGGCAATCGGGTCGAACGCCGGGAATTGCTCGCGGTCGAGTTACCGGGTCACCTGCGAACCATGTTGCAGGTCGTCGACCCGAAAGGGCGCGTAATGGCGGAAGGGGACGATCTGGCGGCGTTGCGCGAGCGCTTTGCCGGGAGTGCGCCGGTGGTCCGGCATCAACGGCACACACTTGAGCGCAGCGGTCTGCAGGACTGGGATTTCGAAGACCTGCCCGAACAGGTGCAAATCGGTACCGATGTCGTTCTGTTACGGTATCCCGCGCTTGTGGACGAAACCTCCTCAGTCTCGGTGAAATTGCTCGACAACAGGCAAGAAGCCGAGACGCAAAGCCGGCAAGGCGCAATGCGACTTTTCATGTTGCGCACCGTCGCCCGAAAAAATGCCTTGCGCAAGCGTTTCCTTCGCTTCCGGAATGCAAACGCCGCCCACATTTTCTTCATGCCGGGATTGGGCGAAGTCGAGAAGGACGCCATAATCACCTGTTATCTGGAAAGCTTTTCCCTTAGTGAGGAATTGCCCCGCAATCGGCAGGAATTTACCGAAAGACTGGAACGCAATGCGCCCAGGCTGCCTGCGCTTGCGGACGAACTGGAGCAATTGCTGACCCGCATGCTGAAACAGACACATGAAATCCGGCAGCAACTGGCCGACCTGTCTACCGGTTCGGGCCAATATGTTAGCGCGGATATTCAGGGCCAAATCGAACGCATGTTTCCGGAGAACTTTCTGCAGGACACCGCCTTTGAGTGGCTGAGGCAGTTTCCGCGTTATCTGGACGGCATAAGAATACGGCTTGAAAAAGCGCCGTTTTTCGGTCCTGCGGATGAAAAAAGCACCCGGGAAGTGGCATACTATTGGGACAGGTATGAGCAATTGCGCTCAACCCGGGGGGCTTCCAGGCTAATCCAAACCCTGCGCTGGTCGATAGAGGAATTCAGAGTTTCTCTTTTTGCCCAGCGGCTGGGCACAAGTCTCCCGATTTCAAAGGAAAGACTGGATAAACAGTTTGCCGAATTGACGGATTGAATTACCGATGCCGAAAACGGAGCGAAGACTGACAAGATTCCTGCGATGCGCAGCGCTGGCGCTGGCATTGACCGTGCCTGCCACGTCGGCTCTCGGGCAGGATACTTCCGCACAACCGAACCGGGACCCCTTCTATGTATTCAACCGGGCGGTCTTCGAATTCAACGAATATTTCGACAATCTGCTGTTGCGGCCGATGGCGGTCGGTTTTTCCAATTATGCTCCTTCTCCGGTGCAAACCGGGCTCATCAACTTCTTCGGTAATATCGACGACCTGAACACGGCCGCGAACAACCTGCTGCAATGGAAGATACCCGAGGCAATGTCGGATTGCGGCCGTATCCTGATCAATACGACGATAGGCGTCGGCGGGCTGATCGACGTGGCAAGCGAACTGGGGCTGGAAAAACACAACGAGGATTTCGGGCAGACCCTGGGAGTCTGGGGCATCGAAGCCGGACCGTACGTCGTATTGCCCGTATTCGGCGCGAGTTCCACCAGGGACGCGTTCGGACTGTTCGTGGATTCGCTATTGAATCCGATCTACCAGATTGAAGACGAGACGACGCGCACAACCACTTTCACCATGGAGCGCCTCGAGTGGCGCACCGGCCTGTTGCCGGCGGAATCCCTGATAACCGGCGATCGCTATCTGTTTCTGCGCGAAGCCAACTTCCAGCAACGTGAATTCGAAATCAACGACGGTGTGCTCGATGACCCCTTCGGTGATTTCTGACGCTTAACGCTGGTCCTGCAGCCTGCTTTTCTCCGCCAGCTTGGTGCGAATGAAGTCGCTATGCGAGACATAAATCAGATCGCAAACCTTGCGGATCAGGTGATCTTCGTATTTGCTCAATTGTGAATCCGCATAGGCTATGCGCCACATGTTCCTGATCAGCACGCATTTCTCCGCGTAATCGCAATGCTCGTTGATGAGACTGGTGAACTCGTACAGGGAGGTTGCGTCGCCGGACTCCTGCCGCGCAAGCGCGAGCAACTCCTCGACATCCGCCTCGTTACGGCCGCTGTCGGCGCGCAGCACTTCGGCAATGGATGCGAATTCGCGTTCGTCCATTTCGTAATCGGCCCTGATCACCTCGACCAGCAAGGCGGCGCCTGCCAATTCAAGCCTGCTTTCGGTATCGGTGGGATCCGCTTCGGACCGATCCTGGGGCGCGATGAACAGGTCGCGCAATGAACTCAACATGTTGCTGTTTCTCCGGGTCCGCGGTGGCCAATGGACATTGTCAGGCTACGTGGGACATCGCGTCGAGCAAAACCTCGAGCGGCGCTTCACGACGATTGCCATGGGTGCTGAGGTGGCGGCGGAACCGCCTTCCCCCAGGCTGACCCCTGAACAGGCCAAGCATGTGGCGAGTGATATGGCGCAAGGGAGTTCCCTGGCGCAATTCCCGTTCGACATAGGGAAGAAAACCGTCAAGATAGTCAAGCCGGGTTCTTGTGCCGGCGGGCTCGCCAAAAATGATCTCGTCGACCTTGCTCAACAGGAACGGGTTGCCATAGGCCTCGCGTCCGAGCATCACGCCGTCGAATTCACGCAACAGGTCCGCGGCTGTGTCGAGCGCATCGATGCCTCCGTTGATCACCACTTCCAGTTCCGGGAAAGCCTGCTTGACCCGGGATACGCGTGCGTAGTTCAAGGGCGGAACTTCCCGGTTCTGCTTCGGCGACAATCCCTTGAGTATGGCGATTCGGGCATGGATGATGAAAGTCCGGCAGCCGGCTTGGGCGAGTCGGCCGATGAAATCCAGCAAGTCCTCATCGCTGTCGATGTTGTCGACGCCGATCCTGCATTTGACGGTAACCGGAATTTCGACGGTGGATTGCATGGCGGAAACACAAGTTGCGACACGTTCAGGCTCCCGCATCAGACAGGCGCCGAAATTGCCGCCTTGCACCCGGTCGCTGGGGCAGCCGAGGTTCAGATTGACTTCCCGGTAACCCGCCCGCTCCGCCATCCGGGCGGCGGCGGCCAGATCCTCCGGCCCGCTGCCGCCGAGTTGCAAGGCCACCGGCTGCTCTTCAGGCGAGAACCGCAACAGCCTTTCCGTATCTCCGTGGAGCAGGGCGCCGCTGGTCAACATTTCGGTATACAACAGCGTATGCCGGGAGAACTGGCGCAGAAAGGCGCGATCGTGACGATCGGTGCAATCCATCATCGGCGCCACGCAAAATCGGTGGCAGGGCGCAGATTCTCGGTAAGAAGTCATCCGGCAATTATTCCCAGCTCCGGACTACAGTCAAGTAGGGGCGAGGTAAGCCTTGCCCGCGGACGGTCCCGCAAGTCAGTCATTTGGCTTATAATCCGCGCAACTCTCAAACGTCGCGAGCCTATTCCAGATGCCACCGGTGCGAACCAGAATCGCTCCGTCGCCAACCGGCGACCCGCACCTCGGCACGGCTTATATCGCCCTGTTCAATCGCTGTTTCGCCCATCGCCACGGCGGCGACTTCATTTTACGGATCGAAGACACCGACCGGGAGCGGTCGAGCGAACAGTCCGAGCGCAAGATCCTTCATGCCCTGCGCTGGCTGGGTCTCGACTGGGACGAAGGGCCGGGCATCGACGGCGGGAAGGGGCCATATCGGCAAAGCGAAAGATCCGGAATCTATTCCGACCATATCCGCGTTTTGCTGGAAAAATCGCTCGCATTCCCCTGTTTCTGCGATGAAAAGCGGCTTGCAGATCTGCGCGTGGAACAAATGCGGCAAAAACAGCAGCCGGGTTATGACGGTCATTGCCTCGGCCTTGCCGCTGAAGCAGTCGCCGAGCGCTTGCAGAGCGGCGAGCGGCATGTAATCCGTCTGAAGGTGCCGCGCGAGGGTGAATGTGTCTTTGAAGATCTGCTGCGCGGCGAGATCCGCATACAGTGGTCCCAGGTCGACATGCCCGTGCTGATCAAATCCGATGGGCTGCCTACTTATCACTTCGCCAACGTCGTGGACGACCATCTGATGGAAATCAGCCACGTGATCCGCGGCGAGGAGTGGATCAGTTCAGTCCCCAAACACGTGCTGCTGTACGAATCCTTCGGCTGGGACAAGCCTGTGTTCTGCCATATGCCCCTGCTGCGTAATCCGGACAAGAGCAAGCTCAGCAAGCGCAAAAATCCGACGAGTATCGGCTACTACCAGGCGATGGGCTATCTGCCCGAGGCCCTGGTCAACTATCTCGGCGCCATGGGCTGGAGCATGCCCGGCGGCGAAGAAAAATTCAGCCTCGCTGAAATGGAAGGCCATTTCGACCTGGAACGCGTTTCCCTGGGCGGGCCGATTTTCGACCGCGAGAAACTCGATTGGCTTAACGGCCGTTATCTAAGAGAAGATCTCGATGACGCAGAATTTACGCAGCGCTTCGCCGACTGGGCATTCCGACCCGACCTGATTGAAAAGATCACTCCCCTGGTGCGGCAAAGAGTGAACCGATTCAGCGAAACGGCCGCTCTGGCAGGCTATTTTCTCCAGGGAGAACTGAAAATCTCCGCGGACGACTTCGCCCACAAGCAACTCGACCCGGAAGCCTGCCGCCGCATTCTCCTGTTCAGTCTCTGGACCCTCGAATCACTGGAGGACTGGAACCGGGACGCCATCGAAGACTGTTTTCAGCAACTGGCCGGAAAAATGGACTACAAAATCCGCGACTTTCTTTTCCCCCTCTTCGTTGCCGTCAGCGGCAATCCCGTATCCCTTTCCGTATTCGATTCCATTTCAGTCCTCGGCCTGGACCTGACCCGGTCCCGCCTGCGCAACGCCATGAATACGTTAGGCGGCATATCCGGCAAACAACAAAAGAAACTCGAAAAAGAATTCCATGAATCGATAGTCCGCTAGCCCTTCCGCGGCCATTCTGCGCGGAGCAAAGCGGAGTCGCAGAAACTCCCGAAGCATGCACGATCCCCAATGAGATTCTGCGACTTCGCTTTGCTGCGCGCAGAATGACAGGGGAAGGAGACTCCGTGCGCGCAGAATGACAAGGGAAGGAGACTCCGTAAGCCGCTGCCGGGATGGCGTATCAGGCGGCTTTGAAGGCAGGGATGCCTGAATAGAGCCTACAGGGACGTATTTACGGCGTCCGCCTGATACGCCATCCCGGCAGCGGCGAGATGCCCCGTTCAAGGTCGGTTGTGATTGACATGGACACGGGCGGTTCCTAGAATCGCGTCCTTCGCGTGGGGCCTTAGCTCAGCTGGGAGAGCGCAACGCTGGCAGCGTTGAGGTCACCGGTTCGATCCCGGTAGGCTCCACCAGTTCACGAAGCCTTGGCAGTAATGTCCGCCGCCGGATAATCCCGCTTGACCGGCCCGCGGTACAATTGCCGCGGTCGCCCGATCCGGTAAGATCCGCTCACCATTTCATTCCAGTGCGCCATCCAGCCCGGAGTGCGTCCCGTTGCGAAAATCACCGTGAACATGCTGGTCGGAATTCCCAGCGCCTTGAGGATGATCCCCGAATAAAAATCGACATTCGGGTAGAGCTTGCGCTCGATAAAATATTCGTCTTCGAGAGCGATCTGCTCCAGCCTGCGGGCGATTCTGAACAGAGTGTTTTCCGCGGCCTCGCCCACTTCCTCGAGAACTTCATTGCAGACTTCACGCATCACCTTGGCGCGCGGGTCGAAATTCTTGTAGACCCGGTGGCCGAATCCCATCAGGCGATAGGGATCGTCCGGATCTTTCGCGCGCGCTATGAACTCGTCAATGCGCGATTCGGAGCCGATTTCGGAGAGCATTTCGAGCACGGCTTCGTTGGCGCCGCCATGGGCCGGCCCCCAAAGCGCCGCGATGCCCGCGGCAATGCAGGAGAAAGGATTGGCGCCGGTCGAGCCCGCCAGTCGCACCGTGGAAGTCGACGCGTTCTGTTCGTGGTCGGCGTGCAGCAGGAAAATAAGATCCATCGCACGGGCGAGCACAGGGCTGACTTCCTTTTCCTCGCAGGGCGTGCCGAACATCATGTGCAGGTAATTCTCGGCGAAACCGAGAGAATTGCGCGGATACATGAACGGCTGGCCCACGCCGTGCTTGTAGCACATGGCAGCCAGGGTCGGCATCTTGGCAATGATGCGGCGCGCCACCAGCATGCGATGCTCCGGGTCGGAAATATCCAGCGTGTGGTGGTAAAAAGCCGAAAGCGCGCCGACTACGCTGACGAGCATGGACATCGGATGCGATGTACGGGGGAAGCCATTAAAAAACTGGTGAATCTGCTGATCCACCATGGTGTGGTAACGAATATTGTTCTCGAATTCGAGTTTCTGGCCGGCGTCGGGCAATTCGCCGTGCAGGAGCAGATAGCAGGTTTCCAGATAACTGGAATGTTCGGCAAGTTGCTCGATGGGATAGCCCCGGTGGAGCAGCACACCCTCGCTGCCGTTGATGAAAGTAATGTCCGATTCGCAGGAGGCGGTGGACATGAATCCGGGGTCGTAGGTGAAATAGCCGCTTTCGATCAATCCGCGGACATCAATGACATCGGGGCCGAGACTGCTTTCGTATATGGGAAGTTCGACCGATTCCGGTTTGCCGTCGACGATCAGTCGCGCCTTTCGTTCAGTCATAGGCTACTCCGGATAATTGATGCCCGAACAAGCGAATTCATGGCTTTCGACAGGAATTTCCCGCGAAACTACTTCATGCCACGAACGCGCGGCGTCGGCAATACTAGGAACAGTCCCGCGCTGTTGTCAAATTGGGGCCGCGATTGTCACGCAAGCCCGCTCCGAATATACTTCCGCAGGCCCGGCACAAGGGAAAGCACAGAGGAAAACACAGAGGCCAGCAAAGAGAAAATGAAAACCGGCAGACCAACCAATCTCAACCTCTTCAGCTTCAAATGGCCGGTAACGGCGCTGGTTTCAATATCGCACAGAATTTCCGGGATACTGCTGTTTCCAGCGATCGCTCTGCTGTTGTATCTGCTCGATCTTTCGCTGGCTTCCGAAGACGGTTTCAGGCAGGCGGCCGAGATACTGGCTTCGCCGGCTGCGAGTTTCATCATGTGGCTGACGCTTGCCGCCCTGATCTTCCACCTGATCGCCGGCTGCCGCCATTTGCTGATGGATATCGGCATTGGGGAAACCTGGCGCGCCGCCAGATCAGCCGCGATAGCCGTATTCGCGCTTGCAGGCGCCGGCGCGATACTCGCGGGGTTATGGATATGGTAATCAATGCCACCAGCCTGGGACGTTCCGGGCTGTACGACTGGCTGATCCAACGCGTCAGCGCACTGGTGCTGCTGGCGTATGCCGTCTGTATTCTCGGCAGTCTGCTGTTTACCCAGGATCTCGATTATGCGAGTTGGCGTGCGCAATTCGGCGCGCCGGCGATGCAGATTTTCAGCCTGATCGCGCTGTTGTCACTTTGCGCCCACGCCTGGATAGGCATCTGGACCGTAACCACCGATTATCTCAATGAAGCCCATCTGGGCAGGGCAGGGACCGCGATCCGCCTGTTGACCCAGGGCGTTTGCGCCTTGCTGACGCTGATCTATCTTCTTTGGGGCGTAAGGATATTCTGGGGCGGATAATGAGTGAGTTCAGGGTCATTACTTTCGACGCGATTATCGTCGGCGGCGGCGGAGCCGGCATGCGGGCGGCCCTGCAGCTTTCGCAGTCGGGTTTTCGCACCGCGGTATTGTCCAAGGTTTTTCCGACCCGCTCGCATACAGTCTCCGCGCAGGGCGGCATCACTTGCGCCATCGGCAGCGACGATCCGGAAGACGACTGGCGCTGGCACATGTACGACACGGTCAAGGGCTCGGACTATATCGGCGATCAGGACGCCATCGAATACATGTGCATGGAAGGGCCGCAAACGGTCTACGAACTCGAACACATGGGCCTGCCTTTTTCCCGCACCGCCGACGGACGCATCTATCAGCGGCCCTTCGGCGGCCAGTCGAAAAATTACGGCAAGGGAGGGCAGGCTGCGCGCACCTGCGCCGCGGCGGATCGTACGGGCCATGCGCTGCTGCACGCCCTGTACCAGGGCAACCTGAAAAACGACACGGTTTTCCTCAACGAATGGTTTGTCATGGACCTGGTGACGAATCAGGACGGCGCGGTGACCGGGGTAACCGCCATCGATATCGAGAACGGCGAGGTCTGTTTCGTCCGGGCCGCCGCGACTGTGCTGGCGACCGGCGGCGCCGGCCGTATTTATGCTTCAACCACCAACGCGCTGATCAATACCGGCGACGGCGTCGGCATGTGCCTGCGCGCTGGCTTCCCCGTCCAGGACATGGAAATGTGGCAGTTTCATCCCACCGGCATTTATGGCGCCGGCACGCTGGTGACGGAAGGTTGCCGGGGGGAGGGCGGTTACCTCATTAACAGGGACGGCGAACGATTCATGGAAAGATACGCGCCCAATGCCAAGGATCTCGCCGGCCGCGACGTGGTTTCCAGGTCCATGGTGCTGGAAGTTCTTGAAGGCAGGGGCTGCGGTGAACACGGCGATCATGTCATGCTGAAACTGGATCATCTCGGCGCTGAAGTTCTCAACAGCAAGTTGCCGGGGATTCTGGAGTTGTCCCGCACTTTCGCGCATGTGGATCCGGTAAAAGAGCCGATTCCGGTCGTGCCCACCTGCCATTACATGATGGGAGGAATTCCGACCAATATTCACGGCCAGGCGCTGACGCGCAACGCCGCCGGCGAAGACGAGGAGATTCCCGGCCTGTTCGCGGCGGGAGAAGTCGCCTGCGTCTCGGTGCACGGCGCCAACCGCCTCGGCGGCAACAGCTTGCTCGACCTGGTGGTTTTCGGTCGCGCGGCCGGCAAACATATCGAAGAGGTATTGCAGCAGGGCGTGCAACTTCGCAACGCCGCCAGGGAGGATATCGAGCACGCCATGGAGCGGCTGCGCCGGCTTGAGGAATCGACCGAAGGAGAAGGCGCCGCGGCCTTGCGGACGGAGTTGCAGAATGTGATGCAAATGCATTTCGGCGTCTTTCGCACCGGCGATTTCATGCGCGAGGGAATAACCAAACTCGCCGATCTCGGCCCGCGTATCGAAAATTCCCGGCTGGCGGACAAGAGCGCGGCCTTCAATACCGCCCGCATAGAGGCGCTGGAACTGGAAAACCTCTTTGCCGTGGCCGAAGCGACCGCGATCGTCGCCGAAGGCCGTAACGAAAGCAGGGGCGCGCATGCCAGAGACGATTTCCGCGAGCGGGACGACGACAACTGGCTGTGTCATTCGCTTTACTTCCCGGACGAAAAGAAAATCGGCAAGCGCGAAGTGAATTTCAAACCCAATGTCGTTCCCGTATTCGAACCCCAGACCCGAACCTATTAGGCGACGCCGAAGGAAACCCTGAACCGTGTTAGTCAGCATCTATCGCTACAATCCCGAGCAGGACAGCAAACCGGCGATGCAGAATATCGAGGTCGATGTTCCCGCGGACCGCGACCTCATGGTCCTCGACGTGCTGGAGCTGGCCAAGGCCAAGGATCCTTCCATCTCTTACCGCCGCTCCTGCCGTGAAGGCGTTTGCGGCTCGGACGGCATGAATATCAACGGCGTCAACGGACTTGCCTGCATTACGCCGGTTTCGCGGGCGGCGGGACCCGGGCGCAAGCTGGTATTGCGGCCATTGCCGGGACTGCCGGTGATACGCGACCTCGTCGTCGACTTGACCCAGTTCTACCGGCAATTCGAGAAGGTCAAGCCCTGGCTGATCAATGACGAGACGCCACCCGCCATCGAGCGGCTGCAATCGCCGGAAGATCGGGAAAAACTCGATGGTCTGTACGAGTGCATTCTTTGCGCTTGCTGCAGCACCAGTTGCCCCTCTTTCTGGTGGAATCCGGACAAATTCATCGGACCCGCCGGATTGTTGCAGGCATACCGGTTTCTGGCCGATAGCAGGGATACCGCGACTGCGGAGCGCTTGTCCGATCTCGACGATCCGTTCAGCGTATTCCGCTGCCGGGGTATCATGAATTGTGTTTCGGTGTGTCCCAAGGGACTGAATCCGACACGCGCGATCGGTCACATCAGAAGCATGCTGTTACGGCAGGGAACCTGAATTCGGGCCGGCCCCAGCCGGAAAGCGAGGCATCCGCAATGCAGCAGAGCGTTATGGAAGTACTTTGGAGCACCGGCCATCTCTCCGGCACGAATGCGGAGTACGTGGACGGCCTCTACGAAAGCTGGCTGGCCAATCCCGCATCGGTGCCCGAGGAATGGCGCGCTTTTTTCTCGTCGCTTCCGCCCGGCGCCGGCGGCATGAGTGAAGTATCTCATTCCCGAATCCGCGACGACTTTCGCAAACTAGGCAAGGTCAGCCGCTACACCCAGGTGCTCAGCGACGACGCGGTGGTAAATTCCGCACACGAGCAAAAACAGGTCCAGGTACTGGAACTGATCAGTTCCTATCGGGAAAGAGGGCACCAGAAAGCTTCGCTCGACCCGCTCGGACTGATGAAAAGGCTGCGCGTGCCCGATCTGGAGATCGAATTCCACGACCTGTCTCCGATCGACTATTCGACGATCTTCCAGGCCGGCGGCCTGTTCATCGGCAAATCCAGGGACACCTTGCGCGGCCTCATCAACACATTGGAAAGGATTTATTGCGGCTCGATCGGTTATGAATACATGCATATCGTGAGCCTGGCCGAACAGCAGTGGATTCAGCAGAATATCGAAAGCACCGACGGCTACCTGCATTTCAGCAACGAGGAAAAGAAACATCTGTTTGAGCGGCTGACCGCCGCGGAAGGGCTGGAAAAACACCTGGACGGAAAATATCCGGGCACCAAGCGTTTCGGGCTCGAAGGCGGCGAAAGTCTGATTCCGCTGTTGGACGAAGTCGTGCAGCGCGCCGGCGCCTACAACGTGAAGGAAGTCGTGCTCGGCATGGCGCATCGCGGCCGACTGAACGTGCTGGTCAATATTCTCGGCAAGAATCCCTCCGACCTGTTCGATGAGTTCGAGGGCAAGGCGGTGTACCGCAGTTCCGGCGACGTCAAGTATCACCAGGGCTTCTCGTCCAACATCATGACGTCCGGCGGCGAAGTGCACATGGCGCTGGTATTCAATCCGTCCCACCTCGAAATCGTGGCCCCGGTCGTGGAAGGTTCGGTCAGGGCGCGGCAGTCGCGTCGCGAAGACAAGCAAGGCGACCTGGTGCTGCCGGTTATCGTGCATGGGGACGCCGCTTTCGCCGGACAGGGCGTGGTCATGGAAACCTTCCAGATGTCGCGCACGCGCGCCTTCTCCACCGGCGGCACCGTGCACATCATCATCAACAACCAGGTCGGCTTCACCACGAGCCGCCAGGACGACGTGCGTTCGACTGAGTATTGCACCGATGTGGCGAAAATGGTCCAGGCGCCGATTTTTCACGTCAACGCCGACGATCCCGAGGCCGTGCTGTTCGTGACGCGGCTGGCGCTCGACTTCCGCTACCAGTTCAAGAAGGATGTCGTGATCGACCTGATCTGCTATCGCCGCAAGGGTCATAACGAGACCGACGAGCCGGCCATCACCCAGCCGCTGATGTATGAAAGAATTCGCGGCCACAAGACGACGCGCACCTTGTATGCGGAAAGGCTGGCCGAGGAAGACGTCGTTTCTCCGGCGGATTCGAAAGCGCTCGAAAGCGGATTCCGCGCCGTGCTGGACACCGGGGAACACCTGGTCAAGAGTCTGGTCAAGGAACCTTCCGTGGAACTGTTCGTCGACTGGAGCCCCTATCTGGGACACGACTGGAGCCCTCACTACCAGACCTCGATGCCGCTGGCGAATCTGCAGGTCCTGGCTCGCAAACTCACGATCACGCCGGAAGAGTTCCACCTGCATCGCCAGGTCGAAAAGTTGATGGGCGATCGCAGGCGCATGGCGGAAGGGGCGCTGCCGGTCGATTGGGGCTTCGCTGAAACGCTTGCCTACGCCAGTATCCTGGTCAGCGGCAACAAGGTGCGCATCACCGGGCAGGACTGCGGTCGCGGTACTTTCGCCCATCGCCATGCCGTGCTCCACGATCAGGACACCGGAGCGGAGTATGTTCCACTGCAACAACTTCAAAAGGACCAGGGTTCATTCACCATTTACGACTCGCTGCTGTCCGAGGAGGCCGTGCTCGCTTTCGAATACGGCTATGCCACCACGACACCGAACGCGCTCGTGATCTGGGAAGCGCAGTTTGGCGATTTCGCGAACTCGGCCCAGGTGGTGATCGATCAGTTCATCGCCAGCGGTGAACACAAGTGGCAGCGACTGTGCGGGCTGACCATGCTGCTGCCCCACGGTTACGAGGGGCAGGGCCCGGAACATTCTTCGGCCAGGCTTGAGCGATTCCTGCAACTTTGCGCCGAACACAATATTCAGGTCTGTCTGCCGACCAATTCCGCCCAGGTGTTTCACATGCTGCGCAAACAAGTGCTGTGCCCGCTGCGCAAACCGCTGGTTGTGATGTCGCCGAAGAGCCTGTTGCGGCGCCGAGAATGCGCCAGCAGCCTGGAACAACTGGCAAACGGCAGTTTCCAGGTAGTGCTCGACGACCCTGCCGGACCCGATCCCGAAGCAATCCGCAAACTTGTAATCTGCAGCGGCAAGGTATTCTACGACCTCGACGAAATGCGCCGGGCCCGCGGCATCGACAATATCGCCATCATCCGGCTCGAACAGTTGTATCCGTTCCCCCATGTGGATTTCAGCCGCTGCATCGGCCGCTACTGGAATGTAAAGTCCATTGTCTGGTGCCAGGAAGAGCCCATGAACCAGGGCGCCTGGTATGCAAGTCAGCACCATATGCGCCGGGGGATCGGCGAGTTGTTTCCCGATATCTGGCTCGAATACGCCGGCAGGGAAGCTTCGGCCGCGGCTTCGGCCGGCTATCTCGCCCTGCATCTGCGCCAGCAGGAGGATTTCTTGCGCGAAGCGCTTGATCTGGCGTCCGATTCGCCACGTAAACCGGAACGGAAGAAACAATGACCATCGAATTGAAAGCCCCGACCCTGCCCGAGTCGGTGCCTGACGGGACCATAACCTCCTGGCACAAGAAAGCCGGGGATACGGTGAGGCGTGATGAAGTGCTGGTGGACATCGAAACCGACAAGGTGGTGATCGAGGTTCCAGCGCCCGCGGACGGTGTGCTGAAGGAAATCTACAAGCATGACGGCGACACTATTCTCAGCAACGAGCCAATCGGCAGAATCGAAGAACTGGCGCCGGGCGAATCCATTGAACCAGCAGCGGCCAGCGAAGCTCCGGAGCAGGTCGAATCCGTGGAATCGACCGGCGAAGCGCCCGCGGCCGGTCCTGCCGCGCGCAGGCTGATGGAAGAGAACGAGCTGAATCCGGAAGACATCGAGGGCAGCGGCAAGGGTGGCCGCATAACACGGCAGGATGTGCTCGACCAGTTGTCCGCCATCGAATCCGACACGGCCCAGGCTAAAGATCAGGCTTCTGAACCGCAGCCGGCCCCGGCGGCGCCTTCACCGCATTCGATGGAAAATCGCAAGGAAGAACGGGTGCCGATGAGCAGACTGCGCGCACGGGTCGCCCAGCGATTGCTCGAGGCAAGCAACAGCACGGCCATGTTGACGACATTCAACGAAGTCAACATGCATCCGGTCATGGAAATACGAAAACGGCACCAACAACGGTTCCAGGAAGCCCATGACGGTGTCCGCCTCGGTTACATGTCCTTCTTTGTCCGCGCAGCGATCGAGGCCCTCAAACGCTTTCCGGCCGTAAATGCGTCCATCGACGGCAACGATATCGTCTATCACGGCTACCAGGATATCGGCGTGGCGGTTTCCTCGCCCCGCGGGTTGGTTGTGCCGGTGCTGCGCGACGCCGACAATATGGGATTCGCCCGCATCGAACAGGAAATTCTCGAGTTCGGTGAAAAGGCGCGCGCGGGCAAGCTGGCCATCGAGGAACTCGCCGGCGGAACCTTTACTGTTTCCAACGGCGGCATATTCGGCTCATTGCTTTCCACGCCGATTCTCAATCCGCCGCAAACGGCGATTCTCGGCATGCACAAGATCCAGGACCGCCCGATGGTGGTGGACGGCGAAATTCGAATTCTGCCGATGATGTATCTGGCGCTGTCCTACGATCATCGCCTGATCGACGGCAAGGAGGCGGTGCAATTCCTGGTCTCGATCAAGGATTTGCTCGAGGACCCGACCCGCCTGGTGCTGGAAATCTGACTGACCAAGCCAACGGATAAATTCATGTCGAAACAGTTTGATGTAGTGGTTATCGGTTCCGGCCCGGCCGGATACGTGGCGGCGATCCGCTGCGCCCAGTTGGGCTTCAACACCGCCTGTGTGGAGAAATGGCAGTCCGCCTCGAAAAAGCCCGTCTATGGCGGGACATGCCTGAACGTGGGCTGCATTCCATCGAAGGCCTTGCTCGATTCCTCGCACAAGTTCTACGAAATGCAACGTCATTTCGCCGACCACGGCATCCAGGCCGAACACGGCTCGATCGACGTCGCCGCGATGATGGGGCGCAAGAACAAAGTGGTCGGGCAACTCACCATGGGCGTCGCCGGACTGTTCAAGAGCAACAAGGTAACCGGAATTTCGGGAACCGGGACGCTGCTCGGCCGGGGCAGGGTGCGTGTCACGGGCCCCGATGGCAGTCAGGAAGAATTGAGCGCGTCATCGGTAATTCTCGCCAGCGGTTCGGAGCCGAGCGCGATCCCGCCGACTCCGGTCGATAATCAACTGATCGTCGATTCCACCGGCGCCCTGGAATTCGACGCCGTTCCCGAACGGCTCGGCGTAATCGGCGCCGGCGTGATCGGGCTCGAGCTCGGCAGTGTCTGGAGCCGGCTCGGCAGCAAGGTGACGATTCTGGAAGCACTCGACGATTTCCTGCCCGCGCTGGACCGGCAAATGGCCCGGGAGGCCCTGAAAATCCTGACTCGCCAGGGGCTGGAAATCAAACTGGGCGCGAAAGTCACCGGCAGCAGCACCGGCAAGGGAAAGAAAAAATCCGTAACCGTGAATTACGAGGATGGGGATGGATCCGGCGAAGCCGTTTTCGACAAGTTGATTGTCGCCGTGGGCAGACGTCCGGTAAGCGGGGATCTCGCGGACTCCGCGGCCGGTCTTGCCATCGACGAACGTGGATTCGTCGAAGTCGATGAGTATTGCGTCACCAATCTGCCCGATGTATACGCCGTCGGTGACCTGGTCAGAGGCCCCATGCTCGCACACAAGGGCATGGAAGAGGGCGTCATGGTGGCCGAACGGCTGGCGGGCAAGAAGACGCAGGTCAACTACGATCTGGTGCCTTCCGTCATTTATACACACCCGGAAATCGCCTGGGCCGGGAGAAACGAAGACGAAATGAAACAGGCAGGCATCGAATGCCGCACCGGCAGCTTTTCCTTTGCCGCCAGCGGCCGCGCGCTGGCGGCAAACGATACCGACGGATCGGTAAAGCTCGTAGTCGAGAAAACCACGGATCGCATTGTCGGCTGCCAGGTCATCGGCGCCAGCGCGGCGGACCTCCTGCAGCAGATCGTGATCGCCATGGAATTCAGCGCCAGCGCGGAAGACATCGCGCTGACCATGTTCTCGCATCCGGCGCTGTCGGAGGTCGTGCACGAATCGGCGCTGGCGGTCCACGGCCACGCAATCCACAAGGCAAACCGCAAACGCTAAGGAAGCTCTGATGAATTTGCACGAATACCAGGCCAAGCAGTTGTTCGCCGAATACGGACTGCCGGTTTCACGCTCGGCAACGGTCGATTCGGCTGCCGACGCGGCCGCGGCCACCAAGAATCTCGGCGGAAACCGCTGGGTCGTGAAGGCGCAGGTGCATGCCGGCGGCCGGGGCAAGTCCGGCGGCGTAAAAGTCGTCGACAGCGCGGCGGAAGCGGAAGCGTTTGCGAAGCATTGGCTCGGACGCAACCTGGTCACTTACCAGACCGGCGCAGAAGGTCAGCCGGTCGGCAGAATTCTGGTCGAGGAATGCGTGGAGATCGAAAACGAACTCTACCTTGGCTCGGTTTTGGACCGTTCCTCGCGTCGCATCGTGTTCATGGCTTCGACCGAAGGCGGCGTCGATATCGAAAAGGTGGCAAGAGAGACGCCTGACAGGATTCTGCGCGCCGGCATCGATCCGTTTACGGGCGCTCAAGCCTGGCAGGGCCGCGAACTCGCATTCCAGCTCGGACTGACAGGCGGGCAAATCAAGCAGTTCACCGCCATTTTCCTCGCTCTCGCGCGGCTGTTTCAGGAACTGGACCTGTCGCTGCTCGAAATCAATCCGCTGGTGATCACGAAACAGGGTGATCTGAACTGTCTCGACGCCAAGATCAATATCGACGGCAACGCGCTGTTCAGACAGCCAAGATTGAGAGAGATGCACGACCCCTCCCAGGACGACGAACGCGAAGCCCATGCGGCGCGCTGGGAACTCAGCTATGTCGCGCTCGACGGCAATATCGGCTGCATGGTCAACGGCGCCGGGCTGGCGATGGGCACCATGGACATCGTCCAGCTCCATGGCGGCAGTCCCGCCAATTTTCTCGACGTGGGAGGCAGCGCCACCGCGGAACGCGTATCCGAGGCATTCAAGATCATACTTTCCGATGACAAGGTGCGCGCCGTATTGGTCAACATATTCGGCGGCATCGTGCGTTGCGATCTGATCGCGGAAGGCATCATCGAGGCCGTGCGCGAAGTCGGCGTGACCTTGCCGGTAGTGGTCCGGCTGGAAGGCAACAGTTCGGAACAAGGTCGCAAGGCGCTGGCCGAAAGCGGCCTCAGCATCATAGCCGCCACCAGCCTGCAGGACGCCGCCCGAAAAGTAGTCGAAGCGGCGGGAGGCGACTCATGAGCATTCTGATCGATGCGGAAACTCGAGTCATCTGTCAGGGGATCACCGGCTCACAGGGCAGCTTTCACACCGAACAGGCAATTGCCTACGGGACCCGAATCGTCGGCGGCGTGACGCCCGGCAAGGGCGGTCAGACCCACCTGGGCGTGCCGGTATTCGACACCGTGCGCGAAGCGGTCAGGCAAACCGGCGCAACCGCGACATCCATATATGTGCCCGCTCCGTTCTGCCTGGACTCGATCCTGGAAGCCGTGGACGCCGGCATTGAACTTGTCGTCTGTATTACCGAAGGCATCCCGACCCTGGATATGGTGCTGGCCAAGGCCAGATGCGACCAGGCCGGTATGCGCCTGATCGGACCCAACTGTCCCGGAGTGATTACTCCAGGCGAAAGCAAGATCGGCATAATGCCGGGGGATATTCACCTGCCCGGCAAGGTAGGCATCGTCTCCCGTTCCGGCACCTTGACCTACGAGGCCGTGCAACAGACTACGGATCACGGATTCGGCCAGTCATCCTGTGTCGGCATCGGCGGCGACCCGATTCCGGGTTCGAATTTCATCGATATCCTGGCGATGTTCGAGGCCGACCCGGCAACGGAAGCAATCGTCATGATCGGCGAGATCGGCGGCAGCGCGGAAGAGGAAGCCGCGGCATATATCGACGCGAATGTCAGCAAGCCGGTAGTGGCCTATATCGCCGGAGTCACCGCTCCGCCGGGCAAACGCATGGGTCACGCCGGCGCGATAATCTCCGGCGGCAAGGGCGCCGCGGAAGAGAAATTCTCGGCTCTGGAAGCGGCCGGCGCGATGACGGTTCGCAGTCTTGCCGACATCGGCGAAGGGCTGTCGCGGGCGACGGGGTGGAAATCCGTTCTCGCAGGTGGTAAATAGAACAACTCGGAAGCGGATTGCGAAGCAAAATTGCTTTATGGAAAAAGGGGTTCTACAGCTTCGCAAACTTGTGTTAGGCTTTAGCGCACTTTCGGCCAAGGGGCGGAAATACAAGAACCCGGGGGCCTTGAACTTGGCAACAGCCTAACTGAAACGACTGTCCGAACATTTTGGGTGGCCTGGTATGACAACCCGGTCGAACAAGATGTCCGGACTTGGTTATTTGACGAAAACTTAGGATGGCACATGAAAATACGTAATTTCGGTAACGTCACGATTGCGTTGCTGCTGGCGAGCCTCGCAGGCTCGGTCCAGGCCCAGGATCAGGACGCGCCGGCGCAGAATGTTCCGGCGCCGGAAATTCTGGTGGACAGCAGCTTGATTGATCGGGCGATGAGCGCCATTGGGGAGAAGTACCGCGAGTCGGCGGAAGTTCAGCAGGAACTGACCCGTCTGGCGGACTCGGCCAGTTCCACATTCGAGGAATTCAAGCGCGCCAACGACAACCTTGAATCCCTGCTGGTACTCAATGCCGGTTTTCGCAAGTCCATTTCCATCCAGGAAGAGAATATCGCGACGCTCGACGAATCCATCGCTTCGGTGGAAGAAGTCACGCGCAATATTCCCCTGCTGATGGAAAAAATGCTGGTAGCGCTGGAAGAGTTCATCGAACTGGACTATCCGTTCCTGCTTGAAGACCGGCGGGGACGCATCGAGTTCGCCCGCAACGCGATCGATAACCCCGACGTGTCCATCGCGGAGAAGTTTCGTCAGGTATTGGTGATGTATCAGACCGAAACAGCCTACGGACGCACCATCGAAAACTATGACGACACGATCGAGATCGACGGCGTGGAGCGCGACGTCAACATCGTCCGCGTCGGCCGCGTGGCGCTGATCGCCCAGACCACCGACCGGCAGGAAACCAGGGCCTGGGACAATCGCTCCCGGGCATGGGTCGAACTGGCGGCGGGCGAGTATCGTACTGCGGTTCAGGACGCCATCCGCGTAGCCGCACAACTCGATGCGCCGCGAATCATCGAATTGCCTGTCCTGGCTCCGGAGGTCGCACAGTGAAGAATTTCATGTATCTGAAAACCATTTTCGTCGCAGGAGCCCTGCTGGGCGCCGGTGCGCAGGTCGCGGCCCAGGAGTCAGCGGCCAATCTTTCCGAATTGCTCGACCTGGTCGCGGAAGATCGGGTTGCCGAATCCGAGGAATATCGCCAGCGGCTGACGGAGTTCGAACAGAACGCCAACCGCCAGGAAGAAATCCTGCAAACCACCAACGACCGCATCGTCGAACAGGAAAACCTGCAAACCCAGTTGAGCGATCAGTTCGAACAGAACGAAATCACCATCAACGACAAGCGGGAAGTCCTGCGTGACCGGCGTGGCGACCTGAACGAGTTGTTCGGCACCTTGCAAGGCGTGGCGGGGGACTTCCTCAGCACCTTCGAAAACTCGCTGATCAGCGCCCAGTTTCCCGGCCGCTCCGAAGCCGTGGAAGGCTTCATCGAGAAAGCGGGCAGCACCATTGCCCAACTCGAGATCGAGGAGATGGAGCAGTTCTGGTTCTACATGCACCAGGAACTGACCGAGTCCGCCCAGGTCGTCTCCTATAACGGACAGGTGGCCTTGCCCAACGGCGATACCGTAAGCCAGTCCGTTACTCGAATCGGCGCCTTCAATTCCGTGTCCGACGGCCAGTATCTGAGCTATTCAGGCGATATCGGCCACTTGCAGGTGTTACCGCGCCAGCCCGACTCCGGTTTCCTGGGTTCCGCAAGAGACCTCGAAGCCGCCAGCGACGGTTTCGTCAAGGTGGGCATCGACCCGACCGGCGGCGTCGGCGGGCAGGTGCTTGCGAACCTGATCAACTTCCCCACGGTAGAAGAACAGGTGCGCAACAATTCAGGCATTATCGGATTCATCATCATCGGAGTGGGCATCGTCGGTATCCTGATCGCATTCCTGCGGCTGTTGATCCTGACCCTGGTTTCCCTGAAGGTTCGCGCGCAACTTCGCACCGAGAACCTCAGCAAGAAGAACCCGCTGGGTCGTGTATTGCTGGTCGGCGAATCGAATCCCGACGTCGATACCGAAACCCTGGAACTCAAGCTCGGCGAAGCGATCCTGCAGGAAACTCCGTCGCTGGAAAGCATGCTGACCCTGATCAAGATGATCGCCACCATCGCACCGCTCGGCGGGTTGCTTGGCACGGTGACGGGCATGATCGAGGTTTTCCAGCAGATCACGGTGTACGGCGCCGGCGACCCGACCATCATGGCGGGCGGTATTTCCCAGGCTCTGATGACCACGGTTCTCGGTATTGTCGTCGCTATCCCGACGATCTTCATGCACACGGTGGTGAAGAGCCGCGCGGACAATATCACGCACATTCTCGAGCAGCAGGCCACGGGCATGATCGCTCTGAAAGCCGAACGCGAGGCGAAGGCGCAAGGATAGCCAGGGCGGGAGTTAACCGATCATGTACTTCTTTATATTGGACATAGTGGACGCCATCAGCAGTTTCATGCAACGCGGCGGGCCGGTCCTGAACGTGATCGCCATGCTTCTGTTCCTGAAATGGTCGCTGGTGTTCGAGCGGATCTGGTATCTGAATACCACGCACAAGCGGAACGTGAAGAATACGCTGGCGGAATGGAACGCCCGGGAAGACACGATTTCCTGGGCCGCCCACCAGATCCGGACCATGATGATCTCCAAAATTTCGCTGGACGTGCGCAGTACGCTGCCCATCATCGAAGTTCTCGTTACCATTTGCCCATTGCTGGGCTTGATTGGTACAGTAACCGGGATGATCGAAGTATTCTTCGTGATGGCGGTGACCGGCGGCGGCGACGCCAAGTCCATGGCGGGTGGCGTTTCGAAGGCGACCATTCCGACCATGGCCGGCATGGTCGGCGCCATTTCCGGAATCTTCGCTTACAATTATCTGAAGGGAACTGTGGATCGGGATCTAGAATTGCTGGAGGACCATTTACCGCTGACACATTGATTCGGCGGGCCTTGAGCCCAGGCATTCAATCGACCCCATAACATTCGGAAGCATACAGATGAAATCAGGCTTGATGAAAAGAGCGGAGGAAGGAGAAGCGGGTGAAATCGATCTCACCCCGATGCTGGACGTCGTCTTCATTCTGCTCATTTTCTTTATCGTGACTTCGGTATTCGTCAAGGAAGCCGGTATCGACGTCGCCAAACCGGAAGCATCGACCGGTTTAAGCCAGTCGGGCGACCTGATCCTGATCGCGGTCGGCGCCCAGGGCGACATCTGGATTGACGGAGACCAGATCGACCCGCGCTTCATCCGATCCCGCTTCGAGTTGCGTCTGGCGGACGCGCCGAATTCCGCGATCATCATCCAGGCGGACCAGAACTCCAACAACGAGCAGGTGCTGCAGATTCTCGAAGCGGCTCGGGAAGCCAACATAGAAAACGTTTCAATTTCGACGGAGGTGTAGCAGAAAATGATACTCGTCAGATGGGCCATTTCGGTTGTCATGGCTGCCGGCATTACCGTCGGCCTGTTCTACTTCATGCAATACCTCATCGCCACCGGTGAACGGTTGTCCGATCCTGTTGCGGTAATCAGAATCGTCGACGCGACGATGCCCGATATCGAGCTCGACGTGGTCGAGGAAATCGAGCGGCCCGAGCCGATCGAGGAAGTCGTGCAGGAAGATGTCGATGTACCCGACAAACAGATCAACCTCGACAGCGGGCCTTCCCTCGGGATTTCGAGACAGGACATCGATCTCGACGGCGGACTCGATCTGACGCCCGCAAGCATCAATAATACCGACGGCGACTTTCTGCCGCTGGTAGCCATCGCTCCCCAATATCCGACGCGGGCCGCCCAGCGCGGCATCGAAGGCTGGTGCCTGGTGAGTTTTACCGTGGACGGACTCGGCAATGTGCTAGAAGACAGTATCGTTGTCGTCGATGCCGAACCGCCCAACATATTTGACAGATCTTCCGTTCGGGCAGCGGCTCGATTCAAGTTTCAGCCCAGAGTGGTGGACGGCCAGGGTGTAGATGTGCCTGGCGTACAATACGTTTTCCGTTACGAACTGGAAGACTAGAACTGGCGGAAGAAGCAGGAGCTGGCAGATGAAGAGAATGTACGGACTTTTTCCGGCCTTGCTGTCCGGAATCGTGTTGATGCTGGTACAGCCCGGCGCACCGGTGTTGGCCGGAGAGGAACAGCGCGCCCCCCCCGAAGCGCGTACCGCAGGCACACTGGGCCCACAGGTATTGCGCGCCATTTCCGAGATACAGGAGATGCTGACTCCCGAGGATCCCGATGATCCGGTCGATCTGCCCGGCGCCAAGGAAGCCCTCGACGAGTTGCGGGAGCGCCGCTGGGACCGCATGAACGACTTCGAGAAATCGACCCTGCTAAACTTTTACACCAGTTTTTATCTCGCTACTGAAGATTTTGCCGGAGCCTTGCGCACCTTCGAGGAAATGCTGACCATCGAAGATCTTCGTGAAGATACCCGGCGCCGGACATATCGATCCCTGGGCCAGCTTTACTCGGCCGAAGAAAACTGGGAGCAGGCCATCGTGAATTACGAAGCCTGGCGCGAAATGTCTGTCGAGGAAGACGAGATCGTGTTAAAGGGGCTTTCCTATGCCCACTATCAACTGGACCAAATGAATCCGGCGCGGGATTTCTGGCTGGACTACATGAATCTGGCCCTGGTCAACGGAGCCGAACTCGCCCGCAACGATTACTCCTATCTCAATGGCGTGTACTTTACGCTAGAGGATTTCGACTCAGCGCTGGATCTGACCAAGACCATGATCGTGAAATTCGACGATCCATTGGACTGGCAGAATCTGAGTGCGATCTACGCCAGCCTCGACCGGGAAGACGAACGCGTACAATCGTTGAACCTCTCCTATCTGCGCGGATTTCTCGATGACGATACCCGCTTTCTGAATCTGGGCCAGTCGCTGGCCGGCATGGAAATTCCCCTTTCCGGGCGAAAGATCCTCGATGACGGCGCAGCCCAGGGCTATATTCCAGACGATCTTGAAAACAATACCACGCTCGCGCAGATGTCCATGCTCGGCGCCAAATACGACGATGCGCTCGAGCCTGCGCTGAGAGCGGCGGAACTCGATGAGACCGGTAACTCCCACGACACGCTGGGTTATCTCTACTATGTGCTGAATCAGTATGAGGAATCGGCGGAAGCGTTCCGTGCGGCGCTGGACAGGGGCGACCTGGAAGATCGCCCCGATACCCTGCTGTTCCTCGCCAGGGCGCTGGTGGAGCTTGACGAGTTTGAGGAAGCGCTGGAAGCGACCGCGGATTCCGCCGAAGCCGGCGACGAACAGAATCAGACCGCAGCGAGGAATTATCGCGAGTTCATTCAGTCGGTCCGGCAACTCCATAACATACTTGCAGAGCGCCGCGCCGACGCGATCGATTTTTACGAATCCTACCCCTCACTGATTGATTGACCGGCACGGCCTATTGGCCTTGCCAAACAGCACCCAATCGCCTATTCGCGGTTGGGTGTTTTTTTTTGGGAATTTTTTTCCTATTCCAGGTCTAAGGGTTAAGATGGGCGTATTCATTTCATAAACGGGGGTGGGAAATGACACAGATCAGATGGTTCGTCTCATTTGTGCTGGCCGCCGGCATCACCGTCGGGCTGTTCTATTTCATGCAATATCTGGTCGACTCCGGTGAACGGTTTTCCGATCCGGTTGAGGTAGTCCGGGTCGTCGATGCGACGATGCCGGATATCGAACTCGAAGTTATCGATACTATCGATCCACCGGAACCGATAGAACTGGTAATTGAACCTGCAACCGACCCACCTCCAAGAACTGATGTAATTGACGTGACTACAACTCCGGGAATCGCGGCGGACACGGTTGATCCGAATGACGGAGTGACACTGACGCCCGCCATTGAGGTTATCGGCGATGGCGAACTCGTTCCCCTCATCGCCATAAGGCCCCAATATCCGCCCAGAGCGGCGCAGCGGGGCATCGAAGGCTGGTGTCTGGTGAGTTTTACCGTGGATGGGCTCGGCAACGTCATTGAGGATAGTATCGCCGTGGTAGAAGCCGAACCTCCCGGCATTTTCGACCGTGCTTCGATTCGAGCCGTAACCAGATTCAAGTATCAACCCAGAATCGTTGACGGACAGGGAGTTGAAGTTCCGGGAAGGCAATATCTGTTTCGATTCGATCTGGATGACTAGTTGAGCTTGAAATTCCGGTCTTGATCCCCATTTTGAACCCAACCGCGATTTCGCGGTTGGGTTTTTTTGTGCTTGAGGGAAAAGAATGAGCGAAACAGCCAATATCGAAACACGCGGATTCGAAACCGAAGCCAGGCAACTGCTGGATTTGATGATCCACTCCTTGTACAGCAACAAGGAGGTTTTTCTGCGCGAACTGATTTCCAATGCATCCGACGCCGCCGACAAGTTGCGCTTTGAGGCGCTCTCCAATCCTGAATTGCTGGAAGAGGATCCGGAGCCGAAGGTTCGCATTGAACTCGATTCCGACAACAAGACCATCAGCGTGGTCGATAACGGAATCGGCATGACCCGCGATGAAGTCATCAGCAACCTCGGCACGATCGCCAGATCGGGCACGGCCCAGTTTCTGCAGTCACTTACAGGCAATCAGCAAAAGGATTCCCAACTGATCGGACAATTCGGCGTCGGCTTCTATTCCTCCTTCATCGTCGCCGATGAAGTCGAAGTGCTGACCCGCAAGGCCGGCTCGAGTCCCGCGGACGCCGTGCTCTGGAAATCCAGTGGCGAATCCGACTATTCCATCGGCAGTGCCGAAAAGAAGGAGCGCGGCACGATCGTCATTCTCCATCTGAAAGAAGACGCAAAGGAGTATCTCGAATCGTTCCGTCTGCGCAGCATAGTCAAGAAATACGCCGACCACATTTCCATCCCGGTATTGATGGAAGAACAGAAATACGGCGAGGACGACCAGGAAGGCGAGACGGAGCAGAAATTCGAAGCGGTCAACGAAGGCAAGGCCTTGTGGACGCGCACACGCAAGGAAATCAAGAAGAAGGAATACCAGGAATTCTACAAACACATCGGTCACAGTTTCGAAGACCCGCTCGACTGGAGCCATAACCATGTCGAAGGCAAGCTGGACTACACAAGCTTGCTGTTCCTGCCGAAACACGCGCCGTACGACCTCTGGAACAGGGACGGCGCCCGCGGACTGAAACTCTATGTGCAGCGGGTCTTCATCATGGACGAAGCGGAACAGTTCCTTCCGTTGTATCTGCGATTCGTCAAGGGAATTCTCGATTCGAACGACTTTCCGCTCAATGTTTCCCGGGAAATCCTGCAACAGGATCCCAGAGTGGACAAAGTTCGCGGCGCCTTGACCAAGCGCGTTCTCGACCTGATGTCCCGCCTGAAAAAGAAGGACGCGGAAGCCTATGCCGGCTTCTGGAAGGAATTCGGCCAGGCCTTGAAGGAAGGGCCGGCGGAAGATCAAGCCAATAGCGAGAAAATCGCGTCATTGTTTCTCTTCAACAGCACCGAATCCGCCGGCGATGAACAGGACCAGGGCCTGGAGGAATATGTCGCGCGCATGAAGGACGGGCAGGAGTCTATCTACTATCTCGTCAGCGATTCACTGAAGGCCGCCAACGCGAGTCCTCATCTGGAAATTTTCCGCCGCAAGGGAATCGAGGTCCTGCTGCTGCACGACCGCATCGACGAATGGCTGATGAGCCATCTCACCGAATTCGACGGCAGGAAATTTCAGGATATCGCCCGCGGCAAACTCGATCTCGGCAAGCTCGCGGACGAACAGGCCGAAACCGATGCAGGCGAACACGAGGCATTGCTCAAACGAATCAAGGACAGTCTCGGCGAGCAGGTCAAGGAGGTCCGGGTGACCAACCGGCTGACCGATTCGCCTGCTTGCCTGATCGTCGACGAACACGACATGGGCCTGCAAATGCGGCGAATCATGGAAGCCTCGGGCCAGAAAGCGCCCGACGCAAAACCGATTTTCGAGATCAATCCGGAACACGCATTGTTGCAGCGACTGGAAAAGGAAGCAGACGAATCCCGATTCGCCGATCTTGTGACGATCCTGTTCGGTCAGGCATCGCTGGCGGAAGGCAGAGGGCTCGATGATCCGGCCCAATTCTCCAGTCGATTGAACAAACTCCTGCTCGAATTGACTAGTTAGTTCCTATTTAGGCATCGCTACTGCCGGTTCCGGGTGTTTGCCGGACGCCGTAAATACGTCCAGCCGCCAAGCACAGCTTGGCGTCGTTCCGACTGCGCATGAAGCTGCGCTTCATATACGCTTGTCTACACCCTTTGTAGGCTCAAGCTCGGCGTCCTGCCTCGCATGCCGTCAAACACCCGGAACCGGCAGTAGCTTACGGCATCTTCTGGAGTGGAGATTGCTTTGGGTTTGCAATGGGCTGCCGTTTACATCTTCTCAAGGGTTTGAATGCCCAGGAGGTCCAGGCCCTGTTCCAGTGCCTGCTCGGTGAGCGTGGCTAGGGCAAGGCGGGAATTCCTGGTATGCGGCTCTGCCTTTAGAACAGGGCAGGCTTCATAGAAGCGCATGAAGGCGCCGGAAAGCTCGTACAGGTAGTTACAAAGCAGGTTCGGATAGCATTCTCTGGCAACCAGGGCCACTACTTCGGGCAACTGCAAGGCCTTGAGCAGCAATATGCGCTCTTCCACGTGCTCCAGAGCCGCAAGCTCGCCGGAAGCGTCTTGTGGCCTCTTGCGCAACAGACTCTTGATGCGGGTGCAGGCATATAGTAGGTATGGCGCGGTATTGCCTTCGAAGGACAGCATGGTTGACCAGTCGAACACGTAATCGCTGATGCGATTCTTGCTTAAGTCAGCATATTTGACGGAAGCGATTCCGACGTTCTCCGCGATCAGCCGCCGTTCGTCTTCCGCGAGATCGGGGTTTTTTCCCGAAACGAGTTCGAAAGCCCTGGCAACGGCCTCATCGAGGAGGTCGGCAAGTTTTACCGAATCCCCCGAGCGTGTTTTGTATGGCCTGCCGTCTTTGCCCATGATCGTGCCATAGGCTATGTGTTCGAGGGAGATTTCCGCGGACGCCATTCCCGCCGCCTGTGCTACCGCGAATACCTGCTGAAAATGTAGTGACTGGCGGGCGTCCACGACGTAAAGCGAGCGGTCCGCCTTGAAATCGAAAGAGCGCATTCTTACCGCGGCCAGATCGGTTGTCGAATACAGGTATCCGCCGTCGGACTTCTGCACGATTACCGGCAACGGCTCTCCGTCCTTGCCCTTGAACTCGGGCAGGAAAACGCAGCGCGCGCCATCGGATTCCTGCAACAGCCCCTTGTTCTCCAATTCGAGAACGATGTTTTCCAGAACGTCGTTGTAGCGGCTCTCTGCATCGAGGTCGGCCAGGGAAAGACCAACGCCAAGGCGCTCATAGATTTCCTGGCAATGCCGCAAGGATTCATCGATGAATCTTTGCCAGGCCGCGAGATATTCCGGGTCTCCGCCCTGTAGTTTGACCACGCTCAATCGCGCCCGGTCCGCAAACGCAAAGTCGGAGTCGAATTTGTCTTTTGCCGCCCGATAAAAGTTTTCCAAATCCTCCAGTTCAGCTTGCAATACGGAAGAATCTTCGCCGAGATCCTGCATATAGGAGATCAGCATGCCGAACTGGGTGCCCCAGTCACCGACGTGATTCTGCCGAATGACCTCGTGCCCGAACCGTTCGAGGACCCGGGAAAGACAATCGCCGATGACAGTGCCGCGCAGGTGCCCGACATGCATTTCCTTTGCCAGATTCGGCGATGAATGATCTACCACTATCTTTCGTGGATGACTGTCAGGAGGAATCAGCGATAGCGGATCGAGCAAGACGCCATTGCCGCGCGCAATCAATGCCTGATCCCGCAACTTGATGTTGATGAAGCCTGGACCAGCGACTTCCGCGGAGGCGACGAGGTCCTCTTCGTCCCGCAGACCGGCGATTACGGCCTCGGCCAATTCCCGTGGCTTGCGGCCGCAACGGCCGGCAACGGCCATGACGCCGTTAGCCTGGTAATCGCCGAATTCCGGTCGCGACGCCGTGATCACGTTCGGGTCGCTGATCGCGATGCCGGCAGCTTCGCTCAATGCGTCGCCAACGATGCGGGACAAGTAGTCCTTGATGTTTTCCATGAATAGTCGGACGGCCGATTTTCGCGGAGCCGGGATTGTACTCATTTAAACTGAACAATTCCTTCTTCGGCGGTAGAATTGCCCACCGCCCAAATTTCCGCGAGCGATGAACGAAACCTACAAGGCGCAAATGCTGGTCGTGCCCGAACGGCAGGATGGCCAACGGCTGGACAACTTCCTTCTGCGTGAATTGAAGGGGCTGCCCAGATCCCGGGTCTACCGCCTGATCCGTACCGGAGAAGTGCGCGTCAACCGCGGACGCTGCAAACCGGATACCCGCCTTGTCCGGGGCGACCAGGTTCGAGTGCCTCCATACGCCGGCCGCAGGCCCGCGATTGCCGGGACGCCCACCGGCAAGTTGAAGCAGCGCCTTGAAGACAGCGTACTGTTCGAGGATGAAGCTCTGCTGGTGCTGAACAAACCCGCGGGAATGCCGGTGCATGGCGGCAGCGGCATTGCGCTCGGACTGATCGAGGCCTTGCGGCAAACGCGTCCGGAATGGATGGAGGCGGAACTTGCCCATCGCCTCGACCGTGACACCTCGGGCTGCCTGATAATCGCCAAACAAGTGGATTTCCTGCGCCACATACAGTCCGAATTGCGCACCGGCGCGGTGGAAAAGACATACCTCGCTCTCGTGCATGGCGCCTGGCCCGAACGACTCGAACAGATCGATCTGCCTTTGCGCAAGAACGAACTCGCTTCAGGCGAGCGTATCGTCCGCGCCGACCCCGGCGGCAAACCCGCGTTAACCACCTTCCAGGTGCTCGAACGCTTTCCTGAAGCAACTTTGCTCCAGGTAGGGCTCGAAACCGGCCGCACCCACCAGATCCGCGTCCACTGCCAATCCGCCGGCCACCCCATCATCGGAGACGAAAAATACGGCAAATCCGCCGCTATCCGCCACAACCGCCTCGCCCTCCACGCCTGGAGGCTGGCATTCCGCCCCACCCCAAAAGCCAAATTCACCCACTTCGAAGCCCCCTGCGACCGCCATTTCACCCAACTCCTGCATTCGCTACAAAGCAGCAACCCCCACTGACAAAAAAAGCTGTCACGACTTTGGTAAATGCAGCTTACCGACAATAATTTCTTATATTGGCATCAAAGCCCGAATTAATGAGTTCCGCACACTGCAAGGGTCCGCGGGCGGGAGCGCCTTTTCGCGTCGTAGAGGCGGCGCGATACATGGACGTGTAAAGCGACGCCGATTCGATTCCCGTCTCGACATGGATGTCGAGACGGGATTTAGTGAAAAGGCGCTCCCGTCCGCGGACCCGAATCGAAGCCTCAGCCCCTGATAAGCAAAAGATTCTGCGACTTCGCGCAGAATGACGATTCAGGCCACTCAATGCTCTAATGAAAATCCCATTTAACAACCACTTTTTTTGACACCAGCACCGCATATCCCTATTATTGCGCGCCAACAAACCGGCCTCCCGCACCCCGGTGAACGTAAAGCCGCCGCCGCAACCGGCGCCAAACAGGAGCAACCATGGCCGTTCAGAAAAACAAGGTAACCCGATCCAAACGGGACAAGCGTCGCACGCACGATTCGCTGCCAAGTCCGTCGCTGTCGACCGACCAGGTATCGGGCGAAATTCACCGCAGACACCATGTCACCGCGGACGGCTTCTACAAGGGCCGTAAAGTAGTCGAGACCGAACAAGATTGAATTCTCCGCGACGCATAGCGATCGATGCTATGGGTGGTGACCGGGGAGTAGGGATTACGGTTCCCGCCTCGGCGCGCATTCTGACCCGGCGCAAGGATCTGGAGCTGGTGCTCGTGGGCGACAGCGATCGTATCGAACCCCTGTTGTCACGAGTTCCCGCCGCAAACCGGGACAAATTGCGAGTCTTGCATACGGATCTGGAAGTTGGCGATGAGGACTTGCCTGGGTCGGTATTGCGCACTGCCCGGGAAAGTTCGATGTTTATCGCCGCGGACCTGGTGAAAAGTGGCGATGCCCAGGCCATGGTAAGCGCGGGAAATTCCGGCGCCCTGCTCATGATCGGGCGGCATCTGCTGAAAACGATTCCAGGTATTCACAAGCCGGCCATGGTTGCGACCATACCGGGCGCGGCAAAGCAGTGCTTCCTGCTCGATGTAGGCGCCAATCCCGAATGTGACGCACAACACCTGTTCGAATTCGCGGTAATGGGTTCGGTGCTGGCGGAAAGCCTGAACAAGGCGCCCGCCAGGGTTGGCCTGCTCAACATCGGCGCCGAACATTACAAGGGCACCGAAGCCATTCGAGAGGCGGCGGAGAAGCTGGAAAGATGCCCTGCGATCGATTACGTCGGCTTCATTGAAGCGAACGAGATTTACAACGGCCAGGCCGATGTCGTGGTCTGCGACGGATTTGTCGGCAATGTCACCATCAAGGCGTCGGAAGGAGTGGCCAACGTGTTCCGCAACGTGCTGTATCACAAGGCCGGGACCGCCTTGCTCAACCGGATCTCCCGGATTTTCTCAGTCTCGATCATTAACACGCTGACGATGCAGTTCAACCCGGAACAATTCAACGGCGCCTGCCTGCTCGGGCTGCAGGGGAACATCGTAAAAAGTCACGGCAATGCTTCGGTCGTCGGATTCTGCCATGCGATTCTCGAAGCCGCGAATGAAATCGATCACCAGGTTCCCCGCTTGATCGCCGACAGGGTAGAGGCCATCATGGCCACCGCCTGAGCGGCCCCGAGCCATCCGGTTACATTGGTATGCAAGCGAGAGTCATGCGAGATTTTGCAGTCGTATTTCCCGGACAGGGTTCACAGAAGACAGGCATGCTGGCCGCGCTGGCCGGCGCCCACGAGACTGTCGAGAAAACTTTTTCGGAAGCGTCCGAAGTCATCGGCCTGGATCTGTGGGATATCGTCCAGCACAACAGGGACGGGACACTCGATCAGACCCGGATAACCCAACCCGCATTGCTCGCTGCAGGGATAGCCATATGGCGGCTGTGGCGGCAACAGGGAGGCGCGCAGCCTGCCTTGCTCGCAGGCCACAGCCTGGGAGAATACGCCGCCCTGGTGGCAGCGGAAGTGCTCGAATTCGGCGCCGCCGTCGACGTGGTGCATAAACGTGGACTCTTCATGCAGGAGGCCGTACCGCAAGGCGCTGGCGGCATGGCCGCCATCATCGGTCTGGACAGCGACGCGCTGGAACGAGTCTGCGCCGAGGCCGAGGCGGCGGGGAAGGGCGCCGTATCCGCTGCGAATTACAATTCTCCCGGACAGACGGTGATCGCCGGCGACGCGGCCGCGGTAAACCGGGCCATGCAAATGTGCCTCGAAGCCGGTGCGCGGCGCGCCTTGCCGGTAAAAATGTCCGTTCCGTCCCATTGTGAATTGATGGAGCCAGCGAGACGAAAGCTGGAAGCCGAGTTGATCGCGCTGGATTTCCGCCCGGCCGGGATTCCGATCGTGCAGAACGTCAATGGCCGGGCGAGCAGCGACCCGGACGAAATCCGGGAAAATCTGGCCGCGCAGATCTGCCGTCCCGTACGCTGGATCGACTGTATCGAACACATGGACGAGGCCGGTATTACCCGTATCCTCGAATGCGGCCCCGGCAAGGTTTTGCACGGGCTCATCAAGCGAATTTCTCCCCGGATCACGACCTGGAACTGCGACGAACCGGACAGTCTCTCCCGGGCGGTGACCGATTCCGCATGACAAATCGGGTATAATCCCGCGTCGGTCGAAACCCGGTCGATAAGTCGAACAATGAATTTGGAATCAATGTCGGAACCAGGCAATAAAGTGGCATTAGTAACGGGCGCCAGCCGGGGCATCGGCAAGGCCATCGCGCTCGAACTCGGCAAGCAGGGCTTCGTCGTGGCCGGCACCGCCACCACGCAAGCGGGCGCCGAGAGCATTACTTCCTGTCTTGCGGAACAGGAAATAGCCGGCGTCGGCTATTGTGCCGATGTCGGTTCAAACCAATCCGTGGAGGAGTTGATGCGAGCCCTGCAAGACGGTTCCGGCGCTCCAGCGGTACTCGTGAACAATGCCGGAATCACCAGGGACAACCTGCTGTTACGAATGAAAGAAGACGAATGGAACGAGGTGATCAACGTCAATCTCAATTCCATGTTCCGGCTTGTCAAAGCCTGCCTGAAGCCCATGACGCGCGCGCGCTGGGGCAGGATCATCAATATCAGTTCGGTGGTCGGCTCCAGCGGAAATCCCGGCCAAAGCAATTATTGCGCCTCGAAAGCCGGCATTGAGGGATTCACTCGCTCTCTGGCCAGGGAAATCGGCACGCGGGGCATAACCGTGAACGCGGTGGCTCCGGGTTTTATTGCTACCGACATGACCAGCGATCTGCCCGAGAATCAGGTGCAGGAAATGTTGAAACAGATTCCTCTGCAGCGGCTGGGCCGCGCGGAAGAGGTCGCCGCCGTGGTGAGATTTCTCGCTTCCGACGGCGGCGCTTACGTCACGGGTGAAACCGTGCATGTAAACGGAGGGATGTATCTGGCCTGAACTACAGGCCGCGGTACGATCCAAACTAAGCCCGGCGAGGGTATTTTTTTTGAATTTGCACATTACATCATTGCCAAATAGGGGTAAACTTGGCGCACTGCTTTGCACTGTGAATTGAGTGCAGCCGGATTCAGGGACGAACAAACCACCTCTGGTTGATTGATGGTATCGGGAGCTAGGAACAAGATATGGCTAATACTGACGAACGCGATAAGCGAATTGACGAACGTGTCAAGGAAATTGTCTGCGACCAACTCGGCGTCAAGGCGGAAGACGTAAAACCTTCGGCTTCCTTCGTGGAAGATCTCGGGGCTGACTCGCTGGACACTGTCGAGCTGGTTATGGCCCTGGAAGAGGAGTTCGAAACCGAAATTCCTGACGAAGAAGCGGAAAAAATTACTACTGTCCAATCCGCATGTGATTACATCCGAAATCACCTGTAAATTCTTCTGTATTCAGAATTCAAGCTACCCGGAACCCTTTCCGGGTAGCTTCTCTGCACCACCCTGAACCGAGGAACTCGTTTTGAACGGCAGACGGGTAGTAGTTACCGGAATGGGCATGGTCAGCCCCGCGGGCAACTCGGTGGAATCGAGCTGGGATGCGATCCGCAATGGCCGCAGTGGAATCGGACCCATAGAAATCTTCGATGTTTCGGAGTTCTCCACGCGCTTCGGCGGCATGGTAAGGGATTTCGAATGTGCCGATTACATGTCGCCGAAGGATGCGCGCCGCATGGATGTCTTCATCCATTACGGCATCGCCGCCGGAGTGCAGGCCATGAAGGACGCCGGGCTCAACGATGGCGAGTGGAACCCGGAAAGAGCGGGAGTGGCTATCGGCTCGGGTATCGGCGGCATCGTCGCCATCGAAAAAACTTCTCTGCAGATCAGCGATACCGGGCCGCGCAAGGTCAGTCCATTCTTCGTGCCGGGATCGATCATCAACATGATCTCCGGCAACCTTTCCATGCAGTTCGGCCTGAAAGGCCCTAATATCGCCGTCACCACGGCCTGCGCCACCGGAACGCACAACATTGGCCTGGCAGCCAACATGATCAGCCTCGGCCAGGCCGAGGTCATGTTGACCGGCGGCGCCGAAATGGCGACTTGTCCGGTCGGGCTCGGCGGATTCTGCGCCGCCAGGGCGCTGTCGACCCGAAATGAGGACCCGCAGCGGGCAAGCCGGCCCTGGGACAAGGATCGCGACGGGTTCGTGCTCGGCGACGGCGCCGGCATGCTGGTGCTGGAAGAACTTGAGCACGCCAGATCGAGAGGCGCTCCCATACATGCCGAGTTGATCGGATTCGGCATGAGCGGTGACGCGCACCACGCCACGGCGCCGGCGCCGGGCGGAACGGGGGCTGCGCTATGCATGCGCAACGCCTTGCACGACGCCGGCCTGAATCCGGAGCAGGTGGATTACGTCAATGCCCATGGCACTTCGACCGTAGCCGGCGATGTGGCGGAAACCCAGGCCATCAAGTCCGTTTTCGGCGAGCATGCGCGATCTCTCAGCGTCAGCTCCATCAAGTCGATGATCGGACATCTGCTTGGCGCCGCGGGTTCGGTGGAGGCAATCGTCTCGATTCTGGCAATTCGTGACGGTGTTGCGCCTCCCACGATCAATCTCGACGAGCCGGACCAGGATTGCGATCTCGACTATGTGCCTCATACCAGCAGGGAACAGGATATCCGCATCGTCTTGAGTAATTCATTCGGATTCGGCGGCACCAACGGTTCGCTGATTTTTTCCCGGCTCGACTGATCGCCACTCGCGGCCGCCCGGTTCGGCGCATGGAAAGCAGCGTTGAATTCGGCGCCGGATTAAAGGATTATCCCGCAAGATGCTGATTCCAGACGCGGATTCATGAAGGAAAAGATGGCTCGCAGTCTATCGGTCCGTAGCCGGCTGTTGCTTCCTGCCGTTTTATTGCTGATCTTCACGCTGCTTGCACTGGCTCTGGCCCAGCAATATCTGTATCGGCCGTTGCCGACGCTGCCGGCCGAGAGAGTTTTCGAAATCGAACCCGGCACACCGCTTGCGCGATTGAGCCGGGAATTGTACGACCAGGGCATTGTCGAATACCCGTTCCTCTTCAATTTGCTTGCCAGATTCAGCGGATCCGAGCAGTCGATCCGACAAGGAGAATACGAGTTGCCGGCCGGCGCCACGCCCGCCGAACTGCTGACCCTGTTTGTGACAGGCCAGACGCGCCAGTATCGGCTGACCTTGATAGAGGGCTGGACCTTCGCACAAGCTCTGCTGGAAATTCAGAGCAGCGAAGGAATCGAGCCGCAATTGCTTGGCATGACGCCAGCAGCGATCGCGCAAGCGATGAACCTGGACGTTAGCGTGCCGGAAGGCATGATTTTCCCCGACACCTACTTCTATGCCGCCGGCGACTCCGATCTCCAACTGCTGCTGCGAGCCAATGCCAGACTGCGCGAAATCCTTGATCCGGAATGGGAATCGCGTAGCGCGGATTTGCCCCTGGCTTCGCCATATGAGGCCCTGACTCTCGCTTCGATCGTGGAGAAGGAAGCCGCCAATCGCGAACAGCGCGGGCTGATCTCGGGCGTTTTCCTGCGCCGCCTGCAATCAGGCATGCGGCTGCAATCCGACCCGACGGTCATTTACGGCCTCGGCAGCCGCTTTGACGGCGATCTGCGCAGCGCCGACCTTTCTGAGACCACGTCATACAATACGTATCGCATTGACGGCCTGCCGCCGACTCCGATCGCGCTGGCGGGTCTGGATTCCATTCGCGCCAGTTTGCATCCGACCGATTCGGAATATCTGTATTTCGTTGGCGCTAATGATGGGAGCCACTATTTTTCCGAGACGCTGGAAGAGCATAATGCCGCGGTCGACTGCTATCAGCGCAACCGGGAAACGGCAGACTGCGCATTGCCGCGGAATTGAACGCAGCGCACGGTGGAATCCCCATGAAAGGCAAGTTCATCACTATCGAAGGTGTCGAAGGAGTAGGGAAGAGCACTAATATCGCCGTGCTCGAGGAATTGCTGCGCGACCGCAACATCGAATTTGTCTGCACTCGTGAGCCCGGCGGCACCGAGTTCGCGGAAAAACTTCGTTGCTTGCTGCTCGACAACGCCGGCAGCAATCCGGCCACCTTGTCCGAATTGCTGTTGATATTCGCTGCCCGCGCCGATCATCTCGAAAAACTCATTGCGCCCGCGCTCGAGCTGGGCAAATGGGTCATCTGCGACCGGTTTACCGATGCCACGTTCGCGTATCAGGGCGGGGGCAGGGGACTGCCGCGCGAGGCCATTTCGGCATTACAGTCGCTCGTGCAAGGCAAGTTGCGGCCGGATCTCACGATCATTCTCGACCTGCATCCGGAAATCGGCCTTGAACGTGTGCGCAGCCGCGGCAAACTCGACCGTATCGAGCAGGAAACCATCGATTTCCATGTCCGGGTGAGAAACAGCTATATCGAAACTGTCCGCAGGGAACCCGGGCGTTGCATATTGATCGACGCATCGGCCGATGCGGGTACCGTACAGCAGGCGCTGCGAGACGCTGTTGCGGACAAACTGCCGGAATTGCGATGACGCTGCTGGATAACGCTTCCCGCCCGCCCTGGCCCTGGCAGAAAGCCGCCTGGCGCCGCCTGAACGAACAAAAGCAGTCCGGATCCATGGCCCATGCCTATCTGTTCTTTGGCGACAGGGGCACGGGACGCATGGACTTTGCCAGGGAATTCGCCAATTTGATCTTGTGCGCGGACCCTGCCGGTGATCAGGCCTGTTACCAGTGCCGCAGTTGCCGGGCCGGCGGCGCCGACCACCATCCCGACTTGTTGCTGGTCCTGCCCGAGGAAGGTAAGAAAGACATCGGCGTAGGACAAATTCGCGAATTGACAGAATTCCTCAGCCTCAACAGTTTTTCCGGGCAGGGCCGGGTAGCAATCGTTCCCCGCGCCGAACGCCTGACGCTGTCCGCCTCGAACGCGCTCCTGAAAACTCTCGAAGAACCGGCGGACAAGGCTGTGCTATTGCTGGCGGGGTTCAGTCCGGGGAGTTTGCTGCCGACCATTCGCAGCCGCTGCCAATTGCTGAGTCTGCAAGGGCCGGATCCTGAAACCGCCACTGCCTGGTTGCGCGAGCGTCTGGCGGACAACGAATACGAATCCGACGATCAGTTGCGGGAATTGCTCGAAGCGTATGGCAATCGGCCCCTGGAGTTGGCCCCGGCCGTTCGCGCCGGGCAGACGTCCGGCTTCATCGCCTTGCGGCAAATGTTGCTGGATCTGCTGGAAGATAGAGTCGGCGTACTGCAATGTGCGCGAGAGGCGGCGAAAATCGGAGAATCAGCCATATTTGAGCATCTGGTCCGGGTCTCGACTATATTGATTCGGGGGTTGGTGAACGGCGATTTGCGCGGCGCTGAATATCGCGCGCTCGCCGAATCCCTGCCGGAGCAGAACGAAATCGGGCGCTTGTACATCCTGCTTGAATTTCACCGGCAGGCGGTCACGGCAAGAAAGCTGCTGGCGGGACCGGGCAACCCCAATCCGCAATTGCTGCTGGAGAGCATTTTCCGCCTCTGGCGCAAACCGGAATTGCGCCGGGCGGGCTAACTCAAAGCCGATTGCATACAAGGGGGATACCAATGCAAACCGCACAGGGCAGGGTGCTGCCGCTGATAATCGACGATTTCGAGACTTTACGGTCAATCTGGATGCCATTCATCCTTTCCGGCGCGATTTTCGTGCCCGATGTGGAGGACGCCCGCCTGGGCGAGAGAATGTTCCTGTTATTGCTTTTGCCGGGCCGGCAAGACCGGATTTCCGCAGACGGTCAGGTTGTCTGGATCAATCCGGCCGGAGGTGCGGCGCGGCAGGGTGTCGGCGTACGCTTGCAGGATCCTGAAGGCGCCGCCAGAACAACCATTGAACAATGCCTGGAACAATCACCGGCGGACGGTGGTCAGGATCTGTATATTCAGGGGTGAATCTTGGAAAACTGTGATTTTGATCTATTCGTGATCGGGGCGGGCTCGGGCGGCGTACGGGCCAGCCGGGTTGCCGCCGATCTCGGCGCCCGTGTGGCGATCGCCGAAGAACGATATTTCGGCGGCACCTGTGTCAACGTCGGCTGCGTACCCAAGAAACTGTTCAGTTACGCGGGGCATTACGCCGACGATTGGGAGGATTGCCGCGGTTTCGGCTGGAATCCGGATCAGCCGCAATTCGACTGGCCGACTCTGCTTGCCAACAAGGACAAGGAGATCAGCCGCCTCAACGGCATTTACCGCAATATTCTCGAAAGCCGCGAGATTCAAGTCTTCAGCGAACGCGCAAGACTGGCCGGGCCGCATACGATCGAGATCGGAGGCGAACGCGTAAGCGCCCGCCATATCTTGCTTGCCGTCGGCGGTTGGCCCTGGAAAAACCCTTTTCCAGGCAATGAGTTGGCTATTACTTCAAATGAAATATTTCATCTCCCGGAGTTACCTGAATCGATGTTGGTTTACGGTGGCGGTTATATCGCGACCGAATTTGCCAGCATCCTGCATGGACTCGGTGTCGACGTTACGCTCGTCTATCGCGGCGATAAGTTACTGCGGGGATTCGACGAGGACATCCGCACGTTCATCAGCGGCGAAATCGGCAAACGGCTGCAGATCGAATTCAACCGGGAAATTGCGCAAATCGAACGTGCCGGCAAGGGGAATCTGCTGGTGACTCTCAGCAACGGAGAGCGAATTCATGCCGGCCAGGTGCTTTGCGCGACGGGTCGCAAGCCCATGACTGCAGATCTCGGACTCGAAAACACCGGCGTTACGACCAGGAAAAACGGCGCCATCGAGGTCGATGAGAACTTTGAAACAGCGGAACCGGGCATTTTCGCCGTCGGCGATGCCATCAACCGCGTGACATTGACGCCCGTGGCGCTGGCCGAAGGCCAGATCGTCTCGCGCAGGTTATTCGGGGGGCAGGACACGCGCATGGATTACGAATACATACCCAGCGCGGTTTTCTGTCATCCGAATATCGCCACCGTGGGTTGTAACGAAGCGGAAGCACAGGCTACTGGCCGCCAATACGATGTGTATCTGGCCAAGGTGCGACAACTGAAACATACCTTGAGCGGCCGTGATGAATTGTGTCTGATCAAATTGATCGTCGATTGCGAAACCCAGCGGGTAATCGGTCTGCATATGGCGGGGCCCGACGCGGGCGAAATAGCCCAGGGATTTGCGGTCGCCATGAATTGCGGCGCCACCAAGGCCGATTTCGACCGCACCATCGGCATTCATCCGACCCTGGCGGAAGAATTCGTTACCATGCGAAACCGCCGTAAAGAACATTCAACCGCAGCCTAGCATTCGCAGAAATCCCACATAACCTCCTGAAAAGGCTTATTTTTACGATATTTCCTAATGTCCGGTAATAAAGATTACCGGACATTAGAATGGATTGTTCATAAGGATTTCGGTTAAAGTTGCGGCCTCCCCGATCCGATGATCATTGTGGTACGGGGCTGAATTGAACCCGGGCCGCTACCCGCATCGGAACCGCGAATCGCCCATGCCAACCAGGAAATGTCCGGCGCCGTTCTTCGATACGCTCGAAGAAATGCCGAATCCCTACAAGTCGCCCGTTCGCGACGTCTCGCACCTGTTGCGCGATTCGCCGGCTGACGCAATCACGGACTATCAATACGCCAGCGAGTTCGTATACAGCTATCGGGGCAGCCAGGACACCTTCAGCACCTATCGCCGGGAAATCGAACATTTCCTGCATTGGTGCTGGCTGGTGCGGCAGAAATCGCTCAACGCCATTCTGCGCGAGGATTTCGAGGCCTATGTCGATTTTGCGCGCAATCCCCCGGCCGGCTGGATCGGCAAGCGCAATGTCGCCCGCTACACACTGAAAAACGGTTTGCGGGAACCGAATCCCCACTGGCGCCCCTATGTCAGTGCCGGCAATGAATACGTGCTGTCCCAATCCGCCCTGCAATCGCTTTTCAGCGTATTGAGCAGTTTCTTCAACTTTCTGATTCAGGAAAACTACGCCACTGCCAACCCGGTCTTGAAAATGAGGCAGAAAAGCAAGTTCCTGCGCGGCCGCCAGGGTCAGTCGCGAATCCGCCGGCTATCTCCCCTGCAATGGGAATTCGTCATCGAGGCCGCCGAAAGCATGGCTAACGAGAAACCGGCGGTCCACGAGCGCACCCTGTTTGTCCTGAACGCCTTGTTCGCTTTGTATCTGCGTATTTCCGAACTGGTGGAAACGCCGCGCTGGCAGCCGCAAATGGGGCATTTCCAGCTCGACCAGGAAGGAAACTGGTGGTTTCTCACCGTCGGCAAGGGCAACAAGGAAAGGGAAATTTCGGTCAGCGACGCCATGCTCGAAGCTCTCAAGCGCTATCGCCGCTCGCGCGGCCTGCCGCCATTGCCGGCCCCGGGCGAAGCCAGCCCCCTGATTCACAAGAATCGCGGTGGCGGCGGCGTGAAAAGCACCCGACAGATCCGACGTATCGTACAGGAATGTTTCGATCGGGCAGTCGTCCGAATGCAGGCGGAAGGGTTCGCGGAAGAAGCCGACAGACTCGCCGAGGCCACGGTCCACTGGCTGCGGCATACGGGAATTTCCGAAGACGTTAAACATCGTCCACGCGAGCATGTGCGCGATGACGCCGGCCATGGCTCAAGCGCGATCACGGATCGCTATATCGATGTCGAACGCACGGAAAGACATGCCACAGCCCGGCACAAGCGAATCCATTGAGCGCGGCTGCCGGCAAGTGCTTCCGCCCTGCTCCCGGATTTGTTTTCGATGCCATGAAACACTGGATTCGGCCATGGCTTCCGGCTTAAGCTATGGGCTGGTCAAAATCGGTGCTTTAAATACATGAACTCGATCTTCAGGGATACCCTTCGCCCGGGTCTTGCCGGTCTCCGTTTTTACGCATTTGCGATTTTTACCCTGGTTGCCGGCTACAGCATCGGACAGGACCAGGTCACCAATGCGGAAACCTCCGCGGTACAGGAAGATCCCGTACTCTTACTGCTCGACATCGACGAATTGTACGAACCGCTGTCTCCGGAGCCCGTGTATGGTTCAACCGCGATCGAACTGATCGACGTCCTGCAGACGAAGCACTATCTGCCCATCGAAGTCGACGACGATTTCTCCTCGCTCGTGTTCGACAATTACATCGACGCGCTCGACGGGGAGCACCTCTATTTTCTGCGCGAGGACATAGACTATCTCAGCACCTGGCGCTACAACATCGACGACCACCTGCAAGAAGGCAGCCTGACGCCGGGCTACGAAATTTACAATCTGTATTACAAGCGCCTGCTCGAACGGCTGATTTACGCGATCAACCGGGTCGAAAACCATATCCCGGAGATGGATTTCACGCTCGATGAATATGTCGTCATCGATCGCGAGGACGCGCCTTATGCCGAAACCGTCGCGGAACTCGACGAAATCTGGCGGCTGCGCACCAAGAACAGCGTTCTGAGCCTGAAGCTCGCCGGCGATGACAATGACGAGATCCGCGAGAAGTTGTCCGAACGCTATCGCGGCCGCCTGAACCGCATGTTACAAACCAATTCCAAGGACGCTTTCCAGAGCTATCTGACGACCGTGGCGCGGGTCTCCGACCCCCACACCGCCTACTTCTCGCCGCAGGACTCCGAAACCTTCAATATGAATCTTTCGCTCTCGCTGCAGGGAATAGGAGCGCAACTGACGCGGGAAGACGAATACACAACCATCGTCGAACTGGTCAAGGGCGGCCCGGCCGAGCGCAGCACCCAGCTCAGCGCCGGCGACCGCATCATCGGCATCGGCCAGGGGCCGGAGGGCGAAATCCAGGATGTCGTCGGCATGCGGCTCGATGACGTCGTCGCCCAGATTCGCGGCGAAGAAGGCACCGTGGTGCGCCTCAACGTGATTCCGGCCAACGCCGTCAACGAATCCAGCGCGAACATTGTCAGCATCACCCGCGACACGGTGCGGCTGGAAGACCAGTCGGCGAAATCGGAAATCATCGAATTGCCCCACGACGGCCGCGACTTCAAGGTCGGCATCATCCAGTTGCCCACTTTCTATTTCGATTTCGAAGCCGCATCCCGCGGCGAACAGGACTTCAAGAGTTCGACCAGGGATGTGCGCGCACTTATCGAGGAAATGAAGGAGGATAACGTCGAAGCGGTCATCGTGGACCTGCGCAACAACGGCGGCGGCAGTCTCGGTGAAGCCAATCAGCTCGTCGGGCTGTTCATCGACACCGGCGCCACGGTACAAGTGCGCTATTCCGGCCTCGGCAACGGCTATACCCGCTCCTTCGGCGACAACGACCCGGAAATTGCCTGGGACGGCCCCATGGCCGTGATCGTGAATCGGAACAGCGCCTCGGCTTCAGAAATTTTCGCCGGCGCGATCCAGGACTACCAGCGCGGTCTCGTGCTTGGCGGTCAGACTTTCGGCAAGGGCACGGTGCAGGAAATCATCCCCATGGAATACGGTCAGGCGAAACTGACTCGCTCCAAGTTCTACCGCGTTTCCGGCGCCAGTACACAGCATCGGGGAGTCGTGCCCGACATCACTTTACCGGACATGTTCCAGGCCTACGACCAGGTCGGCGAAAGCAGCCTGGACGGCGCCCTGCCCTGGGATACGGTGCGTCCGGTCGAATACCGCGCCTACCATCCGATCCGGGATTTCATACCCGAACTGGAAGACCGGTTTCTCGAGCGCGCGGCCAAATCTCCCGACTTCATCTACCTGAACGAGCAGATCGCCATCGCCCGGGAACAGCAGGAACGCGAAACCTGGCCCCTCAACGAAGCAACGCTCGACGCGCAAATGGAAGCCGAAAGACGCCGCAACATCGATTCCGAGAACATGCGCCGCTTCCTCAAGGGCCTGCCCCTGCTGGATATCCTGGAAGGCGATGACGAAGAGGACAGCGATGCGACGGAAACAGCCCAGGCCGAAACCGAAGACGCGGTAGATGAAAATGCGCTCGCGGCTGCTGATGCGATTACTGAGGCTGCCCCCGATTCGGACGTCGATGCCGGGGACGAGGCCGAAGCAGACGAGGAAGAAGGCGAAGCCGATCCCCTGCTCGAAGAAAGCGCCCGGGTGCTAGCCGATTACATCAGCCTCAGCGAACGGCAGATAAGCGCGGTAAGCGATTTCTGATCAGAATTACTGGCGGAGGGGGAGAGATTCGAACTCTCGGAGGACTTTCGCCCTCGCTGGTTTTCAAGACCAGTGCATTCAACCGCTCTGCCACCCCTCCGGCGGACGGGAATCTTACTACAATTCCGGCGGCGGCAATATTGTTACCTAAATTCAGGATGTGCGGCCCTGTCGCGGCTCAATCGGAGTCATGCCACCGCTTGATTCAAGTTTCCGCTGTCGTTGCACATAAGTTTCGAGGACTCGATTCATTCTCGTCTGGTAGCCCTTTTTGCCAGACTCCTTGAAGAAATCCAGAACCGAGCGCTTGACCCGCATCGTAACCTGTTCGGTAGTGTCGGGTTCAACCAATTCGGCTTCGCGCCAGAATGCGCCATCCAGTTCAGGGATGTCACTGAAATCAATGTGCTTGTCCCGGACAGCGGCGATTTCACCGGATGTCAGAGGCTTCGCGTACTTTTTCATCGTATTTCAACCTTTCTTTCCGAGACGCGGGGCGAGCCGAAATCACGCATACTCGACGCAACATAACATGTAACTACAAAGTGCAAGTATATTGGCGGCTAGTTCAACTGCCACTAGAGAGCACCTGCGAAGAGACCTGATCCAATACTCGATCAGCGCCGTAGGGCGCGAATTGCCGGGATAAATACAAGGACAGCTCCCTCGATCTCACATGTGCTGAACCCGCGTAAGGATTTGAATTGTCCGGCAATTTGCCCTACATTGTTCGGCCAAAGGAGATCGGGGCATGTTGAATTTTACGAATCTGGCGGCGGACATTGAGGAGCCCAAGTCCGCGCGGATGGAACAACGCACCAAACCGTCAATCAAGGCACAGATCCAGCAGGCTGCGGCGCTGCTTGGCGTTGACGAGACTACTTTCGTGACCAGCGTTGCATTGGAACGCGCCAGGGCCACGCTTGCGGACCACGAACGTACGCTACTTTCCGCCAGGGACCGTGAAATGGTCTTGTCCGCTCTGGAATCGCCCGCCGAGCCGACCGTGACGCTACGCGAGATGATGGCACTGCACAAGGAAAGTGCCTCCAGTGACGTCTGAAACATCTTCGGGAAAACCAGAAGCAAGAATAAGGATGATAGTCAGTGTAGAAACTATTCGTCGCGCCCTATAACAGGTTACAGGTCGGCGACGGAATCCGGTTCCGGAGGGGGATCATCCCCTGAGGGGGTTTCGAGCGGGTCGGTTGGCTCGTATCCGAAAATGCCGGTCTCAACCCTGGTCAAGCGAGTGTTGAGATCAAATAGCCGACCAATGATTTGCCGTAATTGTTCGTCTATGCCATCCATTCGATCATCCATGCGGTCAAAACGGTCATCCATGCGGTCAAAACGGTCGTCCATGCGATCAAAACGGTCGTCCATACGGTCGAGGCGTTCGTTGCTTGCTGCGAATTGAGTATCCATTCGAATTTCCATGGAATCGAAACGCTGATCGACGGCGCCGAAGTTAGCGTTCATTTCGTTGCGCAGCGATGTGGTGGTCCATCCCATGGAGCCGACAATAGCCAGCACGGACAGCAACAGGGCCATGTAGTCGGCGACGGGGCGCCGGGAAATTTGATTGGTGTCAGGCACTTTCATTCCTCCGTGAGAGATTCGCAGCTCAGCCCGACATGGTCCGGAAGAACCCCTGCGGGGCCTTTTCCGGAATCGGCGACGCGTGACGCGCACCTGATGGATTAATCTTAAATCCGAACGCGATTGCGGGCAATTATGAGCGGGTTCGGTGCATGGCGGTTCGAAACGACCCCCAGGTGTTCAAACCGGCGCCAAAAGCATAGGCGCGGTTACTTCAACAAGCCAGAAAACGGAAAAAATAGTTGAGCGTTGAGTCGGGATGCGTGTCCCAGGCCATTGCTTTCAGGCGGCGGGCAGGTATCATGATTGGTGGTGCAGGCGGCGCTGTAGAATATTGAAATTCGCGCCGATGTCCTTATAGACAGGCAAGCGGAAGCAGTTGTCCATTAACGAAGACATTCCCTAACGGAGGTAACGATGAACAGACGTGGTGTCGGATTTGAACGAACTGGCGCTGGAATCGAGGCGGTTCGCGGCAGGGAGTCGATCCTTGCCACCAACAAGGTATTGCGCAACACCTATTCGTTGCTGGCCCTGACGCTGGCGTTCAGCGCGTTTACCGCCCTGCTGAGCACGAACGCGCCACCCATGAGCCCCTGGCTCTTTCTTATCGGCGCCTTGGGCTTATTGTTCATTACCAGCGCGTTGGCAAACAGCGCCTGGGGGCTGCTCTCGGTATTCGCATTTACCGGCTTTATCGGTTACGGCATTGGACCGATGATCGGCTTTTACCTTTCCACTCAAGGTGGCACGGAACTGGTCGTTACAGCTCTGGGCGGTACTGCGTTCATTTTTTTCGGCCTGTCCGGCTATGTTTTGACTTCGCGAAGGGATTTTTCCTTCCTGCGCGGGTTCATAGCCGCCGGCTGTCTGGTGTTGTTCGCCGCAATCATCATCAGCCTGATTTGGCCCATGCCGGCGCTGCAACTGGCGATGTCCGTCGGATTCATGTTCTTCGCCAGCGCACTGATACTGTTCCAGACCAGCGCGATCGTAAGTGGCGGCGAACGTAACTATATTCTCGCTACGGTCACGCTTTACCTGGCAATCTACAACCTTTTCATGAGCCTGCTGCATTTGCTGGCCGCCTTCACAGGCAACGATTGACTCCAGCAGGACGCAATACGAAAGCCCCGGTTTCGCCGGGGCTTTTTCGATGCAGCAATCACCGGAGAATGCAGACTTGATCTTCTCCATCGTCGTACACGCACCGCCCTATTCCAGTGAAGCCGCCGGCACGGCGTTACGCTTCACAGAGGCGGTCTTGCGCGCCGGGCATGAGATCTATCGCATCTTTTTCTTCGCCGACGGAGTGCACAACGCGAGCCGTCTGACCGTGGTTTCCCGCGACGAAGTCAATCTGCAGGATCAATGGCGGGAACTGATCCGGAAAAACGAACTCGACGGCACGGTTTGCGTCAGTTCCGCCATCAATCGCGGCGTCGTTGATGCGGAAGAGGCGGAACGCCATGAACTCGATGGCTCATCGATGCATCCGGAATTTGAAATCGGCGGACTCGGGCAATTGATTGACGCCTGCCTGAACTCGGACCGCACCGTGTCCTTCGGCTGAGTCCATGTCGAAGCGCAGAAAACTGCTGTTCATCTCCCGCAGCCCACCCTATGGCGCGGACCGGGCCCGCTCACTGCTCGACATGGCGCTGGCGGCCTCGGTTTACGAGCAGGACATCGAATTGCTGTTTCTCGGCGACGGTGTGTACCAGTTGCTGCCAAGCCAGGACGGCGGCCGGATCAACGTAAAAACACTCGGCAACGCCATGGAAGCGCTGGAGCTATACGGTATAGAAAAACCCCTGGTGGAAGCCGCGGCGCTGGAGGAACGGAATCTGCGGACGGAGGACCTCGTCATCCCTGCCAAAGCACTGAATGCCGACGATGTTCGCGACTTGATCGAGCAATCCAACGTGGTATTCAACCTGTGAGCTGCCTGCACCTGCTCAACAAGAGCCCCGCCGCGGGCCTGCTGGATGAATTGCGCAAGACCATAGCGCCCGGCGACGGGCTGCTCCTGCTCGAAGACGGCGTCTATTATCTCGATAGGCCGGAAGACCTCGCCGCCCTGCCCCCGGAACTGTCGCTTTACTTCCTGGCCGAAGACCTGCGCGCACGCGGACTAAACAGCCCCCTGCCGGCAAACGCTACCGAAGTGGACTACGACGGCTTCGTAGCCTTGTGCGCGAGCCATGACAAGACCGCAAGCTGGTTCTGAAACATGAGCAGCATCATCGTCGACGGCAAGCAAATCACGCTCGACAAGGAAGGCTACCTGCGCAACCTCACCGACTGGAACGAAGCTGTAGCCGAGGCCCTGGCGCAACAACAGGAAATCGCCCTGAAACCAGCCCACTGGGAAGTCCTGCAACTGTTGCGCACATTCCACCGCCGGCACCAACTATCCCCCGCCACCCGCGCCCTTGTCAGCCTGGTAAAGAAAGAACTCGGCCCCGATAAGGGCAGAAGCGTCTACCTGATGCGCCTCTTCCGAGGCTCCTTCGCCAAAACCGCCAGCCGCATAGCAGGCCTCCCCAAACCCGACAACTGTCTTTGACCAGTGGATCAGCACAACGCAAGGGGCCGTCGAGCCGGGATTTAGCGAAAAGGAACTCCCGCCCACGGCCCCGCTCGAAGCCTCAGACTTCAGCCTTTAAACCAGGCAAAGCTGTCGCGCAATCTCACAACTTCACCGATTATGGTTATCGCTGGCGCCTTGACCCCGGACTCCTTCGCGTTTCCAGGCAGACTCTCCAGATTTCCCGTAGCGACCTGTTGCTGCCGTGTCGTGCCCTGGGAAACGACCGCCGCGGGCGTTTTTGCCGGCATGCCATGCTTGCGCAATTGTTCGCAGACGATCGGCAGACTTTTCAGCCCCATGTAGAACACCAGGGTGTGCTGCGGGCGAACCAGAGTGGGCCAGTCCAGGTCAAGCACGTCGTCCTTGAGGTGGCCCGTGAGAAATTGCACCGAATGGGCATGGTCGCGATGCGTAAGCGGAATCCCCGCATAGGCGGCACAGCCTGAAGCCGCGGTAATGCCGGGCACGATCTGGAAATTGATACCGGATTCCGCCAGCGTGGTAAGTTCCTCGCCGCCGCGACCGAAAATGAAAGGATCACCGCCTTTCAGACGCAATACCTTGTGTCCTTCCCGCGCGTAACGGATCAACAAGTCGTTGATCGCGAACTGGTCCATCGAATGCATTTCCGGGCCCTTGCCCACATGGATCAGCTCCGCATCCGGGCGGATGCGCGCCAGAATCTCCTCGCTTACCAGCCGGTCATAAAGCACGACATCAGCGCGATACATCAACCGCAGCGCGCGCAATGTGAGCAGGTCCGGGTCTCCCGGTCCCGCCCCGACCAGCCAGACTTCTCCCGTTCGCGGGCCGGCGCCGTCCAGTAATTGCCCAAGCGTCGCCCTCGCCTCCTCTTCCCGCCCCGCGTAAACGAGTTCAGGCACTTCACTGTCGAGTACGCTCTCCCAGAATGCAGTGCGGCCGGCGAAATCCGCGATTCGCTTCTTGACTTCCCCGCGCATCGTGCCCAGCAGTCCGGCGAGTCGGTCGATGCCTGCCGGAATCATCACTTCGTTCATTTCCTTGAGGCTGCGCGTCAACACGGGGGACGTCCCCGAACTCGAAATGGCGACCACGACCGGAGAGCGGTCCACGATGGCAGGCATGTAGAAGGTGCAAAGCGCAGGCTGATCGACCACATTGACCGGAATGTTCCGGCTTCGGGCCCATTGACTGACGTTCTCGTTGGCCCGGAGATCGTCGGTTGCGGCTATGACGAGTTGCGCGCCTCCGACGTCCGTCTCACTGACTTCGCGCCGGTCGACGTGGCCGCCGTGTTCCTGCAGTAACGCCAGCATTCGATCGCAAACCCGAGGCGCGACGATATGCAGGTCCGCGCCGGCCCTGGCCAGCAGCCGCGCCTTGCGGCAGGCGACTTCCCCTCCGCCGGCTACCAGGCATCTGACGCCCTGGACGTTCAGAAATACCGGCAGCGCTTCCACTATTCCAGCCTCTCGACGCCTTCCATGTACGGCCGCAACGCTTCAGGGACTTCCACTCCTCCCTGCGCATCCTGGTAGTTCTCAAGTACGGCCACCAGGGTTCTGCCGATGGCAAGGCCGGAGCCGTTGACGGTATGAACGAATTCCGGTTTTCCGCTTGCCGGATTGCGCCATCTGGCCTGCATGCGGCGCGCCTGGAACTCGTCGAAATTGCTGCATGAGGAAATTTCGCGATAGCACTGCTGCGACGGCAGCCAGACTTCGAGGTCGTAAGTGAAATTGGCGCTGAAGCCCAGGTCTCCGCCGCACAGCGCCACCTTGCGGTAAGGCAGTTCGAGCATTTGCAGTACGCGCTCGGCGTGACCGGTCAACTCTTCCAGCGCCGCGGTCGAATCCTCGGGTCTTGCGATCTGCACGAGTTCGACTTTCTCGAACTGGTGCTGGCGGATCATGCCCCGGGTATCTACGCCATATCCTCCGGCTTCCTGGCGAAAGCATGGAGTGTGGCAGACCCAGCGCGCCGGCAAGGCGCCGGCATCGAGAATCCGGTCCCGCACCATGTTGGTGACCGGCACTTCGGCGGTGGGAATCAGGTAAAAGTCCTGCTTGCCCTTCAACTGGAACTGATCGTCGGCGAACTTGGGAAGTTGCCCGGTGCCGACAAGGGAATCCGCATTGACGATGAAAGGCACGTTGATTTCGGTGTAGCCGTGATCACGGGTATGCATGTCGAGCATGAATTGCCCCAGAGCGCGATGCAGCCGCGCGACATTGGCCTGCATGACGACAAAACGCGCACCGGTCATGAGGCTTGCGGCTGCAAAATCGAGCGCTTCGCCCAGCCCGGCCTGCAGCCCGGCGCCGATTTCCACGTGATCCTTCACCGGAAAATCAAACTCGCGCGGCTGCCCCCATTCGAGCACCAGGCGATTGTCCCCCTCGCCTTCGCCCTCGGGCACTTCATCCGACGGGATATTGGGGACACTCAACAGGTAGTCGCGAAACTCGTCCTGCAAGACTTGCAGTTGCTGCTGGGCGTCTTCCAGCCGCGATTTCAAATCCGACATCGAGCGGAGAATGTCGGATACGTCCCTGCCCTCCTGTTTGGCCTTGCCGATCTCCTTCGAGCGGCTGTTGCGTTCGTTCTGCAAGGCTTCGGCGGCGAGCTGGATTTCCTTGCGGCGCGCGTCGAGATCGCCGAGATATTTCACGTCGAGAGCGAATTTCTTCTTTTCCAGCTTGCCCGCGAGCGCATCGGCTTCGGAACGTATCCTTCTGGGGTCGAGCATGAACGGTTTTCTCCTGGCGCGATTCAGTTGGCTTCGCGGCTGTCGACGATTTCAATTCCCGGCGGCGGCGTGAACACGAACAGGCTGTCTTCCATGGCCACATTCCGCTCTATGTTCAAAAACCGCCACACCGTCTGCTGGCCGTTGCGATTGTCCATCCGGATGATATCGAGTTCTTCCCCGACAAACTCGATCGCTATCATTTCAAAAGGGCTGTCCGGCGCCAGCGGCAACAACTCGAAGCGATGCAACTCGGCTGCCGTTACCAGGGTGACGCGATACTTTTCCGCGAGCCCGCCGGTTTCGCCGTTGAGCAATTGCGCCGCCAGTTCGGCCCGGTTCCTGTCCCAGTTTTCGATTACCACCTGTTCCAGATCAGGCTGGTAATTCCACAGGGATTCGCCGTCGGTGACGATCAATTCGGGAAACGGGTCGAGCGTCTCCCAGTAAAAGCCGCCAGGCTTTTTGAGCCGCATCGCAATCGCGCTTTCCTCGAGCAGGCCGCCGCCGGATTCGAGAATCAACTGGCTGACGTCGGCCGACAGCGTCGTGATGCCGCCAAGCAGCGCATCGAGTTCGGTGACCGGGTCCTGTTGTGCCACCGCCGGCGCGCCGGGTGCAAGCACTGCGAAGGCGGCAAGCGCGGTGAGCCGTGCAAAATCGGGAATCATGTCAAGCCGTTCAGTCGCGGGGAGCGGGCTGCGCGAGCACATCCCTGCCGCCATTGCTGTTCATGGCGGATACTACTCCTTGCTGTTCCATGGTTTCAATCATGCGCGCGGCGCGATTGTAGCCGATGCGCAACTTGCGCTGCACCGCGGAAATCGACGCCTTCCTCGATTCGGTAACGAAACTCACCGCCTCGTCGTAGAGTTCGTCGACTTCTCCATCCTCGTCCATGCCGCCGTCCGGCTGGAAATCCCGGTCGTTGCGGTCCACGGTCACGGCATCGATGTATTCGGGAACGCCGCGCGACTTCCATTCCGCCACTACGCGATGCACTTCCTCGTCGCTGACGAAGGCGCCATGCACCCGGGTCGCCACGCCGCCCCCGGGAGGCAGAAACAGCATGTCGCCGTTGCCGAGCAATTGTTCGGCGCCGCCCTCGCCCAGAATCGTGCGTGAATCGACCTTGGACTGCACCATGAAGGACAGGCGGGTCGGAATATTGGCCTTGATCAGGCCGGTAAGCACATCGACCGACGGCCGCTGGGTCGCCAGGATCAGGTGAATGCCGGCGGCGCGTGCCTTTTGCGCAATGCGGGCAATGAGTTCCTCCACTTTCTTGCCAACCACCATCATCATGTCGGCGAGTTCGTCGACGACGACCACGATATGGGACAGAGGCTCGAGTTCCGGCGCCTGTTGCTCGAGTTCCAGGTCCAGCGCCGGGTCCGGTCTCCAGTGGGGATCCAGCAATGGCTTGCCGGCCTTGCGCGAATCGCCGACCTTCTTGTTGTAGCCGGCCAGGTTTCGCACACCAAGCGCCGACAGCAGCGCATAACGCCGATCCATCTCGGCGACGCACCAGCGCAAGCCGTTGGCGGCGTCCTTCATGTCGGTGATGACCGGGGTGAGCAGATGCGGAATCCCTTCGTAAACCGACAATTCGAGCATCTTGGGGTCGATCATGATCATCCGCACCTGTTCCGGCGTCGACTTGAACAACAGGCTGAGAATCATCGCGTTGATGCCTACCGACTTGCCCGAACCCGTGGTCCCCGCCACCAGCAGATGCGGCATCTTGCCGAGATCGACGATGACCGGCTTGCCGAGGATATCGTGGCCGAGAGCCAGACTCAGATTGGAACCGGCGCGGCCGAATTCACCGCTTTCCAGCACCTGGCTCAACAGAATCAGTTCACGCTCGTCGTTGGGAATCTCGATGCCGATCACATCGCGGCCGGGAATGTGTTCGACCACGCGCACCGATGTCACCGCGAGCGAGCGCGCCAGGTCCCTGACCAGCCCCGTGATTCGGTTGCCCTTGACGCCCGCGGCGGGCTGCACTTCAAAACGGGTGATGACCGGCCCGGGCTTGATCGCCGTGACTTCCACCTCGATGCCGAAGTCGCGCAGCTTCTCCGCGAGCAACCGCGACATCTCTTCCAGCGACTCTCTCGATTGCGCGCCGATCTCTCCCGGCGAACCCGGGTCGAGCAAAGCGGTTGACGGCAGACGCCCCTTGAGCGATTTCGCCGCGGGTTTCGATCGGGCGCCGCCTTGCGTCCGCCGCCCGGCCGCGGTCGAATCCGCGGCCGGCGGCATCGTCGGGGTAATTCGCTTCTGCTTCTTTTTCAGCAGCGAAAATGATTTTTTCTCCTCACGGGGGCGCTTGACCGGGGCCTTGCGTGGAATCGGAGCGCTCGCTCTTGCATCCCGGCGTTTCCGCAGCAGGTCCGGCAAACGGCGGAAGCCGGCGAGAATCCAATTGCACAGGGAAGTAATGGCGCTGGCCCAGGATATGCTGAAACACAAGGTCAGGCCGATCAGCAACAAGGCCAGGAACAAAATGCTGCTGCCGAAAAGCGCCAGCGCCGGCTCGCTCCAGCCGACAAGCAGGTTGCCGACCACGCCGCCCGGACCATTGGGCAGCCCGGAGGAAGATTCCAGGTGCAGGCTGGCCAGGCCTCCGGCGGAAAGCAGAATCAATACCAGGCCCGTTGCCCGGAAAATCAACAATCCCCGAAACGCCTCCTTGCCGGCGATCGCGGCGATGCAGAGATAGATCAGCCAGGCGGGAACCACCCAGGCCAGATAGCCGAGCAGCAGGAACAGCACGTCCGCCAGCCAGGCGCCGTAGAATCCGGCGGCATTACCGACGACGCCCCCGCTTCCGGTATTGCTGAAGCCGGGATCTTCAGGCGAAAAGCTGAACAGGGCCACAAACAGGAATACCGCGACCAGGAAGTTCACCACCAGCAAACCTTCCTTCAACATGCGGGGAATCGCGAATTTTTGATCAGTCTCTTCGTTCATACGGGTGGCATTCGAGTGGGACACCCACTCATTCGCTAAAATACACATCTATTTATCGTCTAACTGTCGCCACATATGAGAAATGCGGCGGTAAAAAAAGCATAATATCGGCGGCCGAAAGACGGCGGCCGGACACAACGGGAAAGGGAAAATTGCATGTCGGATATTCAGCATCATCAATTGATCGTCATGGGTTCGGGTCCGGCGGGCTACACCGCCGCGCTTTACGCGGCCCGGGCCAATCTCGAACCGGTGGTGATCACCGGAATGGAACAGGGAGGGCAATTGACCACTACCACCGATGTGGACAACTGGCCCGGAGACGTCGAAGGCCTGCAAGGCCCGGCCCTGATGGAACGCATGCAGCGGCATGTGGAACGTTTCGGCGCTCAGGTGATTTTCGATCACATCAATACCGTCGAACTCCGGCAGCGGCCGTTCAAACTGCACGGCGAGAGCGGCAGTTACAGTTGTGACGCGCTGATCATCGCCACCGGCGCCTCGGCGCGCTATCTCGGCCTGCCCTCGGAAAGCGAATATCTCGGCAAAGGCGTCAGCGCCTGCGCGACTTGCGACGGATTCTTCTATCGCGGCAAGCCCGTGGCGGTGATCGGCGGCGGTAACACCGCGGTGGAAGAAGCCCTGTATCTGGCCAATATCTGCTCCCATGTCACCGTGGTGCACCGGCGCGACGCGCTGCGCGCCGAAAAGATCCTGCAACAACGGCTGTTCGGCCTGGTCGAGGAAGGCAAGGTCAGCATGGCCTGGGATCATGTGCTCGAAGAAGTGCTTGGCGACGACATGGGCGTGACCGGGATTCGGATCAGCAACGTAAAATCCGGCACGGAGCGGCAACTCGACGTCGACGGCGCATTCATCGCCATCGGACACGATCCCAACTCCGGCATCTTCAAGGGCCAGCTCGAGATGAAGAACGGCTATGTAAAGATCGCCGCGGGTCTGGCGGGCAACGCCACGGAGACTTCGGTGCCCGGCGTGTTCGCGGCCGGCGATATCGCCGACCAGGTCTACCGGCAGGCGGTAACCAGCGCCGGCTTCGGCTGCATGGCGGCGCTGGATGCGGAAAAGTTCCTGTCGAGCTGAGCCGCTCAAGCATGCCCCTTTATCGGCTGCACCACGCGGACCTGTCCTTTCCGCCGGCGGAGCAGGCTTTGACCCGTCCGAACGGATTACTGGCCATCGGCGGCGACCTGCGGCCGGAAAGGCTGCTCAACGCCTACCGCGGCGGCATATTTCCCTGGTTCGACGCCGATCAGCCGATTCTCTGGTGGTCGCCCGACCCGCGCCTGGTGCTACGGCTGGACGATTTAAGGATTTCCCGGAAAATGAAAAGCCTGGCCCGGCGCTGTCCTTACGACATCACGCTGGATCGGGCATTTGCCGATGTCGTCAGGAATTGCGGCGCCGGCAGGATAGCGGGCACCTGGATCACGCCGGCGATGGAATCCGCGTATCACGAGCTACACGAACTGGGTCATGCGCATTCGGTGGAAGTCTGGGACGATTCCAGGTTGATCGGTGGCTTGTACGGCGTCGCGCTCGGCAGGATGTTTTTCGGAGAGTCGATGTTCAGCCATGAAGACAATGCCTCCAAGCTCGCGCTCGAGCGGCTCGTGCGGCAGTTGCTCGCCTGGGATTTCCGGCTGATCGATTGTCAGGTCAGCAGCAATCATTTAATGTCTCTCGGGGCGGCGGAGATTCCGCGGCGGGAATTTCTTCAGCAACTGAGCCGGCTGACAAGCGAACCGCCGCCGGACAAATGGGAATTCGACCCGCCCACTCCAGAACGGGAATGAAGATGCGCCAGACGGCTTCCCGCAAGTTGCGGCTGTTCCGCACCGGACCTCATCCTTGCAGTTACAAGGACGACCAACTGGCGAGCACCGTCTTCCTCGATCCCTCCCTGCAGATGGACCGGCATCTCTACAGCAAGTTGACCGAAATCGGCTTTCGCCGCAGCGGCGCGCATTTCTACCGGCCGGATTGCGAGAGTTGCGGGGCCTGCATACCCCTGCGCATTCCCGTTGCCGATTTTCAGTGGCGCCGGCGCCACAAGCGGATCTGGAAAGCCAACGACGATCTGACCGTGATCGAAGACGACATGATCGACGATGACGAAAGTTTCGCCCTGTATCGGAAATACATAACGGAAAGGCACGGCGGCGGAGACATGTATCCGGCCACGCGCGAGCAATATCACGCGTTTATTCGAACCGCGACTCCGGACACGCTGTTCGTGAAATTCTTCCTCGGCGGCGAACTGGCGGCGGTCAGCGTCACCGATCTGCTCGATCAGGGTCTTTCGGCGGTCTACACCTGGTTCGACCCCGGCCTGCCGCGGCGGTCGCTCGGCACTTATTCGATCCTCTGGCAGGCCCGCAGGACGCTCGCGGCCGGCCTGCCCTACCTGTTTCTCGGCTACTGGATCAAGGATTGTCCCAAGATGGACTACAAGAAGGACTTCCGGCCAATCGAACTCCTGCTCGACGGCAAATGGGCGCGGCTGGGCTGAGCCCGGCAGGGTGCCGGAAAACGGCGCCTTATTTTGCGAATCCAGCGGAAATACGTCACAATGCGCCGCATTCCGGTTACCGAGGAGGAATGAATGGCAAAAGAAGACCAGATTGAAATCGAGGGGGAAGTGATCGACACCCTTCCCAATACCATGTTCAGGGTCAAGCTGGAAAACGGCCACATAATAACAGCCCACATTTCGGGCAAAATGCGCAAGAACTACATCAGAATTCTTACCGGGGACCAGGTGAAAGTGGAATTGACTCCCTATGACCTGTCGAAGGGACGAATTACCTACCGGGCTCGTTAAGCCTTTATCAGACTTTTCATGCCGTCCCTGGCGGGACGCAGGTGGCTTCGACAACCCCCAGCCTCGCCATCCATGGCGAGTCGTTCGGCCCTCAAAAAGCGTCGCTTTTTGTCGGCTTCGCCGACCGGGCCTCACCCTCAATTTTCTTGCGGCGCTTGATGTCGAGCTTGATTTCCTCGTCCTCTCCGGCGCTGACATGAACATCGCCGCCTCCGTCAGCCAATTCACCGAAAAGAATGTCTTCGGCGAGTTCCTTCTTGAGTTTTTCCTGGATGAGCCGGGCCATGGGCCGTGCGCCCATGGTTTCGCTGTAGCCATTGCGGATGAACCATTCGATCGCCGAATCGTCCACATGCAATTGCACTTTTTTCGAGTCGAGCTGAACTTGCAGTTCAACAAGAAACTTGTCGACAACGGTGCGGATCGTCTCCGGCGACAGGGGTCCGAACTGAATCACGGCGTCGAGGCGATTGCGGAATTCCGGTGAAAAGGCTTTCTTGATCGCTTCCATGCCGTCTGTTGAATGATCCTGCGAGGTGAAGCCGATCGAGGATCGCGCCATCTCCCGTGCTCCCGCGTTGGTGGTCATGATCAAAACGACATTGCGGAAATCGGCGTGCCGGCCGTTGTTGTCGGTCAGCGTGCCATGGTCCATAACCTGCAACAGCAGGTTGAACACATCCGGATGGGCCTTCTCGATTTCGTCGAGCAACAGTACGCAATGGGGATTTTTGGTCACCGCCTCGGTGAGCAGGCCGCCCTGGTCGAAGCCGACATAGCCCGGCGGCGCGCCGATCAGCCTCGAGACCGTGTGCCGTTCCATGTATTCGGACATGTCGTAGCGCAAAAGCTCAATGCCCATGATGTTCGCCAGTTGCCGGCTGAGTTCGGTCTTGCCCACGCCGGTCGGGCCGGCGAACATGAAACAGCCGATGGGTTTTTCGCCCTCGTTGAGTCCGGCGCGCGATAACTTGATCGCGGTCGCAAGCGTGTCGATCGCCCGGTCCTGGCCGAAAACCACCATCTTCAGGTTGGACTCCAGATTCTTCAGCGCCTCGATATCCGAACTCGATACGATCTTCGGCGGAATGCGGGCAATCGCGGCCACCATTCTTTCCATATCAGCTACTTGCAGAACTTTCTTGCGGCGCGATTGAGGTTGCAGCCGCTGAAAAGCGCCGGCTTCGTCGATCAGGTCGATAGCCTTGTCCGGCATGTATCTGTCGTTGATGTATCGCGAGGCCAGCTCGGACGCCGCTTTCAGCGCCTTGTCGGTATAGCGCAGCGAATGATGCTCCTCGAAGCGGCTCTTGAGTCCCTTGAGAATGCGATAGGTAGTCGGCACGTCGGGCTCTTCCAGATCGATCTTCTGGAAACGGCGCGACAGCGCCCGGTCCTTCTCAAAGATGCCCCGGTATTCCTGGTATGTGGTCGAACCGATACAACGCAGATTGGGCGAAGTCAGCACCGGCTTGAGCAGATTGGAGGCGTCCATGACGCCGCCCGACGCCGCTCCGGCGCCGATGATGGTATGAATCTCGTCGATGAACAATACCGCCTTGGGCTGTTTGGCCAATTCACCGAGCAAGGCCTTGAATCGTTTTTCGAAATCGCCGCGATACTTGGTTCCGGCAAGCAATCCGCCGAGATCGAGCGCATAGATCACGCAATCCTTGAATACCTCGGGCACGTTGTCTTCGACGATCAGGCGGGCCAGGCCTTCGACCACGGCGGTCTTGCCCACCCCCGACTCCCCGGCCAGCAACGGATTGTTCTTGCGGCGCCGGGAAAGCACCTGGATCACCCGCGTGACTTCGCTTTCCCGGCCGATCAGCGGATCGATGAGGTTGAGTTCGGCCTGGCGGTTCAGATTGGTAGTGAAACTTTCCAGCGGCGAGGTGCTGCGTTCTTCCCCGCCTTCGGGGGTTTGCCGCTCCCGCAACGGGTCCTCTTCGGCTTCGTCGCCGGCAAGCTTGGAAATACCGTGGGAAATGTAATTGATGATATCGATGCGGGCGATATCCTGCTGCCTGAGCACGTACACCGCATGGCTGTCCTTTTCCGCGAAAATCGCCACGAGCACGTTAGCGCCGGTAACCTCGCGCTGGCCGGAAGACTGCACATGGAAAACCGCGCGCTGGATGACGCGCTGGAAGCCGAGGGTCGGCTGGGTCTTGCGCGAGGCCTCGGTCTTCGGAATCAGCGGTGTCATGGAGTCGACGTATTCCCCCAACTCTCCGCGCATGCGGGCAAGGTCGCAATCGCAGGCGCGCAACACATTACAGGCCACTTCATCGTCCAGCAGCGCGAGCAGCAGATGTTCGAGCGTCATGAACTCATGCCGCTTTTCATTGGCGCCGCTGAACGCTTCGTTCAGATTGGTTTCAAGTTCTTTGCTCAACATGGCTTAACGATCCACTTCAACCGAACATAACAAAGGGTGCTGGCATTCACGTGAATAATTGTTCACCTGGGCCGCCTTGGTTTCCGCGATGTCCTGACTGTATACCCCGCATACGCCTTTGCCTTCCGTATGAACCTTCAACATGATCTGCGTGGCTTTCTCAATGTCAAGGTGAAAGAATGTGCATAAAACGTCAACTACAAAATCCATGGGAGTGTAGTCATCATTCAATAGAACGACCTTGTACAGTGGCGGCTGCGACAGTTTCGGCTTGCCGGACGTGACCTGGCGTACCTTTTCCTGTAGTTCGCCGTCCTGCTCATCGTCCGTATTTTGAGGTAGTCTGTTCATCGTAAAACTTTGACATTCAGAGATTGATAGTGTATAGCAAATTCAAAAAACCAGTACCATCCCGTTGCAATCCTGATTGTAATCAACATCTTGGAGCTTTTCATGAGCACCGGTCAGGTTAAATGGTTCAACAATGCCAAGGGATTCGGCTTCATTCTACCGGACGATGGCGGCGATGACCTGTTCGCCCACTACTCCGCCATCGGCATGGACGGCTACAAGACCCTGAAAGCGGGACAACAAGTCTCGTTCGACGCCGTGGAAGGTCCCAAGGGATTGCACGCGACGAATATCAGGGCATTATCCGATTCCGAGCCGAATTCCGAAAATCCGGCATCGAGTCCCGAAGAGACGGAGCCGATACCCGAGCAGGCGGAGTCGGCTGCCGAGGATCCGGAACCGATTTCCGAAGATCCGGAACCGAGCGCCGAAGCGGAAACCGCCGGCGATTGAGTCGCCGGCACTCACTTTCCGGCTGACTGCCAGCGCAACAGCGCCTGGCGGTCGCTTTCGCGGGTGCTTACCCATTCGCTGCCGCTGCCGGTGAATTGCTTCTTCCAGAACGGCGCCTCGCTTTTCAGGTAGTCCATGATGAAATTCGCCGCCTCGAAGGCCTCTCCCCGGTGCCGGCCGGCAACGCCGGCAAAGACGATCTGATCGCCCGGGCGCAGCGCGCCGACGCGGTGAATTACCCGGACGGCCAGCAGGTCCCAGCGCCGCTCCGCTTGCCCGACGATGTCGAGAATGCATTTCTCGGTCATGCCGGGATAATGTTCCAGTCGCAATTCCCGGACCTCTTCGCTGCCTCCGGCGTCGTAAAACTCCCGCACCAGGCCACAGAACGTCACCACGGCGCCGGAACCGGGCGCATCGCCGCACAGTCGCCGGTATTCGGCGCCGAGGTCGAAATCTTCGCCTTGTACGCTGATATAGGCCATGTCAGCCCCCGCTCATGGGTGGAAAGAAGGCGATTTCATCGCCGTCCGCAACCGCTCCTTCGTGCCCGGTGACAGCCTGATTCACCGCCACCAGCACCTGTTCCTGCTCGCTCATCATTCGCTCGAATCGATTGTCCGACCTGCGCAGGTGGCGGATCAGATCCGCTACCGTGGCCACATTTCCCGGGAACTCGATCCGGTCCCCGTCCCGGCCGACAGCTTCCCGCACGCCGGCGAAATAGTGGATCCGCAACATCAGTCGCCCTGCTCCTGCCGCAGATACCGGCCGCTGCGGCCGCCGGATTTCTCCAGCAGGCACACATCGTCGACGCTCATGCCGCGATCGACGGCCTTGCACATGTCGTAAATCGTCAGCGCACTGACAGCCGCGGCTGTCAGGGCTTCCATCTCGACTCCCGTGGGCCCGGTTACCTTGCAGGTGGCCGTTATGTCGACGCGGCTCGCTTCGCGATTCAATACGAGTTCAATATCGACCGAATCGAGCATCAGCGGATGGCACATGGGAATGAGCGAAGAACAACTCTTGGCGGCCTGGATGCCGGCGATTCGCGCTACGGTCAGCACGTCGCCTTTCTTGTGGCCGCCGGCCGCAATCGCGTCCAAGGTCTCCGCTTTCATGTTTACCCGGGCGCCGGCCACCGCCGCGCGGCGGCTGTCGGGCTTGTCGCCGACATCGACCATTCTCGCGTTGCCTGCCTTGTCCAGATGCGTCAATCCGCTCATATTCAGAATTCCCTTGCCAAGGCGCCATTATCCACGTTTTTACCGCCCGCACGAAACTCGCCGAATGCGGCGCGAAGCATTGCTGATACAATGCACGCAGCATGAAAACGGCGAATTCACTAGGCCCGCGCGTCATCGTGGGCATGTCCGGCGGCGTCGACTCCTCAGTCGCCGCCAGCCTGCTGTTGCGGCAGGGCTACCGGGTCGAAGGCCTGTTCATGAAGAACTGGGAAGAAGACGACGGCACCGAATATTGCACCGCCGAAGCCGATCTGGCCGACGCCCGGGCAGTCTGCGAACTCCTCGGCATCAAATTGCACGAGGCCAATTTCGCGGCCGAATACTGGGACGATGTTTTCCGGCATTTCCTCGAGGAATACCGGCAGGGCCGCACACCGAATCCCGACGTCGTATGCAATCGTGAAATCAAGTTCAAGGCCTTCCTCGAATACGCGCTCGAACTCGGAGCGGAACTGATCGCGACCGGCCACTATGCGCGCCGCACGGAACGGGAAGGCCATGTCTGGCTGTGCAAGGGCGCCGACCGCAACAAGGACCAGAGTTATTTCCTGTGCGAAGTCAGCGAAACCTGCATCCGCCGCTGCCTGTTCCCGCTCGGCGAGATGACCAAGCCGGAAGTGCGGAAGATGGCGGCGGATCTGAAACTGCCGACACACGACAAGAAGGACAGCACCGGAATCTGTTTTATCGGCGAACGCAAGTTCAGTGACTTTCTGCAACGTTATCTGCCGGCACAGCCGGGGCCGATCATGACGATATCGGGCGAGGAAATCGGGCGGCACCAGGGATTGATGTATTACACTGTCGGCCAGCGCCAGGGGCTGGGAATCGGTGGTTTGCGCGATTATCCGGAAGCGCCCTGGTATGTGGCGCGCAAGGAGCTTGCAAGCAACACGCTTTACGTCGTGCAAGGCGAAGACCACGAGGAATTGCAAAGCAGCGGTCTGATCGCCGACATGCCGGCCTGGATCAACGGCGAAACCCCGTCGTTGCCGCTGCGCTGCAGCGCCAAGACGCGCTACCGGCAGCCGGATTTCGACTGTGAGGTAGCCTGTGCCGGCGAGCGGCGGTTGCGGGTCGAGTTCGACCGCCCGCAGAAAGCGGTCACGCCGGGCCAATACGTTGTTTTCTACCAGGAGGAACGCTGCCTTGGGGGTGCGCCGATCGAGAGTTGCCTGCATTGAAGCCTTTGCTGGAAAATTTCGCGCCAGCAAGTCTGCCGGAGAATCAGAATGAGCCAGGACCAGGAACACGAACTGCTGTCGCTGTCACCGCTTGACGGGCGATACCGCGAAAAATGCGCCGAACTGGCGCCCATTTTCAGCGAGTTCGGCCTCATGCGTTATCGGGTGCGGGTCGAAATCGAATGGCTGCTGACACTGGCCGGCGAGCCCGGCATAGCCGAATGTCCCCGGTTGAGCGACGACGCCGGTGAATTTCTCCAGAATCTCGCCGCAGGATTCTCGACCGCAAACGCCGCGCGCATCAAGGAGCTTGAGGCGACCACTCGCCACGACGTCAAGGCCGTCGAATATTTCCTCAAGGAGCGACTTTCGGAAAGGCCCGAGCTCACGCCGCATCTGGAATTCGTGCATTTTACCTGCACTACATGGGACATCAACAATCTTGCCTACGCCCTGATGTTGCGCGACGGCCGCAAGACGCTGCTCACCGCGGTCGCTCAACTGATCGAAGCACTCACTGCAATGAGCGAGACTTTCGCCGCGCAGCCGATGTTGTCGCGCACGCACGGTCAACCCGCCTCCCCCACTACGATGGGCAAGGAACTCGCCAATTTCGTCTGGCGGCTGCAGCGCGAGTCGCAAATATTCGAGGAGGTTGAACTGCTTGGCAAGATCAATGGCGCAGTCGGCAATTACAACGCCCATTTCGCCGCGTATCCGGAAATCGACTGGCAGGAGTTGGCGCGGAATTTTGTGAAAGGCTTCGGGCTGGGCTGGAATCCCTACACTACGCAGATCGAGCCATATGACTCGTTTGCCGAATATTGCGCGGCGCTCAGTCGCCTGAACACGATCGTACTCGATCTCGACCGCGACCTTTGGACTTACATTTCACTGGGCTATTTCCGGCAGAAGCTGGTGGCGGGGGAAGTGGGCTCTTCCACGATGCCGCACAAGGTCAATCCGATTGATTTCGAGAATTCCGAGGGCAATGCCGGCGTCGCCAACTCGCTGTTGCGTCATCTGGCGGAAAAATTGCCTGTTTCGCGTTTGCAAAGGGATTTGAGCGATTCGACCGTACTGCGCAATTTCGGCATCGCTCTGGGCTACAGCCTGCTCGCTTGCCGCTCGACCCTGGCGGGGCTGGGCAAGCTTGAACTCGATGCTGCCGCAATCGATTCGGACATCGACGATTGCTGGGAAATCCTCGCGGAGGCTATTCAGACTGTCATGCGCCGCCACGGTGTGCCGGAACCGTATGAGAAGCTGAAGGAGCTTACTCGGGGGCGGCGAGTAGACGAGGCGGCCATTCGTGCTTTTGTCGAAAATCTTGATATTCCCGATGAGTCCAGGAATTCATTGCTGAAACTCACGCCTCGGACCTATCTTGGCAGGGCTGTTGAATTAGCGGCTTCGATCCGTCGTCGTCGGGTGGGGGCACACGCAGCGGACGCCGTAAATACGTCCCTGTAGGCTCGGGCTCGGCATCCATGCCTCGCACGCCCGCTGCGTGTGCCCCCACCCGACGACGACTGACATTTGGGGTTATTCGGGAAAACGTCATTCTGCATGGGTGGAGGCAAGCGTTGGCGAAGCGAAAGCTTCGCGCGCAGCCGAAACGGCGCGGAGCTATGCTCCGTGACTGGAGGAAGCGGAGTCGCAGAATCTTTTTGGGGATTCCGCAAGTTTGTTTATGCCGTCCATGGCGCGAGTATGTCGGCTTCGATTGGCCCCAGTCTCGACACCCTGGAAAGGCTATTCGGAAATAGAGCGTTCGCTGGCTTGGCGGAATTCTTGGCGGAAGTCTTCGTAAGTGTTTACTGATGGGTATTGGGGGAAGGCTTTGACTACGCTGGCGGGGGCTCGGAACAGGATGCCGGCGTCGGCTTCTTCCAGCATGGTGGTGTCGTTGTAGGAATCGCCGGCTGCGATTACGCGGAAATTGAGGGCGTGCAGGGCTTTTACGCTTTGTCGCTTCGGGTCCTTCTGGCGCAGCAGGTAGCCTGTGATGCGGCCGTTTTCTATTTTCAGGCGATGGCAGAATAGTGCGGGGAAATCCAGTTGGCGCATCAAGGGGTGGGAAAATTCGTAGAAGGTGTCCGAAAGGATGATCACCTGGAAGCGTGCCTTGAGCCAATCGAGAAAGTCCTTCGCGCCGTCGAGCGGAGCCATGTCCGCGATGACACGCTGGATTTCGTCGACGCCAAGCCCGTTTTCGTCCAGCAGTCTCAGACGCTGGCGCATGAGCGCGTCGTAGTCCGGTACGTCCCGGGTTGTCGCGCGCAAGGCTTCGACGCCGGTATGCTCGGCAACGCCGACCCAGATTTCGGGAACGAGTACTCCTTCGAGATCGAGACAGGCGATTTCCATGATTCCAACTCCCCCTGACGAATGGGCGCAAATCTAGCAGATACCGGCTCCCGCTTCCAAAAACAGCAGCGAGACCGTTACGGCTCAAATGCATGCAAAGCAGTAGGGGCGAGGCATGCCTCGCCCGCGAACGGCCCCGATGCCGCAAAATACCCCGAGCGAGGCACGCGTGGCCCGTACCGAACCCGCACAGGGGCTTTACGCTGAGGCAAAAATTATCGAGAATCGCGGCACCATGCCTCCCGATGTCGATCTCAACGGTTTGAACGCGCGCCTTGCCGATGCTTCGCCGCGGGAAATCCTCGCCTGCGCTTTCGAGAACTGGCCGAACTGCGCGTTGTCCTTCAGCGGCGCGGAAGATGTGTTGCTGTTGCACCATGCGAGCAAATTGCGCGCGGATATCCGGGTTTTTACTCTCGATACCGGCAGATTGCACCCGCAAACCTACCGATTCATCGAACAGGTGCGCGAAGTTTATGACCTGAAGCTCGACATGCTCCATCCGGACGCCGAACGCTTGCAGCGGCTGGTCAGTGAGAAAGGCCTGTACAGCTTCTATCGCGACGGCCACGAGGAATGCTGCGGCATACGCAAGATCGAGCCCATGCGCCGCCACCTGACCGGCTTCGACGCCTGGATCAGCGGGATTCGGCGGGATCAGTCCCCTACCCGCCGCAAAATCGACGTATTCGAGATCGATGGGAGTTTTTCGGGCGCGTCCGGCCGGCTGATCAAGATCAATCCGCTTGCGAACCAGTCTTCAGATGAGGTCTGGAATCAGATCAGGATGCTCGAAATTCCCTATAATCCCCTGCACGATCAAGGCTTCGCCAGTATCGGCTGCGAACCTTGCACACGTCCCACAGGACCCGGCCAGCACGAACGCGAAGGTCGCTGGTGGTGGGAGGAAGCCACCCTCAAGGAATGCGGATTACACAAGAAATAACATGGACTTTCTGATTCAGATTATGGCGGGAGCCGTGGTCGGCTTCGCCATCGGGGTGACCGGTGTGGGCGGTGGTTCGCTGATGACGCCGTTTCTGCTCATCATCGGTTATCCGGCGCCCGTCGCCATCGGCACAGATCTGCTCTATGCCGGGATTACCAAGCTCGGCGGCGCCTTCTCGCATCATCGGCGCCATCATGTCGCCTGGCCGATCGTCGCCTACCTCGCCGCGGGCAGTATCCCGGCCGCCATAGCGGTGCATGTGCTCGTGCTCGACGAGCAGTTCCAGAATTCGGCCCTGTTCGAGGAAGTGCTTACCAGAAGCCTCGGCGCGATGCTGATCGTCACCTGCCTGATTCTCATGCTGCACAACCGCTTGCCGAAGGTTCCGCGTGAGCACAAGCGCGAATCGTTTATTTTCACGCTGCTGACCGGGGCGTTTCTCGGCGTCTGCGTGACGCTGTCCTCGGTAGGCGCAGGCGCTTTCGGCGCCGCGATCCTGCTGATGCTGCATTCGCGGCTTTCGGCTGTGCGAATCGTCGGCACCGACATCGCCCATGCCGTTCCACTCACGCTGATTGCCGGTCTTGGTTATCTGAGTGGTGGATTTGTCGACCCAGTCCTGCTATTGAGCTTGCTGATCGGCTCGCTGCCGGCGATTCACCTCGGCTCCCGCGTCGGACATCTGTTGCCCGAGCAGATGCTGCGCGTTGCGCTGGTGCTGATTCTGGGCGTTCTCGGAGTCTATTACAGCGTTTTCGTCTGAAGCCGGACTTCCGCTCCGATTCATGAATTCAGGGATTCAGGGATTCAGCACGCCATGGGGCACATGGCCCGTGGCGACGAGATTGCTCGCGGAATCGCAATACTCACGATGATCGTCGAAATAGATATCGGCCTCGAAGGCTTGCAGGAACGAGTCCTTGGCCAGCCCGCCGAGAAACAGCGATTCGTCGATGCGGATGTTCCAGGCGCGCAAGGTGCGCACTACGCGTTCATGGGCCGGCGCCGAACGGGCGGTGATCAGACAGGTGCTGATCGGCGTCTCACCGTCGGGAAACGCCATCTGGATCTGCTGCAAGGCGGCCAGGAACGGCTTGAAAGGCCCGCCTTCGAGCGGTTCCTTCGCCGCAAGTTTTTCCTTGCGGGCAAAACTTTCCAGTCCTTCCTGCTGGTAGATCTTTTCCGATTCATCGGAAAACAGCACGGCGTCGCCGTCGAAGGCGATTTTCAGATGATCGTCCGACTTTCTGCTGTGCCGGGACGGTACGATCGTCGCCGCAGCCACGCCCAGTTCGAGGGCCTGACGCACGTCCGCGCCGTCGAGCGAGAGGAACAACTGGCTGCCAAAGGCCGGGATATAGCGATAAGGACTGTTGCCGCTGCAGAAGGCAGCGCGGGTGATCGACAACTTGTAATGCTGGATCGAATGAAATATCCGCAATCCCGTATCGGCGCTGTTACGCGACAGCAGGATGACCTCGACCGCGGGATGCTCGAGAACTTCGTTGAGTTTCAACAGCTTGTTGACGAGATTGAAGGCGGCCCCCGGCTTTAGCGGCTCGTTTTCCTCGGCGATCTGATGCTCCCGGTAAGCCGCCAGGCCCTCTTCCTCGTAAATGCGGTGACTGTCGGCCAGGTCGAAAAGGGCGCGCGAGGATATCGCCACCACCAGCCGATCTCTTTTTTTGGTTTTCCTACTTGACACGAACTGCAACTCTCTTTGTCATTCAGCCTGAGCGGATGCGGAAGTTCCCGAAGCACAGGATACCGAATTTATGGGATTTTTGGCGGCAAGCAATAAATTGCCGACAGGATTGATTCTTTCCGGCGGCGGCGCGCGTGCAGCTTACCAGGTCGGCGTGCTGCGGGCGCTGGCCAGATTGCTGCCGGAACGCGCGCCAAACCCCTTCGATGTAATATGCGGCACCTCGTCCGGCGCCTTGAACGCCGCCGTGCTCGCCGCCGAGGCCGATTGCCTGCAATCCGGCGTCAATTCGCTTTCGGAGATCTGGGGCAATATCAACAGCGATACCGTCTACGAGCCGATGACCGGTAATCTGTTCGTCAGCGTGTCCAATCTGATGCTGTCGATCCTGGCCGGCGGCAGCGCACCGAGGGCCTCGGCCTTTCTCGACAACAAACCATTGCGCAAATTGCTGAAACGCAAACTCGAATTCGGCAGGATCCAGCGCAATATCGACCGCGGCCTGCTCGACGCCATCGGCATAACCGCCTCCGCGTACGGTACCGGCGCGTCGGTTTCCTTCTATCAGGCGGTCAAGGGAACCGAAGACTGGACCGGTCCGCACCGCATCGGCCGGCGTTGCAAGCTCGGCACGAAGCACCTGATGGCCTCCTGCGCGATCCCTCTGCTGTTTCCGGCGGTTTCGATCGAGGGCCAATATTATTGCGACGGCGCGGTGCGCCAGGTGTCTCCGGCAAGCCCGGCCTTGCGGCTCGGCGCGCGGCGGCTGTTCGTCATCGGTGTCAGCGGCAACCGCAGCAAGGCCGGCAGCGACGAAAGCCTGACCGAAGAGCCGTCGAGCTACCAGGTGCTCGGCCATATCATGAACGGCGCTTTCGTCGACACGCTGGAAAACGATCTCGACGTGCTCAGACGCATGAACCGGATGGCGAGACGCCGCCAGGACGATCAGGACCAATCTGCAAAAGACCGCCGAAATCCAATCGAATTCCTGGAAATTTCCCCCAGCGAACGCGTGAACCAACTGGCCGTCGACTACTACGATGAATTGCCCAGGGGCATGGCGCGCTATATCAAGCAGGACAGTTCCAGCACCATGCTCAGCCTGATCCTGTTCGAGAAAGGATATTGCAACCGGCTCGCCGACCTCGGGTTCCACGACGCCATGGCCAAGGAAGTCGAGATTCGCGAGTTTCTGAAGGTCTAGCCGGCCTGCCGCATGCAGATTCCGGTGCCGGTAATTCCGCAATAGCCCGCGGGGTTCTTCGCCAGATATTGCTGGTGGTAATCCTCGGCGTAATGGAACTCCTCCAGCGCCTTGATTTCCGTGGTTACATCCGGATAGTTCCGCTGCCTGAGTAATTCCAGGCAACGGTTCAGGCTGGCCCTTGCGGTTTCGTCTTGCGCGGCGGAATCGGTATAGATCGCCGAACGGTACTGGGTGCCGCGATCATTGCCCTGGCGCATGCCCTGGGTCGGGTCATGGTTTTCCCAGAATACGGCAAGCAGTTGTTCGTAACTGATCTGCCGCGGGTCGAACCACACCAGCACGACTTCGGCATGGCCGGTCATGCCGCTGCAGACGGCTTCATAACCCGGATCGGCGGCTGTACCCCCGGCATAGCCGACCGCGGTGCTGTAAACGCCGGGCAATTGCCAGAAAAGCCGTTCCGCGCCCCAGAAACAGCCCATGCCGAACACGGCCCGCTCGAGCCCTTGCGGCATCGGCTCGCAAATGCGATTGCCGTTTACGAAATGATTTGGGTCGAATTGGTTCATCGTTGAATCAAAAAGTGCTATAGCGCATGATAGCGCACTCGTTGAACTGTCTGATACGGACTCGCAAACCATCTCATGAGTTCCGCCCTGCTTGAGAATTATGGCGTACGCGACCTTGCGCTGTCACATGGCGCCGGCAGCTACGTCTACTGCGAGGACGGCAGGAAATATCTCGATTTCGCCATGGGAATCGCCGTCAACAGCCTCGGCCATTGCCATCCGCGCCTGGTCGAGGCGCTTACCGCCCAGGCCGGCGCGCTCTGGCACACTTCCAACCTGTTCCGCATCCCCGCCTCCGAGCGGCTGGCGGAGAAATTGACCGGGCTGTGTTTCGCCGACCGGGCGTTCTTCTGCAATTCCGGCGCCGAGGCGGTCGAATGCGGATTCAAGATGATGCGCCGCTATCATCACGCCAAAGGAAACGGCCACCGAAAGCGCATCATCGGCCTCAGCGATTCCTTTCATGGCCGCACCCTGGCGACCATCGCCGCGGCGGCGAACAAGGCGCATTGCGAGGGATTCATAGACGGCGATACAAATTTCGACCAGGTCGCATTCGGAGATCTCGATGCGCTCGCCGCGGCGATCGGCGAGGAAACCGCGGGGGTGATTCTCGAACCGGTGCAGGGCGAAGGCGGAATACGTGCGGTTGATTCAAATTACTTGAAGCATGTCAGAGAGTTATGCGACGAAAATAATATTTTACTTATGTTCGACGAAGTGCAATGCGGCGTCGGCCGCACCGGAAGCTTTTATGCCCACCAGCAACTTGGCGCCGAACCCGACATTCTCGCCTCCGCCAAGGGTCTCGGCGGCGGCTTTCCCGTCGGCGCCTGTCTGGCGCGTGCAACAGTCGCAGTTCACATGAGCGCGGGCAGCCATGGCAGCACGTTCGGCGGCAATCCGTTGGCGATGTCGGTCGCCAACGCCGTGGTGGACGAGATCAGCAGCCCGGGCTTTCTCGATCAGGTGCGCGCCAACGGCGTATATCTCATGCAATCGCTGCGAGACTTGCAGGCCGCCAATCCCGGCATCATCGCCAGGGTTTCGGGATTGGGGCTGATGATCGGCGTCTTCCTGATTGCCGATGCGGGCCGCTTTATCACACAATTGCGCGAGGAAGGACTGCTCGTGGTCAAGGGCGGCAATAACAGCATCCGACTGCTGCCGGCACTGAACGTAAACCGAAACGAAATCGATCAGGCCCTGGCGCACTTCGCGCACGCGCTGAAGAAGATGGAGAGCAAACGATGAAATCCGCACCTCATTTACGGCACGTATTACATCTGATTGCCGTACTCACCCTTACAGCACTCGCGTCCGGGCAGGCGGCGCCGGCGGAGAACGAAATGCAGATTGTCCCCTTTCAGGTAGATATTCCCCAGGCCGCGCTGGACGACTTGCAAAACCGGCTTGCCAATACCCGGCTGCCCGACCAGATTCCCGGCACTTCCTGGGAATACGGCACCGAACGCGGCTATGTCGAAGAGCTTTTGACGTATTGGACGAACGAATTCGACTGGCGTGCGCAAGAAGCGCGGATCAACGCATTCGATCAGTTCACCACACCGATAGACGGCGTGGACATGCATTTCATCCACCAGCGTTCAGCCAATCCGGACGCAATCCCATTGATGATCGTGCATGGCTGGCCGGGATCGGTCAGCGAGTTTCTCGATATCATTCCTCCGCTGATGGACCCGGCCGCCCATGGCGGCGAGACGGACGACTCCTTCCACATCATCGCGCCGTCCCTGCCCGGTTTCGGATTTTCCGGCATTCCCGCTGCGCGCGGCTACAACCCGGAAAAAATCGCGCATATGCTGGCCGAACTGATGGAGCGGCTCGGTTACGAGTCCTACGCCATCGCCGGCGGCGACTGGGGCGCGATTATCAACCGGCATCTGGCGAATCATTACCCCGAGCGGCTGATCGGCCTGCATTCGAACATGATTATTGTGGCTCCGCCGCAAGACGAGGATCAACGCAACAGCGCGGACCCGGAAGAACTCGCTCTCACCGGCGCCCGGGCGGCCTACATGCAAAACGAGACCGGCTACCAGGCGATCCAGGGCACCAAGCCGCAGACCCTGGGATACGGCCTGGCCGATTCACCCGCGGGTGTCGCGGCCTGGATCGTTGAGAAGTTTCACGGCTGGTCCGACCTGCCGCAAGGCGCGGACGGCGACCTCGACGACAATTTTTCAAAAGACGCCCTGTTGACGAACATCTCGATCTACTGGTTTACCAGCACGATTACCTCTTCCACGCGCATTTATTACGAAAATCGCAATACACCGGCGGAACAGCCTATCGAATACATCGACGTGCCCACCGGAGCGGCGATTTTCCCGGCCGAGATCTACATGGCGCCGCGGGCCTGGGTCGAAGCCGCCTACGATCTGCGCCACTGGACCGTAATGCCGCGCGGCGGCCATTTCGCCGCGCTCGAACAACCCGAACTGTATCTCAACGACTTGCGGGAATTTTTCCGGCTCTTGCGCTAACGCCGGAAATTGCCGAAGGAGCGAAGCATGACGACTGATTCCATCACCGACAACAACAGGACCGGCGGCATTCTCGGCCGGATAGAACGCGCCGGCAATCGCCTCCCGGACCCGGTCATCATCTTCCTGTATTGCATCCTGGCGGTCATCGCCATCAGCGTGATCGCCGCCGCCATGGGAACCTTCGCCCTGCATCCTACCCAGGTCGACGCGGCCGGCAACGCCGTGGTGATCCAGGCCGAAAGCCTGTTATCCGCGGACAACATCAGGCGGCTGCTGGTCGAGATGCCGGTGACTTTTACGAGTTTCCATCCACTGGGCTATGTATTGATCGTCATGCTCGGCGCCGGCGTGGCCGAACGTTCGGGCCTGCTCGGTTCGGCCATGAGCGCGGCGGTGAGCAATGTGCCTGGATTGCTGCTGACTCCCGCGGTGGCGCTGGTCGGCATGCTCGGCAACCTCGCCGCGGACGCCGCCTATGTGGTGCTGATCCCGCTTGCCGGAGTGATTTTCGCGGCCGCGGGCAGACACCCCATCGCCGGTATTGCCGCCGCGTTCGCCGGAGTCTCCGGCGGTTTTTCCGCCAATCTGCTGCCCGGGCAGCTCGACGCCCTGCTGTTCGGCATCACCGAAGCGGCCGCGGAGACGATTATGCCGACCTGGGACGCCAATATCGCCGGCAACGCCTATTTCATCATCGCCATGACTTTCGTGTTCCTGCCGGTAATCTGGTACATCACCGACCGCGTCATCGAACCGCGGCTGGCGCCGCTTGGCGACGGCCCGATGGAAAGCAGCAGCGCGGGCATTATCAAGGACCCAGACACCAGCATCTCGGATACCGAGCGGGCCGGCTTGAAGCGCGCCGGCTGGGCGATTCTCGGCGTGGTCGCGCTCTGGGTGTTCCTGTGTATCGGCCCCGGCACGCCGCTGATCGACGAATCCGCGCCACCCGAAGCGCGTCTGAATCCCTTGTTTCAATCTCTCGTCGCGGGCTTTTTCGTCATATTCCTGGCGGCGGGCTGGGCTTACGGCGCGGCGGCGGGAACGGTAAAGAATCACCGCGACCTGATCGCCATGATGCAAGGCGCCATGAGCGATATGGCCTATTATCTGGTGCTGTCCTTCGCGGCGGCGCATTTCGTCGCCATGTTCAACTGGTCGAATCTGGGCCTGATCTTCGCGATTCAAGGCGCCGCCGTGCTCGAAAGTTCGAACATGCCCGATACGCTGCTGATGGCGTCGATCATCATCTTTGGCGCGATTCTCAATCTTTTCATCGGCTCGGCCAGCGCCAAGTGGGCCTTGCTCGCGCCGGTGCTCGTGCCGATGCTGATGCTGGTCGGCATCTCGCCGGAGATGAGCACCGCGGCGTATCGCGTCGGCGACAGCGCCACCAATATCATCACGCCGCTGATGCCCTACTTCCCACTGGTGCTGGTGTTCGCCCAGCGCTGGCAGAAGGACTTCGGCCTCGGCAGCCTGGTGGCGACGATGTTGCCCTATTCCGTATTCCTGCTGCTCGCGGGATTAGTGCTTACCATGATCTGGGTGTTTGCCGGTCTGCCATTAGGCCCGGCCGCGCCCGTTTCGTTCACCATGCCTTGAGCTGGTGATATGCTTTCGAGGATTCGAAGAATGAAGGAGTTGGCATGAAAAATTCTCTCATCGCGCTAAGCCTGATTGCCGGAATTGCATTCCAGGCTTCCGTTACCGCCCAGGAAGTCGAGTACCCGCCGATTTACAGTGAACCCATGCCGCTGCTCGAAGAGGTAACGGGAGATTTCAACTACCCGATTTCCTCGAAAAACGAACTGGCCCAGCGCTATTTCAACCAGGGATTCCAGCTCATGTACGGCTTCGCCAAGACCGAGGCCGTGCGTTCCTTCCGCGCTTCCTGGCAGGAAGACCCCGATTGCGCCATCTGCTATTGGGGCGAAGCCTGGACCTGGGGCTCGTACATCAACGGCGCCATGACCACCGCCGAGGGGCCGCGCGCCCTTGCCGCGGCGCGCAAGGCCATGGAACTGATCGATAACGCCAGCCCGAAGGAAGCCGACATGATCCGGGCGATCCAGGTGCGCTACATCGAGGACTACGACCCGGAAAATCGCCGGGTACAAGATGAAATCTACCGGGACGCCATGGCGGATCTGGCCGCGAAATATCCGGACGATCTCGATATCGTCACGCTGTACGGCGACTCCCTGTTCCTGCTCGAAGAGCGGCGCGGCTATCGCTCGCTGGAAAACCCGAACACTGTCCGCTTGCACAACGTGCTGCTTTCGGTGCTCGACCGGAAAATAGACCACCCCGGCGCCTGTCATCTGCTCGTACACGCCTCGGAATCGACCCCGAAGCCGGAACTCGCGGCTCCTTGCGCTCGTTACCTCGGCGACACCATCCCCGGCTCAAGTCATATCAACCATATGCCGAGCCATACCTGGAACGAAATGGGCCTGTGGCACGACGCGGTGCGCGCCAATACCAAGGCCTGGCTGTCGGATCAGAAAGCGGCCTACAACCTCGGCGTATCCACCTACGCCACGCACAATCTGACCATGCTGTACTACGCGGGTTCCATGGGCGGGGAAAGCGCCGCTTCGTTGCAGGCAGCACGCGACCTGGCGGGCCTGAACAACAACACCGCAATGCTGACCCTGGCGCTGGTTCGCTTCGGCCGCTTCGAAGAAATTACCGAAGTCACCGAGCCGCCGGCCGGCGAGGTCAACCGCGCCATGTTCGATTTCTCCCACGGCTACGCGGCGCTCAAGCTCGGCGACGTCGAGCGCGCGCGGGAAACCACCGGGGAACTCAAGGAACTGGCAGCTACAAGCACATCCCGCTTCCGCTTCCACGACGGCAAGGACATCATCGGCGCAATGGCGCACATCCTCGAAGGCGAGATCTACTGGACCGAAGAAAACCGCGAAGCCGCCCTCGGCGCCTTCCAGCAAGCAGCGGCCTATTACGACAATCTGAACTACGACGAACCCGAACCGCTGCCCTTCTCCCCCCGCCACTGGCTGGGCGCCCTCTATCTCGAAATGGAAGCCTTCGACAGCGCCCTCGCCGAATACCGTCAGGACCTCAGCGAGCACCCCAACAACATCTGGGCGCTCTGGGGCATCCAGCAGGCCCTGCTCGCCCGAGGCGAAAGCGACCCGGAGATCGACGAAAAACTCGAAGGAGCCATGGAATACGCCGACATCTGGCTACCGACGACGAAGTACTAAGAGCGACCGACCGTGCGGACAGGATCGCCCCAGGGGACAGATCCGCCAAGAGTTACTCGGAATCCCTGTCGAGTCTTTCTTCGATACCTTCCACTTTGGTCTCCACCCGGGCCACGCGCTCACCCAGATCGGATATGTCCGATCGCACAGCTTCAATCCCCGCCGCCATCTCGGACCGAATCGACTGATCGGCCACCGCCATTTCAGACCTCACGGCCTTGAACTCTTCCGCCATGTCGATTCGCAGTTCCTGAATTTCCCCGTCCAACCCCTGAATTCTTTGATCCAGACCCTGGATTCTATCGTCCAGACCCTGAATCGAGCCAAATATGACCAGTCCCAGCACGAGTACGGCCCCTGTGGGCCCATGTTGCTTGAGAATCGTAATCGCGGTTTCCATTGCCTAACTCCTTGCGTGTGTTTTCACCGCAAATCAATTTAGACACAGGTCGCCGGGTATGCCTAGAAAACGGGAAAAATAGTTGGGCGTCGAGCCGGGAGTAAGCCAATGACATGTTTCAATCGGACGGTTGCGTTTGGCCTTGTCGCAATGTGTCGGCACCCAACAAGAGGTTGAACCCTTCCATATTGGCGGGAATCACCACGGTACCGCCGCCATTGGCCGCAAACGACTGCAGTGCCAAATTGATCTCATGTTGCAGATACTCGGCGGTGAGGCTGGAATTGATGATGTTGTTGGCCTCGGCAATGCCGCGCGCCCGTTCGATCTCAATGAGTGCGTCCTGTCGGGCGATTTCCACTTGCACCTGTTTGGCTTCCAGTTCCTTCTCTGCCTGCACCGCGACCTGAATTGCTTCCTCGATACTGGGGTCGGTGTTGAGAGCCCTGATGACCACCCGCGTGATCGTGAATATGCCCGGGTCCGACATTTCCAGGCGGCTTTGCAGGTCGGCAAGGACAAGTTCCGCGATAATGTCCCGTTGCCTGTGCAGTTCCAGGCTGTCGATCGTGGCTACTTGCTCGTAGATGGCGGATCGCGCCTCGCGCATGACTAGCCCGTACGCCGGCAGCAAGGCGCCATCGCTGCCTTTTTCGGAAGTGCCCGCATACTTGACCGTCAATTCGGAAATGCTGGACGCATTCGCCTGGTAGAACACCGATACGTCAAGATCCTGCAAGGTCAGATTATCGCCGGCTTTGGGTCTGAGATCTTCGAAATCGACCGGAATCTCCTTGGCGCTGAACTCGAAAACCCGCGTCAGTATCGGCATCTTGAAATTGAGGCCCTGCCCCACTTCCTGATGATTGACTTCGCCCAATGTTCGTTCCACGACAACGTTGCCGGATTCGACCGTATAAGCGGTCATGATCATGGCTATCAGGACCATGAAAAGTGTCGACATTATCCAAGTTAAAACTTTCATCCTGCTTTCTCCTTGAGTGCGGTTTTGCCTCTCGTGCAGTCTAGGCACAGGTCGCCGGGTATGCCTAGAAAACGGGAAAAATAGTTGGGCGACGAGCCGGAACGTGTCTTCCATGGGGTTGTTCAGGGACCGGTCCGACTATTTTTTCCGAAAACAAGGCGTTTCGGCGGCGTGCGGCTATATTCAATTCAGGAGCTGCGGGCGCCCGGAATCGGATAACGCTCCATCCGCCATGCACAGGATCAGGGAGAGGAAAATGGACGCAATGCTTGAGACACTTTGGCCGCAAGCCGGAAACTGGAGAAATCGGGCATGCCCGGGAAACAGGCGGGATCCGTTGTCGAAGTCATGAACGACGCCATGCAAAACCTGGTGACCAAAGAATACTTGACCGCCGAACTCGACCGGCGCTTCGGTGCCGTGGACAAACGCTTCGGCACCGTAGACAAACGCTTCACTGAAATGAAGTCCGACATGGATTTACGCTTCGGAGCCGTGGAGACGGAGTTTGCCAGAGTGCGTGAGGACGCGGCGAAGTCGCATAAATCCCTCGTGGTCATCATGATGGGCTCCACGCTGGCGATAATCGGCATGCAGGTTGCCACTCTGGCGATAATCCTCAGCCTGCTGTCCAACGCCGGCTGGCGCCCCGATGCCGGCGTCTCGCCGGAAAAATTGGGCATGCCGAACGAAGCGGATCAAACGGCAGTATGAATCCGCTTGAGCCGTGGCAGTGATCGGTAATCCAAAAATTAAGCCGAATTTCGGGAAGCGTTGATGTTGCCGAACATGCAGCGGACTATCATTTTTTCGTAGCGGGAGCGGTCGAATTTTTTCAGGGCGTCGCGGTTGATCTGTATGAAGGCGAATTGCTGGATGACCAGCAGCGGCAGGACGATGCGCTGGCGCAGTTCTATGCTCAGGCGGCTGGAAGGATTGTCTTCGAGCAGTTTTCGCTGGCCGGAGATTTGCAGCACCATTTCGCGGCTCAGCTTGAATTCGTCGTGTATCAGGCGCCAGAATTCGCCGAACCTGGGATGTTCGGCCATGTAGGCCGTCAGTTCGAAATTGGCCTTGCTCATGCTCTGCATGCTGTTGCCGACCAGGGTGCGGAAAAAACGGTTGCGCTGGTAGAGTCGCTTCAGGTCTTTCAGACGGCCGGCATCCGCCAATTGCTTGAGGGCGGTCCCCAGGCCATAGAAACCGGGAACGTTTTGCCCGAGTTGGCCCCAGGCGCCGACAAAGGGAATCGCGCGCAGGTTTTCGAAAACTTCTTCTCCCCCGCCTTTGCGGCGCGGAGGCCGGCTGGCGATGTTTGACTGGCCGTAATAGCTCATCGTGCTCATCTGTTGCAGGTAAGGCAGGAATTGCGGGTGCGACTTGAATTGCTGGTAATGCTCGAAACTGATTCCGGACAATTTTTCGAGCAATTCGCGTTGCTGCAGATCGATTTCCCTTTCCGTCTGGTCGTAGAGATTGTTCTCAAGCCCCGCGGCCAGCAATTGCCGCAGATTGTGCTCCGCGGCGTCCTGGGTGCCGTAATGGGAACTGATCGTCTGGCCCTGCACGGTCAACTGGATCTGGTTGCTCTCGATGGTTCTGCCCAGCGCGGCATAAAACTGGTAGGTGCTGCCGCCACCCCGGGCCGGCGGACCGCCGCGGCCGTCAAAAAAGTTTACCTCCACTCCTGTCGCACGGGAAACCCTGGTGATGTCTTCCTTCGACTTGAAAATCGACCAGTTGGCGGTTACGTAGCCGCCGTCCTTGGTGCCGTCGGAAAAGCCGAGCATGACGGTCTGCTTGCAATCGCGCCGCCGCACGTGCTCGCGGTAACGCGGGTCGCCGTACAAATCGCGCATGATTTCGCCCGCCTGGTCGAGATCGACGATGGTCTCGAACAAGGGCACGATATCGACCGCCGGTTCGGCCCAGCCGGCCCCGCGCAGCAGCGCCAAAAGAGTCGCGACGTCGAGCGGCCCGCGGCAGTTGCTGATGATGTAGCGATGGCAGGCAAGTTCGCCGTTGCCCTGCTGGATTTCGCGCATTTGGGCGAGCGAATCCATGGTGTCGGCGAAAATCGCATCGGAGTCCTGCGACCATTTAATGTCACTGTCGAAACTCAGCAGGAAATCGACTTTATCCCCGTAATCCAGGTCATCGAAATCCGCCGGAAACAGCTCCGGATTGGTTTTCATCGCTTGAGCGAGACTGGCCGCGAGCATCCTGGAGTCCTGACGGATATCCAGGCTGGCAAAATGAAAGCCGAATGTTCTGACCTTGAGCAGAAAGGAATCGAGCTGGCTCAGATACAGGGACTGGTATTTTTCGACCAGAACGCCGCGAATCTCCTCCAGTTCGGCCACGAGTTCATCCGCGGACTTGTAGGCGGCGTCGAGTTCGTTCACGAGTTCGCGATGCAAACGGCGTTCAATCTCTTCCAGGCGCTCGTAAACGCCCGCGAAACTGAGCCGGCGCTTCAGCCTGCGTATATCCTTGTGGTAACAAGAAAGAATCAGATCGCGTAATTTAGCGGCAACTTGGCCGGTGATCGGCGCAGTTACCAGCGGGTTGCCGTCACGATCCCCGCCCGGCCAGAATCCCACGCTGAGCAATCTGGGGTTCGGCCGGTAATCGCCGTTGAGCTGTTCGGCAAGCCTGTCGTGGATGCGGCCAATGGCCGGATAGAAGATGTTGCCGAGATACCAGCCCAGGTTGCCGGCTTCATCGAGCGGAGTCGGCTTTTCCTTGTTGAAGAACGGTGTATTGCCCAATTGCTGCAACAGATTGCGCGAGCGGCTGATGTCCTGGTTGCGGATCGCATCGGTCAGGTCGGTGATGATCGCAAGCACGGCGCCGGGATAAAACTGGGTCGGATGCGCGGTCAGCGTGACCCGGGCCCGGAATCGGTCGAGCAAGGCGAGCAATTCGTCCTGCAACTTGTCGGCCCCGGCCCTGGCGGCGAGGCGGTGCAACTCGTTGCCTTGCACGGTATCGTGAATCTTCTCGAACGCGGCGTCTTCCAGCGCGTCCACGAGCACGATCTGGCGTTCGACGTACTGGATGACCTTGAACAGAAACGCGGCCTGCTCTTCCTCATCGAAATCGGGCCGATGGGACGCGAAAAAGTCGCGGACGATGCGCACCGGGTCGGCGCCGGCGGCGAGACCGTCGCGGCAGGCTTCTTCGAGCAGCGGCAGGAGTACGCCGGTCTGTTGCACGGCATCGAGCGGCAAAGTGAGAAACAGCCCGTTGTAGAGTTGGTAGTTCAACTCCACCAGGTTGCGATAATCTTTGCCGATGGACTGGATGGACATGCCGCCGCCGTCGATGTCAGGGAAGTTACGCGGTTTCCGGTTGCCGCGGGATGTGCTATATCTCGGAACCCGCGCCGCCGCGCATGATAGCGCACCGCAAGCCAGGTCTGAAAATGAAACGTCAACGCCCCGTCATCCTTGCCGCATGCCTCGGGCTATGCGCGTTTTCTCCTGCATTGTCCGCGGCAGGCACGGTTACGGTCGGCGGCGGCCTTACCGTACTGGTTCTGCTGGTGGCCGCGGCAAGCGCCTATCTGCCGCTGGCGGCCTATCGTTACTGGACCGGCGCCTGGCGCAAGGCGGCGCTGGCGCCACTGTTGCTTGTGTTGTTATGGGTCGTGCTGGTGCTTGCGCACAGGGCCGTCGATCCATCCGCCCATCCACGCTGGCAACTCGAATTGTTCGCCCTGGCGATGGCGATGATGGTCTACATGGTCGCCGCGTTCACTATCAAGTCGATCCTGAACAAGGCCGGCCGCTGAGCCGGCAGTCAGAATGCGATCAACCCGAGCAGGAAGAAAGCCGGTGTCGCCAGCGCGGCGCAGGTGAGCGCGTAAGGCAACTGGGTGCGCACATGGTCGATATGGTCGGTGGCCGAAGCCATGGAGGCCACTACCGTGGTGTCGCTGATCGGCGAGGCGTGATCGCCGAAAATCGACCCTGACAGCACCGCCGCGAGAAAATATCCCGGATTGATGTCGAGCGAAAGCGCTATCTGCATCGCCAGCGGAATCATGATGGCGAAGGTTCCCCAACTCGAACCGATGGAAAAGGCAATGAAGGCGGACAAAATGAACAGAATCGGCAACAGCAACGAAAGCGGAATCGCCTCGCGCGCGAGTTGCGCCACATAGTTACCCGTCCCCAGCAAATTCGCCACGTCCCCGAGCGCCAGCGCAAACAACAGAATCACCGCCACAGGCAGCAGGCCCCCTGCCCCGCGCAGGAAAGTCCGCATCAACTCGTCGAGGTTGCTGCGGCGGTCGAACAGCACGAGTAGCCAGCAACTGGCAAGAGCCAGCAGTACGGCCCAGAGCACCGAAGTCGAACCCGAGCCCGCCGTGATGTCCCCGTCCCCGGTGATGTAGAGCGAAAGCGGCATGCTCAGCACCATCACCGCGATCGGCGCAATCATGTAGCGCGCCCGGTCGGCCTCGCCGGCGGCTTCCTGGCTCGACAGGATCGACGGGTCGACCATGGGCGTGGCGTTCGGCCAGAGCAATTCTCCGCCCGCGGTGCGCTGTTCGGCCTTGCGCATCGGTCCCAGATCGATATTGCGCCATATCACCACCGCGCAGAAAGCGATCGCCAGCAGCGAATAGAAATTGAGCGGTATCGCGGTGATGAAAACTTCAACCGGATTTTCAATCTCCGACGAGGCCAGCAGGCCGAGCACGACGGCGCCCCAGGCGTTAAGCGGAATCAGAATGCACACCGGCGCCGAAGTCGAATCGATGATATAGGCCAGTTTCTCCCGGGAAATCCGGTAATGGTCGAACAGCGGCCGGGAAATCGAGCCGGCGACGAGCAAGGTGATATTCGACTCGACGAACACGACGATGCCGGTGAAATACGCCAGCCATTTCGCGCGCCAGGAATTGTTCACCCATTCGCTGCTTTCAAGCAGCCGAATGAAGCCACGCACGCCACCCACCTGTTCTATCGTGGCGATCAGACCGCCGATGACCAGAGTGAAAATGAGCACCCGGGTATCGCCCGGGTCGGAAAAAACATTGATGATGCCGTCCAGCGCCAGGGGCAAGGCGCGCAAGGGATCGAGCGAATGCAGCAGGCAGAATCCCGCCCAGATGCCGATTCCGAGAGAAATGACGACCTGCCGCGTGGCGATGGCGAGCAGGATCGCCAGCAAAGGCGGCAGGATCGATAACGCGTTCGGCTCGTAAGCCTCCAATGTCAGCCTCCGCCCCGACTACAGCCCCAGGTTCGCCATGGTGATAACGAAGGCCCGGATCGCCTCGGCATCGGAATCGTCGAGTAGCGCCGCCCAGGACGCCATTCCCGAATCGGCCATATCGCCTTCCATTACGACGCCGTTCCAGGCTTCGGCATCGCCGAGTATGCCGCTCATGCGCAAGTCGGGATAGGTGTCGAGCCGGATCGAAACCGCGAACGGGCCGTGACACACACTGCAATTGCGATTGTAGGCGGACTCGCCCTGGGCGATCATTTCATTGGACGCATCGATCTGGGGCACTTCCACCGGCGCCGCTTCGATGTCCGCCAGATCGGGCATTTCCGGAAGGGAAGCATCCCCGCCGATGCGGTAGACCAGCAGGCGTGAGTTGTTGGTGGAAAGGTCCGTGGTCGCTACCGCCGCGCCCGGTCCCTCTTCCGGCAAGGCGGGAGAACCTACCAGTTGGGCGACGTATTGCTCATCGCCGACCATGAAGGTCGACGGTGCGGCCATGACGCCCGCCTGGGTCAGGGTCGACCAGAGCAGCTCGCCTGTCTCGTCGTTAAAGGCCGAGAATTCGCCGGATCGATTGCCCTGGAACACCAGGCCGCCCGCTGTCGCCAGCACGCCGCCGGCGCTCGAGCCGCCCGGATGCATCACGCGCCAGACTTCCTCCTGCGCTACCGGATCCCAGGCCTTGAGCAAGGCGGCGTTCACCGGCGCGTCGGTCAGACCCAGCATGAAAGTGATGCCGCGGCCGAAATCGATCCCGGTATTCCAGCCTTCCGGATCGACGATGAATTCGGCGTCGCTGACATAGCCCAGGAAGTTTTCCGTCACCGGAATGTAAACCAGATTGGTGCGCTGGCTGAAAGCCATCGGATACCAATTGTGACCGCCCAGGGGGCCGGGCATGACCAGGGCCGGCTGTCCGGTGCGGTCGTAACGCGCTTCGGGCATTTCGACCGGGCGGCCGGTATCCGGGTCGATGTGGCTGGCCCAGTTGACCGGGGTATACGGTTCACCCGAAATGAACTCGCCGGTAGCCGCGTCGAGCACGTAGAAAAAGCCGTTCTTCGGCGCCTGCATCACCACGCGGCGGGTCTCGCCGCCGATATTCAGGTCCGCGAGCATGATGTGCTGGGTCGAGGTGTAATCCCAGGTTTCCCCCGGCACGGTCTGATAATGCCAGGCGTAGCTGCCGTCGTCCGGGTCCAGCGCCACGATGGAAGTGAGGAAGAGATTGTCGCCGCCGCCGGGGCTGCGCAGCGTCTGGTTCCAGGGCGAGCCGTTGCCGACGCCGATATAGAGCAGGTCGAGTTCGGCGTCGTAGGCCATGGAATCCCATACCGTGCCGCCGCCGCCGAGATTCCACCATTCGCCGGTCCAGGTGTTGGCCGCCGCGGTCATCACGTCGCTTTCGTAGCCGTCCGCCGGATCGCCGGGCACCGTGTAGAAGCGCCATGCCTGTTCGCCGCTGTCGGCGTCATAGGCGGTCACGTAGCCGCGCACGCCGTATTCCGCGCCGCCGTTGCCGATCATGACCAGGCCCTTGATAACGCGCGGGGCGCCCGTGATCGTATACGGCAAGGCCGGGTCCGTGGTCATGGTTTCCCATGCCAGGCTGCCGTCGCTTGCATCGATCGCCACCAGGCGGCCGTCGATGGTGCCGACGAACACCTTGCCGTCCCACACGGCAACGCCGCGATTGACCACGTCGCAACAGGCGTCACGGCCCTTTTCACGATCGACCAGCGGGTCGTATTTCCAGAGTTGTTCGCCGCTTGCGACGTCGAATGCGTACACCATGCTCCAGGCGGTCGAGACGTACAGCGCACCGTCAACGACGATGGGCGTGGCCTCCTGGCCGCGGCTCGTGTCGACTTCGGCGTACCAGGCCAGGCCGAGCTGATCGACATTGTTCCGGTCGATCAGTTCGAGCGGGCTGTAACGCTGCTCGTCGTAGGTTCTGCCATAGGACATCCAGGCGCCGGGTTCGCCGTCCGCGCCGACGAGGCGGGCTTCATCGACCGCGGCGTAGTCCTGGGCGAACGTCCAGGAGGACAGGGCCAGGCCGGCCAGCAGAACAACTGCGTGAGATTTCGGAAAAATCGTTGTGGGAATAGTCATCTCGATACTTTCTTGAAGTGGGATTTCGGAATTTCGCCGCCAGAAAACACTGGCCAGCAAATACTGTCATATGTCCCCACCCGAGTCTAATTGTCATCTTGCGGGCGAGGCATGCCTTGCCCCTACAGTTTCGTTCAGTATCGTTCCAGATAGTCGTATTCGTTCGGAATAATTGTAGGGGCGACGCATGCGTCGCCCGTGGTTCGCAAACCTCTTTTTCAGCCGTACAACGGACAAAACAGTAGAGCAATGTGCCGGGTTGTGGTATTTATGGTCGTTGAACAAATAGCCCAATTACAGGAGCAGGTTTATGGACCGTCGTTCATTCTTGACAAACATGAGCGCAGCTTCGCTGGCCTCGATCACCGGCGCGACTACATTGACCGCCAAGGCCGACGCTCTCGAAGAGGCAATGAGCGCAGAACTCGACAAGCGCATCGCCATGCCCTGGAACTGCGGAATCGAGGGTACGCCGGACCCGATCCCGGGCGACACCCGGCCCTGGTACCAGCACGAAGATCCGCGCCTGCCGAAAATGCCGGAAGCCCCAACGCTGATCGACTTCTTCAAAATGCGATTCGCCCCGGCGAACCACATCCTGCAAAGCGCGAGACTGGCGAAGAACAACGGCCTCGACGAAAAAATCATCATGGCCTGCCTGCTGCACGACATAAGCGTCGAATCCCTGATCCGCACCGACCACGGCTACTGGTGCGCACAAATGATCGCGCCATATGTAGACGAAGAAATCGCCTGGGCGATCGAGAAGCATCAGGCCCTGCGCTTCTTCCCCGACGAAAGCGTCGGTTATGAGTACCCGGAGGCCTACATCCGCTTCTTCGGCGCCGATTACCAGCCCGAGCCGTATATCGTCCAGGCCCACGAGGAAGCGAAAAATCACAAGTGGTACATGTCCTCCCGCCTGATCACGCTCAACGACCTGTATTCGTTCGAGGAAGGCGTGGAAGTCGATGTCGACGATTTCACCGACATCATCGGCCGCAACTTCAAGCAGCCGAAGGAAGGACTCGGTTTCGACGGCAGCCCCACGGCTCACATGTGGCGTTCGATCATCTGGCCGAACAACTTCCTGTAGCCGAAATTCCGGCCGGCGCCGGCATCAGCGGCTTAGACCAGTAACGATTGACCAGCGCCGGCATGGACCGCCAATGACACAGCCCAGTCCTCCGGACGCCACCTCCCCGGGTTCCGGAGGTGGCGCTTCCGACTACGATCTCTATATCCGCACGGCCCAGGTAGAGCAGGCCTGGCCGGGAATTCCCGGTTGGCCGCTTTCTTCCCGCCTCGGCCCCCTGCTCGTCAGCTTTGAAATCACCTTGAAGATCTTTCAGGAAAGCCTGGAGGAAGCCTCAAGACGCCTGTATCTCAACAACGGACAGAAATGCGACGCCATCGCGGTCTGCCTCAATCTGCAATTGCGGCTGATGACGCAACTGGCCTCACAGGGCGGCTCCAGCGGCGGTGCGAGACAAATTTCAAACGCGGCGCCTCCCGACGATCTGTTCGGCCCGGCTTCCCGCGAATCCGCCTGGCGCACGGTCATGGAAAAACTCGGCCGCATGCAGGAAGGCGATCGGCTTCGCGCGGAACTCAAGCTGCGATACGAATCCCTGGTGGACGCACTTGGATTCGAATTGGGATTGAGCGAAAGCGAGGGCCTCGATTACGACAAATTCGTGCAGCCCGAGAAGATTCACGGGCTGTACGACCCGGACCGCCGCGAAATGTATCCGGACGACGCCATGTTCGTGCGAATACACCAGGCGTCCGAGGGATTGCTGGAAGCGGCGCTGGTGGAATTGCGCGGCGCCGAGAAATCGCTGTACAAAGTCGACTACATGGGAGCTGAAAGCCAGATTCTGATGGCCGCGCGCTGCGCCAGATCCCTGGACAGCATGTTGAATCTGCTTGGGGAAATGAGCCAGGTCGACTACGCGCCGTTGCGCCTGGCGCAAAGGGACGTGGACATTTCCCAGTCGATGCGCTGGCAGGCGGGAAAATCGATCATCAAGGATCACTTCTGGCTGTTTCGCCAGCAGTTGAAAGATTACGGCCTGAACTTTTTCCTGGTGCTGGCCGACCGCAGCGAACACGTCGTCGAGCACCGCCTGCTGCAGGCGTTCAAGACGCTTTCACGGGCGATGCAGGAAAGTCTCTCCAACCACGCTCACCTGATGCAGAACATTCAGGGCACGGCCATGGTCGCCCACGTGGACCCGGACTCCCTGACCAGCGACCAGCCCGGCGCGTCGCCATTGTTGCCGGACTTGATCGAGGCATTCGATCAACTGACCCTGTGGACCAGCCTCAAGTTCGCGAATCACACCGGCGCGGTTATCCGGGAGCAGGAAGAGCGCCTCGGCCTGGGCGAAAAATACGAGTTCGAACCGCCAGGCGAACCCTGCACCCGCTCCCGCAAGTTGCGCACCATCGAGCGCTTGTTCACATCACTGCGTGAAGGAGACATGCAGACCTGGCTGGGCGTTTTTACCGATCCATCCTACCTGGAAGACCCCAGGGGCTCCCGTCCCTCGATTACCCGGCAGGATCTGGCAATGCGATTGCACAAGTTCCACGGCCTGTTTCCGAGCATCGAATCCTGTGACTACCAGATTCTCACCGAAGGCGAAAATTCCCTGCAATTGCAATGGACTGTAACCGGAACGAGTTTTCTGGAAGGCATCCAGGCCAGCGCAATGCGCGAACAGATCTTCTATTTCGACCCGGAAGGCCGCGTCTGCGCTTCAATAGCCGAATGGGAGCCGGAATCCCTTGCCGACCAGCTCATGGAACAGCACCGTGAAGCGATGCTGGATGCCATCGGCAAGATAGACTGACCGCGTTGTCGGCTGAGGTGAAGCGTCTGGTGCCCGGGGCCGGAATCGAACCGGCACGATCGCAATGATCGAGGGATTTTAAGTCCCTTGTGTCTACCAGTTTCACCACCCGGGCGGGACAGAACGATTAGAACAGGTATTTGAGCTCCGAGCCCAGACCCCGGAACTCGCTCTCGTCCAATCGCAAGTTCCCCGAATTATACAACCAAGCCATTCGACATATTGGTCAGACCTGCAGATTGAGCCTGTCACGGCCGGCCTCTCCACTATTTTCGTGGAAAGTTGGGGTCCGCGGGAAAGCGCTGGATATACTCGCGACGACGCACAAATCGCAAGCATCCGCCAGGTGGCGAGAAATTCGGAGTATGCGCACATGAGCAACATCGTCCCGGCAAGTACACAGATCGGTTCCGCACCGCTCTCCGATACCAGCGAATTGGCGCGTGCGCCCGATGGCGTACAAGAACCACCACCGCCCGAAAAGGATTATGCCGCCCTCGTCCGTGCCCTGTGCCGCCCGGATGGTGAATCCGAGTGGGTCGAGTTCAAGCGGAACTTCGCCAATCCGAAAGACATCGGCCAGTACATCGCGGCGCTTGCGAACTCGGCCGCGCTGAACGAGCAGCCATACGGTTATCTGCTATGGGGAGTTGAAGATGGCTCCGGCGCACTCGTGGGAACCAGCTTCGACCCGCATAGCGCGAAAAAGAGCAACGAGCCGCTGGAAAACTGGCTGCTGCGACTGTTGGAGCCGAGGATAAATTTCAGTTTCCATACGGTCAAAGTGGACAGCATGAAAATTGTTCTGGCGGAAATTGAAAGGGCTCGGAACATTCCCGTTCGATTCGACGGAATGGACTACATTCGAGTTGGCTCGGTTACGCGGCCTTTGCGGCAGGCGCCGGAACGAGAGCGCGCCTTATGGCGGGCCTTCGATCAGACGCCGTTCGAAAAGCGCGTGATCAACGGCAGCATGAAGGCCGCGGATGTCGTCGATACACTGGATTCACGGTCGTATTTCAAGCTCCTGCGAATGCCCTCCGCGCAGAGTCCGCAGATGGCCGCGGACGCGCTGAGCTCGGACGGATTGCTTGAGCATTCCATGCCGGACGACTGGAGTATCACGAATCTCGGCGCCCTGCTGCTTGCGGAAGACTTGCGGGACTTCCCCAACCTGCGGCGAAAAGCGGTGCGGGTTATCCAGTACACCGGGAAGAGCAATATTGAAGCCACGCGTGAACGAGCCTTCCATAGGGGATACGCGATCGGTTTTGAACAATTGATCGACTACATCGACGCTTTGCTTCCAACAAAAGAGGTGATTCGAAGAGCAATCCGCGAAACCGTGCCGAAGTATTCCCTGCCAGCCATCCGGGAACTGGTCGCGAACATGCTTGTGCATCAGGACCTTGCGGTCACCGGCGCCGGGCCGATGGTGGAGATTTTCTCGAACAGGGTTGAAATCACCAATCCGGGCGAATCGCTGGTCAAACCGAACCGTATGATTAATGCGTCGCCCCGGACCCGAAACGAGGCGATGGCCGCCATCATGCGACGCGCCGGCATTTGCGAGGAGCGCGGCAGCGGCATCAGGAAAACCATCCTCGCCATTGAACGGGCTCAGCTACCGCCGCCGCGGTTCGAGATGCCGCCGGACTTTACGCGGGTGACGATATTCGCGCGACAGGATTTCGATGAGATATCCAGGCTGGACAAAATTCGCGCAGTCTACCAACACGCATGCCTCCGCTACGCCTTGGGCGAAAAGACCAGTAACGCGTCATTGCGGGAGAGGTTCGGCATGTCGAGCCAGGACTCCGCTGCTGCTTCCGGTTTGCTCCGTGATGCGCTGAAGCAAGGCGTTATCGTCATCGAGAAGCCGGAAGCCGGAACAAAGCGCCGCAATTACCTGCCGTTCTGGGCTGCTCCCGCCAGCTAATCGATTGCACAATGCGCCCGCACATGCGCCAAGCATAGCGTATTGCCGCATTTTCTAGATTGTGGCCGATCACATCAATTTCATCGAAAACTTGCAGTTCTCATGGAGGCGCAGGATATACTCGCCGCAACGCACAAAATGGAAGGATCCGACATGACCAATTCCCAGTCCGAAACCATCGCCGAAACCATCGTCGCGGCAGTGGCCCCGTTGGCCACTAAAGAAGATCTGGAAGCTACAAGGGCCGAAATAGCCGCATTGAGGAAAGAGACCAGGGCGGCCGCGCAAATCCAGCAAGGTCAGCTCGACTCAATCAAGAAGCCATGGATATCTACTGACGCGATGTTGAATATCGCACTTTTCATAGCCTTCGGAATGATTTTCGTCCTTAACGGATTCATCTTGGGTAAATCACTTTAGTTGATGCCATTACCCCAGAGCAGATCGCCTTGCATCAACGCGAGGACGATGAGGAGGCCATGAAAGATGCGGCCCGATACGCACGCCGGAGACCACCATCCGCAGACTGACCTGAAAGTTCGGTTCGGCTGACTGGACCTGCCGAAGCCGGCGTTTCAGCAAATTTCACCCGAAATTACGCATACCTGCACTTCCCTCCTATCCTTCATGACTGAAGGCACGGCAGCCCGCTTGGGGGCCACCGGCTAACTAATTTCGTGGAAAATTGGAGTTCTCATGGAAGCCGAAGATATACTGACCGCAACGCACAAACTGGAAGAATCCGGCATGACCCGCTCTCAGTCGGAAGCCATTGCCAAAACCATCATCGCTGCCGTGGAGCCGCTAGCCACCAGAGCGGCCTTGAAAGCCACCAGAGCGGACCTGAAAGCCACCAAGGCCGACTTGGAATCCAGCATTAACTCCTTGAAGGAACAAATGGCCACCAAGATCGACCTGGAATCATTGAAAGAGCAAATGGCGACCAAAAAAGATGTGGAGTCCGTGAAGGTATGGTTTTTGGTTATTTTGCTCGGTGTTCACGGGTCGTTTCTAGCCATTGCCGCTGGCATAGCATTCATTTGACTTCATATCGGCGTCGGGGGCTGATCCGATCAGGATGAAATCAGGTACTCAAGGGACACCCACCGCTTCCCGGCATAGGTGTCCCGAATTCGCCCTTCCGTGTCATTCCGCGCGCAGTCGCGGAATCTCTCTGGGAGCGCTTGATCTCCAAAACATTCTCCTGAAATTACGCATTCTGGAAATTCCTCCTCTACGCTTGAGATTGCAGGATATGGCGACAGGCAATTGTCGCCCATCAATTCAATTTCATCGAAAACTTGGAGTTACCATGGAAGCGCAGGATATACTCACCGCAACGCACAAACTGGAAGGATCCGGCATGACCCGTTCCCAGTCAGAAGCCATTGCGGAATCTATCGTCGCGGCGGTGACCCCATTGGCCACCAGAGTCGATGTAGCCGCACTGAAGGAACAAATGGCGACGAAAGCTGACCTGGCCTCATTGAAGGAGCAAATGGCGACCAAAAAAGACATGGAATCCGTGAAGGTATGGTATTTGGTCACTTTCCTCGGATTGGTGGGGTCGCTGCTAGCCATTGACGCCATATAGCATTCACTATGCTTCGGATCGGCGAGGAAAATAGGTCTCGCAGTTTGCGGAGGAGGAGACACCGCCGTCCATAGACCGAGGCCAAAGTGCTTCTGGCCAGTGGATGCTCTGCAACTGGCTGGGCGACTACTTCAAGATTAGGTGGGTTCTTAGCGCGTGGAAACAGAAAACTCCAGTTTCAGCCTGTGTCACTTATTGGGAAGTTAACGATTCTACGGAGGTGGCCACCGTTTCGGCATCGATCCCTTGAAAGTATGGTATTTGAATGTCTTGCTTGGATTGGCCGGACCGTTGCTGGCCGGTGCCGCCATATGGCATTTACTTCAGGCCTGTTCGTACGCGGCGAGAAAATCTGCTCGCGACACACTTGACTGGTTGCAAATCGTGCGCAAAGTAGAAGACTTCATTCGGGGATGATTGGGAATCGTTAACGGGGTGACACTCCCGTCATGGTTCCGCCGCTGCATCGCAATATGATTGGCTTCCCGAACGACTTCGAAACCAAGCTGACGCAGTGTCCGTATTATCTTTCGTTTGGGCGCATCCTTCGGGAATCGCGTCATCGCCTAGCCAGCCATGCTGGCCTCGGCCACGAACGCCTCTACGACCGGAGACTCCTTGTCCAGAAACGCATCCGACCCAAAGGTCTCTATGTGGAACGAAATCGCGGACCGCACGTCGTCGAGCGCCTCCTGATAGCTATCTCCAGCGCCCACAACCACGCCTTTCAAACCAAGGGGGTAGGCGACGTAGCCGTCTTTGTGCTTTTCGACAATAACCTTGAATTGCATATCCATTAGCCAACCTGGCCTCAGCCGAAGTCACCGCTGCCGATTTCAATCCGCACAATATACCTCAAGGTAGCCATCACTGGGAACAGCGAAGTCGTTGCCGTCTGAGCATCGCCAACATCTATTGAAACCGCCAAGTAAAGCGGCATTCGAGACCAGGAGAACCGGCCTTGCCTCGTTCCCGTTCGCTGTCGGCGACGATTGGCAGGCGATCTTCCGGTTCGCCGGCTCCGACATCGCCGTCATGCAGGAATTCGGAGAGCGGTTTGGCGATTACGAACGAATCGACCTGGAAACGACGTTCCGCTGTTCCGACCACATCGCCGAGGTCGCCACCGAATTCGTGTTGCGCAATCCCGCGCAAATCAGCAAGACCGTTCGCGCCAGAAACAAGGCGGAACGACCGGCTGTGCAGATCGGCCTCCCCAGTGACAAAGGACTCTCATTGCTGAAAGAAGCACTCGATAGAATTGCCGACGATGCGCGCCGGCAAGTACGCCTTTCCTTCGGAGATAGACGACGACCCGCTGCTCAAATTATCCAGAATGCGACTACATCAGAAATTTGCAGCAATAGCTCTGGCGCCACATCAAATTTCTCCTGAAATTACGCATACCGACGATTCTTCGCCTACGCTGATGATCGCGGGAAAAGGTGACACGTCATCGTCGCCCATCACACCAATTTCATCGAATTCTTGGAGTGATCATGGAAGCGCAGGATATACTGGACGCAACGCACAAACTGGAAGCATCAGGCATGACCCGTTCCCAGTCCGAAACCATTGCGGAAACCATCATCGCGGCGGTGGCCCCATTGGCCACCCGCAAGGACCTGGAGGGCATGCAAAAAGACCTTGAGGCCAACAGGGCTGACATTGCTTCGCTGAGTGAAGAGACCAGGGCCTGCTTTACCGAACACAGGAAAGAGACCAAGGCGGAGTTTGCTGCGCTTAGGGAAGAGACCAGAGCGGAGTTTGCTGCGCAGAGGGAAGAGACCAAGGCCGGCTTTGCTGCAATAAAGGAGCATATGGCAACCAAAAAAGATGTAGAGTCAATGAAAGTCTGGCTGCTCATTACACTGCTCGGATTGGTCGGGTCGATACTGGGTGTTGTCATCGGCAGTGCGCTTTTCTAATTTCAAATCGGCGAGGAAAATAAGTCTCGCAGATTGCGGACGAGTTTCATGAAGATCGAACTTGCGCAGGGTTGCATGTAGCAATAGCCAGCATCGGTGAAGTCGATGTCATAGCAAGCTGGAATTTCAAGCATATGGTGCGATCGGGGCGTGTTCAGGCATACAATAGGGTCAACGAGAGGCACGGCCATCCAAATATCGATATTCAGTTCCCGGAGGATATCAGCCATGGCTAGCAAAACCCCCAAGAAATTCGATTGCGTCAAGTTCATGCGCGAAGCGCGACGGGAGATCTATGAAGAGACCAAACACATGAGTCACGACGAAATGAGTGAATACTGGCGTAAATTTCGGGAGAACGACCCCTTCTGGCAACACCTGACAGCCATTGAGGCGGAGCGCGCAAAGAAACGAGGCCTGTAAAGGGCCATTCAGGGACACCGACTGGTCAGCATTATCAATGTGACAATCCATGGGACACCCCACTCGGCATCCTGGCACATCACTAAACTTGACTGTCTAATCCTGTCGCAGCCATCAACGAGCGGACATATGTCGTTGTCTACACTATGCGAGGTATGGCTACCCGCATCATTTCGGCCCGCAAGGCCAATACAAGAGAGATCGGACACTATGAGCACAACGCGCATCAAAGTTGACCCAGATGATCCGAGCACTTTTCCCAAGGGAAAGATGGACCTCGCAGTAATCGATGCCACTACCGAGGAGCAGATCGCCTTGCATCAACGCGAGGACGATGAGGAAGCCATGAAAGATGCGGCCCGATACGCACGCCGGGTGCGCCGGCGACTCGGGTTAACCCAGGTTGAGCTAGCCCGACGCATCAATGTGCCGCAGGAGACGATCCGAAACTGGGAACAGGGGAAGCGCTTTCCCACTGGCGCGGCGCGCGCCTTGTTAAAAGTGCTCGACAGGGCTCCGGAGACCGCGCTCCGCGTATTGACCTGAAAGTTTGGTTTCAATTCAGGATGAAATCAGCGCCGCGGTTCAGTAGGCTACGGACCACCGAAAGGAATATGCCACGCGGATTGGTTCGGTCGAGAATTGAGAACAAGAACTGCGAAATCGTTGCCTTCAGAGCATTGCCAACATCCATTGAAACCGCCAAGTAGAGCGGTATTCGAGACCGGGAGAACCGGCCTTGCCTCGTTCCTGTTCGCGATTCTGCGTCCACGGGATGCCAAAGCGGCGTCGGTGAATGACGAAACCGTCCGACTGATGTTCGGGAAATTGCCCGTCATCGTGCCACTCCGCGATCTGGAAGAAGTTGAAGTCACCGACGGCCTGGTCTGGTCCCGTCTGCGCGTTCGTTACGACTCCGGGAGCGCAAGGATTTCCGGCCTGTCCCGCAAAGCCGCGGCCGCGTTAGCCGATGCGGTGGAAACCGCGAGGCACGATTGGTGGCAGCGGCTCCTTGCCTCACTTGTCGAAACGCTGAAGCCGGTCCACGACCGCATTGCCGCGCTTTCCGACCCGCCGAAGTATTTCACCATGGCGGAGATGCGGGAGCTTGAACTCGAAGCGCAGAATGCCGCCAGCCAGGTCACGGGGCAGTGGCCGAAAGCCCTGGCGGATGCCCCGGAGATCCAGATGCTTCGGGATACCTTCACATTTCTGGAAGCACCGGAAGAAGCCCGAACAAAGGCCAACGAGACATACATCGCCAACGAACTGATCCGCTCGCGCGAGTTGCTCGATACGATCGAGGCGCGGCCCCTGACGGAAGAACAGCGCAAGGCCGTCGTGATCGACGAGCAGCGGAATCTCGTAATCGCGGCTGCCGGCAGCGGCAAGACTTCGGTCATCGTGGCCAAGGCTGGATGGCTTCTCCAAAGAGCGCATCGAAATCCGTCCGAACTGCTCCTGCTCGCCTTTGCCAGCGCCGCTCGCGATGAGATGAAGGAACGAATCCACGCCCGTCTCGGCGCCGCAACCGCTCGCCGCATAACCGTCAGCACCTTTCACAGCTTAGGCATGGGAATCATCGGCAAGGCCGAAGGCAAGAGCCCTTCCCTTGCCCCAGAGGCCAAGAAAGAGAAAAGGCTGTTCGAATTGCTGAGAAGCATCGTCGCCGACCTGTTCACCGACTCAAAGCTGTCGATAATCCTGCGGGAATGGTTCCAGGGCGAGTTCGCGCCCTACGCGAGCGAGCACGAGTTCAAGAATTGGGGTGAATATTGGAATTACATCCGCAAGTTCGACATCCGCTCGCTTCAGGGCGAATCCGTCAAGAGCTTCGAGGAATGTGAGATCGCCAACTTCCTCTATCTCAATGGAATCGAATACAAGTACGAAACGCCATACGAGCACAAAACCGCAACATCGGAAAAACGCCAGTACCAGCCCGACTTCTATCTGCCTGAACATGGCATCTACATCGAGCACTTCGGAATCAACGCCGACGGAAAGACCGCGCCGTTCGTCGACCAGGAAGAGTATCTCCAAGGCATAGAGTGGAAGCGCGAGCTTCACGCCGAGCACGAAACGACACTGATCGAGACCTTCAGCTACGAACATGCCGACGGCAAGTTGCTCCGCAACCTGACGAGCAAACTGGCGGCTCATGGCGTCGCCCTGTCGCCAATCCCGCAAGAGAAGGTGTTCGAAATCCTGCAGAAACAGGAAAGGCTCGACCCGTTCACACGCCTGGTGGCGACATTCCTGCAACACTTCAAGGGCAGCCGGTTGTCCTTGTCCGAAATAGCCCGGCGGGCCGCGAATCACAGACACCCGGCGCGGGCAGCAGCATTCCTGGCTGTATTCGGCCCAATATACGAACGCTACCAGGAAACGCTCACCAACTCGGAAGAAATCGACTTCCACGACATGATCAACCGGGCGACCGATCTGGTGGAGTCCGAGCGTTTCCGCAGCCGATTCAAATACATCCTGGTCGATGAGTTTCAGGACATCTCGCCCTCTCGCGCAGCCTTGCTCAAGGCATTGCTCGACAACTGCCCGGGCGCACGATTGTTCGCGGTCGGCGACGATTGGCAGGCGATCTTCCGGTTCGCCGGCTCCGACATCGCCGTCATGCAGGAATTCGGAGAGCGGTTTGGCGACTACGAACGAATCGACCTGGAAACGACGTTCCGCTGCTCCGACCACATCGCCGAGGTCGCCACCGAATTCGTGTTGCGCAATCCCGCGCAAATCAGCAAGACCGTTCGCGCCAGGAACAAGGCAGAACGACCGGCTGTGCAGATCGGCCTCCCCAGTGACAAAGGCCTCTCATTGCTGAAAGAAGCACTCGACAGAATTGCCGACGATGCGCGCCGGCACGAAGGAACGTCCGAAGTGCTGCTGTTGGGCCGATACAAGCATCTGCGACCTCGCCATATGGCAGCGCTGAGCTCGCAATACCCGGAATTGCGCTTTTCCTGGAGGACCATTCATGGCTCCAAGGGCCTTGAGACCGACTACGCCGTGGTGCTTGGCGTTTGCACCGGCAAGTACGCCTTTCCTTCGGAGATAGACGACGACCCGCTGCTAAATCTCGTGCTGGCGGCGTCGGATGCGCATCCGAATGCGGAGGAACGGCGATTGCTTTATGTTGCGCTTACGCGGGCGAAGCGGCAGGTTTTTCTGTTGGCTGACGGTGGGGCGCCCTCCTCTTTTGTTGGTGAATTGACTGGGCGTGGGTATGAGGTTGGGGTATTTGGGCGAGCGCCTGAAGCTGACGTATCGTGTCCGCGCTGTGCTAAAGGGAGGTTGTTGCGCCGGAAAAATGCGAAAAATGGGGGCTTTTTCTATGGCTGTTCGAATTTCCCCTTGTGTAAGTACATGGCGCGCGCCTGCCCGAAGTGTGGTAGCGGATTGCCGGTCAAGACTGGTGATGCATGGCGCTGTCGTGACTGTGACGTGAATATTGAGGACTGCCCTGCTTGCGGCGGATGGCTTGAAGAAAGGATGGGGCAGTTTGGCCGATTCTATGGTTGCTCGAACTGGCCGGAGTGTGACTACACCGGAAATTTACAGTAATGGCGCTTATTGTATCTGGTTTCAATTCTGTACTCCCGGCCATAAATTTAACGCAATTTCGCTACATCCTACAAATTAGCTTCAATTTCGCTTAAAAAGGAGCACATTTTCAGCACATCTAACGCGCCAGAATAGAGTTGAGCAGTTTGACAAGCACTTCTAAATTTATAATTGTTTGGTAAACGCGAAGCATAATTCTTAATTGAATAAAGAATACCTTGAACAAATTCTTGGCGAAATCACTGAATTAGATAGTTGACACAATATGCGCAAGAAAACCGATATCAGATATCCGAGCACCTCTGGCATACCGTTACAGAGATAAAAGCCATTCCCGGAACGGCAGCAACGACAAACCGATTGACCACGTTGCGGCGTGCTCTGATCTTCTCCCTGTCACTGTGATGGAATTTGTGACCACACCCAAAACATTGCGACGGTCGTGAGGTGCAAGGAGTCTGTTTAAAAATACTGGAGACCCGCTTTGCCCCGGAAAAGATGGAAACCCTAGCTCGTAGGCCATATAAAGTTTTTCCTTTCCCCTGTCTGGGTAATTGAACACTCTTTGTATATAGTCAAACATTAGGCGCGGAGTGTATTGATTTGGATCGAGAATAGGGTAGCCATATGTACCCACTTTCTCACCTAGAAGCGGGTCGGATTCTTCTAGTTTAGCCAAATTGAAATACGGTGCTTTTGGCTTATTATCTTCAATTATTAGTGCCGCCAAGTCTGCATTTTCATCTGACGGGAAATGAACCTCTTTCGAGACCGAATAGTCATTGCCTCCATCTCCCGCAGAAGCAAATAAGTACTTGTCGTGGTTGGATACGACATGCTTTGCGGTTACCACCAAATTTGATCGAAGTATACGGAATCCCGTGCCTATTGCGCGACCCGGCTTATCTGCCAATGGAATAATTGGGCCAATCATTTGACCCAACGCCAATTCGCCACTTCTGTTCGTCATGCGCAATGCGCCCCGCTCAATGACAGATTCAAAATCCAGATGTGGGGATGATCCTAAGTATTCCAAGGCTAGACCTGATTACGGCGCTATGGTCAGACTCATTGTCAAAGTCGGCGTGTACCGGCCCGGGAATTACAAATGATGGCGGCAGCTGTCGGTGCCAGTGCCGAGTAGTCGTACGCTGTCAATGGCAATTGAAAACTACACACTTTCTGCCGGCCTGTGCGAACCGCATTACTATCTTCGTTCTGATTGACCAGTCGTCGCTTGCGGCGCACAAGGAGCAAAGCGACCGGAGCGCAGCAAGCGCGACGGTCACGCTTCCGCCTCCGCGCGTTAGGTCACAATGGGATTGGTGCAGAACACGTCCGGCCTCGATTCGCTGGCATCGTCAAACTAGCTCTCGTCGAAAAATATTTGCAGCACCACATTTGCGCCCTTCTTAGCGTTCGCCTTGTTGGAACGTCGCAACCGTGCCATGCTGGATTCGAGTTTCAAGGCACCGGAACACACAAAACTTTGGGCTCTATTAGATTTCACCTCAACGATGAGCACAAGTGTCCCGCCTTGGTGAGTAAAACCAAGTTCTGCGTGTCGCTTGTAACGGCCCGGACCCCTTGCCGGGAAGCAAACGGGGAGACCATCACATGAGAGGGCGTCGCAGCGTATACCTGAAGCCGGATCGGCGAGAGCGCCCCCGGCTTCGCCGAAGAAGAAGACCCCGGCATTTCGGTGACAGGCTCTACACCGCCTTTATTGTAGGGATGATGGCGCTGTTTGTCGTGTCCTACTGTTCGTCTATGTGATGAAAATCTCAGCATTTCAACAAGAACACTCAGCTCCGTCCTCTCGAATTGACCGTACCCCTCCATTTAGAGCCGCTTGCAATGTGGAAATTCAACTTTTCAGGCTGCCTGCCGGGCGAACGCCTTTGGCGGCGAATTGCCCAGTGAACGATGCGGCCTGACTTCGTTGTAGTGCTCTCTCCAATCGCCAATGATCACCCCGGCGTCCTCCAGACTCGCGAACCAGTGCAGATTCAGACAATACTCGCGGAAGTTGCCATTGACACCGTAAGTTTCCCCAAATGTGACACATACTGAAACTGGAGTTTTCTGGCAGGATAACTGCGAGGAGACCCCGATGAAGAAAAGCCGATACACCGAACACCAGATCGTCAACATCCTGAAGCAGGCCGATGCCGGCATGAAGGTAAAAGAGATCTGCCGCAAATACGGCATCTCGGATGCGACGTATTACAACTGGAAATCGAGATACGGCGGCATGAGCGCCTCGGAGCTGAAACGCCTGAAAGAGACCGAGGCCGAGCTGTGGCAATACAAGAAGATGTACGCGGAATTGGCGCACGAGAATTACGCGCTGGAGGATTTGCTTGAGAAAAAGCTCTGAGGCCACGGGAGAAGCGCGAGGCGGCGCATTACCTGGTGGCCAAACACCGACTCAGCAAGATCCGTGCGTGTGCGGCCGTGAAGCTGTCGCGTTCGAGCTGGTATCGGCCGGCGCCGACGGCGGAACAACAGGACCGGGAGATTATGGACGCCTTGAATACGCTGATCGAAAAACACCCGCGCTGGGGGTTCTGGATGTGTTATGACCGGTTACGGCTGACGGGCCACCGGTGGAATGACAAACGCGTGTTTCGCGTGTACACGGCGATGAAACTCAATCTGCCGCGGCTCAAGAAGCGGCGCCTGCCGGCCCGGGACCCACGACCGATGGCAGTGGCCGCCCGCGCCAACGCGGAGTGGTCGATGGACTTCATGGCCGACGCGCTCTATCACGGCCGCCGCTTCCGTACGTTGGACGTCCTGGATGAAGGCGTGCGGGAAGCACTGGACATCGTCATCGACACGTCGATCCCCGGCGGGCGTGTCGTGCGGACCCTGGATCGCCTGGTCGAGTGGCGCAGCCGTCCCGAGTCGATTCGCGTCGACAACGGACCCAAATACCTGTCGCAGGTCTTCCGGGACTGGTGCCGGGACAACGGCGTCACGCTGCATTACATTCAGCCCGGCAAGCCGAATCAGAACGCCTATATCGAACGCTTCAACCGCACCTGCCGGCACGACGTGCTCGACGCTTACGTGTTCGAATCACTCGACCAGGCGCGCGAGATCACCCGCCAATGGAAACGTTAATACAACGAGGAACGACCGCATGACTGCTTGGGACGAATACCGCATGCAATGTTTCGACGGCAGATCTAAAACGCCAAAATTCTATTTTCGAACTGTCTCATTTACGGGTAAACTTAAGCATCGCCCATCATCATCTTATAATGTGCAATGTGCCCTTGCTTATCAAATATTGCGCGAAAGACTTGCAAATAACTTTCTACAGATGAGCTTTCTATAGTTACGTAGAGATCATCCTGAGCAAAATGCGAACCGTCATTTACCCATGAAAAGAGTGACTTGCATATCATCTTTTCTTTACCTTCAAATTTGCTAGTAATTTCATCTGGATCAACGCCACCTAAAATTTTGAAATAATTCTCAATGATGCGACGCAGTATGTTCTGAATCGTTAAGTTAGATCGAGCAGGATTTCGCACTTCTAACCATAACAGCTCGTATGATGTCTTGATTGGATTTGATGGGTGATTTTCAAATTTGGTTACCTGGGCTGGTTTACGAATTATCCAGAATGTCTCTTCGTTCATCGCTACTCCGTGACGTTTCTGATTAAACGTCACCTCCTTGTGAAAGTATACATTGTGCGTCAGGACAAATAATTGTTTGATGTATCCCACTCCCGCTCTTATTTCATCAAATAGTCCTTTGATGAGACTGCTAACAATAAATAGTATGTCACTATCCAAGCTTGATACTGGATCATCGAAAACAATGACACGATCATTAGTAATACCACTTTCTGACTCACTGCCTTTTAGAAGATGGTAAAAGTACAGGAACGTAACAAAAGTTTTTTCTCCTTCGCTAAGTGTTTGATGCGCTTCTGAACCATCCGCTCGGATCAGTTTATAGTTTGAACCATCGATTGTTTTCGCAACAGAGAACCCCTGAAACCCAAAAGACGATAGAATTGCATTGATACCATTAATGGTTGGCTGAACGCTTGTCGTCTGTTTTTCTAATTCGCGAATCTCCTGCTCTTTCTCTTGCAATTCCTCCCTAGCCATTGAGATTTGACTTGCAAGGGACTTTATTGCTTTTCCCAAGCTATCACACTCCGCTTTATAAGAGCTGATATCTGCTTTGAGTTCTTCCAGAACAAAACTCCATACTTGTTCGGTTAACGCAGCCCGTTCAGCTTTGATATTTGCAACCACCTGGTTGTGTTCATCAATCAACTTATTGGCTTCTTCTATTAGAGAATCAATAGTTTTAACAACATTACTAACTGATTCTAACTTAATAACTCGACTCGCCTCTTTCTTCTTTTCAGCAAGCCGTTGACTGTTAATTGCAATTTTCGAGCCAAGAAGTTCTTTCTCAGATTTCAATTTTTCGACATCCAGAAATTTGGAAGGCGCTTCAATTATCGACTCAATGTGTTGCTGCACGCGAGCAGAATCAGCTTCGTAGTTTGTCAAAATTCCATCTATCTCCTGACTATCATATTCAAATGATTCATCGAAATATTCTTTTAAACTTATTGCAAATGCTTCATCCGTACTCTGCTGGCAAAACGGGCAAATCTCATTATTTACACTATAGAATGATTGCCCCTCACGAACCCAATCGCTATTCCCTAGTTTGTTGATCATCGCCGCAATATCAACATCCGTCTTACCAACGACAATCTTTCCTAGAATTGGATTGGATTCGTGCTCAAGCAGTTTTGTTGTATCTATAACTGTAACGGCTTGCTCAACCGTAGGAGTTTTACCGAATACGCTCTCAGACTTTCTCTCAAGGCTTTCTAAGCTGAAGTGTGTTGCGTTATTTGAAACTGATTCTTGAAGGACTTTTTCCTTGAATTTCTCCGTGCTATTTCGGTATCCCTCAAGAGCACCCTTGAGTTTATCGTCATGTTTTTGTTTTTGTACCCAGCATTTATCCCTGAATGAATTCTGAAGCTCCGTCAACTCAGCCTGCTTTCCGCCTGTTCCATCCGCACCCTGAAGCGTATGATTCAGGTTTTCTATCCTTTCTGTAAGATTAACCGATTCTTCCTTTGCTGTTTCAATTGCGGCAAGCGTGCCTACCTGTTTCTCGCTAAGGGTGAAAACACCTTTGAGTTCCTTCGATTGATTGAAATTACGCTCCACAAAATCATGATTGTAAACCATTGACTCAAGTTTAGTGCCTCTCTTCCATACCACATTGCAGGTTGGATAATTCTCTTCATTGGCGATAACACGGCTAATCGTCGTCTTGCCCGTCCCATTCGAACCGAACAAGAAATTAAATTTGGATAGCCCCCTCAATATTTCAGGGGCCGTATCAAACGTCGCAACGTCAGCTATGGAGATTTTTTCAATCACTTTCTACTGTCCTTTCTCATCACTTCATTGTTAATCATATGTATACGATACTTAATTCTTGATCTTCTATCATCGACGCATGGTAAGTCCTGATATTGGCTCTAGGCTAACCTGACAACGCCTCTTCCAGGGTGGTAACTACCTCATAATCAACCCCAATCGCCTCAAAATGTTTCTTTCCACAGGCAATCTTGTCCTTCTCTGTTTTACGTAATTCAACGAGGTTTCGGGTACTCTTTGTCTCGCGGATGAGGTAAAGCTTTTCCTCGTTCTCGGTAACAAGAGCCCAGTCGGGGTTGTAGGGGCCCACAGGGGTATCGACAAAGAACTGTGAGGGTAATTTGCAGTAGAACTTAACGCGATCGTCTAAGTCGCAGGCCTTAGCGAATTCTTTTTCAACTTCGGAATCAAATTCGACATAGTTGAACAGCGTCTTGTCCTGATTCTGTACTTCGTAGAGGTTGTTCAGGTAGCGAGTGAAGCCTCGTTCGTCCTCCTGCTCCAAACAATGCATCTCGTAGACCACACCAGCTATCTTTTCGTACTCGATGCCGTTGATCGTTACCCCATGAAGCTCTCGCTGGATAATGTCGCTGACTTGGTTGATGAATTCTTGTGGATTGAGCAGGAACTCAACCAGTCGCCCGGATTCCTTGAGAATCCGCACCAGAGTGTGGCGGGTCAGTTCGGTGCTGTTCTGCAAGTAGGCAAGGATATCCGGCAGGACTGGAGAAGTGGCTACGTCTCGCACTCCACCGAAGATCTGTTCACCCTCGATGCCGGCCTTACTTAAATTCTGGCGATAGAGGGCCGTGGTGATCCGGGGTTTGTGAATCCTGGGCATCTCTGCGATGGTCCTGGCAGTTTGAGCCACCAGCGTATCGGTATCGAAACTTACCCGGAATCGAGTTTTCTGGTTAATCTTGTCCCAGAGTGCCCTGAAGGTCGGATCGAGGGTGATGTTCTTGCGCAGTTCCAGATTCTTGCGATCGCGGGCATTCACCACACGGTTCTTGAAGACGTACTTGTTCAGCTCATCAACTATACTGGAGCGCATGTGTGCCCACTCGTCAGGCAGCGCCAACACGAAATGCGGGTTCTTCGGGTCGAATTTGTCCTGCACCCTACCCTCCACATCCAGATACCCACTGTTTACCAGCGAGTCGTACAGGTTTTGGGAAACCTCTTGACCTAGCGGGGTGTATTGAAGTTGCTCCGGGTCGGCAAGTTTGGCGAAGGCAGTGATGTCTACCTTACCGAAGCCGATACCGTAGTCCTCTTCGTACTCGGTTTGTAGCTGACGGGCAAAATCGTCGTATGACTCATTGGCAATGACAGTCAACCGGTTAACTGTCGGATCGAACACGCGCTCGCCGTGCTCGTTGACCGGAAGGCGCAGGCCTCGACCAATCTCCTGGCGTTTGCGGTCCTGTGACCGGGTCTCGTTGAGGGTACAGATCTGGAAGACATTGGGGTTGTCCCAGCCTTCACGTAGCGCGGTATGCGAAAAGATGAAGCGCAGCGGTTCGTCATTGGAAAGTAACTGCTCCTTGTTGCGCATGATCTTGGCAAAGGTATCTTCGTCGTCCTTGGTCTTGCCGCTCGTATCCTTGAACGCGCCTTTTTTGTCCTGTGAGAAGTAACCGTCATGCACCTGCGCCGCCGAAAAGCTCAGTAGGCCTTTATAGAGCGGCTTCTGCGTCAGATCGTTGTAGGCCTCCTCGAACCAACGGCCAATTTTGCCCGTAGTGGTGGAACCATCGTCATAGTAGACCCGGTAGTTTGCCACCTTGTCGATAAAGAACAGTGACAAGACCTTGATGCCCTTGCCTCGTACCGCATATTCCTTTTTCAGGTGTTGCTCGACAGTCTCGTACACTTGGGCACGCATCAGGTCATTGCCCAAACCGCCGACCTCGGCACCTAGACGAACCATCTGGCCATTGCTGAATTCAATGTGTTCTAAGCCGGGTTCGCAGGAGATATTGGCCACCAACCAGCCATGCTGGTATTCCTGGCGTTCTTTGGATTTCAGGTAGAGGTCATCCCCTTGCTTGACGGTAAGCGTCTTCTTCTTTGGACCCGCCGCCTCCTTGACGATTATCTGCAGTTTGGCCTTGATGCCCTTGCTGTTATCGACATTCTTCAACGCAACCAAGGTGTTATTAAAACCCTCGTCACCGATCAGGGTGGCGACTTCTATGCGTTTGACCAAGCGGAGGTCATAGGCATCGATAGGATTCAGTACGTACACTAGGTTATAGGGATTCTTGTGTGTAGCCGAGTAGCGTAGCGTGCAAAGGGGATTGAGACTTTCCAGCGCCTGTGAGCGTTTGGTCTGCTCTTTGCGGATATCGCCTTCGACCGATTGTGGCTCGTCGATGATCATGATCGGGCAAGCTGCACGGATGAAATCGATGGGCCGCACTCCGGAAAGACGATCGTGCTCCTGATTCATGATTGCCGTGGCTTTGTCGAAGGCCTGGATATTGATCACCATCAGCTGGATCTTGTTGGAGGTGGCGAACTGCCTCACCTGCCCTAGTTGCTTCGGGTCATAGACAAAACTGTCATAAGGCACCTGGTCATATAGTTCCTTGAAGTGCCCACGCATCACCTCAAGGCTTTTTTGTACCCCTTCTCGGATGGCGATACTCGGAACCACCACAATAAACTTAGTGAAGCCATAGCGCTTGTTCAGCTCGAACAGAGTACGCAGATAGACATAGGTCTTACCAGTTCCCGTCTCCATCTCCACCGAGAAATGCAAACCAGCCAGTTCCGACTGTTTGGGGATATTGTTTTCTACCTGTATTTTCTGCAAGTTTTCCAACAGCAGCACATCCGTCAGCACCAACTGGTTAGCCATGGCAGCGATATTGGAAAACTCCCCTTCACCCAACGCGAGTTGGCTACCGCCTTCTTGGATCCCGATGGATACCGAGTAGGTCTCATTGGCCAATGGCTGTCCCTCGAACAAACCCACAACGGATTCAATGGCCCGTTGTTGGTAGTCAAGGTTACCGTCGAATTTGAACTTGAGGAGTGACATTGGCTACTTCCTCACACAACCCTGAAGACCATCTCAGTCGCGGCACCTTGAGAACGGGATTTAAAGGCCTGGACCGCGTTAGCCTTGAGCTGGTCGTTGCCTTTGAAGCCCTTGTCCAGGCAAATGAATTGCATGGGCTCTAGGTCAGCAATAGCGTGGATCAGTTCACTGGTGAGTTGGTCTTCAAGACAGATTAGCAGTTCGCCTTCAGCAATGGAGAAAACCTGTTTGCCTGCCAATTTAATGGTTCCGATCTTCTCGGTAGGCATGAAGCCCGCCTTGATCAATAGTTCATAAAGAATCCCTTCCTGTGTTGCATTGGGACTAACATGATCAGTATGTTGTTCCATCCGAGCAACAAGGTCTGTATCGCTATAATTTGTCGCTTCAACAAGCCATTGATTAAAGTGAGACCTGTCCAGCATGAAAACTCGAAACCCTAAATCTATCGTATCCGAATTTTCCATATATTCTTCTACGGCTTTACGAAGCCTAGCCTTTCCAACATCTGCAACTGTTCGATAACCTGCTTCATAAGCCCGACTCTCCTCCTCGATTGTTTCGGGAAGCTGGATCACAATGAAATTGACTGATTTTTCTTTAGCCACGGTAAGTCCAAGAGCAGCATGCGCGGTAGTTCCGGATCCCGCAAAACAATCCAATATGATGTCGCCATCATCACACAACAGTGCAATAAAATCGGCAATGACTTCTCGGTTCTTAGGGAACGGAAAAACACCGTCACCAACAAGTCTTTCCACCTCAAGGGTGGCCGAGCGTCCATCTGCATAGATTACAGAAGGGAATGGTTCATAACTGGTTTCTTTTAAGTAGCTCTTCCGATTTGGAATAGTTGTTTCATCTTCGCCAAAATGGATCCTTGGGGGCACTTGCTCTAACGCCCATTTAGTCTTCTCTTCATCCCATCGCCACCCGGTTGATGGTTTTTTACAGGATTTTCCTGATATTGGATGAATAATGTCGTGACGCGGCCTGTTCTTGCGACCATCATCAGGGCCTGCGAAGTTATCTGGAAAATACAGCCCCCTGCCATCGGAACAGTTATAATGTTTGTGCGCTTTACGAGGGTTTCCGTCTTTCAATCCACGATACCACCTCATCATTTCTTCACGAATTTTTGCATGTCCTGAATTATGCTTAATCTTGATTTTTTCGTATTGCTCCAGAACTTCATCTACACCTTCTTTCCGCCTTCTCCACAATCCACTTTCAATCGCCGCCTGCTTATTCCTTGCATAAACTAAGACATACTCATGTATGTTCGCAATAAGTTTCGCATCGCCGCGCTTCGAGCGCTGCCACACTATTTGCGAAACAAAATTTTCTTCACCAAATATTTCATTGCATATTCGTTGCAGGTTGTTTAATTCTGAATCTCCAATTGATACGAAGATTGCACCATCTTCCGTTAGTAGATTTCGCGCCATATATAGACGTGGGTACAACATGTTAATCCACTTGGTATGAAACCTTCCTTCCGCAGAAGTGTTTGTGGAAAATTTCTTCCCCTCGTCATCAATTAACCCGGCATATGCCAGATATGTCTCAAGAGACTCGGCGTAGTTATCAGGGTAAATGAATTCATTTCCAGTGTTATATGGCGGGTCGATATAGATCATCTTCACCTTGCCGTAGTAACTTTTTTGCAGGAGCTTGAGCACTTCGAGGTTGTCGACTTCGATAAAAAGATTCTGCGTGATATCGAAATCCACCGACTCCTCACGGCAAGGCTTGAGCGTGGCACGGGACGGCTCCTGGACCAGCTTCATGCAGTCACGCTTGCCCGGCCATTCCATTCCGTAGCGTTCGCGCCGGCCTTCGTACACATCGCTGAAGGTACCGAGTTCAGCCTTGAGGCGCTCGAAATCGATTGTCTCTACCAGCTGCCCATCCTGGCCGGTGGTCTCGGTGAACACGCCCGGCAACAGCAGCTTGAGTTCACGGCGCCTTTGCTCGGCAATATCGAGTGATGTGCCATCCATCTTTTCCACGTCGACCGGTTCCGGTCTTACACTATCAGTCATAGTGAGTTGTCCACATTATTTGTTACGGTAATTGACAGACTACCCATCTGCTCCATTACCCATCTGCTTTTCAAAAGATTGCCGTACCAGCCCCAGCACATAGGGGAGTTCGTCGAAAGTCGACAGGCCCACCTCCACATCGCCATTCCCCCAGCGCCCTAGGGCGGTGACGTCTTTGCACAGGCTTTTTGGGTCGTCGATATCGGGAAATGGCATATTCAGTGTAAGACGTAGGCGCTTGGCCAGAGGTACGACATCCACAAAATTGGTTTCGGCCTTGTAGGCCACGTAGAGTTTAAGAAACTCCTCTGACACCACCGAGTCTAGCGCCACCACCTGTTTGCGGAATGCATTAAACAGGTCACGCATTGAACCTGAAGCTAGGTGTGGATGGTCCTCAATAGTGTAGCTGGCCGATGTGATCGCCGGTGACGGCTTGTAGGTAGCCAGCAATTCTGCATCCAGCGCTGGGGCTTGCCATACAGAAACTGCCTGAGCCGCAAGGTAGGCAGCCCGGCCCTCAATGGCGTCTCTATTCCAGGCTCCTTCTGCCCCCAGGTTTTTATTCAAGCGTAATGGACTCTGGGCAAAGCCGCCTTCCAAATTACACTTCTCGGAAAAACTGCGGTTGCTGTATTCCGAGTTATAACCGGTCAGAGTCAGGTTACCGAGCGTGTGCCGGTAGGTCTCCCAAACATTTTCCCAATCATCTCCGAGCTCCTCTCTCCATACCGCGGGTACTTTTTCAGGATCGTTATCGCACTGGGGTAGTACGTGTTCTATCGTATATTCATCGACTGGCACTCGTTCTTTGCGCCCATGATTTTCCAGCCTTCGTAACCAGTAACTCCGGCTACGAAAGTTATAAAGGTCTTTGACCTTGAGTTCACGTTTGAATTCATAGTCCTTTGGAAAACGGCGATAGGATGGCAGTAACAGAAAGGCAGCTTCCAAGCTCTCCAGATAGCGATCCTTCTTTAGTGTCTTACCCAAATTGGCAAACGTCTTGTTCATGGAAGCGGTCGGTATGGCACAAACAGCACGACGGAAGACATAACTTTCTATTGTGCGTACCGCCTTGAGGAAATCTTCTCTGGAAAGAATCTGGCTTTGATAGTCGTGATACATTTCGAGTAGTAATGGATAGGCAACATCGACCTTGAGTTCCCGCAGGTCATGGAAAGCACGATAGAGCTCAGCATCCTTTTCAGTACCCAGCGCCATGGCACAGAAATGTCCGGCATAGGCATGTAACTCCGAAACTGAGGTTTCCACATCCGCATCGGCAAATCCGTATGATCGTGCATGTTTTTTGAATGCATCATAGACCTCTCCCATTTTGGGAATCTCTCCAGTCCTGACTGTCAGGTAGTGCCGCATAAAGCCATCGAAATGAGTCGTGTAGGCTTCCTGACCAAAGTCCAACTCCATCGGTCGCCAATAACTCTCATAGAGCCGGGTCTGTAATTCGGGTTCCAGGCCCATGAGTATGAAGTTTCGAATCAGGTCTGCTTGACTTAGTTCTCTGCCCGTAGAGTTCATACTCTCGAAAATAAGTTGTGGATTATCCTGGTCACGGTCAAGCGATATATCGACAACCATCAACTTGGCAATGCCCTTACAAACGGTTCCGAGATCCCCCTTTTGGTCCGCCAATAACTCCTGGAAGAGCTTCAGGTTCTCTATAATGCGGATCGAATGCTCCTTTGGTCGTGGTGAATCCTTGAGAACAGAAATCAGTGAGTCTTTGTCCGTTTGAGAAAGGATCAACTTGAAGTGTCGCTCGCCCTCCTCTTCTGGATTCAGCAAATAGTAATTGCGCAGTTTCCGAGGAGAAAAACCTTCTAACGGCTCTCCTTCGCCGATTGCTGCCGCCAACTCATTGATCAGCAGACTGACTGTTGTAAGACGTTGCTGGCCATCGATAACCAGCAATGGTGACTGGGCTGAAATTGAATAAAGACCTTTTTCGATATACACGACCGAACCAATGAAATGGGCTGAAATTTCATCGTTCTGCCCGGCGCGAAGGATATCGTCCCAAAGTTGCCGCACTTCCTTTTCTGTCCAGGAATAGGTGCGCTGATAAATAGGAATCACAAACTGTGGTGATTTCTTCAAAAATTCAAGTAGCTTTGCCTCAGTCGCTTTCATCCGTTATTACTCATCCAATAGTTTTTGCGCTGAAGACAAACCGAGCCAAGCATAGGTAAAATACTTGGTATCAATTCTCTTTATTCTACATTAATGTCAGATATTTCAATAAGTTATTGAAATAATTGGAGGCTGGGGTCGGAATCGAACCGGCGTACGCGGAGTTGCAGTCCGCTGCATGGCCACTCTGCCACCCAGCCTTTGTTTCGGGGGCACTATAGCAAAAAACGATAGTGAGGAAATGGAGCGGGAAACGAGACTCGAACTCGCGACCCCGACCTTGGCAAGGTCGTGCTCTACCAACTGAGCTATTCCCGCGACTGGCAGGCGGCTTATTCTAAACGCAAACACTTTCGAGTCAAGCCTGCTCCCGTTCGCGCAAGCTTTGCCAGGCGCGGTGGAAGTATTGGCCCATCGACCATAGCGCGAGAATCGCGGACAGGTAGATCAGTCCAGTGCCGAGCAGCCAGAGCAGGCGCGGCTCGCCGTCCTCCAGCGTAAGTAGTGCGATGATGGCGATCATCTGGATGGTCGCCTTGAGCTTGCCGGTGAAGGCCACCGCGACGCGTTTGCCCTTGGCCGCGGTCCATTCGCGCAAGGCGGAGATCACCAGTTCGCGCACGACGATGATGGCAACGGGCAGCAGCAGCGCCGGATAGGCCGAGAGCAGCACCAGCGAAACCACTACCACGAGCAGTTTGTCCGCGACCGGGTCGAGGAAGGCGCCGAGTTCGGTGGCCTGGTTGAGTTTGCGGGCGAGATAGCCGTCGAGCCAGTCGGTCAGGCTGGCGATGGTGAAAATCGCGGCGGCGATCAGGTGCGCCTGGGCCTGGTTCGAGTAGTAGAACCACACGATCGGTGGAATCAGGGCGATGCGCAGGATGGTTGTCAGGTTGGCGAGGTTCATCGAAAACTTCCATGCAGGTGCTTGTATATTACTTCAGCCATCTGCCGGCTGATGCCGTTTACGTTGGCGAGTTGCTTTTCGCTGGCGTGAAACAGTTGCTGGCGACCGCCGAAATGCCGCAGCAGTTCCCTCCGCCGGGCCGGGCCGACGCCCGGAATGCTTTCCAGGAACGAGGTCTTGCCGGCTTTTGCGCGTCTGCGGCGATGGCCGGCGATGGCGAATCTGTGCGCTTCGTCACGCACCTGCTGTAACAGATGCAGGGCCGGGGAAATTGCATCCAGGCTCAACTCCCGGCTCTTGCCGCCGTCGCGCAGAATCAGGGTTTCCTGGCCGGGGCGGCGGCTGATTCCCTTGGCGATGGCGAGCAGGGGCAGGTTTTCGACGCCGAGTTCCTCGAATACTTTCGCCGCGCGGCCGAGTTGGCCTTCGCCGCCGTCGATCAGCACCAGGTCGGGCATTTTGGCTTCGCCGGCGAGCAGGCGGGTGAAGCGCCGCTTCAGCACCTGTTCCATGGCGGCGTAATCGTCTCCGCCGGTGACGGCATTGATGTTGAAGCGCCGGTAATCGCTCTTGGCGGGGCCGTTTTCGTCGAATACGACCGCCGAGGCGACGGTTTCCTTGCCTGAAGTATGGCTGATGTCGAAGCATTCGAGCCGCGCGGGGACTTTTTCCAGTTTCAGCGCGCGTTGCAGGAACAGCAGGCGGCGGCGGATGTTCTGCCGGCTGGCGAGCAGGGTTTCGAGGGACTGGCGCGCGTTGGCGCCGGCCATTTCCAGCCATCTGGCGCGGTGGCTGCGCACGCGGGAGGCCAGTTTTACCTTGCGGTCCGCCACGTAACTCAGGGCGGCTTCGATTTTTTCCGCTTCCTCGGGCAACTCGGGCACGATCACCTCGCGCGGCATGAGGGTGGCCTTGCCGCCGGAGAGGTAGACCTGGGAGATGAAGGCCGCGACGACTTCGGTCGCGTTTTGCGCGAGCCGGTAATGGGGGAAATGGCTTTTCGAATCGATGATGCGCCCTGCCCGCACGTGAATCACGTGGACGCAGGCGTAGGGCTGGTCGAGTTCGGCCGCGATGATGTCGGAGTTGCCGCCCTTGTTGGCGACGACCTGCTTGTCCTGGATGCGCCGCAGGGCGGCGATGCGGTCGCGTATGACGGCGGCTTTCTCGAATTGCTCGCGGGCGGCGGCGGCTTCCATGTCCTTGGCCAGTTCCTTGAACAGCCGGTCGCTCTTGCCTTCGAGGAACAGTTTCGAGTAGTGCACCTGCGCGGCGTATTCCTCTTTCGTGACGAGGCCGACGCATGGCGCGGTGCAGCGCTTGATCTGGTGTTGCAGGCAGGGCCTGGTGCGGTTGCTGAAGTAGCTGTCCTCGCATTGACGCACCTGGAAGACCTTCTGCAGCACGTTGAGGCTGTCCCTGGTGGCATGGGCGCTGGGGTATGGGCCGTAGAAGACGCCCTTGCCGCGCCGGCTGCCGCGGTAGAAGGACAGCCTGGGGAAGTCCTGCTGGTCGGTGAGCAGGATGTAGGGGTAGGACTTGTCGTCGCGCAACTGGATGTTGTAGGTGGGCCGGGATTGCTTGATAAGCGACTGTTCGAGCAGCAGCGCCTCGGTTTCGCTGTCGGTGACGGTGACTTCGATGCCGGCCACCTTGTTCATCATGGCGAGGCTTCTGGCGTTCAGCGCCGAGCCGCGGAAGTAGCTGCGCACGCGGTTGCGCAGGTTGGCGGCCTTGCCGATGTAGATGACTTTGCCGGCCTTGTCCTGCATCTGGTACACCCCCGGCCTGCGCGTGAGGCCGGCGATGTAACTTTCGTGATCGAAGCCGTTTTTTTCAGTCATGTTAAGGGGTTGCGAAATTGTGTGTGGCGCGTGAAAAGCTTAGCGAATGGTGGCCGCCATTGTCCATTGCGGGCGAGGCATGCCTCGCCCCTACGCATTCGTTGGGCATTGTCGGAGCGGCATGGCGCCGTGCGGGCGAAGCATTTGCACCACTGTCGTTGCTCGTCAATTTTCCATGATTCCTGTCCCACCTGTAGGGGCGAGGCATGCCTCGCCCGGGGGTGCCTGGAACATCGCGCAACGTTCACGGGCGAGGCATGCCTCGCCCCTACATGTTCGCGATGTTCGCGGATATGATGCGGACTTCGGGTTCGAGGGTTATGCCGAATTCGGCGAAGGCCCGGTCGCGCATTTCCATGGCCAGTTGGTGGAGTTCCCTGCCGGTGGCCCCTCCCCTGTTGATGAGGACCAGGGCGTGATGCGCGAAGACGCCTGCCGCGCCCTTGCGGTAGCCTTTGAAGCCGCATTGGTCCAGCAGCCAGCCGGCGGGGACTTTTATGCCCGTCTTTGCGGGGAAGGACGGGGGTGAGTCGAATCGGTTACGTAGTTGTTCGAATTTATCGGGCGAGATCACGGGATTTTTGAAGAAGCTGCCGGCGTTGCCGATTTCGGCCGGGTCGGGAAGTTTTCGGCGACGGATGCGGCAGACGGCTTCGAATACGTCTTGTGGCGCAGGCTCGTCGGCAATGCCTTCGAGTTCCTTCGCCAGCGCCGGGTAGCTCAGGTTCGGGGTTGGCTCTCGCGATAGTTGCAAGGTCAGCGAGCAAACGACCTGGGGTTGCGGGCGGGGCTGTTTCAGCACGCTGTCGCGATAGGAGAAACCGCAGTCCGCGCGGGACATGACGCGGCGACTGCCGTCGGCGCAGTCGAACAATTCGAGTTCGACGAAGTAACTTTCGAGTTCGACGCCATAGGCGCCGATGTTCTGTACCGGCGCGGCGCCGGCGCTGCCGGGAATCAGCGCGAGGTTTTCCAGTCCGTACAGGCCGTTTTCAAGGCAGATTTGCACGAGTTCGTGCCAGTTTTCGCCCGCTGCGATGCGAACCAGGCCGCTTTCCCGGTCGATTTCAATGCCGCGATTGCGCATGAGCAGCACCATGCCGGGAAAATCGCCCGCGAACAGCACGTTGGTGCCGCCGCCGAGCAGCAGCAGGGGCAAATCGCGGGAGTCGGCGAGTTCGATTGCCTGTTCCAGATCTTCGCCGGCGTGGATTTCAGCCAGACAAGCAGCGCGCGCCGCGACGCCAAAGGAATTATACGGCCGCAGTTCCGCGCCATAACTAACTTTCATGCAAAAACCGGCTTTCCCAAAACCCCAGAACCATACCGTCGCACCCTGTAGGGGCAAGGCATGCCTCGCCCGAAATCCATGGCAAAACTGAATTGAAGCAACTCATCCAGACCCACCCTGACTCGCCAAAAATGCCGAATTCGCCTCAAGGTCTTCCTTCGTATCGATTCCCGGAGGAAAACGCTCGCTCCAGACTCCCACATGCACCTTCACACCGTTGCTCAAGGCGCGCAATTGTTCGAGCCGTTCGCTGCGTTCCAGGTCGGATTGGGGCCAGATTACGAAACGGTTCAGGAAATGGACGCGGTATGCGTAGATTCCGATGTGCCGCAGGGCTCGGGACTCGCCGGCATGGGGAATCGGTGCACGGCTGAAATACAGTGCAAATCCCTGCTCGTCGCGCACGACTTTCACGGCGTTAGGGTCGGTGAATTCGGCCGCCTCGGTGATTTCCTCGCACAAGGTGGCGATGCCGGCCTCTCCATGCTGCGCAAGATTGTGCGCGACCTGATTGATCGCCGTAACCGGAATCAGCGGCTCGTCGCCTTGCACGTTGACGACGATTTCCTCTCCGCCCAGCCCCAGCATGTCAGCGGCTTCCTGGATGCGGTCGGTGCCGGTGGCGTTATCGGGTGAAGTCATGACCACCTTGGCAGTGGTCGATTGCACCAGTTCGGCGATGCGCACGTCATCGGTGGCGACGACTACCTGGCTGGCGTCGCTGGCCAGCGCACGCTCGATGGTGTGTTGCAGGACGGGCTTGCCGGCAAGGTCGAGCAGCAATTTTCCCGGCAGGCGGCTGGATGCGTAGCGGGCCGGGATGATGACGGAAAACGTCACCGGGCCTTTTCCCGCTCTTCGAAGCTCATCTCCCGCGCTTCGTCCCTGAGCATGATCGGTACGCCGTCGCGGATGGGAAAGGCGAGGCCGTCGGCCAGGCACAGCAATTCGTCGGCCTTGCGGTCGAAACGCAAATCGCCCTTGCAGAGCGGGCAGACGAGTATGGCTAGTAGCTTTCTGTCCATTTTTCGATTCAGTTTCCAGGAGCAGGCGCGGGCGAGGCATGCCTCGCCCCTACCCCCTACGGCGACTATTTGCCTGTCTTTTTCAGCAAGGCCTCTACAAATTTAGGCGGCAGCTTCAATTCGGCGCGCAGGGCCCAGAAATTCGGCGTCGCGAACCGGCGGCATTTTACCGCATCCTTTTCGGTCATCACGATGGGCTGATGGATGTCGATGCGATCGCCTTCGAAATCTTCCGCGCTGAAATTATGGTGGTCGGGAAACTCGATACGGGCCAGCGGATACGGCAGATTCTCCATCAGGGCGTAAAACCGATCCGGATTGCCGATTCCCGATACCAGTTGCAAGGTATGGCCGACGTGGAACGGCGCCCCGGCGAAAGGCCGCTCCTCGCCGTTGGCGAGATTGATCAGCGAATGCGGCGCCAGCGCCGCCTGGTATGTGGGAACCGGTAAATCCAGCGCCGCGGTGGACTCGTCACTGACTACGACGAAGTCGACTTCGTGCAATCGCCCTTGTGGCTCGCGCAGCGGGCCGGCGGGCAGGCACAGGCCGTTGCCGAACATGCGCGCGCCGTCGACCACGGCGATCTCGATGTCGCGATGCAGCCGGTAGTGTTGCAGGCCGTCGTCGCTGAGCACGAGGTCGACGTCGTATTCGGCCAACAGATGCGCCAGGGCCGCCGGGCGGTCCGGGTCCACGACCACGGGGCAGTCGGCGCTCGCGGCGATCAGAACCGGTTCGTCGCCGCATGTGGCGGGGTTTGAACCGGCAACCACGTCCAGAGGGTAGCCTGAGGCGGTCACGCCGTAGCCGCGGCTGATGACTCCAGGGGAAAATCCGCGGCGCTTGAGTTCCTGCGCCAGGGCGATCAGCAGCGAAGTCTTGCCGGCGCCGCCGACGGTGATATTGCCGATAACGATGACGGGCTGCTTGCCGAGACGCTTCGCGGCCGCGCTTTGGCGCTTGCGGCGACTCGCGGCGAGCCCGCGGAACAGCATGGAAAGCGGCCATAGCAAATAAAGCCACGGCTTCGATTCATACCAGGCGCGCTCGAGAAAGTTCATAATTCCATGTCGGAAAATTGCATGGCTCGCAGGCGGGAATAGTAGCCGCCTTTTGCCTGTAACTCAGCATGAGAACCGGATTCGACCACCTGCCCCGCTTCCAGCACCAGGATCCGGTCGGCGTTTTCTATGGTGGACAGCCGATGCGCAATGACGAAGGTGGTCCTGCCCCGAGTGAGTAATTGCAGGGCATCCTGCACATGCTGTTCGGATTCGGAATCGAGGGCCGAAGTCGCCTCGTCGAGAATCAGGATCGGGGCGTCTTTCAGCAGCGCCCGGGCGATGGCGATGCGCTGGCGCTGGCCGCCCGACAGCAGGCTGGCGTCGTCTCCGACTTGCGTGTCGAGCCCGTTTTCGAGTTCGGCGATGAATTCCATGGCGTGGGCGTTGCGCGCGGCCTCCTCCACCCGCTCCCGGTCGAAACTTTCCTCGCCGTAGGCGATGTTTTCCGCCACCGTGCCGTTGAACAGCACGACGTTCTGGCTCACGACGGAAATCTGCCCGCGCAGATTGTGCAGTTCATAGTCCCGCAAGGAGACGCCGTCGAGGGTGATGTCGCCGCTGTCATGTGGGTAGAACCGCGCGATCAGCCGCACCAGGCTCGATTTGCCGCTGCCCGAGCGGCCGACGAGGGCGACGGTCTGGCCCGGTTCAGCAACCAGGCTGACGTTTTTCAGCGCCTCGACATTGCCGTCGTAGGAAAAACTCACATCGTTGAATTCAATGCGTCCCTCGGCCCTTTCGGTCGTGACATTGCCGGTGTTCGATTCGGGTTCCTCGTCCAGCACGCCGAAAACGCTGCCCGCCGCCGCCAGGCCGCGCTGTACAACCGAGTTGACCTGGGTGAGCTGGCGAATCGGCCGGGACAACAGTCCGGCCGTGGTGATGAAGGTGACGAACTCGCCCGGCGTCTTGTCGGCGAAGAACTCCGGCGACATCGCCAGCCACACCAGCACCGCCATCGCCACCGCAACGATGAATTGCACCAGCGGCGTGCTGATGCCCAGCACCATGGCGATTTTCATGTTCTGCCGCCGGTTGCGGTCGCTGGCGCCATGCAGCTTCCGGTTCACATAGGATTCGGCATTGAAGATGCGCACGACCTGGTAGCCCTTGATCGTTTCCAGCGTGATCTGGGACACGTCGCCCATGGAATCCTGCATCTGCTTGCTGTAGCGGCGGAAGCGCCGGGACGCCGACTGCACCACCAGGCCCACCGCGGGGGCGATAACCAGAAAGATCAGCCCGAGCCGCCAGTCGGTGTACAGCAGCGTGGCCAGCAGCCCGACCACGATCAGCCCTTCGCGCACGAGAATCGCGAAGGCGCTGCTGCAGGCCTCGGTCACCTGGGACACGTCGTAACTGAATTTCGAGACCAGTTTGCCCGGCTCCTTGCCGTCGAAGAATCGCGCCGGCAGCAGGATCAGCCGTTCGCTCAACTGCGACCGCAGCCGGTGAGTGACATGGCTGGCGATATGCGCCATGGAATAGCCGCCGAGAAAGCCGCCGATGCCGCGCACGAAAGGAATGGCCAGGCAATTGAGCACGGCGAAAGTGCGCAGGCCCTGGGCGTTTTCCGAACTGATGGCGTCGGTGAGCCAGCCGAACCACCAGGCCAGCCAGGGCGTGGTGACGGCGAACAGGATGAATCCGACGATGGAGAAGCATATCGCGCCCCGGAACGGCTCGGCATAGCCGAGCAGGCGCTTGTACAAATCGCCGCCCGATGCGGTGGGAACGTTGTTCTTGTTTTCTTCCCGGTTCATTTGCTTGCCTTGCGGCGCTCAGTCCTGAACGATATCGCGAGTCGCGATCTGCAGATTGGCGAATCCCGCCCTGCCGACGCCTTCCATGGCCGTTACCACGGCCTGGTGCCTGGCGTTTTCGTCGGCGGTCAGCACCACGAGCAGGCTGTTGTCGCCGTCGGCTTCGCGTTCCAGGGCGGCGATCAGCGTGGTAATGCGATTATTGGCCAATGCCGCGCCGTTGACCAGATAATTGCCGTCCTGGTCCACCACTACGTCGATGCGCTCCGAAGGCGCCTCGGGCGTTTGCGCGTTGGCCTGGGGCAGATTGACTTCCATCCAGTTCTCGCGATTGAAACTGGTGGTGACCATGAAGAAAATCAGCAGCAGAAAAACCACGTCGATCAGCGGCGTGAGATTGATCGCCAGCTCGGTTTTCTGGTCACCGCGCCTGAATTTCATTTTTCCTTCACCGTGACCTTGCGGTCGCCGAACAGGATTTCCACCAGTTTCATCGATTCCTGTTCCAGTTGCAGCACCAGGGCGTCGACCCGGCGGCGAAAATGGCGATGAAACATGAGCGAGGGGATGGCGACGGTCAATCCGGCCGCCGTGGTGATCAGCGCCTGGGAGATGCCGCCGGCGAGCAGGCCCGCGTCACCCGTGCCTTGCAACATGATGTCGTCGAATACCTCGATCATGCCGAATACGGTGCCGAGCAGCCCCAGCAGCGGGGAAATCAGCGCGATGGTGCCCAGGGAGTTTAGATAGCGCTCCAGGTCGTGCACCACCTGGCCACCCGCCTGCTCGATGGACTTGCTCATCTCGGCGCGCCCGTGGCGGGCGGATACGAGCCCGGCGGCGAGAATCTTGCCCAGCGGCGAACCGCGGCGGATCTTCCCGAGCCGGTCGGCGTCGAGTTGCTTGTTTTTCAGCCAGGTCCAGATCTGGGCCATGAGGTATGGCGGCGCGATCCGCGAGCGGCCCAGGCTCCAGAATCTTTCAATGACGATAGCCGCGGCGACGATCGAACACAGCAGAATCGGAAGCATCAGCCAGCCGCCAGCCCTGATTACATCGATCAATCCGCAACCCTCGCATCCGCCGGCCGTTTCGCCCGCTCGTTTCAGCGGTCTAATGTACCACAGCAGCTTGCGGCAAGGCTTCGCCGGCGTCGCGCCAGTAGCGGGGGTGGTCGCTGCGGAAGCCGTTTATTTGCAGAATTGCGCCGGGCCGGGGCAGCACGAAGCTAATCATGCCCTGCTCGCTGGTATTGAGCATATTCGGCGTGAACACGGCGGTTCGTTCCAGCACCCTCGGCGACGGGTGCCCGAAAGAGTTGCGATAGCCCGCAGCGAATACCACGTAATCGGGCTCGGACATTTTCAGAAAGGGCCAGCTCGACGAGGTATTGCTGCCATGATGGGCGGCAATCAGCAGGTTGCTGCGCAATTCCCCGCGCAATGCGGCGGCCAACTCCCTTTCCACGCCTGCTTCGATGTCTCCCGGCAGCAAGACGCTGAAGTCTCCGGCGCGGATCTGCAGAACGCAGGAGTTGTCATTGTCATTCTGCCGCGGAGTTCCGGGGTGCAGGAAGCGGAACTCTACCTCGTCCCAGCGCCAGCTAATGAACTCGCGGCAGGCATAGGCCGCCCCGGTTGCTTGCGGCACGTCGAAACTGCTGTAGACGCGGTCCACCGGCAGGGCTGCTGCAACTGCTGCGAACCCGCCGCTGTGGTCATCGTCGGAATGGCTGAGCACGACGGCGTCGAGCTTGCCGATGTTCATTCGCTCGAGCACCGGCAGCACGACGCGGTCTCCCATGCTCGCGTCCGGCGAAAAACTCGCTCCAGTGTCGTACAGCAACACATGGCGCCGGGTTTGCGCGATAACCGCGAGACCCTGCCCCACATCGAGCACATGCAGGCGCAGGAGATCTTCCCGCGGCGCTCTTGCAGGAGTAAACAGCAACGGCAACATCAGCAGCACAGCCAGCGGGCGCCCGGGGAATCCGCGCGGCAGTAACGCCAACAGGCTGCCGGCGGCAAGCAAGGCCAGGGTCAGCCCGGAGGGAGCGCCGCGCTCAAGAACGGCATGGCCCGAGCTCAGCGCAACCGCCTCGTTCAGCCCCCAAAGCAGGATTTGCAGCAGCCAGCTCGCCAATTGCAGCAATCCTCCGGCCAATACTTCGCTGAAGGCCATGCTGAAAACCGCGAGCAGGCAAAGCGGAACCACGCAGAATCCGACCAGCGGGATCGCTGGCAGATTGACCAGCGGCCCGAGCAGGCTCACCTCGCCCATCCAGAACAATAAGGGTGCGAGCAGGCCCGCCGCCACCGCCAGTTGCGGCCGCATGCTGCCCATGAGCCAGGCGATGCCGGCGGGACGCGGCCCGGGGCGCTGGATCAGCAGCAAAGCGCCGACCGCGAGAAAGCTCAGCCAGAATCCCATGCCGAGGAAGCTCAATGGGTTCAGGCTCAGCACCACGGCCATGGCCAGCAGAAAACGCAGGCTGGCCGCTTGCCGAATGTTGAACAGCGAAGCGAGCATGAATACCGCGGCCATCACCACCGCGCGTTGCGCCGGCAGCCCGAAACCGCTGATGAGTCCATATGCGCATGCTGCCGCCAGCGCCGGCAGCAAGGCGATCTTCTGCGCGGGCGCGATCAGCATGAGGGCTGTGAAACGCTTGACGGCGAACAGGGTCAGGCTGTAGGCAAGCAGGCAGATCAAACCGATGTGCAAGCCCGAGATCACGAACAGGTGATTCGTACCGGTTTGCCGGAACAACTCCCATTGCTCGTCGCTCAGCCCGCTGCCGTCGCCGAGCGCCAGCGCCACGATGATTCCCGACGTTTCAGGATCCGGCGCCAGCCGCAATATTTTCGCCTTGAGCAAGGCGCGCAGCGAATCGAGCCGCGCCGCGCCGATTTCGGGCGCGGCCTCCACCGAACCGCGCACATAGCCCCGCGCCGCGATGCCGCGCTGGAACAGCCATGCCTCGTAATCGAACACGCCGGGATTGGCGAGCCCCCGCGGGCGGTTCATCCGGACTTCGAAGCGATAGGCCCGGCCGGCGAGAATTTCCTCCTCGCCATAGTGGTTGAGCAATACGCGACCTTTAAAGGATTTTTTAGAATTCGGGTCGAACTGTTTGATTTCAAACTGAAACTGCTGAATCTCATCGAATCGGCGCGGCAGGCCACGCACGATTCCGCCGACCCGCATGTCCACCCCTTCGAGTTCGGGCGCAAGCTGCGCATCGAGCCGCAATCCGGCCCAGATCAAGTGCCAGGCAAAGCCGAGCAGCACGGCGCCGCCGAGCAAGATCGATTTGCGCCGGAAACCGCTGCCCCGGCGGGCCACCCGAAACATCGACAGCACAATAGCGGCCAGCACCGCACCGGCTGAAACTTCCGGCCGCGGCGCCAGGCTCGCCAGCGCCAATCCGGCAATATAGGCAATCAGCCCGGCGCGCATGGATTTGCTTCCCTTACTGCAAGGAAGCTTAGTAGCGGAAGCGCCTTTTGGCGCAGTTTCGGGCTTATTCGGCGCGCAGGGCCACGGCGGGGCGCACCGCTGCGGCGCGGCGGGCCGGATAGACGGTCGCCAGCAGGGAAAGCAGCAGCACGCCCGCGCTCACCGTGACGATGTCGCTGAATTGCAGGCTCGAAGGGAGGTAATCCATGGGATAGATGTCGGCGTTAAGTAACTGCACGCCAAGGCGCGCTTCGATGAAACGCGCGAGATCGCTGATGTAAAGCGAACCGGCGATGCCCGCCGCCAGGCCCAGGCCGATGCCGGTCATGCCGATAAGCGCGCCCTGCCAGAGGAAGATACGGTTGATGACTCCCGGCTCCGCGCCCAGCGCCCGCAGCACCGCGATGTCCGCGCGCTTGTCGCGCACGATCATGATCAGGCTGACCACGAGGTTGAACGCCGCCACGGCGATCAGCAGCCACAGCAAAAAGCTGATCAGGTCGCGGGAAAAGCGGATGTTCTCGTAGACGGCGCCGAACTGGCTGATCCACGAATCGGCCGTGATGTCCGGCGGCAATAGCGGTGCGATGTCCTGCAACAGCGCCTCCGCCTCCAGTACGTCGCCGGTGCGCAGCCAGAGCGCGTTGCGGGAATCGCGCAGCCGGAACAGCGCCCGAGCGGCGTCACGATTGATCAATACCAGGCGACTGTCGAGGTCCTGGCTGCCGACACGGAAAATGCCGCTGACCTCGAACTCGCGAAAATTCACGATCGACGTGAGCGGATTCACCGCCAGCGCGGGAGAATACAGCCGGACGCGGTCACCCAGGCCTGCTTCCAGGTTCCGCGCCAGCGTATCGCCGAGCACGATGCCCCAGCGGGTGTCCCCTAATGCATCGAGGCCGCCCGCCAGCATGAAACGGTCGATGGCGGAAAACTCCGATTCGAGGTCGGGGTCGACGCCGTTAGCCATCACGCCGCTGTTGCCCGCTCCAGTCGCCACTACCGCCTGCATCTCGATGATCGGCGAGACCGATTCGATGCCGGCGCCGGCCGCGAGTTCGTCCTGCAACGCCTGCCATGCTTCCGCGCCCAGCACGGTCTCGGCGCGCAAGCTGATATGGGGAACGATGCCGAGCACGTTCTGCCGCATCTCGCGGTCGAATCCGTTCATGATCGACAGCACCGTCAGCAACAGCGCAATGCCGAGCGCCAGCCCGAGTATGGAGACGGCGGACATGAACGAAACCAGCCCGCTGCCCCGCCCCGCGCCGACATAGCGCAAGGCGATATAGCGCGGCAGCGCCACCGCCCGGTCAGGCGCGGAGTTGGCCATCTTCGAGCACCAGGATGCGTTGCATGGACCGGGCCAGTTCCCGGTCGTGGGTCACCGTGACGAAACTGGTAGCGAGCGATTCGTTCAATTCAAGCATCAGCGCACTGATTTCAAGACCGGTGGCGTGATCGAGATTGCCGGTCGGCTCGTCGAGTAATACACAGCGGGGCTCGCCGACCAGGGCCCGGGCGATGGCGACCCGCTGGCGTTCGCCGCCGGAAAGCTGCGACGGGCGATGACCAACCCGCTCGCCGAGCCCGACCCGCTCCAGCATCGCGGCCGCGCGCCGCTTCGATTCCTTGCGGCCGTCGCCGCGGATGAGCAACGGCATGGCGGTGTTTTCCAGCGCGCTGAATTCCGCGAGCAGATGATGAAACTGGTAGACGAAGCCGAGAAAGCGGTTGCGCAATGTCCCCCGCTCGCGCTCGTCCAGCGCGCCCAGTTCACGGCCGCCGATGTACACCGCGCCGCTGCTCGGCGCATCGAGACCGCCGAGCAGATTGAGCAAAGTGGTCTTGCCCGAACCGGAACTGCCGATCACCGCGATGCGCTCGCCTTCCTCGACCCGCAAGGACACATTCTTAAGCGCTTCCACGCGCTGGGGCCCTTGCTCGTAGCTCTTGCCGAGCCCTTCGCAGCGGATTACGGGTTCTTTTGCGTCCATTCCAGGGTCCTATTCGTATCGCAACACTTCGGCCGGCTGCACCTTGCTGCCGCGCCAGGCGGGATACAAGGTGGCGGCAAGACTGATCAGCAGGGCCGCGATGCTGATCAGCAGCACTTCCGTCATATCGACCTGGGTCTGCAGGTGCGAAAGCAGGTAGACCTCGCCTTGCAGCGGCAGCATGTTGAGCCAGCGTTCCAGGGTCTGGCTGATCGTGGTGATATTGTGGCCGAGCAGGACGCCGAGCCCCGCGCCGGTGGCTGTCCCGGCCACGCCCGCCACCATGCCCTGGACGATGAAGATGCCGAGCACCGACGAGGCGCCCGCGCCCATGGTGCGGAGGATCGCTATGTCGGCGCTCTTGTCCGCCACCACCATCACCAGGGTCGAAACGATATTGACCGCCCCCACCAGCACGATCACCAGCAACATCACCGTGGTGACGAGTTTTTCCATCGCCAGCGCGTTGAACAGGCTGGCCTGCTCTTCCTGCCAAGTGACGATTGCAACGCCGGGCACGCCGCCGAAACTGTCCTCGGCGATTCTGCGGGCCTCCATGACATCGGCGACTTTCAATCGCAGCCGCAAATCGGCGCCGGGGTCCTCGCGCAACACCGCGCGCGCCTGCTCCAGGTGCAGCAGCACGATATTGCTTTCACCATAGATGCCGAAGTCCTCGAATCCGGTGATCGTCATGCCCCGGCTGTCGTCAAACGAACGCGCAAGCAGGCCGGCCAGGGAAAAGACCGTTGCCTGTTCGCCGGGAAATATGCCGAGCGAAGCCGCCAGGCGGGCACTGACGATCATGCCGTCGGGCGCATCAGTCATGCCGGCAAACAATTCGCCGTCGGCGGGAGCTTGCGAATCGAGCACCGTAAGTTCGCGTTCCGGCATCACGCCGCGCAAACGCACGAAGGCGTCACTGCCGTGGAAGCGCAGCACCGCTTCGGCTTCGACAAAAGGCGCCGCGGCGAGAATCTCGGGGTTTTCCCGGGCCAGCGCCGTCATGGCCTGCCAGTCCAGGTCCCCTTGTGTCGCGGAAATCGTCACGTGCGGCACTGCCTTCAGAGCCTCGCCGCGCAGAACGCCGATCGAGCCGTTCATCACCGAAAGCGCGACGATGAGCACCATCACGCCCAGGCTGATGCCCAGCATCGACAGGAAGGTGACGAAAGACAGCAGCAGGTTGCCTCTGCGCGCCACCGAATAGCGCAGCCCCACGTAAAGTGGAAAAAAACCCGGCATCAGCGAGATTCCCGGCGGCTCAAGACTGCTCTGCCTGGCGTCGCAAGACCCTTTGCACGGTCTTGAAACTGATCGGGGTGGACGGCTTGGTTACTTTGCTGGCTATGGCGCGCAGGGACAAGCCTTCTTCTTTCAGTCGCACGATCTGCTGCACCACCTTTTGCTCCATGGGATTCTTGATCAGCAAGCCGTTCTGATGAATCATATAGCCGAACGGCCGGGTGCCGCCAAGATATCTGCCTTTCTTGCGCTCGCGGATCTTGATATTTCTGATGTTCTCGGCGCTTCTGCGTTTTTCCATGGAGGCGAGCGATTCCAGCATCCGGTCCAGCGGCAGCGCGCATTCGCCGCTGGTGACGTCGCAGTCGAGTGCAACGACGAACAGCCGCACCCGCTTCCTGCGCAGCGTCTTCAGCATTTCGCCGACTTCGCCGATCGAGCCGAAAATGCGTTCGAGCGATTGGCAGACGATGATGTCTCCCGGTTTCAATCGCTGGAAGAGTTGACTGAATTGCTCGCGCTTGTCGATTGCGAGCAACCATTTGCCGCCGATGTCGTGAAAGAATTCGTCCGTTTGCCAGCCGTGCTTGCGGCAATAAATCTCGACCGACCGGGATTGCGAATTTCCCAGCTTGTCCGGGTCCATCGAATGAGGAGAAAGTTCCGCGGCGGAGTAGCAATAGTATCCGAATACCGCCATGACGTGACCCTCGGGCGTCTTGCATGGTTGCGCGTGGCTTCGTGTCTTTGCGTACACAAGGTAACACAGATCGCGTTGCGAAACAGCGTGCGAACATGCGTAGGGGCGAGGCATGCCTCGCCCCTTGTTTGTTTAAATAGTGCTGCCGACGGCCCACCGGTGGGCCGTCGGCAGGCGGTGGCGAACCCGTATCGCCCCTCGCATGAAATGCGAATCGTAGAGTGGGACCACCGCCTTTCCAATCAAACCTGAATAGATACGCGGATCAAGACCGCAAACAAGGATAGGAGACTGGAAAGCATGAAGAAGCATAGCGCAAGATGTACACATCCAAAAGACGACCCCGGCCCTTGCACGGTCGGCATCGACGTTTCCAAGCGTCATCTTGACGTGCGTGAACTCCCCAGCGGACGCGAGGCCCAGTTCCCGAATACCAGGGAAGGCGTTCGCGCGTTTCGCACCTGGGCCTGCCCCCGCGTCGAGCGAGTGGTATACGAGTCCACCGGTTCCTACCACGTACTGTTGGAGGATATGTTGGTCGATCGGCTGCCGTTGTCGCGGATCAACCCCCAGCGAGGCAAGCGCTTTGCCGAAGCGCTGGGTTCGGTTGCGAAGACGGACCGGGCGGACGCGCTGGCGCTGGCGAAGATGGGCCGGGCGCTGGCGGACGACCTGAAAGGGACGCCGGCGCGTACCCGACAGGAGAAAGATCTGGACGAGTTGCGTAGCGCGCGCGAGGCGGTGACGAAGTCGCTCACCGTGCTGAAAGGCAGGCGGGAGCACACCCGGAACCGTCTGGTTCGTCGCGAGATCGAGAAGGACATTACCCGCGCCATGCAGCAGACCGAACGCTTGGACCAGGAACTGGAACGGCTGGTGACGGCCGACGCCGAGTTGACCCGAAACGTGGCGCTGCTGGAATCAATCCCGGGCATTGGCCGCCCTACCGCTATCGGGCTGCTGGTACAGGTGCCCGAACTGGGTAGACTCAGCACCCGCGAGGCGGGAAGCCTGTTGGGCTTGGCGCCCATGGCCGACGACTCCGGCAACAGGCACGGGAAACGGTCCATCCGCGGCGGCCGCAAACGCGCACGCACGCTGCTGTACATGCCAACGCTAGCTGCAATCCGCTGGAATCCCGTCATGCGGGAGCGACACCTGCGATTCAAACAAAAGGGCAAACCCGGCAAAGTCGCGGTCACCGCGGCCATGCGAAAGATGGTGCTGATCGCGAATGCCATCGTACGGGAAGGAAAACCCTGGCAGGCAGCTCACATGCCCAAACCGGCCCATGTCGCGGGATGATGCAAACGCCTGACCAATGCAACCAGCCCGCGATCACATCCCCTAATCAACTAGCTGTCGGAGCCTTTTGCTATCCGTACACCAGAACACTTGCAAACATAGATACTACTTGTAAAGCATCGGCAAATGCATTAGCTTGATTTCCCTGCGAACAATCCGGCACAGGGATTGGAAAAGGGACTCAGGTAAAGGAATCGGGCATGATCAGGCGAACCGCTCGCGCCGCTACGAGGCGAAGAAAACCGGCGATCCACAAGAGATATACGAAAACGGAAATTCTGAATGAAATCGCGGCCAACACCGATATGGACAGAAAGGAAGTCTCGGCGGTGCTGGATGAGTTGGGATCGATCATAGAACGTCATGTCAGAAAGCGCGCCGCGGGCGAATTCATCCTCCCCGGCCTGCTCAAGATCACGACCGTCAAGAAGGCGGCGCGGCCGGCGAGAAAGAACGTGCCCAACCCTTTCAAGCCGGGCGAAGTCATGGACGTCCCCAGGAAACCCGCCTCCACCAGGATCCGGGTTACGCCGCTCAAGAAACTGAAGGATTACACCCTGTAAATCTTCCGCTGTCCTGCCCATGAGAACCAGTAAATTCCTGCTCGCGACCGCGAAGGAAACTCCCGCCGACGCCGAGATCGCCAGCCATCGGCTCATGTTGCGCGCCGGCATGATCCGCAAGCTGGCCGCCGGAGTGTACAGTTTCCTGCCGCTCGGCATGCGCGTAGTGCACAAGATCGGCGAAATCGTCCGCGAAGAGATGAATCGAATCGGCGCCCTGGAAATCCTCATGCCGATGGTGCAGCCGGCCGAACTCTGGCGGGAATCCGGCCGCTGGAACTACATGGGGCCGGAACTCGCGCGTTTCCAGGACCGCCACGAACGCGATTTCTGCCTCGGCCCCACCCACGAGGAAGTCGTCACCGACATCATCCGTAGCGAATGCCACAGCTATCGACAGTTGCCGGTGGTGGTTTACCAGATTCAGACCAAGTTCCGCGACGAGCGGCGCCCGCGTTTCGGCATCATGCGCGCGCGGGAATTCATCATGAAGGACGCCTACTCCTTCCATACTGACCAGGCTTCGCTGGAAGCAACCTATCGCGACATGCACGGGGCCTATGAGGCCATCCTGCAAAGACTCTCGCTGGACTATCGCGCGGTGGCGGCGGATTCGGGCAGCATCGGCGGCAGTACCTCGCACGAATTCCATGTGCCGGCGGATTCCGGCGAAGACGAAATCGTCTTTTCCACGGAGAGCGATTACGCCTCCAATATCGAACTCGCCACCGGCCTGCTGCCGGATTCCGCAGTCGATGAGGCTGCTTTGGATTGCGTGGCAACGGACACCGGCGACGCGGCGACGATCGAAGCGGTCTGCGAGTTGCTCGAAGTCGAGCCGCGGCGGCTGATAAAGACCCTGATCGTTCACGCCGCGGACGATAACGGCGCGCCCGGCGACGATCTTGTCGCCCTGTTGTTACGCGGCGACCAGAGCCTGAACGAGACTCTCGCGCGGCAACTCGAAGGCGTGGGCTCGCCCCTGCGCTTCGCCGGCGACGAGACAATCAGCGAACGGCTCGGCTGCGCTCCCGGCTGCCTGGGGCCGGTGCGTTCACTTGGTATTCCCGTCATCGCCGATCACAGCGTTACGGCCATGAAGAACTTCATTTGCGGCGCCAATCGCGCCGGCCATCACCTGGTCAACGCCAATTGGGACCGGGATTGCAGTTATGACCAAGTCGCCCATATCCGCACCGTGCGGGAAGGCGATCTAAGCCCCGACGGCAAGGGAACCCTGACCATTCGCCGCGGCATCGAAGTCGGCCATATCTTCCAGTTGGGCACGATATACAGCGAAGCGCTGAACGCCAGCGTACTGAACGAACAAGGCAAGCCCACTGTCATGCACATGGGCTGCTACGGCATCGGCGTGACTCGGCTGGCGGCCGCGGTCATCGAGCAATATCACGACGAGCGCGGCATCGTCTGGCCCGACAGCACGGCGCCCTTCCGTCTCGTCATCGTCGAGATCGACGCGCACAAGTTGGAACAGGTGCGCGAGCAATCCGAATCGCTGTATCGGCAAGCCCAGGCGGCAGATATCGAAGTATTGCTCGACGACCGCGACCGCAAGACCAGCCCCGGCGTCAAATTCGCCGAATCCGAACTGATCGGGATTCCGCACCGGCTCGTGGTCTCGCCGCGGGCGCTGGCGGAGGGCGGCGTCGAATACACCAGCCGGCGCAGCGGCGAGAAATCCCTGGTGGCCGCGGACACGGCCATAGCCATGATCGCGGAATTACCGGCAGATTCCTGAGCGGGAGCCGCCGGCGTGCCCAGACTTTCCACCATTCCCCGCGCCCTGGCTGAAGCCGTGCGCGCCTGGCCGTGGCGTGAAAGCGAATCCGAACTCTGGATTGCGCGGGCTTCCCGGCGCTGCCTGCAAATCGCCGCGGCGGTGATACGCGACCTGACCGGCGGCCAACTTTCGCTGCGCGCCATGGGGCTGGTGTTCATCACCATTGTCGGCTTTTTCCCCTCACTCACGCTCGTTTTCGCCGTCTTGCAGGAATTCGGCGTACACAATGACCTGCGCCCCACCCTGCTGGCGGTGCTGGAACCCATGGGCGAGCGCGGCATCGAGATCACCGACGACATCATCGGCTATATCGACGCCCTGCAAGGGGAACTTATCGGCGGCGCCAGCGTGATTTTTCTGCTGTACCTGGTGGTCGACATGCTGCGCAAGATCGAAGGCTGCTTCAATTACATCTGGTGCGTGGAAAACGCCGGATTCCGCCTCGGGCGGCTGTTCGGATATCTGCTGACCATATTGCTCAGCCCCTTGCTGCTCGTGCTGTCGATCAGTATCAGCGCGGTCGTCAATTCACCGGGATTGCGCAACTGGCTCGAAGAGTTCGCCCTCGGCAGCCAGATTCCCGCGGCGATCTCCTTGCTGCTGCCGCTGGCGTTGATGTCGCTGGGTTTCGCGCTCATGTATCTGCTGGTTCCCGCCGCCAGGGTCCGATTCGTTTCGGCGCTGATCGGGGGCGTCGTCACGGCGCTGGTGTGGAAGCTGATGGGTTCGGTGTTTCAGGTCGTATTCGTGTCGGCCGCGCGGGACTCGATCTATCTGGCTTTCGCCAGCGTCATCGCGGTCATGTATTTTGTATACTTTGGCTGGATGGCGGCGCTGACCGGCAGCAATATCGCTTATTACCATCAGCACCCGGACCGGATTCGCACCGGCCGCTGACGGGGGAGGAAGCAATGGATCCGATCGTCGTTTATCACAACCCCAATTGCTCGAAATCACTGGCGACGCTCGCGCTGCTGGAAGAAAACGAGACGCCATTCGAAGTCGTTCACTACCTGGAAACGCCGCCCGGCATCGACGAATTGCGGGATCTTCTGGGTAAGCTGGGGCTGGGAATTCGCGACATTCTGCGCAGGAACGAACCGGAATACGACGACCTCGGGCTCGACGACGAAGAACTCAGCGACGAGATTGTCCTCGACCTGGTCTGCCACCACCCGATGCTGATCCAGCGGCCAATCGTCGTGAAAGGCGGCCGGGCAATCATCGCCAGGCCGCCCGAGGCCGTGCTCGCGCTCATCGGAGACGATGAGTGAATCCCTATATCCTGGTTCTCTACTACACCCGCTATGGCGCGACCGGAAAAATGGCCCGGCTCATTGCCCGCGGCGTCGAACAGGCGGAAGGTATGGAAGCGCGGGTGCGCACCGTTCCGGCGGTTTCGCCGGCGACCGAACAGACCGAACCCGAAACGCCCACTGAGGGCGCCGTATATTGCACCGAGTCCGATCTTCGCGAATGCGCCGGCCTGATCATCGGCAGCCCTACCCGCTTCGGCAACATGGCGGCCGCGCTGAAATATTTCATCGACGGCACGGGCTCCATCTGGGGTTCGGGCGACCTGGTCGACCGGCCCGTCGCCACATTCACCTCGACTTCCTCGATGCACGGCGGCCAGGAAACGACTTTGCTCACCATGGCGCTTCCGCTCCTGCATCACGGCATGATCTATTGCGGTATTCCCTATACCGAGAAAACGCTGCACACCACGACTACCGGCGGCACGCCCTATGGCGCCAGCCATCTCGCGACAGCGGGCGGCTCGAACGAGATCAGCGAGGAAGAGGCCGTCCTGTGCAAGGCGCTCGGCCGGCGCGTGGCTGAAATCGCCCGCAAGCTCTCGTGAGCAAAGCCGGGCGCTTGCCCGCCCCCGTTCGAAATTCCCGCCTGCTGGTGCTGATCTCGGCATACGCGCTGATAATCCTGCTGTTCGCGCGCACCGGCCTGAGCCTGAACATGCTCGGCGCCGCCGGCCTGGTCGCCTGGGCCGTCCAGGCGCTGCCGCTGGCCGCGTTCCTGCCGGGCGTACACGGCTCGCTGCCGCGTAGTTACGCCTGGCTGGGCTTCATCATCCAGTTCTATTTCATTCACGGGGTCGTGCTGGCCTTCAATCCCGCCAGGCTTGGCTGGGGGCTGGCGCAAGTTCTGCTCAGCGTACTGGTCTTTTTCGGCCTCATCGCCTTCATCCGCGCCTATCGCCGCGAATTTGGCAGGGGGCCCTGACTACCAGCCGAGAATTTCCTTGACGAGCGGGATGGTGATGCGATGCTGGCGTTGCATCGAACTTTCGTCCAGGCGTTCGAGAATTTCCATCAGCGCGTCGAGCCGCCGTTCGGCGCGCACGCCGATGAAATCAGTGACGCCGGCGGCGAGATTGAGGCCGCGATTGCGGGCGCGCAATTCGAAGGCCTGCATGATGCCTTCGTCGTTCAGGGGATGCAGACGGAAGACCAGGGCCTGTTGCAGCCGCGAACGCAAATCGGGCAAGTCCCAGTTCAGATCCGCGGCCTTCGCCGAAGCCGACAGCACCAGGTGGGAATCCGTCGGATTCACCGCATTGATCAGCCGCACCAGCGCCAGTTCCCATTCCGCGTCGCCGGCGGCGCACTGGAGGTCGTCGATGCAGATCATCGACAAGCCGCCGACGCCTTCGAGTATTTCCGGACGCACCTGGTCCTTGTAGCGCAATGGCAGGAAAAATGCGCTGGAGTCGTCCGCAAGGTGGCAGCAGGCCTGCAACAGGTGTGTCCTGCCCGAGGCGGACGGCCCCCAGATCAGCACCGGCGAATCGAGCCTTTCCGGGTCCTGCAGCCAGGTCACGAGTTGCAGGTTTTCCAGCGAAGTGACGAAATTCCCGAAGGTCGCCTCGTCTTCGAGACCTACCGCCAGCGGCATTTGATCCTCTCGCGGCCCGGTCATGATCATCGCATCCAGCGATAATGCAACAAGGACGAGCCGGCGTTATCGCCACTGTTCACCGGCAGCAGATCGCGGTCGAGCGCGATCAGATTGAACAACTGGTCCGCACTGCCCCGCAGGTCGAGCTGCAGGTCGAGCCGCTCGCCGTCGACCGAAACGATATCCGCCGCCTGCACCAGGCCGATTCCGCGAACGTAATCGACCAGCGCCGAGTAATCGGAAAAGTTGCGGATGCCATCGACCCGCAGGCGCACCGATTGTTCGCTTTGCCCGCCGGGGACCAATGCGAAATACCCGGAGAGCTGGCTGGTTATGCGCGACAAGGGCTGTTCCAGGTAGGATTCCAGGTCCGTATCGAAGCCGTCGAATACCAGCGCTTCGTCCATGAACAGGAATTGCCACAGGCCCACGAGTTCGCCCGTGGCGGTAAACAGCAGCCTGCCGGCCAGAATGCTGTCAGGGTCGTAACGGTTGCTTGCCGCCTTGATGGCGAGTTCGTCCTGGGTCCAGATCGCGTCCGCGGGCAGATTGCGCCGGTCTTCGATGTCGAGCAGGGGAAAGATGATCGGCAGGCCGCGTTCCTCGCCGAAGCGGCGCATGAAATCGATGATTTCGCCGCCGCTCTCGGAATTAAGCATGCTGCGGCGGCCGGTCGCGTCCTGCAAGACCATCCAGATCAACACGCTGGGCCGGTTGCCGCCCCAGACCGGAATATTCTCCGAAGCGAGCAACTGATCGATCAGGGGCGCGGAAAACTGCACCTCGATGAATCGTTGACCGGCGATCGGGCCGGCCGCTTCCTCGGTCGTGTAGGCAAAGGCCTGAACGTAGTCGCCGGCGTCGCCCGTTGCCGAGCGGATGCGCTCCTGCTCCAGCCAGCGTTCGTCGCCGGTTACCTTGACGATCATGCGCCGGAAGGCGACCTGGTAGGCGCGATTGCGCTCGGCGAGGCTTTCGTTTTCCACCGCCACGTGTTGCTGGTACAGACCGGACACCGGCAGGGCGAGCGCCGCCGGAACCGACAGCAGAATTCCCGACAGCACAGCCATGCCGAGGAGGCGAAACAGATTGTTTGCAAGGCTCGCGATCATGCGGAAATGATACTGCAATTCCGCTAACATAGCGGCTGCCAATCAGCCGATACCTGCCATGAAAGAGAACGGGCCGCCGGCCGGCGGCGCATCCCTGAGCTATCGCGACGCCGGGGTCGACATCGACCTGGGCAATTCCCTTGTCCGGCGCATCGGTCCCGTCGCGCGCTCCACCATGCGGCCCGAAGTACTGTCCGATATCGGCGGTTTCGGCGCACTATGCGAGATTCCCGCCGGTTACCGCCATCCCGTTCTGGTATCGGCGACCGACGGCGTGGGCACCAAGCTGAAACTCGCGCTGGAACTCGGCAGGCACGACAGCGTCGGCATCGATCTCGTTGCCATGTGCGTCAACGATCTCATCGTCTGCGGCGCGGAACCGCTGTTTTTTCTCGATTACTACGCCACCGGCGCGCTGGACATCGACCTCGCCGCGGACGTCATCGGCGGGATCGGTGAAGGCTGCCGGCAGGCGGGCTGCGCGCTGATCGGCGGCGAGACCGCGGAGATGCCCGGCATGTATGGCGCGGGCGATTACGACCTGGCCGGTTTCGCGGTCGGCGTGGTCGAAAAGGAAGAAATCATCGTTCCGGAGCGGGTCTCGGCGGGTGACCGCCTGATCGGCCTGGCCTCGTCCGGACCGCATTCCAACGGCTATTCCCTGGTCCGGAAAATCATTGAAATCTCGGGCGCCGATCTCGGGCAGGACTTTTCCGGGCGTTCGCTCGGCGAGGTATTGCTCGAACCCACTCGTATCTACGTTCGGGCGATCGCCGCCCTGAAGGCGAAAATTTCCGTGCACGGCCTGGCGCATATCACCGGCGGCGGCATTAGCGAAAATCTGCCGCGCGTCCTGCCCGCCGGGCTTGCCGCGCGGATCGATACTGCAAGCTGGCGCCGGCCGGCCGTCTTCGATTGGTTTGAGGCCGCCGGCAACGTATCCGCGGAGGAAATGTTCCGCATTTTCAACTGCGGCCTCGGCATGATCGTCTGCGTCGCCGCCGACGAGCTCGAGCCGGCGCTTGCATTGTTGCGCGAAGCCGGCGAAGACGCCTGGCCCGTCGGTGAAGTGGTGCCCGGCGACGGGGAGGAGGCGGTGGTCGATCTAGTCTGACCGGCCGGGAAACCATGCCATCCAATTCCTGCAAAATCGTCGTGCTGATCTCGGGCAACGGCTCGAATCTGCAAGCGCTCATCGACCGGTCGGAGCACTACGCCTATCGGGTGGCCGGGGTCGTCAGCAACAACCCGGCGGCCATTGGGTTGCAACGCGCGGCGAAAGCCGGCGTCCCGACCGCGATCATCGAACATCGCGACTTCCCGGACCGCGAGACTTTCGACGGCGCCCTGATCGAGGTGATCGGCGCTTTCGCGCCCGACCTCATCGTGCTGGCGGGATTCATGCGCATTCTCGGCCCGGATTTCGTGGAACAGCATGCCGGCCGGATTCTCAATATCCACCCTTCGCTGCTGCCGAAATATACCGGCATGCATACCCACCGGCGCGTGCTCGAAGCCGGTGACAGTGAACACGGCGTGTCCATTCATTTCGTCAACGAGGATCTCGACGGCGGGCCGATCGTCGCCCGCGGCAGGATCACGGTGCGCGAGGAAGACACCGAACAAAGCCTCAAGGAGCGGGTGCACCTGATCGAGCACGAGATGTATCCGCAGGTGACAGACTGGTACGCCGCGGGCCGCCTGCGGCTGCGGGCCGATGGCGTCTATCTGGACGGGGAGAAGTTGCCGGCTGCCGGAATGGAGATTCCCGCTCCGCCCGGGGGTTAGCGTTTCAGGCCATGCCTGCGCATCTTCTCCACCAGGGTCGTGCGGCGCAATTGCAGTCTTTCCGCCGCCTGCTTGACTACGCCGCCGCTGTCCTTGAGCGCGCGTTCGATGAAATCCTTTTCCAGGTTCGCCAGATACTGTTTCAGGTCCATGCCGTGGACCGGCGGCATATCCGGAGAAGTTGCGGGCATGGGGCTTTCCCGCGGAATTTCCCGTGGCTCGGGCGCAATATCGCGCTGTCCGGCGCTTGCGCGGATCTTGCCGGGCAATTGCTCGACGCCGACGATGCCGTGAGGATGCAGGATCGCCATGCGCTCGACCAGGTTGGCAAGTTCCCGCACGTTGCCCGGCCAGGCATAGCAGCACAGGGCCGAGACGGCGGCGGAATTGAATCGCACCGAACCCTTGCCGCCGGTTTCAATATTGCGCATCAACTCGTTCAGCAACAGCGGTATATCTTCCACCCGGTCGCGCAAGGGCGGCATCTCGATGGGGAAGACGTTGATCCGGTAATAGAGATCTTCGCGGAACTGGCCCAGGGCGATCATGTCCTCGATGTTCTTGTGGGTGGCGGTAAGAATCCGCACATCGGCCTTGATCGAACGGGTGCCGCCGACTTTCTCGAAACTGCCCTCTTCCAGCACCCGCAACAACTTGACCTGCATGTTGAGCGGCATGTCGCCGATCTCGTCGAGAAACAGGGTGCCGCCATGGGCGCGCTCGAAACGGCCGACAGTGGTGGCGACCGCACCGGTAAAGGCGCCGCGTTCGTGGCCGAACAATTCGCTTTCCAGCAATTCTCCCGGTATCGCGCCGCAGTTCACCGGCACGAAAGGCTTGCCTTCGCGGCCTGAAATCCGGTGCAGATTGCGCGCCACGACTTCCTTGCCGGTGCCCGAGTCACCGGTGATCAGGACGTTCACTTCCGTGTCCGCCAGCCGCCCCACGACTTCCCGGATTCGTTGAATCGCCGGACTGACGCCGATCAGGCCCTGCACCGCGGCCAGCCCGCGCGAAATGTCTTCATCCGCCGCGCCAGCAAGGTATTCGTGGCACAGGCGTGCCTTGTGCAGGACATCGAGAAGGTCGCGAAAATGCGCCGTCGCATCAGGTTCCGCGATCATGCGGGCGCGCAATCCGTCGCCGGCGAAATCGGGGATTTCGCCTGCCTGCAACAGCACGATGGCCGCAAGAGGGAGGTTCGATTCGAGTTCGCCTGCCAGACGGCGCAGTTCCCCGGTGTCGTACTTGCCGAGCAACACGGCTTCGACCGCATGGGCATCGGCCACCCCCCGGCGCCAGTCGCCTGCACCGGCGGTGATGACGGATTCACCGAGAAAACCGAGTTTTACTGCAAGCTCATGCCGGGCGGGTTCGTCGTCGCAGATCAGCAATATGGGGGATTTGCCGGCGGGCATGGCCATGAGGTTCCAGAACGAGGGCATAGTTTACACGATGTGCAGGCGAGCTGAAGCCGCGCTTTTCCCGCGCGGCAATCGATGTTCGTGGTTTTTGTCAACTTCCCGCCGCACCTGCCGAAATTTTAAAACACGGATGAGTGAAACACGAAGCCGGCCCGCGGCTTTCGGCTCGTCCGGGTTAGCGATCGATGCAATGAACGAATACCAAGGCAGACCGGGCAAAACGCTCCCCTTCGCCAAACCCGCTGGCTCCGGCAAGCGCGACGGTGACGGTGACAAGTCCGCCGAGGAGGAACGCGAAGCGATGCTGGACATCATCAGGCAACAACCGGAGATCAACATCAGCCGAACCGTGCTGCTGCACCGGCAGGTCGACTCGGGCCGCTACCGCGTCAACGCGTCCCGCGTGGCGAGGCGGCTGCTGGATTTCGAGGACAGGATTCAGGACCAGGACAAGGGCGGCGCGAGTTCGTCCAGCAATGGCAGGTCCTCCGGCTCGTCGACGTCCCAGGACGGCTCCAGTAATTGATGGCGCAAACCCGCCTCGCGCACTCGCGAGACGGTCTGCTCCAGTACTTCGGGTCCGCCCCAGTCCACTCCGCGAAACAGTTCCCCGTTGACCTTGCGCAAGCCTATCAGCACGTAACCGCCGTCCCGGGCAGGCCCGAGCACCACATCGGTTCCGCTCGATAGCGCCGCCAGCGCGCGGTCGAGATAATCCGGCGTCAGCCCCGGACTGTCCGAGCCGATGATCAGCACGCCGTCCACGCCTGCTTCCGCCAGTTCGACCGCGCAAGCGTTCCGCATTCTCGAGCCGAGGCAGTCGCCTTGCTGGAGCCGGATATCCTGGACATTGCACAAGGCGAGAAATTCTTCGTGCTCGCAATTGGACGCCGCCCAGAGATGAAATTCCGCCAGCGCGGCCTGTTCCACGGTCGTGACGACGCGGCGCAACATGGCCAGGTAGAGGCGCAAGGCGGATTCGTCGCCGATGTGCGCCGCCAGCCGGGTCTTGACCGCCCCGGCCCTCGGTTCCCGCGCGAACACCAGAATTCTTGCCGAAGGATACTGGTAGCGTCCGGCGGCGGCGAACAGCCGCGGATAGTACGTTTTCGCCAGTCGCTCGGGAGACATGCCGAGAAAATAAAGCAAGCGCAGCCGCCACATCTGCAGCACCGTACGCGCCACGCCGGCGGTTTCCCAACGCCGTGAAGAACTCTTGATCCTGATCGCCAGGGGCCGTGGGCGGGCAAGTTTTCGCAGCCTCTTGCAGATGGCGATGTCTTCCATCAGCGGAATGGACGGGAAACCGCGGGCCCGGCGAAACAGTTCGGCGGCAACGAACAGGGCCTGGTCGCCGGTACAGACCCCGCTCAGCCGGGCCCGCAAGTTCATGCACGCGGATATCAGCCGGTAGACCGGCGCGTGGCCACTGAGCCGCACGTCGAACCAGCCCCAGCCGGGATTTTCGCCGGACCGGTCCGGGGCAAGAGCCTGTGCAATGGCCTGGTCCGCTTTTTCGGGCAAAGCACTGTCGGCGTGCAGGAACAGCAGGACGTCTCCGCGGGCGAAACGCGCTCCGAGATTCATCTGCGCGGCGCGGCCTGGCCGGCTGCGCAAGAGCAGGCTGCAACGTTCCGCCGCGATCATTCGCGTTTCATCCTTGCTGCCGCCGTCGACGACGATGACTTCGTGTCCCCGGGACCGCATCGGCTGCAACCGCTCCAGGCAGGAAAGGATCCGATCCTCTTCGTTCAATACGGGAATAATGACGCTGATTGGCACCAGGGGGAGACTCGCGGCGGAAAACTGCCCGAAATTTGTAACTTATTGTGAGATTGGCATAAAATCCAGCCCGTCCGTGCCGATGGAAGGCTAAAATAACACCGGAGTTCGAAAATCAACCGCCTCTTTGCGTCCTTTTGCATTTTCCGTAACAAATCCGTGAACGCAGAAAATTATTACATCGTGGCTACGGCGCCGAGCGATCCGTCCCTGCAAGTGAAAATCTCCGGCCCCTATCTCACCCGTCAGGCCGCCAAGGCGGACCTTGAAGCCGCTATCGACGAAGCGATGGACATCGATCCAAGCGCCAGAAGCTACCAGTACACCATATCCAAGCTGGAAAGCCGAAAACCGGGCGTGATCCAGCACATGGCCTCACACTCCTGAGCGCGAAATTCTGATTCAGTTCTTGATTTGCAGCGGTTTCAACCGGTCGCTGAACAGTACGCGCCCGTCGTTGCTGTATTGCTCGTGATTGGCTTCGATCTGTCGCTGATCGTAAAGATAATTGACCATGACGCCGCGGGATTGCCGCCAGCCCTTGTCCGACCGATCCGCATCGGCATTCACGCGAAACAGCGACGCGCCGTTGCCGAGATGAAAACGGGCGACCGAATCCGCCGGGAAAATACCTTTTCGTTTGCGCAACAGGAAATTGAAAGCGAGCCTGCGCAGCAATTCTTCGTGTTCGGCGGCTGATGCCCGGTCGCTGACTTTCTCCCGGCATTCGCTTTTCAGTTCCGCGAGCGCTTCGTCCGATTCGTCGTCCTCGCGCTCGAGCCATTTGCCGAAACCGGGTACGGGCGAGAGGGTCACGAATGTCTCGATAGAGGGATGCGCCGCCTGCAATTCCTGCACGACCTGCTTGATGAGAAAATTACCGAAGGAAATCCGCTTCAGCCCCGGCTGGCAATTGCTGATGCTGTAGAAAACCGCGGTCGTGAATTCGCCGTTGACCGGCGCCGCGGACGGATCGGTGTTCAGAATCTCGCCGATACCGCCCGGTATTTCGTTGGTCAGGGCCACCTCGACAAAGATCAGCGGCTCGTCGGTCAGGGACGGGTGGAAAAAGGCGTAACAGCAGCGGTTTTCCGGTTCGATTCGGCTGCGCAGGTCTTCCCAGTCGCGAATCTCGTGGACGGCTTCGTAACGGATGATGCGTTCGAGAATCGAAGCAGAAGTCGACCAGTCTATTTCCCGCAACATGAGAAAGTCCCGGCTGAACCATGAAGAAAGCACTTGTTCGAAATCCTGATCCAGCGCTTCAAGTTCCCGATGTGTCTTGATCAGCCGCAACAGGTCGGCCCGCATGGCGACCAGGTCGTGCGTGGAATTGGGAGTCTGATGCAGACGGCGCAGCAAGGCATGCCGGCGCGGCTCCGCCTGGCGTGAAAGCCGGCTCAGGTTCTCGCTGGACGGCTCGTGTTCGTATGCCCGCCAGGCGGCTCTCACGATCTCGAAATCCGCATTGAAGTTCTGCTCCAGGTTGCGAAAGAACGCGAGTTTGTCTTCCTCCGGCGCCTCCTTGTAACTGTCGAGCACTTCCCTGGCCGCCACCGCGGTCGAAACTTCCCCTCTCGAGCCCATCAGGGTTTGCAGGGCTTCGTCGAGCAGCAGCCGTTCGCCCCCGCGGCTGCGCAACGGCGCAATCAGCCCCCACAGAAAATCCTGAAATCTGCCCAGCGCCATATCGGGTATGCCCAGCCGCAAGTAGGCCATGGTCAAAGAGAGGCCCTATTCTACCTTGTTGCTCTTATCTGATAGTCTCGGCTGATTCGGGAAACTTCTGTAACGGGAGAAAGGAGCGCAGCATGGGCCGCGGCAACAGGATTACATTGACGGAAGCCTTGCGGCAGGACCCGGTAGCCGCCGACCGGCTGCTCTGGGACCGGGAGTCCCACCCGGTGACGCGCCGCGGATTCATCCGCAAGAGCGGGCTGCTGGCCATGGGGGCGGCGCTCGGCTCAGTGATACCGTTTGCCCGTTACATGCCCGCGGGGCTGGTTCCGGTTGCTTTCGCGCAAGACGACGCGCCCGGAGAGATTCCCGGCAAGGAAGGTCTGATCGTTCTCAACGACCGCCCGCTGAACGCGGAGACGCCCGCGCATCTGCTCGACGATTCGGTCACGCCGAATCGCTACATGTTCATTCGAAACAACGGGCTCGTTCCGGACAACATCGACCCGGAGACATGGGAACTCGAAGTCGGCGGTGAATCCTGTCTGCGGCCCGAGCGATTCAGCATCGCCGACCTGCGCGCCAGATTCGAAACCGTAACCCTGCAATTGCAGCTTGAATGCGGCGGCAACGGCCGCAGCGAATTCGTCCCCGCCGCCAGCGGCAACCAGTGGACAACGGGCGCCATCGGCTGTCCGAGTTTTACCGGCGTGCGCCTGCGCGACGTGCTCAACTATTGCGGTGTCGGCGCCGACGCCGTCTATGTCGGTTATCACGGCGCCGATATTCATCCCAGCGGCGACCCCGACCTGGACGCCATCTCCCGCGGCGTGTCCATCGAAAAGGCGCTGGAACGGGAGTCGCTGATCGCCTGGCAGATGAACGGCGAGGACATTCCGCTGCAAAACGGCTTCCCGCTGCGCCTGGTCTGCGGCGGCTGGCCCGGCTCGGTTTCCGGCAAGTGGCTGAACCGGCTGGTGGTGCGCAATCAGGTGCACGACGGAGAAAAAATGGCGCCGCCGTCCTATACCGTGCCGCGGCTGCCGGTGGCGCCCGGCAGCCGGGTGCCGGACAGCGACATGCGCATCATCGAATCCATGCCGGTGAAATCGCTGATCACTTATCCCCGCTCCGGCATCAGCGTCGGCCAGCGCGAGCGGCTCGATGTGCGCGGGCACGCCTGGGCCGGCGACGACATGGTCAGCGCGGTGTTCCTGTCGACCGACTTCGGCGCGACCTGGCTGCCGACGGCCGTGCAGTCTCCTGCGAATCGCCTGGCCTGGCAGGACTGGTCATCCTGGGTGCAATTCTCCGAACCCGGCTATTACGAAGTATGGGTTCGGGCGATGGACGCTGCGGGACGCTCCCAGCCCATGGTCGTGCCCGGCTGGAACCCGCGCGGTTATCTCAACAACGCCTGTCATCGCATCGCGGTGCAGGTGAGCTGAATCGCGAATCATGCCACCGCTGCGATCAACAGGTCTCGTTCTCGCCCTTGCACTGCTCGGGCTCGCACAGGCGCCGCGGGCGGCGGAAGAAACCGACCGCGTCACCGGCCTGGCGCTGGAAGGCGACTGGCAACTCGTGCAGGCGAATTGCACCGAATGCCATTCGGCCCTGCTGATCACGCAGAATTCAGGGGATCGCGGAGTCTGGCAGAGCCGCCTCGTCTGGATGGAGGAAACCCAGGGCATGGACGAACTCGACGCGGAAGTCGAAGAGCGGATTCTGGACTATCTCGCCGAGCAATACGGACCGCGGCCAGCGTCGCGGCGCGCGCCGCTGGCAGAGCATCTGCTGCCGGAGAATCCATACCTCCAGCGCTGATTCGCCGAACAGACTATAGGTGCGAGACACATCTCACGTATAGAAAAAGAAGTCTACGCTTTCGGTTACGCTCGCGCTGCCTGTAGTAACTCTTTCAGATTTCCACCGTATATTAAGTGACCAAATCTACACTAACGTGACTTTTGCGCGATTTTTTCAGTGCAGCCGCGCTGTTCACGAAAATTTGCGTTATATAGGGTCCGCTGGAAGAAGAACGCACACTCCTCCGATGTTCTGTCAGGAGCCCATGTGATTCAGACTTTCTGATCGTGTGGCGTAGCAAGGATTGCCATGATCGACTTACACAAATCAGAAAATTGAATCAAGAAAAACTAACTTGGAATCGATAGTTGGCTGGTAAACCTGACCTGATTGAAAACACGGTCATCGAGCGGTCGGCAATCTCACGATTGTTCTCCGTTTTCGAGCAGATCAATGCAAGCCGCGACCTCAATAATGTCCTGCGCGAGATAGTCGAATGCGCCCGGGACCTGACGGGAGCGCGCTATGGATTGATCACCGCAAAAGACGATTCCAGCCAATCGGTTGATCTCGTAACTTCCGGCTTCGCTCCGAAATGGCTGGAATTGCTGATGAAAAAGTCCGGCGGGCACAGGCTTTTCCATCATTTGCAGGAGCTGACAGGGCCAACGCAGATCAAGGACTTGCGAACATTCGTTCGAAAACTGGGTATGTCCGCGCACCTGTTTCCCAAATGCTCATTTCAGTGCGCGCCATTGCATCATCGGGAAACTCGTTTGGGCGGTTTCTATCTTGCCGACAAAGCCGGCGAGCTGGAGTTTTCGCACGAGGACAAAAGAACTTTACTGCTGTTCTCCGCTCTGGCGGCGACCGCTATGGCGAATGCGCGAATCTCCAATAGCGAACGTCGGACTCGCACTACTCTGAAAGCACTGCTGAACACCGCGCCGGCAGGGATCATCGTGTTCAACGCCAGGAGCGGAAAATCGGTTTCCGTCAATCATGAATGTCAGCGCATAGCCGACGTCATTTCACCCGGATCCACGCCTGATGAGGTACTGCGGGTACTGAAATATCGAAGCGACGATGGAAGCGAATTTTCGTTGGACGAAACTTCGCTGGCGGAATTGTTGAGTCAAGCGAAAACGATTCGTGACAAGGAGATTGCCGCGTGGATGCCTGACGGCGGCAATATAACCCTGCTGATCAGTGCGACGCCAATAGTGTCAGCAGCCGACAAGGTGGAATCAGTAGTTGTTACATTGCGAGATCTCTCGCCGATACAGGAGATTGAGCGCACGAGGGCAGAGTTTGTGGGCATGGTCAGCCACGAACTGCGTGCGCCCTTGACTTCGATCAAGGGAGCGGCGGTTGCCTTGCTGGACTCGCCGCAAGAACTGGACCGCGCCGAATTGCGCGAGTATCTGCGGATAATCGACGAACAAACCAATCTTATGCGCGGGCTGGTCAGCGATCTGCAAGATTTCGGTTGCGTCGAGATTGGCGCATTTTCCGTATTGCCGGAACCGGAAGAGGTGCAGTCGTTGATCGAACACGCCCGGCGCACTTTTATCGGCGGCGACAATTCACAGAATATTGTCGTTGATCTGCCTTTGAAGCTGCCACGGGTTTATGCCGAGCGGCGACGCATCGAACAGGTGTTGACTAATCTGCTATCCAATTCCGTCAGACTTTCTCCAGGATCGTCATCTATCCGGATCGAGGCAAAGCGCAATAATTCCGACGTCGCCATTTCCGTCACGGATGAGGGTTGCGGACTAAGTTCCGAGCAGTTGCTTCACATCTTCCAGAAGTACGCCGTTAGTGGAACCGACCAGGGCGACCAAGCCAGACTTGGGCTGGGCCTTGCCATCTGCAAGGGAATCATAGTGGCCCATGGCGGCCGTATCTGGGCGGAGAGCAAAGGACCGGGACAAGGCGCACGCTTCACATTTACGCTACGGGCGGTTGTCAACGAAGAAAGAACGGGAAAGGCCAGAGCCGCGGCGAACAAATCTGAACTGGTGAACATCGACAGAGAGCCGCCTTGCGTTCTCGTTGTAGATGACGATCCACGGGCGCTGCGATACATGCGAGAAACACTGAATTCTTCAGGTTACAAAGCAGTTGTTACAAGCGATTACCAGGATCTCCCCAAGCTGTTGGAAATGCACTCACCGCAACTGGTGCTGCTTGACCTGGTGCTTCCCGGAATTGACGGCATTGAGTTGATGTCCCGACTACCCCAACTTGCCCAGTTGCCGACTATTATCATTTCGGTCTACGGCAGGGACGAAACCGTAGCAAAGGCGATTGAGTCCGGCGCCGCCGACTTCATCGTCAAACCAGTATCCAGCCAGGAACTCGTGGCGAGAATCAAGGCGGCGCTACGCAAGCAAATGGGCCCCACTTACCTCACCCTGGGCGATCTGGTGATATGCGATGAACATCGAAGCGTAACCATCGCGGGCCAAACGATAGGGTTCACCGCCACTGAGTATGAATTACTGCGAATTTTCTCGATCAACACCGAGAAAGTCCTTTCCCATGATTACTTGATGAATCAGATCTGGGGGACGCGCAATGTCACGGACCGGCGGCGGTCCCGCACATTTATCAAGAAGATTCGAAGGAAACTCGAAAGCAGCTTTGGCAAGACTCCCCGGATCGAGAGTGTGCGGGGAGTCGGTTACCGAATGACCTTGACTTGATTCGCTTCAAGCCGCCGCTTGCCGATCGGGCGGAAAACTGAACTCTTGTATAGTCCGGCAAACCAGCACACCGAATCGGCAGCCTTCGCCCTCCCGCCAATCTTCCAGAAAAAAAGTATAATCGCGCTCTTGTTTCGATGGACGCGAATTAATCCCCGAAACCAATGAATTCGGAGTTGAATTATGCCGGGAAAACCACTTGAAGGCGCAGGACTGCGCGGACAAGTTGCCGGCGCGACTGCGCTTTGCACCGTAGGCAAAACGGGATCCGGGCTGATGTATCGCGGCCACGACATCGACGTGCTGGCGCGGGAAGCGCGATTCGAGGAAGTCGCCTGGCTGCTGCTGAAAGGCAATCTGCCCCCTCAGTCCGAACTCGACGGATACAACGGTAAACTCAAGCGTCTGCGCGGACTGCCGGCCGAATTGCGCGAGGCGCTCGAGCGGATTCCCGCGAGCGCTCATCCGATGGATGTAATGCGCACCGGTTGTTCCATGCTCGGCAATCTCGAGCCGGAAGGCGATTTTTCGCGCCAGGACCAAGTGGCCGACCGGCTACTGGCGGCGCTGCCCTCAATCATCTGTTACTGGTTCGTCTGGAGCCATCATGGCCGGCGAATCGACACCGAACTCGACAGCGATTCGATCGGAGAGCATTTCCTGCATATGCTGCATGGTCAGGCGCCCAACGACTTGTTTCGGAAAGTGATGAATGTTTCCCTCATCCTGTACGCGGAACACGAATTCAACGCTTCCACCTTCACCGCCCGGGTCGTCGCCTCGACGCTTTCCGACATGCATAGCTGCGTTGTCGCCGCCATCGGCGCCTTGCGCGGCCCGCTGCATGGCGGCGCCAACGAGGCGGCCATGGAAATGATCGAGAACTGGCGGACTCCCGACGAGGCCGAAAGCGAAATTCTCGCCATGCTGGAGCGCAAGGAAAAGATCATGGGATTCGGCCACGCGGTGTATCGCGAATCCGACCCGCGCAATGCGATTATAAAGGGCTGGGCGGAAAAACTGGCCCGGCACGTCGGCGATTCCACTTTGTATCCGGTATCCCTGCGTTGCGAGGAAGTCATGTGGCGCGAAAAGAAGCTTTTCGCGAACGCCGACTTCTTTCATGCCGCCGCCTATCATTTCATGGGCATCCCGACCAAGCTGTTTACACCCATATTCGTCATGTCGCGCATCACTGGCTGGGCCGCCCATGTGAAGGAGCAACGCGCGAACAACCGCATCATCAGGCCGAATGCGGAATATACCGGCCCGGCGAGCGCCGAATGGGTGGATATCGCCGAACGTTGAACCCTGACCAAACCCTGTCACAACACTCAAATGGAGAGCCAGCCATGAGCGCCAGCGCCGATCTGAATACCCGCCCCGACCCGGATCAGGTTCTGGTCGATATCGCGGACTATGTCTGCGACTACGAAATAGACTCCCGGGAAGCATACGACACGGCCCGGAACTGCCTGATGGACAGTCTTGGCTGCGGTCTGCTTGCGCTGCGTTATCCCGAATGCCGGAAACTGCTCGGGCCCCTGGCGGAAGGCACAACTGTTCCCAACGGCTCGCGCGTGCCCGGCACGCAATTCCGGCTTGACCACGTGAAAGCCGCCTGGGATATCGGCTGCGTCATCCGCTGGCTTGACTACAACGACACCTGGCTGGCGGCGGAATGGGGACACCCATCAGACAATCTGGGCGCCATCCTGGCGATTGCCGACTACCAGTCCCAGCGCCGTGCGGCCGCGGGCCAGCCTCCCCTGCTCATGCGCGATGTGCTCGGCGCCATGATCAAGGCCCATGAGATTCAGGGCGTCATCGCCCTGGAAAACAGTTTCAACCGCGTCGGGCTATGCCACGTGTTGCTCGTGCGGGTCGCCTCCACGGCAGTGGCGACCCGGATGCTCGGCGGCTCCAGACAGCAGGTCATCGACGCCCTCTCCCAGGCCTGGCTCGACGGCTCCAGCCTGCGCACCTACCGTCATGCGCCCAATACCGGTTCGCGCAAGTCCTGGGCGGCCGGCGACGCCACTTCCCGCGCAGTGCGCCTGGCCGACCTGACCATGCGCGGAGAAACCGGCTATCCAAGCGTGCTCAGCGCCCGGATCTGGGGATTCTACGACGTGAGCTTCAAAGGAAAAGAATTCCAATTTTCAATTCCTTACCGAAGTTATGTGATGGAAAATATACTATTCAAAATCTCCTATCCGGCCGAATTCCACGCGCAAACCGCAGTCGAGGCCGCGCTCAAACTACATCCCGCGGTCAGCAACAGGCTCGGCGAAATCGACCGCATAGTCATGCACACCCACGAATCAGCGCTGCGCATCATCAACAAGGTAGGCCCCTTGAGCAACCCCGCCGACCGCGACCATTGCCTGCAATACATGACCGCCGTAGCCCTCGGCTTCGGCTCGCTCACCGCCGACCATTACGAGGACTCCTTCCACGCCGCGCACCCCATCATCGACGAATTACGCGAAAAAATGGAAATCCACGAAGAACCCCGCTACACCAACGAATACCTCGAACCCAACAAACGCTCCATCGCCAACTCAATCAAGATCTGGTTCAAGGACGGCAGTTGCACCGACCGCATCGAAGTCGAATACCCAGTAGGCCACAGACGCCGCCGCAAAGAAGGAATCCCCCTGCTCGAAGCCAAATTCAAATCCAACCTCGCCACCTGCTTCCCATCCCACCGCTGCGAAGAAATCTTCACCCTATGCAAAGACCAGAAAGCTCTGGAAGACACCCCCGTTCACGACTTCATGACGATGCTGGTTATTTGAAACATCAGCGGGATTCCACGAGCCTGACTTACTATGCTGCTATTGAGGCTGTGGCTTCGATCCGTCGTCGTCGGGTGGCGAGGGGTTTCCGTAGGCCGGCGCTGGGGCGGGGTGTTTGGCGGCATGTGAGGCATGGATGCCGAACTTGAGCCTCCAGGGGTGGAGGCAAGCGTTTATGAAGCGCAGCTTCATGCGTAGCCGGAACGACGCCAAGCTGCGCTTGGCGGCCGGACCGGATTCACGGCGGACGCCAAATACCCCGCACCGGCGGCGGCGAGATGCCAGCAACCACCACCCCATTGAATTCCCACCTTTTAGACCACATATACATCCTCAGCGGATGCTCATCAGAGGTCCGCTCTGCCGGAATCGGCAGCCAAACCATATTGCTTGAATTATGAGGATATGATCATGACCAGATTTGATTTTTCTCCCCTGTACCGAACCACCGTAGGATTCGACCACCTTTCGTCCCTGCTCGACACAGTGAGCCGGAACGACAACGCCGGTTCCGGATACCCACCCTACAACATCGAGCTGCTCGACAAGGACAGCTATCGCATCACCATGGCCGTCGCCGGCTTCGCCGAAGACGACCTGAACATCCAGGTGGAAAGCGAGGAACTGACCGTCAGCGGCCGCAGGACTGAGGAGAACGGAGAGCGCAAGTTCCTGCATCAGGGAATCGGCGCCCGCAACTTCGAGCGGCGCTTCCGCCTCGCCGAGCACGTCAAGGTCAATGCCGCCGGGCTCGAAAACGGCCTGCTGCACATCGACCTCGTAAGGGAGATTCCCGAGGCCATGAAGCCCAGATCGATCCCCATCGGCAAGGCCAACCTGATCGACGGTAAATCCAGGGCCAAACTGAAGCAGGCGAGCTAATCCAGCACGTGACTGACCAGCCCGCTGCGTAACTTGGGCTCGAACCAGGTGGACTTGGGCGGCATCACGCCGCCCGAGTCCGCCACTTCCATCAGATTTTCCATTGAAGTCGGATAAATTGCGAAAGCCGCGCCCCAGGCGCCGCCGTCGACTCTTCGTTCGAGTTCTGCCAATCCGCGAATGCCGCCGACGAAATCCACTCGATCGTCGGTACGCTGATCCATGATGCCGAGCAAGGGCGCGAATACCCAATCCTGCAACAAGGCTACATCCAGCCTGTCACTGGCCGATTTTTCTTCCAGCGAGGCCAGCACCGCCGCACGCGGGCGCAGGCGCAGCCAGCGCCCTTCCAGATACAAGGCAAACTCGCGCGGCTGCGCGGGTTTGGCGTTGCCGGCTTCGACCCCGGTGAGTTCGAAGTCCTGTTCCAGCCTTTCCAGGAATTCGCCGGCGGCGAGGCCATTGAGGTCACGCACCACGCGGTTGTAGTCGAGAATCTTGATCTGGTCATGGGGAAACATGACCACGAGGAACCAGTCCCAGGGGGAAGAATCCGTCCGGCGCGGACTGAACAGATTCAGAGTTTCCCGCAAGTTCGACGCCGCCTCGGAACGATGGTGCCCGTCGGCGACATAGAGCGCCGGTAACTCGTCCAGTGCGGACTGGAACTCGAGCACCCGCTCGGCCTGCGATACGACCCAAAGTGTGTGGCGGATGCCGTCATCGGCGACGAAGTCGTATTCAGGCTCGCCTTGCGCCGTTTCCGCGATCAGTTCATCAACCGACGGCCGGGCATGATAGGTAACGAATACAGGCCCTACCTGGGCGCCGAGGGCATGCATATGCGCCACCCGGTCATGCACCTTGGGCGGGCGCGTCAATTCATGTTTCTTGACCAGGCCCTGTTCGTATGCCTCCAACGATGCCACGGCGGCAAGGCCGGTCTGCACGTGATCGCCCATGACCTGGCGATACACATAGAAACTGTCCTCCTCGTCCCTGACCAGGATGCCCGAATCGATGAATCGGTCGAGATTTGCCCTGCCTCTTGCGTAAACAATGCCATCATGAGAGTCGGTTGCGGGGTCGACATCGATCTCGGGTTTGTTGATATGGAGAAAACTGCAATCGTTGCCGCGCGCCATTTCCAGCGCTTCCTCCCTGCTCAATACATCGTATGGCGGAGAAGCGACTTGCGAGGCGAGTTCGCGCGTCGGCCGCAACCCCCTGAAAGGTTTGACTAGTCTCATTTCGGATTTCCGTCAGAAATTCAGTTTCAATTCGACTCCCAGCATCCTTGGCGAGTCAAATTTCATCACGGGATACAGAGCCACGATCGCCTGGGTAATAACCTGGCGATCGGTCAGGTTCTTTCCGAAAACGGCGATGCTGTTACCGTCCTCGCCCCAGGTCCAGGTCACGGACCCGTTCACTTTCGCCGTTGCCGGGCGAAAGTAGTAATCCTCGTTACTTCGTCCATATGTGTTGTAGCCCGCCTGATAGCGCACATCCAGCCGGTATTGCAGCGCGCTGTCCGCCAGGTCCTGCGAGTAGGTTGCGGCTGCATACGTGGAAAATTTCGGCGCCAGCAGAATTTCGAAATGGGAATTATCGGTAACGATGCCGTCGCCCGTCAGGTCGGCATTATAGTTGTCCCACCCCGCATCAAGGTAGCCCAGCGCGAAATCGACCGTGAAACCAGAAGCCACAAGCCAGGACGATTCGAATTCAAGTCCGTGAATGGTCATCGCTCCGATATTGTCGTTGACCGACTCGGTTCCCCGTCCCGAAGCCGTGGGCCTTCTGACCAGGCCGACGAAATCGGTGTATTCGGTGAAAAACCCGGCGGCGGCGAAACGCATCCGGTTTTCCAGCAAACTTCCCTTGACGCCGGCCTCGATACTGGTTGAATGCTCCGCGGCATAGGGTCCCACGTTTTCAGGCAGCGTCGCCCTGCCATTGAATCCGCCGGGTTTGTAACCGGTAGACGCCGTCAGATAGTACATTGCGGTATCGTCCGGCTTGAATTCGACGCCGAGTTTCCAGGTCGGCTGGTCCCAGACATGCGATGGCGTGAGCCTGGTAGCGGGGGATTGCGGTAACGAAGGCGATGGAAAATCGATCAATTCGGCAGATTTCTCCTCACGGGTCATTCTGCCGCCAATGATCAGGGAGACAGTATCGCTGACCGCATATCCGGCTTGGCCGAAAATCGCCAGACTCTGAGTATCCTGATGCACCACGGCGGTCTTGTAAGAGTCCTCGAATGCCAGAGTCGGTGAAAATGGCGGCCCCGTGTTCAGATGGAAAAAGCGCTCAACATTCTCATGAAACAGGAATGCACCCGTGACCAGGCTCCAGCGCCCGCCCTCGTCATAGTGGTATCGAAGTTCAAAACTCTCCTGTTCCTGGCCGATGTCGAAGCCCAGGTTGAAAGGATCGACGGAAATTCCGCCGGCGCCAGATGATTGCGCACTGACCCAGCCATCGAGGTCTGCATAGACCAGAAAATCGCTTTTATGAGAGTTGGCCAACAAGGCCAGATATCCGGTATCCAGGGAAATCTCCGACAGGACCGTGAAACCGTGCTCACTGGAATCACGAAACCCGTCCTGATCGACATTGATCCGGTTTACATCGCCATCCGCCAGACCATACGGATCCTGAAACTGACTGGACAATCCCAGGCCCTGGACGGTGTCCGCAATACTGTAGACGATGAGACTGGTTTCCGCATATTCCGAGTCATGATCGATTCTCAATCTGGTGTTACGCATATCGAGTTTACCGAAAGTCTTGCCGTTGAACGCATTAGTGATATGGCCGCCGTACAGTCTCCGCGTCGATGTAAGTCGAGCCCGCAGCGCACCGTCCAGCATCGCGCCCGTCTCAGCCGCCAGCACGTACTTGGCCATGCCGTACTCACCTGCCGAAATCCGGGTTGAAACGCCGGCCTCATCGGCTGCCAGCCGGGATACATAATTTACGGTTCCCGCCATGCTTCCACGCCCGAACAGAGTGCCTTGCGGACCTCGCAGGATCTCCACGCGCTGGATATCGACCTGGTCGTAAACTACTCCGGTATTGCGGGCGTGAGGCACTCCATCGACGGTGATTTGTGTTTTCTGATCGGAAAGCGGGTCGATATCGAAGAAACCAATGCCTCGAATGGCGAAGTTCCCTCCGTTTTCCATCAGCAGGACATTTTTCAGAATTACGTTAGGGGCAATCCCATCGAGGTCCGTTATATTGTTGGCGCCGTTTTCCTCCAGCAGATTTCCCTGAATAACCGAAACGGAAACGGGGACCTCAAGGATGTTTTGCTCGACTTTTTGGGCCGTTACGACGATTGCTTCGAGCGTTGCAGCTTCGGCTTCGGCTTCGGCTTCGGCGCCCGCGGCAGTTTGCATATACACACCCGCGGTCAACAGTACTATTGAACCGAAGGCCACACACTTCCACGATCGATACATCACTTGCCGGATTCCTTGTGAAGAGGCTCTCAATGAAGCTGTTGTTGACAGGAATCTTACCGAAGCAAAGCACAAATTACAGTTCCCGGAATAATCGCGCATGTCGATCGCCGACTTTCGAAGGCCGTTTCGTCAATGCGCTGCGATCAATGATTCGATTGGCGGAACTGGTACTGCAGTGACTTGTGCGCGATCTCGGACGGAAAGCCTCGTCCTTGCAGGAATCTGAAAATGCGCTGATGGTCCCGGCTGCCCGGTGTGAGGCTATTCTTACCCGACAACCTGGAAGCCACGAGATTTTCGGCCACCTCCAGCCATTCTTCGTCCGGCCGGGAGAGATCGGAGACTATCGAGTCAGCCACGCCCCGAGCCTGCAATTCCGCACGAATATGCAGCCAGCCGAAGCTGCGGCGCATGCGCATTCGCAAGTATTCCTCCGCGAAGCGTCGATCCGATTGCAGGTTTTCGGCAGCGAGTTTGTCCAGTGCCGCATCAATCAGTTCCGGGGCGGTTTCCGCAAAGCGATCTCGCAATTTACCCGCCAGTTCATGACGGGAGTGTTCCCGGCGCGCGAGAAAATCCATGGCGCGGCGGCGCAGCGCCATGGAGTCAGACTCGCTCATTTGACTGATTACGGGCCGGTACCGCGGTTACGATTTCCGGGAGTCGGCAAGCACGACCACGTCGTCATGACCTGCCTGTTCCCGCGCTTCGCTCTGCTGGTCTCCTTCCAGGGTGCGGGCTCTGATCGCCGATTCGATTTCCTCGGCGATAGCGGGATTCTCCTGCAGATAGGCGGCGACGTTCTTCTTGCCCTGGCCGATCTTCTCGCCCTGATAGGCGTACCAGGCGCCGGATTTATCCACCAGGCCGTATTTGACGGCGAGATCGATCACTTCGCCGAGCTGGAAAATTCCCTCGCCGTACAGGATCTGGAATTCCGCCTGCCGGAACGGCGGCGAAACCTTGTTCTTGACGACTTTCACCCGGGTTTCGTTGCCGACAACTTCATCGCCGTCCTTGATCGTGCCGATACGACGGATGTCGAGCCGCACCGATGAGTAGAACTTCAGTGCATTGCCGCCGGTGGTGGTTTCCGGAGACCCGAACATGACGCCGATCTTCATGCGAATCTGGTTGATGAATATCACCAGGGTGTTGGAGTTCTTGATGTTGCCCGCCATTTTGCGCAGCGCCTGGGACATCAGCCGGGCCTGCAGGCCCATGTGACTGTCGCCCATCTCGCCTTCGATCTCCGCCTTGGGCGTGAGCGCGGCCACCGAATCGATCACTACCACGTCAAGCGCGCCGGAGCGCACGACCATGTCGCAAATCTCCAGCGCCTGCTCGCCGGTGTCGGGCTGACTGACCAGCAGGTTCTCCACATCCACGCCCAACTTGGCGGCGTACATGGGGTCGAGCGCGTGTTCGGCGTCGATGAAGGCGCAACTGCCGCCGGTGCGCTGGGCCTGCGCGATGACCTGCAAGGTCAACGTGGTTTTGCCGGAAGATTCCGGGCCGTAGATCTCGACGATCCTGCCGCGCGGCAGGCCGCCGATGCCGAGGGCGATGTCGAGCCCGAGCGAGCCGGTCGATATCGCGGGTATCGCCTGGCGATCGTTATCGCCGAGACGCATCATGGAACCTTTGCCGAATTGCCGTTCGATCTGAGCCAGTGCGGCATTCAGTGCCTTTTCCTTGCCTTGGTCGTTCTTGCTGTCTTGCATCATGGTATTTCCCTTGTCTGTCAATGAATCACAACCGTAGCTGGTTCCATGAGTTCCAGTTGCGCGATAAGTTCTATGCTCCTGGTTGCCAGTTCAACCGCTACCGCCAACAGCCTAGTCCAATTTCTGAATTTTGCCTGAATTCGAAGGAAAATCGGGCAAATTGGCTGCGCGGCCGATTACTGTATATTCAACCAGTATATTGGCAGTCGCCGCAAATACTTTAGAAAAATATTTCACCGCCGGATTTCATTCCAGCAGCGCCAGCAATCCTTCCAGCGCCGCCAGCGCCGCGGCCTCGCGGACAGCGGTTCTGTCCCCGCCGAATTGAAACTTGCGCGTCAGCCGCCGCTGTTCCCATTGCCAGGCGATCCACACCGTGCCGACAGGTTTTTCCGGGCTGCCGCCCTCAGGCCCGGCTATGCCGCTGACCGCGACGGCAACCCGGGCCCGGCTGTTGGCGATCGCGCCCGCGGTCATGGCCAGCACCGTTTCTTCGCTGACCGCGCCGGGGCCATCGAAATCGAGCAGACTGGCCGGCACATTCAGCAGTTGCTGCTTGGCCTCATTGGAATAAGTCACAAAGCCACAATCGAACCAGGCGGAACTGCCAGCGACCGCGGTTATCGCCTGGGCCACCCAGCCGCCGGTGCAGGACTCGGCGGCAGCAAGCAACAATTTGCGGGCGAGCAGGCGCTCGCCGGTCCGCGCGGCGAGAGATTCCAGTTTCCCGTGTTGACTCATAAGTGTATTCCCGAATGGCGCCGCCAGGAGTGGGTGTCCCATGGGGAAATTTTGCTTTAAATGGTGGAGACGGTCCACCGGCGATGGAAATCCATGTAGAATTTCCGGCTTTGCAACCCGGATCGGAAGCCTGTCCCGCCTTGCCAGAAAACGCCTCACATACTCCCATGATGCAGCAGTACCTGCGCATCAAGGCGCAGCACCCGGACTGCCTGCTGTTCTATCGGATGGGGGACTTTTACGAGTTGTTTTACGACGACGCCAGGGTCGCCGCGGAACTTCTTGATATCGCCCTTACCGCTCGCGGCAAGTCGGCGGGCTCGCCCATTCCCATGTGCGGCGTCCCCTACCATTCCGCCGATCGTTATCTCGCGCGCCTCGTTGAAGCCGGCAAGTCGGTCGCCATCTGCGAGCAGATCGGCGATCCGGCCAAGAGCAAGGGGCCGGTGCAACGCGAAGTCGTTCGCATCATTACTCCCGGCACGGTCAGCGACGAAGCCTTGCTCGATGCGCGCCGCGACAACAACTTGCTGGCGATCTGCGGCGGCGGCGCTGAAACGTTCGGGCTGGCCGGCATCGATGTCAGCAGCGGGCGTTTCGTGTTGTCCGAAGTCGACGGCAAGGAAGCTTTGTCGAACGAACTCGAGCGATTGCGCCCCGCGGAAATCCTGCTGCCGGAGACCTTGTCTAATCTGAACGAACATCTGCGGCATCCAGCCTTGCGGCCACGCCCCGAATGGGAGTTCGAACTCGAAGGCGCGGTTCGCGCATTAAGTCGCCAGTTCGGCGTGAACGACCTGACCGCTTTCGATTGCGAAGACATGGAAGCGGCCCTGCAGGCCGCCGGCTGTCTGCTGCAATATCTGCGCGAGACCCAGCGCGCGGATTTGCCCCATGTACAGGGTCTGCGCGTGGAACGGCAGCGCGACAGCGTCATCATCGACGCGGTCAGCCGGCGCAATCTCGAAATTGAGGCAAATCTCGCCGGTGGCCGCGCCAACACGCTGCTGTCGGTCGTGGACCGTTGCGCGACGCCAATGGGTTCGAGACTGCTGGCGCGCTGGATCAGCCGGCCGCTGCGCGACCGGAATGAATTGCTGCATCGCCAGGACACGGTCAGCGCCTTGCGCGAGAACTACCAGTTCGAGGCCTTTGGCAAGTTACTGGAGGATGTCGGGGATCTTGAACGCATCCTGGCCAGGATCGGCCTGCGTTCGTCGCGGCCGCGCGATCTGTCGAGGCTGCAAATCGCGCTCGAATCCCTGCCCGCCCTCCAGCGGCAGCTTGCGGAACTGCAATCTCCGCACCTGCGTCATCTGGCAGAGCGCATCGGCGAGTTTCCGCGCGAGGCGGATTTGCTCCACCGGGCGGTCAAGGAAGAACCGGCGCAGGTCATCCGCGAGGGCGGCGTCATTGCCGAAGGCTTTGACGCGGAACTCGACCGCCTGCGCAATCTGAGCAGCAACGCCGGGGAATACCTGGTCGAACTCGAACAGCGCGAGCGGCGCCAGACCGGCCTGAGCACGCTCAAGGTCGGGTTCAACCGGGTTCACGGCTATTTCATCGAAGTCAGCAAGGGTCAGTCCGTTGCCGCCGGATTGCCCGCGGAATACATGCGGCGGCAAACCCTGAAGAACGCCGAACGCTATATCACGCCGGAGTTGAAGGAATTCGAGGACCAGATTCTCAGCGCGAAAAGCAAGGCCTTGGCGCGTGAGAAGGAGTTGTACGAAACGTTGCTCGACAATCTCGCGGATTCGCTGCCCGCCCTGCTCGTCTGCGCCGGCGGGCTGGCGGAACTCGACGTTTTGAGCAATTTCGCCGAACGCGCGACCAGTCTCGAATACAGCCGGCCCGTGCTGCGCGGTGCGGCCGGAATAGAAATCAGCGGCGGGCGCCATCCGGTTGTGGAGCAAGTGTCCGAACAGGAATTCGTCGCCAATGATCTTTACATGGATGACGAACGCAGGATGCTGATCGTTACCGGCCCCAATATGGGCGGAAAATCGACGTATATGCGGCAGACGGCGCTTATCGTGCTGCTCGCCTTGTCCGGCAGTTGCGTTCCCGCGCGCGAGGCGGCGATCGGACCCGTCGACCGCATTTTCACGCGGATCGGTTCGGCCGACGATCTCGCCGGCGGCCGTTCGACCTTCATGGTGGAAATGATCGAGACCGCGGCCATCCTGCATAACGCCACCTCGGAAAGCCTGGTGCTGATGGATGAAATCGGCCGCGGCACCAGCACGTTCGATGGTCTGTCCCTGGCCTGGGCCGCGGCTGTGCATATTGCCGAAAATGTCGGTTCATTCACACTTTTCGCAACCCACTACTTCGAATTGACCGCGCTGGCGGATCAGATTCCCGGAATCATCAATGTGCATCTAGACGCCGCCGAACACGATAACGGCATCGTCTTGCTGCACTCGGTAAAACCGGGGCCGGCGAGCCGCAGCTACGGGCTGCAGGTCGCACAACTCGCCGGCATTCCCGCCTCGGTCATCAGCCAGGCGCGGGGCAAACTCCAGCAGCTTGAAGCCGAACGGCATAACCCCCCTTCAGTTGTGGGGCAATCTGCTTTAGAATCGGCTGCCGGAAAGGAATCGACTCCTTTTGGGCTGGATATTGGCCTTTTCAGGCAGGACCATCCGGCTCTCGACTATCTCGAAAAGCTGGACCCGGATACGATCACCGCCAGAGAAGCCCTGACCATTCTCTACGAGCTGAAGTCAAAACTGTCAGTCAGGTGTAACGAAAGGAACGATAGGAACGACTCATGACCTTTGTTGTTGGCGATAACTGCATTCGATGCAAGCACACCGATTGCGTGGAAGTCTGTCCCGTGGATTGTTTCTACGAAGGCCCCAATTTTCTGGTTATTCATCCCGACGAATGCATCGACTGCGCCTTGTGCGAACCCGAATGTCCGGTGGATGCAATCTACGCCGAAGACGAATTACCCGAAGACCAGCAGAAATTCCTCGACCTGAACGCCGAGTTGGCCGAAACATGGCCCAACATCACCGAAAAGAAGGATCCGCTTCCCGACGCCCAAGATTGGACCGACGTCAAGGACAAGCTGAAACACCTGGAAAAGTAAACGCACGATGTGAGTCGCCGTCTGGTGTGCCGTGTGCAGCGGGCGTGCGAGGGTGAGGCCCGGTCGGCGCAGCCGGCAAAAAGCAATGCTTTTTGAGGGCCGAACGGCTCGACATGGATGTCGAGACTGGGGGTTGGCGAAACCACGGAAGTTGCGCCAGGGACGGCTTGCAAAATGCAAATGAAGGCTGTGAGCGGGACGTATTCACAGCGTCCGCTTCAGGCCGATCACCAGACGGCGACGGATCGAAGCCCCTACGGCAACAAACCGGTCGGGTCGACGAAGTTACCATCGCGCTGCACGTTGAAATAGACCATGGGCGAACCGGAATCGACCGGATCGAGTTCGACGATGGCCTGGCCCGCCGAAACCCTTTCGCCGGTTTCCACCAGCACCCTCCCCGTTTGCGTGTAGGCGCTGAGATAGCGGTCGTCATGGCGAATGATGAGCAGGGAGCCATCGTCGTCTCCGAAGGGGCGCGAATAAACCACTTCGCCGTCCCTGACGGCTAGTACGGAATCCCCCGCTTTTGCTTCGATATCCAGGCGGTTATTGATGTCCGGGCGATAATTCGTCGAGCCGCGCTCGGCGAGCGGCCATTGCCAGCCGCCCGACGACGACCCCGAAACCGGCAACGATTGTCCGCTCGGCGCCGGCGCCGATGGGCGCCGTTCGATCGGCCGGCGCTGAATGCCCCCGCCCGGTGCGGCGGCGCTCGTGCTGGCGGCTGCGGTCGCGCCCGACGGCGCCGCCGAGTCCGGCACGTCAGAGTTCAACTTCAGTTCCTGATCGACGTAAATCGTATAGGGCGGCGAGAGATTGTTGGCCGCGGCCACTTCCCGGTAGTCGACGCCGTACATGAACGCGATGGCGAACAAGGTATCGCCTTCCCTGACGCGATGAATGCCGGGCTGTCCGGTAGCCGCGGAATCGTCCGTCGGCTGGAAAATAACGGGGCCACTGTCCCGGACGATCTCCGGCCCCCGGTTCGGGAACACCCTGCTCTGGTCGCGAATCGGCGCCCGCGGCGAACCGCAGGCAAGCAGAGTCGCCAGCAGCGCCAGCAGCCCCAGACGGCAAAATGCGCGATACGGAAAGTTCATTTTCATGTCGCCCCGGGATGCGTACGGAATCCGGAGAGAATCATAGTGAATTATCGTCTGCCGCGCTCGTGACTGAAGGGTTGCGGCGCGATGATCTTCGCGCCGCCAGGGTCAGGCCAAGACCTGCCAGCAATGCCGCGAGACAGATCAGGATCATCGGCTCCCGACCGGTCAGTTCCATATACTCGGCGGGCGCAACGGGCCGATTGGCCAGAAATTGCATTGCCGCGCCTGAATCGGTCGCCGTTTGCCAGGGCCAGAGGACGGGTATCGAGCCGGCGAGCAAGCCACAGATGACGCCGTAGGCCCGCCGGCGATGCCGACGCAGCAGCCAGCCGACGATTCTCGACATCAGCAGCACTCCGAGTACGCAGCCGGCCAGAAAAATCAGCAGAACCGGGATATCGAAGCCGGTCAATGCGACCAGCATGTACTGATAGGCGCCGAGCAAAAGCAGGATGAAAGCTCCGGAAAGCCCGGGCAGCAACATCGCGCTGACCGCGATCATGCCGCAAAGGAACAGGTAGAAATTCGAGGGCCGGATCTCCCCCGGAGATGCCGTGGACACCAGTAACACAAATAGCGCCCCGGCCGCCGCCGGCAGTGCGTTGCGCCAGTCGCGCAGGACTGTTTCCCCGCGCAACATCCAGATGGCGGCGGCGATGAGGCCGATGAAAAAGGCGCGCAGCGGTTCGGGGTTGTTCTCAATCAGGTAAACAATCAGGTTTGCGCTCAGCAGCAGGCCGCTGCCGATGCCGAGCCCGAGCGCGAGCAGGAATGTGCCGTCGACATGCCGCCAGCATTCTTTCAGGCGCCCGGCCAGCAGCAGCCGCAAGGCGCCCGCGTCGATGGCGCGAATGGCGTAGATGATGCGGTCGTAGATATTCGCGGCGACGGCGATGGTGCCGCCGGAGACGCCGGGCACGGAATCGCTGATCCCCATGATCATCCCCTTGGCGCAGACCAGCAGATGTTGCGCGGCGCTGTCGGCGGATCTGCTCATCGGGAGCGGCTCGGGGTCAATATCACACCTGCCCTTTCAACAAGGGAACGAATCTGACGTGATCGAGCAGCCGGCTGATGAACTGGTCTTTCCTGCGAGTAATCAGGCGCAGTTCCTGGCCGCCTGAACCGCCTACGGGTATGACCAGCCGGCCGTTCTGGGCGAGTTGCGCGAGCAGTTCGTTCGGAATCCCCAGCGGCGCCGCGGTGACGATGATCGCGTCATAAGGACTCTTGTCCGGGTAGCCCAGGCTGCCGTCGCCGTGAATCAGATGTACGTTTTCAAGGCCCAGCGCCTCAAGGTTGGCAACAGCCTTGTCGTGCAGAGGCTTGATTCGCTCGATGCTGTAAACTTCCCTGACCAGAGGCGCAATGATCGCGGTCTGATAGCCGCAGCCGGTTCCAATTTCCAGCACCCGGTTCAATGAACCCGCCTCAAGCACCGCTTCGGTCATTCGCGCGACGACGAACGGCTGGGATATCGTCTGCTTGTAGCCGATGTTGACCGGAATGTCATCGTAGGAAAGATGGGAAAATGCAGGCTCTATGAAGATATGCCGCGGCGTCGTCCTGATTACGTCAAGCACGTTTGCGTTGCGAATGCCCTTGTCCTTGAGCTTGGCCACCAGCCGCTCTCGCTTTCGCGGCGTTTTCACTCCAGCACCATCAAGATTCAAGTTCGGTTTCCTGTTCGCTTCCATCTGTTATGCATAATTCTCTGAGCAGACTGGTGGCGTAACAACCCCGCGCAAGCGTGAAGCGCAGTACCAGGTCTCCACTCTTCCAGCTCCAGTTCAATTCCCGTGGCGCGAAGCGCAACGGTCGTCGTCCGGCCTGCAGTCCTTCCCGCCTGAGCCAATCGAGCATGGCGGTGTTTTGCCGCAGTGCCGCAATTTCAATATCGGCAGCCTGGCCGTGAGTTACATATTTCCGTTCCGCCGGAGCCGCGCCCGGCAGCGGGCCCGTAACATGAATGTCCATGTCCTTGAGCCTTTGCCGCAACGATTCGTTCCGATTTCCCGCTTCCGGCAGAAAAAGCCGTCCTGACCCATCGAGACTCAGGACATCCCCCGGTAAATAACGATCCCAACTTCCCTGGGCCAGCCTTGCGGAAAGCACCAGATTGAACAAAGCGGCCCTGGCTGCGGAATATAACAGTGATCGTGAAGGTCTTGGGACTTTCGCGATGTTTTTATCACGAATACGCTGTTCTATTTCCTTGAGATTACCGAAACACAGCCCGAAACGCTGGGGTCCAAAATAATTCGGAACTCCCTGTTGCGCCAGCACGCGCAACCTGCGCTCCATATCATCCCGCTCACCGCGGAAATCACGCAAGACAATGTGAAATCGATTCGCGCGATGGCTGCCGATGCGAATCTTGCGGTGGTTGCGGCGAGACTGGAGAATGCGCAGACTCTCGTCGTCAATCGAATGCAGCCGCGGTTCTTCGCGTTCGGGCAGCCGCAGGCTGAACCATTGTCTGGCGACGGCGCGCCGGTCTTTCATTCCGGCATAGCCTATATCGGCTCGCTTGAGTCCCGTCGCTTCCGCCAGACGGCGCACGGCCCGGGTAGTAGTCAGACCGGTTTTCTCCACTTCGATGCAAAGATGCTCGCCGGCGCCGGACAGCGCGAACCCCAACTCTTCCTCGACCTGGAAGTCGTCTACCGCCGATTTCAGATGCGCTGTGCTTGCGGGGGAATCGAGCAAGCGCGCGAGATCCGACCAATAGTGCGCGTACGGCCCGGCGTGGAACTCAGACATCCGGCCCCATCAGTACGACTGCATGACAGGCCATGCCTTCTTCGCGGCCCAGATAGCCCATGCCCTCGGTCGTCGTCGCCTTGAGATTGATGTTTCCTTCGGGCAAACCGGTCAATGTGGCCAGACTTTCCCGCATCGCCTCGGCGTGAGGAGAAAGTTTCGGGGCCTGGGCGACCACTGTGAGGTCAAGATTGATCAGTTTCAGCCCCTTGCCACCGGCCTTCTCCAGGGCGGTTTGCAATATGATCGTGCTGGAGATTCCCGCCAGACTGGCGTCGCTGTCGGGAAAGAGCCTGCCGATATCGCCTTCGGCGGCCGCGCCGAGCACCGCATCGGCCAGCGCATGCAATATCAGGTCCCCGTCGGAATGCGCGATCAGGCTTTTCTCCACCGGTAATTCCATGCCTGCCAGGATCAACGGTTTCGCGGGGTCGAAACAGTCGGCGAAACGGTGTACGTCAAAGCCATGACCGATGCGAAACTGGTACAAATCAATCCTTCTCAAACGACTGTTTCCTGTTGCGGCGCGATGGCGCCAACCAGTGGATATTCCGCCATTCTTTGTATTGCAATGAAATCGTAGTCCGGTGAAGTCCAATATGACTGCCAGCGAAAAATATTATGGTTGATTGCGGCAGTCTTTTGAAGCCCCGGCGAAACTCATGAAATTCTCATATAAGCTTATTTCAGTTCACTATTGAACCCGTCAGTCTAGATCAGTAGAACTGCGACTGGGGGTAAGCCATGGCTAACGTAGAAGACGTAACTGAAGGTGCGGATACCATTTCCGGCTCCAGATATAAGGACATCGTTCCCGGCAGCGCCGGCGACGACGATATCAGGGGAGGCGGGGGCAGAGACGTACTACGCGGAGGCAGTGGCGACGATACGATTCGTGGTGGTGATCACAGTGACTACATTCGCGGCGGCAGCGGTGACGATACGCTATACGGCGATGCCGGGAGCGACACGATCATCGGCGATGCGGGCGAGGATACCCTGTATGGCGGCGCCCATAACGATTTGCTCTACGGAGGCGACGGTAACGATACTCTCACCGGAGGCTCCGGCTGCGATACTTTCCTGTACCAGGGAGCGGCCGGTGAAGACGTCATCACGGATTTCAACACCAGCCAGGACACTATTGACCTGAGATTGCTGCCCAACGCACTGAAATTCTCCGACCTGACGCTTACGGCAACGTCCGACGGCAAGGGCACCATAATCAGCCATTCCGACCTCGGGCAAATCACGCTTGAGAACGTGGTGACGACCAACGTCACAGCGGAAATTTTTGATTTACCCGATGGTAATACAGATTCGGTGACGACCGGCGGCAGTACGCTTTCGAAATGGTCAAATCCATTTGAAGGCACCTACAGAAACGATGAGCTTATCGATAACGCCAACGATACTCGCATTATCGGCCATTCAGGCAACGATACGATACTGGCCGGCGAAGGCGACGACAAGCTTGAGGGCGGCTCGGGCAGGGACGACTTGTTCGGAGAGGAAGGCAAGGACACTCTTGACGGAGGAAGCGGCAACGATGACTTGTGGGGCGGCGGCGGCGCGGACACGTTTGTTTTTCAGGCCGGGCATGGCGAAGACTGTATCAGGGACTTCGAAAACGGCACGGATACCATCGACCTGACGGCGCTGCAGCAGATTACGAAGTTTTCGGATTTGACGATTACCGCGGATGGCGACAACGCGGTAATCGACCTAACCTCCAAGGGTGGCGGAAAAATCATCCTGGAAGATTTCGAAACCACGGACCTGGACGCAACCGACTTCGACTTCTACGGGGGCTGACCGCCGGCGAAAAATATTATGGTTTATTGTCGCAGCGGGATTATTCGAATCCATTAACTCGGGAGGCTTCGGAACTTTTCGAAACAATTTCCCAACAATAATTACCGGACGGTTTACTTGGCTGGAAACGAACAGGGAAAGCGTGAAATACGCGCCGTACTGTACCAAAGCAAGCGATTATTCGCGGCCGCGACGGTATTCAGCATCGCGGTAAACCTGCTCATGCTCACTGGACCGGTGTTCATGCTGCAGGTGTATGACCGTGTGCTTTCGTCCCGTTCCGAGGCTACCCTCGTTACTTTGATCGTTATCGTAGCCTTTCTGTTCCTGATGATGGGCGTGCTCGATCACGCCCGGCAGCGAGTGGTCGCCCGGGTCGGCGCAAGGTTGCAGGACAGTCTCGATTCGAGAGTGTTGCGGGCCATCCTCTCTCGGTCGACTTCACCGGCCGAACGAGCCCGACCCGCTACCGGGTTGCGGGATCTGGAAGTCATCCAGCGTTTCACCTCGGGTTCCGGTCCCTTTGCCCTGCTTGATGCGCCGTGGACACCGTTATTTCTCCTGTTGCTGTTCAGTTTCCATTGGATGCTGGGCTTGCTGGCGACGGTTTCAGGCCTGTTGCTGGTCGGTATTGCGCTATTGAATCAGGCGGGGACGGCTAATGCTCAAAAGGAAGCCCATGAGGCTGCCGTAATTTCGGGCTATTTCGTCGAGCAGATGCGCGCCGGAGGCGAAACGGTGCAGGGACTGGGCATGCAGGATGCCGTGGTGAAGCGATCCAGTGAGTATCGCGAGCGGATGCTTGCCAACTCACTGGCCGCCTCGGACCGTGGCGGCCTGTTCAGCGTGATAACCAAAACCACGCGCCTGTTCCTGCAATCTCTCATGCTCGGCCTGGGGGCGTGGCTGGTGCTGGGCGGCGAGTCGACACCGGGCGTCATGATCATGGCGTCGATACTGCTGGGACGGGCTCTGGCGCCAATCGATCAGGCCGTGGGCCAATGGCCAATGTTTCAGCGTACTCTGGAATCACTCAGATCACTGGAGCAATTATTGGGCGAAACGCCACCGGAGTTGCGGCGCACCGAGTTGCCGAAGCCGCGCGCCGTTCTGGAAGCGCAAAATCTGGTTGTGGCTGCACCGGGTGCGAAGGTGGCGGCGGTACGCGGTGCGTCTTTCCGGCTTGAACCGGGTCAGGCCGCGGGGATCGCCGGAGCCTCCGCATCCGGCAAATCTACCCTGGCCCGCGCTCTCGCGGGCGTCTGGACTCCCTTCGGCGGCAGTGTGCGCCTCGATAGTGCGGAGCTCGATCAATACGGCTCGTCGATAGGCGGACATATCGGCTACCTGCCCCAGGAAGTGGTGCTGTTCGAAGGCACCGTAGCGGAGAACATATCCCGCTTGCTCGATTCTCCCGAGGATGAAGACATAATCGCCGCCGCCAAGGAAACCAATGCCCACGAAATGATTCTCGATCTGCCCGGCGGCTACGATTTTCAGGTATCGGCCGGCGGCGCGGCGCTGTCCGGCGGCCAACGACAACGCATAGCACTGGCGCGGGCCTTCTATGGCTCTCCGGCTGTCGTGGTCATGGACGAGCCGGACTCGAATCTGGACGCCGAAGGCACAAAAGCGCTCGCGCAAGCAGTGATGAACCTGAAAAAGCGAGGCGGCGCGGCAATCATCGTCGCGCATCGGCATGGCGCATTCGCCCAATGCGATATTGTCTATGTCATGCAGAACGGCAGGCCAGTGCCCGCTACATCCGCAACCGGCGCTGCGCCCGCGCGAAAACCGCAGCAGCACGGCAAACGCTACCGCCCGCAATTGCCGCAGACGGCGGCGCAGCCCGTTAGATCGCTCGAGCGGCCCGCATCAGCGGCCTCATCGCCCGTAGCGGAACAGGAACAAGCCAGGCAAACGCCGCGGATAGCGCCTGTAGCGGAAGTGCATCAAGGCGAACGGCAGCGGCGAGTGGCCGATAGCCTGGAAACACAAATAATTATGGCCATCAAGCGTGTTGTCGGCGCGGGGATGCGGGATGAGCGCCCTGCGAACCGGGAATCCGGAGTGGGCGCATGAGTCGAATGGGAGCGGATAACCGATTCGATGCGCGTGGCCCGTTGTTATTGGGCTTTACAGGATTGGTTCTGCTGCTTGGGGGCTCCCTGGGCTGGAGCGTGTTCGCGACCATCAGCGCCGCCGTAATCGCTACCGGTGCTGTCGAGGTGGAAAGTACAAATCATGTCGTGGAGCATATCGACGGCGGCACCGTAAGCGAGATTCTGGTGCGTAACGGGGATCGCGTCAGCGGGAGCCAGGTTTTGCTGCGACTGGATGATGCAAGGCTGAGGCTGGAAGAAAATATCCTGTCTGCGCAATACGTTGAAGCCGAAGCGCAACTGAACCGCTTGCAGGCTGAAATCGTCAACGCCGATGAGGTTGACTGGTCAGCCGAATTGCTTGAGGTCGCAAGCGATGATCAACGGGCCTCCGTGATTGTCGATCAGCAATCAGCGATATTTCATGCTCGCAGGGAAACGCGCGTCGGAGAGATTGGCCAATTGCGCGAACAGATTGAACAGACCAACGAAGAAATCCGCGGACTGGAAGCCAACGCGCTGTCCTTGAGGCAACAAACCGATCTGCTGATGAAGGATCTGGACAGGCAACGGCAGTTGTTCGATCGGGGACTGGCTCCAATGGACCGCGTTCTGGAACTCGAGCGTATGGCCAGAAGCCTGGAAGGCCAGCAAGGCGCGAATGACGCCGCCATTGCCAGAGCCAGAGTCCAGATTGCAGACATTCAAAGTCGAATTTTGCGTATCGACTCTCTGCGAATTGAAGAAGCGGCGGCTGTACGCGGTGAAGTTTCGCAACAGAAAAACGCGGTGCTGGAAAACTTGCTGGTGGTTCGCGAGCGCCTGAAGAGCCTTGAAGTCAGGGCGCCGGAAGACGGTCTCGTATTCGGCATGGCGATTTCGACCCCATTGGAAGTCGTTAATCCCGGTGAACCGATCCTCGAGATAGTTCCGGACGATACCGGTTACATCGCCCGCGGAAGAGTCGATCCTATCCACATCGACCAGTTGTTTCCCGGCCAGCCGGCGGTACTGAGATTCTCCGCCTTTCCGGCAAGGATCACGCCCGAGTTTGAAGGGCGCCTGCTGCAAATTTCAGCCGATGCGGTACAGGATGAGTACACGGGCCTTTCCTGGTACGAAGTAGAAGTTTCCATCGATGCGCCCCGTACTACAGGTACCGGCATCGATTCCATCGACGATCTGGCCCTTACTCCGGGGATGCCGGTAGAAGTCTACATCCAGTCCGCGAGCCGCTCGCCCATCAATTACCTGCTGAAACCGTTGACCGATTATTTCAGCCGGTCCATGCGGGAAGAATAGGCATGTGGTCATGAGTGAAGTCGTATATCAGGACGATTGTCTGAACATCTCCCTGGTGAACGATTTGCGTGAACTGGCGCGGGTCGCTTCGGATATCGAAGATTTCTGCCGGGAACGAGAAGTCGGTCCCCAGACCGCATATTCGATCAATCTGGCAATCGACGAAGTGCTGACCCATATCATCAGTGACGGCTACGATGACGATAATCCCCATCGCATCGAAATTATCGTGCGCAATGAGAACCAGGTTCTTGTGCTGGTAATCGTCGATGACAGTCAGGCTACCGACGTTTCCCGGACGCCTGACGCGATTGATGAAAAGAATTCCGAACTGGAATCGGCCCTTGGCAATCTGGGGCTGTTTCTGGTGCACCAGATGATGGACAGTGTCGGCTACCGGAAGTTGCATGGCTGCAACGTGGTCACGATGACCAAAGCGATTCCGCCGGCGGAAGTCGAATCGAAAGATGAAGATGATTGAACAGATGAATAAGGAACAGGAGGCAGGCTATGGCCAACGTAGAAGACGTAACTGAAGGGGCGGATACCATTACCGGGTCCGATAACAGAGACATCGTAGCCGGCAGCGGCGGCGACGACACCATCAGTGGAGGAAAAGGCAGAGACATACTGCGCGGAGGTAGCGGCGACGATACGATTCGCGGTGGCGACGCAAGAGACATCATTCGCGGCGACAGCGGCGACGATACGCTATACGGCGATGCCGGGGATGACGTAGTTCTCGGCGATGCTGGCGAGGATACCCTTTATGGCGGCGCCGACGACGATATTCTCTACGGCGGTTCCGGTAACGATACTCTCACCGGTGGCGCCGGCAGCGATACTTTCCTGTACAAGGGGTCGGCAGGTGAAGACATCATCAAGGATTTCAACACCAGCGAAGACACCATTGACCTGAGCATGTTGCCCAACGCACTGAAATTCTCCGAACTGACGCTTACGGCAACTACCGATGGCAAAGGCACCATAATCAGCCATTCCGATCTCGGAAAAGTTACGCTTGAGAACGTGGTGTCGACCGATGTCACAGCGGACATGTTTGAATTGCCCGATGGCAGCACCGATTCGATAAGCTCCGGCAGCGTCACTGTATTGAAATGGACGAATCCATTCGAGGGCACTGAAAGAAGCGATACGCTTATCGATAACGCCAACGATACCCGCATCGTCGGAAAAGCCGGCCAGGATACGATTCTGGCCGGCGAAGGCGAAGACATGCTCGAGGGCGGCGCCGGCAGGGACAATCTGTTCGGCGAGGAAGGCGAGGACAGCCTTGACGGAGGAACCGGCAACGACAATCTGTGGGGCGGCGCCGGCGCGGACACTTTTATATTTCAGGCCGAGCATGGCGAAGACTGTATCAGGGACTTTGAAAACGGCACGGACACTATCGACCTGACCGCGCTGAAGCAGATTACAAAGTTTTCGGATTTGACAATTACCGCAGATGGCGACAACGCGGTTATCGACCTGACTGCCAAGGGCGGCGGAAAAATTATTCTGGAAGATTTCGACACCACGGATATCGACGCATCCGATTTTGACTTCTACGGAGGCTGATTCCATCTGCCGGATAGTCGATACGGTAGCGGGTCTGCTGTTACGACATCTGTCGGGCAAGAATGCTGCCCGCGAGCGCCAGGTCCGGCTCGTGGGTGATCTTGATATTGTCCTTGGCGCAGGAAACCATGATTACGCTGCCTCCTGCCGCCATGACCGCCGCGGCCTCGTCGAAATGGGAAGTCCCGTCCGCTTCGGCTCGCCGCAAGGCATCGAGCAGGACCCCGAAGCGGAACATCTGTGGCGTAGCCGCGTTCCAGCAGTCCTGCCTGTCCACGTTGCCCAGCACCGAACTGGCAGCGTCGACGCGCTTGAGGGCATTGTCAACCGGCCAACCCAGTAATCCACCGTCCCCGCCGCCGGCATCGGTCAAGCCGATCAGCCGGTCAATATCTTCGCTCCGCACGCAGGGTCGCACAGCGTCGTGCACCAGAACCCAGTCGTCATCGCCTACCCGGCCTTGCAGGCTCGACAGCGCGTTGAGCACCGACTGCTGGCGCTGAGCGCCGCCGGTACACGTCTCTATGCGGTTTTCAGCCTCCCAACCCAGCTTGGGCCAATGGGTGTCCCCTGGGCTGAGCGCGACAATCAGTGCCCGCAGCGGAGCGGCAAGCAGCGTCTCGATTGACCAGGAAATGACGGGCCGGCCGTTGACCGGCAGATATTGCTTGGGAACTTCGGCTCCGAATCGGCTGCCGCTGCCCGCGGCGGGGAGTACTCCCCAACAGTTCATGGCCCGCTCAGTCGACAATGATGTAGAAGGTCTCGCCTTCCCTGATCATGCCGAGTTCCGAGCGCGCCCTTTCCTCGATCGCTTCCGTGCCGTTCTTGAGGTCCAGCACTTCCACTTCAAGGTCCCCGTTGCCTTTCCGCAGATTGGCGATGATTTCAAGCTGTTCGGTCGCTTCCGCCTGGCGCGAACGCAAGGCGAGCCAGCCGTCTTCTCCCAGCCATAACTGGTATTGGAGATAAACGACTATCGCGCCCGTGGCAAACAGCAGCAATCGCATGATCATCCGGCTCCAAATCGGGAGAATTCGCCCAGCCCGTTATATCTTGCGGCATCGCCGAGTTGCTCGTGTATGCGCAGCAGCCGATTGTATTTCGCCACCCGGTCGGTGCGGCAAAGCGAACCGGTCTTGATCTGGCCGGCCGCCACTCCCACGGCAAGATCGGCGATGGTGCTGTCCTCGGTTTCGCCGGAGCGGTGGGATATGACGATGCCGTATCCCGCTCGCGCAGCCATTGCTATGGTTTCCAGCGTTTCCGTCAGGCTGCCGATCTGGTTGAACTTGATCAAAATGGCGTTGGCGATGTCCTCGTCGATTCCCCTTTTCAGAATTTTCGTGTTGGTGACGAATAAATCGTCTCCAACTAATTGAATCTTATCGCCTAAACGCGCCGACAGTTTAGCCCAGCCGTCCCAATCGCTCTCGTCCATGCCGTCTTCGATCGACAGGATCGGATAATCGGCGCAGAGCTGTTCGAGATAATCGACGAATTCATCGGCATCGCAGGACTTGCCCTCTCCCGACAATTCGTAGCGCCCATCGCGGTAGAACTCCGATGCGGCGCAATCGAGAGCGAGATGCACATCGCCGCCGGCGGTGTAGCCCGCCAGTTCTATCGCGTTGACGATGGCGTCGAGGGCCGCGGCGTTGGACGGCAGGTCCGGCGCAAAACCGCCTTCATCGCCGACGGCGGTATTGAAACCGTCCTTTTTCAGTACGGACTTGAGCGCGTGGAAAATCTCCACGCCGCAGCGCATGGCCTCCGGGAAACTCCCGGCGCCGGTGGGCTGGATCATGAATTCCTGGATATCGACATTGTTGTCGGCGTGTTCGCCGCCGTTGATGATGTTCATCATGGGCACCGGCAGGCTGAGGCCGCCGTCGTTGCCGGCAAGTCGGGCGATATGCCTGTAAAGCGACGTTCCGCGGCTGCTCGCCGCCGCCCGCGCGGCAGCCAGGGAAACCGCCAGGATGGCGTTTGCGCCGAGCCGGGACTTGTTCTCGGTGCCGTCGAGGTCGAGCATGATGCGGTCGAGCCCTTGCTGATCGGCGGCATCGACTCCGGCAAGCGCCTGTCGAATTTCTCCATTGACGTTTTCCACCGCGCGCAGAACGCCTTTGCCGCCGTAGCGGTCCGGTTCCTGGTCGCGCAGTTCAAGCGCCTCCCTGGATCCGGTGGACGCGCCCGAAGGCACGCAGGCGATGCCACCGACACCGTCTTCCAGCCTCACTTCGGCTTCGATAGTCGGATTGCCCCGGGAATCCAGAATTTCCCTCGCATGAACCTTTTTTATTTCTTTCATTTCAGTCTCTTGTGATAAATATCTTTCGTAAACTATGAAGAAGTATCGATTGCCGGCAGCGACTTCGCGAGTATATCCACCGCCCGCATTTGACGGAGAAAATCTTCCAGTCGGTCCAGGCGCAAGGCGCAAGGCCCGTCGCATGGCGCCCGGTCAGGATCCGGATGCGCTTCGATGAACAGTCCCGCGATGCCTTGCATCAGCCCGGCCCTGGCCAGACCGGTCAATTGCGCCCTGCGCCCGCCTGCGCCATGGCTTTGTCCGCCGGGAATCTGCAAGGCGTGAGTCGCATCGAAAAGCACCGGATATCCGAATTCCTTCAAAATCCCGAATCCGAGCATGTCGACCACCAGGTTGTTATAGCCGAAAGCCGTGCCGCGCTCGCATAGCATCAGCCGGGAATTGCCCGCCTGTTCGAATTTTTCGAGGATATGGCGCATTTCGGCCGGCGCCAGGAACTGGGCTTTCTTGATATTGATAGCGGCGCCGGTGCGCGCCATGGCGGTAACCAGATCTGTCTGGCGGCTGAGAAATGCCGGCAATTGCAGGATATCGGCCACTTCGGCGGCCGCTTCGGCCTGGCCCGGCTCGTGCACGTCGGTGAGTATGGGTACGCCCAGTGTCCGTTTGACTTCAGCCAGCATGGCAAGACCCGCTTCCATCCCGGGTCCGCGATACGAATCGATCGACGAACGATTCGCCTTGTCGAAACTCGCCTTGAAAATCCATGGAATTTCCAGGGCAGCGGTGACACGCTGAAATTCTTCGGCCACGCGCATGACGACATCGGGCGATTCAAGCACATTCATGCCGCCGACCAGCGCGAACGGCCGAGCATTGGCCAGGCGAATATCGCCCACAATTACTTCATTGACTGTCATCGACGGCGCCTGATCATGAGGCGGGAATCAGGCGCGGGCCGCGGACATTACCGCGGCTCCACCCCTGGTTTCGGCTTCTTGCGTCTCGGTCGATCTGCGGCCCCGGGCCTGGTAGTCGACAGCCGCCCGGATAAAGCCCGAAAACAGCGGGTGACCGTCGCGAGGCGTCGAAGTGAATTCGGGATGGAACTGGCAGCCTACGAACCAGGGATGGTCCGGCGCTTCGATCACCTCGACAAGTTTCGAATCGACGGACTTGCCGGTGAGTTTCAGGCCGGCGTCTTGCAGCATATCCAGATAGTTGTTGTTGAATTCGTAGCGATGGCGATGCCTTTCCTTGATTTGCTCCTTGCCGTAACAGGCAAAAATCGTCGAGTCCGCATCGATGATGCATTCCTGGCCTCCGAGCCGCATTGTGCCGCCGAGGTCGGATTCCTCATCCCGGTTTTCGACACCGCCGTCCGCCGTGATCCATTCAGTAATCAGGGCGATGACCGGATGCGGCGTGCCCGGCTCGAACTCGGAACTGTTGGCGCCTTCGAGCCCGGCGACATTGCGGGCGAATTCAACGACCGCGGCCTGCAATCCGAGGCAGATGCCAAGATACGGCACCTTTCGCTCCCTGGCGTACTTGCAGGCGAGAATCTTGCCTTCAAACCCGCGTTCGCCGAAGCCGCCGGGTACGAGAATGCAGTCATGGATGTCCAGGATGCCCGTCCCCTGCTCCGAAATGATCGATGAATCGATGAACGAGACATTGACCCGGGTTCGCGAATGAATGCCGGCGTGGGTGATCGCTTCGTTCAGCGACTTGTACGCGTCGGGCAATTCCATATACTTGCCGACCATCGCCAGATTGATCTCGTTCAGCGGCTGGTGCTCGGCTTCGACCACCTTGTTCCATTCGCTGAAATCCGCCTCGGGGCAAGGCAGGCAAAGCTTGTTCACAACGATTTCGTCGAGCCCCGCGTCGCCGAGAATCGCGGGAACGCGGTAAATGCTGTCGGTATCCGGCAGGGAGACCACGGCAGGCAATTCGACATTAGTGAACAGGGCGATCTTGCGGCGGGCCGATTCGTCGATTTCATGCTCGGAACGGCAGATCAGCACGTCGGGCTGTATGCCGATGGAGCGCAGTTCCTTGACGGAGTGCTGTGTCGGCTTGGTCTTGGTTTCCCCGGCGGTGCTGATATAGGGCACAAGCGTCAGATGGATGAACAGGGCTCTTTGGACGCCGAGTTCGACTCTCATCTGCCGCGCGGCTTCCAGGAAAGGCTGGGACTCGATATCGCCCACGGTGCCGCCGATCTCCACGAGTGCAACCTGGGCCGAACCGGCGCCCTCGACGATGCGACGCTTGATTTCGTCGGTGATATGCGGAATCACCTGGATTGTGGCGCCGAGGTAATCGCCGCGACGTTCGCGCTTCAGCACCTCCTCGTACACCCGGCCGGTGGTAAAATTGTTTTTCTGCTCCATGGTTATGCGGCTGAAGCGTTCGTAGTGGCCGAGATCGAGGTCGGTTTCGGCGCCGTCGTCGGTGACGAACACTTCGCCGTGCTGAAATGGGTTCATGGTGCCCGGATCCACATTGATGTAGGGATCGAGCTTGAGCATGGAAATATCGAGTTGCCGGGCCTCGAGAATCGCCGCTAGCGACGCGGAAGTTATGCCTTTGCCAAGCGAGGAGACCACGCCACCGGTGATGAAAATGTAACGGGTCATGGGAGCCCACCCGAATTGCTGAAACCGGCGAGTGCGCCGGTCCCTCCAGATGGAACTACAGCGTACCAGAACACTTGGTCGGTCTCAATACGAAATGTTGTTGATACGAAATGTTGTTGAAATGTTGTTGGAAAATGCACTTGAGTGGCTTCGATCCGTCGCCGTCTGGGGGCCAGTCTGCAGCGGACGCTGTGAATACGTCCCTGTACGCTTCGAGCTCGGCATCCATGCCTCGCACGCCCGCTGCAGACTGGCCCCCAGACGGCGACTCGCGTTGTGCGGGAACCCTTCACTTTGTAGGCTTCGATGTCAGTGGATTGCGCCATTCTATGCGGTAGCCTGGGTTTGTGGTGGCGGTTTCGGCTATGCCGATTCCGGGGATCGCGACCAAGTGGTTGCCGTCGAACAATAGGGGGAGGCGGTTGCGTTGCCAGGGTTTGATGCGGGATTCGTTGAGGATTTTTTTTAGTGACTTGGTCGGGCGGCGGGTGAGGCGGCAGGTTTCGCCGCCCTGGCGGTAGCGGACCTCGTAGCTCTTGCCCGCGAGGCCCTGGTCTGTTGCCGGGATGGCGTGCAAGCTGCCGTTGTCGGGGAGTTCGAGGACTGGCTCTTGGGACGGATCCCAGATGATGCGGGTGTCGGAGTCCACGGGTGGCAAATCGGGGACCAGATACAGCCCTTTGCCGAAGCGCCGGACATGACAGCCGGGGAAGGCTACTCCGGTTTCGACGTCCTGGTCGTCTCCGAGCAGCCAGTCCCCTACTCCCCGGACTTTTTTCCAGTCCGCCGGTTCGCCGATTGCCGATTCAATCCAGTGGCGCAGCGCGTTTTGCCGGCGCGGCTTGCTCAATTGTCGCAAACCTTCCACTTGCAGCACATTATCGGCGTTGCCGGTGCAGCGCTCGAGGTCCAGGCCGGCGAGATCGTCTAGTAATTCTTGTGATTCGGCGATCAATTCGCGCGATCTTTCCCAGTTATTTCGAAAATCGGGCCAACGCCGCTCGATCACCGGCAGGATTTCATGGCGGCAGAAGTTTCGGTCGAAGTCGATGTTTTGATTTGAGGCATCTTCGATCCAGGGCAGATCGTTCGCTTTGGCATATTCCGCCAGTTCCTTGTTCGGACAATGTAGCAACGGCCGGACAAGCGTCCCCTTCCCCAATTTCCGCCTTTGGGGAATTCCGCTCAAACCCCGCGTCCCGGCGCCGCGCGCCAGCCGCAACAGCATGGTTTCCATCTGATCGTCGAGATGGTGAGCCAGCAACAAGCACTCGCCCTGCCGCAAATTTTGGGAAAAAGCTTCATAGCGAGCCACTCTGGCGCGGTTTTCCAGGCTGGCGCCGGATTCCGCCACGCTCACCGCGCATACGGTGAGCGGAACATTCCATTTTCGGCAAAGATCCCGGCAGAACTCTCCCCATTCATTCGCCTCGGCCTGCAAACCATGATTCACATGCAGCGCGCGCAACGACCCACCCTCCGGCAAACACTGTTTCACCGCATGCAACAAGACCACGGAATCCATACCACCGCTCAGACCCACAACAATACCCGCACCCTGCGGTAATTCAGCGACGGAACTTTGCAGACGTGAAATTATTTCCATTTTGGCACTTAGGGGTGAGGTCCGGTCGGCACAGCCGACAAAAAGCATCGCTTTTTGAGGACCGAACGACTCGCCATGGATGGCGAGGCTGGGGTCCTTCGAAGCCAAAAAAGTCGCGCCAGGGACGGCATGCGCAATCCCAAAGGATGCAGTTCTCCGGCCAGAGCAGCCGGCAAGACGGAAAGCGACCGGAGCCTGGAACCTGAAGTTACCACAACAATCAGCTACTGATGCCGTAACTCATCAGCCGGCGGTAGCGGCGTACGACCAGGTCGTCCGGGTCCATCGCGGTCAATTGCTCGATCTGGTCGAGCAGCGCCGCCTTGATGCCGGCCGCCACTTCGGCCACATCGCGATGAGCGCCGCCAAGGGGTTCGGCGATGACGTGATCGACGATGCCGAGTTGCTTGAGCCGGTCTGCGGTTACGCCCATGGCCTGCGCCGCGGCCGAGGCGAACTCGGCGGATTTCCACAGGATCGTCGCGCAGCCTTCCGGCGTGATCACCGTATAGGTGGAATATTGCAGCATATTGAGTTGGTCGGTGACGCCGATGGCGATGGCGCCGCCCGAATTCGCCTCGCCCGTTACCGTGGCGATCAGCGGCGTTCGCACCCGCGACATCATTGCCATGTTTTCGGCGATCGCCTCGTTGATGCCGCGCTCTTCCGAGTCCATGCCGGGATAGGCGCCGGGTGTGTCGATAAAACAGAGTACCGGCAGCCGATAGCGTTCGGCCAGTTCCACCAGCCGCCGCGCCTTGCGATAGCCTTCCGGCCGCGGCATGCCGAAATTGTGCTTGACCTTGGCGCGGGTGCCGCGGCCCTTCTGGTGACCGATGATCATTACGGGCCGGCCGTCGATTTTTGCCATGCCGCCGATGATCGCCTGGTCGTCGGCAAAAAGACGGTCGCCGTGCAACTCGTCGAAATCGGTCATGATGAGATCGATATAGTCGAGCGTGTAAGGCCGCAGCGGGTGACGCGCGACCTGGCAGATCTGCCAGGGCGTCAGATTGGCGTATATCTTTTCGGTCAGGCGCAGGCTTTTCTGCCGCAGCGTCTGGATTTCCTCGTTGATATTGAGTTCGTTGTCGCTGCCGACGAGGCGCAATTCGCTGATCTTGTCTTCAAGTTCAGCGATCGGCTGTTCGAATTCGAGAAAATCGGGATTCACTCTGGGTACGGTTCCGTTAGCGGCGCCAGTTCCAGGCGACGCCTGCAGACTCAGTTTTCATATTGCAGCAATACCTGGTCCCGACCGAATTCCATGCGCAGGCTACGGACCAGATCGTCCGCGGGCGCCACCGCCCAATCGGGGCCGAGCATTATACACCCCTGCATGTCGCCGCGATGATAATTGATGATTACCTTGCAAAGGCCGCCGCGGCCATTGCCCTTACCATTACCATTGCGGCGATATGGCCCGAGAATTGAGGCCAATTGGCCGCAAAAGTTTCCGGAAAGTTCGGTTTCGTTCAGATTCAGCGCGAGTCTGCACTTGTGCCTGGCCCTGGCTTCGTCAAGCGTCATCACGTTTTTCGCCCTGATTCGGTGGCCGCCGGTGAACTCGTCGTCGACCACCCGGCCTTCGATCACGACGATCGTGTATTTTTGCAAACGATCCTGTATTTGCTTCAGTTCCGGGTCGTACATGACCGCTTCGAGCCTGGCGGAGCCGTCGTCGAGAGTCAGAATTCCCATGTTGCCGCTTTCGCGTCTGCGGATGCGAAAGTCCGCCAGCATGCCGGCAAGCAATTGATTCTTGCGTGAAGTTCTTACGCCTTGCAGCCTTGTCGGCGCGAAATGCTGCAACTCCGGCAGATACTCCTCGATGGGATGGCCGCTCAGGTAATAGCCGAGGCATTCCCTTTCCGCTTCGAGCATTGCATGGCTATCCCACTCCTGCTCTACCGGTACGGACGGCACGGTGCTTTCCACGTCCGCCCCGTCTTCCGTTCCCGCGAACAGGTTGGCGATTCCGAATGCCTGATCCTGCTGGTATTGTTCCGACGCCTGCAACACGGCGGGAAGGCAATGCCGCAGCCTCCCCCGCACCGCGCCGGTCTCGCCTTCGGCAAATTCGTCGCAGGCGCCCGAGTCGATCAATATTTCCAGCGCTCGCTGATTGAGCGCCTGGCTGCCCGTGCGTCGGCAAAGATCCGATAGAGATTTGAATGGGGCCTGTTCGCGCGCTGAAACTATTTTTTCGATCTGTCCCTGGCCCAGATTGCGGATCGCGCCCAGTCCGTAGACGATACTGCCCGAATCGTCCACGCTGAATTGGAACCTGCCGCTGTTGATGTTCGGCGGCATGACCTTGAGCCCCATTTCGCGGCACTCGGCCACGAGTTCCATGATCTTGTCGCTCAGCTTCATTTCCGTAGACAACACCGCGGCCATGAAATGTGCTGGATAATGCGCCTTCAGCCAGGCGGTCTGGTAGGCGAGCAAGGCATAGGCCACGGAGTGGGACTTGTTGAAACCGTAGCCAGCGAATTTTTCCATCAGGTCGAAAATCTCGGTAGCAGCCCTCTCCGGAACTTCCTGGTCACGCGCGCCCCCCATGAAATTCTCGCGCTGCCTGGCCATCTCTTCCGGATCCTTCTTGCCCATGGCCTTGCGCAGGATGTCGGCGCCGCCCAGCGTGTACTGGCCGAGTACCTGGGCGATTTTCATCACCTGTTCCTGGTAGAGAATCACGCCATATGTGCTATCGAGCAGGGGCTCGAGTTCAGGCAGCAGATATCTGACCGGGGTGCGGCCGTGCTTGCGGTCGATGAAATCGTCGACCATGCCCGATTGCAGGGGACCCGGACGATACAGGGCGACCAGGGCGACCAGGTCATCGAAACGGTTGGGCTTGAGTTTGCGGATCAACTGCCTGATGCCGCGTGATTCAAGTTGGAATACGGCGGTTGTACCGCCCTTGCCGAGCATTCGGTAGACCTTCTTGTCATCGAGCGGCAGCTTGTCGATATCGATTTCCGCGCCTTCCCGCTCGTTGATCGATTTCACGGCCCAGTCAATGATCGTCAATGTGCGCAGGCCCAGAAAATCGAACTTCACCAGCCCGGCGGTTTCCACATCGTCCTTGTCGTATTGTGTGAGCAGGCCGGAACCGGTGCGCTCATGATCGCGATACAGCGGCGTGAAGTCGGTGAGCCGGCCGGGCGCGATCACCAGCCCGCCGGCGTGTTTGCCGACATTGCGCGTGATGCCTTCCAGCTTGTAGGCCATCTCCAGGATTTCCTGGGCGTCTTCATCGCCTGCCACATACTCATTCAGGTCCGGCTGCTCTTTCATCGCTCTTGCCAGCGTCATTCCCGGAACCGGTGGGATCAGCCGCGACAACTTGTCTCCCACCGCATACGGCTTGCCTTGCACGCGGGCCACGTCCCGCACTACCGCCTTTGCCGCCATGGTGCCGAAAGTGATGATCTGGGAGACCGCTTCCTGACCGTAAATATCCGCCACGTGGGCGATGACCCGGTCGCGGCCTTCCATGCAGAAGTCGATGTCGAAATCCGGCATGGAAATGCGTTCCGGATTGAGGAATCGCTCGAACAGCAGGTCATATTCGATGGGGTCGAGATCGGTAATGCCGAGCGCCCAGGCGACCACCGAGCCCGCCCCCGAACCGCGTCCCGGGCCGACGGGAATATCGTTGTTCCTGGCCCATTGCACGAATTCCATGACGATCAGGAAGTAGCCGGCGAAATCCATCTGATTGATGGTGCCGAGTTCTTCCCGCAGCCGGTTCATGTAGCGGTCCTGCCCGTCGGCGGCAGGACCACCGCCGTTCAGGAAGCTCAGACGATCCTTGAGGCCCTCCTCGGCAACTTTGGCGAGATATTCTTCCAGGCTCGCGGTTTCGCCTTCCGGCAAACGGAATTCGGGCAGGCGCTGCTTGAGTTCGAGATCGAGATTGCAGCGGCGGGCGATATCGAGCGTGGACTGTATGGCCTCCGGGATATCGGCGAACAGCTCGGCCATTTCCCGGGCTCCGCGCAGATATTGCCGATCCGTGTAGTCGCGGGGCCGGCCGGGGTCGTCGAGCACGCGTCGATGGGTAATGCAGACCCGCGCTTCGTGCGCCTCGAAATCATCCTCATCCAGGAAGCGGACATCGTTCGTCGCCACTACCGGGCAGCCGCATTCCCGCGCCAGTTCGAGCGCGGCTTCGATGTAATCGTCCTCGCCCGGCTTTCCCAGGCGCTGCAATTCGATATAGAACGCCTGCGGAAACAACTCCTGCCAGGATTCGAGCGTTTGCCGCGCCTGGTCCCGTTTGCCGGCCAGCAAGGCGGCCGCGATGTCGGATTGCCGCGCCCCGGACAAGGCGATAAGACCTTCGCTGTAGTCCCTCAATTGCCGCTTGCCGACCTGGATTTCAGCATTGGACTCGTTGGCGACATACTCGTCGGAAATCAGATTGATGAGGTTATGGTAGCCGGTCTCGTTCCGCACCAGCAGGGCAATTTGGCTGATCTCACCGCTTTCTTCATCGACCACCCGCAGGTCGCAGCCGCAGATGGGCTTGATGCCGGCCCGCCGCGCCGACTGGTAGAACTTGATCAGGGAAAACATGTTCGCCAGATCGGTTACCGCCACCGCGGGCATGTGCGCCTCGCGCAGGCTCGCGATCAGCGGTTCGATGGCGATCAGCCCGTCACTGATGGAAAATTCGGTATGCAGGCGAAGATGAACGAAGGTCTGCGCTGGTTCCTGGTCAAGCATGGGTTACTCGGTCGGGTGATTTCTGGTCGCCATGTTCTGACAAGAACTGTATCAGGCGCGCTCGCAAATTGCTCTCTTTCGACAGTTCACACTCCCATAGAACAAGTCCAGCCCAACCCTTCCGCGCGAGGTCCTCAAGCTGGCCGGCGAATCGCTCGACATTGCGCTCGATCTTGGCCTGCCAGTAGTCTGCGTTGGTCTTGGGCTGGCGATTGCCCCGCTTGCAAGAGTGGCCGTGCCAGAAGCAGCCGTGTACGAAGATCACTTTTTTGCGCGACGAAAAAACGATGTCCGGTTTGCCCGGTAAGTCGGGTCGATGCAAACGGTAGCGGTATCCCATGCGATGCAACAGCCGACGAACGGACATCTCGGGTTTCGTGTCGCGGCTCTTGACCGCGCGCATGATTTCGCTGCGTTGTGCGGGCGGCATATCAGGAGCGGCGTATGGCGGTAGGCTTGGATTCTTTTCGAATCCTCTCGTTCCTCTTCACTTGCGTAGTCCGAACCGTTTCAGGCCCTTCGTGGGCCACCTCAAAACTCACGTAATTTATCTCTTCGGGCGCGCATCCGAAGCAATTATTGAACGCCTGCATGATCTGCACGTCAACCAGTTTTTGGGGTTCAGGGAGCGGATTGTTTCGCACGCTGGGCACGGTGGCTGGAAACAGATACAGGCACGGCGGGGGCAGAGCATACGAACCCACTTCTGTTCTTCTGCCTGGATTGCCGATCAACTTGGGGCATGGCCTTCCGTGCGTCCCGCAAGCCATGTCCCAGATAATCAAGCCATCGACACATTGACCGCGTGAAATGACTTCCGCGCTAAGGCGCGTATGGATGCCGGACCAGACGTTATGCCTCGGGTCCGCGCCTGGATTCGTGCAGACACTCCATATGATGAATTCGTCTGCATTATGAGGTCTTTCGAAAATATTGGTGTTATTGCCGTCCAAACACCCTTTCAACTCGATGGCTGCGGTTCTTCCCGAAAGCAGGGAGACCTCATAGTCATAGCGATTGGATTCGCCGGCAGAATTCCAGTCTTGTATGAACTCTCCCGCCCTCATGAATTCAAGGACACTTTCCGCGAAGGAGCGTTTTTCCGTCATGGAAGCGGAAAATTGTCCTCGCAATCGCTCGATCGCTCCTCGAAATAGCCCGCTATCGTAGAATTCCCTCTCGCTGAGTCCATGTTTGCCGAGTGAATGTGCCTCTTGCTTGAGGGTTTCGGCGTACTCCTCAATCATCTCCTTTAGTCTGGAGTTACGGCTGCAAGGAATGACACTCACGCTGCTTGCTGCGCAGACTCTGCGGCGCGTGAGAGCACCGGCTCGATAATTTCATTTGCGAGAAAACGGACAACAGGCACGGCGACCCCGTCGCCTGTCAGGTGATACGCTTCGTTGTAGTTGCCGGGAAGGATGTAGTCGTCCGGCAATCCCATCAGCCGGGCGGTCTCGCGGCTTGATATGAGTCTTGATCTGACTTCGTCTTTTTCGACGACAATCACAAGTTGCCTGCTGGAGCCTCCCGCTGGAGTTCGCAGACAGCCAGCCACATTGTCGAACCGCACTTCCGCTCTTTGCACTTTTTGGCCGTTCCTGTCTCGTCTTGTGCGCTTGTAGAGCGTGCCGATCATCCGGTGGCCCTTGGTCTGCGCCTTTCGAACCTTGGCTCGGTTCACTTCTGACATCATGTCGAGCAGCCGTTTAGTCTCAGCCGGCGAGTGCCAATCGACATCGTCAGGCTCTTCCTCGTACAAATCGGAGAACCCGACTTTGCGCGTAAGGGGAGTCGGGAGATTCCACCAAATCCAATGTTCTTGCAAGGCAATAGGTAATTGTTTGGCAGCAACCCGAATTGAACGGGGATGGAAGGTATCGCCAGGAAGCTGACTTGCCAAGCCATCAGGAACGATCATGTCCTTCCTGATCGCAACGATCAGCAGGCGGGGGCGTGATTGTGGCAAAAAATGCGCTGCATCGACCACCAGCGGTCCAAACCGATAACCACCATCACTTAACGCACGGCAAATCGCTTTGAAATCCCTACCGCCATGAGACGTCAGCGTTCCGCATACGTTTTCCAAAACGATCGTGCTCGGTGCTCGCGACTCCTCGGCAAGATTCTGCACTAGACGCCAAAAAGCCCAGAATGTGCCGGATCGCTCGCCGTCCAGACCAGCCCCACTTCCCGCAAGCGACAAGTCCTGACACGGGAAGGAAGCCCAGGCCAAATCGGCGAATCCCGGTAATTGATCGACAGTTACGTCATTGATGTCGCTGCAGAGCAGGTGCTCCCCACCCCAATTTCGGGAATAGGTGGTAGCCTTCTTGGCGTCAATGTCATTCGCGAATAGGCATCGCCAGCCGACGCCAAGCCCCGCCCGCGCCATCCCGGCACCGGAGAAGAACTCGTAGTAACTGCTAATGACCCCATCCATCTATGAGCAAGTATAGCTGAATTAGCCAAAACCAAGACGCTTTTTAAAAAAAATAATCATGATGACGTCATTGTCGGCTAAGACACAAAAATCCTTACTGCGGCACAAACAGTTAAGCTTTGCGACTGAACCTAACGAATTCTCGGCCTACTACGATCAATAAACTTAGGAATTTCTACGCCTCATTGATCTACTAAGATCGTAATCACATCTTGCTCTTCCGTCAAATGCTGAATTTATCAAAAATTTCAAAATGTTCACATCAAGTTTATCCCACGGCACGACAGAAATTGTCGCCTTAGGGTTTACCAAGTTGTCAACTATTCGATCCGGCAAATGAGGATACCGATCTGAATATTCTTCACGTGATTCGATACTAGTCCAGGACTGACATTCTGGATAGATTAGTCGTTTTTCCTCATCGCCGTAGGGCGCTGTGTAATAATTGCAATCAACAGTTGGAAGACTGACAACGATAATTCCTGATTTCTTGTTTACTTTTCCGTCGTACATGCTGGAATAAATCTCCCAATCAATGTGCTTTCTCCGCCATGTGTCAGTCCCTGCAAGCAATATTGTTACCGATGAATCTCGTAGATATTCATCTCGAATCTTCTCTCGAATGCTTTCGTCGCTTAGGTCGTCAGAGATATCTCCAGTATCAACAGACTGGTCTATGAAGATTCTGTTCTGAATGCCAAATTTTGATAGCTCTTCTTTGAAAGCTTGATCATTATCATGGTGATGACTGATAAACACTTTGTGCGTGCTATTCATACATACCTCTAACCTAAAATTACTAGAAAAAGTTTACGACAACCACAAGTTATCAAGATCCTGGAAACTTTTCTGTCAACGACTTCATTTCTGCCGAGTAATTCTCCACAGTCAGCCCTGCCGACTCCAATATTCCCTCTATAGCCGAAGGACTATATCGATTCTTTTTTCCTTTAATTTCATCGCACCACGTATGAAGCTGATCATGATTATGTACATGAGGCCAATTCTCCAAAAACGATGGAAGCTTCATCCTCTGTCCGTAAGTAGATAAAAATCGATTTTTTTCGGAAGCAACACCAATCTCGAATGGAACCCACCATGATTCATCAGTTGCCTGTGTCACAATGGCCAACAAGCTGAATGAAGATCCAATAACTTAATTTTGGCAGCCATCTCGGGTCCGTCATCATTTGAACTCATGAAGTCAGAGTCTACCCAAGCAGTTAATCCAAAGGTCCGAATACATCTGGCAACCTCGTCTGCAAACTCATCATCCTTCGTTGTGTGTGACACAAAGACATCCCATGATAAATTTCTTGCACGCGCTTCTTCGAAAGTTAGTTCTTCATACGATTCGCCGACATAGTAAAATCTCGCCATTATCCACCACATCCATATTTGAGAGAGTAATATTTCGCTTCATCATGCGAAAGAATTGCATGCAAATGAAATATGCATCTATAAATTCATGCAACAAATGCAGCCGAGAAGTCTTATATAGGGGAAAAAATAGAAATTTCAACAAATTTGAACAAAAATTTTTCATCTCACGCTAACGCTTGTATTCCAGACAAAATTAGTCGAAGAGCATACTCTATATCTGTAGTCTCAAACAGTTCCTTCTTTTCTGATTTATTAAGACCATTGCATTGAGACCAATAATCTATGCCAGTATCACGTTGCTCCCCCATCAATTTTGCAGCACCCCCAAACCCACCCATCAAATAAAGAGGTTTCTTGTAAAGTAATGCGAATTCCGCTTCTTCCTGAATGCCAGGCACCCTACCATTGTATCCAACTGTACGTCCGCCAAGACATATTCTACAACCAGGATTAAGAAACTCTGTTAGATAATGCCTTAAGATTGTAAGACTTGCGGCAACGCCACCAATTTTTCCGGAGTCCCCGCACCAGCGTCTTGCCAAACTAGGCAACACTAGAGGATTGATTGATTTATCCGTTATCGAAACTACCTTAAGAACTCCTCCGCTATTTTTCTGTGCTTCTATGGCGGCCTTGCTTATATAATCTATATCCGAAGGGACAAGATTTAACATTTTAGGAGTCTCCGTTTCGGTGGTTTTCGACTTATCTAAAACTGCTTCACGGTCGTCCTCGTTTCGTGTAGTGACCGACTCAGCGAAGTTTGCAATGGCCCGCATTACGCCGTCTTCGCGCCAATCGTGCCCAAAGATTACTTGCATGTCCTGGTTCAAAAAAAAATTGGCCATACGAATTACAATGCGATTGATTTGTCTTGTGTCATAACCAATTCGTTGTGCTTCTTCGCACTCAGAGACGCTTATTCCGACAGTCCACACTTCAACGCCCCTCCACCTCGTCATAAGTCACTAATTGTAGAGGGGGAATAGCCTGAGATAGAATTGGATCTACAGCACGAATAAATGCTTCACTCAGTCTTGGCCCTGGGTAAGCTAACTGGTAGTTACCCCCTCCCAATCGACACACTTCGCTAATAGAGTACACCGATGGCCTGTTAGGCATAACCTGTACACCTATAGATACTTCGCTCATTACTCGTAATACTCTAAGGTGCCTTGAGAACGCATGCAATATAATTCGAATAAGATTTCCGTCATGTACTCGAACCGTTGGGGCCACATCAAATGGAAGCAAAGCACCATCGTGGAATTGTTCTTTTCGCAGATCAACTATTATAATCGGCATTCCATGTTTTTCTGCCCAGATATATTCACTTCTACACCAGTATCGATTCTCATATGCCTCTGTACGAAGAACAATTAGTATTGATGAGCTGACTTCTGACTCTAGTATATTTTTCCATATTGTACCAGGCTCAATATGCTCGTCATCGTAAAAATAATCAAAATTAGATTGCCCTTTATCAACTTCTTGAAATTGCCTAAGCAATCCAATCAGCGACTTTGCCATCGCCAACCCATCAAGTTTGGCATGACTTATAAATAATTTTAGATTAGCTGACCCCCTATTTTCTGCATCAATACTCTGAAATAATACCTTGCGCGATAAGTTCATCGCTCTTAATGCTGTCACAACTGGAGCAAAAGCAGGCTCCACACCATCGGCTGCCTTTTTACCTTGAATGTAGTCCCTGAGATTTCGTGGCGGTGAGGGCACATTCAAGATATTGCCTTCACCAACTGATTCTTTAAGCAAACTTTCATTGTTAGATTGATCACCAATTAGAACCAAGATTGTATGACGCGCTCCACCCAACAATCTAATAACATCGTTCTGGCCTAATTGACCTACTGGCTCTAATACTCTAATTCCAAGATCGACAGCTTCTGAAATATAGGAGTAAGGTGATCCTGAAGAATCTGCGCTACCTTCAAACGCAAGCCTTAAGGTATCGACATAAATATCCAATCGTTGATCAGCAAAGTCTCGAACCACAACAACTTGCAATGGCGTCTTCATAAAAGCTCTAGCCTTATCTACCAAACAAGAGCGAACGGATGGACAAAGAATTACTGACTATAAAGTTCGATATAGTTTCGACGCACACATTAGTGCAAAGCACTGCAGTTTCTTGCTTTTCCGTGCTTGCCGAGTGATCAAAAACGCAAAAATAGAATAGCATAAGTATAGAAACCAAGAAAAAACCGGCTGGCAATATTTGCCCTGTATATTTTCTACGAAGAAACTTTTGGCTCTTGTAATGATTGTTTTCACGCTTAAAGAACTGGAAAGGGAGTTTACATTCTATCTCCAGAAGAACTATGTGTTTAGCGGTCAGTTTTTTTGTAACCGAATGAAAAGAGAAAGCCCAAGACAACGACAATAATGCCCCCAGCAATGGCAGCAGCGAAATATAGTCAACACTAGGGAAAAGTCGATAAAATAGAATCGAAGCAGCTACGATACTTATTACCATGCTGGAATATGCTTTATTCAACCCTTCCCTTACCTCATCTATTCTTTGAGCTAATTCTGAATGCAATTTATATATCTCAAATAGGTCTTCTCTATCAATATCACTCATAAATTTTCCCTTGAGTTACAATGCACTAGAAGTATGCTAGATGATCCCATATAGGCATCACAATATTTTTGTTTTTACCCAAATGTCTAACTCTTTCTTGCTTCGCAAAGCTTCTAAGGCATTTACCACCGATGGCAAATTTGGGACTTGCTCTAATAGCACTTTAGCTCGCTCTTTTTTCATCGCATGAGCAGCACCAATTTCGTATCCAATCCACATTGAAGTGCCAATCTCACGAATTACATTGACCAAAAAGCCTTTGCTTTTGCCAATGGCTTCTATTATGTACTCAGGTAACTTACTGGAGTCGCCATATATATTATCATCCCACTCCGCCATGTATATCTTGATTTGATGTGTTGTTGATAGGTATACAGCCAAAACATCTGCCTTCGTATCTCCCGTCTTATGCGATAGGAAAACCATAGTGTCACTTCCTGTCATGCCTCGAACATGACTTTCCGCGATGGTTCTGATTTCAATACTTGAATCGCTTGGTCTAACCAATTTTCTGAATCTAATTGCCATGACTTGTCCGTTCTCAATACTTGTGTTTCATACACTTGAATTTTATTGGCTTTGTGCGCCTTAATTATAGCTATTCCAAACTTACCCCATCAAATCTCTTACCGGGCCGAAGGTTCTGCGATGGATTGGGCTGGGGCCGAGTCTGGCGAGGGCTTCGAGGTGGTCACGGGTGGGATAGCCCTTGTGGCGGGCGAAACCGTAGCCGGGGAATTCGCGGTCGAGGGCGGCCATTTCGCGGTCCCTGGTTACCTTGGCGAGGATCGACGCGGCGGCGATTGATGCAATACAGCCGTCGCCGCCGATGACGGCCCTGGACGGGTATTGCCAGTCGGGACAAACGTTGCCGTCCACGTAAACGAATCGAGGCTGTAGCGAAAGTTGCTCGACGGACCGGCGCATGGCGAGCAGGCTGGCCTGAAGAATATTATGGCTGTCTATTTCCGCTGCGCTCGCTCGCCCGATGGCAAAGCTGAGGCTGTCGTTCACGATACGCTCGAAGCAGGCTTCGCGTTGCGCCGGAGAAAGTTTCTTCGAATCGTTCAGGCCGTCGAGGGGGGTCCGCGGGTCGAGAATCACCGCGCAAGCGACCACGTCTCCCGCCAGACAGCCGCGTCCGGCTTCGTCCGCTCCGGCCTGCGGCGCCGGTAAGCCAGGCAGTTCGCGCCAGACAGGCTCAACCCGCATGGGTCTGCCCGACAAGCAGTTCATGGATGGCATTGGCAGCCTGGGCGGATGCGTTTCTGCGCAGGAAGTTATGTTGCTCGGCGAATTTTTCCAGCAATTCCTCGCTCGGTGCGCGATTCTCCATGAACCGCTCGATTTCCCGCAAGAGATTTTTCCTGTTGACGTCGTTTTGCACGTATTCGGGCACGAGGCGCTCTCCGGCGAGCAGATTGGGAATCGCCATGTGATCGACCTTGACGATGCGCGAGGCGAGCGCATGGCTCAATGGCGCAAGCTTGTAACAGACCGCCATGGGCCGGCGCAGCAACATGGCTTCCAGGCTCGCCGTGCCCGAGGCCAGGATTACGAAATCGGAAGCGGCAATGACCTGGTGGGATTGATCGAGCAGGCTCCACTCGAATCCGTCGAATTCGCCTTGCGCGATGATTTGCTCCAGCAGACGGCGGTTCTCGACTCCCGAACAGGGAATCAGGAAGCGCAGATCAGGATGCTTTTCCCGCGCCGCCGCGGCCGCCGCCAGGAAAATCGGCGCCAGGCGCGTGATTTCACTCTTGCGGCTGCCGGGCATCAGGGCAATGACCGTCGCCGCGGGGTCGAGCGAAAGCTCCCGCCGGGCCTGATCGCGGCTATCTTCGAAGCCAATTTCATCGGCCAGCGGATGACCGACGCAATGCACTCGCACGCCATGCTCGCGATAAATGCCGGTCTCGAATGGAAACAAGGTCAACATCAGATCGACCGATCGGGCAATGCCCCGGATTCTGCCCTTGCGCCAGGCCCAGACGCTGGGGCTTACATAGTGAATCGTCCGGATGCCGCCTTTATGAAGGTTTGCGGCCAGGCGCAGGTTGAAATCGGGAGAGTCGAGGCCGATGAAAGCCGCCGGGCGGGTCTTGAGAAAAAATCTTTCGAGGCCGCGTTTGATCCGCAACAGTTCCGGCAGACGGCCGAGCGGTTCAACCAGGCCCATTACCGAAAGCCGTTCCATCGGCGCCAGCGAATCGCAGCCGAGCCGCTCCATTTCCGGGCCGCCTATGCCGCTGAAATGCGCTGCCGGATAAAGCTCGCGCAAGGCGCGCATAAGGCCGGCGCCCAGGATGTCGCCCGATTTTTCGCCGGCGACAATTCCGAAATGTATGTGTCCGATCATGTCGCGGAACGACCTGCCGCTACCGATGAACGCCCTTGCAGGAGGATTCGACCGATTCGATCAGGGTTTTCAGCACCGCGCTGTCTTCGCTGAGTTCCCTGATCTGGGGCACCGCTTCCTGCACCGTGAGATTGCGCAAGTGCAGGATCTTGAATGCCTTCTTCACCAATTCGATTTCTTCGCGTTCGAAGCCGCGCCTTTTCATGCCGATCGAATTGATGCTGCGCGCGAGCGCTGGCTGGCCGCTGACGATGACGAAGGCGGGCACGTCGTTTACCACATGGGTCATGCCACCGACCATGGAATGGGCGCCGATGCGAAGAAACTGGTTCACTCCGGCATAGCCGCCGAGTATGGCGAAATCGTCGATGGTCACGTGGCCGCAAAGACCGACATTGTTGGCGCAGACGATATCGTCACCGAGCTTGCAGTCGTGGGCAACATGCGAGTAAGCCATCAACAGGTTGCGATTGCCGATACTGGTCAGGCCGCCGCCGTTGTCCGTACCCCTGTGCACGGTCGCGCCTTCGCGGAAAACATTGTCGTCGCCGATTTCGAGCCAGGTTTCCTCGCCCCGGTATTTCTTGTCCTGGGGGTCTTCACCGATCGAGGCGAACTGGAAGAACAGGTTGCCGCCGCCGATGCGGGTATTGGACTGGATGACGACGTGAGAGCGCAATATCGTTCCGGCGCCGATGGATACATTGGACCCGATTATGCTCCAGGGGCCGATGATCGCATCGGGCCCGATCTCGACATCGTCTTCTATCCTCGCCGTCGGATCGATACTGGCGCTGCTGTCAATCGACATCCACTTTCCTCTCGGCACAAATAATCTTCATCGAGCCCACCAGATGCCCTTCAACGTTGGCCTCTGCGTAGAACTTGTAAATCCCGCGGCGATTGCTGATCACGTCGACTTTCAACATCAACTGGTCCCCGGGCACCACGGGGCGGCGCAAGCGCACTTCATCCGCGCCAACGAAATAATAGAGATAGCCGTCAGCAGGCTTCTTTTCCTGGCTCTTGAAGCCGAGCACACCGGCGGCCTGGGCCAGCGCTTCGATGATGAGCACGCCGGGCATGATGGGCTGGTGCGGGAAATGGCCCACGAAAAAGGGCTCGTTCACGGTGACGTTCTTGCAGGCGACAATGGACTTGCCGAGTTCCATTTCGAGAACACGGTCCACCAGCAGGAAAGGATAACGCTGCGGCAGATATTCCTTGATTTCCTGAATGTCCAAAATCATGTCCAGATCTCAGCAGAACATTAGACGCCTGGCGCCGGGTAGCACATGCTAGTCTTTCTTGACCAGTTTTTCCAAACCTTTCAGCCGGTTAGCCATTTCGTCGAGCTCCTGGAAGCGGGTAATTACCCGTTTCCAGCGGCTGGTTTTCATATGTCCGGTGCCGGAGGAATACCTGCCCGGCTCGGTGATGCTGCGGCTGACAAGGGACATCGCGCTCACTTCGACCCGGTCCGCAATGCTGATATGCCCCACCGCACCCGATGCCCCGCCCATGATGCAATACCTGCCGATCACGACACTGCCGGCGATGGCGGTGCAGCCGCAGATTATCGTATGGTCGCCGATCACGCAGTTGTGTCCGATCTGCACTTGATTGTCGATCTTGACTCCGCGCCCGATGACCGTGTCATCCAGGGCGCCGCGATCGATGGTAGTGCCGGCGCCGATTTCCACGTCATCGCCGATTCGCACCGAACCGCCGTGATGGATTTTCAGCGACTTTTCTCCATCGAATGCATAACCGAAACCATCGGCGCCGATGACGCTGTTGGCGTCAATCTGCACATTGCGGCCAAGACGTACGCCGGGGTACACGACTACCGAACGACGCAAATGACAGGAATCACCCAGTTCGCATCCCGCGCCGACAATGCAACCGGGCCCGATTATGGAATCCGCTCCAATGCTTGCGCCTGCCTCGATGACGCAATTGGGACCCACGCTGACCGACTGATCGACCTGGGCCGAGGAGTCGATTACGGCGGATGGATGAATGCCGGCCAACGGCTTTTCCGGGGCATGAAAAATTTCCGTCGCTCGAGCGAAACTCGCATAAGGGCGGGAGCTGATCAGCTTGTTTGCCGGACAGGCGTCGCGAAATCTCTCTTCGATGATGACCGCCGACGCGCGAGTGGCAGCCAGTTGGCCGGCATAGGCGGGATTGGAAAGAAAACTCAGTTGCCCGGGGACGGCATCCGCCAGCGTACCGAGCCCGTTGATCTCGCACTCGCCATCGCCTTCCAGTTCAACTTCCAGCAACTCCGCCAGCCGCGACAGCTTGATGCCCAAGTTTGAAGAGAGCTTTGAAGACTGGTTTGAAGACACCGGCTACGGGTCCGCTGGACGACCTCGCTATTCGCTTTGATCGAGTTCGTTCAACTTGGCGGTGACCCGGGCAGTGATATCGAGAACCGGTGCGAAATACGGCGCACTGTCGGCATTCAGAATCAGATCGAAACCGCCTTCGGCGACAACATCCGATACGGCGGTCGCAAGTTGCTCCTGCATGCTTTCCAGAAACTGCTGGTTTCTTTCGTTGAGGGCGGTTTGTACGCGTTCCTGAATCAATTGCAATTGTACCTGCAGGTCCTGGGCATTGGAGTTCATGCGCCGCACTTCATCTTCGGACATGATCGCTTCGTTCTGCTGAAACTCCTCGGCAAGCGCGTTGAGCTGATCGGACAACTCGGTCGCTCTTTCCTGGTCAGGGGCCAGTTCCGCTTCCAGTTCCTGCTGGATGACCGCTGCCGCGTCGGAGGCGAACAAGGCCCTCAACGGATTCAGAATGCCGATCTTGGTGTCCTGCGCCAAGGCTCCTTGCGAAATCGCCGCCATGGCCAGGCAGGCGATCAGGTACTTGATTTGTTTCACGGTTTTTTCTCCAACTGCTTCACCGCGGCGTCCCGGTTCCATTGTCGCGCATCCCGCCGTCCAGCGTTCGAACTAGATTCCGGTTCCCACGGTAAAGTCAAAATTCTTGGTATCGTCCCCTTCCTTTCCGAATGGCTGGGCCACGTAGAAAGTCAGCGGGCCGAAGGGCGACAAATAGGTAACCGCTATACCGGCGGAATAGCGAAACTCCTTTAAATCGAAATTCGAACAGTTCTGCAATTGCCGCTGCCGTTCCGTGCAATGTGACGAAAACACATTGCCGGCATCGATAAAGAACGAGGTCCGTAACTGGTTCGATACCTCATCGACGAAGGGCACCGGGAACAGCAGTTCCAAAGTCGCCACCGACAATATGTTACCACCAAAGCTGTCATAATCCTCATGCAGGAAGAAATTCTCCACCGCCAGCGCCGGCACCGGATTGCCCATGCCGTCGAGCACCGGGTTGCCCATCGAGTCGAACAGCGGCTCGGTCTGATAGGCAAATTCGTTTGCAAATCCCTGGGGAGAGCCATCCTCATTGAGGAGGATATTGCCGGCTTCGTCTTTCAGCAGCGACACTCCGCCGGTTGTGAGATAGCGCGCGCCGGCGGTGCTCTCGGGCCCCAGACTGTTTTCCTCGAAACCCCGCAATACGCCCGCGGAATTGATCCCGCCGGCAAAATAGTGATTGAAGAACGGCATCTGTTTCGTGTCGCCGTAGCCGATGCCATAACCGAGATTCGTACGCAGCCCGACCACCCAGGTGCGATTCTGATTCAACGGCCAGTAGATCTGGTTGGAATAGGAAAGTCTCGCAAATTGCAGATCGCTGCCGGGCAGCGTCACTTCCAGGCCGAGATTGTGCAACATGCCGTCGTTGGCGAGCTGGCCCCGATTCAGTGTATTGCGGAACCAGTTGCCGGTAATGCTGAAATTATCGAACGCGTCGCCGTACAGATCGACGAATCCCGGATCGGGATTCATGCGCGACTGCGCCAGGCTCAAGGCGTTCACATCGCCCAGTATGGAGTCCATGATCGGACCCTGCGCCGGGTCTATATTGGGCGGTGAAATCAGATACTTGTCCACTCCCTCGAAAAACGTCGGCGATCTGGAGATTTCCTGCACCGACCCGAATCCGGAACTCAACTCGGTATGGGTGTAACCGGCATCGAAACCCAATACCGAAATTTCACTTAGCGGGTAGCTGAAACTGACCGAAGCGCCATAGGAAGACGTATTGAAATTCGCCACGTTGAACGGCGAGTCGATTTCCTGCACATACACACTCATACCCCGACTCACGCCGTCCGGAGTGAAATACGGATCGATATATTGGAAATTCAGCGACTTGATGAAACGGCTGCGGTTGACGCCGACCGCAACCGTACGGCCCGTGCCGAGGAAGTTCTGCGCCTGCAGGTTTGAACTGATGAAGAAATCGCCGCTGCCGCCGGTGCCGACCTGGAAACTGATGGCGCCGAAATTCTGCTCTATCACGTCGAAATTGACATCGACCTGGTCGGTCGTGCCGGGCACTTCTTCGGTCGCCACTTCCACGGCTTCAAAATAGCCAAGCCGTTCGAGCCGCACTTTCGATTGCTCGATCTGCATGCTCGAAGCCGGCGCCGCTTCGAGCTGACGCATTTCGCGCCTCAGCACATCGTCGGCGGTCGAGGAATTGCCGTTGAAATTGATGCGGTTGACATAAGTACGGTTGCCCGGCTCGATGACGAAGGTCACATCGACGCCGCCGTCGTCGTTGACGTTGGGTACGCCGGTAGCCTCGGCGAAGGCATAACCGAGATTGCCAAGGAATTGCACCATGATTTCCTCGGTGCCGGTTACCAGCGCCTGGGAGTAGATCTGTCCGGGGCGCACGAAGATCGCAGCGCGCAGGATCGCCTCGGCGTCGACCAGGTCTCCGGCCAGATCGACCTCATTGATCACATACTGGTTGCCTTCGAGTACATTGATGGTGATGTACACTTCGCGCCGGTCCGGGGTGATAGAGATCGGCGTCGACTCGATATTGAATTCCACGTAGCCGCTGTCGAGGTAAAAGGATTCGAGCCGCTCGAGGTCGCCCGAAAACTGCTCTCTTGAATATCGGTCCCGGCGGCTGAGAAACATGTACCAGGGTTTGGGACCGAGTTCGAAAAGGTCGAGCAGGTCATCGTCGTCGAAGGAGTCGTTGCCGACGACATTGATCTGGCGGATGCGGGATTCCTCGCCTTCGTTGATGTCCAGACTGATCGAAACCCGGTTACGGGGCAGCTCCTCGACTTCGATTTCCACCGCCGCGCCATAACGCCCGCGCGACGAATACACTTCCTGGATGCCCTGGCGGATCGCTTCGAGGGCGGCACGGGTGAAAATCTCGCCTTCGGCGATTTCCGCCGTGGCCATGTTCTCGATGATGTCCTCGGTTTCCAGGACGCTGTTGCCTTCGATGTTGATTTCCGCCACCGAAGGCCGTTCCTGCACCGTTATGACGAGAATGGCGCCTTCCCGGGAAACTTCGACCGCATCGAAATATTCCGAAGCGGCCAGATCCCGGATGATCTGGGCGGAAGTTTGCGGCGTGACCTCATCGCCGATGCCGATGGGCAGCAGGTTATAGATGATGCCGGGAGTAATGCGTTGATAGCCGTCGACGATGATGTCGGCGACGGTGAAATTCTGGGCAAGCGCCGGCGGAGTGAAAAATACCGTCGCGAGAAACAGGAATAAGGTTTTCTTCATTGCCATGGCTGATTCGGGTTCTTTCGGCGGTCGAATAATGAGAGTAACGTGTCGTTAAAGCAAGCGATTGAAATCATTGTAGAAAGCCAGCACCATAATCCCCAGCACCATGGCCATGCCGAAGCGCAGGCTCCAGGCTTGCACGGCGTCCGGCAAAGGTCTCCTGATCACCGCTTCCACCAGGAAAAACATCAGGTGGCCGCCATCCAGCATCGGTATCGGCAGCAGGTTGAGTATCCCTATGGATATGCTCAACAAGGCCAGGAATCCCAGATAGGTCTCCAGACCGATGGTGGCGGTTTCCCCGGCAACCTGAGCGATCGTGATCGGGCCGCTGATATGCTCTACCGAAATCAACCCCACAATCATCTTCTTGATGGAGCCGAGCACGAACAGCGACATGTCCCAGGTTTCCTGCAAGGCCGGACCAACGGCGCTCAGCGGACCATATCGAAATTCCAGCAAAGAGTCCGGCGGCAGCAGATCGAGCGGCCGCGCGCTTGCCACACCGGCGCCGATTCTGCCGAACGCCGATCCGTTTCCGGCAGCGATGGCTTCGGGCCTCAGTGACAATTCGGTCACGAAGCCTGCTCTTTCGACCGCCACGAGCAGATCAAGTTCCGGACTTGCGCGAATAATGCGCACCCAGTGGGACCAGTCACGCACGGGTTCGCCGTCCACCGACAAGACCAGGTCGCCTTTCCGCAGGCCGCCGACGTCCGCCGGCGCTCCCGATTCGATCAGGCCGATGCGCGCCGGCACCAGCAGTTCCACGATGCCGAGGTCGGATACCGGCCGCGGCTCGGTATCGGCGCCGAGCCATTCTTGCACGGGAATGCGGACATCGATCAATTGCGCCCCGCCGGCCGGCGCCACGTTCAGGTTCAGCTCACCGGTTTCACCGAGACGCGCGAGCAATTGCATGTTCACTTGCTGCCAGGTCGGAGTCTCCCTGCCGTCGACTGCCAGGATTCGGTCCCCGGCGCGCAAGCCGGCGATCTGCGCCGGCGAGTTTTCCACCACGTCCTGCACAACCGGGGCGATGCCGGTATTGCCGAAACCGATATTGATCAGCCAGAAAATTACGAAAGCGAGCAGCAGATTGGCGGCCGGCCCGGCGGCGACGATGGCGGAGCGCTGCCAGAGCGGTTTGCAGGCAAAGGAAGTATTTCGTTCTGTTTCGGGCACGGTGTCCGGGTCCACCAGCGAGGTGTCTTCCATGCCCAGCATCTTCACGTAACCGCCGAGAGGAATCGGCGCTATGGCGTATTCGGTGCCGTCCTTGCCGATCCAGCTTTTCAGCGGATTGCCGAAACCGACCGAAAATCGCAGTACCTTGACGCCGCAACGCCGCGCCACCCAGAAATGGCCGTATTCGTGAAAGGTCACCAGTATTCCCAGGGTGACCAGTAGCGCCATAATCGCTATCAGGAAATCCGTCATTTTTCCCTTGCCTGCCTCCAGTGCGCGTTTTCGGCCCGCCGCGGAACTAAATTTGCTTGTGAATCAGTTCCTTAGCGTAAGTTCGGGCGAGATCGTCAACTTCCAGAATAATAGCCAGAGAGTCGGCCTCCCCACAAGGTATTCTAGCGGAAACCGACTCGATAAGCCCCGCTATGCCGGAAAACGGTAATTTCCCCCCGAGAAAGGCGTGAACCGCGACTTCGTTGGCCGCGTTCACGACCGCCGGCCGCAGGCCCCGCTGCCGCGCGGCGTCCAGTCCCAGCCCAAGGCAGGGAAATCGTTCCAGTTCCGGCTGCATGAATTCGAGCGGTTCCCCGGCGGCGAGATCGATCGCGTCCGCGCCCGACGGCATGCGTTCCGGCCAGGCCAGGGCGCAGGCGATCGGAATGCGCATGTCCGGCGTGCCGAGTTGAGCCAGGACGGAGCCGTCTTCGAAATGAACCATGGAATGCACGATGGACTGGGGATGCACCAGCACTTCGACCCGATCGGACTCCATGTCGAACAGGTAGCAGGCTTCGATGACTTCCAGCCCCTTGTTCATCAGGGTGGCGGAGTCGACTGAAATCTTCGCTCCCATGTCCCATTTCGGGTGGCTGCAGGCCTGTTCGGGAGTGATTGAGTCGAACTGTCCCTCGGGATAACGCAGAAACGGTCCGCCGGAACAGGTCAGCACCAGTTTTTCCACATGCCTGGTCTGCTCGTTCCCCAATGCGGTTTCGCAGTAGGGCAGGCATTGGAAGATGGCGTTGTGTTCGCTGTCCACCGGGATCAGCAGGGCGCCCGCCGACCGTGCCGTTCGCATGCACAGATCGCCTGCCATGACCAGCGATTCCTTGTTGGCGAGCAGGACCTTCTTGCCGGCCTGGATCGCGCTCAAGGTCGATTCGAGTCCCGCCGCTCCGACAATCGCCGCCATGACGGTATCGACTTCAGGCAGCGCGGCAATGCGGGCGAGTTCCCCGGCGCCCGCCAGCACTTCGGTATTCACGCCCGCGCTGCGCAATCGCTCGCGTAATTCCCCGGCGCGGTCCGGATCCGCCATTACCGCGTATCCCGGTTCGAATTCACGGCATTGTTCCGCCAGCAAACCGGCGTTGGTATCGGCGCTCATCGCAACTACGCGCAACTCCGGATTGCCGCGGATAACGTCGAGCGTGTTGCCGCCGATCGAGCCGGTGGAGCCGAGAATCGCCACTGCTCTGCTTTTGCTCATTGATTCGTATTTCCTTCCAGTAGAATCATCATTCCCAGCACGAATGCCGGAGTCGCCGCCAGCAGTCCGTCGACGCGGTCGAGCAGTCCGCCATGACCGGGCAGCAGACTGCCGCTGTCCTTGGTTTGCCGATTGCGCTTGAGCATGCTCTCGAGCAGGTCGCCAATGACGCAGAACGCCGTCGTCACCAGGGCCAATGCGGCAATCAGCAACAGGTCGCCGACCCCCAGCGGCTGCAGCCGGCGATGCATGGCCCAGGCCATCGCCGCGGCCGCCGCGATACAGACAACCAGGCCGCCCCAGACGCCTTCCCAGGATTTTTTCGGACTCAGTTCCGGTGCGAGTTGCCGCTTGCCGAAACCGCGGCCGGCGAAATAGGCGCCGATGTCGACCCCCGCCACCAGCACTACCAGGGCGAGCACCAAGTACCCGGCCGGTAATAGATATTTGAGATAGACAACGCCGACCAGACTCGGCAACAGCGCCAGCATTCCCATTGCGCCGATGCGGAAACCGCTGTCCCAGCGAGCCCTGTTGCCCGGATAGCCCTTGAGCACGAAATAGACCAGCAGCCAATAAAGCAGGCCAATTCCAAGCAGCAGCGACGTTCGTGCCGGGTCCGGCGCGGCCGCGGACGGCGTGACGTCGAGCCAGGCAAAAAGCAGGCCGCCGAAAAGAGCGAGCAGCAACAGATAGGCGAACCTGCCTGCCGTCGTGTTCAGACCCGTCAATCGGCTCCATTCCCAGCCGGCGGAAAGAATCACCGCGCTGATCAGCAGGCTGAACCAGAACGGCGGCAGTAATGTAGTGACCGCGCCGAATACGAAGATCAGCACAAGCGCCGTGATGATCCGCTGTTTCAGCATCGGCCCGCGGCCTTCATGAATCGTGCCCGCCGAATCGCCGCTGGCGACTGGCGAAATCGTCGATCGCCTGCTGCAATTCGCTCTCTTCGAAATCGGGCCAGAGACATTCGGTGAAATAGAATTCGGTATAGGCAAACTGCCACAGCAGGAAATTGCTGATGCGGCGCTCGCCCCCGGTGCGGATGCAAAGATCCGGCTCGGGTAATTCACTCAACTGCGTGAACGAGTGCACCAGGTCTATATCGATGGCGTCGGTGCTGAGGCCGCTGTCACGAACCTCTTCGGCGATCTGTCGCAGGGCGTTGGCGATATCCCAGCGGCCACCGTAATCCGCCGCCACGGTCACCCGGGTTCCTGTGTTGTTGCGGGTCAGATCCTCGACTTCGGTCATGCTGTCCTGGATCCGGGCGGAAAAGGACTCGCGATTGCCGATGAAGGACAGCCGTACATTCGCCTTGTGCAGCTGGTTGACTTCCTCGCGACGCAGCACCGACAGGAACAGCGCCATGAGTCCCTGGACCTCGTGCGTGGGCCGCATCCAGTTTTCGCTACTGAAGGCGAACAGCGTCAGACAGGGAATCTTGCGGCGTACGCAGGAAAAGGCGATATCCCTTGCGGTCGCCGCTCCATGCCGGTGCCCCACCTTTACCGGCAGTCCCCTGCCCTTGGCCCAGCGGTTGTTGCCGTCCATGATGATGGCGATATGTTCGGGCAGATATCTTGATTGGCCGGATGTCATTACTCGAACCTAAAGCGACGGCCGGTCAGTTCATGGACAGCAGGTCGGCTTCTTTCGCCTTGTACGTGGCATCCACGATGTCGATGTGCTGATCGGTCAACTTCTGCATGCGGTCTTCGGCGCGGCGGGCTTCATCTTCGCTGATTTCCTTTTCTCTTGCGAGTTCCTTGAAATCGGAATTGGCGTCCCGGCGGATATTGCGGATCGCCACCCGGGCGGATTCTGCTTCGCTTTTGGCCTGTTTACCGTACTCGCGGCGGGTTTCTTCGGTCAGCGGGGGCATCGGCACACGTATGGTGTCGCCGTTGTTTGATGGATTCAGGCCGAGGTCTGACTTGTGTATGGCTTTTTCGATATCGCCGATGATTGATTTTTCCCAAGGCCCTATCAACAGAGACCGGCCCTCTTCCACGTGAATCGCCGCCAGTTGGTTGAGCGGCGTATCCGTACCGTAATAGGACACCATTACGTTGTCGAGAATCGCCGGGTGCGCCCGCCCGGTGCGAATCCGCTTGAACGCGTTTTCCAGCGAAGCGATGCTTTTCCGCATCCGCTCTTTGGCGTCCTGCATGATTTCCTCGATCATTTTCCGCCTCCGCTCGGATCGATCCGGTCCTGACTGATCAGAGTGCCGTTGGGCTCGCCCGCGATATTCTCTCGCAGCGCCCCCGGGCGGGTCATGTCGAATACCCTGATCGGCATGCCGTTATCACGGGCCAGACAGATCGCGGTCAAGTCCATGACTCCCAGCTTTTCCCGGATGACCGCATCATAACCCAATGCATCGAATTTGACCGCTTCCGGATCCCGCTCAGGGTCCGCGGAGTACACGCCGTCTACCCTGGTGGCCTTGAAAATGATTTCCGCGCCGATTTCAATGCCGCGCAGACAGGCGGCGGAATCGGTTGTGAAAAGCGGATTGCCGGTACCTCCGGAAAAGATGACGGCCTTGCCCTGCTCCAGATATCGGATCGCTGCATGGCGCTCGAATTGCTCGACGACGCCCGCGATGCCTTTGGCCGCGAGAATGCGCGCCGGAGTGCCGGCGCTTTCCAGGGCGTCGCGCAAGGCCAGGGAATTCATGATCGTGGCGAGCATTCCCATCTGGTCGCCGGTAATTCGATCGACGCCGCTGGCCTGGCCGCTGACACCGCGAAACAGGTTGCCGCCGCCGATGACGATGCCGGTCTGCACACCCAGCGCGATAATTTCTCCGACCTGCTCGGCCATGCCGCGCAGCACTTCCGCGTCAATGCCGAAACCCACGCCGCCACTCAGTGATTCGCCGCTCAGTTTCAGTAAAATGCGGCGGAATCCTGCACTTGATCCGGCTCGATCCCGGTTCGCGGGCATACGCGATTCTCCGTTCAGTTCGCCCCGACCTGGGCGGCAACTTCGGCGGCAAAATCTTCCTGTTTCTTTTCCATCCCTTCACCGGCTTCGTAGCGCAGGATCTGCGCCACATCGGCGCCGGCGCCGCGCACCAGTTCGCCGACGCTGACATCGGGATTTTTGACGAAAGGCTGTTGCAACAAACTGACTTCGGCGACGTACTTGCGCAGGCGCCCCGTGATCATTTTCTCGATGATCGCTTCGGGCTTTCCGGATTCCCTGGCCTGGGCGGAATAGATTTCCGATTCCTTGGCAAGCACGTCCTGCGGGACGTCATCGCCGCGAACGACCAGCGGATTCATTGCCGCCACATGCATGGCGACATCGCGCGCAAGCGCCTCGTCGCCGCCGGTCAGGGAAACCAGCACACCGATCTTGCGATTGCCGTGCACATAGTTGCCGACCCGGCCGCCAGCATCGGCGCCCAGATGAGCTATCCGGCGCAGATTGACGTTTTCGCCGATTTTCTGAACCAGCTTTTCGCGCTGATTGTCGATACCGCCGGACAGCACCTCCGCGGCGTCGAGTTCCGGATCCGCGAACGCCGCCGCGAGGCATTGTTCCGCGAATGCCAGAAAGTTCTCGTCCTTGGCGACAAAATCGGTTTCGCAATTGACTTCCACCAGCACTCCGCGACTGCCGTCTTCCGCCAGCCGGGACAACACCACACCCTGGGCGGCGACGCGTTCGGATTTTTTCGCCGCTTTCAGTCCGCTTACCTTGCGCAAGTGCTCAATCGCCTGCTCCATATCGCCGGCGACTTCCACCAGCGCCTGCTTGCAATCCATCATGCCCAGGCCCGTGCGCTCCCGCAGTTCCCTGACCATGCTCGCTGTTATCTGTGCCATAAGGCCGGTTTCCTCAAATTCATGCTGACTACTTGCTTTTCTTCCCGGCGGAATCGGGTTCTGCCTCTACCGCCTCAGGCTTCGCTGTTTCGGTATCCTTTGCCTTGGGCTTCGCGGCTTTGGGCTTCGCTGTTTCGGTATCCTCTGCCTTGGGCTTCGCGGCTTTGGGCTTCGCAGCTTTTTGCGTTGCGGTCTTGGGCTTTGCCGCCTTGGGCTCCGCCTCTTCAGGCTTTTCTGCTTTGGGCTTCTCTGCCTTGGGCTTTGCTGCCTTTGGTTTCACAGTCTTGGGTTTCGCAGCCTTCGGCTCCGCGGTCTCGGGCTCTACCACTTCAGGCTCGGCGGCATCGGGCTCCGTAGCCTCGGGCTCCGCAGTTTCAGGCTCGGCAGCTTCGGCCTCCGCAGGCTCGGGCTCCACGGCTTCAGGTTCGGCCTCCGCAGGCTCGGGCTCGGCGGCTTCCGGCTCCGCGGTCTGCTCGGCTTCGACGGCTTCAGCCGGCTCAGCCTCAGCTTCCGCCGCTTCGGGCTCGGGCTCTGGCTCTGGCGCCTTGTCCGCTACCGTCCGCTTGCGCTTGACCTTCGCGGGAGCCTTTTCGACCTCGGGAACCGTTTCTTCATCGATTTCGATGAACTCGCTGCCGCCATCCTGCGAAGCGGCGCGTTGGCGTCCTTCAAGGCAGGCATCGGCCACTGCCGTGGCGTACAACTCAATTGCGCGGATCGCGTCGTCGTTGCCGGGAATCACATACTGGACACCTTCCGGGTCGGCATTGGTGTCGACCACTCCGATCACCGGAATCTTCACGCTGTTGGCCTCGGTTACCGCAATGCGCTCATGTTCGACATCGATCACGAACAATGCGTCAGGCAGTCCACCCATGTCCTTGATGCCGCCGATGCTGCGCTCGAGCTTCTTGCGCGCCCGGATCAGCATCAGCGCTTCCTTCTTGGTCAGGCGCTCGAAAGTGCCGTCCTGTTCCTGCTCCTCAAGTTCCTTGAGTTTGCGAATGGAGCCGCGGATGGTCTTGTAGTTGGTGAGCATGCCTCCGAGCCAGCGATGGTTGACGAAGGGCATTTCGCAACGCTCCGCCTCCCTGCGAATGATCTTCGCGGCGGCGCGCTTGGTGCCGACAAAAAGAATCTTCTTGCCTTTGGAGGCGAACTCGGCAACCTGCTTCATCGATTCATTGAGCGCCGGAATCGTGGCTTCAAGATTGATGATGTGAATCTTGTTGCGGGAGCCGAAGATATACGGCTCCATCTTGGGGTTCCAGTATCGGCACTGGTGGCCGAAATGCACGCCTGCGCGCAGCATTTCTTTCATACTTACGGACATAACTGTTTCCTTCGGGTTAGGCCTCCACACACCCCATGGTTCAACTCCCCGCCCTTACGGACGGGAGCACCCGGAACACATGTGCCGGTGTGTGTGCGACATTAAGTTTGGTGTTGCCTGCGCCGGCGCGGATTTGCTCCGCTCCGGGCGCGACGCTTTATATCACAACACGCCCTGTTCTTAAAGCGGGCGCGGGGCCATTTGCGGGCGAGGCATGCCTCGCCCCTACCGTTTCGCATGTGGCTTAGCCATGACAGAGCGCAGTGCTTTGCCCGGCGGCTTGCTTTACAATTGACGCCAGTTTACAGCCGCCGAGCGCATACCCGATTCATGTCCATTCATCTGAAATCGCCTGCCGAAATCGACAAGATGCGGATGGCCGGGCGGCTCGCCGCGGAAGTGCTGGAAATGATCGGGGAGCATGTGAATCCCGGCGTTTCCACCGGCGAACTCGACCGCATCTGCCACCGCCACATCGTCGAGAAGCAGGACGCCATTCCGGCGCCGCTCAATTACAAGGGTTTTCCGAAGTCCATCTGCACTTCGGTCAATCACGTCGTTTGTCATGGCATTCCCAGCGACGGCAAGATTCTCAAGAACGGCGACATCGTCAATATCGACATCACCGTGATCAAGGAGGGCTATCACGGCGATACCAGCAAGATGTTTATCGTCGGCAAGGCGCCGGAACACGCCCTGCGGCTGGTGCGGGTGACCCGGGAGTGCCTGTTCAAGGGCATCGAAGCGGCCCGGCCAGGCAATCGACTCGGCGATATCGGCCATATCATCCAGCAACATGGCGAAGCCAATCATTACGGCATCGTGCGCGAATATTGCGGCCACGGCATCGGCACCGGATTTCACGAAGATCCCCAGGTACTGCATTATGGCGCGCCGGGCACCGGAATCGAACTGCGGCCTGGCATGACTTTTACCATCGAGCCCATGCTCAACGCGGGAACGCGGCACACCCGCCTGTCCAGCAAGGACGGCTGGACCGTCACTACCCGGGACCGCCGCCTGTCCGCGCAATGGGAGCACACGATCGCCATTCTGGAGGATGGTTGTGAAGTGCTGACCTTGCGCGATGAAGAACGATGACGGCAAGCTCAGACCTGCGTCCCGCACCGGCGAGAGACAGATCGGTTTCCCGGCGATCATTGCTCGATGTCGCAGCGCTCAAGACTTCGCTCGATGAGGGCGGCGACGAAATCGCGCTGATCCGGGAAGCGCTGGCGACCGCAGACAAGCGGCTCGACGAATACTATCTGGCGAATTGCCGCATCAGCGAAATCGTGTCCGCCAGATCCTGGCTGATCGACCAGGTGCTGATCACGATCTGGAATCGGCAGCCCTGGCCGGATAGGGAACAGATCAGCCTGCTCGCGGTCGGCGGCTATGGCCGCGGCGAACTTTTGCCGCATTCCGATGTGGACCTGCTGATCCTGACACGCAAATCGCGGCAAACCGCCTGGCGCGACTGCATCGCCCGCTTCACCGCCATGCTTTGGGATATTGGCCTCGATATCGGCCAGAGCGTGCGCTCTATCCGGCAATGCAAGGCGCAGGCGCGGGACGATATCACGATCGCCACGACCTTGATGGAGTCGCGCACCCTGGCCGGCCCGGAAGAATTGCATGAACGGATGCTGGCCGCCACCGGACCCCGTTCGATCTGGCCGACCAAGAAATTCCTTCGCGCCAAATGGGACGAACAGATTGACCGGCACGAAAAGTATCACGACATCGATTACGCGCTTGAACCCAATATCAAGACTTCCCCCGGGGGTTTGCGCGACATCCAGACGATCGCCTGGGTCGCGAAGCGGCATTACGGCGCCGATTCTTTTCGCGACATGATGGAACTCGGCTTCCTGAGCCGGGCGGAGCACATCATGCTGATGCGCGGCCGGCATTTCCTGTGGAAATTGCGTTACGGCATGCACATGCTCGAAGGCCGCCGGGAGGATCGTCTGCGTTTCGACAAGCAGCGCGCTCTGGCGGCGATGTTCGACTACCGGGACGACAAGGAAAGTCTCGGCGTGGAAAAACTGATGAAGCAGTATTACCGCGCCGTCGGCAACTTGCGCGGCCTCAACGACATGCTGCTGCAACATCTCGATGAAGCGATCCTGCGCAGTGGCAGACGCGACGCCATCGTCGACCTGAACCGCCGCTTCCGCATACGCAACGGCTATCTCGAAGCGCGTTCGGACAAGGTCTTTCGCAACACGCCTTCGGCCTTGCTCGAGGTATTCGTGCTATTGGCGAACAATCCGCGAATCCAGGGCATCCGCGCTTCGACGATCCGGCTGTTGCGCGATCATCGCAAATTGATCGACAAGAAATTTCGCAACGACATTCGCAATGTCAGCATGTTCATGGAACTGCTGCATTCCCCGCATCAACTCGTGACTCAGCTTCGGCGCATGGCGCGATACGGCATCCTCGGCCGCTATCTGCCTGAATTCGGCAAAATCATGGGCCAGATGCAGCACGACCTGTTTCATATCTACACCGTGGACGCCCACAGCTTGCAGGTGGTTCAGAACATGCGCCGGCTGGCCCTGCCCGAGGCCGAAACGGAATTTCCGATCATCGCCCAGATCTACAAGAGCCTGCCGAAAGTCGCACTGCTTTATATTGCCGGGCTCTATCACGATATCGCCAAGGGCCGCGGCGGCGACCATTCGATCCTGGGCAAGACCGACGCGGAGAACTTTTGCCGCCGGCACCGCCTCAGCACCTGGGACGGTAACCTCGTTTCCTGGCTGGTGGAAAATCACCTGCTCATGTCGATGACCGCCCAGCGCAAGGACATCGACGATCCCGAGGTGATTCACGATTTTGCCCGCGCCGTGGGCGACAAGCTTCATCTTGACTACCTCTATGCGCTAACGGTTTCCGACATTCGCGCTACCAATCCCGAATTATGGAATTCCTGGCGCGCCACCTTGTTGCGTAATCTCTATCTGAATACTCGGCGCGCCTTGCGCCTCGGCCTGGAAAACCCCCGCGACCGGGGCGAGCGCATCGCCGACAAGAAGGAATCGGCAAAGGAGAAGCTGCGTACCGACGGATTGAACAAATCAGACATCACGGCCGTCTGGGCGCAAATGAACGACGAGTATTTCGTGCGCGAATCGGTGGAGAACATTCACTGGCATACCCGCGCGATCATCGATCACGACAGCGAAAAACCTCTCGTTTCCCTGCGCGAGATGTCCGCGGACACTCCAGAAGGCGCGACCCTGGTTTTCACTTATACGCATGATGCCGATTATCTGTTCGCCAATAGCGCGGTTGCTTTCGAACGCCTGAAACTGAACGTGCAGAGCGCGCGGATATTCACTTCAAGCAGCAGCCAATGCGCGAACACTTACACCGTGCTCGAGGCCGACGGCAATCCGGTCGGAGACAATCCAAAACGCGTGGCGGAGATACGTTCCATGTTGCTGCGGCATCTGGACAATCCGGGAAGCCGGATACCGAGTCCCGAGTTCCACCGCAGCCGCAGGCAAACCAGCTTCGGCCGGCATGTAAGCACCACGCTGGTCAACTCTCCCGGGAAAGACTTTTCAACACTGGAAATAAATTGTCCGGATCAGCCCGGCATTCTTGCCTGTGTGGGCCAGGTGTTCGCCGAATTCGGCATCAGCCTGAAGGATGCGAGAATTACCACGCTCGGCGAACGCGTCGAAGACCTGTTTTTCATCGCCGACGGTTACGGCAAGCCATTGCACGATGCGGCCGCGGCGGAGGCCTTGCAGGAGCGGATCAAGACCCGAATCGCCGAAAAGCTCGCGGCGCGCTGAACTGCGCGGTTCGTATCGGATACAATCGCCCGGCAAACAATTCCCGCAAATCGGAGCAAAAGCAGTGATCGCCTTTGGCCTCGGCATCGCCAGCCGCAATTCCGCCCTCGATATCATCGAGACCTTCTACCCGCTGCCCGCGGTGAATCCCGATGAAGATCTCGCGCGGGAACTTTCAAACCTCTGCGAACTCAGGTTCGGCGACAGCGGCTTTCGGTCACTCGACGCCGAGGGTCTTGAAGCTTTTTTCGCCGCGGCAAGGGATGCGTTTCAGCACGAGCAGGAAAGCATAGCGGCCCGCCTGCGCGACAGCGAGCGGCCCGTATTGCTCTGCCTTTCCCACGGGCAATCGCCGCCGACTTCGGTGCCGGAGGCGTTCCTGAAGTTACACCTGTTGTCCCATCGCCTGGCCAGGCCCCATGAGCAGAATCTCGACGGGATTTTTTCCGTGTTGCACAACCTGGCCTGGACCAGCCGCGGCCCGGTGAGCTTGCAGGACCTGCCGAACCTGCTGCTCGAAGCGCGCAAGCAAGGCGAAACACTGAGCGTTCATTCCGTGGACAAGTTTCCGAAGATGGCGGATTACGTCGTTCCCTCCGGAGTGCGTCTGGCCGACAGCGCCAGAATCCGCCTCGGCGCTTACGTCGGGGAGGGCACCACGGTCATGCACGAAGGTTTCATCAATTTCAACGCCGGCACCAAAGGCCAGGCAATGATCGAAGGCCGCATATCGGCCGGCGTCATGGTCGGGGAAAACAGCGACCTCGGCGGCAGTTCCAGTACCATGGGCACGCTGTCCGGCGGCGGTACGGAAATCGTTTCAGTCGGCCGGAACTGTCTGATCGGCGCCAATGCCGGCATCGGCATGTCCCTGGCCGACGGCTGCATCGTCGAAGCCGGACTCTATCTGACCGCCGGCGCCGTGGTGCGCGAACTCGACGCTGAAGGCAATCTCGTCAGAACCTGCAAGGCAAGGGAACTTTCCGGCCTTGCGCATCGGCTTTTCCGGCGCAATTCGCTGTCCGGCGCCATAGAATGCCTGCCGCGCAAGGCGCATGTGACATTGAACGAGGAATTGCATGCGCATAACTAGTTTCTCCGAAAAATTCCATCCTTGGAATTTTTCTCTGCCGCAAAACAAAACGCGGTTTTGTTTTGCTCCCGAATTCAATGGCTTGCGCCAAAGAATTCGGCGGCACATCCATGTGCCGCTGGTGGGCTTTGCTAGATGAGTGCTACCTCGGAACTTGCTGCTGAACTGATCCGGCTGCCTTCGGTCACGCCGGAGGACGCCGGTTGCCAGGAATTGTTGCGCGCAAGGCTCGAAGCGCTCGGGTTCACTTGCGAAACCATGCAGTTCGGCGCCGTGACCAATCTCTGGGCCACCCTGGGCGACTCGAGCCCCCTGCTCGTGCTTGCCGGTCATACCGATGTAGTGCCACCGGGCCCGATACGGCAATGGCATAGCGATCCCTTCGTGCCGGAAGTGCGAGCAGGCCGGCTTTATGGCCGGGGCGCGGCCGACATGAAAGGCGCGGTCGCGGCCATGGTGACCGCCGCCGAGGACTTTCTGGCCGGAAATATACTAAAGCATCAACTTGGCTATCTTTTTACCAGCGACGAGGAAGGCCCCGCCGTCGACGGCACCGCCAGGGTAATGGACGAACTTGTGCGACGCGGCGAAAAGATCGATTACTGCCTGGTCGGCGAGCCTTCCTGCGTGGAACGGCTCGGCGACACGATCAAGACAGGCCGCCGCGGTTCCATAAACGGCCTGTTGACCGTGAAGGGGTTGCAGGGGCATGTGGCCTACCCCCACAAATCGGTCAATCCGATCCACGAGGCGCTGCCGGCGTTGTCCCGGCTCATCGAAGTGGAATGGGACCGCGGCAATGACTCCTTTCCGCCGACGTGCCTGCAGATTTCCAACATCAATGCCGGCACCGGAGCCGACAATGTCATTGCGGGCGCTCTTGAGGTCAAATTCAACTTGCGCTATTCGACCGAGATCGATGCGGCGCAGATTCGCGCCAGGGTCACGGAATTGCTCGATGAAGCGGGATTCGAGCATGAAATCCTCTGGCACGAGTCCGGTCGCCCCTTTCTCAATGAAAGCAGGGAATTCAGCAGCGTGGTTGCCGCCTGCATTGAACAGGAACTCGGCGTATCCCCTGAACACAGCACGAGCGGCGGCACTTCGGACGGCAGATTCATCGCGCCCACGGGCGCGCAGGTCGTCGAGTTCGGCCCTTGCAACGAGAGCATCCACCGGGTGAACGAGAATGTCGCTCTTGAGGATCTTAACGCGCTTTCACGTGTCTACCGGCGCATTCTGGAACGTGTCAATCAGATAGACTGAGTCCGGACCGGCGGTGGCAGGCGCTCAGGGCAGATAAACGTCAAAGCGGCTGACGCGGCCGCGATAACTGAAAGACGGCTCTTGCGCGTCTATCCGGCCTTCTCTTGGCGGCCGCTTCACCACGACCCGGCCACGGGCGCAAGCCAGGGCTCTGGCCAGCAGACCGCTTTCCTCCCCTTCACCTGCGATTTGCTGCAAGAACACCATCTCCTTTTTGCCGCGAGCGCGTTTGTCCGGCCGCGGAAACATCGGGTCGAGGTAGACAACGTCAAATCTGCGCTCCTGCTCCCAGTGACGGAAATCCATGCAATGCAGTTGCATCCGTTCAATGATGGGCGCCAGTTCCGGGTCGGCCGCGGCGCGGCGAAGTCCGTCCGCCAGCAAGGCATGAACAACGGGAGAGCGCTCCAGCAATTGCATACGGTTGCCTGCGTTTGCGAGCAGGAATGCATCTCGGCCCAGTCCGGCGGTAGCGTCGAGCACTTCAAGGCCTGTGCCGACTGCTCTCACCAGATTCTGGCGGTGCAGGGCGTCCCTGGCGCGGCGCTGAATCGCATCCGCGGAAAAATCGACTCGCACCGGACCGGCCCAGGGTTCCTGCAATGAGCGTAATTCCAGTCCCCCGGCATCGGCTCGCAGCAGGAAATCTGCCGTTCCGGGAAAACTGCCGGCCGGCAGTTCCGGGATGCCGTGTTTGCCGGCCAGCTTGCGGGCGAAGTCGATCGCGGGGCCCTCGGCGCCGTCCGCGGCAAAAAAGACTTTCTCGTTAATCATCGCCGTCAGGCCAAAAACAGCAACAGGAAGAGTCCCAGCGCGACCCGATAAACCACGAAGGGCTGAAAGCTGATGCGGCCGATCAATCGCAGGAACCAGTGAATACTGAGCCAGGCGACAATCGCCGACAGTGCCGTGCCGAAACCGAGTAACCACAATTGACGCGCCGGAGGCGGCCGGGCGATCAGGTCCAGCGCCTCGAGTGCGCCGCTGGCGAGCATCACCGGAATAGCGAGCAGAAAGGAAAAACGCGCCGCGGATTCGCGGTCGAGCCGGCATAACAATGCCGCGGTCATGGTAACGCCGGAACGCGAGGCGCCTGGAATCAGGGCCAGCGTCTGCGCCAGGCCGATCAGCATGGCGGTTTTCCAGCCGATCGAATGCATGCCCTGGCCGGGATTGCGGCGGCCGCTGAAATCGGCATATCCGAGCAACAGGCCGAAGACTATCGAAGTAGCTGCGACCACGATCACCGAACGCGTATAAACTTCTATCACGTCGCGCAAGAGCAGACCTGCCAGACCCACCGGGACCGTAGCGAACAGCAATAGCCAGAACAGCTTTCCTTCTTCGTGTCCCGGTCCGTACTTCAGTCCTCCGGCGATCATTCGCGCGAGTTCCCGCCGGAAATACCAGATTACGGCCACCAGGGTTCCGCTATGAAAGGCAACATCGAAGGCAAGCCCCTGGTCTGGCCAGCCGAGCAGCATGGAAGGCAACAGCAAATGCCCGGATGAAGAAATCGGCAGAAATTCGGTCAATCCCTGGATCAGGGCCAGTATCGCGGTCTGCAGGAATCCAGGTTCAGCCACGATCGGATTGTTCGCGATATTGCGGAGTCTCGTTTACATAATTCGGCCGCAACAGATCGGCGCTTGTAAACTCCCCGCGTTCCCACAAGTTCCGGGCCAGCGTCACCAGGTCGATTTCTTCAACCGTTACCGCAAGGAGTCCGGATCGAAGCCGAATGCCGAAATGCCTTTCAATCTCGTCCGCTTCGGGCCAACCGTCTCCGACCGCGAGCGATCCGCCCTCCCCGATTGGCTCCATCCGTAATTGCGAGAGTGCTCCGGCCTGCTCGGCTCCACGCAATTCCAGGGCGTTTCCAGCCGGCTGATAACAGCCGAAATAAATCTCGTCGGCGCGTGCCTTCAGCCCAACCAGGTAGGTGTCAGCCTCGACTTGCCTGCGCGCAGCCGTTGCCGATAGCGCCAGAGTGGTCATCGATAATGCCGGTGCGTCCCAGGCGGCGCAAAGGCCCTGGGCGGCCGCGACGCCGATACGGGTGCCGGTAAACGAGCCCGGCCCGGCAACCACCGCCACCGCATCCGTTCGTTGCAGTTCCGATTCATCCAGCGCGCCCCTGGCGAGTTGCAGGATGGTCTGGGCGGATTGCCGCGTCTCGCGAGCGTGACGGGCAACAGTGCCCGTATCGCGCCATACCACGGCGCAGGCCCGCTCAAGGGCGGTATTGAGAATCAGGATGGACGGCATGAAAACCGGCCCGGTCTACAAAAGGCGAAAGATCGTGTCGCGAATCTCGGTCACCGGTGCGTCACCGCCGACGTTGAGCACGCGCAAGGGCCAGCCTTCCGCCGCCAGCCCCCGATAAAAAGCCACCAGGGGTTTGGTCTGATGGTGATACACCCTGAGCCGCTCGCGCACCGTGTCTTCTTTGTCGTCACCGCGTTGAATCAGTTCCTCGCCGGTCTCGTCATCGCGATTTTCTACCTTGGGCGGATTGTATTCCACGTGATACACCCTGCCCGAGGCCGGATGGGTGCGCCGGCCGCCGAGCCTGCGCACGATCTCGTCGTCATCGACGGCAATATTGAGAACCACGTCGATTTCCACGCCCGCTTCGGTAGTGGATCGGGCCTGGGGAATAGTGCGGGGAAAGCCATCGAACAGGAAGCCTTCGGCACAATCGTCCCGGGCTATGCGTTCAAGCACAAGGGCAACGATGATTTCATCGCTGACCAGCGCGCCCCTGGCCATGATCTCCTCGACTTGCATGCCGAGTTTCGTACGCTCGCGCACCGCCGTGCGCAACATGTTGCCCGTGGAAATCTGCGGAATGCCGAATCTTTCGGTTATGAATCGGGCCTGTGTGCCTTTCCCGGCGCCTGGCGCGCCCAGCAAGATGATTTTCAATGTGAGTCACCGCCTGTTCGTTCGCGGACGCGGGTCTTCGCCAGCGCCCACAGTTGATCGAGTTCGCGCAGTTCGCGTTCCGGCAATTCCCAGCCGCGCTCCGCCGCCAGTTTTTCCAGATCCCGAAATCGCGCTTCAAAACGCCGGTTCGATTCGCGAAGCGCGGATTCGCTATCGATTTTGCAATGCCGCGCGAGATTTACCAAGGCGAACAGCATGTCTCCCAACTCCTCACGCATTTCCGTCCCGTCCTCGGCCGCCAGCGCTTGTTCGAATTCGCCTATCTCTTCTTTCAGCTTGTCGATCACCGGCCGCACTTCCTGCCAGTCGAATCCCACGCCGGCGGTGCGCTGTTGCAACTTGCGCGCTTTCTCCAGCGCCGGCAGCGACTGCGGCAGTCCGTCGAGCACGCTTTGCGGCTCGCCGTTTCCGTTGCCCTGTCCTGCCATCTCGGCGCGTTTGATCGCCTCCCAATTGCTGACGACTTCGCCGGCGCTGAGTTCCTGCCTGCTGCCGAAACTTTCCAGCCGGCCGTCGGGAAACACGTGCGGATGACGGCGCAGCAACTTTGCGGTCACTTCCGCCGCGACGTCCTGGAAATCGAAACCGCCTTCCTCCCGGGACATTTGAGCGTAGAAAACCACCTGAAACAGCAGATCGCCCAATTCGTCCCGCAACTCGTCCCGGTCGCCGCTTTCGATGGCGTGGACCACTTCGTGTACTTCCTCGACGGTATAGGGAATCAGCGACTCGAAAGTCTGTTTCAGGTCCCAGGGACAGCCGAACTCACGATGCCGCAGCATCGACATCAGGGCCAGCAGTCTGTCCATGGGCGAAAATTGATCCTGATCTTCACGATTCATGTTCTTGATTGGCCCGATTGCTGAGTTGGCAAGCGCTCGAACAGGGCCACCGATTCAATATGCGAGGTATGCGGGAACATATCCATAACCCCCGCAGATTTCAAATTAAAACCGCGCCTGGCCAGTTCGCGGGCGTCCCGCGCGAGCGTTTCTGGGTTGCATGACACATAAACCAGCTTGCGGGCGCTGCCAGCGGCGATCAGCGGAATGGTTTCGAGCGCGCCGCTTCGGGGCGGGTCGAGCAGTATCTTTGTATATTCCTCCGTCGCCCAGGGCGCATCGGTGTTCCAGCGGCACAGGTCGGCGGTGATGAAGCGGGTTTTTTGCAACCCGTTGGCGCGGGCGTTCTCTTCGGCCCGGGCCACCATATCGGCGCTTCCTTCGACTCCGGTAACTCGCTCGCATAAAGTTGCGGCCGGCAGACTGAAATTGCCGAGCCCGCAAAAAAGGTCCAGCACCCGATCCCGCGGTTCGAGTTCGAGCATATCCGTCACCAGGCGCACTGCTCTCCGGTTCACCGCTGCATTGACCTGCAGGAAATCCATCGGATGGAAGGCCAGGCGCAGGCCGAATTGAGGCAGATGATAATAAAGCCTGTCGGGGCCTTGCCGGGGATACAGGCGAAACACGCTGTCGACTCCCGCGGGCTGCAGATACATCTGCAGGCTCCATTGCACGGCGAATTCGGTCAACCGATTCAGGTCGCCCGGATTCAGCGGACGCAAGTGGCGGACTACCAGGGCTGCTGTGGGGGAAAAAGCCCGGCCCTGAGCCTCGCCGGCCGTAACTTCGATTTGCGGAATCGTCTCGCGCGCTTCCAGTCCGTCGAGCAACACACGCAATGGCCTGATCAGTTCCGCCAGTCCGTGCACGAGTACTTCGCAGGCTTCCATGACGGTGACATAATTACCGCGCTTTCCCCGGAATCCCACCAACACGCAACCCTTGCGGCGCACCATGCGCACTGCAAGCCGCGCCTTGCGGCGATAGTTCCAGGCGGGGCCGGTCACGGGTGGCAGCAGAGCGTAAGTTTCGGCGGCGATTCCCCCGACTTCGAGCAATTGCCGTTGCAATTCGGATTGCTTTTCCCGCAATTGCGAATCGCCGTCGAGACTTTGCCGGCTGCAGCCGCCGCATACTTCGAAAACGGCGCAGCGCGGTGTTACCGGTTCCGGCGCCGCGGTCATCGTCAGCCGCCGCTGGAAAACACGCCGGTCGAAAGATAGCGGTCGCCGCGGTCGCAGATGATGGCGACGATGGTTGCGTTTTCGACCTCGCGGGATAACTGCAATGCGGCGAATGCCGCCCCGCCGGATGAAACGCCGCAGAATATGCCTTCCTCGGCAGCCAGCCGGCGCATGGTGGTTTCGGCGTCGTGCTGGCTCACATCGACGATGCGATCGACCCGGCTGCGATCGAAGATTTTCGGCAGGTATTCCTCGGGCCAGCGACGGATGCCCGGAATGCGCGAACAATCGCTTGGCTGCAAGCCGATGATTTCGATAGCCGGATCCATCTGCTTGAGAAAACGCGATACGCCCATGATGGTGCCCGTGGTGCCCATGGAACTGATGAAGTGCGTTACCGTACCCTGGGTGTCGCGCCAGATCTCCTCGCCGGTTTTCTCGAAATGGGCAAGCGGATTGTCAGGATTGGCGAACTGGTCAAGCAACTTGCCTTCGCCGCGCCGATTCATTTCGATGGCCAGATCCCTGGCGCCTTCCATGCCTTCCTCTTCCGTAACGGAGATGAGTTCCGCGCCATAGGCGGACATCGAAGCCTTGCGCTCTTCGCTCATGTTCGCCGGCATGATGAGTTTCATGCGATAGCCCTTGATCGCGGCCGCCATGGCGAGTGCGATGCCGGTATTGCCGCTGGTTGCCTCGACCAGCACGTCTCCGGGCGCGATATCGCCGCGCTCCTCGGCGTACTGGATCATGCTCATGGCAGGACGATCCTTGACCGAACCGGCGGGATTATCGCCTTCGAGCTTCATCAGCACGTGATTGCCGGTATCGCCGGGCATGCGCTGCAGACGCACGAGAGGCGTGTTGCCGACCAGGCTTTCTATCGTCGGGTATTCCATGGCATGGGCCAAGAGATTCGGGGCCGAGCAGTCTAGCGATTTTGCGAATCAGATTAAAGACTGATGATACTCGGTGAGCTTTTCCAGTGGCGCGAAATCACAGTCGAAACCGAAACAGCGGGGCGCGACCACTTCCAGCGCCCTGGCGGAGCGATAGTAGTCGGGGCAGCCCACGCCGACCACGCTGACCCGTTGACCGTAACGCAGTCTTTCGGCATTGATCGGCGTCGAAGTCTCGTAGTCGAGCACGGTGATCAGATCGGGCACCGATGCCAGCACCTGGTTTCCGATTCTTGCCAGCAGAAATTCGTTCTTGACGTCGATCGTGAGCTTCGGGCCGGACCCTTCGAAAGATTCGATCACGGCCCGGCCGATATCGTAGCCGCCGATGATTGCGCTTGAGTAGTCGGCCACTTTTCCGGTGAAAATATGGCACAGCTCACCGTACAGCGAGCCCGCGAAAGCTTCACGCAACGGCGCGAGAATGCGATGGGCGTTGCCTCGGCATTCGCGCAAGATGCGGCCGATTTCGATGGAAAAGGAAATCGTTCCCGGCACTATGGAAGATTTGAGCTGCTTGCCGCTCATGGGATGCTCGACGGTAGTGATCATGCCACCCATGGCCTGGGCCAGATTGCGGATATGGCGTTCGTAGGTCGCCGTCGTATCGGTGGAAAAAGTAGCCGTATTGCCCGCGTAATCGAGGGCGACCGCGGGCGTAGACGGGATGCCGGCAATCGGATAAGTCATCATCTGGGCTTCCGGCAGCGCCCGGCCCATGCCGTCGCCGTCGACCACGGGGATTCCGCGGCCCGCCGCCGCAATCAGCGGAATCAATGAATTGCCGCCGCCGATTTCGAATGAAACGACGGCATCCAGCTTGCGGCCTACATGACGTTCGAAGGCTGCGAGGGCGATTCCCGGATCGTCGGTGGAAGGCAGCAATTCGAGGCTGACCGTCGGCGCCCCTACGCCGCCGACCGCGGCGACAAAGGCGTCATCGTCAAGATCCTCGACGGCGATCAGTTCCGCCGGACCGTGTTCGGCCAGCACCTTCTGCGTGGCGAGGTAGGCTACATACGGATCGCCGCCGCCGCCCGTGGCCAGGAACACCGCGCCGGACGACAAGTCAGGCAACGCGTCGACAGTCAGTTTCATGCATTCTTCTCCAGAACTCTCTCCCTCCATTTGTCATTCTGCGCGGAGCGCCCCAAAACAGTCATTCTGCGCGGAGCGCCCCAAAATTGTCATTCTGCGCGGAGCGAAGCGGAGTCGCAGAATCTCCCCGCGATATCACCAACGACCTTGACCCGCAACCGCACTGCATTACCCGGCATGTAGGAAATACTGGTTTCCTCGACATCGGCCACGCGGATGCTTGCCGCTTCGGCGCCCGCGGTCAGCGCGACTCTTGTGGCCTCTTCGGTCATCTGTCTGATCGCATCCTGTCGCGGCGTCTTGTCGTAGGAGATCATGCGTTCGGCTTCGCCTCCGATCTGCGCGATTGCGGCGCCAATGGCGTTGGCAACGCCGGAATGTTCCGGAAGCAGCATGCTCGAGGCCGCTTGCAATTGTTTGGTAACGAGCACCGCGCCGCCGCCCACGAGTACGACCGGCAGCGGATCGCTGCTCGGTTTCATTTTCTCGACGCCGGCATCGAGCATGCGGGAGATCTCGCGGGTGGCGGCCTTGACCACATCGGGGTCCAGTCCCTGCACCTTTTTCGGATCGCCGATTTCGGCATGTCCCGCGGCCACGACGATATCGGTCGCGGTCAAGGTCTCACCGCCGAATACCAGGCCTTTGCTGACCAGTTCGTGACCGACCGAGCGCGGACCCACGGCGCCGCCGTCCCGGGCGATCAGGCTGCCGCCACCGAGACCGATCGACAGGATATCGGGCATGCGGAAATTGGTGCGCACGCCGCCGACACCGATCACGATATTCGATTCGCGCGGAAAACCGTCTTGCAGTATGCCGAAATCCGAAGTCGTGCCCCCGATATCGACCACGATGGCGTCATTCAGACCCGTCAGTCTGCTAGCGCCGCGCAGCGAATTGGTCGGCCCCGAAGCGAAAGTCAGGGCCGGGAAACGGCGCGCGAAATCGGCGTCCATCAAGGTGCCGTCGTTCTGACTGATGAAAAAACGGCAACGCAGACCGCGCTCGCGGATCGCCTTGACGAAAGAGTCGACCACGCGGTCGGCGAAGCCGAGCAGGCTCGCATTGAGCATGGCGGCGTTTTCGCGTTCGAGAATTCCGAGTCTGCCGATGCTATGGGATTCGGTGATACGGGCGCCCGGCAGCGCGGCGCGAACGCGTTCGGCGAGCTGCCGTTCGGGTTCGGGATTCATCGGCGAAAACGCCGAGGAAATCGCCACAGCCTCGACTTTCTTCGCCTTGAGATCATCGATCACAGTGCCGACTTCCCGCTCGTTGAGTTCCGCCAGCGGCCAGCCATCGTACAGATAGCCACCCTGCAACATGTAGACATTGTTTCCCAGGCAGCGGGAGATGTCTTCGAGCCAGCCTGTTTTCGGCGGAATGCCCCTGCCGGAAGGCAGTCCGATGCGGATTGCGGCGACTTCGGCGAGTTCGCGCCGCTCGATGACGGCGTTGGTGAACTGGGTCGTGCCCAGCATCACGGCTTCCACTTTCTGCCCGATGCCGCGGTCATGCGCAAGAATGGTCTCCAGCGCATCGAGAATTCCGCTACTTACATCGCGGGAAGTGAGCGATTTGGTCGAGGCTACGACCTCGTCGCCGTCAAGTAAAACCGCGTCCGTATGAGTGCCGCCTACGTCGATGCCGATTCTGAGCATACGTCCTTATCCGTTCCCCGCCTCTTCACTGGACGCCGCGTTTTGTCGATCGAATCGGCTCAGCACGGCATAGGCGAGCGCCGAGATGAGCATGGCGTCAAGCGCCGCGATGCCGCTGAGCCGCAACAGACCCGCCGAACCAAGCAGGGCAACCGCCGCGCCCCCGGCCCAGGCGGCAAGCGCCAGCGGTGAAAAATCCCGCTGCGCCGATTCGAGTTCTTCGTGAAAGGCGGAACGGCGAGCGAAAATATAGTCCACGGCGATGACTCCCGCGACCGGAACGAACACGATCGCCAGATAAAACAGAAAAGTCAGAAAATAATCCAGGATGTTGAGGAATGCGGCGCCGGTGCCGATGACCCCAAGCACTATGATCGACAGCCGGTTTTCAAGCCTCGGAATCGTCGCCTCGACGCTGAGCGTGGTGCTGTACAAATTGAGCGTATTGAGTACCCAGCTACCGGCGATGATGATCGCGAAAGCGCCCCATCCCAGTCCCATCACAATCATGACATCGAGAAAATCATCGTTCATCAGCACGTCGGCGGCGATGCCGCCCGAGGTCATCACAATGGAATTGACGATCAGATAGGACAGCAATGCAGTGAAAATCGCTCCTTGCCAGCGTGCGATAAAACGCGTGATATCAGGCAGAATCACGGCGCCGACGATCACTCCGCCGACCACGGAGGACATTGCGTCGCCGAAGGACAACTCGCCGGCATCGTTACCGGACAGAATTTCCCAAAGAGGTTCCATGCCCAACGCCGTATTGACCAGCAGTACGGTCACCACCATCATCACCGGCACGAGCAGCATCGACAGCCGGTTGATCGCCTGGAAGCCGTAGATCGTCGTGATCGTCATAACCGCGCCGGCGAATAACTCCACCAGCCAGGGCGCGGCCGAAACTCCAAGTACGTCGTTCATGAGACGCAACAGCGCGGCGCTGAACAGGTCGATATTGACGCCGAACCACCCCAGCAGCGAAACGGCGAAGGCCAGGTTGACCACAGCCGCGCCTTTCACTCCGAAAGCGATGCGCGCGAGCATGTAGGAACTCAAATGAGTGCGCGCGCCGATGGAACCGGTAACCGCGCCGATGAACGCCAGCATCGCGCAGCCCATCAGTACCGCCGCCGTCGCCCGGTCATTCGGCGTAACCTGAAACACTTCGACGCCGGCGACGAAAGTTGGCAGCGAGAAGCCGACCATGGCGCTGATCAGCGCGACCCTGATCCAGCCGACCCGGTGCCCCGCCGGCACCGGTCCGGTGGCAAATTCCTGCGAGTCATCGCTCATGTTTCGCTCCCGCGGATCGGACTATTGTTCCAGTATCCCGGTGGGCCTGCCGTCGATGCTGACCTGATTCTTTTCGGACCAGTATTGTTGAATGCCCTCTTCGCCCTTTTTGTCCGCCCATTTGGCGAGCGTCACCCTTTCCTTTTCGTGTTCCAGATGCGGGACGCCATAGCCGCAGGAGGTTTGCACCAGATCGATGTCGAGTTCGAAGAACTGCCGCGTACCGGACCGATGACCGAACAAGGCCAGGTACTGCTCGAATTTCGATTCGTCTCGCGGATAAACCATTTTGGCCTGTCCGTAGACACGCAGAATCAACGGCTGCTTGTCAAAGGAACAGAACATCAGCGTCATGCGGCTGTTTTCCAGCACATGCGCGGCAGTCTCGTTGCCGCTGCCGGTGAGATTCAGCCAGACGACACGTGAGGCGTCGAGCACGCGCAAGGTGTCGAGACCTTTCGGCGATACATTGATTCTGCCGTCGGCGCCCGCGGTACCGACGAAGAACACGGACTGCCGGCCGATGAATTCGGTATGGTCCTGGTCAAGTGATGCAAACATTTCGGACATATGCGCCTCCAGCGTCAATAGGATGATTCTAACCCTAAATTGACCTTTACTTGCTTTCTCCGGCGCCGCCGGCGGACGTGAACAGCGTCCGGCTGTGCAGGGGCCGGCCGCCGAGATGAACTTCGAGCGCCTGGCGCAGCAGGCGTTTGGCGGACGCGGCGGTCTCGGCGTTTTCGAGTTCGAGGCGACTCAGGGCTAGCAGATGCGCACCTGCGAAGATCCGCTTTCCGTCGTCTTCGGACTCTTGCGCTTCCTCGAAGCCGACGTCGGGCAGATAACGGTAGAATTTGTTCCCTGCAATCGGTTCATGGTGGCGGCAATCTCCAGTCAGATTGACGGCATAGCCGAGTTCGGCGAGCAATTCGAGCTCGAAACGGCGCAGGACCCTTTCCAGCAAGTCGGTGTTTGCCAGCGCGTCCAGCGTTTCACGGTATGCCTGGTACAGTCGCGGATGCTGGACATGGTCGTGCAGCAGGCGACTCAGCAATTCGTTGACGTAGAACCCGCTGAACAGCCGTTCCCCCGTCAGCGCAACAGCGGCGCCCGCGCTTTCGGCATTGACAAGAGTCTTGACCTCTCCACGGCCGCTGAAGGAAATGCGCAAAGGCTGGAAAGCCTGCAACAGACCCTGCATGCGCGACTTGCCGCGGCGCGCGCCGCGGGCCACCGCGGCGATGCGGCCGTGATCGAGGCAGAAGAAATCCACCAGCAGACTGGTGTTACGGAACGGCCGCCGGTGAATGACATAGGCCGGCTGCAACAGGATGCGCGTGTTCACGATGGCCTCAGGTTGCCCGGCGCAGGCTTTTCAGGACGCGCGCTTCGTTCATGTGGCCACCGCGCACTTTCACCCACAACTCAAGCATGACCTTGCTTTCGAAGGCCGACTCCATATCCTTGCGCGCGGCGCTGCCGATCTGTTTGAGACGTTTGCCGCCGTCACCGATCAGAATGCGTTTCTGGCCCTTCTTGTCGACCGTAATCAGCGCGAGGATATGAATGACGCCGCCTTCGGTGGAGAATTTCTCGATCTCGACCGTGACTTCATAAGGTAATTCGTCACCGAGTTGCCGGGTGATTTTTTCGCGGACCAATTCGGCGGCGAGAAAGCGCGAACTGGCGTCGGTGATCTGGTCGGCGGGGAACAGAAAGGGGCTTTCCGGCAGCAACTCGCAGACTTTGCGTTCCAGCATCTCCAGATTGTGGCCTCCGAGGGCTGAAACCGGAAAGATTTCCGCGAAATCATATCGCTCCGACGCACGCTTGATATGTGGCAGCAACCTGGATTTATCCTCGATCTGATCGACCTTGTTGATCGCAAGCAACACCGGGACCCGGGCGTGGCGCAAGGCGGCCAGCACGGTCTCGTCCTCTTCGCGCCAAAGCAGCCGCTCCGTGACGAACACAATGACGTCGACTTCACCGACAACTGACATGACGGTCTCGTTCATTACGCGATTGATCGCCTTGCCGTGGCGGCGGTCGAGGCCGGGAGTGTCGACATACAGGCATTGGGCCGAGCCGGAAGTGCTGATGCCGAGAATGCGATTGCGCGTGGTCTGGGGCTTGCGCGAGGTAATGCTGATTTTTTGCCGCACCAGGTGGTTGAGCAAGGTGGATTTGCCGACATTGGGCCTGCCGACGATGGCGACGTGTCCGCAGCGGCTCGCCTGCCCGTTCACGCTTCCTGTCCCAGCGCGGCCAGCGCCTTGCCGGCGGCCATCTGTTCCGCGGCGCGGCGCGAGGAACCGCTGCCTTCGGTAGCGATTTGGCGTTGGGGCAGCGAACATCGTACGGTGAACTGCTGTTCGTGACCGCTGCCGCTTATCTCGACAACTTCATAATCGGGCAAGCTGCGATACTCAGCCTGCATGTGCTCCTGCAAGCGGGACTTGTTGTCCTTGCGTACGCCGCTCTCGGCGAAGTTCTCGCCGGGCTCCGGAAACCACGTCAGGACGAATTCCCGGCATGCGTCAAGACCGCCGTCGAGGTATATCGCCGCGATCAGCGCCTCCGTGGCCGTGGCGAGGATCGATTCCCGTTGCCGGCCCCCGCTCTTGGCTTCGCCGGCGCCGAGTTCGAGCAAACTGCCGAGATCGAGTTTTGCAGCCACCGCGCATAGCGTAGCGCTGTTGATCACCGCCGCGCGCATGATCGTCAGGTCGCCTTCACTTGCATCCGGATGAGCGCGCCATGCCTGTTCGGCAACCAGAAAGCCAAGCAGCGCATCACCGAGGAATTCCAGTCTTTCGTTGTGCTCCCTGCGCGCGCTGCGGTGCGTGAGCGCCTGCCGCGCCAGCGAAGCTTCCCTGAATTGATAGCCGATCCGCTGTTGCAGGCTGCTGAGGTCGATAGCCATGGTCTGAATCGGCTCGCGGCTGCGCGAGGTCGATTACCGGATCCAGTGGGCGCGCGAAAAAGTGGGCAGGTTCCAGCCCGGATCCTTGTGCATCCACACGGCAACCGCCTTGCCGACGATATTCCTTTCCGGCACCACGCCCCATACACGGCTGTCGCTGCTTTCGTCACGATTGTCGCCCATCATGAAGTAACTGCCGGGCGGCACGACCCACATACTGCGCGCCTGGTTGCGGAACGACTGGTTCTTGGTCTGGATGGTGTGTTCGATCCCGCCGATGACTTCGGCGTACAAAGTGCCGGGTACGGGACCGAAAGCGGAATTGATGGTGGTAGCTGCGCTCGGCTCGATTTGCACGGGTTCCCGATTGATGGTCAGCACTCCGTCCTCGTATCGCACCGTATCGCCGGGCAGGCCGATTATCCGCTTGATGTAATACTGATCCTCATGAGGCGGAACGAATACCATTACTTCGCCGCGCCGTGGCTCGTCCACATCCATTATCTTTGTGCCTATTACCGGCAGGCGCAGACCGTAGGCGTACTTGTTGACGAGGATGAAATCACCGATTTCCAGCGTGGGAATCATCGAACCGGTAGGAATCTGAAACGGTTCGAACAAAAAGGAGCGAAGCACCAGCACAAGTACGAGTACGGGAAAGAAGGCCCTGGCGTATTCCACCACCACCGGCTCGCGGGTCGCCTGTGCAATCTCCTGCTCGACTCTATCTACTTTGCGTTCTTCGGGCGGGGCATGCCTCGCCCCTACACGCGAGTTCGCGCGGCTGCCGCGGATTTCCTCGCCGATGGCGGTGCGGCCGGGCTTGAGCAGGATGACGTCGAGCAGCCAGATCAGACCTGACAAGCCAACGAGAATCACCAGAACCAGGGAAAAATCGATATTCATAAATCACTCATTACGAATCGGTCTTGAGCACCGCAAGGAACGCTTCCTGGGGCACTTCCACATTGCCGAGCTTCTTCATGCGTTTCTTGCCGGCCTTCTGTTTTTCAAGCAGCTTTTTCTTGCGGGTAATGTCGCCGCCATAGCATTTGGCGGTGACATTCTTGCGCATTGCCTTGACCGTCGAACGGGCTATGACCTGCCCGCCGAGCGCGGCCTGGATAGCGACATCATACATTTGCCTCGGGATGAGTTCGCGCATCTTCTCGACGAGTCCGCGTCCCCGGGATTGGGCGTGATCCCGAAAAACGATCAGGGCCAGGGCGTCGATCCGCTCGCCGTTGATAAGAATATCCAATCGGGCCAGTCTTGACGACTCGAAGCGGAGGAAATGATAGTCCATCGAAGCATATCCCCGGCTGACTGACTTGAGACGGTCGAAAAAGTCCATTACCACTTCGTTCATGGGCAACTCGTAACGCAAGGAGACCTGCCGCGAGACGAATTGCATGTCTTTCTGCACACCGCGTTTTTCCTCGCAAAGCCCGATTACCGCGCCGAGATGCTTTTGCGGCGTGAGTACGCTGACTTCGACGATGGGTTCGCGCATCTCGTCGATATCGTTTACCGGGGGCAATTGCGCGGGGCTGTCCACGAGCATGGTTTCGCCGTTATTGAGAACGACTTCGTAGGCGACGGTGGGCGCAGTGGTGATCAGATTCAGGTCGTATTCCCGCTCCAGACGCTCCTGGATGATTTCCATGTGCAACATGCCGAGGAAGCCGCAGCGGAATCCGAATCCCAGCGCGGGCGAGTTTTCCGGCTGATACTGCAACGAGGCGTCGTTCAGGGACAGTTTGGACAGCGCCTCCCGGAAACTTTCCAGGTCGTCGGAATCGACCGGGTACAGTCCCGCGAAAACCTGGGGCGAAATGCGGCGGAATCCCGCCAATGCGGGCACGTCGGCCGATTTCGCGTGCACGATGGTGTCGCCTACCGGCGCGCCATGAATGTCCTTGATGCTTGCGCATATGAAGCCGACTTCGCCCGCACTCAGCTCGTCGGTATTTGTTCGCTTGGGCGTGAAGACGCCTACCTGGTCGACTTCCTGGGGCTTGCCCTGGGTCTTGACGACGATTCGCTCGCCCGGCCGGACGCTGCCGTTTATCACCCGCACGAGCGAGACCACGCCGAGATAGTTGTCGAACCAGGAATCGATGATGAGCGCCTGCAACTCCTCTACTCTCGATCCTGCCGGCGGCGGCACGAGACTGACGATCTGTTCAAGGATTTCAGTCACTCCCTCCCCGGTCTTGGCGCTGGCGCCGATGGCGTCGCCGGCGTCGATGCCGATGATTTCCTCTATTTCCTTGCGCACCCTTTCGGGCTCGGCGTGAATCAGATCCATCTTGTTCAGCACCGGAATGACTTCCACTTCCTGGTCGAACGCTGTGTAACAGGTGGCAACCGATTGCGCTTCGACGCCCTGGGACGCGTCAACCACGAGCAGTGCGCCTTCGCAGGCCGCCAGCGAGCGGGAAACCTCGTAGCTGAAATCCACGTGACCCGGCGTATCGATAAAATTCAACTGGTAGCGGCGTCCGTCGGCGGCGTCATAGAACAGGGTTACGCTTTGCGCCTTGATGGTGATGCCGCGTTCGCGTTCGATGTCCAGCGTGTCGAGCACCTGGGCGGCCATTTCGCGCTCGCTGAGTCCGCCGCACGACTGGATGAAACGGTCGGCCAGCGTCGACTTGCCATGATCGATATGCGCGATGATGGAGAAATTGCGAATGAGTGCCTGGTCGGTCACGATGGCGGCGGGACGGCGAAAAATCAACCGGCAAGTCTACTCTATCGGGCTGCCAATTGCAGAATTACGCGCGTATACCCAGTCTATTGCGGCTGCAGGGTTGGCGGCGCCGGCACGGGCGCGGCGGCGGCGGCGTTGGTCGGTGAACTGCCGAGAGTCACCTGGAATCTGGACACTTCACCTTCCCTGTGCACGATAACCTCGGCGCTGGTGCCGGGACGATATTGCCCGACGTAGAACGGCAATTCCGTGAAATACCCGATTTCATGACCGTTGAAACTGGTGATGATGTCGCCGTCGCGCAAGCCTGCCCGTTCCGCCGGGCTCGCTGGCTGCACACGGTCGACGAAGGCGCCGAGCGGGCGCGGCAGTCCCGAGTCCCGGGCCATTTCATAATCGACTTCGCGCATTTGCACGCCGAGCAGGCCGCGTCGCACCACTCCTGTCTCGCGCAGCTGATCGAGCACGTTCACAGCGATATTGCTCGGAATGGCGAAGGACACGCCATTGGAGCCGCCAGTGCTGCTCAGAATTCGCGAATTGATGCCGATTACTTCGCCCTCGAGGTTGAATAGTGGGCCGCCGGAGTTGCCCTGGTTGATCGCCACGTCGGTCTGGATGAAGGACATGTAGTTATAGGAGGAGCGACGCGGCACCGTGCGCCCCTTGGCGCTGACGATGCCGGCCGAGGCCGAGAACTCGAGCCCGAAGGGCGAGCCGATGGCAAGCACCCAGTCGCCGATTCGCAAGGCCTCGGAATCGCCGAATCCGACGAAGGGCAGATTTTCGGCTTCCAGTTTGAGCAGCGCCAGATCGGAAGGTTCGTCCAGGCCGATCACGTCCGCCACGAACACCCGACGGTCGTTCAGATGTACGCGGATTTCCTCGGCGCCCTCGACGACGTGATTGTTCGTGATTACAAAGCCGTCATCGGAAACGATAAAGCCCGAGCCTACGGAACGAGGCGGCTGGAACGGCTCCTCGGGCCCCTGGCCGTTCGGAAACTGTCTGCGGAACAGTTCGTCGAATTCCTCGAACGGATTGCCCGGATTTGTGCGGCGGGTCGAAATCTCCACAATCGCGGGCGCGCTGCGCTCCACCAGATCGGCAAAATTCGGCAGTTCCGCCGCCCCCGCCTGAATGGACCAGGCGAACACCAGCGTCAGCGCCGTTGCGATACGAGAAGTAGTGATTGGCACGCGGCTGTACTCTTGACCGAACCCGTAACGGTCAAATGTACCATAGCGCAACGCGCTGAAATAGCGGAAAGGAGTCGCCGGGACGGCGGATTAGTCCTGCAGGTCGTTGACCAGATGAAACAGGGGGGAATCCTGGATGTGTTCCATCCTCGGAGGTTCCTCGGGATCGAAACTCATGCTTTCGATGTATTCGAGCAACCGCTGCCGCGCTTCCGGGTCCACCGGAACGACGGGCGCGACGTCTACCTCGACGATTTGCGTCGCGGGAGCGGCCACTGACGCGGGCGCCGTGTTTTCGCCGGCAATTTGCGGCGCCGCCGGATCGTTGTCCAGGCCTGCCTGCAGGCCGATGAATACCGCAAGAGCCACGGTGGCGGCGATGGCGAACTTGCCGGCGAATTGTCGGCCTGGAGGCGGTGCGGCCGAGCCGCGGTCCAGCGCGGGCTCATCTTGCAGGCGGCGAGCGACTTCCTGATCGAAACCGTCGCTCAGACGGGTTATGCGTGACCCGCGCATCAGCGATTGCGCCAGAGTGTAGCGCTCCCATACGCTCCGCAGTTCCGGGTCGTCGCCCGATGTCTTCAGCAGCCGCCGCAACTCAAGCTCGTCGGCTTCGTTGTCAAGCATCGCGGAAAGTGTTTCCCGCCGTTGTTCAGTCATGCTCCGCCTCTCTCGCGATCTTGTGTGTATCTACAACACCTCGCGAATCTTCCGGTCTATCGCCTCCCTGGCCCGGAATATTCTCGATCTTACCGTACCCACCGGACAATCCATAACTTCGGTGATCTGTTCGTAACTCATGCCGGAAAATTCGCGCAATGTGAAGGCCGTGCGCAATTCTTCGGGCAATTCCTCTATGGCGGCATCGATCACCGCCTTCAGATGTTCCATCTCCAACTCGCTTTCCGGGTCGGCGATTTCCTTCAGGGCCGGCGCGAGTTCGCCGTGTTCCGCCTCTTCAATGTCCAGGCTTCCCGCCATCAGTCTGCGATTGCGCGACGCCAGATAGTTCTTGGCGGTATTCACCGCGATCTGGTACAGCCACGTGTAAAACGAACTGTCGCCCCTGAATGACGGCAGGGCCCGGTAAGCCTTTACAAACGCCTCCTGGCTGATGTCCTCGATTTCCGGTGGACTTTGTACGAACCGGCTGACCAATCCCGCGACCCGATGCTGATAACGCAACACCAGAAAGTTGAACGCGTTGGTTTCGCCGGCCAGCACTCTCTCCACGAGTTGGCGGTCAGTATCCCGGGACATTCGCAACTCCTGTTCGTTCCCGGAGGCTTACGATTCTTCCCCGCGGCACTGGCGCTCTGTTTCTGAGACAACGTAACGGCACAAAAGTTCGCATGGACTTCACCTGGAACCGCGGGCAACAATCCAGATCGATTGTTCGTGTGGTACTGTACGCCCGCATTGTATTCCTTCTACGTCACCGCGCACCAACCTTGCGCCCCACTGCATGACCCGTATTCCATCGCGTAAATTCGACATTCTCATCATCGGCAGCGGCGCCGCCGGGCTGACCCTGGCCTTGCGCGCCGCTCCGTTTGCCAGGGTGGCGCTGCTCAGCAAGGCAAGCCTCGAACAGGGCGCGACGTTCTATGCCCAAGGCGGCATCGCCGCGGTGCTGGACGACCGCGACAGCTTCGAATCGCATATCGAGGACACGATTTCCGTAGGCGGCGGGCTTTGCCATCGGGACATGGTCGAACATGTGGTCGGCAACTGCGCGACAGCGGTCAAGTGGCTGGTGGAACAGGGAGTCCCCTTCAGCACCCGGCCCGGCTCGCACATTCGGCGCGGCAGCGGCGATGACGCCGCTGTCGATCTGAGTTCCCTGCATCTTGCCCAGGAAGGCGCCCATAGCCGGCGCCGCATCATTCATGCCACCGACGCCACCGGCAAGGCGGTGTTCCAGACCCTGCACCGCCGCGCAAGCGAAAATCCGGCCATTCATTTTATGGAAGGCCGCACCGCGCTCGACCTCGTCGTCCATGAGCCGGGAGCTGGCGCGTCACGCCGTTGCGCGGGTGTTTACGTACTCGACGACGCTACTCGCAAGGTCTCCGCGATAGAAGCGAAATTCGTGGTGTTGGCCACCGGCGGCGCGAGCAAGGCGTACTTGTATACGACGAATCCGGACAGCGCCAGCGGCGACGGCATCGCCATGGCCTGGCGGGCCGGCTGCCGGGTGGCGAACATGGAATTCAACCAGTTCCATCCAACCTGCCTGTTCCATCCCCATGCCCGCAGTTTCCTGATCACAGAGGCCATGCGCGGCGAAGGCGCAAGGCTTGAATTACCCGATGGCTCGCGTTTCATGGAAGGTTTCGACAGCCGCGGCGAACTGGCTTCGCGCGATATCGTCGCCCGGGCGATAGACCATGAAACCAAACGGCTCGGCGAAGATTGCGTATATCTGAATATCACCCATCAGCCCCCGGAACTGGTGCGCGACCGCTTCCCCAATATCTACAAACGTTGCCTGGAACTCGGCATCGACATTACCCGTGACAGGATTCCGGTCGTGCCGGCCGCGCATTACACCTGTGGAGGCGTGGTGATCAACCGCCACGGGGAAACCGACATCGAGAATCTGTACGCGGTCGGCGAAACGACCTTTTCCGGCCTGCATGGCGCCAATCGTATCGCCAGCAACTCCCTGTCGGAGTGTTTCGTAATCGCTTTCAGCGCCGCCGATTCAATCCGCGGCAAGATCGGCGCCACGGATTTTCCGGAATCATCCCCCGACCGGCCCGACAGCCGCGCGGAATCGGGCGATGACATCCTGATTTCCCACAACTGGGATGAACTGCGCCGCTGCATGTGGGACTACGTCGGCATCGTGCGCAGCGACAGCCGCCTGCGGCGCGCCGAACGGCGACTGGAATTGCTGCGCGAGGAGATCCATGAACACTTTCGCCGCTATCGCATCAGCCGCGACATGCTGGAATTGCGCAATCTGGCGCTGGTAGCCGGCCTGATCGTGCGCAGCGCCGGCGCGCGCAGGGAAAGCCGCGGCCTGCATTTCAATCTGGATCACCCCGATTTGTTGCCGGAGGCGGCGGACACGGTACTGGCGCCGCCGAATCACGCTGACCTGCTGCACGACGATCAATCGTTTTCATAATGGATCCAGCGCCGCAGTTTGCGCAGGTCTCCTTGCGGCAGGGAATCGGGAAACAGCACAAGGAAGTATCGGCGGCGGCCCGTTCCGGCGTTGCGTACCGGAAACTCGAGAATGACCATCCATTCCGTGCAATTCCGCACTCGCGGCGACCCGGTTTCGACAGTTTCGCCGTCGAGCCGCAGTTCCGCCGACCTGACGCCCAGCCGCAGTTCGACCGCTTCCCCGCGGCCGAGAAAGATCAGCGCTTCGCGCCGCATGCCAGCGGACACAACAGTCGCGAGAAACAGTTTCAGCCAGAACGGCGCGCCGGAATGGAACACCGCCGCCAATGCCAGCCCATGCAGGACCAGGACCGGCAACAAGCGTAGCCGGGACGGAACAGGACGCAATTGCAGCACGCAATGAAGTTTAGTCCGCCCGCTCCGAACGCGCCGAATTATGAGCCAGAATACGATTGATGATCGGTTGCCAGCCTGCCGCCGTCTCGCGCCGCATCAGCCAGGCAAACAGATCCTGATCTTCGCAATCCAGTAATTGCCGGTACCGTGACTGATCCTCGGCCGACAGGCCGGCATAGGCCTCAAGTGTGAACGGTACCAGCAGCAAGTCCAGTTCCAGCATGCCGCGGCGGCTGCGCCAATAGATTTTCTGCAATTCGGTGGAAAGTCGGCTGTCTTGCGCCATGGCTGAAGGATTCGCGAACCGGTGTGCGCAAGCTAGCATTTTGCCTTTGTCATTTCGATACGCTCTGGAAAAGACGGCATGAATCAACTGCTGCTAAACTGCGCGTTTCTGATCAGACGCGAGAATCCTCCATGGCTGTTTACGCACTGCCGGAACATGAATTCATCCAGGTTGACGGTGGGGATGCGCGCAAGTTTCTGCAAGGTCAGGTGAGTTGCAATGTGGATCTGCTTTCGGAGACACATTCCCTGCCGGGCGCCGTCTGCAATCTGAAAGGCCGCGTCATTGCCGATTTCCGACTCGTGCAATTCGGTGATTCCTGCCTGATGCAGACCGCTCGCGGCATGGCCGGGAAAATCATCGATACACTCTCGCGTTACGCGGTGTTTTCCAAAGTCGAACTGCGCCGGGTCGAGCCGCCGCTGGTCCTCGGCATTCTTGGCGGGGGATTCGAGGCTTCGTTGTCCAGACTGTTTCCGAAGCCGCCTGCCGCGGCAAACGAGAGCGCGGTTTCGACCCAGATGTGTCTGCTGCGGATACCTGGAGGGAGCCAGGAATTGTGGTGTTTCGACGAGGCAGTCATACCTTCGCTGCGGGAATTGTTCGGTGAATGGCGTTCAGGACCGGGTCGCGAATGGCTGGCTACCGAAATTCAGGCCGGAATAGTTCACATCAACCCGGCAAGCAGCGAACAATACACGCCGCAATTGCTCAACTACGATATTTCCGGCGTGATAAATTTCAGCAAGGGTTGCTACACGGGCCAAGAAGTCGTAGCTCGCATGCATTTCCGGGGCAAACCGAAAAAGCGCATGTTTCTGATCAGTGGCGAGGCGGAATTCGCCGAAGACAGCCATATCAGCGATCGGGAGGGGGCGGATTCGAATCGGGGCGAGCCGGTGCTGGCCTACGTAAACCGGGGCAAGGGCGACAATATTGCGTTAGCGGTCGCCAATATCGAGGCGGTCGCGGAAGGCCGTCCATGTTTTCTGGACAGCCGTGCAGATGCACCCTTGCGGGCAACGCCTCTTTCCTACGAATGCGTCATCGCCGGCGGCGACTGACTGCCGGGGCAGCGGGGGCGGAGGCGGCACATGCGCAAACTGGCATTCGCTCTGCTGGCGTCGCTACGGCGAATTTCCCTGCTTTTCCGCAAGATTCGCGGCAAATCCGAAGCCGACGCCGCCACGGAGCGCGTGGTCGGCGGCAAATCCTGGGATGAATTCTGCGACGCGCTGAAGGCTGCCGGCGCCGCCTTGCAATTCCCCGGCGCACCGCGGGACGCATTCAGCCAGGCGGAAGGTTATCGCTACCTGAGCCGGATCACTCGCGCCGGACTCATGGCCTTCGTCGAACACGCCGATCCGAGAGCGCCGGTGTTGCACCGGGTAGTCAATGAGCACACCAAACTCGGCGCGGATAATCCGGACAATTACTATCTGACCGCCGCGCTGGACGGAAACCGGGAATACCGTATTCGCGGACGGCGCAACACCATCGCCTACCTGAGCTTCGGCACTCAGACGGGCAATTACGGTCAGGGCGGCGGCCTGCCGCCGACGGGCCATATCGAAGCCGGTCAGTTGGAAATCGACGCCGACGGCAATTTCGAACTGATCCTGAGCAGTAATCCTCAGCCAGGCAATTGGCTGCCGATGAAGCCGGAGACCGGCGCCCTGGTCGTACGGCAGACTTTTCTCGACCGGGAGAACGAGATTCCCGCCGACTTGCAAATCGAATGCATCAATTGCACGGAGGACGAGCGCAAGCCAACGCCCCTGACTCCGGAGCGACTCGACGCGGGCCTGAATTCTGCCGCGGGGCTGGTTACCGGCGCACCTTTGCTGTTCGCCAAGTGGGCGCGGGATTTCCGCAAACACGGCAACGAATTGCCCTTGTTCGACCCGGCAGTCTCGTTACAGGCCGGCGGCGATCCGAACATTGCCTACTATCACAGCTTTTGGGCCGTGGCCCGGGATGAAGCCTTGCTGATCGAAGTCACCCCACCGGAATGCGAATACTGGAATTTCCAGTTGAACAACTACTGGATGGAATCGCTCGATTACCGACACCATCGCATCCATACCAACAAACACCTGGCCGAATACGCGACTGACGGCTCAGTCAGGCTGATTGTTGCTCATGTGGATCCGGGCCTGCCGAACTGGCTGGAAACCGCAGGCCACTCGTTCGGCACCATGTGTTTCCGCTGGGTGCGCGCCAGGGAGCATCCGCAACCGCAAACCCGGTTAGTAAAGCTGGTTGAATTGAAGAAAAATTAATAACAAAACGTCTTAAGCATATGAAAAACAGGGATTTCATAACTTCCACGAACTACCGAAATCCCTATCGCCCCCTGCCGGTGCGATACTTGAATTCGATCGGGAAACTTGGCTTTTCAGGTGAAATAATCGCTCGGCGCCTGATCGACGGCGCCAGGCGAAAAACCGGGCTTGATGACTTCGGCGAAGGCATCTGGCGCGAGGCGCTCGAAGTGCTGGTGGATTCGATCAACAGGGAGGCGCGGCTCAATTTCACCGGCAAGCTGATTCAGCAAAGCCGTCTCGCCGGCGCACTCGTCTCCCGCCTGCGCGCCCAGGCCCTGCTCAAGCGGCATCCGGAAATCCTGGAAGTCGATCCTGGCCGAATCGTCATGATCACGGGTCTGCAGCGCACTGGCACCACTTTGCTCCACCGGCTGCTGCACGCCCATCCGGATATCAGGGGAATTACCGGCGCCGAAGCCCTGGAGCCGGTACCGAAAAACGCCGCCGCGAACAGCGGCAAGCGCGGCGAGTTTCGCGCCAAAGCGGCGCAGCGGCTGATCTCCTGGCTGTCGCCGGATTTTCAGGCGATTCACCCGATCGATCCTGCCGCTCCCGAAGAAGACGTTATCCTGCTTGATATCGATTTCATGAGCCAGACTCCCGAAGCCATCATGCATGTGCCCGCATATTCCGCATGGCTCGAACAGCAGGACCACACGGAAACCTATCGCTATTTCCGCAGGTTGCTGCAAATCCTGAACTGGCAATGGCCGTCCCGGAACCGGGTGCTGAAAACTCCCCATCATCTCGAATACCTGGAAACCTTTCACAAGGTCTTTCCCGAGGCGACGGTGATCCAGACCCATCGCGACCCGCACAGGACCCTGCCCTCCTTTTGCAGCATGGTCGCCCATGGCCGCGGCATGTTCAGCGATCATGTGGACCCGCTGGAAATCGGCCGCCACTGGCAGGACAAGACCGGCAGAATGGTGAATCTGGCCCTGGATCATCGAAGCCGGATGGCGCCGGGAACGGCGATCGACGTATCCTTCTACGAACTGATGGACGATCCTATCGGAGAGTTGCGGCGAATCTGCAGTCTGGCGAACATCGACCGTGGCGAGGAAGCGGCCGCCGCGGCGGAAAGTTTCCTGCGCCTCAATCCGCGCAACCGATTTGGCCGGCATGTATACGACATGGTGGATTTCGGCTTGAGCAGGGACTCGATTGAAGCTGGTTTTTCCCACTACCGGAGGGAGTACGATGTCCCCTTCGAGTAAGCACCGAACCGGATGATTCCTGCCGACATGGGCAAAAAGATCAGTAATATCGGAGACGGAAATTTTATCGGCGCCATCGGCGCCGCGATGCGGGATCTGCGCGACACCGGCGGAACCGAACTGCAACCCCTGGCCGAAGATTCCCGCCTGGAAGGCAGGACCTGCCTCGTTACCGGCGCCAACAGCGGTCTCGGCAAGGCAGCCGCCGTGGAACTCGCACGCCGTGGCGGCAAGCTGATTCTTGCCTGCCGGCCGGGACACGCGGAAACCCCTGACGAAATCAGGCGTGAATCGGGCTCGAATCTGGTGGAGGCGTTCGAAGTCGACCTGGCCGACCTCGATTCGGTGCACCGCTTCTGCGATAAATTGGCCGAGCGAGAAATCCGGCTCGACATCGCGCTGCTCAATGCCGGACTGATGACGCGCGAAGGAAGGCGATCCGCACAGGGCTTCGAACTGATGTTCGCGGTGCATTTCCTGGCGAACCGGCTGCTGGTCGATCGTTGGCTGGCCGACGGCGTAATCGCGCCGGGCAGCGCCCGGGAAACGATTCCGCGAATCATCTTCATTTCGTCGGAATCCCATCGCTCGTCCCATGGAATCGATTTCGATAATCCGGGCGCCCCGATCGAATTCGGTATCAAGGAAAGCATCAAATACTACGGCCTGAGCAAACTGGCCTTGTGCACCTACGCCACCGAACTGTCGCGCCGGCTCAACCCGGGCGATTCCGTCGATTGCGCGGTGCATTCGATGTGTCCCGGCGGTGTTGCCACCAATATCGCAAGGGACGCGCCGGGCTGGATGCGACCGCTCGTAAATCCGTTCCTGCGGCGCTTCTTCCAGCCTCCGCAAATCGCCGTCAAGCCGGTCGTATGGCTGTGTTGTTCAGATGAAGCTGGTAGTGAAACCGGCCTCTACCTGCACATGATGCGTCGCAAGACCGTTTCGGCCCAGGCAGCCGACCCGGAGAACGGCGCCCGGCTGTGGCAGGCCGGTGAAGCACTGCTGACCAGGCGAAGGGCTTGAATTCAGAACATGCCCAGTACCTTCGCGAAAGTTGTCTCCCATTTGCTGCGGCGATACCTGCCGCATCCGCAAGCCGGACAAGTGGACTTGTCCGGCCGTCATGTCATCGTCACCGGTGCGTCTCCGGGCTCGCTCGGTTTCGAGACCGCACGGATTCTTGCCGGCCGGGGCGCAACGATCACGGTCACGAGCCCGCGCAATGTGGAACACATGGCAAGGGCCATGGACACCGAGCTTGCGAAGACAGGCGTCGACACGCGCGAGATGTCTGCGCAACCGCTTGATTTGTGCGACACCGGCAGTGTCGGCAGATTTGCCGCCTGGTATCGGGAGCGTTACCGCGGTCGATTGCACGTCCTGGTCAACAACGCGGGCATTCACAGGGACATTTTCAGTCCCGGAGTGAGACCGCTGCCGACAGCCGATGGATTCGAGCCTCACTGGCGTACGAACTACCTAGGCGCATTTCATCTGACCCATGCTCTGCTGCCGATGTTGCAGGAGAGCGGCCTGAAAAGTGGTGACGCCCGGGTAATCAATGTCGGCTCTCATTTGCACGACCGCGGCCGCAACATACACCTGTTTGAGCCCTCCGAAAAATATCATTCCTGGCAGGCCTACGGTCTGTCGAAACTCGCCCTGATGCACTTCAGCCTGGAATTGCAGCGTCGATTCGCCGGCCGCTACAATTTGCAGGCCTGCACTGTGCACCCGGGCTCCGTGATGACGAATCTGACGCGGTCCACGCCGCTTCCCGGCAGGGTTGGAAAGTTGCTCGGCGACGTTTCGTCGGCACTTGCTTCGCTGGTCCTGCTGCCTGCCTCCGCCGGCGCCCAGACTGTTGTCATGTGCGCCGGCGAACCCTCGCTGCAAGGAGGACGTTATTATTACCGTTGTGCGAAACTTGAGCCTTCGGCCGAATGTGCCGATGGAGAAGTATCAAGGCGGCTTTGGGAGGAGTCCCTGGCCTGGGTGGAATCGCTGCCGCAAGGGGAGCCGTACAATTGAGCCAGTTCGCCATATACACAGATCCGATCGAAATCGAAGCACCTGCGGAATTCGTCTGGGAAGTGCTTGTCGACACCGCTGCCTACAGGAATTGGAACCCCTTTACTCCCGAAGCCGATTCGACTTTCGAGATCGGCTCACCCGCCCATTTGCTTGTGCGGATGTGGCCCGGGCATTTCCGCATAACCGAAACAATCTGCAATTTCGAAAAACCGCGGCTGCTCGCCTGGAGCCGGCCGTTCGGCTGGTCCTGGTTGCTGTTCGCTTTGCGCGAGCAGCACATCGAGGCGCTGGGCGAAAACCGCAGCAGCTACCATAATATCGATCACCTGAGCGGGCTGTTGGCGCCTCTGGTCAGGTTAACTCATGGCGTTTACATGCGCCGCGGCTTCACCGACGCAGGTCGTGGGCTGAAAACCTTTGCCGAGGCAACATTCGCTGCTCGCATCGAAACAGGAGGATAGGGAAAAAAACATAACAATGACTGATTTCAAAGAGAAATACGGAGAATGGGCGCTGATTGCCGGCGCTTCCGAAGGCCTCGGCGCAGAATTCGCCGCCCATCTCGCCTCACGCGGAATGAACTTGTTGTTGCTGGCCCGCAGGCAAAAACTGCTGGAGGATCTGACGACCAGCCTGGAGGAAAGGTACGGTGTCGAAACCCGCTGGCTGGTGGTCGATCTGGCAGATTCGGACCTGGTGGAGAAAGTCAGCGCTGCCGTCAGCGGACTCGAAATCGGCATGCTGGTCTACAATGCCGCCTATATCCCCATCGGCGACTTCATGGACCGACCGCTTGACGTACAGCAGCGCGTTTTTGACGTCAACGCACGCGGCCCGATATTGTTGGCGCACACATTGCTCGACCCCATGTGCGAGCGCGGCCGCGGCGCCATCCTGTTCATGTCCTCGATGGCGGGCATGCAAGGCATGCCTCGGCTGGCCGTTTATTCGGCGACCAAGGCATTCAATTCCATACTCGTGGAAGGACTCTGGTACGAACTGAAGGACAAGGGCATCGACGTCCTCGCCTGCTGCGCCGGCGCCATTCGCACGCCCGCCTACATGCGCTCATTCGGCCGCGAGGTCCCCGGCATGATGGACGCCACCGAAGTAGCCGGACAAGCCCTTGACGCCCTCGGCAAAGGCCCTCAACTGATCCCCGGCCGCCTCAACCGGCTCGGCGCCTTCTTCTACCGCTTCCTGTCCCGCAAGAGAGCCATCCGTATGATCGCGAATGCCACCTGGGGCAAAAAGGGTTGAACATTTTGCACAGCGCTAAAGTGGAAACTTCGCTCGCCAGACGCTAGGCTTGCCTACGCATTCACTCAGCGAGGCAAGCAGGCGCCATGGCAATCCCACACAACAGAATCGTAACCACCGCATATTTCCCCGGACGCGAGATAGGCGAGTCGCTTGGCATCGTCGGTGCGGAATGCGTACTCGGAATCAACATTTTCAAAGACATCATGGGCGGCATCCGCGACATCGTCGGCGGCCGCAGCGGCACGCATCAGGACGCCTTGCGCAAGGCCCGTGAAACCTGCCTTGCCGAACTTGCGGAGGAAGCCGCCGAAGCAGGCGCCGACGCGGTAGTCTCGGTCGAGTTCGACTATAGCGAAATCAGCGGCAACAAGGGCGGCATGATCATCCTCGCCGGCTACGGCACCGCGGTCAGATTCAAGTAAACAATTAGCGATTCATCAGGATGAATCGATGAGTTACGAAAAGGATGCCATCTCTTTAAGAGAAAGGCTCAAGGAAAATGGATTTCTGTACTTCCTTGTCGGTTGCGCCAGAAACGTAATCCACCACGGCAACCTGTTTCTGCATAGCCTTGGGTTTGTTTTCACGAACAAGTCCGACGGAGATGGGATGCCCATTCCTCCACCGAGACTGCGATTTCGTGTTCACGGAGAACTGCAAACCAATTCATATCTTGCAGCCGGCCGCCAGATTTTTCGGGACACCTCCAGAATTTTGGAATCTCAACGAGTCGAAATGTCCAGGGAACTGAAAGTTCTGGATTTCGGCTGCGGTTGCTCGCGAATACTAGGGCACTTCTTTCGCCAAAACAGTAAGGGAACATTTACCGGCACTGATATTGACGGCGATGCGATAGCCTGGGCTCGGGCAAATTATTCCGGCAAGGCCAAATGGGATATCAATCGCTCAAGACCGCCGCTTCCCTACCCCTCTCAGACTTTCGATGTCATTCTGGCAATTTCTGTGTTCACTCATTTCGACGAGGATTTGCAGTTCGACTGGCTGCGAGAACTGGATCGTATCCTGTCAGTGAATGGCATACTGATCTGCAGCGTGCACGGACGACCTGTTTGGGAACAATCAGCCTTGTTCAACGAGAATCTGCGTAACTCGATGTCCGGCAAAGGCTTCCATTTTCTGCAAAGCAGTCTGGGTATAAGAAACCTTGCCGGATTGCCGAATTATTACCAGACTGCTTTTCACAGCGAAGAATTTGTGAGGAATCGCTGGGGAAGCCTGTTTGACGTCATCGACTACAACGACGGAGCGATAGGAAACCACCAGACAGCCGTGGTGTTGCGCAAGAAGGAATTTTCATGGAGAAAGAATGGTATTCCTTGACTACTGTCAGAGAATATCTGAAATCTGACCCAATTTCTTGACCGTGGATTCAAGGCCTGATCGGGACAGGGTGAACAAATAGTCCTCTAGAGAGACGGGCGGCGCTTTCAATCGCGACCGTACCTTACGCACCGCATCGCAAAAGTGAATTGGCATTGATTCAAGGAGTTCCGAAAGAAACTCGTCCGGATGTTGAACTTGAATGCCATAAGGGGCAACCGCAGACTCGGGAAAGTCTCGCAGGTTGCTGGTGATAATCCTGTCGCAGTCTCCGACGACCGCCGCGGCAAGAACATGACGGTCGTCGGGATCCGGAAGCTGGAGTTTGTCCAATATCTTTTCGTAGCCGACAATCAAACAATCCCGCGTGTTCCGGTCCATCAGATCGCGGGTGCGTTCCAATTTTGCTCGTTCACGATTCGGTTCTTTGCGAAGCAGCGCACCTATCCATTCCCGGTGGATTTCGGCAGTCCATTTTGCGCGAAAGACGTCATCGACCGCTAGCTGCAGGAAAATATCCCGAATAGGCGCGGGATAGAGAATATTGGCATCCAGTAGGGCCGTAATTTCCGTCACCCGTTGCCATATCCCATATCTTGAGCCTGGGCCTCCCGGGTCAGTTGCTCAAGTACCCGTTCGCGACCGCGGTCAATAGCCTTTTTGTAATTCATGACATCTTCCATGCGGATACGTCGATGCGTTCCGACTTTCCGATGCGGAATGGCCTTCTGGTCAAGGAGCTTGAGCAAATAGGGTCGAGAGACATTGAGCACATTTGCCGCCTGGACCGTGGTTAACTCTGCATCTACGGGAACCAGGGTAACGCCTTTCCCCGCGGCCATGTCCTCAAGAATTTGAACGAGCAAATCGATCGCACCTGCTGGAAGATCGATCATTTGCTCTGTTTTCCGAGCCGTGAAGCGCAGCCGTAGGGATCGCCCCGTTCCACTGAATGGGGAGAGCGTCCGGCAAGTGCGCCGTGCGACTTCGATATCCTGCGGAGATGGCGCAAGCTGATTGTGAGCCACTGCGTTCATAAATAAATCCTCTAAAAGTCTTGCTTTGCCTAGTAAAAACTCAAGCCTAAATGAAATATATGAAATAACTGAAATATTTGTCAATATCCAAGACAAGGGAAATAGGGAACAAAAAGATGTCCGGCCGTAATGAAGTGAGAACGGACGCTATGGAGGAATCCATCCCATGGGAACCTCCTCGGCGTTAGTAAATCCGGAATAACTCATGTGAATCGGAACTCTGGAACTGGTGTCCCCGGCAGGGGTCGAACCTGCAACCTACGCCTTAGGAGGGCGTCGCGCTATCCAGTTGTGCCACGGGGACGGCAGGCGCACGAGTATAAGCCAAGGCGGCTGATTGGGAAACGCAGGCCGCGGGCATTATCATTCGCGGGCAAGCCCGAAACCGGAGTACATGCCTTGCCCCCGCCTGACTGGATTTGCTCTTCCTTCGAGGAACTCGACCGCGAATTGCTGTACGCGATGCTGAATTTGCGCGCCGGGATCTTCGTCGTCGAGCAGGACTGCGCCTACCAGGATCTTGACGGCCACGATCAGGATGCCTTGCATCTATGTGGGCTGTACGATGGAGAACTGGCCTGTTACGCCCGCATCAACGCACCCGGCGCGAAAACCGGCTGCACCTCGATCAGCCGTGTAATGGTGAGGAAAAATCATCGTGACGGCGGTCTTGGCCGGGTGCTCATGAACGAAGCTCTCGCACGCTGCGAACGGCTTTGGCCCGGTACGGCAATCGGCGTGTCGGCCCAGCAACATCTGGTGGATTTTTACGCTTCGCTCGGATTTCGCCCGATCTCGGAGCCTTATGACGACGAGGGTATCTCCCACGTCGACATGTTGCGCTAGGCAGGGTCGGCGCCTGCGAGGCTGCGCCAGGCCCGGTCGAATCCTTCCAGCACAAAGTCTTCCCGCTCGGGTTGCATGGTCCCGACCGCCAGAATCGCAAGCGAGCCAAATACGAATCCCGGCAGAATTTCGTACAAATCGAAAATGCCGCCATTCAGATTGGACCAGACCACGACCGTTACCGCGCCGGTCACCATTCCGGTGAGCGCCGCCAGGGCCGTTGCCTTGCGCCAGAACAGCGAGAACAATATGACCGGCCCGAAGGCGGCGCCGAATCCGGCCCAGGCGTAACTGACGAGATCAAGCACGAGACTGTTTCGATCGGAAGCGATGATCATGGCGGCGAGGGCAATTACAACCACTGCAAGCCTGCTCACAAGCACGAGTTCCCGGTCCGGGGCTTCGGTGCGGAAAAAAGTGCGATACAGATCCTTGCTGACTACGCTGGACGAAACCAGCAACTGCGAATCGATCGTCGACATGATCGCCGACAGGATCGCGGCGGTAATGACGCCGGCCAGCCAGGGATTGAACAAGGCCTGACTGAGCGCGATGAATACCGTTTCCGGATTTTCCAATGGATTTTCGGCAAACCAGGCGATGCCGGCCAGACCGGTGGACACCGAACCGATCAGGACGATGATCATCCAGCACATCGCCGTGCGGCGGGCGGCAAACAGGCGCTCGGGATCCTTCGCGGCCATGAATCGCGCCAGGATATGCGGCTGCCCCACATAGCCGAACCCCCAGGCAAGCAGGGAAATCAGGCCCAGAGCGCCCAACCCCCCGAACAGGCTGGTGCTTTGTGGATTGACTGCCAGCATCTGATCGGCGATGGCGCCGACTCCGCCCATGGCGTTGATGACCATCAGCGGCGCCAGCAATAGCGCCGCCAGCATCAACAGGGCCTGGATGGCGTCGGTCCAGGCGACTGCGAGGAAGCCGCCGGCAAGCGTATAGGCAACGATTATGCAACCGCCGACGATCAGCGCGATGTTGTAATCGAGTCCGAAACTGCTTTCAAACAGAATTGCGCCGCCGACGAGCCCCGCCGCGACGTAAAATGTGAAGAACAGCAGAATGACCAGCGCCGAGGTTACGCGCAGTAAATTGCCGTGGTCGCGAAAGCGATTGGCGAAGAAATCCGGCAAGGTCAGCGAATTTTGCGCCTGATGGCTATAGACCCGCAGTGGCCGCGCAACGAACAACCAGTTGAGCCAGGCGCCGATGACCAGGCCGACCCCGATCCAGACTTCCTGAATGCCGGACAGATAGATAGCTCCCGGCAGTCCCAGCAACAGCCATCCGCTCATGTCCGAGGCGCCGACGCTGAGCGCCGTTACCAGAGGCCCCAGGCTGCGTCCGCCGAGAATGTAATCGCCGAGATTGTGCGTGCGACGGTAGGCGATGACGCCCAGCACGAAGATAAGCAACAGATAAGCGATGAATACCGTTACCAGGGGCCAGTTGATCGTCACGATTTCATCTCCCCCGGACAAATAGCAAAGTTCCCGCTTGTTTTTGTCATTGACATCCCCCTATACGCAGCCGCTCAAGTAAACCTTTCGCCTTTCTTACCGATAAGACATGAAAAGGCAAAGAGGAGCTTCCCATGCAACTCCCACGCAGTCAGCGGCACATTCTACACAGCCTGAAAACCCGTGGCCCCCAGTCCGTGCGAATTCTATCGCGGCAACTGGAAATGACCACCATGGGCGTGCGTCACCATCTGGCAGACCTGAACGAACTCGGGCTCGCGCAACAAATGCCGGCCGAAAGGCAGCATCGCGGGCGACCCGTCTCGCTCTGGAAGTTGACCGATAAAGGCCATGCCTGGTTTCCGAACTCCGGCGCGGACCTGGCGCGGGAGCTGATTCAGGTCGCCGACCTCTGCTGGGGCGACGACGGTGTCGAGCGATTGGTCGAGGAACGAACCAGTCGGGTCAAACAGCGATATCGCGAGGCGATGCGCGGGCCGGACGATGATTTGCATGAGAAAGTCGAGCACCTGGTCAATTTGCGCAGCGCGGACGGTTACATGGCAGGGGTACGGCTCTTGCCGGATGGCTGGCTGCTGGTGCAGAACCATTGTCCGATTCAGGCTTGTGCCGAGAATTGCCCTCATTTCTGCAAATCCGAACAAGACATGTTCCAGGAACTGCTGGGCGCAGGGGCAAGCGTGGAGCGGACCGATCACCTGCTCGCCGGCGACCGGCGTTGCGCCTGGCGCATCAGGCGCGTGGCCGCGGCGGTGGGAAAAGCCGCCTGAGGCGATTTGCGCGACCGCGACCGGCTAGTCACGTTTCTTCAGGTTGTTTTCGATTTCCGTGAGCATCCCGCGCAGGATGTTCATTTCCATGACATCGATGCGAATGCGGCCGAACAGGCGGCGCATGCGTTGCATGAGTTGGCGTGGATTATCAGGGTCGTGGAAGTCAACCGCGACCAGAACTTTTTCGAGGTGTTCGTAGAAGTGTTCGACGGCGTCGCCGGTGGCCAATTCCTGGTCCCATTCGCGCTCGATGACACCGGTGTCATCGTTCGCCTCCGGCAATGCCGCCTTGTACAACTCGTAACAGACCACCATCACCGCCGCGGCCAGATTCAGCGAACTGTAGTCGGGGTCGGCAGGTATGCGGACGTGATAGTGGCATAGTTGCAATTCTTCGTTGCTGAGCCCGGTGTCCTCGCGGCCGAACACCAGCGCGACCCGGTGCCCGCCGGCCTCGGCCAGCGCCTTGCGCGCGCCTTGTTCCGGAGTCAGCAACGGCCAGGGAATGCGCCGGGAACGGGCGCTGGCGCCAATGACAAGCCCGCAATCGGCGATGGCTTCGCCCAGGGAGTCAACTACTTGCGCCTGTTCCAGCAATTCCACGGCCGAAGCCGCCCGGCCGACGGCGACGCCGCTGGGAAACTCTTTCGGCTGCACAAGCACGAGTCGAGTGAGGCCCATGTTTCTCATGGCCCGTGCGCTGGCGCCGATGTTGCCGGGATGAGAGGTATTCACCAACACCACGGAAATATTGCTGAAGACGGATTCGGTCATTTCTCGGGTTCGTAGTGGCCCGGTTCGGCATTATCGCATTGATCGGCAGGCCGGAACCGCGATTCTGCTATCATCTGCGCCCCGGCGTCCGTGCCCACCGATCTTCGACAAATCATGGAATCCCTGCTTAACGTCGCCCTCATCGCGGCCCGCGCCGCCGCGCGCAATCTTGCCCACGGTGTGGACCGCCTCGACCGGGTACGCGTACTCGACGACAGCGAAGCCGACTTCGCCACGACCATGGACCGGGATTCCGAACGCACGCTGGTGTACCAGATTGAAAAACTCTATCCGCAACATCGGGTCGAGTCACGCCTGTCCGGCGTTTGCGGAGGCGACGACGAAAGCGTCACCTGGATACTCGAACCGCTGGCGGGCAGCCGCAATTTCTACTCCGGCCTGCCCTGTTTCGGCGTTGCCGTCGGCTGCCGCGTCAAGGGTATCCTCAGTCACGCCGCGGTGATTCTGCCCCAGACCAACGAGGAATTCACCGCCAGCCGCGGCCAGGGAGCGCAACTGAACGGCCGCCGTATCCGTGTGGGCGCGGACACGCGCACGAGCGGCAAGTTGCTGAGCCTGCACGCATATTCGAGCGGGCATAAGGTGTTGCAGGACATGCAGGGACACCTGGGTACTGAAAACGCGCTGATCCGGCAGAGCGGCTGCTCCGTATTCGACATCGTGCAGACTGCCGCGAACCGGCTGCAGGGCGGCTGGTCCGCAGAAAGCGCCGGCGCCGGCGTACTCGCGGCGGGCTTCGTACTCAGGGAAGCCGGCGGACTGCTCGTCAGCGAGTCGGGTCATCCCGACATCGCAACCGGCAACGAGACACTTTTCGGCAATCCGCGCATGGTGCGCGAACTGTTGCGGCTTCGAGCGGGAACAAACGCGGGTTAGCAGGCATCCATCCCGGCAATAGGATATATTGCCGGGCGGCTCTTCAGGACATTCACATGGCGCAAGGCGGACATCAAAAGCTGGTGGAAGGATCCGTGCGGGATTCTCTCGTCCGCATGACTACGCCGATGATTTTCGGCATGTTGATGATGTTCACCTTCAGTATGGTGGACACGCTTTTCATCAGTTTCCTCGGCACCGATCCGCTGACCGCCATCAGCTTCACCTTTCCGGTCGCTTTCACCGTCATGAGCATGGCCATCGGCCTCGGCATCGGTGCTTCGGCGGTGGTGGCCAAATACCTCGGGCGAGGCGAGATCGAGCGCGCCAGGGAGGCGGCCACGGTGATCAATTACATCTCGCTGACCATGGCGAGCGTGATGGTCGTCTTGTGCTGGATATTCCTGGACGAGATTTTCCGTCTGCTGAGAGCCAGCGACGAAATGCTCGTGCTGATCCGCGAGTTCATGGTCGTCTGGCTGCCTGGAAGTCTGCTGATCGTGTGCATGATGACCGGCAACGCCATCTTGCGCGCGGGCGGCAATACCAAGACGCCGAGCATGCTGATGGCTTTCGCGGGCTTTTCCAACGCCGTACTCGACCCGCTGCTGATATTCGGGCTCGGCCCTTTTCCGGCGCTCGGCTTGCAAGGCGCCGCCTGGGCCACGGTGATCTCCTGGGGGATGGCATTTGCCTATCTTTACCGCCTGCTCATTTTCAAGCAGGAACTGGTGAGCAAGAAGTTTCCTTCGACCGAGGTCATGACGTCTTCGGGCCGGGAGATGCTGCGAATCGGCATCCCCGCGGCCGGCGCGAACATGATGACTCCGCTCGCGGCCGGCGTAATGACAGCCATCGCCGCCGGTTTCGGCAACAGCGCGGTGGCCGCGCTCGGCGTCGGCGGGCGCATCGAACCCATCGCGACCCTGCTCGTGCTGGCCATGTCCACCTCGCTGCCGCCGCTGATCAGCCAGAATTACGGCGCCGGCCATGTGGGCCGGGTCGCCGAAGCGTATCGGCTTGCAATCCGCTTCGTGCTCGTCTGGCAGTTGCTGATCTATGGCGTTCTGGCGCTTGCCGCCCCGCTTATCGCCGAGGTCTTTTCCGACGATCCGGAAGTCATTTCCACAATCAGGCTGTTTCTCTGGATTCTGCCGCTGGGCTACGGCATGCAGGGCGTCATCATTCTGACCAACTCGTCTCTCAATGCCTTGCATCAGCCGATGAGCGCGCTCTGGCTGAGCATCGCGCGATTCTTCGTGTTCTACGTGCCGCTGGCCTGGATGGGCAGCGTGTATTTCGGGCTGTGGGGGTTCTTTATCGGCGCCGTTGCCGGCAATCTGATCATGGGAATGATTTCCCTGGCCACTTTCAATCGCGCGGTCACGGCAGAATTGCGCTTGCAGGAAAAGACGGCCTAGCGGCTGAAAAAGCCTCGCACTTCGGAAAACAATGATTTCTTTTCGTTTTCCGCGACAACTGCCTCTTCAGACAGCGGCGCTTCCTCCACGAGTTGGAAACTCTTGTCCTGCACCACTGCCGGCTCTTCCATGGCGTTGCCTTCGGTGTAACTGAGGCGGTTGTTGGCTTCCTGGAAGGCCATCATTTCCATGCAGATTTCGTTGTATTCGTCCTGGGTGAGCAGTTCCGGACATTCCTTCATGTTCAGGGTGAACTGGCGGTCGTTCACCGCCGAGAGGTAGTGCAGATTTTTCTTGTGCTTGAGCAGCAGGCCTTCCTGCTCGGCGATCTTGTACAGCGGCGTGCCGCGCAGCGGTATGTAGGGGAAGAAAAAGAAAAACTCGGGCGAGATGCGCTTGTTGAGTTCCAGGGTCTTGCGCATGCCTGCGGCGGTTTCGAGCGGGGCGCCGACGATGTTGAAGGTGAGGCGGAAGATACCCGCCTTTTTGCAATTGTCGGCGGCGTCGATGACCTGCTGATTCTTCATCTTTCGGCCGAGCATCTTCGAGCGAAATTCCTCGTCACCGCTTTCGATGCCGAACCAGATCGTGTGGCAACCCGCTTCCGCCGCGGTGCGGCAGAATTCCTCGTTCATCACTTCGACCCGCGAATTGATCGAGAACGGCAGACGGATGCGCTCCTTGTAGATTTCGAAGAAGGCGCGCACGAATTTCAGATTGGACAGGAACAACTCGTCCCAGAATTCGAAATAGCCGACGTTGTACTTGTCGCGCAAGCGTTCGAGTTCGTCCACCATGGCTTCGGGCTCGTACTTGCGCAAAAAGGTCTTCTTGCTTTTCCAGCTTTCCAGCAGCGGCGTGTTGCAGCAATACGTGCATCGGTAGGGGCAGCCGCGGCCGGTCATGACCGGCAGCACGAGCCTGCCTTTCGGCCCGAATATGGAGGAATTCACACCTTCGAAACTGCCGTCGCGGGAGAATATCTCGTAGTCCGGAAACGGCAGCGCGGCCAGATCGCCGTTCTGATGCGGTTCAGATCGAAAGACTTCACCGTCGATCAGCTTTTCCCACATGCCGTCGGCCGGGCCGAGTTCGCCGCGCAGATGCCGCACCATGTTGCCGATGGCGTATTCGCCGTCACCGACGCAGATATAGTCGATGTTCGGATTGCCGATCGTCTCCTCCTGGGACAGCATCGCCTGGTAGCCGCCGATCAGAATCGGCAATGAAGGCAGCAGCCGCTTGAGCTCCGCGAAATAGGGCTCCATCGGGTACCAGTGCGGGCTCATGACGGAAAAGGCGATCAGATCGACGTCGAGCGACTCGATCGTTTGCGCGTAATTCGCCGGCGAGTACTGTTCGGCGTCGCGCAGTATCAGGATCGGTTCGAGCAATACTTCGACATCGGGGAATTCGCGCTTGAGATAGGCCGACATGCTCGCGATCGGCATGGCGATCTCATTGCCGTCCGGAGAATAGAACGAGAACGCCAGGCGCAGCTTCTTGCGCTTGACGGTACCGAAAAAACGGGATTTTTCCTTGCGATAGACCGGCTCGCCACTGCTGACGGCGATCATTTGTGCCTGGGAAGTCATCTTCTGTCCCAATCGCGCGATGCGGCAAAGTATAGCATCAAAGGCCCCCGTAACCCATGCCCTGTGTGCCTTCAGCATGTAGGGGCGAGGCATGCCTCGCCCGCGAACGGCCCCGAAACCGTGCAACTGACGGGCGAGGCATGCCTCGCCCCTACATACTGAAGGCGGGCGCACAGCCGGTTCCCCGGTTTCACCGAATGCATTATGCTTCCGGTGCAATGAACGCCCTCGAAACGCTACTGACTCGCAGTTCGGCTCCTCGCCTGGAGGGCCCGGAGCCCGCGTCCGAACAACTCGACAAAATTTGTCGAGCGGCCTTGCGGGCCGCCGATCACGCCATGCTCAGACCCTGGCGGTTCCTGATCGTGCGCGGTGAATCACGCGAGCGGCTGGGCGGATTGTTCGTGGAGGCAGCGCTTGCTTCAAATCCGGATATGAATTTACGGGAGCAGGAACGGCTGCGGGCCAAGACTTTGCGGGCGCCCCTGATCATAGTCGTCGTCGCGAGTCATGTGGAACATCCAAAGGTACCCGCCATCGAGCAGGATCTGTCCGCCGGAGCAGCGGCGCAGAACATGTTGAACGCGGCGTTTGCGCAAGGAGTCGGTGCGATGTGGCGGACGGGCTCCATGGCCTACGACCCGCATGTGATGAAGGGCATGGGGCTGGCGGAAAACGAGAAGATCATCGGCTTTCTGTATCTGGGCGCGATCATCGGCAACGCCAGAAGCCCGCGATCGGAAGATCCGGCCGAATATTTCCGGGAGTGGTAGGCATGCCGGGCCGATTGCGCACCGCAGACTTTCCATGCGAATAACGGTTTTTTCCACACCGCTCATCACTCCGCTATTGCGCTGGATTTCAATCCTGGTGCTGGCGCTGGTCGGCTGGAAAATCCGCGGCCGCGAACTCAAGCGTCAGCGCTGTGTGCTGATCGGAGCGCCACACACGAGCAACTGGGACTTTCCGATAATGATAATGGCGGTGCTGAAACTGCGGTTGCGCGTCTACTGGATGGGCAAGCACACACTGTTCCCCTTCCCTTTCGCCGGCTTGATGAAATGGCTGGGAGGCATCCCCATAGACCGAGGCAGGCCCCATAACGTGGTGCGGGAAACGGTGCGGCAATACGAAAAATACGACGAGTTGATCGTGCTGGTGCCGCCGGAAGGCACGCGCAGCAAGGTGGCGCGTTGGAAAACCGGCTTCTATCACATCGCCGGCGCCGCGGGCGTACCGATCCTGCTCGGCTACGTCGATGCGGGGAGAAAAGAAGCGGGAATTGCGGATTTCTATAAGCCCAGCGGCGATCTGGACCACGATCTGGCCGAAATCCGCAAATTTTACGCGGACAAACGCGGCCTCAGGCCGGGCAACGCATGACCTGACGGAGCCCGGCCCCGCCAGGTCAATGGTCTTGCTACCGCGGACAGCGCCGGGGCGGCGGGCGCCATCAAGCGAATTTCTACAGCAATGCCTGAACGGATGCCTTGGCTTCGTCGCTGGCGCCGTGATTCAGGTCCATTACAACCTGGGCCAGCGCCTTGGCGCGGGCGTCGGCATTGTCGGCTGCCAGCACTTGCGCCATCGCGGCCTTGCCGTCTTCGCTGGCCGCGTGCTCAATTCCCATGACCGCGGTCGCTACTGCTTTGAAAGCGGGTCCGACGCCATCGTCGTCGACCAGGCCCTGCAAAGCGGCCTTGTCGTCATCCGATGGGAAATGGTTCAGATTCATCAGCACACCGGCGATGACTTCGGTCGCCTCGTCGTTGTCGGCGTACACGAATGGCGCAAATGCGCAAATCAGAATTGCTGCTATCAGTTTTTTCACCTGAGCTTCCTCAAAATGGGAAAGGGGCAGTCAGTCTACCATTCAAGACGGCGGAGTAAAGCCGCAAGGCATTGATTTCGCCGAATCAGGTCCAATAGGAAATCACCGCGGCGAAGCCGGCGATGCAGCAAAGGCTCAGCGAGCCCACACGCAGCATCCGCGAAGTGATCAGGTGCACCGAACGCATCGCCAGCCAGTAGCCGAACAGGGTGGCGGGAAGAAACGGCAGCGATAACAGGAACTGCTGTTCTCCGAAGCGCCCCACGAACGACAGCATGATCAGGGTCAGCACACAACTTACGATGAAGAACGCCGCCATGTTGGCGCGAATGAAATCCGCGCTCTGGTGTTGCAGCACGAGCGCCATCGGCGGACCGCCGATGGATGTGCTCGTGCCCATGAATCCGGAAAGGAAACCGGCGGAGAACATTGCGCCGCGGGTGGGCCGGAAGGCTATCTTGCCGAGACTGAGCCAGACTGCCGCCAGCACCGATATTCCCAGCCACAATCCCAGGGTGCGCTGGTCGATCCAGAATATGAGCAGACCGCCGGCCACGGTGCCGGGCAGTCTTCCCAGAATCGCGAACTTGAGCCCGGAAAGGGAAATCGAATGCCGGAAGCGCCAGGCATTGGCCACGGACAGTGTCAGTGCGGCCACCGTGATCGGCGCCGGAACGTAGTCCGGATCGATGAAAAACAGCAGCGGCGCGGCGATTACCGCCAGACCGAACCCGATCGCCGTTTGCACGAAGGAGCCGACGACAACGATCAATACTGCTACAGCCACTTCCATTACTATTCCCGCGCTGTCAAGGTTCAAACACTTGTGAAACGACGGTAGGGGCGAGGCATGCCTCGCCCTCGGATGGCCTCGACACCTCACAACGCCCGCGGGCGAGGCATGCCTCGCCCCTACCCAATGCCACACATGCGCTTGAGCGAGCCCCGGCGCTTGTTTATCATTGCCGACCTTCCGCCGGGCGGGGCATCCGATAGAATCTGGCCCGGCGTTCTCTTGCGATCGCTGAATAATTCATAGGGTTCAAGGCCGTGCAGATATTAGACGGAAAGTCCTGCTCCGAACAAATTCGCCGTGAAATCAGCGAACAGGTAAGCAGGCTGCGCGCGGCCGGCCGCCGCGCCCCGCATCTGGCGGCGGTGCTCGTCGGCGATGATGGCGCCAGCGAGACTTATGTTGCCAACAAGGTCAGGGATTGCGATGAAATCGGCTTCGACTCCACCGTGGTGCGGATGGATGCGGCTGCCGGCGAGGACGAACTGCTGGATAAGGTCGCGGAACTGAACGCCGACGACAGCGTCGACGGTTTCATCGTACAACTGCCGCTGCCGGAACATATCGACGAACACAAGATCACCGTTGCGATCGATGCGGCGAAAGACGTCGACGGTTTCGGCCCGCAAAGCGTCGGGCTCATGTGCCTCGGACTTCCGGCATTCGTATCGGCCACTCCGAACGGCGTCATGGAAATGCTCGCGCGTCACAAGATCGAGACCGAGGGCAGGCATTGCGTGGTACTCGGCCGCAGCAATATCGTCGGCACACCGATGTCGATCCTGCTTTCGCGCAACTCCACGCCCGGCAATTGTACCGTGACCATCGCCCATAGCCGGACCCGGGGGCTGAAGGAACTGTGCGCCGGCGCCGATATCCTGATTGCCGCCATCGGCAAACCGCGTTTCGTCACCGCCGACATGGTCAAGACCGGCGCCGTGGTAATCGACGTCGGCACTACCCGGGTGCCCGATACAAGCCGGAAATCCGGTTTCCGGCTGGTCGGCGACGTGGATTTCGATCAGGTCGGGCCCAAATGTTCGTGGATTACTCCCGTACCGGGCGGGGTCGGGCCGATGACCAGGGCTTCCCTATTACAGAACACGCTCAAGGCTTATCACAACAGAATGCGAGAATCCGATGTTTGACTCATTGCAAGCGCTCCCGCCCGACCCCATCCTGGCCCTGACGCCCGCCTATCGGGCCGACCCCAATCCGGACAAGATCGATCTCGGCGCCGGCGTCTACAAGGACGAAAACGGCAATACCCCGGTAATGCGCGCCGTGAAAGAAGCCGAGCGGATCCTGCTTGCCCAACAGGACAGCAAGGCCTATGTCGGCCCCGGCGGCGCCGCCGGCTTTAACGAGGCCATCGCCTCGCTGGCATTGGGCGACGCCCTCAAGCAAAGCCTCGGCGAACGCAGGGTCAGTCTGCAGACTCCCGGCGGCTGCGGCGGCCTGCGCCTGGCGGCGGAATTCATCGCCAAGGCGAATCCGCAGGCCACCGTCTGGGTGAGCGATCCGACCTGGCCGAACCACAGGCCATTGCTTGGCGCGGCAGGACTTACGCTCGCCACTTATCCCTATTACGACCTTGACTCGCACACGGTGCGCTTCGACGCCATGCTCGAAAGCCTGAGCGCGGCCGCTGCGGGCGATGTCGTATTACTGCATGGCTGTTGCCACAATCCCTGCGGCGCCGACCTCGGCCGTGAGCAATGGCGGGAAATGCGCGATCTTGCCCTGGACAAGGGCCTTGTGATCCTGATCGACATGGCTTACCAGGGCCTCGGCGACGGCCTCGAGGAAGACGTGTACGGCGTACGCCTGCTGGCCGAGTCTCTTCCCGAATTGCTGCTGGTCAGTTCCTGCTCGAAGAATTTCGGCCTGTATCGCGAACGCACCGGCGCCCTGTCCGTGATTTGCCGATCCGGCGCCGCGGCTACAGCGGCATTGAGCCATCTGGCCGCCACCGCGCGAGCCAATTATTCGATGCCGCCGGATCATGGCGCGGCCATCGTGCAGACGATTATGGGAGACGCCGATCTGCGCGCGGACTGGGAGCGGGAACTGGCGGAAGTCCGCGACCGCATCAACGGTCTGCGGGCCGCGCTCGTGCGCGAGTTGGCGGCTGCCGGCGCCGAGCGGGATTTCAGTTTCATCGAACGCGAGAAAGGCATGTTCTCCTTTCTCGGCGTCACTCCGGAACAGGCTGAATCGCTGACCGGGGATTACAGCATCTACCTTGTGAAGTCCGGCCGCATCAATATCGCCGGCATCAATCGGAACAACATCTCCTATCTGGCCAACAGCCTCGCTGAACTGTTACGAACCGGGGTCTGAATCGGGAACGGTCCGGGCCGGAGTCTGGCAGTTCCAGCAAACCGAAAAGACCGCGTCGTTTCTTTCCCGGCATTTCGAACAGCGCCAGTCGGGCCGATCGTCGTCTTCGCCATTGAGAAACTCGTCCACGATATCGAGCGCGTGTGCGTAATCCGCCGGGCTTTTAACCCAGACTTCAGGGCAGGCTTCCACGAAGGGCACCTCGCCGAAGGCCGAAGCCATGTCGGCGTTCTTCACCACGGAATCGATTCCCGCCACTTCCAGCAGGTTCCTGACCTGCCATACGTCGATGGTGTTTTCCGAACTGAAGACTCTCTTCATGAGTTCAAATGGTCATGAGTTCAAAAGGTCATGTCGTATTCACCGCAGCAGATGCCGCGGGCGCAGGCCGCAAACATACAGCGACAGCAGGTAGGCCAGCAGCCCGCCCAAAACAAGAATCGCAAGTTGGCCGACCTTGACCATGATCGTCCATTCCATCCATTCCTCCCATTGCCCCGCCAGACTCAGCAGCACCAGGATCATAATCGCGTTGGCCGCCAGCATCTGCAACATCAGGCGCCCCCAGCCCGGCTGGAAATGAAACACCCCGTCGCGCCGCAGTCCGAGCAGCAGCAGGCTCGCATTGAGCACCGCCGCCAGGCTGGTCGCCAGCGCCAGCCCCACATGAGCGAAACCTGAAAGGTAGAAACTCACGTTGAGCACCATGTTTACCGTCATGGCGATAATACCGATCCGTACCGGCGTAGCGGTATTCTGCCGCGCATAATAGCCCGGCGCGAAAATTTTCACCGCCATGAAAGCAATCAGACCGACCGCGTAGGCCTTCAGGCTGGCGGCGGAGCGCTCGACGTCGAAAGCGGTGAAGTTGTCGTTCTGGAACAAGGTGACAAGCAGCGGTTCGGCAATCAGGATCAGCGCCAGCGTCGCGGGGAAGGCAATCAGGCAGACGAGCCGGAAAGCCCAGTCGAGCGTTGCGGAGAATTCGTCCATGGACTGGCTGGCATGCTTGCGCGAAAGGCTCGGCAGCACCACGATCGCGATAGCTATGCCGAACGTGCCCAGGGGAAATTCCATCAGGCGGTCGGAATAATACAGCCAGGAAACGCTGCCGGTAACGAGTAACGAGGCGATTACGGTATCGAACAGCAGATTGATCTGGCTCACCGAGACGCCGAACAGCGCCGGCAGCATCAGCCGCTTGATGCGCTGCACGCCTTCATGGCCGGGCTGCGGACGAGGCACGGGCAAAAGCCGGATATGCATGAGAAAGGGCAACTGGAACAACAACTGGGCGACACCGGCGATCAATACGCCCCAGGCCAGCGCCAGCGCCGGTTCGTTCAGAAAGGGAGAAAGCAGAAAGGAACAGCCGATCAGCGACAGGTTGAGCATGGCCGGGGTGATCGCCGGCCCGGCAAAATAGCCGTAACTGTTCAGTACCGCCCCGCACATCGCCGTCATCGAGATCAGCAGCAGATAGGGAAAAGTGATGCGGAACATCTGCACGAAGGTGTCGAACTTGTACGGCTCGTCGAGAAAGCCGTACGCCAGGACCATAGCCAACAGGGGGGCTGCGATTACAACGAGTACGGTAACGATAGTGAGCAGACCTCCCAGCGAAGCGGCTACCGCATTGACCAACTCCTGTACTTCGGCGTGACTGCGCCGGGTGCGGTATTCCGAAAGCACAGGCACGAAAGCCTGGTTGAACGCGCCTTCGGCAAACAGACGGCGCATGAAATTGGGAATCTTGTTTGCGAGGAAAAAGGCGTCAACGCCTTCGCCGACACCGAACAGGCGGGCGATGACTACATCGCGAACCAGACCGAGCACCCGGGAAACCATGGTCATCGATCCGGTGACGCCGCTGGACTTCAGCAGTCCGTCATCGGTGGCGGGCGTTTCCCCGGCATCTGCCTGGTTGGCGTCAATCTGGTTCACGGTTCGGCGGGATTGTTGACACAAGCGGGCTAAAGCGGCATAGTGTCGCACTTTTTTCAGGGCTGTTCGAATACAGAATCAGACGGAGGAGGACTCCTTGGCAAATTCCCCCCAGGCGCGCAAGCGCGCCCGACAAAACGAGAAGCGTCGCCGTCACAATGCGTCCTTCCGTTCCATGGTTCGCACCTATATCAAGAAAGTGAGAACGGCGATCGATGACAAGGACCCGAAGGCCGCCACTGAGGCCTACCAGGCCGCTGTTCCCATTATCGACCGCATGGCCGAAAAAGGCATCATCCACAGGAACAAGGCCGCCAGACACAAGAGCCGGCTGAATTCAGCCGTGAAAGCGCTGCAATAGCAGCAACGCTCACTCCGTCAACGCCAGGTTGTCCCGGTGAATAATCTCTTCTTCGCCGGCATAACCCAGCAGTTCGGCGATGCGTCCGCTGTCCTGGCCAAGCAGCCGCGCGACCTCTCCACTGTTGTAATTGACCATTCCCCGGGCAATTTCGCGGCCTGAGCGGTCGAGGCAAGCCACGACTTCGCCGCGCTGATAGTTGCCGCTGGTAGCGGTAATGCCCACCGCGAGCAGGCTCTTGCCCTGCTTGCGCAGTACCTTTACGGCGCCCTGGTCGAGCGTCACCGAACCTTTCAGCGTCAATTGACCCGCCAGCCATTGCCTTTTCGCCCTGACCGGCTCGCGGTCCGCGCGCAGCCAGGTGCCCAACTCCTCACCGGCTTGTATCTTCAATAGCAAGCCTGGTTCCCGCCCGTTGGCAATGATGGTATGCGTGCCCGATCGCGCCGCCAGTCGAGCCGCGGACAGCTTCGTGATCATACCGCCTCGCCCGAGGCTGCTGCCGGATCCGGCGAGGCCTTCAAGCTCAGGGTCGCCGGCGCGGCCGGATTTGACGAGGGTGGCCGCGGCGCTCTTGCGCGGATCGGCGCTGTACAGCCCGTCCTGGTCGGTCAGGATCACCATGACGTCCGCGTTGATGAGGTTTGAAACCAGCGCCGCCAGGTTGTCGTTGTCGCCGAGGCAGAGTTCCTCGGTCGCCACGCTGTCGTTTTCGTTGACGACGGGGACCGCCGCCAGATTAAGCAGTGAGGCCAGGGTTGAGCGGGCGTTGAGATAGCGGGTGCGATCCGAAAGGTCTTCGTGGCTGAGCAGAATCTGGGCGGCGTGTACCCCATGACCGGAAAAACAGCTTTCCCAGGCCTGGATCACCCCCATTTGGCCGACTGCGGCTGCTGCCGCCTGCAACCTCACTTCCCGCGGCATGGTCTTGAGTCCGAGCCGGGTGGCCCCTTCCGCCACCGCGCCTGAAGACACGACAACCAGCCGCAATCCTCGTTCGCGCAGCGACACGATCTGGGCCGCCCAGCCGGCAATGGCGCCGTGATCGAGTCCCACGCCCTCGTTGGTCAACAGCGAACTGCCGATCTTGATCACCCAGGTTCGGCTGGCGGCAATGCCTTCACGCATGATCCGAATCCTGTGCTTTGCCGCGCCCGAATTCGACCGCCATTTGCTGTTCCCTTTTTTGCTGCTCGCCTGCGTAGTCCGCATCCTCGCGCAGCCGCTCGCGATGTTTTTCGATGGCTTGCATGAGCGCTTCGCACAGCCCCTCGCATCCTGTGCCGGTCAGGGCGGAAATATGATACATCTCGCCCTGCCAGTCCAACGCGTCCCGCAGACGCGCTTCCAGCTCGGTCAACGCGTCGTCGGGCAACAGATCGACCTTGGAAAGAACGAGCCACCGCTCCCTGGCGGCGAGAGTTTCGCTGAATTTTTCGAGTTCCGCCACGATGGATGTTGCGTTCGCTACCGGATCGCCGCCATCGGCGGGTAATACATCCACCAGATGCAATAGCAGCCGCGTACGGGAGAGATGTTTCAGGAATCGGAAACCGAGTCCCGCGCCGGCCGAGGCGTCCTCGATCAGGCCCGGCATGTCGGCCATGACGAAATTTCGTTCGGGGCCCAGGCGCACGACACCGAGGTTGGGAATCAGGGTCGTGAAGGGATAGTCGGCGACTTTCGGGCGCGCCGCGGACACAGACCTGATCAATGTACTTTTGCCGGCATTCGGCAGTCCGAGCAGTCCGACGTCGGCGACCAGACTCAATTGCAATTGCAGTTTGCGCGCCTCACCCTGCTCACCGTCGGTGGTCTTGCGCGGTGCTCGATTGGTGCTTGACTTGAACCGGGTGTTACCGAGGCCTGGACGGCCTCCTTTCGCCACGATCACCGGATGTCCGGATTCTCGCAAATCGGCGATCAACTCACCGGTTTCCACATCGATGACACTGGTCCCGGGCGGCACATCGATAGTCAGGTCCTCGCCGCCCGCTCCGGTGCAATTGCGGCCGGCGCCAGCTCGACCGGAACGGGCGCGATATTGCGGCTTGAAACGAAAATCCACCAGTGTATTGAGGGCAGGATCAGCGCACATGTACACGCTGCCGCCGGCGCCGCCGTCACCGCCGTCAGGGCCGCCGAACTCGATGTATTTTTCCCGGCGGAAACTCAGGCAGCCATTGCCGCCCTTGCCCGCTTCCACGCTGATTTCCGCCTCGTCTACAAATTTCACGTGCCGACCCTGATTCGGGCGAGGCATACCGGTGCATGCCGAAACAGATGAGTAGTTGATTCGCGGCGCGCCGCGGAGCGATTATCCGGCCGCTCAGGCCGGGTTCACCACGCTGACGTACTTGCGCTTTTGCGGGCCCTTCACGGTGAATTCGACTACCCCGTCGGCTTTCGCAAACAGGGTATAGTCCCTGCCGCAGCCAACCTGGTAACCGGGATGGAATCTGGTGCCGCGCTGGCGCACGATGATGTTGCCGGCTTTTACGGCCTGACCGCCGAAGAGTTTGACTCCGAGCCGCTTGGATATCGAATCGCGGCCGTTATTGCTGCTGCCGCCTGCTTTCTTGTGTGCCATATCCGTACCTCAAGCCTTTATGCCGGTGATTTTCACTTCGGTGAACCACTGGCGATGTCCCATCTGCTTGCGATGATGCTTGCGCCGATGGAACTTGACGATGCGAATCTTCTCGCCGCGCGCCTGGTTCAGCACTTCGGCTTCCACGGAACTGCCTTCGACGTAAGGCTGGCCGACCTTGACTTCGGCGCCCTCGCCCACCATGAGCACCTTGTCGAAGGTGACGGTGGCCCCGACTTCGAGTTCGAGTTTTTCGAGCCGAAGCACTTCGCCTTCGCTGACGCGATGCTGCTTGCCGCCGCTTTCAATTACCGCATACATTGCTCTGATCCCGATTCCGGCGCGAGTCCGGCCGGTTCAATCGAAGCCGCGAATTTTACGGGATCGCTATTTGCAAAACAAGTGACGTTGTGCGGGACCCCTTCCCCTGTCATTCTGCGCGAAGCGAAGCGTAGTCGCAGAATCTGTTTGGGAATTCTGTAAGTTTGTATATGCCGTCCATGGCGAGAGTCTGTCGGCTTCGATTGGCCCCAGTCTCGACATCCTGTCGAGCCGTTCGTGCCTTGGGCAGAGGCCTAGTCTTCTTCGGTGTTGAATTCGGCGATTACTTCCTGGGTGCGCCAGCCAGCCATGATGGCTGACATGCTGTAGTTTCCTTCGTGGCAGGCGTATTCGTAGATCGGTTCGACGGCTCTGCGCATCGGAAACATGGCTGTCCATGAATCGGTCCAGGTGGTTGGATCGCTGATGGTGAATTCGTAGCCGAGGGTGTCGGCGTCGATCAGCCAGAATCTTTCCGTCAGTTCCATGTTTTCGCTGGAATTGCCGAACGATGTGGCCCGCGCGAAATGGCGCGTTTCCACTACCAGCGTATCGCCGTCCCAGTAGCCAATGGAATCGCCTTCCCAGTCGCGCGGCGCCGGGCGATACTCGCTCGCGTCCATCTTGACGATGCGCACGTTATGAACCATTTCGTTGTGCATGACGAAGTGTTCTCCGGCCTGAATCAGTTGCACATTGTTGTTGTATGCGCTGGGCAACATCGGCGGCCCTGAATTGAAGCCCATGATGCAACGTTCGGACAAGGGCCTGACCTCAATACCGTGATTCAGCCTTGCCGCTTCGCGCCGGGCTTCGTTCCGCTCCTGGGCCTGTTCGGTCAATTCGGGGATGCGCCCATCCGCGGGATAGGTGATCAGCGAGGTTCGATTCGAACCCAGGATCTCCGTGCCCCGGTCATACCAGAACTGGTTGTAGTCGCCGGTGGTCGTGGTGTCGGTAAAATTGTCCCGATCGAGTTGCTCCTGCCTGGCAATCTCAAACTCCGCCGCCTGCTCCACACTCAGCACTTCCTGGTCTGCAAACTCCCGCGGCCGTTGCAATGGCGTAATCGTGCGAAAATCCCAGGTTCCCTGAAAATCCGGAAGACCGTTCGCAAGACGCGGAACATCGTCACCTTCCTGCGCCAGCGCAGCCGGCGCCACCAGAACCAGGAAAACCGAAGCCGTACCAAAAAAACGGCTCAATGCACTAGTCTCAAACATTGTGGCGCCTCCGCAATAACTCTCAAGCAACACTACACCCCGACCACCCCATTGACAAGATTTGTGCTCCCATATCACATCGAAAGAGGCCGCCCATTCGCAGTGAGCGAGCCGTGGCCGCGATGCGGGTGTGCAGCGGGCGTGCGAGGGTGAGGCCAGTTCGGCGCAGCCGACAAGAAGCAAAACTTCTTGAGGACCGAACGGCTCGACAGGATGTCGAGACTGGGGCCAATCGAAGCCGACAAACTCGCGCCAAGGACGGCATATACAAACCAATAGAATCCCCAAACAGATTTTGCGTCTACGCTTCGCTCCGTACAGAATGACGGCCACGGCGGATCGAAGCCACCCCAAGACAAACCCGACAAATTTGCATTAACATAACCAGATGAAACAAGCCCTGAGCTACATCCCCCTGCTGGCCTTCTTTTTCGTCTGGGCCATGGACGAGCGGCCGGTAAGTTTCGCCGGTATCGAGCATAGCGTCGGCGGCATCTACAGTGCCGCGGAAGTATTGCTGGCGACTTCCGTGGTCGTCTACGGCGCGTTGTTCGCGGCGTACAAGCGCCTCGACAAGTTCGAATGGATCACCCTGTGCGCGGTGGTGGTGTTCTGCATCCCCACTTTTCTCCTGCGCGACGTGAATTTCCTGAAATGGAAAGCGCCACTGGTGAACTGGATTTTCGCCTCGATCTTCCTCGGCTCGCGCTACATCGGCAGCAAACCGGCGCTGCAACACATGCTGGGTCACGCCGTCGAAATGCCGCGGGAAATGTGGCTGCGGCTGAACAACATCTGGATCGTGTATTTCATCCTGCTCGGCGCGGTCAATCTTGCCGTGGCGTATACCTTGAGCGAAGCCGCGTGGATTCAGTTCAAGGTGTTCGGCAATCTCATCATCACGGTGGTGTTCGTATTCGGTCAGATGCCTTATCTGGCGCGATATATGGAAATGCCGGATGAACCGGAGGACAAGTCCGACGCGTCGGGAGCGGTAAGAAAACGCGCCTAGAACCCCGGCGCCGGTCCGAGATCGGGAAACTCCCGATCGAGGATCGCATTCCATTCCTCGAGTTGGGCCTGGCGGCGGCGAAAGACCGGCGCCGGATCGCCTTCGATGGTGATCGAATTGATCAGGTCCCGCCTTTCGATCTGCCGTACGATTTCCGCCCCTTCGACTACCCGCCCGAAAACCGAATGCAGGCCGTCGAGATGCGGCGTGGCCAGGTGCGTAAGGAAGAACTGGCTGCCGTCCGTGCCCGGCCCGGAATTCGCCATGGAAATGATTCCGGGCCGAGTGTGATTGAGGATCAACTCACCGGAGAAACGATAGCCGGGGCCGCCCATGCCCGTACCCAGCGGGTCGCCGCCCTGGGCCATGAAATTCCGTTCGACGCGATGGAAGGTCAGACCGTCATAGAATCCGCGTATCGCCAGATTGGCGAAATTGGCCACCGTGGTGGGCGCGGCGCGATGGTTCAGCTCCACGCGCATCACACCCTTGCTGGTATCGATTACGGCGAACAGTCCCTGGGCCTGCGCCGGCAGGACAGACCCGGCGAGAGGCAGAATCAGGCAGAGCGCGATCAGTTTCTTCCACATGTCAGCCACTTTCAGTTTCATTGCAGATCATACTCCAGCGTCAACGGGGCGTGGTCGGAGAAATTTTCCCCCTGATTCTCGATGCCGTCGGTAATTTCCGCCGATTTTACCCTTTCCGCCAGACCCGGTGTAATGACGTGCAGATCCAGCCGCCAGCCCACGTTCTTTGCCCGGGCCGCGCCCCGCTGGGACCACCAGGTGTATTGCTCGGCCTCCTGGTTCACAAGGCGGAAGGCGTCCACGAATCCTGCCTCGTCATACAGCGTGTCGAGCCAGGCGCGTTCTTCGGGCAGAAAGCCCGAGTTCTTCTGGTTCGAACGCCAGTTCTTAAGATCGATCTGCTTGTGGCAGATATTCCAGTCGCCGCAGACGATGTACTCGCGGTCATGGCCGCGAAGCTCGCGCATATGCGTCATGAAGGCTTTCATGAAGGCTAACTTGCGCTGTTGCCGCTCCTCACCCGCCGATCCCGAAGGCAGGTACAGCGAAATCACGCTCAGGCCGTCGAAATCGACTTGCAGGTAGCGGCCCTCGGTATCGGCAATCCCGTAACCGAAACCGCGTTGCACCACTTGCGGTTGCCGCCGGGAAAAAACCGCGGTGCCGGAATAGCCCTTTTTCTCGGCATCGAAGTAATAGCAGTGAAAGCCTTCCGGATGGAAAACGGCCTTGCCGGCCTTTTGTTCCAGTTCCACGAGTTGATGCTCCTGGGCCTTGGTTTCCTGAAGACACACCAGGTCAACTTCCCGTCGCGACAGCCAATCGAAAAAGCCCTTTCTCTCGGCGGCGCGTATCCCATTGCAATTGAAAGTCATGATTCGCATCTGATTTCCCTGAGTTTATTTGCGATTCGCTATTGAAAAAACGGAATGTGTTACCACATAAGAAAACAAGTGTTACTTATTCTCTGCAATGTGTTACCATTCGCAACGTTTTAAGTAACACGACACCATCTTGTTGGGGGTTCGATAAAGGAGAATTGAAATGCGTAACGTAATGATCAAGTTCTTACCGATTGTGGAGGCTACCGTTGTCAGTCTGGCGCTGGTCGCGGCCGCCCTGGCCCTTCCCGCGCTGATCGTATTTGCGACGGTTTGATTCTCCTCATGTGAGGGGCTTTCCCCAAGTCCTTCTTTTCGTCCGTTTGCCGGGCCGATCGTGGCCCGGCTTTTTTTTATATCTTCTCCGCGAAGTTGCAAGGTTTGTGGCCGCTGTCGAGCTGCTCGCGAATAATGTGATCCCAGCCCGTGCGGCAAGCGCCGGTTGAGCCTGGCAGGCAGAACACGACGGTGCCGTTGGCGAGCCCGCCGAAGGCTCGTGACTGCACCGTGGAGCTGCCGATCTCGGTGAAGGAAATCTGCCTGAACAATTCGCCGAAGCCTTCGATCTCGACATCGAACAATGGCGTGATTGCCTTGCGGGTATTGTCCCGGGCGGTATAACCGGTGCCTCCCGTCGTCAGGATTCCCTGCACTTCCGGATCGGCGATCAGTTTCGAGACCAGTGCGCGCAATTGATAAACATCGTCCCTGACGATGTTTATCGAATGCAGCTTGTGGCCCTCTGCCTGCAACTTGTCCGCCAGTAGCGCGCCCGAGGTGTCGGTTTCCGGAGTACGAGTATCGGAAATCGTGACGACGGCAAGATTGAGTGAAGTTTCCGCTGCCATGCAGCCTATCCGCCGGTCATGTTCATCAGCCGCACCGGCTGGGCATGTTCCTTGTCGTAGAAATAATGCCGCTCCGGTTTCAGATCCATCGCCGCCACGATGGCGGTCTTGAGATCGTCGAAATCTTTCGAGTCATCACGCATGATCGCGCGCAGATCCATCGAATGCTCATTGCCCAGACAAAGCAGCAGGCGCCCCTCCACGGTAATCCGGACCCGGTTGCAATCGGCGCAGAAGTTATGTGTCACCGGTGAAATGAAGCCGATCCGGGACTTCCTGCCCGCCACCTGGACATAGCGCGATGGCCCGGCGGTCTTGACCGCGCTGTCGAGCAGTGCATATCTGCTTTCGATCTGCTCTCGGACCCAATCATTGCTGCAGGTCGTGTCTTCGCGGTCGTGGTCAGAGGCTTCGCCGAGCGGCATTTCCTCAATGAAGGCAATATCGATGTCGCGATCGAGGGCATATTCCGCCAGCGGCAACACTTCCTCTTCGTTGTAACCACGCATGATTACCGAATTTATGCGCATGCGGTCGAAACCCGCATCGATGGCGGCGTCGACCCCGGCCAGTACGCGCTCGAGTTTGCCGACCCTGGAGATCCGTTTGAATTTTTCCGCGTCCAGGCTGTCGAGGCTGATATTGATGCGATTCACGCCGGCGGTTTTTAACGGTCCGGCGTACTTGTCGAGCTGGCTGCCATTGGTGGTGAGCAGCAACTCATCGAGGCCGGGCAACTTGCCGAGACGTTCGACCAGGTGCATGACATTGGAGCGCACCATGGGTTCGCCGCCGGTGAGGCGGATGCGGCTGACGCCGAGTTCGGTGAAGGCCCGGGCGACGGTGTACAACTCTTCCAGCGTCAGCACCTGCTTGCGCGGCACGAACTGCATTTCTTCGGTCATGCAATAGACGCAGCGAAAGTCGCAACGGTCCGTCACCGACAGGCGGATATAGTCCACCCGCCGGCCGAACTTGTCGATCAAGCCGTTGGCCTGTTGTGCGACTGCGGTCATGGGGTCTCTTTGCCTGTCCTTACTCTTTTTGAAACCTGCTCGTTTGAAACCTACTCGTCCGAGCCCGTGCCCAGTTCGGCTTCCACTTCCTGTATACGGGCGCCGGCCAGGATGCCCGCCATCGAGTAATTGCCTTCGTGGCAAGCGTATTCGTACAGGTTTCCGTCCATGGCGTGGTAGCTCATTTCGGCAGTCCAGGGCTGGCTGTAGAGATTGTCGTCCTCGACGGTGAAGGTGTAGACGATCTCGGAATCGGAATAACGAGTGAAGCGTTCGATGATACGTCCCTCGCTTGAAATCGGCACCGAACTTTCGGAAATCTGCAAATCATTGATGTTGACCGTTTCGATGACCAGTGCGCTGTCTTCATACCAGCCGCGTGAATCGCCGAACCAGGGGTTGTGGGATTCGGGCCGCGCATTGCCTCGCGCCTCTTCGGCCGAGTCGAAGATCGGAACGATGCGGGCGTCATGCGCCATTTCCACCGAAATGACGACATAGTCGTCGGTCTGCACGAACTGGTAGCTGCTGTTGTACAAGGTGCCCATCATGCCGGGGCCGGCGGTATTGCCGAAACCGATCAGGCAGCGTTCGGAGATGGGAATCGCTTCGGGACCGCTGGCGTCGCCGATGCCGGTCAGATAGCGATATCCGTAGTTGTTCTGGCCCAGGTCGACCAGCGGTACTTCAAGCCGGGGTATGCGCCCGCTGGGAGGGTCGACTACCAGCGAAGTGCGAAATTCGCCTTTAACATAGGCCAGGGTCGAACCGGGATCCACCCAGAACAGGTTGTAGCCGCGCAGGCCGAAATCCTGGGCGCCTTCCGGCGGCGCACCGGTTTCCGGATCGATGGCCGGGCCGGCCTCGACGTTCTCCGCGGAAATGCCGGCAATTGCCATATTGGCGACGATCCGGCTGGCTTCCTCGGAATTTACAACGAGTTGATCGATGCCCTGGGGCCGTGTAAGCGGAGTGCGCGAGGCATTTGTCCAGATGCCCTCGAGATCGGGCCTGCCCGCGTCCTGGGCCAGCGCTACCGCGCTGGAAAGCGAAAGTCCAAGTAAAGTCGGAACAGCCGCAAGCTGCTTCATGTTTGCCATTTCAGATCCCCTGCAAAGGTTCGGCATTGCGATTGGTCAACTGATCATTGTACAGCCGACTCCGCCGGGTGTCAGCAGCAGGGCGAATCGGGGCCATTCGCGGGCGAGGCATGCCTCGCCCCTACAGTCTCATATGTATCTGAACCTGCATGGAACTTCGGCATTCAGTATTCATTCAGACTGCCTGCATTTCAATGTAAGGCAAAGTCTCAGCGCACCGTGTTGCGAAACGGGGGAACCAAAATGCGAATCCTTGCCATTGCCATATTTGTTGCATTCACAACCGCCGCCTGCAGTTCAGTGGAGGAATTCATGGGCAGCGAACCCGTCGTGGATATGCAAGGGGTCAATTACGCCATGTACCATACCGACCTCATGCAATGCCGCGATTACGCTAACCAGGTCAACGTCGGCAGGCAGGTTGCGGTTTCCGCCACTGCCGGAGCGGCTGCCGCCGCCGTCGCGGGGGCGTCGGTCGGAAATTCCGACACGGCGAAACGATTGGCCGGGCTCGGCGCTGTCGCCGGCACTTTCAAGGGAGTCGGACGGGCCCTGAACGAGCGCGAAAGAGTAATCGGCAATTGCCTGTCCGGCCGCGGCTATCGCGTGCTGAACTGATTCACGCCGTAACGGCGATCTGCGCGGCAAGAAACAGCAGCACGACGCCCATACCGGCCTCGAACCACTTGCCCGAGCGAAGCAGCATGCCGCGCACCCGCTGCTGCCCCAGCAGCCGCGACAGCATCGCGAACCAGACAAAGGTGGCCAGCGCCAGATACAGGCCGTAGAGCGCCTGGATTCCCACCGGCGTCTCCGGACTGATGACCACGGTCCATAACGCGAGAAAGAACAAGGTCGCCTTCGGATTGAGGCCATTGGTGAGAAAGCCCGTGGAGAATGCCCGAGCCGGGGCGAGTATTGCAGCGGCGCCGTCCGCTTCCATCGTGTCGGCGGCCCGCCATGCGTGCCAAAGCGCCTGCAACCCGAGCCAGGCGAGATAAGCCGCCGCGATCAGCTTGACGAGGACAAACAGCCAGTCCACCCGGGACAGCAGCAAGGCGACTCCGAGCAGGCAATAAGTGACATGAAGAAAAATCCCCGTACCCACTCCCGCACTGGTCCAAAGCCCCGTCCGCACCCCGCCGTTAACGCTTTGCTTGAGCACGATGGCGAAATCCGGCCCCGGCGATGCAACCGCGAGCAGATGTGCTATAGCTATGGTGATGAATTGTTCCATTGGGATCGATTCGACGTGGAATATAGCCGCAATCGGCAAATCTTTCATCACAGGATGCCGATTGGCCTACATGGAAAAAGTTATCGCAAATGGCGCGGTGGGGCGGTGCGCGCGCCAAATCCACGCATTGCAGGTAGGGTAGCAATGAGCTTTTTTGGGTGTATAGTGTCATTCGCCGTGCCAGTCTGGCTGGTAAACGTGTCAGCGTATGGCAATACTGGTCGATACACAGGTACAGATGGAGGTTTCAGGAAAATGAATTCCAGGTGGAACGAAAGCCACATTTCTGCTGTTGGCACAGGCGCGAACGACGGGGGATCAGAACGCAATGAATGACCGAAACGATCCGGCTGTGAATTTTTTCGGGGGAAATCCCGAGGAGATCGCCAGGGGTCTGCACGAGTATTCGAAGTCTGCTGAAATACTGTCGGTGGATCAGCCGCGGCTGATCAATGAATATCCAATGAAGTGGGTTGGGTTGTATCAGGGTAAGGTTTCAGCCAAGGCGGATGATTTGCCGTCACTGATGCGAAAACTTGAGAAACAGGGGGTGCCCCCTGGTGATGCGATCATTCGATTCATCGAACGAAATCAACGGACTCTGATACTGTAGTATGTTGCGGGGAAGGTTTGGGGACACATCAGGCCGGCCCTACATCGAGGGGCATGTTTTTCTGCCGCGTCTGGAAAAAAGAGGCAATGTATCGTTCATTTTCGACACCGGCGCTGACACTTCCCTTTTGATGCCTGTTGACGGGCGACGGATGGGAATTGACTTCGACGACCTCGGTGACATGGAGGAGACTCTTGGGGTTGGCGGATTGTCTGAAACGTTTATTGAACCAGCTTACATTGCTTTCGTCGGTAGTGGGAAATTATACGGCTACCAGATTGAATTAAGGATTTGCAAGCCGTCGGAAGTTCTCGCCACGGTTCCTTCCTTGCTGGGCCGAGACATAATCGACAAGTGGCGCGTAATTTACAATAAGACTGAAACGGAGCTTTCAGCAGAAGTGCTTTCGGCGGAATTTGTGGTTGATCAAGTAAGTTGAAGAATCTGTGGTCTGCCGAAATCCACGGCTGGACCAGTCTGGCCGACGATAACGTGTCGCCTTGATGAAGGGCACAGATCAGAACTTCACGTCGGTCTGGTCGAGCACCCAATCTCACTGCTCCATAACTTGCCTCACCATATGGCCGACCATTTGTTTCACGCGATGGGTCAGAACATCCTCTGGAGGTGCCGTCATTCGATTTTGGCACTTTTACCTTGCGTTTACCAAAATAGTAAGGCATATATTGATTTAGTAAGGTGTTATTCAAATTGAAAGGGCAAATTAATCTTGAAAGGAGGAGGCATCGAACATGATTCAGTCCGCCATAACATCGAAAGGACAGACCACATTGCCCAAACCGGTTCGCGAAGCGCTTGGGGTGAAGTCTGGAGATCGGGTTCGATATGCGATTCTGGAAAACAATGAGGTGCGCATCATTCCCGTCCGATCGATTTCCAGATTGTTCGGATCACTCAAATATCATGGCAAGCCGGTATCGCTTGAGGATATGCAGCGGGCGATCGTCGAGGGGGCAAACAGGTAATGATTGCACTCGACACCAATGTTCTGGTGCGTTATCTGGTAAAGGACGATGGCAAGCAGGCGCAGGCCGCCCGCGACCTGATTGAAACATTGGGTCCGGGACGTTCCGGATTCGTTTCCAGGGAAGTCATCCTCGAATTAGTATGGGTGCTGGGCGGGTCTTACGGCTTTTCCCGTGATCAAATCGCTACAACGCTGGAAAATCTTGTCGGCAGCGAAGAACTTCTCGTGGAAGCGGCCGAAGACGTAATTCGCGCTGCCGATGCTATGCGGCGCGGCGGCGCCGAATTCTCCGACCGGATGATTCTCGCCGTCGCAACTCGATCAGGCGCACACACTGTATACACCTTCGACCGAAGCTTTGCGCAATTATCCGGAGTGGAAATGGTCGGCGCGTAGCTTGCTTGCCGATGTCCTTCTGGTTTTTTCGACTTTGTTTCTTTCTACTCTCACTACCCAGGAATCGTTTTTGATGTATATTGATGCGGATATTGATGCAAAAGGATGATTCGCATGCGAACCACATTGACCATTGACGACCAGTTGTATGAACAGGCCGTAGCCTTGACGGGCATGCGGGAGAAATCTGCGTTATTGCGGGAAAGCCTGAAAGCTCTTATCGAGCGGGAAAGCGCCCGCCGGCTTGTCGCTTTGGGAGGGAGCGAACCCGGGCTCGAATCGATTTCCAGGCGCAGGCCCGGCCTGGATGACACATGATTCTGGTCGATACTTCGGTCTGGATCGATCATCTGCGCCATGAAAACGAGATTCTCGGTCAACTGCTGACGCAGCATCGAGTATGCATGCACCCGATGGTGATTGGCGAGTTGGCGTGCAGCAACCTGCGAAACCGCGATCAATTGCTGGATCTCTGGCACAATCTTCCCGGGACCCCGCAGGCGAGCCATGAGGAAGCTCTGATTTTACTCACCCGACGCCGTCTGGCAGGCAGGGGGATCGGCTACGTCGATTTGCATCTCCTGGCTTCCGTCACGCTTCAATCCGGCACGCAATTCTGGACGAAGGACAAGCGGCTCGCCGAGGTCGCGGATTCCCTCAAGCTGGCATTCAACGCAGACTAGCGCCGCGCTTTGCCATTTCAACATGCAGGCCGCGGTTCTTTCTCAGGGAACGATTTCGGAAATCAGCAGTTCCACTGGCAAAGGCGGGCTTTCAAGGGAAAAGGCTTCGGTTTCGGCGAAATAATCGCCGGAGGCGCGATTGGCGGTGCCGACCTGCGAGATCAAGGCGCTGACGTAAACCGATTCGGCCGAGGAAAGATTGAACGGGCCCACCGCCAGACTGTCGTCGAGGCGGATTCGGGCCGGCAGATCGGCCACGGTGATGTCGGCGACGGCCAGCGGCGGCATACCGTCGACCTGGGCGTTGCGGGCCGTGACGAAAACACGCAATCGAGGGTCGAGCGGCAAATCGGCCGCGACGGCTACCGCGACTTCGATGGCCGGCCCACCGCCGGCGGCGTCGCCGGCACGCAGGCGTTGCAGTTCGGCGATATTTTCCCGCGCCGTCAGCGAATTGGGGTTTAACTGGGAAAGCCTGCGCCAATAGCCGATGGCGGCACCGTAGTCCTCGCGCTCCCGGGCGTCCGTCGCGAGCAATTGCAATACATTGGGTTCGTCGGGATTGAGTTCGAGGGTTCGCTCGATCAGATCCTGGACTTCCGGCGTGATCTGAAGTTGTTCCATGACATAGGCGGTAAGCACCACCCTGCCGAGCGCCAGCGCTTTTTCCTCATCCTCGCTCATGCGTTCGGAGGCCTGCCGATAGGCGGAGTTGGCGACATCGAACATGCCGAGAGTGGAGAGGTTTTCGCCCAGGAAATACCACGCCCACGGGCGCTCCGGGTTTTCCTGCACGACTTGTCCCAGGCTCAACACAAGATCGCGCGCGGTCTCCGGATCGTTTTCGTTCTGCACCGTGCGCTGGAACTGGTCCATCAGTTCGACATCATCGAGTTGACCCCACTGCTGGTACATCAGCCACGCAGCCAGTGGCAACAGGAGCATCGCCGCCAGCGGAATGATGAATGCCGGAGAGCGCCAGGCGAACGATTCGCGGTGACTGGTTTTGCGGTCGCTGGTTTTGCGATCCGGGGCCCGCCGCGGCTGCTCCGCGGTTTCGACATCGGTCAACAGGCTTTTCTGCAATTCGAGCAACAGGGAATCGAGTTCTTCCCGGTCCATCTCGCCGGCGGCATGATCGGCTTCGAGTTCCTGTTTGCGTTCGCGGAACAGTGCGATATTGGCCTCGGCACGATCGGTTTCGCCGCCGACCGGCGAGCCGCGCGACGCTCGCCACACGGGTACGGCGACAAAGGCCGCGGCGAACAGAACCAGCAATGCGCAAAAGAGCCAGAACAGGCCGGTAAATTCATTCATCGTCAAGCAGCCGCCGCAAACGTTCCTGTTCCGCCGGGTCGAGTTCAATATTCGACGCTGCCTGCTGATTGCCGCTTGCCTGCCGGAAAATACGCCAGCCGATGTAGCCGCCCAGCAGCAGAAACAGCAGTGGCCCGAACCAGAGCAAGACGGTATCGGCGCGCAGGCGAGGAAGGTAGAAAATAAAATCCCCGTAGCGCTCGAACATGAATTGCTCGATCTCGGCGTCGGTGTTGCCCGCCAGAATCATGCGATGAATTTCCCGGCGCAGGTCTTCGGCAACGCCGCCGGTGGAGCCGGTCAGATTGGCGTTCTGGCACATGGGGCAGCGGAACTCGTTCGACAGGGTCCGGAAACGCTGCTGTTGCTCGTCGTTCTCGAAGGCAAAGGCATCGACCTGGGCCAGGCCCGGAGCGGCGGTCAGCAAAAAGACCAGACAAGGCAAGTAACGCAACGGGTTCATGATTAAGGGCGCGTGGGAGCCGTATCGCCGGCTATCGTGAGGCCGGAGCCGCGGGTGCGCCGCGCAATTCGGCAATAGCGGGCAGGAAGACTTCGCGCCAGACGTTCTCTTCCAGCACGCCCACGTGGCGATATCGGATCACGCCGTCACTGTCGACCAGGAAGGTCTCCGGCGCGCCATAGACACCAAGATCAATGCCGAAACGGCCGTCTTCATCAAGGATGCTGTAGGCAAAGGGATCGCCATTCAAGTCAAGCCAGTCAAGCGCCAGCGGCTTACGGTCGCGGTAATTCACGCCGACCACGGGAAACTCGCCTTCTTCCGACAGGCGCATGAAGGTCGGATGCTCGACCAGACAGGGCAGACAATAGCTGCCCCAGACATTGAGCAGAAAGATACTGTCGGGCAGGTCGACATTACCGACGGGCTCCCCTTCCAGCGTGGCCATGGCGAAAGTCGGCATGGGTTTGTCGATCAGCACCGACGGCAGTTCGGTCGGATCGAGATAAAGCCCCCGCCAGAGTACGATGGCCAGGGCGAGAAAGGCCGCGATGGGCGCGTAGAAGATGAATTTATTCATGTGCCGCCTCCCGGCGCGGGTTGCAATTCGCCCTGCCCCACTTTTTCGCCGGCCGTCTCTTCTGCCTGCTTGCGTACTCGCGCCAGCTTGCGATAGCGCCGGTCGGTAGCGGCGATAGTCGCGCTCAAGGCCATGATGATGGCGCCAAGCCAGATCCAGCGTACGAAAGGTTTGACGTACACCGTCATGGTCCAGGCGCCGTCGTCGCGGATTTCGCCCGGCGTCACGAACAGGTCTCGCCACAAACTCGGATCGATTGCCATTTCGGTCGATGGCGTGCCGCTGGCGAGGTAGACCCGCAATTCCGGATACAGATCCGCCACGGCATCGCCATCGCGCGTGACCAGAACCGTTGCCCGGTCGGCATTGTAATTCGGACCGGCGACCCGCTCGCTACCCGCGAACAGGAATTCGTAACCGCCAAGTTCCACCGTATCGCCGGTTTGCAGCAAAACGCTTCGCTCACTGCTGAAATAACTGGTCAGGGCTACGCCGACCAGCATCACGGCAACGCCGAAATGCGCGCCTTGCATACCGTAGTAGCCGTAAGTCAGCGAACGCAGACCTTCCCGTCGGCTGGGCTTGTTGGCGGTTTTTGCGAGCAGATCCCGGCCGATGCCGAGCACGATCCAGACCGCCAGCGCTACCGCTATGGTGGCCGGGATGGAAATGTCCAGCAAGACGATCAGCGGCAGCGCGACGCCAAGCAGCAGGCTGGCCACCGCCACCTTGCCGAGTTGTTGTTTCAGATAGCCGCCCGAAGTCTTCTTCCAGCGGCTGATCGGACCGATGCCGAGCAATATGACGAGCAGGATCATCAAGGGCACGAAAATGATGTTGAAATACGGCGGCCCGATCGAAATCAGGTCTCCGGTCAACGCCTGGTAAAACATCGGAAAAAGCGTGCCGAGGAAGACCGAGGCCGCGGCAACGACCAGGATGACATTGTTGGAAAGCAGAAATATCTCCCGGGAAAGCGAACCGAAACCGAATTCACTCTTGATCAAGGGCGCTCGAATAGCGTAAAGCAACAGGGCGCCGCCGACGAAAACGCCTAGTATGGCGAGAATGAAAACCCCTCGGGAAGGATCGCTGGCAAAAGCATGTACCGATGTCAGCAAACCCGAACGCGTGATGAAAGTGCCGAGCAGACTGCCGGCGAAAGCAAGAATTGCGAGCAATACGGTCCAGCTCTTGAATACGCGCCGCTTTTCGGTCACCGCCAGCGAATGAATCAGCGCCGTGCCGAACAGCCAGGTGATCAACGGCGGGTTTTCCACCGGGTCCCAGGCCCACCAGCCGCCCCAGCCCAATTCGTAATACGCCCACCAGCTTCCCAGCGCGATGCCGATAGTCAGGATGGCCCAGGCGACATTGGCCCAGGGCCGCGACCAGCGCGCCCAGGCGGCGTCGAGCCGGCCGCTGAGCAAGGCCGCGATGGCGAAGGCGAAAACCACGGAGTAGCCGACATATCCCATGTACAAGGTCGGCGGGTGCAGGATGAAGCCGATATCCTGCAGGGCGGTGTTCAGATCCGCGCCATCGGCAGGCGGCACGGGAACCATGCGGTCGAACGGGTTGGAAGTGGCGAGCATGAACAGGATATAGCTCGCACTGAGCAGTCCGAGCACTCCGAGCACCCGGGCGACGAATTCCACGGGCATGCTTTTGCTGAACATACCCACTGCCAGAATCCAGCCGGATAGCATGAAGGTCCACAGCAGGAAGCTGCCCTCGTGACCGCCCCAGAGCGCTGTCACCTTGTACTGCATGGGCAGGAGAGTATTCGACTGCGCCGCGACCACCCGGACCGAGAAGTCATCGGTGACGAAAGCATGGCCGAGGATGAACAGGCAGATGCCGAGGAAAACGAACAGGCCGGCGCCGAGCGGCCGGCCCATGCTCATCCACAGGCGGTTGCCGGTTGCGGCGCCGGCCAGCGGCATTACACCCAGCAGAACACTGAGGCAGAACGCCAGAATCAGCGAGAACTGGCCCAGTTCGGGGATCATTCAGTTCTCCGGGGTCGCTCTGAACTGATGGTTATCCGGGTCTGCGCCGGCCTGCTCCAGGGCGGCCCTGACTTCCGGCGACATGTAGTTCTCATCGTGCTTGGCAAGTACCCGGCTGGCCTGAAACACGCCCATCGCATTGAGCCTGCCTTCGGCGACGATGCCCTGGCCTTCGCGGAACAGATCCGGCAGGATGCCCTCGAATTCGATCGGCACGTCGTGGATGTAGTCGGTAGTCACGAAACTCACCGCCAGACTTTCTTGCTGCTGTTCGACCGAGCCGTCCTTGACCATTCCGCCGATCCGGAACATCGTGCCCGCTTCGACCTCGCCGTTCGCCACCTGGGTAGGCGAATAGAACATGTTGATGTTCTGGCTCAGGGCGAACAGGGTCAGGGCTACGGCCACGCTCATGCCGAAGGCGATGAACAGAACCACGCCGAGCCGTTTGCGGCGATGGGGCTTCATCATTTCTCGTCTCCTGCCATGCTGACTTCCCAGCCGGCGTTGTCCGTCGGTTCGCGGGCGCTGTCGTCCCGCGCATCGAGGACGGCGAGCCTGCGCTTCTGTTCGCGCAGGATCAACCTGCGCTTGCGCAGGGGCAATGCCAGATTGGCGATCAGGAATATGGCGAAAAGCGCATATACCGACCACACGTTGAAGGCATAGCCGCCCATGGCGAAAAATTCGCTTAAACTGTTGAATTGTATACCATCAAACATCCGCATCCCACCTATGCCGGCCGCCGTCAGCGCGCCTGCGCCACCAGTTCCCGCACCCATTGCGCCTTGTTCTCGCGCTGAATGATCTCATTTCGCGTCGTCAGAATCAGGCTTACCGCCAGGAACAGATAAACCGCCACGATCATGACCGCGGTGGCGACCCAGAATTCGGGCCCGTTGGGACTGCCGACTTCCATGGAAATCGGGCTCGACGGCTGGTGCAGGGTATTCCACCAATCGACCGAATATTTGATTATGACGACATTGATGCAGCCGACGATGGACAGCAGCGCGCAGGCCCTGGCGGCGGTTTCCGCATTCTCAATGGCGCTGCGCAGGGAAATCACGCCGAGCAACAGGAAGAACTGGAACAGCATCGACACCAGCCGGCTGTCGGTCCATTCCCACCAGGTGCCCCAGCTCACGCTGCCCCAGATCGAGCCCGTCGCCAGCGTCAGGAAAGTAAACCAGGCGCCGAGAGGCGCCGCGTTCTTGGCCACCATGTCGGCAAGCTTCATGCGCCAGACCAGGGTGACCGTGCCGGCAACGGCCATCAGCGGGAAGAAGGATAGCGAAGTGCCCGCCACCGCCACATGCACGACCAGGATTCGCGAGGTATGGCCTTGCTGGTAGTCCGGCGGCAGGAACAGCAGCGCCCAGACGATGCCCACGGCAAGAAACAGGCCCATGGCCCCGATCAGCCAGGGCAGCCAGCGAGTAGTCTTTTCATAAAACCATTTCGGCGAACCAAGCCGGTGAAACCATTGCCATCTGCCAGACACTTTTTCTACCTCGGCGACCTCGTGAATCGAACGCGCGACCGGCCGGCCGCGCCCAGCGCTGGAGCCGACATTGTAACCGAAGCCGCCGCAATGCTAAGCGCAAGGCTACAATCTGTTACCGTTCCCGCGTATCCGCCAAATCCGGGCGACGCATGCGTCGCCCCTACGCTAAAACGAACCACCCTGCCCGGTCGGGACGCCCTACGCTGGAACGAATCATCCTGCCTGGTAGGGGCGAGGCATGCCTCGCCCTCGCCGCCCGACTAATTCAATGAAATCCGCAAGGCGGCCGCGGTCGCTACCGGCGCCAGGCCGACCGACGCCGCGAGCATTGCTCCGAGCAGCGCCAGGTATCCGGCCGGGGAACCGCCGGCCAGTGCATTCTGCACCGCCAGCGTACCGAAGATCAGTACCGGCACGCTCATGGGTACGGTGATCACCGCCAGGATCAGGCCCCGGCTGCCGAGGCCGACGGTAAGCGCCACCGCGATCGAGCCGAGCATGCCGACCACCGGCGTGCCGAGCAGCAGCGAGAGCACGAGCGTCACATAACCTTCGGCCGGCAGCGCCAGCATATAGGCAAGCAGGGGAGACACGAGAATCACCGGCAGCCCGCTGACCAGCCAGTGGGCGATGTTCTTGGCGAAGACGAGCAGGTACAGCGGCTGGGCGGAAAGCAGCAACTGCTCGAGCGAGCCATCCTCGTAGTCCGAGCGATACAGGCTGTCCATCGACAGCATCGAAGCCAGCAGGACCGCGATCCACACCACCCCGGCGGCGATCTGCCGCAACATCGCGCTTTCCGGGCTGATGCCGATGGGAAACAGCGACACCACTATGATAAAAAACATGAACGGGTTGAGGATGTCATTGCGCCGCTTCACGCTGATAAGCAGATCGCGCTTCAATGTCGCCAGGAATGCGGCGCCGGCGCTTGCGCGATTTATCGCGCCATTTTCAGGACGATTCATCGCGTCATGCCCAGGGTCAGGGCGCGCAGGCGCGGCAGGACCAGTTTGTGATGGGTGGTGATCAGCACCGCCCCGCCTTCGCTGACGTGGCGCGCGACAAGATTCTCCAGCAGCGCGACGCCGTCCACGTCGAGCGTCGTAAAGGGCTCGTCGAGAATCCACAATTCCGCGCTGCTCAGCAGCAGCCTGGCCAGCGACACGCGTTGCTGCTGTCCAGCCGAAAGCGAATAGCAGGGCGAATCTTCGTAGCCGGCCAGATCCATCTGGTCCAGCGCCTCGCGAATCCCGTCATCGTCGGCGGGGTCGTGCAGACGGCAACTCCAGCGCAAGTTTTCCAGCGGCGTCAATACGTGATTCACCGCCACCCGGTGGCCGATATACAACAGGCCGGCATGAAAGGCGTCCCAGTTCGCGGCGAGCGCTGCTCCGCGTGAGTACATCTCGCCTTCAAAACTGTCGTTGAGTCCGCAAATGATTCGCAGCAAGGTCGTCTTGCCCGAACCGTTGCCGCCCTTGACCTGCAGCGCCTGGCCGTTATCGAGGCTAAATTCGAGGTCGCGGAACAGCAGCCGATCGTCCCGTTCGCAGGTCAGCGCACGGACCTCTAGCAGCGGGCGGGGAGCCTGGGAATTTTCGGTCACTGATTGCCGTTCCGATGATTGGGTCCGGGCGGAATTATAGCGAACCCGGACCGCCGGAGCCCGGCGTCAGCTCCACTCGGACATTCTGGAGCGCAAGCGCAAAGCCGCCAGGCTGTGAATCTGGCTCACCCGCGATTCGCTGACGCCGATGATTTCGCCGATTTCCTTGAGGTTGAGTTCTTCGTCATAGTACAGCGACAGCACGAGTTTCTCGCGGTCCGGCAAGGCGTCGATGGCGCGCGACAGGTCCTGCTGGAATCGGCTGTGCTGCAAGTTGTCCAGGGGGTCCGGCAGGTCGCCATCGACCGTTTCGAGCACCGGGTCTGCGCCTTCGCTGATCTCGTCGAAACTGAAAAGCCGCGTGCCGGTTGCATCCTGCAGGATGTGAAAGTAGGAATTGAGATCGGTATTCATTTCGCCGGCAATTTCCTTGTCGGTCGCATGGCGGCCGGTGCGGGCCTCGATCTTCTGGATCGCCTTCGCCACGTCGCGTGACTTGCGATGCACCGAGCGCGGCGTCCAGTCGCCCTTGCGGACTTCGTCGAGCATGGCGCCCTGGATGCGGATGCCGGCATAAGTCTCGAAACTGGCGCCCTTGGTCTTGTCGTACTTGCCGGCGGCGTCAAGCAGGCCGATCATGCCGGACTGCACCAGGTCGTCGATCTGCACATTGGCAGGCATTCGGGCCAGCAAATGTCGCGCGATGCGGTTTACCAGCGGTGCGTACTTCTCCACCGTCTGCCGGGCCCAGTCCCCGCTCTCCTGTTTTTCCGCTACGTTGCTGGTTGCCGAATTCATGATTCCCTTTCGTCCTGTTCCGCTTCTGGTCCGCTTTTGGTCCGCTTTTGGCGTTGATCTCGATTCGCAACGCTAAACTTCTTCGGCTACCTGTCGATGTATGAATTAGCCGCCGGTTGCTGCCTGCCGGATCGGGAGCCCTGCGATGGGAGCAAACCCGATAGGTCAATAGCAGCAAGAACCGTTCCAACTCGGCGCCTTAAGCTAAAACGCAAGAAAAAGACAATAAATTCAGCTAGTTAGGGATAATGCGGGGCGCCATACAGCGGCATTCGTGAAGTCGGTTTATTGACACCGCGGCTTGTGGCGTCAATTTTTCGTCTGTTCGCCATTTGCATGACGTTGCTCAGGCCTTGGGCAAGGTCACTCCCTTCTGGCCCATATACTTGCCGTGACGGTCGCGATAAGTCGTTTCGCAACGCTCATCGCTTTCGAAAAACAGCATCTGCGCGGCGCCTTCGCCGGCGTAGATTTTCGCCGGCAACGGAGTCGTGTTGGAGAACTCCAGGGTGACGTGCCCTTCCCACTCCGGCTCGAGCGGCGTGACGTTGACGATGATGCCGCAGCGGGCATAGGTCGACTTGCCGAGACAGACGGTCAGCACATTGGCGGGAATGCGGAAATATTCCACGGTGCGCGCAAGGGCGAAGGAATTGGGCGGAATGATGCAGGAAGGCTCTTCGATACTGACAAAGCTGGTTTCGTCGAAATTCTTCGGATCCACCACGGCGGTAGTATGCACATTGGTGAAGATCTTGAATTCGTTCGCGCAACGCACATCGTATCCGTAGCTCGACGTTCCATATGAAATCAGCTTGCGGCCGCCGTTCTGGCGAACCTGACCCGGCTCGAACGGATCGATCATCCGCTGTTCCTCGGCCATCGCCCTGATCCACCGGTCCGATTTGATTGTCATGTGCTCTGCCTCAATCCGCCGTCCCGCCCGGCGCAGACGCATGATAGAACCATTCCGCTCCCAGTTCACCCTGCCGTGCAAGATGATTTAGGGAGCCCGTTAAAGTATGATGCCGCCGCGTCGCTGAACCTATAAATAGCGGCTATGTGGAGGCGGGCATGAAACAGTGGGAATGTCAGATCTGCGGATTTATTTACGATGAAAAACTTGGGCTGCCCGAGGAAGGCGTTCCCGCCGGAACGCGGTGGGAAGACATACCCGACGACTGGAGCTGCCCGGATTGCGGCGCCGCCAAGCATGATTTCGAGATGATCGAAATCTGAGGGACGCCCCTTCGAGGAATTTCAGGTGAGCCAGCGCAAGATTCTCGTCACCAACGCCCTGCCCTATGCAAACGGCGACATCCATCTCGGTCACGTCATGGAAGCGATCCAGACCGATATCTGGGTGCGCCTGCAAAAAATGCGCGGCCACCAATGCATTTACGTCTGCGCGGACGATGCTCACGGCACCGCCATCATGCTCAGCGCGGAAAGCCAGGGCATTACTCCCGAGGAACATATCGATCAGGTCAAACGCGAGCACGAGCGCGACTATGACGGCTTTCTGATCGGTTTCGACAACTTCCATACCACTCATTCGGAAGAAAACCGGGAGTTGTCCGAAACGATTTACCTGGCCCTCGAACGCAACGGTCACATCGCCCGGCGCAATATCCGCCAGTTGTTCGACCCGGAAAAGAATCTGTTTCTCGCCGACCGCTACATCACCGGCGCCTGCCCGCGCTGCAAGGCCGAGGGGCAATACGGCGATAATTGCGAGGTCTGCGGCTCGACCCATAGCCCCGCGGAACTGATCAACCCGAAATCCGCCCTCTCGGGAGCGACGCCGGTGGAAAAGGAATCCGAGCATTTCTTCTTCACGGTGCCGGCCTTCACCGAGATGCTGCGGGACTGGATTCACGGCGGCGCCGTGCACGAAGCGGTCGCCAACAAGCTCGGCGAATGGCTGAAGGAAGGGCTGCAGGACTGGGACATCAGCCGCGACGCGCCCTATTTCGGTTTCGAAATTCCAGGGCATCCCGGCAAGTACTTCTACGTCTGGCTCGACGCCCCGATCGGCTACATGGCGAGCTTTCTGCACCTTTGCAAGCGCGAAGGACTCGATTTCGACGCCTGGTGGCGTCCGGAAGGCAATTGCGAACTCTATCATTTCATCGGCAAGGACATCGTCAATTTCCATACCTTCTTCTGGCCGGCAATGCTGGAAAGCGCGGGCTACCGGAAACCCGACGCGGTTTTCGTGCACGGCTTCGTGACCGTGGACGGGACCAAGATGTCCAAGTCCCGCGGCACCTTCATCAATGCCAGCACCTATCTGAACCATCTGAATCCGGAATACCTGCGTTACTACCTGGCCGCTAAACTCGGCCCCGGCGTTGAAGATCTCGACCTGAATCTGGACGACTTCGTGCAGCGTGTGAATTCGGACCTGGTCGGAAAGCTGGTCAATATCGCCAGCCGCTGCGCCGGCTTCATCGGCAAGAATTTCGACGGCATGCTCGCGGCCGAAGTAGACAACGAGGCATTGATCGTTGAAATTCAGCAGGCGTCGCCCAAAGTCGCCGGGCTCTTTGAAGATCGTGAATACGGCAAGGCCCTGCGTCTGATCATGGCGCTGGCCGACAAGGCGAATCAGTACCTGAACGAGCGCAAGCCCTGGGAAATCGCCAAATCCGACAAGCATTCGCCGGAGTTGCAGCAGATCTGTACCACCGGCATCAATGCCTTCCGCATTTTGACCGGCTACCTGAAACCGGTGCTGCCGGCGATGGCCGGGAACGCCGAGGAATTTCTTGCGATCGAACCCTTGCGCTGGAGAGACTTCGATTCGTTGCTGCTCGATCACCGGATCAATCGCTTCAAGCCGCTTATGACCCGGGTCGAACCGGCCGCGGTGCAGGCCATGGTCGAAGAATCGCGTGAAAGCTGGAATCGCGAACAGGACGGCGATGAGGTGGAATCCGGACAGGAAGCCATCGAGGAAATTGCCGAGGAAATCGATATCGGCGCTTTCGCAAAAGTCGATCTGCGCGTAGCGCGGGTTGCCGAGGCAGGACTGGTCGAAGGCGCCGACAAGTTGCTGCGCCTGCGGCTAGACCTCGGAGTCGACGATCAGGGCAATCCCGTCGAGCGCACGGTGTTTGCCGGCATTCGCAGTGCCTACAAACCGGAAGAACTTACGGACAAACTGCTCGTGGTGGTCGCCAACCTGAAACCCCGCAAGATGAAATTCGGCGTCTCCGAGGGCATGATCCTGGCCGCCGGCCCCGGCGGCAGCGATATCTGGGTACTGCATCCCGATACCGGCGCCCAGCCGGGCATGCGGATCAGTTAACTAGCACGATGTGAGTCGCCGTCAGCCGACGGCGACGGTTCGAAGCCAAAGAGTCCAGATTGACACAGCGCAGCGGCAGGGCCGATACTCGGCGTTTGACCTCGTTTCGGCGGTGCGGATGAATCCAGGGCGAATACAATCGGGCAACATGCTTCTCGGCGCTGTTTTCGCCGTGCTGACGCTTGCCTGCGGCAGTGTCGCCGCACAAGACGCCGACATCCGCGAAATCGAAAATTCGGTAATCAAGATCCATACGACCCAGGCGGCGCCCGACTATTTCGTCCCCTGGCGGCTGCTGAATCCCCGTCAGACCTCCGGTTCCGGGGTGCTGATTGACTCCAACCGCATTCTCACCAACGCCCATGTCATCGCCAACGCCAGTTATGTGCAGGCGCAGCGGCACAACGATCCGCAAAGATTCCAGGCGCGGGTGCTGTTCGTATCTCACGAAGCGGATCTTGCGTTGATCACGGTAGACGACGAGGAGTTCTACACCGACCTGAAGTCGTTGACCATCGGCGATCTGCCGAATCTGCGCGACGAGGTTTCGGTATTCGGCTATCCCGTCGGCGGCCAGAGCCTGAGCGTCACCCAGGGCGTACTTTCACGGGTGGAACACCAGGTTTATGCCCATGCCTCCAGCTATTTGCTGGCCGGCCAACTCGACGCGGCCATCAATCCGGGCAATAGCGGCGGGCCGGTCATCGTGGATCAGCAGATCGTCGGCATCGTCATGCAGTCCAATACCGGCGGCCGGGCCGAAAACCTCGGCTATTTCATTCCGCCCAGCGTGATCCGCCATGTATTGAAAGACAGCGAAGACGGCGTCTGGGACGGTTTCCCCGATCTCGGCTTCCGCACCCAGACCCTGGAAAGCCCGTCGGCGAAGGCGGCCTGGGATCTGAGCGCAGATCAGCGCGGCGTGATCGTAATCAAGGTTTTCGAAGACTCCCCCGCCGACGGCGTGCTTCAGGTCAATGACGTGATCACCGCGGCAGACGGCCATGAAATCGCGGACGACGGCAGTATCCAGCTCAACGACGAAATGTTGACGAATTACAAGTACGCGATGGATCAGTACCACATCGGGGACACTATTCCGGTGACTTTTTCCCGCGAGGGCAGGGAAGAAACCGCATTGCTCACCGCCGGCGGCGCAAAAGTCAGCTACAGCCTGGTCAATCCCGAGCAATTCGACCAGATACCCGAATACTATCTCTACGGCGGAGTTCTGTTCGTGCCGCTGAACATGAACCTGATCAAGCGCTGGGGCAACGACTGGAGCCGTTCCGCACCGATAACACTGTTGGAAGCGCGCAACGAATGGGCCTCCCCCGAACGCCAGGAACTCGTCGTCGCCTTGCAGGTCATGGCGGCCGATGTAAACCTTGGTTATCACGACTGGCGCAACTGGGTCGTGCAAACCGTCAACGGCGAGTCGATCCGCGACTTCGATCATTTCGTTTCGGTGTTGCGGGAAAACACCGACTCTTTCGTCGTCTTTCGCAATGAAAACGGATACCAGATGGTGATCGATCACGAAGAAGCACTGGCCTCGGAAGAACAGATCATGGCGCGCTACCGGATCCCCTCGGCGTATTCCAACGGCCTCCTGGATGAGCAGCGTTTCTCCCGGCAACCCTGAGACGCCGGAAGCCATCGCTTTCGTTCGTGAATCCGAGTGCATCGGCTGCGCCAAGTGCCTGCCGGTGTGTCCCGTCGACGCCATCCTTGGCGCCCCCGGCATGATGCATACCGTGATCAGCGCCGAATGTACCGGCTGCGAACTTTGCCTCGAGCCCTGCCCCACCGATTGCATCGAAATGCGCGCGATTCCGCAGCGCTCGGCGATACCCGATGAGGATTTGCTGCGGCATCGGCGCCGGCGCGAGGAGTATCACGATTTCCGCCTGGCGAATCCGGACCCCCGGCTATGGCCGAAAACCGGCCGTGGGGAGTTCTCTCGAGAGGAGGCGCGGCGCGAGATCGCCGCCGCGGTGGCAAGGGTGGCGGCGCGCAGAAAAGGCCCATGAACGCAAGGAAACGGCGCCAGATTTTCGAGCGACTGCGGGCAGCCAATCCGGACCCGACTACGGAACTCGATTTCAATTCACATTTCGAATTGCTGATCTCGGTGATCCTGTCGGCTCAAGCGACCGACGTCAGCGTAAACCTGGCGACGGCGAAACTCTATCCCGTGGCGAATACGCCGGAAGCCATGCTCGCTCTCGGCGAGGAAGTTCTGAAGCGTTACATCCGCACCATCGGGCTGTTCAACACCAAGGCGAAGAATGTGATCGCCGCCTGCCGCCTGCTGGTGGAAAAACACGGCTCGAAAGTGCCCGACACCCGGGAGGAACTCGAAGCCTTGCCCGGAGTCGGCAGGAAAACCGCCAATGTGATCCTCAATACCGCCTTTCGCCAGGTGGCGATGGCGGTCGACACGCATATCTTTCGCGTTTCAAATCGCACCGGCATCGCGCCGGGCCGCAACGTGCTCGAAGTGGAAAAGGAACTGCTGCGCCTGGTGCCCGAAGAATTTCTGCTCGACGCGCACCATTGGCTGATCCTGCACGGCCGCTACGTGTGCGTGGCGCGCAAACCCCGTTGCGGCGAATGCCCGATCGCCGACCTGTGCGAATACCCGGATAAGATTCCGGTCTGAATCGGCCTACTTTCTGCCCTTGCCCGCGGCAATGCGCAGGCGCAAGGCGTTGAGGCGAATGAAGCCGCCCGCGTCGGCCTGGTCGTAGGCGCCGGCGTCGTCTTCGAAAGTGGCGATATCCTCGTCGAACAGCGAATCGTCGGATTGCCTGCCGGCGACGATGACGTTGCCTTTGCAAAGTTTTAGCTTTACTTTGCCGTTCACGTATTGCTGGGAATTGTCGATCAGCGCCTGCATGGCAATGCGCTCGGGCGAAAACCAGTAACCGTTGTAAACCAGGCTGGCATAGCGCGGCATCAACTCGTCTTTCAGGTGCGCCAGTTCCCGGTCGAGCGTGATCGACTCGATGGCGCGATGAGCCTTGAGCATGACCGTGCCGCCCGGCGTTTCATAGCAACCGCGGGATTTCATGCCTACATAGCGGTTTTCGACGATATCGGCGCGTCCGACGCCATGGGCGCCGGCAATGCGATTCAGCGTCTCCAGTACTCTTGCCGGGCTTATGGCCTCGCCGTCCACGGCAACGATATCGCCACGGCGATAATCCAGTTCCACATAGGCCGGATCTTCCGGCGCCGCCTCCGGCGCCACGCTGCGCATCCACATGGATTCGTCCGGTTCGGCCCAGGGGTCTTCGAGCACGCCGCCTTCGTAGGATATGTGCAGCAAGTTGGCGTCCATGGAATACGGCGACTTGCTGCCGAGCTTCATCTCGACTGGAATCTCATGCTGTTCGCAATAGGCGAGCAGGCGTTCCCGGGAATTGAGGTCCCATTCGCGCCAGGGCGCGATGATCTTGATACCGGGGCTCAAGGCGTAGGCGCCAAGCTCAAAGCGGACTTGATCGTTGCCTTTCCCCGTCGCGCCATGGGAAATTGCGTCGGCGCCGGTTTCATGGGCGATTTCCACCAGCCTTTTGGCAATCAACGGACGCGCGATCGAGGTGCCGAGCAGGTATTCGCCTTCATACAGCGCATTGGCGCGGAACATGGGATTGACGTACTCGGCAACGAATTCCTCGCGCAGATCCTCGATGAAGATTTCCCGGATGCCCATGGCTTCGGCCTTGGCGCGGGCCGGCTCGACTTCCTCGCCCTGGCCGATGTCGGCGGTGAAGGTCACTACCTCGCAATCGTAAGTCTGTTGCAGCCATTTCGCGATAACCGAGGTGTCGAGCCCGCCCGAATAGGCCAGCACCACCTTTCTGATCTGGGACATGCGCGATCTCCGCCCGCAAAAAAAGCGCATTCTAGCATCGCGGCGCGGCCTGGATCGAAATGGACTTTTGCCGGTCGCCATACGATCATCCCGAACCGTCGCGCCGAATCCGTTTCGGGATCGCATGAGCGGCGGAGGCAAATTCAAGGGGAATTAGCTGATTCCATGACTACCGGCACACATGCCGTACAGCCGGACGAGCGAAACCGGCATATACGGATCAACATCAATGGAGAGTTGTTTCCGCGCGAGAAAGCCATGGTATCGGTATTCGACAGTGGCTTTGTATTGGGCGACGGCATTTGGGAGGGACTGCGGCTGCACCAGGGCGTGATTCCGTTTCTTGATCGCCACCTGAAGCGCCTTTGGGAGGGCGCCAGGGCGCTCGATTTCGACCCGGGAATTTCGCCCGCCGCGCTGAAGACGCGGCTCTACGAAACCGCGGACGCCAATGGCATGGAATCCGGCGTGCACATTCGCCTGATGTTGAGCCGCGGCGTCAAGTCAACGCCATACCAGGACCCCGCCATGACCGTGGGCGAGCCTACCATCGTCATCATCCCGGAGCACAAGACGCCGGATCCCGAGTTGTACGACCGCGGCGTCCGACTGTATACGGTATATGTGCGCCGGGGTTATGCGGACGTGCAGGACCCGCGGATCAACAGCCACTCCAAACTGAATTGCATCTTCGGCTGCATCCAGGCGGCCAAGGCAGGATACGACGAAGCACTGATGCTCGACCCCCACGGCCATGTGGCGACTTGCAATTCCACCCATTTCTTCATCCTACGCGAAGGCGAGGTATGGACTTCAAGCGGCGACTACTGCCTCGATGGAATTACCCGGCGGAACATCATCAACCTGTGCAAAGCCAACGACTTGCCCGTGTATGAGCGGAATTTTTCGGTAGCACAGACATATGGCGCCGAAGAAGCCTTCGTCACCGGCACTTTCGCCGGCGTGTCTCCGGTTTCGGAAATCGACGGCCGCGTCATCAACACCGGCAAGCCAGGGCCGGTGACCCAGCAGCTGCGAAACCTCTACCAAACGTTAATCGAGAATGAATGCGGCCGTGGCAGGCAATGAAGACTCGTAAGGCCATTGCGACTACCGGCAGTTTTGACAAAGTGACAATGCATCGCCACCGATGGATATGTGTAGGTTCAAATACATGTGAGACCGTAGTATCTATGTTTGCAAGTGTTCTGGTGTACGGATAGCAAAAGGCTCCGACAGCTAGTTGATTAGGGGATGTGATCGCGGGCTGGTTGCATTGGTCAGGCGTTTGCATCATCCCGCGACATGGGCCGGTTTGGGCATGTGAGCTGCCTGCCAGGGTTTTCCTTCCCGTACGATGGCATTCGCGATCAGCACCATCTTTCGCATGGCCGCGGTGACCGCGACTTTGCCGGGTTTGCCCTTTTGTTTGAATCGCAGGTATCGCTCCCGCATGACGGGATTCCAGCGGATTGCAGCCAGCGTTGGCATGTAGAGCAGCGTGCGTGCGCGTTTGCGGCCGCCGCGGATGGACCGTTTCCCGTGCCTGTTGCCGGAGTCGTCGGCCACGGGCGCCAAGCCCAACAGGCTTCCCGCCTCGCGGGTGCTGAGTCTACCCAGTTCGGGCACCTGTACCAGCAGCCCGATAGCGGTAGGGCGGCCAATGCCCGGGATTGATTCCAGCAGCGCCATGTTTCGGGTCAACTCGGCGTCGGCCGTCACCAGCCGCTCCAGTTCCTGGTCCAAGCGTTCGGTCTGCTGCATGGCGCGGGTAATGTCCTTCTCGATCTCGCGACGAACCAGACGGTTCCGAGTGTGCTCCCGCCTGCCTTTCAGCACGGTGAGCGACTTCGTTACCGCCTCGCGCGCGCTACGCAACTCGTCCAGATCTTTCTCCTGTCGGGTACGCGCCGGCGTCCCTTTCAGGTCGTCCGCCAGCGCCCGGCCCATCTTCGCCAGCGCCAGCGCGTCCGCCCGGTCCGTCTTCGCAACCGAACCCAGCGCTTCGGCAAAGCGCTTGCCTCGCTGGGGGTTAATCCGCGACAACGGCAGCCGATCGACCAACATATCCTCCAACAGTACGTGGTAGGAGCCGGTGGACTCGTATACCACTCGCTCGACGCGGGGGCAGGCCCAGGTGCGAAACGCGCGAACGCCTTCCCTGGTATTCGGGAACTGGGCCTCGCGTCCGCTGGGGAGTTCACGCACGTCAAGATGACGCTTGGAAACGTCGATGCCGACCGTGCAAGGGCCGGGGTCGTCTTTTGGATGTGCACATCTTGCGCTATGCTTCTTCATGCTTTCCAGTCTCCTATCCTTGTTTGCGGTCTTGATCCGCGTATCTATTCAGGTTTGATTGGAAAGGCGGTGGTCCCACTCTACGATTCGCATTTCATGCGAGGGGCGATACGGGTTCGCCACCGCCTGCCGACGGCCCACCGGTGGGCCGTCGGCAGCACTATTTAAACAAACAAGGGGCGAGGCATGCCTCGCCCCTACATGCTGAAGGCGCACGCGCTAACCCGCACAGGATATTTCCTGATTAGGCTACAATTCGATCAATGGGCCAAGTTCCGTTTCCTGACCGTGACATCGTGAACCGCGACAAGATCAGCATAGCCTGCCCCGATGACTGGCATTTGCATTTGCGCGATGGCGCCGCGCTGTCGACTACCGTTCCTCATAGTGCGCGTTGTTTCCGCCGCGCCATTGTGATGCCCAATTTGAAGCCGCCGGTCACGAGCGTCGCGGTCGCGGGAGAGTATCGCGAGAGAATCATTCGGGCGATACCGCCGGAGGACAGCTTCGAACCGCTGATGACCTTGTATCTGACGGATAGTCTGCCCATTGTAGAGATCGAACGGGCCGTGCGTGAGCCCTGGCTTGCCGGCGTGAAGTACTACCCTGCCGGCGCAACCACCAATTCCGAATCGGGCGTGACCGCTATCGAAAAAGTCTATCCGGTGCTGGAGCGTATGCAGGAGCTTGACCTGCCGCTGTTGCTGCACGGCGAAGTCAACGATGCCGAGGTGGATATCTTTGACCGGGAAACGGTTTTCATCGACCGCATCCTGCAGCCCCTGTGTGATCGCTTCCCGCGCCTGCGCATGGTGCTCGAGCACATAACAACCGGGCAGGCAGCGCAGTTTGTAAGCGAAGCGGATGCACGCATTGCCGCGACGATTACCGTGCATCATTTGTTGTTCAATCGCAGCGACATGCTTGCCGGCGGCATCAGACCGCATCTGTATTGCCTGCCCATCCTCAAGCGCGACAAGCATCGCGAGGCGCTGCGAGCGGCCGCCACGAGTGGAAATCCACGCTTTTTCCTCGGCACCGACTCGGCGCCGCATCCGGTGACGGAGAAGGAAAGCGCCTGCGGGTGCGCGGGTATCTATACCGCGCCGGCAGCGCTGGAACTTTATGCCGAAGTGTTCGAAGAGGAGCAGGCGCTGGACCGGCTCGAAGCGTTCGCCGCCTTTCACGGCGCGGATTTCTATGGCAGGGAACGCAATGGTACGCGTATCGAACTTGTGCGCGAAAGCTGGACTGCACCCGTGCGGTTCGCATTCGGCGGCGACGAAGTCATCCCGCTCCGCGCCGGCGAGAGTATTCGTTGGAAGCTCGCCGGAAACGGCCCATGACGGAAGCGCCGAATGACTTGATGAAACAGCGGTTCCGTGCATTCCTCCCGGTGGTGGTCGATGTGGAAACCGGCGGTTTCAACTCGGCGACCGACGCCATCCTGGAGGTTGCGGCCGTTACCTTCACCATGGATGCGGAAGGGACGCTACATGCCGACCGAAGCTGCTTCCACCGGGTAATTCCCTTTGCGGGCGGCAATATCGACCCGGCGGCGCTGGAGTTCACGGGTATCGACCCAAACGACCCCGGCCGCGATGCCGTGACCGAACGCGAGGCGTTCAGCGACATGTTCAAAATGGTGCGGAAGGCGGTCAAGGCGCATAACTGCAAACGCGCCGTGCTGGTGGGGCATAACGCCCATTTCGATCAAGGATTCGTCAACGCCGCCAGTGAGCGCCAAAATCTCAAGCGCAATCCATTTCACCCGTTCAGCAATTTCGACACCGCCACACTGGCCGGCCTCGCGTATGGCCAGACAGTACTGTCACGCGCCTGTGAAGAGGCCGGAATCGATTTCGATGCGGCATCCGCCCACAGCGCCTGCTACGACGCGGAAAAGACAGCGGAACTTTTCTGCGGCATCGTCAATCGCTGGCGTGATCTCGGAGGGTGGTCCTGAATCGGGCGATTGACGGGTGCTATTCGGTCGCGACCTTGTCCAGCATGGGCTGCAACTCGCCGTTTTCGAACATCTCGGTGACGATGTCACAGCCGCCGACGAGTTCGCCGTCGACGAAAAGTTGCGGGAAGGTGGGCCAGTTGGAGACTTTCGGCAAATTCGCCCGGATTTCCGGATTGCTGAGTACGTCGACGTAAGCGAAGCGTTTGCCGCATTGCATCAGCACCTGGGTGACCTGAGCCGAAAAGCCGCATTGCGGCATCTGCGGGCTGCCCTTCATGTACAACAGGATGTTGTTGTCGCTGATCTGGTCTTTAATGTTCTGCTCGATGCTCATGAAAGGGTTCACTCCAGCTTGGGGCAACTGTCGATTCTACTCTTTGCGTCCATTTTTGTCATGGTATTGACCCAGCCCGAACACAGAGTTTCGCGTCAATGACACCATAGTTTACTGCTCGCTATTCGAGCTCCCTCCGCAAGAGACGCAAGCTTGGCGTAGACGATTTTCTCGTCCACCGCACCGAATCCGGCAAAAGTGGAAAATCCACAGTCAGTTCCCGCCAGCACCCGCTCTCGGCCGACTATGTCTGCAAATTTGCAGATACGTTCCACTACCAGTTCCGGGTGCTCGATAAAGTTCGTTGTTGAATCGATGACTCCCGGGATCAGAACCTTGTCTGCGGGTATGCGAGCGTCGCGGAAAACCGTCCATTCATGGGCGTGTCGAGGATTCGAGGACTCAAAAAGCAGCGCCTGGGGCTTGGCGCGCAGCGCTACCGGAAGTACAAGATTCATCGGAGCGTCCTTGTGGTGCGGCCCCTCGTAGTTGCCCCAGCAAATATGCAGGCGAACCCTGTCGGCAGGCACGTTACGCAAGGAATGATTCAGCGCCTCCACGTGAAGACTGGCAAGTTTCGTGTATTCGGCATCGTCATTGTCCTTGAACATCATGTGCCGGCCGAGCCCCAGATCGGGCGAATCGAGTTGCAGTAGAAACCCTGCCTCGACGATCGACTCATATTCGATCCTCATCGCCTCCGCCAGGGCCTCGAGATAAGCCTCGTGGCCGCTGTAATACCGGTTGGGCTGAAACAGCGCGATAACCCCCGGCGACGCGGCGTTCATAAAGGCTTCCACAGGCTTGTGCTTCGCGACGGCCCTGGCGAGATTTGCCAGGTCTTCCGTTAGTGGCTGTAAATCCTTGACCGCAATTTCACCGGTGCATTGCGGGCGCCGATAGGCAGGAGTTCCACCCGATTGCGCCTGGCGCTCCAGAAAGCCCGGGAATTCCTCGAGATCCGCCGGGGGTTTGCGAGGGCTGTCGCCGGAGAATCCGCTTATCCTGTCCTTGATGTAAGTCGCATAGGAAATTTTGCTCATTTCGCCATCGCTTATAACGTCTACACCTGCCTCAATCTGCTGGCGAACGACCTCGTCAACCGCCACACGGATTACTCCCTGCAGTTCTTTCTCATCTTCTAATTCCCCGTTTTCCTTGGCGAAAACTCCGTCCGCCACCGCTTTCGACCGGGGTAGACTTCCCACATGGGTTGTCAGGATTCTATCCATGCTGGTTTTCACTGTTTCCGCTCCCTCCGTTTCATGAGTTGGTCATAGTTGCCGGAGCCGCGGCCGGCGCATTGGAACTGATTTGCGCTGTCATTCAGGCTATTATTGCATCCGAAGTACATACAATGCACATGGAAGATTTCCCGATGTTTCCATGTGGCGCCACGAGGCTGTCAAAGAGTGATTTCAGGACGAAGGCAAAGGCATGACCAGCCACGAAGCCAATAAGAAGCTCGTTAACGAATTCCATCAGGAACTGGATCAATGCCCTGATTCAGACATCCGGCATCTGCTCGAACGCTACTATACGGAGGGACACCGATTTTACGGCGTATACCCCTGGGATGAACTACATGGGGCCGATGCGATCACTACGCTCTTGTGGCAGCCTTTGCGTCGAAGCTGGAAATTTCTGCGGCGCAAGAACGATATTCTTTTCGGCGGAACCAGCGAGATCGACGGCGCGGACTGGGTGGTCTGCATGGGACATCTATACGGGTTGCTCGACGCTAGCTGGCTGGGCATTCCGGCAACCGGCAAACTGGCCTACCTGAGATACGCGGAATTCAACTGCATCGAGAATGGCGGAATAACTCGCAGCGCTTTTTTCTGTGACATTCTCTCGGTCATGCAGCAGGCTGAAGTCTTTCCGCTGCCGCGGCAAACGGGCGCCGCGATCCTTACGCCGGGGCCGAGTACCGGCGACGGCCTGCTGTCCGGCACGGCGAATCCGGCGGAGGCTGCGGCAACACTGGAACTGATTGGCCGCATGGTGAGTGATCTGGATGAGTTGAACAAAAGCGGAAATGACAGATGCCCGCCAGAAGTGCTGCAGCGAACCTGGCATGAAAACATGATGTGGCACGGACCGGCCGGCATCGGCTCCACCTGCAGCATTCAGCGCTATCAACAGCAGCATCAGCACCCGTTTCGCGAAGGGCTCGATGACAAGGTATTCAATGGTCATGTGGCGCGATTCGCCGAAGGCAGCTACGGCGGTTTTTTCGGCTGGCCCAATCTGACGCACTCACCACGCGGCGGCTATCTGGGAATGCCGCCCTGCGACCGCCGGATAGACATGAGAGTCGTTGATATATACCGGCGCGCCGGCGACAAACTGGCAGAAAACTGGGTCATCATCGATCTGCCCCACTGGCTGAAACAGCAAGGGTTCGATGTGCTCGAAAACCCTGCCGGCCCGGCAATTCAAGTCTGATTGCGAGCGGGCCGTTCATGCGTCGGACAAGAACAGGCGAATGTCCCTTTCGGCTACCCGCGGAATCGCGTCTTCTACCGGGAAGGGGGCAAACCATTCGTATTCGCTGGCGCGGAGGGAATGGTTGACTCCGACGTATTCATAAGTCTCGGCTTCGCCGCCCGCGTCTTCGATACGTCGGGCAAGATCCAGATTCCATTCCGGAAGCGAGTAGTAGTCACGGTCCGAATAGTGCAAATTGACCGGCATATTGAGATGCCGGTGCTGTCTGAATCCGCCAAGTTCGGCCAGTACTGCCGTGAGTTTCGGGTCGTGTGCAAGCTGCAGTTCGCCGGCGACCCGTGTCAATTGATAGGAAATATTCTCAAGCGCCAGTACGCCCGATTCATAGCGGTCGTACATTTCGTTCAAGTTGGCCCGTAGCGATTCCTCGACGGTTCGGTAGGTCCAGACCTCCTGTTGCCATGTCCATTCATCGACATCCGGCGTGACAATGCCGTCACCGGGAAAGCCAAAGATAAAATCCGGATTAACCTCCCCCGCCGTTCCCGTAGCAGTGCCGTTCCAGCTACCGTCGCCGGCCAGAAATGACTGTGGCGACTCAGCCATTGGACCGTAAACGAGTAACTGTTCGGAGCGCCCGGCAATACAGCCCGACCATAGCGAGGCGGCGTGCAAACCCATGGGGAACGCGGGATTGTCTCCGATGACGGCCATCGCGGTAAGCGCGGCATCCGCCCCCTGGGAGTGACCGCTGAGGCTGATTTTACCGGGATCGATCCGGGCGCTGCCGGCTAACAGAGCCGCCGGGTCGGCGGCGTGCATGGCAGCGTACAGGTTCACCAGGTCGATTGCATAGAACAATGGTGACAGGTAACTGGAATTATCCCAGGTTTCGATGAATTCGATGCCCTCCGCCTGTCTGCCGGCAACCGTGCCATGCCCGCGAAAACCCGGAATGATCACCACAATCCCGGCTTCGAGGTAGTGGCGCACCAATTCCGCACTGGCTGAATTCGCGCTTTCAAGAAAGTCGTAGGACGCGGCGCCCTGAAGCCCCACCCAGCCGTGAGCAAGAATAGCTGCGGGAAAGCCAGCCTCCGGCATTGTGACGGCGGGCAGCAGGAGCCTTGCATAGACCCGGAGGTCGTCTGACCGATAAGCCAGTATGCCGCCGCGAAAAGGCGATTCACGCCCGCCGAGCGCGACACTGCTCCCTGCCGACAACAGTTCGAACACTGGCTCTTCCGAACTGCCGTAGTTTCTCTGCCTGAGCGCCTCTACGGTCATTTGTTCCAGGGAATCCAGGTGAGGCCCGGAATAGACCGGCAAGTTTGCCTTCGAATCAGGATTCGCGACATCGGCGCGAATATCATCGGATGAAGGGGTGCAGGAATACAGCACCGCGCAGAATGCCAGCGAGAAAATCCGGTTAACCATTCGCAATCCGGCTCTGGCCAAACCGATAACCTGAAATCACCATTCGGTTATTCTGCATTATCGTGCTTCGAACCTCCAGAAAAGGGGGTTGTATCGGGAGCAAGCGGCAATTTCAGGTTGTTTTTTGCATTCGTAGTCACTAGAATTTGCGTGGCTCGCAGTCTCCCTTTATCGTAATGATCGGGCGGAAAGGCACCCATGCAGTCAGCGTCCAAAATTGAAACCGGGAGTCTCGACGCCCGCACCGTGCGCTTTCGCGAACTGGTCCCCTGCAAAACCGCTTTTATCGACTCCCGCACTCCCGGCAGCGACAGAAAGGAAAATTTTTGCATGATCGGTGGCGGGGTTTCCGAAAATCCCGGACAACATGTTCATATCCGCAGGCCTCACTGCTTTGATATCGGCGCCGCGCGCCAGCCGAATGGCTGCAAGAATTCCCACCACAGCCACGATACCGAAGAGGTATTCGTGGTTCACAAGGGAAACTGGAAGTTCACCTGGGGCGAAAACGGGGAAGACGGCGAAGCCGTGCTGGGTGAGGGAGATACCATTTCCATTCCCGTGCGAGTGTTTCGAGGGTTCGAGAATGTCGGCGCCGACGATGGCTTTCTGTTCTCCATCCTGGGTCTGCAGGCGGACGGTTCCGCCGGACATGTAACCTGGGCGCCCCAGGTATTCGCAGACGCCCGGAATCATGGGCTGGTCCTGCTGGAAGACGGCAATCTGATTGACACCGCGGCAGGCCAGAAAATCCCGCCGGACGGCGTTGTCTGTGCGGGACCCGGCCCGGAGCAATTGAAACAATTCAGAACCATGTCCCTGTCGGAAATACTCGATTGCGTCGCCTTCGACAAGGACCTGACCGACGCAAGGCAGCAAGAACTCAAGGGAGGACTGAATCGGTTTCCCGGAGTAGAGGAATTACCGGTTGCCGGCTGCGCCAACCCCGACGAAACTCTCCCGAAGGGCAAGCTGGGATGGGACCACGGATTTCAGTTACGCCGCCTGAGGATGAATCCGGGCAGCACGGTTCCGGTCCACACGCGGCGGGAAGAGGAAGTGATTTTCGTGCACAAAGGCAGCATGGAAGTCACGGTTGCGGGCGAAACCACCCGGCTCGGCAGAGGCGATTTATTGACCGTGCCTCCTACTGCGGACAGAAAGTTCAGCAATCCGGGCGAAGGACCGCTTGATGCAATTCTGGTGCGTGGTGGAAATCATCCCGGAAAAGCGGAGTACGTGTGAGCCGTGGTGTAACGAACAGGCTGCGAAGAAACTTTGACCCCGCGCCAGGGGCTGATGCGGGCGAACCGGGCTTGCCCTCCGGCTTTGACTCCGAATTTTCCGACATTGTCGACTACATCCTGCGGATCACCTGGCGGATCTGGGAAGGCAGACAAATTGCCTTGTGCCTCAAATACTATACGGCGAATTGCCCTGTATATACGCTGGCCGGCGTCACCGTCGGCGCCGAGGAAGTAACCCGGGCAACCCGGACGATGCTGGCCGGTTTCCCGGATCGCACACTGCAGGCAGAGAACATCATCTGGAGCCGGGAAGGAGACTGCTTCCACACCTCGCATCGAATCCTGACCCGAATGACCAATCTCGGCCCATCGGAAATGGGCCCGGCTACTGGAAACGGCGCCTGTTTGCAGGTGATCGCTCATTGCGTGGTCCAGGACAACCGCATCATTGAGGAATGGCTCGTTCGCGACAACTACCTGCTTGCCGAACAACTCGGTTTCGACCCTTTGGAAATCGCACGGGAAAAGTCCAGGCAACCGGTGCAAAAGCGCTTGGCCGACTGGCTTGAATCCGAGTTCCGGCGGGTGCAGTCCGACACTGCGCGGACGCCTGTTACCGCGGATGCGGGAAGCGACGCGATCAAGCGGATTCCTGCCGCGATACACAACGCCTGGAATGCCGATGGCCCTGTCGATATCCGGCCGGTGTACGATGAAGACGCGATTGTCCATATTTCCCGCGGGCGAAAAATTTGCGGCATCGACGACATCACAAGTTTCTATGACAGTTTCAGAGGCGCATTGGGTGATCTGAAGGTCAGCATCGATCATCGCTGCGTGAATGCTCCCCCGGAAAAAGGCGATTGCCTTGCCCTGCGCTGGACACTCGCCGGCAGGCACACGGGCGGGGGTCTGTTCGGCGAACCCGGCGGGGCCGAGTTGGTAATTTTGGGAGAAAGCCAATACCGCCTCGAAAACGGCAGGATCGTCGAGGAATGGATGGTGTGTGACGAATTGGCGGTGTGGACACAGATTTTTCGCGCCGCCGGCAAGGCGGCAAGCGAGCCCGGCGATGACGATAGTTGACGCACATCACCACCTTTGGGATCTGGACAGACTGACCATTCCCTGGCTTCGATCGGGTGCGGGGGAGCGATTTTTCGGCAACCCGGATCCGATCAGGCAAAACTATCTCGCAAGGGATTTCGCCCGTGATCACGCGGGAACGGCCAACTCCAGCGTAGCGGTCGAAGCCGGCGGGCCGCCGGAACATGCCTTGCAGGAGGCGGCCTGGTTACAGCAGGTGATCGACAACCCCGGCGAGCCGGCGGCGCTGGTGGCGCGAGCCAGCCTCGAATCGCGTAACCTGGACGAACATCTTGAGAGAGTAAGCGATCTACCGGCTTTTCGCGGACTCAGGCAAATCGTCGGGCGTTCTCCCGCCGAAGACAGCAAAACCGGCACCGGGCAACTGCTGGACGATCCGGACTGGCGGCGCGGTCTCGGACTGCTTGAGAAGAGCGGCGCCAGTTTCGATCTCCAACTCATTCCTCCGCAAATGGACAGACTTGCCGCTATCCTCGGCCGCCACGAAGACTTGCCGGTGGCGCTGTGCCATTGCGGCTCGCCCTGGCAACTTGCGAATGACCGCGGCGAAATGAATACAATCTGGCGGGAAGGCATTCGCAAACTGGCGGAACTGCCCAATGTCCATTGCAAGATTTCCGGACTCGCCATGTTTTCCCGGCCATGGCGGAAAGAGCGCGTGACTGAAATTATCGAAACGATCCTGGACAGTTTCGGGCCGGACCGTTGCATGTGGGGATCGAATTTTCCGGTAGATAAATTGCACGTCGAGTATCCCGAGAACCTGGGCCGGTACCAGCATGCATTGAGATCTCTGACCGCCGCCGAGCTGGCACGGGTATTCGGCGAAACCGCAAGGCAATTCTACCGGCTTGATCAGTCCGGTCGGGAAAATGCGTGATGGCTGAATTCGGCATTACCAACACCCTGGTGCTCGTTGTCTACCTGCTGGGTAATCTGTGGCTTGGGTTCGTGCTCAGCAAGAGGGTCGATTCCGCGAACGATTTTTTCCTGGGCAGAAGGACGATTCCATGGTGGGCAATCGGCATTTCCGTAGCGGCCACTTACGTCAGCGCCCTCTCCTTCCTGGGCGGGCCGGCCTGGTCCTACTCGGACGGGCTTTCGGTAATTGCCATACACCTCAATTATCCCATTGTCATCTTCCTGGTGATCGCATTTTTCCTCCCCTTCTTCTACAACAGCGGCGTGCCCTCGATTTACGAATACCTGGAGCGCAGGTTCGGGCATGAGTCGCGGATAGTCATATCGCTGATCTTTCTGGTATCGCAGGCGCTGTCGTCCGCGGCGGTCTTGTATGCCGTCGCCCTGGTCATCGAGTTCATTACCGGGATCGACGTCATCGCGTCCATCTTGATGGTTTCTGTTATCGCGCTGGCCTACACCATGATGGGAGGGATTGCCGCCGTCATCTGGACCGACGTGATCCAGGCGGGAATCCTGCTGCTGGGCGCCGGCATAATCTTCATCGCCTTGCTGCTCAACCTGGAGTTGCCGCTGACGGAGACTCTTCGGGTGCTTTCGGATCAGGGAAAACTGGACCCACTGAACTTCAGTTTCGACTTGACCGAAGTGAGTACGGTTTGGTCGGGCGTTATCGCCATGACGCTGTATCACCTGACCGTCTACGGGGCCAACCAGATGATGGTCCAGAGGACCCTCGCCAGCAAGAACATCGGTGATGCAAAAAAATCCTTCCTGATGATGGGTTACGCCGCTTTCGTCATCTACCTGTTATTTTTCCTGCTGGGAGTTCTGTTCTATAACTACTACGGCGGGCGCGTTTTCGAAAACGAAAATACGATAATTCTGGAGTTTGCCGGCAGCCTGGCGATTCCGGGATTGATGGGATTGCTTACCGCCGCGGTCGTGGCTGCATCCATGTCGAGCCTGGACTCGGCGCTGAACTCAATGGCGACAGTAACTACGATCGATTTCTACAAGCGCTACTACCGGCCGGATACAAATCCCGTGCAGGATTTGCGGATTTCCAGAATTTTCACGGTTTTCTGGGCAATCGCAATCATTGTGCCGGCGATTCTCTATTCGCGCTCAAGCGGTTCCATTCTCGAAACCCTGAGCATGGTCGGTTCCTACTTCGTAGGCGCCAAACTCAGCATGTTCGGATTGGGCTTCTTTTCCAGGCACACGACACAGCGCGGATTGCTTATCGGCGTTGCCGCCGGCTTTATCGTGGTGTGGCTCGTCGCCGTGAATACCAACATAGCCTGGCCCTGGTACTGCGCCATCGGCGCGATCGTGAATACTACGGTAGCGTTAGTGGGAAGCTTGCTGATCGACGGGCCCCAGGCGGAATATTCACGCTACACGGTACAGGGTCAGCAGCAGTACTTTCGCGAACAGGGCCTGCCGGAGAAGGACAACGGGTGGTATCTCGTGCCCGGAAAAATCGATCCCTCTTCCAATTATCTGCTTGTCTATTTCGTAGCAAGCCTGCTTCTGTTGTGGGTGATCGGCATCCTGTTCTGAGGAACCGGATCAGCCGGCGGCGGCGACCGATCCTGCCAAAGCGTTGGCGCCCTGCCTGAGAAAAGCATGATCGGAAGACAGCAAAAACAGGGACACGCCCTGCTCTTTCCAGTAGGGAATCTGGGAGACTGATGGCACGAAGATGCCGACCGGCACATCGGCATCGCCGGCTGCCCGGCAGATTCGAGTGGCGGCTTCCACGACAGCCGGCGCGGTAGCTGACTCCTCCCGCAAGGCAACGGTCAGATCCATCATGCCGATGAACAGGCAATCCAGGCCTTCAACCGCGGCGATACGATCTATATCCGTCAACGCCGCCGGATCTTCTATCTGGGCAATCACCGCGGTTTCCTCCCGGTTCAGCGCGACGATTTCCGTCATGGATCGGGCGCCGTAATCCGCGCATCTCGGCGAGCCGGCGTAGCCGCGGCCACCTTCGCCATAGCGGCAGCTTTTGGCAACCGATTGGGCTTTTTCAAGAGAATCGACATGCGGAACGAGTACTCCGGTTGCTCCGCAGTCCAGGGCATTGGCCAGCAGTTCCGGGGAACCGGTGGGAACCCGGACGATCGAAGGCATGCCCGCCGCCCGTGAAGCGAAAATGGAAGCATCGAGGTCGCGCCGGTCATAGGGCGAATGTTCGGCATCGAAGCAAAGCAGATCCAGATCGGTCGCAGCCAGAACTTCCGCGAGCATCATGCTGGGAGTCTTGACGAAAGTGCCGACCAGCAACTCGCCGCCAATCAAGCGGGAGCGAAATGTGCTTACTGAAGATTCCGGCTTTTGCATTGGTGATTGTCAATCCCGGACCGGACCCGGGCTCACAGCCGGGCGCTGGAACCGTAGCGCATCTTGCCGGAAAAAATCCGCTTTTCTACCGGCAGGTCGAAGGACTCAATGCGCTCGATAAGCATCTGCACCGCTGCATCCACCATGCGACTCACCGGTTGCACGATAGTGGTCAGATTATAGGTTTCCCAGGACGCGGCGCTGACGCCGTCGAAACCGACGACGCTGACGTCTTCCGGCACCCGCATTCCGTGGACATGGACCAGTTGATCGATACAGCCGATCGCCATCACATCATTTGCGCAAACGATGGCATTTATCTTCCGGCCGTCCTCGGCCAATAGGCCGTTGACGATTTCTTTCGCGCATTCGTAGCTGTAGTCCCCTTCAACTTGCCTGTACGGAATGCCCGCGCTCTTGAGAGCGTTGATCGCCCCATGAGTGCGAGCCGTCGATACCGCCGAATCAGCCGGACCGGAAACCACGGCAAAACTTTCGCGGCCGCTTCGCAACAGTCCTTCCACCAGCAAACGTTCACCCTCTTCGTGGTCGCAACACACTGATGCGACGGAGTGATTGGGATATACGCGGTTGTAGAAGACCAGCGGTGTGCGCCTGGCCTCGCAGGCGGCAAGCTGGGCATCGGTAAACTGCGCCGCGGCGACGATTCCATCCACCTGGTATTGCCATACCTGATCCAGCACGCGGTCCACGTCGCTTTCCCGACTCAGGGTAAACAACAGTACATGCTGGCCGTGCTGCGCAAATTTCTGATTGAGTTCCGAAAGTACCTCGGGATAGATCAGATTGGTCAGATTGTTGATGATTACCGCGACGATATTGGATCGCCCTGAAATCAGACCGCGGGCGATGGCATTGGGCTGGTAACCGAGTTGCCGCGCCGCCTTTTCCACTTTGCCCCGAATCTTGGCGGATATGCTTGCTCCAGGCTTGAAACAGCGTGAAACCGCGGACTGGGAAACCCCGGCCAGGCTCGCCACATCATAGGAAGTGACTTTCCCTCGGCCGTCATTTCTGGCCACCGATGAGCGTTCGGCTTTATTCTTTTGCTCCATATCGCTCTACTCTGATGTCGGCTTGCGCCTTGTGTCCCATGAATCCTTCCAGAGCGCAAAGGCGTGAACAGTATTCACCGATCTCCAAAGACGCCTCTTCAGTAAGGCGCTGATAAGTACAGGTCTTGAGAAACTTGCCGACCCAAAGCCCGCCAGTATAACGCGCCGCACCCCTGGTCGGCAGGGTGTGATTCGTGCCCACGACCTTGTCTCCATAGGAAACATTGGTCTCCGCCCCGAGGAAAAGCGCACCGTAATTCGTCATATTTTCGAAGAAATAGTCGGAATCGCGGGTCATGACCTGCACGTGTTCCGACGCCAGTTCGTCCGCGACCCGAACCATTTCCGCCCGGGTATCACAAACGATGACCTGCCCGTATTCGCGCCACGCTTCGCCTGCGATGTCGGCGGTCTCCAGCGTCTCCAACTGCTTTTCGACCTCGGCCATGGTCTCTTTCGCCAGTTGCTCCGAGTCGGTTAGCAGAATCGCCGGCGAGGTAGGACCGTGCTCGGCCTGGCCCAGCAGATCCGTGGCGCACAGTGCGCCATCCACGCTGTCATCCGCGATTACCAGGGTTTCCGTAGGACCGGCAAACAGGTCGATGCCGACCCGGCCGAAGAGTTGGCGCTTGGCTTCCGCCACGAACGCGTTGCCGGGGCCGACCAGCATGTCTACCGCGGCAATGCTGTCAGTGCCCAATGCCATGGCGCCAACCGCCTGAACTCCGCCCAGCACGTAGATTTCGTCGGCGCCGCCCATATCCATTGCCACGACGATCGCAGGGTGCGCCGCCCCCTTGAAAGGAGGAGCGCAGGCGATGATTCGATTGACTCCGGCAACCTTTGCGGTAACAACGCTCATGTGTGCGGAAGCAACCATCGGGTACTTTCCTCCGGGCACATAACAACCGACACTGTTGACGGGGATATTCCGGTGTCCGAGCATCACGCCCGGCCGTGTTTCCACCTCGACGTCCTGCAATGCATTGCGCTGTGCTTCGGCAAATCCTCTGACCTGCTGTTGGGCGAAGCGGATGTCGTCAATGACGCTCGGTTCGAGCTGGTCATAACAGGCCGCGATCTCTTCCCCGGAAAGGCGAAAAACGGGCTTGTCCCAGTTGTCGAACTTCCGCGCGTACTCCCTGACGGCCTCATCTCCCCGCTTTTCAATGTCGAGCAATATACCCTCGACAATTCCGCGAACCCTGGCATCGGCGGATGCTGCCTGCTCGACGTCAATGCCCTTTTTCAAATGTCTGATCATGCGATTACATTCTCCTCGCCGGGTGTGCGGGCACACCGCGTTTTTACAAGAAGGGCTCCGGCCGTAAACAGCAGGAGCCCTTTGCTAGGCCGGGCCGATACCCGGATTGTTACCTATGGCTAGAATTGGTACGTACCGGCAAAGCCCCAGGTGCGCGGCCTTCCCCAGTTGGCCTGAACACGGGCAACCGGACCGCTCTGGGAAATCACCGACCGGTTCATTACCGGTTCGTTTTCCAGATTGAGTACGAAGGCCTCGAACCTCAGGTTCACGTTATCAAGATTCCAGATCAGGCGAATATCGGATTTCGTATGCGCCGCCTGGTCCGTACCGCGAACATTGATGTCGAAAGTATAGTAGTCACTGGTGTAGGTAGTTTGCAGCAGAGGCGTCAGCATGCCCATGTTGCCAAGATCAATGTCGTAGCTTATCTGGGCGCCCATCGTCAACTCGGGCGAATTGGCAGGCTGATATCCTCGCAGCGACAGGACAGAGTCGTCCTGGCGGCCGTTCAATGTGCCCAGTCCCGGCAGGGCGGCGATGTCATAGTTGCCGAACTCGGCATCGAGCATGGCCATATTCGCCGAGATGAACCATTGATCGTTCGGAGACCATTGCAATTCGGCTTCCACACCCCGGGCATCCACTTCGCCGCCGTTCTCGGTATACTCCGACACTGCCGTTTCACCGGGAATCAGATAGAAGGACTGCGCGTGCATCGACGTGTAGTCATTTTGAAACGCCGCCAGGTTGAGGATCATTCGACCGTCCTGCAGGCGCATCTTGTATCCCACTTCCAGGGCGGTCACTTCTTCCGGATCGTACATCGAGATATCGCGATTCTGATGCTCCAGGATGGATGCGACCACGCCGCCGCTGTTGAAACCGCCGGCCCTGAAGCCGGTGGAGGCGGTCACATAGGCCATGTTGTCATCGCCCACGTCGGTTTCCAGCCCGAATTTCCAGAGGGTGTTGTCCCAGGACGCACTGCTGGACCCGGAAGACTTGGTGTCTTCGTTGGCGCGAATTCCACCGACGACACGGAAGGTGTCGGTCAGTGAATAGGTTGCGTGAGCATAGCCGGCCCTGGACTCGGAAACGAACAGATTGTGTCCGTAACCATAGTTGGTCAGTACCGCGTCAAAGGATGAAATCCAGCCCCAGTCGGCGTCCTGCTTGAATTGGTACAAGCCCGCGACCCACTCCAGCGGACCGGTATTATTGGAAAGCAACTGAAACTCGAACGAGTCCGAAGCCTGGCTTGAATTCCAGCCAAGAAACGCCCAGTCACCCTGTTCGCCCCAGGCCGGACCGCCGTCGCTGTAGTCGAAGTCGGAGAACTGGATGCCTTCGAAGTCCGAATTGTTATAGGTCAGTCTGGCGGTGGCGAAATCCAGATCCCAGTTGACACCGAGAGTGATCGAACTGTCGTCGAGATTCGCCGAACTGGGAAAATTGCGGGATACGTCCCACGGTCCATTGTCGTTGGAAGCGCCCTCGGCAAGCGTCGGGTGGCCTTCGGTATAGATTCCGTCGGTGTATCCGGCGGTGAACTGGTATCCCCAGATTGCCGTCGAATTGGAATCCTTGTCTGCCTGGGCGTACCGCAGCGTTACATCCAGGTCATCCGTTACCAGCCACTTCCCGGTTACCCGCAGGTACTGGGTGTCGTTATCGTCCAGATCGTCATAGGTGCTGGGATGATAGTTGTTCTGGATGTAGCCATTATGCGTATCGGATACATGCGCGACGCGCACGGCGAAAGCATCGGAAACAGGCACATTGACAATGGTTTCATACCGCACGCGGTTATAGTCGCCTACAAGCCCTTCGATCGAACCGGTGAAACTGTCGAAATCCGGTTCGTTGCTGATGACGTTGATGGCGCCGCCGAATGTGTTTCTTCCATAAAGCGTGCCCTGGGGTCCGCGCAGCACCTCTATGCGGTTCAGGTCGACATAGGTGTTCAGAGCCTGCGTCGTGGTCGGGACGTAGACGCCATCCACGAACACGCCCACGACCTGTTCGGCCTCGGAGCCGACATTGTTGGTGCGGGAACCGCGTATGGCTATGCGAGCCTCATTGCCGGACAAGCCCATGCGCAAGCCGGGAACGACATGTTCGAGCCGGGTTACGTCCACGATGCCCGCCCGGTTCAGGCTTTCGGCGCCCAGCGCCGTGACGGACGCGGAAACATCCTGCACATTTTCTTCCCGTCGTTCCGCTGTAACGACTATTTCTTCCAATAACTGGGCAGTGCCGGATTGCGCGAAACCGGCGCCTGAAGTCGTTGCCAGTGCGGCTGCGACCATCGCAAGTTGTATCCGCCGAATCCAGTTGCTGTCTGTATTCATGGTATTTCCCTCGATATGACGAATTTCCGTCAATGATCTTTTGGAGTCTGGAATCAGGCTTGGCGCCCGAAGTCCGAATCCATTAATTGTCAAACTGTATTGTTAACATGATTTGCATGCGTATGCAAACCGGAATGCGGGCAATTCGAAGCATGATTTCGGCAGTTTTTGGCAGCCTGACACGCTTTCTTGTTATGGGCCCGGCGATAACAATTCATGGTAGCATCCCCGGTTGCTGATTGCGCATTCAATATCCGTACAGCCTGGGGATAAACCATGAATTTCGACAGTTGCCGCGCAAAACGCCGACTCGGCGCATACGGGAAAGCGCTGTACAACTACGACAGGGAAACCGCCCGCAAGGAAATGGAAGCCCTGTTCTCACACGATGCCCTGGTTCAGCTCGCCTTTCCCTTCGAGACTCTTAACGGTCCCGATGCCCTGCTGGAAGTTGCATATGACCCGCTCGTCAATGCCATTCCCGACCTGGAGCGGCGGGATTTGATAGTCATGGCGGGAACGGCAACCAACGGCAGCTTCTGGGTCGGATGCTGCGGCAACTACATGGGCACGTTCCTGGCGCCGTGGCTGGATATTCCTCCAACGGGCCAACTGGTCAACATGCGCTACCACGAATTCTTCCGTATGGAGCGGGACAAAGTCGTTGAAATGCAGGCATTGTGGGATATTCCGGAAGTCATGATGCAGGCGCGATGCTGGCCCATGCCTCCGAGCCTCGGACGCGACGGCATGGTTCCCGGGCCTGCCACGCAGGACGGACTGCATCGGGGCGCCCTGGACGAAACAATGACCGCAGCCAGCCTGAAACTGGTCGGCGACATGTGCGCCGGACTAGGCAGATATGCCGAGGGCGGACTAGAGGCCATGGAACTCGACAGGTTCTGGCACCCGGCCATGAACTGGTACGGCCCGGCCGGAATTGGCGCCGGCAGAGGCATTCAGGGCTTCAGAAAGTTCCACCAGATACCATTCCTGAGGGGAATGCCTGATCGGGAGGGGGACCCGCTGAAAGGACATTTCTTCGCCGACGGAGACTATGTAGGCTTTACCGGCTGGCCTGGCATGAAAGCAAGCATCAGTAATGACGGCTGGATGGGCATAGCGCCCTCGAACCAGCAGATCACCATGCGCAGCCTGGACTTCTGGCGCTGCGAGAACGGCTTGATCAGGGAAAACTGGGTATTGGTCGACTTGCTGTCGGTCTACGATCAGATTGGAGTTGACGTCTTTTCGCGTATGCGGGAATTCAGTCAGCGTCCGTAGCCGCCGCCACCGGGCGTGGCCAGATTCAAGCGATCGCCGGCAGCGACGCTCAGGGTGCATTTGGCGGGCAGAGGGCGGCCGTTGAGGCGATTCTCGCCGGTCTTTCCCGGTTCGCCGCCTTGCAATCCCCAGGGCGGAATGCGCCTGCGTTCGCTGAGCAGGCTCAGGCTTGCCGGGGCCAGAAACTCGTATTCACGCTCCAGTCCCCTGCCCCCGGGATGCCGGCCCGCGCCGCCGCTGCCGTTACGCAAGGCGTAGCGCAGCACGCGCAGCGGATAATGCATTTCCACGCTTTCCACCGGTGTGTTCAGGGTATTCGTCATGTGACTGTGGCGTGCGTCGGGTCCCGGACCACGCGGACCTCCGCCCATGCCGCCGGCGAGCGTTTCGTAGTAGTCCCAGCGAGTGCCGGCAGCCGGGTCCGCGTTGCCCATGGCGACATTGTTCATCGTTCCCTGACTTGCTGCCGGAATCCGCTCCGGCAGCGCCTGGGCCAGCGCGCCGAAGATCAGGTCCACCAGGCGCATCGAGGTTTCGACATTGCCCGCCGCCACCGCCGCCGGTGAATTGGCGTTGAGCACCGAGCCCTTGCGCGTGATCAGCTGCACCGGCCTGAACAGCCCGTCACAGACCGGGGCCTTTTCGGGAAACAGGCAGCGGAAGCAATAGAATGCGGCGGCCGCGACCACAGGTTCAGGGCAATTGAGATTGCCGCGCACCTGGTCGGCGCTGGCGGAAAAATCGAGTTCCGCTCCGCCGTCGCGCAAGCGCACGACGACTTCCAGCGGAACCGGTTCATCGTTGAATCCGTCATCGTCCAGAAAATCGCGGAAGCGGTATTCGCCTTCGGCAAGTTCGCCCAGCGCCGACCGGGCAATGCGTTCGGCATAGTCGTTAAGTTGGACGATTCCGGCGCGGTATTGCTCCATCCCCAATCCTTGCAGCAGATCGACGAGCCTGGCGATGCCGACCTTGTTGGCCCCGGCCTGGGCGGCAAAATCCCCACTCAGCCCGTTCTCGGAACCAGGCAATTGCATATCCTCTTGCAGCTCTCCAGCCTGGTACAGCAAGGCAGGCGGAATCACCTGGCCTTCTTCGGCCAGGGTTTCCGACAGCGGCATCGAGCCCGGCGTATCGCAACCGATATTGGCGTGATGAGCCCGATTGGCGACGAAGCCGGCGAGTTTCCCGTCATGAAACGCCGGCGCGACCAGGGTGACGTCCGGCAGATGCGTGCCGCCCAGGTAGGGGTCGTTGAACACCAGCATGTCGCCCTCGACCCACTCGAATCGCCGCACCACGTCGTGCATGGCATAGGCCATGCTGCCGAGATGCACGGGTATATGCGCGGCCTGGGCGAAAATCCGGCCTTCGGCGTCGAACAGCGCGCAGGAAAAATCGAGCCGATCCTTGATGTTGGGCGAAAAAGCCGCGCGCCGCAGCACCACGCCCATCTCATCGCAGATGGCGGCGACACGGCTGGCGAACAGATTCAGTTCGACAACGTTCATGACTTGCAAGTCTAGCGCATTTATCGAAGGCGGAGACCGGCCGTCACACGCGTCGGCCCCGCGCATTTGCGGGCGAGGGGAATTGCCGCTAGAATCCGCCGCTTCCTTTTTTTCGTAAAGGCAGCGGCGTGCGCCATTTTCTTACCTTGAACGATCTGCCCCCGCAGGATCTGCAGGCGATCGTGCAGCGGGCCATGGCGCTCAAGGCGCAGCCCGAACTCGCCATCAGTCAGCGTCGCAAGACCCTCGGGCTGATTTTCGAAAAGGCTTCCACACGAACGCGCATCGCTTTCGAGACTGCCATGGCGCAGATGGACGGCGCCAGCCTGTTCATCGCCACCGGCGATAGCCAACTCGGCCGCGGCGAACCGATCGAGGATACCGCGCGCGTGGTTTCGCGCATGGTGGACTGCGTCGCCATCCGCACTTTCGACCACAACCGGCTGGAACGATTTGCCGAATTTTCGCGCGTGCCGGTGATCAACGCCTTGAGCAATGATTTCCATCCCTGCCAATTACTCGCGGATATCCAGACCTTCCAGGAAAATCGCGGCGACATCGCCGGCAGCACCGTGGCCTGGATCGGCGACGGCAACAATGTCTGCCAGTCCTATATCAACGCGGCGGCCGCCTTTGATTTCGAATTGCGCATATGCTGTCCGGAAGGCTTCCATCCCAACGCCGGGTTACTGGCGGTGAACGATGATCGAGTCTCGCTCCGGCGCTCCCCGGCCGAAGCAGTGCACGACGCCCGGCTGGTCGTGACCGACGTGTGGGCGAGCATGGGTCAGGAGACGGAAAGCGCGGGTCGCAACCGCGCCTTCGCCGGATTCCAGGTCAACAGCGAATTGATGGCAAAAGCCGCGCCGGACGCCCTGTTCATGCATTGCCTGCCGGCCCACCGCGGCGAGGAAGTCAGCGCGGAACTGCTGGAGCGGAAAGACGCGGTGGTCTGGGACGAAGCCGAGAACCGCATGCATACCCAGAAGGCCTTGCTGGAATACCTGCTTGCCGTCTGACGACGGCGTCACAGGTTATCGACAGACCATCCACAGAAAATCCTCTGCTTAATCCTTTACAACAACATCATGTTGTGGTTAAGTCAGCCGTAACACCACTATATGGTGTGAATTAACCCAGCCGCCCGGATCGGCGGCCATGGATGACAACCCGGAATACAAGGCATTGTTCGGGCGGAGCCCGGAAATAAAAGCAGGAGCAAAGAATGCAAGCTGATCAACCTCGTTTATCTGAAGTGGCCGGCATGAAGCCGGCCGATGACACTGCGGCCATGGAGGATTCCGCGCTCGACAGCACGGCGCCAGGCCAGTTGCGCGTAATCAAGCGCAATGGCGCCGTCGTTCCCTACGACGAGTCCAAAATTTCGGTGGCGATCACCAAGGCCTATCTGGCGGTGGAAGGCGGCCAGGCCGCGGCTTCGACGCGAATTCATGAAAAAGTGGCAAGCATGGCTGACCAGATCAGCGCGATATTCAGCCGCCGCATGCCGTCCGGGGGAACGATTCATATCGAGGACATCCAGGACCAGGTCGAACTCGCATTGATGCGCACCGGCGAGCACAAGGTCGCCCGCACCTACGTAATCTACCGGGAAAAGCGCTCCCAGGAACGCGAGCAGAAGCGCCAGGAAGAACAGCCGCGCTCACAGGGCATCGCGGTAACAATGGACGACGGCCAACAGGCGCCGCTCGACACCGGCCGCCTGCGCACAATCATCGACGAGGCGTGCGAAGGCCTGAGCGATGTTTCCGCCGACGCCATTTACGAGGAGACCCTGCGCAATCTGTATCCCGGGGTGAAGATCGACGACTTGCGCACTTCCCTGGTCATGACCGCCCGCGCCATGGTGGAAAAGGATCCGAATTATTCCCAGGTCACCGCGCGGCTGCTGCTCGACTCCGTGCGCTCCGAAGCACTGAAGTTTCTCGGCATTGCCGACAGCGCGACCCAGGCGGAAATGCATTACCGCTACCCCGCCGCCCTGACCAGTTACGTGCAGAAGGGCGCGGAACTCGGTCTGTTGTCGCCAGAACTGCTCGAATTCGACCTCGAACGCCTCGGCCAGGCACTGAAGGCGGAACGCGACCTGCAATTCACCTATCTGGGGCTGCAGACGTTGTACGACCGTTATTTCATCCACAGCAAGGACATTCGCTTTGAACTGCCCCAGGTGTTCTTCATGCGGGTGGCCATGGGACTGGCAAGGCAGGAGGATGACCGCGAAGCGCGCGCAATCGAGTTCTACGACCTGATTTCGAGCTTCGACTACATGGTATCCACGCCGCAGTTGTTCAACTCGGGCACCTTGAAGCCACAGCTTTCCTCCTGTTTCCTGACCACGGTGTCGGACGATCTCGACGGCATCTATTCGGCGATCAAGGACAATGCCATGTTGTCGAAATGGGCCGGCGGCCTCGGCAACGACTGGACCCAGGTGCGCGCCATGGGCGCCCACATCAAGGGCACCAACGGCAAATCCCAGGGCGTGGTTCCTTTCCTCAAGGTGGTCAATGACACTGCCGTGGCGGTGAACCAGGGCGGCAAGCGCAAGGGCGCGGTCTGCTCCTACCTGGAAACCTGGCACCTGGATATCGAGGAATTCCTGGAACTACGCAAGAACACCGGCGACGACCGCCGCCGCGCCCACGACATGAATACCGCCAACTGGATTCCGGATCTGTTCATGAAGCGCGTATTCAACGACGAGAAATGGACGCTGTTCTCGCCCAATAACGTGCCCGACCTGCATGACAAGTACGGCAAGGAATTCGAGGCCGCCTATCTCGAATACGAACGCCGGGCCGATTCCGGGGACATGGAAATCCACAAGACCGTCAAGGCCGCCGACCTGTGGCGCAAGATGCTGTCGATGCTGTTCGAGACCGGCCATCCCTGGATGACCTTCAAGGACAGTTGCAACGTCCGTTCGCCGCAGCAGCATTGCGGCACCGTGCATTCGTCCAATTTGTGCACCGAGATCACCCTGAACACCTCCGCGGACGAGATCGCGGTCTGCAACCTGGGCTCGGTGAATCTGGTCAACCATGTCGATGAAAACGGCCTCGATGTCGAAAAGATCCGCCGCACCGTCACCACCGCCGTGCGCATGCTCGACAACGTGATCGACATCAACTACTACTCGGTGGAGCAGGCGCGCAATTCCAACATGCGCCATCGTCCGGTGGGCATGGGCATCATGGGATTTCAGGACGCGCTCTACAAGCAGCGCATCGCCTACGCCTCGGACGCGGCGGTCGACTTCGCCGACACCGCCATGGAGACGATCAGCTACCAGGCTATCCACGCGTCCACTCTGCTGGCCGAAGAACGCGGCCGCTACGAATCCTACGATGGCTCGCTCTGGGACCGCGGCATCCTGCCGATCGACTCCCTGCGCCTGCTCAAGGAGGAACGCGGCGAAAAATATCTCGATGTCGATCTCGGCCAGCGACTGGACTGGGATGCCTTGCGCGAACGCATCGGCCAGACCGGAATGCGCAACTCCAATGTGCTGGCGATCGCGCCCACCGCCACTATCGCCAATATCTGCGGCGTGTCGCAATCGATCGAGCCGACGTATCAGAACCTGTACGTGAAATCGAATCTGTCCGGCGAGTTCACCGTGGTCAACCCCTATCTGGTCAACGACCTGAAAAGACTGGGCCTGTGGGACGGCGTCATGGTGAACGACCTGAAATATTACGAAGGCAGCGTGCGCAAGATCGACCGGATTCCCGAGGAGATCAAGCAGATCTATGCCACATCCTTCGAAATCGAGCCGCGCTGGCTGGTGGACGCCGCTGGCCGCCGGCAAAAGTGGATCGATCAGGCCCAGTCGCTGAATCTGTATATCGCCAACGCCAGTGGCAAAAAGCTCGATATCACGTATCGCATGGCCTGGCTGCGGGGGTTGAAAACGACTTACTACCTGCGGGCGCTGGCCGCGACGAGCACGGAAAAATCGACCATTGCCGATAACAGTTTAAACAAGGTTGCAAGCGGCGCAGCCGAAGCGCCCGCGGCCTGTTCGCTGGACGATCCGGACTGCGAGGCCTGCCAGTAAGGCCGTTTTGATGCAATCCGAAAAACAGAAAATGGAGGTGAAGTGATGTTGTCATGGGATGAATTCAATCGCGAAGAAGCGCTGGCCCCAGTGCCGGAGCCGAAACCGCTGACTTTGGACGAACTGCCGGAGCCGCTTTCAGCCGAATCGCCGGAGCCGGCGAGGCCGGTGGAGCCGATGGCGAGCGAAGCGTCGGCAGAGGAACTCGATGCGGCGACGCGCAGCCGCAACGACGATGCCTTGCAGCAGGCGATCCGGGATCTGAAGGATCTGGACGTAAGCGCGGGCCTGGAGGAACTGGAAGGCACCGCCTCCCGGGTGGCCGTCGACGACAAGCGAATGATCAATTGCCGGGCCGATCTGAACCAGCTCGTACCGTTCAAGTACGACTGGGCCTGGCAGAAATATCTGGACGGCTGCGCCAATCACTGGATGCCGCAGGAAGTCAACATGAACGCGGATATAGCCTTGTGGAAGGATCCCAAAGGGCTGACCGCGGACGAACGCCTGATCGTCCAGCGCAATCTCGGATTCTTCTCCACCGCAGATTCACTGGTGGCCAACAACCTGGTACTGGCGATTTACCGGCTGATCACCAATCCGGAATGCCGCCAGTACATCTTGCGGCAAGCCTTCGAGGAAGCCATCCACACGCACGCTTATCAGTATTGCATCGAATCGCTGGGAATGGACGAAGGCGAGATCTTCAACATGTATCACGAAGTGCCTTCGGTCGCGAAAAAGGCGTCCTGGGGCCTGAAATTCACCCGGGCACTGTCGGATCCGCAATTTCACACCGGCACGGTGGAAAACGATCAGGAACTGCTCAAGAACCTGATCGCATTCTATTGCTGCCTGGAAGGCATATTCTTCTATTGCGGATTCACCCAGATCCTGTCCATGGGCCGGCGCAACAAGATGACCGGCACTTCGGAGCAGTTCCAGTACATCCTGCGAGATGAATCGATGCATCTGAATTTCGGTATCGACATGATCAACCAGATCAAGCTCGAAAATCCGCACCTGTGGACCGAAGATATGCGGGAAGAAGCGACCCAGATGATTCTTCAGGCGACGCAACTCGAAATCGAATACGCCAGGGACACCATGCCGCGAGGCATTCTCGGCATGAACGCCGCCATGATGGAGGAATATCTGCAATTCATCGCCAATCGGCGGCTGGTGCAGATCGGACTGAAGGAACGGTTCCGCGGCGTCGGCAATCCTTTTCCGTGGATGTCTGAAATCATGGATTTGCGCAAGGAGAAGAACTTTTTCGAAACCCGGGTAATCGAATATCAGACCGGTGGCGCATTGAGCTGGGATTGACCGCTACGCCAACCGGACGAGGAAAACACCTCATGAGCAAGGAAAAACCAGCAGGACCCGATACTGCACAGGCATTGCAGACGCTCGACCAACTCAGCCAGACCATCGAGGTAATGTCAGAAGTGGTCGAGCGCCTGAAAAGGCATCTGAGCAGACAATTGCGCCTGCGCGAACAGGAACTCGAAGCGGACTCTCAAGAAGCGGAATCTCAGAAAGTTACGGCCGCGCCCGAACGTAAATCACGCATCGCCGGCCGAATAATTCACTGAACCGAGCCCCGGTGAAATTCAAAATCGGCGCGCTCGTACTCGCTGCCGGCTTCGCCCGCAGGTTCGGCGCCGACAAGCTCACGGCTCCCATGCCCGACGGCAGACCGCTGATCCAGCACACGCTCGAAAACATCTCTTCCGTTCTCGATGAAATTCTGATCGTTTCCCGCCCCGAATCCGGACTGGACCTCAACAAATGGCCTGTAACGCTGTGCGACGGTGCGGAACAGGGAATGGGCGCGAGCCTTGCATGGGGCATTTCACAGCTTCCGGCCTGGGACGGCTGCCTGGTCTGTCTTGCCGACATGCCCTTCATCGAACCGCAAACCTATCGCTTGCTGTCCGCGGAACTGGCTCCCGGTGACATCGTCATTCCCAGCCACAATGGCCGCCGGGGCAATCCGGTGGGCTTCGGCAGCCGCTACTTCGCTGAACTCGCCGAATTGAACGACGAACGCGGCGGCCGAAGGATCATCCGCCGGAATGAAGCCACTGTGCGGGAAATTTCCGTCAGGGATGCCGCAATTCTCATGGATATCGATACACCCGCCGATCTGAGCCGTTATCAGGCCGGTGACGGGTCAACGGTACAGAATTGAATCCCGCTTACAACTTCAGTTTTATCGCCGCCTGCAATACCGATTCGTCAAATCCGTCGATACCGAACTTGTTACGCCAGACTTGCCATTCGACGCCGGCATAAATGCGGTCCGAACCGCCGCCGAGAAGTCTGCCTAAATCGAACATCAATTGCGGCTGCGTCAGCAGGTTGGGATGACTGTAGGCGCCGGTCCCGGATATGCCTTCCGCGTCCGCCCAATTGAGAAAGCCGCCGAATTCCCAGTGTATCGCCCCCGTAGTGAACGTCCCGCCCCAGGACATGTTCAGTTGCCGGGTCGAGCCCGGCAGATTCGGATCGTTTCTGTGCATGCCGTTGACGTTGAAAAAATTGAAACCCGGCACATCCAGCCTCACTCCCATCCCGGCAAGATAACCGCGGTACCCGTCCCCGCTTTTCAGATTACCGGCCAGCAACAGGTCCTGCACGGGGCCGGCGGAAATCTCCCGGCCGAAAAGATCCGACAAGCTCAGCCGTGACAGCCATTCCGAGTATGTGGCCGGTTCGCCGGTGAAAGGATGCGCCGTGTCGACGAATGCGAAATTGTCGCCGTAGCGCCAGGCATTCGACCATTCCCCCGTCAGTGTCGTTGTGCGATCACGTCCGAGTTTGTACCCCGAAGCGTGCAACATCTGCAGATTGAACGCATTGAATCCCTGGGCAATCACCGGCGCAGCGGTTCCGCCGGCCACCAGGACGATCACGCCAGGCAGGATTATTTTTTTCAACAAGTGCATTCCTCAAGCATTATTCTTGCTCATGGCCGGGGCAATTTCTACAATCCGTGAAATACAGGCCGCTGGAATCAAATCGCGAATTGCCTCATGCGTATTCTAATCGTTCTTTCACTGTTTCTATTGAGTCCCGCCCTGGCCAGGGCCGACGCGGTCTCGGCCGCCGCGGCGATGGAGGATGCGGCCAATCCACTGGTGCTCATCAATACCGAATTCGGCCCGATTTATGTCGAACTGCTGCCGGGCGAAGCACCACTGAACGTGACGAATTTCCTAGCCCTGGCGGAGCCTCGGGATACCGGGAACCGGACCGCGCTTTCCGTCACGCGCGGATACTACGACGGCATGCGATTCCATCGCGTTGTTCCCGGGCTCCTGATCCAGGCCGGCAGTCCGGCGCTGTATCAGGGCGAGAGGGAATACCAGACCGTACGCGATGAAATCAATGCCGACGCGCTTGGGCTCGATCTGGAGCCGGTTCTGTACGCCGACGGCGAATTCAATCCCCTGCTCGGCATCCAGCAAAAACAGGATCTGGAACAAACGCTGCTGCGCCCCCTGTACCGGCGCCTCGGCATCAGCGGCAACGCACAAGTGGCGGCGCGCCAGGACGAGATCATGTCCGCGCTCGCCAACATGAGCGTCAAGGATGCCTATGCGCAACTCGGCTATCGATATCAGGCCGGGCGTCCCGGCCGGGGTCTGGTCCGCGGCGTGCTGGCCCTTGCGAACCGCGGGCCGGAAGACAATGGTCCGGAGTTTTTCATTACCTTGAACGATGCGCCGCATCTGAACGGTAGATACACGGTAATCGGCCACGTCGTGGAAGGTATGGAAGCCGCCGAAAGAATCGGAACCACGGCAGTCGACCCCCAGGAATTGGAACCGGAGCAATTTACCTCTTCCGGCCGCTTGATTTATTCTATCCGGCAGGTCAATTGACCACGCCGGGAGAGAATCGTCATGTCGAGAAAATCGAAAAAACAAGCCAGGCAGGGTACGCTCGCGCTATGCATTACCGTCGGCCTGATAGTCGGAGTCGGCCTCGGTCGCTTCGTTGGCAGCATGCTGATGTCAACGGTGATATTTGGCCTGCTCGGCCTCGCCGCGGGCATGATCTTTACCCGCAAGGCCAAATCCTAACCGCCTGTCCGTTCCGGCCCGGAAATGTCCTGCTGCAGAAATTCACGCCGGAACGGTGGCAGTGACTCCAGCAGTCCCTTGCCATAGAACTTGCGCACGATGCGTTCATCGAACAATGTGATGCGGCCGCTGTCGTTCTCGTTTCGCAACAGGCGCCCGCAGGCCTGTTTCAGACGAAATGCGCCTTGGGGCAGCGACAATTGCATGAACGAGTTCCCCTGTTCCTTGTCGAACCAGTCCGCGAGCGTCCGTTCCACCGGGTCACTGGGTACCGGAAAAGGAATTTTCGCGATCAGCACATGCGTACAATACTTGCCCGGCAGATCGACGCCTTCGGCGAAACTGGCCAGGCCGAAGATCACGCTGCCCTTGCCCTTGTCAACGCGCGCGCGATGCTTGCGCAAGAGTTCGAATTTTTGATAGTCGTCCTGACAAAATATACGCTTGCGCCATTCTTCGGGCAGCGCTGCCAGCACATCGTGCATCTGGACGCGGCTTGAAAACAGCATCAGCGACGCCCCCTCCGGGTCGAGCAGGCGCGGCAGCGAGCGGATGATGCAGTCGGTATGCCTTTGCGTTTCTTTCGGTTCGCAGCGCATTTCAGGCACTTCCAGGCTTGCCGCCTCGGCAAAGGGAAATGGGCTGGGAATGCTCAGGAAACGAGCGTGTTCGGGCAGTCCGGCCCGCATCTGCAACATGGAAAACTCGCCCAGCGCGGACAAAGTGGCCGATGTCAGCACGGCCCCCGCACAGCGCCGCCAAAGACTTTGCTGCAGATTGTCCGCCGCCAGCACCGGGCTTGAGGAAATTCCGATATCGGCATCGTCGTCATTCTTGTCGAAGCTGAGCCAACGCGCCCAGGGCGCCTTGCCCGCCTCGTTGCCGGCGGCGTAACTGTCCCACAAGGCGCGATTCGCCATGGCCCGCTCGTGCAAGTTGCCGGCGACGGGAAACCAGGTTTCGGCCGCGGCCGAATCGTCACCGGTTGACTCTTCGCCATCTTCTCCGGAAATTTCGCGCAAACGTTCGCGCACGCGGTCCAGCCTGCCTTCGAGTTGCCCGAAAAGCTTTGCCAGCGGTCCGGCCAGATCGCGCAATTCCTCCGGCGCCTCGCCGAGTTCGAAGGTCTGGGTCATGCGATCGCGATAACTGTCGCCATCGGTCTGTTTCAGGTCCTTCAGCAGCAGCCAGGCCATCTGTAACCGGTTTCGCAACTCCGGTAACAATTCCTTCAGCTCCTTCACCGCTTCCGGCTCAAGCACGTGCTGGTCGGTCATGCGCCCGACGATGGTCTCGCAACGTTCCAGCCAGTCAGCTTCGGCCCGCACGCGGATTGAATGGGCGAAATGGCGGTTGCTTTTTTCGGGCAGATGGTGCGCTTCATCAAAGATGTAGATGCTTTCCTCGGGCGCCGGCAGCACCACGCCGCCCCCAAGCGCGAGGTCAGTCAACACGAGGTCCTGATTGGCGACGATGCAGTCGGCCTGATCCAGGTCGCGGCGGGCATTGTAGAAACAGCATTTGCTGAATAGCCGGCAGCGCGAGCCGAGGCATTCCCCGCGCCGGACAGTCAGCGGTTGCCAACGATCCTGCGCCAGGGGTACTTTCCAGTCGTCCCGGTCGCCTTGCCAGTTGTTCGTTTCCAGTTCCTGGCGCATCTCTTCCCAGAGTTGCGGGTCCGAGCTGTAATCCGCCGCCACATCCTCCGCGAACAGATCACGCAAGGCGGCGCGGCTGTCGTCGCCGCGCAACAGGTTTTCCAGTTTCAATCGGCACAAATAGCGGCCCCGCCCTTTCGCCAGGGCATAGTCGAATTGCAGATCCGCGTCGTCAAGAATCTGGGGAATATCCTTGTTGACGAGTTGTTCCTGCAGGGAAACCGTGACGGTTGCGACGACAAGCTTGAGATTCCTTTCCATCGCCAGCGGCAAGCCCGCGAGCAGGTAGGCAAGCGTTTTGCCGGTGCCGGTGCCCGCTTCCACCACGCAAACCGGACCCTTCCCTTCCTCTCCCTGTTCCGCCAGGGTGTTGAAGATTTCGGCGATCATGCGCCGCTGCCCGTGGCGTGGCCGAAAGCCGCGGGCATCGAGAATCCGCCGGTAATCCGACTGTATCTGCTGTTTGAGGGAATCCACCGGAGTGCGTGCCGTCCAGGCTGGTTGCGCCGCAAAAAGTATAGCACCACGACGGAAACGGGTCGTATTTTTCATACTTTTGGTACACTGGCGCTTGTTCGCCATAGCAGATTACGGGTGCAGCCATGACGGTGACTGAAATTCCCGAGTCGGAAAAGCTTGAAAACGAGCAACCTTCCGCCGCTGAAGAAATCCCTGCCGAGCTGATCGAGCAACTGGCGCATCTCAGCCACAAGCAAAGCCGGGAACTGCTCGACTTGCGGCGGAGTTTCGAGCGCCTGGGGAAACCGGGAACTTCCGGCGAGCAATGGCAGGCCTTGCAGGAACTGCTGGAAAAGAACAGCCAATACCAACTGCAATTGCAACAGCGCCTGCACAGTCAAGTGGCGGCCCTGAACGAAGCGCTGGAAGCCGGCCGCTCGAAGGATGCGCTGTCGTTATGGGATCGAATTCAGGGGAGCATCCAGCAATGCACCGGTAAACTGCGGCAGTCCATGCAAAAGGAGGCCGGCGCTTGCAAGGGACCGCTGCTCGAGATGCGCAAATGGCGCAATTACGCGGCCACGGAAAAGAAAAAGGAACTCATCGGGGAAATGGGTATGTTGCCGGAGGCCGGTCTTCCCCCGGCCGAATTGAGCCAGCGCATACAGAAGATGCACGAACAATGGAAAGCCCTGGGCAGGTCGGACCAGAACGAGAAACTCTGGCGCGACTTCAAGCGGCTGTCGGATCAGGCGTATGCGCCATGCAGGGAGTATTTCCAGGAAAGAAAGCAACGCATGGCGCGGAATCTGAAAGTCCGCACCGAATTGTGCGAAAAACTGGAAGCGCGGCTGAAGGAACTCGATGGGAAGCCTGTTCATATCCTCAAACTTCACCAGCTTGTTTCCGAGTGCAACGCATCCTGGAAAGATCATGCGCCGGTAGAGCAGTCGAAAATCAAGTCTCTGCAGAAGCGCTATTACGCCGCGCTGAAAAAGCTGACGAATCTGCGCAAGGAAGCAATGGCGGAAAACACGGCCCGCAAACAGGCCTGCGTGGATCGGGCGAAGGAGCTTGCCGCACACGAAGATCACACCGCCGCCGCGGCGGAAACGCGCAAGTTACAGACCGAGTGGAAACGAATCGGGCCGGCTGAATTCCGGGATGAGAAACGCTTCCGGGAAGAGTTCGCCGCTGCCTGCGATTCGGTTTTCAAGTCCCTGGGCGAACATCAGGCAAAAGTCCGGGAACGCGCCCGCCCGCCTGCCGAGCGAAACCACGACGCGCTACTGGAACAACTCGCGCCGCGAGTCGGTTTTCTTGAAAAGCTGGAAGCGAGCCTGTTCAGTGCGGTCGGACCCGAAGAATTCTCCGAACTCGGTTCGGCCATCCACATCGAAGACTGGGAGAAATTGCCCGCCGAAGATGATTCTCACGCCGCCGAACTGGGCCGAAGGCTGCAGGAACTGCTGGAAACCGAAACCCCGGCCGATCTGGAAGCCCGGGCCGCGGAATGCGAACAGCGGCAGCGCGGTGAATGCGTGCAACTGGAGATCCACGCGGGCTTGAACACGCCGAAAGAGGACCAGGCTTTGCGCATGGAACTGCAATTGCAGCAACTTGCCAGCGGATTCGGCAAGCGTGGGCCGGACAGCAGACAACTCGCCGGTAATCTGCGCGAGGCCGAAGTCACCCTGACCCTCGCGGGGCCGGTGCGGCCGGATGCGCGCAAGGAACTCTGGCAGCGTCTGCGTAAACTGCGGCAGCGAATCAGCTCCCGGCCGCCTCGTACTCGTACCGGCTGATTACGGGGTTGGCATAGCCGAAAAGATACCGCTTGCGCAATTCGTCGTCGACCGCGGCCAGCCGCCGTTCGAACAGTTCGCGGGATCTGTTGTCCGGCGAACGCTTCGCGACGGCGTCCGCCAGCACCGGCGAATTCACGTCGCCTTCATCCAGCAGGATTTCCAGCGCTCGAAAGTTCGTTTCGTACAAACGGTAATTACGTATGATCTGGCGGTCGATGGCGGCAGCCACAGACTCCGCGTCATCGGTTTCGCATTGCAACTCTTCGCCGAAGGTCACGTGTACCCTGCCCTTGAATCCGGTCATGCCGGCAGCGATATGGCGCAGGTCGCCCGAAGCGGTTCGGATGTAACTTCCGGAATTTTGTACCTGATGCAACTCCCGGGCCTTGAAGACGTCGCAAGGGTCGAATTCGTAGGAGATCGCCACGGGGACGATATTCAGTTCGGCCAGGCTCTCGCACAATGGCACGTCTCTGTTGCCCATGGCCAGCATTTTCACCAGCGCGGGATCGGTGCGGTCGATTCCATCCTTGGCGCGTCCTTCGCGTTGCGCGATCCAGACGTTTTCCGAATCCTCTATGCATTGATGAATGTATTCGGAAAGCAGTTTCAGGGCGAGCAGCAATTCCCGACCTTTCCGCGAGCGGTGCACGATGAAACTCTTGTTCAGGCGCATGAGATCGGCAACAAAAGGTTTCTTGAGCAGATTGTCGCCGACGCCGATCTGCAGCGTGGTAAATCCGGCCCGGTGCAGCAACAGGTTGGTAAATGCCGGATCCATTACGATGTCCCGGTGATTGCTGACGAAGACGAAAGTCTTGCCGGGACGAAGGTTTTCCATCCCTGCCTGGCTCAATCCCCATGTGGTGGAGCGGATCGACCGGTTCATGTAGAACTCGACGACCTGCTGCATGCTCTTTACATCGTGAATCGATTGGATATAACCGCGCAGGCGGCGTTTGACGATATTGCGCAACAATCCGGGAATCCAGCGTGCGAGCCTGGGAGTGAGAAAGGCCGCCATGCTGTCGATGAATTCCCGATCCTCCAGGAGTTGCTCGAGAACCGGCCTGATCTCGTGATCGCGGTAAGGCCTGATCTCGGAGAACTTGTCCTGTTGCTCCTTGCTGCTGGGAGTACGTGTGTCCATGCGTTGGTCAGGAGTCGGGTCTGAAAGCCCCGGATTGGAAATAGTATGGCGCGAGTGACCGGCTATGCAACAGCAGCGCGTACGCCGGTTACATAATCCGTCAGATCGGCGACGATTTGTTCGCGTCCCGGCAATTCGCTGGCGCGGACTTCCGCAAGCGAGCGATCGAACTCCGCGAAAGCGGTTGAATCCTCAAGCCGGGAGCGGCAGAACTCGCGCCATCGGGCGCCCTCCTCCCCGTTCAGGGTATCCGGAAAATTTCGCGCCCGATAGCGGAAGAACATCTCCGGCAGGCGCTGGTCCCTGAAAGGCAGATCGACCCGGCCGAGATCCCGGGGCGCCATGCCGCGCAAGGTTTGCATATGTGAGCGATCGTCATCGCCGAAAAATCCGCCGCTGTAAATCATGAAATCAGGGTCGCCTGCCTTGCGGCCACCGTCGTCCGCCTGGAACAGATCGCAAAATCGCTGCATCAGATTGGAGTTGTGAACCAGGTATTCCCAATGGTCGCGGCAAGTGTCGTGATCTATGCCGAACGACGCCGCCCTGTCCGGTGGCAGCGCGGCCGGTGAACTCACGACCGGACAGCGATTCCTGCTGATGATCTTCAGCGGCAGGCGTTCGCCTTCGAGTTCCTCTCTCGGCGTGAAAAGATGCGCCGCGAGTTGTTCCGTCGAGAGATCCGCCCATTGCCGCGGGTCCGTGCGCAGGTCGTATACGATGACGCCATTGTTGTTCACCGGATGCGCACCGACGGGAATCACCAGCCCGAGACAACCCAGCCGCGACGGATACCTGCCCGAAACATGCAGGATCGGCTTGCGCGTAAACAGATCGATCTGGGCGCCGACCTTGTCCTTGCGGCGCAATTGATAGACATAGTCATAAAGGCGGGGCTGCCGCTCCCTGATGAGTCGCGCCAGTGCGATGGTAGCCCGCACGTCCGACAGCGCGTCATGCGCATGTTCGTGTTCCAGGCCGTTGGCCCGGCTCAGTTCCGACAAGCGGAAAGTCGTCGTTCCTTCCGCCGACCGCGGCCACTCGATACCTTCCGGGCGCGTGGCGGCGCAAAGCCGCGCCATGTCGATGATGTCCCAGCGTGAGTTGCCGTTGCGCCATTCGTGCTCGTAAGGGTCGAAAAAATTGCGGTACAGCAACTGCCGCGTCAGTTCATCGTCGAAGCGTATGTTGTTGTAGCCGGCCACACAGGTGCCGGGTTTGCCGAATTCCTCCTTGATGCGAGTGATGAACTCGGCCTCGCTGACGCCGGCCTCCAGCGCCTTTTGCGGTGTGATGCCGGTAATCAGGCAGGACATGGCGTCCGGCAGGAAGTCTTCCGCCGGCTTGCAGTAGAGCATCAGGGGTTCGCCGATGGGCTCGAGATTTTCGTCGGTGCGCAAACCGGCGAACTGGGCGGCGCGGCAGCGGCGCGGATCGCGGCCGAAAGTTTCAAAGTCGTACCAGTAGATCGAGTTTTTCGTCATCGCGCCTGATGCTCATGCCGGTTGATATGTTGTAGTATTCGCACAGCCGGAAACTGCCTGCCGGCTTCCTTTCCGGATGATTTTCATGGATTTTCGCGGCGCCCACATAATCAGCGTACAACAGTTCCTGCGGCCGGATGTCGAGCGGATTTTCGACGTGGCCGACAGTATGGAACCTTTCGCGGAGCGAAAACAAGTCAGCAAGGCGCTCGATGGCGCGATCCTCGGCAACATGTTTTTCGAACCGAGCACCCGCACCAGGGTCAGCTTCGGCTGCGCTTTCAACATGCTGGGCGGGCACGTGCGGGAAACCGCTGAAATCGGCGCCTCTTCGATCACCAAGGGAGAGTCGCTTTACGATACGGCTCGCGTCATAAGCGGCTACAGCGACGTTATCGTCATGCGCCACCCGCGGGCCGGTTCGGTGGCGGAATTTGCCGAGGCGAGCCGCGTGCCGGTGATCAACGGCGGCGACGGCGTCAACGAACATCCGTCCCAGGCCCTGCTCGACCTGTATACTATCCGCAAGGAACTTGAGTCCAGGCAGCGCACGATCGACGGCATGCACATCGGCATGGTCGGCGATCTGAAACACGGCCGCACGGTTCATTCGCTTTCAAGATTGCTCAAGTTGTACCGGAATATCAGCTTCAACCTGATCTCGCCGAAGCAACTGCGCATGCCCGCCGATATCGTTGCCGAATTGCGCGCAGCCGGCCACAAGGTGAGCCAGACCGAGGACATGGCAAAAGGCCTCCACGACAACGACACCGTCTATCTCACCCGCATCCAGGAAGAACGCTTTGCCAGCCGCCTCGAGGCCGACGTCTACCGTGGCCGCTTCCGGCTCAACCAGGCGATATACACGCGGCATTGCCAGCCGAATACCGTGATCATGCACCCATTGCCCCGGGACACCCGCGCCGAGGCCAACGAACTCGACGAGGATCTGAACCAGCATCCCAACCTCGCAATCTTCCGGCAAACCGACAACGGCGTGCTCGTGCGCATGGCGCTGTTTGCCCTGGTGCTCGATGTGGTGGATCAGGTGTCGGAACAAGTCCGGAATGCCGGCTGGTATACAGGCCGCCGATTCGAATAAGGCCCGAACTGTCATTCTGCGCGTAGCGTAGCGAAGTCGCAGAATCTGCGAAAAGGAGACCCACCATGCTCGCTGAAAACGATTATTTGTCCATGGACGCGCTTGCCCTGGCGCAAGGACTGGAGCGCGGCGATTTCAGCCGGGTCGAGTTGAACGAGCGCGCCATAGCGCGCGCGGAACAATGCAATCCGGGCCTGAACGCGATCAACCTGCCGCTTTACGAGCAGGCGCTCGAACAGGCCGGGTCGCTCGATGAGGCCGCATCACTGCCCGGGTCGATGGCCGGAATCCCCTTCCTGCTCAAGGACCTCAGCGATCTGAAAGGCGCCGCGACCAGTTACGGCAGTGAATTGTTCAGCAGCTATGTAGCGAAATCCTCATCGCCAGGCGTGCAATTGTACGAAGCTGCCGGCCTGACCATGCTCGGCAAGACCAACACGCCGGAATTCGGCCTTACCCTGACCACCGAGCCGGCCGCCAACGGACCGACCCGCAATCCCTGGCACACCGATTACTCCACCGGCGGCTCCAGCGGCGGCGCCGCCGCGGCGGTGGCGGCGGGCATCGTGCCGGTAGCCCAGGCTTCCGACGGCGGCGGTTCGATCCGGATTCCAGCCAGTTGTTGCGGACTGTTCGGCCTCAAGCCGAGCCGCGGTCTGACCCAGGCGGGCACTGTGCTGTCCGAGAACTGGAGCGGCATGGCGGTGGAGCACGTGGTGTCGAGAACTGTGCGCGACAGTGCCGCCTTTCTCGATCTGATCACGCTGCCGGCTGGACAGAACCTGTTCGCCCGGCCGGATTCTCCCGCTTCCTTCCTTTCGGCGCTCGACACGACCTGCCCGCGCCTGCGAATCGGCATTCAGGATACCCATCCCACGGGAGAAGCCCTCGATAGCGAATGCGTCAAAGCCGTGCAGGCGGCCGCCGCGTATTGCGAATCGCTGGGCCATGTCGTGGAGCCCTTCAACCATCCGCTCGACTACGAGGCGCTGAACGCCGCCATGGGCCAACTCGTTTGCGTGCACACTTATCGTTCGATCGAACGCGGCCTGCGCTTTCACAGGACCGATCTCGAAAAAGCTCCCGTGGAGCGCTCGACCCGCTTCATGGCGAAACGCGGCGCCGAGACTCCGGCGGTAGACTATCTTGCGGCGCGAGACTTGCTGCGCACCGCGGAAAAACGAATGGCGGCGGTGCACGAGCAGGTCGACGTAATCGTTTCCCCGGTGCTGGCCCGCACCACGGCAAAACTGGGATGGCTCGACATGAACGCCGAGGATCAGCGCGAATACGTCAACCGCTTCCGGCAATACAGCGGATTTACCGCGCTGTACAACGGCACCGGCCAGCCATCGATGTCGATGCCCCTGCATCGCACCGCCGAAGGCTTGCCCGTCGGCGTCATGTTCACTGCCGCATGGGGCGGCGACCTGCTCCTGCTGCAACTCGCCAGGCAACTCGAATCCGCCGCTCCCTGGCCACAAATCGCGCCCTGAGAAATTGAAAGTTTGACTCTTAATTCGTTGAATATGTGTCTGTGAATCCATTTGATATATGTTTGCAAAAACTCTACCGGGCCTTTTCGACAATACCGTCCGGACGCGATTCGCCGAGCAGATCATCCCAATCAGCCGGAATTTTGCCATTTGCCAGCAACTGCCGGAAAACACGATACGCATCGGTTCTGCTTCCGTACGCGCGTTTGTTTCCTTCTTCGGTTACCCATACGTACACTATGATTCGGGCTTTGGAGTGATACCGGAAGAACAGCCGGTACTGCTGGAAGAATTTGGCTCGAAACCAGTTTGTGTATTGATCGCCAAGGGTTTTTCCCAAGCGAAACTCTCCACTGGATGGATCCCGCGGAATGACATCGAACATCAACTTTCTTATTGCAAGTAATCGTTTACTGGCGTTTTTTCCGGAGTAGCCGGCCGGATCCTTTTGCTTGAGAGTCTTGACCTGGTTTGACAACTCCTCCAACTGCCGACGAAACATGGGGTGCGCATAGATCGCCCAGCCATTGAATTTCGGAAAGATCGGGTCACTTTCATTCATTCGTCTTCAGCCGATAGCGGAGCGTCCAGGTCGATGTCGAAATCTCCCGCTACAGAAAAGATTCGATCAATGAAACTCTGATCGACAACTTCAAGCCGTTCCGGGTGGTTCGCCAGATCACGAGCGAGAAATTCCAGGAAGGCGCCGAGCACCGGATCGTCCTCCTCGGGTCGATCACCGCGGGAAAGTACGACTTCTCCATTGGAGCGGATCGAAAATTGAATCTTGTCGCGCTTTCCCAATTGCAATGCCCGACGGACGATTTCCGGCACGGTCGTCTGATAACGATCGGTCAAGGTGGATTGGACTTGCAGATTCTTGAGCGACATGGCGGCCTCCACTGGTTTGCTGAACCGACTGCGAGAGTAATGCAATCCACTTACCAAATCAATGCAATTGCATTACCTCGCCAATCCAAAAAAGTCATGGGACACCCATTGAAGGGCTGCTGACGGGAATGAGTGTCCCGCGGCGACCAAGACCTCCAAATTACAACTGTGCTTTACCTAATTTGGATACTATAATATTCAAATTGGCTAAATACGGTAATAGCAATGACCATTAGTGATGCAGGGAAACGCCGCCGCGCGGTTGTCTTTCCCAAATACCGCCAGGCGCTCGAACAACTTGGCGAAAATTGCAAACTCGCGCGCAAACGCAGAAACCTGACTCAGACGCTGATTGCCGGGAGAACCGGGCTGAGCCGCACTACCATCCGAAAAATCGAGAACGGCGACCCGACCGTTTCCATCGGCCACTACGTCTCGGCGCTCGGTGTTCTCGGCCTGGCCGGGGACTTTGCAAAAGTTGCCATGGACGACGAATTCGGCCGCAAGCTGCGCGACATTCAGTTGCTGAAACGCAAGTCGGAATCCTGATCGTGTCCGGGGAAGTGAAAGTATTCGTGTTCGCCGACTGGGAAGATTTCAATCAGCCCGCACTGGTTGGCGCCCTGCGTTCCTCCATGATTCGTCGAACGGAACATTTCGAGTTCACTTACGCGGAGCAATGGCTGCAATCCGGCCACGCCTTGAATCTGGACCCGGCGCTTGCTCTTTATTCCGGGCCGCAGCATGGGGAGGGCGGCAGGAACTTTCGCGCTTTCCTGGACTGCTGCCCGGATCGCTGGGGCAGAATGCTGGTCAAGAGAAGAGAGGCGATCATGGCGCGCCGCGAGTCGAGGCGGCCGAAAGTTCAAAACGAAATTGACTTTCTGCTGGGCGTACATGATTTGCACCGGTCGGGAGCGCTGCGTTTCAAACGCGAACCTGACGGAAATTTTCTCGACGACCACAAGTATCTGGCGGCTCCACCACTTTCTTCCCTGGGCGAACTCGAACGCGCCGCGCGAATGATTGAAGAAGGCGCCGGCGCGGATTCGGAATATCTGGAATGGCTGAACGCATTGCTGGCGCCAGGCTCTTCACTGGGGGGCGCGAGACCCAAGGCCTGCCTGTTCGATGACAACGGCCATCCGTGGATAGCCAAATTTCCGAGCCGGCTGGACGACCACGATGTCGGCGCCTGGGAATTCGTCGCCTACAAGCTCGCGGTTAAAGCGGGTCTGGAAATGTCCGAATCCCACATCAGAAAATTGGGCAGCGAGCACCATATATTCGTCACGAAACGATTTGACCGGATACCGGCAAGCCGGATTCACTTCACTTCGGCAATGACCCAACTTGGCTATTTCGACGGAGACGAAGGGGCCAGCTATCTCGAACTGGCCCAGTTTCTGACGGAACATGGCTCCCGCGCAAGAGAAGATCTGGCCCAGTTATGGCGCCGCATCGTTTTCTCCATCGCCATCTCCAATACCGACGACCATCTGCGCAACCACGGCTTCGTTTTTCGCAGCGGTGGCTGGAGGCTGTCCCCCGCGTTCGACATCAATCCCGTCACGCCGGCCGACGGGCTGCGCCTCAACATAACCGACAACGACAACAGTCTCGACTTCAGGCTGGCCCTGGAAGTGATCGACTTCTTTCAACTTGGCCGGAATCAGGCCCTGGCGATCAAGGACGAAGTCATTTCAAGCGTAGCCGAATGGAAGACGGTGGCGAACTCGGCCGGAATCAGCAGAAGCGAACAAACCCGAATGGCAGCCGCCTTTCGGGATTGAACAGAGATGGGTGTCCCATGGCGACAATCGGAGGGCAATTGATGTCGGGCTGGGCGTACCATATCAAGCCCATAAAGGGCACCCGACGCGGGGACTATCACAGACACACACGGCAAAGTCAACGGAATGGACCAATCGCCCATCTATGGTTCGTCGACCCGGAAGCGCAAACGCTCGAAGTGTTCGAACTGCGCGACGGCCATTGGACTTTGCTCGAAACCGCCACCGGCGACGCCGAAATCGCGCCGCCGCCCTTCAGCGCGGCCCCATTCAAGCTCGGCGACCTCTGGTGGACCTCCACTCCAAAGTTGTCTGAACCCTCCAGTGTGCACGAACCCGCCGCCACGGCGGCTCATTCTCCCGCCGCAGGTTAGGCTTGCTGCATGGCGCCCTGGATGCGGCCGAGCGCCTCTTCGAGCAAGGGCCTGGCAAGGCCGAGATTCATGCGCATGCGGCCGGGGCCCCAGTAGGCCGAGCCGGGATTGATCTTTACGCCCGAATTCTCGATGAGATAGCGCTCCACCACCATTTCCGGAGTCACTTCATTCGCGCCCGGCTCACGTGCGGCGGTTTCGGCCGCCGCGGTCTCGACCGCGCCGATGCGCTCGATCAGCGGCTCCACATTGAGCCAGGCAAGATAGGTGCCTTCCGGTTCGTTGCAACTCATGTGGGGAATCTGCTCGTTGATGAAGCTGGACGCGTACTTTGCGTTGTCGGACAGGTAAACCTGCAAGGCGTCCATCCAGTCGTCGCCCTCTTCCAGCGCGGCCTGGGTGCCGATGATTCCGAGCGAGTTGATCGTGGCGTTGTCGCCGACGGCGCGGATGCGCGACATGAATTCCGGATTGTGAGAAAACATGTAGGCGTCCTTGAAGGCCGCCAGGTTGAATGACTTGCTCGCGGATTTGAACGTCACGCTGTTCATGACCAGATCGTCGGCGAGATTTGCGTAGGGCACGTATTCGTGGCCCGCGTTGACGAAATCGCAATGGATTTCGTCGGCCAGCACGATGACGTTGTGGCGCGCGCAAAGTTCGCCGAGTTCGGTCAATGTGGCGCGGTCCCAGCAATTGCCCACCGGATTGTGGGGGTTGCACAGGATGAAGGTATGCACATCGTCCTGGGCCAACTTGCGGTCGAGATCGTCAAAATCCATCTCGTAGACGCCGTTTACCTCACGCAGCCGATTCTCCTCGATCACGAAGCCCTTGCGGATAGTCGAGAAGAACCCGTTATAGCCAGGCGTCTGCATGACGACCTTGGCGCCGGGAGGATTGAAAGCCCGCAGCGCCGCGAGTAATCCCGGCAGCAGCGCCGGCGAACTCAGCAGCATTTCCCTTTCGATCACCGTGTCGTAACGGCGCTCATTCCAGTTGATGATCGATTCGTGATAGGAATCAGGCGTCGCCATATAGCCGTAGACTTCGTGCGATATACGCTCTTGCAACGCTTCGGTAACGCAAGGAGCAACGCGGAAATCCATGTCTGCGACTCCCATGGGAATCTTGAGCTGCTCGCCCCAGGTTTCAATTTGTCCATCCCATTTGCTGCAATCCGTGCCGATGCGATTGTAGATCTCGTCAAAGTCGTAGCCTCCGGCGGAAGCGCGGCTGGCGCCGTTCTCCTGGGCCTTCAGGCTGGTGGCTGTTCCCAATGAACCGGCAACAGCGGCAACGCCTGCCTGTTTCAGGAAAGATCTGCGGTCGATTTTGTAGACGTTGGACATGCGGCGCCCCTCTATGCGTTTGCCCGCGGCGATGCGCAAGCGTTGTAGTGACCCGGCGGAATTCGTCCCCTTGAGTTGAACCCCGCGTTGCAACTAACGGTTATAAAGCAGGCGCAGGGCTAAATCAATGAAAAGATCGCTCGATCTCCGTCCGGAAGGCCCGATGCCGCTCGATTCGCTCGATTCGCTTGGCGATGCCCGGATACGGGGTTATGATGCGCCTTCCACCAAATTGAACACACCAGATTGCCCTAACCGGGCCGCCGGAGGAATGAATGAAAACTACTCGACGTGGATTTGGAACAATCGCGATCGGCGCTGCGGTCAGCGCAATGTCCGGAAGCGCCCTGCTGGGCGGAAAAGCCCATGCGCAAAATCGCGAGGCGCTCGCGACCGGCGTCTTCGACAACGGCATCATTCAACTGAATCAGAACGAAAGCGCGCGCGGACCCGGCCCGAAGACCATGGAAGCGATTCATGCCCATACGACCAAACGCGTCGGCCGCGGCTACGCCCCCGACCATGTCGGTGAACTGCAGCAAGGCCTGGCGGATCACTACGGCGTGGAAAGGGAGAACATTCAATTGGCAACCGGCTCCACGCCGTTGCTGCAAGGCTCTGTTCGCGCCTTCTGCGATGCGGAAAAGGCTTTCGTCACTCCCTTGCCGACCTATACGACCAGCCTGAGCACCGCCCGGCAGATCGGAGCGCGCACGGTGGAATTGCCGCTCGACCGCAATCTGGCCATCGATCTCGACCAGCTTGCGGACAACGCCCGCGGCGCCGGTCTGCTGTATTTGTGCAACCCGAACAATCCTACCGGCACCGTGCGCGGGCCGGGCGAAGTGGAAGCCTTCGTTCGCCGCGTCATGGAAGAGAATCCGGAAACCTTTATCCACATCGACGAGGCATACATCTACTACGCGCGCCCCGGGGCGATGGAAACCGCCGTGCCACTGGCGCTGGAATACGAAAACGTGTTCATCACCAGGTCATTCTCCAAGGCCCACGGCCTGGCGGGCATGCGCATCGGTTTCGCCGTGGCCCAGCCGCAAACCTTGCAGAAGATCCGCGACGTCTGGGGCATGGGCGACGTCAACATGCTCGGCGCCATCGCCGCATTGACCGCACTGGAAGACGAGGAACATATCGCCTGGGAAGTGCAGGAAAACGCGGAGATCCGCGACGAGGTTGTCGGCTTTTTCCGCGATCTCGGTTACGAGGCGCCCGATTCCAACACCAATCACATCTTTGTCAATCTGCGCATGCCGGCGGCGGAATTCCGCTCGGCCTGCCTCGAGCACAACATACTCGTTGGACGCGACTTTTCGCCGCTGGAAGCGACCCATTCGCGCATCTCCCTGGGCAGCCGGGAAGAGATGGCGATCGCGCTGGACGTGTTCAGGCAGGTGCTGGCCTAGGAGTCTGTCGGATTTAGATTGAGGTAGAATCGTATTCAGGTTGTTGCGGGTGCTTATCCGATGTCATCGAAGTTTCGCCCAGTGGACCGGGACACGCTGTATCTTTTGCCGCCGTCGGTTCAGGACTGGCTGCCGGAGGATCATCTGGCGCGTTTCGTGGTTGAGATTGTGGACCGTCTGGACCTGGGCGCTCTGGAGCGCCGGTACGGTGGGGGCGGGAAGGATCCGTATCATCCGTCGGTGTTGCTGGGGCTGTTGTTTTACGGTTACGCGACGGGGGTGTTTTCGAGCCGCAAGCTGGAGCGTGCGACCTACGATTCGGTGGCTTTCCGTTTCATTGCGGCGAACACGCACCCGGACCACGACACGATCGCGGGTTTCCGCAAGCGATTTCTTGGGGAGTTGGGTGGTTTGTTCGTGCAGATTCTTTCGCTTGCGCGGGAGATGGGGTTGTTGCGGCTGGGCAACGTGAGTCTGGACGGTACGAAGGTTCGGGCGAACGCGAGCAAGCACAAGGCGCTGAGTTGGGGGCATGCGAAGCGTTTGGAGGAGCAGTTGCGGGGCGAGGTTGCGGAGTTGCTGGAACGCGCGGCGCGGGCGGACGCCGCGGAGCCCGGGCTGGACGTTCCGGAGGAGTTGAAGCGGCGCGAAGACCGTCTTGCGGTGATAGAGGCGGCGCAGGCGGAGATCGAGCGGCGGGCGCGGGAGCGCCATGCGGCGGAGCGGGAAGAATACGAGGAGAAGCTTGCGGCGCGGCGGGAGAAGGAGAAGGCGACGGGGCGCAAGCCCCGGGGTCGAGAGCCGAAGGCGCCGGAGGCGGGTCCGCGGGAGAAGGACCAGGTGAATCTGACGGACGCGGAATCGCGGGTGATGCTGACGGTGGACGGATTCCAGCAGGCGTACAACGCGCAGTCCGGGGTGGATGTCGAGAGTCATCTGGTGGTGACGGCCGATGTGGTGGACCGCGGCAACGACAAGCGCGAGGTGGAACCGGCGCTTGCGGCGCTGGGCGCGTTGCCGGGGGCGCTGGGGAAGCCGACCGGGCTGTTGGCCGACGCGGGGTATTTCAGCAAGAAGAACGTGAAACGTTGCGAGGCGGTGAAGTTGACGCCGTACGTCGCCATGGGCCGCGAGGCGCACAACCCCCCGCTGGCGGAGCGTTCCGCGTCGCCGCCGCCCTGTCCGGAGGACGCGGACGCGGTGACGCGCATGGCGCATCGGCTGCGGACGCCGGAAGGCCGGGCGCTGTACGCGCGGCGCAAGTCAACCGTGGAGACGGTGTTCGGGATCGTCAAGGAGACGATGGGTTTTCGTCGCTTCCATCTGCGCGGACTGGAGGCGGTGCGCGGAGAATGGACGCTGGCCTGCCTGGCGTGGAACCTGAAACGGATGCACGCCTTGCGTTGAGGCGCTCCATTCCCCATTTTCCGACCGCAAGCGGACATTGGCGACGCTGTCATGCCGAATACGCATGTGGGGGCGATACCATACCGCCCCGGCGACCGAAATCGGGAATCGCGCGGTCTGCGGTCGCCAGCATGAAATGTAACCGACGACCGACTTGCTCGGCGGCTTCAACAATCTAAAACCGACAGACTCCTAGGAGGCATCTTTGTTCTGATGACGCACGGCGGTTACTTGCGCCATGATGGAAATGGCGATTTCCGCCGGCGTCTTGGAATGAATCTGAAAGCCGATCGGCGCATGCAGCCGGTCTATTTCCGCTTCGCTTAGTCCGAGTTCGGGCAGGCGCTCGCGGCGCGCTGCGGAAGTGCGTTCCGAGCCCATGGCGCCGATGTAGAAGGCGTCGGTTTTCAATGCCTCCATCAAGGCCATGTCGTCCACCCTGGGATCGTGCGCCAGGGCGATAACGCCGGCATAGGGATTACTGAATCTTTCCCTGACCACGTCGTCGGGCAGGCGCGAAGTAGTCTCCACGCCTTCCACATGCCAGTTGTCCAGATATCTCGGTCGCGGGTCGCACAAGGTCACATCGTATTCCAGCGCCAGCGCCATCTCCGAGACATAACGCGCCACATCGCCGGCGCCGAGCAGCAACAGCCGGTACATCGGGCTCATGCTGTGCACCATGGCGTCTTCACCGATCACCACGGCCGCCTCATCGCTGCCGGTTCGCGCGCTTACCGCGCCACTGCGCAGATCCACTACCCGGCTGACCTTGCGATGGGCGTCGAGATCGGCGGCCAGGCGCGAGAAAACCTGCCGATTGGCATCGTTTGTATCCAGATATTCGAGCAGCACGTGCAATTGGCCGCCGCAAGGCAGCTTCAGCCGCGCCTGCTCCTCGGCGCTGATGCCGTACTTGATGCGAAACGGCTTGCCCTGCTCATCGTATTGCGCCTTCAGGTTGCCGTTCTGCAATTGTTCGAGGAAATCCTCTTCGATGCAGCCACCGGAAATCGAGCCGGCCAGCTCGCCGTCCATGGTGCAGGCGAGCATCGAGCCCGGCGGGCGCGGCGAAGAACCCCAGGTCTTGAGAATGGTGGAAAGCCAGACCGGCTTGCCGTCTCCGAGCCAGCCCGCGACCCGGGAAATGATATTTTGCTGACTGCTTAGCATGGGGACGGGATTCTACTCCTCGCACGGACTACAGCCAAATTCATGGAGAATCGTTCGACAAGCCGCGGCTTTACCGGGGCTAATGCTTCTGTCTCTGCTCGCGTTGCAATCTTTGAGTGACTACCCAGGGGTCGTTCACAACCTGTTCCGCCCGCCTCGCCAACCCGCTCTTGTCCATCATGAGCCGTTGTTGGCGGCGCACCGGTATGTCGGGATCGGAATACAGGCTGATGACTGCGTCGACCTGTTCCAGCAATTGATTTCGCGCCGGTCCGTCAATGCCTTGCAGTGTAAGGCCATCATTGAGCCGGTTCATGTTCGCCGTCATTACAGGCAGGCTGCGTTCGGTGGACGAGGTTCCTCGCAAGGGGTTTAGACTGGAATAAGTATTCAGTTCATCTGCGAGCGAAATCGCCCGCGGCTCACCGGTGAATACAGGCTTGCAGTCGCGCCAGCCGGAGTCTTCTTCAAGCGGTTCGCATTCAGGGCGTTGCCACCGCCGTGACAATGCCGTGTTCGCCGCACTCTGAATCGTTTCCAGCGTAGGAGCCCGGGAAATGCCGCCACTGACTTCCGGCTCGACAGCAGTCTCCGTGACACGAGGCAATTCCACGGATTCGGCAAGCTCAACGGCGGAAATCGTAACTGCCTCCGCAACCGGAGGCGTTTCATCGATGATCGGAATCGCGGGTTCTGGCTGCGGTAAGGCCGGTAGCAGGCTTCGCTGTTCAATTTCCGGCGGCAGGATGGGAGTGTATTCCGGTTGCGGGGCCGACTCTGGCTTCGGACGCTCCGGAACAAGATTGACAGCGATCGCAATTGGCTGGGATGTCGGCAGTCTTGCATTGTCAAACTGCCAAACGAGCAAAAGAAGACCATGCAATCCGATACTGACTACAACAGCGGACCAGAAGTGCCAGCGTACCGGCTCGGATCGCTCAAGTTCGGTAATTCGGCTGGCAGCAAACTCCATGAGACTCGGGTATCCGCGAGTTGACTCCGCTTAGACTAGGCGAGATTGGCGAAGTTCCAGTGCGAGCAGGCGCTGCTTGGTTTCGAGGCCGCCGCCGAATCCGGTCAGGCTGCCGTCGCTGCCGACGACGCGATGACAGGGGATGATCACCGGAATCGGATTCCGGCCATTGGCAGCTCCTACCGCGCGCGACGCCTTGCCATTGCCAACTTCGGTCGCGAGTTCTCCGTAGCTGCGGGTTTCTCCGTAGGGTATTCCTTGCAGGGCCGACCAGACCTTGCGCTGGAAGTCGGTTCCCGCGGGCGCCAGGGAAAGATCGAATTGTTTCAGTTCGCCTGCGAAATAGGCTCGTAATTGCTCGATTGCCTGCGTGAAAAGAGTCGCATCTTCGACCCAGCCGGGTTCGTGGCGGCGCTGCATCTTGCCGCCCGGGAATCCCAGCGTATGCAGATTTTCCCCGTCTCCGGCCAGCAATAGTCTGCCGATGGGGCTGTCCGTGTAGGTGTAGTAGGTGGTCATTGGCAAAATACTTCCGCTTGGGTGAGGCTGGCGGTGGAACGCCGACCGAAATTTAAATACGGCATTGTAGAGTTTTCGCAGGTGCAATTGTATCGAAACCGCAGATTCTGCGACTCCGCTTCGCTCCGCGCAGAATGACGGCTGGAAACACGCCGAGCCCTCGTCGCCTTCATTTTCTCAACTTGCTGGTATCATTGCGCACCGCAAAACTGCGAAGAATTTTATGCAGGACGTTTACGTGAGCATTGCAGCCGAAAATCCGTCAATTCCAAGAGCGACCAAGATCGTAGCCACCCTTGGCCCTGCGAGCGACGGAAAGATCGAAGAGCTTATCAACGCGGGCGTGGACGTGTTTCGATTGAATTTCTCCTATGGCGCGCACGGGGAGCACGCTGCCAGGATCGCGGATATACGCGCTGCCGCGGACAATACAGGCCGCCATGTGGCCATACTCGCCGATCTCCAGGGACCCAAGATCCGCATCGGCGGATTCGCCGGGGAGAAGTCATTCGCACTGGCGCCGGGAGATGTCTTTTCCATAGATCCGGCGCTGCCTCACGACGGCGGAAACCACCGGGAAGTCTCGACCAAATTTACCGCGCTGGCCGAACAGGTCAGCCCCGGGGACACTCTTGTGATCGGTGATGAGTCGCTTGAATTGCAAGTGTCCGAAGTGAAGGGCGGTCGTATCGACTGCGTGGTCGCCATAGCCGGCGAAGTGCGCGCCGGCAAGGGTATCAACTTGCGCGGCGGAGGACTGTCCGCCCCGACTCCAACGGCGCAGGATATCGAAGACCTGAAGTTTGTCTGCGACCAGGGCGTGGACTATCTGGCCATATCTTTCGCAAGTTCCGCCGACGACCTGAAGACCGCGCGGAAACTGGTCGAGGAACGCGGTTCCGCCTGCGCCATCATCGCCAAGATCGAGAAAGCCGAAGCCGTGGCCTCGGACGCGAACATGGACGCCATCATCAAGGCCAGCGACGCCGTAATGGTGGCTCGCGGCGACCTGGCGATCGAAATCGGCGAGGCGGCCCTGATGGGAATGCAGAAGCACATCATCAAACGGTCCCGTGAGTTGAACCGGTGCGTGATCACCGCGACGCAGATGATGGAATCGATGGTCGAGAATGCTCATCCGACCCGCGCGGAAATCATGGATGTCTCCAACGCCGTTCTGGATGGAACGGATGCGGTGATGCTGTCCGCCGAAACCGCCACGGGCAAGTACCCGGTGGAAACGGTGCAAGCCATGGTGCGGGTGATTGAGGGCGCCGAATCAACGCCATTCGCCGCGCCGCAGACCAGTCTCGATCACGACTGCGAGGTCATCGACGAATCCATAGCCCTGGCGGCGATGACCGTGGCCGAACGTCTGGCGGACGTGCGCGCCGTGGCCTGTCTGACCTCGAGTGGAAACACGCCCAAGTTGATGTCGCGCAGCCGCTCCCGGCTGCCGATCTACGCCCTTGGCGATAACCCGCGGACGCTGGCTCGAGTTGCGTTATACAGAGGGGTTCATCCGCGCCTGCTGGAAACCGGCGGAATTGACTACGAACTCATCAACGAGGCGGTCGTCAGGTTTCTCGTTCAAATCGGCGCGGTCGCCAGGGGCGATGTGGTAATTCTCTCGAAAGGCGACCTGCAGGACATCCAGGGCGGAACCAATACCCTGAAAGTCCTGGAAGTCAGTTGATCTAGCGTTCGGCGTACGCCTCGGCCTGACGGCCGACGATGTCGACCAGGTTACCCATGGCCAGGGTCATGTCGATCAGATGCAGGCCCCAGGGCGCGTTGATTTCCCCATTGAGCAGGACGTCGCCGCGAATATCGTCGGTGCGCGGGTCGGCCGGGTCGGCGGCGATGCTCACTTCCAGGTAGTGATAGGCGCCGTCATTAACGCAGCGCGCGTTGAGCAGACCGGGCACTTTCACGAACGGCGTTGTAATTTCCCGCGCCGTGGAACTCCACACAGGCATCGGCCCCACGGCCTGGAAAATCTCGCCGATGTTGGAAAGATAGGCGTCGAGTTCCCCTTGTTCGTCCGGATTGGCCGGATTGGCCGGATTGAAACAGGCGATCTCGGATTCGTCGTTCGGTGCGCGGCCGAACAGGAACATCCCCTCGTCGCCCGGCGAGAGATTTTCGCGATAGGTCGCGTAACTGATTATGCAGCCGGTCTGGCCGGCGTCCTCGCAAAGCGGCACTTCGCTGAAACTGCCGCCGGTGCTTTCCCCCTTCGGCACGACGACCGAATTTCCGGCGAGAATCGCCGAGACGAGTTGATCCTGCAGCGGCCGGCCGTCGATCTCGTTGCGGATCAGTTCGATCAGCAGACTGGTGCCCTGGGAGTGGCCGACGAGTACGAAACCGCGACCGTCATTGTGATTTTCCAGGTAGTGGTTGAACGCGTTGGCTACGTCGATGTAATTGCGCTGATCGTTATTGGCGAGATTGCCGGCGTTCATGAGCAGGCCGGGTATCGTGATCTGCCGGTAGACCGGCGCGAACACGCGGCAGACGGACTTGAAGCGCGCGAACTGCGTGAATGCGGTGATGACCTCCTCATGCCGGCCCGGATGAAGGTCGGCGAATGTGTCCTCGTCGAGCGAAGTGGTCGGATAAACGTAGAAACAGTCTATGGCCGGATCCGGGTCGGCGGTCCAGGCTTCGCGTTCCACCGAACCGTCGGCATTGACGATGGTTGCGCTGACATCGTGGTCGCAGACGTCCAGGGTATTGCCCGGATGGCATAGCCAGTTGTCGATGTCGCCGTAATCCACCGCCGCCGGCTCCATTGATTCCGCTTCCTGTGCGGACGCGGACGCGGACGCCAGCGGCAACCCGGCCAGCAAGGCCAGCCCTGCAATCCTGATCCATTCCCCATTTCGCATCTTCAAGACTCCATTGGATTTGTCGCGAGGCTCAGAACGCCTTGACGTGGTGCACCCGTTCGTTCAAGGGAAAATTGGGGTAAATCTGGTCGCAAGTGACCACATTCCCCTCTGGTACGGAGCAACTGGTGAGTTCGACCATGAGTTCGTTCTCCGACGGGCGATGCAAGGTGAATTGCAGGTCGGCGTTTTGAAACAATGCAGGAAAACTCATCGCTGTACCGATGGATTCGCCGAGGTCGTTCGGATTCGCCTGTCCCAGCGACGCCGCCGACTGATACCCTTCGACAATTCCGAGAATATTGATGTAATTCGTGCTGATGATCGCCATCTGTCCGTCAGCCTTGTGAATGATCGTCAGGAAGGCAAATTCGCCTTCGGGAGTCGTCGTATTCAGCCAGATGCCGTTGAGGCTTGACGCTGCTTCCTGCGCCGTTGCCTGAAGCGGCGCGAAAGCCAGTACCAGCATGGCCAGAGTTCCTGCCCAGTATGTTTTCATGAAATTTCTCCTCTTGATCATTGCTTGGAGCATGATACACAGAAAAATCGGCGCTAACACTTGAGTTTACGCCGGAACTCCACAAGAATACCCGGCTTCGAGCTTCATTGGGAATCTTCATGAAAGACAGGGACTTGCGCAAACATTCCAGCATCGTCACCGACGGCGTCGAACAGGCGCCGAGCCGCGCCATGTTGCGCGCGGCAGGATTTACCGACGAGGATTTCGCCAAACCCCAGGTCGGCATCGCTTCGACCTGGAGCATGGTTACGCCGTGCAACATGCATATCGATCAGCTCGCGCAAGCGGCCAACAGCGCGTCCGACGCCGCCGGCGGCAAGGGCGTGATCTATAACGTGATCACCGTATCCGACGGCATTTCCATGGGCACCGAGGGCATGAAGTATTCGCTGGTTTCCCGCGAGGTGATTGCCGACAGCGTGGAGACCGTCTCGGGTTGCATGGGCCACGACGGCATCATCGGTATCGGCGGCTGCGACAAGAATATGCCGGGCCTGGTGATGGGCATGGCGCGGCTCAATCGACCGTCCATCTTCATTTACGGCGGCACGATCCAGCCCGGTCCCGGCCGCACCGACGTGGTTTCAGTGTTCGAAGCGGTCGGCGGGCACGCCGCCGGCAAGGTTTCGGATATCGAACTGAAGCAGATCGAGGACACAGCCATACCCGGCCCGGGTTCCTGCGGCGGCATGTATACGGCCAATACCATGGCTTCCGCCATCGAAGCCCTCGGCATGAGCCTGCCCAACAGCTCCGCCCAGGATGCGATTTCCGAAGCCAAGCAGAACGACTGCGAACGCGCCGGGGCGGCGATCATGAATCTCATCGCGAAGGACATCAAACCCTCGGACATCATGACCCGGGCCGCGTTCGAGAACGCCATCAAGGTCGTGATCGCACTTGGCGGCTCGACCAATGCGGTGCTGCATCTGCTTGCGATGGCGCATACCGTCGGCGTCAGGCTCGAACTCGACGATTTCGGCCGTATCGGCCGCGACGCCCCGGTGCTGGCCGACTTGCGACCGAGCGGCAACTACCTGATGTCGGAACTGATCGCCATTGGCGGCATCCAGCCGCTGATGAAGCGCATGCTCGATGCGGGGCTGCTCGACGGCTCGTGCATGACCGTCACCGGCAGCAGCCTGGCCGAGAATCTGGCCGACGTGGAAGATTATCCGGCGGATCAGAAAATCGTTCGGAGCCTGGACAATCCCATCAAGCCCGAATCTCACCTCGTCGTGCTGCGCGGCAATCTTGCGCCGGAAGGCGCCGTTGCCAAGCTCACGGGCAAGGAAGGCGACCGATTCTCGGGCCGGGCGCGGGTATACGATTCCGAGGAAGAGAGCCTGAAAGGCATTCTCGCCGGCGAAATCGTCAAGGGCGATGTCGTCGTCATCCGTTTCGAAGGCCCGCGCGGAGCCCCGGGCATGCGCGAAATGCTCGCTCCCACTTCGGCCATCATGGGCAAGGGCCTCGGTTCGGATGTGGCGCTGATCACCGACGGCAGATTCTCCGGCGGCTCCCATGGCTTCGTGGTCGGCCATATTACGCCCGAGGCCTTCTCCGGCGGCCCGCTTGCGATCGTCCGCGACGGCGACCCGATCACGATCGACGCCGCGGACCGGACCGTGAATCTGGATCTCGACGCCGCCGAAATCGAGGCGCGTCTTGAGCAATGGCGGCGCCCGGCGCCGCGTTATACTCGCGGAGTGCTGGCCAAGTACGCGGCAGTGGTCGCTTCCGCCTCGTCGGGAGCAGTCACAGACGAGCCGGCGACGGGCTGAAAACGATGCGTCGGCACCGCCCCTTTGTCATTCTGCGCGGAGCGAAGCGGAGTCGCAGAATCTGTAGCGTCTATGATTGTCCAAAGCGCAACTTGAGTTTTCGAGGACATTTCAATTGCCGGATTTCATGATAGCAATCGGCCAGTTGCTCGACGGCTCGTTCCCGCAAGCCGCGGCGCTTTGGGCCTTGCGCAATATTCCCGGCTTCCCTCCGATCATCCAGAGCGTACACATCCTCGGCATCGCCGTGGTCATGGGCTCCATCGTCATGCTCGACCTGCGCATCCTCGGGCTTGCCGTGCCTTCCCAGCAATTACCGGAAATGGCGCGCCGGGTAATGCCCTGGCTCTGGTGCGCGTTGGCCTCGAACCTGTTTTCGGGCTCGTTTTTCGTATTCGCCCGGCCCCTGCGCTATTTCAACAATCCGATTTTCGGCTGGAAAGCGAGTTTCCTGCTTTCCGCGATCGCGGTGACTGTACTGATTCATCGGTGGAGCCGGCAGCAGGACTTCGTCAACGCCAACGGCGCGGCCGCGCTCAAGGTCAAGGCCGCGGCCCTGCTTTCCCTGGGCCTGTGGATCATGGTCGCCATGGCGGGGCGCTGGATCGCCTACGCCGAATACATCTATTTCCCGGCATGAGGGTGAACTGAGTGCTTTCCGATTTCTTGCGCGCCCCATTCTGGATCGATATCGAGAACTGGCCGCTGAGCTGGGAAATCGGCGGCACCTGGCTTTTCCCCTTCATCGAATCGATCCATGTCGTCACCATTGCCATGGTGGTCGGCTCCATCCTGTTCGTCGACCTGCGCCTGCTGGGCCTCGCCGCAATGCGCTACTCGATCCGCGACCTGTCGCGGGAACTGATCCCCTGGACCTGGGGCGCCTTCGTTCTCTCCACCATCACCGGCCTCGGCATGTTCATCACCCGCGCCGCATCCCATGTCCTCAACCCCGCATTCCAGTGGAAGATGATCCTGCTCGTCCTCGCCGGCGCCAACATGGCCTGGTTCCATTACCGCATCTACCGCCACCTCAACGGCAGCGAACACATGACCGAGACCCCGCTGCAACTGAAAATCATCGGCAGTCTCTCCCTCTTCCTCTGGGCCGGAGTAGTCCTCGCCGGCCGCTGGGTGGGGCATATAGTCTGAGCCGGCGAAGAATGCAGCTTGACTCGATTTGAAGCTCTCTGATTTTTTTCGCCCAAAACTTCTTGTCTATCGAAACCTGATCCTATACTGCTGTTCGAGGACATAACCCCGCATTTTATAGAGCAATCGGAGATGGATGGGAAACTTGCAATCGAGCCAGACAATTGGACTGCCATTGCGAAGCTCGACAGCCATCTCGCGCCAGGCGCATCCACGCCCTTGCCGATCAAGTGGGATGATGCCAAATTCACCGCCATCGTGGTTCTGGCAGAGTCAATCCTGATTGAAGATCGCGAGTATGCCGAATACGTACGCGCCATCGCGAAAGCCGCGCAAAGTAGAGGGCTTCCGGTCGGATTCTTCCCGGTGACAATGGACCGCCGGGGGCTTGAACTTGGGGTCATACAGCAAGCTTTGCGCTGGGATCGCTGGGGCGCGTCTGGCGTAGATCTGGCGCAACGACTTACCTCCGACCTGACCCACGAATTCTGTCGCATGCTCCGGCATAGCCTCGACCGGCTTCGGCCCGCCGGTGGTGAGGATGACGAGGTTGGGCGCTATCTGAAAAAGATTCGGATATTCATCAGCCACTCCAAGCATGATGACGATGGCGAATTCGTGGGAAGCAGCATTCGCGACTGGATTCATATGCACAGCCCGCTTGATAGTTTCTTCGACGTCTACGATATCCCGCCAGGGCTGTCGTTTGGAGATGTTTTGCTGCGCGAGATCGGGGCGGGTGCAGTATTGGCGATCCATACCGATTCGTACTCTTCCCGCGAATGGTGTCGACGAGAGGTAATCGAAGCAAAACGACGCCTGGTGCCCATGGTCGTGGTCGATTGCGTACGAGATGTCGTTCCGCGTGGAATGCCCTACCTGGGCAACGTTCCAATCGTTCGCATGGGCCCAAACCAAACGGATCGGATTGGGACAGTTGCAGGTTGCCTCTTGGATGAAGTCTTCCGCAACTGGTTGTGGCTTTGTCGCGTAGGGCCGCATATGACTGACTCCCCAGGAGTTTTGTTCACCGCGAGACCACCCGAGTTGATCACTTTGGCGGCAGTACCACCTGGTGACGGGGATTCCCCTTCCGTGATCGTGTATCCTGAACCCCTACTCGGTGCAAATGAAGAGACGCTGTTCAGGGATATCGCGCCAGAAGTACGTGTAAGGACTCTGACAGACTGGTTGGAGGAACGCATATGACCCCAACCCTAGCCGAGACAACCCCTTCGGTCGGAATCTCGATTTCTGAGAGTCCCGACTTGCGAGTCCTCGGGCTAAGTGACGGGCATTTGCGCGACGCTATGGCTGAGACCGCGCTGCACCTGCTCGCTTCCGGCTGGAGTTTGGCCTACGGCGGAGATTTGAGAAAACATGGCTTTACTCGGCTTTTGGCCGAGTTGGTGGGACGTTATCGGGGCCACCCGCGGCACACTGGAATCATAGGTGTGACCGATTACTTGGCTTGGCCAGTACACATCAGGATGTCATTGGATGAAATTGCGGCGTTCTCTGCAGACCATGAGCCGGCTGCCAGCCTAGTCTTCCTTGCGTTGGACGGTACGCGTCTCGCTCGAAAACAGCGACTCAAACTTCGTTCGCACGAGCCGCAGGAGGATGAATGGACGAAAGGCTTAACCGCGATGCGAACCGTTATGGCAGCAGACATTCGCGCACGAATCGTCTTAGGCGGCAAGGTCGAGGATTACAAGGGAGCAATGCCAGGCATTGCCGAGGAAACGTATCTCTCGCTTGAAGCCAATCAGCCGGTCTTCGTGCTGGGCGGCTTCGGCGGATGTGCTCGCGATATTTCTGAGACCCTGGGTCTCGCTGAGCGTTGGACTGGCTCGCGCGAAGACTGGTCGGGGCGACAGTACTTTCGCAAGTACTCGCCAGATGATCTCCATAATGGTCTATCCCGAGAGGAGAACCTTATCTTGGCCCACACCCCGCACATTCTAGAGGCTGTCAAGCTCGTATCCAGCGGACTGCGAAAGGTTTTGAGCGAAAGACGTTGTAATGCACAAAGTATTCATTAGTTATCACCACAGAAACGATCAGAGTTACAAGGAGGCGCTCGTAGAGTTTGGCCAACGCCATTCCCTATTTCTCGACAGGTCCGTAGACTAAATGGACATGGGACACCCACTCGGTAATGGGGATTCTATGTCCATTGCCTATCCAATCTCTAAAATTACGCTTGACGTAACACGGACTTTTCAGTTAATTTGATCGGCGATTTGTTGCAATGGATCTGGAACACGCTGTGATCGTCAGTTATGCAGACAAAAGGACGGCAGCGTTCTACCGGGGGCAACGAGTTGCGGCATTCTCGGGTTTTGCCAGAGCGGCTTCGCGCAAAATGGACCAACTCGACGCTGCCACAAGCCTTGGCGACCTGAATCGGCCGGGCAACCGTCTCAAAGCGCTCAAGGGTCGACGAAATGGGCAATGGAGCATTCGCATCAATGACCAATGGCAAGTCTGTTTCAAGTGGCCCGATGAAAGTCCTGGCCCAGTCGAATTAGAGATCGTTGATTACCACTGAGAGGAGTCTCGTCATGCGTGAACCTATCCATCCCGGTGAGACACTGCGTGAGGATCTGGTTGCGCTCGGCATGAGCGCGGCTGAATTGGCTCGACGGATCGAGGTGCCGGTTAACCGCATTACGCAGATACTGAATGGCCAACGCGCGATAACCGGTGACACGGCGTTGCGCCTGGGGCGCTTTTTTGGCACTTCAGCCGAGTTCTGGCTCAACCTGCAGAAAATCTTTGAGCTCCGGTGTGCCGAGCAGAAGAGCGGCGCTGCAATTGCCAGACTTCCATCCCTGGATTCAGACGGGAAAGCGCGCGCCGCGGGATGAGAAGGCATAGCATCCCGGTACTGCGTTCACCCTTTACGTCTTTTCTCGCCCAAAACTTCTTGTCTATCGATACTTGAACCTATTACTGCGGTGGGACGCAAGCCCGTTTTGAAGGAGCAAATGATCATGGACAGGAATTTTTCGCGCACTCTGGCCGCATGGACTGCTGGTATCGTCTTCTTCGCTATTGTTTTCTACTTCTTGATGGACATCCAGTCGACCTTGAATTCGGTGGAGAAGCTCCTTGAAGAAATTCATCGCGACATAACGGAATTGCGGGAGTTTCCTTTGGCTTCAGTTTATGGCCACGGTAGGCACCACTGATGTTTTTTAGTCCGCGCCGTGGCGGAGGAATTTCCCGCCCGCGGCGAGCATTTCGTCAAGATGAAGTTCAATCACCTGTCTGACCTTGTCGAGATCGATTGCCGCGTACCTGTGAACCAGTATGTTTCGCATGGCATTGCCCCGTTTCAGGTTGTCCCGCGTTTCCGCGTCGATCAGACCGGCCTGGGCAATCAAATCGAATGTTTCGGCGTTGTTTTTCGGCCAGCCCAGCTTTTTTGCGCGGAGCAAGTGGTTGGCCATGTCGAGCAAAGTCTCGAAAGAGCGAATCAGGTTTAGAGTGATCAGTTCCTGTTTGCCAATCAACACCTCGCTCATGCCAACATTACTCTCCCGCGCTTCATGATGTCCTCATAAAGCCCGGCCCGGCGATGGTTTAACTCCTGGTGCATATTGAGAATGAGGGTTTCGAATTCGAGCCGCGTATCGTCGTCCCGGCAAAATAGCACCTCACCCGTGCGCAGCACCTCGGCCTGAAGGTCGGTCGTGGCTGTTCGCAGATTGATCAGATCAACGCGGTCCGTTCGCGAGACTTGCGCTATTTCTCCGTTGAGCTTGAGCCAGTCCAACTGATCCACACGATTCGCAAGTTCATGAGGCAGTAAAACAGCCAGGTCAAGATCGCTTTCGGAACGCTGCCAGGCGGTTCCTCAACTGCCGAACCGGTATACGGCCTCGGTCGCCGGGAAGGCGAAAAGGACGGAATCTACAGTGGAATCCACTTCGCTCATATCGAGTCTCATGTCCGATCGTGCGAAATTGCAACGTATGGTGGCGATGATACACTAGACGCCGCTTACATAAGAGGAGTCGCCATGAGCAAGCTTTCGGGATTCCGCGGCGGATGGCTGTTGGCGGGCGCCGCCTTTGCGCTTTCGATACTGCTGATACCCCGCACGCTGGCCGAGGACGCCGGTAATCTGTACAACACCCTGGTCGACGTTCGGCTGGGCGAACGATATTTCGAACGCCAATGCTCGCGCTGCCACGGCTTTGACGCGAGAGGAAACGACGAAACCGGTGCGCCGGACCTGACCGGCCGCCTGACGCAGTCGAGCACCGACGTCGCCATCTTCAATACCATCCGCGACGGCGTACCCGGCACGGCCATGCTGCCGGTGCCGGAAAGCGTGACGGACCCCCAGGTGTGGCAACTGGTGGCCTATCTCGATTCCCTGCGCTACGACCCCGGCTCGGTAGTGCTGGCCGGAGATGCCGAAGCCGGCAACGAGCTGTTCTGGAGCGGCAGCGACTGCGCGGATTGCCACATGGTGAGCGGCCGCGGTTCGCGCTCGGGTCCGGATCTTTCCCGCATCGGCGAGAACCGCACGCCGGAAGACCTGATGGCGGACATGATCAACCCGCAGGAAGACGTCGCGCCGCGCTGGTGGCGATTGCGGGTGACCGGTCCTGACGGTGTATCCCGGGAAGGATATCGCATGAACGAAGACAGCTTCTCGCTGCGCATCATGGACAACGAAGAAAATCTCTGGTCGTTCCCGAAGGACGGCTTGCAGTCGTACGAGCGCATCGAAGATTCCACCATGCCGGGCTATGCCCAATCATTGTCGGAAAGCGAACTGGACGACCTCGTGGCGTACCTGTTCTCCTTGCGACGGGAGGAGATTTGATAATGAAACGCCTTTCCCTGCTGCTTGCGATCCTGTTGCCGGGCGCTTTCGCCCAGGCCCAGGAACAACAATTCGAGACCGTAATTACACCCGCATTTACGCCGATCACCTGGGAGCGCCTGGTCAACGCGGCCGACGAACCGGAAAACTGGCTGATGTATTCCGGCACGCTGAACAGCCAGCGCCATAGCCTGCTCGACCAGATCAACACCGAAAACGTGTCCGAACTGGAAATGAAATGGGCGTATCAAATACCGGTAATCGACCGTGCCGAGACAGTGCCGCTGGTGGTCGACGGCATCATGTTCATCACCGAAGCCCCGAGCAACGTAACCGCGGTAGATGCGCGCACCGGCCGTGTCTACTGGCGCTATGACCATGATTTGCCGGAAGATCTGCGAATCTGCTGCGGCCGCAACAACCGCGGCGTCGCCATCCTCGGTGAAACGCTGTTCATGAGTACTCTGGACGCGCACCTGGTGGCCATCGACGCGCGCACCGGCAACTTGCTGTGGGACGTTGAAGTCGCTCCGTACGCCTCCGGTTACAGCAAGACCGCCGCTCCGCTGATCGTCAAGGACAAGGTCGTGACCGGCATTGCCGGAGGTGAGTTCGGCATTCGCGGCTTCATCGACGCCTACGATCCGGAAACCGGCGAGTTGGTCTGGCGTACCTACACCATCCCCGGCCCGGGCGAATTCGGCAACGACACCTGGTCCGACGACTCCTGGCGCTACGGCGGCTCGGCCACCTGGATCACCGGTTCCTATGACCCGGAGTTAAACCAGATCTATTGGGGCACCGGCAATCCGGGCCCGGACTGGAACGGTGACGTGCGGCTGGGGGACAACCTGTATTCGGACGCGGTTCTCTCGCTCAACGGAGACACCGGCGAAATCGAATGGTACTTCCAGTTCACGCCCCATGACGTGCACGACTACGATGCAATTCAGATTCCCATTCTCGCCGACATCGAATTCGGCGGCGAAATGCGCGAAACAATGCTCTGGGCCAATCGCAACGGCTTTTTCTACACCATGGACCGCGCCACCGGCGAGTTCCTGCTCGGTGACACTTTCGCCACCGTAACCTGGGCCTCCGGTCTCGACCCGAGCGGCCGTCCGATTCGCGTGCCGGGAATGGCGCCGACCTACGAAGGCGTAATGGTGTCGCCGCCGATCACCGGCGCCACCAACTGGTACTCCCCCGCATACAGCCCGGATACCGGTCTCTTCTACGTCACGTCATTCGATGGCGAGCAGATATTCTTCAAGCGCGACGAGGAATATGAGGAAGGCGAGCGCTATACAGGCGGCGGCGGGCGTTATGAGCAGCCCATGGACGCCTTCCACAGCTCGATCCGCGCCATCGACCCGACGACAATCGATATCGTCTGGGAGTTTCCCATCATGCCGAGATCTTCCGCGGGCATAACCACGACCGCGGGCGGATTGGTATTCACCGGCAGCGCAGACGGATATTTCTTCGCTCTCGACGCCGAATCCGGCGAGGAATTGTGGAATGTATCGCTCAGCCGCCGAGTCCACGCCGCGCCCATGACCTATGCGGTGGACGGCGAGCAATTCGTCACCATCGCCTCGGGCAACGTGGTCTTCACTTTCGGCTTGCGCGACTGACGATTACAAAAATACCAATATTCTTGTATTTTTCGCTGAATATCGCCATATTTACCAATATTTTGGTAAATATGGCGGCAGCGAGATGAAGCTTCCCCAACTCGGGCTGAATCTGAAGGATGCCCGCAGGCGCCGTTTTCCGGCGGACAACCTTGCTGCATTCGCGATTCGCATCGGCGTAAGCCGGGCAACCCTGCAGAAGATGGAGCAAGGCGACCTCTCGGTCTCCATGGAAAAATACTACCGGGCCGCGAAACTGCTGGGTCTGGAGCGCGATTTCGAGCAATTGCTGCAAATGCCGCGGAGTTTGTTCGATGACTGACAGCGCCCGCTTCGACGTTTTTCTGAACCTGCCGGCAACAGGCATCTGCAAAGCCGGCGAGTGCGTGTTGCAGGAAACCGGCGGCCGTCCGACGCAATTCGCTTTCCGTTACGCCACTTCGTATCTGGAACAGCCGGACGCGTTTCCTCTGGATCCGGCACAACTACCACTGAATTCCGGGAATATTGACCTGAATTGCCTCCAGGGCACTCCGGCGCTGATTGATGACTATCTGCCCGATGCCTGGGGCCGCAAGGTGCTCGCCCGCTTCGCATTGGTGAAATACAAAAAGCGACTGAACGCCAACAGCGTGATCGAAACGCTGAATATGATCGGAACCAGCCGAATAGGTTGCTTGCAGATCGTACCGCAAGGCCAGGAGCCTGGATTCTCTTTCGGACATCCCATCGGAGAATTGGCCAAAGCCGAACGACTCGCACAACGACTCGATGACGAAAACTTCGTGCCGGCAAACATGGATGAAATGGAACTTGCTTACCTGGCAAACAATGGTTCAGGTGGGGTCGGCGGCGCCAGACCCAAAGCGCTTTTTTGTGACGGCAACAGTTATTTCCTGGCGAAATTCAACAGGGAGGGTGATCGATTCAATCATGCAAGGATCGAATCGGCATGCCTGAGAATGGCTCATACGGCGGGAATAACAACAGCTTTCGGAAACGTCCTGCCAGGAATAAACGACAGGGAAGTCCTGCTTCTCGACCGATTCGACGTTGCGCCGGACGGCGGCCGCTATCACCTGATTACGGTCAATGGCTTGCTGAAGGACACGAATACGCAGCAGGACCCGGGACAATCCTTTCGGTACGACGATATTCGCGACCTGATTTCGCGCTACTCGGTCGATCCGCAAGAGGATCTTGAGCAGTTACTCAAACTCATGCTGTTCAACCGCTGCATTCATAACACCGATGACCACGAGCGCAATTTCAGTCTGATCAACCGGGGCGACGGTTATCGCCTGTCGCCCGCCTACGATCTCGTTCCCTCGCTGGCGCTGGGCGAATATCACGCAGCAGGATTCGGTTATCAGGCATACCCGCCGACTCCTTCCGAAGTTGTACGGTTGGGAAGAGTATTCGGCTTGAGCAAACCGGCGGTTGCCGGTTGCGCCGAACAAGTGGGAACGGCAATATCCGCATGGCCGGATCGGGCGGTGGAAGCGGGTGTGTCCGAAACGGAAATGGAGCAAGTCCGGCAACGGCTGATCCTGTAGCGGCACTATGTACGCATTGACTGCGAGCGCCGGAGAATCCAACATGCACGGCAATATCCTGACCCTGGCCCAATGGCAATGAGAATCTGGCTACAGGCGCGCGAAATGGCCGCCAATACGCCCGCGGAAAGGAATCGGTATGTAGATTTTCTGCGGGCGTTTTCGATCCTGTTCGTCATTTCCGGCCACTGGCTGATTACCGGCGCCTTTATCGATCCGCAGACCGGCAGCTATGTGCCCCTGCTGGCCCTGGAAGTCGTGCCGTGGACCGAATGGCTGACCTGGATCTTCCAGGTCATGCCGGTCTTTTTCATGGTCGGTGGCTACGCCAACGCCGTTTCGCTGGAGTCGGCGGCGGCAAAGGGCATCGGCTACGGCGCATGGCTGGCCGCGCGCCTGCATCGGCTGCTCCGGCCGATGTTGCTGCTGGTGCTGGTCTGGGCCGTGATCGCGTTGCTGCTGTTCGCGGGCGGCATTAGTACGGAATCGATTCAATTCATCACGCGCACGGCGCTGCTGCCCACCTGGTTTCTCGCCATCTACACCATGATCGTGATTCTGGCGCCGCCGAGTCATGCCGCCTGGCGGCGCTGGGGGTACTGGTCGCTGGCTGCATACCTCGCGCTGGCAGCGGCGGCCGATATCGCGTTCTTCGGCTTCGATTGGCAACTGCCCGGCTGGAGCAACTATTTCTGGATCTGGCTGGCGATGCACCATCTCGGTTTCGCCTGGCGCGACGGCCGGCAAGGCAGCCCTGCCGTTCTGCTCGCGGTCGCCGCGGCGGCATTGATCGCGCTGGCGTTGGCCGTGGTCTGGGGTCCGTATCCGATTGCCATGGCCGGCTCGCCGGGCGAAGGGCCGAGCAATTCGCTGCCGCCCAAGTTGACCCTGGCGGCCCTGGGATTTGTCCAGTTCGGAGTGCTGCTCGCCCTGGAAAAACCCATGCGCCTGCTGCTGAATAATCTCCGGTTCTGGACCGCCACGGTGCTGATCAACAGCATGATCATGACGCTATATCTCTGGCACATGAGCATATTGTTGTTATTGCTCGGCGCTTCCTGGCTCACGGGCGGCCTGGGACTGGGCATGGAGCCGGGCAGCGCCGGCTGGTGGTGGGCACGCATCCTCTGGGTCGCGATTCCTGTCGTGCTGCTCCTGCCGGCCGCGATCGGTCTGTCGCCGCTGGAAAGAATGTCGCGCCCGGCCAATGCGCCGGCGCCTTCGCTTTGGCGCCAGTTGCCGGGAGCGGCGCTGGTGGGGCTCGGAATCAGTTTTACGGCGCTGTTCGGCATCGACGGAAACCCCCTCTCGCCCGCGAATACGGGAATCGTGGCGCTCGTATTGGGCGGTGCGTGGATTTGCGGAATAGGATTTCGTCCGTCCAGAACTTGAAAAGCGCTTAAGGAAAAATGCAATGACAATTCGGCCCTATGAGTCGAAGCGTGACGAAAAAGCAGTTACCCGCATCTGGGAAGAAACCCGCTGGATCGACCGCGACGACAAGGACGATGCGGCCCACTTGCGCTGTATGCTCGACAAATCCCGAGCGCTGGTAGGCGAACTCGACGGCGAGGCTGAATGCGTCACGATTTCCTGCCCTGCTTCGATCCGCTATCTGAGCGAGGACATACCGCTTGGGATCGTCGCCGCCGTAACCACGAGCCCGCGCGGCCGCCGCGCCGGATTTGCTTCGCGCGCCACCGCGGAGCTGGTGCAACAGGATGCCGAAGCGGGAATGATGGTTTCGGTGCTGGGTATGTTCGAGCAGGGGTTTTACAGCCGCCTCGGTTTCGGCACTGGGCCCTACGAGTTGAGCTGGAGCCTGGACCCATCTTGCCTCAATGTCGAGTCACGAGCGGGAGTCCCGGTTCGCATTACCGTCGAAGACAGCGAAGACGTGTATCGAGCCATGCGCGGCCGCTCACTGCGGCATGGCGGCGTCAGCATTCACAGCCATGCTCATATCCGGGCCGACATGGGCTGGACCGAGAATCCCATCGGCCTGGGCTATCGCGATGCAGAAGGCAAACTGACTCACTTCGTCTGGGGAGAAATGAAGGACGAGAACGGGCCTTTCGTGCTTACCAAGATCGCCTGGCGCGAACCGGAGCAATTGCAGGAACTGCTCGCTCTGCTGAAAGGATTCGGTGACCAGGCGCACCTGGTGAAAATGATCGAGCCCGCCGGTCTGCAATTACAGGACTTCATCGCCCGTCCCTTTCGCGAAAGCAATAGCCCGAAGGAAGGCGACTGGCGCAAGGGCGCCGAAGCCGAAGCCTGGTGGCAGGCGCGAATCAATGACCTTCCGGGATGCCTGAGTCACACGTCGCTGCCGCAAACCGGCGCGCCGCTTGCGTTCAATCTCCATCTCGATGACCCCATCGAGAGATTTCTGCCGGAGAAAAGCGGCTGGAAAGGTGTAGGAGGCGACTACGTGGTGCAATTCGGCGCCGACAGCAACGCCGAACCCGGCAACCGGCAGGGTTTGCCGAGCCTGCATGCCGGCGTCGGCGGCTTCACCCGGCTATGGCTCGGCTGCGCCGAAGCGAACGCCATCGCCGCCACCGGGCAGATCGAAGCTCCCCGGCAACTGCTCGACGACATCGAGGCCACGCTGCGCCTGCCGGTTCCCCGCACCGGCTGCGAGTTCTGAGTCGCTCTGCGGTCTGAATTAGCGGGAAGCCGACAAACGCGCGGCGATGGTTTCACGGTCGATTTCACGGCCTCCGAGAAAGACCCGCTCAATGCTTCGCGTGTTGCGGATGTCGTCCAGGGGATTCGCCGACAGCACGACCAGGCTCGCGTTAAATCCCGGCGCAAGCACACCGAGATCGTCCAGGTCGTAGTGCCGCGCCGCGGCGCTGGTGCCGGCGATCAGCGCCTGCATCGGCGTCATGCCGAGTCTGACGTAGATCTCAAGCTCCCGATGTCCGCTATATCCGAAGGGGTGCCCGGGCAAGGGCCCGGCGTCGGTGCCGAGCACGATGTCGACTCCCGCATCGACCAGCCGCAGCAGACTCGCGCCCAGAGCCGCCTCATTACCCGCGTCTCGCATGACGCTTGCCTGCCGCCCACTATCGGGGCCGGCCAGCGCATCCGCTGATGCAGCCGGCATCACCGCCCGCAGAAAAGGATCGTCGCCGATCGTCTCGCGCCGCAATTCCGGCAGACCCAGATTAGGAATGACAAAGGCGCCGGCCCCAGCGGTCTGTTCGGCGATTTCCACGGTCAAGGCCTCGCCCAGTCTGCCGTGCAGGAAGCCGGCCGCGCCGGCCGCCAGCAGATCAGGCATGTCTCCGGCGAACTGCTGATGCACCAGAACCTTGACGCCCAGCCGTTCGCTTTCCGCCATCAGCGGCCGGTACAACTCCGGGGAAAGTTTCGCCTGGCTGCCGCCGCGGTCGTCGACCCAGATCTTGATAAAGGGAATACCTTTGTCTGCAACTTCGCGCGCCTGCATCGCGGCCTGCTCCGGACCGGTCAGGCTGCGCAGGATGGTCTGTCCGGTGCGCTCCTCGACCTCGGCGACTTCGACCAGAAACGTATCGTTCGGCCCCTGCCCTTCAGGACCCATGCCCGCGGCGAACAGGAACCGCGCGGCGTCCGGATATTCCTCGCCTTGCCCGCGCTGGAATTCCAGCGCCATGTCGTCAGGGTCCGAACCCGCCGAAAATGCGGCGGCGAAACCGTACCAGGCATATTGTTCGAGGTTGTCGCGCAAGGTATCGGGACCGTAGTTATGCCCGCCCCAATCCTGCGCGCCCTCGTAACCGAGATGCGCATGACCGTCGATCAGCGCCGGAATGACGGTCTTGCCGCTGCCGTCGACCATGAGCGCGCCACTCGGCGCCTCAATCGAACCTGCACCGACCGCCGAGATCGCGCCATCTTCGATAAGCAGCGAACCGTTCTCGATTACCGAACCATCGCCAATCACAAGCCGCGCATTGCTGATCAGGACCGATTCCTGAGCCAATACGGAACCGGCAATCAACAACAGGCTCGCGGCCAGTCCCAATAGTTTGATGTGCATGGGTATTCCCTCGTCATTACTCATCGCGGAAGCTGAAAACGAACAGCAGGAAGACTATCAGGGCGAATCCGGCAGGCAGCAGCCAGAAATCCTGCCAGCGCGCCAGGGTCAATACGCTGGCGTCTCCCAGAAACGCGTTGAACAGCGCTCCGGCTATCTGCGCGCCGATGAACATGCCGAGTCCGTAGGTAACCAGAACGAAAAATCCCTGGGCCTGTCCGCGCACGGCCGGCGTAGACTTCTTGTCGACATATATCTGCCCGGTGACGAAAAAGAAGTCATAGCAGATCCCGTGCAGCAGAATACCGGCGGTCACCATCCAGAACACGGCATCCGGCGCGCCGAGAGCGAAAAGCAAATAGCGAAAAATCCATGCCGCCATGCCGATGGCCAGCATCCATTTCACGCCGAATCGCAAAAACAGCAGCGGCATCAATACCATGAACGCGGCTTCGGACATCTGGCCGAGAGTCATCAGCGATGACGGATTGGGCAGCAACTCGACGACGGTATTGCTCACGTTCTGGTCGTAAACCGCATTGGCGACGAAAATCGGCGCGAAGTTGTAATAGGCCGCAAGCGGGATACAGATGAGAATCGAGCAGGCGATGAAGATATAGAACGCGCGGCTGCCCAGTTGCCGGAATGCGTCGACTCCGACAATGCTCCTGAAAGATACTTTTTCACCCGCGGCGGGGGGCGGAGTATGCGGCAGCGTGAAGCTGTAGGCGCCGAGTATCAGGCTGGCGACCGCGGCCGTGTACAGCGGCAGCGGAGTGCGGTCCGGCAACTCGCCGCCCGAAAACTGTCCGAGGACGAATCCGATGAACAGCCCGGCGACGATCCAGCCGATCGTGCCGAACACGCGAATAAGCGGGAACTGTTTCTCCTGATTCTCGATATTGTGAAAGGCGAGCGAGTTGGCCAGCCCCAGCGTCGGCATGTAGCAAAGGTTGTACAAAAGGAGCAGCAGGATGAACAGCAAGGGCGAACCGGTCGCCTGGGGCACGGTCAGCATGACCAGGCCGCCGAGGATGTGCAGCGTGCCGAGAACCCTCTCCGTGGCAAAAAACCGGTCCGCGACCAGCCCCAGGAAAAACGGCGCGATGATCGCGGCCACGGGATTGACCGTATACGGCCAGTGTGTGAGGTCCGCCATTCCCTGCGCCGCCATGTAATTTCCGATCGTTACATACCACGCGCCCCAAATGAAAAACTGCAGAAACATCATCGCGCTGAGGCGCGTACCGATGGCACTTTGCATTGCATGGCTCCCTTGATCGCGGCCTATCGCGACGGATATCGCGGTGAAACGAGATTCGGCGTTTCCTCATGCCTGCTGCGGCTGGCCCAGAGTATACCGCGCTGCAGAATCTGCAAGGCTTCGGGAATCTCGTAAACATCGGGTTTGTGACCCAGCGACGTGTAGAAGACGCGTCCTTCGCCGTACTTCCGTTTCCAGGCCACGGGTATGACCGCGTCCTTGACCCAATAGTCATGGTCGCCGTTGAAAGTCGTCGTCGCCAGGACCTTGTTGTTCGGATCGACGTGCATGTAGTACTGCTCCGACACGACGTCGAAATCAGCCAGGCCCCTGGTGATCGGATCTTCGTGATCGGTGATGTTGACCCGGTAGGGAATCCCGTCGTTGCCGGGATGTTCGACCCACTGGCCGCCGATCATGTATTCGTAGCGTTGCGCCAGCCGGAACGAGTCGCCGAGACCGCCGTGCCAGCCGGCGATTCCCATACCGTTTTCGACCGCCGTGAGCAATCCGTTGAGCTGGTCCGCGGTAATCGTGCCCATGGTCCAGATCTGCACGACCAGATCGATGCCGCTCATGAACTCGGCGTCGGCGTATGGCTCCAGGGAATCCGAGACGATCACCTCGAACCCCTGATCCCGCAACCAGGGCGCCAGCAGGTCGCGGTAGGCTTCCGGCTCGTGCCCGTCCCAGCCGCCATGAGTAAACAGCACCCGGCCGGAGCCTTCCGCCGCATATGCCGGAAAGGCAACGCTCGCAACGACAAGGGTCGCAATAAAGAGGAGTATCGCGGCGCGGCGCAGCAGGCAACCGCAATAGATTGCTGCATTCACTGTCGGTTTCCTCATGACCGGTAGGCCTCCCGCCCCACGCCCTGTATGGGAATTCCCTGCGCCGCCATCACCTCGTGCTGCAACGCGTACATCGCCGCCGCCGCTTCGTCTATGGCCCTGGTAAACGCGACCGACCCTTCGAGAATCGGCGCCAGCTTGTCCTTGTCCTGGATTCGCGCGGGCGGGTATTCGTGTTCGACGACAAGATAAATCTCGGCCGGGTCGATGTCGAGCAGTTCACGCGCCGCGAGCTGGTGGTCGAGCCAGTCGACAGTGCGGTTCTGCAAATAGGCCAGGGGATCGTGCTTCGCAGTGCCCGGCAATTCGTGCTCGCAGATGGAGATCTGTTTCTTCCACGCGTTCACCTGATCGGCCGGATTGCCGGACGGCGCGTTGCCCACCCAGTCGCCGCGCTCCATGGTCTGGCCGCCGTAGCCCCAAGCCGACACGCCTTTCGAATCGACAACCTGTCCCTTGACGTGAAAACCGTCGATCAGGAATCCATAGCCCTCGTCCTTGAGGTACTGAAACATCGAGCGGGTGTCCTGACCCATCAGGACCGAGTGCGAAGGATCGTAGTGCACCCTGAACTGGTCGCCGACGCCGTGTTTTTCACAGATGCGATGCAAGGCGATCCAGGGCCCAGGCGCATAAGCGATGTTGTTGTGCCACCGATCCAGCGGTGTCCAGCCGGGCATGGGGCATTGCTCCACGCGAAAAGTGAGCCCACGCGCCCTGGCCTCTTTCAACAGCGGAATGAATTCCTGCTCGAACATCTCGAGGTTGGGATCCATCTCGAGTTCGTAATTGCGGCCGACGAATCCGCAAACCGCATCCGTTTCCAGCAGGACCGCCGCATCGAACACGCGCAGCATGAATTCGTGTTTGGCGCGGCGGGCTGAATCGTCGGCAACGAGCATGTTGTCGAAATAGGCGAGATCCGACAGCCCGACTCCTGTTGCCTTCATCGCTTCCTTGACGCGTTCGGCGCGCTGCCGGTCAAACGGCTCGCGCAGGTCGAGCGTATTGGCGACCGGGTCCAGCATCGCCTCCGCCGGCATGTCGCTGACGCTTGGATGAAGGGCCGCGGACAACTGAATGTACGGCGAGCCGATGTCGCGTGAAAACGCCAGCCACTCCTCGACTGCCAGATCAGGGTCCGCATCGCGCTTCTCGCGCGGCGTCAACTCTTGCAGCGCGGCTGTCAGCACACTGATTTTCATGGGTTTGGGATCGAAACCACCCGCCGATTTGCTCATTCCTGTTGTCCTTCGTATCTTTGACTGTGCTGACGAATAATGGACTAGTCCGGGCGGGAGAGGCAATGCTCAAGAAATCTGCGAAATTCTGTATGCTTTTGTCGGCGCTTGCGCTCATCGTCAATTCCGGATTGGCCGCCTCCACCGGGGACCGGCCCAATTTCCTGCTCATCGTGTTCGAGGACATGAGCCCGCACATCGGCGCCTACGGCGACGAACAGGCGCGCACGCCGGTGCTCGATGATTTCGCCGCGCAATCTGTGCTTTACGAGCAGGTCTTTACCACGGCCGGAGTATGCGGCCCGAGCCGAGCGGCGCTGGCCATGGGAATGCACCAGCAATCGATCGGCGCCCAGCAGATGCGCGCGCAGCAAGGCGTGGCGCTTGCCGATGGATCAAGGCTTCCCTATACCGCGGTGCCGCCTTCCCAGGTGAAGGCTTACCCCGAATTGCTGCGCGCGGCAGGCTATTACACGAGCAATAACGGGAAGACCGATTACCAGCTTGATTTGAGCGTTTCAGGCGGTCCGTTCACCGTCTGGGACGAGACCAACGCCGAACATCCCTGGCGCGGGCGTGGCGAGGCGCAATCCTTCTTTGCCATGGTCAATCTCAATCAAACGCACGAAAGCCGGAATTTCCCGCTCGACCTCGACGAGGACAGCCATCCGTCGGCGCCCGCGATCCTGGCGCGCCTGCGGGAAGAACACGCCGGCCGCGAGCCGGTTCACGACCCCGCCACGCTCACAATACCGCCCTTCCTGCCCGACACCGAACCGGTACGCGCCGAATACGCCCAGATGCTCGACAACATATTCCATACCGAACGGACATTGGCCCGCCTGCTCGCCGAGCTTGAGGAAGACGGACTGGCGGACGACACCATCGTCATCGTCACTACCGACCACGGCGACGGGCTGCCGCGCGCCAAGCGCTCACTCTACGACAGCGGAATTCATGTGCCTTTCATGGTGCGCTGGCCCGACGGTAGCGGCGCGGGAACGCGCAACGGCGAACTCGTCAGCTTTGTCGATATCGCGCCGACGGTGCTCGATCTCGCGGGCGTCGAGGTTCCCCAATGGATGACCGGCAGAATATTTCTCGGCGATCGCGCGGGCCCCGAAAGAGGCTATATCCATGCCGCCATGGACCGGCACGACGAAGTCCCCGACTACCAGCGCGCGGTGCGGGATCATCGCTGGAAATACATACGCAACTATCAAAGCGATCAGCCATTTTTCCGGCCCCTCGCCTATCGGGAAATGCTGCGCTCCATGCAGGAACTCTGGCGGCTGGAGGCGGCCGGTGAACTGCCACCGCATATCGCGCAATATTTCAACCAGACCAGGCCGGAAGAAGAACTGTACGATCTCCGGGCGGACCCGTACGAACTCGAAAATCTTGTCGGCGACGCGGAATACGCGGCGCAACTCGAGCAAATGCGCGCGGCGATGGCCCGGTTCGACGCCCGCGTACCCGATTGGTCAGTGGACGGCGAACTGGCGATGGTCGAGCGCATGTGGCCGGGCCTGGCGCGCCCCGAAACTTCCGCCCCCACCGCCGAACTTGCCGACGGCCGCGTCGCTTTGTACTCTGCGACGCAAGGCGCCTCGATCGGATACCGCATCGACGAAGGCCCATGGCAACTTTACACCGGCCCGGTGGAACTCCAGCCGGGCCGCACGCTCGAAGCGAAAGCCGTCCGCTATGGCTTCGCCGAGAGTCAGGTCGAGAGAATCGAAGGATGAAAAACAGCCGGATGCACGACTCTTTTTTACGCGTTATTCTCCTGCCGGCCGTCATACTTGCGCTGTTTTGCCTGCCGCTTGCCGCTGTGGCCCAGGACGCTCCGGTTGCCGGCGCCGAGCCACCGCGCCCGAACATCATCGTCATCTTCGTCGACGATCTCGGGTACGGTGACCTGTCGGCTTTCGGCGCCACGGCGATCGATACGCCCAACATCGATCGGCTCGGTGAAGAAGGCGTCATCATGACCAACTGGTACTCCGCCTCCAACGTGTGTACGCCAAGCCGCGCGGGCCTGTTGACCGGCCGCTACGCGCCGCGCTCGGGCACACAATTCGTCACCCGCCCGCATTCGACATGGGGCATGCCGCCGGAAGAGATCACCATTGCCGAAATGCTCAGGGAAACCGGTTACGCCACCGGCATGATCGGCAAATGGCATCTGGGCCACCGCCTGGAATTCTGGCCCACCAGTCAGGGCTTCGACAGTTTTCTGGGCGTCGCATATTCCAACGACATGGCCCCCTTCGATCTGTATCGCGGAACCGGGATGATCGAGGAGGACATCGACCAGTCGAGATTGTCCGACAAGTACACAGACGAAGCGGTGCGCTTCATCGGCGAGCATGCCGGGCAGCCCTTCTTCCTCTATTACGCGCACAGCCATCCGCACTATCCCGCCGTTCCCGCGCAACGCAACGTCGGCAGCAGCCGGGGCGGCGATTACGGCGATACCGTGGTGACGATCGACGATTCGGTAGGTGCAATTCTCGACGCGCTCGACGAGCGGGAAATCGCCGAAAACACGCTCGTGCTGTTCACCAGCGATAACGGACCGTGGTTCCAGGGCAGCCCGGGACCGCTGCGCGCGCGCAAGGGCGAGACCTATGAGGGCGGCTACCGGGCGCCTTTCCTGGCGCGCTGGCCCGCACGAATTCCCGCCGGGCTGGTCAATGACGAAATGGCGATGGCGATCGACCTGCTGCCCACATTCGCCCGGCTGTCGGGCGGGGAACTTCCCACCGACCGCGTAATCGACGGCAAGGACATCTCCGGCATGTGGACCCGCGGAACCAGGAGTCCGCACGATGTGCTTTATTTCTTTGACGCCAACGATCTCGCCGCAATCCGGGACGACCGCTTCAAACTCGTACTAAAGACTTATTATCGTAACGGACCCATCCCCTTCCGCCGCTTCGCCGGGCCGAAACTGTTCGATCTCGCGGCCGATCCTGCCGAAAGCTATGACGTCGGCAATCGCCACCCCGAAGTGTTCGAGCGGCTGATGGGACTTGCCAGGGAAATGGAGGCAGTGACCGACCCGATGGCGACCGTTCCCGACCCGTCCGCTTCGCCCGAGGGCGCCCCGCTCGGCCCCCAGTTTGACGAACAGTAACGGAAACAGGAGGAGCCCCATGCGGCGAGCTATTTTCGGTGCGTCGATAGCGATTTCGCTGTGCCTCGGCGCCGTTGCAATCACCGCCATGGCCGATCAGCACGAGCAGGGCAAGACGACGCGGCCGAACGTCATCTTCATCCTGCTCGACGATCTGCGCTTCGATGGCATGGGCTTCCTCAACGACAAGCTCGACACGCCCAATATCGACGCGCTGGCGCGCGGCGGCGCATATTTCCCCAACACCGTCGTCACCACGTCGCTCTGCAGCCCGAGCCGCGCAACCATCCTCACCGGTATGACAACGCGTAATCACGGCATCGTGGACAACAACGATACGAGCGAAGAGGGTCTTACTTTTTTCCCCGCATACCTGCAGCAGGCAGGCTACCAGACCGGGTACTTCGGAAAATGGCACATGGGCGCGGCCACGGACGCCCCGCGGCCCGGCTTCGACAAATGGGTCAGCTTTGCCGGCCAGGGCAATTACTACCCGCGATCAGGACGATCCGGCCGGCCTTCCCTGCTCAACGTGGATGGCGAGCAGGTTGAACAACAGGGCTATATCACCGACGAGTTGACCGATTACGCGATGAATTGGCTGGAGACGGGCCGGGGGCAAGACAGGCCGTTCTTCCTCTATCTCAGCCACAAGGCCGTTCACTCCGATCCGCTGCCCGCCGCGCGGCACGAAGGTCAATACGACGACATGACATTCGACCTCCCGGCCAGCGCGGCAGATACGCCCGAAAACTACGCCGGCAAGCCGATGTGGGTCTACAACCAGCGCAACACCTGGCACGGGATCGACTTTTCCTACAATTCCGACATGCCCATGACGGAATACCTGCGCTTCTATTTCTCGACCCTTTCCGCGGTCGATGACAGCGTCGGCCGGATTCTGGCTTACTTGCGCGAGCAGGGGCTGGAAGAGGACACCCTGGTCATATTCACCTCGGACAATGGCTTCCTGTTCGGCGACCACGGCCTGATCGACAAGCGCAACGCCTACCAGCCCTCGGTGCTGGTGCCTTTCATCGCGTACCAGCCCGGCACGATTCCGAGGGGAACGGTAAACCGCGGCCGAATCCGCAACCTCGACCTGGCGCCCACGTTTCTTGACCTCGCCGGCGCCCCGCAGCCCGAGCATTTTGAAGGTCATAGCGCCTGGGGCCTGATCAACGGCGAAACGCCCGAGGCACAGTGGAGCCCCGAGGATTTCATCTACGAGTACTACTGGGAATGGACCTTCCCGATGACTCCGGGCACTTTCTCGATTACGCGCGGTGATCTCAAGTACATCCAGTACTACGGCATCTACGACATCGAAGAACTGTACGATCTGGCCAATGACCCCGACGAGATGCGCAACTTGATTGACGACCCGGTCTATCTCGACGACAAGATCGAACTTCGTCAGGCGCTGTATGACGGCCTGGCCGACAACCGGCAGCGCAATGTCATTCCCTACACCCAGCGCAGGGCGACCGGCAGCGTGCGACGCATGGAAGGCGGCCCCCGCTCCGCCGACTTCCCCGAACAATGGTACGTCGAACCCAATCGCCTCGACCGCCTCGACGACATCCTTCCGGACAGCCGCGCCAAACAGGAAGCCCACGACCGCGGCGAACCCTTCGCCCCCTCCCCAATAGTAGGCCAGGACAACAACGACAATTAACTCCCGGGATGCCGTAAGCCGCTGCCGGTTCGGGGAGTCAGGCGGCGTGCGAGACAGGGATGTCGAGCCCGAGCCTCCATGGATGGATTTACGGCGTCCGTCTGACTCCCCGAACCGGCAGCGGCGATGCCTCAACAACTAAACAGCGCTTGTTGCCCGCTCACCTTATCCCGTAAACTGCGCCACGAGATGATTTCCGAATCAGCAGCACTGCAACTGGCGGACAACCGCGACACCGCCGCACTGGCCGCCCGGGCGCGTGAGATTCGCGACCGGAATCATGCCGGCATCGTTACCTATTCACGCAAGGTCTTCATCCCCCTGACCCATCTCTGCCGCGACGTCTGCCACTATTGCACCTTCGCCACCGTGCCGCGCAAGGTACAGGCGCCCTATCTAAGCATCGAGAAAGTGCTGGAGATCTGCCGGGAAGGCGCCGAACTCGGCTGCCAGGAAGCCCTGTTCACCCTGGGCGAAAAACCCGAATTGCGTTACAAGGCCGCGCGAGAAGCCCTGGCGGAACTGGGCTTCGAAAGCACCTTGCACTACCTGGCGGAAGCGGCCGGTACCGTATTGCGGGAAACCGGGCTGTTGCCTCATATCAACGCCGGCAACATGACCACGGAAGAAATCGCCATGCTGCGGCCCGTCAGCGCTTCCATGGGCATCATGCTCGAATCCGCCTCGCCGCGCCTGTGCGAGCCCGGCATGCCTCATTACGGTTCGCCCGACAAAGTGCCCGCGGTGCGCCTCGAAACCATGGAACTCGCCGGACAGGCGGCGGCGCCGTTCACGACGGGCATCCTGATCGGCATCGGCGAAACCCGCCGCGAGCGCATCGAATCGCTGCTGGCGATACGGGCGGTACACGAGCGACACGGTCACATCCAGGAAGTCATAATCCAGAACTTTCGCGCCAAGCCCGATACGAAGATGGCCCGGGCGCCGGAACCCGACCTCGAAGAACTTCTCTGGACCATCGCCGTGGCGCGGCTGATCTTCGGACCCGAAATGAGCATCCAGGCGCCGCCGAATCTCAGCCCCGGCGCGCTCGAGCAACTCATCGCCGCCGGTATCAACGACTGGGGCGGCGTGTCGCCCGTGACGCCGGATCATGTCAATCCGGAGGCTCCCTGGCCGCATCTCGACGAACTCGCCGTCCAGACCGGGAGCGCCGGCAGTTTTCTCGAACAACGCCTCACGATTTATCCCGAGTTCCTGCGCCGCCCCGAAATCTGGCTCGACGAGAAAGTGCGGCCCGCGGTTCTCAGACACGCCGACGCCGACGGTTTCGCCAAGCGCGACCATTGGTCTTCCGGGCATCCCGGCAACGTGCCCGAACTCGAACCTTCCCTGTTGAACGAGCGGCCTGATCCCAATGCTGTTTCCGCGGACATCCGCGAAATCGTCGACCACTGTATCGAAGGCAGGGAACCGACGCAGCAGCAGGTCGCCCGCCTGTTCCGCGCGCGCGGCCCCGACTTTTCCCACGTCATGCGAAGCGCCGACGAATTGCGGAAGGAAGTCGCGGGCGATGACGTCAGTTATGTCGTTAACCGCAATATCAATTACACCAATGTGTGCTATTTCCGCTGCCAGTTCTGCGCCTTTTCCAAGGGCAAGATGAGTGAAAACCTGCGCGGCCGCCCCTATGATATTTCCGCGCAGGAACTCGCGCGCCGCGCGCAGGAAGCCTGGCTGCGGGGCGCGAGCGAAGTCTGCATGCAAGGCGGCATTCATCCGGATTACACCGGGCAGACTTATCTCGACATCCTGAAAACCGTGCGCGCGGCGGCGCCTGACATTCACATACACGCGTTTTCACCGCTGGAAGTCTGGCAAGGCGCCGAAACGCTGGGCATCGGACTTGCCGATTTTCTGCGGGAACTGAAGTCGGCGGGCCTTGGTACCTTGCCCGGCACAGCCGCCGAAATCCTGCACGACGAGGTCAGGCAGATTATCTGCGCCGACAAGATCAACACCGGGCAATGGCTGGAAGTCATGAACACGGCCCATGAGATCGGCCTGCGCAGCACCGCCACCATCATGTTCGGCCATGTCGACGCTCCCGAACATTGGGCCGCGCATCTGCTCGCGGTCCGCGAACTGCAACAGCGCACAGGCGGCTTTGCCGAATTCGTGCCCCTGCCCTATGTCGCCCAGGAGGCGCCGATGTACCTCAAGGGCCGCTCTCGCGCCGGACCGAGTTTCCGCGAGGCGTTGCTCATGCACGCCGTATCTCGGCTGGCGCTGCACGGCCAGATCGCCAATATCCAGGCTTCCTGGGTCAAGTTGGGCCGTGCAGGCGTAATGATGGCGCTCGCGGCCGGCGCCAACGATCTCGGCGGCAGCCTGATGAACGAAAGCATTACTCGCGCGGCCGGCGCCGAACATGGCCAGGAATGGCCGTCGGCGGCTATCGAAGCCGCCATTCGGAAAATCGGCCGCACTCCGCGCATGCGCACCACTTTGTATGGTGATCCACAGCCGGAACAGTCGCGCCGGGCCTACGCGGCGCCGGAACTGCAAGCCGTCACGCTCGACCCCGCGGGCCGCAAACAGCGCGTAAAAAGTTTGGACGCCATAGCCGGAGCGGCATGACAGGGACATGAGAATCGCCGTTACAGGAGCGAACAGCAGCGTCGGACTGCGTCTGCTGCGGCAAGCCGCCGCTTCCGGGATTTCCGTCAATGCCGGCGTGCGCTCGGAAAGCGCCATGCGCTCGCTTCCCTCCCATGAGTTGATCGCGCCGCGAATCATTTCCTACCGCGACCCGGACAGTATCGACGCCTTGTTGCGCGACTGCGACAGCGTAGTTCATCTGGCGGGAATTCTGATTCCCGGGAAAAACACCAGCTACCAGGAAGCCAATGTGGATGCCACCGCGAGCGTTGCGGAAGCCGCCCGCCGCGCCGGTCTGCCATCGTTCGTGTTCATCAGCGTGCTCGGGGCTTCGCCGGACAGCGCCAACCCTTATTTCCGCTCGAAAGGCGAGGCCGAAGCAGTTGCCTCGGATGCGGCGTCCGCGGGAATCGTCATTCGCACGCCGATCCTGCTCGGCCCGGGCAGCGCCGGATCGGCCGCCTTGCTGGCCGGCGTGAAACGCGACAAGACCAGTCTGCTCGGCGGCGGCGAATATGTGCTGCAACCACTGGATGTGGACGATTTGTGCGCGGCGGTTCTTTCCGCCTGCCGCCGGCCCGTGGCCGGAACATACGAATTGGCGGGGCCTGAAAGGATTTCGTATCGGAATCTCGTGCTGCAAACCGCGGAACTGCTCGACAAGCCCGTGCAAATCCGCGCTGTGCCGATCTGGCTGGCCCGGCTCGGCGCCGCGGTGAGAGGCCGACTGCGCGGCGGCGGAATAACTCCGACCGTAATTGATGTAATCACGGCGGATGAGGAAGTCGAGGCTAACGCCGATTCGGCTCTTGGCATAGAATTGACGCCTTTGCGCGAGACACTGGCAAAGCTTAAGGAGAAAAGGCCGCCATGACGGAAAACAGCAATTCAAAGCACGGCGGCCGCACCGGGCGCACTATTTTCCTGCTGATCACCATCGGCTGTTTCACCTATCTGTACTTTCGCATTGCCGGCGCCGCCGCCAGGGAAGGACTGTCGCTGGTGGAGTACATGAGCGGCGTCTTCGCCAATGTGCGTTGGGGTTACTGGCTGCTGCTGATGATGGCCTATTCGCTGTTCTATTTCGGCATCGACACACTTGTGGTTTCGCGCGCGCTCAACTGGTTCACCGGCAAGATCAACTATCGGGACATTCTTCCGGTTCGCGCCAGCGCCTACATCATCTCGATCTTCAACGAGCAGATCGGCAAGGGCGCCATGGCCTACTACCTCAACAGGCGCCACCAGGTGCCGGGGTGGGAAGTGGGCTCGGTGATGCTCTTCATCATGTTCTGCGAAGTCTTCTATCTGCTCATCTGGGCAACGATTGGCTTTATTTTCGGCAGCGAAGGACTGCCCGACGTATTCAGCCTGATTCCATATATCGCCGTCTTCGGCGGCTTGTTCTGGCTCTTGTGGATGGCCTATTTCAGCGGCAAGCTGCTGCCCGGCCTGAAATTGCGCGAACGCCGCATCCTGCATGCCTTCAAACTGGCGGGCGCCCGGCATTATCTCTATTTCTTCCTGTTGCGCTCGCCCGCCCTGCTGGCGGCGGTCATAGTCTATACCGTGGCGCTTAATCTTTTCGGCGTCGACGCTTCCTTTCTGATGCTGCTGCCCTATCTGCCGGTGATATTTTTCGCCGCGGCCGTGCCGACGCCGATGCGGGCCGCCGCCATTACCTTCTGGGTCATCCTGTTCCCGGAAAACGAAGGGCAGATGGCGGCATTCGGGCTCGTGCAACACAATTTCTTCATCCTGTTCAATGCCGTCATCGGCCTGGTGTTCTGGCGCAAGGCGCAACACGACCTGTTCGATTGAACATGGCCAATCTGCTGACCGGCCTGCGGCTGCTGCTCGCGTTTCCAGCGGCGGCCGCGCTCGCCGTGGAGGACTTGCTGCCGCCGGCGGCCCTGGCCTGCATGTTGCTGGCGGCCATCGCCAGCGATTACTTCGACGGCAAGATTGCACGGGCGCGCGGCACGGCATCGGCGCGTGGGCAGCTATTCGACCATGCCACCGACTGCCTGTTTGTGACTGCCTGCCTGGCGGGGGCGGCCATGTCGGGTCTGGCGCCCTGGCTGCTGCCGCCGCTGGTCGCCGGCTCCTTCCTGCAATACGTGCTCGATTCGCGTTATTTGCATCGGCGAAAGTCCTTGCGAATGAGCTTTCTCGGCCGCTGGAACGGGATTCTGTATTTCGTTCCGCTGGTGCTAATCGCCGCCGGGCGGCTTTTCGACGCCAGCGCCTTCCAGAATTTGCTTTACCAGAGCGCGACCATGCTCAGTTGGTTGCTTGTTCTAAGCACTGTCGCCTCCATCGTCGATCGCGTCCTCGCCCCGCGCGCTCAGTGACAACCTGTCGTCATTCCGCGCGCAGTCGCGGAATCCATCCTTTTCGACCGGCAGATTCTGCGACTTCGCTTCGCTCGCGCAGAATGACAGATGGGATATACTGCCCGCTTCCAGGATGTTTGCAGGAGACCGCAGTGGTGCGACCGAAACTCCTCGCCGTGACGTGCCTGTTGCTCTGGGCGGTCGCCGCGCAAGTCCAGGCCCAGGTCGGACAGACACTGGTGCCTGTCGATCCTTCCCTGCGTGAAGTATTCAACACCGTGCAGAGCGATCCGCGAGTCGTCGAAGCACTCGAAGAACTGCAACTTCGCGAGCCCGCCACCGTCGAAGAACAGATCCGCATGACCGAGATTCCGGCGCCTCCTTTCATGGAGGACGAACGCGCCGCCTATTACCTGGAACAATTGCGCTCGCGCGGCCTTGCCGATGCCTACATCGACAGCGAAGGCAATGCGATCGGCGTCCGCCGCGGATCCGGCAACGGCCCGACTTTGCTGATCGCGGCGCATCTCGATACGGTTTTTCCGCCCGAAGTGGACACCACCGTGGAGTTCCGGAACGGCAGATATTACGCACCGGGCATCGGCGACGACACTCGCGGTCTGGCGGTGCTGCTGGCGGTGATCGAGGTACTGGAGGAAAGCGGCATCGAAACCGGCGCCGATATCATTTTCACGGGCAATGTCGGCGAGGAAGGCCGCGGCGATCTGCGCGGCGTCAAGGCGATCTTCCGCGACCATCCCGAAATCGACGGATTCATTTCCGTCGACGGCGTGCGCATGACGCGCATTACCATCGGCGGCACCGGCTCGCGCCGTTTCGAGTTCCGCTTCAGCGGCCCCGGCGGCCATTCCTTCGGCTCGTTCGGCCTCGCCAGCGCCATTCACGCCATGGGCCGGGCCATCGCCGGCATTGCCGAATTGCGAACCCCGAGTTATCCCAAGACCACATTTACCGTCGGCACCGTCGATGGCGGCACTTCGGTCAATTCCATCGCCGCGGACGCGGTGTTCGCTCTCGACATGCGTTCGAACAGCCCCGAGGAACTCACCACGCTCGAAGCCCAGGCAAAAGATGTGGCGCTGGCCGCGGTAGCCGAAGAAAACGCGCGCTGGAACAACGGCGAAATTTCTGTGGAATTCGTACTGATCGGCGACCGCCCCACCGGACTGACACCTGTTAGTAGCCCAATAGTGCAATCGGCGGCGCTGGCATTTGAAGCCAACGACATTGCCTTGCAGGAACTCGGCATTTCAAGCACCGATTCGAACGTGCCCATGTCCCTCGGCATTCCCGCCATCACCATCGCCGGCGGAGGCGACGGCGGAGGCGCCCATTCACCGGGTGAATGGTTCGCGCCGGAAAACTCCCACCTCGGCCCCCAGACCGCCTTGCTGACAATCCTCGCGCTTGCCGGCATCGATGGCTTAAGCGAGCCGCTGTTGCAGGAGCGCGGGGCGGCGGAAAGCGATTAACCGTCGGAATATTCTCCCGATCAGTTTTCTTCCGCGTCCGGCTGCCGGCGCAGATGGCCGTATAGCAACTCCTCGGTGAATTCGACGCACTTGAATTCGAGCAATTGCATATTTTCATCGAGGCGGCGGTAGAGCGGCATGCGGATCGTCCAGGGCTCGGTGTAGACCGCCGGATCCTCCATCGTGGCCTCGTACAACAGCACGTCACGGCTCAGATGAGACCAGCGTTCAGTGACCCGCAGCCCTTCGGTATGGTGGTTTCCGGCATGGTCGAACCAGGTGTCGGGCACCTGGTCGGTGACTTCGATGACCATGGTGTCGCCTTCGAAAGTAACGAGGTTATGTCCCATCCAGGTATAGATCGGCGCTTCGAAGTCCGGCTGATCGACGTAGCCGATACGGCTCGCGCTGGCGAACTCGTAGGCGAAAACCACATGATCGGGCGACTGGATGACCTGGAACGGGAAAGGCAGATAGTTCGATCTCGGAATGCCCGGCATGTAACATTTGACGACCGGGTCCAGCGCCAGCCAGTCCGCCTTGTTGGCCTGCTGCCGGTCGCGGGCTTCCGCGGAGTAGGGAATTTCCCCACCCACCACGACGCCGAGACCCGCCGGAATCGCGCCGATCGCGCCGGTTTCCGGCAACGGGCCGAAATCCGCAGCATGAGGCTCGATATCGTAGTGCGCCGAACCGATCGCCTGCCAGATGCCGTTAAAGTCCGGTCTTCCATCGGCGGTTCTGGGTATGTCGTCGTTGTCCGCGGCCTGTAGCGCAGGGACTGCGGACAGACAACAAAACAAAACGCCGATCCGGCAGAATTCGATACTCGAGCGGGCAAAGATCATGCGAATCTCCCATGCTGGTTTGCGGGCCGGAAAATTCTAGCACAGTCAATCTTCGGCGGCGCGATATTGGTCCAGGGTGATCAGCAGCAATTGGGCGGCAGCGACATAGCCCGCCATGATCGGCATTCCATGAACGATCTGCGACTTTGGCGCCGACAACCGCAAATCGCAATAATCCGCCGAATTTTCGTCCGACGACTCGCCGATGGCGAGGATCGGAACCTCGTGCGAGCGGGATATTTCGATGAGGTCCCCGGGTAATCCGCCATCGGGAAATTCGACCACGATCAGCAGTCCGTTCCGTCCGCGCCCGATGATCTTGTGTTGTTCAACCGCACGTCCGGGACCGACAACGCCGCATTCGCATCCGCGCTCGGCAAGTCCGGTCGCCAGCAACGTGGCGACGGCGAAGGCGTCATCCATGCCGGAAACACAAATCGAATCGGACCAATGAATCAATTCCGCTGCCTGCCGCAAGCTTCCCGCTTCGATGGCGGTCCTCAGTCCGATAATGGATTCTGTCGAAATTCGCGAGATCGCATCGAGAATATCGTGAACATCCTTTCCCTCCGCGATTGCGGCAGGCCTGGAGCGATCTGTTGGGGGAGAATCCATTCAGTCCTGATTCCTGCTCAAAGACTAGTACAAGCTGACCTCGAATGTAACAAATATTCAAATGAATTTGAAGTTATGGAATATATATTTTATTAAATTCGTGCGGATTGAAATTTGTCGGTAATACTGTCACCATCCTGCCGCTTCTCCCTCGTCATTGCTGATCTTTCCCGGCGAAATGAAACAAGAATCCGCTTCCAGGGATTTTGACCGGCTCCAGGCAGAAATTCAGCGCCGGTTCGATTCGCTAAGTCCGCATCTGAAACGTATCGCGGAATATGCACTGGCGGACCCGAATCGCTTCGCCTTGCAGACTGTCGCCAGGACCGCCGGGGAAATCGGCGTGCAACCCTCTACCCTTGTCCGATTCGCCAAGTTGTTCGACTACTCCGGGTTCTCCGAGTTGCAACGGGTCTTTCGCATACGTCTGACCGAAGCCGCGGATAACTTCCGCAATCAGGTCGGGGAACATCGAACCGCCTTGCGGGAAGCCGACGGCACCAATCTGGCCAAGATTCTGAATTCGCTGTCCGATGCATCGGTGCTGGCCATCGATCAGCTCAAGCACGATATGGAAGCGGACAAGCTGCTGCGGGCGGTGCGCATGCTGGAGCAGGCGCGTTACATCCATGTACTCGGCCAACGACAGGCCTTTCCCGTGGCGGCCTGCCTGTCTCTTGGACTGGTCAAGCTGGGCCGTAGCTGCCAATTGCTTGATTTCACGGCGGGCATGCTGCCGAACCATATCGCCAATCTGACTCCGGATGACCTGCTTGTCGTGATCGGCCTGTCGGATTTCTCCCGCGCGGTACTGGAGACGGTGCCGGAAGCCCATCAGCGGGGCGTGCCGGTGCTGGCCATCAGCAACAGCCAGACCGATCCGCTGGCGCGCAATTCCAGCCTGAATCTCATGGTGCGCGACCCTGAAGTACACCATTTCGAGCCGTTGGCGCCTTACATCGTGCTGGCGCAAACCCTGGTGATCGCGCTGGCTTCCACGCTTGAAGTCAAGGCGGAACTGAAAGGCGCCAGCGACGCTCGGCCGAATTGAGCCCGCTTGCAGGAGATTGGGAGCCGGTCATGCAACTCAGCCGCGAATTTTCGATCAGCGCTTTCCGCATCCGCATCAACTGGATCATCCTTGCCGCCGTGCTGATGAGCATCGCCGGCCTTTTGAGACTGAGCTGGTGGCAACTGGAGCGCGCCGGTGAGAAAGTCGACGCCCAACGCGAACTGGAAGCGCAGCTATCGCTGACGGCGCCTCCGGTCGAGGAAATTGCGCGCGGGCACCTGCATCCGGCCAATCCGGAACTGCCGAATCGCCACGTCACTCTGACCGGTGAGTATGAAAACGATCGCGGCATTCTTGTACTCGCCGAATTTTTCGACGGCCAGATCGGCTATGGCGTGGTCACCCCATTCCGGCTAGCGGCTACCGGTGAACTCGTACTGGTCGAGCGCGGCTGGATCAGCGGCATCGCGGTCGATGCCGCCAACCTGGACTTGCGTCCGGTGGAAGGCGCGTTGAGCACGAGCGCCCAGATCCATGTGCCTCCGGCCAATGCCAGGGTGCTTACCAGCGAGATAGACCCGGAAAGCCGGCCCTTGCGCGTGCGCGGCCTGGAGCTGGATGTGCTTGCCGGCATATTCGGCGAAGAACTGTTTCCGTTCACCGTCAGGCTGACTGAAGATCAGCCCGGCGTATTCGTGCGGCACTGGCCGGCGGTCAGCGCCGACACCGCGGGCTATTCGCAGAATCTGTCCTACGCCCTGCAATGGTTCGCCGCCGCTTTCGCGGTGCTCATGATCAGCCTGCTGGCCAGCTCCAATCTCTGGTCCCTGCTGCGCGGTTCCACCTGATCGAAAGTAGTTCGACATTTATGCAAGATGGATTCCGCGACTCCGCTTCGCTCCACGCGGAATGACGGCGAGAGAATGTGGGCTGCGCGCGGAATGGCGGTAAAGAGTCTGTCATTCTGCGCGTAGTCGCAGAATCTTCATCGGCGGGCGTGTTCAATTCCGAGGAGGTTTCGTGGTAACCTTCGGCCTTGAATAGCCGTTACATCATTCAAGAACAAAGCTCGCCATTCGAGGAGAATCTGCTCATGCGAATCTTGATAGGAAAAGGCCTGTCCCTGGCCATGCTGGCGCTGACTGCGACCGGCGCCGCGGCACAGTCGGACGAAGTTACCTTCCACAATGATATCGAACCAATCCTGCAACGCAGTTGCCAGAATTGCCACCGCGTAGGCGGCGCAGGCCCAATGCCGCTGGTCACCTACGAACAGGTCGCGCCGTTCGCGGGACTGGTTGAATACAAGACAAGCTTGCGCGACCGCGCCGGCGCGATGCCTCCCTGGTATGTCGAGAAGAATATCGGCATCCAGGAGTTCAAGGACGATCCCTCCTTGAGCGACGAGGAAATTGCGGCCATTTCCGCTTGGGCCCGAAGCGGCGCTCCGCAAGGCGACCCCGCGAACGCGCCCGAGCCGCTGGAGTTCGATGACAGCGTCAAATGGACCGCCGGCGAGCCCGACCTGGTCGTGCGCATGGCGGATGTCACCAAGCTGGCGGGCACTCCGGACTGGTGGGGCGAAATCGAATCGGCGCCTACCGGGCTGACCGAAGACCGTTGGGTCAAATCGGTGGAAATCGTTGAAGTCAACGACGTCAACAACCAGGTCGGCACCGGTCGCGAAACCGTCGGCGGCCGCTACATCTTCCATCACATGATCTGGGGCACCGCGAAGTTCGACGAGGACGGCGAACGCCTGCCCGGCCCCGCCATCCCCTGGCCGGTGCATGAAGTCGGCCGCAACGCGGACATCTTCGATGAAGACGCCGGCCGCCTGCTCCAGGCCGGCTCCTATGTCGTATCCGACTCGGTGCATCTGCATTCCAACGGCCGCGACACCACCGGCCATATGGAAATCGGTTTCCGCTTTCACCCCAGGGACTACGAGCCCAAGTACCAGAATACTTTCATCGGCCTTGGCAATGGCGTCGACATCAGCATCGCCGGTAACGAGAAGGACCAGGAACTGCACGCATACACCGTACTCGACCGGCACACCAAGATAATCACTTTCGAGCCGCATCTGCACGCTCCCGGCGAGCGCATGTGTCTTGAGGCGATCTGGGGTTATACGGTCGAAACCCTGTCCTGCGTCGGCTACGACCACAACTGGGTGCGAGGCTATCCCTATGCGGATCATGCGGCTCCGCTGCTGCCCAAGGGCACGATCCTGCATATCGTCGGATACATGAACAACACCGAAACCAATCCTAACGTTCCCGACCCGCGCAACTGGCAAGGTTCGGGCAACCGCTCGGTGACGAACATGTTTATCGATCTCGGCATCCGGGTGACGATGACCGACGAGCAATTCCACGAGGCCATGGAAGAGCGCCGGCAAACGCTGAGCCTGGGCCCGAACGATCATGTGATCGGCTGCCCGCTGTGTCTGGCGCCTCTGGTCGCGCCCATCAGCGATGAAGCCGAGGAAGACATAGCAGCTCCCTGATCAGGTAAACCATGAAGTTTCAAACCGTTGCACGGCCAGGCAGTGTATTCTGCCTGGCCGTTTTTCTGATGATTTCCGCCGGCGCCGCCGGCCAGGCCCAGCCCGGCTACCAGACCGGGCGACATGTCGAACCCGCGTACGAAGGCTGGCGTCCCAATGACGACGGCACTTTCAGTTTCATGTTCGGATACATGAACGAAAACTGGGCCGAAACTCCCGATGTGCCTGTCGGCGAGAACAATTTTTTCGAGCCCGGCGACCCGGACCGCGGTCAGCCCACGCATTTTCTGCCACGACGGAACCGCTGGACCTTCGAAGTCGTAGTGCCGGCGGACTGGGGCGACCGCGAACTCGTCTGGACCGTCACCCACAACGGCGAAACCCGCAGCGCCTTTGCCAGTTTGCGCCAGGACTATCTGGTGGACAACATGGTCATCGCTTCGGAAACAGGCTCGCTGGGCGCGGGCACGAGCAGCCCGGAATCGCGCGCCAACGTACCGCCGGTCGTTGAAGTGCTGGGCGATGCCATACGTCAGGCGCGAGTGGGCGAAGCGATCGAATTAGGCACGTTGGTTGTGGACGACGGGTTGCCGGTGCGCAGACGTGATTCGACCGTGACCAGTGAAGACGCGCTTTCGCGAATGTTACGCCCGCCCAGCCGCGTTACTGTCGGAAAAGTGAACGGCCTGTTTCTTTCCTGGAACAAGTATCGCGGACCGGAAGGCGGCACGGTGAGCTTCGATCCACCCTTGCCCAAGCCCTGGGAAGACACGCGCACGGCGGCCAATTCTCCCTGGGGTCCGCTCTGGCTTCCGCCTCCGGTTCCCGAAGACGGCGTGTACGAGGTGACCGCGACTTTCGACAGGCCCGGAACCTGGGTTCTCTGGGCCCGAGCCGATGACGGCGGCCTGTACCACGATCAGTACATTACCGTTAACGTTTCTGAGTAGGGTTTGGGGCTTCGAGCGGCGCGGCGAGCGCGAAGTACCTGTGCACTTAATCTCGCCTCTTCATCCATGAAGAGGCTCGAATCGATTCGTCGTCGCTTTGGGCCATCCATGGCACGCTCCTCCTCAACGACGTGCACAGGTACTTCGCGCTCACCACGCCTTGTGCCGTGCAGAAAATTCGCATGGGTAACTTCGACTGGACTGATCGTAGGTTGCCGGAGCGCTAGCAGGGTTCTTCGTTGTCCAGGTCTATGGTGAAAGGGGGGTCGATTGGGCGTGGTTCCTGGTTGATGATGATGCGCGTGCGGGGCGGCGCCACATAGCGCGTGTCCGGGTCGGTTCCGGCGCGTTGCTGCAGGAACAACTCCTCTGCTTCCCGGATCAGAGATGGCGCCTGGGCGCCCGGCCCGAATGCGAAGCTGAAACTGCCGCGAATCAATTGATCGCGCGCTGACAGGATCGCCCAGTCGGCAGTGTAGTACACGGCCGGGGGTAACTCGGGCAACTCCCAGACGAAATTGCGCCGGGGTCCGGGGCTGTAACGGAAATTGATTTCCACCCAACTGCGGTTATCGTCATGCAAGGTGAGCTTGACGAGTCTGACGTCGCTGGGAAAATTCATGCTCAACTCGCCCGGTGCGATGTCGAGTACGGCGTCATCCGCAGGCCTGGTGTCGGTATTGGCGGCGAGACCGCCTTCATCGCGCGGAGGATAGGAAACCGGGTTGACTTGCGCGCACGCGGCGCTTGCCGCCAGCAAAAGCAGCGCACTGGTCAGGCTGTCGCGAATGATGCGGCGCAGACCGGAAATCGTCATGGCAGGGCTTTGAGATACTTGGTGAATTTAAGCCAGTCGGGCTCATAGTCAAGCCCGGCGAAAGGATAGCATCTGCAACTCAAAAGGAAAAACGAAGCAATATGAACAGCGACCTGACCGATATTCTCCGCGCCTTGCGCGACAGTCCCGACAATCGTGCAACTGTATCGGAACACTGGTCCCAGGGCCGCTCGATATATGGCGGAATCGCGGCCGCACTGGCTGTAACGGCAATGCGCAAGGAAGTCGCCGCGGACCGTTCGCTGCGCTCGCTTATGGTTTCCTTCGTCGGGCCGCTACTGCCCGGCGAATCGGCTGTGCGCACCCGCGTGCTGCGCGAGGGCGGCAACGTCACCCAGACGAGCGCGGAAATCGTTCAGGACGGCCAGGCCTGCCTGCAGGCGTTCGCGGCATACGGCAAGCCACGCGAAGGGCTCGCGGTCGCTGTCGATCATGGCTTCGTGGCGGACCGGCCCAGGCCGGGCACGCCGCTGCGCGAGCAGGACCCGAAGCGCATGCCAGGTTTTCTCAAATTCTACGAAGGGCGCTGGATGGAAGGCGGAACGCCCTATTCCGGAGACGCGCGAAACACGATCCGGATCTGGGCCGCTCATCGCACCGACCTGAGCGAATTCCGCGACGAGGCGGTTGTCGCCATAGCCGACATTCCGCCGCCGGTTCTGCTCAACCGCGTCACGGATGCCCGGACACCGTCGAGTTCGCTGTCCTGGTCGCTGGAATTCGTAACGCCCCCGGAACAGATCAGTAGCCGCTGGTTCCAGCTGCGCTTCGATCTGGAGTGGGCCGCGGATGGATACACGCAACAATCCGGCAAGGTTTTCAGCGAAGACGGACGATTGGCGGCCCTTTCCCGGCAGACCATGGTTTACTACCGGGCAAAGACCAAGTAACGGGTTTCCGTATAGCCAAACTTACTTGAATGTAAATCCTTGCCCGGCGAGGAAACCGCGCATATGCGGGCGGGATTTTTCCGACAACAATACCGAAACCTGCTCCGACCAGGTTATGCCATGACCGCCTCCCGTGCGCGCGGCATAGTACTCGCGTATTGCCGTGTCATAGGACGCTATCGCTTCCCGGTCGCCTTCCTCGTTGTAGCGATCCTGTTTCAGGATCACCGAAACCGGCAGGCGTGGCTTCACTTCCGGATCCTGGGCGGGATAACCAAGGCAAAGTCCAAAGACCGGATATACGCCCCCGGGCAATTCGAGCAGTTCACTGACCGCTGCCGGATTGTTGCGGATACCGCCAATGTAGCAGATTCCCAGGCCCACGGATTCAGCCGCGCAGACCATGCTTTGGGCCATCAGCGCCACATCGACCGTAGCGATAATGAAATGCTCGGTGAAATCGCCGGCGAACGGTTTGTCGTATTCGCGGCACCAGTTACCCGCACGTTTCAGATCGGCGCAGAAGACCATGAACTCGGCCGCGCTGGCGACATAGGGTTGGTTCCCGGCCAATTGCGCAATCCGCTCTCGTTTGGAGCGGTCGGTTACGCGAATAATCGTGGCGCCTTGCAGAAAACTCGAGGTCGCTGCGCCCTGGCCGGCGCGTACAAGTTCATCGAACAATTCCGGCGCGATTTGCCGATCGGTAAATTTGCGAATGGATCGATGCGACTTCAACAACTTAACGACCGCGTTCATATCAGGTTTCCTCTCCATTTGCGGAGTGCGCAATGTACACGCTAAGCGCGCGGAGAACAAAAAAAAGGGCCGGCCTGTTGAACAGGCCGGCCCCAAAATGGGACACTGCCGGTGGCGTTCAGGACAGGGAGGGGATGGATCAGGGAAGATCCGGACGCCTGCCGCCACGCACCAGGGGAATTCAGCGACAGTCCGGCTGATCGGGTACGCCGGACTATCGCATCAGGAGAAGCATCTCCCTTCCTTCCCGCAGGACAGTAATCCCGACAAAATTGCCGGCGGCTTCGATCGTTTCATTGAAGCCTTCCAGTGACGCCACTTCCTGCCGGTTGACGGCAATGATGATGTCCCCAGCGCGCAAACCGGACGACCATGCGCTGCTACCTTCCTGCACTGCTGTAACTTCAACGCCCGGGGCGCCGGAAAGGTTACTGTCCGCATCGCGCAATAGCGCGCCGCGAAAGCCGGTGTCCTGAGGCGTTCTCCCTTCGACGGGTATGGCCCTGCCGTCTGCTGCGCCGATTACCGCATCCAGTTCGATGCGCCGGCCGTCCCGGAGCAAGGCGATTTCGACTTCTTCACCCTGGAGCATCAGTCCAACCAGGTTGCGCAACTCCCGCGAGTTGCCGACGGCTTCGCCATCGAGTTCGACAATTACGTCGGAAACCTCGACGCCGGCGGCTTCCGCGCCGCTCTCCGGCGAAACAGCCATCACCACGGCGCCGGAATCGGTCTGGAGGTCAAGCGCTTCTGCGAGTTCAGGCGTGACATCGGCAATGGAAACGCCGAGCAGGCCGCGCCTGACTTCACCGTCGCGCTCGAGGTGCTCCATGACGACCCGCACCATGTTAATGGGTACGGCGAAGCCGATGCCGTTGTTGCCGCCGCCGCTGCCACTGATGATGGCGGTATTGATGCCGACCAGGTTGCCTTCGAGGTCGACGAGCGCGCCGCCTGAATTGCCGACATTGATGGCGGCGTCGGTCTGAATGAAATCCTCGTAATTGTTGTTGTTCAGACCGGACCTGCCGAGCGCGCTGACGATTCCGGAGGTCGCGGTCTGGCCGATGCCGAATGGATTACCGAGAGCGACGACGTAGTCGCCGACGCGGACGGTTTCGATATCGGCGAAATCGATCTCGACAAGGTCGTCGAGATCGATCCGCAGCAGGGCAAGATCAGTGGAGGCATCGCTGCCGAGCAATTCCGCCTCGGTGCTGCGGCCGTCGCTCAAGCGCACGGTGATCAGGGCCGCCTGATCGATTACATGATGGTTGGTAACGACGAATCCCTCGCCGGCGTCGACAATGACGCCGGAGCCGGCGCCGCGGCGCACAGGTTGCCGCCCATCGGGAAAACTGAACTCCGGAAAGTTCTCGAAATAGCGGCGCAGTCCTTCCGGCAACTCGTTTCCGGGAAACGAGAACTGCCGCTGGACGGGTACTTCTCTTGCCGTGACGATTTCAACCACGGCGCCGCTGATTTCCTCGAGCATGGGCGCCAGCGTCGGAATGCCCCGCGTCGGCGATTCCTCACCGACAGCGCGGGAATGGCCGGCCAGCACCAGAATCAACAGCGCGGCCAGCCCAAGACCCCAGGTCAGGGGTACGGGCGTTTCAATTGATGTAGTTCGCCTGATCATCGATTAATTCCTCACTTCTCTGTCAAACCGAATGCAAACTCCGCCGGTTCACGGCGGTTCACGACTGCATATTGAGTTTCGATGCGGCAAATTGCCTGACGAAAACGTGAAGAAAATATCCAGATTTGACAACGAACACGTTTATGGATCACTATAGTGGTCTGTTTGAAGAGAGGTCATTAATTTTAGATCACTATAGTGGTTTTTCATAAGGTTCTGCAATGGTTGCAACTTTCGAAATCTACCTTGGCGGCGCCTGGCGGCCCGCCGCTGAGCTGACGCCCGTCGATGAGCAGGCCGGGGTCCGAGGCGCCTCTCGTTTCGGGTATCTGGACGAATACGCGGTCGACTACGCGGGCCTGAATACGTCGGCAGCCGCGGGCTTGAGCTGTCGGTATCCCGCCGATTTTCAGCTACACCGGCTCGACTACTGGCCTCCTTTTTCGCTCGACCTGGTGCCGAATGGTTATGGCCGCCGGCAATGGCTGGAGCAACTTGCATTGCAGGATGGTCCGGCGGCGGACTGGCCGTTGTTGCTGCGGGGCGCGGCCTACCCGCCCGGTAATATCCGGATTGCGGAGGCGGTCGCCGCGAAGGACCCGAACACCCTGGCGCCGACGGCTTCAGGCGAATTAGTTCCCATGAAAGATCATCCGGGTTTCGACCGGGCCGATGTGATTGCGCGGAACGAAGCCTTCGTCGAATATGCCGTCCAGCACGGTATTCATGCCGCGGGCGCCTCCGATGTGCATGGCGTAGCCCCTAAATATCTGCTCGCCCGGGACCACGGCGGCGCCTGGCACGCCGAGGGCCGCCTCGCCGACGCAGACGTGCAATCGCACTGGCTCGTGAAGCGGCCCCGGGGGGAGCGCGCGGCGGATCGCAAGGTCTTGCGCAACGAAGTGGCATACATGCGCGTCGCGTCGCGGCTCGGTCTCAAGGTATTCGCAGACCTTGAGTGGGAGGAGGACAATCTTTTCGTGCCGCGTTTCGACCGCCGCGTATGCGGAGGCAAAGTCGAACGCTACGGTATGGAAAGCCTCTATTCGGCCGCCGGCGTGCTCGAATACGGTGCGCGCGTTCATCATGAGGTGCTGTGCGGCGCCATTAGGGCATTCTGCACCGAACCCGATTCCGAATTGCTCGAATACATCAAGCGCGACATCGTCAACGTCGTTCTCGGCAACAAGGATAACCACGGCCGCAACACCGCCTTCCTGCGCCACGAATCCAGAGTCGTGAAGCTGGCGCCCATGTACGACTTCGCACCGATGTATCTGGATCCCGAGGGTATCGCGCGCGTGTGCCGTTGGTCGGACAATGCAGAATCCGCCGGAGAACCGGAATGGGGCGCGGTCATCGAGATTTTTCCCGGAAAGGAAGAAACTTTGCGGGAGGCGCTGCGCGACTTCGGGCGCCTGCTGGAGCAGTTGCCCGAAATCATGCGCGACTGTGGTGTCGAAGATGACATTATCGAGCAGCGAGACCGCTCCATTCAGGCGCACTCCCGTCAACTGCTGGCCTTGCGGGAATCATGATGGCAAAACGAACACGAGAGGACACGGCGCGCGCCAAGCGCGAACTCATCGAAGCGGTCGAAAATCACAAGTTGTCTCTGGGCGAAGCCGTACGCCGGATGCGCAAGATTTCCGGCATGAACCAGAAGGATTATGCTGAGCGCATTATCGGCATCTCGCCAAGAATTCTGGCCGAGATCGAGCGCGATGAAGGGAATCCGACAATGGCCACTCTCAACAAGATCGGTCGGCCCTTCGGATACGCCGTGGGTTTCGTGCCCGGGAAGCGGTAAAACCGCTGCAATTCACGGCTTGAAACTATTCGACCTGACCTTATGTCCTGGGACGTTGAGGTGGAACCTTTTCGCTGTATTGAACGTCTATGTTGTTGGATTATTCTGAGACATCGGAGCGACGCATGATGGAGAATCGATTTTCCGCGCCGCGGCGTGAGGATTTTGAAATAGGCGACTGGCGGGTCGAGCCGGGTTGCAATCGGATTATTCATCGCGGCAGAGGTATTGAGCGCAAGCTTGAGCCGCGGCTGATGCATTTGTTTTGTTTCCTTGCCGCGAACCCGGGCCGGACCTTGAGCCGGGGGGATCTGATTGCCGAATTGTGGCCGCGGGTGATCGTAACCGAGAATTCACTGACGCGGGCAGTTTCGGAATTGCGCAAGCATCTCGGCGCTGTTGGCGGCGGCGCGGTGAACATCGAAACCGTACCCAAGAAAGGCTATCGGCTTGTCGCGGAGCAAGCTGCGAATGCAAGCACAAGGCGGGGCGCCCTGCCCTGGCCGGCATTCGCTCTTCCCGCGTTGGTTCTGGCGATCCTGACCGGAGGCTGGTTGAATGAAAGAGGCGTCGATCCTGTTGCGCCTTACCGGTCGGACATTGCACTGACTGAATTCGGTCAGGAGTTCGTGCCGGTGAGCAGCCGCAACGGCGGGCTGACGGAAGTTCAACACGAAGCCCCGGCGTTTTCCGCCGACGGCAGCCGCTTTGCCTTCATTCGGCATGATGCCGCCGGTTCGACCGTATGGCTCGGAGAATTGCATGGCGGCGTCGAGCCGGTTGCGGTTTACAGCAGCAATTTGCCGCTGGCAAACCTGGTCTGGTCACCGGCGGGAGATGCGCTTCTGTTTGCCCGCCAGGGCGCCGTCAATGCCGAGGCGATTTACAGTAGCGCCAGGTCCGCGCAGTTGATGCAGTTCGATCTGACGACCTGGACCGCGTCGATGCTGGTGGAAAATCCGGAAGAAGCGGAGCAGCCCCCGCCGGCGGAAATTGATCTGACCTGAATTCCTACATCGGCATGGCCGGCGGGCCGACCGTGGTGGCCAGGTAACTGGTGACCGCGAGAATCGCCGCCGCTACGACTATTTCCACCCTGATCGCGCCCGCCAGGCTGCCGGACCCGGCGCCCGCCAACATGCGCGGCACGAGCACGAATCGATTGCCGGCAGCCACAAGCAGGAGAATTCCCACCAGTCCCAGCTTGATCAGCAAGGTTATGCCATAAGGAGTGGCAATCAGTTCGACAGGTGTATGGAAAAGCGCCAGCACCAGGATCAGGCCCGCTGCGAACAGCAAAAGCAGGCAATATCCGGCCATGTCGCCAAACCCCTTCATAGTGGCCGCAAGAGTCTCTCCGTTGCTGCTCAGGCACAAAAACAGCAAGGGAAGAAAAGCCCCTACCCAGACGCTGACGGCCAGAATATGCAAGACAATGGAGACTTTGGCCAGCGGCCCGAGCACGGCAACGTGGCCTGCGAGAGTGAAGCTCGCCAGCAAGAGCAGCAACGAAAACGCGTGCACCGTGCCGAACGCATGAAATTGCGCGCGGGTTGGAGGACGGCTGCCGAGACGATTGGCGAAAACGGCGCAGGCCACCGTTGGCACGAGGAACCCGGCCAGGCGCAACAACGTGGCGCTGCCGGTCTCGAAGCCCAGCAGCAAGCGCGCCATATCGGGATCGAACATCCCGGCAACACCGCTGCCGCTTGTCATTCCGACCTGGAACAGAAAGCTGAACAGCGCGCCATTGAATCCAAGCAGGCAACACAGGCCGATATACGCCGTGATCAGGATAATCGTGTGGCGACGCTCGTCGCGATAGAACAGCAGGCTGACCGTGCCGCCGGCCAGGCTGGCGATGCCGAGATACTCCAGCAACTTCGCCAGTTGAATGGCGAGTTCCCAGCCTGTTGCGAGCGTCAGGCCCATGGCTGCGACGGGATCAGTTTCCGGCGGGTTCCGTCACGTTCGGATCGACAGTAAAACTGAACGTGTCGGTCAGAGTGTGACCATCGGCGCCGATTGCCGCCCATTCCACGGTGATCTTTCCGGTCGGGATATTCGGCGCCGCGACCTGGTAGGACGCCATCGGTTCCGGATTAACGGCGAATTCGGTCGGAACTTCCACTTCGCCATGCATCACCTGCAATCGAACCAGCCGCACCGGTCCGTTGAATTCGACTGCGATGGCGCCAGCCTGCGCCACCGTGGAATCGGCGGCGGGCAAGGAAGCTTTCAGCGGCGTGTGGGCAAAAGCCGCCAGCGGGATAACGAAGGCGGCGAGAACCGCGAGCATTCGGAATATCGACTTGGACTTCATGTTCAGACCCTCAGGTGCGAGGCTCTGCCCGCTGATTTGTTGAGTGCCGATTATCCCTTGTAACAGCCCTTACTTACTCTGCGTCATATTGTCGCATCGACCGAGGCCGCGCCCGTGTCGAAAGGATAGATTCCGCGACTGCGCGCGGAATGACACCTCTTAAATCGTCATTCTGCGCGGAACGTATCCCCCTCTTGTCATTCTGCGCGTAGCGAAGCGCAGTCGCAGAATCTCTGTCACTTCTTGCGCCAGCTCGGAATCATCGGCGACAGATTAATTTCATCGAGCACCGTGCCGGGCCGTGCTTCGAGCACCATGGCGAGCGCCGCGGCGACGTCTTCCGGCGCGATGGCGTTGTCCTCATCCTCTCCCGGCTCGAAATGAAGATCGTCGAAGAACGGCGTGCGCACGGCGCCGGGATTGATCAGGCTGACGCGCACCCCGGACTTGCCGCATTCCTCGCGCAGCGACTGGGCGAATCCGCGAATGGCGAACTTGCTCGCGCAATAGATGCTGCCTTGCCGGCCGCCGCTGAGAGAGGACTCGGAGCCGATGAAGACGATATCGCCGCTGCCCTGGCGTTTCAACAGCGGCAGGAAGGCTTTGGTGACGATGGCGTGGGACAGGAAATTGGTATCCATGACCAGGCGAATATCGCGCACCGACAATTGTTCGAGAAAGCCCATGCGGCCGATGCCGGCGTTGTTGACGAGGGCGCGTACCGGCCCTTCCAGTGTTCGTATGATTTCCGCAATTCGGTCAGGCAGTCCGTCCGCGTCGGCCAGGTCGACCTGTTCCTGACGATAGCCGGGATGTTGAAAGGGACCTGTTGCTGCGTCTTTTACGAGGCCGAGCACGGCATAGCGCCGATCGAGCATTTCCCGGGCCATGGCGAGGCCGATGCCGGAACTCGATCCGGAAATCACGATGAGAGGTTTCTTATCTGCGTTCATGGTTATCCTGTTAAATCGCTCAGCGTTCGGCCGCGGGCGAGGCATGCCTCGCCCCTACATCAGTCCGCGCAGCGATAGTAACTTGTCGGGTCGATGTAGCGAAACAGGGTTGCTTCAAGTTCTGTGAGCCAGACTTCCTGGTCTGGTTGTTCGAGGGACACGATGCCGTTTTCGGTCCGGGTTTCGCGGGCGAACAAGGGTTCGTCGGGGTAGAGTTTCAACGTGTTGCGGAAATAGTCAGTCGGCATACGGAACAGGCCGGTGCTGACTGAATGCAGGCGGCCAGGGTCGAGGCGGGTGAATGCCAGATCGAACAGTTTTGCGTGAGCATTCGGGTCCGCATCGGGTAATAAGGGTTCGAAACGCAAGGCGACGGGCCAGCCGGCTTGCTGCAATCGGGCGAGAGCCGCCAGGCGTTTTTCGATGGACGGCACATCTTGTTCCCAGCGCTTTGCGGCGGCTTCGGTGGTGAAACTCATGGCGATGATGCAATTCGGTGCCGGCGCCATTTGCAGCAGGCTCGAAATCTGGGTGCTCTTGGTGCGGAGTTCGAGCACGGCGTGCGGATGTTGCGCAAAGAAGGGAACAAAGAACTCAGCGAACCTGCTGACCGGTTCGAGCGCCAGGCTGTCGCAATCATAGCCGCTATAAAACACCTGTTTGCCTTTTCCTTCGGCAATGCTTTGCCGGATCGAATCGGCGAAATCCTCGAAGTTCACGAACAATACGCAATGAGCGGAACGGTACATGCCTTGCAGGAAGCAATATCGGCAGTCGTAAATGCAATTGAGCATGTGGGAAAAATAGTGGCTATGTTCGGCGTCGAAACCGTATCCCGCGGGCGCCGGCAGGACCTTGCGTCCGTGCTTGCGCGCCAGGATCAGCGCGGGATACTGCTTTTGCATGCGGAAATTCTGGGCCTTGCGATTGAATACCTGGCCGAAACGTTCGCATTCGATATGCGGCAGGTCGCGATAGCGTTCGAGGATCGCTTGCGAGCGCGGATGATCGCGTATTTCGGATTCGACATAGATCGCTGAAAACACGTCTTGCCTCCGCTTAACGAGACAATTCGCCGGGCTCGTCCGGCAGCGCCAATTCCATGCGCATGGTGGTCATCAGCGATGCCGCATCGCGAAAACGCTTGTGAGCGAGTTCGCTTAGTCGAGTTTGCCTGCCAAGGGCGCGGTAGCGGCGGCAATATTGGGCCAGGGCGGCCTTGCGCGTGGCGCTGAACCGGTACTTTCGCAGCAGCATTTCGAATTCCGCCGGCATCTCGTACCAGATCGTGAAAGCCGCGCTACGCTCGCGCAAATGATCGACCAGCTTGCGGATGGCGGATTCCTGTTTCCGGAACAAGTCGGGAACCTGCTGCGGACTTACCTTGCTTACGGGATTTTCGCGGTTATCGGAAACGATCTTGAACACGTGGACCAGGTCTGTCGTGGTCAGTCCTGCCGCTTGCGCGTAAAATCCCGCCGCTTCCATGTCATAAGCGACATCTTTCGGGTAAGCGGTTTCCGGTTCCGCTACCGTTATGAGCCCGCAGCCAGGCAGACCCAGACCGGGAACCGGCGGCCAATGGCATTCACCGGATCGGCCATGCTCTATTCGATTGATCAATATTCCATGTCCGACCGCCGCGTGGGGATGTCCGGCTATACCGACGTTGAGCCAGGCGCGAAATCCCGGTGATTGGCGCTCATGCAGAAAGCGGACGCCGGCAGCGGAGTTTTCAGCGCCCATGCCGGTAATTACCAAAGCAATCCCTTTGTCATTGTCATACCAGCGAAACGTCCCTCTTGGCTCAGTCTCTTCGAGATCGAACCACTCAAGCAGGGCTTTCGCTTCCAAGGGATGAGCGACCGCCAGATTGACTCCGCCTTTCATGCTTCAGGCCCGTCGTATTGCATCAGCAGGGCTTCGTATCGCGCCTTTACTTCGGAATTGCCGCGCTTCCGCGCGCCGGCGACGAGAATCCGGCATTTATCGCGCAAACTCGCCAGCGCCGCCTGCCGGTCGGATTCGGTTAAAGTGCCCTCTGCCAGCAGATCGCGCAATGCCTGAACCCGAAAACGGTCCATGCCCCAGTGCTTGCGCGAAAGCTGGTCGGCGTGGCCGCCGTATTTGCGCAACAAGGGCCGGTCGACATAGAGCACGGGATAACGGCTGCAAACACGCAGCCACAAGTCGTAATCCTCACAGGCCGGTAGCTGTTCGTTGAAACCGCCGGACTCTTCCAGCAAACTTTTTTCCATCACCACCGCGGAAGGCGAAATCACGCATAGCGGCAGGCAATGCTCGAATATCCACCCGCCCCGCTTCCGATGCCGATTTGCCGGATTCACCCGGCGGCCGTTACGAATCCAGATTTCATCGCAATGAATCAGACGATGTTTCGGCTCATGCGCCAGCGCCTCGAACTGAATCTGGAGCTTTTCCGGCAGCCATTCGTCGTCGGAATCGAGCAAGGCGACCCAGTCGCAGTCACAATGGCGGATGCCGAGGTTGCGCGCAGCACTGACGCCGCGGTTTTCCTGCCGCAGGTAGCTGACTCCGGGGTAGCCCGCCACCAGATCGGCGGTGGAATCGGTGGAGCCGTCATCGACGACTATAATCTGCCGCAGCGGCAGCGTCTGGGCCAAGACCGAATCCAGAGCCCGGCCGAGTGAGTGGGCGCGGTTAAATGTCGGAATGACGACTCCAACCGATTGTGGCATGAATACTCCGCGGCGATTCTGCAATATGTGAGTCGCCGTTGGCTGGCGGAGTGTTCAGCGGGCGTGTGAGGCATGGATGCCGAACGCGAAGCCTACAGGGACGTATTTACGGCGTCCGCTGAACACTCCGCCAGCCAATGGCGACGGTTCGAAGCCACCAACCTCAACGATATTGGGCCAGTTCCTTTCTGGCGATAACGCGACGGTGCACTTCGTCCGGACCGTCGGCCAGACGCAAGGTGCGTTGGGCGGTCCACAACGAGGCCAGCGGGAAGTCCTGGGACACGCCCGCGGCGCCATGGATCTGCATGGCGCGGTCGATGACTCGCAACGACATGTTCGGCACCGCCACCTTGATCTGTGAAATCGCGTCCCGGGCGGCCCTGTTGCCGATCTTGTCCATCAGCCAGGCCGCGCGTAAAACGAGCAGGCGGCACATTTCGATCTCGATCCTGCTGTCGGCGATGACATCGTAGTTGCCGCCGAGTTCGGCCAGCGGCTTGCCGAATGCCTCCCGGCTTACGGCGCGCTTGCACATCAGATCGAGCGCCTTTTCCGCCGCGCCGATCGAGCGCATGCAATGGTGGATGCGGCCGGGGCCGAGGCGCCCTTGTGAGATTTCGAATCCCCTGCCACGACCGAGAATGATGTTGCTTTCGGGCACGCGTACGTTATGAAACCTGATATGCATATGGCCATGAGGGGCGTCGTCATGACCGAATACGCACATGGGTCGCACGATTTCCACGCCGGGCGTGTCTTTCGGCACGAGTATCTGGGACTGGCGATTATGTCGCGGCACGTTCGGGTCGGTTACCACCATCACGATCATGATCTTGCAGCGCTCATCGCCGGCGCCCGAGATATAGAACTTCTCGCCGTTGATCACCCATTCGCCGCCGTCGAGTACGGCGCTGGTGGATATGTTGGTGGCGTCGGATGAAGCCACGTCGGGTTCGGTCATGGCGAACGCCGAACGGATTTCGCCTGCGAGCAGGGGTTCGAGCCATTCCTTCTTCTGTTCTTCCGAACCGAAGCGTTCCAGTACTTCCATATTGCCGGTATCGGGCGCGCTGCAATTCATGGATTCGGAGGCCAGCCTGCTGCGACCCATGATTTCCGCCAGATGCGCATACTCCAGGTTGCTGATGCCCGCCCCGCCCTGGCTCTCGGGCAGGAAGAAATTCCAAAGACCCTGTTTGCGCGCTTCCTGTTTCAGTCCATCGAGGATTTGTTCCTGCCGCGGTGTATGCGACCAACGATTCCCTACACTGATCTCGGCCAGGTATTCCTGCTCGACCGGTTCGACTTTTTCGCTGACAAAGCCACGGATTTTTTCTCGTATTTCGATCAGATGTTCGGGTAAGCCCAGATTCATGTGGATTTCTCTCCTGATTCGATTCAGCCGGCAGAGGTGCCGCCGCCATCGACGACCAATGTTTGCCCGGTTGTGAAATTGCCCGCGGCCGAGGCGAAATATACCGCCGCGCCGGCGATCTCGTCGGGCTCGCCGATGCGGCGCAAGGGGTACTGCGACACCGTGGCCTTGTGGATTTCCGGATTTTCCCAGAGCGCCCGCGCGAAGTCGGTGCGCACGAGCCCCGGGGCGATGCAGTTCACGCGAACGTTTTTCGGCCCCCATTCAACCGCCAGATTACGCGCGATCTGCATATCGGCGGCCTTGGAAATCGCGTAGGCGCCGAGCATGCCGGAACCCTTCAGGCCGGCGATCGAGGATACGATGATTACCGATCCGCCGCCGTTTTCCGCCATGCCTGGAATAACCATGCGGCACAGCCGGTGAATGCTGCCGACATTGGCGTTCATGACCTTGTCGAAGGCCTCGTCGGGAATTTCCTGGGACGGGCCGAAATGCGGATTCAGCGCCGCGTTGCAGACGAGGACGTCGACCTTGCCGAAGTGTTTGCGGGCGCCGTCGGCAAGCGCCTGCAATTGCTCCTGGTAATTGATGTTGCAGGCAATTGCCACGGCTTCGCCGCCGGCATCGCGAATCTCCGCGGCAACTTCCTCGCAGGCGTCCTGGTTGCGGCTGGATACCACGACTTTCGCGCCATGTTCGGCGCAGCGCAGGGCGATGGCCTTGCCGATGCCCCGGCTGGAGCCGGTAATCAGCGCCACCTTGTCCGTCAGATCAAATAAGCTCATTTGGTTTCTCTTGGTTGATTGAGGTTGTAATTCGTGGCTACGGTGTTTGCAGACCCCAAGCACCGGTCGCTTTCCGTCGGTGTTTGAACACTTTCCCGGCTTGCGCCGGGCCCCTTTCAACCACCGCCGCGCTCCCTATGTGCAATGCAATAGACATTCTCAATTTTAGTCCATCCAATCTCGATGACCTTTGGAAATAGAAGTGCCGCCATCAACGGGAATCACGGCGCCGGTTGTGTAGGAACCGGCGCGGGAAGCCAGATAAGTGACGATGCCGACTATTTCTTCAGGCTGGCCGATGCGCCCGAGCGGACAATCCGCTTCGATATCGGTGAGATACTGTTCGAAAATATGGCGGGTCATGCGCGAGGCGAAGAATCCGGGTGCGACGGCGTTCACGGTAATGTGTCTCGGCCCGAGTTCCACCGCCAGTGCGCGCGTCAGATGATGCAGCGCGGCCTTGCTGGCGGAATAGGCGAACGTGGGAACTCTTTGCACGACCGGTACGTGGAGACCGTCCATTGAGCCGATGTTTATGATTCGCGCCGGGGCCCCGGCGTCGGCAGCAGCGGCGAGCAGCGGCGCCAGATCCCGGGTCAGGGCGAACTGGGCGTTGACATTGGTGTCCATGACTTTGGCAAAGCTGGCATCGGGATACTCTTCCAGTTTCGCTCCCCAATTGGTGCCCGCGTTGTTGATCAACAGGTATAGCGATCCGAAGCGTCGTTCCACTTCCGCGGCCAGGCGCTGCCGGTCTTCGGCCCGGGTAATATCGAATTCGAACGCGGAAACCTCCGGATAGCCGGAAAGTTCCGCCAGCGCTTCGTCGAGTTTTTTGCGCGAACGCGAGGCGATGATGACTCGTGCGCCGTTCAGCAGCAGGCCCTTCGCCATTTCAAGACCGATTCCGCTGCTGCCGCCGGTGACGAGGGCGGTCCGGCCGGTCAGGTCGAACAGGCGACTGGCCGAGAAGTCTCGTGGCGATGCTTCGGCCATGTTTCAGTTCGCCACTTTCACCAGTTGCTTGCCGAAATTGCGGCCCTTGAGCATGCCGCGAAAGTATTCCGGCGCATCCTCCAGGCCATCGCCGACGCTTTCGCGGTACTTGATCCTGCCTTCGCTGATCCATTGGCCGAGTTGCCGGGTCGCTTCGAGCCAGTGCTCGTGCCATTCGGTAACGAGGAAGAAGCGGTGTTCGGGCACGTCGTCAAGCCTTTTCAAAATGTGAAAGGGAGTCTCGGCCTTCTCGAGATCGGTGTCGTTGTAGTTCGAAATGTATCCGCAGATCGGAACCCTGGCGCCGGGATTGAGCAGTCCGGCCACAGCCTTTGTTACTTCGCCGCCGACATTCTCGAAATATACGTCGATTCCGTCGGGACAGGCGGCCGCGAGATTTTCGGCAAAATTATCCGCCTTGTAGTCGATGCAGGCGTCGAAACCCAGTTCTTCAGTCACGTAGCGGCATTTTTCCGGCCCGCCGGCTACGCCTACCGCGCGCAGACCGAGAATTTTCGCCATCTGGCCGACCACCGAGCCCACGGCGCCGGATGCGGCGGCCACCACCAGGGTTTCGCCCGCCTGCGGTTTGCCGACTTCCCTGAGACCGAAATAAGCCGTTCTGCCGGGCATGCCGACGACGCCGAGATGGGCCGACAATGTGCCGTTGGCGAGGTCTACTGGCATGACCGCGGGATTGTCCGCATCAGCGACAATGTGTGACTGCCAGCCGAGATGGGCCGCGACATGGTCGCCGGGCCGGTATTTGTCCGATTTCGATTCGAGTACTACGCCGCTGGATTCGCCGGTCATGACGTCGCCGATCTGCAGCGGTTTGGCGTAAGATTTCATGTCGTTCATGCGCGGGCGCATGTAGGGATCGAGGGATAACCAGTTGACCTTGATCAGAATCTGGTTGTCTTCGAGTTCCGGGAGTTCGACGGTTTCGGCGCGGAAGCAGTCGTCGGTCGGCTCGCCGTCGGGCCTGCGGGCAAGCACAATGCGGGTATTCATCACCATGGGAGTTCTTATCCTTCGGGTCTGTTTTGCAGGGCCGCATCCTAGCACAGCCGAACTGGACTTACAGGGAAATCCGGGTCGACAGATTCTGCGACTCCGCTTCGCTCCGCGCAGAATGACGGCTGGGAAATCGATGTCATTCCGCGCGCAGTCGCGGAATCTCTTCGGGAAGTCAGAATTCGATTTCGATGCCGATATCGTCCAGAAATTCCAGTTCGTCGGAAAAAACCTCGTCTCCGAGTCTGAGCTGCAGAAAGCTGTTGTCGATCTCGAAACTGAACAATTCGCGACCGCTCAGACCGGCCTCAAGCAACACCAGAGTGGCAAATACCGTGACTATGCTCGCGAGCAGCGTATGGCGGTTGCGCAAAATGTATTTTTTCACTTCATCTCCTCCCGGTCAGTCGTTGAAACGGCGCATCAGCGTGGCGCCCGAGAGCAATACGCCGCCCAGCAACAGCGCGGCCAGCATGTCGTAGCTGAACAGGGTCGCCGGAACATCGGGCCAGCCGAATACGCCTGCCTTGGCGGTCCAACTCATCCAGTAACCCAAATACACGCTGTTCAGCAACGACGCTTCCAGCAAGGCCAGTACGACGGCGCTGCCCACGGCCCAAAGGAAAGGCACACGCCGCGAATAGGCGGAAAACAGCAGGAACCAGCCGATCGCGGGCAGGAACAGCAGCCCGTTCAGCCAGGCAAAACAATAAAACAGCAAGGCGCCGTCGAGAGCCAGCAGCAGCGCATTGAGAAAAGCGAAAGACACGCCCAGTTCCGACATGGTCGGGGTGAGATAGAACATCGGCGCCATAAGCCAGCACAACACACCCACGGCCGCGATGCCGGGAACGATGAAAACAGTGGTTACCACCCTGGAAAGCACAGTCTGCAAGTCCGAGACCGGCATCGACTGCCAAAACAGGAAACTGCGGTCCTTGCGGTCCTGGTAGAGACAGACCGTCAGGTAAATGATCCAGGTCAAAAACAGCATCGGAACGAATGGCATCGACAGCAGCACGGGCACGATTGCAGCCGAGCGCAAAGGCAGATCCGCCAGCAATCCCGCGGACTGCTCAAGCAGAACGCGTTCCTCGAACTCCGGCAGCGCAATGATTGTCAGGATCATGATCAGGACCAGCAGTAGAGTGACCACCGATGGTGTTATTACGAACAGATTCGCGTGCTCGCGCACCTCTTTCCGCAGCAAGGCGCCGAAGCGCTGAAGTTCAGTCCTCATGATTTCCATCCCCCGTAAGCCTGGCCACGAACAGGTCGGCTACCGCCGGCGTCCGCAGCTCTCCCAATCCTTCCAGCCGGTCGCGCGCAACGCCTCCGTAAATGCACACAAGCTGCTCCAGCAGATCCCGCTGGTGCAAAGGGCCCAGGCTCAATGCCTGTGCGCGCTGCGCCGGATCAACCGCCACTTCGATGTAGTGTTCTGCCATTTCCTGAACCGACATGTCGAGCACGATCCTGCCCTTGTCGATGAACAGCAGGTGCGTAAGCAGATATTCGATTTCCTCGACCTGGTGCGTGCTGATGACGATGGTGCGGCGGCCGTCGTAGTAGTCGTTCAGCAAACGGTCGTAGAAAGTCTTGCGATACATGATGTCGAGGCCGATGGTCGGCTCGTCGAGCACGAGCAGACTGGCGTCGATGGCCATGACCACGGACAGGTGCAATTGGGTGATCATGCCTTTCGACAGCGCGCGAATCTTCTTGTCGGCCGGTATATCCGTACCGGCGAGCAGGCGTTCCGCCATTGCCCGGTCGAAGCGGGAATGCACGGCCTCGACATAATCCAGCAGCTTTCGGCTCGTCATCCAGCCCGGCAGCGTGCCGACGTCGGCGATGAAGCAGACTTCGTCCATCAATTTGTGCCGGGCCACGCGCGGGTCCATGCCGGCGACTTCAAGCTCGCCGCGCACGTCGATCAATCCGAGCAGGGCTTTGAGCGTTGTGGTCTTGCCCGCGCCATTGGGTCCGATCAGGCCACTGATCGAGCCCGCTGAAATGGCAAGATCTACCCCATCGAGCGCTTTCAGACTACCGTAGGACTTTTCCAGCCCACGGGTTGCAACGATGTTTTCCATCAATCGATACCTTTGCGATTGCGGGACGATTTACCGGTCGTTACGGGCAAATCGTCCAGTTTCAGTCCCAGGCGGTCGATCCGTTCGACGACCGCCGGCCATTCCATTTCAAGAAACCGCCTCCTTTCCAACTCCCGCAGCCGCTCCCTCGCTCCGGCGGCCACAAACATGCCGAGGCCGCGCCGCATTTCGAGCAGTTTCTCATCAACCAGAAGCTGATAGGCGCGCGAAACGGTGATCGGGTTGATGCGCAAATCATTGGCAATCCGGCGCACCGACGGCGCTGCCTCGCCTTCAGCCAGGGCGCCGTCGATGATGCGCTCGGCGATGCGGTCGCGCAGTTGGCGATAGATGGGTTCCCTGCTGTTCCAGTTTGCCTGCAAGAGTCAAACTCCGGCTTCCGGTTTAGTGTTATACATAACCATAACACTATATCAGCATATTGCCAACACTCTTTTCAGAATTTTTTTCAATCGGAAAATATCGCGAAAATGAAATACTTCGTTTGCAGTCCTAACGGAAGCGCATATAATCTGTGAAATAACAAGAATACGAACTCCCACAATCCTTTAGCTGCTAGAGGGGAAGCTGATGAATACCCGAATTCCGTTCGCTCGCCGGCCCGGAGTAATTCTGCTGGCCGCCGCCATGGTTCCATTTTGCCAGCAGGCATTCGCACAGGATGTCGTCATCGAAGAGGTGATCGTTACCGGTTCGCGCATCGCGCGTGACCCCAACCTGACCGGCGCCTTGCCGGTGCAGTCGCTGACTGCCGAGGATATTCAATCCTCGGGGGAATTCTCCTTGACCGATGTCGTTAACGACGTGCCCGCACTGTTAACCTCACTGTCGCAGGAACAATCGGTCGACCGCGGCAGCGCCGGGGGCAACCGTCTCGATCTGCGGGGGCTTGGCCAGACCCGCACACTTGTTCTCGTGGACGGCCGCCGACATGTAGGCGGCGCGCAAGGTTCCTCGTCGGTGGATATCGGCTCGATTCCGCAAGCCCTGGTCGAAAGGGTGGAAGTGCTGACCGGCGGAGCATCGGCGGTTTACGGCGCCGATGCGGTTACAGGCGTGGTGAACTTCGTTTTGCGAGACGATTTCGAAGGTCTTGAAATCGACGCCGGTTACCGAACTTCCGAGTACATGGATGCTCAACAGGCATCCTTTTCCCTCGTATACGGCGAAAATTTCGCCGACGGCCGCGGCAATATCACTTTTTCCGCCGATGTGCGCCAGGACGCTGGACTGAAGGTGCATGAACGCGCCGATGGCCTGGACGCCGGCTCGTCGGGCAATGGCTGGGCCCATCCCGACCTGCGATTCCAGAAAGGCGACATCGGACCGAATACGCCCAATTTCGCGACTTTCTACGATTACGGCACCACCGGGCTGTACCATTACGGCCTGAACATACCCACCAGCGCCGACGACTTCATCTCCGACTACACCGATCAATTCGGCGTGGCGCCGAATCTGACCGCGGCCGAATCCGCGCTGATCAACCAGGCTGCAGGCTCGCCGGCACGATCTGCGCAGGCGCGTTCGAATTTCACGATCACCTCGGGTTGGGGCTACATCATTCCGGGCAACAGCTTCAATTTCACGGGATTCGATCCGGAAACACCGGTCGATCTCGATGGCAACGGCAATCCCGATTGCCTGGACTCCTTCACCGGCTACAACTCCTCGTTCTCCCGCGCGGGCTTCGGCGTGGTCGGCGGCTGCTGGAGCATCCAGGAGGACGGCTCGATCCGGCCGATTCAAGACCATATCATCGCCTCCAACTTCAACGGGTTCGGCGGCGACAGCTACACCGCCACCCAGGAAGGGCTTGACGACATCGTGCTTCCGGACGAAAAAATCGCGCTCAATCTGCTCACGCATTACGACCTGACCGATACCGATTCGGCCTTCCTGGAATTGAAGTACGTCACCCAGGAAACGGATTCCGAAAACCGTCCCGCGTCTTTCTGGGATCTGCTTTGGGGAGCGCCCGACAACCCCTTCCTGCCGGAGTTCATCCGCCCCGTAGCGGAACAGACCGGCGGAGTGGGCCTGACCGTCGACCCGCTGCACTTCGATTCCGGCGCCGTTATCAACCGGGATACCTGGCGCATCGTGGCCGGCCTCGAAGGCGAGTTCGACAATGGCTGGACTTATGAGGCAAGCGTCAATTACGGCCGCTATGACTGGGAAGCCACCCAAACGGGTCGAGTCATTATTGACCGATTCTTCGCGGCGCTGGACGCGGTGACCGATCCGGCCACCGGCCAGCCTGCCTGCCGCGCCGACGTGAACCCCGCGGCGGCGGCCCAGCAAACGCCTTTCGGCATTCCCCCCTGGGATCCGGGTTATTTCACCTTTACGCCGGGCGCCGGAACCTGTGTGCCGTTGAACCTCTGGGCGGGCAACCCGGGTGTCACCCAGGAAATGGAAGATTGGGTCACCTATACTTCGATGTCCGAGTTGACCCTGGATCAAACGGTGTTCTCGGCCTCGGTGGTCGGCGACAGCGCGGATTGGTTCGAACTGCCCGGCGGCCCCGTCGGATTCGCCGCCGGCGCCGAATATCGTGAAGAAGCGTCCGACGCCGGATTCGACTCCATACAACGAGGCGTCATTCCCTCCGGCTCAACGTTTGGCGCGGGCACACTGGTCAGCGACGTTTCGGACAACGGCTCGCTGGGCTTCGATCCTTCGGTAATCGTCCGCAACGAAATGGGCGAATACGATGCTACCGATGTTTTTCTGGAATTCTCCCTGCCGATCATGTCGAATACGCCGGGATTCGAGGAATTGACCCTGGACGTCGCGGGCCGCGCGTCGAATTATTCAACCATCGGCAGCACCGAGTCCTGGAAACTCAATCTGGTGTGGGCGCCGATCGAGGACATCGCCCTTCGCGGCAGCGTGTCCCAGGCCGTGCGCGCGCCGAACATTACCGAGTTGTTCGGACCTGAAGTCGGCGCCACGGCGCGCCCGGCCGACCCATGCGACATCGTGAACATCACTTCGCTGAGGGAAGCCGATGCGACCAAGGCCCAGAACAGCATTAACAACTGCGTGCAGGTATTTCAAAGTTTCGGTCTGGACCCGTTCGACGCGGCCGGCAACTATGCCTGGACCGACCCGCTCTCGGCCCGATTTTCAGGTGTACAAAGCGGCAACCGCAACTTGAATGAGGAAACCGCCGATACGATTACTTACGGTTTCGTATTCTCGCCTTCCTTTTTCCCGGGAGTCACCGTGACCATGGACTACTGGGATATCACCATCGACGATGCGATTTCCTCGGTCGGCGCCCAGGACATCGCCGACGGCTGCTACCAGGGCGCGATGCTCAACGAGTCTTTCTGTAGCCTGCTGGGAAGAAACATGGACGTGAATTCGCCCCAGGCCGGCGGCTTCAATTTCATTCGCTTCACCGACATCAATTTCGCGAAACTGGAAACCGACGGCATAGACCTGTCCGCTTCATACAACTTCGATATCGGAGCGCACAATTTCAATGCCTCGGTTACCGGCACCCAGGTCTATTCGCTGAATAATTTCACCAATCCACTCGATCTCAACGAGGTCGATCCGGAACTGGGCGAGATCTTCCGACCTGAACAGGCCGGCAGTGTCTTTCTGACCTGGAGTTGGGGCGATCTGCGGGTCGGCTGGCAGTCCCAATACCTGGGCGAGATGTTGTTCGGCGCGTCAAGAGCGGAAATCGAGACTGTCGACACGCTGTTCGGCCCCGCGGCATACATGGGCGATACATGGATTCACGACCTGAATGCCCGCTATACCGTCAATGACGAGTTGACCGTTTACGGTGGCATCAACAACCTGACCCAGACCTCTCCGTTCATTTCGGAAAACGCCTTTCCGACGAGTCCGCGCGGTCGTATGATCTTCCTCGGAGGAACGTATCGCCTGTAACAGCAGGTCAGGTGGCGAATGGCGTCGGCCGGGGGCCGGCGCCTCAGGGGAGCAAAACATGTTGAAACTGTCCAGATCGAGCGTGGAGAAGATCGTATTCGCGTGCTTCCTGGCGCTGCCGGTAATTTTCGTCGTCGCCCAGGAATTCACGCCGAGCGTTTTCGAGCGCGAAGACGGATTGATCCCGATGAATACCGAGGATCCCAGCTTCGATCTCTGGAGCCAGTTGCGCGACACAAGCGGCGATCCCGAGCGGGAACCGGGGCCTTTTTATCCGGGTCGGATGTACGCCTTCGGCGTGCAGACCTTTTTCCAGTTGCCGATCGCCATCACCCCGGAAGACCTGATCGCCGGAGAGGTCGATGTGGCGGTCCTGGGCGCGGCAATCGACATGGGCGTCGGCTTTCGCGGCGCGGGCCAGGGACCCGATGCGCTACGCTACAGCCACGGCATGTTCGATGTCGGCGACCGGCCCAATATGCACACGGGAGTCGCCTGGCAAGAGGAATTGAACGCCGTCGATTACGGCAATGCCCCCATCGATCGGTTCAGCGTCGAGCGCAGCATGCCCTACGTGCGCGCCATGGTGCGCGAGATCGCCGAAACCGGCGCGATTCCCGTTGTCATCGGCGGCGATCATTCGCTGGAATATCCCGATGTGGCGGGAGTCGCCGATGTTTACGGCAAGGAAAACGTTGGCGTCATCCACTTCGACGCCCACTACGACGCGGCGACGAGCGGCTACGGCGGCCACTTGATTTCCCACGCCCAGCCGATCGCCCGCCTCATCGAGGAAGGCCATATCCTCGGGGAGAACTATATTCAGGTAGGCCTGCGCGGTTACTGGCCGGGCCCGGAAGGTTTCGAATGGATGCGCGAGAACAATATGCGCTATCACACCATGGTCGAGATCGAGCGCGACGGCTGGCCCGCGGTGATGGAGCGCATCCTGGCCGAGGCCAACGACGGCCCTGAATATCTCTATGTTTCTTTCGACATCGACGTGCTCGATCCGGCCTATACCCCCGGCACCGGCACACCGGAACCCGCCGGCCTGACGCCGCGCGAAGTTTTTCCGCTCGTGCGCGCGCTTTGCACCGAGAATAATCTGGTCGGCTTCGAACTCGTCGAACTCAATCCGCTCGTTGACCCCGGCTACACCACGGTCATGAATTCAAGCCGCATCGTGCAGGAATGCCTCACCGGAATCGCCATGCGCAGAGCCGGCATCACCGACGGCGCCCACCTCAATCCCCTCACGGTAGAAGACACCATCCCCGACCCCGCAAACTAACAGATTCCGCGACTACGCGCGGAATGATAGGCACGGCGAAACGATAGGCACGCTTGGAATGACAGCACAACACCGTCATTCTGCGCGAAGCGAAGCGCAGTCGCAGAATCTCCATGAGAGACAACGATGAACAAACCGAATCAATCTAACCCGGAAACGATCTCGACTCACGAGCGAACGGTACTTGAGTCGGTCGATCATGAAGCTTTCTTCGCCGCGCTCGATGCGCCACCCAATCCGACCGAAGCGCTTCGCTCGGCATTCGAGCGGCACCGCGAGACTGTGGTCTCGCGTTAGTGACGGAACCCGACTCCGAGCGCCCAGTCATCGAGCTGTTCGGTTCAACGAACTGCCGGGCAAGTACGCCCGCACACGGCCGGGGCACGGCTCTTTACCGACAATTCGGGTTCTCGTCGCTGGCCTCGAACGAACTCCGAATGTACCTGCCCATGGTAACCGTGCAAAAGCTCATCGCAGAAACCGAGCGGTAACGCCCGAAGCCGCCAAAGACAAGTTCGAATTGGAAACAGCAATCAGCCGCGGCGGTCGAGGAGCACTACTTCCTGTTCGATGAGTTCGGCGATCATGCCCTCGTCGAAACCAAATTCGCGCAGGATTTCCCTGCTGTGCTCGCCATAGCGGGGCGGCAGGCTCCGTAATGAGCCCGGCGTGCGCGAGAATTTGATCGGCGTGCCCGTCATCTTGTACCAGTCCATTGCCACCGCCATTTGCCGATGCAGGGTATGGGGATGGTCGACCACCTGCGCCGTGTCGTGAATCGGCCCCGCGGCCAGACCCGCCCGCGCCAGCCTGTCTCCGACCTCGTCGCCGTCCTGGCGGATCAGGCAGGACTCCAGTTCCACCTTGAGCTCGGCGCGATTGTTGACGCGGTCGATGTTGTTGCGAAATCGTTCGTCTTCCGCGAGTTCCGCACAATCCAGTTCCCGGCAGAGTTTGGCGAAAGCGCGGTTGTTGCCGGCGCCGATAAAGATGTCCACCGTGCGCGTGCGGAAAGTGTCGTAGGGGCTGATATTCGGATGCGCGTTGCCCGTCGGGCGTGGAATTTCACCGGACAAGTTGTAATTGACGATGTGCGGATGCATCAGCGAGACCGCGCAATCGTACAGGGTCATATCGAGATATTGACCGCGGCCGGACCGCTCTCGCTCAAGCAGGGCCATCAGGATTGCGATGGCGCAATAAAGTCCTGTGCCCATGTCGACCATCGCCAGGCCGAGCCGGGTCGGATTGCTGTCCTCGTTTTCTCCATTGACGCTGAACCAGCCCGCCATGGCCTGAATGATTGCGTCATAGCCGGGAAACCCGCCCCAGGGACCGTCGTCGCCGAAACCACTGATACGGCAATGCACAAGACGTGGAAAACGCTCCTTCAGTTGATCTTCGTATCCCAGACCCCAACGTTCCATGCTTCCGGGCTTGAAGTTCTCCAACAGCACATCGGCTTCCTGCAGCAGCGCCAGTAACACTTCCCTGCCCCGCGGAGCGGACAAATCCAGCCCGATCGAACGCTTGTTGCGATTCAGTCCGAGAAAATAGGCGGCGTCGCCGTCATGAAATGGAGGCCCCCAGTCCCTGGTTTCGTCTCCCCGCGGAGGTTCGATCTTGACGACCCTTGCTCCATGGTCAGCGAGAATCTGAGTGCAATAGGGCCCGCCTAGCACTCGAGATAAATCGATGATCAACTTTCCTTCGAGCGCACCGTCGAAATTGCTTTCCATGAGATCAGTTTTTGAGCTGGGGAAATTCGAGGCGCCAGTGTACACGATCGACAAATCCCGGACAGACTTCATGCCACACCGGATTCAGCCGAACTCCTGCAATACGTCGGTTGCGAGCCCGTCCCTGGCGGCAATGTGCCTGAGTTTGCTCAAAGCTTCGAGCTGAACCTGTCGTGTCCGCTCCCTCGTCAGACCCACTTCATGGCCCACGTGTTCAAGCGTGTCGCAGTCGTGGCCTTCAAGACCAAAACGCCGCAACAACACATCGCGCTGTCTCGGCGTCAGTTCCCGAAGCCAGGACGACATGCGTTCGCGTAATAAATTCCTGCCAAGGCAATTGCCCGGTTCGGGCGCAGTCTTCTCGGGAAGGAAATCCAGCAAAGGGGCGGCGACTCTTCTCGAAACCGGAGCATCAATCGAGAAAATCCCGGCATTCAGGGCCAGGATCCATTTCACCCTGTCCGGAGATCTGCCGGTTTTCTCGGCGATTTCCTCGACCGAGGGTTCCCGGTACTTGAGTGCCGAGAGTTCCCGTTCGGCACGTTTGATTACATTGAGTTCCTTGGCGACATGTACGGGCAGACGGATCATCCGCGCCTGATTCATGAGCCCGCGTTCAATGTTCTGGCGAATCCACCAGGTTGCATATGTCGAAAATCGGAAGCCACGCTCCGGATCGAACTTCTCTACAGCGTGTATGAGTCCCAGATTCCCTTCTTCGATCAGGTCGAGAAAAGACAGCCCGCGCCAGCGATAGCGCGAAGCAATTCTGACCACCAGGCGCAGGTTTCCTTCGACCATGCGGTTCCGGCCGGCCTCATTCCCCAGCCGCGCCGCGCGTGAGTACTCGACTTCCTGCTCCGCGGTCAATAGCGGTTTGTAGCCGATTTCCGACAGGTATAACTGGGTTGAATCCGGAGCCGGATCCGTGACGGCCGGCCGGCCGTAATCCACGGATCGATCCCGATTTTCCTCCGGGAACGATCCGGCGGAGGCGTGATGATGGTCGTAATCCTGAGTTTCCGTGCGCCCGTTGACGGACAAGAAGCTTTCGTACATGCGGAATATCCCTCCCCGCCGCCGGACCGAGCCGGTGACGGGCCCCAAATTAGTAAATGATCGACTTTCCTATGCCGGCCTTTCAGGGCCGGCACAGGAAGTATAGGAAGGGATGAGAAATATGCTTAATTCGGCGGCGCTTCAGCGCTCCTGGTATCGCTGCAAGGTCTCCGAGACTATCGCCACCACGCGACGATTGGCTTCACGGCCTGCTTCGGTCTCATTGTCGGCGACCGGCAACTGCTCGCCGAAGCCTTGTGCGGTGATGCGTCCCGACGAGATGCCGAAATCCGCGATCAACATGTCTCGCACCGCGTCAGCGCGGCGCTGTGACAAGTCGAGATTGTAGAGTTGCGTGCCGATGCTGTCGGTGTGGCCTTCGAGCTGCAGCATGACTCCGTCGTATTCGCGCAAGAATTCGGCGAGATCCTCGATCTCGGGAACGTCCTCATCGCGAATCACGGACTCGTCGAAGTCGAAATTCACCTGTAATTCGAAGCGGGCGATTTCCTCGATCAGGATCGGGCAGCCGTTTTCATCCACAGCGTAGTTGGACGGAGTATTGGGACAGTCGTCATCCGGATCGGGCACGCCATCGCCGTCGGAATCAGACGGCGGCGCTACCGCCACGGGCTCCGGCGGCGGGGGCGGCGGCGGCGGATTGCGTTCGCTGAAGTAGTACACCAGTCCGGCGCTGAAACCGAGGTCTGCGTCATCGCGGCCCAGATAGCTGTTGTAGCCGACGCCGGCGCGCAGAACCACCTGGTCTCTCAATTCGAATTCGAGTCCCGCCCCGTAATTGAGGAAGGTATCGTTTTCGCCGTCGAGATTAAAGTTGCCGACACCGCCCATGACATAGGGCCGGAGCCGATCTCCGGGTTGTCCCAGCGTGTAACGCAGGTTGACTTGCCAGGTATCGAGGTCGGCCGCTACGACGTCACCCGCGTATGCCGGATCGGCTTCCATGAAACCGAGTTCGGCGCTCCAGCGGCGATCCAAATCGACGCCCAGCGCAAAGGTGAAACCGATTTCCCGCGCTTCGAGCATGGCTTCTTCGCCGATGTCGAGCAGGGTCAGGCCGGGTGCGGCGTAGTAGACCGGATCCTGCGCCTGAGCACCGCCCGCAAGCGCGATGCCTGTCGTGACAAGTGCAGCCCACAGTAACCGCAGTGGGGAATTCTTATTGATCATTTACTTGCTCCCTTTGTAGCGAAAATCAGGATTATGGCGAGACAATAAGACCTGTAATCGGCTTAATCAATCAATTATAGGCGCAATCACCACATTGTCCAAAATGCGCCTGTTTCGCGCCCTTTTTGTGCCGCATTGCGCTTGTAGGGGCGAGGCATGCCTCTCCCGCGGATAACCTCGATACCGTGCAACGCCCTCGGGCGAGGCATGCCTCGCCCCTACGCGCTGAACCTGCACAATCACTGGCCTTGAGTCTACCGGCAGACTAGAATATCGCTTCTGCGAGACTCATCCTGAACCCGGGTTTCATTTCTTGCATTACTGGCGAGCGGAAATCCTGCGGCTGTTGCTGGTCCTGGCCGCGACCGCCCTGATCGGCTGGCTGGCGGGCAACGTACCGCTCGCGGTGCTGGTCGGCGCGGCCGGTTATCTGGCGGTCAACTATCTGCAACTCTGGCGCCTTCGCAACTGGCTCAAGGGAAACCCTTCCGCAATCCAGACTGAACCCCCGGAATCCTTCGGCCTCTGGGGCGAGGTCTTCGACGGCATCTACAAGCTCGGCCGGCAGGAACAGAAATCCCGCGATTACCTGGAAAACATTATCAGCAAAGCCCAGGAATCGCTGTCGGCGCTGGAAATCGCGGTCATCATGATCGACGGAGAAGGCTGCCTGGACTGGTGGAATCTGGCCGGCTCCAGATTGCTCGGATTCGAATATCCCCGGGATCAGGGCCATCCCGTGACCAACCTGGTTCGCGACCCCGGATTCTCGAAATATTTTCATAACGCCGATTACAGCGAGCCGCTGAAGTTGCCCGCGCCGGGCGACAACTCGCGCACTCTGGAATTCGAGATAGCGCTGTTCGGCGAGCAGGAAAGACTGATGATCGTGCGCGAAGTAACCCGCCTGCATCGCATGGAACTGATGCGGGAAGACTTCGTCGGCAACGTCTCTCACGAACTCGGCACGCCGATTACCGTGATCAAGGGCTACGTGGAAAACATCATGGACAATGTGCAGGATCTGGACGAGAAATGGCGCAAGCCGCTACGGCAGATGTTGCAGCAATCGACGCGCATGGAAAATATTGTCCGCGACCTGCTGATGCTGACGGCGCTGGAAACCAAAGAGGTCAAGCGGCAGCAAAAACCATTTAAACTGGAAGAGTTGATACGCGAAATCGAACATGACACCAGGCAGGTTTACCAGGCCAGAGGCCATGAATTCACTTTCTCCTGCGACCCGAAACTGAAAATTGTCGGTGATCGGGCAGAGTTGTACAGCGCCCTGTCCAATCTTGCCCAGAACGCGGCCAAGTACACGCCCGATCAAGGCGCTATCCGCATCGAGGCCGAACATATCGGTAAAGGAGAGGGTTTCGAAATCCGTGTGATCGATAACGGAATCGGCGTGGAGGCTCAGCACGTTCAACGGCTGACCGAGCGTTTCTACCGCGTTGACGTGAGCCGCTCGTCGGAAACCGGCGGCACCGGACTCGGACTTGCCATCGTGAAACACATTCTGATGCGGCACGACGCCGATTTGCATATCAGCAGCGAATCCGGCAAGGGCAGCACTTTCAGTTGCAGGTTTCCCGCCGCACGGATACGCGGTTCCGGCAAGACACGCCGGCCGGAGCAAGCGCCCTTCCCGGATCAGCCGCCGCGGATCAACGTGAATTGAAGCGGCCGCTCATTTTTTCGGCAGCGGTCTCCCCATACCCAGATTGGCGCCTATGACCATGTAGGCAACGTGCTCGGAGATGTTTTTGGCGTGATCTCCGATGCGCTCCAGCGCGCGAAAAGCCCACAGGATGATCAGCGCCATGCTGACGCTTTCGGGATGGTTCATCATATGCGTAACCATGGACCTGATCGCGTCGTGGTAGTCGGAATCGACTTCCGCGTCTTCGCCGGCAATTGCCGCCGCGGCTTCGGCGTCCATGCGGGCAAAAGCGTCGAGCGCGTGTTTTACCATGCCCAGCACGCGATCTCCGATTTGATGAAATTCGCCCAGATCGACCGGATCTTCCCCCTGCTCCGCCAGTTGCAGGGCGGAGCGCGCGATCCGCGCCGACTCGTCACCGATGCGTTCCAGGTCCCTGATCGCCTTGATGATGGCCAGCACCAGGCGCAGATCTCCGGCGGCGGGCTGGCGCCGGGCGATGATCAGGCTGCATTCGATATCGATTTCCCGCTCCAGCCGGTCGATTATCGAATCTTCCTCGATCACCCGCTGCGCCAATTGGCTGTCATGCTCCGCCACCGACCGCAGGGCGTCGGTCAGATGTTTTTCGACCTGCCCGCCCATTCGCAACATATGGGTGCGGACCTTTTCCAGTTCCTGGCTGAATTGACGGGAAATGTGGGGGCCGGTTTCGTCCGCTGGTGGCGCCATGGTTAGATCCTCGATTTGTGCATGCCGACCGGGCCTCACCCATACCGGCCGGTAATGTAGTCTTCGGTCTGCCGCTTGACTGGATTCGTGAAAATCCTTGCGGTGGTGTCGAACTCGATCATGTCGCCCATGTACATGAAGGCGGTAAAGTCGGAAACCCTCGCCGCCTGCTGCAGATTATGCGTCACGATGACTATGGTGTAATTCTTTTTCAGTTCGGTGATCAACTCCTCGATTTTCAGGGTCGAAATCGGATCCAGCGCCGAAGCGGATTCATCGAGCAGCAATACCTCGGGCTCCACCGCCAGCGTTCGCGCGATAACCAGCCGTTGCTGCTGGCCGCCGGACAATTCCAGCGCGCTCTGGTGCAGACGGTCCTTGACCTCGTCCCAGAGTGCGGCCGCGGTCAATGATTCCTGTACGATTTCATCGAGTCGGCGGCGCGAATTGATGCCGCGGATACGCAGGCCGAAAGCGACGTTTTCATAGATTGACTTGGGAAACGGATTCGGTTTCTGAAACACCATACCGACCCGGCGGCGCAATTCCGTCACATCGATTTTCGGGGAGTAAATGTTCTTGCCTTCGAGCTTTATGCGGCCGGTGATGACACAGTCGTCCACCAGGTCGTTCAGCCGGTTGAAGCAGCGCAGCAAACTGGTCTTGCCGCAGCCGCTCGGACCGATCAGCGCCGTGACGCGCTGCCGCGGAATGGTAAGCCGGACCTTGTCCAGGGCGCGCCGGTGTCCGGCGTAATGCAAGGTCAGATTGCGCACTTCCAGGCAAGGAGCGGGTTCGACCGTTCCGGCGGCGGGCGTATTCATATTCTCCGGCGCTTCATTCATGATCAGGAACCCGCATCCATGGCCCGATATCGCTCACGCAGCCGCCCGCGCAGGACGACCGCGCTCAGATTCAGGGCGGTAACCACCGCGACCAGCAGAAAAGCCGCTGCGAAAGTCTGCGACATTGCGGCCTCGACGTTTGGGCTCTGCATCGCCAGATCGTAAACGTAATAGCCAAGATGCATGAACTGCTGTTCCAGATGCAAATAGGGAAATTCGGTATCGAGCGGCAGCGAAGGCGCCAATTTTACGACACCTACCAGCATCAGCGGCGCAACTTCTCCGGCGGCCCGGGCCACCGCCAGAATCAGTCCGGTGAGCATGGACGGGCGCGCCAGCGGAAGAATGACCCGCCACAAGGTTTCGAATTTGGTCGCTCCGAGGGCCAGGCTGCCCTCGCGCAGCGATGCCGGAATGTTTGCCAGCCCTTCTTCCGTGGCGACAATTACCACCGGCAAGGTCAGCAGGGCCAGCGTCAGCGAAGCCCATAACAGCCCGGGCGTGCCGAAAGTGGGCGCGGGCAGGGATTCGGAATAAAACAGCCGGTCGATTTCTCCTCCCGCAAGATAGATGAAAAAACCGAGTCCGAACATGCCATAAACGATGGAGGGCACTCCGGCCAGATTGTTTACTGAAACCCGGATGGCCCGCGTCAGCCATCCTTTCGGCGCGTATTCGCTGAGATAGACGGCTGCCAGCACGCCGAGCGGCGTCACGATGACCGACATCAGCAGGACCATCATGGCAGTGCCGTAAATCGCGGGCAACAGACCTCCTTCGGTATAGGATTCGCGCGGATCGTCGGTCAGGAATTCAAGCAATCGCGACAGGTACACTCCCATGGATTCGAACCAGGTCATCGCATTCGGCCGATAGGCCCGCACGATATCCGCCATGGCCAGTTCCACCGCGCTGCCGTCGGCGATGCGAAAAATTGCCGAGTCCCGTTGCAACTGGCGGTTCAGTTCAAGCAGGCGCAGGCGTTCCGTGCCGAAATTCATGTCCGCGACGATCGATCGTTCGATCTGCTCGATTTCCTGCCGCAACTGCCTGACCCGATCCAGCCTCCGCTGCAATTCAGGCCAGAGCGCGCCGGTTTCCTCCAATAGATTTTCCTGCCGGGCAATTGGCTCGCCGTTCTGCAGTATTCCGGTCAGATAGCCGTAAAAGTTGCCCCATTCCCGGCGTTCGAGCGTGACAAGTTGTTCCGGGTACTCCACCTCAACGAGGAACTCGGGCAGGACCCAGGCAAAGTCATTGCCGGTGATGTCGCGATTGCCGAGCTTGAGAAGATGGCGCTCCACAGTGGCGTCAGGAAGTGGCAGGCCGGGGTCGGAAATTCGCAATAGTCCGGCATCGACGGTTTCTCTGTTCGCGATTTCACCGATGACCGTTATCGGAGGGTCCAACGCCAGGTAGGTTCCCTGCAGCACCGGTTGGGGCCGGAAATGTCCAAAACCCTTGATTCCCAGCAACAGCAGCAGCCCGATGACCATGGCAAGACAGGCGGCAACCGCGCCGGCATTGAGCCAGATCCAGGGCGCACCGCTGCGAAACCAGCTTGACGCACCGCCGTTCATATCATCCGGTACCTTTTGCGCAGTCGCTGCCGCACGAGTTCGGCTACTGAATTGATCAGGAAAGTAAACAGGAGCAGCACCAGCGAGGCGAGAAAGAGTATTCGGTAATGCGTGCTGCCGACTTCGGATTCGGGAATTTCAATCGCCAGGTTCGCCGCGAGCGTACGCATTCCCTCGAACAGGTTCATGTCCATGATCGGCGTATTGCCGGTGGCCATCAGCACGATCATGGTTTCGCCGAGCGCGCGTCCGAAGCCGATCAAGAGCGCACTGAGAACACCCGGCGCGGCAGCCGGGAAAATCAGCCAGACCATTGTCTGCCAACTGGTGGCGCCAAGCGCGAGGGCGCCATAGCTCAAGTGGCGCGGCACGGTGAAAATTGCGTCGTCGGCGATGGAATAAATCGCCGGTATCACCGCGAAACCCATCGCAATTCCGACGATCATCGCGTTGCGGGATACGTAGTCCAGACCGAAGCGCAATGACAGCCAATCCCTGAAGCTGCCGTCGAAAAACAGGGATTCCAGAGGCGGCGCGAGCAGCCAGGCAAGCCAGCATGCCAGCACGAGTACCGGGATCAGGGCCGCAAGCTGCCAGCCTTCCCTGAACACCGCGCCGAACTGCTCCGGAAGACGCATCATGGCGGCGCTCGCCACCAGAACAGAGGCTGGAAGCAGCAATACGCCAAGGGTCAGCGCGCCAAGATTCGCGTCCACCAGCGGCGCCAGCCAGAGCCCGGCCAGAAAACCGATCACCACGGTGGGCAGCGCTTCCATGAGTTCGATCAGGGGCTTGACCTGGCGCCGCAGCGCCCTCGACATGAAATAGCCGGTAAACACCGCGGCGCAAACCGCCAGCGGCGCCGCGAACAGCATGGCGTACAGCGCCGCCTTCAAGGTGCCAAATGTCAACGGCGCAAGGCTGTACTTGGGTTCAAATGCATCGTCCGCTGCTGTGGTCTGCCAGACCAGCGCCGGTTCCGGATAACTTTCGTACCAGGTCTCGGTCCACAGGGCGGAGAGGGAGAATTCAGCGAAACGATTGTCAAGCCGCCACAACGCGAGCCCGCCCTGTTCGTTTTCCAGCAGCAGCAAATCTCCCGCGGGAGCGAGCGCCACGTCATGGATGGCCGGACCGTCAAAGCTGCGACGCAAACTCTCCGTTTCCGCGGTGGTATTGATCAGCGCCAGTTCGCCTTCCTCGCCGAGCGCGACAAAATTGCGGCGGTCCTGTTCCACGTCAATGGCTGTGATCGCGTTATCGAACAACGCAAAGCGACGCACTTCCCGCATTCGCGTCGAATCGCCTTCCCGCACCACGAACCATTGACCGATACCGCCGCCGCTATCCGCCGCGAGCAGGGACATGCCGCCGGCCAGCAGCCGGACATCCGTAAGCCGTTCCGCATCCGGCGCCAGCGAAACCGTGTCGGCGATTCGAGTTTGACCCTCGGGCCCGAGTTCTACCAGATTCAGTTCTCCGGATCCGGAAATGAGAAACATCCAGCGCGGATCCTGAGGCAGCAGGATCCGGTCGGCGGACAAGGCATCGAATGCAATTTCGCGGCGCTCGCCGGATGCGCCGGTCAGTGGCGCCGCCACAAGACCCGCCGTCTCGGCGTTTGCATTTTCCTCGAACAGGACAGACCGGCCGTTGGCGCCGGCGACCGCGATTCCAACGCGGCCTTGCCCGGTTCGCAAGGCCAGCGCGCGTACCGGCTCATTCTCCGGCAATTGATATGGCTGCCGGTCGAAGGGAAACTCCAGGCGCGGGGACACCGCATCCGCACCCGGCTCCGGCGCCGCGTTCCAACTCGCAATCAGTGCTTCGCCGTCGGCAAATCCGGCCGCGAATAGTCCACTTCCGGCTGAATCCTCGGCAATAGTCGTCAACTGCGCGCCGTTGGTGGACGTCAAGCTCTCGGCTGCCAGCAGTTCGCCGCTGGAGAGATCGTAAAATTCCGCCCGCCCTTCCTCGTCGATGCGCAAGGCCACTTCAGCCGACGTGTCGGTTTCAAGCAAGCGGGCCGATCCTTCCGACAACTCCGGGAAGAATTCTCCCTCGGTCATGTCCGCGCCCCGAAAAAGTGGCAGCACTTCATAAACCAGGTAGAAAAAAATCAGCAGAATGGCGCTGATTGTGCCCAGTCCTCCAATCGATACGACAATGCGGACAACCCGGTCCCAGAAGCGCCGGCGGGCTGCGGGCTGAAGTTGCTGTTCCGTCTGATTCCTGACCTGTTTCCGCGAAACCGCGTCCGGGTTCGAGGAGCTTTTTGCTTGTGTTGGATGCGAGGCCATTCCAGCGAGCTACGGTATGGAAAGAGAGGTCAGGGATTCGTTCACGATCGCCGCGGGCAGAGGGATGTAGCCGCTGCGCGATACGATCTCCTGGCCTTCGCGGGACAACACCAGGCGAATGAACTCACGTTCGAGCGGCGGCAGGGAACCCCCGGCGGGCCGATTCACATAGAACAGCAGATATCGGGTAAAGGGGTATTCCCCGGCCACTGCCTGCGCGGGAGTCGAGGTTCTTTCCATTCCGTCATGCCGCCAGGAGACAGGCACGATACGTACGCTCGATGTGCCGAAAGCGATGCTGGCGTAACCGATGCCGTGCAAGGTCGAGCCGATTGCCTGCACCAGGGAGCCCGATCCGGACTGCTCGTTCACTTCCGCATGATAATCCCCCCGACACAATGCGGTTTCCTTGAAAAATCCATACGTTCCGGAAACCGAATTTCGGCCGAAAGCGAGTATCCCACGGCCGCCCCAGGGTTCGGGCAATCCCATTTGCCGCCAGTTTTCTATGCGCCTTCCGGCGCCGCAACGCAAAGTCGAGGAAAAAATCGCGTCAATCTCGGCAAGTTCGATTCGCGGCAATGGATTGTCCCGATGAACCAGAATCGCCAGCGCGTCGAGCGCTACCGGTATCGGTGTGGGCGGATAACCGTAGCGTGCGGTAAACGACTGGATTTCAGCGCGCCTCATGTTGCGGCTCATCAAGCCGATATTCGCCGTGATTTCATTCAGCGCCGTGGGCGCGGCGGAAGATCCGGTCGCCTGGATCTGGATGTTTACGTTGGGATATACACGCTTGAATTCTTCGGCCCACAAGGTGGTGAGATTCGCAACGGTATCGGAGCCGGTGGCGGAAAGGGTTCCGGAAACGCCGCTAACCGCCTGATATTCCGGCAGTTCGACTTCCGCCGCGGCCACCGGTGGCGGCGCGGCGACCAGCAGAAAAAGGCAAAGCGAATAGAAAGAAACAGGGAAATTCAATGATTTTGCTTTCGGCGCTCCAGGCTATGCCGCCATAGTGTACGGCAAATGGCCGAATGGGGAAAAAATGCTAGTATGTTTGGCTGATTTATTGAAATTTCGGGTTCTCCAATGGCCGTCGCGGACGGAATTCCAGCCTTGAAACTGGTCGGTAACGAAACCGAGCACCCCAGTGAGGCGCACGACAATTTGCACACCGATGACCTCGGCAAGGGTGAGGACATCGATTTCAGCCATGGCGGCTACTTCGAAAACCGCGAACTGAGTTATTTCAAGTTCAACCTTCGCGTCCTGTCCCAGGCGAGCAATCGCGAGCATCCCTTGCTCGAGCGCTTGATGTTTCTGCTGATCTTCAGTTCCAACCTTGACGAATTTTTTGAAATTCGTGTTTCCGGGCTGAAAAAGCGCCTGCAATTTGACATGCAGAAACCCGATCCGGACGGCAAGTATCCGGAACAGATTCTGCAGCAGATTCACGAACAGGTGCGTGCGGCCCTCAATGAGCAATACCGGATTTTGAACGAGGACCTGTTTCCATCCCTGGCCGCGGAAAACATCCGCTTCGTGAAAAGGCAGGACTGGGACGGCAAAATGGCCAAATGGGCCAGGGAATACTTCGATAACGAAGTCGTGCCGGTCATCAGCCCACTGGGCCTCGATCCGGCCCATCCTTTCCCGCGCCTGGTCAACAAAAGTCTGAATTTCATTCTTTCACTCGAAGGCAAGGACGCATTCGGGCGGGAAAGCGGTCTGGCGATTGTCCCTGCGCCACGTTCGCTGCCGCGACTGATAAAGATGCCGCGGGAAATCGCCCCGGATGGGGATAATTTTGTTTTTCTCTCTTCGATCATTCACGAGTATGTGGGCGATTTCTTTCCCGGTATGGAGGTAACAGCCTGTCACCAGTTCAGGGTAACCCGTAACGCCGATCTGGAGATGTCGAACGTCGAAGTCGAGGACGTTGCCGCCGCCTTGCAGAACAAGTTGCATAGCCGCAGGTTCGGCGCGGCTGCCAAGCTTGAAGTGGATTCGGGCTGCCCTGAACGCCTGTGGAGCTTTTTGCTTGATCGATTCGGGCTGGCCCGCAGCGAACTGTTCGAACTCGACGGCCCGGTCAATCTGCAACGACTGGTGGCGCTTTTCGGCATGCTCGACCGGCCTGACCTGCTCTTCCCCAAGTTTTCTCCCGGAGTGCCGCCTTCGCTGGCCAATTACCGCCAGGACGTATTCAGCGCGGTGGACAAGGAGGACCAGTTGCTGCTGCATCCGTTCCAGTCTTTCCTGCCTGTCATCCAATGGGTGCGCGAAGCCGCCAAGGATCCTTCGGTTCTGTCGATCAAGCAGACCCTGTATCGCACCAACGAATCGTCCGAACTCGTGGAAGCGCTTGCCGAGGCCGCGCGCAACGGCAAGGAAGTCACCGTGGTGATCGAACTGCGCGCACGCTTCGACGAAGAAGAGAACATACATTTCGCCAGTATTCTGCAGGAAGCCGGCGCCGTGGTGGTTTACGGCGTGATGGGCTACAAGACCCACGCCAAGATGCTGCTTTTCGTGCGCCGGGAAAACGGACGACTGAAGCGGTACGCGCATCTCGGCACCGGTAACTACCATCGCAAGAACTCGCTGGTTTACACCGACTACAGCCTGTTGACCGCGGAAGAGACGATTTGCGCCGACGTGCACAAGGTTTTCCAGCAAATCACCGGCATGGGCAAGAAGATTCAACCCAAGTTGCTGATCCACGCGCCTTTCCGGCTGCGTAAGACCTTGCTCAAGATGATTGATAACGAGAAGCGCGCGGCCAGAGAGGGAAAGCCTGCCCAGATCAAGGCGAAACTGAATTCGCTGACCGATCCGCAGATGATCAAGGCGCTTTATTCGGCTTCTCGCGCGGGAGTGAAAATCGACCTTGTAGTGCGCGGCATCTGCTGCCTGCGTCCCGGTATGCCCCGCATCAGCGAAAACATCCGGGTCGTGTCCGTCGTCGGCCGCTTTCTGGAACATTCCAGGGTGTATTTTTTCCGCAATTCCAGGCCACAGGTCTACTGTTCCAGCGCCGACTGGATGGAGCGCAATCTATCCAACCGCATCGAGGTCAGTTTCCCGATTCTCAATCCAAAGCTTGCCAAGAGAGTGAAGGAGGAACTCGACCTGTATCTGAAGGACCGCGCGCAAAGCTGGGAAATGCAATCCGACGGCGAATATATCCCCGCGAGAATGAAAAGCTCCGGCGAAACCAGAGTCCAGGAAAAATTGCTGGAAAAGCTCGGCTAACTCGCCCGATTCACGGCAGGCAGAGTGCTCGCGCGCATGATCGGCATGGTCTTTTCGTTGCGCACCAGGAAATCGAGCATACCTTCGCGCAAGGCGGTCGCGCTGAAATGCAGCGTTTCGACCCTGAACACCTGCATCAGGGCGGCGGCTACGCACCAGCCGGGCAAGAGCAATTCCCGGCGGTCCTCCTTCAATCCCGGCAACGATCCGCCTTCGGCGATTCCCGCCGCGAGCGTTCCTTTCAGTTCCCGCAATGCCGCTTGAGTGATCCGGTTCTCTCCGTAGCCCTGTCGTTCGCAGATGTATTTGAGCATCTTCACGGTGCCTGATGAGGCATAGGCCTGATCCCAGCCGGCCCGCGCCACTGCCGCTCTCGACGGTTCGAATACGGTAAGGGCGGCTTCCAGACCCTCGTCCATCCGGGCTTCCAGGGCCTTTGCATCTTCGGCGGTCTCGGCAAAGAACCGGTCGCGCCAGGCCACGGTTCCAGCGGGCAGGCTTTCGGTGATGATGCGCTCATGCCTGTGGCCGGCGATCACTTCGGTGCTGCCGCCGCCGATGTCGATGACCAGGCGCCTTTCACCATTCAACGGCAGCGAGGTGATGACGCCTGCATAGATCAGCACGGCTTCCTGTACCCCGCTGACGACGGAAATGCGGATTCCCAGCTTCCTGGCGGCGGCAAGAAAATCAGGCGTATTGCGCGCCAGCCGGAAAGCGTTGGTGCCCAGGGCCCAGTATTGCCGAATGGGATGTTTGCGCATCAAAGCGCGGAAATTTTCGAGGCAGGCCAGCCCGCGCCGGAAAGCCGTATCGGAAATGAGACCGGTAGTGACAACCGCTTCGCCGAGTTGCACTTTTTCGCTGCATCGCTCGACGATGCGGATACGGCCGTCGTCCCATTCGCCGACAAGAAGGTGAAAGCTGTTTGAACCCAGATCGATACAGGCGTACATGCGGCAATTGGACCACGATCCAACCTAAATTTCAGCCCGGCTTGGCTTAGTGGCTTCGATATCGGCGTTCGGGTTTACATCATGGATTGCTGGTAGTTTTCGATGCCGACTCTATCGATGAGGGAGAGTTGGGTTTCGAGCCAGTCGACATGTTCTTCCTCGTTATCGAGGATTCCGCTGAGCAGGTCCCGGCTGACATAGTCTCCGACCGACTCGCAATACGCGATGCCCTCGCGCAGGTCCGGGCAGGCCTGCATTTCGAGCTTGAGATCGCACTCAAGCACTTCCCGCGTATTCTCGCCGATGAGCAATTTGCCGAGGTTCTGCAGGTTCGCCAGGCCCTCAAGGAAGAGGATACGCTTGATGAGGGCGTCAGCGTGTTTCATTTCATCAATGGATTCTTCATATTCCTTCTTCGCCAGTTTGTGCAATCCCCAATCCTCGAACATGCGGGAATGCAGAAAATACTGGTTGATGGCGATCAATTCGTTCGCCAGCGCCTTGTTCAGATGCTTGATGACGGTTGGGTCGGACTTCATTGAAATTACCTCCGTGGCTAGTACCGGCAAGCATGGCCCAAAGCCTCCGCAAAGTCAAGCAAAAAGCTCCGTAACTTATTGATTTATATGATAAATAAAATGAGAATTACTACCATTTGCATTAGTGGCTTCGAGCGGCGCGCGCGGCGAAGAAAACTGAAGTTTGTATATCCACTATGTGAGGTGCGTGGGGCGTGTAGTGCTTTGCGCGTCGTAGAGGAGGAGCGCGCCATGGATGGCCTAAAGCGACGACGATTCGATTCGAGTCGAGACAGGATGTCTCGGCGAGATTTAGCGCAAAGTACTACACGCCCCGCGCACCGGAGTGCCAGAAAACGTTTTCAGACTGCTATGGCTGTGGCTAGCGTTGGGTCGAAGGTGGCGGACTGGTGGTATTCGCGGAGGACGCTACGGGCGTGGTTGCCGCATTTGCCGCAGTCCAGGCCTACGCCGAGTTGGCTGCGTACTTCGGCGAAGCTGGATGCCCCGCTGTCGCGGCACAGATCGCGGATCTGGTTCTCGGTAATTTGACGGCAAATGCAAACGTACATGACATTGCTCTCGCTTCTTGCAGCCGATTTAAATACAAATGAGAATGATTGTCAACAGTATTTGCGTGTGATAGTTTAACGCAATTGCAACAGCCTCTCATTGGAACTCGGCCCAGTGGACGAAACCCCTCTTTCCATGGCGCAGCTAGGCGACCATTGCGTTGTCCTGCATATTGATCCGGATCCGCCGGAATTGCGCGGCCAGCTTTATGCGCTCGGCATTATTCCCGGTTCCCGCCTGGAAGTCCTGCGTCAGGCGCCCATGGGCGATCCTGTGCAGGTGCGCGTCGGCGGCAGCTATATCAGCATACGCAAGTCCGAGGCGGACGTGATTACAGTGAAAATTCAACAGTAATTTCGGGAGATTGTTCCGCGTCATGCAAAAGATCGCCCTCATCGGCAACCCCAATTGCGGCAAGACCACGCTGTTCAACATTCTGACGGGCACCCATCAGAAAGTGGGCAACTGGCCGGGCGTGACCGTGGAAAAGAAATTCGGCTATTTCGAAGCCGGCGGCAGTCAACTGGAACTCGTCGATCTTCCTGGTATCTATTCGCTCGACCAGGACTATCAGGGAATCGACGAGAAAATCGCCAGGGACTTCATCGACAGCGGCGAAAGCGAACTGATCGTTAACATCATAGACGGCGCCACCCTCGAACGTGGGCTGGTGCTGACCCAGCAAGTGCTGGAACACGGTGTTCCCGTGATTGTGGTCGTGAACATGCTCGACGTCGCCGCGCAGGAAGGCATCACCATCGATACCGCGGCGCTCGCGGGCCGGCTGCAACTGCCTGTAGTGGCCATGGTCGCCTCGCGCGCGGAAGGCGTCGAAGCGCTGCTTGGGAAAATCGCCGCGGCTACGCGGGAACTCGAGCACGGCCCGGCGAATCCAGCCCCGGCGGAGTTGGTTCAATCCAGCGGCGGGGACCAAACCGAAGACAAGACCCTGCAACGCTATCATCGTTCGCGAAAAATGATCGATGGCGTTGTGCAGGTAACTCCGGGGCAGCACGGTCTTTCGGAGCGTATCGATAAAGTGGTGCTGAACCGTTGGCTGGGCGTTCCCATCTTTCTGCTGATGATCTACCTGATGTTCACCATCGCGGTAAATCTCGGCGCGGTATTCATCGACTTTTTCGACATTCTGTTCAATGCCTTCCTCGTGGACGGCTTTGCCTGGCTGTTGCGGCAGATATCCACGCCGGAAGTGGTGATTACCTTGCTGGCTCAGGGCGTGGGCGGCGGTATTACGCTCGTCGCGACTTTCATTCCCGTAATCGGTTTTCTGTATCTTTGCCTGTCGGCGCTGGAAGATTCGGGGTACATGTCCAGGGCCGCATTTGTCATTGACCGGGTCATGAGCGGCATCGGCCTGCCGGGCAACGCATTCGTTCCCTTGATCGTGGGCTTTGGCTGCAATGTGCCCGCAGTAATGGCGACCCGGGCCCTGAATCGCGACAGCGACCGGCTGATGACGATTTCCATGGCGCCGTTCATGAGTTGCGGCGCGCGGCTGACCGTCTATGCGCTGTTCGCGGCCGCGTTTTTCCAAAGCAATGGCCAGAACATCGTCTTCGGACTGTATCTGCTCGGCATCGCTCTGGCCATTTTTACGGGCTGGATATTTCGCCGCCAGTTGTTTGCCGGCCAGATTTCGCCTTCCTTCCAGGAAATGCCCGCCTATCACGTGCCGGTCTTGCGCAACATCCTGTTCACGACCTGGTTCCGGCTGCGAAGCTTTATTTTCCGCGCCGGCAAGGTGATCGTGACCGTCGTCGTGGCGCTGAGCTTTCTCAATTCCATCGGTTCCGACTTCAGTTTCGGCAACGAAGACTCGGAGAACTCCATGCTCAGCGTAGTTGGCAAAAGCATTACTCCCGCTTTCACGCCGATGGGACTCGAGCAGGAAAATTGGCCGGCGACAGTCGGCCTGTTCACGGGCATGTTTGCCAAGGAGGCCATCGTCGGTACCCTCGACGCGCTCTACAGCGGCGACGATTCCGGCCTCGAAGAAGGCGAAGCGCCGGATTTGCTTGCGGCTGCCGGAGAGGCAATTGCATCGATCGGCGCCGAACTTTCGGCCCTCGGCGGCGCCTTGACCGACCCGCTCGGCATTTCCATCGGCGATGTCAGCGATGTCGACGCGGTTGCTGAAGATCAGGAGGTTGCCGCCAGTACGCTGACCAATATGGCCGCCCTGTTCAGCGGCCCGTTCGCCGCGTTCTGCTATCTGGTATTCGTGTTGCTTTATGCACCTTGCGTAGCGGTGCTCGGCGCCGTGAACAAGGAAGCCGGATTGCCCTGGACGCTATTGGTGTTCGGTTGGAGTACCGGCCTGGCCTATATCGCCGCGACGGTGACTTACCAGATCGGCACTTTCGCCTTGCATCCGCTGTCTTCGGGAGCCTGGGTCACCGGTCTGCTGGCCCTGCTGGCCCTGTTTATTCTCAATCTGCCGCGGCTTTCCGCTAGAATGACGCCGAGAAGCGCCACCGTCGAGGTCGGAAACGTCATTGCGCGATCAGGCAGAGCGAACTGAGTCCCCGGGCGATCGGGCCGCGGCAGCCGATTTTCTTTCCGATGCGCGATTGCTTGCCGCGGCTTGCGGATTGCTGCTGATTCTGAAAGTCTGGCTGGCCTGGCGGCTCGATCTGTATAGCGACGAAGTCTTCTATTGGCTGGCTTCGACCATGCCGGCGCCGGCCTATAGCGACCTGCCCTTCTTCACCGCGCTGCTTGCCGGCCTCGGCTCCGCCCTTGATCCGGGCAATCCTCTCGCCACCCGCGCTCTGTTTCTGGCCGTCGGCACTTGTCTGCCGGCGGCGGTGTATTGGGTGGCCGTTCCCTTTTCCGGTCGCCGGGACGCCTTGCAGGCAGCATTTCTGAGCATTTGCATACCCTTGGGCGGATTTCTCGGTTTGCTTGCCGTGCCCGATGTGCCCATGTTGTTGTGCGGACTGCTGGTCCTGGGCTTTTTCGACCGCGCCCTGCGTACCGGCGGCATTGGTTTCTGGCTGGGAGCCGGCGCTTTCATGGCGCTGGGTCTATGCACGCACTACCGCTTCCTGCTGTACCCGGCTTGCGCGATCCTGTATCTGCTTTTTCACCAACGCGGCATCTGGCGCAATGGCAGGTTCTGGCTTGCCGCGGGAATCGCGGCCCTGGGCCTGGCGCCCGTCTTGTGGGCGAATCTGCCGGGAAATCTGGGCAGCGCCAGTTTCTATTTCCTGGAACGCCATCCATGGCAATTTGATGCGGGTGGCTTGTTACAACTCCCCATCCAGATGCTGCTCGTCACCCCGCCCATGTACGCGCTGCTGCTCTATAGCTCCTGGCTGACCTTTAAAAAATGGGACACCCACCCTGCGAGGGACACCCACGCGCTTCTGCTGCTGTGGTTTTCCTTGCCGCATCTGCTGGCGTACGCGCTGCTCGCGCCTTGGGCGGACAGCAACAGCACCTCCGAACACTGGCCTCTGCCCGGTTACTTTCCCTTACTCGTATTTGCCCCCGAAGCCCTGCGCCGAACCCGGGCATGGCTGGCGCGGCACTGGCGCGAGGCTGGCGCTACGCTGGCGGTGAGAGCGATTCCGGCAATCGGATTCGCCGGCGCATTACTGACCCTGACAGGCATCGGCAGCCAATCCCTGCAGGCGCAATTGCAACCATTCGTGGGCACGGGAGTGCTTTCCGAGAAAATGGCCGGCTGGAGTGAATTCAGCGAATTTACCGGGAATTTGCTCGGTGACGATTTCAGCGGCAGCCAGGTAATCGTCACGGACAATTATTACACCGCCGCGCAATTGCAGTACGCCGGCATCGCGGCGCGGGCTTACACGCTGGATATGGACAAGGCCGTCCGCGACGGACGCGACCGGCAACTCGAACTCTGGGAACGGACCGGCGAATTCCTGCGCCGACGCTCTAACGAGCCGATGCTGTTCATTACCGAGGATTCGTCCCTGAACGTCGAGCAGAAGCACGAATTGATTGCTCGCGCCTGCGATCTGTCGGATTCGCTGGAGCAAATCGATCGGCTGTCCCTGTTCGAAGGCGACAAACTGTTCAGTTACTACCGCGGCAGGGTATCCGCGGGGCCTGACGCGCCGGCGGCGAATCCTTGCCCTTATCCGCCGCGAGCCTGGATCGATCAGCCCGCGGGCGGCGAGAGCCTGTCAGGGTCCGCGGTGATCAGCGGCTGGGCCTACAATGAGGAAATCGGCGTCGCGCAAGTACTGCTTTTGCTGGATGGCGCCGTTATCGCCGAACTCGAATACGGCCGGATCCGGCCGGACGTGGTCGAGGCCGAAGATCTTCGAACCGATCCGAATCAGCCGAACATTGGATTTCAGGACGCCATCGACACGCGCGACTTCACCTCAGGCCGGCATGAAATGTCGATCCGGATCGTCGACAACCGCGGCAATGTCACAAACTACGGCCATCGCAACGTGATATTCGAAAATCCCTGAATCAGAAAGGCGACAATACTTCGACGGCTATGCGCCATTCATCGGCCGTGCTCAATCGCCACAAGCGAAGATAATTGGCGTGAAAGCCCGACTCGTCGGTCGCGCCCTCTTCGTGCATGGTGCCATAGGTGTAACCGAGTTCCTGGGATGCCGCGAGATAGCCTCCGACATGGTTGAGCGTGATGGGAACCGTTGCTTCGAGTTGCGTATCAAGAAAGGCTCCGTACACCGTGCTCGCGTCTTCGGCCCCTACCGCGGGCGCCATGCCCGGCAGATACACCCGGGAGTTTTCCATGCCATAGCGCAGCAACGCGCGCCGTCCGCCGCGGAAATTGATCGAGCGGCCGAAGGTCAGGTCCGCCTCGACCAGGGATCCCATGGGGTTGGGGTCCGTCATGGCGGCATATAGAGGCGCGGTTTCTTCGAGCACCGGGCGGGTATCGTCGAAATTCGGCTGCACATCCATGCTCAGATAGCCCGGAATCTGCACCGCCAGGTCGGCCATGAGTTCCCAGCGGATGCCCTGCTTGCGCCAGATCGAAATCAGGTGCCCATACAGGTCCTGATCGGGGTCGTCGCTCGGATTGATTATCACCAGGGGGCCGGCGGACAGACCGAGGTCACCGGCTCTCGACACGTCGATGTAATGAGCTTCCCAACTGATTTCGTTGCCGCTGAAGGACTCCGAGGAATACAACTCCAGCGCGTCCACGGGGCCGTCGCGGAACACCACCGAGCCCTGGCCCAGAAATTCGAGAAAAGCCTGGTGCCTGCCGATCTCGAGCGAGCGGTCGGCATAGGTCTGATCGGCGGCTTCGAGTTCCAGCCAGTATCCGTATTGTTCGCCCGGCTGATAGTCTTCAGCCCCAAAGCCCAGCGCTGCCGACAGCAACATCGGCAAAACGGACCACTTCAATCGATCACTGTTCAAACCGCGGCTCCAGATTCCCGCCGGTATTCGCCGATGGTACTACAAATCCCGCCACATCCGGGACCGTAGTATCTATGTTTGCAAGTGTTCTGGTGTACGGATAGCAAAAGGCTCCGACAGCTAGTTGATTAGGGGATGTGATCGCGGGCTGGTTGCATTGGTCAGGCGTTTGCATCATCCCGCGACATGGGCCGGTTTGGGCATGTGAGCTGCCTGCCAGGGTTTTCCTTCCCGTACGATGGCATTCGCGATCAGCACCATCTTTCGCATGGCCGCGGTGACCGCGACTTTGCCGGGTTTGCCCTTTTGTTTGAATCGCAGGTGTCGCTCCCGCATGACGGGATTCCAGCGGATTGCAGCTAGCGTTGGCATGTACAGCAGCGTGCGTGCGCGTTTGCGGCCGCCGCGGATGGACCGTTTCCCGTGCCTGTTGCCGGAGTCGTCGGCCATGGGCGCCAAGCCCAACAGGCTTCCCGCCTCGCGGGTGCTGAGTCTACCCAGTTCGGGCACCTGTACCAGCAGCCCGATAGCGGTAGGGCGGCCAATGCCCGGGATTGATTCCAGCAGCGCCACGTTTCGGGTCAACTCGGCGTCGGCCGTCACCAGCCGTTCCAGTTCCTGGTCCAAGCGTTCGGTCTGCTGCATGGCGCGGGTAATGTCCTTCTCGATCTCGCGACGAACCAGACGGTTCCGGGTGTGCTCCCGCCTGCCTTTCAGCACGGTGAGCGACTTCGTCACCGCCTCGCGCGCGCTACGCAACTCGTCCAGATCTTTCTCCTGTCGGGTACGCGCCGGCGTCCCTTTCAGGTCGTCCGCCAGCGCCCGGCCCATCTTCGCCAGCGCCAGCGCGTCCGCCCGGTCCGTCTTCGCAACCGAACCCAGCGCTTCGGCAAAGCGCTTGCCTCGCTGGGGGTTGATCCGCGACAACGGCAGCCGATCGACCAACATATCCTCCAACAGTACGTGGTAGGAACCGGTGGACTCGTATACCACTCGCTCGACGCGGGGGCAGGCCCAGGTGCGAAACGCGCGAACGCCTTCCCTGGTATTCGGGAACTGGGCCTCGCGTCCGCTGGGGAGTTCACGCACGTCAAGATGACGCTTGGAAACGTCGATGCCGACCGTGCAAGGGCCGGGGTCGTCTTTTGGATGTGTACATCTTGCGCTATGCTTCTTCATGCTTTCCAGTCTCCTATCCTTGTTTGCGGTCTTGATCCGCGTATCTATTCAGGTTTGATTGGAAAGGCGGTGGTCCCACTCTACGATTCGCATTTCATGCGAGGGGCGATACGGGTTCGCCACCGCCTGCCGACGGCCCACCGGTGGGCCGTCGGCAGCACTATTTAAACAAACAAGGGGCGAGGCATGCCTCGCCCGCGTTTGGCCCCGAAGCCGTGCAATTCCCACGGGCAAGGCATGCCTCGCCCCTACAAGCTGGATCCGCACACCGCATTGAATCCTGGCTGCCAGCGCTTATAATTGGGCGCTTTTCCGGACCCGGCATGAGGCAATCCATGACCAGCGAAATCTGGCGCAAACTCCGCGCGGAAGCGAAAGAAGTCGTTCAGGAAGAGCCGCTGCTGGCCAGCTATGTCTATGCCTGCATACTGAACCACAAGGATCTGGAGTCCTCTCTTTCCTTCATACTGGCCAACAAGCTTTCCGACGATGTCATGCCGGTTGTGACCGTGCGGGAACTCTTTGAAGACGCTTACGGCGAATCCGCGGAGATCATCGATTGCGCCGCCAGCGACATCCTGGCCGTCTTCGAACGCGACCCGGCCGTCACCACATTCCTGCCGGTAATTCTGTATCTCAAGGGATTCCAGGCCATTCAGGTACACCGGCTGGCCCATTTCCTTTGGCAACATCGCCGCAAGGATCTGGCGCTTTTCATCCAGAGCCGCAACTCCGAGGTATTCGGCGTGGACATTCATCCTGCCTGCGTCATGGGCAAGGGCATCATGTTCGATCATGCCACCGGCATCGTCGTCGGCGAGACTTCGGTGATCGACGACGATGTTTCCATTCTGCAGCAGGTGACTCTCGGCGGCACGGGCAACGAGCAAGGCGACCGGCATCCGAAGATCAGGTCAGGCGTACTGGTGGCGGCAGGCGCCAAGGTGCTCGGCAATATCACCATCGGAGAAGGCGCCAAGGTCGGCGCCGGCAGCGTGGTGCTGAAGGACGTGCCGCCCCATACCACCGTGGTCGGCGTGCCGGCCAAGGCCGTCGGCACCACCGGCGAAAGCGCACCGGCGCAAACCATGGATCAGAGCATATTCTCGGAGTGAATCGTCTCGCCAACCACGGGCGAGGCATGCCTCGCCCGCGCTCTACAGGTGCTGTTCGGCGTAGCACGCCAGCGCAGACCGGGGAACCCCCTGCAGTAACACGTTGCCGCCGCCTTCGAAGTATTTGAAGCGCTCGGTCAGATAGGTCAGTCCCGAACTCGTCGCATTCAGATAGGGCGTGTCGATCTGCGCCAGATTGCCCAGGCAAACCACCTTGGAGCCATTGCCCGCCCGGGTGACGATGGTCTTGATCTGATGCGGCGTCAGATTCTGGCATTCGTCGATGATGATCAGGCTGCTCTGGAAAGACCGGCCGCGAATGTAATTCAGGGACTTGAACAGCAACGGGACTTTCTCAAGCACGTAATCGATGCTGCCGGCGCAATTTTCGTCGTCCCAATGCAGCGCTTCCAGATTATCGGTGATCGAGCCCAACCAGGGTTTCATCTTTTCTTCTTCGGTTCCCGGCAGATAGCCGATGTCCTCATCAAGGCCCTGGGCGCTGCGGGTAACGATTATGCGGCGATACATCATGTTCGGTACGGTCTGTTCGATCGCCGCGGCCAGCGCCAGAATTGTCTTGCCCGAGCCGGCGGAGCCGGTGAGACTTACCATGTGAACTTCGGGATCCAGCAGCAGATCAAGCGCCATCGCCTGGTACACGTCCCTCGGCTGCAAACCCCAGGTCTCCTGCTCCATCAGTCGTTCGCGGTCGATGTGCCGCAAGCATGCGTGTTCCTTGCCGATGGATGTCACGCGGCCGAGAAATCCGGCCTCGTCGACGACGAACTGGTTGGGGTAAATCTCCTGTTCGAAAGTCTCACGACGCAATTTGTGCATGGTCTGTCCATCGCGTTGCCCGGTTTCCACCTGTTCCACCCGGTCCCAGAATGTGCCGGAAAATTCGAGATAGCCCTTGTGCAATTGCTCGATGCCCGTTAGCAACTGGTCGGAATGATAATCCTGACATTGAATGCCGCAGCCGCGCGCCTTGAGCCGTACGGTGATGTCCTTGCTGACCAGGACAATCTGCCGATCCGGATGGCGCTGTTTCAGATAACCGACGTCGTTGAGTATGCGATTGTCGTTGGAATTGGCGGGCAACAACCGGCAGTCGTCCGGTGCGTGAGTCATCAGGATCGAAAGCGAACCGCCGTTGAAACTGTCGTCGAGCCGCCTGATCGGAACCCCGTTTTCAATTACGTCCGGTCCGCTGCGACCGAGTTGGCGGTCGAGTTCACGAATCGCCTGGCGGCAGTCGGCGGCAAACGCCTGCCTGCCCCGCTTCAGCGAATCGAGTTCTTCCAGCACCGTAATCGGTATAACCACATGATGTTCCTCGAAATTCAGGATCGAGCCCGGATCGTGCAGCAGGACATTGGTATCGAGCACGTAGAAAATCTGCTCGGGCGATGGCTGCTGCTCCTTGGCGGGAGTGACAAGTTGCAAATCGCTCATGATGAAACCGCCTGATAGTCATTGATGGATGAGGAAACAAAGGGGCATACCCTGAAAATCGGCAGGACGAAATGAATGTGTAGGGGCGAGGCATGCCTCGCCCGCGGACGGCCCGGAAATCACGCAAAATTCGCGGGCGAGGCATGCGTTGCCCCTACAGGAGCCCGGAAATTGGCCGCCCGCGCTCAGGCAGCAAGCCGGATCAGGATTCCGGCGGCGATGGCCGATCCGATCACGCCCGCGACGTTGGGACCCATTGCGTGCATCAGCAGGAAATTTTCCGCATCGGCCTCTTCTCCGAGGCGATGAGCGGTGCGCGCCGCCATCGGTACGGCAGATACGCCGGCGGCGCCGATCAGGGGATTGATCGGATTACGGGACAATCGGTTCATCAACTTGGCCATCAGGATGCCGGCCGCGGTCCCTGTGGCGAAGGCGAACAGACCAAGCAACAGTATGCCCAGGGTCGAAGGCAGCAGGAACTGGTCCGCCGCCAGACGCGAGCCGACCGCGAGCCCGAGCAGTATCGTGACGATATTGATCAGGGAGTTTTGCGTGGTGTCGGACAGGCGCTTGACCACACCCGACTCGCGCATCAGATTTCCGAAACAGAACATGCCGAGCAGAGGCGCTGCTGCGGGTACGAGCAAGGCGGTGAGCAAGAGCAGCAACAGGGGGAAGAGAATTTTCTCGATCCGCCGCACATGGCGCTGTTCGCTCATGCGGATGCCGCGCTCCTGCGGGGAAGTAAGCGCACGCGCGATGGGCGGCTGGATCAGCGGCACCAGGGCCATGTAGGAATATGCCGCCACCGCGATGGCGCCAAGCAACTCGGGCGCGAGCACGCTGGCCAGATAGAGCGAAGTCGGCCCGTCGGCGCCGCCGATTATGGCAATGGCCGCTGCCTGTTGCAGGCTGAAATCGAACCAGCCCAGATCGGACAGCAGCAAGGCGCCGAGCAAGGTCGCGAATATGCCGACCTGCGCCGCCGCGCCTAGAATCATGGTTCTCGGATTGGCGAGCAAAGGGCCGAAGTCGGTCAACGCGCCCACGCCCATGAAGATCAACAGTGGGAAAATCGATGTCGCCAGTCCGATCTCGTACAGTTGCCGCAGGATACCGTCACCGGTGGCGATTTCGACGCCGGGGATATTGGCCAGCAGTCCGCCGAAGGCGATCGGCAACAGCAGCAATGGTTCGAATTTCTTGCGAATGGCCAGGTACAGCAATAGCAGACATATCAGCATCATCGCTAACTGAGGCAATTCGAGCTGATACAGTCCGGTGTTTTGCCATAACGAGCGCCATTGCTCCATTGCCCGGCCCTACTCCCGCAACAGCAACAGGATCTGGCCCAGTTGCACGCTGTCGCCGCCGCGAACGCGGATAGCCGCAACCGTGCCCGCTGCCGGTGCCTGGACTTCGGCTTCCATTTTCATCGCTTCCAGCACGATCAGTACGTCGCCGGCGTTGACGCTCTCGCCGACGCCGACCATGACTCGCACTACCGTACCGGCAAGCGGCGCCTTGATCTGCCGCGCCGCCTCGGCCCCGGCATGGCCGACGGCGCCGGCCGCGGGTGTTATTTCTCCGATTTGTTCGCCTTCGGCCACCTTCACCACGAACTGCTGCCCTCCCACTTCTACCGTGTATACGCCGCTGGCGTCGGCCGCCGGAGACTGCTCGCTCGCGGCCTGGGGTGGAGGTTCGAAAATCGCCGGATTGTGGCGGTTCTTGAGAAAGCGCAGTCCGGCCTGTGGGAACAGCGAGAAGGTCAAGGTGTCATCGACTTCATCGGCGAGTACGAAACCATCCCGCTTGGCGATGCTACGCAATTCTGTGCGTTGCTTTTCGAATTCGGGCTCGAGCAGATCCGCCGGGCGGCAGTGAATCGGCTCGGCGCCATCGAGAACCCTGGCCTGCAGATCCAGGTTAACCGGTACCGGAGTCGCACCGTATTCGCCTCGCAGCAAGCCGCTGGTTTCCTTGGCGATGTTGCTGTAGCTCTCGCCGCTGAGCACATTGAAAACGGACTGTGTCACGACAATCTGGGAAACCGGCGTAACCAATGGGACGAATCCGAGGTCGGCCCGCACTCTGGGAATCTCTTCGAGTACTTCATCGAGCCGGTCGAGAGCGTTCTGTTCGCGTAACTGATTTTCGAGGTTGGACAACATGCCGCCGGGAACCTGGGACACCAGAATGCGCGAATCCACGCCTTTCAGCGAGCCTTCGAAAGCTTCGTATTTCTTGCGCGCCTCGCGGAAGTACGCGGCGATTTCTTCGAGCAGTTTCAGATCGAGCCCAGGATATCGCGGGGTGCCGTCGAGCATGGAGACCATGGTTTCGGTCGGCGAATGACCGTACGTGAGGCTCATCGAGGAAATCGCCGTGTCGATATTGTCGATACCGGCCTCGATAGCCTTCAGGTAGGTGGCGGTGGAAAGTCCCGTGGTCGCATGGCATTGGATATGAATCGGAATTTCTACCGTCTTCTTGAGCCTGGAGATCAATTCAAAAGCTTCATAGGGCTCGAGCAAGCCCGCCATGTCCTTGATGCAAAGCGAATCGGCGCCCATGTTTTCGATGTTGCGCGCCATTTCCACCCAGGCGTCGAGCGTATGTACGGGGCTGGTGGTATACGCCATCGCGCCCTGGGCATGTTTGCCCTGTTCACGCACCGCCGCGATGGCGGTCTCGAGATTACGCATATCGTTGAGCGCGTCGAACACGCGAAACACGTCCACGCCGTTGATTGCCGCGCGTTCGACGAATCTGCGCACGATATCGTCCGCATAATGCCGGTAGCCGAGAATCGTCTGGCCGCGGAACAGCATCTGTTGCCTGGTATTGGGCATCGCCGCCTTGAAACGCCGGATTCGCTCCCAGGGGTCTTCGCCCAGAAAACGGATGCAAGCGTCGAAAGTGGCCCCGCCCCAGGATTCGAGCGCCCAGAATCCCACTTGATCGAGCTTCTCCGCGATCGGCAGCATGTCTTCAATGCGCATGCGCGTTGCGATCAGGGATTGATGGGCGTCCCTGAGTACGACTTCGGTAATTCCCAGGGGTGTGTTTTGTTCTGTCATGAGTGAATCCGTTGGGAAAGCTAACGTGCTGTACTGTTCTTACGCATGCGGCTTACGCATGCGCGCCCGATGCATTGTCACTGCGGCGATAATGGCGGCCATTTGCGCCGGGGGAACCGGATATTGCGGTTGCTGCGCCGGAGTGAGCCCGAGCGCGGGGCCAAGCCGTTCGGTGAGGACCGACATGGCCCGGGTAGCGACAACGAGCAGACAGAGAAAGACGAATACGATGCCAATGCCGATCAGCGCGAGCGGCAGTCCCTGACTGACCAGATTATCCATTTCCTTTGCGCCTTTCGACTTGAGAATCGGAACGATTCTACAAGAGCCGCCGGGCCAAAGCTAACCGTGGTTCGCATTGGGAGATACCTTTGATTATACTGCCGGGGCTTTTTCCACTAACCAGACATTGCAGGAGAAAAACGTGAGCAACTTTCTGAAAATCGCAGGAATTTCCCTGCTTTCATTGTCCATCGGCGTCGGCGCCGGCATGTTCGCCATCAGCTCGGCCCAGAGCGGCAAGCTGTACGAACTGCGTATCTACACGTCCACGCCCGGCAACCTGGACAATCTGAACGCCCGCTTCCGCGATCACACCTTGCGCATCTTCGAGAAACACGGCATGGAAAATATCGGCTACTGGACGCCAACCAGCGAAGAAGAACGTGACAATACCCTGGTCTACATCATCGCCCACGACGACCAGGAAGCCGCCGATGCGTCCTGGGGCGCTTTCATCCAGGACCCGGAATGGGCTGAAGTCGCCGAAGCATCCAACGCCAACGGCCAGATTCTTGGGGGCATAGAACGCAAGTTCATGGTCGCCACCGACTTCTCCCCGATGCAATAGTCAGAAAACGAAACCGGACAGGCATCCCTGCCTGTCCGGGACTTCCCTGTCCAGCGGCGTCTGCCGCCTTGTCCTCGGAGATGGATTTCCTGTCCCCTTATTGCTTGATGTAGTTACGATCCTCGAAATTTCAATAGGAAAATAACTTTGAACGGCGTCGGCGGCGTCGCGAGTGCCGCGAAGAAAATCGCCGCTCCGGCCCCGACCCAGGCCAAACTGCGGCTGACGAGACAATCTGTGCTCTTCATCGGGACCACCTTATCGTGAATTCGCCTCCGCGGCGGAATCCCAGGGCCGCCACGACGATCAGGATCAGCGTCTCAACCGTCAGAATCGTCACATGCAACAGGACCGACTGTCCGGCGTCCATTTCGACGACCTTCAGCGCGAGTTGCGCATGGTGGTACGCGGGAAACACCAGGGCGATGGATTGCATGAAATCCGGGAACATGTAGATGGGCAGCCAAAGCCCTGAAAGCATGGCCATAGGCAGGAAAACGAGGTTGACCACGGCGACGGCTGCGCGTCCTTTCGTCCACGCGCCGATGGCCAGACCCAATGCGCAGAACGGGATTACGCCTGCGAGCAAGACGCCAGCCAGCGCTAGCCACTGCCAGCGGTAGAGTACCGCCCCTGCCATGAAGCCTGCCATCAGGAAAAGGCAGAGCACAACGACCGAACCGAAGATCAACGCCGTTGCCACTTTTGCGAACAGGTAGGCGCCGGGCGGCATGGGCGTGGTCTGTTTCAGAAGCAGAACGCCAGTGTCCCGCTCGTTTGCCAGCCCGATGCCGAAGCCAAAGAGCGACGGGCCCAGGATACCGAAGACACTATAAGTCGCCAGCAAGTAGGTCGGCACGCCGCCCGTACCCATCAATATTCCGAAGAAGAGGTAAAAGAGGAGTGGGAAGGCCAATGTGGGGACGGCGAACGCGGGCTCCCGCAGCACTTCCAGGAATTGGAATCGCGCTTCCAGAAGATAGACCCGGAAGTGTCGAACTGGACTGATTCGCCGAGATTCCCGAAGTTTCGTCAACGCGCCATCGCTCTTGCCGGCGACACCAGTCTCACCAGTCTCACCAGTCTCACTCGTCATCACGCGTCCTCCGTTCCTTCCCGCGTCAGCGCGAGAAAAGCATCTTCGAGCCCAGCGGCAACGACCGTAAGATCCGCCAGTGCCTCGTCGCGGGCAAGCAGTTCCCGCACCAGTTCCTCCGGCTGCGTCGTCAGGGCTTCCAGATGCCGGCCCCGGGCCCTGGCTTCGACCACACCGGGCAGGCCAGACATTTCGTCGGGCCGGATGCGTGTGACACAACGCACCAGACGCCCCGCCGTGCGTGCCTTGATTTCCGCCGGAGCGCCTTCCGCGATCCGCCTTCCCTGGTGAATGACCACGACGCGGTCGGCCAATGCGTCGGCCTCGTCCAGATTGTGGGTGGTGAGGACGACGGTGCGCCCGGCTTCACGGAGAGACCGAATCTCGCTCCACAGCCGATGCCGGGCATCTATATCGAGTCCGGTCGTCGGCTCGTCCAGAAACAATAATTCGGGGTCGCCGGCCAGCGCCAGCGCGAACATCACCCGCTGCTTCTGTCCGCCGGAAAGCTTCCCGAATCGGCGCCCGGCAAGATCTTCCAGACCCGCCATGGCCAGCAGACGCAAAGCCGGAAGCGGGACAGGGTAGTATGCGCGGAACAGTTCGATATGCTCGCGCACGGTCAGGTTTGGGGAAATTCCCGATTCCTGAAGCATCGCACCCCGCCGCACTCTCACTTCCGCGGCTCCCGGCGCTTGACCGAACACGCTGGCTTCTCCCTCTTGCCACTGCAAACTTCCGAGGAGCAGGCTGATGGCAGTGGTCTTGCCGGCGCCGTTGGGACCAAGCACACCGAGTACCTCGCCTTTACGAACTTCCAGGTCGAGCCCGCTCAGCGCGACCACAGGCCCGTAACGGTGCGTCACACCTGACAGGCTCGCGAGCGTCGGGCTATGCGTTGTCACTATTGCTATTCAGGTTGAGCATGTAGGCAAGCCTACCCGGCACGTTGCGCCGCGGTTAAGAGGATTCGGTGAATGCCCCCATTTTCTCGGTGAAGAGCGTGGCGAGCATCGGCTCAGTGCCTTTACGTCTTGCAAGCTTGTCTCAGCGGCGCAGGAATTCAGTTACCACGTCTTGCGCCACTTGTTGCAGGAAGCGTGCGTCGTCGCGGTTGATCGTGCCGAAGTAATCGTAGTCGCCGTCCACGGGCGAGATGTCCCAGACGCTGGCTACTATTACGCAGGCGGCGAGGTAGGTGCCGAGCATGTCGGGATGGCTGCCGTCGAATTGTTTGTGCAGCACGATCTCCGGCCGGCGCCGGTAAGCTTCTTCGAAAGCGAGACCCACGGGAATCACCAGGGCGCCGATTTCGTTGGCGGTTTCGACGTAGAGGGATTCGATGGACTCGATCATGTTCGGGTCGAAACGGGGATGCGGCGGTGAATAGGCGTGGGTCATGTAAAGCGCGGTTTTGGCGCCGACAGCGCTGATTTTGCGTTTGAACTCGGCAGCGGTATCTGCGAACTCCGCTCTTCGCCGCTCGCTCAGCGGTTCGCCGCTGCCGCCTTGCAGGATGACCAGCTCGAACGGCTCATCGATACCGAGCTTGCCTGGAATGAGATGGCTGTCCAGCGGGTGGTGATTCAGCGCCGCGCCGCCGATGGTCGCCGACTTGAACTCGATGCGTTCTCCGAGTTCCGGATCGAGCGAGGCCAACATGTGCGAGACGTGATTGTGCAAGCTGTCGTTGTAGTAGAAATAGCTGTTGCCGACGAACAGCACCCGTTCGGGGGCCGGGTTTTCGAGCGCGGTCTTCAGCGGCTGAGCCGCAATTGGCCCGATTTGCAGGGCCAGGATGGAAGCGGCGATGTAAAGGATTATCTTCGCGATATTTTTCATGGGTTCAAATTCTCTTGATTCGTGCCCTGTCACGGGCGAGGCATGCCTCGCCCCTACGCAGTCGCCGCATGTAGGGACTACGCATGTTGCGGAGACGCATGTAGGGGCGAGGCATGCAGGGGCTACGCATGTTGCGGAGACGCATGTAGGGGCGAGGCATGCAGGGGCTACGCATGTTGCGGAGACGCATGTAGGGGCGGCGAGGCATGCCTCGCCCGCGGTTGTTATCGGCATTCAGTCGATCCCAAGCGCCATGGCGCCGGGGCGGCGCGGGTCGGCGGCGCCATATATCAGGCCGTCGCGGATCATGATCGATTGTGTGCTGCCCATGGTCTGCTGGATTTCGATTTCGTGGCCCATGGCCTCGAGCACCCGCAGGCTGTCGGCGCTTGCGCCGCGTTCCACGCCGAGTTCCGGCTCCCGCCAGGCCTGGTAAATGCGCGGCGCATGAGTGGCTTCGGCGATATTCATGCCATAGTCCACGGTATTGACGATGAGTTGCAATATGACGTTGTGGATGCGGCTGCCGCCGGGCGTACCGGTGACGAGAAAAAGTTCGCCGTCCTCGTCAAAAACCATGGTCGGCGTCATGGTCGAAACTACTCGTTTGCCGGGTTCCAGGCGATTTGCGTGTACATCCGGGTCGCGAATCGAGAAATTGCGCATCTGATTGTCGAGGATGATACCGGTGCCGGGAATGACGAGGCCAGAGCCGAAGGAATAGCCGAGGGTGTAGGTCAGGGATACCGCGTTGCCTTCGCCGTCCACCACGGAGAAATGCGTTGTGTCCCTGCTCTCGTAGGGGAACGCGTCCATGGGCGAGATCTCCGCCACCGGCGTGGCCCGGTCAGGGTTGATTCGCGCCGCCATTTCCCTGGCGACCGATTGGCTGAGTATTCCCGCGATCGGCACTTCGACGAAATCGGTATCGCCGATGCCTTCGCGGCGGTTGGCGTTGCCGAGTTTCATCGTTTCCGCCAGCACATGCATGCTCGCGGCCGAACCCTGAGGCAGCCGCGCCATATCGTAATGGTCGAGCACATTGAGCATTTGCAGCATGGCAAGCCCGCCGACGCTGCTCGGCGGCATCGTCACCACGCGATGGCCGCGATAATCCGTGGCGATGGGTTCACGCTCGCGCACTTCGTATGCGGCCAGATCTTCGCCGCTGATCAGGCCGCCGGCCTGTTCCATATACGCCGCAATCCTCTCCGCGATGGCGCCGCGATAGAAGGCATCGGCGCCATGATCGCGTATCTGGCGCAGCGACCAGGCCAGATCCGGCTGGATCAGGGTATCGCCGGCGGCATAGGCCGAACCGTCTTCCCTGGCATAAGCCGCCAGGCTGCTCGGATAGCGGCGCATGACCGTCAGCGCCTCGGCCAGCGCATAGGCCAGGTCGCCGCTGACTTTGATGCCTTCTTCGGCCAGTTCGATGGCCGGGGCGAGCACTTCCTGCCAGGTAAGCGCGCCGAAGCTGCGCCAGGCTTCTTCCAGTCCGGCTACCGTACCGGGCACGCCGGCCGCGCGTGGGCCGAATGTCAACGCGTCCCGGAGGATGTCACCGTCTTCATCCCTGAATACGTCGGCGCCGGCCGCCGCGGGCGCGACCGAACGGAAATCCAGCGCCGATACCGTATCGGGACCGCCTGATTCAGGCATATGCACGAGCATGAAACCGCTGCCGCCGAGATTTCCCGCCCGCGGCAAAGTGACGGCGAGAGCGAAGCCCATGGCGACGGCGGCGTCTACAGCGTTGCCGCCCTGGAGCAGGATTTGCCTGCCGACTTCACTTGCCGTCTGGTTCTGACTTACCACCATGCCGCCCGAGGCGGCGACCGGGTGATGGATACTGTCATAGCGGATGATCGACTGGGTGTTCTGCGCCCAGGCCGGCTGCCAGACCAGCAACAGGGCCAGAATACTGTTGGTGACTGCAAGGGAGCGGAAGTTTGTCATTTCGGCTTCGCCGACCGCGCCTCACGACAAACGCTGTCTTGAGGCGCGGGGCGCATTTGTCTCAGAAGCTCAACCGCACGTCGAGGTACATGTAGCGGCCCAAATCAGTATGAGCGTCCGCGAAGTAACCGAAGAAGCGATCGGCGAGCGGCGCGCGTTCATCGGTGAGGTTCTTGATCCCCAGACGGGCTCTCGCACCCACATCGGAAACTTCGAATCGATAGTCGAATGTGGCGTCATAGGTCGTCATCGACGGTATTACGTAACGCATCCCGTCGGACAAGGTCAGCGAACTTTGATAGAAAGAGCCTATCTGGAACATCGCCAGGGAAGCGCCGAAGTCCCCTTGCCGCCAGGTCAGGCGAGCGCTGTGACGCTCGTCCTGATTGCCGTCGCGACCTACAAGGTCCGCAAAGCCGTCGATCGGAATGTCGGCCGGAATTTCGCCGGCTGCCTGACTGGCCACCAGCAATGCCGCATCACCCGAGGCTTCCTGTTCGAAGACATCGAGGAAGGAGACGTTGTAGCTAAGGCGAAAGCTGCCGATGTCGGTATCGATATTGTAGTAGACCGCGATGTCATGGCCCTCTAGGGTACGCGTGTCCAGGTTGGCGTACGCATCGTCTACACGAGCCGCGGAACCCGCAGGGCAAATTCCTGCCTCGGTAAAAGCCGCAATCTCATCGTCATCGGGATCCTCACGGACAACCGCGCCGTTGAATGCCATCGAGCAGTTACCCAAACCTGCCTGCAGCCGGTAGTACAGATCGAGAATCGTATGATTCTCTTCACCGAACAGACCGATCGTGTCTTCTTTCACGAGCGACCACCAGTCAGCGGTTATGGTAAGCCCTTCCACGGGCTCAAGCACAAAGCCGACCGATGTATTGGTGCCGGTTTCGGGTACGAGAAGCTCACTACCCTGGGCGGAACGCTGGGTCGAGTGGCGGCAACCCAGATCGTAAACCTCGTTCGTAGCCTGATCGGCGTAGTAACAGGCCCAATCCGTTCGGGTATTGCTGCGCGCGACCAAGCCCTCGTTTACGGTCACGAGGTTCGGCGCCCGGAAAGTCTCCGACCAGGAGCCGCGCAGGAGAATCTGTTCGATCGGACGATAGCCGAATGCGAATTTGCCCACGGTGACGTTGCTGTCTTCAAGGTCCGAGTAGTTCTCGTTGCGCAGCGCCAACTGAACGTCGAGGTTTTCCAGAACCGGGACCTGCAACTCCGCGAACATCGAAGTCACGTCGCGCTGACCGCGGCTGTCGCCGGTGGGGCTTGAGTTGATGACATCGCTCACATAGGGGTAGGTATCGCCCTGGTAATCGGTGAATTGAACGGTGCCGTCCAGGCGCGGGTCACGGTCGTCAACGTAAGCTTCTTCGCGCCATTCGAAGCCGACCAGACCGGCGATGGGACCAGCCGGCATTTCGAACAGCGCATTGTTGGCGATTTTGAAATCGAAGGTCGTGAGTTCGGTCTCCGATTTTCGATATACGTCAACGAGGATGCGCTCGATATTCGAACCCTCGAAAGTCGGGTCGAAGGGATTGAATGCGTTCATCGAGGAGTCATTCAGCGCCTCCTGGGCCAGGGAGTTCGACTGGCGATTCCGCGTGATGTCGTCCTTGGTGGCCTTGGAGTAAGACAGTGCCGACTCCCAATCCCAATCTCCCGCGGTGCCGCGGAAGCCCTGCAGAAAGCGCCGCATGTCTCCATCGTTGTCCACGATACGCGGCGCCTGACCGAAACGGTAATTGTCGATCAACAGGTTCAGGCCTTCCGCGGGGACATCTGCCATTGCGGCGTCAAATGCCGGCCCTGACAGGCGGCCCGGGCCGCTGCCGAGCGGGTTGTACGGGTTGTCAGGCCCCATTTCCAGCCTCACCGAACTGAACGACGCCGACGGGTGACGGGTGAGGTTGGTGCTGGACTGGTAATACGAAAGCTCGGTGAAACTTTCCAGACCGCTATCGAACTCATGGGTGATCGTGGTGAAAATATTGGCTCGCGACAATTCGGAGAAAAGATCCCGTCCGTTGCCGTTGTTGCCGTTGAGATCGTAGCGATAGGTGCCCTGCCCATCCACGGCGCCACACATGCTCGCGTTGATCTGATACTGACAGCGCGAGTCACCGGTCGGGTAGGTTTCGAATTCGCCGGCGCTGTCGGTGATTGCGCCGCGCAGACTTCGCGGCGCGCTCGGCCTGATATCCATCTGGGGGTAAAGACCGTTTATCGAATTGTTGCGGAAGCGGGTGTTTCCCGACCAGGGGGAATCCTCGGGAATGCGCCGCCGAAAGTCGGAGTCGGCCCAGCGCGGATCGTCGTTGGAGCTTACCCGGTCGCGCTGATAGAAATTGAAAAAGACACCTACGTTGGTGCGGCCTTCATTGAAGTTCTGGCCCCATTCGCCCGTAAAGCTCTGGCGGGTTCCGGGGACATTGTCGAATTCCGAGTGACGAAACCGGACGTTGAAACCTTCGAAATCGTTTTTGAGTACGGTATTGACGACGCCGGCCACCGCATCGGCGCCATAGATGGCAGACGCGCCGTCCCGCAGTATCTCGACGCGCTCGATACCCCATATGGGAAGATGTTGGGAGTTGACCGTATTGACCGGTATGAAACTGCCGCCGACCTCTTCGGTCTGGTACGACGCGGAGTTCACCATGCGACGCCCGTTGAGCAGCACCAGCGTGTTGCCGGTACCGAGGTTGCGCAGGTTGAACGCGCCGATATCCCCCCGGCCCGAGTTGACGCCACCGGATATGTTCTCGGCTTCGTTAAAAAAGTTCTGGCCGTTTTCAGGTATCAGCGCGAGCAACTCATCGCCCGAGTCAACGCCCATGATCTCGATATCCTCGACACCGATGACGCTGACCGCCAGGGCTTCGCTGATCGTGGCGCCTCTGATCTGTGAACCGACTACGATGATTTCTTCAATGTCAGCCTCGTCCTGCGCCATCGTGGCGCCCGCGCTCATGGCCACTGCAATGGCCAATGCGTTCCTGGTAAATCTTTTCATTGCTGTATCTCTCCCGCGATTTCCAATGTCCAGTCACAAAAGCGCATGATTTTGTCATAGAATCCAATCAGTTGACAGCAATTTTCCTTTGATCGGACAACGAGTTCGGTCCTTACATCCCGAAGATCGCGTAGGACATTCATGGCCAATGGAAGTGTTGCGATGAACCGAATTCGTTGCTTTTTCCTGATTTTCCTGACGGGACTGCTCACCACCGGAGCACATACCGCGGCGGGTCAGGCCGCCATCAGCAGTGCAAGTCCCGAAGCCACTCGGGCAGGCGCCGAAATTCTGCGTCGGGGTGGCAACGCCGCCGACGCTGCCGTCGCCATAGCCTTCACGCTCGGCGTAACCGAACCGGCTATGAGCGGTCTCGGCGGACAGATCCAGTTCCTGATTCGGCGCGGCGACGGGAAAGTCCTGGCCTTGAATGGCAGTTCCTTCGCACCGGCGCTAACCGATTCTGCGGCGGTACGAGACGAAATGAACCCGTATCAGCGCACCACGGTTCCCACCTGGCTGAAATCGCTGGAGTTTCTCTGGCGCGAGTATGGCAGCGGCAATATCGACTGGCGGGAACTGATAGAACCGGCTATTGGATACGCGCGCAATGGATTTGTGCAGGGAGAATTCCGTCAGAAAGTGTTTCTCAGGCACGAGGACGATCTCGCGGATTTCCGTTCCGCCGGCCATATGCAGTCATCGGGCTCCATAGAGCAAGACAAGTTGGTTCGCCAGCCGCCACTTGCCGCGACCCTGGAGAAGATCGCCGAGGGCGGCAGCGAGGCGTTTTACCAGGGCGAGATAGCCGATCTGATCGAACAGGACATGATCGCCAACGGCGGCTGGATCCGAAAAGCCGATCTCGCGAGCGTTGCCGATCCGGTTCCCGTTGACCCGGTCAGCTCCGATTACCGCGGCTACCAAGTCTCGACTTTCCCGCCGCCGGCCGGAGGCTGGGTCATGATACAGACGCTGAAAATCTACGAGCGGCAGCTCCGGGAAGGCTGGAGCGAGAACGAGGCGCGCCTGGCCATGACGCGTTCGATCTTCCTCGCCCAGCGGGACCGCCGCGAACGCCCGGTGGAGGATTTCAGTGATTACGCCGCTTTTCTGGACCGAAAGCTGAGTGATGAATACGCTTCCACCCTGCTTGAGCGTTCGCTGCGAACCGACGGCCGGACGCCGCAAAACAATGGCGGCGAAACCACGCATTTCTCGCTGATCGACACGGACGGCTTCGCCATTTCGGCTACAACCAGCATCAACGCCTACTATGGCGTCCGGGTCGCCGCGCCGGAATTGGGGTTTTTATACAACTCCTACATGGATGATTTCACCTTCGGCAATCCCGCCCATCCCTATGCGATCGCGCCCGGCAAGCTTGCCTATTCTTCGATGAGCCCGAGCATCGTTACCCGTGCCGGCGAGACCGTGCTGGTACTCGGCAGTCCCGGCAGCGCCCGCATTATCTCCGCCGTGGCGCAAGTAATCGCGGGCTATGCCGAGAACGCAGACAGCCTCGAAGCGCTGGTCGCCGCCCCGCGCATTCATGTCACGGGAGGCGGCAGACTTTATCTTGAGAATCCGGCCTGGCTGTCCTCGCTCCAAATCGCCGAGCTTGAATTCAGCGAACCGAGCACCGATCTCATGATTGAAGGCCTGAACGCCTATTTTGGCGGAGTACACGCCGTTGGCAGGCTGGGGGGCGAGTGGCAGGCAGCTGCCGATCCGCGCCGTGACGGGGCTGATGTGGTTTTGGAGAAATAGCTAAATTGTGCATGCCATCCATGGCGAGCCGTTCGACCCTCAAAAAGCTTTGCTTTTTGTCGGCTTCGCCGACCGGGTCTCACCCATACGCCAATTGCAGCAACTCGATTACGGACTGGATCTGGCCGCTCCAGTACCAGATGAAAAATACGGCTACGCTGCCGCCCGCGATCAATGCGGCGAGTTGCTCGTCGATCAGTTTTGACTTTTCGCGGGCTTCGCCTTGTTCTCGTTCGTTCATTGCTCAGCCCTCCCTTATCCGCTGAAGCCGATCCAGCGGCCCGTTGCCGCCACGGTGAACCAGACCATGATGGACGCGACCGCGATCAGTTTGAGCAACCAGGGATTGACTTCGCCGGGACCGCGCTCGACCAGCGGCTGCCGCACGAGATAGTGGAACGATGCGCCACTGCCCAGCGCCAGCATCTTGTACCAATACACCGGCAGGTAGTAGATTTTCAGCGCTACCCCGCAAGCCATGAAAACACCGGTGGCGACCAGCGTTGCAAGAGCTATGTTGAAGGTGCGATTGCAGCGGGCCGTGATTACTCCTTGGTCCGTATCGGTCAGAAACACACCGAGCAGGCGGCCTTCGGCGACCAGCACCGAACCGCCCAGCAGGGCCAGACCGAGCAGATGAACGGCCTCGACAGTGGCGAATGCAGCGCCCCAGGTCTTGCCGATGTAGCCGAACCAGGTCGTTTCCATCCATTCGAACACCGGCAGCAAGCTGGTATGGACTTCGACACGCGCGCCCGAAAGCGCGAACGCCAGCGTCGCGGCCAGCACGGCGGCGACCAGAATCGTTCTTGTATACGGTCCCAACAGGGATGCGGGCATTTTCGTTCTCCGTTATCCGTCGGCGCTAGAAGCGGGTCTGGTCGTCAAGACAGCCCGCGACGAAAGCAATGAATTCCGAATCGTTGTTTTGGTTGTATTGACAATCGAACCAGTCGTAAGCGATGAAGCGGCCGCACATGACTACTATCGCCCAGCCGCCGAACGAGAGCATCGCGCCGATTCGCAGGTTGCGCGGTGCTCGCGGTCTGTCGTCCCAGTCCGTGCCGGCCGCTTTCAATTTCTTGTGGAACAGAATGGCATTGATCAGCAATCCGGCCATCAACACCATCTTGATGCGCAGCCAGATGCTCTGCGCGCTGCGCACGGGCACTGCGTAGACCAGTAGTATCCCGGTAATGATCATGAGCGAGAATCCCACCAGCATCGGCAGGTTCAGCCGCTGCGCGATGCGGCTCGCCGGCACATCCGTCAGGGCCAGGCCCAGCATGCGCAGTTCGATCAGAAACAGCATGCCGAGGCTTAGCATCAAGGTCAGAACATGGGTGCTTTCCACCCAGTTGTACATGTAATACGACTCGTGGAGCATGGTGCTCCAGCGGGTTTCGTCGAGCCATACGGCAATGTTGAAGATGAATTCGTTCAGCACCCGCGAAACCTCCGTCTGGTTGTGTCTGCCGGCTGCGGCAAGAGTAACCCCCAGCACAGGCAAAATCCAGCACCTGGAAGAACACCGCCTGGAGTGGGTGTCCCATGAGTATGGGTTCGCAATAACCGGCGAACTTTTGTAACATTTCGCGCCGCCCGACTTCCCACTTTTCGCAGGGTTCGCGACAGATGTCAGCAGCGCTCCGCTCGGTCGTATTGGCTTGCGCACTGCCAGGGGCAGTCATCAATGCAGCAATTGCCGCTGACGCACCCTGGCGGCTTCAAGATGCGCTCTCGCCGCCGGAAGGATTCAGTATCGGCCTGGTGCATGGCAGCCGCTTCGAGTCGATCAGCGACAATCCGCGCGCCGGCTCCAGCCCCGATGACAGCATGATCGTCCAGCGCACCATACTCGACACCCGTTACCGAAGCGGGGGCGTCGAGGCGCAATTCGAACTGTACGACGCGCGCCAGCAACTTGCCGACAACGATGCGTTCGTCAACAATGGCGTAATCAACGCCCTGGAAGTTTTGCAGGCCACGCTGTCCTTCGATCTACCCAATGACGGCAGCGTTCGACTCGGCCGTCTGACAACGGACTGGGGCAGCCGCCGCTTCCTGGCGCGGAACCGTTTTCGCAATGCCATCAATTCCTTTGACGGTGTGGAGTGGATTCAACCGCTGGAAAACGGCGCGGTCATGCGCCTTCTCGGCTCCCAGGTCATTCGCCGGTTGCCGTCGAACCTGATCGGCCTGCTCGACAACGGGCGCATCCGGGATGAATCGAGCAGCGCCCAGCGGTTCTTCGCCGCCGGCTACGCGCTGCCGCCGTCGAGCACGCCTTTCGATACCGATTTGTTTTATTTCAATCTGCGCGAGAAAGACACGCCCGGCGTCGCCACCCGCGACCGGCGCATCCATTCGACCGGCCTGCGTCTTCGCAAGCCTGCCACGAGCGGCGAGTTCGACTTTGAACTGGAATCGTTGCTGCAATTCGGCGATAGCCGGGCTTCCTCATCCGCCGCCGACAGCGCCGATCTGGATCACCGGGCCTTTTTCCAATACGCCGCGGTGGGTTACAGCTTCCCCAACTCGTTGCGGGCGGTGCTGGAGATCGATTACGCCAGCGGCGACGAGGACCCATTCGACCTGGAAAACGGGCGATTCGACTCGCTGTTCGGAGTAGGCACCTTCGAATTCGGCGTGGTGGGCATGTATCAGCCCTTCAGCCGCTCGAACATCGTCACTCCCGGCATTCGCCTGGTCGCCAACCCTCGGCCGGACCTTAACGTCATGGTTTCCTGGCGCCACTTCTGGCTGGAAGAGGCGCGCGATGTCTGGGGCAAGACACGGCTGCGCGACGCTACCGGTCAGACGGACAGTTATCTCGGCCAGCACCTGGAATTTCGCATGCGCTGGGACGTGATACCCGGCAATCTGCGGCTGGATACGGGGGCGATATTCCTCAACGCCGAGGGTTTGAGCGACGCGAACACCCGGTACGGTTTTTTCGGCGCGGTATTTACTTTCTGACCGGGCGGTCAGAAGTTGCCGCGCACGGAGAAGGCAAACTGCAATCCGGGGGTTAACGCGAAATTCTCGGTTTCACGCAACATCTGGTCGCGAAGATAGCCGAAATAGCGGAAGCGCGTGCGCCTATCGACGTGATCGCGCAGATTTCGCGCCTCCAGTCGAAACGTCAGGCCGGCAATACCGCTTTTCTCGACGAAAACCGTCAGATCGCTTTGCGCGTTGAGGTAGAGCACGTTGTCGATGTCGAACAGCGTGCGATTGCCGCCGAAACGGTCGCGATAATCAAATCCGTAGTTCAGCCCCAGCCGTGACACGTCATGGCGGAATCCGACGCGAAAACTGCCGCGATCATATGGCACGACCTTGCGTTCGAATCCGATCAGCGGGTCGTCGATGGCGGAATCCTGTAACAGTACTCCGAAAGTCGCCAGCGCCTGTGGCAGGCCGAGAAAACCGAAACGTATGCTGGCGTCGAAATTGAAGCCGAGCACGGTACCGTCGCCGACATTACCGTTGGTGGCGGCAAGGCGCGGACCGGGTGTGTGCAATTCGATCCTGCCAATGTTATCGGCGACATCGTAGTAAAACAGGCGTGAACTGAGCACGCCGCCGTCGTTCGGCAGCCGGTAGTCCAGGTTCATGCTGTATTGCCAGATCTGTTCCTGTTCCAACTCGGGATTGCCGGCAATGGTGTCCTGATCCTCGTCGCGCTGATTGGTGTTGGCGGAAAAGTCGGCAAAGCTGAGTTGAGACACGACCTTCTCGATAGAAGCCTGCAATTGCAATGCGGAACTGAAGTCGTATCGGAAATCGACTTTCGGCTTGAGGAACTGGAAATCCCGGGCGTTGTGGACATCACCGGTCTGGGTGATTTCCGAAAACTCTCCGACGAGCGACGATTCGAGCCGCATGCGCGGGCTCAGCCGCCAGTTGTGTATCGCGAACGCTTCAACGCGGTCTTCCTCGACGGTGGAAACCGCATTGCCGACCGGCACCCGAACCAACCCGCCCACTTCCGGGTCCGCCGGTCCGTTCAGGGGGCGGCCGAGTTTCAGCGAAGTATCCTGAGTCGTGCGTGCCCCCTCGACGCCGAGTTCGAGCCCCTGGCCCTCGCCGAAGCTAAAGGTGTAGGAGGTGCGCACGATCTTTTCCTGGTAGCTGCTGGCGTTGTGGAGATAAAGATTCTTGCGCTCCTCCGCGCCGGGCGCATCAAACTCCCAGCGCTCGCGCAAAATCTCGTTATCCCGGTCATTGACGATGAACAGGAACTTGTAACGCGAACCGTCGAGAAAGATATGTTCGTAGTCTCCGCCGACCTCCCAGTTCGATTGCGTGGCGGGAACGTCTTCCCGCTCCCAGGAGACCATGGGTGAAACGCCGTTGTAATCCGTGATGTTGCGCAATAGCGAACTCGGGGGGTCGTTGCGATTGTAAAGCGCGTTCAGTGCTATGCGGTCGGCGCTGCCGAGATCGTAGGTCAGATTGGAATTGAACCGGTAAGCGTTCTGATCCGCCACCTGATCGAAAGTAATGATCTCGTTCAGGGCGCCGTTGCCGTGCGTGCTGACTTCGAGGCTTTCATCGGCCCGGTAAAAGCTTTGCGACCCGACACTGACCAGGTAATTCAGATTTTCCCTCTGCCCTGTAATCGAAATCGTCGCTTCGGGTTCGATATTGCCGTCGTGATAGCGCTGCATGCCGGCCTGGGCCGCGATGCTGGAACGGGCGGCGGAACTCTTCAGCACTATGTTGACTACCTGGCCCAGATTCTGCACATCAAGGCCGCTGGACGTGCCGCGAATAATCTCTATGACTTCAACTTCTTCCGCCGCGATGCGAGCGAGTTGCTCACGCGCCTCGTTGACTTTTCCGGCCAGACGCTTGCCGTCTATCAGAATCTGCGAACTGCCGCCAAGCCCCCGGTCCGGTCCATTGAAATTCTCGAAACCACCCCGGCTGGTATCGAGCACAAGCTCGATGCCTGGAATCCTGGACAGCATGTCGTCGACCGATACCGGACTGTATTGGCTGAAAAACGCCGCAGGATAGCTGACAGTGCTTTCTTCGTCGCCGCCATTCGTCACATCGTCCTGCGCGGAAACACCGCCGGAGCAGATCAGAAAAAGTATCAGCGCCGGCACGGCGCCGCGGGCAGGCTCAGATTTGATGGCTGTTACTCTCGCGGGAAATTAACAGGCGGCCTTGACGGTAGCCCATCCAGATCAGGAATTGTAATCCGAAAAGCAGCGACGCGGCCAGCAGATGCGCGGGTTGAATAAAGGCCGGCATTCCCAGATGGCCGAGCGTCGCACCGGATAATACGGCTATTCCCACCACGGCGAACATGGCCGCCGTCAGGCGGGTCAGCACATGAACCCAGCCGAGCGAGCGCGCCAGCAGGTACAACAGCCAACCGTTGGCCAGCAGCACCAGCGCGGAAAAACTGCGATGCACATAGAAAAACCAGGGCATGGCCTGAATCCAGCTCGAGCGCATCTCCTCGCCTTGCATGCGGCTGATGAAGTCCGTCATCTCTCGCACCTGGGTGCCCAGGGTGACTTGCAAGACCGTACAGCCGAGCACGACGTAAAGCCAGATAGCAAAGCGCGAATCGATGCCGGTGATCGGCTGGCGGACCATGATTTCACGGTTCGAGCGGAAAAAGGCGAACAGCAGTACGCCGACAATGGCTAGCGCCATCAGCATGTGAATCGTGATCATCCCGGGCTGAAGATTGGAACCGACAACGCGCGCTCCCAGCCAGCCCTGAACCGACACCATCACGAAGGCTGCGACCGAAGCCTGCGGAATCCAGCGGTCGTAATGGCGGCAGGGCCAGGAATAGATGGCGGTGAGCAAGATCAACAGGCCGATAACCACGCCGGTCAGGCGGTTGAGATATTCGGTCCAGGTCTTGACCACGTTGAAGCGGGTTTCGGCATAGCCGAGATCGGCGTAGATTTCCTGGTAGTTCGCCGGCAATTGTGCTTCGTTGACCGGAGGAATCCAGCGCCCGAAGCAGGTGGGCCAGTCGGGACAGCCCATACCAGCCCCGGATGCGCGCACCGTGGCGCCCACCAGGATGAGGAAATACACCGCGGCGATGGTGACCAGGGCCACGCGGCGATAGTTGCGCAGTGCCGCTTCGGAACCGGATAGATTCATTTCAGATCGGCTGGCGCGAAATCTTCAATTTATTCGCGCAATTTGTCGAGCAATTGCATCGAGGCATGGCCGTCCGGAATCAGGCCGTGTTCCGTTTGATACGCACGGATGGCGGCCCTGGTTCTGGAACCGACGCGGCCGTCGGGTTCGCCGGAGTCGAAACCGAGGCTGTTGAGCAATTCCTGCAATTCCTCGACCTGCATGCGGCTCAATGCCTGCTCGTTCACCGGCATATGCGCGATGGAAGGACCACCGGTAAAGCGGTCTGCGAGATATCCCACCGTTATCGCGTAAAAGACCGAAGGGTTGTACAACATGGTCACGCGGAAGTTGTTGTAGGTCAGGAACGCCGGCCCGGCGGCGCCCGCCGGCAAGGCCAGGGCGGCTTGCATGTCCGCCACCGGAATCGGCTCGCCGGACACGGTCCGCAGCCCAATTTCGCGCCACTCGGCAAGTGGTTTCAGGTTGCGCGTGCCGACCTGTGAATAGTCGAAGCCCTCGGGTATCAGCACCTCCCTGCCCCAGCGTTCGTCCCCGCGCCAGCCCGATTGGCTGATGAAATTCGCCGCCGAATAGAACACGTCGGGCAGACTGTTCCAGATATCGGCACGACCGTCTTCATCCCCGTCTACCGCGTAATTCCTGAACACCGTCGGCAGAAACTGCAATTGCCCCATGGCGCCGGCCCATGAGCCGGTCATGCGTTCGGCAGGTATATGGCCATCATCGATGATCTGCAGCGCCGTCAGCAGCTGTTCCCTGAAGAATTCGGCCCGGCGCGGGTCATAGGCCAGCGTGGCAAGCGCCTCGAGCACCGAAAATCCCCCCGTGGCGCTGCCGAAATTGCTTTCAATGGCCCAGAAGGCGACGAGGTAATGCGGCTGAATGCCATAGCGCGTCTGCACGTCGGCCAGCAAGGCCGCATGTTCTCGCAACAGCGCCTGGCCGCGGGCGATCTGGTTGGGAGTTACGCGCAATTCGATATAGCGCGTAAAAGTCTGCACGAATTCGGGCTGCGAACCGTCGAGTTCGAGCACCCGCTCCAGCGGCGCCAAGCCATCGAGCGCCGTCAGCGTCTCGGTGCTGACGCCAAGCGAAAGCGCTTCCGCCCGCAACTCCTCGAGCCACTGCGCAAAAGTCTGCTGCTGTGCCTGAGCCGCCGACGACAGCAACAAAGCAAAAATCAGGGGGACTATTCGAAACATGGCGGAATGATAATTCATCCGGCCTTTGCGTTGCCACCGAGCCCGCCGCGGTGGGTGTCCCATGATTTTGGATTGACTCGGAGCGAAAAACGAACAAAATGCCTCAGTTGGAAACTTCACGACCAAAGTTATGAGCAAGCCCTTCCTGATTCTGCAACTTCGACCGGAAGACGACACCGCCGACAGCGAGTTGCGGAAGATCTGCCAATACGGCCGGATCGATCCGTCCCGGATTCATCGCATTCGCCTTGAACGGCAGCCGGACCCGGATCTGGACCTGCGAAACTACGCGGCCGTCATCGTCGGCGGCAGCCCGTTCGATCTGAGCACTCCGGAAAGCGACAAATCCAGCATGCAGGTCCTGATCGAGGGGTTCTTTCGCCGCCTGCTCGATGAGGTCATCGACCGCGATTTCCCCTTCCTCGGCTGCTGTTCCGGCAACGGCCTGCTCGGCAAGCATCTTGGCGCCGGAATCTCGAGCAGGTACGGTGAAGACGTTGGCGGCATTGATATCGACATCACAGCGGCCGGACGCGAGGATCCGTTGCTGAAAGGGTTGCCGGCAAGCTTTCGCGTGCTGGTCGGCCACAAGGAAGCCTGCGACAAGCCCCCTCCCGGCAGCACGCTGCTGGCAAAAGGAACGCTTTGCCCGGTGCAGATGTTCCGCATCGGCGACAACGTCTACGCCACCCAGTTCCATCCGGAAGGCGATTTCGAGTGCTTCAACGTGCGCATTAACGCCTACAAGCACCATGGATATTTTCCGCCGGAAACCGCGAAGCACCTTGCCGACCGAATACGCAAGGAACATACTCCAGAGGCTCACGAAATCCTGCGCCGCTTTGTCGCCCGCTACGGGAGTTAGTATGTGCATTCGCGGAATTTTCCCGATTTTGACGTTACTTACGTGTCTGACCCCGGCATTCGCCGATGAAGCCAGAGTCGCGGTGGCGGCGAATTTTTCCGGGCCCTCGGAAATGCTGGTTGAACAGTTCGAGTTGCTGCAACCGCATCGGATCGAGTTGGTGGCCGGTTCATCGGCCCGTTTCTACGCCCAGGTGCGCAATGGCGCGCCGTTCGACGCATTTCTTTCCGCGGACCGGGAGAAACCGGCATTGCTGGTGGACGAAGGCTTGGCGGCGGCGGACAGTCTTCGGGCTTATGCGGTGGGGCGCCTGGTGCTCTGGACGGCGGCGCCGGCGCTGGAAATCAGCAGTGATACCCTGGCCGCGAATGTAGATGGCAAAATCGCCATGGCGAACCCGAGGCTGGCGCCATATGGCATTGCCGCGCAGGAAGTCATTGAGAATCTCGGCTTGAGCGAGCAATTGGCCGAAAACCTGATCACGGGCGAGAACGTCTCCCAGGCTTATCAGTTCGTCGCCACGGGCAACGCACCACTCGGTTTCGTCGCGTTGTCTCAAGTAGGAAGAAACGGCGTCATCGAGCAGGGCTCGGGCTGGCTCGTGCCCACCGAGATGCATTCGCCGATTCGTCAATATGCCGTGTTGCTGAATGAACAGAACGTCGCTGCCGGCGCATTCCTCGATTTCCTGCGCGGCCCCGAGGCGCGCCGAATCATCTACAGTTTCGGCTATACCATGGAAGAAACCGAACGATGATGCTCTCGCCCGAAAACCTGCAAGCCATCTGGCTGACCTTGCGCCTGGCCACGACCGCCACCCTGCTGTTGCTGCTGATCGGCACGCCCCTTGCCTGGTGGCTGGCGCGCACGCACTCCTGGCTGCGCGGCCCGGTTGCCGCCATCGTCGCATTGCCGTTGGTGCTGCCCCCGACCGTGCTCGGATTCTATCTGCTGCTTGCTTTCGCGCCCGCGGGTCCCATCGGGCAGTTGACCGGAGCGCTTGGCCTCGGCAGCCTGGCGTTTACTTTCGAAGGCCTGGTGATCGGATCGATCCTGTTTTCCCTGCCTTTTGTCGTGCAGCCGATTCAGAACTCCTTTCACGCCATGGGCGACGGACCGCTGGAAGTGGCCGCGACTTTCGGCGCGGGTCCCTGGCGGAGATTCTTTACTGTCGCCATCCCCCTGGCGCGGCCGGGCATCATCAGCGGTTCGATTCTCGGTTTCGCCCATACCGTCGGTGAATTCGGCGTCGTGCTGATGATCGGCGGCAATATTCCCGGCGAAACAAGAGTGGTTTCGGTGCAGATCTACGAACAGGTCGAAGCGCTGCAATTCGGCCAGGCACACTGGCTGGCGGGAACCATGGTCGTTTTCTCCTTCCTCGTGCTGCTGGTGGTGTACGGCTCGCTCGGCCGCCGTGCGATTCCCGGCATGAGATACGGAAGCTAGGGTCTTGCGAGCGCGCGTTTCCTACATGATGGCGCAGCCCGACGGCGGCCGTTTTCATCTCGCTCTGGACGCCGAGATTCCGGCAACCGGAATCTCCTGCGTATTCGGCTCTTCCGGTTCAGGCAAGACCACACTGCTGCGCTGCCTGGCCGGGCTCGACCGGCCACAGTCGGCGCGAATCGAATTGGGCGACGAGATCTGGCAGGACGAAAGCCGCTTCGTGCCGACACATTTGCGGCGCATCGGTTATGTATTCCAGGACAGCAGCCTGCTGCCGCATCTCAGCGCGCGGCGCAATCTGCAATATGGCCGGGATTCTCACACCGGCGGCGATGACGCCGATATCGCAGATGCCGTGGAACTGCTCGGAATCGGGCAATTGCTGGACAAGCACCCGCGCCAATTGTCCGGCGGAGAGCGGCAGCGCGTCGCGCTGGCCCGGGCATTGCTGAGCAAACCCCGCCTGCTCTTGCTCGACGAACCGCTTTCGGCGCTCGATGTGGCGCGCAAGCAGGAACTGCTGCCCTATCTGCAACGCCTGCCGGAGGAACTCGACTGCCCTATCGTTTATGTCACCCATTCACCAGATGAGGTCGCCCGGCTGGCTGACCATGTACTGGTGCTGGACGAAGGCGAATGCGTGGCGCGCGGTTCGGTTACCGAACTCATGGCGTCGCGCCGAATACCGGTCAATGCGGCGGGAGAAAGCGGCGTGGTGCTGGAGACCAACATTGCCGGCCACGATCCGGAGTGGAACCTGGCCGAAGCACGATTCGCCGACGGCGTAATGCTGATTCCCGACCCGGGCGTCGCCGCGGGCGGTCTTGTCAGGTTGCGCATTCTCGCCCGCGACATCAGCCTGAGCCATGCGGTCGAGGCGCATTCGAGCATCCTCAACCGCTTGCCGGCGACCGTGGAACGCATTGAGGACTCCCCGGACACTGCCATGTGCATGGTGCATTTGCGCATCGGCGAAAATACCAGGCTGCTGTCCCGCGTTTCGCGCAAATCGGCCCGGCGGCTCAAGCTGGCCCCGGGAAACCCGATCTACGCCGAAATCAAGTCAGTCGCGATATTGCAATAGAACCGGACTCAGGCTTCCTGCAATCGCGGATCGCCGTCTTCCACTACATAGGACCTTCGAATACCGATCGGCTCGCCGGAGACGGTCACCCGCGGCAGCACCTTGAAATCCGCGCGCCATTGCGCCGGCGTGATCGTATTCGCGACATAGCCGCGCTGGGAATTGTAGAACTTCACATGCGGGTTATTGGCGAGCAGAGCCGCGCCGTAGTCGTTGCTGTCCTCGCCGTCTCCGCCGGAACTGATCGAAGAGCCGACCAACTCCGTGCCGACGATTCGCGAAACCGGATCGTCGAAATCGAGTTTCAACTCCGCCGCCCAATGGGAATGGATATCGCCGGTGATCACAACCGGATTCGGCGTGCCGGTATCGGCCAGCGCCTGCAGCAATTCCTGTCGCTCAATGGGATAGCCGTCCCAGATGTCCATGGGCCAGAGCTGCTCGCCGTTTTCGCCGACCGAACGCAGACCGGCCATCATGATCTGTTGCGCCAGCACGTTCCAGCGCGCATCGGCGCTGCCGAGACTGTCGAGCAGCCATTTCTTCTGGGCCTGGCCGAGCAGCGTGCGCGAGGGGTCCTGATGCTCGGCGCAACTCGGCTTGCGGCCGTCGCCGCATGCCTGGTCGCTGCGATACTGACGCGTGTCGAGCACACTCATTTCCAGCAACTTGCCGAAGCGCAGGCGCCGGTGAATCGGCATGTCGGGGCCCTGCCTGCCCACGGGCAGACGCACCGGCATGAATTCGTACCAGGTCTGGTACGCGGCACTGCGGCGAATCAGCAGTTGTTCCGGGGTCTGCTCATCTTCCGCGATCATCGCCGCGTAATTGTTATCGACCTCATGATCGTCCCAGGTTACGACCCAGGGCGCCGAAGCATGGGCCGCCTGGAGGTCCGGGTCGGAGCGATAGGTCTCGTATCGCGCCCGGTAGTCCGCCAGAGTCTGGATCTCGGGACCCTCATGACTCCGGACCAGGTTCTCTCCCCAGGAACTTTCGTAGATGTAGTCGCCCAGGTGAACGATCAGATCGAACTGTTCGTCCGCCATATGGCGGAATGCGGTGTAATAACCATGTTCGTACTGCTGGCAGGAAGCGAAAGCAAAGCGGAATCGGTCGACTTCGTCGGCGCCGGCGGCCGCCGTGCGGGTGCGGCCCGCCGGGCTGGCCATGCCCCCGATACGCCAGCGATAGTAATAGTCCGAACCAGGCCGCAGGCCGCGCACATCCGCGTGGGCCGAATGGCCGAGTTCAGGTGTTGCGGCAACGCTGCCGCTACGCTCGATATTGGAAAATCCGGCATCGGCGGCGACTTCGTAATCGATTTGCAGAACATCCATCTCCAGACCGGCCTGTCGCAATACGGCCGGGTCGAGCCGCGTCCACAGCACGACCGAATCAGGCTCCGGATCACCGGAGGCCACGCCGAGGTAGAAGGGATCTTCCGGCAGACTGTTTACCCGGCGAGCGGCGCCATGGGCCAGCGCCGGCAAGGCGCCGAGCGCCAGCGCCGCGTACAACCGCGATGAATGAGCGAGGAAAAGCCGCCGTGAAACACGGCGGCCGGGATGAAAAATTTGCATGGCGCAACTCCGCTGACCGATTGACTGAGGAAATACTGTACGGGGGATATTACCCCGTGAGTCAGATCAACGTGTAGGGGCGAGGCATGCCTCGCCCCTACGGCCTCACATGAATCTGAGACTGGTCAATTCGAACGCCAGCAGTGTGCCGAGGAGCAGAATCTGAGCGATAACCACGGCCGTCTTCGCAGCGGGCGAAAGCCGGTTCACATAGCGGGCTATGGGCAGGTAAAAATGGTGATAACGGTACTGCATGGCTATATCTCCCATTTGCTCAAACGTCCTCTTTTTGCGGAAAGTTACTTGCTTGTACGGTCGAGGCGCATATTACAGTTGCAGGATTCGCGATACTCTGGATTTTCCCTGAACGGCGGCGGCTGCTCGGTCAATAACGAACGGTCGGCGGTTCCGCCCTTTTTCGCTCCTTACCGAGAATATGGGGGCGTTCACCGAATCGTACAATCCACACCGCGTAGCGCCGGGTAGGCTTGCCCTTACGCTGGAAAACAGGAGACAGCCAATGTCCGAACCTGAAACCCCGCAAAGCAGGAAAACCGTGGCGTACGTTCTTGTCGCCATTGCCGGTGTGCTGGTTCTTTCCAACACCGGATTGTTCAACATATTCGGCCTGCGCGACCTGATCGGTGCGATTTTCCGGCTGATCTTCAACTCCATCCCTTACATACTTACATTGGCCGGCATTTTCTGGATCACCAGATCCGGCAAAGGTAAGGCGCCATTGATGGCCTGGTTGGTGTCAGTTTTCGGCGCGGTGCTGATCGTTTCGCAAATCGGGCTGTTCGGCCTCTCCTTCGGCGACATGATTGTTCCCATGATATTGATTACCGTCGCCTTCTTTCTCGTTAATCCCCGCAATCTTCTTCCCCGCAATTTCAATACCCGAAGCGATGACCTCGATCCGAACCAGCAGGACATCAAGCTGTTCGCATTCATGGGCGGCGGCGATTTGAACTACCATTCGAAACAGCTCAGGGGCGGAGAGGTCATGTGCATCTGGGGCGGCTACGAGATCGATTTCAGCGAGGCCGAAATGGAAGGCGATTCAATGGAATTGAACCTGTATTGCATCATGGGAGGCGTCGAAATTACCGTGCCCGCCAACTGGAGAGTCGAGAAGAGCGGCGCGCTGTGTATCATGGGCGGCTACAGCAACAGGACGCGAGACATGGCGGAAGAACTGAACCTGCCGCCGAAGACCCTGGTAGTTACCGGACTTGCACTGATGGGCGGTGGCGAAATCCGCAACTGAGCGAATCGCGTCTTTCGGGAATCCCATGTATCCATTATTCAGGACACCCAATCGCTTGATCGCGATGCTGGTTGGCTGGAGCCTGCTCAGCGCCGGCCTGTCGGTGCTCGTCAGCGGCATTACCGATGTCCCGACCGGTCGAGGACTGACCCTGTTCGCGCCGACTTATTTTGTCTGGCTGTTTTTCCTGATTCCAAATTACTACATGTGCCGCACCCTGCCGCTCGACAAGCGTGCATGGACCATGGTGATCGCCACCCAGACTTGGATCCTGCTGGCATTGGCGCTGATCTGGGCGCTGCTCGGCCGCGGTTACGCGCTGGTTCTCGACTCGCTCGCCGATTCCGTCCCCTACCTTGCGTATTTTTCCGAGGGCCTGTACAGCAACCTGATCGTCTTTGCCGGGCAGTTCGAATTTTTCGTTCTCCTGCACTATCTCCTGATCGCCCTGCAGCGCGGCCGCGACCTGGAAAAACGGACTCTGCAGCAGGAACTGTTGACCAGTAAGGCCGAACTGCGCGCCATTCGCGCCACGATCCATCCACATTTCCTGTTCAATGCGCTCAACGTGCTGGCCAACATTACCGATTCGGAACCGGCCCAGGCCAGGAACTTCTGCCTGCGGCTGGCGGATTTCCTGCGTTACAGCGTGGCCTACGGCGACCGGCCGACAGCCACGCTCGGCGCCGAACTCGAACACGTGGAAAACTACCTGAGCATCGAGCGCGAGCGTTTCGGCGAGCGGCTTTGCACCGACATCGAGGCTGAGAAAGAATTGCTGGAAACGCCGGTGCCGTCGCTGATGCTGTTCCCCCTGGTGGAAAACGCCATCAAGCACGGCATCGACAGTTGCATCGAAGGCGGCTGCCTGAAAATGCGGGCGATTGCCGGAGATGGCAGCTTGCACATCGAAATCTGCAACCCGGTAGACGAACTCGGCCACAAGCGCCAGGGTACCGGCATCGGGCTGATCAGCCTGCGGCAGCGGCTGAAAAACCGCTACGGCGACGAAGCCACCTTGCAGACCTGTCGCGAAGACAATTTTTTCATAGCCCGCATATGCCTGCCTTTACGAAGAGCGTCCGCCGCCGTAAATTGAGCGGCATGGCGAAACGCGAACCGATACGTTGCCTCATCGTCGACGACGAGCCTCATGCGCGGCAGGCGCTGCAGACCGCCCTTGCCCGGCATCCGGAGCTCGATGTGATCGGCCTGTGCGAGAACGGCCTGCAGGCCGTCAAGGCGATCAACGAGCAACATCCGCAATTGCTGTTTCTCGACGTGCAGATGCCCAAGCTCGACGGCTTCGACGTGCTCGAACTGGTACAGGAACAGATTCCCTTCGTGATCTTCGTCACCGCCTACGATCAATACGCGGTGCAGGCGTTCGAAGCGAATGCAGTCGACTATCTCCTGAAACCGGTCGATCCGAAGCGACTCGCCCAGGCGGTCGAGAAAGTCGTTGCGCGAGTTGGCATGGAAGAGCCGTCGCGGCTGCAAAGCCTGCTGGCGGACCCGGTGCGCGAACAGGAACTGATGCGTCGCATCCTGGTGCGCGACGGCAGCGAAGTGCATGTGTTGCCGGTGGACTCCGTCATGTATATCGAGGCGGCGGATGACTATGTCGCGATTCACACGGCGGAGGACACCCACATCAAGCTCGACCGGCTAAGCCGCCTGCAGAAGAAGCTCGATCCGCGCCAGTTCTGCCGCATCCACCGGTCCTACCTGCTCAACATCAATTTCCTTTCCCGCATCGAATCAGAAAGCAAGGACAGTCGAATCGCGATCCTGACCGACAAGCGCGAGCTGCCGATCAGCCGCAGCGGCTACGGCAATCTGCAGAAATTGCTTTGATCACGGAGAACTCCGGGCTGCGGCTTACTCGACCCTGGTGAATATCATCATGTGCTGCCAGGGCAGGAAGTCCAGAGTGTCGGTCCATTCCAGTCCGAACACGCTCATTTCGCGTTTGGCCTGTTCCTCGGTCATCTTGTGCAACGGGCGAATCGGCACCGAAGGGTCTTCGCCGCGATATTCGAGCAGGAAGATGCGCCCGCCTGGCTTCAAGGCCCGGTAAATGCCGTCGATCATCTCGAAGGGATGGGAGAATTCGTGATAGGCGTCGACCATGATGGCGGCGTCAATGGAATTCTCCGGCAATCGCGGATCGTCGATTTCACCGAGAACGGTGCGAATATTCCCGCCCCTGCCCTCGGCCTTCTGCCGCTCGATCAGGTCGAGCATTTCCTGCTGAATGTCCACCGCGAGCACTTCGCCGTCGGGGACCCTTTCGGCGATACGGAAGGAAAAATACCCCGAGCCGGCGCCGATGTCGGCGACTACTTCATCAGGCTCGAGATTCATGTTCTCGACCACCTCGTCGGGCATTTCTTCCTGGATACGGCCCGGCCTGTTCAGCCAGTCCGCCGCCAGATGCCCCATTACGAAAGAAATCTCCCGGTCCATGTAGAACTTGCCGATGCCGGTCGTGCGCCGCGCCGGATCGTCCACATAGCCGGGATGCTCCGCGGCCTGAACGTTAAGTGGGAGCAAAAGGGCGACAAAAATCAGCAGCCGTGACGGGAATTTCATCGATATCACCAATGCGCGGATAGAAAACCGGATTGTAGATCAGCCGCACATCTTCCGCCATGTGCGCAACTGGCCCTGCTTTTCCAACAGCAACTGTTCAACCAGAGTTTCGATGCGGGAATTTCATTCTCGCGCTTGCGCCGGGACTCGACTAGAATCGGCGCGATGCTCAATTCCCTGTTTGCAAACAAGCACTGTTGCCTTGCTGCCCTTGTTCGGCTCGGCAGCCTGGCGGCGCTGCTCGCGGTGCCCCTCTTTCCCGCGGACGCCCAGGAAGTCGTCTTGGGCAGAAGCGCCGACGGGCGGATTTCCATTCGCGCGGTGCAAGTTTCCGAGCCTATCGATATCGACGGAAATCTGGACGAGGCCGTTTATCGGGATGTCGAGCCCATTTCGGATTTCGTTCAGCAAATTCCCGATGAGGGCGAGCCCGCCAGCGAAAAAACCGAGGTCTGGGTATTTTTCGACGACGACAATCTGTACGTTACGGCGAAGAACTACGAATCGGTGCCGGAGGTGGATTGGGTCGCCAATGAAATGCGGCGCGACACCAGGCAACTTCGCACCAACGATTCGTTCTCCGTCATGCTCGACACCTACCTGGACCGGCGCAATGGCGTCGCTTTCCTCGTTTCGCCGATCGGCGGCTTTTCCGATTTCGCGATTTCCAACGAAGGCGACCGCGGCCGCGGCGTGAATTTCGACTGGAATATCGTCTGGGATTCCCGCGTCGGCCGCTTCGAAGGCGGCTGGACCGTGGAGATGGAGATTCCCTTTCGCTCGCTGCGCTATGAACCGGGCGAAGAACAGTTGTGGGGAATACAGTTCCGGCGCATCGTTCGCCGCCTGAACGAGGCCTCATACCTGACCGAACTGCCGATCTCGGCTGCTTTGGGCAATAGCCTGGTCGCGGGCATGTGGCGTATTTCCGAGGCCGGCGATCTGCAAGATCTCCAGGTGCCGCCGCGGAATTTCAATCTTGAAGTAAAGCCTTACGGGCTGGGTACGGTGACAACAAACCGGCAGGCTATGCCAATGATCGAAAACGAGGCCGAGCAGCAATACGGGGTCGACGTGAAATTCGGCATCACCAACAATCTCACCGCCGATTTCACCTACAACACAGATTTCGCCCAGGTCGAGGTCGACGAGCGCCAGGTCAACCTGACGCGATTCAACCTGTTTTTCCCGGAAAAGCGCGATTTCTTTCTCGAAGGCCGGGGAAACTTCGATTTCGTCCAGCCCCGGAACCTCGATATTCCCACAATGTTTTTCAGCCGCCGCATCGGGCTTGAACGGGGTCAGGTAGTGCCCATCGATGCCGGCGCGCGCCTGACGGGAAAGATCGGCAATGTCGATGTCGGCGCCTTGAACATCAATACCGACGGCAGCGACCTGCCCGGAATCGAATCGACGAGTTTCTCGGTTTTGCGCCTCAAACAGGACGTGTTCGGCCGCAGCACCATAGGCATGATGCTTACCGACCGCTCGAATTCCCTGGCCGGTGACGGCTCCAATACACTTTATGGCATCGATGGTTCATTCGACTTCCTGGATGACTTCTCCATCGACACATACTTCGCGAAGACCGACAGCCCCGGATTGCTGGATCAGGACCAGAGCTACATGGGAAATTTCGACTACAACGGCGACCGTTACGGCTTGACCGCGGGCTATCTGGAAGTCGAAAAGAACTTCAATCCCGAGATTGGTTTCAAGCGGCGAAACAATTTCAGGCAATTGCAAAACTCGGTCCGCTTCAGCCCGCGGCCGGCTTCCATCGACTGGATCCGCCGCTTCAATTTCCAGGCGCTGTCCCAGTCCTACTGGTCCGCCGATGAAGGCGAGCTTGAAACCCGCCAGCACCAACTGATTTTCAACACCGAATTCGAAAGCAGCGATCAGTTCCAGATTTTGGTAAGCGATGATTTCGAAATGCTGACCCGGCCGTTCGCGATCTCACGCGACGTATCGCTGCAACCGGGCGACTTCGATTTCACCAGTTACGAAGTGTCATACCATTTTGGCGCGCAACGCCGGTTCAGCGGCCGTTTTTCCGTGCGACTCGGCGATTTCTGGAGCGGCGAGAATACCGCTTTCAGCTACGACACCGGCAGAATCGAACTCTCACCGCAACTATCCATCGAACCCGGCTACTCGATCAACCAGGTGAAGCTGCCGGAGGGCGATTTCCAGACCGAACTCGGCAGAGTCCGGCTCACTTACACCTTCTCACCGCGCATGTATTTCAGCGGACTCGTGCAATACGACTCGAACGCTTCCTCCTTCAGCACCAACTTCCGCTTTCGCTGGGAATGGGCGCCAAGCAGCGAGCTGTTCATCGTCTACAGCGACGACCGCGACACCAGCCCATTCGGCGATCCGAGATCCTTCGAACTCCGCAACCGCGGCTGGGCAATCAAGATCAACAGACTGTTTCAGATTTAGGAATTTGATTTCATGAGCAAGATATTGCAAGGCATTCGTGTACTCGATTTCGGGCGTTATATCGCCGGGCCGTTCTGCGCCACCCTGCTCGGGGATATGGGCGCGGAGGTGATTCGCATCGAGAAGGTCGATGGCTCGGAAGATCGTTACCTGTCGCCTGTGACCGAGAATGGAGATGGCGCGCTGTTCCTGCAGCTTGCCCGCAACAAGCAATCGATGACGCTCAATCCGATGAAACCGGAAGGCCGCGAAATCGTGAAGAAGCTCGTGGCCACGGCCGACGTTGTCGTCGCCAATCTGCCACCGGATACTTTGCAGGCCATGGGGCTCGATTACGAAAGCCTCACCGCGGTCAAGCCCGATGTCATCCTGACGATGATCTCCGCTTTCGGCCAAGGCGGGCCTTACGCCAACCGGGTCGGTTTCGACGGGCTTGGCCAGGCCATGTCCGGCAGCATGTATCTCACCGGCACGCCGGAGCAGCCGGTCCGCGCCTGGGCGCCATACATCGATTTCGGCACCGCCAGTCTGTCGGCTTTCGGTACGATGGCGGCGTTGTACGAGAGAGCGAAAACCGGCAAGGGCCAGATCGTCGAAGGCTCGCTGTTCAATACGGGCCTGACGATGATGAACGGCACCCTGATTGAACAGCATGCAATCGAGCGAGACCGCGTCGCCAGCCTGAATCGCGCCCAGACGGCGGCGCCCGCGGATACGTTCCGTACCAAAGACGGCTGGGTGCTGGTCCAGTCCATCGGCGGACCGTTGTTCAAGCGCTGGGCCGATCTCATGGGTGAGGATCACTGGCTCGACGACCCGCGCTTCAAGGACGACATTTCCCGCGGCGATAACGGCAAGATCATCAGTGAAAGGCTGGCGCGCTGGTGCGCTGAACGCACCAGTGAGGAAGTGCTTTCCGCGATGGAAGAAGCGCGCTTGCCGGCGGGGCCGGTACTATCGCCCCGGGAAGTGCTCGAAGACCCGCACATTGCGGCTCGCGGCATTCTTCAGGCAACGGAGTACCCGGGGCTTGCACGGCCGGCGCCCCTGATGAAGACGCCGGTCGAACTTTCCGAAACGCCGGGAGAGATACGCAGCCGGCCGCCGACTCTCGGCGAACACACCAATCGGATCATGCGTGATCTTGGTTATGGCGCCGAAGAGATCGACGCATTGAGGTCAAAACGGGTAGTCTGAACCTGAACCGATGTCTCGCGGGCGACGCATGCGTCGCCCGCGGGTAACCACAGGACACTTATGATGAACAGATCGCAATCACGCCGCAAATTCCTGCAAACCGGCGGCGCCCTCCTGCTCGGCGGCGCCGGCATGTCGGCCGCCGAAGCCCAGCGGCAACTGGCAACTCCCGAAGCGGACGAAGGCTATTGGGAGATGGTGCGCGCCCAGTTCTCGTTCACCGAAGACGCCGTTCCCATGAATGCGGCCAATTTGTGTCCTTCCTTTCGCGCCGTGGCGGAAAACGTGTCCTTGCTCACGGCCGACATCGACCGCGATTGTTCCTTCAACAACCGCGACAAGTTCGGCGATCTGCTGGAACAGGCCCGTTCCCGCGTCGCCGCCCAACTGAACGTGTCGGCCGACGAAGTGGCGCTGGTGCGCAATACATCCGAGGCAAACAACATCGTCAATGGCGGCCTGCCCTTGCAGTCCGGCGACGACGTGCTGATCTGGGATCAGAACCACCCTACGAACAATGTCGCCTGGGAAGTGCGCGCGGCTCGCTACGGCTTGCGAGTGCGCAAGGTGGCGACGCCGGAAGATCCACAATCGGCGCAGGAACTGATCGATGCCTTCGCGAACGAGTTTCGCGATAACACCAGGGTGCTGGCGCTTACCCATGTTTCCAACGTCAGCGGCATCAAACTGCCGGTCAGGGAATTGACTCGTTTGGCCCGCGAACGGGGAATTCACGTACATCTCGACGGCGCCCAGACCTGGGGCGCCATGGACGTCGACCTGCGCGAACTCGAGGTCGATTCCTACAGCGCCAGCGCGCACAAATGGTATATGGGGCCGAAGGAAGTCGGCCTGCTCTATGTGAAAGCGTCTCGAATCGAAGAAATCTGGCCTTCCGTCGTTGCGCCCGGCTGGGGCAATCGCCCGGAAACTTCGCTGACGGGCGCCCGCAAGTTCGAATCCCTGGGCCAACGCGACGATGCGGCGCTCGCGGGGCTTGGCGTAGCCGCCGGGATTCACGACCTGATAGGCCCCGAGCGCATTGAGCAACGAATTGTACAATTGGCGCAGCGACTGAAGCAGGGCATCGCCGATGCCGGGCATGAACTGCTGACTCCCATGAACCCCGAATTCAGTCACGGTGTCTGCATCACCAGGCTCGATCCGGCCCAGCGCGGCGGCACTGTGGACCGCCTGTACCACGAATACGGAATCGCCGGCGCGGCTACCGGTGGCGTGCGGCTTTGCCCGACGGTTTACAACACCGTCGAGCATATTGATCGGGCGACGGCAGGCGTGGCGGCGCTGCTGGGTTGAGTTTTCCCGAACTGTCAGTGCAGGCCGCAGCTTCCCGGAGATCGCCCGGATGAGCAAATTTGTTGTTCAGGATGTGCTGGACAGCTACAACCGGCTCGCGGGCGAGATCGTGCCGGACTATGAAAGCCTGGCCTTCGAGGAAACACACCCAGCCGCGCTGGACCTGCTGCCGCCTCCCCCGGCTTCAATTCTGGATGTCGGGGCCGGGACCGGGCGCGATGCCGCCTGGTTTGCGGGTAGGGGTTATGCTGTAGTCGCCGTCGAGCCATCGCGTGAACTGCGCCTGGCGGGACGGAAGTTGCACGAGTCGCCGGCAATCGAATGGATCGACGATTGTCTGCCCGAACTGGGCGCGGTGTACGAGGCAGAGTCGAAATTCGACCTGATCTGGCTCAGCGCCATGTGGATGCATGTGCCGCCCGTTGACCGGGCTCGCGCATTTCAAGCGCTCGCATCGCTGCTGAATCCCGGCGGCTGCATGATGTTCAGTCTGCGGCTCGGGCCGTTGCCGCCGGAGCGGCCGATGGCGCCGGTCAATTCCGCCGAAATCAGGGAGTTGGCGCGCGAGCGAGGCCTGGAGGTCGTTCGCGCGTCGCATCACGCGGATGCCGCCGGACGCCCGGAAATCTCCTGGGAAATGGTCTGGCTGCAGGCAAGGCATGCGTAGCCCCTGCAGAATCGCTGGTTCATTGTGAACTGCGTAGGGGCGAGGCATGCCTCGCCCGAGTAAATCTACAGATCCAGCCCTTCCAGAAATTCCAGCATCGCCGCGTTGGTCTCCGCGGGCGCTTCCTGCTGTACCCAATGGCCGATTTCGGGAATCAGCACCACGCCGCGCAGATCGTCGGTTACACGAGACATTGTTCCGGTCAATTGCTCGGCAGTGGCGCCGCCGATCACCATGTCCCCGGCGCCGGCAATGAAAACCGTCGGTACGGTGACCCGGTCGCTTTCATATTCCAGGCTGATTTCCCAGTTGCGTTGGAAGTTGCGATAGTAGTTCACACCGCCGCGAAATCCCGCCTGCTCCAACTGCCCGACGACATAGTCCAGATCTTCCTGGCTCAGCCAGTCGGGCAATCCGACCGGAGCGCCGAGGCGACCGATCCAGCCACCTGCCGAACGCAATGGATCTGTGATGGTCGGCGCTTCGCGGGGAGATCTCGGCGACAGGTAGAGCCGGCTGATCAATCCGCGAGGGTCACTGTCATATTCCGCCTCAGCCGCGCCGCTTAGCTCGTTGTGATAGAGGATGTAGAAAAAATTGTCGCCGAATGTTTCGCGCCAGCCTTCCATAGGCGACCGCTGCGCCGTGCCGCCATAGGGCACGCTCATGGCGATAAGTCCATCGAAGCGTTCCGGATAGCGCACGACCGCATGCCAAGCGACGATGGCGCCCCAGTCGTGCCCCACCATGACCGCGGTCTCTTCGCCGAGGGCATCGAGAATGCCGACCATATCGTCGGTCAGATCGATGATGTCGTAATCGTCGACATCGGGAGGTGCATCGGTTTCGCCGTAGCCGCGCATGTCCGGCGCGACCACGCGGTAGCCGGCATCGGCCAACCCGGTCAACTGGTGCCGCCAGTTGAACCAGGATTCGGGCCAGCCGTGCGCCAGCAACAGAAGCGGCCCGGTATCGCCCGCCTCGAAAATGCGCATGCGAATGCCGTTGCTTTCAATGAACCGGCTGGTAACGCCGTCCACAGGAGATTGCGAATTCATGTTGTCGTCTCCCTGTTGCGCCTGCAGGACACCGGCTGCCAGCAGCAGCGCCAGAGCCATCGGCTGCAAGAATCTGGACATGGGGGAACCCTCGAAAAAATCCGGGGCAAAGCCTAACACGGGAAGGGAAAATTGTTCAGCCCATTCTCAAGCCGCCCGGTTCACCAACGCGGGCGCTTGCTCACGTAGAACCGATCTTTCTACTGTCAATTCGTACTGCCGGCAACGCGCACGACGGATCTAAGGTTGTGGAATTGCGTCGATGTAGTCGGTTATTGCTTGCTGGCCTTTGGGGGTGAGGTGGTATACGCCGCGCGGGGTTTCCGCGACGCGTTCGAACCAGCCGTAGTAGTCCTTCAGGAAGATCTGGCCGGCTTTGGCGACGCCGGTGGCTTTCGCGACTCCGGCCGCGCGGGAGGGGCCGTTTTCGTCGAGATAACCGGCACAACGCAAGGCGTCCTGGCGATAGGCGGTCATGATCTTGCGGCGGGTCGAACCGCCGGTATTCGGGTCGCCGACACGCTGCTGGAACTCGCGCAACAGCCGGCCGAGCGCCGGCTTGCGCTTGCGCGGGCGGTATTCGGCCGGGTCGAGCAGCGCTTCCACGAAGCCGGCCGGTTCCGGGCGCACGGCCAACAGGCCGAGACCGAGCCGGCGGCACAGGGCCAGGGCTTCTTTCCGGCGTACGCCGCGGCCCGGGAACAGCGGCACCGCGAGATAGACGCTGTCCGTGAGCCGCTGCCGGTCGATTCCCTGCAATACCAGAGGCAAGGAAAATTTCGTTTTCAATTCGACGATCAGCGGCGCCTCCCCGCCGCGAACGGCCACCACATCGCAGCCGTTGATTTCGGCCTTGACCTCGTAGCCCTGGGCCTCCAGAAAGGCTTTCACCGGCCCGTACAGTTCGGTCTCATACATCGTCTTCGTCGCCTGTGTCCCGGATCGATTGCAGGCAGGGAATTGTTCGGAGTTTTCTAAAGAGTTATTCTGCCGCCGGAACCCCGACTTTAAGACAGAAGGAGATCAACGTGCCGGGCAAGTACGACGTTCCCTACATGCAGCGCACCCGGGATTTCTACCGGGCCCAGGGATATGAGAAGGATTACGTGTGGGCTCACCACGACGAAACGCCTTTCACTCCGCTGCCGAAATCCTTGCGCGAGTGCCGCCTGGGACTGATCACGACGGCGATGCCGGACACGGTCGAAGGCCGTGAGAAGCGGCAGGTCTACGCCTCCATGTCGACGCCGACGCCGGAATCGATGTATACGGACGAGTTGTCTTGGCAGAAAACCGTTACCCATACCAGGGACCTCGGCAGCTATCTGCCGCTCAATCATCTGCGCAACACGGCGCGCGCTGGAGTGTTCGAAAGCCTTTCCGGCCGCTTTTATTCGGCCCCGACGGATTACAGCAAGCGCAATACCGCTGAAAAAGATGCCCCTAAAATTCTTGAGCTATGCCGCGAAGACCACGTCGAAGTGGCCATGCTCGTACCGTTGTGACCCGTTTGCCACCAGACCGTGAGTCTGGTCAGCCGGCATCTGGAAGCGAACGGAATCCCCACCGTGATCATCGGCAGCGCGCTTGATGTGGTAGAGCATTGCGGCGTCGCCCGCTATCTGCATACCGATTTTCCGCTCGGTAATCCCTGCGGTGCGCCGGGGGACATCCTTAGCCAGATCGGCATCGTGCGCAGGGCATTGAAACTGCTCGAGGAGGCCGAAGGTCAGCAAACAACCTGGCGCACGAGCCTCGGCTGGCGCGGCGGTGACGAATGGCGTGACGAGTACGCCAGGGTAGACGACAGCAATCGCGAGGAACTGCGTTTGCGCGGTGAAAGTCGGCGGCAGCAGCAAGTCGCCGCCAAAGCGTCCGGCGAATCGAGAGCGCCGATGATTTCAGAAGCATGATGCGGCGTCTGCCGCAGAATTCAGCGAGGTAACATATGAAAATCCTGATGAAATACATGATTCCCGGTATGGCGGCCCTGCTCTGGACCGCCGCGGCGCCGGCCCAGGACGGCGGGCTCTACAATACCGTCAAGGCAAAGCTCGAAGCCGGCGGCCAGGTGCTCGGCGGCACCGTTTCCACGCCCGACCCGGACATCTATTGCGCCATGGCCAATGCAGGCTTCGATTTCATCTGGATCGAAATGCAGCACAGCCATCTCAACTACACCGACGTGGCGCGAATGATCTACGCCTGCCGCGACGCACCGGCAATTCCGTTCATCCGCGTACCCGACGCCACCGAAGGCGATATCCAGAAGGCGACCGATATCGGCGCTCTCGGCATCATCGTGCCCATGGTCGACACCGCGGAGAAAATGGAAAACGCAGTGCGTTTCGCCAAATATCCGCCGATGGGTCGCCGCAGCCAGGGTGGCGGCCAATACGGCGCGATCTGGGGCAGCGGCTATCGCCAGAGCGCCAATGAAAACATCATGATAATCGCCATGATCGAAACCCTGGAAGGCGTCGAGGCGGCCGACGAGATCGCCGCTGTCGAAGGCGTCGATGCGGTCTTCGTCGCCAGCTCAGACCTCGGCAGTTTCAGCGGCCGACGCCAGGGGGACCCGGAATACGAGGCACTTGTGGACAAGGTCGTGGGAGATACGAACGGCGCCGGTAAATATCTCGGCGGACCCTCGGCATGGATGACCAGCCGGGAAGGATACAACTTTTTCCAGGCGCCGGGCACGAACGCGATTATTCGCGTTGGTGCGCGGGTAATGCTGGAAGACGCGGACCCGTGCCGGTTTCTGCCCTCGGGCGCCACCCCGGTGCAAGGCGAGGATCCCTGTCCGTGACCTGCCGGGCGACGCATGCGTCGCCCCTACAGCCAGATCGAGCTGCGACGCCATTTCGAATGCGGGGCGAACTGCGATGCCGATTCGATTGTAGGGGCGAGGCATGCCTCGCCCGCCGCCGAATCAGCGCGGCACGCGGTTGCCGGCGATCCAGACGCTGTCTATGAGGCGGGTATTGGCGATATCTTCTGCCGGATTGCCGTCAAGTACGATGAAATCGCCCCAATTGCCCGGCTCGAGCGTGCCGATCTCGCTTTGACCGATGCATTCCGCCGCCACTCCGGTGGCGGCGCGAATCGCGTCAGCCGGGCTCATGCCGGCGTCCACCATCATCCGCAATTCCTCGTGCTCGAAATAGCCCTGGAAGCGCGCCGGCGGTCCGGTGTCTGTGCCCATGGCAACGCGCACACCCGCTTCATGCAGCAGTCCCACATTGACCAGCGCGTTCGGCAAGTCCGCCTTGTATTGCTGCGAGGCCGGGCTATTGCGGATGCCTGAGCGATACTCGGGAGTACTCAACCCGGCGATGACCGCAGGATCGGCCTCGGCGAGGAAAAACGGGTCGGAAAAGAAATCGGGTTCGGATTCGTACACGAAAGTCGAAACGTCGCGCATCATGGTGGGGATGTAACAAGCGTCGCTTTCAATCATCAGTTCGATGAAGTCCCGGTCGACTTCAAGATCGCGCACCGAATGGGCGATGATTTCGGCGCCTGCCTCAAGCACCATGCGTGCGTCTTCCAGATAGTAGATATGCACCGCTACGGGCAGTCTGCGGCTGGCGGCAAGATCCATCAACGACTGGAATACCTCCGGCGCCAGGGTCGGCAACTGGCCGAGTTCGGAGTCTATACGCGTCTTGATGAAATCGGCGCCGAGGTCGGCGTTGGCGTTCAACTGGCTGCGGATTTCCGGCAGATTGTCGCCGTTTACCACGTTGCCGGCGACATACAGCCGCGACCGGTCGAGCCCGGCATGAAATTGCTCGTTGCGCACCTGGAAACCCGGCGCCTCGTCGCCGCCGAGACTGAGCACGGTGGTGATGCCGTAACGCGCATAGAGGCCAAGCTGGTCGAGCACGTTTTCGCGGCTGTAATGGCCGGATTCCAGGCCCAGGGTGTCACCGACATGGCCGTGAGCGTTGACCATGCCGGGCATGATCGTCTTGCCGCTGACATCGATGCGTTCGGCGTCCGCGGGAATGCTCACTTCGGAAGCCGGGCCGATGCTGCGCACGCGCCCGTCGGTAATGACGAGCACACCGTCCGCCTGCGGGCCCGCATCCGTGCCATCGATGATCGTGGCGCCGGTGAAGGCGATGTTGCCCTCATTGGCGGCGACAACTCCGCTGAGGAATATCGATGTCAGCAGGAATAGTTTCTGGACCCGGTGAGACCGCATGAATCCACCTCGATTGACTGGAACCCGTGTGCCCGCAAGACCGACCTGAATTATGGCGCACCCGAGAGGATTCGAACCTCTGACCACCTGGTTCGTAGCCAGGTACTCTATCCAGCTGAGCTACGGGTGCGTTGTCGTGGTACTTCCGCGACCGGGCATCCGGCGGCGGGAAGTGGCAGATTCTACTAGAAACCGCCGAGCCATGTCAGTTTTGCGGCATATTTGCGGGCGAGGCATGCCTCGCCCCTTGTTTGTTTAAATAGTGCTGCCGACGGCCCACCGGTGGGCCGTCGGCAGGCGGTGGCGAACCCGTATCGCCCCTCGCATGAAATGCGAATCGTAGAGTGGGACCACCGCCTTTCCAATCAAACCTGAATAGATACGCGGATCAAGACCGCAAACAAGGATAGGAGACTGGAAAGCATGAAGAAGCATAGCGCAAGATGTGCACATCCAAAAGACGACCCCGGCCCTTGCACGGTCGGCATCGACGTTTCCAAGCGTCATCTTGACGTGCGTGAACTCCCCAGCGGACGCGAGGCCCAGTTCCCGAATACCAGGGAAGGCGTTCGCGCGTTTCGCACCTGGGCCTGCCCCCGCGTCGAGCGAGTGGTATACGAGTCCACCGGCTCCTACCACGTACTGTTGGAGGATATGTTGGTCGATCGGCTGCCGTTGTCGCGGATTAACCCCCAGCGAGGCAAGCGCTTTGCCGAAGCGCTGGGTTCGGTTGCGAAGACGGACCGGGCGGACGCGCTGGCGCTGGCGAAGATGGGCCGGGCGCTGGCGGACGACCTGAAAGGGACGCCGGCGCGTACCCGACAGGAGAAAGATCTGGACGAGTTGCGTAGCGCGCGCGAGGCGGTAACGAAGTCGCTCACCGTGCTGAAAGGCAGGCGGGAGCACACTCGGAACCGTCTGGTTCGTCGCGAGATCGAGAAGGACATTACCCGCGCCATGCAGCAGACCGAACGCTTGGACCAGGAACTGGAGCGGCTGGTGACGGCCGACGCCGAGTTGACCCGAAACATGGCGCTGCTGGAATCAATCCCGGGCATTGGCCGCCCTACCGCTATCGGGCTGCTGGTACAGGTGCCCGAACTGGGTAGACTCAGCACCCGCGAGGCGGGAAGCCTGTTGGGCTTGGCGCCCGTGGCCGACGACTCCGGCAACAGGCACGGGAAACGGTCCATCCGCGGCGGCCGCAAACGCGCACGCACGCTGCTCTACATGCCAACGCTGGCTGCAATCCGCTGGAATCCCGTCATGCGGGAGCGATACCTGCGATTCAAACAAAAGGGCAAACCCGGCAAAGTCGCGGTCACCGCGGCCATGCGAAAGATGGTGCTGATCGCGAATGCCATCGTACGGGAAGGAAAACCCTGGCAGGCAGCTCACATGCCCAAACCGGCCCATGTCGCGGGATGATGCAAACGCCTGACCAATGCAACCAGCCCGCGATCACATCCCCTAATCAACTAGCTGTCGGAGCCTTTTGCTATCCGTACACCAGAACACTTGCAAACATAGATACTACAATCGAAACGACCTTCGTGCAATCCCGTAGGGGCGACGCATGCGTCGCCCGTCTGGGTGGCAGATGTACTATCATCGAGTTGAATCCTGGAAAAGGAATCATCGAAATGGAACCTCGCAAGCGCATTCCAATGCGCTTTCACACTGCGGTGCTGGCGGTGGGGTTTGCGGTTCTACCTTTGTCCGCGTTCGGCGACTACGAAGACGGGGTGAACGCCGCGCTGGCCGGAGACTACGATACTGCCTTTCGCGAGTTCACGATTGCCGCCGAGGATGGCCTCGGTCTGGCGCAATACAATCTCGGCATCCTGTATTTCACCGGCCAGGGCGTGGAGCAGGATTACGAACAGGCCTTCCACTGGACCGAAGCCGCCGCGCTGCAAGGCCACGCGGGCGCCCAGCTCAATCTCGGCAGCCTGTATTACTTCGGCAACGGCGTGCCCGAGGATCGGGACAAGGCCGTGGAGTGGTATGGAAACTCGGCCAGAGCGGGCAATGCCGCAGCGGCGTTCACCCTGGCCGAAATGTACCGGGACGGCGATCATGTCGACCGCGACCCGGTACAGGCCCACGCCTGGGCGGCCTGGGCCGCGCGCTACGATCACCCCGAAGGCGGCGCCATGATGGAAGAGTTGGAAGATCGCATGCGGCCCGACCAACTCAGCGAGGCGCGTCGTACTTTTGCCCGCTGGCAGATCGAATAGGCGCCGGCAAAGTTTCAGGGGCCGCCCTTTTCCTTTGCCGCCTTCGCGCTCCCGGCAACCTCGTCTTCGGCCGGCGGATAACGTCCTGCCTGCTGCAAGGCGCGGCGCAGAATGAACTCGATCTGCGCATTGACGCTGCGCAACTCATCAGCCGCCCAGCGGTTCAGTGCCGCATGCAACTCAGGCTCCACCCGCAACAGAAAATTCTTGCGCTTCATTGTCCCGGTTCCATCAGTAGAAACCGCTTATTGATACAGCGATCCGGTATTGACTACCGGCTGGGTGCCCTTCTCTCCGCAAAGCACAACCAGCAGATTGCTGACCATCGCCGCCTTGCGTTCTTCGTCGAGTTCGACGACGCCACGTGCGGACAAGCCGTCCAGCGCCTTCTGCACGATGCTGACCGCACCTTCGACGATCTGCTCCCTCGCCTCGATGATGGCGCCGGCCTGTTGCCGCTGGAGCATCGCCGAGGCGATTTCCTGCGCATAGGCCAGGTGCGTTATGCGGGCTTCGAGCACTTGCAGCCCCGCCTTGTTCAGACGGCCCTGGATTTCGGTTTTCAACTGCGCCGCGATGTCCTCGGTATTGCCTCGCAGCGAGGTCACGTTTTCGTCGCGGCTGTCATAGGGATACTGGGTGGCGAGATTGCGCACGGCGGAATCACTTTGCACACGCATGAAATTCTCGTAATCGTCGACCTCGAAAGTCGCTTCGGCGGTATCGACCACTTTCCAGACCACGACCACGGCGATCTCGATCGGGTTGCCGTCGGCATCGTTCACCTTCGAGCGCTCGGTCTCGAAATTTCGCACGCGAACCGAGATCCTGCCTTTCGAAAAGAAAGGATTCGCCCAGCGCAGTCCCTCTTCATGCACCGTGCCTACGTAACGACCGAACAATTGCAGCACTCTGGCCTCATTCGGATTGACCATGAACAGACCCGCCAGCAGAAAAACCAGTACGGGAAGCGTCACCGCAGCAAGGACGATCATGGGAATGTTTACGATAACTGCGCCCAGAACAACCAGCGCAATCGCGGTCAACAATGCGGCAAGCAACACGATTACAACCGGTATGCCCTGCAATGACTTGTGGGATATTTCCTTGATCATGAAATGTTTCTCCAAAGTGATATCATTTGGATATTATATAGATATCTTAGCGATATGCAATAGCGTGTGCGGGAGTCATTCGCGGGCGAGGCATGCCTCGCCCCTACGGCGTGTATTTGAATCTGAGTACAGCGAGTCCGCGCAGCGATTCCGATCAGTTGGCGGCGGCCTCCGCGTCGAGCCGGGCATGGGCGTCACGGCGCAGCAGCTCCAGCCAGGCGGTCCAGCTTTCCGGATCGACGAAGGGATGCGGGTCGCCGTCCTGACGCTCTTCAAGCATCTCGTATCTGGTGAATATATCGCCCGAATCGGGATGATTGGAAACGTTCACTTCAACTTCGGGCATGGCCAGTAACCGGTCGACACTGTCGATGTACATCCCCAGTCGATCCGCGCCCTCGAAGTTGAGACCCGCGCCGCCGAACATGACCGCGGTATGCGGATAGCCGTTGTCGTAGACGGTAAAGACGCTGCTCAAAACGCCGGGAGTATGCCCCGGGGTCTGAAGGAATTGCAGGCGGGTACGGCCGAGATTCAAGGTGTCGCCATTGCCCAGCGAAAGATGCCGCATGGGGCGCGGATAATCGCGAAAATCCGGCTCCCCTTCGGTAAGCTGCCAGTCGGCTTCGGTCATCAGCACGACCGCGCCAAACTCCTGCTGGAAACGCCGGGCGCCGCCGACGTGGTCGTAATGGGCATGGCTGACGATCAGGTAGCGGATGTCGTCAGGATCGAAGCCGAGTTCGCGAATGCCATCAACGGCGATATCGACCAGGTCGCCATAGAGCGAGTCGAACAGGATCAGCCCTTGATCGGTTTCCAGCAGCCAGGCCGAAACCCAGCGGGCGCCAACATAGTAGAGATTGTCGAAGACCTGAAACGGAGCGACTCGCTGCTGTTCGGGATCATCCCTCTCGGCAGTGTCCTGGGCCAGGCCCTGATGCATGCTGAACAGGCACGCCAGCAGCAACGCGGGCCAAATGGCCGCCTTTGATTTCATTTCCTTTCCCCGGTGAAGGATTTATAATTTGCATCCGCGGCAAACGCCGTTATAAACGATATCACTGGCATAAGGAATCGCCGTCTCATAGCTCATTCGGATCCGGACGCCGCCGATTCCCAATGGAATTCAAAAGAGCGGGGAATTTATCATGCGAATTGGAGCGCCCAGGGAAAGCAAGAATCACGAATACCGGGTCGGGCTCGATGTCGAGTCCGTCGCGGCGCTTACGGCCGACGGCCATGAAGTCTGGATCGAAACAGGCGCAGGAGTGGGCATCGGCGAAAGCGACTCGGACTACGAGAGCGCCGGCGCGCAAATCGCGGCCGATTCAGCCGAACTCTTCGACTCTGTCGACCTGATCGTCAAGGTAAAAGAGCCGAACAGCGCCGAACGCGCCCTCTTGCAGCCGCGCCACACACTGTTCGGTTACCTGCATCTGGCCTCGGACGCGGAACAGACCGACGATTTGATGGCGAGCGGCGCGCTATGCATCGCCTTCGAGACAGTCACCAACGATCAGGGCGGCCTGCCCTTGCTGATTCCGATGTCGGAAATTGCCGGCCGCATGTCGGTGCAGGCTGCGGCGAGCTTTCTGCAAAAGCGCCAGGGCGGCATGGGCCTGTTGCTCAGCGGCGCTACCGGAGTCGAACCGGGCAAGGTCGTGGTCATCGGCGGCGGTACCGTGGGCAGCAATGCGGCCCGCATCGCGCTCGGCCTCGGCGCCCGGGTCGCCATCGTCGAGAAGTTTCCCGCGCGGCGGGAACAGTTGCGGGAAATGCTCGGCCCGGAACTGGAATGCTTCGACTCGACGCCGGAAAATATCGAACGATTGGTGGTCGAGGCCGACCTGGTCGTCGGCGCACTGCTTGTGCCGGGCGGAAAGCTGAAGCCTTTGGTCACCGAATCCATGGTCATGAAGATGAAATCGGGCGCCGTGTTCGCCGATGTCTGTATCGACCAGGGGGGCAGTGCGGAAACGTCCCGACCGACGACCCATGACGAGCCTACCTTCGTCAAACACGGCGTCGTGCATTATTGCGTTGCAAACATCCCCGGCAGTGTGCCGGTCACTTCGACCAAGGCGCTTTGCAGGGCCACTTTGCCCTTTGTTCGCAAGCTTGCGAACGAGGGCGTCAAGCCGGCGCTTGCAGGGGATGTTCATCTGCGCCGGGGCATGAATGTCTGCCGCGGCCATATCACCTACGAGGCTATTGCAAAGGCCCTGGGGAGGCTGTTCATTGCGCCGGAAAAAGCCCTGGAAAAACTCTAGGATCCAGCTCTTTCCCGGAAACCGTACAACCGTTCGGGATTGTCGACGAGTATTTTCCGTTGCAACCCAACATCGTCAGTCCATTTGCAAAACAGATCCAGCAGCTTCGCCGGGTCGGGTTCATTTCCGGCCATGCGGATGTATGGCCAGTCGGAGCCCCAGACGAGCTGATCCGGATTCGCCTCCACGATCGCGTCATGGAATGGCCTCAGATCCGCGTATTCCGGCGCTTGTGAGGAGCAGCGGCACACCGAGAGTTTGACATGAACGCGCCCTTCTCGAACGAGCGCGAGCATGGTCTGAAAATTTCTGTCGGCCAATCCGGCGCGGACATCGAGCATCCCCATGTGCTCGAAAATGACCGGAACGTCGTCTTGCTGGATCATGTCGATGTTGGCGATCAATCGCGGCAGCGGCGCCCACACGTCGACGGCCCAGTTGACCGCCGCGATTCTTGAAGCCAGTTCCGGAATTTCAGCGAACTCCACCGCGCCGGGGCGCGGCGAGCCATCCGGGAGCGGCGCTTCGACGAAACGCAATGCTCTGATTCCGGCCTTGTCCAGTTCCTCGACAGTCGCGTCGGTCGCGTCGCCGCGCAAGGCTCCCACCGCCCGCAGGCGGTCCCCGGCCAATTCCAGCGCGTGCAGCAAATCCGTATTGTCGCAATCCTGTTGCGTCGCCTGCACCAGTACGCCGCGCCCCGCGCCTACTCGATCCAGCACCTCGAAATAAGTGGCGACGGGCGCCAATGGCATCGGATAAGAGCCTGGAGGATGTTGCAGCGGGAACCGGTCGAAAGGACCGAACACGTGATTGTGGGTGTCGCAGATATTCTCGATTTGTATCCCCGCGCTTTCGGCGGGAAGTACGGCTGGAACGTGGTCCATGATTTCAGGTTTCCTTTTTAACTCGATTGCGCCGGTTTTTGGCCTTGTTCGTCATCCACGAACTCCGTCGCCTTGCTGGAAGGACGTTCGCAGAAGGTCCTGTGCCATTCGCACAGGCTCGGATTTGATTCGCGCCAGTCAATCTCGGGAAACCGGAAATCCAGGTAATCGAGTGCGATGCCCGCGGTAATCTGTCCTATGCCGTATTCCAGACTATTGAAATTTCCGGCCCGCTGATCGAGCCAGGCCAGACACTGCCGGGCCTTGGCCGCGCAGGCTTCGCGCAATGCTTCGCCACGTTGCGCTTCCGGCTTCAATTTCCCGTAACGCCAATTTTGCAGGACGTCCAGCATTCCATCGGCTACGCCATGAAGTTCCAGCTCACGCCATCTCGATTCGCCATGCGCCGGAATCAGCTTCCGGCCTTGATGCAAGGAATCGAGATAGTCGCAAATTGCAAACGACCCGGAAAGAACCATGCCGTCGTCAAGTACGAGCGCCGGAATGCGCCCGACAGGGGAATCCTCGGCGACATCGGGGTTGACTGTCATTCGGCCCACTACGGATCTGACGGTTGTGATCTCCTCGGCCAAACCGGTCTCGTGCGCGACAATCATGACCTTGCGAACGTACGGAGACCTGGAAGTCCAATGCAGTTTCAAGTCAAGTACCCGCATAGATGAAACATGACCCTGAAGCGCCGGTCAGGCCGGCTGCGGCAGACTTTTGCCATGTTGCGCTTTCAACAGCAGTACGGCGGCCATGGCGATCAGCAGGGGAATGCCGAAAGCGTAGAAACATTGGGCGCCCGTCCATCCTTGCGCGAGCAGGAAACCCGCGGCCGACGGGCCGATGATCCCGCCGAAGCGGCCGACGCCGATGGCCCATCCCATGCCGGTATTGCGCACGCTCGTGTCGTAGATGTCCGGCGCTATGCTGTAGAGGCCGATTATCGAACCGAAGATGAAGTAACCGACGACGAAACCGATCACAAGCATTGGGCCGAGACTTCCGTCGAGCAGTCCGAACACGGTCATGAAAACGACGCAAAGCACCATGTACAGGCTTGTCAGCCGATGCGCGGAAAATCTTGCTGTCAGGTAGCCAAGGGTCGCTCCGCCGGCAATGCCGCCGATGTTCATCAGCACGCCGCCGGAAATGCCCTGTTCCGCGCGCAGTCCCGCTTCGGTCAGCAAGGTGGGCGTCCAGCTCAGGACGAAATAGAAACTGAGCATCACCATGAAAAACGCGCACCAGAGCAGCAAGGTCGAAGCGCGCAGCGGAGCGGAAACGAGTTCGAGCACGCCAGCTCTTCCGGCATCGCTTGCGCGCCGCGATTCCGGTAGATCGTCGAGTTGCTCCATGCCGAGCTTTTCGAGCAACAGATTGACCTTGTCGAGCGCGTCGCGTGGCTTGCGTTCGATCAGGTACTCGAGCGATTCGGGCAGGCATCTGAGCACCAGTGGAATCATCACTAGCGTGCAGACCGAACCGAACAGGTAGACTGAACGCCAGCCGTAGGCGACGATCAGAAACGCGGCGATCGTACCGCCGATGGTGGCGCCGACCGGGTAGCCGGACTGCACCACGCTAATGGCGAATCCTTGCCGTTTGTACGAGGAATATTCGGCCGTGATCGTGGTAAGGCTCGCCAGGATGCCGCCGATGCCGAGACCGGTGAAGACCCGTGCGGCGGCAAGTTCCGTCACGGAATTGGTGAAGGCGGAAAGAAACATCCCGACGCTGATGATCAGCAGGCAGATGAGTATATTGTTGCGACGGCCCAGGCGATCCGCCAGCGGAGCGATGAACAAGGATCCCGCGGCCATTCCGAACAGGCCCGCGCTCAGTAATAACCCCACGGATTGAGGTTCCAGCGACCACTCGGCGGCGATGGACGGAGCAGTGAACGCCATCACCAGCACGTCGAAACCGTCAAGCATGTTGATGACTACGCAGATCGTTACCGCCAGGACCTGTACCGGCCGCATGGGGCCTTCTTTCAGACTCGCAACGATGTCAGTGGCCACTTTGTTCCCTTGCTTTCCTGTCAATAACTGCGCGGCAAGCCTAACACATGCTCGGCGACGTAGTTCAGGATCATCTCCTGGGTAATCGGCGCGAGTTTCATCAACCGGGCCTCGCGCCAATACCTCTCGACGTGATACTCCCGCGCATACCCGAAACCGCCGTGGGTTTGCAGCGCCACATCGGCCGCATTGAAACCGGCCTCCGCCGCCAGCCATTTCGCCATGTTGGCCTCCTTGCCGCAGGGCTGGTCGTGGTCGATCAGCCAGGCCGCCTTCGCCACCATCAGCGCGGCGGCTTCGAGTTGGGTGCGCGCCTGGGCCAGGGGAAAGGCGATGCCCTGGTTCTTGCCGATGGGGCGGTCGAAAACAGTTCGCTCGTTGGCGTAATTCACGGCCCGCCGGAGCGCGGCGCGGCCGATGCCAATAGCTTCCGAGGCTACGAGAATGCGTTCGGCGTTGAGACCGTCGAGCAGATGGTAGAAGCCCTTGCCTTCTTCGCCGATGAGATCGGAAACCGCCACCGGCAGATCGTCGTAAACGACTTCGCAAGTCGTGACGGCATTGCGGCCCAGCTTGGGGATCGGTGAAATGCTCACTTCGGGCCGCTGCAACTCCGCGAAAAGCAGGGTCATGCCGTCGGTTTTGCGCTCGACTTCTTCCCGGGGCGTGGTGCGCACGAGTAGCACCACGCGCTCGCAATGGGTGGCCTTGGTCGTCCAGACCTTGCGCCCTCGAACAATGTACTGATCGCCTTCGCGGCGGGCGAAAGTGCGGATAGCGGTAGTGTCGGTGCCTGCATCGGGCTCGGTGACGCCGAAGGCCACATGCAAGGAGCCGCTGGCGACATCGGGCAGGTACTTCTCACGCATGGCGTCGGAGCCGTGTTTGACCAGCGGATGAATGCCGAACATCGACAGATGCACCGGCGAGGCGCCGTTCATGGCTGCCCCCGAGGCGGCGATTTCCTCGAGCAATATCGCAGCGTCGCGTATGCCCCGGCCGGCCCCGCCCCAGCGTTCGGGAATCGCGGTGCCGATCCAGCCCGCGGCGGCAACAAGGTCGTAGAAATCCTGCGGAAATTCGCCGAGCCGGTCGCGCTCTTCCCAATATTCGTCCGGAAAGCGGCTGCAAAGACTCGCGACCGACTCACGGATCATGCGCTGTTCTTCGGTTTCGATAAAATCCATGTTCAATCTTCCGTCTGCACACCGGCCCTGGCCAGGATCCGGCGCGCGCGTTTCAAGTGCGGCACATCGACCATTTGGCCCTTGAAACGAAATGCGATACGGCCCTGGCGCCGATGTTCTTCGGCGGCGGCCAACAATTCCCCGGCTTCGGCAGTTTCCGTCGGACTTGGCCTAAACATCTCGTTAACGATTTCGATCTGGTCGGGATGGATGGTCAACTTGCCGGTGAAACCCATCGCCGCCGCGCGCCGACAATCTTCCCGGAACCCTTTCAAATCGCGAATATCGGCGTAAATCGTGTCGATGGGCTGCTTGCCGGCCGCTGCCGACGCCAGCAGGGCAAGCGAGCGCACGAGGCTGAACACTTCGAGGTATTCACCGGACGCGTCCCGGGTCGCGCTGGCGCCGAGTTCGGCGGAGAGATCCTCCGAGCCCCAGGTCAAACCGTCTACGCGTGGATGGGCGGCCATTTCCGGCAGATGAAAGGCCGAACCGGGAGTTTCGGTGCCGATCAGCAACAGCTTTACGGAAGCGCGGTCAATCCCGGCGCGCCGCTCCTGCTCCTCGACAAGATCACTGACGGACTGGACATCCAGCGCACTCGATACTTTCGGCACAACAAGGCCATCAGGCGCACAGCCGATGACCGCGGCGATATCGGCTTCGCCCCAGGAAGACGCAAGCGGATTGATGCGGACCAGCTTCTGCCTGCCGCCGAAGTCCGCCTCGCGCAGCCAGGCGCAGACCGCTTCACGTGCGGCGGACTTGCCTTCAGGCGTCACTGAATCCTCGAGATCGAGTATCAGCGCGTCGGCGGCAAGTCCAAGTGATTTTTCGAACATGCGCTCATTGCCGCCGGGCACGAAATGGATGCTGCGCCGGCGGGCGGGCGATTCCGCGAATTCCATAGCAGGATCGACTGGCATATACCGTCCTTCCCGAAGCTCAGGCTTCCCGCGGCAGGCGCAGCATCATGCCCTTGCGCAGGCACTGGCAGACGATTTCATCGCGCTGATTGCGGCCGATATGCTCGAACCAGACAATGCCGCGGTCCGGTTTGGTCTTCGATTCGCGCTTGTCGGTGATGCGTGTCCGCACGCGGATGGTGTCGCCGATGAAGACCGGATTCGGAAACTCGACCTGTTCCATGCCGAGGTTGCCGATGGTGGTGCCGAGCGTGGTGTCGCCGACGGAAAGGCCGACTACCAGGCCGAGGGTGAACAGGCTGTTGACCAGGCGCTGGCCGTGCTGCGAGGCGGCGGCGAACTCGGCGTCGATATGCAGCGGCTGGGGATTGTGGGTCATGGTGGAAAACAGCAGGTTGTCCGCTTCGGTAATTGTGCGATGCGGCAGATGGTCGAACGCCATGCCGATTTCCAGTTCTTCAAAGTACTTGCCGGACATAAGTCGAGATTCCTGCTATTTTTTTGGCCAGTAATCGGAATGACCGCAAGCATTATGACAGATAGCGCGGGCAAATTTGACGCATGGCTCGGCAGGACCGAGTCCTGCACCGAACGCATCGGCCCAAATCCGCTGCGCGGTTTCGCCGCCCTGCTCGACCGGCCGGAAACACCGGCCGCGGCGGGTTCACCCATGCCGCCGCTCTGGCATTGGTTCTATTTCCTGGAAATGACGCCGCAAAGCCGGATCGCCCATGACGGCCATGCGGAGAAAGGCGGCTTCCTGCCGCCCATTGAATTGCCGCGGCGCATGTGGGCGGGCAGCCGATTTCGATTCAATCACCCGTTGCGGATCGGTGAAACCGTTACCCGGCGTTCGCGCATCGACAGCATAGACTTCAAGCAGGGGCGCAGCGGGAAACTCGCTTTCGTCGAGGTTGGACACGAATACGACAGCCCCTCGGGTCTCGCATTCAGCGAGCGGCACGACATCGTCTATCGCGAGGCGCGGTCTGCCGATTCCGCCGCGCTGCCGCCGAAACCCGCGCCGGCCGATCCCGACTTCAAACGCGAAACCCGGGCCGATGCTATCGCGCTGTTCCGCTATTCAGCCCTTACCTTCAATGCCCATCGCATTCATTACGACCGGGACTATGTGCGCGAGGTGGAAGGCTACCCCGGCTTGCTCGTGCATGGTCCCTTGCTGGCGACCTTGCTGCTCGATGAGTTGCTGCGGCAATTCCCCGGCAGGCAGCTTCTCGAATATTCGTTTCGCGTGACGCATCCGGTTTTCGATACCGAATCATTCAACTTGTGCGGCCGCGAGCCCGACGAAGAGGGACGGACCGAAATCTGGATTGCCAATGAAGGCGGAGCCCTGTGCCTGCAAGGCGAAGCGCGGATGATGCCGGAATGACCCAGCCTCCCCTCGCCGGAATCACCGTCCTCTCGCTCGAACACGCCATTGCCGCGCCACTTTGCACGCGGCAACTCGCCGAACTCGGCGCCCGGGTAATCAAAGTGGAACGACGCGAAACCGGCGATTTCGCCCGCTATTACGACGACCGGGTCAAGGGCCTGTGTTCGCATTTCGTCTGGACCAACCGCTCCAAGGAAAGCCTCACCCTCGACATCAAGCATGCCGCCGCGGCGGAAATCCTGGGGCGCTTGCTGTCACGGACTGACGTGCTCGTGCAAAATCTCGCTCCCTCCGCAACCGAGAGAATCGGACTCTCTTATGCAAAGCTTTCACTTGATTATCCTGCGTTGATCGTTTGCGACATCAGCGGTTATGGCGAGCACGGCCCATATCGCGACAAAAAGGCCTATGACCTGCTCATGCAAGCCGAAGCGGGTTTTTTGTCGGTTACCGGCGACGGCGAAAATATGGTCAAAAGCGGCATTTCCATTGCTGACATCGCCGCCGCCAGCCAGGCCCATGCCGCCATCCTGGCGGCGCTGATTCAGCGCGGCAGTACCGGCAGGGGCTCGCACATCACTATTTCCCTGCTCGAAGCGATGGCCGAATGGATGGGTTTTCCGCTCTATTACGCCTACCAGGGTAAAACGCCGCCACCACGCAGCGGCGCCGACCACGCCAGCATCTATCCCTACGGTATTTTCGCGACAGGCGACTGCAAGACCCTTTTTCTCGGCATCCAGAACGAACGCGAATGGCAGGCCTTCTGCAGCGAGATCCTGGACCCGCAACTCATGGGACACCCATCCAAAAAAGTGCGGCAACTTATGCAACTTATGGGACACCCATCGAAAAAAGTGGGTGTCCCATCCCTGGCGGAAGACGCCAGATTCGCCGGCAACGCTGCTCGCTCGCGGAACCGGGACGAATTGCGCGAATTGATTCTGGCGGCATTCGAGAATCTCGATTCCGCCACGGTTACCGGCAGACTCGACGCCGCCGGCATCGCCTGGGCCGACGTGAATGACATGGCCGGAGTCTGGGAACACCCGCAACTGGAGGCGCTGGAGAGGTTTATCGAAGTAGGCAGCCCGGCCGGCCCGATCACCGCCCTGAAACCGCCGGGAAACAACAATTCATACGAACCGGAGATAAGCCCCATCCCCGCAGTTGGCGAACACACCGAGAACATTTTGCGCGAACTGGGCTATTCCAATGCCGAAATCGAAGACCTGGCCCGCAAAGAGGTAATCTGATCCACGGGCGACGCATGCCTCGCCCGCTCTATGGGGTCGAGGAAATCGGATAAACAGCACCCTCGAAAACGGTCCCCCAGATTTCGATGTCTTTCAGCGTAGAGACCGGCGTCTCGAACGGATCGGTTTCCAGGATCGTGAAATCCGCTTTCTTGCCGGCGACAATGCTGCCGATCTCGTCTTCGAGGCCCATGGCGAATGCCGCGTCTATCGTCACCGCGCGCAAGGCTTCCTCGACGCTGATGCGCTCCTCCGGCGCCATGAGTGTCCCATTGGCTGTTCTGCGATTCGAAGCCACCCATGCCAGCCACAAGGGCGATGCCGGCGCCATCGTGAAGTCCGAATGCAGGGAGGTCGGGATGCCATTACGCACCATCGCCCCGATGCGGGACATCTGTGAGGCGCGGTCGTATCCCAGCCCGCTTTCGGCATACTTGTCGCCCAGCGCCCACAGGTAATTCGGCTGGGCTGAAATCACCACGCCAAGCGCCGCGGCCCTGCCAAGCTGTTCATTGGTGGATATGCCGACATGATGCAAGGTGAAACGGTGATCGAACCGCGGCTTCTCCTGAAGCTGCCTGTCGAGGATATCCAGCACCACGTCCAGCCCTTGGTCGCCGTTAACGTGAACGTGGATCTGGTAGCCGTCGTTCCAGTAAGGGCGAATCGCAGCCTCCAGCGTTTCCTGAGCCATCATCCACTTGCCTTCGTGCCCGTCCGTGTATCCGGGATACTTCATTCGCATATTCAGTGCGAAAAATCCGCCGTCCGCGAAAAACTTGACGTGTCGGCCGGAAAAGACCCTGGGATAACTGACCGCGGCAAACTCATCGACCTCCGGCTTGGCGGGCGGCGTCAACATCGTTGCCGGCGAAGCGACCATGAACATCCTGAAAGGCGTTCGCGAATCGCCGAAGTGGTTTTGGTAAACCTCGGCTTCCTCCTGCAATCCGAGGTATCCGCCAACGCCCATATCGCCGATGGTCGTTATCCCGCCCGCGTGAACGGCGTCGCGCAGGGCGTCCAGTCCCGCCCGCAATCGTTCGGGATCGAAGAAATACGGCACCAGCCGCTCCAGCGCGACATCGACTCCACTCTCGGAAAAGAACCCCTCGCCCAACTCGACATCCGGATGGATTCCGATATCGTCGGTGTTGAGCCCAAGCCAATCGAGCGCCGCGGTATTCATGACGATTTCGTGGAACGAACGCTGGATCAGTACGATCGGCTTGTCTGTGGAGATGGCATCAAGCTCCGGCCGCATGACCTCACCGTGCCAGGAAGCGTGATAGCCCCAACTGAGCAGCGGAGCGGCAGGGTCGGTATTCGCCGCGAGTTCCTCCTCCAGGCGCCGGACAAAGCCTTCATGGGTGCGCGTGGCCGACACCTGCATATCGCCCACCTGCCATGCCTGCGGCGTTATCCAGACCGTATTGAGCACGATCGATGCCAGGAACGGATGCAGGTGATTGTCGATCAGACCGGGAACGATCACCTTGTCCACGAACCGCTCGTCCACGCTGACGTCGCGCCCCGCTTCCCAGACCGCAAAACCGTCGCGGTCTCCCACCGCCACGATCCGGCCTCCGCTGACCGCAACGGCCGTAGCGCGGGGCAGCGACGGATCCATGGTGATCACCGTTTCGGCCGGATAGATCGTCAACGACTCGACCTGGGCAACGCCCATCGGTGAAATGATCGACAAGACCAATGTCATGCCTGCCGCAATCGGAATATGCTTCATGCCAAACCTCTGGCTCAACTCAGCTTTACATCGCCGAACAATGGTCGCATACGCCCACTCTGAATCACAGACGGTGCCCCAGCGAATTTCCTGATTCAACGCGGCAGATCGCCTGTGATACCATTTGCCGCCCCACGGAGAGATGGCCGAGTGGCTGAAGGCGCGCCCCTGCTAAGGGCGTATAGGTTAATCCCTATCGAGGGTTCGAATCCCTCTCTCTCCGCCATAAATACTTGTATGACAATAAATTAAAATCTCGCGCCGCAACTTTGTCCCGCACAGACAATCCTCTTGGATACGCGAATTGGCAAGACTCAAACTCCCGATGCACTGGCGATCGGGAAAACAGCGGATATTGACATGCACACGCACTCACTAGTGGAGCGAATTGACAATTGTATCGCGCACGCACGGTTTACAGATTTCTTCCACAGACAATTCAATTCGTCAGATATGCAGCAAATGTACGAAACCGAACAATCCTGCCCGCTTTCGTCTACTGAGGCTATTGTTGTCCCACTGCAAAGTCTACGTGCGCTGACCTCCGAACTGGACACCCTGTTGGGCGTTAATAAATCCCCAGTTTCCGGCGCAATTGGAAACGGACTATACCTCTTGATGGGAACTTCCGGCTCACCAAGACTTCCGCCAATCGAGGAATACGCAAAGATTCTTGTACTGGCTGCGGCTCGAATTGGTTCCGAACGAGTCTCGGCGCTTTTTTCCGGTTGGCTCGACGGCACCACGATTCGAACGCGATCTAGTGTGCAGCTTCAAGGAATCGAGACCCAAGAACTGCTCAAGCCCATTGATGGAATGCGCATCGAGACTCTGCCTCCGACGGTTGAACCCATCTACGGACCAATGCGGATAGACGAGTACGGCAGACCACTCGACCTTTACAACAACCGAACGATGTTTACACTCGAATACGAATCCATTCCCGGTCTCTACGATCCTGAGACCTTCCGCGAAAATTTCCCTCATGCTAGTACCCCGAACCCTAGTCAATCCCGAGCTAAAATCATTGACGTTTCAGCACTTTTGCCGAGCGATTTCACTTCAAGTGAACAGGTTTGTGGACTGGTCCGCGCAACGAATTGACAATGGCGAAATTGAGACCTTCTCCCTTCAGCCTAACTTTTCCGGAATCACCAGACGTATTTCAAGACGACCCACTACGACAATTTCCGAAGACGATGTCCTCAACTGCCTACAGATCCATTCCTCATTGTGCAGGTTTCCGGAACTTGAATTGCCTGTTGCCAGGTGGCTTCGCTCCAAACGTTCTCCGGCAACGCACGAACAGCTGATTGAACTTAGGATAGCGCTGGAATCCGCTTTGTTGCACGGCGACAACGAAGGAGAAAAATGCTATCGCCTCGCAATTCGCGGAGCTTGGCTGGTCGCTAAAACTCCTGATGAACGCAAAACCCATTATCATGCGCTGCGAGACGTTTACAACTATGCATCCAAAGTAATACACGGTGGGAATCCAAAAGTGAAGCAAGGGCAAGATCTAAGTAAGTTAATTTCTGATGTCCAAGACATTTGTCGCGATGCCATTCTGAGTCTTGCCCGAAACGGAAAGCAACCGGATTGGACTGATTTGACTTTAGGCCGCAATGTATTGGAACAATCACCAAGATTACTCGATTCGGCTTCCTCAAAAGAGATCTATAGAGAGAAATAGAGGGACACCCACCTAGCCCGCTGTCGACAAGCAGAGGATACTCATCACATTCCAAGCAAGAACCTAAGTAGAGCAGGCTCGTCGGGCACTAAGATGGGTGTCATACGGACACTCCGCTGAATTTATTCAATTCTGCTTGCGGAGTTCAATCTGAGTTCCTGATACTCAGCAATTCAATTCCATAGTGGCTGCTTTGAGAATATTCTCCAGCATGAAGACGATGAACGGCGTGCTTGCTCCCTGGGCAGAACTATCCCGGATAGCTTCGTAGTACTCGCTCTGCCGCTGGTGAATCAGGCTCTCAACGGGCGCATGAGCAATTAGGGGCCTCCAACGCGTCAAGATGTGCGTCTGCCAGAGTCGGCCCATCCTGCCGTTGCCGTCGGCAAAAGGATGGATGAACTCAAATTCGTAGTGGAAGACCGAACTGGCTATCAACGGATGCTCTGCCGCGCCGTCCAGCCAGGAGAGCAAATTCGACATGAGTAGTGGCACGCGATTGGCGGATGGTCCGATGTGGTGGATTTCCCCACCGCCGACCACCGCAACGCTTCCACGCCTGTAGTGGCCGGGAGCGTCCAGCAACGCGAGAGTCAAGATTCCGTGAGCATCGAGCAGATCAGCTTCGCTGGCGGGGTCCCACCGCGGGTACGTCTCGTAAGCCTTGATGGCGTTGCGGGCTTCCTGTATATCCCGCAACGGTCCAATCGCAGGCTTGCCATCTATGAGGGCCGATATCTGCTTTTCGCCGAGAATGATGCCTTCGATCGCCAGCGAACCTTTGATTGCGCGGATACGATTGATTCTTTGCAGACGCGAATTCTCCTGAGTCGCGGCGGCGTCCGCACCGTCCATAGCTTCAGTGATCTGAGTCACCAGATGGACAATACGCGGAGTAATCGAGTATGGCGGCGTTGTTGATGCGCTGGCGGCCATGGCTCCTGCTCCCTGCAATTCCTTGCGACTCACTGAGACATCTTCTACGCGATCTCGTATTGTCCCTTTAGGCACCCCTTTAGCAGATGCATCGCCGCCATGTGCCGATTTTTCCCGCTTTGATGCCAATCAAATGCGGATGCGGTACTCTACCGCCCGTTTACGACATGGTCCACTTTTCGCCGAATTCCGTCAGAGGAATCGTCGGGCGCCGCCAAGTAGTTACACTCACTGAAAATCCCAGGACGATGAATGAAGAGTGCGATGATGACTTCAGTTCCTGCTAGATGCCTTAACACTCTCTGTCCCTGGTCTGGTAAGCCCGTCCAGGCCGACTCGCTGACCGAGTATCGGGGAAATGTCGTCGGCTTCTGTAACACCGACTGCAGGGACAAGTTCGAGCAGGCGGTAAGGCAGTTCGAAGATTTGCTTGTTGCGGAAGAAAAAGCTTCCGGCGCCTGATGCACGAAGCTGACAGGCAGATTCTGTTCGATGCCGGGGACGAGGTCTGGTTTCCGGTCCGCGGCAGGGGCAAGCTGAGCGGCTCGATTGAAAAACTGAATCCGACGCGAGCAAAAGTGCGTTGCGGCACAGATGCCTGGGTCGTGCATTACGGCAAGATCAATCACGTTTGTGATTTCACGGCGAAGGAACGCGGTAAACGCCTGTCGCGGCTCCGAGAAGTTGCAGCGCAGGCCCGCGAACTCATGGACCGGCATGGACTCGGTGATTGGTCGTTCCGTTTCAATGCCGCCCGGAAGAAGCTCGGCGTATGCCACTACCGGGAAAAACTGATACTTCTGAGCCGCGAACACGCGGCAGATGGGACACCAGTCCAGGTCACCGATACCATCTTGCATGAAATAGCGCATGCGTTGGCGGGACCAAGAGCCGGTCACGGACCAGTCTGGAAGGAGATCGCCCGGCGGCTGGGAGCAACACCAAAGTCCTGTGCGCCGGAAACGGAACAGTCGCGCAACAAACGTGAAGCCGCAAAGGCGAAGTTTCGCACCGGCGACGCGGTAAGTTTCAAAAGCCGCGGGCAACTCCGGGCCGGCACTATCGAGCGTATGAACCCCAAACGCGCCAAAGTGCGAAGCCTGGGCGCCGTCTGGTCGGTACCGTACGCGAGACTCGAACCTCGGGAATCGCTATGACTTTACGGATTCCTGCACAGACTCAAGTTTTTGGGCGAGCCACATCTTGATAATGGATTGCCGCGTTACACCGATTCTCCCGGCTTCCCTGTCCAGCGATTCAATCATCCATATCGGCGACGAGCGGGTGACACCCAAGATTCCTAAGCAAGACTCCATTCGGCGTAGGTAAATTGGGAGCCCTTCAGACATGCTTCAAGGTGAGTTTCCTACCGGCGTTCTGAACTACCATGCAGTACACCTTTTTTCTCCCAAATTACGCACAAAACACAAGTCCAGCCTATAACTAATTGTGGAAGGGCAAACCGTTAACCACTTGCCCTCGCAAATTCTGATCAGGACTGGACTTATATGACCCGATGGGGCATAAATATGCAATTGCAGACTGTCGCCGAGACTCCCGCGTTTTCCCGACAAGCAGACAAGTTGTTTGGTCAAGACGAGCGGCGAGAACTTATCAGACTACTGGCAACGAACCCATTGATAGGGGACGAAATTCCGGGGACAGGAGGTGTGAGAAAAATGCGTTTCGTCCTGTCTGGCATGGGAAAGAGAGGCGGAGCCAGAATAATTTACTACTACGCTGACGACAATATTCCAATATACGCCCTGCTTGCCTATGCGAAGGCAGCCAGGACTGACCTGAGTCCGCGCGAGCGCCGCGAGATTTCCCTTTTGGCGGCGGAACTCAAATCCGCGCGTAAGGAGATGAAATGAACACTTTTGGCGAAGAATTGATTCAGTCAATGAAGGAAGCGCTTGCGCACGCCAAGGGTGACGGTCCCGCAAAGGTTTATGTCCATCTGACGCCACGCGAAGTGCGCAAAAGAGTCCGGCTCACACAGGCTGAAATGGCGCCATTGATGGGAATGAGCGTTTCGGGATATCGCAAATGGGAGCAAGGCAAGCGGCAGATTAGCGGACCAGCTTCGATGTTGTTGCAGGTAATTGCCAAGGAGCCTGAAGCCGTCATGCGGGCGCTGCAACATCATGATCTTGCATAGATTTGTGCCGCATGTCCGGAGTCAACATGTCTGATTTAAGGAAGTCCGACTGCATCAACACCCAATGACCTGATTTAGTCCAACTACTGCTACAATCCGTCGCGATTCCGAAGGAGCTTTTCATGCATCTTGAAACTTATCTTACGTTTGATGGCAATTGCCGCGAGGTCTTCGAATTCTATCGCGAGGTTTTCGGCGGCGAATTCAGCTTTATTTCCAGTTTCGGCGAGGGCCCGCCGGGTATGGGCATTGCCGAGGACGAGCAAGACCGCATCATGCACGTATCGCTGCCGATCGGCGCCAGTGTGCTGATGGGCAGCGACACCTCACGCGCTTTCGGGCCGGCGCCGGAAGCGGGTAATAACTTTTCGCTGTCGGTCGCGCTGGACAACCGGGAGCAATGCGACCAACTGTTTGCCAGACTGTCCGCGGGCGGCAATGCGACCATGACCATGCAAGACATGTTCTGGGGCGCCTATTTCGGCCAGGTCACCGACAAGTTCGGCATCCAATGGATGATCAGCTTCGATACGACGCCGCAACAGGGCTGATCGAAACATCACCGGCTCTGGGCATCCCGGCGGCGATCCGGTTTTCAATCGGCATATTGATGTGATTAATCGCTTGTTCCGCCTCGACGAACACCGGACGACGGTTTCGAGAGAGATCGCCGCCGGCGTCACGACTTACCTGGCGATGGCGTACATCGCCATCGTCAATCCGCAGATTCTCGCCGAGGCCGGCATGGACTACGGGGCGGTCTTCACCGCCACCTGCCTGGCAACGGCGATTGCCTGCGCGGCGATGGGGCTCTATGCGAACTATCCGATAGCCCTGGCGCCTGGCATGGGCATCAACGCTTTTTTCACTTACGGCGTAGTGCTGGGGATGGGACACCCATGGCAGACGGCGATGGGCGCGCTGTTCATTTCCGGAGTCTGCTTCGTAATTATCTCCGTGCTGCCGATCCGCTCATGGATCATCGACGCCTTCCCCCGCTCGCTGAAGATGGCGACCGCTGCGGGAATCGGCTTTTTCCTTGCCATCATTGCCATGAGAAACGCCGGGATCGTAGTCGGCAACGACGCGACGTTGCTCGCGCTCGGCGATGCAACTTCCTGGAGCGTCATTCTCGCGCTTGGTGGATTGATATTGATCGCGGCGCTCGATGCGCTGAAGAAAGCCGGCGCCGTAATGACAGGAATAATTGCGGTAACCGCTGTCGGCATGCTGGTCGGGGAAGCCAGTTGGCAAGGCACGGTGTCGGCAGTTCCCTCGCTGGCGCCGACATTCCTGCAACTCGACATCGGCAGCGCCTTCGACATGGTTTTCTTCGGGGTAATTTTTGCCTTCCTGTTTACTGACCTGTTCGATACTTCCGGCACCCTGATCGCAGTCGCAAGACAAGGCGACCTGCTGGATACGGAAGGCCATTTGCCGAGACTGAAGCAGGCGGTAATCGTCGACTCGGGCGCCTCGGTGCTTGGCTCGCTCCTCGGCACTTCGTCGGTTACCAGTTTTATCGAAAGCGCGGCCGGGGTGAAAGCCGGAGGCCGTACCGGCCTGACCGCGGTTACGGTTTCGGTGCTGTTTCTGCTGACGCTGTTCCTGTCGCCTCTGGCGGCGTCCATTCCTCCGTTTGCCACCGCCTCCGCCCTGCTATTCGTCGCCTGCGTGATGATCCGCAACATGATCGAAATCGATTGGGACGATGCGACTGAGTACGTTCCGGCGGTAATTTTGGCGGTGACTATTCCGTTCTCTTACTCGATCGCCCATGGCATCGCGGCCGGATTCATCACCTATGCCGCAATCAAGCTCGTTTCAGGCAGATTTACCCAGCTTCGGCCCGCGGTCGGCATACTCGCGGTTCTGTTCCTGGCAAAATTTGCGTTTCTCGGCGTCTGACGGGCAAATTCTTGCGTTTTTTTGCACATTCTTGCTGTTTTAAACTTTCCAACGCCTGCAAATATTGACTGGCGGAATTTTCCCATGCCAAGCTACGCAAGCAATTCGTCACAAGCGAATCGCTCTGCTCAGGGAGGACGGAATGAACCGCGTAACCGGACACGGGCGACAGAAATACCTCACAGGCGCTCTCCAGGAAACCAGCGCTGAGTCAGGCTGGGTAGGGATGCTTGCCGAACGCTGGCGCCATAGCGAAGGTGACCTTGGCTCAGTCGAGCCGCATGACACGGAGATCGTTGTCATGCTTCAAGGCCGCGGCCGCGTTCAACGCCGCGGCGAGGGTCGAATCCAGGTACACGAGGCAGTTCCCGGCATGGTCTGGCTGTGTCCCGCGGGCATCCGAGAGGACAAGATTCGAGTCTGGGGCGACCATCGAGAGATGTTGCATTTGTATCTCCCCTCGGCATCCCTGGCCACTAACCTCCTCCGCGAAAGCGATGTTGATTTCGACAAGTCAAATCTGCGTTATGACGGTGGTTTTCACGACCCTCTGATCGAACAGATTGCCCGATCCGTCAGTTCGGAAATGGCCGAGCCCGGACCGGGCGGATTGATGCTGGTCGAGGTCCTCGCTGCCGCCCTTGGAATTCATGTCATGAGGCACTACTCAAACTTGAGCCCGGCATCTGTCACAATGCCGAAAGCTCGCGGGGCGCTGGATTCCCGGCGCCTTCGACGCGCCCAGGATTTTATAAAGGAAAACCTTTATAAACGCCTTTCAATCGAGTCGCTCGCGAACGAAGTTAATCTCAGCCTTTATCATTTTGCCCGCGCTTTCAAAGCCTCCACCGGTGAATCGCCGCACCGCTACATCACCAGGCTGCGCGTGGAACAAGCAAAGACTCTTATTTCAAGACTTCCGATTTCACTTGCCGAAGTTTCCGAACAATGCGGTTTTTCTTCACAGGCGCACTTTACCCGCTGGTTCAAGCGCATCGTCGGCGCCACGCCGGGCGTTTACCGCGCAGATTGCCGCTGAAATGCGCTCAAGTATGAATTAAGCAAATTTGCACAATAACAAAGCAATTTCCTGCAATGAATCCTCCGCCTGCCACGCTAGCCTGAATGGGCATTTCCAATATGAATTGAACGGGGGGCTGATTCAATGGAAAACGTGGCAAACAATGCGCTTCCGACAGTGTTGGCGATAGGTGGTCCAAACAGCAAAGAGGTGTTGAATGGAAATGGTTGCGTGCCGTCTACACTGAAACAAATCTGTCGACTCTTTGGATTCAATGCCGGCATCTATACGGCCGATGACTTGGCGGAATTCCGATTGAAGGCCAGATTTCTCAGCCATGTTGCGCGGCTTCCGGAGTTCCAGGACAGCCCACTGTTGGTTCACATAAGCGCAGAAGGGAGCAACGATGGCATGAAAATCGGCCCGGACACCATCTCCTGGGACGAACTGAACGAAATAGTAGTCGATGTGTTGCGGGATCTGACGTCTTACCCGGGACAATTGCTTCTTGTCCTCGTGACCCGAGGCACGACTGGCAGCGAACTCGGTGAATTGCTGTTGAAACTCAGTAACTCGAATATCCGACTGCCGGAGCACCTGTTTCTGTTCATCGACAAGACTCCGACCGAATCAGACAAGATCATTGCCTGGACACAGTTATACGGGACAATATCCTCGCTGGATTTTTCCAAAGAAGCCGGAGCCGACATGCCCGAGATTGGCAAACTCCGCTCACGACTGGGCCAGTTTGGTATGAATTCGTACTGAATTTGCTCTTGTCCCAGTCCGAATTGTCACAAACTGCCGACGATGTCGATGAAGAAGCCGCGCTTGTCGTATTCGGCGTCGCGCAGGTCGTCGCTGAAGTCACTGAAATTGTAGCCGCCGCCGATCTGGAAGTTCTCGCTCAGGCTGCGATACACGCCGAGCAGGACGCCGTCGCGGGTGTTGCCGGCGCTGCGGTCTTCGAGTACGCGATATTCCGCCAATGCATCCCACTCATGCATGATGCTGTAGCGCGCCCTGACGACGGCGAGGCTGACCTGGTAGTCGTACCAGTTACCCAAACTCGGAATAGCTCTCGCCTCGCCGGTTTTCCAGGCGATCTTGCCGCCGATTTCCCAGCGCGGACTGAACTTGTACAGAGCTTCGGCCGCGAGTATATGCACGCGCTGGTCCGGTCCGCCGCCAATCTGGTAGGCGCCGGCTGCATCGTACAGATAACTGTAGCGTGTCAGGGCGGTCAAGCGCTCGCTTGCGGCAGGCCGGTAGGCGTGTCCGATGTCGAACTCGGTGAAACGGGCGTGTTCGCCGAAGCCCATGGCGTCGTCGGTGCGCAACAGGTTCAGGCGGCCGATCATGCGGCTGTTTTCATTGAGGATCCGGGTGTAATTCGAGGAAAGCAGGTATTGCTCGACCTGGCTACCCGGCCCTTCGTCGGTCCGATACTCGGTCTTGGCGCTGAACTTGTAATCGTCGCGGTCGACCGAGGCGCCGAAGGAGATTGCCTCGCGCTCCAGCGGGTCGTCTACCAACTCATCGTTGGCCACGGTAACGACGCCGCTGAGGATCCAGTCGCTTTCGGTGGCGTAATCGATGCCGAAGGAATGATTCGCGCCTGCATAGCGGTCGTTTTCGCCGAAATGGGATTCGGTGTAGACGCCAAAGCGATTGCCGAAGTCGCGGCGCTGGCCAAGCGTCATCATGTCGCCGTCGCCGAAGGTGCGATCCGGGTCGGACAGGTAACTTGCGTACAGTTCATGGCCGTTGGCGAGGCGGTAATTGCCGCCGAACTCGCTCACCGCGCCGGCGCCGACGCCGCTCATCAGATCGAAGGTGAAGTTTTCCACCGGAGCGTATTCGATGCCGCCCGAGAGCGCGCTGCCGCGGTCGCCGTCGCTGGCTTCGACCATGACCGCGAGGTTTTCGTTGATCTGCGTTTCCAGGCCGGCGGCGATGCGGTCGTTCTCGACGTATTCACCCTCTTCGTCGAGGCCGGTCTGCACTTTGGCGTAAACGGTCTGGTCTTCGTTGAGTTCGTAGCCGACCCTGGCGCCGACCATGAGCGCCTCGCCTTGCACGTTCGAAGGCGTGTCGCGGCCGCCCAGGTTGCGTGACAGGTCCTCGTAGCGGATTTCGCCGCCGACGGTGACTTTGCCGCGAGTCACGTCGCCTTGCACCCTGGCGACAACCGATGTGTCGTTGTTTGCGGTTTCGACCTCGGCAAGGCTCGCCTGGATCATGACGCCGTCGTCGTTGCGGATCAGCGCGTCGACGCCGGCCTCCCGAATCACCTGGTTCTGCATGATGTTGCCGGATGAGAAGCCCGGGTCGCGGTCCTTCCACCAGCCGCGCACATTGCCGGTGAACATTTCACTGATGTCGGCGATATCGAGCCTGCCCTCGATGGATACGGCTTCGCCTTCGGTCATTTCTCCCGGCCGGTTGTACTCCATCGAGTTGAAGCGCAGACCGCCGTCGAAGGACTCGAAGCCGGCGCCGTTCTGCGAGGCTTCGCTTTCGGCGATTTCCACGTTCAGATAAGTGCCGGGGCTCGACTTGAAGGTAAGGTCGACGCCTTGCAGTTCGTATTCTTCGCCGGTGCTGTCGTCGGTGACGCGGGCGGCGCCGATGCCGACGTGGTCGTTGAGCCAGACCTTGCCACGGGCGCCGGCGATGAGATTGTCATCCGAAAAGCCCGCGGGCACGAATTCGTAGTCGACCAGCAGATAGACCTCGTCGCCGTCGATGCCGCGTGAGCGGATGATCGCGCTGTTGTAATCGTTGCTTACCGGCTGCAGGGGCTGGCGCAGGATGATGCGGCCCTGCAAGGCGTCGATTTCGTAGTCCAGGCCTTCGACGTACTCGCGGCGCTCGATAGTCTGGCGGGTATCGCGCTGGCGCACTTCCATCCAGACCTTTTCCGAGCCTTGCACGACATCGGTGTGCTTGAGGTAGTAGATCGAGCCGCCGGTTGCTCGGAACGTGACATGGGCCGCGGCGGATTCCGACTCGGACGCGAACGCGGTAACCGAGTAGCGTGGATCGCCCAGCGCCGTATTTCCGTCGCTTTCGATTTGCGTCCTGGCGCCGTACAGCGAGCGGTTATAGGCCAGGTATTCGGTATCGGTCAGGCCGGTGTTGAAATTGCCCCAGAGCAACTGGTTGCGGTCCCAGTCGAGGCGCACGTACAGCGCGCCCTGGGTGTCCACGTCGCTGACCGTGGTGGAATCGTCGCCGTAGATCGGATAGTAGCGGTCCGGGTCGAGTTGGCGGAACATGCGGCGCGGGTCGCGGCGGCGCAGATTGTCGCCGAAGTTCTCGAGATCATCCTCGGTGCTGTCCATCTGGGCGGTGAGCAGGTATTTGCCCTGGATTTTGGCCTTGGCGTAGAAGGCCAGGCGGCCGTCGAGATAAACCGATTCGTCGAATGCGTCGTCATCGGACAGCGCCTCGAAGTTGCCGGAGAAACTGTCCTGACCGATGGTGAGATTGGCCAGGCCGACCAGGAAGGTATATTCGTCGTCGACTTCGGGCCGCAGGGTTTCCATCCAGCGGCTGCCGGTCTCGCCGCCCTGGACTTCGATCTCGGCGCTGCCGGGCGGCAGGAACATCTCGGACACGAAGCTGCCGTTGACATCGGCCTTTGTGTCGATTCCGCCTACCTGCAAGACTTCGCCCGGCGCGAACCCGGCGCCGTGTACGCGCAACCGGCTGCCGGAAAGAACGATCTGCCGGTTTTCGAGAATCGACCGGCCCAGCACGGTTTCGGGCGCTACGGAAGCCAGCGTTCCCTGTCCGTCCGCGACGACATCCACCAGTTGCACCGTGGTGGAATCCTCGTTGCCGTTGGCGCCTCTTGCGCGCAACACGTAGGCAAGTTGTTCGCCGGGTTCGAGATCGAGGTCGTTGTCGACCCATGCAAAGGCCTCGGGCCAGGAGAGTTCCTGTGCGGACACACTGCCGATCTGTCGCGAGAGATCGACATCGGCCGCACGATAGATATCGAGCCGGTAACTCTCCGCCACGCCGGCGTAGTTACCATGCGCGGCGAACTGCGCCGGGCCGGCCATGTTGCCGTTCTCGTCGACAACGACGGGTTGCAAGGCGATCACCGACAACTGCGCCTCCCTGGTGAAAGCGTCTTCGGTCATCCAGATGCGGCCGGCGTCTTCGACGACGGTCGTTGGGGCCATCTGGGCTTCCTGCACGACGACGGTCCGGGTATTGACGATTTCGGCGACGCGGCGATAAGTGATCTCGACTTCAACGCGCCTGTTGAGGGACTGGCCGAACGCGGTGTCGTTCGTGGCGATGCGCTCAGTGGTGGTGCGCGCCTCGATGATGAGTTGATCGCTGTTCAAATCGAGCAAATCCATGATAACCAGGCCGACGTTGACAGCTCGCTGGTTGGCCTGGGAAAGAGCCGCGCCGGCGGCTCCGTCAACCGAGTCCGGACTCAGGTCGGAAAAACCGGTCAGCCGCACCGATTCGATCTCGAACTCGACAAAAGCATCGAGATTGTCCTGCAAGGCATTGATCTGGTCTTCGGTCACCGTCACATCGGCCGCCGCGAAGCGCACCGGCTCGATGGGGTCGGAAACGGTCTCGTAGCTGATTTCAGTTTCCGGCTCTGTGGACAACTCGGATAAAACGGGCTGTTCGAATTCTTCGGAAACTTCCGTGATTTCCTCATCGAACACGAGTTCGATCTCCACCCGCCGGTTCAACGCCCTGCCTTCTTCGGTGAGATTTGTGGCGATGGGCTGGCGAAAGCCGCGGCCTTCGGTTTCGACCATTTCCGGATCGAGCCCAAGCTGTTCACTGACGAATTGCGCCACCTCTTCAGCACGGGCTTCGGACAGGCCCTGATTGTCGCCATAAACCGGAGCGATTCGCGAGCTCAGCGGAACGTCGTCGGAATGACCGACGAAGCGGACCCTGAGGTTGTCTCGATCGGCGAAATCATCGAGCAGCCGCTGCAATTGTTCGGCGTAGTCCTCGGGAATTTCGGCGAAACCCGATTCGAAGCGCACAGGCTCGATCCGCTGGTTGTTGAAACGGATCACGGTGCGTTCGACCACGGCCCGCGCCGGCTCTTCCCGGAGTAATTCGCGCGTCTGGTCGAGTTTGACCGCGAAGTCGATGCTCGACATCAGCGACTGTGTAACGCGCAATACGCGTGGATTCCCGCTGATCACTTCCGCGCCGGCCGGCAGGGTCTGCGGGTCGAGTTTCAGGATGAAATTGGCGCCGCGCGAGGCGTTCTCGATTTCAATCGCGGCGACGTGATAGCGGCCGTGCCGGTCGGTTTCGATCAGCAATCCTTCGACGGTGGCCAATCGCACGCCGGGAATGCCGGGCTCGTCAGGATCCCGTTCGCCGTCCTCGTCGTGATCGGCGAAGACCTGGCCGATGATCGAAGTCTGCTCGAATACCGGATCGCTGGATACATTCACCGTCGCCGAGGCGCTGTTGCCGACAATGCGCGAACCGATCACGGGCATTGCGGTATTGGTGTAGCTGCCTTGCCGCACGCGGGTGCTGGCGCGGGTGACATAGCGAATGATCGCCGTGCTTTCGGCGGCAAGGTCGAAGGGCCCGAAAGTCACCGGGTCCGTGCCGCTGGTCTCGATTCTGAAGGCGTCCGCCGAATTCAGGAAAGCGTTGTTGTCGGCGCCGGGCCGGTCCTGCCGCGCACCGATGTCCTGAAAGGTTGCGCTGTCTGCGATGAGATTGAATTCGTTCGGCAAGTTGTCGCGCAATTCGATATTGCGCAAGGTGGTGTCGGTAGTATTGGTCAGGCGTACTTCATAGCCCACCGGTTCGCCGACCGCGACAAAATTGGTCAAGGCTTCCTTGCTTACCACGATCAGATTCGCATCGACCGGAGTTTTGATCCGATCCAGCGGGATATGGTTATGAAAGGCCGCCGCCGCGGCACCGGCCAAAGTCCATTTCAGGTAGTAGGCGGTATCGTCCGAATCCATGGGCGGCTGATGTTGCGCCTGGACGACACAGGCGGCGCCCTCGCCGGCGTCCGTGGCGCAGACCGCCACGTTGAGCGAGCCCTCCTCGGGAGGCAACAGCACGGAAGCGCCGACGACGTATCCTTCCGGCGCGTCGGTGATTTCGATAAGGTACTCCTGCGCCGATGTCGGACAGTCCGCGTGTGCGCCCGGCTGCAAGTCGAGGCGAAAAGCGCCGTCGCTGCCGACGCGCTGGTTCTGCTGGCCCGGCAACAGGCATTGGTCGGAAAGCGCCGAGCCCTGCAAGCTGGACATGCGCAAGCTGACGCCCGGGATCAGACCGCGGGACTCGCTGTCGTAAGTGATTCCCCCGACGGCCAGCGGAAAGTCGAGCCTGGATACGGAACTGGAACTGGCTTCGATCGTCTTTTCCGACCAGGTCACGTTGGTTTCCGGGTGTCGGATCCGGATGTCGTGGGCGCGGTCTTCCACAGATATGAATGAGTAGTTTCCTTGCTCGTCGGTGCTCGCGCTTTCCACTACTTCGCCGTCTTCGTCCAGGAGTTCGGCAAGCCAGCCGGAACGATTGGGCTCGGAGTCGTCCCTTTCCCCGTCCGCGTTGTTGTCCGCAAACACCGTGCCGAAAATTGCGCCGGACCATTCGATGTTGGTGTAGTCGTTCTCGCCGGGTTCCGATGGATTGCCGTTGCCGTTCTGGTCCGGGTTGCTGCCGGCATCGGATGGATCGGCGGTCATTTCGCCGTCCCCGTTCTGCGCCGTGGCGAGTACCCTGTTGGCTAACGGGCCTTCGATTCCGTTCAAAACGATCCGTATCGTGAGCTCGACGATTCCGCTTTCGTCGGGCGCAAGGGTGTCCGTTCCCGCCAGCAGGCCGACTTCGGATGTACCGTTGAAATTCGGATTCACGGTCAATGGGCCTTCGCTGACGGTTGGGGTTCCGAACACGCTGACGACGAGCGGTTCGGAGAAATTCATGGCAAAGTTTTCCTCGACCTGTACATTGAGGGCATCGCCGTTGCCGTAGTTCCGCAAGTACAGTCGGAACGAGGCCTGCACGGTGTTCTCGTCGACAAGCGCGGCGGAAACCAGTTCCTTGGCGGCGCCGATAACCGGTGCGTCCGGAGGCTCCACGGGTTCGCCAGGCGCCGGATCGATGGGAATATGATTGTGCAGCGCCGTCTCGGCGCTCTCGCCCAGAATCCAGTCCAGAAAGTATAGAGTCGATTGACCGTCCGTCGGCGGCAGATGATGGAACTGGACGAGACAGTTTGGGTTTGTGCCTCGCTCCAGACAGGCAGGCACATCGAGAGGCAGTTCCAGCGGCGGAATCAGGCTGGACGGACCGGCGACGTATGCTTCCGGTACATCCGATATGTCGATCCGGTATTGCTCCGCGGCCACCGGACAATCCGCGTGGACGCCGGGCTGCAGATCGAGGCGATAGGCGCCGTCGAGTCCGGTCAATTGACCCTGTTGGCCGGGCAACAGGCATTGTGCGGCAATCGGGTCGCCTGCGCCGTTGACCAGTCGCAGGCGAACGCCGGAGACCACCTCACGGGCCTCGCTGTCAAATACCAGTCCGCTGGGGGTCACGGCCTGATCCAGCGCGATGACCGAATAGGAGGCGACTTCCACCGTTCGTTCGTACCAGGCGATATTGGTCGTCGGGTGGCGGAATACGAGTTCGTAGGTTCCGGGCCGCACCGACGAGAAGCTGTAATCGCCACCGCCATCGGTCCTGGTGGTATCGATTGGCGTGTCATTAGCGATTTGCGGCGTCGCATCGAATCCCTCTGATCCGAATCCGGCCTGAGTCGTTACGTCGTCCGCGCCGAACAACTCCACGTTCCAGCCGCTCAGGCCAACTTCCTGCTGGTCCTTTTGGTTGTTCGCGTTGTTGTCGCCGAAAACTTTTCCAACAAGCATGGAATCGAACACTATGGGTGTGGGATCGTTTTCACCTTCTTCGGTCGGGTCGCCGTCGCCGTCCGGGTCAGGGTCGCTGCCATTGTGGGAGAGGTCCCGCCGCACCACGCCGGAGGGATTTTCCGCGCTGGCGGTTACCTGGTTCGAGAAAGGTCCGCTGGCGCCGTTCAATTCGATATCGAGGACCAGGCTGATTGTCGCGCTTTCGCCCGGCTCCAGATCCTCTGTTCCCGACAACAGATCAGTATCCCCGTCGCCATCGAAATTCGAATTCAGATCCGCAAGATCGCCGGTGATCGTGGGCGGAGCGGCAAGGGTTACCGAAAGCGGAGAAGGGAACTGGCTGCCGAAGTCCTGTTCGATCTGAACGCTGTCGGCGTCAACCCGGTCGTAATTCTCTATGTATATGTTGAAGAAAGCACGCAAGGTCGCGCTGTCTTCCAGGGCTGCGGAATCCAGTTCCAGCGCCGCCCCGACGCTGTAAGGCAGGGATAGGTCGGGGGGTTCGCCTCCGCCGCCGCCACCACCGCCGCCGCCGCCGCCGCCGTTGTTGTCGTCGTTGTCGTTGTTGTCGTTGTTGTCGTTGTTGTCGTTGTTACCGTCATTATCGATAATGGTAACCGTACCTATCCAGTCGTCGCCTACTCGAGCGTTGACCGCGCTGAGAATGAAAACATGGAACGTCTCGTCCGGTTCTACTTCGCTGTCTTCCAGAATAGGCACATCGAACGATCGCTGCGTTTGCCCTGATGGGAATGTCAACATTCCATCGCCGCCGGAATAGTCCTGGCCAGAACTCGCGGTGCTGTTATTCATACCGGCGGCCATGTATTCCACGGTAACGGTTTCATCGTTGTTCGGCTTGTCGAGGGCTACCTGGATGGTGACCGAGCCCGCGCCCTCGCTGACCGAAACATCCGTGTTGACGATGTTCAACTGGGGAGGCCGCGAGTCGTCATCGTATATATAGGCCTCTGCAATGGTATTGTAGATGGTCGCGTTGGTGGGATTTGACAGAACGATGCAGAAAAACTCGGGGGATAGGCCCTCGTCTTTATTGTCGTTGATGATCGTGACGGTGACGGTCTTTACGGTATCCCCGGGGTTGAAGGTCAACGTTCCGGAAAATGGCTCATAGTCCTCGTTGACCTTGGCAGACATATCCAGATACCCGTAATCGACAGTAACCGTTTGACTGCTCGCCTTGCTCAAAGTGATCGTAAAAGTGACAGAGCCGTCGTCTTCGTCGACTCTTGGATTGTCGACGCGTATCTGGGGCAGACTGCCCTGGGCAAGCGCGGTTTCGGAACCGATGAGGAAAGGCAGCACGGAAAGCGCAGCCACCGCCCACAAAACCAGTTGGATATTTCGGGGCAGCCTCCTTGCCAATGACTTGAAAGGCAGAAACGCAGCCGAAAGGCAGCCGAAAGGCAGCCGGTCACTACAAATTTACTCCTTCTTCCTACCGACTTTCGTCTGTTGTAGTTCGGAATCTGCGGCCCGGCCACCGGAAGTGTGACGAAACGCTCATACTTCTATCGTCACTTGGGCGTGAAATTTTAGAGTCTGATTGGAATAAATCGCCGATTTGGCCGCTGGCGCCACACGACCTGCCGATTTGTAGTGCGGTGCCTGAGCCCGTCAGAAAGGCGGGCGAAATTCTTCGATCAATTCGAAAGCAAAGGTGCTGAGGAACCGTGACTTATGTCAACAAATTCACTCGTCTTCGGGGGTTTCTGATTGGCTGTCCTTTTCTCGCTGAATTCGCTGATAGATCTCCTCACGGTGAACGGCTATATGCTTGGGCGCATTGACGCCTATTCGCACCTGGTTGCCTTTGACGCCCAGCACGGTAACAGTTACATCGTCCCCCACCATCAGTGTCTCGCCGATCCGGCGTGTCAGTATCAGCATTGCACTCCTCCTGGTTAGCTTTCCGCTGCCGTTCCTTCGTTCGGTTTGTTGGCGCTTCTACCGGTTGAACAGTAATAGTATCCGCCTAGATTCGCCGTTTGCAAATTGATTTATGGAAATTTCTTTACGGTTCGCGTTCCTCAGTGCCCATTTTCGTGCTTTTCGAGTTCGAAAGCGCCATGAAGCGCCCGTACGGCCAACTCCAGGTACTTCTCTTCGATCACTACGGAAATCTTGATTTCCGACGTTGTGATGATCTGAATATTGATGTTTTCCCCGGCCAAGGCCTTGAACATCCGGCTCGCGATGCCCGCGTGAGAGCGCATGCCGACACCGACGAGGGAGACCTTGGCGATCTTCGTATCGAGTTCTACTGACTGCGCCGGCACCGAAGGCATGACCTGCTCGAGGATCTCCTGCGCGCGCTCGGCTTCGCTGCGCTTGACCGTAAAAGTGATGTCGTTGCTGCCGTCCGCGGCCGCATTCTGAACGATCACGTCGACCTCAATACCTTGTTCGCTGACCGGGCCAATGACCTTGTAAGCCACACCCGGCACATCGGGCACTCCCTTCACGGTCAATTTGGCTTCGTCGCGCTCGAACGCGACACCGGCAATGGCAGGTGTTTCCATTTCTTCTTCCTCCAGCGTGATGAGGGTTCCCGGTCCTTCTTCGAATGTCGACAACACCCGCAGGGGAACCTTGTATTTGCCGGCGAACTCCACCGCCCGTATTTGCAGCACCTTGGCGCCGAGGCTCGCGAGTTCGAGCATTTCCTCGAATGTGATATGCCGCAACAGCCGGGCGCCGTCAACCATGCGCGGGTCGGTGGTGTAGACGCCTTTGACGTCGGTAAAGATCTGGCACTCTTCCGCTTCCAGCGCCGCCGCCAGCGCCACTGCCGTGGTGTCGGAGCCGCCTCGCCCTAAGGTGGTTATGCAGCCATTCTCCGTAACTCCCTGAAATCCGGCAACTACTACGACGTTGCCCTGTTCAAGTTGTGCATGAAGTCTGGTGCTGTCGACTTCCCTGATTCGCGCCCTGGTATGACTTTCGTCAGTGAGAATGCGGACCTGGCCGCCGGTGAAGGAGCGCGCGCCATAACCGCGGCGCTCGAGCGCCATGCACAGCAGTGAAATGGTAACTTGCTCGCCGGTGGACAGCAGCACGTCCATCTCTCTCGGAGTGGGCTGCTCCATGACTTCGTGCGCGAGCGCGACTAGCCGATTGGTTTCGCCGGCCATGGCGGACAGCACGACCACGACATCGTGACCGTCGTCGCGGGAACGCGCGACCTTGTCGGCTACCGCCTCGATATGACCCACCGAGGCGACCGAGGTGCCGCCGAATTTCTGCACGATGAGGGACATCAGCGGGCACTCGTCAGTTGTTCTTCAACCCAGGGAGTCACGCTTTCGAGCGCAGCGGGAAGAGCGCTCGCGTCGCGGCCTCCGGCCATTGCCATATCGGGCCGGCCGCCGCCCTTTCCGCCAAGCTGGCCGGCGACCATGTTGGCAAGGTCCCCCGCCTTGACCGACTCCAGCAGATCCTTGCTGACTCCCGCGACCAGACTGACTTTCCCGCCTTCGCTGCTGGCTAGCACCACGACGCATCTGCCAAGTCGATTCTTGAGTTTGTCCACGGCTTCGCGCAAGGCCTTCGCGTCCAGTCCTTCCACCTGCGTGGCAAGAACCTTGATCCCCGCCACCTCGCGCGCCTGATCGGCAAGATCTCCGCCGGCGCCGGTCGCCAGTCTCGCCTTGAGCCGCTCGATCTGTTTTTCCAGCTCCCGATTGGACTTTGCCAATTGGCTTACCCGCTCGACAAGTTCGTCAGGGCTCGACTTCACGACGCGGCAGGCATCGCGCAAGGTCTGCTCCTCGTGATGCACGAGTTCGAGGGCGCGCCGGCCGGTCACCGCCTCGATCCGGCGCACGCCGGCGGAAATGCCGGATTCCGAGGTGATCCTGAACAGCCCGATATCGCCGGTACGGCCTACATGGCAACCGCCGCAGAATTCCACCGAATATTCACCGCCCATGCTTACCACGCGCACCTCATCGCCGTACTTCTCGCCGAACATGGCAAGCGCGCCGCGTTTGCGGGCTTCTTCGATAGGCATGATTTCCTTGCTGACAGAGGAGTTACGCAGAATTTCGCTGTTCACCGACTGTTCGATTTCCCGAATCTGTTCCGCGTCCACCGGCGCCGAATGGGAGAAGTCGAAGCGCAGGCGGTCCTTGTCCACCAGCGAACCCTGCTGGGTGACATGGGCGCCGAGCGTATTGCGCAAGGCCGCGTTCATGAGATGAGTCGCGGAATGGTTCAAGGTGATGGCGCCGCGCTCCTCAAGGGCCACTTGCGCCAGCAGCCGGTCGCCGATGCACAATTCGCCCTGCTGCAATTTTCCGATGTGTACGAGGGCTTCGCCCTGCTTCTGCGTATCGGTGACCCGGAAACGCGCACCGCCGTTTTCCAGTACGCCGGTATCGCCCACCTGACCGCCGGATTCGCCGTAAAACGGGCTGACATCGAGCAGCAGGCGCACTTCCCGGTCATCGTTCAATTCATCGAGAGGATTGCGGTCCTCGGCCGAAAAAATGCCGATCACGGTGGCGTCGCCCGACAGACGCTCATAACCGATGAATTCGGTGGCATGTTCCGGATCGATATCCAGCAGATCGCCGGCGCTGAAATTACTCGCGGCCCGGGCCTGTTCGCGTTGCGCCGACATCGCTTGCTCGAATCCCGCGGCATCGATCGTCAGGCCATGCTCCCTGGCGACATCGGCGGTCAGGTCGGCGGGAAAGCCGTAGGTGTCGTACAGGCGGAACACGGTCGCGCCGGAGACGACAGTGCCGTCCAGTTCGGCGATGGCCTTTTCCAGAATGGTCATGCCGTTTTCCAGCGTGCGCGCGAATTGCCGCTCTTCTTCGAGCAGCGCAGCTTCGATCCGCGATTGCTGTTCGACCAGTTCGGGATAAGCCTCGCCCATTACCCTGGCCAGCGATTGCACGAGTTTGTGAAAGAACAGGTCCTTTACGCCGAGCCGGTGGCCATGCCGGATCGCGCGGCGGACGATTCGCCGCAATACATAGCCGCGGCCCTCGTTGGAAGGCAGTACGCCGTCGGCGACCAGAAATGAACACGAACGAATATGGTCGGCAATCACGAGCATGGAAGGATCGTCGAGGTCGTCCATACCGGTGATTTGCCGGATGTCCTCGAGCAGCGACCGGAACAGGTCGATCCGGTAATTGCTATGCACTTTCTGCATCACCGCGGCGATGCGCTCGAGCCCCGCGCCGGTGTCGACCGACGGGCGCGGCAAGGGTTCGAGCGAGCCGTCGTCCTTGCGCTCGTATTGCATGAATACCAGGTTCCAGATCTCGATATACCGATCGCCGTCTTCATCGGGCGACCCCGGCGGCCCGCCCGCCACTTCCGGGCCGTGATCGTAAAAGACTTCCGAACAGGGGCCGCAAGGTCCGGTATCGCCCATGGCCCAGAAATTGTCCTTCTCGCCCATGCGCGAGAAACGTTCGGGGTCCACCTTGATTTCCTTCAGCCAGATATTCGCGGCCTCGTCGTCGTCGCGAAACACCGTGACCCATAGTTTTTCCGGCGGCAGGCCGAGATTGACGGTAAGAAACTCCCAGGCGTATTGAATCGCTTCCCGCTTGAAATAATCGCCGAAGGAGAAATTACCCAGCATCTCGAAAAATGTGTGGTGACGCGCTGTGTATCCCACGTTTTCCAGATCGTTGTGCTTGCCGCCGGCGCGCAGGCAGCGCTGGGACGTGACCGCGCGCTTGCCGGGCCGCGCTTCCCGGCCGAGAAACACATCCTTGAACTGGACCATGCCGGAGTTTGTGAACAGCAAGGTAGGGTCGTTCCCGGGCACGAGCGGGCTGCTCGGTACGATCTTGTGACCGTGGCCGGCAAAATAGTCAAGGAATGACTTGCGTATCAGATTGCTGTTCATTTTAGCGGGTCTGGGTAGCGGGTCTGGTGCGGCGTCAATCGCCCTGCTTGTCGGAGTCGCCGTCGTCGCCCGAGCCCAGCATCGGCGCATTGCCGCTTCCGCCGGTGAAGGAAAACGTTTCCAGCGCTTCTTCCAGCGGCACGCGCAGATCGCCGTCGCTCGACAGGACGATGGCGATGGGCCGCGTCCGTGGAAAATGGCTCATGATGATGGTGAAGATGATCAGGAACGGAACACACAGGAACGCGCCGGGAATACCCCAGATCGTTCCCCACAGCGCCAGGTTCAGGAGAATGACGATCGGGCTGAGATTAAATGAACTGCCCATCAGCCGCGGCTCGATCACATTGCCGATCATCACCTGGAAAGCGCCGATGCCCCCGAGCACCAACAGGAACAGGAAGTAACCGTCTGACTGGGCCAGGGCGATCATCGCGGGAAACATGGTGGCGATGATGGAACCGACGGTGGGGATGAAATTGAGCAGGAAGATCAACAGCCCCCAGACGCCCGCGAAGTCCACTCCCATCAGCAGCAGGAGCGCGAAGCTGAGTACGCCGGTGAGCGTACTGGTGAACATCTTGATGGTGATGTATTTCTGGATGTCGTCACGGATGCGGTCGAAAATTCCGTTTACTTCCTTTTCCTTTTCAGCGTCGGAAATCAGCGCGCTGATCTTGTTCCTGAATTGTCCCTGCTCGAAAAACAGAAAGCCGATATAAATCAGGATCAGGCTGCTGCTGGCCAGGATTCCGGCTGCCGATCCGGCCAGAGAAGTTGCGTAGCTCGGCAGATCGATCCATTCAATGATCATCTGGCCGAAGTTCTCCCCCTGGATGTCGCCTACGTCCAGGAAAGGAAGCGACAGGGTTTCGAGCCTGCGAATCAGGTTTTCCTGATATATCGGCGCCATCTCCATGACCCCGCCGAACGAAGAACTCAGAAAATTAACGACAACCCAGATCGCCGCCAGAAAAGTCAGGATTGACATACCCAGACAGATCGGCCCGGGTATTGAAAAGCTCCCGATGGAAAGACGCCCCAGCGTTGCGGCCAGGGTGTTGATCAGATACCAGAGGGCGATCGCGATCACCAGCGGCAGCAGCAACGACTCGCCGACGATCAGCAAGTAGAAGACTACGACTACCAGCAGCACGACGGCCAGGTAGTTAGGCACTTTCATCGTTCGAAAATTCCTTTGGAACCGGCGCGGAACGCGCCCGTTCTTCACAACCCGCGAAGGTTACCATATTTGACCTTTCCCATTCGAAAGAAAATACTGCGGGCAACCGCAATCCGGCAAGGGACTTGTCAGAAAGCCCCTTATCAATAAAGATAGCGGCTTGCGCCGGTCTTTGTTCCAGTCGGCGCACGCAGGGACAAATCAAAAACAGGGGGCCTGCTGATGACAGGAGAACGACTGACGGTTCGCATTGCAGGCAAGACCGACACCGGCCTCCTGCGCGAGCACAACGAAGATTTCATCGGTTTTGACGAAGACGCCGCCCTGGCGGTTCTGGCGGATGGCCTCGGTGGCCGCGCCTCGGGCGAAGTCGCCTCTTGCATGGCGGTCACGTCGATTCTGACCGAGTTGCGCCCGGACCGGCCGCCCGATGCGGAAACCGACGACCTGTTCGACGAATTGCTGCGCGCGATAAATGCGGCCAATCTCAGGATTTTCCACGCGGCCGGCGCCAACAAATGCCATAACGGCATGAGCACGACCCTGATCGCGGCCCGGATCGAAGGCCGGCGCATGTTCGCGGGCTGCGTGGGAGACTCGCGCCTGTATCTGTTGCGGAACAGACAACTCGAGCAATTGTCCCGCGATCACACGCTGATCAACGATCTGCTGGCCAAGGGCGCGATGCCGGAAAATGGCTACTCGCTTACCGATATCGACCATATTCTGACCCGGGCCCTGGGCATTCATGACGCGGTGGAGATCGATCGCCTCGAGCACGAATTGCATGGCGGCGACCTGCTGCTGATGTGTTCCGACGGCCTCTGGAACATGGTCGCCGACTGGGAGATCAAGGACATCCTCAATTACAACTCCGAGGATCTCGACCGCTGCATCGTGAAACTGGTCGACAGCGCCAACCGCAATGGCGGCAAGGACAATGTTTCCGCGATCCTGATGCGGGTGGACTAGGGTGCAATCCGCGACCTCCAGACTGATACCGGCGCTGTCGGCGGGGTCGACTTCCGGGCTGGGCTTGCTGGTCAGCCACATCGCCTTCGCGAGTTTCGTCTTTTCGGGCGCCTTGCAGCCCTGGTCTTCCCAGGGAATTGGCCTGATACTCTTCGGCGCCTTTGCGGGATGCCTGATCGTTGCCCTGACCGGTGGTTTTCGCGGCGCGATCGCAGGGCTCTCACCGGCTCTCGTCATCGTGATGGGCGACATCGGATCCACCATCGACGCCGAAGGGCAGACTCTTTTCGTGACAACCTTCACGGTGCTGGTAACCGGCGTTATCTGTGCCGCCGCGCTGTGCTTTCTGATCGGAGGCTTGCGCCTGGCCAACCTGGTTCGCTTCATTCCGTATCCCGTTGCCAGCGGGTTCGTTGCCGGAATCGGCGGCGCCGTGTTTCTGGGCGCGATCGAATCCGCGGGAGTAACACCGGGCTGGCGGTCGATGGCTGAAGTTTTCGAAGTTTCCAGCTTGCTGCTATGGGGGCCCGGAGCGTTTTACGGCCTTGCCTTGTATTTCGCCATGCGCCGATGGCGCAACCCCTTGATCCTGCCTCTCAGCGTAGTGATCGCGGTCGGCGGCTGCCACGCCGTTTTCGCGGCGGCGGGGCTGAGCAGCGAAGAAGCGAGAACCGCGGGCCTGCTTCTGGCCGGCACGGCGGAAGGAACCTTGTGGCCGGCCATTGGCCCGGCTGATCTTGCGCACGTCGACTGGACCGCAATGCCGGGCCAGATACCCAACCTGCTGGTATTGGTCATCGTCGCATTGATCTGCGTGATCATGAGTCTCGCGGGACTGGAGGTGGCAGTGAGCGAGGAATTGGACTGGGATCGTGAGTTTCGGGCGACGGGAGTCGCCAACGTGTTCAGCGGTCTGGGAGGCGCCACTTTCGCCTGCATGATCGTTCCAGCCTCGTTTCGCAGCAAATTGTTCGGCGCCTCGACACGTCTGACCGGCGTAACCTGCGCCCTGGTAATCGGAACGGGATTGTTCTTCGGTGACGGCATGCTCGAATTCATACCCGTCGCGCTGGTTGCCGGCATGCTGTTTTTCGCCGGCGCCGGGATGATCGAAGAGGGTCTTCTGCGGAGCCGGAAAAGATTACCGGCTCAAGAATACGCCATCGTACTGCTGATCTTTCTGGTAATCGTCGCCTTTGGCCTGATCGAGGGCGTCAGCACCGGATTGTTCGCCACTCTGGTTTTCTTTGCGCTTCGGCTGAGCCGCGTTGACCCGATCGCCAGTCAGTTCACCGGACGCAGCGAGCGAAGCAACAAGGCCCGCCCGCCTCCGGACCGGGCCATCCTGCTGGAAGGCGGGGAGCGAATACATGGCTACCGCCTGCGTGGCTACCTGTTTTTCGGCAGCGCCTGGCCGCTGGTCGCCAAGCTCAAGCAATCGCTGGAATCCCCGGCGCCCCCTGTGTGTCTGATAATCGATATGGAATCAGTTTCGGGATTTGATTATTCGGCAATCAATGTGCTGGGCAGGTTCATGCAATCGGCTGTTGCCGCCGGCGTACAAGTCAGCTTGAGTTCGACTTCCCGGTCATTGCAGTCGGGACTTGAAAGCAACGTCCCCGCCGCAACCTTCGCGCAGGTGGAAATTGCGCCCAACGAAGATCGGGCGCTGGAAAATTGCGAGGATTTTCTGATTGAAGTCTGGAAGTCGGCTCCCGGCGACGCGGAAGTCAAACGAGCTTCGCTCCTGAGCAGCACCGCCGAAGAGCTTGACCGATTCCTGGAAAGACAGGTCCTTTTCGAGGAATTGATTGAGGAATTGGAGCCCTGGTGGGATGCAAGAGCCTTTGCGGCAGGAGACATGCTGGAGGCTGTGGAAGAAGACGAGTTGCAAATTCTGATCGAGGGCCGCGCTTCGGCGCACGACGCAGCCGGAATGCGCCTGCGCCAACGTGGCGCCGGGGACCTGGTCTCGCCCATGCAGCGCGTGGATGCAAGGGCGGCATCGATCATTGCCGAAGAATCAGGCAGGTTGCTGGTGCTGGGTCGGGAAACCCGTCTGTGGCTCGAAGAACATGAAACGGCGCTGGCGATGAAACTGTATCGGTATCTTCTGGCCTCCTGATATCCAGGAAGTCCTTGATTATCAGGGTCCGATGCGGGATGCGAAACGGGCGGGCATGAGGATATGGTCCTCTACCAGATCGTACAGCCGGCCGAGATGGCCGCGGCGCGTGGGGCCCGGATTGCTGTCTGACGTGGCGACCACGACCAGGTCGAGTTCCTCGACCACGAAGATGAGTTGACCGCCATAGCCCCAGGCCACGGGCACCTGCATGCCGGCCAGGTCGCGCAGCCACCAGCCATAGCCGTAATAACGGCCCTGACCGCGAGGCGAACGCGCACGGGGCTGGTGCGATGCGTCTACCCACTCCCGCGGCACGACCTGGGTTTCGCCGTGCCTGCCGTCATTGAGATACATTGCGCCGAATGCGAGCATCTGGCGCGGCGTCATTTCCATGTCATTGCCGCCGAAATAAATGCCTTGCGGGTCTTGTGACCAATAGGACATCGAATAGCCCATGGGGCGAGTCAGGTACTCCTGCGCGAACTGTTTGGTGTCCATGCCGGTCGCGCGGGTCAGGATGGCGGATAGCAGGTGCGTGCTTCCGGTGCTGTACAGCATTCTGGCGCCGGGTTGCGCCACCAGCGGCTGATCGATGGCGAACTTCACCCAGTCCCGGCTTGCGACCCAGCGGCCGTAATTGCGGTTGCTCGTGGTTTCCAGGCCGGACTGCATGGTGAGCAGGTCTTCTACCGTGATTGCGCGTTTTTCGGCGTATTCCCCGCCTTCCAGATATTCCGGGAAGAACGCCTCCAGGGTGCTGTTCACCGATTCGATGAAGCCTTCTTCGATGGCGATTCCCACCAGCGCGGAAATGACACTCTTGGATGCGGATTTCATGTTCGCCGGACGGCCGGCGCTGGCTCCGTTGTAGTACTGTTCGAATACCAGCTCGCCGTTGTGCTGGACGAGCAGGCTGTGCAGCCGGGTCAGATTCCGGGCGGCGCCGTCGGCGGAATTGAACTTGAGTTGCTGATCCTGATTCTGAGCCCAGGCCGGCAACGCAAGCAGGAGAATGAGCGGCAAAAACAGAATTCGCACGTTCCTTGTCATCTTGATTCGCTCTTGGTTTCCGTGGTTTTTTGGATTTCGCTGAAAGTCAGATTTCGCTGAAAGTCAGATTTCGCTGAAAGCGTCGTCGAGGATCGACGGCGTCAATATCTGCGGAAGGATCACCGGCTCGCCTGCCGGGTCGCCCGGATACAGCACGTACAGCGGCACCGACGGCCGCCGGAATTCTTCGAGTACGGCTGTAATCTCCGGGTCCTCGTTGGTCCAGTCGCCCTTCATGTAGACGATATTGTTCTCTTCCATGGACTGCTTCACGCGTTCGGTGCCGAGACTGCTTTGTTCGTTGACCAGGCAGGTAATGCACCAGTCCGCGGTCATGTTGACGAAAACCGGCGTGCCGCCGCCGCGATATTCCGCCAGCCGGGCGCTGCTGAAAGGTTCAAACTCCGCGCTTGCGTCCTGGGCCAGGTCCGAATCGGCCCGGGCCGTGGTTTGCAGGAATGGCGTCTGCATCAGGTACCCGGCCAGGAACAAGGTGGCCAGGCCGACCGCGAGATTGGCGGTGCGCATGATCGGCCCTACCACAAAGCGGCGCTGATACAGCCAGGCCGACAGCGCCAGCAGGATGCAGACGCCAAGCACCAGCGACATGCCCAGGACGCCGACCTGGTTGCCGAGCACCCACAGGAAGAATGCGGCCGAAGCATAGAGCGGGAAGGCCATGAATTGCTTGAAGGTGTTCATCCAGGCGCCCGGACGCGGCAGGTATCGCGTCAGCGCCGGCAGGAAGGACAGCACAAGAATCGGCAAGGCCATGCCGAATCCGAGCGCGAGGAATACGAGCATCGCCACGATCCAGGGTTGCGTCAGGGCAAACCCGAGCGCCGGGCCCATGAACGGGGCGGTGCATGGCGTTGCGACAATGGTCGCGAGCACGCCGGTGAAGAACGAGCCCCTGTAGCCCTTCTGCATGGTCAGGCTGTTGCCTGCTCCCATCAGTCCGGTGCCGATTTCGAAAACGCCGGAAAGGCTCAGAGCCAGCGTGAAAAACAGGTAGACGATGAAGGCCAGGAACCAGGGCTGCTGGAACTGGAACGCCCAGCCCACCTGCTCGCCTGCCGCGCGCAGCGCGATCAGCACTGATGCAAGCAGCACAAAGGAAACGAGTATGCCGGCGGTATAGGCCAGCCCTTCATTGCGCTGGTGACGGGCGGACTCGCCGGAAGCGGCGACGAAACTGAGCGCTTTCAGCGACAGCACCGGGAACACGCAAGGCATCAGATTGAGAATCATGCCGCCGATCAAGGCGCCCAGCATGAACAGCGGCAGCCCTCCGAGGCCGCCGTCGCCGGTATCCGCCGCCATCGACGCCAGCGTGGTCGCGTTGGCGATTCCGGCCGGATTGACGAAATCGTAGGCAGTGCGCTCGCCGATCGAGTTTTCAAGCACCAGCGTGCCATAGACCGATCCATCCAGGTTATCGAGCATGCGGCGCGGCTGCTGATGCGTGATCTGCAGCAGATTGGACTGCACCGAAACATCGCGCAGCGGCCCCGGCTTGATGACCCGGCGTTGTTCCGGGAAAAACCAGGCATCGGTGTAGCCGTCGAAATTGAGCGAGGCCGATTCGAATCCGAGACTGACGCGCTCGCCCGCGACCGCAAGCAGGGATCCGATGTCGTGGTCGGCAATCGGCAAACGCTCGCGCGCCTCAGTGAACAGCCCGGCATTTTCCGCATCAGGCCCAGTAGTTTCACCGACAGGCAGCGTGATGCTCAGGCGCTGTTCCCCGGGAATGCAGATCAGGTCGCACACATTCCAGTACGCCAACGTGGAAAGTTCTACTGACTCGCCTTCGTAGCCGGCGGGAACGGTAACCGCGACCGGATGCAGCACCTGTTCCTCATAACCGAAATTGACCAGGTCGGTGTCATAGAACGGCAGCCAGGACGGCGCGGGAAATTGCAGTTCGCCGATTTGCGTACCCGGCGGCGCAACCCATTCATTGAGGCTGGTAGGCTCGCCGCTGTCGCCACCCATCTTCCAATAGGTGTGCCAATGTTCGGCCGGGTCGAGCAACAGGCCGAGCCAGGCGGTTTCGCCGGGAACGATATGGGTGTTTTCCGCGATCAGCTCGACTTCGATGCTATGGTCCCAGGCGACGCTGGTGCGGGTCGGGCGCAGATCGTAGCCGTACCAGGCGCCCTCCTCGTCGACCCAGGCAAGCATGCCGTCGAGTTCGGTCATGTCGGCTGGATAGCGATTATGCTGTTCGGTGGAAATCTGGATACGCGAGTCTTCCAGTATCACGGCGCGATACGGCGCATATTTCATGACGCGGGCGCGAGTCGGGAAGAACCAGGCCTCATCGACTTCGGCGAAGCGCGTATCCGGTGCCTGCACCATGACATTGACCTTGCCGTCATGATGGTTGAATTGCGCAATCAGATCGTGACCGCCGAGCGGAACTGGCGTATTGGCGCGGGCGTCCGCGAAACCTTCGCGCCAGCGCTCGTCGACCGCGAGCGAGTCAGCCACCGGCAATGAAACGGCGAAGCGCGCGCTGCCGGGAATACAGATGACTTCGCAGACCTGCCAGTCGATAGTGGTTTCGGCAACGAACGCATCGCCCCGGAAGTCCGCCGGAATCGAAACCGGCAGCGGCAGAAAAACCTCATGACCATAGGTGAAGGTCACCAGGCCGGAATCGAGGAAGGGCGTCCACTCGGGAATCGGCCAGACGATCTCGCCGACATCGCCCCCGGTCATGCCGCCGGGTAACTGCCAGTCGCTCGTGCTGGTGGCTTCGCCGCTGTCGCCGCCGAATTTCCAGTAGGTGTGCCAGTTCTCGATCGGGTCGAGACGAATGCCCAGCCACAAGGTCTCGCCCGGCGCCACGTTTACGGTCTCGGCGACGAGTTCGACTTCGATCTGTTCGGTGCTGTGCACCTGGGCCTTCAGACCGAAGCCCGCAAGGCACAATACGAGCAAGGTCGACAGCCGGGCCGGAGTTTTCGACATCACGTCAGTTCCGTATTGTCTGCATGTAACGCATCAGATTGATTTTACGCCATTCGCGCACGAATTTTGTGGCAAAGGGTAACATTACGGGCTTCATTCCGGGAGAGTTTCAGCCAGAATCCGCTCGACCACGAGTTGCAGCTTGCGCTCGCCGCGAAATTCATTGACGTCGAGGCGGTATGCGAGGCTGATTTCGGTGGCCTCGGGGTCGGGCCAGTCTTCGACGTTGAAGGCGATCGCTTCGACCTGAACTTCCGGGGCTTCCAGCGGACTCAAGGTCATGCGCAGGTGCTTCTCCTTGAGCGGCTGTTGTCGCCGCAGGCGGAAACGGCCGTCGAACACCGGTTCCGGGAAATCCTTGCCCCAGGGGCCGGCGTTGCGCAACAACCGGGCGATTTCGAGACTGAACCATTGCGGTTCGAGCGGCCCGTCGCTGAACAGTTTCGCTTCCGTTTGCCCGGGGCCGAGTTGCCGGGCGGCCTCCTCGGCGAATGCCGACTGGAATTCCCCGAACCTGTCCGCTTCCAGGCTCAGACCCGCGGCCATGGCGTGACCGCCGAAGCGCGTGACCAGGCCGGGATGCCGGCCGGCGATGGCTTCCAGCGCATCGCGTATGTGAAATCCCCGGATCGAACGGCCCGAACCCTTGAGTTCTCCCGGCGAATTTTTACCGTTCGCGGCAAAGGCGATCACCGGCCGATGCAAACGGTCCTTGATGCGCGAAGCCACGATTCCGACCACGCCCTGATGCCAGCCTGGCTCGTACAGGCACAGGCCCGCCGGCAGTTCCTCCGTTGACGCAGTCAGGTCAGCCAGCAAGCCGGTAGCCTGCTCATCCATTTCCGCCTGGATCTCCCTGCGTTCCCGATTGATCTCATCCAGCGCCCGGGCCAGTTCGCCGGCGGAATGTTCGTCTTCCGCGAGCAGGCATTCGATACCGGTGGACATGTCGGTCAGACGGCCCGCGGCATTGAGCCGGGGCGCGACGCCGAACGCCAGGTCCGCCGCAACGGCGGTGGCGGGGTTTCGTCCAGCGGTTTTCAGCAGGGCGCGGATGCCCGGCCTGGCCCTGCCCGCCCGGGTCCGGCGCAGTCCTTCCTGCACCAGTATGCGATTGTTGCGGTCGAAGGAAACCACGTCGGCGACCGTGCCGACCGCCACGAGGTCGAGCAGTTCGGCCAGATTCGGCTCGGGCAGCCCTTCGTCCGTGAACCAGTTCATCTCGCGCAAGCGGCGGCGCAAGGCGAGCATCACGTAGAAAATCACGCCGACTCCGGCGGTGTGTTTGGCGGGAAATTCGCAGCCCGGCTGGTTGGGATTGACGATGGCGTCGGCCTCGGGCAATTGCGCCGCGGGCAGATGATGATCCGTGACAAGGGTGCGCAAGCCTGCGCCCCTTGCCGCAACTACACCATCGATACTGGAAATGCCGTTGTCTACGGTGATCAGCAGATCCGGGTCGCGGGCGCAAGCAAGTTCGACGATGGCCGGAGTTAGCCCATAACCAAATTCGAAACGGTTCGGGACGATGTAGTCCAGGCGGTCGAAGCCGAATCCATGCAAGGCATTGAGCGCCACCACGCAACTCGTGGCGCCATCGGCGTCGTAATCTCCCACGAGCAGGATTTTCCATTTCCCGTGCAGGGCTTCCAGCAGCAGATCCACGGCTTCATCCATGCCCTTGAGCGACTCCGGCGGCGCCAGGTTGGCAAGCCCCAGATCCAGTTCCGCGGAACTGGTCACGCCGCGCTGGCTGTAGACACGCCGCAGCAGCGGATGCAGTTCGCCGGACCAGTCAGGGTCCGTGGCCTGGCGCCGGATCAGCATCGCCCGGTTCAAGCCGCGAGACCGCCGAGAATCGCGGTGAGCGCGTCCAGGTCGTTTTCGACCACGCGATAGCGTTCCGGCCGCTGAAACTGGCGCTGCAGGCGCCCGGGCAATTCCGGCGCCGGCAGTCCGGCGGCGGCGACCGCCTCGGTGAACTTGGCCGGATGCGCGGTTGCCAGGCAGATCATCGGTACTCCCGGAACTGTCGTGTCCGGGCCGCAATCGCGCGCGGCGCGCACGCCGACCGCGGTATGCGGGTCCAGCAAGACGCCATGATCGCGCCACACCTCGGCAATGGTGGCGCAGGTTGTCGCGTCGTCCGCGCTCGCACTGTCGAAAACTTCACGCATGTCTCGCCAGCGCGCATCGGACAGCTTCGCCCCGCCGGCGGCGCCCGCGGCCATGAATTGCGCGAGCGCCTCGCTGTCCCGGCCGAACAGATCGAACAGGTAACGTTCGAAATTGCTGGAAACGAGGATATCCATGCTCGGCGAGAAGGTATGACGCAGGGCCGAGATCGAATAGTCGTTGCCGTCGATGAAACGATGGAGGATATCGTTTTCGTTGGTGGCGACAATCAGGCGCTCGATCGGCAGGCCCATTTCCCGGGCCAGGTAACCGGCGTATATGTCGCCGAAGTTTCCGGTCGGCACCGAGAACGAAACCGGGTTCTCCGGAGCGCCGAGCCGGAGGCCCGCATGAACGTAATAGACGATCTGCATGACGATGCGCGCCCAGTTGATCGAATTTACCGCCACGAGTTGCCGGCCTTCGGGGAGAAAGGACTGGTCGGCGAAAGCGGCCTTCACCAGGCGCTGACAGTCGTCGAAATTGCCTTCGACCGCCAGATTGAAAACATTCTCGCCAGCCACCGTGGTCATCTGCTTGCGTTGTACCTCGGACACTTTCCCGTGCGGGTGCAGAATGCAGATATCGACCTGGGAGGAATGGCGGCAGCCTTCCAGCGCAGCCGAGCCGGTATCGCCCGAAGTCGCCCCGAGAATGAGCGCGCGCTTGCCTTTTCGCCGCAGCACGTGATCGAGCATCCGGCCCAGGACCTGCAAGGCGAAGTCCTTGAAGGCCAGGGTCGGGCCGTGAAACAGCTCGAGCACATGTTCGCCATCGCCCAGCGCCGTCAGCGGAGCGACTTCCGGGTGAGCGAAACCGGCGTAACTCGACTCGATCATGCGGCGCAATTCGTCTTCCGGGAAAGCGCCGGAAGTGAACAGGGATGTAATCCGCCAGGCGAGTTGGGCATAGGGCAGATCACGCATTTCCCTGAGATCAGCGGTACTGAGCCGGGGCAATTCCTCCGGGACGAACAGGCCGCCGTCCGGGGCGAGCCCGGTCAGCAGCACATCTTCGAATCCTTGTCCGGAACAGCCGCCGCGGGTGCTGAGATACTTCATTCTCATTCCCCGGCGGGAAAGGGCGCTACCCGGACCCGGCCGATCGGGCCGACCACGTCCGGCAGCGAACCGAGTTCGGCGATGGCGGCGTTCATGCTGCTTTCCGGCGCCGTATGGGTAAGCAGGACGATGGGTACGCTGCCGCCATGCACTTCTTTCTGGATCACCGCCTCTATGCTGATGGCATGCTGTTCGAGCACACGTGTGATCCTGGCCATCACGCCCATGCGGTCAAGCACCGGGATACGCAGATAACATTCGGACTCGATATCGTCCATGGACACCATGGGAAGGTCCCGGGCCTCGCCGTGATAATGCAGGGAAGGCGCGAGCGGCCGCGCGGCGCCCGCGCGAATCCGGCGGGCTATGTCGATGATGTCCGCCACCACCGCCGAAGCGGTTGCGTCGGCGCCGGCGCCCGGACCCTGATACAGGGTCGTGCCGACGGCATGGCCCTTGACGACAATGGCGTTGTCGACGCCGGCCACTTCGGACAATAGCCAGCGCTTGCTGATCAGGGTGGGGTGTACGCGCAACTCGACTCCCCGTTCCGTGCGCCGGGCGATGCCGAGATGCTTGATGCGATATCCCAGTTCTTCCGCATAAGCCAGATCTTCGGGCTCCAGCGTACTGATACCCTCGGTCCAGGTAGCGGAGAATTGCAGGGGAATGCCGAAAGCGATGGAAGCCATGATCGTCAGCTTGTGGGCGGCGTCCGTGCCTTCCACGTCGAAACCCGGATCGGCTTCGGCATAACCGAGTTCCTGGGCCTGCGCGAGCACATCTTCAAAAGTGCGTCCACCGGCGGACATTTCGGTCAGGATGAAATTACCGGTGCCGTTGATAATCCCGGCCAGCCATTCGATTCGGTTTGCGGCCAGCCCCTCGCGCAGGGCCTTGATGATCGGGATGCCGCCGGCGACGCTGCTTTCGTAGGCCAGCGTGGTTCCATGCGCTTCGGCGACTGCGAACAACTCGTTGCCGCGCTCGGCGATCAGGGCCTTGTTCGCGGTGACGACGTGCTTGCCGTTTGCCAGCGCCTGCCTGACCACGTCGAAGGCGGGGTCGAATCCGCCCATGGTTTCCACGACGACCTGTATTTCGGCGTCCTGCACGACCGCGAAGGGGTCGCTGCCGAGGGCAATCCCGGAATCGGGCTTTACGGCCTCTTTCAACTCTTGGGGCCGCCGCGTCGCCACGCGCACGACCTGAATCGAAGCGCCGGCGCGGCGCGCGATCTCATCGGCATTTTCCAGCAGCAGGCGCAAACTGCCGCCGCCGACTGTGCCCAGTCCGCAAATTCCTACCTTGACGGGTGATTGCATGGAGATTGGCTTCCGCGCCGAGTAACGAAGCGCGGATTATACTGGAAGCGGCGCCCGGCTCCTTATTCGATTCCGAGCATCGCCGCCAGGCGTTGCGCTTCCATGTAGCCCGGGATCAGACGTCCGTCCGGAAACACCAGGGCCGGGGTGCCCTGGATACCGAGTTGATTGCCCAGATTATAATGCGCCAGCACCGGGGTTTCACATTCCCGGCCGGGAAGATTCTGGCCGTTCTTGGCCTGTGTCAGCGAACGATGGCGATCTTCCGAACACCAGACCGAAATCATCTTGTCGTAGGACGTCGCGTTTTCGCCGCCGCGCGGATAAGCGAGATAGCGGATGCGGATGCCGTAACCGTGCAACTGCTCGCGTTCGCTGTGCAATTGGCGGCAATAAGTGCAATCGACATCAGTGAAAATCGTCAGCGTCGCTTTCACCTCGCCCTCGGGTTCGAAGATGATGGCTTCTTCGTCGGGTACTGCGGCCACCTTGCGCAAGATGGATTCCTGTCTGGTGGCGGAGGTCAGATTGAGCAGTCCGTCCGGCGTGGTCTGATACAGGTCACCGGCAAACAGGTATTCTCCCGAAGCGTCGACGTACAGCAATTCCCCGGTGTTCAGCTCCACTTCAAACATTTGGTCGAGCGGCGTGGACTTGATGTTGACGATTTCCAACTGGCTGCCCGAGGCGGCGACGATGGATTCGTGCAGCCGTTCGCGCAGGGCTTCGTCCTGGCCGGCGACGTGCTGGACCAGTACGGCGAACAGTAACGCCGTGCAGCCGGAGACGATCGCGGTCTTGCCGAAAGGTTTCATGTTCAAGGGACCTCTTTATGAGACCGGTGTTATGAGACCGGTGGCGCAAACGTCAATAATATACCGAAAATCCGGGTTTCAGGATGCGTCTTGCTGTTTCTTGCCGAGTTTTTCGGATATGCGCGCGGCGCGGCCGCTCAAATTGCGCAGATAGTACAATTTGGCTTGGCGCACATCGCCGCGGCGCTTGATCTTGACGCCGGCGACCAGGGGGCTGTAAGTCTGGAAAGTGCGCTCCACGCCCACGCCATGGGAAATCTTGCGCACGGTGAACGCTGAATTCAGGCCCCGGTTGCGCACGCCGATGACGACGCCCTCGAAAGCCTGGATACGCTCGCGTTCGCCTTCCTTGATGCGAACCTGCACCACGACGGTGTCGCCCGGACCGAATTCGGGCAGTTGCTTGTTCATCTGCTCCTGTTCGATCTGCTGGATGATCTTGTTCTTGCTCATCGTCTTCGCTCCTCGGGCGGCGCGGCCGCATGGCCCGCAATAATTCAGTTTTCCTTCATGCCGGCGCGGTATTCGTCCAGCAATCGCTGTTCCTCTCCGGTCAATTCCCGGCCGGCCAGCAAGTCCGGCCGCTTGCGCCAGGTCGTACCGACTTTCTGCATCAGACGCCACCGCCTGATCGCCTCGTGATCGCCGCTCAGCAGCACTTCCGGCACTGTCGTTCCGGCAAATTCCCGGGGCCGGGTATATTCCGGACCCAGCAACAGGCCGTCGGCGAAACTGTCGTCCCCGGCGCTGTCTTCGTCGCCGAGCGCGCCCGGCAACAAGCGGATCATCGCGTCGATCAAGGCCATCGCCGCCAATTCGCCGCCACTGACGACGAAGTCTCCCAGCGACAATTCCTCATCGACCGCGCTGTCGATCACGCGCTGGTCGACGCCCTGGTAACGGCCGCAAAGCAGCACCAGTTTCGGCGTTGCCGCCAGACGGACAACCGTTTCGTGGTCGAGCCGCCGGCCCTGTGGCGACAGGTAAATCACCCTGCCCCTGCCGTCCTGTTGCGCCGCCGCCAGACTGTCGAGCAGCGGCGCTGTTTTCATCAGCATCCCCGGCCCGCCGCCGAACGGCCGGTCGTCCACGGTCCGATGCCGGTCTCCTGCGTAATCCCGCGGGTTCCGGAAAGCCAGTTCGATCAGGCCTTGCCTGACCGCCCGGCCGGTCACTCCGTATTCGCTCAGCGCGGTGAACATTTCGGGAAACAGCGTGACGATGTCTACCCGCATGTCACTTTTCCACGAGGAAATCCGCGCCCCAATCAACTTCGATCGCGCCGGCTTCCAGGTCCACCCGCTGCACCACCCGGTCCCATACCAGGGGAATCAGGCGCCTGCGATCGTCAATGCTGCCGGCTTCGGGCTCGACCACGAGTACGTCGTTCGCGCCGGTCTCGAGCAGATGTCCGACGCGGCCGAAGTTCTCGCCTGCCATGTTGACCACCTGCAATCCCTGCAACTGATGCCAGTAATATTCTCCCGCTTCCGTCTCGGCCAACTCGGATGTTGCAACCGCGACTTCACAACCGGTGAGCCGCCGCGCCAGTTCCGGTTCGTCATATCCTTCGAAATGCACCAGCAAGCTGCTGCCCTGCCGACGGCTGTGGTCGATGCGCAAGGACTCAGGCCCGCTCGCCGTTTCAACCTGCAAATGGGCAAATTCGAGAATGTTTTCCGCGGGGCTGGTCCAGGATTGCAACTTCAACCAGCCCTTGACGCCATGCGTGCGGCCGATTCTTCCTACGACAAGCCTGGCCATGACGATGCAGGGCTGGCCTGGGTCGATGTCCCGCGCCATGGCGCCGCGGCTCAGCCTTCGGAGGAAGCAGGCGCTTGCGCGTCCTGGGCTGCTGCTTGCTCTTGCGCGTTCCTGGCCAGGGTAGCGACCCTGGGCGTAACCTGCGCACCCTGGGACTGCCAATACGCCATGCGCTCGAGGTCCAGCCGCAGGCGCTCTTCCCGGCCACGGGCCACGGGATTGAAGAATCCGATGCGTTCTATGAACCGGCCATCGCGCGGCGACCGCACGTCGGTGACGGTAATGTGGTAGAACGGCTTCTTCTTCGCCCCGCCACGCGCCAGACGAATCGTTACCATAATCAGTTCCTGTCGAAATCAATTTGCCGGACACGCCGCTCTCTGGCGGATCGCGCCGACCCTGCTAAAAGGCCGGGTATTCTAAGGCAATTCGACAGGCAATGAAAGAAGAGGCTGCATGGAAAATCCTGCACTTGCCCAATTGCGGCTCGATCAAAATCGGGGAAAGTTGCCGCCGCCGGGGAAGTGGCCGGCGCCGGGGGCGCCAGGGAGCCGATTCATCATTTTCTCCAGATTGCCGCCTTTCATCTTGCGGGCGGCCTTCTGCATCGTCTTGTGCTGCTTGAGGAGACGGTTAAGGTCCTGGATCTGCGCGCCGGCCCCTTGCAGAATGCGGCGCTTGCGCGAGCCGTTGAGGATGGCCGGGTTGCTGCGTTCGCGCGGCGTCATGGAATTGATCACCGCCTCCATGCGGACCAGGTGACGTTCGTCCATCATGCCGGCCGCGCCCGGCGGCAGGGCGCCCATGCCGGGCAGTTTGTCCATGATTCCGGCCACGCCGCCCATGCTGCGCATCTGGCGCAGTTGCTCGCGCATGTCCTCAAGATCGAAGCCCTTGCCCTTCCTGACTTTTTGCGCCATGCGGGCGGCTTTCTTCTTGTCGACCTTGCGCTCGGCCTCCTCGATCAGCGACATCATGTCGCCCATGCCGAGAATGCGGGAAGCAATGCGCTGGGGATGGAACGGCTCGAAGGCGTCGGGTTTTTCGCCCGTGCCGATGAACTTGATCGGCTTGCCGGTGACGTGGCGCACCGAAAGCGCCGCCCCGCCCCGGGCATCGCCGTCCGCCTTGGTCAGCACCACGCCCGTGAGCGGCAGCGCTTCGCCGAAGGCGCAGGCGGTATTGGCGGCGTCCTGTCCGGTCATGGCGTCGACCACGAACAGGGATTCCACCGGCTTGAGCGACTCGTGCAGGTTGCGAATCTCCAGCATCATTTCATCGTCGATGGCCAGCCGGCCGGCGGTGTCGACGATAAGCACGTCAACGAACTGTTTCTTCGCTTCCTTCAGCGCCGCGCCGGCGATGGCAAGCGCGCCCCGGCTGCTGTCGCCGGCAAAGAACTCGACTTCGACCTGGGCCGCCAGCGTTTCCAGTTGACCGATGGCGGCAGGGCGATACACATCGGCGCTTGCGACCATGACCCTCTTTTTCTGTTCGCGCTTGAGCCAGGACGCCAGTTTCGCCACCGTGGTAGTTTTGCCCGAGCCCTGCAGGCCGGCCATCAGAATGACTGCGGGCGGAACGGCGCGCAGTTCGAGTTCCGCGCTCGCCGGACCCATAACCGCTTCGAGTTCGGCCTGCACGATCTTGATGAGGGTCTGCGCCGGAGTAAGGCTGCCCGTGATTTCCCGGCCCGTCGCCCGCACGCGAACCCGGTCGATGAACTCCATCACGACCGGCAGCGCCACATCGGCTTCGATCAGCGCCCTGCGCACATCGCGCAAGGCCGCCTGGACCTGGCTTTCATTCAGCGCGGTCTTGCCGCCCAGATTGCGGAAAGTGGCGGATAGACGCTTGGTGAGATTTTCGAACACTGTGGGGTTCCGGCGAAAAAGGCGCCAGTATAGCGAACCGGCCTGACCGGCAACAGCGCCGCAAAAATCGCTTCAACCGCGCTGGGACATATGCGACACTTTTCCGTTCCTTATTGCTGAATGGCGCCTGGGAAAAATGCCGGAACCGCGCGTAGTAGCCGGACTGATCGCTGTCGTATTCTACGGCCTGACCTGTGCGCTGCAATGGCGGCGGCTGCGTAGCGACAGGATTTCCCGCTCGCTGGTTCTGTCTTGCGGCCTGGTTGCCGTGCTCGCCCACGCCGTCAGCGCCTGGGAAATCGTTCGCGAGCCAAACGGCTATCATTTCGGCATTACCCAGATCAGCACGCTGATCGCCATGGCGATTTCCGTGCTCGTGCTCGGCTCGAGCTTGCGCAAGCCGCTTGACAATCTGTTCCTCGGACTTTTTCCGCTGGCAATCGTGACCATCCTGCTGTCGCTTACGATCGGCAGCAGTTTTCCAACCACCAGTCTCGGTCCCGGCTCGGGCAGCCATGTTCTGTTGTCGGTGCTCGCCTATGGCTTCATTTCCATTGCCGCGTTGCAGGCGATATTCCTTTCTTACCAGAACTATCAGCTCAAGCACGGCCATGCAGGCGGCCTGCTCGCCAGGCTGTCGCCGTTACAGGACATGGAAGCCTTCCTGCTCGAACTGCTCTGGGCCGGCGAAGTACTGCTCAGCCTGGCGATCGTGGCCGGCGTTTTTTTCATTGAGGATGTCTGGAACATGGAAGGCATCATCCACAAGAGCTTCTTCACCGCGCTCGCCTGGCTCCTGTTCGCGGTCCTGCTTTGGGGGCATCATCGGCTGGGATGGCGCGGAACCACCATGATTCGCGGTACACTGACCGGGTTCGTATTACTCGTAGTTGGATTCTACGGTTCGAAATTCGTAATCGAGTATGTGCTCAGCTAAAACAAAAAGAACATCTGCGATTCTCCGCTTTGTGCGCCTGGCATGTGTCACGGTCGCTTGCTTCGCCGGAGGCACTTTCCATGCCCAATCGCTGGAAGCGGCGCGGATGGCCAGGGACAATGGTGATTTTCTCACTGCTGCGGAAATTGCCGCGGAGTTGAATACTTCCGATGGATATGCCCTGGCGGCGGAGTCGCTGGCGGTATATGGCTATCACATCGCCACCGCGGGCGAGGAACAGGAAGAGATTTTCGCTACCGCGACCGACTATGGAATGGAATCGGTCAGACTCGATCCACAAAACGTACAGGCGCACCTGCAACTTGCCCACGCCATGGGCCGCTACGCCCAGGTGGTCGGTGTTTTGGAAGTACTCGGCAATCGCTACGTGACGCGTGTGCGCGACGCGGTGGAAACCGCGGTGGAACTCGATCCGGACTCTGCTTTGGCGCATCTCGGCATCGCGGTCTGGCACGCGGAAGCACTCGACAAGGCCGGGATTATCGCGCGCCTGCTGTTCCGCGCATCCAGCGCAAGGGCTCTCGAACATATCGACCTCGCGCTTGAATACGGATCGGAACTCAAGGTCGTGCAACTGGAAACCGGATATTCGCTGCTGTTGCTGAGCGAACGGCGTTACGGAGACCGCGCGTTACAATTGTTGCGGGCCGCGCGCGAGACACCCAACGGTAACGCCTGGGACGAGTTTTTGCATGAACGCGTATTGGAATCGCTCGCCGAAATTGGCGAGTGCTGATTGCTTCGGTGAACCCGCTTCGCACCCGGCTCCTTCAGGAAGTGTTTTCCGCCCGGTCGAGAATTTGACTTTTAGTGGATTCGAATCGGGCCAGGCCGGACATGCGGCGCGATGTCAGTCTGATCTCCGCTTCGCTTTGACAAGCCAGGGCGCAATGAAATCCGGGAGCCGCCTGAATCCGGAAAAACTGCCATCGATCCGCTTCGCCGCCGGTTACGGTTACACTGCATTCGCCGCCCTCGGCTCCCGTGACTGTCACGCGCCGCAATGAGGGCGCGAGCGGTTCGCCGAGCGCCTTGCTCCAGGCCTCCTTTATGGTCCAGAGCCTATAGAACCACTGCTGACGCGCCGCGGGCGCAAGCTGCATCATTTCCGTCAGTTCGGGCGCATTGAACCAGCGCCGGGCGAGCCGCTCGACCTTGCGTCGCCTCAATCCATACTCAAGATCGATGCCAAGCCTTTGCAGCGGTCCGGTGACAAGCGCGATGCGGTCGTCCGAATGCGCTAGGTTGAAGCCGATGAACGGCTCGCCGGAGGCCAGTTCCGGCCTGCCATGGGGGCCTTCGACGATGCGCCATTGACCGGGCGCGCGTTCGGCGTCGAGGTGGGACAGCGCCGCGCGCAGCAACAGCCGGCCCAGGGCGAACTGCCGCTTGCGCGTTCGCGAGGCGCAATTGCGAAAGTAATCGAGTTCCTCTCCGCTGAGCCAGGACAGGCCGAGGCGCAATTCCGCATCGGAGAAATCCCCGATCCGCAGATGCCACAGTTGCAGTTGCAGCAAGCCTTTGCTCATTTGCGGGCGGCGGTCGTGTCTGCCGAAGGAACGCAACGCTCGGCGATGAATTCAGCCAGGATTCGATATTCGTCCCGGCGCGGATCGGATTTGCGCCAGGCCATGCCGATGCGCCTTGCGACTTTCTCCGAACTGAAACGGCGCAACGGCAGATTCGTGTCGCCGAGCACATCGCCCGCTACCGCCATTGCGGGCAGTAAGGTCAGGCCGAGGCCGCCCGCGACCATCTGCACCAGCGTATGCAGGCTCGTGCCCTGGTACACCAGGTTGGTTTCGGCCGATTGCAACTCACAAGCTTCGAGCGCATGGTCTCGCAGGCAATGGCCTTCTTCGAGCAGCAGCAGCGCTTCCCCGCGCAATTGTTTCTGCCGCACCGATTGCAGCTTCTCCAGCGCATGTCCGGATGGCATGCAAAGCAGAAACTCGTCCTCGAACAAGGTCATGGTTTCCACATCGCGCAATGGATAAGGGAAAGCCAGTATCAGCACGTCGAGCTGGCCCCGCGTCAACATGACCGCGAGGCGCGAACTGATTTCCTCCTTGAGATAAAAACGCAGTTTGCCGTAGGTCTGACGCAACTCGCCGAGCATCTTCGGCAACAGGAAAGGCCCTATCGTGGGAATAACGCCGAGCCGGATTTCACCGGTCAGGGAGCCCTTTTCCGCCCGGGCCAGACTGACGAAATCCTCGACTTCGCCGAGAATCGTCTGCGCCCGGGCAAGCAGCTTTTCCCCCACCGGCGTGATCAGCACCGACTTGCGATTGCGTTCGAAGATCATCACGCCGAGTTGCTGCTCGAGTTCCCGAATCGCCGTACTCAAGGTCGACTGGGTAACGAAACAGGCCTCGGCCGCCTTGCTGAAGTGCCGGTGCTCAGCCACGGCCACCAGGTACCTGAGTTGCCTGATCGTCGGAATCATCGGCTCATGTTAATCGCTTTTGGCAATCAAGGCTGCAAGGTCAATCTAAAATCTCCGAAATTTTCACGCGCTACCCACGACCTGGATCAAGCTTTCCGGCCTGAACGAAAACTTGAATGACTTGGGGTGCTGGGTTACTTTGCCGCTTCTTTTGCACTGCTTTCGAGGTTACCTTCATGAATATGATTCGAGCCGGGCGCACGCTGACAGGCGCCACCCTTCTGCTTTTCCTGTCCGCGTCGCCGGCGCTGGCCGATTCTTCCGTCGAGCGAATTCACTCGACCAATTTCGGCATCGACCAGGGAGAGATCGAGGAAATCAGGGCGCAGATGCAGGCCGCGGTGGACGGCGATTTTCTCAATGGCGCTCTCTTGCTGGTCGGAAACGGCCAGGGCGTAGGTGTGCTGGAGTCCGTCGGACTGCTCTCTCCGGAAAACCCGAAGCCCGTAAATCAGGACTCGATTTTCCGTATCTATTCCATGACCAAGCCTATTGTCAGCGTGGCGATCATGACCATGGTGGAAGACGGGCTGATGGCGCTTGACGACCCCGTTTCGAAATTCATTCCCGAGTTCGCGGACGCCCAGGTCATCGATCAGGAGACCGGCGAAACGAGCCCGGCCCGGAACGTGATGACGATTGAGAACCTGCTGACACACGAATCGGGGCTCATCCAGGCGATCTTTTCACCCGACAGCGAACTCGGCCAGATGTATGCCGGCGAACTGCGCGGAGACCTGACCGCCCAGGAGCTTGCCGCCCGTATCGGCGCGCTGCCGCTGTATTTCGAACCCGGGACCGCCTGGCATTACGGGCATTCCACGGACGTGCTCGGCGCGGTACTCGAGGTGGCCGGCGGCAAGACGCTGGATGTTGTGCTGCAGGAACGCATTTTCGACCCGCTGGGCATGGACGACACTTACTTCTGGGTGCCTGAACGCGAGAGCTTCCGCATCGCGGAACCGATTCACGGCGCCGCCATGACCGACAACACCGTCCCCCGGCGCATGCTTTCCGGTGGCGGGGGCCTGAATTCCACCGCCGAGGACTACCTGCGCTTCGCCGAAATGCTGCTCAACGGCGGCGAGTATCGCGGGGAACGCATCATTGAGGGATCCACGATTGAGCAAATGCTCGAGCCGAAGATCGGCGACAGCGTTTCGCGGGAATACTACTTTTTCAGCGGCCTGGGCGACTGGGGTCTCGGCTTTCACTTGCAGCCTACCACCGACAATCCCGACGGGCCTTACAACTTCGGCTGGCGCGGCATCGGCGGCACCATCTTCATCGTCGACCGGGAAAACGACTTCTACATGGTGTACATGGAACAGAAGTGGGGCGGACCGCCGGCGCCATTCAACAATAACGTAGCCCAGCAGGTAGTCTACGAAGCCATGCGGAACTGAAGAAGGATTCGCTGGCTCCCGGTTTCACTATCGAACAAGGCGTCCGTCATCGTCGACCAGCACGACCTTGGCCGGGCGCCTTGGGCCCCAATTCCAGAGCACCAAGTTCAGATCGTCGGGACCGGCCCCCGCCGCGAAACTTCGGACCCGCATTCCGGTAAATTCCGCTGCCAGCAATCGGTCGGCCAACGCTTGAGACGCGGAAATCAGTCCGGAACACATCTCCATTTCCCAATTTGGGCAGGTCAAGTCCTGTTCCGCAATGCCTGTTTCCATGCGCTGCCGCACGTCGGCGCAATCCAGAATGGGTGTAACATCAACTTCGTATGCGCAAAGTACAATCGGTTGCAAAGGTCGTTGGGGCGGCTGAATTTCCTTTATGGCCGTGAGTGGACTGAGAGAGAGGTACAGCGCATTCACACCCTTTCGGTTGAAACGTCCACCACGCCTGCGGGCGCCTTCGCCCGACAAAGGATTCCAGGCCCAATGCGGGTCGTGCGCTCGATAAGCCAGTCCCTGAAAGCGCATTGGAATGTCTCGTTATCAGGCGTATCCGCCGGCCATTATCCGGTCCAGATGGTCGTGAATATATTTTGCATTCCCATCACGAACCAACTGATCCGGGGTCATTCCGCCGAATCCCGGCAATTGTTCCGCCCGAAACCACGCATATGCCGCCAGTGGCGAGCCGGTCGCTTCTTCCACCCGATGCAATATTTCCAGCATCTGGCGCAAGCGCGTCTGGGTTTTTTTCGCTTCCAGCCTCGACCTGCGCGATAACGCGTCTCTCGTCAGCCCGAGCGTGTCGGCGATTTCAGCCTTGGTGGTCCGCAGCGCGTCCGCGATTAGCGAAGGAGAATAAATCTCGTCCTGAACGAAGTCCTGAAATTGCATCGCTCCCCTCCACAAATTTTCACAGACTTTAGTGTAATACTTTATGTAACGCCAACTCAAGTTCGATTTCCTCCCTTGAAGCATTTGACAATGCCGATCTTAAACTCTATTTTTCAGAGTACATTTTATTTTAAAGCACATGCCGAATGTGGCATCTGGAGGGAAAAATGGCGAACAAACAGTCACTTGAAGAAGATCTTGCCTATGTTCGAACTGCTGCCGAGCAGTCAACGAATGTGCATGTACCGGCGATTTATCTGTTGTGGGCGGCAATTTGCCTATGTGGTTTTTCGCTGGTGGACATTGTAGGACCACAATCGGCCTTGATTGGCTACTTTTGGCTGGTAGCTACCCCGGCGGGATTTGGAACTACCATCTGGCTGGCGTGGCAAGCGCGTCATCGCTCGGGAGTTGTCGATCGACGTCAAGGTAACCGCTGGGCACTTCATTTCCTGGGATTCGTTGCCGCCGGATTGCTTGGAATTGCCGCTGTCGCCACGGGCCAGCTGACGTGGGCAGGGTTCAGTTCTCATTGGATTCTATTGGCTGCGCTGACTTATTTTCTGGCAGGTCTGCATCTTGAACGCCGGCTGCTTCCCGTCAGCCTGTTGCTGGGGGTCGGATACCTTATATCACTGTTCATGTCCGGGTATGGATTTATTACAGCCGGCATACTGGCAGCCATTGCCCTGGTAACCATGGCCTTCCTCGGCCCGAGAAACGCAGATGCGGCGGAATGATCCCGATATCGCGGAAATCGGGCTGTTCGGCACTCCCCGCGGATTGCTCGAACACCGGGTCAGGCTGGCAGCCTGCGTTCTCCTGGCCAGACACGAGGCGATATCTTTCAGCCGGCTGAAGCAAGTGCTGGAAGAAAACGACGGCAGTCTCGGCACACATCTGCGCAAGCTCGAAGATGCCGGATACCTGCTGGTCGAGAAAAGTTTTCGCGACCGCCGACCCGTTACCTGGTATCAGTTGACGGATGCGGGCAGGAAGGAACTGAATGCGCACATTGCAAACTTGAAACGGCTGATTGAGCAAATCAATTGAATACGTCCGCGCCGACCGGCGCTCACCCGGACGTCAGGTCGTACTTGCGCATGTAGCCGCGAAGCTGGTCGTAGCTTAGTTTGAGGAATTTGGCGGTCTTGCGCTGGTTGAACTGGTTTTGTTGCAGCGCCCGGCGCAGGAGTTGCTTCTCGTAGTCCTGCATGTGGCTGCGCAAGTCGATTTGATTGAGTTGCGCCAGGTCGGGCGCCTCGGACGGGGCCGCAGTCGGCAACCCGCTTTCCCCTTCCCCGCCGGATTCCGCCTTCCCGACGGGACGCCAGGGCGATGCGAAGGGGTCGAACACGAGTTTCTTTACCGTCTTGCCGCCATGTTGATAGACCGCGCGCTCGACCACGTTCTTCAACTCCCGCACATTGCCCGGCCAGGGATAGTCAAGCAATTCGCCCTGCACCTTGCGGCCGAATCCCGCGAAATACTCGCCGCCTATCTCCTTGACCATGCCGACGGCAAAATGCTGGGCCAGGATGGGAATGTCTTCGAGTCGCTCGCGCAGCGGTGGCAAGGTGATGACATCGAAGGCCAGCCGGTCGAGCAGGTCGTCGCGGAACTTGCCGCGCTTTGCCAGGGCAGGCAGATCCTCATTGGTGGCGGCAATCAGCCGCACATCGACGCTGATCGTCTCGGCGCCGCCGAGACGCTCGAATTCGCCGTACTCGATGACGCGCAGGATCTTTTCCTGAACGGCCATGCTGGTATTGGACAATTCGTCGAGAAACAGTGTGCCTTCGTCTGCGCGCTCGAACAGGCCGCGGCGCATCCTGGCCGCGCCGGTATATGCGCCGGCCTCGTGGCCGAACAATTGCGCTTCGAGCAGTGATTCGCTGAGCGCGGCGCAATTCAGTTTGAGAAAGCTCCGCTCCCAGCGCAGGGAAAGATGGTGCAGGCGGGTGGCGACAAGTTCCTTGCCGGTTCCGCGCTCGCCGACAACCAGCACCGGCTTGCTCAGCGGCGCCACCAGCGAGACGTGTTCCTGCATTTCGAGGAAACTCGCCGCTTCGCCGATCATACGCAAGGGCGACTCGCGATCTGTCATTTTCAACACCAAACGGGTGGGATTTTCTGCTGGCGCAAACTACCACATATTGGGATTTCTAGCCATTTCAATGGGGCGCCCATGCTTTCACGATGGGACACCCATGTTCTCACGAAAATTTTTCTCCGCTTTTTCAAATAGTTATCGAAATTGAGAAAAATTGGCACGCATTCTGCTGGGAAATGGTCAAGACGACGAAACACGTTGCAAGTTTTCACAGGAGGAATCAGTAATGAGTATTTTTTCGAGACTGTCCGACATCATCAATTCCAACATCAGTTCCTTGCTCGACAAGGCTGAGAATCCGGAAAAGATGATTCGTATGGTAATCCAGGAAATGGAAGACACCCTGGTGGAAGTGCGCTCGAGCACGGCCCGGGTAATGGCGGAGAAGAAAACCCTGACCCGCCGGCTCGAACAGCTGCGCGCCCAGGCGGAAGACTGGGAGTATAAGGCCGAACTGGCGCTGTCCAAGGAGCGCGATGATCTGGCGCGGTCAGCGCTGCTGGAAAAAGCGACGATTCAAACCCGGGTGGAGACCACCGAGGCCGATATGTTCAAGCTCGACGAGACGCTGGACAAGCTCGACGGCGAAATTCACCTGTTGCAGGAGAAACTGAACGACGCCAGGGCGCGGCAGAAGACCATCGTCATGCGCACCCGCGCTACCAGCACCCGCCGCGACGTGCGCAAACAGCTCAGCAACCAGGCGATTGACAATGCCATGGACAAATTCGAGTATTACGAGCGCAAGATCGACCAGATGGAAGGCCAGATCGACAGCGACAGCGTGGAGCAGAAGGGCTTGCAGGCCGAATTCGATGAACTGGCGCGCGCAGAGAACATCGACCAGGAACTGCAGGATTTGAAAGATCGCCTGAAAAGCAAATAGGTCACGGATATGAATGCCTTCACTTTCGTCATCGCCCTGGTGGGGATGGTCTTCGGATTCATCACCTACTGGATCAAGCTGGGAATCACGAAGGACGGCGGAAAACGCCAGCGCCGGCGCCATGAGCGGGACGGAGACAATCACGACCTCGAACGGCTATCGGCGATGGCCGATTCATTGACCGAGCGCATCGATGTGCTCGAGTCGATTCTCGACGCCGAAGTCCCCAACTGGAGGGAGCATCATGAGCAGGCCGGGTAGCTTGCGTCTGAAGAAAAGCAACGCCGTCTGGCTCGGGGTTTGCAGCGGCATCGCGGAATGGCTGGACGTTCCCGCCGCGCTGGTGCGAACGGTCTTCGTGATCGCCGTTATGTTCTGGCCGACGCTGTTTTTCGGTTATTTCGTGATGTGGTTCTGCATGGACCGCGATGTTTTCCGCGACCGTACCTGGGATAACCTGGACCCCGCCGGCACGTCGGAGCATTTCCGCAATCTGAATTACCGCAAGCCGATTTACCGCAATACCCGCGACAAGAAACTTGCCGGGGTTTGCGCGGGAATCGCCGACTATCTCGAGGTCAGCCCGTTCTGGATCCGCCTGCTGACTTTTCTTTCGCTGTTCGTATTGGGTCCCTTTACGATATTCGGGTACATCCTCTGTATTTTCCTGCTCGATCCGGATCCTTTTCTCGAAGACGAGCGGCTGGAGCGCAGACGGCGGCGCCAGACCCGCTCCGCTCATTCCGAGCCGCCGCCGTCATCGGGCGAACCGCCACGCAGATCAGGGCGCAAGCCGGAACGCAAAAACGACAAGGCCGAAAACTGCGCCTCCACCTTTCGCGATCTGGAAAAACGCCTGCGCGAAATCGAGTCCTACATGACATCCAAGAGCTTCCGCCTGCATTGCGAAATCAAGCGCGCATGAAGTTCTGCCAGCATTGCGCCGGACCGGTAAGCTATCTGATTCCGCAAGGCGACGACCGCCATCGCCATTACTGCCCCGATTGCGACATCGTGTTCTACCAGAACCCGCGCAATGTCGTCGGCACGGTGCCCGTCAGCGAGGACGGCCGGGTTTTGCTCTGCAAGCGCGGCATTGAACCACGCCACGGAAAATGGACGCTGCCGGCGGGCTTCATGGAGAACGGCGAATCGACTCACGCGGGCGCAGTCCGCGAAACCATGGAAGAAGCCGGCGCACGCATCGAACTCGGCCAGAGCACGCTCTACACTCTGTTCAATCTGCCCCGGATCAACCAAGTCTATCTGCTGTTCCGGGCGAATATCCTGGAAATGAACCTCGGTTTCACCGAGGAAACCCAGGAAGTGAAATTGTTTACCGAAGCCGAGATTCCCTGGGATGAAATCGCGTTCCCGGTAGTGAAAATCACATTGGAACACTTTTTTCGGGATGTGGAAAAACAGCGCTTTCCGGTACGCATGTTCGACGTGACCCGCGACGGACAGGAACTCGACGTACGGCTGATCAGCGAGAGCTAGCCGAACGATTCACAGCGGATGATGCTGTGGGCGACTTCCTCGTAAGGGTGGGCTCGCTTCATGGCTTCGATAACTTCGCGAATGAACTCACCGGTACAAACCATTTCCACCTTGAACTCAGCCTCGGTTTCTACCTGGCCGGTCTGGCCGATGTAAGGCGAGGCGCCTTCCAGCGGCCGGAACTGGCCCTGACCCCGGGTCTGCCAGGCGCAACTGTCGTAATCGCCGACGCCGCCGGCGCCGGCGGCGAACATCGCGGTCTTCACCGCTTCGAGGTGGGACTCGGGGACGTAGAACTCGATCTTGTACAGGCTATTCTCAGTCATTTTCAGTCAAGCCAGATTCTCGCGTTGCGGAAAAGCCGCATGGCCGGCGCGTCCTCGCCCCAATCCTCGGGATGCCAGGAGTTCTGGCAGGCGCGAAACACGCGCTCCGGATGCGGCATGAGTATGGTAACGCGGCCGTCTTCATTGCACACGGCGGCGACGCCCTCGGCGGAACCATTGGGGTTGGCGGGATAGCTGTCCGCGATCCGGCCCCGGTTATCGACATAACGCAAGGGGATCCGCGAATCGAGCGCGGCGCTGTCCGCTGCCGAGCCGAAAACCGCGCGGCCTTCGCCATGGGCCACGGCCAGCGGAAAGCGGCTGCCCGCCATGCCGGTGAAAAACGCCGAAGGACTTTCCTGTACCTGCATCATGGCGAAGCGCGCCTCGAATTGCTCGGACAGATTGCGGTGGAATGCAGGCCAATGGCCGCTGCCGGGAATGAGGTCGCTGAGCATTGCGATCATCTGGCAGCCGTTACAGACTCCGAGCGTGAGCGTGGCGGGATTGCGGAAAAAAGTCTCGAACTGCTTGCGCAAGGCCTCGTCGCAAAGAATCGACTTCGCCCAGCCGCCGCCGGCGCCGAGTACGTCGCCGAAGGAAAATCCGCCGCAGGCGGCTACTACGTCGAACTGCGCCAGATCGGCAGCCCCTGTGGCCAGGTCGGTCATATGCACATCGATGGCGTCGAAACGGGCACGGTCGAATGCCGCGGCCATTTCCATCTGGCCGTTGACGCCCTGTTCGCGCAGAATCGCCACTCGCGGCCGCGGCTGCACATTGACGTAAAGCGAGGTGATGTCTTCCCCGGGGTCGAAAACGGTCACGAAATCGATGCCCGGGTCGTCCGCATCAAGCAAGGCGTCGTATTCCTGCCGTGCGCAGTCGGCGTTATCGCGCAGGCGCTGCATGTGATAGCTCGTCGCCGCCCAGCGCCGCTGCAATTCGGTACGCGAATCGCGGAAAATCTCCCCCCCGTCGGCGCGAATCACGATATCGCCATGAGAAGCGGGCTTGCCAATATCACACAGGATCGATGCAAGGGCGTGGGACTCGGCCAATTCGCGTATCGCAGGCAAATCGCCGTCGCTCACTTGCAGCACTACGCCGATTTCCTCGGCGAACAAATGCTCCAGCGCATCGGCGCCGTCCGGCAATTGCAATTCCAGTCCGCATCGGCCGGCGAACGCCATTTCCAGCAACGTGGTGATCAGTCCGCCGTCGGAACGGTCGTGATAAGCGAGCGCCAGGTTTCGCGCCCGGCATTCGACAAGGAAGGCAAACAAGCCACGCAGAATATCCGGATCGTCGACATCGGGAGGCGCTCCGCCAATGCGGCGATACACCTGCCCGAGCGCCGACCCACCGAGCCGGTTGCGGCCGCCGCCGGGATCGAGCAGTACCAGGCTGCTAGGGCCGCGGTCCGTGCGCAACTGCGGTGTCCAGGTTCGGCGTACATCGCCGACCGGCGCGAAGGCGCTGATCACCAGCGACAGCGGCGCCGTCATGTCGTGTTCCGCCCCATCGTCCGCCTGCCAGACCGTGCGCATCGACATCGAATCCTTGCCGACCGGAATGCAGATCCCGAGCGCAGGGCAAAACTCTCGCGCCACCGCCGCCACAGTGGCGTAGAGCCTGGCGTCCTCGTGATTGTGACCGGCGGCGACCATCCAGTTGGCTGACAATTTGATATCGCCGATTCGGGCGATGTCGGCACTGGCGATATTGGTGATTGCCTCGGCTATGGCCATGCGGCCCGCGGCCGGCGCGCTTAGCAGGGCCAGCGGCGCTCTCTCGCCCATGGCCATGGCTTCGCCGGCATGAGCAATATAGGAATTGCAGGTGACCGCCGCGTCGGCCACCGGCGTCTGCCACGGGCCGACCATCTGATCGCGGCTCACCTGGCCGGTGATTGTGCGGTCGCCGATGGTGATCAGAAAGGACTTGCTCGCCACCCCGGGCAGGGCCAGTACGCGGTCGATGGCATCCGTCAGTTCAATACCGGCGCAATCGAATTCACCGGCGCGAGGCGGCGGCGATTGCGCCTGCCGATGCATCGCCGGCGGTTTGCCGAACAACAACTCCATCGGCAAGTCGATGGGACGATCGCCAAAATGCGAGTCCGACAGCGCCAGCCGATTCTCGGCCACGGTTTCACCGACGATGGCGAAGGGACAGCGCTCTCGGGCGCAAATACTTTCAAACCGGTCCAGGTCACCCGTATCGACGGCGAGCACATAGCGTTCCTGGGCTTCGTTGCACCAGATCTCAAGCGGCGCCATGCTCGATTCCGCGCTGGGAATTTCGCGCAGGGAAAACTCTCCTCCGGTACCCGCATCCTTGATCAGTTCGGGCAGTGCGTTGGCGAGCCCGCCGGCGCCGACATCGTGGATGAAGCGGATCGGATTGGCTTCTCCGAGCTGCCAGCAGGCATCGATCACTTCCTGGCAGCGGCGCTGCATTTCCGGGTTGTCGCGTTGTACCGAGGCGAAATCGAGTTCCTCGCTCGCCGAGCCGGAAGCCATCGACGAAGCCGCCCCGCCGCCAAGCCCGATGAGCATTGCCGGACCGCCGAGCACGACGAGATTCGCTCCCGGGCGGACCTCGTCTTTCTGCACATGTCGTTCGCGGATATTGCCGATTCCACCGGCGATCATGATCGGCTTGTGATAACCGCGCAATTCGCCGTCGACGCGTTCCTCGAAACTGCGGAAATATCCGCATAGCGCCGGCCGGCCGTACTCGTTGTTGAAAGCCGCGCCGCCGATGGGCCCTTCGAGCATGATTTCCAGTGCGGAGGCGATCTTGCCGGGCTTGCCGAAATCTTCCTCCCAGGGCTGGGGAAAATCCGGGATGCGCAAATTGGAAACACTGAATCCGGTCAGTCCCGCCTTGGGCTTGGCGCCGGTTCCGGTGGCGCCTTCATCGCGAATTTCGCCGCCCGAACCGGTTGACGCGCCGGGGAAAGGCGCGATCGCGGTAGGATGATTGTGCGTCTCGACCTTCATCAGGATGTGCACGGCTTCTTTGCTGTAACCGTAACCGTGCGTATCCGGGTCGGGGAAAAAGCGTTGGGCTTCATGGCCTTCCATGACCGCGGCATTGTCCTTGTAGGCCGAGAGTACGCCGGCGGGCGAAGTTCGGTAGGTATGCCGGATCATGTCGAACAGGGAATGTTCCTTGCGCTCGCCGTCTATGGTCCAGGCCGCGTTGAAGATCTTGTGGCGGCAATGTTCCGAATTTGCCTGAGCGAACATCATCAGTTCGACGTCGGTCGGGTTGCGGTCGAGCGTGCGGAAGTTTTCGTACAGGTAGTCGATCTCGTCGGGCGCAAGGGCGAGCGCCATGTCCCGGTTCGCGCGCAACAGACTTTCGCGGCCGCCGCGCAGAATATCGATCGAGGCCATCGGCCGCGGCTCCCGGTGTTCGAACAGGCAGGCGGCGTCTTCTGTACCAGACAGGATCGCCTGGGTCATGCGGTCGTGAATCAGCGGTTCCCAGCCGGGAGAAAAGAGATTCGCGTCGAAGTAATAGACAATTCCTCGTTCGATCCGCCCCAGATGGGCCAGCCCGCAGTTGCGGAGGATATCGGTGGCCTTGCTCGACCAGGGCGAAATCGTGCCGGGCCGAGGCACAACGAGGCAGCTGGCAGGACCGGCGCTCGCGTCATCCACCCAGGCCGAGCCATAACGCAGCAATACATCCAGCGTTTGCCGCTCGATTTGGGTCAACTTGTCGAACTCAAGGAAGTGAACGAATCGCGCCGAGACGGACCCGAGCGCCGGATTGACGGCCTGCAATGCGCTCAGCAGATTGGCGGTCTTGAACGGTGAGAGCGCCGTGCCCCCGTACAGCACCTGCATGAAAGAATTCCCGCGGCGGTGAGTGGCAGAAGGGCTGCCGGAAAACAGGGCGCAATGATATAGGATTTACGGTCCACTGGCATCCGTGCGCCTGCGGGCGAAAAACTCTGTCAGGAGTGTGCCGCAGTCATCGGCGAGAACGCCTTCGGTTACCTCGATGCTGTGGTTCAGCCAGCTCTTTTCGCCAAGTAATTCGCGGCTGACAACCGCTCCGGCGCGTGGTTCGCGGGCGCCGAAAACCAGCCGGGCGACGCGGGCGTGAATCATGGCGCCGACACACATTGTGCAAGGTTCGATGGTGACGTATAGCGTCGAGCCCGGAAGACGATAATTGCCGACCCTGGCCGCTGCTAGCCGTAGCGCCGCGATTTCCGCGTGGGCGGTCGGGTCCCTGCTGCTGACCGGGCGGTTATGTCCCTGCCCCATGATCTCGCCATCGCACACGACTACCGCGCCTACCGGAACTTCGCCAAGCTCTTCCGCGGTGCGGGCAAGCGCCAGCGCAAGTTGCATGTTTTCAAGATCGTGGCGCGCCGGCGAGCCGCCCGTAGTCATGGGGCCTGTTCCATTGCCGGCGCCGCGCGGGCCGGCGACAGGCGCGCCACCCAATACAGGCTCAGCGAGGCCGATGGGCCGATCAGGAGCGCAAACAACACCGTGCCGTAGCCGACTGCGCCGCCGAGAAACCAGCCAAGCGCGACGACGCTCAATTCGAGGGCGGTTCGCACCAGCGCGACGGGTCTGCCGGTGATGCGTTGCAGGCCGGTCATCAATCCGTCCCTGGGTCCCGGCCCGAGATTGGCAATGAGATACAGCCCGGTGCCGAAGCCGAACAGCGCGATGCCGCCGATCACTTCGAGCAGTTGCAATATCCCCGATTCCGGCTGCGGCAGGTATTGAATGGACCAGCCCATCGCCCCGGCGATGATGACTGCATTCAGGATCGTTCCGATGCCGGGAATCTGCCGTAGCGGGATCCAGAGCAAGATCACGACAACGCTGACGCTCAACGTCGCCCAGCCGATATTGAGCCCGGTCTGATTGGCGATGCCCTGGGCCAGCACTGTCCAGGGACTGACTCCCGAATTGGACGCAATCAGCAGCGCCTCGCCGATTCCCATCACGAACAGGCCGAACGACATCAGCGCCAGGGTAAACAGCGGCGGGCGCAGATTCAGCGGGTGGGCCGAACTCCAACCGGTGCGCGGTATTTCCTTGACGGTCAGGGAGGCCCACATCGGTCAAGAATCCATTTGGTTTCGAAGAAAAGGACGTGACTATATCACTACTCAGGGCGCTCCCGACTCGCGGTTACTCGAAATATTTAAATCTTTTGAAAGATTTCTTAAGATACCTCGGTCAAAAACTATAATGTCACGGAGTTCTAAAATCCTTACTTGCATTTATTTGCACTTGATACGTTTACTAGTACTTGATACGTTTTTTCAAATGAAGTATTCTCGCGCCCGATTTCAAAAATCTTGTCGTATCCATATTTTTCAGACAAGGATGAGATCGTAATTACCTCAAATCGACTGGAGATTGTTGTGGCTGTAAATGAAAAATCATTGACCAAGGGTCAAGTAAGAAAACTGAACGCATTACGCAAGTCTATCGGCGATGATCTCGCCGAAGATGCATTCACCAAGTGGCTTGCAAGACAAGTTACCGAGGTTCCGACAGCCGATCCTGTTGCCGAACAAATCACGGGTGCGCTGGCGGGATTCGAGAATGATCGAAAGTTCAATCTGGGGCGGTACGGCTACACCGTGCGCAGGGCGAAAGGCAAGGGCCAGTCTGGCTTTGTAGCGGTACGGAACGAAAAATCCTGATTGACTTTTTCCTGCCGGGTTCGGACCGGGTTCGGACCGGGTTCGGACCGGGTTCAAAAAAGTACAGGAAAAGTTGGTCTACTCCCACTCGATCGTAGCGGGTGGCTTACTGGATATATCGTAAGTCACCCGTGATACTTCGGGTATCTCGTTCATGATTCGACTGGATACTGTTTCCAACAGTTCCATGTCGAGCCGCGCCCATTGGGCAGTCATGAAATCCACTGTTTCGACCGCGCGCAAGCCGATTACCCAAGCGTAACGGCGTGCGTCTCCCACGACTCCGACCGACTTCACCGGCATGAATACCGCGAATGCCTGGCTAACTTTATCGTAGACGTTTGCGCGATGCAGTTCTTCAATAAAGATCGCATCCGCACACCGTAAAATATCGCAATACTCCTTGCGCACCTCTCCGATTACACGCACGCCCAGACCCGGGCCGGGAAATGGATGGCGATAAACCATCTTGTAAGGCAGGCCAAGTTCGAGGCCGAGTTTGCGCACTTCGTCCTTGAACAGTTCACGCAGGGGTTCGAGCAATTCGAGTTTCATCGTCTCGGGTAGCCCGCCGACATTGTGGTGCGATTTGATCACTCTTGCCTTGCCCGTGCGGGCGCCGGCGGATTCGATCACGTCCGGATAGATCGTCCCCTGCGCCAGCCAGCGCACATCCGGCAAATGCGAGGCTTCCTGCTCGAACACTTCAATGAACGTGTTGCCGATGATGCGGCGCTTGGCCTCAGGCTCCGCCACGCCTCGCAGACGCTCGAGAAAGAGTTCTTCGGCATCGGCCCGGATCACCTGAATTCCCATATTGGCGGCAAAAGTGGCCATGACCTGGTCGCCTTCCTGCAGCCGCAACAGGCCGTTATCGACGAAAACGCACCGGAGTCGATCGCCGATGGCCCGATGCAGCAGGGCTGCCACTACCGACGAATCGACTCCGCCCGAGAGCCCGAGCAAAACCTGGTCGTTACCGACCCTTTCCCGGATCGTGGCGATCGCGTCTTCGATTATGTTGGCCGGCGTCCACAACGAATCGCAGCCACAGATTTCGTGGACAAATCGCTCCATGATGCGCTGACCCTGGGCGGTATGGGTGACTTCGGGATGGAATTGCAGGCCGTAGAAGCCGCGCTCGTCGTCGGCCATGGCTGCGATCGGCGCGCTTTCGGTCGCGGCCGCGACGACGAATCCGGGCGGCGCCGCGGTGACCTTGTCGCCGTGACTCATCCAGACATCGAGTTGAGCCTTGCCGTTCATGTCGAACCGGTCTTCCATGCCTTGCAACAGGCGGCAGGGAGTTTCGGCGGCGACCTGGGCGAAGCCGAATTCAGACTTGTCCGACGCCTCGACCTTGCCGCCGAAATGCTCCGCCATGATCTGCAGGCCGTAGCAGATGCCGAGAATCGGCGTCCCCAGTTCAAAAAGATATTCAGGGGGACGCGGCGCGGCGACGGCGCCGGCGGATTCCGGCCCACCGGAAAAAATGATCCCGTTCGGAGCGAGGGCCCGCGTTTCGGCTTCACTGATGTCGTGATCGTGAATTTCGCAATACGCCCCGGCCTCGCGCACCCGGCGCGCGATCAACTGGGTGTATTGGGAGCCGAAGTCCAGCACCAGGATTTTCTGCGCATGGATATCGGCCGGGGCTGCCGCGCCCGCGGTACTAGTAGACCTGGTAATTGGGAGCTTCCTTGGTGATGCTGACATCGTGCACGTGGGACTCGGAAATGCCCGAGGCGGTGATCTTGACGAAGTGCGTGCCTGTGCGCATCTGTTCGATGGTCTCGCAGCCGGTATAGCCCATGCTTGAACGCAATCCTCCCATCAACTGATGCACAATGGCCGACATCGGCCCTTTGTAGGGAACCCGGCCTTCGATGCCTTCCGGCACCAGCTTTTCGGCGCCTGCTTCCAGATCCTGGAAATAGCGGTCGCTGGAGCCTTGTGAGGAGGACATCGCGCCCAGGGAGCCCATGCCGCGATAGGTCTTGTAGCTTCTACCCTGGTAAAGTTCGACCTCGCCCGGCGCCTCTTCCGAGCCCGCCAGCAGCGAGCCGACCATGACCACATGGGCGCCCGCGGCTAGCACCTTTGCGATGTCTCCGGAATAGCGGATGCCGCCGTCGGAAATCACGCAGACATCGGTATCTTTCAGCGCTGCGACCACGTTCGCCACCGCCGTGATCTGCGGCACGCCCACGCCGGTAACGATACGCGTGGTGCAAATGGAACCGGGACCGATGCCGACCTTGACCGCGTCCGCGCCGGCCTTGACCAGGTCGCGGGCGGCGTCGGCGGTGGCGATATTGCCGCCGACCACGGAAATCTCGGGATAGCGCGTCTTGATCTCTTTCACTTGATTGAGTACGCCCTGGGAATGGCCGTGGGCGGTATCGACCACGATCACGTCGACGCCGGCCTCGACGATCGCCTGGACGCGCTCGGTATTTTCCCCGCCGACGCCGACCGCGGCGGCTGCCCGCAGCCGACCGAGCTCATCCTTGCAGGCATCGGGAAAATCCTCGGACTTGCGGATGTCCTTCAATGTGATCAATCCGCGTAACTCGAAACCGCTGTTGACTACCAGGACTTTCTCGATGCGATGCTTGTGCAGCAACGCCTTGACTTCCTCCAGGTCGTAGTCTTCGCCCACGGTGACCAGATTCTTCCTGGGAGTCATGATGCTTTCGACCCTGGCGTCCATGTTCGTCTCGAAGCGCACGTCCCGGCTGGTGACTATGCCCACCAGCCCGGCGCCATCGACTACGGGCATGCCGGAAATATTGTGTTCGCGCATGAGTTCCACGAGATCGCACACGGCGGCATGGAAGGGAATGGTGATCGGGTCCCGTACTACTCCGCTTTCGAATTTCTTCACCAGACGCACTTCACGGGCCTGCCGTTCGACGCCCATGTTCTTGTGGATGACGCCGAGCCCGCCTTCCTGCGCCATGGCGATGGCCAGCCTGGACTCGGTAACTGTGTCCATGGCGGAGGAAATCAATGGAATATTGAGCGGAATCGCGCGGGTCAGCCGTGTGTCGAGGCCGACTGTAGCGGGCAGAACGGTCGAGTGGGCAGGCAGGAGGAGAACGTCGTCGAATGTCAGGGCTTCTTCAACAATGCGCAACATGAGATGGCTACACCTGCAAAGAGCGGATTATACAGATGCGGGATTTATGTGTACAACAGACCGCGAATCACAAGGGACACCCATCGCAGAGAAGATCTCAAGGGACACCCATTGGACCTCAAACGCGCACTGGACATCGGCATGTCAAGCTGGCACGATTTGGCGCTCTGGAACGCGCGTTCGGTCCGTCTGGTTCCGATACCAAATCAAAACAACAGGGAGGGGTCTGAATTGATCTCGCATCTTCCTTTTCGCGGCATTGCAAAAGGTCTGGTCATACTTGTTTCCAGCGTATTTTCCGCCGGTCTTTTAGCCCAGGAACTTACGGTCGTGTCCTGGGGAGGTTCCTACGCCAGGGCATGGGAAGAAGCCATCATCAAGCCCTTCGAAGCCGAAACGGGAATCGAGGTTCGCGTTGAAGATTACAACGGCGGCCTCGCACAGATTCGCGCGCAAGTCGAAACCGGGTCCGTTTTCTGGGACGTGGTTGACCTGGAGTTGTTCGATGGCGTTCGCGGCTGTGAGGAAGCCTTGTTCGAGCCCCTCGACCTGACGAATCTCGCTCCCGCCCCGGACGGCGCCTCCATTGAAGAGGACTTCTTTCCGGACACTCTCGGCGAATGCGGCCTGGGCCTGGTCTTCTATTCGACCGCATACGCCTACAACGAAGAAACCATAGGCGACCGGAGACCCGAGACCATCGCCGACTTCTTTGATCTGGAAAATTTTCCGGGCCGGCGCGGCATGCGTCGTTCGCCGGTGGTGAATCTCGAACTCGCGCTCATGGCGGACGGCGTTCCCGCCGATGAGGTGTACGCCATGCTCGATACCGAGGATGGCGTTGACCGCGCGTTCGCCAAACTCGACACCATCAAGGACGAAGTGATCTGGTGGCAGGTGGGCGCCCAGCCGCCGCAAATGCTCGCCGATGAGGAAGTACTCATGACCACTGCCTATAACGGCAGGATTTTCAATGCGCAGGTAATTGAGAATCAACCCTTCGTCGTGGTCTGGGACGGTCAGGTGCTCGATGCCGGTCAACTTGCGATCGTCACCGGCACCGAACGGTTCGATGAAGCGCGGCAGTTCGTCGAATTCTCCTCAAGGCCGAGTTCGCTCGCGGGATTGGGACGATACATCGCCTACAGCCCCGTGCGCCGATCCGCGGAATCACTGATTTCGACTCACCTGGAAACCGGCGTGGAAATGCAACAGCACATGCCCAACGCGCCGGAGAACACCGCCCGCGCCTTGCGCAATGACTGGGCCTGGTGGAGTGAAAACGCCGATGACATGAACGAGCGTTTTGTCGCCTGGTTGTTGCGCTAGTCCAATAACAATAAGAACTGGAAGGGAGAACCAAGCAATGCCGACCGCGGCCAGGAATGGAATAACAACTTCGCTCTGCGCGCTTCTGGCAAGTGCTTTTCTGCTGGCGAATCACGCTTATAGCCAGGGGACGACACTCGGCTACATCTTCGGCGAAGTCAATTCGAACTCGGGGCCGGTTGCCGGCGTCACCGTCACCGCATTTCACCCCGATACCGCCCGAACCCGCACTGCCGTTACCGACGCGGAAGGCCGCTACCGGTTTTCCGCACTCGCGGTCGGGCGCTATGCGGTCTTCGCCGCGCTTGGCGGCCTGCAATCCAGCATCGTTCCGACGGAAGTGAATGTCGGTGAAGGAACATCCATCGAATTGCGGCTGGAAAACCCCAGAGCGGTCGAGGAAATCCTCGTCATCGAGGACCCTGAATCGCCGCTCGACGTCACCCGGGCCGAGACGGCGAGAATCGTGACTTCGGAAGACATTCGGCGCCTGCCGATTCCGCGGGATCCGAACGCCGTGGTGCTGATGGCGCCCGGCGCGGTACAAGGCGATCTGGCCTTCGGAACTGCGGGAAACCGCGCCGAGTACGGCACCGGATCCGCCTACGCTTCGCTGGGCGGCGCCTCTGTTGCGGAAAACATCTATTACGTCAATGGCATGAACGTGACCAATTTCCGCACCGGACTCGGCGCCAGCACCCTCCCCTTCGAGTTCTACGACCAGTTTCAGATCAAGACCGGTGGCTACGGCGCCGAATTCGGCCGCTCCACCGGTGGCGTGGTCAATGCGGTTACGAAACGGGGAACGAACGAATGGCGTTTCAGCCTGGGCGGATACTTCCAGCCCGATTCGCTGCGCGGCGACGTACCGAATGTGGCGCATCCATCGGAACGCATCGAATACGACTCGGCGGACGGCTTTGACGAAAGAGACGATTTCACAAGCTTTGTTTCCGCCGGCGGGCCCATCGTGGAAGACCGGCTATTCGCCTATGGCATCTACGAATTCAGGGATATCGACGTAAGCGACTACAACTCCTGGGGCCGGCTGTACCGGGAATCCGACGGCGACGGGTTCTGGGGCCTGAAACTCGACTGGCTGGTCGACGACGATCATCGCATCGAATACACCGGATTCTCGGACGCGAGGACGGTGGATCGCTCGTCTTTCAGATGGAATCCCGAAACGAATACGGTCGGCAGGCATCTGGAGGATACCGCGATCGGACGCGGCGGCGACAATCACATCATTACCTACCGGGGCTATTTCGGCAACGATCTGGCGGCGACGGTGATGCACGGCATCAGCGAATACGATCTCACTTCCCGCTCGCCCGGAGACGAATCCTGCCCCGTCGCCCTCGATACCCGAACCCGCGGATTCCGGCAACTCGGCTGCTGGACCAATTACTACCAGGCAAGCGCGGACGATGAGCGCCGGGTCACACGGGTCGATATGGAATGGGCCGCCAACGATCAGCATCTGATCCGTTTCGGTATGGACCGGGAGCAGAACACTTCATTCGACGCCCTGTCGTACTCGGGAGGCGGCTACTACCAATACCTTGGGGCCACTCCCGGTGAAATTCTTCGCAATGGCGGCATTGTGCCGGAAGCAGTGACAGAGGTAACGCGCTACCGTCAATACTCCAGGGACGGCGATTTCGATGTGATCGCCACGGCTTTCTATATCGAAGACGAATGGACGATCGAAGCCATCAACGCGACTTTGCGATTCGGTTTGCGCAACGAGCGCTTCGACAACCGCAATGCCAATGGCCAATCGCTGGTCAAAATTACAGACCAGTTTGCACCGCGCGTCGGTTTCTCCTGGGACATAGGCGGCGACAGAAACTCCAAGATTTTCGCCAATTACGGCCGCTATCACCTGCCGGTCGCTAGTGTCGTCAATATTTTCCTCGGCAGCCCCAGATATCTCAGCGAAGCCTGGTTCGAGCTCGATCAGCCGATCGCCGATGACGGCAGCACGGAATTCGGCGCCCAAATCGGGGAAACCAGCGTATTCGCCGACGGCTCATTGCCCGACATTCGCACCCTGGCCGATCAGGACCTCGAACCCATGGCCCAGGACGAGTTCATTCTCGGCTACGAGCGCAGTTTTCTGGAAAATTACATTTTCGGCGTCACACTGACCTGGCGTAATCTGGTGCAGGGCATCGAGGACTTTTCAATCGATGAGGCCCTCGGAGTTTTCGGCGAATACAACTATGTACTCGCCAATCCCGGCCGAGACCTGCGGACCTTTTACGACATCGACGGCGACGGCGGTCTCGACGAAATCAGGCTGACGGCCGATGAACTCGGCATTCCGTCAATGCGGCGCCATTACCATGCGCTGACGCTGGACCTCCAGCGGCAATGGGACGGGGAGTTCTATGCCCGGGCCTCGTACACCTGGTCACATAGTTACGGCAACTACGAGGGCACGGTGCGCAGTGACACCGGCGAGGGGTCCGCCGGCATCACCACGCAGTTCGACTTTGCCGGCCTGACGGAAGGCGCCGACGGCGACCTGCCCAATGACCGGCGCCATCAATTGAAGATGTGGGGCGGCTGGGAGTTCGCCGACGGCTGGCAGGCCGGCGCCGCGTTTCATTTTGCCAGCGGCCGCCCACGCAATGCCTTCGGCAGACATCCCGACGATCCGTACGCGAGAATTCACGGACCGATCAGCTTTTACAAGCAAGGTGAATTGGCGCCGCGCGGCTCCCAGGGAAGGACGGCAAATGTACACCGGCTCGATCTTGGCCTGAAATACACCGCCGATGCGTTTTTCGACGGCACGCTGATCGCCCGGCTCGACGTTTTCAATGTCCTGGACCTCGACGCCGAACTCGAAGTCGATGAGTTTGCCGACCGTTGGGGCGGCCGCAGGCTTTCACCCACATTCGGTTTTCCGACGCGATTCCAGCAGCCGCGAAGCCTGCGCGTCGGTCTGCGCTACGAATTCTGATCCGAAGACCATTGTTGCCGAATGCTTAATCCGAATTTGGCGGGGGATAGAGCCTCTCGAAAGCACGTCCGGCGAGCGGCATGCTGATGAAAAGGCTGAGATAACCGAGTCCTGCCCAGGGCAGCGCCGGGCCGGCAAGAAAAGTGGCGGCCACGCCGCATGCTAACGCGGTAAAGCCAACTACCGAGGCAATCACGATCCGCCTCCAGCACAGATACACTTCATAGGCATTCAGGCGCAGCTTTTCGCGAAAGCGCAGACCGTTGAGGTACAGCGCGATGACAATGAATGCAAGACAGAGTACGCCTGCGGCCATGAAAACGAACATGTTGGAGACACTCAGGTCGGTCCAGTCCCCATCGTCGACCATGATATTCGCACCGACCAGCCCTCCGGAAAAATAAAAAATTCCCGATTGCAGCATCAGTTTCAGCGGATAGACGAAAATCAGTACGAGCATTACGATCGCCAGGCTGAGCACTACGGTAATCCGATCCTGCAGGCCGAATATGCGGCTCCAGCCCACATGCACCAGCCATAATTGACCCATGAACAACGCACTCAGCAGAAAGGCCGGAATGTCGCGGGCAGTCTCTACGAGTTGCGCCGGGCTGCGCGGGATTTCGTCGATGCTGATCACGAGCAGGGTCAGGGAAAAAGCGAAAGCCGCATCGACAAAGGTTTCGATCCGGGTCATGTTGTGCCCGCGCAGGATCAGGCCTCCATCGCGCGGACAAGACGCCAGGAATTTTTCGGTCAGCCGTTCCAATTCGGCGCTCCTCGGTCCCGAAACCGGGGCCACGGGCCACAAATGCACTTGCATCGGGCTCCCACTATATAGAAACTCTGCCTGACAGAAAAACCGGTATCCAGTTACATGACAGAAAACGACCAGAATTCGTCCCGCCTGCAAAAGCTGCTGCATGAACCGATGACGCATTTCGTCGTGCTGGCCGTGTTGCTGTTCGGCGTGTATGGGGTATCCAGCCTGGGTGGGGGCGAATTGCTGGAAGTCAGCCAACAGGACATCGACGCCCGCATATTCATGCAGGAGTTGTCCACCGGCAGGGAATTGACTCTGGAGGAGCGCGACCAGATAACAGCGCTCTATATCGAGGAACAGATTCTCGTGCGTGAAGCGGTCAGGCTCGATCTCGACAACGATGCCAGAATTTACGACATGCTCGCGCAAAAAATGCGCCACGTGCTCTCGGGCGAAGTCATCCAGCCGGATGAAACGGAATTGCGCGCCTACTACGACGTCAACCGCGACCGCTACACGACTCTGGAAACGGTCACCGTCGACGAACTCGTGTTCGACACCAGCGATCCCGCGGATGAAGCCCTGGCCATGCTTGCCGCCGGCGGCGAACCGGAAGAAATAACGGCGCTTGAGCCCGGCACGGACTCGCCCCTTCCCAACGTAAACCGGCTCGACCTTTCGAACATATTCAGCGACGGGTTCTCCGATCAGGTATTCACGGCGCAAACCGGCGAATGGGTCGGGCCGTATATCAGCAATCGCGGCCAACATTGGCTGCGAGTGACCGAACGCGCGGATGCGGAACTGGCTGGATTCGGGGAAATCGTCGACCGGGTGCGGCTCGACTGGATCGCCACCGAGGAAGACCGTCTGCTGCAGGTCGAAGTCGATCGGCTCTGGGACAACTATGTCATCGTCATCAATGATTGACTGGGCGCGCAAGCTGCTTTTGTCCGCCTTGTTGCTGGCGCCGGCTCTGCCCACACTCGCGCATGACATCAATATCACCGGCGTTGCCCGGGTAATCCTGCAGGAATCCGAACCCGGCTCGTATCGGCTTTCGGTGGTCGACGCCCAGGTGCCGCCATTGTTCAATATCGAACGCATCCTGCCGGAACGCTGCACGGGATTGCCGCCCGCCGCCTTTGCCTATCGCTTCTCCTGCGAGCCGCAACTGAACGTCGACGACAGCCTCGTCTTTCCCTGGGGGCTTGCCGGCGTGCTGGTCATCGCCAACTGGCTCGAAGGCGACGGTGTTACCGCTTACGTTCCCGGCGACGGCGCCGAGATCGAAGTTCCCCTGACCGAACTCAAGGCCGGCGCGGGTTCCTGGACCACCCTGGCAGGGCGCTATCTCATTATCGGCGCCGAGCATATCCTGTTCGGCATCGACCACCTGCTGTTCGTACTGGGCCTGCTCCTGCTCATGCAGAGTTTCTGGAAACTCGTGCAGACAGTGACCTCCTTCACGATCGCCCATAGCATCACGCTGGCTTTCGCCGTACTCGGCGTATTTCCGGTGCCCGGTGCGCCGATCGAAGTGCTGATCGCGCTTTCCATCGCCTTCCTGGCGCGCGAGATCATCATGGGGCAACGTGGCGAGACGACGCTGGTCCACAGCAAGCCCTGGCTGGTCGCCTTCGCGTTCGGGCTGCTGCACGGCTTCGGTTTTGCCGGCGCCCTGGGGGAATTGGGGCTGAGCGACGCCGACATCCCGCTTGCCTTGCTGTTTTTCAACATCGGCGTCGAACTCGGCCAGATCGGCTTTATTTGCGTGCTGCTGGCGGCGTACCATGCTATCCGGCGCACCGGCAGCGGCATGATGTTCAGCATGGAGCGCGGACTGGCGTACGGCCTTGGCGCAATCGCGACCTATTGGTTCATCGAACGCCTGCCCGCTCTGGTAGTGGCATAGACAATATCCACCGGATTCCCCAAAGGAACATCCAATGAAATTTGTAGACGGCTTCATCACCCCGGTCCCCAACGACAACAAAGACGCATTTCTTAATTCCGCCCGCCTGGCGGCAAAAGTCTTCCTGGAACACGGCGCGCTCGAATATTCAGATAGCTGGGGAGTCGAAGTGCCGTACGGCAAGAAGACTTCTTTCCCCCGTGCGGTGGAATTGCAGGAGAACGAAACCGTCTGCTTTTCCTGGATTGTCTGGGAATCGAAGGAAATTCGCGATGCCGGCATGCAGAAGGTCAGGCAGGATCCGCGAATGCATCCGGATCAGCTGGAAATTCCGTTCGATCAGATTTTCGACCACTCGCGCATGATCGTCGGTTGCTTTGAGATGGTGGCGCACACCAAAGCGGAATGAACTGCCGATTGCCGATTGCGCTGGCGCTCCTTCTCGCTCCCGTGCCGGCCTGGACCGGGGAGCAGGCGGAGTTCTCCGTGATTACCGAGGGCGGCAACCGCCTGCATATCAGCAGCGAGCTGTCGCCGCTGGCAATCAACCTCATGCACAGTTGGCGGCTGCGGCTGACCGATGCCGACGGCGCGCCCGTCACCGGGGCGCTATTTGAAGTGCTGGGAGGCATGCCGGAACACGATCATGGCCTGCCGACACGACCTGAAGTGACCGCCGAACTCGAACCCGGCGTCTATCTGCTGCAAGGCGTTCGCTTCCACATGCCGGGCCGCTGGCTGTTCGAGTTTGGCATGACCCTGGGAGAGAATATCGACGGCGCCGCAATCGAATTCGAATTGTGAACAAGCGCATCTCGGCAATTTTTCTGCTCGTTGCCGCCGCGGTACTGGTCTGGCTGCTGGCGCCCGCGCCCTTGCCCGAGCGCTGGACCGAATCGGAAACCGCCCTGATCAACTCGCTTTCGCTCAGCGCACTGCCGACGCTGCCGCCCGATTCGAGCAATTCGGCGGCCGACGACGAGCGGGCGGCAACGCTCGGCCACCGTTTGTTTTTCGACCCGCGGCTCAGCGCCAATGGCACCGTGTCCTGCGCGAGTTGCCATCGGCCGGAACTCTCGTTCACGGACGGTTTGCCGATCGCGGTGGGAACCGGCCCGGGCCGGCGCCATACGCCCGGACTCATCGGCATCGCCTACAGCCCCTGGTTTTATTGGGACGGCCGCCGCGACAGCCAATGGGCCCAGGCCCTGACGCCGCTGGAGACCCACTTCGAACAAGGCGCGGGGCGCACCGCCATCGTCCGTCTGCTCGCGTCCGACCCCGATTACAAGACCATGTACGAAGAAATCTTCGGATCCTTGCCTGATCCGGCGCAATTACCGGAATCGGCTTCGCCGCTCGGCGATGAATCCGGGCGGCGACACTGGCGCATGCTCGACCCCGACCTCAAGTTCGAGATTTCGAGCGCTTTTGCCAATGCCGGCAAGTCGCTGGCGGCGTATCAGCGCAAGTTGCTGCCCGGAAGATCCCGCTTCGACGACTATGCCGATGCGGCGGCAATCCGCCCAGGGGACACCCACCACCAAGGGGACACCCTCAGCAGGGACGAAATCGCCGGTCTCGACTTGTTCATCGGCGCAGCGCAATGCGTCAATTGTCATAACGGCCCGTTATTCACCAACCACGATTTCCACAACACCGGTATCCTGCCGGTCCTGGAGCAATTGCCCTCGGTGGGACGCTTTGACGGTGTACGGCTGGCGCGCGACGACCCCTTCAATTGCCTTGGCGAATTCAGCGACGCGGCGCCCGGACACTGCGCGGAACTGCGTTTTGCCAGGGTCGACAACGAACTGACCGGAGCGCACAAGACTCCGGGGCTGCGCAATGTCACGCTAACCGCGCCTTATATGCACACGGGGCAGATGGTGACACTGGCGGAAGTCCTGCAACACTACGACGAAGCGCCGACTTCCATGCTGGGCCACAACGAAGCCAAGCCGCTGGGTCTTTCCGGCCGCCAATTGCGCCAACTCGAAGCCTTTCTGCATAGCCTCGAGGCTGAGCCGGCGGCAGCCGCGGAATGGCTCCTGCCGTCACAACATTAAGTTTTTCTTATCGTCTCCCCAAGTAAACGGTATTGGACCGAATATTCGTTCTGCGTCACCCTGTGATCGTCGTTAGCCGGTCAACTCTTAACAATAAGACTTGAGAGTTGGAAGAACGCTAGCGTGGAAGTCTGGCGAAAGAACCAGGCTGACAAACCCTACGGATTGGGATTTCGCGGGAGCGGGTCCTGCTTTCAGGGCCCGCCTCCCGCATCTTGATGCTCCCCGTCGTCATTTCCTTCAATCCGTAAAAAAATGCGACAATGCCGCCCATGGCGCCGGCCAATTCTTCAGGCTCCAGTCAATGCCACAAACAAGGAAAGACGGATAAATGCCCGTTACTTTGCGCCAGCTTCGGTATTTCAAAGCGGTCGTCGAGAACGGTTCTTTCGCCCGCGCGGCGGAGGCGGTATTCGTTTCCCAGCCGGCGCTCTCCCTGCAAGTGCGCGAGCTTGAAACCAAACTGGGATGGCCCTTGTTCGAGCGCGACAGTCACGGCGTCGTTCTTACCACGCTGGGCAGGGAAGTCCATGAGCAGGCGCTGCGAGTGCTCGATGAAGCGCTGCTTCTTGAGACCATGGGCAAACGATTCAATAAAGGTCCTTTCAATATCGCGCTGGGAATCGTTTCGACGCTGGCGCCCTATCTCATTCCCGGGCTGAAAGAGAATCTGCGGGGAAACGAAGAACGGATCGATATAGCCGTATACGAGGCCACGAGCCAGTTATTGCTGAACAAATTGCTGGGCGGGCATATCGACGCGGCGATCATTTCCCTTCCCGTGGGGATGCTCGAATTGACCGAGCGGGAACTGTTCGACGACCGGCTCCTGCTCGCGGGGACCGCGTCCCGACTTGCCGCGTTCCGAGAATTTTCGGAAGACCTGAAAGCCGATAACCTCGCCAAATCCGATCTTGGCCCGTTGCTCGCCCTGAATGAGGGTCACTGTCTGGGCGATCAGGTGCTGGGCGCGTGCTCGATGGGGACAATGGAAGGCGTCCATCGCAGCCTCGAATCGCTTGGCAGCGTAGCGAGTCTGGCGGAAGCCGACGCCGGCCTCACGCTGATTCCCGAAACCGCCGCCGCCGCCGAGCAAGGGACCTCGCCCAACCTGAAGTATCTGAGATTGGCCGAACCCGAACCCAGGCGGCGCATGGGTCTGGTATACCGCGTGGCGTTTCACGACCAGCGCTGGATCAGTCCGCTGGCCGACGCCGCCATGCGCGCCGGCACACGGCTGATCGAACAATCCGCTTCGGTAATCGACTGAGTCCGGCAATTCCGCGGGCGCGCTATTGCGGCAATGCGAATACCCAGATCGATCCCCCCTGAGGCACGTAGAAATCATTTCCCCGCACCAGGTTGATCAGATTCTGCTCGCGCTGGGCGTCTACGCCCCAGCCGCTTTGCACGGCGATATATTGTCTGCCGCCGATGGCAAAGGTTGAAGGCACTCCGGTGATTCCGGAACTCGTCGGATAGCGCCAGATAATCTCGCCGGTGCTCGCGTCGAAAGCGCGGAAGTAACGGTCGTTGGTGCCGCCCATGAAGACCAGGTCGCCGGCGGTGGCAAGCACCGGACCCCAGTTGTGGCTTGCGAAAGTAGTGGTCCAGACTTCCTCGCCGGTATCGACGTTCCACGCCTGCAACTCGCCGATATGTTCGGCCCCTTCGCGAATGAAAAAGCCGCCGTTTTCCGACTGGCCGCGGCCGATGAAAGTCCGGCCCGGGCTGTATTGCGCCTCCTCGCCCGCCATGGTGGAACAGACGTTTTCATTGGCCGGTATGAAGAGCAGGCGCGATTCCGGGTTGAATGCGGCCGGCGGCCAGTCCTTGCCGCCCCAGAGCGAAGGACAGAAGTCCACCTCGAAATCGACGCCGGGTTTCTTGTTCATATCGTATTCGGGCCGGCCGGTAACCGGATCGATGCTGGTAAAGACGTCCTGGTATACATAAGGCCCGGCGTCGACAAATCCGATCGAGTCCGCGCCGCGCTCCAGAAACCACAGGTACCCGTTGCGGCCCGGATGCACCAGGCCACTGATCTCGCGCCCATCCCGTTCGAAGTCGATCAGCAGGGGAGCGGATACCTCGTCCCAGTCCCAGGAATCGTTCCAGTGATATTGATGGTGCGCGCGCAACTCGCCGCTGGTCGCATCCAGGGCGATGACCGAGGTCGCGTAGAGGTTGTCGCCCGGCCTGGTGTCGCCGGTCCAGGGACCGCCGTTGCCCGTGCCCCAATACGTCAGGTTCAGTTCCGGATCGTAGGATCCCGTAATCCAGACCGGCACTCCACCGGTCTGCCAGGAATCGTCGCCCGGCCAGGATTCCGCGCCGGGCTCGCCGGGGGCGGGAATCGTGTAGGTCTTCCAGGCCTCTTCTCCGGTCATGGCGTCATAGGCGGCGACGAATCCGCGGATTCCCCATTCACCGCCGGAAACGCCGACCATGATCTTGCCGTCCGCCGCGAGCGGCGCCAGCGTCATGTAGTAACCGTTGTAGTAGTCCTCCACCGGCACTTCCCAGATCACCTCTCCCGTCAAGGCATCGAGACTGACCAGGTACGCGTCGACGGTGGCCATGTAGACCCGGTCCCCGTACAGCGCGACGCCGCGATTGGTCGGGTGCATCTGTTGCAGGTCGTCGGGCAGGAAGCGCACATGGCGCCAGAGCAATTCGCCGGTGGCGGCGTTCAGCGCGAGCACGTGGTTCTGTGGCGTCGTGACGTACATATAGCCGTCGTTGACGACAGGCGGCGCCTGATGGCCTTCGCGCAGGCCCGTAGTGAAACTCCAGACAAGTTCCAGTTCCGCCACGTTGCCCGAATCGACCTGGTCCAGCGCGCTGTAGCCGTGGGAGTCGTAAGTGCCGCGGTACATGAGCCAGTTGCCCGCCTCCGGGTTCTGCAGTCGGTCGGCGGTAACCGGAGTGTATGGCGGCAACTCCTGGGCCGATGCCAGGCCTGAAAGCACAATGGCGAAACCGAGCGAGCGTGTTATGAATCCGAGCATGATCGACCCCTGTCAGAAAGCCTGCTGAAAACCTACCCGGCCGCGGAATGGGCCGGCAACCCGTACCGTATCGTCGACGATCTCAAGCGGCAGCATGGCCAATGGCCGCGGCGCCGGGCCGCCTACCACGCGTCCTCCGTCATAGATGTCGAACTGGGACTCGTGGCAGGGGCAGGCCATGCGCAATTGTTCTTCGTCCCAGTTGAAAACGTCGCAACCGGTATGTGTGCAGACCGCTGAATAGGCGACGATGCCGTCCGCGGAATTCGGCTGGAAGCGCGGCGTCAGACTCTCGGATTCGATTCGCGTGAGCATGACCCGATTGAGCCGCGACCCATCGCGCACAACGCCGCTGGCGGGGTCGCGGGCCATGGCGGAAATTGGCCTGGCATGCAATTCGAGCAATCCCGGCCGCACGACTTCGCCTTGCAGCGGGCCTTCGTCGAAAACGAGTTCATCGCCCGCCTGGGGCCGCATGCGGTTCGGCGGCTGGCCCATGATCGGCGTCGCCGCCACCATGCCGCCGACAAGGCCCAGCATCGAGCGGCGGCTGAATTTTCCATCGGTTTGTTCCTTCACGTACTGCCTCTGCGGACCATGGACGAGTCGACGGAAAAGTTAGCAAAGAGCGCGAAATGCCGCAAACGCGATGGGTGTCCCATTGCTGGGGCGCGAACCGTCGCCGTCGGGTCGGGGGGTATGCGGCGGACGCTGTAAATACATCCATGTACGCTCCGCGTTCGGCATCCATGCCTCACACGCCCGCCGCATACCCCCCGACCCGACGCCGACTCACATCTTGCGGAAACGTAGAGCCCGTAGGGCACGAACCGAAGGGCATTGCGCCGAACGGGGCGAAAAAGACATTCGCGTCTCAAACCTCAATTACCGCGACCCCGAATCGCCCGCCAAAGCGCATGGGGCGTGGCGGGCATGTCGACATGGTCTACGCCGTGGTCGCGCAAGGCGTCGGCGATTGCGTTCATGATCGCCGGCGGCGCGCCGATGGCGCCGGCCTCTCCCGCCCCCTTGATTCCAAGGGGATTGGTCTTGCAGGGAACCAGATGAAGCGAGAAGTCGATATCGAGGCAATCGTCCGCCCGCGGCATGGCATAGTCCATGAAGCTCGCCGTCAGCAGTTGGCCTGAGCGCGGGTCGTAGTGGCAATCTTCCAGCAATGCCTGGCCGAGTCCCTGGGCGATGCCGCCGTGAACCTGCCCGAGCAGCAGATTCGGATTGATCACCTGGCCGAAATCGTCGACCACGGTATAGCGCGCCAGGTCGAGTTCGCCGGTCTCGGGGTCGATCTCCACTTCGACTACGTGAACGCCGTTGGGATAGGTTGCCTGCTCAGGTGCGAAACTGTCGGTCTCGTCGAAAGCAGGGCCGCCGTCCGGCGGCGCCGCGTGGGCGGCGACTTCGACAAAACTCAGGCCGCGGTCGGTGCCGGCAACATGAAAACGTCCAGCTTCGAAGCGAATATCCGCCGCCGAGACTTCCAGCGCATCCGCGGCTTTCCCGCCCGCTGATGCAATCAACTTTTTCGCGCAGGCCGCAATGGCCGCCCCGCCCACCGGCACCGACCTCGAGCCCGCGGTGCCGCCGCCGCGGGCAATGATGTCGGAGTCGCCCTGGACGACGGTGATCCGCTCCGGTTCGATTTCAAGATATTCGCAGAGAATCTGGCGGAACGCGGTTTCGTGCCCCTGGCCGTTGGACATGGTGCCGATATGTAACTGGATGCGGCCATCGGCCGCGACAATCAGCCGGGCCTGTTCCGGCGCACCGCCCGCGCATCGTTCGATATAACTGGCGAGGCCGATGCCCCGCAATCTGTTCCGATTCCGGGCATCCGCCCTCCTCTCCTCGAATCCGTTCCAATCGGATTGTTCGAGCGTCCGTTCCAGAATTTGCGGAAACTCACCGCTGTCGTAATGCGAACCCAGTACGGTTCTGAATGGCATTTCGGCAGTCCCGATCAGATTGCGGCGGCGGAGTTCCGCGGGCGAAACTCCGAGCCGGCGCGCCGATACGTCCATCAGTCGCTCGATGGCGTAGATTGCCTCGGGCCTGCCGGCGCCGCGATAAGCGTCGACCGGCGCGGTATTGGTGAACACGCCCTGCACGCGGGCATGAGCGCAAGGAATCCGGTAGCAGCCGGACAACATGGGAACTCCCGCCGAGGTGGCGACGAACGGCGCGAAGGGCGACAGACTCGAGCCCAGATTGGCGATTGTGGAAACGCGCAAGCCGGTGAAACTCAATTCCTTGTCGAAACCGGCTTCGAGCCGGGTAACGTGATCGCGGCCGTGACTGTCGCTGAGAAAGGACTCGCCGCGCTCGGCCACCCATTTTACCGGCCGGCCGAGGACTCGCGCCGCATGCAGGGCCGCCACGTACTCCGGATAGCAGAAGATCTTGGCGCCGAAGCCGCCGCCGACATCCTTGCAGATCACGCGGATATTCTCCTCGGCGCAGTCGAAAACCCCATTCAGCAACATCCGCTTGATGTAATGCACGCCCTGGCAGGAAACGCGCAAGACCATGCGGTCGTCTTCGACCGAGGCGATCGCCCCGCGAGGCTCCATTGAATTCGGCGCCAGCCGGTTGTTGATCAATTCGAGCTCGACCCGATGCTCCGCGCCGTCCAATGCCGCGGCGGTGGCGTCGGCATCGCCGGCAAACCAGTCGAAACAGCGATTGTCGGGCGCTTCGCGCCACAAACGCGGCGCGTCTTTGGCCATGGCCGCGCCGGTCTCGACGACCGAAGGCAGTTCTTCGTAATCGACGAGAATCGCCTCGGCGGCATCCTGCGCCTGCGCCCGGGTTTCGGCGACGATCAGGGCCACAGGCTCGCCGACATGGCGCACACGACCGATCGCCAGTGCCGGGCGCGGCGGCTTGTAACAGGGCGAGCCGTCCGCATTCGGCGCATCCGCCATGCAAGGCAGGTCGCCAATGCCCGCGGCGCGCAAATCCGGCCCGGTGAATACCCCGACAACGCCATCGGCGGACCGGGCTCCGGACAGCTCGATTCCGGCAATTCGGGCGTGCGCATAAGGGGACCGCAGGAATAAGCAAACCGTCTGCCCCGGCAGATTTACATCGTCGATATACGAGCCGACGCCGGTAAGGAAGCGACGGTCTTCGAAGCGCGCCGCCGGCTGGCCGATTCCGAATTGCTTCATTGATTCTCCTTGCCCTGCATCCTGCCACGATGGGTGTCCCATTGATATTTCCGATGGGTGTCCCATTGATATTTCACGATGGGTGTCCCATTGATGTTGTGGGAACTACAATCAATTGTGGTAGGCTGCGCGATGATCGGTTCACCACAATCCAAGGCAGGCCCAGCCCGCAGGGAGCGCATTATGATCGATTCCGAAACCCACGGCAGCAGTGCTATCGATTCCTCCGGGGAACAGCAGCTTACCACCGAAAAATTTGAATTCCACGGCAACGGCTCGGACTATTTCCGCATCTGGATCGTGAACCTGCTGTTCACGATTCTCACCCTGGGCATCTACTCCGCCTGGGCCAAAGTCCGAACCAAAAGGTATTTCTACGGCAACACCGAACTCGCCGGCGACCGCTTCGAATATCTCGCCAGCCCCATGGCGATTCTCAAGGGGCGGCTGATCGCCGTCGCGGCCCTGCTCGCCTACTCCTTCGCAGGCTACATCAGTATTGCAGCGGGTTGGATCACCTTTGCGCTGCTGATGGCGCTGATTCCGCTGGCGGTCGTTCAATCGTTGCGTTTCAATTCGTCCAATTCAGCCTGGCGCGGCGTACGCTTCGGATTCGACGGCGGCCACCGGCAAGCTTATCCGCCGCATCTTTTCTGGCCCTTGTTCGGCGTCGCCACTCTCGGCTTCGGATTGCCCTTCGCCTGGTACAAGATCAACCGATTTCAATACGACCATTACCGTTTCGGAACGACCCGTTCGACTTCGTCGGCCACCGTGCGCGGCTTTTACGGCATCGGGATTTCTCTTTTTGCAGCGACGATCGTGGTTTTCTTGCTGGCGATTGTCCTGTCCTTCTCCATCGGCATTCTCACCGCGATGATTGGGGGCGGGGAATCGCAATTGCCCGCCGAAGTGGGAGCCACCCTGGCGGTTTTCCCCAGCTTCCTTTTTATATACGCAAGCGTGGCGGCAATCTACCAGGCGATGTTCTACAATCTGGTATTCAACAACATCGAATTCGGCGGCAACCGACTGCGCAACAGCATTTCCATCGAATACGTATTCCTGATTTTGAGCAATACTTTTCTTATCGTCGTGACGCTTGGCTTCTTCTATCCCTGGGCAGCGGTGCGCCGCGCGCGCTATTTGATGGCGAACATTCGCCTGGAAGCCAGGCAACTCGATTCCTTCGCCGCGGGCGAATTTGACCATCTCTCGGCGCAGGGCGAAGAATTCGGCGAAGCCTTTGATCTCGGATTGGGCTTTTGAACGAAGTACGCGGCACATGGTTCGATGGCGATCGCAGCAAGGGCAGTTCCGCGCGCCTGCGCTGGACGGCCTCGGCAGTCACCGTGACCACCGACGAAGGCTTGAGCTCGAGCGTCAATCGTGAAGAACTGCAAGTCTCGAGTCCGCTGCCGGGCACCCCGACGCGCATCACCTTCGGCGGAAAAGAGAGTTTCGTCACCGGAGATGGGGCCGGAGTCGAACGATTGCGCGAAACGCTTGCGCTGAATCCCGGCCTGGCCGGCCGCGTCGAGCGGCATATGCCCGTGGTACTCACCGCGGCCGCGCTCGTAGTCGCGATGCTGGCCGGCATCGCTTTCCAGGGAGTTCCCGCGCTCGCCGCGCGGTTGGCCCTGACCGTACCCGAGGAGATCAGCGCGCAAGTGTCGGGAGTGCTGATGTCGCAATTGGATGTCTTTCTGGAGCCTTCCGGCATCGCACCCGAGCGACGAGAGGAATTGGAACGGTACTTTCTGTCGCATGGCGAGGTCGCGACGATCGAATTCAGGGAAGCCGGAATTTTTGGCGCCAACGCCGTAACCCTGGGCGCGACCATGATCGCTTTCTCCGATGAACTTCTGGAATTGGCGGAAAGCGATGAGGAATTGCTCGCAGTCTATTTTCACGAACTCGGTCACGCCAGACTGCGGCATGTCGAGCAAAATGTTTTTCGCGCCTCCGCCTGGCTGGTGATGCTGACCGTGCTCACCGGAGACATCGGCGCGGTTGGGGAATTGCTCGTCGGATTGCCGTTGTCGGTGGGGCTCGCGGCCAATTCCAGGGAATTCGAACGCGAAGCCGATGCCTTCGCCGTGGACCGCTTGCTCGAAGCGGACTTGTCGCCGATGCACCTGGCAACTATTTTGCAGAAGCTGGAGGCTTATCACCTGCGGCGGCGCGATCAAGAGAATTCGACCGGCGATGGCGATAACGACCAAACTCCCGATGCGGGCGGCGAAGAAGGATCGACCTCCTATTCCCCGCTGGACTACCTCTCCAGCCACCCTCCGACCCGGGAGCGCGTTGCCTACGCCCGTTCGCGCATGAATGAATTCGAATAGCCGGTTGCCGCTCCCGCCTGCCTGACGGATAATCCGGGCCATGGCTGTCTTTCCCGAACCCAGACCTCCCGGCCGGCGCATGGGCCAGGGCATGCTGATATTCGCGTTTGCCCTCGGGCTGGCCGCGTTGACCGGCGTGTTCAATAGCTGGCTTGACGGCCAGGCCAATCCCAATCGGAGCCTGCAAGGCCTGGTTGGGCCCGACGGCGCCCGCGAGGTCGTGCTCGAACGCAACCGCCAGGGCCACTATGTGGCAGGCGGCGAGATCAACGGTGTGCCGGTAGTCTTCCTGCTCGATACAGGCGCCACCGACGTCGCCATTCCGAGCAATGTCGCGCAAGCGGCCGGCCTGCAACGCGGTTACCCCGGACGGGCGTCGACGGCCAATGGTACGGTAACGGTCTACTCGACAAATATTGACGAACTCATCGTCGGCAATATCGTGCTGCACGACCTTTCGGCAAGCATCACCCCCAGCATGGGCGGCGACACGATTCTGCTTGGCATGAGCGCCTTGCAACGCATCGAATTCTCCCAGCGCGGCTCGCAACTCACCTTGCGCCAGCCCGCTGCCGAAGCCGGATTGTGAATCCGGCGCTACAACTCATTCCGGACGATCTTCGCGAACAGGTAAACCGGGCGCTGGCCGAGGACATCGGTGGCGGCGATATCACCGCGGCCCTGCTCGAAGAGACGGCGGAGGGCTCGGGGCGGGCGATTGCGCGCGAGGCCACGGTGCTTTGCGGACGCCCCTGGGTCGATGAAGTCTACCGGCAACTCGATCCGGCCTTGGCGGCCGACTGGAATTTCGAGGAAGGAGACAGCGTCCCCGCCGGTTCGGTTCTGTACGCGATTCAAGGCAACTGCCGCGCGATGCTCACGGCCGAACGAACCGCGCTCAATTTTCTGCAATTGCTTTGCGGCATTGCCGCCCGCAGCCGGGAGCTGGCGGCCGCGGTCGCCCATACCGAATGCCGGCTGCTCGATACCCGCAAGACCGTTCCGGGCCTGCGCAGCGCGCAGAAATACGCGGTGCGCCTCGGCGGCTGCCACAATCACCGCTCAGGGCTGTACGACGCCTTTCTCATCAAGGAGAACCATATCCGCGCGAGCGGCGGAATCGCGGAGGCCATCAGCCGCGCGCGGCAATTGCATCCGGATAAAACGGTGGAAATCGAAGTCCGCGACCTTGATGAACTCGAGAAAGCCGTTTCGGCGGGAACGGATGTTGCGATGCTCGACAATTTCAGCCTCGGTGACATACGCCGGGCCGTGGTGCAGTGCGACGGGCGTTGCGAACTCGAAGCCTCAGGAGGAATCGACGAAGGGGCACTGGTGGAAATTGCCGAAACTGGCGTAAACTATATCTCGCTGGGCATATTGACCAAACATTGCCGCGCCGCGGATTTGTCATTCCTGCTTAAATGACCTCGGTCTGTGGGAGGTACGAACATGAACCGTTTACGTCTATCCCTTCTGGGCCTGCTGGCCCTCCTCATTCCGGCCGTATCGGCACATGTCGGCAACCTGGATCAGAACGGCGGGCACTATTACGGCCGCTCATATCACTGCCACATGACAGGCTGCCGCTATCCGGACACCTTTACTCGTATCGGCTCCGAGCGAATGGCGTCGAATCGGCGCGACCGCGAGCGGTTCTTCAACACCGACGACTGGAATTTCGAGCTCGATTTCGACGGCGACTGCCAGTCCACCCGGCAGGAAGTGCTGATTCTCACGAGCAGGGTTCCGGTGCGCTATACCAATCCGCGCAACTGTGTCGTGCGCACCGGCGAATGGGTCGACGAATATACCGGCGAGGTCTTTGATGTCGCCATGCGACTCGATATCGACCACGTGATCCCGCTCATGTACGCCCACACCCATGGCGGAGACCGCTGGTCGCCACAAGCGAAATTGCAATTCGCCAACGACCCGCTGAACATCATGATGGTCGACCGCCGCGAAATCCGCCGCAAGCGCGACCGCGGTCCGAGCCGCTACTTGCCGCGGGACGAATTCCAGTGCGAATACGTGCGCCTGTGGGACGCGATTGCGGAAAAGTACGACCTTTTCATCGAGAACCGCGACCGCAACACCATGGACGACATACTCGAGAATTGCACCGATTAGTCCCGAAAAGCGGGGTCTTTCAAGGCTCTGCGATACAGTTTCAGCGTCAGCGGCGAAAGCAGCATTACGGGCAGTCCGAAGATCAGCGGTATCGCCGCCACGCTGTAGCGCACGCCGTCCTCCCCGAAGACCATATCGTTCAATAGTCCGACCAGGCTCGGCCCCAGAAACAGTCCAGCCAGACTGATCGTCATGTAGTACAAGGCGATGATCTGGGCGCGGATGCCCGAGGGAATGATCTTCAGCAGGGCGGTAATGCCGACCGCGGAAATGAACGCCGCGCCGATGGTCGCGGCCGAGACCACCAGGAAAGCGGCGATATCGTTACTGAGCAAGGGTCCGATAACCGCCGGCGGCACCGAAAGAAACAATCCGAGAATGGCGATTCGCATCGGCGCGTCCGTGGCGCCGCGCTCGCTGTAGTAATCCGACAGCCAGCCGGCGAACATGACCGAAAGCGGCCCGATCACGATCAGCAGCAGGCCGTCGTACAGCGCGAACACCTCCACCGGCCAGCCGAAAGTGCGGTCGAACATGACCGCCAGCCAACCCTGGCTGTAGGCGACAATGGTCATGTAGCAAAAAATGCTCACGAAGCAGCCGTAGGTCAGGCCATGGCGGGAGACATGGCTGAACAAGTGGCCGAGATGCCCGGGCGAGCGGTCTGCGGAAGAGGAGATTCGCGCCGGCTCACGCATCAGCAAAAAAGGAACCACCAGGATCAGTCCCGGCAGGCCGGCGATGAGAAACGCGATGCGCCAGGGCGTCAATTCACCGATCAGCGGCAACGCCAGATTTTCCGTCGTGTTCGTCCAGGTCAGCACGGCGGCGCCGAGCAAGGCCGCGAGCGCCGCGCCGAGAGACAGGGCGCTCGAATAAAGCGCGATCGGTTTGCCGCGCCGATCTTCGGGAAACGAGTCGGCAATCAGCGACATCGCGCAGGGGCTGAGCGCCGCCTCGCCGATACCGACCGAAACTCGCGCGAGAAACATCTGGGCGAAGCTGCGCGCCAGCCCCGAAGCCGCGGTCGCCAGCGTCCAGACCGCGATGCCGGCGGCGACGATCCAGGTGCGGCGCGAACGGTCGGCGAGATAGCCGAGCGGCAGGCCGATGGTCGCGTAGAAGATGCCGAAAGCGGGGCCGAGCAAGATGCCGATCTGGAAATCGCTCAGGCCGAGATCGGCCTTGATGGGATCGATCAACAGGCTGAGGATGTAGCGGTCGACGAAGGAGACTACATAGGCGACGGTCAACAGCGAAACCAGCAACCAGGCGCGCGAGAGCGCCGGAAATTCCATTGGCCGCGGGGTGCTTTGCTGAATTTCCATTTGACTCCCGTCCGGATGATTCGGCGAAACCGGGCTAGGCAGGCGCCGGCGCGGTAATGCGATAGATCACCACCACATTGCCGTCCGCGTCAAGCAAGCCGATCTCCCGGCCCCGGCGTCCATCGTGGGTAATGAGTTCCTGTTCGGGAAAAACCTCGTAACCGCCGGCCCGGGCGCGGTCGATCACGGCGTCGGGGTCGTCGACATGCAGCACGATGGTCGAGCGCCGCGGCGCCGGCAGCCGCTCGATTCCGGCAACTTCGGTCAGTCCCATCACCCGCGGCTCCGTGGATGTGCTCAAGGCAACGAAGCCAACGGGATTGGAGCGGTCGAGTCCGAACACGACATGGGAATAACTCTCGTCGCGGTGAGGTCTGCGGAAGGCGACTTCCATGCCCAGCACATCAACGTAAAAGCGCAGGGCGGCTTCGATATCCGAAACCAGGAAATTGGCGCGCTGAAAACGGATGCTCATGGGGATGCGCTCCCGGATTTCGCGGGCTGCTCGATCCGCAGCACCTGGTTACATTCGAAAGAGTGACCGTCCGGGTCGTGCAGGACGGTCCCCTTGAGATGACGGATCTGACCACCGGCGCCGGTTACGGTGAAATGGCGTTCCCGTGTCTTGACCCGCGTGCCGAGTTCTTCCGCGCGGCGCGCGAGTTCGGCGGCGTCATCGGTTTCGACGACGAATACCGGCGTTCCGTATCCGACGGAATAGTCGATCTCCGGCGCGGGCAACGGCGGCTCCAGCCATTGCAACAGGCCGATCATGCCGATCTTGTCGTGTTCGGCCTGCAAGATGACGAGATGGGTCCGGTCGCCGGGCGAACCGGCGGCAATGCCTTCGCCCGAAAGCACGTACTCGGTATCGAGCCAGACCGACATGCCAAGCACATGTTCGTACCAGCGCACGCTGGCCTCCATATCCCTGACGATCAGCGTGGTGCGCTTGACGATGCTGCGAATTCTTCCTGCTTTTGACACTTTTTTACTCCTTGGGCTAGCGTAACGCTTAAATATATAACATTATACGAATATGATTACATGGCCTCTGGTCCGCCAGGGCATGAATCACCGCACGAATCACTGGACAGCCAGACACCGAGAACTCATTTTTGCGAGGGCCCACAACATGAGCAGTCTCACCAGATTCCGATTTCCGACAACGGCCTTGATCATATCCGGTTTGGTACTCGGCGGGCAGGCGCTCGCCCAGGACAGCCTGATCGAGGAAATTACCGTCACCGCGCGCAAGGTCGAGGAAAGCCTGAACGAGGCGCCGGTGACGGTGTCCGCGTTCACCACCACGTCGATCGAACAACTCGACATCAACAGCGTCACCGATATCGCCCGCTTCACGCCCGGGCTGAGTTTCTCCAGCGCCTTCGGCCGTTCGACAGAACGGCCGGTGATACGCGGCCAGGGCAATATTCTGGCCAGGGTGCAATTCGGCGTGGAAAGCGGTGTCGCCTACTTCGTCGACGGCATGTATTACGCCGGCGACATCCAGTCGCTCGACATGTCGAATCTGGAGCGGGTGGAAGTCATCAAGGGGCCGCAAAGCGCGCTCTACGGCCGCAATACCTATTCGGGCGCGATCAATTTCGTCACCCGCCGCCCCGGCCAGGATTTTTCCGGCAGGGCGAGGGTTCGCGGGCTCGGTGACGGAGAGCAGGAACTAATAGGCAGCGTCGGCGGGCAATTGATCGACGGCGTGCTCGCCATTCAGGCGGCGGTGCGGCATTACGAATTCGACGGGCAATGGACCAACGAAGTGACCGATCAGCCGGTAGGGCAGGAGCAAAGCGACTCGATCAATGTCACGCTTGACTGGACTCCGAACGAATCGTTTGCCTTCACCGGCCGTCTGCAGCATCAGGAAGACGACGACGGCACCCGCCCCTTCTTCCTGCAATCGGCGGCCGAGAACAACTGTTATCCGGGATTCCGCTCGCTGGCCTTCTGGCCGCTGGTGGAAAGCCGCAATCCGAACCAGTATTTCTGCGGGGAGATCACGGCGGGGCCAATTGCGTTGAACGACGGTCCGGACGCCGATGGCGTGCCTAACCTGATCCCCGGCATCAACCCCGGCAGCACTTTCTTCGGCAATGTCTACTCGCTCGGCCAGGGCGTGGCGTTCAGCGGAGTCCAGCGCGAACTCAACGTATATTCGGCTTCGGCCGCGTATGAACTCGATTCGGGCAATACGCTCACCTTCCAGGTGTCGCGGCGCGACGAAGAAGCCCGGACCGGCTCGGACTCCGATCACGGCTCGACCAACTTCTTCCTGGGCCCGGAAGCGTTCTTCGCGATTTCCGGCATCACCGAGTATAGCGAGACCGCCTTCGAGGCGCGGCTCGATTCCGCCGCCGACGCGGCCCTGCGCTGGAGCGTCGGCGTATTCCAGTACGAACTCGAAGACGACGCGAGTGACATCATTCCCGGCGGCGGTCTCACTCCGGACGGTATCGACAACAACATCACCAATTCCGCGGTGTTCGGCTCCGTCGGCTGGGACTTTTCGGATCGCGCCAGCGCCACCGTTGAACTGCGGTACGCAGACGAAGAGAAATCTCAGGTGGACATCAACGCCGCCGGCATGGTCGATTTCAGCGGCGCCAAAAGTTTCACCAGTTTCGCGCCTCGTGTGACGCTCGACTATCGTCTGAACGACGACGCGATGCTTTACGGCATATACTCCCAGGGCATCAAACCCGGCGGCCTGAACGGGGCGGACGGCGCCAATACCGGCCGACCCTCCTACGACGAAGAGGAATCGAAAAACCTCGAAGGCGGCGTCAAGACGGCGCTGCTCGACGGCCGCGCGCAACTCAACTTGGCGCTGTTCTGGTCCGACATCAGCAAATACCAGCTCACCACGCCGGTCGCCGACCCCTCTGGCGCGCTCAACTCCATCGTCACCAACCAGGCCGACGGCGAAGTCACGGGAATCGAAGTGGACCTGCTCGCGCAACTCGGCGAATTCACCCGAGCGGGCGTCACCTACGCACTGGCGGATTCGGAGTTCACCAGCGGCTGTGACGAGTTCCAATGGTCCCTCACCAGTGGCGGCGGCAAATTCAATGGAGATCCGGCCACGTCGCTGAATCCGAGCGGCATGGGCGATTGTTCGGTTGCGGGACACCAGTTTCCCATGGGCTCGAAGCATCAGGCCAGTGCGTTCCTGGATTTTTCCCGGCCGATGAACAACGGCCTCGACTTTGTAGGCAATATCAATGTCAGCTACGAATCGAAGCGCTATACCCAGTTGCATCAGTCGTCCTACACCGGCGCGGCAACCCTGGTCGGCGCGCGCATCGGCATACGGGGCGAAAACTGGAGCCTGGCATTGCTGGGCCGCAATCTGCTGAACGAAGATTCGGCGATTCTCGCCACCCGCTGGCTGCAATCGCCGTATTTCACTTTCGCTTCACTCAACGTGGCGCCGCCGACCGCCGACCGAAGCGCGCCTCGCGCTTTCTTCGCCTTGCCGCGGCGCGAGCGTCAATTGGGGCTTGAGTTGAGTTATGATTTCTGATCGCCGGAACGATCCGAAACGGAAATGCAAAGACTCGATGGCGGCCTGATCACACGCCGGCGGTTTCTCGCCGGCGCCGCGGCATCGGCCGCCCTTGCCGCCTTGCCGCCGGCGATCCACGCCCAGCAACGCCGGGTAGCGATCGCCGGAGCGGGACTTTCGGGACTTCATGCCGCGCTGCTGTTGCAGGAAGCGGGATTTGAAGTAGTCGTCATCGAAGGCCGCGACCGTGTCGGCGGGCGCGTATTGACCCTGGACGACGTTCCCGGCCGTCCCGAGGCCGGCGGCAGCCAGATCGGCTCCAACTACCGCCGGCTGCTGGCAGCGGCTGTGCAAGCCGGGGTAAGGCTGGTAACCGACGAAGCAGTCGGCGCATTCCCGGTCTCTTATCTCATCGACGGCAAGGCCGAAACCCGTCAGACCTGGCCGCAATCGCCGCGCAATCCATTTCCGGAAGAACTCAGGACGATCACTCCGGATCGACTGACCAGTTTCCTGTTGCGCGAGCCCCCGTTTCGGCAGACTTCCGATTGGCATGCGCAGAGCATGTCGCAACACGATGTTTCCGCCGGCGACTGGTTTCGCGACCAGGGGCTGGACGATGCCGGGCTTGCCTTGCTCGGCGCCAACAACGGCTATGGCAATACTTTTGCCGGCACTTCCCTGCTGAGCCTCTATCGGGTCGTGGCCGGTTTCCAGCGCGGCGCCGCCGAAGGCGCTTCCCTGCTCGAGGTCGAAGGCGGCAACATGCGCTTGCCCGAGGCAATGGCGGCGCGTTTGGCGCAGCCCGTGTTGCTGGGCGAAACGCTGACCGGGCTCGACAAACGCGGCGACGGCGTGCGCCTGCAATGCGCAAGCGGCCTGGAAATCGATGCCGATGCCGCCGTCCTGAGTTTGCCCGTGCCGGCATTGCGGCGAGTCGAGTTCAACTTTCCGTTGCCCGGACGGCAATGCGAAGCGATCGACACGGTCGTCTTCAACAAGGTGACACAGGCCTACCTGGAAGCTTCGAGCGATGAATGGGACGCAACCGGCATTCCCGGCTCGATCTGGTCCAATGCCGAATTCGGCCGGCTGTTTGCGAGGCGCGACGCGTCTTCGGGCAATACCCTGATCACCGTCTGGATTAACGGCAACGCTTGCGTACGCTACGACAGCTTGCCGGAAGCCGATGCCGGCGAACTCATCCTGGAAGACATCGCCCGCGCTTATCCGGGCGCGCGCGGCAATCTGCATTTGCGCGGACTGGTGCGCTGGGCCGCCGATCCTTTCAGTGGAGGAAGCTGGCCGGCCTGGGCGCCGGGCCAGATCGGCCGCTATTACGATGCCCTGCGGCAACCGGTCAACGGCGTACACTTCGCCGGCGAACACACCGCCTCCGAATTTTCCGGCATGGAAGGCGCCTTCGAATCCGGCGAGCGCGCGGCCCGCGAAGTCATGACGGCCGCATTCAGGTGATTGATGATTCCCTGATCGAGCGGCTGCGCTCACTGCTCGGAAACGATGCCCTGAGCCTGGAGCCGGAAAGCCGCGATTATCTTGCCCAGGACATTTTTACTCGCGGGTTACCCGCGGGTGCGGTGTTGCGTCCGGCCAGCATCGAAAAACTGGCGACAGCAGTGGCGGAAGCCTCCGGCGCAGGTTGCGCGGTAATTGCCCGCGGCGGCGGCATGTCCTACAGCAGCGGCTATGTTCCCGCCGAAGCCGATTCGGTTCTCATCGACATGCGCGGTTTGAATCGGGTGCTGAAAATCAATCGTCAGGACATGTATGTCACCGTGGAAGGCGGAACGACCTGGCGCGAACTGCGGGATGCGCTGGACGGGACCGGCCTGCGCACGCCTTATTGGGGCACCTTGTCGGGCATCAACGCCACGGTCGGCGGCAGTCTGTCGCAGAACAGCATTTTCTGGGGCTCGGGCCATCACGGCTCGGCGGCCGAATCGGTATTGGCCCTGAAAGTCGTGCTGGCCGACGGCTCCATACTCGATACCGGTTCCGCCGGCCAGAAGAATTCCACGCCGTTCTTCCGTCAGCATGGTCCTGACCTGACCGGGCTGTTCTGCGGCGATTGCGGAGCGTTGGGCGTGAAGGCGGCCGCGACCCTGCGGCTGGCGCCGGAAGTCCCGGGCCAGGCCTTCGGCGCGTTTGCCTTCGACGACTACCCCGCAATGCTCGCGGCCATGGCCGAGATCTCACGCCAGGATCTGGTCATGGAATGCTTTGGTTTCGACCCTTTCCTGCAAGCCCAGCGCATGCGCAGGGAGAGTCTGGCCGCGGACGCGAAAAATCTGCTTGGCGTGATGAAATCCGCCGGTGGCGTGAGCAAGGGCCTGGCAGAAGGAGCGCGCATCGCCAGGACCGGACGCGGTTTCATGGAAAATGCCGATTGGTCCTTCAGCGTCATGATCGAGGACAGGACCGGGCCAGGCGCGGCCGAGCGGCTGGAAGCGGTAAGGCAAATCGTCGGCAACGAGGGCGGCCGGGAATTGCCCGATACCGTTCCCAGGGTGTTGCGCGCCAATCCCTTCGGTCCGGTCAACAGTATCATCGGGCCGGAAGGCGAACGCTGGGTCCCCGTGCACGGCATTTTTCCGCACTCCCGCGCCGTCGCCGCCATGGACACAATCGGCAAACTGTTCGAAGGTTTCGAGCAATCCCTGACCGAACACAAAATCGGCGTGGGCTATCTGTTGACCACCGTGGCCGCCAATTGCACGGTGCTGGAGCCTGTCTTTTTCTGGCCCGATGCGCTGGAAGAGGTTCATCGCCGTAGCGTTGAGCCGGGACATTTGCGCAGAATTCGCGGCTTTCCGGAAAATCCGGCGGCGCGAGCGGCGGTTACCGAAATCCGGGAAGCCCTGATAGCATTGTTCACGGAGCTGGGCGCCGCGCATCTGCAACTCGGCAAGTCGTACCAGTACCGGGACGGGTTGCAAAGCGCCAATTGGCGCCTGATCGAGGCGCTCAAAAAGGAACTGGATCCGGGTCGGCGCATGAATCCCGGCGTCCTCGGCTTATAAACGGGGGACGGAGTGGCCGATTCAACCGTAAAGCGCGCCTATGCCGAACTCGCGGACGGCAGGCAAACCCATTACCGCTATCGCGGCGGCGGTTTGCCGCTGATCCTGATGCACGCTTCGCCCTTGTCGTCGGCCTGGATGGAACCGACGATGGCCGCGCTGCCGGAAGGCGTGTTCGCGGTCGCTCCCGACACGCCGGGCTACGGCGCCTCGGACCCCCTGCCCGAACCAGGCGAAGACTTGAGCGGATACGTAACCTGGCTCAAGCAGTTCATCGCCGCGCTCGGCTTCGATCGGGTCGGCGTTTACGGTTCCTCCACCGGCGCCCAGATCGCCATCGAATTCGCCCGCGCCTGGCCCGAATCCGCGCTTTTCCTGGTGCTCGACAACGCGGCGCATTTCACCGACGCAGAACGCGAATACATACTGGAACGATATTTTCCCGATCTCTCGCCGCGCGAGGACGGCGCCCATTTGCAAAAGGCCTGGGAGATGGTCAACGCGACCTGGCAATGGTTTCCCTGGTTCGAGCAGGACGAGGAACACCGCTTCGCCCCGGCGGGCGCCGTTCCATTGGAGACTCGGCAGAAGATGCTGGTCGATCAGCTTCGCGCCGGGCCCGATTACGCCCGCGCCTATCGCGGCGCCTTTCTGAACGAAGACGCCAACCGCCTGTTCGGGGTTTCCGCGCCCACGCGGATCATCCGCTGGCGCGGCGGGATGCTGCGCAAATACGCCGACCGCCTTGACGAAATGGATTTGCCCGCGAACATCGGCATGGCCCATTGCGGGCCCGCCATGGAACAGCGCCTCGCCGCGATCGGCGCCGCGGTCTCCGAACTGGCGCTGCTCCCGCCTAGCGCAGTTCCCCCTGTAACTGATTGAGCTCGACGGTGAAACCGTCGGGATCCTGCAAGGTGCTCACAATTACGTCGATCACACCTTCGCCGTCGTATGACGGATAGGACACCGGCATCGGCTCGTCGATCACCACCACACCGTCGACTTGCCGCGCGCGGGCGAACGCGCCGCCGAGGTCTTCGACATTGAACAGCAGCACCGCCGTGCCCTCCATGAAAGACGTGCCGGCGAGATCGATGGTTTCCTTCACCGGTTTGTAATATTGCAGCAGACCGACAACGCCGATGTAGTCGTCGTTCGCCCGCAGCATCACCAGCCGCAAGGCCCGCTCGGCGTCTTCCACGCCGGCTGCCTCTCTCGGCGTCAGAATGAGATTGTCGTAGATCACCGCCATGCCGAGGGCGTCGCGATAGAACTCAAGCGAGCGCTCGATGTCCTGTACCACCAGGGTCGTACGGCGCAGGTCGATGGGCACGCGCTGGTCGTTGGGAACGGTGTCGGCCAGCGCGGCGGCGGCAGCCAGCCATGCCGCCAAAGCGACCGCGAATCGGATTCTCATTGATCTGCTCCATCGATGATTTTCTTCATGAAGGTCCAGGAAGTCTCGTTCGGCCTGGTATCGTCGAAACCGGGCGGCGCCACGTATGCCGGGTAATTCTCGGCGATCTCCTTGCGCATGGTTGCCGAAAGTTGCTCGAAGTCTTCCAGCTTGCGGCCCATGGCGTTGAAATACATCATGCCCACGCGATTGCCCATCTGCATCCAGGGCAGCCAGGGCGCCAGCCGCACCCAGGACACCACGGGATAGGCCACCGGAGTATCCGCGTCGAGCAATTCCCCGGTATCGCCGTTGAAATCGAAGATTTCGGTGGCGTGGTACGTTCCCCCTATATATGTCTGGTAGTCGCCCCCCATGGGATTGGTGTAGAACAGCGGCACTTCGATTCGCATCAGCCAGTTGCCGTTGATGTCCTGCAAGTCGAAGGGTATGTCTTCGCCTTCGGCGCTGCGGGCAAAAGTCGGACGGCCGTTTACCGGATCGTTGGCGACGTGAATGACGTCATTTTCCGCTCCGGTCCAGGGATTGGCCATACTGCGCAGCACCTCGTTGGTCTGCGGGTCGAGATACAGCATCAGTTCGCGCGACACCATGCGATAACCGGGCCCCCGCTCCGGATCGTCGATGCCCACGCATTGCCTGATGTTCATGCCGTCGAGATTGAACAAATGCCGGTCGGGCTCCCCGGGTACGCGCGAGTAAGCGCGCCCGAACCACTGAAAAACCTGGGGCGAGGCGTCTTCCAGCGAACAGTGAATCTTGCGGTTAATCGCGATATTGCCTTCGGCGGTGGCCGGATCGAGTTCGGCGGCAGACGCCGCCGCGGCAACGAACGCCAAAGCCAGAATGGGGGCCAGTTGTACCGCCAGGCTGCCCGGGGAAAGTTTCATGGTTTCACTCCTGTATTCGTTTCGACCGTATCAGGTGGTATAAAGATATGTCAATATAATAACTGACAAGAGAAATGCAGTCATGGCGGCTTACCTCGTAGTTGAGGCGGTGATCACGGATCGCGGGAAATTCGCGGCTTACGCGCAACAGGTGCCTGAATTGGTGGCCCGATTCGGCGGCGAATACCTGGTGCTCGGCGGCGCCGCGGAGGCGCTCGAAGGCGACTGGGGCGACGTGCGCCTGGTCGTGCATCGCTGGCCGGATATGGCCAGCGCGCGCCGATTCTGGAATTCTCCCGATTATGCAGATGTGCGAAAGTTGCGCGAAGGCGCCGGAGAATTTCGCGTAATGCTCCTCGAAGGACGCCACAAGGAGAAACTGGAATGACAGGCAGCGGCAACGACCGGGGGATTACACCCTATGCCGCGCTGGCGTTGCAGATGCGCTGCCATGCCGTAAACGACTGCCGCACGGCGGACGAGGCCCGGGCACGGATGCGGGCGAGCATCGAACGTTGCGACGGCCTGATTCGCGGCAGCCGGCAATTCATCAAGACCTATAGCGGCGACGACACCAGACTGGTGGTGCTGCCGGAATATTTCCTGACCGGCTACCCCCGCGGCGAAGATTCCGCCGAATGGCGGGCCAGGGCCTGTTTACACCCTGACGGTCCCGAATACGAACTGCTCGGCGAGTGCGCCCGCGGCAATGGCGTCTATCTGTCCGGCAATGCCTACGAAACCGACGATAATTTTCCCGACCTGCATTTCCAATGCAGCTTCATCATCGATCCCTCCGGCGAGGCGATTTTGCGCTATCGCCGGCAGATATCCATGTTCGCGCCGACGCCACACGACGTGCTCGAGCGCTTTCTGGAGATCTACGGCGACGACGCGCTGTATCCGGTGGCGGAGACCGAAATCGGCCGGCTTGCCTGCGTCGCGTCCGAGGAAATCCTGTATCCCGAAATCAGCACGGAACTCGCCCGGCGCGGCGCCGAAGTAATCTGCCATTCATCCAGCGAACAGGGCAGCCTGCAACTCACGCCGAAGAATATCGCCAAACGCGCGCGCGCTTTTGAAAATCAGGTTTATGTGGTGTCCGCCAACAGCGCGGGAATCGCCGGACCGGGATTTCCCGAAGATTCGACCGACGGCCACTCCCAGGTTGTCGATTTCAGGGGCAAGTTGCTGGCGGAAGCCGCCTTCGGCGAATCCATGTGCGGCTTTGCCGAACTCGATATCGCGGCCCTGCGCCGCGAACGCGGCAAGACCGCGATGCTGAACCTGCCGGCGCGCCGCCGGATTCTCGACCGCGGCTGCTGATCCGCTTCCTTACTCGACTTCGAGGTCCATCTCGTAGCGAAAATGCTCGGGGTTGTAGAGTACGCGCAGATAATCGTGCATGCGCTCGCCTGTCGCGCTCTTGTTGTAGGAACGCCGGGTCAGGCTGAGCAATGGGCTGCCTTCCGCCACGTCCAGCGCCCCGGCTGCCTCGGCATCCGCGGCTTCGGCGCTCAACGTCTGTTTGACGTGGGTCACTTCAAGACCTTTCTGGCGAAAATAGGAAAGCCTGGGCGTGGTCTCGAATATCGAAGGTTTCGACGGCATTTCCACGCCGGCGGTCCAGCTCGTGTAATAGCCGAAGTCGAGCTTGTCGCGCTGCCGGACCCGAACGAGGTGCAAGGCCTTCTCTCCCGGGTCGAGTCCCAATTCGTCCCGGACCGCCTGGGGCGGTTCCTGCCAACTGCAGCGGATCACCCGGGCGCGGCTGTTGCGCGCCATGGTCTCGATTTCCTGCAGCATCCCCACCAGCGGCGCCTTTACCGGCCGTGGCGAATACTGGTAAATGACATGCGTACCCTTGCCCCGGCTGCGGGCCAGCAGGCCTTCCCCGGCAAGATCGTCCATCGCCCGCTTGGCGGTGATGCGGGAAACCTTGAACAGGCTCGCGAGCACTTCCTCGGTGGGCATGCGGCTGTTGAACGGCAGCGTTCCGTCGAGCACCAGCGTCTTCAGCAGACTGTATAGCTGGAAATACAGCGGGGTCGGCGAAGACTTGTCGAGTTCCTTGAACCGGGACTCGTCACTCAGGGTATCGAACGCATTCACGGTAAGTTCCATTTGTTATAAATAGTTATAATGATATATCAAAGTTCGGAAATGACAAGAATCCAATGCTGGCGGCAGTTTGCAACTAACGCTTAATGATATTACATTAGGTCATATCTTCGACTGCGGGCAACTCCGATGGCCTCCTTGACCAAAAGCAGGATATATCCCTGGTTTATCGCAGTCTTCGCCGGCATCGTGCTGATGGTGAGCAACGGCCAGACGATTTCCGGCCTCTCGGTTTACGATGTTGAATTCATTAACGAATTCGGCTGGTCCCTGGGCGAGATAAAGTTCCGGGACATGATCACATTGCTGCTCGCCGGCCTGTTCGCGCCGTTCATCGGCATCCTGATCGACCGGCTCGGCGTGCGCCGCTGCATGCTCGCCGGCTGGGTGCTGCTGATCCTGGGAAATCTGGCCTATAGCCGGCTCGACAGCCTGGCCGGCCTGTATCTGGTGCACGCGCTGTTTGCCCTGGTGCTGGTGGTTTGCGGGCTGAATGCCGCGGTCATTCTCGTTTCCAAGTGGTTTGTGCGATTTCGCGGCACGGCCATCGGCATCGCGCTGATGGGGACCAGCATGGGCGGTATCGTGTTCCCGCAATATGGCACCGCGATGATCGAGGCGCTCGACTGGCGCAGCGCTTTCATCTGGGGCAGCCTGTTCCCCGCGATCATGCTCGTGGCGACCTGGCTGCTGGTGAAGGACAAACCCCAGGTCAAGGAACAGCCGGACGCGGCCGCGGCGGTTCCCGACCCGGACGCCGGCATGGCCTTCGCCGATGCCCTGCGCAACCGTTCGTTCTGGGCGCTGGCGATTATCGCCATGGCGACTTTTTACACCGTGCTCGGCACCCAGGCCCATATCTTCGTCTACATGACCGACGCCGATTTCAACGCCCAGGTTGCGACGAACGCCATCAGCCTGTTCTTCTTCAGCGCCCTGATTGGAAAATTCGTCTTCGGTCTGGCTGCGGACTATCTGGACAAGCGCATGGTGTTCTACGGCAACATCCTGGTCATGCTGGCCGGTTCGCTTATCCTGATCCGCATGGACGTGAGTCTGATCTGGATCGCGGTGACAGCCTTCGGACTCGGCTGGGGCGGGGTCTACACCATGATTCAGCTCACCGTCATGAACACCTTCGGCACCCGCGACGCCGGCAAGATCCTGGGCACGATTACCGTGCTGGACGCCAGTGGCGGCGGCCTCGGTATCTGGCTCACGGGCGTAATCTATGATTCCACCGGCAGTTATGAACTGCCGTTTCTGATTTTTGCCGCATTGATCGTGGTCGCGCTGGCCGCTCTTACCCAGGTCAGGCAGCCGGCGATTCCGTCCGCAGCCGCTGCCGGCACGATCTGAACCGGGAGGCTCGTATGTTTATTACCGAACTCGCGGTGCTGCGCTGGCTGCACATCATCGCCATGGTCTATTGGCTCGGCGGCGAGTGGGGCGTATTCCAGACTTCGCGGCATGTCATAAACCGCGAATTGTCCATGGAAGAACGCAGGCGGCACATGGAAACCGCCTACCGGATCGATATTCTCGCCCGCAGCGGCATCATTCTGCTGCTGCCGCTGGGTCTGCACATGGGCAATATCTGGGGTGTGCAACCTCTCGGCGGCGCCTGGCTGGGGCTGATGTGGATCTTTTCCGCGGGCTGGCTGGCCTTGTGCTGGGCCGCTTTCGTCTACCGCGAAACCGACCGCGGCATCCGGCTGACGATCTGGGACGAACGCATCCGCTATTTTGTCATTCCCGCACTGCTGATCACCGCGATCCTTTCACTGCTTGGCTATGGGCCGTTCGAAGCCGGAACCGGACAGAAGTGGTTTGCCTGGAAAGTGCTGATTTACGGCCTGCTGCTGATCATCGGCCTGAAATTGCGATACATCATGCGCGAATGGACCGAACTGTTCCGGGTGCTCGCCGCGGGACCGGATGCCGGGGCGGAAAGCACGCTGGAAAAATCGCTGCGCTTCGGCAAGCGCCTGGCCTACGTGTACTGGATCGGCATCGCCACTGTGGCGTTTTTCGGCGCGACCAAGTTCGTCTAGCTCGAAATTCTCATCCGGCGCAAATCTCGAGTATTTCCTCCGGCGCGGCTGGCCAGACCCCGGGCTTTGAGGTGATGTATTCGAGCGCCGCTTCAAGCCGGCCGATGCGATGCGGCTGACCCATGAGCCAGGGATGCAGATTCAGGGAAAGAATGCGTCCGCCGGCTGTGTCCGCCTCCTTGAGCAGAAAATCACATGCGTCGCAGACCTGGGTCGCCCAGGATTCCTCGGAATGCTGGTTTTGCATGAGGATAAAGCGGTCTTCAAGCTCATTCGACAAGGGCATTGCCCACAAGTCCCCCGCGCGTGTATGAAATCGATAGGGCATGTCGTCATTGACCCAATCGGCAAACCAGCCCAGCCCCTGCTCCGCCAGCAGATCCGGCGTTAGCGGACACTCGTTACGCGCCGGACTGAGCCAGCCCCGCACTTTATGACCCATCGCCTCTTGCAGACTGTCGAGGCTGCGCTTGATCCATTCGGTTTCCTGCTCCGGCGCCAGACCGCCATGATGCAGGCTGTCCATGTCCCAGCCGTGGGCTAGAATCTCGTCGCCGCGCTCGCGCAATACCGAGATCAGGTACGGCGTCCGCTCGACCATGGCGCCGTTGACGGCGAAACTCGGCTTGATCCTGAACCGGTCGAAGGTGTCAAGCAGGCGGAAAATACCGACGCGGTTGCCGTAATCGCGCAGGCTGAAATGGCGCAAGTCGGGATATGGCATGCTCATGCCGCCGGGCGGGGCGAAGGGTTCGCCGCGCTGGTTCAAGGGAAAGAACTGCACGCAGACGTTGACCCACAAGGCCAGCCGCGCGCCATCGGGCCAGTTTACCGGCTCGCGTTCATGCAACTGAGACCATTCGTAGCGATCATGGTCCATGCCACGTCCGCGGCGGCGGTATTGCAGAAATTCCGGATCAAGAGTCATTTGCGCGCTACTCTTTTGACTTCATTGGTGTGACTTCATGGGCGTGACTTCCCGGGCGCTCTCCCGTTTGCGGAGGATGTCTTCGGAGACGGCATCATGGTAGTGATCCAGAAAATACTCGGCAATCTCCCGTCCGGTGGTCACCCAGACGTCCGCATGCCCCGTGATGTATTCGAGGGCTTGTTCGAGGGCATGAAGGCGATGCGGACAACTCACCTGGTAGTTGTGCGTGGGAATGCACATCACCGTGCCGCTGATCTCTCCTTCCGCGTACAGGCGGTCGAAATTGTCCCGCAGCATGCGGCCGTAGCGCCGCGGCTCGATGCGATTGACGACATAGGCGATGGTGTCGTTCATCTCCAGCGAATAGGGAATCGAGATGAATCGCCGGCCGCCGCGCACCCGCACCGGGGTCGGCTGATCGTCATGGAACAGGTCGCAGGTATAGATACCGCCGGCTTCGGCGAACAGATCCATGGTGTGTTCGGAATGCGAAAGCGCCGGCGCCAGATACCCGACCGGGCGTTGGCCGGTATGCTTTTCGATGGTGTCCATGGCGTCGAGGATCATTTCGCGCTCCTGCTCCTCGGACATACCATAGGTGTAACGGGTGTTATAGATGCCGTGGCTGAAGAACTCCCAGTCACGCTCCGCGCAGGCGTCGATGATCTCCGGGTGGTGCTCGCAAAGCGCCGCCGACAGCGAAACCGAGCCGCGGACTCCATAGCGCTCGAGCAGGCGCATCTGCCGCTCGTGGCCGACGCGATTGCCGTAGTCGCGGATCGAATAGCCGCCGACGTCGGGATAAGGCCGCGGCCAGGGTTTGCGGTATGGATTGGTGGGCGGGTCGAGTTCGTAGAATTCGATATTCGGCGCTACCCAGAACGCGAGCCTGGCGCCGCCGGGCCAGACGATTCGCGGCCGATCGCGATACGGCCAGTAATCGTACAGTTCCAGGTCCGCTTTCATGCGCGCGGCGGCAAATCGTCGAGCCAGGCGAAGGCATCCGCTACCGGGATCACGTCCGCGTACTTGATGGCGAGGTCCATCAGATTGGCGAAATGCACGCTTTCGTGCTTGTCGGCGACGCATTCCTCGGGAACGATAGTGCGGTAACCTCGCGACAGGGAATCCACGGCGCTCGCACGGATACAGCCCGAAGTCGAGCCGCCGGTCAGCACCACGGTGTCGACGCGATGCCAGACGCAAAGCGACTGCAACCGGGTTTCGAAAAATGCCGAGGGCATTTTCTTGCAATAGATCACATCGCGTTCGCGATCGATCTCGAGCCGGTCGTCGAACTCCGCACGCTCCGAGCCGTATTTGATGTTTTGCAGGGAATCGGGAGTATCGGTGCGCGTGCCCCAGATGCCGCAATCCTCGCCCGACTCCAGGTAGGCCACATAAGTCCATACCACCGGCCAGCCCACGCGGCGGAATCCGGCGCTCAGGCGATTGACGTATTCCTTCTGTGCGGGATCGGTTTCATATGCCGTGGCGAACAGGTCGGGCCGAGTGTAAGCCTTCTGCAGATCCACATTGACCAGGATCGCCTTGTCTCCGAAACCGAAACGCGGGCGCGGATTCGCCTTGATCTCCAGGTAAAGTTCTTTCGCGGTCCGATCTGTCGATTCCATGCCGCCTCCGGCGAAAATCAAGGGTTTGCCCTAAAGGTATATCATTATTACAATGCCATTCAACCAGGTCGATCAGGAGTTGAGCGGCATGCCGGGCGCGCTCGAAGGAATTCGCATACTCGATCTCACCCATATGCTGTCCGGGCCTTACGCGAGCATGATCCTGGCCGACCTCGGCGCCGAGACGATCAAGGTCGAGCCGCCGGCCGGCGAAGGCACGCGCAAGTTGCTCGCGAACGATCCGAGATATTCGCTGGAGGGCATGGGCGCCTATTTCATCACGCTCAACCGCAACAAGAAAAGTATCGCCATCGACTTGAAGAACGAAAAAGGTCTGGAACTCTTCTACAAGCTGGTGGCAGTATCCGACGTCGTCATCAGCAACTTCGGCGCCGGCGTGCCGGAACGGCTGCGAATCGATTACGCCAGCCTGGCCCAGGTCAATCCGCGAATTATCGCCTGCACGGTTACCGGCTTCGGCGCCAGCGGCCCGGGCAGCAGGCGGCCGGCCTTCGACCAGGTCGCCCAGGCTACCGGCGGCGGCATGTCGATCACCGGCCCGGATCCGCGACATCCCGTTCGCGCCGGAATACCCATCGGCGATCTCGGCGGCGGCATGTTCGGAGTGATGGGCGTGCTCTCGGCATTGCAGGAACGCGAGCGCAGCGGCCGCGGCCAGGAAGTCGACATTTCCATGCTCGATTGCCAGATCTCGATGCTCAATTACATGGCGACGATGTATTTCCTGTCGGGAGAGAATCCGCACCCTATCGGTAACTCCCATTTCGTGCATGTGCCGTACGACACATTCGGCTGCGCCGACGGTTTCATCGTCATCGCGGTCATTACCGACAACTTCTGGCAGAATCTCAAAAAGGTGCTCGACTGCCCCGATCTCGACAAACCCGAATACGACACCCAGCCGGGGCGCTGGCGCGAGCGTGAACACATAACCCGCCGCGTAAACGAAGTGCTGTCGGGCGATAGCTGTGCCAACTGGCTGCGACGGCTGGAGGAGCAACGCATTCCCTGCGCACCGGTCAATAATTTCGAGCAGGCGCTGACCGACCCGCAAGTACTGCATCGGGACATGGTGGTCGAACTGCGGCATCCGGATGGCGCCGGCACCCGTGGGCCCGGCAATCCGATCAAGTTGTCTCGCTCGTCGACCGGGGATTTCGGCGCCGCGCCGCGGCTGGGGCAACATACCGACGAAGTGCTGCGCGACTGCCTCGACATCGGCGCCGGCGAGACCGCGCGGCTGCGCGAAGCAGGAGTGATCGGCTGATGCCTGACCCAGTCATGCCCGACCGAGTCACGATCAACGAAGTCGGCCCGCGCGACGGCCTGCAAAGTCAGAGCCGCATTCTGCCGGTTGCCGAGCGCCTGCAATTGATTCGGGCGCTCGAGGACGCGGGTATTTCGCGCATCGAGGCCGGCAGTTTCGTATCGCCGAAAGCCGTTCCGGCAATGGCGGACACTGATTTGCTGCTGGAGTCCCTGGACCGGCAGGGGCCGGCGAATTACAGCTTTCTGATACCCAATATGAAGGGATATGAACTCGCCCGGGACGCCGGCGCCGAATCGGTCACCATGGTCGTCTATGCCAGCGAGACCATGGCCCGGCGCAATGCCCGCATGGGTATGGAAGACGCCGGGCGCGCAGCCTGGAAGATTATCGATCTCGCCCGCGCCGACGGCGTTGAAGTCATCGTCATCGTGGCCGTGAGCTTCGGCTGTCCATTCGAGGGCGCGGTGGATTCCGCCGTCGTCCGCAATATTGCCGCGCGCTTCGTCGAGGCGGGCATTCATCGTCTGGTGCTTGCCGACACTATCGGCGCGGCGGACCCGGCCCAGGTTGGCGCCTTGCTGGCTTCCCTGGCCGGGGATCATGGACCCGGCGTTTTCGGCTGCCATTTCCACGATACCCGGGCAATGGCCCTGGCCAATGTATATGCCGCGCTGCAGGCAGGCATTCGCTGGTTCGACAGTTCCATCGCCGGCCTCGGCGGCTGTCCTTTCGCTCCCGGCGCGAGCGGCAATGTCGCGACAGAGGATGTAGTCGTGATGTTGCGGCAGATGGGAATGGAAACGGGCATCGACGCCGCCCGGCTGCTGGAGGCTTCGGACCTGGCCACCGAACTGACCGGCACCGCGCCCGGCGGCCGTGTGAGGAATTGGCTGCGCGGCCAGTTGAATTCCTGATCGGCGCGGCTTTCTTTACAACGCAACGACCACCTTGCCGAAATTTTTGCCAAGCATGAGACGGCAGAACGCATCCGGCGCGCTTTCCAGGCCCTCGCTGATATCCTCGCGCTGGTGAATCTTGCCCGCACGCAGCAAGGGCAGACATTCCCGGATGTATTCTTCGCGCCGGTCTTCATAGTCGTAGACCACCAGTCCACTGACGACAGCCCGTTTGGCAATCAGCAGGCCTGGAGGCGGGCCGGGTTCGCGCACGCTACGGTTGTATTCGGCCATGAGTCCGCACAAAACGATGCGGCCGTGGTCGGCCAGATGCGCACAGGCGGTTTGCAGAAGGCTGCCGCCGATCAGGTCGAAATAGACATCTATGCCGGAGGGGCAAAGCGCCCCAAGCCTTGCGCCGATGTCCTCGGTATGCCGGTTGATGCAGGCTTTAACGCCAAGCGACTCTCTGGCGAAGCGGCACTTGGCCTGCGAGCCGGCGATGCCGATCACTCTGGCGCCGTGCAAGACGCAGAATTGGGCGGCGGCTGATCCGACAGCCCCGGTAACGGCGGGAATCAGTACGCACTCGCCTTCCCTGACGCCGGCTTGCCAGACCATGCCGGCGTATGCCGTCAGACCTGTCATGCCGAGAATCGACAAGGCCTGGGACGGCGGCGTGATCGCCTCGTCAAGCAACTGCGCCTCCCCGGCCGCATGAGCCGAGTATTCCTGCCAGCCGCCCATGCAACGCACCAGCCGCCCCACCGGCAACTCCGGCGAATTCGATTCCATGACTTCGCCGACGGTTTCCCCGCGCATTACTTCGCCGGGCACCACCGTGCCGGAAGGGTGCCGGCCGGCGATCTGGCTGCGCATATAGGGATCGAGAGACAGAAAGCGGGTTCGGCAGAGTACGCCGCCCTTCGGCGTTTCCGGCAGCGGCGCCTGACGCAACTCAAAATTTTCAGGCGTGGGAACGCCTTCGGGTTTTTCGGCGAGAATTACCTGGCTGTTTGTAGGTGTCATCGGGGAATTCTGATAGATTGTTCATGCCATCCATGGCGCGAATTTTCAGGCTTCAATTAGCCCCAATCTTGCCATCCATGGCAAGCCGTTTGACCCTCAAAAAGCTTCGCTTTTTGTCGGCTGCGCCGACCGAGTCAACCCTACCTGAAGCCAGCCCAGGTTGATGCCGATTCTGCCTGCGCCGGGATTGGCCCAGGAATAGGCCACGGTCTCTCCGGTTTCCGAATCGAGGATCCCGAGCTTGAGTACCGCGACGCGGGTGTTCTGATAGGTCAGCCGCGCCAATTCGACACTGTAGCCCGTCGCATCTCCTTCGGCGGTGACCAGCGGCAGAATCTGTCCTTCGTTGTGCAGGCGCAGGTCGGGCACGAGCAGCATCTCGTCGGGATTGTCCGAGTCGGGGGCGAACGCGCCGCGCCGAACTGCGCCCCAGCCGTCGAAATGCCGCACCTTGCGGTTGCGATGGGGCTCATCCCGGCCGAAAAGCAGGTTGCCATCCTCGTCGAAGGCCTTGTCGCCGATGTGGATTTCGTCGGCGGTCAGACGCAAGGTGTCGGTGATGTAGACATTTTGTCCCATGGCCTTGGAGTAGTAGAAACAGGCCCCCTCGTCCATTTCGCCGACATAGTGATCTTCGTCGAACCGCCAGTAGACGTTACAGCCGGGCACATTGCGCAAATCAGCGGGCGCCAGATCCGCCAGCAGCGAGGGATCGCGGTCGGCGTAGCGGTATTTCTCCTCGTCGTTGAAACTGTGGATTGCGAGCTCGATGGCGCCGCGATCCTCGTTTACGCTGAAACTGTACAAGCGCTGGCGGTAGACGTTCTCGTAGTCGCGGCCGCGGGTTTGCTTGATGAACCAGGTATGTTCGCCGATGGCAGGGGCCGGCGCCGGCATGAAAATGTGATGGATGTGTTCGTGCCGGTCTTCGGGAGCGACGCCGTCCTCGCCTTGCTGCCAGACCTGTTCGTTGTTGTCGTATTCACCGGCGAACCAGCCGAGGAAATGCTCCAGATCCTGACCGTTGACGCCTGCCGGCAGAAAAAGCAAAGAGGACAGGACTGCAAGGCCGGCTGCCGCCGCGGGGCGAACAGACTTCAATTGTGTCGGTTTCATTTGTACTATTGATAGGTCAATATATCTAAATCGAAATCGATTATAGGCAGCGGGATTTACCCGCGCAAGCCTCGCCGCCCGGGCGGCCACTGAAAACTATAGCCCAATGCCTGCCACCTTGCTCGAAAAGCTCTGGAATCTTCACGAAATCACCGATCTTGGCGGTCGCGACAGCCTCGTCCACATCGATCGGATTTTCCTGCACGAACGCACGGGCAGTATCGCCTTGCGCGGACTGGAACAGGCAGGACGCGGCATACGCGCTCCCCGGCGCGTGTTCTGCACCATGGATCACATAGTCGATACCCGGCCGGGCCGGGGAGACATCACTCTCGTGCCCGGCGGCCGCGAATTCATCGAAGCGACCCGGCACAGCGCCCGCAAGGCGGGAATTCATCTGTTCGACATCGACGACTCCCGCCAGGGCATCGTGCACGTGGTAGCCGCCGAAAACGGCATCGTCCTGCCGGGCATGAGCGCGGTTTGTCCGGATAGCCATACCTGTACGCTGGGCGCCCTCGGCGCGCTCGCCTGGGGCATCGGCTCCACCGAGGCCGAACACGCAATGGCCACAAGCAGTTTGCGGGTAAGCCGGCCGCGCTCGATGCGGGTCTACTTTCATGGACAAACCGCCCCGGGCGTTTCCGCCAAGGATATGATTCTGCATCTGATTGCTGGCTACGGCAGTCGAGCAGGCAGAGGCTATGCGGTCGAGTTCGCCGGTTCCGCTATCCGCGCCCTGAGCATGGAAGGACGCTTCACGATATGCAATATGGTCGTGGAAATGGGGGCATTTACCGGCATGATCGCGCCCGATGAGCGCACGATTGCGTATTTTCGAGACACATCTTTCGCTCCCCGAGGGCCGCTGGCAGAGCAGGCGCAGGCCCATTGGCGCGAATTGCGCAGCGACGAAGGCGCCGAATTCGACCGCGAACTCGAAGTCGACTGCAGGCAAATCGCGCCTTCGGTCACCTGGGGCACCAATCCCGAGCAATTGGCGGACATCAATGGCGTTGTGCCCGAACCCGAGGCATTCGAAGATCGGCAAAAATCCCTGGCCGCCCGGCAAGCGCTGGCCTATATGGATCTCGAACCCGGCACGCCGCTGCGTTCGATCCGCATCGACGCGGCCTTTATCGGTTCCTGCACCAACAATCGCATCGGCGATTTGCGGACCGCCGCGAACTATCTTCGCGACCGGAAGAAAGCACCCTGGGTGCAGGCCTTGTGCGTGCCAGGCTCAAGCGCGGTAAAAAAGCTGGCGGAAGCGGAAGGGCTCGATGAAATTTTCCGGGCGGCGGGATTCGAATGGCGTGAAGCCGGCTGTTCGCTCTGCTTTCACGCCGGCGGGGAATCTTTCGGCGGCCGGCGGGTGATTTCCTCGACCAATCGCAATTTTCAGGGCCGCCAGGGCCCAGGCGCGCGCACCCATCTCGGCAGTCCCCTGACCGTGGCGGCCTCCGCCTGCCGGGGCTATATCAGCGCGGCGGAGGATTCGTGATAAATCTGCAAACGCAGGTATTCCATCGCGGCATCGCGGCGCCTTTGCTCAGCCCCAATATCGATACCGACGCGATAATTCCCTCCCGGGAGATTCGGCGGGTTTCCAGGGAAGGACTTGGCGAGGCGATGTTTGCCGGCTGGCGCTATCGTTCGGCGGAAAGTCGGGAGCCGGATCCCGATTTCATCCTGAACCAGGAGCCATATCAAGAGGCCAGCATTCTGCTTGCCGGCGATAATTTCGGCTGCGGCTCTTCACGCGAGCACGCGGTCTGGGCCTTGAAAGATTTCGGCGTCAAGGCAATCCTGGCGCCTTCCTTCGGCGGAATATTTTTCAACAACTGCGCATTGAACGGCATTCTGGCGATCGAGCTGGAGGAGGATGCAATACAGCAGTTGGCCGAATGGGTGCGGATCGATCCCCGCGGCAACCTGTTGGAAATCGACCTGATCGCCCAACGGATCCGCTGGCGGGAAGGCAAGGAAATGAAATTCGATATCGAACCGGCCCGGCGCAGTCTGTTGCTCGATGGACTTGACGGCATCGCCGCTACTTTACGCCACGAAGCCGCCATTGCGGCCTTTGAAGATGCGGACCGGGATCGCAGACCCTGGGTTTACAAGTTTCCGGACGGCTAGCCTTCCCGCGGCAACTGCACGAGCCCATCGCGCTCGAGTTCCCTGATTTCTCCGGCTGTCAGGCCCGCTTGTGCGAGTATTTCCCTGCCTTGTTCGCCTGCGGCCGGCAGATCGTGCCTGAGCCCGAAACGCCCGCCGGCCCATTCGACCGGCAATGCCGGCAATCGGGCGCTTTCGCCGGCTCGCTCGCCGTCGCGCAAGCTCACCGGCAGCAGACCTTCTCCTGCGTTCAGATGAGGGTCGTCGAACAAGTCCGAAGGCTTGTTGACCTGGGCGAAAGCCACGCCGGACCGGTCGAGCCGGTCAAGCATCTCGTCCCGGTTCATGGCGGCGAACATCCGCGAGATTTCAGGCAAAATGCGGTCTCGCTGGTGGACTCGCGCGTTGTTCTTCCCGAGCGACTCGTCGGCCGCGAATTCCCCCAGTTCGAATTCCTCGCAGAAGCGGCGCCATTGCGAATCGCTGACCACTCCGACGAATACCTTCTCGCCTTCCCGGCACGCGAAAATATCGTATATCGCCCAGGCCGAACTGCGTATCGACATCGGCGGCGCGTCCTCGCCGGTGACCGCCTGCTGCGCCATGTGCTGGCCGACGAGAAAGGCGGTGGTTTCGAACAGGGATCCGGTAACAAGTTCGCCGCGGCCGCTGCCATGTCTCCGTTCCAGCGCGGCGAGCACGCCGATGACACCGAACATGCCGCCGGTGACATCGATCACCGAAGCCCCTGCCCGCATCGGCCGGTCCGGTAGTCCGGTCATGTAAGCGAGCCCACCCATCATCTGGGTGACTTCATCGAGCGCCGTGCGATTCTCGTAAGGGCCGGAAAGAAAGCCCTTCAGTGAGCAATAGATCAGTCCCGGGTTCGCGGCATGCATCGCTTTCCAGCCGAAACCCAGCGCGTCCATCGCGCCGGGGCGGAAGTTTTCGACCAGCACGTCGGCGCCGGCAACCAGCCGCTGCGCGAGTTCGCGGCCGCGGTCGCTTTTGAGGTCGATGCAGATGCTCTTCTTGTTGCGGTTGTACATCGGGAAGTATCCGGCTCCCGATCCTTGCAGCCGACGCGTCTTGTCGCCTCCGAGCGGTTCGATCTTGAAAACCTCGGCCCCGAGATCCGCCAGGATCATGCCGGCGGCCGGCCCCATGACCATATGAGTGAATTCAATGACCCTTATTCCCGACAGGGGCAACTCATCGGCGCTTTTCTTCAATTGCTTCAATCCGGACGCTCGTGTTTTATCGAAGGTCCGCTAATGGTATATTTGTCATGTTGTTATAACAATAGCTCAATTGCCCAATGGCTCCGAACCTGCGCAAATGCCCGCGACAATGAAAAAAGTAGACGTTCTCATCAGCGAAGTGGGATTGCGGGATGGCCTGCAAAGTATCCAGCCGATCATGCCAACGGCGAGCAAGCGGGCATGGATCGCCGCGCAATACGCCGCGGGCTGCCGCGAAATGGAAGTGGGCTCCTTCGTTCCTCCCGAATTGCTCCCGCAATTGGCCGACACCGCGGAAATCGTGCGCTACGCCACCGGACTGGAAGGCCTGTGCGTGGCCGCGCTCGCGCCGAATCTGCGGGGGCTCAGGGACGCCGCCGCCAATGGCGCCCACAAGGTGACCCTGCCGTTCTCCATGAGCGAATCCCACTCACTGAAGAATCTAAACAGGACTCACTCCCAGGTAATCGAGGAAATCAGGACCTGTGTCGAGTTTCTCCGAAGCTTGCCCGCGCAGCAGCGGCCACGGTTTGAAGTCAGCCTTTCCACCGCATTCGGCTGCACCCTGGAAGGTCCCGTGCCGGAGAATCGGGTTCTGACCCTGGCGGAACAGGTGGTTGAACTCGGCGTCGACGAAGTCAGCCTTTCCGACACTACCGGTTATGGCAATCCGCAACAGCTCAAGCGGCTCGTGCTGGGCATCCGGCAAAACTGCGGCCGCGAAAAGCTCTGCGGAGTGCATTTGCATAACACGAGAGGGCAAGGACTGGCGAACGCGCTGATGGCCGTGGAACTCGGCATTACCACGCTCGACAGTTCGCTTGGCGGCATCGGCGGCTGTCCCTTCGCGCCCGGGGCGAGCGGTAATATCGTTACCGAGGACCTGGTGTTCATGCTCGAATCCATGGGCCTTTCGACCGGTATCGATCTGGCGGCGCTGATCGAGGTGCGGGAACTGGTCAGCGCGGCGTTGCCGGAAGTCGAATTGTTCGGGTTCACGCCCGATGCCGGACTTCCCATCGGTTACCGTGCGGCATGAAAACTATCCCTGCAAGAAACCCGCGAACCGGGCGCATCGACGGCGAAGTCGAGAACTGGACGCCCGCGAAAATCAGCGGCCTGGCCGATGAATTGCGGCGCGCCCAGACCGCGTGGCAAGGCAAGGGCCTTTCCCACCGCCGCCGGGCGCTTGAGGACTGGCGCGATGAACTCGCCCGGCGCAGCGAAGCCATCACCGAAGCCTTGACGGCAGATACCGGGCGGCGGCGGATTTCCCGGCTTGAAGTGCAAAAGCCGATCAATCTGATCGATTACTGGCTCAAGCAGGCGCCGGCAATACTCGAGGACGATACAGGCCGCTCGAGCATGGCGCCGACTGTCGATTGGCGTCATGTAAAAACGCCTTATCCCCTGGTCGGCATCATCAGCCCCTGGAATTTTCCGCTGGCGCTGGCATCGCTCGATGCGATCCCGGCGCTGCTTGCCGGTTGTGCGGTAATCGTCAAGCCGAGCGAGGTAACCTCCCGTTTCGCGCAGCCATTAATGGAAAGCATTGCCGCTGTGCCGGAGTTGCAAACTGTATTCCGCTTCGTAACGGGGGATGGCGGCGCCGGCGCCGCACTGGTCGATGAAGTGGACGCGGTCTGCTTTACCGGCAGCGTCGCCACCGGGCGCAAGGTAGCCGTGCACGCGGCGCAGAGGTTCATCCCGGCTTTTCTCGAACTCGGCGGCAAGGATCCTGTCATCGTCACCGCCGGCGCTGATCTGGAAAATGCCGTGCGCGCCATCGCCCGCAGCGCTTTCGGCGCCACCGGCCAGGCCTGCCAGTCCCTGGAGCGCGCCTTTGTCGCGCGCGAAGTCTATGAAGAGTTCCTTGCGGGGCTGGTGGAAACCGCCGCAAGCATCCGCCTTGACGAAGCCGATCTGGATGCCGGGGAAGTCGGTCCTTTGATCTTTGCCGGCCAGGCCGCAACGATCCGCCGGCATCTCGACGATGCGCTCGCCCGTGGCGCGCGGGTGCATTGCGGCGGCAATATCGAGCAACACGGCGGCGGCGACTGGTGCCGGCCCACCGTGGTGAGCGAGGTATCGCAAGACATGCTCATCATGCGCGAAGAGACGTTCGGACCGGTGATCACGGTATCGCCTTTCGATTCCACCATTGATGCGATCGCATTGGCCAACCAGTCCGATTACGGGCTATCCGCCGCGGTTTTCGCCGGCTCGCAAGCGGAAGCCGAAGCCATTGCCGCCAGGCTGGAAGTCGGCGGAGTCAGCATCAATGACGCGAGCCTTACCGCCACCGCCAATGATGTCGAAAAGAACTCGTTCCGCCTCTCGGGTATGGGCGGGTCGCGCATGGGCCCGTCGGGCATGAGCCGATTCCTGCGCAAGCGCGCCCTGCTCTTTCAGACCGCGCAGGCGGCATCGATAAGAACACTATAATTACTGGCATGTCATCGCTAACATGGCCTGCCGACACTGTTGACGACCTTGGAGGGAGTAAAGATGAGACCTCATGTTGAATTGATTGATGAAGTGGATCTGCTGTGGCACGTCGCAGAATTTCCTCACGCCGGCGGGGAAGCGCGCCAGCGCAACCTGTGTTATGACGAGGAAAACGGAGCCGCGTCATTGAAAGTGGAATTTCTGACGGACTGGCGGCGGCCAGGCGGCCTCCACGCCGCTCAGACTGAATGGTTCGTGCTGGAAGGCCAGATCGAAATCGGCGAAACCAGGCTCGGCAAGGGCGGTTACTGGTGCGCACCGAAGGGCGCCTGGACTCCCGAGGCAAAAGCCGCGAAAGGTACGCAAATTCTGTTGTTCCGGGAGTTCGGCGATTGGCGCTTCACCCCCACCGGCCGCGACGGCGCCGACGTCGATCAACAGGCTGAATTGGTGATCTGTGATTCCGAGGGCATGGAATGGTACGACGTAGTGGACCCCGAGCACGGCAGTCCGATGAATTTCGACCGCGGCGGCACACCCGTGCCGGGACTCTTCATCAAGTTGTTGTACCGTGACCCGGTGACCGGATTTTACACCCGCCTGATCAAGGCCAAACCGGGCTGGCGGGAACATCCGTTGGCGCACCACCCGGTTTTCGAGGAGGCCTATTGCCTCGACGGCGAGTTCGACTATAACTTCGGCACCATGAAAACAGGCCAGTACTTCTTTCGCCCCGCCGGTGTGCGTCACGGTGACTTCACCGCCGGCGAAAAGGACGGTTGCACCTGGATACTTCGCTGCGACGGCGACCTCGTCGACTGGTACACGGAAAACGCCAGCATCGAATTGAAGGGCGATCCGGTGAACTGGGGTGAAGGATACCCGCTGTCGGAGCCGCCTGAGCTGATCCAGCCGGTGCGCTCACGCTCTATCGGGGCCTGGAAAAATCCTTATTATCAATAGCAGCGGCATGGTCCCGGCGACCACGAAGATGAGCGCTTTGATGAGAGTTTTTATGAGACCTGGCCCATGACCGACGTCCTGGGTTGGCGAGCCAAGTTCGGTGTGCTTGGCCCGTCGACCAACACTATCGTCCAACCCGAGTTCGACGCCATGCGGGTGCCCGGCGTCACCAACCATTACAGCCGCATAATTATCCAGAATGCGAACGCGGTGTCCGACGAAACCTTCATCGCCGGCACCATGAAAATTTCCGACAACACGATCGACGCCGTCAAAGGCGTCCTGACCTGCTCGCCGGATTATCTGGTCATGGGTATGTCCGCGGTCACTTTTTACGGCGGGGCCGAGGGAGCCCGGCAATGGCGGCAAAACATCGAACAGGCCAGCGGGCTGCGGCTGAGCATTGGTTCCGAATCCCTGATCGCCGCCATGGAAGCTTACGGCTCCATCCGGCGGGTCGCCCTGCTTTCCCCCTATTTTCCGGCGGCCAATCGCGAGGTCATTCGTTTTTTTGCGGACTACGGCATCCGGACCGTTCGCGACCATTGCCTGCGTTGCCCCAGTTGGACCGCCATCGCCGAAGTGACGGGCGACACTTTGCGCCGGGTTGTCGCGGAACTGGACGGAGACGACGTGGATGCGATCGTTCAGGTGGGTACGAACCTGTGCATGCTGGAGCTTGCCGCGGAACTCGAGCATGAATTGCGAAAGCCGATCATCGCCATCAACGCGGCCACCTACTGGCACGCGCTGCGTCAATTCGGCATTGACGATCAATTGCAGGGTTTCGGACCACTGCTGGACAAGCACTAGAAAGACTTGCGCCGCCCTGACGCGCTGAATCGGGTGTGGAAATTTCCGGCAATCCCCTGCTAGGATGAATAAATCCTCACGAGAGCGGAGGAACGGCGGTGATCGAACCGGTCGAAGTGCAGCGGATCGTCCTGGCGACGCTTGCGGCAGGCACAGCGGTTCTGTTCGGCGCTTGCTACGCCATCTTTCTTGCGCTGTCGCGCCTGCGCGATATGGCCGTGTTGCGCCGGCTATCCAATATCTCTTATCTGGCTCTGGCCGTTGCCGTTCTGGCGCTGGCCTGGAATCTGCGACTGACAGGCGGTTGGCTGGCGCTGATCGTCATTCTGCTGGCGGGCTATTACCTGGCGCCGCGGTTCATCTGGCGGCTTTCCGTCGCTACTCACGATTCAGTCGATGATCACAAGGGGGAAAGTCATGACTGACCAGGTCTGGTGGGCGAGCGAGAATTTCTGGCGCAAGACCGCGATTTTCGTCACCGCGTTCATGTTCGTGATTCTCATTTTTCTTACCTTCCACTCGATGTCCGTAATCCTGGCGGGAAGCGAGGCTGAGCGGGTGCCGGCCTATTCGGTGATCAACTATCGCATCGATTACCGGTTCGACAACGAGCGCAGCATGTTCAGGCCGATCATCGGCGAGGAGGCGCCGCTGTTCGGCACGGTCTATTCCGAGGCCGAAGCGCGAGCGCTCGTGGACCTGGGCAAGCTCACCGTGCAGGCGAAAAATTGCATGAACTGCCACACCCTTTTCGGCAACGGCGCCTATTACGCACCGGATCTCACCAAGGCCTGGCTCGACCCGGGCTGGGGCAACGAACAGGCGCGGGAAACGCTGATGCTGATGTTTCTGACCGATCCCGTCGGCAATGCGCGCACCTACGGTACGGGGCGGCGCATGCCGGACCTCGGCGTAACCGACGAGGAGGCCCGCGGCATCGTCGCTTTTCTGAAATGGATGTCCGCCGTGGACACGAACGGCTTTCCCTATGGATTCACACCGCTGCCCCAGGGAGGTGAGTGAGCATGGCCATTTCCGCTGACATCCCCCTGACAGGCATCGACGAGACCGCCGCCCGCGAATCAGGACTTTCCGAGGGGCAAGAACTGGCGCTGAAATATTTCGTCGCCGCGATGGTGCTGTTCGCGGCGCAGACCGTATTCGGCCTGCTTGCCGGCTTGCAGTTCATCTATCCGGATTTCCTGTTTGGCGTACTCGATTTCAACGTCAACCGCATGGTGCATCTGAACGCGATGATCGTGTGGATGCTGTACGGATTTATCGGCTCGATCTATTGGCTGGTCGAGGACGAGGCCGGCACCGAACTGGTCGGCCCGAAGCTGGCCAATGTCAATTTCTGGATATTGACCGCGGCGGTGACGGTTGTCGTGATCGTCTTTCTGTTTGTGCAAGTCGGCGCCGGCACGCAATCCAGCATCTGGCTGATCAACGAGGGGCGCGAATACATCGAGGCGCCGCGCTGGGCCGATATCGGCATCGTCGTCTGTACCGGCGTGTTCTTCTACAACATTGCGGCGACTTTCATCAAGGGCCGCTGGAGCGGTATTTCCGGCACCCTGGTACTCGATCTGATTGCCCTGGCCGGACTGTATCTCGCAGGGATGTTCTACACCACCAACCTCTCCGTAGACCAGTACTGGTGGTGGTGGGTCGTGCATCTGTGGGTCGAAGCGACCTGGGAAGTACTGGTCGGCTGCATCATGGCCTGGGGCCTGATGAAGACGCTGGGCGCGCGCCGCCGAGTCGTGACCACGTGGCTGTACATCGAAGTCGCGCTTATGTTCGGCTCGGGCATTCTCGGCCTCGGGCACCACTATTTCTGGATCGGCACGCCGGAGTACTGGCTTGGCCTCGGCGGATTCTTCTCCGCGCTGGAGCCGATTCCGCTGGTGGCAATGGTCGTGCACGCCGTCTATGACGCCGGCCGCCACGGCTTCAGAAGTAACAATCACCCCGCGCTGGCCTGGCTGATCGCCCATGCCTTCGGCAATTTCCTCGGCGCCGGCGTCTGGGGCTTCATGCAGACATTGCCGCAGATTAATCTGTATACCCATGGCACACAGTGGTCGGCATCCCACGGCCATCTGGCCTTCTTCGGCGCCTACGCGACGATCAACATCGCGTTCATCTATATCGCCCTGCAACGCTGGCGAGGCGATATATGGATGTCGGCCGGATTGCCCGACGGCGGCTGGAAATGGAAATGGTCCCTGGGGCTGCAATGCGTCGGCGTCATGGGAATGACCGTGGCAATGCTGATTGCAGGCTACGAGCAGGCATTCGTCGAACGCGCCGTCGGCGGTTCCACCTGGGGAGCGTTCTTCGACGGTCAGACCCGGCCCTGGTTCGTGCAGTCCATGCAATGGCGCATGATATTCGGCGTCGTGATGACCGCCGGACTGGCGGTCCTGTTCTGGGATCTGCTGACCATCGGCCGGGACGAAACCCGTCCGGCAAAACAGGTGCCCGACCCGGAATCAGAATCGGCCGCCGCAGCCAAGTCGGATGATGGAGGAATTGCTTATGAATGGCAGTACTGAGCGACGTACCGATCGACTGTTGGTTCGCCTCTGCGCTGGATTGTGGATGGCGGCGCTGCTGGCCGCGCCGGCTTTGGCCCAGGAAGGCGATGCGGACGCGGGCCGGGAAAAGGCGGCGCTATGCTCGGCCTGTCACGGCCCCAACGGAATTAGCGCGAATCCGCTTTGGCCCAATCTCGCGGGCCAGCACGAGGCCTACCTGGCGAAACAGATCAGGGACTTCCGCGACGGCATGCGCGAGGACATCTCGATGCAACCCTTCGTCGAACAACTGTCGGAGCAGGATATAGCCGATCTCGCGGCCTTTTACGCATCGTTACCCGCGAGCAACTGAAAAGTCACGGCTGGACGATATGAATCTCGTCCATGCCGTTATCGGGGTCCAATGGAGTCTCACCGACCGGAAAACCCTGCTCCGCCAGAATATACGCCACCACATCCGTATATTCCTGGAACATCAACGAACCGGGATTGTCCGCCGGCATGGTGCCCAGGATCGATTCCCAGAACCACAGCAGCGGCTGGTTGTTCCAGGAACGCAACGAATCGCGATAGAAACGCATATCGTGGCAAGTGCGGCACACGCTGTCGTAAACCGGCTTGCCCGCATCAACCTGGGCCTGAGTGAAAACGCCGTCCGCGACAGTCTTTTGCTGGGCCGCAGACCACTGAGCCCCCAACAGACAAACCACAAGCATCGCAATCCGAAACGCTGTCTTCATTTCAACCCTCCGCATGAACCGGTCGGCACAGTACCGACATAGCTTACCATCAAGCAGCACCCCAAACAGCCGGAAAACCTACCCCACATCAAAGCCACGCGCAAGTAGGGGTGAGGCCCGACCGGCGCAGCCGGCAAGAAGCAAAGCTTCTTGAGGACCGAACGGCTCGACAGGATGTCGAGACTGGGGCCACTTACCTCCACCCACGCAGAATGACAGGTGAAGGGGTTCCGCACGGCGTGAGCCGCCGTCGGGATGGGAGTATGCAGCGGGCGTGCGAGACATGGATGTCGAGCCCGAAGCCTACAGGGATGTATTTACGGCGTCCGCTGCATACTCCCATCCCGGCGGCGGCGGATCGAAGCCACAATTTTTTCCACAAGAAATGTCTCCTTTTCCGAAAATCGTTCCTAAGCTTATCCCCGCAGTCACAAGGAGACGGAAGTCATGCAACACTCTCAACAAGGTTTTACCCTGATCGAACTCATGATCGTCGTGGCGATCATCGGCATTCTGGCCGCGGTCGCCCTGCCCGCCTATCGCAACTATTCCGACCGCGCCGAGTTTTCGGAACTCGTGCTGGCCGTGACTCCGCTGAAGACCGCCGTGGAACTGGCCATCCAGACTCGCGGGCCAGACGCGCTGACAGACCTCGACGGCGGCGCCCTCGGAATACCGGCCAATACCGAGGCCGCCGAAAATGCGCATGGCGCCAACGTAACCGACGGCGTCATCACCATGACCTGGCGGCAGGAAGAAGGCTCCAACCTGAACGGAGTAACCTATTCCCTGAGTGCCGGCGGAGTGACCGCGCCCGTAAGCTGGACCGAAGGCGGCACCTGTCTGAGTAGCGGCCTGTGTTGATCGCCGACGCAGACCAGTCGACAGCCGAAAACCAGTCCGGCGCCGCCGCTGCCGCGTCGGTGGCCGCCTCGCTCGGCGCGCCCCTGCTCGACCTTGACGCCTTCGACCCGCAATCGATCGAGCGAGGCCTGATCGATCACAAACTGATCAGCAAGCACCGCGCCATGCCGCTGATGCGCCGCCGCGGCCGGTTGCTGCTCGCCGTGTCCGAGCCCGCGGCGATGGCCGTGCTCGATGAGATCAAGTTCCGCACCGGCCTCGTGGCGCAGCCGGTGGTCGTGGAAGCCGACAAGCTGCAACGGGCATTGCGTTTGCAGAGTCGCGGCGAGAGTCTGCTCGACGGCCTCGGTCTTGACGATCTGCAGGCCGGGGAGGCGCCCGAACCCGACACCAACGGCGAGATCGCCGGCGCCGACGAAACGCCCATCGTACGCCTGGTCAACCGGCTGCTGCTCGACGCCTTGCAGGCCGGCGCATCGGACATTCATTTCGAGCCGTTCGAAACGATCTGCAGAGTGCGTTTTCGCATCGACGGAATTCTGCACGAAATCACCCGCCCTCCCGTAAATATCGCGCGGCGCATCGCATCGAGGCTGAAAATCATGGCGCAGATGGATATCTCGGAGCGGCGGCTGCCCCAGGACGGCCGCATTCGGCTGCGCCTGGCGGACGGTGGTGGGATCGATTTTCGCATGAACACCCTGCCTACGCTCTGGGGCGAAAAACTGGTATTGCGCATACTGGACGGCGGCGGCGGGCTAATGGATATCGATGCCCTGGGACTGACGGATTCGCAGCGCGAACAATATCTATTCGCCCTGCGGTCGAATCAGGGTCTGATTCTGGTCACCGGACCCACCGGCAGCGGCAAGACAGTCACACTTTATGCTGGACTGCGCCTGCTCAACAAGCCAGAAAGGAATATTGCCACGGTCGAGGATCCGGTGGAGATAAATCTGGAAGGCGTCAATCAGGTTGCCGTCAACAATCGCATCGGGCTTGATTTCGCGCTGGCGCTGCGTGCGTTCCTGCGGCAGGACCCGGACGTACTCATGGTCGGCGAAATCCGGGATCTGGAAACCGCCGAGATTGCCGTGAAAGCCGCCCAGACCGGTCACCTCGTACTCTCAACTCTGCATACCAACAGCGCCGGAGAAACCCTGAGCCGACTGAAGAACATGGGTGTGCCGTCGTACAACCTGGCGACTTCGGTGCGGCTGATCATAGCCCAGCGCCTGGCCCGCAAGTTGTGTCCGCAATGCCGGAAACCTTCGCTTCTGCCACGCGATACGCTGCTTGAGGCAGGATTTCCGCCCGGCGAGATCGATAACCTGCAATTGTTCAACGCCCAGGGCTGTGAACAGTGCAAAAGCGGCTACCGGGGCCGGGTAGGCATTTACGAGTTGCTGCCCATCAGTCCGGCCATGGCGGACATCATCATGGGGGACGGAAACGCCCTCCAGATCGCCGAACTTGCAAGAAAGGAAGGGCAAGGCGACCTGCGGCGGGCGGCGCTCGATACCTGCGCGGCGGGACTGACCAGTCTCGACGAAGTGAATCGCGTTACTTGAGACAGTGGAGGCAGGCGCGGCAATGAATTCTCCGGTAGATTTCGTTTGGAAGGGAACCGACCGTCACGGTAGACCGGTCCAAGGCGAGATCACTGAGGCAAGTCTTGCGCTGGCAAAAGCGCGGCTGCGCCGTCAGGGAGTCCGGCCGGGGCGGATCCGACGCAAGCCGCGACCCTGGTTCGGCACGGGCCGGGTCAAAATTTCAGCGGCCGATATCGCAATCTTTACCCGCCAGTTGGCGACCATGATCAGGTCGGCGATCCCGCTGGTGCAGTCGCTGAATATCATGTCCGAGAGTACGGACAATGCTTCATTGCGCAACCTGATCCTCAAGTTGCGAGACGATTTGGCAGGCGGCCACGGCCTGGCCGATGTGATGTCGCGGCATCCGCTCCATTTCGATTCGCTTTATTGCAGCCTGATAGCCGCCGGCGAGTCATCGGGAACGCTGGAGACCATGCTGGACCGGCTCGCGGGCTACCGGGAAAAGTCGGAAAAGCTGAAATCCCGCGTCCGCAAGGCGCTTACTTATCCGGCTGCCGTAGTCAGCATCGCGCTGGTGGTCACCATGGTTTTGCTTACCCGGGTCGTTCCAACTTTTGCCGAGACCTTTGCCGGGCTCAACGCCGAATTGCCCTTGTTTACCCAGTTCGTACTACGACTTTCCGACCTGGCCGTTGCACATTGGCATTATGCCGCCGTCTTTTCCGGGACGACGGTCGGCGCCGCGGTCTGGCTGCCGCGCCGGTCGGCGCGGGCCGCAGCTTTGCGGCAGCGTCTGCTGCTGCGTATGCCGGTGATCGGACCGCTGTTGCGCAATGCCGCCATCGCCCGTTTTGCCCGCACCCTGGCGACTCTGTTCAGGGCCGGCGCTCCGTTGACCGACGCGCTCGAGTCCGTGGCCGAGGCTACGGGCAATGTGGTCTATGCCGACGCCACCCGCGCCATCCGCGAAGACGTGCGTAACGGCCAGTCACTGGCCGGGGCGATACGCGCGGCGGAGATCTTTCCGCCCATGCTTGAACAACTCGTCGGAATCGGCGAAGAATCCGGAGCGCTTGACGCCATGCTCGACAAATGCGCCAGCTTTTACGAAGAAGACGTCGAAAGTCGGGTAGACCGCTTAACGGCCTTGCTTGAGCCCTTTATAATGGCTGCGCTCGGACTCCTCGTTGGTGGGCTGATGATCGCCATGTACCTGCCAATTTTCCGGCTCGGTTCAGTCCTTTGACACGGCAGGCTCATGCAATTTCCGGAATTTCTCAACAGTTCTCCTGTCCAGGCCTTTACCGTTTTCCTGATCGCGGGTCTGTTGATCGGCAGTTTCGTCAACGTGGTCGCTTATCGTCTGCCGATCATGCTGAATCGGCAATGGCAGATCGAAACCAGGCATTTCCTGGGTCTGCTGCGGGATCCCCATGACGCCGAAGGCCAGCCGTTCAACCTGGTTCGCCCCTGGTCCCATTGCCCGAATTGCAAGCGCCGCATCAAGCCCTGGGAGATGATCCCGGTTTTCAGCTATTTGCTGTTGCTCGGCAAATGCGCCGGCTGTCGGCAGCGAATCCCGCTACGCTACCCCATCGTGGAGTTGGCCTGCGGCTTGCTGGCCGGATTTCTGTTCCTGATTTACGGCGCCGGCTGGCTCACGCTGGCGTTGCTGCCGTTCTGTTACATGCTGATCGCGCTGGCGATCATAGACGCCGAAAACCAGTTGCTGCCCGACATCATTACCTTGCCGCTGCTCTGGCTGGGCCTGCTCTTGAACGCGTTATTTCCCGACCTGCTCGGAACCGGCCCGGCCGACGCCATCATCGGTGCGGCTGCCGCTTACCTCTTGCTTGGCGGGTTTCACTACGCCTATCAAATCCTGACCGGCAAGGAAGGCATGGCCCACGGCGATTTCAAATTGCTCGCCGCCCTGTGCGCCTGGCTGGGCTGGGTCGCATTGCCGTTCATCGTGCTCATTGCATCGGTTACCGGCGCGGCCTGGGGTCTGGCCCTGGTCACGATTCGCGCACGGGCCTGGTCACAGCCGCTCGCTTTCGGCCCATTTCTCGTGTTTGCCGGATTCTTGGTGCTGCTCTTGGGGCCGGAACGCATGTCCGGCTGGCTCGGCTGAAGGAAGACCGGATCAATGTTTACGGTGGGACTCACCGGCGGCATCGGCAGCGGCAAAAGTACGGTCGCCCGCAAATTTACCGCCCTGGGCGTGGAAATCATCGATGCGGACGTAGTCGCGCGGGAGGTCGTTAGAGCGCCCAGCGCGGCGCTGGAGGCGATACGCACAAGATACGGCGATAGAATTCTGACCGCCGGCGGGGCTCTGGACCGCTCGCTCCTGCGCAAGCTGGTTTTCGCCGACAGCGCGGAGCGCGTCTGGCTCGAAGGCCTGCTGCATCCGCTTATCGACGAACGCATCCGGCAGGGAATTACCGCTTGCGAGACCCCGTATTGCATGCTTGTTTCCCCGCTGTTGCTGGAAACCTCGCAAGCCCGGCTGGTCGACCGCGTGCTGGTCGTGGACGTCTCCCGGGAAACCCAGTTACAGCGCAGCTTGTTGCGGGATCAGAGCGACCGTGCCACCATCGAGGCGATCATCGACGCCCAGGCAGACCGCAAGCAGCGGCTGCGCGCCGCCGATGACGCGATCGACAACGAAGGCGGAGAAAGCGCGCTGGATGTCCGGGTGCGCGAATTGCATGAGCGCTATTTGAGCGCGGCGAAAACCCGTGAATAACGAAAATGTTTCAGTAAATTGCCCGACTTGCGGCAAGCAGGTGGAGTGGGTTCCGGACAGCCCATTCCGGCCTTTTTGCGGCGAACGGTGCAGACTCATCGATCTGGGCGAATGGGCCGCCGAAAGATATCGTGTTCCGGGCGAACCCGGCCCGCCGCCCGACAAACCCGATTCCGAATCCCTGCAATAACAAGGATGGATTCCGCGACTACGCGCGGAATGACGGCTGTTGTCATTATCATACAAACAGTCTAATGCCGGCGACGCCGAAAGCGCCGTGAACCCGCGCCTGACGCGCCTGTTCCGGGCGCATGCCGCCGAGGGCGTACACCGGCAGGCTTACCTGATCCGCAAGCTGGCGGAAACCGGACCAACCCAGCAATTGTCCGGCCTGGTATTTTCCCGTTGCGTGCACCGGCGAGAGCAGGGCGAAATCCGCCCCGAGAGTTTCGGCCAGGCGCAGTTCCTCCAGTGAATGGCAGGAGGCGCTGAACGTGCACGCCGGCGGAACCGGACGCGCATCGAGTTCCGCGAGAACCCGGCTTGAGGCGTGAAAGCCGCTTCCGGGCCATTCGGGTTCATAGTAGTCCGGGAGCTGATTGAACAATAATCGCGTCGGACTGCCCCCGGTCATTTTCATGGCTTTGAGAAACCATTGCCGATAGCGGTCCGGCGGCAACTTCGGCTGGCGCACCTGCACGAGTTCCCGGCCCGAGGCGATCAATTTTCGCATCAATTCCAGAAAATCGTTTTCGCATTCCACCGCCGGCGTAATCGTGATCGTTTGCGGCAGCCTCAGCAATTCCACGATGCGGGCATTGGCCGCCGGGAAGTCTGCCCTGGACAGTTCCCGCCGCGCCCGCCATTCGATCCGTTGACCTTCCCTGCCGGCCGGTTCTCCGGCATGACGGCTTACCAGATGCACATCAAGCAGCACGTGTTTGTCGGCATAGCGATGTTCGACCCGGCATAGCGCATGGCTGGCCAGCAACCGCAATCCGGTTTCTTCATGAATCTCGCGATGCAAGGCCTGTAAAGGCGGCTCGCCCGGTTCCAGCTTGCCGCCGGGAAACTCCCACAGGCCGCCCTGATGACTGTGCCGTTTGCGCAAGGCGACCAGCACTTCGTCATGGTGATTGTGAATCACCGCCACCATGACGTGAACCGGCGCTGGCGCGGGTTTGGCTTCAACTGCGATATTCGGCATTGATGCGCACGTATTCGTGGCTCAGATCGGAAGTCCAGACCGTTTCCCGGCAATTGCCGCGGCCAAGCCGGATATCGATCTGGATGTCGGTTCCGGCCATGGCGGCCTGCCCGGCCTCCTCGGAATAGTCCGGATGCGGTTCGCCGTTTGATACCACCGGGGCGCCACCGAGGAAAATCCGCAACTCCGACAGATCGAGATTCGCCAGCCCCGCCCTGCCGACCGCTGCGAGAATGCGCCCCCAATTCGGATCCGAGGCGAAACAGGCGGTTTTTACCAACGGCGATTCGGCCACTGCGTAAGCCACTTGCAAACATTCGCCGGCGGTGGCGCCTTCGCTGACACACACGGTTATGAACTTGCCCGCGCCTTCGGCGTCTCGAATGATCGCCTGCGCCAGCCGCCGAAACACTTCCGCCAGCGCCGAGCGGAAACTGTCCCAGGCAGCGCCGTCCCGCTCTTCCAGCGCCATGCCCGCGCCGGTTGCCGCCAGTACACAGGCGTCATTGGTCGAAGTGTCGCCGTCGACGGTGATGCGATTGAAACTGTGTTCCACCTGCTCGCGCAAAAGCGAATTCACCTGGTCGCCGCTGAGTTTGGCATCGGTGAAAACGAAGGCCAGCATGGTCGCCATGTCGGGCCGGATCATGCCCGAGCCCTTGGCGATGCCGGCGATGCGCACGGTATTTTCGCCGAATTCGAGTTCGGCGTACGCGGTCTTGGGCCTGGTGTCCGTGGTGAGAATGCCCCGGGCTGCCTCGGGCCAGGCGCCGGCATCGAGCCGGGCCGTCAATTGCGGCAGCGCGCCGGTGATTCGATCGACCGGCAGCGCCTCGCCGATGACGCCGGTGGAAAACGGCAACACCTGCTCGGCCGCCACGCCGCAATGACGCGCCAATGCCTGACAACACGCAAAAGCCGCCTTGCGTCCCGCGGCCCCGGTTCCGGCATTGGCGGTGCCGGCGTTGACCAGCAAATACCGCGGGCGGGCGGCGGCCAGATGTTCCCTGGCGATTTCCACCGGGGCGGCGCAGAACGCGTTTCGCGTGAATACGGCGGCGGTCTCGCTGCCGGGAGCGAGTTCCACGGCGACCAGATCGAGCCGGTCCCGGTATCGGATATTGGCCTGTACAGCCGCCAGCCGTACGCCGGGAACGATTCTGACCGGCTCCGGCTGCAAGGCGCCGTCAGCGGATGCGGCCATGGCAGAGTTTGTATTTTTTACCGGACCCGCAAGGGCAAGGCGCGTTGCGGCCTACCTTCGGCACATCGCGAACGAAGGGTTGTGGCCGCAATTGCTGTTGCGGCTGTTGCAGGGGTTGCCTGGATTGCGGCGACTGTTGGGGCCGGGCCTGCTGCTCCGCCGCCGCGCCGCCGAGGGCGGATACGCTTTGGTGCTGAAAATTCATGCGCTCGCGCGCCGCTTCCTGTTGCCGCCGCCGCTCGATGGCGGCAGCTTCGTCTTCCTGGCGGATGCTAACCTGGCTGAGCATCTTGACCACTTCGAACTGGAAGTTCGAAAGCAATTCCTGAAACAGGGAGAAAGCTTCGCGCTTGTACTCCTGGCGCGGATTCCTGCCGCCGTAACTGCGCAGAAATATTCCCTGACGAAGATGATCCATGGTGGCCAGATGCTCTTTCCACAAGGTGTCGAGAATCTGCAACATGATCTGCTTCTCGAACAGACGCATCTTTTCGCCGACGGCGGCGCATTTGGCTATGTACTCCTCCTTGATAACGGTGTCGAGCCTTTCCTTGAGCTGATTTTCGTGCAGCGATTCGTCCTCGTCCAGCCACTCGCTTACCGGCAGATTCGAACGGAACTCGGCTTCGACGGATTGCTCCAGACCTTCCAGGTCCCATTGTTCCGGAATGCTTTGCGGTGGAATATAGCGGTCGACGATCTGTTCGATCGCCTCTGTACGCATGCCGTCGAGCATCTCGGTGACATCCTCGTTGCTCATCAGTTCATTGCGTTGCCGGTAGATGATCGTGCGCTGGTCATTCGCGACGTTGTCATATTCAAGCAATTGCTTTCTTATATCGAAATTGCGCCCTTCCACCTTGCGTTGCGCCTTTTCGATCGAGCGCGTCACCATGCCGGCCTCGATAGCCTCGCCGCGTTGCATGCCGAGACGGCGCATGAAATTCTTTACGCCTTCGCTGGCGAAAATCCGCATCAGATCGTCTTCCATCGACAAATAGAACCGCGAATGTCCCGGGTCGCCCTGGCGTCCGGCGCGCCCCCTCAGCTGATTGTCGATACGGCGTGATTCGTGGCGCTCGGTGCCGACGATGTGCAATCCGCCCGCCTCCAACACTTGCTCGTGCCGCTTCCGCCATTCGTCGCGAATACGCCTGGCCTGGGCCTCGTCCGGAGGCTCAAGCGCTTCGACCTCGGCCTCCCATTTACCGCCGAGCACGATGTCGGTGCCGCGGCCCGCCATATTGGTGGCGATCGTCACCGCGCCGGGCCGGCCGGCCTGGGCAATGATATGCGCCTCTTTTTCGTGAAATTTGGCATTGAGCACTTCGTGCTTGACGCCGTTCTTGTTCAAAAAGTTCGAAAGCAGTTCCGAGTTCTCTATCGAGGCCGTGCCCACGAGTACCGGTGCGCCCTTGCCGCTGATTTCGGTTATATCCTTCACCACTGCTTCGAATTTCTCATCCATGGACAGATAGATGAGGTCGTTGTCGTCCTTGCGGATCATCGGCGCATTGGTCGGAATGACGACCACGTCGAGTCCGTAGATCTGATTGAACTCGAAAGCCTCGGTATCCGCCGTGCCCGTCATGCCGGAGAGTTTGCGGTAGATGCGGAAATAATTCTGGAAAGTGGTTGAGGCAAGGGTCTGGCTTTCGCTCTGGATCGGTAGCTTTTCCTTGGCCTCGAGCGCCTGGTGCAGACCCTCGGACAGGCGCCGGCCTTCCATGGTGCGGCCGGTATGTTCGTCGATCAGCACGATACGCTGGTCCTGCACGATGTATTGCACATCCCTCTGGAACAGGTGATGCGCTTTCAGTGCGGCATGAATGTGATGCAACAAGGTGAGATTGGTCGCGGCGTAAAGCGACTCGCCCGGATTCAGCAACTTGCGGGCGGTCAGCAACTCCTCGACGAAGGCATGACCCGATTCGGTCAGTTCAACCTGCCGCGTCTTCTCGTCTACGGTGAAATGTCCGGTTTCCTCGGCCACATAATTGCGGTCCATCATTTCGAGTTTGGATTTCTCCGCACGTTTGCCCAGCTTGAGCCGCGGAATGAGTTTGTTGATGTCCTGGTAGTGCTGGGAACTGTCTTCGGCGGCGCCGGAAATGATCAGCGGCGTGCGCGCCTCATCGATCAGGATCGAGTCGACTTCGTCGACGATGGCGAAATTGAGCGGCTTCTGCATGCGGTCTTCGAGCCTGAAGGCCATGTTGTCGCGCAGGTAGTCGAAGCCGAACTCATTATTCGTGCCGTAAGTGATGGCGCAACCATAGGCGGCCTGCTTTTCGGGTACCGTCGTGCCGGCCTTGATCACGCCGACGTCAAGGCCGAGAAACTCGTAGATCGGCCGCATCCAGTTCGCGTCGCGCTCGGCCAGATACTCGTTCACCGTAACGATATGTACGCCCTCGCCGGAAAGCGCATTCAGATACGCCGGCAGGGTCGCCACCAGGGTCTTTCCCTCACCGGTGCGCATTTCCGCGATCGAGCCTTCGTGCAGTACGACGCCGCCGATCAGTTGCACATCGAAATGACGCATTTTCAGAGTGCGCTTGCTCGCTTCGCGCACGGCGGCGAAAGCCTCCGGCAGCAATTCCTCCAGCTTTTCCCCTTGTTCCAGCCTGGCGCGCAGTGTTTCCGTACCGGCGCGAATTTCCTCATCGGTCCTGGCTTCGTAATCAGGCTCAAGCCGATTGATCGCAACGACTGTCTTGCGCATCCGCTTCAATTTGCGCGAATTGCTGCTGCCGATGATTTTGCTGAGTAATTTCATCAGGTTGCCCGATGCGGCCGCGAACGGCTGTTCAAGATTCCGCTAAATGGATTCTGCGACTTCGCTTCGCTACGCGCAGAATGACTGTGGGGGGAGCTTTCGTTACACGTCACGCTGCAAGTACGGGCCTGACGTAGGAAATTGGCACGTTGGCTTCCTTGTCGAATTGGACGATTTCCCAGGCGTCGTCGGTTACCTCAAGCGTTCGCAACAACGCATTGTTCAATGCGTGCCCGGACTTGTATCCCTTGAATTCGCCAATGAGGCTCCTGCCGAGCAGATAAAGGTCGCCGATCGAGTCCAGAATCTTGTGCTTGACGAATTCGTCCTCGTAACGCAATCCATCCTCGTTCAGCACCTTGTAGTCGCCGACGGCAATAGCGTTGTCCATGCTCGCGCCGAGCGCGAGATTGCGATTGCGCAACTCTTCGAATTCGTGCATGAAGCCGAATGTGCGGGCGCGGGATACTTCCTTGACGAAAGACGTACTGGAGAAATCGACAGTGGCGACCTTGGTGTGCTTGCGATAGACCGGATGGTCATAAAGCAGGGTGTAACTTACCTTGAACCCATCGAAAGGTTCGATACTGACGGATTTGTCTCCCTGGCGCAGACAGACCGGCTTTTTGATACGGATAAAACTTTTGCTCGCCTGCTGTTCCTCGATGCCCGCGGACTGAATCAGAAACACGAATGGTCCTGCGCTTCCGTCCATGATCGGAATCTCCGCGGCGTCGACTTCGATAATGGCGTTATCGATGCCAAGGCCGCAAAGGGCCGACATGAGGTGCTCGATCGTGGCTACACGGACGCCGTCCTTGATCAAGGTCGTCGAAAGCGTAGTATCTCCGACATTGCCCGCCCGGGCCCCGATTTCGACGATCGGATCCAGATCCACCCGGCGGAATACGATGCCGGAATTCACCGGCGCCGGTCTCAAGGTCAAGGTCACCTTGTTACCCGTATGCAGACCTACGCCAGTGGCGCGAATCGGATTCTTCAGGGTTCGCTGCTTCAGCATGGGGTTCAGGCCCAGCCTCAAATTATTGAAATGCTACCAGACTATACGCGGCTTCCCAAGATTCAGGGCAGCCGCAACGGGTTTTATTTTAGCAGTATTCTTTGCTGAGACCGACGGAAATGAGAAAAGTTCTCAATCCGATTGCGACAATCAGTCGACATTCCAGCGAAGAAACGCGGGAATATCCAGGTAATCCAGATTGGCCGGAGCGTCGTTGGCGGCCTTTTTCGCGCTTGCCCGGTCAATCGCGATGGGTTCCGCGGCCGTATCGTTTCTGGGTATCCCGGCGCCCTGAACTCGTCTTTCCTGCTCTCGCCCGTCCTGCCTCATACTTCCGGCGGATTCTTTCCGCCCCGCCGAACGTCTTGGCGAACGCTGTCTCTGCTCGGCTCGCGGCGCCGGCTCCAGCGACTCTTCTTCATCGTCTTGCGCCTGGAACGCCTTGCCCTGCAGCCCGGTGGCCACAAGCGTCACCTGAACCTTGTCGCCGAGTTCCGGATCGACAACCATGCCGGAAATCATCATATCGTCGTCAAGGTCGCATACTTCCCGCGTCACCTCGCCCACCGCGGTCAGGTCGCTGAGGGTAAGATGCTCGCCGCCGGAAACGTTCATCAGGATGCCACCGGCGCTGCCGATATCGATATTCTCCAGCAACGGACTGGATATGGCCGCGCGCGCGGCGGCGCCGCCCGGATTGGAATCGTCGCGCGAGGCGATGCCGGTCCCCATCATGGCCATGCCGCGCTTCGACATCACGGTCTTCACATCGGCAAAATCGACATTGATATGGCCCGGCTTGGTGATGATGTCCGAAATTCCCTTGACGGCGTCGTGCAATACGTCGTTTGCCGCCTCGAAAGCCTTGATGATGGTCGTATCCGGCGGCAGCACTTCGAGCAACTTTGCATTGGGAACGATAATCAGGGAGTCTACATGTTGAGCGAGGTCCACGACGCCCTTCTCGGCCACGGCGATGCGCTTCCGCTGTTCGAAGGGAAACGGACGGTTGACAATGGCCACGGTAAGCACGCCTACTTCTCTGGCCACTTCCGCTATCACCGGCGCGGCGCCGGTTCCGGTGCCGCCGCCCATTCCCGCGGCGATGAACACCATATCCGCATTTTGCAGGATTTCGCGGATCTGTTCACGGTCTTCACGCGCCGCGGCGCGGCCCATCTCCGGGTCCGCGCCCGCGCCAAGGCCCCGGGTGATCTTGCTGCCGAGTTGAATCTTGTTGGTCGCGCTAAGCAGACCGAGCGCCTGGGCGTCGGTGTTGGCGCAATAGTAGTCGACGCCGGTGACATTGCGGTTGATCATGTGCTCCACCGCATTGCCTCCCGCGCCGCCGACGCCGATAACCTTGATCTTCGCCGCATGAATCGGGCTTTCGAGAATCTCGAATGTTTCTGTTCGTTCTGGCATTGCTACACTCCTGACTGTGAATCCGCGCGCGCACTGCGCTTCTTGATATCCTGCCGGCCAAGCCATGCCGGCAAACCACTACCGGCGATTACATGAATCGCCTGAAAAATTGCCGGGCGGAGCCCAGAAAATCGGCATTTGTCACTTCTTCCTTTTGCTCCGCCAAACCGCCCCGTTCCTCGAAGGCTTTCAGTCCGTACAGCAACAATCCGACTCCTGTAGAGTAGATCGGATTGCTAGTTATATCGGCACGCCCCTTGACATTCTGAGGCGTTCCTACGCGAACGGGTTCATGAAAAATCTCTTCGGCCAGTTCCACCGCGCCTAGCATCCTGCTTGAACCTCCGGTCATCACGATCCCCGCGGCGAGCAGGTTTTTCATCTCGCTGGCGACAAGTTTCTGCTGAATGAGATGAAACAGTTCCTCGTACCTGGGCTCGACTACCTCGGCCAGGTTTTGCAGTGACAATTCCCGCGGTTCGCGGTCGCCGACGCTGGGAACTTCGATGTTTTCTTCCGGATCGGTCAATTGCACCAGTGCGCAGGCATGCTTGATCTTGAGTTCGTCGGCATTCTGCCGCGGCGTGCGCAAAGCGGTCGCGATGTCGCTGGTGACCTGATCGCCGGCTACCGGTATGACGCTGGTGTATTGCAAGGCGTCCTGGGTGAAGATGGCGATATCCGTGGTGCCGCCGCCGATGTCAACCAGGCAGACGCCGAGTTCCTTTTCATCGCGGGTAAGCACGGCTTCGCTGGAAGCGAGTTGTTCGAGTACGAGTTGTTCGATTTCCAGACCGCAGCGCCGGATGCATTTCTCGATATTCTGCATCGCGTTCACGGCGCAAGTGACCAGATGCACATTGGCTTCGAGCCGCACTCCGGACATGCCGAGCGGCTCCTTGACGCCGTTCTGGGAATTGATCGTGTATTCCTGGGGCACCGTATGCAGGATGCGCTCGTCCGGCGGAATGGCGACCGCACGCGCCGAATCGATCACCCGGTCGACATCCGCCCTGGTCACTTCACCGTCGCGGATCGACACCGCACCGCTGGAATTCATGCTCTTGACATGGCTGCCGGCGATTCCGGCATAGACCGAAGTGATCTTGTACCCCGTCTCCTTCTCCGCCGCCTCCACTGCTTTCTGGATCGACAGCACGGTGGATTCGATGTCGACGACCACGCCTTTTTTCATGCCGAGCGAGGGGTGACTGCCTACGCCGACGACGTTCAGCTCACCCTTGTCGGAGATCTCGCCTACCAGAGCCACGACCTTGGTCGTGCCGATGTCGAGTCCGACCAGGATGTTGCCTTTCTTTTCCGATATATCATTCATTTTCGCGTATCCGTTTCAGCGCCGCGCCAGTCCGGTGCTGGAATCCGTTTCCCTCAATCTGATGCTGAACTGACTTCCGTAACGCAAATCCGCCACTTCATGCAGGAGCCGCTCGCGCTCCGGCTGACGGCGGTAAAAGTCGACATAGCGTTGCAGCCGATTAACCAGATCTTCGCTGCCCAGCACGACCTCGGTAACCCCGTTCAATTGCAGTCGCCAACTGCGCCGCGGGCTCGCGCTCAATCCACTCAGCCGCAGACCGGCGGGATAGAGAATCTGGTTCAGCCGCTGGTATTGCCGCATGACCTCGAACTGCGAATCCGGCGGGCCGCTGAGGCGAGACAATGACTGGTCGAATTCGGCGAAGTCCGCACTGATAACCCTGCCGCGCTGAGTGATCAACTGGTTCTCGCCCCAACGCGCGATAACGGTCTCCTCGGTTATGCGCACGGTCAATGTGTCCGGCCAACGCCGCCCGATGGCCGCGGCTTCGACCCATTGCAGGCTTTCGATTCGCGTCCTCGCCTGATCGAGGTCGAGGTCGAAAAACCCCTCCCCTGCGTAAGGCCCCAGCACCGACCTGATTTCGTCCGCGGACAAATTCTGTAATTCACTTTCCATCTCGATCCGGGTCAGCGGCGGATTGAGCCGCGGTTCCAGATCGTTCCAGTGCCGCCAGGTCAGCAATGCCGCGCTCGCGGCCGTAGTCGTCACCACCAGCAGCGCCAGCACGCGGACAAGGCTCGCACCGCGGTGGGCGTCGGCTCTGTTCACAGCGCCTTTCATGGCCTCGGCGCCTCCGCTTCACAGGTCAGTATCTGTTCCATGAGATCGTCGTAACTCCTGCCCAGGCGACTGGCCGCCATGGGAATAATGCTATGTCCGGTCATGCCCGGAACCGTATTCACTTCGAGCAGGAAGAACTTCCCGTCCCGATCCTGCATCAGATCCACTCTGGCCAACCCACGGCAACCGAGCACGCGATAGGCGTCATGGGCCAGGGTCAGCAACTCCCGATGTTTTTCTTCGGTGAGATCGGGCGGACAAATGTACTCGGTTTCCTGGTCCTCATACTTCGCCCGGTAATCGAAAAACCTGCGCTGAGTGCGAAGCTCCACCGCCGGCAGAGTTTCGTTCTGCAGCACACCAACGGAAAACTCCCTGCCCTGTACGTATTTCTCGGCCATTACCGGTGAATCGAAAGCCGCCGATGCCGAATACTGGCGCTCGAGTTCAGCGGCGGTATGCACGATACCGACGCCCAGGCTGGATCCGCCTGAGACGGGCTTGACCACGGCCGAACCAAGCCGGGAAATCGCCGCATCCCAGTCGGTATCCGCATCCAGTTCGATGAAGTCGGCGGTGGCGTAGCCGAGTTGTTTCCAGATCAGTTTGCTCTTGATCTTGTCCATCGCCAATGCCGAGGCAAGCACCCCGCTGCCGCTGTACGGCAACCCCAGTATTTCCAGCAAGCCCTGGATCGAACCGTCTTCACCGCCGCGGCCATGTAACATGATGACCACGAATTCCACCTGTTCGCCTGCCAGACGCTCGGCGACATCCCGGCCCGCGTCGATCGCAATCGCCGGCAAGCCGAGGCGTTGCAGGCTGTTCCAGGCGGCATTGCCGCTGAGCAGCGAAATTTCGCGCTCGGGCGAATCACCGCCCATCAGCACGGCGATACGGCCAAGTCCGGTGATACTGTCCGACAACCGGCGCCCGTTCATTGCGCTTTCTCTCCATTGCCGCCGGAAAAGCCTTTTTTCGCCAGTTTTCGGGCCAGGGCGCCGACGTTTCCGGCGCCCTGGGTAAGTACGATGTCGCCGGGCCGCAACAGACCAGTGAGAATTGCGTGCAAATGGCCGTCTTCGGACACGTAAATCGGATCGACCTTGCCTTGCTGCCGGATCGAACCGCAAAGGGAACGCGAATCGGCCCCCGGCAGAGGCTGTTCCCCGGCGCTATATACTTCGAGCAGCAAGAGCACGTCGGCTTCCGACAACACGCTGACAAAGTCCTCGTACAGATCGCGTGTACGGCTATACCGGTGAGGCTGGAAAATCATGACCAGCCGGCGGCCCGGCCAGCCTGTCCGCAATGCGGCGATGGTCACTTCGAGTTCGGTCGGATGATGACCGTAGTCGTCGATCAATTGCACGACGCCGCCGGGCACCGCGAATTCACCGAGTTGCTGAAAGCGGCGGCCGACGCCCGCGAATCCCGCAATCCCCGAGAGTATGCTCTCGTCGGCCACGCCTTCGTCGCTTGCGATTGCCACCGCCGCGGCCGCGTTCAGGGCGTTGTGACGACCCGGCATCTGCAATTCCAGGGAAAGCGGCCCGCGCCCGTCGGGACGGCTGATTTCGAATTCTGTCCGGTGCTGATCCTGTTCCAATCCGGTAATGCGGTAGTCCGCCTGCTTGCCGAATCCGTACGTGATCACCGGCCGGGAAATTCGCGGCAGAATTTCGCGGACCGCGGGATTGTCGATACAGAGCACCGCAAGCCCGTGGAAAGGCAGGTTGTGCAGGAAATTCACGAAATTCTGTTTCAGATTCTCGAAGTCACCGCCATAAGTGGCCATGTGATCGGCTTCGATATTGGTTACTACCGCCACCAGCGGCTGCAAATGCAGGAAAGAAGCGTCACTCTCGTCGGCTTCGGCGACCAGGTAACGGCTTTCCCCCAGCCGGGCATTGCTGCCGGCGCTGTTCAACACGCCGCCGATGATGAATGTCGGATCAAGTCCGCCCTCGGCCAGTACCGAGGCGACCAGACTGGTGGTCGTGGTCTTGCCGTGCGTGCCGGCGACCACGATGGCATGCCGGTATCGCATCAATTCAGCCAGCATCTCTGCCCTGGGAATCAATGGCTTGCCCGCACGCACAGCCGCCAGCAATTCGACATTGTCGTTGGGCACGGCGGAGGAATAGACCACTACGTCGGCGGCGCTGACATTGGCCGCCTCGTGCTCCGCGAAAATCTTGACGCCCATGCGCTCAAGCCTTGCCGTAACCGTGGACGGACGCAGATCCGAGCCGGTCACGATATAGCCCTGATTGAACAGGACTTCCGCGATGCCGCACATGCCGGCGCCACCGATGCCGATGAAGTGGATCGTTCTGATACGGCGCATATCGGGCGGATACTGGAGCGGTGCGGGATCAACCATCGATAACCTCCAGGCAGGATCGCGCCACGCGTCCGGCGGCGTCTGGTATCGACATGTCACGGGCTCTGCGTGACATTTCCGCCACCCAGCCGCGATTGTCATCAAGCCGCAACAGGATTTCGCGCAGCCGCTCTGTGGAAAGATCCGGCTGCTCAATGATTTCCGCCGCCTGCCGCGCCGCCAGCCAGCGTGCATTCAGCAATTGTTGCTGGTCCTTGTGGTGCGGATAAGGCACAAAGATTGCCGGCAGGCCACAGGCCGCGATTTCAGCGACTGTGCTGGCGCCCGAACGGCATAACACGAGGTCGGCCCAGGCATAGGCTTCCGCGATTTCACGTATGAATCCCACCAGCCGGTGAGAACCCGCCAGACCGACGCCCAGATCGTGATATCGCCGCATGGTCGCGGACATGGTGGCAGCGCCGCATTGATGCAGCACTTCGGGAACTTGCTTGCCGGGCCAGGTCGCGATCAGCTCCGGAATAAGCACGTTCAGGGCCTGGGCGCCCTGGCTGCCGCCGAGCACGAGCAAACGCAAAGGACCCTTGCGCGGTTTGTAGCGGCGCTCGCTACCGATCCTGACGATTTCGTCGCGTACCGGGTTTCCCGTGAACTCAACCCTGTTCCCGGCCGGAAAAGTCCCGGGAAACGCCTCGAAGATGCGGTTCGCCCAGCGGCTGATCACTTGATTGGCGTAACCGGGAACCGCATTCTGTTCGTGAATCATGACCGGGATTCGCAGCAGGCGTCCGGCAAGCGCGCCGGGACCGGAAACATAGCCGCCCATGCCGAGCAGACAATCGGGCCTGATCTTGCGCATTACCCGCAACGCTTGCCAGAGCGAGCGCATCAGCATCGAAGGCGCGCGAAGGCGCTGGCGCAGGCTGCTGCCCCGCAGGCCGGTCGCGGTAATGGCGTGAAACGGATATCTCTCTTCCTGCAACAACTTGTTTTCCATTCCGGTTCGGGTGCCGAGCCAATGAATGCGGACGCCCGCCCGCTGCAATTCCCGGGCGATGCAGATCGCCGGAAACACATGCCCGCCGGTGCCGGCCGCCATGATCAGCACGACCGGAATCCGTTTCGCCTTCATGGCAGTCTCCGGCGCCGGGCGGCGTGTGGTCTGGATATGCATTCGGTTTCGTATTGAATTCGCAACAGCAGTCCGATCATTCCGCAGCACACGATGAGGCTGGCGCCGCCGTAACTGAGGAAAGGCAGGGTCAGGCCCTTGGTCGGCAACAGGCCCAGGTTGACGCCGATGTTGACCATGGTCTGGCCCGCGAACAGCAATCCCAATCCCCAGGCCAGATACGCCGAAAAGAAACGTTCGCGCAAATGCGCTTCACGGGCTATTGAGAAGCAGCACCAGACAAGCACGCAGAACAGCAGCGTCACCAGCGCCACTCCCGCCAGACCGAGTTCCTCTCCTATGACCGCGAGAACGAAATCATTGTGCGCTTCGGGCAGAAAATCGAGTTTCTGGATGCTGTTGCCGACCCCTGCGCCGAATAATCCGCCCCGGCCGAAGGCGATTTGCGCCTGGCCGAGTTGATAACCGGCGCCGTATATGTTTTCCGGCGCCCATGGATCAAGAAACGCCGTGAATCGCCGCACTACATACGGCTGGGTATACGCCAGCAAGGCGATCGAGCCTGTCGACAACAGTAACAACGACAGCACCCGCCAGATTCCGGCGCCGGCCAGGAAGACCATGCAAAGCGCGGTCAGGGACAGAATTATCATGGCGCCGTGGTCCGGCTCCATTTGCAGCAATACCACCGCTATTCCAATCAGCAACAGCGGCAAGAGAAATCCGAGCCAGGTCGCGCTCACGCGCTCACGGTGCCGCTCCAGGTACGAGGCCAGATAAATTACCAGCAGCACTTTCGCCGGCTCCGACGGCTGCAAGGCGAAGAAACCGAGATCTATCCATCGCATCGAACCGTTCACTTCGCGGCCGATTCCCGGCAGCAGCACGATGACGAGCATGGCATAGGAACCAAGCAACAATAGCCAGTTGAGTCGGTTCCAGAAATTTATCGGCACGAGCATGAGCATGAACATCAGTCCCACGCCCACACAGGTGAAAATCGACTGCCGTTTCAGAAAATAAAGCGGGTCGCCGTAGCGGCTGTGGGCAATTTCGACCGAAGCCGAAGTCATCATCAGCAAGCCGAGTGTCAGCAACAGCATGGTTACCAGCAGCACGGCGCTTGGCCGAGGCTCCTGAAACGGAGCCGAGCCGGATTGCAGGCGTCCGGCCGTTGCCGGCGAAACCGTCATTGCAGACTCTCCACGCAGCGAATGAAAGACTCGCCGCGATGCTGAAAATTTTCGAACATGTCGAAGCTGGCGCAGGCCGGTGACAACAGTACGGCATCGCCCGGCAGCGCTTGCTCCCGCGCAATGGCTACCGCTTCTTCCAGAGTATCGGCAAGACGTAGCGGAATTTCCGGTTTCAATATCCCGGCGATCCGTTCGGCGTCGCGGCCGATCAGGACCGCGGCGCGCGCCGATTCGCGCACGACGGGCGCGAGGGCGGAGAAATCGGCGCCTTTGCCGACACCACCCGCAATCAGCAGAACGCGTCCGGCCCGGGCCCGGGCGCGGGCCAGGTTCAGCACGGCGGCGGCGGTTGCGCCTGGATTGGTTGCCTTCGAGTCGTTGTAGTAATCCACGCCGGCAATATTCGCCACCCATTGGCAACGGTGCGGCAGACCGGTGAATCGGCCCAATCCGGTAACGATATGTTCCTTGCCGACGCCCATGGCAAGCGCCAGCGCCATGGCCGCCAGGGCGTTGGAAACATTGTGGTCACCCGGCGCCTTCAACGCGCTCACGGGCAAGTAGGGTTCATTGCCTAATGCGAGCCAGCGCCCGCTTTCGTATTGCAACAATCCTGCTTCCTCCGGCGCAGGCGCATCGAGTCCAAAACTGATAACCGGGGCAGCTACCGAATCCGGCGGCCGGCTGAACGACTCGTCACGGTTCAGTACGATCCGGCGGCAGCCACGAAACACGCGCTGCTTGGCGCGGGCGTAGTCTTCCAGAGCGTCATAGCGGTCCAGATGATCGGCGCTGAGATTGAGAATCAACGCTACTTCGGCGTTCAACCGGCGGGTCGTTTCGAGCTGAAAGCTCGAAATTTCAAGCAGATACCAGTCTTTATCCTCTTCTTCGAGCAGGTTCAGCGCCGGACAGAAACTGCGCCCGTCGAGATTGCCGCCAAGACCGTAATCGATATCGGCCTCATCGAGAATCCGCGCCAGCATTTCGACAACGGTGCTCTTGCCGTTGGAGCCGGTAACCGCGACGATGGGGCCACGCGCCTCACGCGAAAAAATATCGATGTCCCCGGTGACCGGCACGCCGGATTCGACCGCGGCCGCCAATGCCGGCGTGCGCAAATCGACCCCCGGGCTGACCACGAGTTCGTGCGCGTCAAGCAGCTTTTCGGCGTGGAACTCCCCGAGATCGACTTCGACATCCGGCTTCAGGGTTTCCAGATCCGCCAGCCGCGGTGGACGCCGGCGATTGTCGACGACCCGGAAATCGAGGTTGCGGCGGACAAAATAGCGCGCACAGGAGAACCCGGTATCGCCGAGACCGACGATGACGCTGGCCGGATTTTGCTGCGCGCAGCCAATCATTTCCGCTCCGTCTCTTCAGCGCAATTTCAGTGTCACCAGTCCGAACAGGACCAGCATCAGGGTAATGATCCAGAAGCGCACGATCACTCGCGGCTCGGGCCATCCTTTCAGTTCGAAATGGTGGTGCAAAGGCGCCATGCGAAAGATGCGCCTGCCGGTCATCTTGAACGAGGCGACCTGGATGATTACCGATGCCGTTTCCACGACGAAAACGCCGCCCATGATGAACAGCACGATTTCGTGACGGGATATGATCGCCATCACGCCCAGCGCCGCGCCGAGGGCCAGCGCCCCGATGTCGCCCATGAAAACCTGTGCCGGGTAAGTGTTGAACCAGAGAAAGCCGAGGCCGGCGCCGAGCAGCGCCCCGGCGAAGATCGAAATCTCGCCCGACCCCGAGATGTAGGGAATATTGAGATAGGCGGAAAATTCGCTGTGTCCGGCCAGATAAGCGATTACGCCGAGCGCACCGCCGACGAGCACCGTGGGCAGAATGGCGAGCCCGTCGAGGCCGTCGGTGAGATTTACCGCATTGCTGAAGCCGACGATCATGAAATAGCTGACGATGATGTAAACGATGCCCACATTGAGCGCGACATCCTTGAAGAAAGGCACTATGTATTCGAGTTCGATGCTGCCGGGCGCGGAGACATAGAGCACGATGGCGCCGGCCAGGCCGAATACCGACTGCCAGAAATATTTCCAGCGTGCGGGCAGCCCCGCCGGGTCGTGTTTGACCAGTTTGCGGTAATCGTCGACGAATCCCACGCCGCCGAACAGCAAGGTCACGGCGAGTACGATCCAGACGTAATGATTGTTCCAGTCCGACCACAAGATCGTGCTGACGGTTATGCTGAGCAGGATCAGAACTCCGCCCATGGTGGGAGTGCCCGCTTTCTCGAAATGAGTCTGGGGCCCGTCCGACCTGACGACCTGACCGACCTTGGCCACATTCAGCCGTTCGATGATGACCGGGCCGAAAATCAGCGAGACGATCAGCGCCGTGATGACGCTGAAGGCGGCGCGCACGGTAATGTATTGCAATACCGCGAAACTGTTGTCGATCAGCATAAGGTAATCGGATAACCAGTAAATCATCAGGCTGTTCCTCCATCCAGCAGCGCCGCGACCACTTCGTCCATGCGGGCGCCCCGGGATCCTTTCACGAGAATGACGCGATCCGGCTCGAGTTCGCCGCGCAGCGCCCCGATCAGTTCCTGCCGGCCGGAGAAATGCCGGCCCTGTTCGCCGAAACCCCCGACCATATGGCGACAGAGATCGCCGGTGGCCCAGAGTCGTTCGATGCCGCGGCTCGATGCATATCGCCCGACTTCGAGATGGGCGGCCTGTTCACAGCCGCCGAGTTCCAGCATATCGCCCGCGACCAGCATGTGCGGACCGGGCAGTTCCGCAAGCAGGTCGATAGCGGCGTGGAACGAACCCGGACCGGCGTTGTAACTGTCGTCAATGATGCGCAGTCCGCCGGGGGCCGCTGCCGGGCAGAGCCTGCCGGGGACCGGAGCGGTCGCCTCGAGACCCTGCCGCACGGCTTCAGGTCCGGCGCCGGCTTCGAATGCGGCCGCAGCCGCCGCCACGGCATTGGCGATATTGTGTTCGCCGAGCAATTTCAGGCGGATGCCGATCCGCCCATGAGGACCCGCCAGTTCAAATGCGGGCCGGCCGCTTCCATCGAGAGCGATATCCGCGGCGAAATAGTCCGACCCGGGTGCTTCGTGCAAACTGAAGCGGCGCACACGGAACGCGGCGCCGCGCCGGCGCCATTGATCGAAGTTGGGGTCGGCCGCATTCAGCAGCAAGGTTCCATCCGGCCGTAGCCCCTCGATGATTTCGCCCTTGGCCCGGACTACGCCCTGCAAGCCGCCGAAGCCTTCGGTGTGGGCCATGGAGGCATTGGTGATGAGCGCGATATCGGGTTGAGCCGCGGCAGTGCTGAACGCGATTTCCCCCACCCGGTTGGCGCCCATCTCGATCACCGCGAAGCGATGCCGGGCCTCGATTCGCAATAGCGTGAGGGGCACGCCGACGGTATTATTCAGATTGGCGCGGGTCGCCAGGCACTCGCCCTCGTTCGACAATATCGAGCGCAACATTTCCTTGACCGTGGTCTTGCCCTGGCTGCCGGTTACGGCGAGCACCCGGGCCGGGGATCGTTCACGATTGATGCGCGCGATTCGCGCCAGAGCCAGGCCGGTATCGGAGACCAGCAATTGCGGCATCTCTTCCCCGGACAACCGGCTGACAACCGCGCCCACGGCGCCGCGCCGGCTCGCCTCGGGCACGAACTCGTTGCCGTCGAAATTCTCTCCGCTCAACGCCACGAACAATTCGCCCGCGCGCAACATGCGCGTGTCGGTGGAAACCGCGTCGAAGCCGGCGTTGCCGCCGGTCAATTCGCCGTTCAATTCCGCCGCCAGCGCATCAAGCATCACTTCACCTATCAATGTCCCGCTCCGGCATGTTCGGAAGCGCGTTCCAGCAATGCCTTTCGCACCACGCCCGCGTCGCTGAAATGACTCCGGCTCGTGCCCGTTTCCTGATAATCCTCGTGCCCCTTGCCGGCGATCAGCACGATGTCGCCGGGTTCGGCCTCGTTGATTGCCCGGCGGATCGCGCTTTCCCGATCGCGTTCGACATGCGCAGCGGCCGGCGTCTTCATGCCGCTGAGTATCTGGCTCACGATCGCATCGCCGTCTTCCAGTCTGGGGTTGTCGTCGGTGATCACGGTACGATCGGCGAGTTTCTCCGCCAGGGCGCCCATGATCGGCCGTTTGCCCTTGTCCCGATTGCCGCCGCAGCCGAACACGCACCACAATCGGCCGGTGAAATGTTCCCGTAACGCCGCCAGTGCGCCTTCGAGACCGTCCGGAGTGTGGGAGTAATCGACCACGGCCGTGACATCGTCGTCACTGCCCCATACTTCCATGCGGCCATCGACCGAATGCAGGCCCGAGACGAGATCGCAGATACGTTCGATGTCCAGGTCGCCGAGCATGGCGCGGTCGGCAAGCAAGGCGCCTGTGACCGCGAGTATGTTGCTGACGTTGAATCTGCCAAGCAGCTTGCAGTCGATGAGGCCGGCGCCCGCGGGCGTGACGATTTCCGCGCGAAAGCCCTGCCTGGAGATGCTTGTGTTTTCCGCCCGGATCGTCGCCTGGCGATTGCCGATGCCGAATGTGGTCACTTCCACGTTCGAACTCAGATCGTTGACGATCCTCATGCCGTAAGGGTCGTCCAGATTGACGATCGCATGGCGCAGATCCGGCCCGGTAAACAATCTGCGCTTGCTGGCGCCATAATCTTCCATGCTTTCGTGGTAATCGAGATGGTCACGAGTCAGATTGGTGAAAATGGCTGTATCGAATCGAATGCCTTGCACGCGGCGCTGATGCAATCCCACCGAGGACACTTCCATTGCTACCGAGCGAATGCCGGCATCGGCCATCTCAGCCAGCGCCTTTTGCGCGAATACCGCGTCCGGCGTGGTCAAGGGACTTTCGGCAAGTTTGCCGGGAATGCCGTAGCCCAGGGTGCCGATGACTCCCGCTGGACAACCCGTCCTGGCCAGCAGTCGGGCGATGTATTGCGAACAGGTGGTTTTGCCGTTAGTGCCGGTGATGCCGATGACCGACATGCGCCTGGAAGGCTCCCGGTAAAAACGGCCGGCGATTTCACTGGCCTTTGCCATCAGGTGATCGACCGCTATCACGGGTACTTTGCCCAGCCGGCGCGTTCCCTGCCAATCACGGCCGGACTCGGCCAGCACCGCTACGGCGCCGCGGCTGACGGCGGCGCCGATGAATTCGCGGGCGTCGTGGGTCCGGCCGAAGGTCGCCATGAACAGATCCCCCGGCCGGACCTTGCGGCTGTCGAGTTGCACCCCGCTTACTTCGAGATTTATCCCGGCCTCTCCCTTGTCGTAGTCCGCCAGCCCGTGAATCAGTTCCGGGAGACTGGCGTTGACTGGCAATGATTCAGCCGGGTTCATAGTTCGGGCAGGCCCTCTTCGCCGGATTGATCAGAAATACGCCTGGAGGGCTCGGGCCGCGGCGCGTCGTCCGGCGGCACATTCAGAATACGCATGGCGCCGGCGGCAATGCCGGAAAACACCGGCGCCGCGACCTGGCCGCCAAGGTGCTCGTCGCCCTTGGGCTCATTGACGATGACGACGACCACGATCTCTGGTCTTGTCGCCGGCGCCAGTCCGACGAAAAACGAATTGTGCAGATTCTCCTCGTAGCCCGACGAGCCCACTACATGAGAAGTGCCCGTCTTGCCGGCCACCTGGTAGAACGGTATGCGCGCGCCCGTGACCGCCCCTCCCCTTGAGCGGTCCACGACGGTTTCGAGCATCTCTACGACCTGCCGGGCAATGATCGGGCTTATCACCCGGTTCTGTGGCAACTCGGCAATTTCGTCCTCACTCAATTTGAGCAGGGAAACCGGTTTGCGATGGCCTTCATCGGCGAATATCGAGTAGGCCTGGGCCAGGTGCACCGCGGTCGCCGACACGCCGTAACCGAAGGAAAGCACGGCAGTGGCGTGCTGGCCGAGACGCCCCGGCTCAGGCACCACGCCGGCTTGTTCTCCGGGAAATCCCGTACCCGGCGCACGCCCGAAGCCGAAGCGCTCGAGCACGTCGACGATCGGGTCGGCGCCGATCTCGGCGGCGATCAGGCTCGTGCCGACGTTACTCGACTTGGTAATGACGCCGGTCGTGGTCAAAGTGCCGTATCCGAACAGATCCTGGACCGTGCGGCCGGCGACGATCATCCAGCCATTGCCCGTTTCGATGACGGTGTCGGGGGTAAAGCGTCCGGATTCCAGCGCGGCTGCGATCGTAAACGGCTTCATGGTCGAGCCGGGTTCGTAGATATCCGTAAAGGCGCGATTGCGGGTCACGCTGAGATCTTCGATCAGCGTCTTGTTGTGGGGGTTGTAAGATGGCTGGTTGGCGACCGCCAGCACTTCGCCGGTGTTGACGTCGAGTACTACCGCCGTGGCGGCCTTTGCCTTGCGCATGAGATATGCGGATTTCAATTCGCGATATACGAGATTCTGCAATCGGATATCGATGCTCAGGCGCAGATCCTTGCCGGGCTGGGCAAGTTCGATGGTGTTCAACTCTTCGATGATGTTGCCGCGGCGGTCCTTGATCACTCGGCGGCTGCCCGGAACGCCCTGCAGCCAGCTGTTATAGGCTCGCTCCATGCCCTCCTGACCGTTGTCGTCGATATCGTTGAAACCTGTCAGGTGCGCGGTAATCTCTCCGTGAGGATAAAAGCGGCGGTATTCCTGCTGTTCGTAGACTCCCGGAATTCCAAGCGCCAGCACTCGTTCGGCCTCGAACGGCGCCAGGTGGCGTTGCAGATAGAGAAAACGGCGTCCGTCATTCTCTTCCAGACGCGTGCGCAGCTCGAAGGCATCCAGTTCGAGCAGGCGCGCAAGTTCGCCGATGCTTTCCCCGCGTGGGTTGATTTCCGAAGGATCGGCCCAGATCGACTTGACCGGCGTGCTCATGGCCAGGGGTTCGCCGTTGCGGTCGGTGATCAGTCCGCGATTCGCCACCAGCGGAACGGTGCGCACGGTGCGCGCATCGCCCTCCTCTTGCAGGAAATCGCGGTCCAATACATGCAGGGCCACTGCTTTCCACCCGGCGATACCGATGCAGAGCGCCATCAGCAAAAGCAACAGCGCGGGCCGCCAGGCGTCGGCAGGTTTCGACTTTTTAGTTCTGGTCATTGTGAACCACCACGATATCTTCCGGTTCGGGCACACGCATCCGTAATTCTTCCCGGGCGACGCGCTCGATCCTTTCGGCAAGGGCGAACGTGCTGATTTCGAGCAGCAAGCGCCCTCTTTCCTCTTCCTGCAGGTAAACCTGCTCGCGAAGTTCCTGTAATTCCCTCGACATCTGCCGGTGTTGCTGCGTCACGTCGACCATGGCCAGCCCGGTCAGAAAAATCGCCAGCAGAATCACCGTCAACAAATAAGTGGAAGCCTGGCCCAGTCCGGCCCAGGCCCAGGGCGAGGGCCGACCATGGTTTCCGCTTGGCCGGGCAGGATGACGCCGGGTCCCGGTTGTTGCCTTCATTGCAATTTCTCCGCCACGCGCAATATCGCGCTGCGGGCACGCGGATTCCGCGCCACTTCTGCGGCGGTGGCGCGTCTTGACTTACCTATCGGCCGAATTCGCGCCCGCAGTTGCGATTTGGTGACGGGCAAATCACGTGGAAAATCATCGCCCCGGGCTTGATCGGCAATGAAGCGTTTGACGATGCGGTCTTCCAGCGAATGGAAACTGATCACTGCGAGCAGACCACCGGCGCGCAACACTTCCAATGCGCCCGCCAGGCCCTTGTGAAGTTCGTCGAGTTCCTCGTTGACGCGAATGCGTATGCCCTGGAAGGAGCGAGTGGCGGGATGCTTGTGGCGTTCCCGCCGGGGCAAGGCGGCGGCGACTATGGCCGCGAGCCGCCCGGTAGTGGTAATCGGTCCGCTTTTCCTTTCATCTATTATGCGTGCGGCGATACGCCGGGAGTGTCTTTCCTCTCCATACTGGAAGATCACGTCCGCCAATTCCCGCTCCGGCGCCTTGTTGATCCACTCGGCGGCGCTGATGCCCTTACGCGGGTCCATACGCATGTCGAGCGGACCGTCGCCGCTGAAACTGAAGCCCCGGCTGCTGTCGTCGACTTGCGGCGAAGAAAGGCCGAGATCGAACAGGATGCCGTCGATTGCGCCTTCGAGTCCGCGCTCGGTCAGTTCGGAGCGCAATTCGCCGAAGCGGCGGTCGATGACTTCGAGCCGCGAATCGTTCGCGGCCATTTTCCGCGCCGCGGCAATGGCTTCCGGGTCCCGGTCCATGGCCAACAGCCGGCCGCCGGTTCCAAGCCGCTCGAGGATTGCCGCGCTATGGCCGCCGCGTCCGAAAGTGGCGTCGAGATAAATTCCATCTTGTCGAAGATTCATTGCTTCCACGACCGTTGTCCTCATTACCGGCTGATGCCCGGCTGCGTTCATCGCCGTTCGCCGTTACAAAGCCAGGCTTCTGAGTTCTTCCGGCAACTCTCCCTGTTCATGCGCTTCTTCCAGCCATTCTCCGCGTTTGTCGAGCCAGTTCTGTTGACTCCAGATTTCCAGCTTCTTGCATTGTCCGACCAGACAGACCTGTTTTTCGAGACTGGCGTATTGACGCAATTCCTGCGGCAGCAACACTCTGCCGCTACGGTCGAGTTCGAGGTCGTTGGCATGACCGATTAGCAGGTGTTTCATGCGGCGCACGTGTTCGTTGAGTCCGGACATGCCGTCGATCTGCCGTTCGATCTTCTCCCACTCGGTGGGGAGATACAGCGAAAGGCATCGATGTCTGGTATCGATATCGATGGTCACGACGAGACGGCCGCCATGGTCATTCGACAGGCGTTCCCGATAGCGTGCAGGCATGGCCAGACGCCCCTTGGCGTCGAGGCTGACGGTGTTCATGCCGCGAAACATGGCTTTCCCTCAAAATTTTCATACAAATAAACCACATTCGCCCACAAATTACCAATATTTTCCACTTTTCTACATGTTGTTGTATTGCGGCTTCGATCCGTCGCCGTCGGGTTGCGCTTTGCCGCGGACGCCGTGAATACGTCCCTGTAGGCTTCGGGCTCGGCGTCCTGCCTCGCACGCCCGCGGCAAAGCGCAACCCGACGGCGACTCACATCGTGCGAGAGTCTACGTACAGGTCTTCGAAAAGAGATCGATGGGACACCCATCGGGAGATCAGCATGTTGGCAATTTGATACCCGCCGGTCCGCGGGTGTTAGTCGTCGTCGGGCAGGGTATGTTTTGCGGGCGTGCGAGGGTGAGGCCCGGTCGGCGCAGCCGACAAGAAGCAAAGCTTCTTGAGGACCGAACGGCTCGACAGGATGTCGAGACTGGGGCCAATCGAAGCCGACAAACTCGCGCCATGGATGGCATATACAAGCTTACAGAATCCCCAAACAGATTCTGCGACTCCGCTTCGCTGCGCGCAGAATGACGTTTCCCTCGACCCGACGACGACGGTTCGATTCCTGGGGTATGGGCGGGGGGAAAAGAGGCGAGTCAGCCTGTAAGCCGGGTTCTGTCGAGGACAATCATTCATCTGCGGCCCGCGTCACCACGGACCTGTAGCGGCCTACCCGAATCCGGTGCGAGCTACACCATGGGATTCCTATTTGGCCTTGCTCCGGGCGGGGTTTACCTTGCCACGGACTGTTACCAGCCGCGCGGTGCGCTCTTACCGCACCATTTCACCCTTACCGGACAGTCGTCCGGCGGTATGCTTTCTGTTGCACTTGCCGTAGGCTCGCGCCTCCCAGGAGTTACCTGGCGCCCTGCTCTGTGGAGCCCGGACTTTCCTCTGCCCGCTCCAAAAGAAACGAACAGCGATTGCCCGGCTGACTCGGCTACCAGACTAATGAAGTTCCCTGTTCTTGACAACAGATTCCGTAATTGTGAGTACTGGCGACTCACTTCTGTACTGCGGCGCGGTAGATTTCGTTCTTGCGCAGGCCGGTGATTTTTGCGGCTATCGCCGTGGACTTTTTGAGCGGCAGGTCGTCCTGGAGCAGGGCGACGATGCGGAGGGCTTCGGGCAGGCGTTCGTCCTCGCCGGGCTTTGCTTCGTGTCCGGCAAGAACGAGGACGAATTCTCCCTTGAGATGGTTTGCGTCTTCGCGCAGCCAGACCGACGCCTGTTCCAGGCTGCCGAGGAAATGGGATTCGAATTGCTTGGTCATTTCGCGGGCGATGAAGACGCGGCGCCCCTCACCGAGAATCGCGATCAGATCGTCGACGCAGTCGAGCATGCGATGGCCTGATTCATAAACTATCCAGGTGGCCGCCTCTTCCTTGAGTTCTTCGATCCGCTTTCTTCGCCCTGCTTGCGCGGCGGGAAGAAAACCCGCGAACGTAAAGCGGTCGGTCGGTAGTCCCGAAACGCTGAGTGCGGCGATCAGGGCGCTCGGTCCGGGTATGGGCAGGACGTCGATCCCGTCGTCCCGGGCGGCTTTGACGAGGGCGTAGCCCGGGTCCGAGATCAGCGGCGTGCCGGCATCGGAGATCAGCGCTACGCTGGCGCCGTCACGCAACATCCGCAGCAACTTGTCCCGGGTGCGTTCACTGCTATGGTCGTGATAGGACAGCAGCGGGCGTTTGATGCCGAAATACGCGAGCAATTTGCCGCTGTGCCGGGTATCTTCTGCGGCAATGCAGTCCGCTGCCGCCAGCACTTCCCGGCCGCGAGCGGAGAAGTCGGCGAGATTACCGATCGGTGTCGCTACCACGTAAAGACAGCCAGTTTCCGCCATGCTGGAAATTTCTCCGTTGAATTGGTGAAAAACCGCAAGCTGTATTAATCTTTCTGCATCGGCAAGGCTAAGGCCGCGCCGTTTTCAGTTTTGCCGTTTTTCGGATTCTATCTTGTCTGTAATGCGTTTTTATATCCTGTTCTGGCTGCTGTTGCTGCTGGCCGGCTGCGGTGCGTCACCAGGTGTGCGCGAGCCTGCCGCTACCGTGACCGGGGAGGATACCATCGCCGCCCTGCTCGTCCGGGCCGATTCGGCCGCGGGGGACGAGGCCGCGCTGTTGCGCCTCGATGCGGCCGAACGCCTGTACGCCGAGGGCCGCTTGTTCGAAGCGGCCGATGCAGTCGAAGCCGCGATGCCGGCGTCCCCGGACATGCAAGTCCGCATTGCCTTGTTGCGCAGCCGGATAAGCCTGGCGGCGAACGATGGCGGCGCAGCCATGTCGCAATTGCGTGAAATCGCGGTGCCGGGCCGCTCGGCGGATTATTTCATCGACTATTTCCGGCTGCTGGGCGATATCAATGACGCGATGGAACAGCCACGCCAGGCGATAGGCGCCTGGGCTGAAGTTACCGGCCTGCTCGACGGCGCCGCGGGCGAAGACGTGCGCCGGAAGATCTGGGCCTCGCTGGAAAGCCTGGCCGGTCGCGAACTCGAGGAAATGGCCGCATCCAGCACGAGTTACGAGTTGCGCGGCTGGATCGAATTGGCCCGGGTCGTGGATCTGGGTCAATACAGCATCCCGCGGCAACTGGAATCCCTGGTGAGTTGGCGCCGGGCCTGGGAACAGCATTCGGCAGCCCGCCAGTTGCCCGATCAACTGGCGCAACTCGAAGCGGCCTGGGCCGAAAGGCCGCGCCATATCGCCCTGATCCTGCCATTACGGGAAGCCGCCGGCGCTGCTGTACAACAGGGCTTTCTGGCCGGATATTACGAGGCGCTCGCGGTTTCGCGCGAAGTGCCGCGCATTTCGCTGTTCGACAGTTCCGGCGCGGACGATATCCGCCCGATTTATCAGCGCGCGGTAGCCGAGGGCGCGGACCTGGTCGTGGGGCCTCTGTTCAAGGAACTGGTCAACCAATTGCTTGCAGAAGGCGAATTGCCTGTTCCGACGCTGGCGCTGAATTACACCGACGAGGATCCACCTTCCGGCGACGGCCGGCTTTTCCAGTTCGCCCTTGCGCCGGAAGACGAGATCGACGCCATCATCGACCTCGCCTGGCAGGCCGGACACCGCAATGCCGCTGCGATCTATCCCGCCAATGACGTTTTCCTGCGTCTGCAGAACATTTTCGTCGAACGCTGGCAGGCCCGCGGAGGCAGTTTCGTTTCCAGGGCGGCATATCTCGGCGCCGGGGATTTCACCGAAGTGGTCAAGAGCGTCCTCGATATCGACGCCAGCGAGGCGCGGTTGCAACGACTGCTGGACGTATTGCCCCGCTCCAACGTCGAATTTACGCCGCGCCGGCGCCGCGATATCGATTTCATTTTCCTTATGGCGAATCCGCAAGTGGGGCGTCAGATCAAGCCCGCGCTCGATTTCTACTACGCCGAAGACCTTCCGGTATTCGCGTTACCGTCGATTTTCGATGGTTTCGAAAATTCGGACCTGAATCGGGATCTCAACGGCGTAATTTTCGCCGACGCGCCACTCATGTGGCAGGACCTTGACGGATCCCTCGCCGCCGGCGGCGCCGAGCGCAGATTGCAAGCCATGGGCATCGACAGTTTTCGCCTCTACCCGAGGCTGCAACAATTTCTGGTGCGACAGGTAACCAGTTTGCGGGGCGCCACCGGCGAATTGCACATGGAAGAAGGCCGTCGCATTCATCGCCGGCTCACGCCGGGGCGCTTTGTAAACGGTGTCGCGGCACCTCTTGCAGAGCCGGGCGACTGAAGCGCGGCCATGGCGGGAAGCTCTGTCAATCGGCGTAAGCTCGGCGGCTTGCAGGAGCAACGCGCCCTGCGTTACCTGGGAGTACAGGGCCTGTCGCTGATACAAAGCAATTTCAACTGTCGCGTCGGCGAGATCGACTTGATCATGCGCGACCGGCAGGGGACCGTGATCTTTGTCGAAGTGCGCTATCGAAAAAGCGACCTCTACGGCAGCGCCCAGGAGACCATAGGCCCGGCCAAGCGACGAAAATTGCGGCTGGCCGCGCAATGGTTTCTGAAATCGAGAAACTGGCATTACAAGTCCTGCCGCTTTGACGTAGTCGCGATAACCGGCGGCGGGCCCGCCGGAAAAGACCGGCTCGAATGGATTCGCGACGCCTTTGCTGGTTGCTGATCGACGCTAAAACAAATCAGGGCCGCAGCCGATACAATTTGCAGCCATGGTGGAACCGTACGTATGGACCTGACTTCACGAATTGCCCGGCATTTCCTCGACAGTATCGCAGTCAAGGAGCGATCCGCCGAGGAATTACCACAGTCGATCCAGGATGCCGGCGCGGTCATGGTCGACAGCTTGCTGAACGGCCACAAGATTCTGTGTTGCGGCAACGGCGGCTCGGCCGGAGACGCGCAACATTTTTCCGCCGAATTGCTGAATCGATTCGAACGGGAAAGGCCCGGCATGCCGGCCATTGCATTGACCACCGACAGTTCCACCATCACCGCCATCGCCAACGATTACGACTATGGCGAAATCTTCGCCAAGCAGGTGCTTGCTCTCGGCCGGGAAGGCGACGTCCTGTTGGCGATATCGACCAGCGGCAATTCCGGCAATGTCGTGCAGGCCATCCGCGCCGCCCATGAACGCGACATGATCGTGGTCGCGCTGACCGGCAGGGACGGCGGCCGCATGGCGGCGAATCTCGGTGCGAGGGACGTCGAGGTGCGCGTTCCGTCCGAGCGCACCGCTCGAATCCAGGAAGTGCACCTGGTCGTCATTCATTGTCTTTGCGACTTCATCGACACAACGATATTCGGAGGAGAAGACGCATGAAATTCTGGCTGTCGATCGGTATTTCCGCGCTGTTGCTGACGTCCTGTACCGCCTTTCTGCCCGGTGAACGCAGCGATCAGGGAATTGAGGAAGATCTGTCCAGGCGCACGGTCGGCACCTTCATCACGGACGAGGAGATCGAGGGTATCGTCCGGAGAAATCTCAACGACCAGGAACCGGTCCTGCGCGAAGCCAATATTGACGTAACCGCAAACAGGGGCATCGTTTTGCTGGTCGGCCAGGTGCCGTCCCCGGAAATGAAAAGGCGCGCGGTGAATATCGCCAGCGAGGCGAGTTCGCAGATCCGACGCATTCACGACGAACTCGAAGTCACCGGCAATACAGGCTTCCTGGCCCGTGTCAACGACGCATCCATTTCCACCAGGGTGCGCGCCTTACTGTTGACCAACGAAACCGTTGCTGGCGCGAATATCCGGGTCGTGACCGAAAACGGTACCGTATATCTGTTGGGCATAGTCAGCAGGGAACTGGGAGATCAGGCCGCGGCCCTGATAAGCGACGTCGGCGGCGTAACCCGGGTCGTCAAGGTGTTCGAGTATCTGAACTGAGCCGTATCAGGCGGTCATTTCGCGTTCGAGTTCCGAAAGGCTTGCCTTGATCGAGTCGCGATTGAACAGTCGGTTGCGATATTCGATCAGCGGCTTCGTGGCGCGGGTTTCCGGCAATTCGATTCCCAGTACCGGCAGACGCCAGAGAATCGGCGTCACACAACAATCGACGATCGTGAACTCGTCGCTCATGAAGAAGGGTTTTTCGCCGAAAATCGGCGCCGTGGCGATCAGGCTGTCGCGCAGCTTGCCGCGAATTGCTTCGAGTTCGGCATCGGTTCCCTCGCCCGCCAGCAGTGGATCCACCAACGTGCACCATTCGCGCCGAACCCGGTGCATCCACAACCGGCTTTGCGCTCGGGCCACCGGATACACGGGAAACAGGGGCGGATGGGGGAATCGCTCGTCCAGATACTCCATGATGATATCGGCCTCGTACAGCACGAGATCGCGATCGACCAGGGTCGGCAGGCTGTTGTAGGGATTCAGATCCACCAGGTCTTCGGGCAAATTTTCCGAATCGACGTCGATCAGGTCGACGGTCACCTGTTTTTCGGCGAGAACGATACGAACGCGATGGCTGTAATGACTGACAGGGTCCGAGTAAAAGGTCATGGACGACCGTTTCGCGATAACTCCCATTTTTTTCCCCGTTTGTGGACGGCCGGCGTCCCTCAGTGATAGTCCTTGCGGAACTCGCGGCTCATGAGAGCGACGGAAATATATAACAGACCCAAAAAGAGCAATACCCAGATGCCGATCTGCTGCCGCCGGTAGCGGATCGGCTCGCCGATGTAGTGGAGAAAATTGACCATATCCCCGACCATGGCGTCGAACTCGGCCTCACTCATGCTTCCAGAGCCTTCGACATGGCTGAGCTCGCATTGAGTGGGATCGTCCGTGCCGTGATCGTCACAGATTACGTCTCCCTGCAATTCGTGGAGCACATTGGGCATGCCGACATTGGCAAAAATGCTGTTGTTGGTCCCGAAAGGCCGCGCCGGATCGTTGTAGAAGGATCGCAGATAGGTATACAGCCAGTCGGGACCGCGCACACGAGAGACCAGCGTCAGATCCGGCGGCGCCACGCCGAACCACTCGTTGGCGTGGTCCACCGACATCGAGTTCTCGATACGATCGCCGATCAGCGAGTCGTCGAAGATCAGATTCTCGATCACGAGTTCGTGCGGAATGTCGAGATCATCGGCGGTGCGTTCATAGCGCGCATAACCGAGCGCGTGGCAGGACACGCAATAGTTCATGTAGGAATTGAAACCGCGTTGCAGGGAATCCTTGTCCATGAAATCGGTTTCCACGTGGTCGAGATCGAGATTGCCGGATTCCGCCGCTTCCGCACGCTCGGAAACGAGCATCAAAGGCAGCACCACCAGAAAGGCGATCAGCAGAATGCTGCCGATCAGTTGCGGAATGCCGATCCAGCGCCCGGTAAGCCGGTCCGGTGGCTGCGAGGTCTTTTCGAGGCGCGTGTACCAGGGCATCAGAATGAAATAAAGGAAGTAGACCACGGTCATTATCTGCGCCAGCAAAATCCTGGCGGGACTGACCGTCTGGACGCCAAGTACGCCGAGAATGAAAAAGCTGACCAGGAACAGCATCAGGGCGACGCGGCTGTACCAGCCCTTGTAGCGCATGGAACGCACCGGACTGCGGTCGAGCCAGGGCAGAAAGAACAGGATGGCGATGGCGCCGAACATGATCAGCAGCCCCCAGAATTTCGCATCGATGCCGAACAGCGGGATCGTCACGGCGCGCAACATCGAATAGAAAGGCGTGTAATACCAGACCGGAGGCACATGCTCCGGCGTGCGCAGCGAATCGGCTTCCTGGAAATTGGCGATTTCGAGGAAGTAGCCGCCCATTTCCGGGGCGAAGAACACGATCGCGAAAAACGCGATCAGGAACAGCACCACACCGCCGAGATCGTGAAAAATCGTGTAGTAAGGATGAAACGGCACGCTGTCCACGGGAACGCCGTCGGGACCCTTGTTCTCCTTGATCTCGATGCCGTCGGGATTGTTCGAACCGACTTCGTGCAAGGCCAGGATATGCAGCACGACCAGGGCGATCAGCACCAGCGGCAGAGCCACCACGTGCAAGGCGAAGAAGCGGTTGAGCGTGGCGCCCGAGATCAGGTAGTCGCCACGTACCCAGATCAGCAAGTCCTCGCCGATGATGGGAATGGAGCCGATCAGCGACACGATGACATTGGCGCCCCAATAGGACATCTGGCCCCAGGGCAGCACATAGCCGAGGAAACCTTCCATCACCAGAATCAGGTAGATGGCCATGCCGAAGATCCAGATCAACTCCCGGGGCCGCTGATAGGAGCCGTACATCAGCCCGCGGAACATGTGTACATAGACCACGAAGAAAAAGGCCGAAGCGCCGGTCGAATGTACATAGCGCAACAGCCAGCCCCATTCGACGTCGCGCATGATGTATTCGATCGAGGCGAATGCCCCTTCTGCGCTGGCGGTGTAGTTCATCGTAAGCCAGATGCCCGAGAGAATCTGGATTACCAGCACCAGCAGCGAGAGTACGCCGAAGAAATACCAGAAATTGAAATTGGCCGGGGCATAGTATCTGGACATATGCTGTTCCCAGGCCTGCACGATCGGAAGCCGGGCGTCGACCCAGTCGACACCGGCGATCAGGGCGGATTGCAGCCGGCCGCCCGGCTTCGCCGCTTGCGGTTGTTCACTCATGCCGCGCTCTCCTCGTCGACGCCGATCACCAGGATGTTCTCGTCCTCGAACGAATACGGCGGCACTTCCATGTTGCGTGAGGCAGGCGAGCCGCTGTACACCCGGCCCGCGAGATCGAAGCGGGATCCGTGACAGGGGCAGAAGAAACCGCCGTTCCATTCGGCATCGAATGACTGCGGGCGCAGTTCGATGTAGGGAGTCGGCGAACAGAACAAGTGAGGGCAGAGACCGACGAGAACCATCAATTCGGGCGTTCGCGAGCGGAATTCATTTTGTGCGTAGGAGGGCTGTTCCGGCTCTTGGGAGTCCGGGTCGGTGAGCCTGCCGGGATCCCGGTTCAGGGCTTCCAGCACTTCGGCGGTGCGCCGCACGATGAAGATGGGCCGACCGCGCCAGGCGGGTATCGGACCAAGTAACTCACCTTCAAGCAGATTGCTGATATCGATGCGGACCGGAGCGCCCGCCGCTCTTGCCTCGGCGCTCGGATTCCAGGACCCGATGAAAGGCACCGCGGCGCCGGCTACGCCGACCGTTCCCAGGCCCAGTGTCGAACCTACCAGAATGCGCCTGCGCAAGGTCTTGGTACTGTCGTCAGTCACCTTCGGTACATCTCCTGATCGATTGAAAATTTTCGGAAATCCCACGCGCGCGGGCAAACCGGGCGCATGCTAATGAATCCGCCGAAAAATATCAAGCGAGTATACGCCCGCTTCAGGACAACTTACTGAATTTTAGGAATAAATTCTTTTAGCGCTTGGAATATTGCGGCCGCTTTCGCGCCTTGCGCAGGCCGACTTTCTTGCGCTCGACTTCGCGCGCGTCGCGGGATACGAATCCGGCCTTGCGCAAAGTTGGCTTGAGTTCGCTGTCGTATTCGATCAGCGCACGGGTTATGCCATGCCGAATAGCGCCGGCCTGGCCGAAGCTGCCGCCGCCGCGCACGGAAACCGTGATGTCGAAACGTTCGTTCATGTCGACGACTTCAAGCGGCTGACGCACGATCATGCGCGCAACCTCGCGGCCGAAATAGTTTTCCAGCGGACGCCGGTTGACGACGATGTTGCCTTTGCCGCGGGTCAGATACACTCTCGCGGTTGAGGTCTTGCGGCGGCCGGTGCCGTAAAACTGTTCGGTTTGCATTTCGTCTCGCGTCTACAGTTCCAGGGTTTGCGGTTGCTGCGCCGAGTGCGGATGTTCACCACCGGCGTAGACTTTCAGTTTCTTCAACATGGCCCGTCCGAGCCGATTGCGCGGCATCATGCCCCGCACCGCCAGGCGCACCACACGCTCGGGCGACTTCTCGAGCAACTGCTCGAAGGTAAGCGATTTCAGCCCGCCGGGATAGCCCGAATGGGTATGATAAACCTTGCCGGTAGCTTTCCTGCCGGTGACTCGAACCTTGTCCGCGTTGATGACCACGACGAAGTCGCCGGTATCGACGTGCGGAGTATATTCCGCCTTGTGCTTGCCGCGCAGCCGCGTGGCGATGGCGCTCGCCATATGCCCGAGAGTCTGGCCTTCGGCATCCACCAGCAGCCAGTTATTGGGCACTTCGCCCGGATGTGCGCTATAGGTCTTCATCGCTCGTTTGAATCAAGGTATTCCGAAGGAGCGCGGATGGTACATGAGCACCCGGCCGGAATCAAATGATATTGCCTGGGAAAGCTGTTCTCTTTTGGCCTCGGGCGTTCCCCTCCAAGTTATCCTGCGCGCAGCCCCGTAGAGCGCGAACCGAGGGGCATTGCCCCGCACGATCTTCCAAACCGTCATTCCGCCTTCCAAACCGTCATTCCGCGCGCAGTCGCGGAATCTCCATGGGATTACACTGTGGTCAACCGGATTCTGCGACTGCGCTTCGCTTGCGCAGAATGACGATGGCGGGGATTGGCGCCATCGCCGGGAGTCAGCTACTCAGGGCGTGGCCTCCGATCCAACGAATTTGTTATGTGTTCAGGCGCCGTCCAGGTCATCCAGAAATTCAGACGCTGGACCGACACCGGTTATCAGCAGACTATCTCTTGCCCTGGTGCAGGCGACATAAAGTAAATGGCGCTCGGTATTGTAGACCTCTTCCTGGTCGGCATCGTCTGCCACGTTCTCGATTCGCTCCTGCAGTGGTATCACTTCATCGTCGCAAGCCATAACTGCTACGGCGCGAAATTCAAGGCCCTTGGCCAAGTGCATGGTGCTTATCGAGACTTTACCGGGTGAAGATTCTACAAACTTGTCCAGCACTTTGGATTCCGCACTGCTTTGGCTAACAGCGTCTATCGCGCGCTCAAGCTGGTTCCTGGACCGCACGAAGACTCCGATCTCATTGGGTGAAATCCCTTCTTCAATCCGATCCGCCAGCCACACGCCGACAAATTCCGACTCTTCCGCATTCGATTCGAGCACACAAATTTCCGGCCCCGAGCCGTTGAAAACCGAAACCGTGCCTGTACGTTCCTCTACATTACCGTCAACATCGGCAACTTCAGGCCCGAGCAATCGATCAGCTTGCATCCTTATCTGATGCGAGGTTCTGTAGTTGATTCGAAGTGTCTGGGAACGGCCCCTCACTTCAACCCCAAGCGACTTCCATGAAAACGGCGTCTGGAAAATTCGCTGGCCCAAGTCTCCGGCGAAGAAAAGACTATTGGGCCTGTCGCCACCCAATGCCGCCAGGAACTTCAGTTGCGGGACACTTACGTCCTGGGCCTCGTCGACTACAGCGAAATCGAACGCAGGATTGCGCCTCTCGCCTAGTGACTCGGTGAGGGCGCTGAAAATCTCCGCTTGCGTTATAAGTCGACGTCCCTTCAGTTCCCGCCTCACATCTTCAAATATGGGCCACAAAACCGCTCGATGTTGCTCTGGCAAGCGGGTCTTACGTCCTAATCTTTTGATGTCGCGATAGTCTTCCCATGTTCGCAATTGCCAGGCGTCCACGACTTCCTCCCACTCACCCAACAGGAATCTCTGTGTGAACTTATAAGTTGGCTCGCGCCCGCCAGCTTCAGCAATTACTTGGGCAAGCTCCTTGGATTCAATGATATTGGCCTTCCCGAAATTCGCCTCATACAAGCGTTTTCCGATCTCATCGATCGCATGCACTTCCAGCCGCTCTGCAAGTAATGGCTCATTACTGATCAGTCGCCTCAACTTGGTGCGCAGGGAATTGGCCAGCGTCTCCGAAAAGGTTGTCAGCAGTACTCTGGCTTCCGGATGATTGCGCGCCAGATATACGGCGCGATGTATGGCAACTATGGTCTTACCTGTACCCGCGGGACCCGACACTCGCGCCGGCCCGCTGAATTCCCGTTCAACAATTTGGCTCTGGCCCGGGTGGAGGAATATCGTCCATTTCTCCCAAGGATAGTCCAGGGCGCGTTCCAGCTCGTCCTTGTTCGCCATGATGCGGAAGCGGCGTTTCGCATCCGGGTGTTCGAATGGGTCAGTTTCTGCAGAGACTCTCGCAGGCATCGGAGGTCTGTCGCCTGTCGCGATCTTCAGCAGCGCTTCGGAAGCCTCTTCCGGCAAATGGCTGGCAACGTCCAGCGCCTCGTCGTCGTTCGTGACTGTGCGGATTTCCTGAATCCAGTCGTTCGGAACGCCGTAAGCCAGAAGTTCCTCATCGGTCACATCCGCGAACAATGGCAGGCTTGCGGGCTCTGGAGCAGTTGTGCCCACAATTTCTTTCCTGTCAAAGCCGGATGCCGCCAACCGCTTTACCCGCAACTCGTCTGGAGCAGCCGGGCTGACAATCCGCTCGACCGTTTCCCGTATCTCAACGAATTGGGCCGCGCCGGTCGTGGGATGGGTTTCTAGTTTTCGGCGGCTTGCCCATTGGTATGCCTTGTCATGATGGTCTACATAACAGGCCATCAAACTCTTGCCGCCGCGATGGACAATAATTCTTATGTCGCGACTGACTCGAACCGAAGAAAATTGGGGTCTCGAATCGATTCGAGCTTGTGAAAGCGCAAACCCGGACTGGAGGGATTCACTTGCAGGTCGAACACCGTAGCCTTGACGGCCTTTTGTTCCTGATTTGTCAGTTTGGATAAGCTGTCCGTAAAAGTGTCCGAGATCAGAAAGTTCATTGATCGGGGGCGTTTCGACCTTCACGCGAATCCGCGGGCAAGCCTTCCAGGCGACTAAGCCAACCGGAGAAATGCGGACACTCGGCGCGGATTTTCGGCAATTCAATTGCTTGAACTCCCAACACGCCCATCAGCGGCTTTCGATACCGGCGAACCAGTTTTCCCAAACGCATTGAAGGCGCCCCCTCCGGTGAATCATTGATTTCCTCGGGTGTTGAGAACTCATCCCTGATCTCCTGAAGCGAATCCACAAGGCCCGGTTGTCCTATCGCGTCGCTGAATCGCTTGCAATCGCTGAACAAAAGGGCCTCGAATTCGTGCATCATCAGGAACGGAATAAACCTGTTCTTGCTGAAGTCGGCTCCCATACGCTCGCGTATGTCGTTTGCCAACTCCATTTCGACCCGCTCCACGTTTTCAGGGTATCGAATCTTCGCGGCCTTTTGCCGGCCCGGCCACTTCCGCCCTCCGGAAGCGGGAAGGCCGTAATAATCCGCCATCGTGGTCGCAACGCAATCTCTGTCCTCACGCAGGAGACGAACGATGTTTCCCCTCACTTCCGGCCATCCCCTGATTCCACCACGCTTGTTGTTCAACCGCGAACTGCCGAGCAACCGTGCACTTACGCTTGAGAAACCGTGCATATACAAATGCGGAGCCAATACTTGGTTTACGAAATCCCGCTCGGTATGCCCTTCGACAAGGACACGCAACCGAATCATCGATGATCCTTTCCGTCACGAAACTCCGGCAACGGTTGACCGCCGAACTCGTTCTGCTCCCATAGCTGGCCAAGACTGTAGTCCTTGAGCCATTCTTTAAGCCGATTGCCATCCAGTCGATGGAACTCGGTAGCGCCGCTAACCCGTTCCGCGACGAGTACGTCTTCTGGATTAAAGTGGTCGAGCAATATTGGCGATTGGGTTGCAACTATGATTTGCGAATCGAGTGACGCCTGATCGAGCATGGCCGCCAGAAGGTGAATCGCGTAGGGATGCAATCCCAGTTCGGGTTCGTCGAGCAGGATAAGAGACGGCCGCATCGATTCCGGCTGCAACAGAAGGGTCGTCAGCGCGATAAATCGGAGCGTGCCGTCGGCGAACGAGTACACATCAAAGTACGCATCCGAACCTTTTTGTCGCCATTCCAAGCGAATCTGTTGTTCATTCAGCCGCTGGGGTTTCAGGACAAAATCCTCGATAAACGGATTGGCCATCTTCACGGTATTCAGAATTTGTCCGTATGAATGCTCGTGCTTTTCGCGCAACAAGAACAAATACGCAGCCAGATTCGAGCCGTCTGGTCGCAGTTCTCGATTGTCATGAATATCTGTCGTCGTTTTCATGGGCGACAGAAATCCAGTGTCTTGAAAATGATACTTGTTCCAACCGCTCAAACTGCTTTCGAGAATTTCCTGCTTGGGCATTGCGGTATATGTCGAAGTGCGGTTCTCGGCGACACCGGCCGGAAGTCTGATACCGTCATCGGCCAGGAGATAACTCAAGCTGTCTTCCGGCACGCAATTCAATTCGACATTGAATTCGCCGGTGTCGTCGGCAAAACAGACCTTGAAACCTATTTTTTGGGTTACTTTGGGGCCAAGATGGACCAATCTGCTGGCGCCGCCGTCAAGCTCAAGCTCCCGCTGGATGTCCCCGGACCTCAAAACGACCGTTCGCAGAAACATCAAGGCTTTGAGGAAATTCGATTTGCCTGAGCCGTTGGCGCCGATGAGGACGTTGAGTGGGCGCAGTTCCAAGTCCTTGATGGACTTGATGCTTTTGAAGCCTTCGATGGTGATGTTTCTAATTTGCGACATGGGAATCATTCAGCCCGGAATACCTTGACGACTTCATCGCCCAGATGGTTGATGACCTTGACCGCGATGAAGCCATTGGACGGTTTCGGGAATGGGCGCGACGTGTCGCTGTGCAGGGTTTCCCAGGCCTCGCGGTTGATTTCCGCTTTCAATGTGGTCTTGAGGGCCTTGTAGGGGTCGTTGGCGCCCAGGAAGTAGGCGTGACGGACAAAGAAGCTCTCCTTGTTGTAGTCGGTGTCGATGAACCAGCAGGCGATGCCTTCGGGGCCGTCGGAGTGGATTTCTCCCGTCTGGGGGTGGAATACGTCCACGCCGTTCACCTTGACCTGAATCTGGTCGTCTTCGGCATCGAGGATATCGATGTCGGGCTCGCCGAAGATCACGAACAGGTTGCCTTTGCCGGTGTTCTTCAAATCGTCGGCCATGTGCAGGTCGGCGTTCATGCGGGCCTTGAGGACGGGGATTCGTCCCAGTTTGTCGAATTCCGTCGAATGGGCGTCGAAGTTGAATGCACAGGCAATGAGTACATCGAAGTCGGCATCGCCGGCTTCCCGCGCGGCGGCTACCAGGTCCAGCCGGGACACAGTGCCGAACTCCGGACCAACAAAGATTCCCGCCCGTTTCTCGAGACCGGATTCGCTCGCGCCTTCCGCCCCGCCGCCGTCGATATAGCGGCCTTCCGCGCAGATCATGTCTCCGGGCCATGGCGTTAAGGTGATGAAATTTATCTTGTCTTCCTTGTGAGCCTGCTGGACGCCGGCCACCTTGAGATTTTCCAGAATGACCTGGGCAAAATCGGCGCCCGTTCCATAATGGGATCGCATGTCCGCGACCTTGTCGATTAACTCGTCGTTTTCGTCGACTTCGAGTTCGCGATGTGGCGAAAGACTTTCTACAGTGAACGGCCCCGCCACCCGGACGACGCTCTTGTCCTCATAAGGCTTATCGTAAAGGTATTCGGAATCCGCCTTGGCGGCGATGGATGCATCGATTTCTTTTTGCCGGGCGATACGCTGTTCCCACCACTCCGCATGAATTCGTTTTACGTCTTCGGACCAAGCATCGCTGGCATCGCGGGGGATTTCCCATTCCTCCCTCGATGTATTGAGTTCACCGTTCAATTGCTGACGCAACGGCTCCAGCGTCTTTTGGAATTTCTCCCAGATTACGTCAATTTCAGTGTTGTTTGCGATGGACTTGAGAGTGATGTGCGGGACGCGCTCATAGACGAAGCCTTGGCGGATGTTGTTGTACGCAGGCGCTTCCGAAGGAGCACTGCGGGAAATCTCTGCTTCTTTTAGTTGTCCTTCGCGGCTGTCCGCCAGCAAGTAATAGGGATATCGGGCACCCAAAACGCGGGAGCGAGCGAGAGCTAGAGCTACGCGGGAGGTATCGATTGTTATCCAGCGGCGACCCCATTGCTCGGCGACAAATGCGGTTGTGCCGGAACCGCAAGTGGGATCACAGACGAGGTCGCCGGGGTCAGTGGTCATAAGGATGCACCGTTGGATTACAGTTTGTGAAGTTTGCACAACATAGACTTTATCTGCCATAAAACTGGCACCGACATCATCCCAACGATTTGTAACCTGCACTGCAGGAAAATCAATTAGGTAGCGCACATATCCTAGGCGATTCTTAGTAGCTTCCAATCTTCCCGCAGATTTTAGCCGGGACATTCCTTGTTCGTTTGTTTTCCATCGAACAGAGAGTGAAGGTTTGTGAATCCTACCTTCGAGGTCAACACCAAACCAAGATGCTGCACCCTCACCTTTATCACGACCTGCACTCTGTGATGTCAAATTATCTAGGGTATAAATCTGCAATTCACCAGATACAATTCTAGGGTCGTTAAGGGAAGTGCCAGTAAGAGAACGACTCAAACCCGCTAAATCACGAACACGATTGTAATTAGTGCCACCTTTTTCGCCCGGTATCTTGTACTTAAAAATTGGACGAAATTTCGCATTTGGCTTATCTTTTGAATACCACAGTAAGTAGTCGGTTGTTTGACCAAGGTAATCTTCAGTCGAGCCGGATGTTTTCGCAAAACCGATTAGTGATATGTAATTTTCTTCTCCGAAAATCTCGTCTAACAATGCGCGTACTCGATGAATGTTTTCATCCCCAATCTGCACGAAAATCGATCCACTAACTGTTAGCAAATCTCGCGCCACGGTCAGCCGATCCCGTAGATACGTCAGGTACGAATGAACCCCATCTCGCCAAGTATCCCGAAATGCCTTCACTTGTTCCGGCTCGCGAGTGATATGTTCGGCCTTGCCGTCCTTCACATCACGGCTAGTCGTTGACCACTGGAAATTTGAATTGAACTTGATGCCGTAGGGCGGATCGATATAAATGCATTGCACCTTGCCACGCAGTCCCTCGCGCTCGGCCAGCGATGCCATTACCCGAAGGCTGTCGCCGAGAATCATGCGGTTGGTCCAGTTGGCGTCGTGCTGGTAGAACTCGGTCTTTGCGTTGTCTTCCGGTATGCCGTTGAAGTCCGCGAACAGGTCGATCTGCGAGTCGGCGGCCTGCTCATCGGATCGGGTGCGGTGCAGCAAGTCGTCGATCAACGCTTTGGGATGAACTTTCTCCTGAATGTAAAGCGGCGGCGCGTTGACCACCAGATCGGACCAGTCCTGCTCGTCCTTGCCGCGCCACACCAGTTGCGGGTCAAGGTCTCGGTTGCGGCGCTCGTACGCGACCCGGATGGGAGATTGCTGATCCTTCCGCATCGTCGATTGATATTCCGCTGTCGGAATATTGATGCGGCTCGCTTCATTGTGAGTGAGCGATTCCACCGATTTCAGTTTCGGTTTCCTGGTTCGTTTGGCCATTCAGGAGTCCATCAAGAACGGGATTATGATTTTCAGTTTTTCAATGATCTGTCCATGTTGCAAATCTTCCGTGCTGATCACCGTATTTCTGGCTCGCCGCGCTTTGTCGGCGAACTTCTCGGCAACCCCGAATTTGCGATGGCTTCGTTCGTTGAACAAATACCGCAGGACTTTGGAATCGAGAAAACTAGCGCTCATTCATTTCGTCCCTGGTGAATTCGCGCCCGCCGGTGCGAACGCGCACCCGTAATTCGCGAATCAATTCCATGGCCTCTTCCGCTCTGCGCTTGCCCTGAACGTAATCTTCGAGCCACTCGCGGATCCGCACTTGTATTGTGTTCACAATGTTTTCGTCCAACTTAATCAGGCTGCAATGCGCTGTAATAGTTTGCGGTTCAGGTCATCGCGCGACGCCAGGGAAGAAATCATGTCCCCGCCCACGTCGGACAACCGCGCCAGATCGACGCGCGGAATTTCGGACTGATCCTCGAAAACGAGAATGGACTCGAAATTCAGGCTGCTAAGATGGAAGTGCGACAACATGATCGTCGTCAGCCGCGCTTTGTCGCGGTTCGGAATTCCGTAGACGAACAGCGGAATTTCCGCCTTGCCGTCAATACGATAATCCACCGGGTAATGTTGTGCGTTGGCCACATCGGGCTGATAATCGCGCTCGATCTTCTCTTCATCCACGACACTTAACAGCAGGTCGGCAAGATCGTCATAAAATGTCGAGCCGACGTTGGAACGCGAAAGCATCGTCAGATCGTACACTCTGGTCAAGGCCTGGCCGAAGTTGAAAACAGCCCGGGACAAATCTTCGGGCGAAGTATCGAGGCATAGCGCTCCGCGGCCCTCTTCCCAAGCCAGGCCTTCCTCTTGCACTATGCGCTCAAGTAAAGCTCCCCTGGTTCCGTCCATGAACGAATCGACATCATGCTCATAGCTGATGTGCATCAGCGTATGGCCCCGGTCGGAGAGACGCAGCCCGCCCGAGGCAGTCTCGGATAGGTGAATCGGATAGCCGTCGCCATCGGGAAACCGGAAATGCGTACGTAGCATCACAGCGCCATCGGGCCGGCGTTCAATTCCCACTTCCGCACAGAGACGCTCGCATAATTGATCCCGGATCGCGTTTGAATTCAGCATCATTATGCAGCCAAGCCTTTCAGCATGTCATCGAAGCGGGCGGCGATGACGGATTCGAAATCCGACTCCATGCCCCAAACGTCCGTGAACTCAGCGAAGGCCCAGCGACCGAAACCGCCGTGATTGTTCACCCCCGGGACCCAATATGTATCCATCGTGTTCTTCTTGTCCTTGGCGTCTTCGCCTCGGTAGCCCTTGATCTCGATTACAAGATGCAACGGGTTATCCCAGCCGCTTCCGATGTCGACCAGAACGATGAAGTCAGGGATGTACCTGCGGGTCTCGAATCGGTAACGGTATGGCACTTCGAATCCCATGTTGTGGTTCTTCACATAGGCCAGGACTCTCGGATGAGATTCGGCTATGCGGCAGAACTCGGCTTCCCAGTCGCTGTCGAGAATGGCCCAATTGACATGGCAACGGTTCGAGTCGGTTTCATAGCGGTTTAACTTGCTGGTGCTGAAATTCACATGCGCCGTTGAACCGATGGGGTTGTATGGATCTAGCACCGCCATCACGGGTTTGTCCCCAATGTGGGATTCCACTATGGCCGCTGTGATTCGCTCACAAGCAATATCGGCGAGCACGTCGTACATGAGTTGCCCCGGATAGGTGCCGCCTTCGCAGACGAGACAATTGTCGAGCCACTGGCGGGTAATGCGCTTGAGTGGGCCGAACAGATGCAGTTTTGGATTCTCGTTGTTGTCCAGCCATTTGGTAAAAAGCAAATGCTTCGTGAGGCGGTAAAGCAATTCGGAGGGTCTGCTGTTCTTGAGGTCTTTCACTCCGAGTTCGACGTTTTCCCCAATGATTCCCGCATTTCTCGTTACAGTCGGCCCCACATCCTCAGGTGTCAATTTAAGGACTGAATCTGCATTGAATTTCGCTGTAAGTTCCTCTTTCGGTAGTTCCACTCGATAGCCCGCCACGCGCGGGAAGCGAATCTTCAACGCGTCGCGTTCCGGCCGCATGGCCTTGACCTGGATCGTCTCCCGCGGACGCTGGGGCGGCGCAACAACGGGTTTTGCCGTGAAATCAAACGGGATGCCCAATACATCGGCATATTCGACATCGAATAGCTCTTCATCGTTCAACTCGTAGGATTGTCGGCGCAATGCCCTTCCGACGACCTGTTCGCAAAGTAGCTGCGTGCCGAAAGCGCGCACACCAAGCACATGAGTGACCGTATTCGCATCCCAGCCTTCAGACAGCATCGAAACCGATACGACGCAGCGGATCGAATCGCCAAGCCTCCCCGGCTTTCCGACGGTGTTCATCACCTCGCGCAGCAGGTCCTGATCTGTGAGTTTTTCCGCTTGTTGAATGTCGCCGGTGCGCTCGACGATTTCGCGGCGGAAGCGTTCGATTTCATCGGCGGCCATTTTCCGAAAGTTCTTGTCCAGCGCATCGCCGGATTCGAGTTGTTCGCTATCGATCAGCAAAGTATGCGGGCGGGGGAATTGATTGCCGTGTTCGTCAAAGTTCCGGAACAGGCGCAATCGACCGTTTTCCAGCGTTGTCGTGCCGTCGTCGTGTTCGCGATGGAATCCCGAAATATAGTCGTAAACGAGTTTTGACGTGGACGTGTTGTTGCAGACGATGATGAAGCACGGTGGCACCTTGATGCCTTCTTCCTTCCATAACTCATACGTCTTCTCGTAATGGTCATAGAGAGCATCCAGCGCGGTAAGCAACTGCGTGGGAAGTTGGCGCGGGTCCAGGCCCTCGGCCTTGCCGCGCCCTTTCTTCGGCATCTTTGTCCGGATGTGTTGCCACAGGCTACGGAAAATCGGCATGTCGCCGCCAGGAATATTGTCGGAAATAGGAACTCTCGGTAGTTTCACGATTCCGCATTCGATTGCGTCCATCAGCGAGAAGTCGCTCATGGTCCAGGGGAACAAAGTGCCTTCTGCATAGCCGGAACCGCTCAAAAAAAACGGCGTTGCCGACAGATCGACCACACGCGACAGCTTCAGTTTTCGATTGACCGCTTCCAGTCCTGAAATCCAGAGCCGCGCCGCTTCCTTGTTCTTTTCGGCCTCTTTCCTCTCGTCGCCCTTCAAGTCTCCTTCCAACGCTTCGCCAGGCTTTTCGCGATAACAGTGATGCGCCTCATCGTTTATCGCGAGGACGTTTTTCAATCCCATTAGTTCGGGCATGACCCGCTGTAACATCTGGCCTTCGGTTTCGACCGTTTTCAGTTCCTCGCCCCGACCTTGCAGCAATGACCTGCCGCCCTTGGATAATTGGAGTGTCTCCCGCAACTTGAACGCGTGGAAATTCGTGATGACGATTTTCGCTCGCTCGATCTCGGGCATCATGTCTTGCGGAACGAGTTCCCTGCTCTGGTAGTAGCTGTCCGGGTCGTTGGGTTGCAACACGCGGAGACGATCGCGAATCGTGATGCCCGGTGTGACTATCAGGAAACCTCTGGAAAAGCGTTTGCTTTGCGGGTGCCGGACAGCGTTTATCGTTTGCCAGGCAATCAGCATTGCCATGACCGTGGTCTTGCCGGCGCCGGTTGCCAGCTTCAGGGCAAGACGCATCAACTCCGGGTTCGCTTCTTTATTCGCATTAGCCAGGTGTTCGAGAATTTCCTTGCCTCTGTTTCCCGCGTTTGGCGCTACTTCCGTAAGCCAGATGGCTGTCTCGGCGGCTTCGACTTGGCAAAAGAACGGGCGAATGCCGCTGAATTGGTGGTTTCGCCAGTGTTGAAGCAGCCGCGCAGTTTCCGCCGTCACCTGCCACTGGTTCGGGTTGGGCAGCTTGCGCCAAGTATCCACGTACCTGCGAACGTCGGTAATGAGCGCGGTATGGTCGTACTTCTGATCCGGGGAGGACAGGCCCAACCCTTCATCGAAAAGCGAGCCTACTTCCAGGGGAGCCCCTTTCCTCTTTTTGGGCTTCGGGATAGGTGTTATGAAGTCGGCCAGCCTGCGCCCCTCGACGATTTTCTGGGTAGGCTGGCCAGCATCGTCCAACTCCCAATGCCGTAAAGGATGTTCGTAAGGTGAGTTGAGGATGGGCTTTTCGAAGAACTGATTGTCCATCTGCATCCCTCCCTTGTTCCGCGTATCGAAGCCGGTTGAATGGTATTGCGACTGGCTGACAATTGCCAGAACGTAGCGGAGAATGCGGAACCAAGCCTCGTCGGCGGAGCCGGGTGCCTGTCGGTCGCTGGGTCCGCAGTCTCCGATTATTGTATTTCCGATCATGGCCTTGTACTGTCCGATGGACTATCGGCCCCGGCGGGAGCACCATCCACAGACATGAACAAATTCAAGGCTGCAGATATTTCTTCGAGATTTCAGGACGTACGGCTGCAAATTGCCGGAACGCTCGCTGTCTTCTGCATGGGCATTCTCAGTGTCAATTCAGCGGGTGCGCAGCAGGTCCTCGCACCGGACGAACACTGCGCCGAGAATCCGCAAGCTATAGCCACATTCGCGGACCCCGTGCTGGAGGGAGTCGTTCGCAACGCATTGGACATCGGCGAACAGGAACCGTTGCGTTGCAGCCTCCTTGCCGAACTGACCGCATTGAACGCATCCGGGCCCGGCCCGACGAGATATGTCTCCGGTTCTCCGGAATGGGAAGATCCGGATCATGTATTTCATGATCTGGCTGGAATACAGAATCTGACCGGGCTGACTCGCCTCACCATGAATAATCGGGGCCTGACCGACATCGGCCCGCTGGCTGGCCTTACCGGGCTCACGGCCCTGAACCTTCACACCAACTGGATCAGCGATATCAGTGCGCTCCGCGACATGACCGGGCTGACCAGCCTGTTTCTCAGCGAAAATCCCCTGACCGATATCAGCCCCTTGAGCGAACTTACCGAACTGCGAGTGCTTCGCCTGCATCGGCATGGCGACTTCATCGGCGGGCAAAGGCCGAGAAACTATCTGGGAGCGTCAGGAATACTCTTCGGCAACGCAATCTCCGACATCACCCCGCTTGCGAAACTGACCAAGCTGGAGGACCTCAACATTCACACGCAGGAAGTGAGTGACCTTACGCCGCTGAGCGGACTCGCCAGCATCGTGGAATTGCGGCTGGCTGGAAATCTGTTCACCGACCTCAGCCCGTTGCGGGGGCTGACGACCTTGCGGAATCTGGAACTTACCGGCAACTCCGTTACCGATATCGGCCCGCTGAGCGGGCTTGTCAACCTGACCAGACTCGACCTGCGCTACAACCCTGAATTGACCGACATTCAGGCCCTGCTGGAAAACCCGGGAATCGGCGAAGGAGATATCGTGGAACTCAGGCATACCCAGGTGACCTGTGAAGATCAGGCGCTGCTGGCGGAGAAAGGGGTGGAAGTGCGTACCGAACTGTTTTCCGCTTGCAACTAGCCGATGCAGAATTGACCGGAGCAACCATGCAATACCAGATTCGCCCCAACCCGCCTGCACGTCCTGACCCTGGTTTACTCTGTTTCGCGCTTGTCCTGGCGTACGGTATGGCGACCGCTCCAATCGCCTTGGCCCAGACGGACTTGCCACCCCTCGATGAGAGGGACCGGACAATGAGCATGCGGGGAGAATTTACCCTGGCCAGTGTCGGCGATCTGATGATCAGAAGACCGGCTTCCCGACTTGCGGACCCGGAAGTACAAGCGGTGCTGGAACTTGTTCGAGACGCTGATCTGGCTGTTGGAAACATGGAGGGGGAATTGGCCGACCTGAAGGAATTCGACGGCCCGCTGAATGGTTTCGTTGGAACCCATGAGGTTGCCGGAGACCTCAAGGCGATGGGTTTCGACATGGTGAACCGCGCCCAGAATCATCTGCTGGACTCCGAATCCGAAGGCATGTTCTCAACCAATGCATTGCTGGACGAAGCCGGGATCGTGCATGCAGGCTCGGGCAGGAATTTGCAGGAAGCCGCGGGGCCGGCTTTTCTCGAATTGGCAAAAGGCCGCGCCGCGTTGATCGGCATGCATGCGCCCATCTTTCCCGAGCACAATCGTCTCGCCGCCACGCCTCGAATCGGCAATCTGGGCGGCAGGCCCGGATTGAACATGCTCAATTTACGCGAAACGATTCTGGTATCCGACCGGCAATTCAACGCTCTGCAGCAGGTACGGGATGGATTTCAACAATTTCGCGGCAATTACGACAATCCAAGACCCATCGCTGCCGGTTCTCCCACGGAAGGAATGAGATTCCCCGCTTCCAGTTCCGGGCGTAACGATCCGACCTATCGAGTCGCGCAAGAGGGAGAAATTCCGGGAACCGTCGTTTATCAAATGAACTTGGGCGACCTGAACCGGATCGTGCGCAACATCCACAACGCGCGCCAGTTGGGAGATTTCGTCATTGCCGCTGCCCATATTCACCAGAGCCAGTCGATTCTGGAATCTCAGCACCTGAGTACGCGGCCCCCTGAGTTCTATGTCGATCTTGCGCATCACGCCATTGATGCGGGCGCCGATGCCTTCCTCGGCACCGGCGTCCAGACCTTGCGCGGAATTGAAATTTATAAGGGAAAACCGATTTTTTACGGGCTCGGCGAATTCTTCCGGGAAGCGCAGTGGGAATTGGAAGTATCGACCGGCAACGCCGATGCCGACCCGGGCAGGGGAATGCAGCAATTCGCGAGAAACTTCGGCGGCTCCACCCAATCCCTGGAGAGCCTGGTTGCCGTCAGCCGGTTCGAAGACGGCGAGCTGACGGAGGTGCGACTGTATCCGACCGAATTGGGCATCGACGAGCCGGATTCCCGCCTGGGCATCCCTCGAATGGCCGAATTGCAACATGCGCAACGGATCCTGCGGCGTGTGGAACGTCTTTCGGATCAGTGGGGCACGCAGATCGATATCGAAGGAAACGTCGGAATCATCCGAGTGAGATGATTGCTGCCCGGGAAGCGGGCATTCCCGCCAATTATCGGCGAAGTTTCCCACCTCTGATTGACCCGAAATTGCCGAATGGCTGTAACTACTTGTGCGCACTGGCGTTGTAGTAGATAGACAACTTTGGCACGAGGATTGCTCGTAAGCAGTCATGAGCATTCAAATCCAGACGGAGCCTCACATGAATCAATCCATTTCCGTTATCAAAACATTCGCCGCTTGCTTCACCATGATAGCGCTGGCAGCCTATGCTGGGGGCGCTTTCGGCCAGGATATGGAGCGAAGCTTTTCCGTGGACGAAGGCGACCGCGTAGTAGTCGATGTCGAACGCGCGGAACTGAATATCGTCGCCTGGGATCGTTCCGAGGTCAGTATCAGCGTCCAGCACGCCGAGCGATATGAATTCGATTTCAGCCAGGAAGACGGCGTAGTAACCATCCACGGCGAATACGACCGGCCAAATTTCCTGTTCGGCTTTTCCAACCGGCGTTCCGCAATCGTCACGATGAACGTGCCGTACCGTCAGAACCTTGATCTGCAAACTTCCGGCGGCGATATCGGCATTGATCGGCTGCAGGGAGAATTTGCAGCCCGGACTTCCGGCGGCGACATTGAAGCCGGCGCTGTCGACGGTCCGGTCGATGCGCGGACTTCCGGTGGATCCATCAGGCTGGAAAGTTCCAATGGCGACGTTGACGCGGTAACCTCAGGCGGCGCGATTCGTCTGAACCAGGTTGCAGGAGAAGTTTTCGCCAAGACTTCTGGAGGCCGCATCCGCATTGGCGATGCCGGCGCCTCGGTGGAGGCGAGAACCTCAGGCGGCAGTATCGACATCGAAAGTGCCGCAGGCGCGGTTCAGGCAAGGACTTCCGGAGGTTCGGTCGAGGTTGGCTTTGCCGGACAGCCTGACGGATACAGCGAATTGCGAACTTCCGGCGGAAGCGTAACCGCTTACCTGCACGATGACGTGCGGGCAAATCTCTCCGCCAGCACGTCAGGCGGACGGGTTACTTCGGATTTTCCAGAAATCTCTCCTGAAAACTCTGGCGGACGGGGAAAACTCGAACAGGCTCTCAATGGCGGCGGCCCGGAGTTGGAGCTGCGTACTTCGGGCGGTTCGGTGCGGATCATGCGTCACGAAAACTAGCATGGACAAGCGGACAAGGATGTCCGCTGCCATTCCTTCAGGCTCGATGTTCCAGTCCCAGGTAGTCCCGCGATTGCATCTCCAGCAGGCGTGAGCGCGTGCGCTCGAACTCGGCTTTAAGTCCGGCGCCGGCATAGAGTTCAGGGATCGGCGCCTCGGCGCTGAGAATCAGTTTCACGCGGCAGTCGTAAAATGCGTCGATCAGATTGACGAAACGCCGGGCTGCGTCGAGCGCGGCATCGCTCAGCCGCGGCACGTCGCTGATGATCACGGCATGGAACATTTTCGCGATCTGCACATAGTCCGCCGCACTGCGCGGCCCTTCGCAAATCGCGCTGAATTCGAACCAGACGACATCCTGATCCAGATATTCCACCTCGATTTCGCGATCCTGGATATTGATGGAGCCGCCGGCTGCGATGCTTGCGCCGCCGGTAGCTAGTTCGTTGAAGTTTCGCTTGAGCAGTTCGCCGGTGTCGCCCGTCACCGAAGAGTGATACAAGGTCGCCTGCTCGAGACTGCGCAGACGATAGTCCACCGGTGAGTGAAGTTCGACGACCGCGCAATTTTCCTCGAGCAAGGCAATAGCAGGCAGGAAGCGTTCGCGCTGCAGGCCGTTTTCATACAACTTGCCCGGCGGAATATTCGACGTGGCGACCAGGATCACCTTGCGCCGGAACAGCGCGTCGAGCAGCCCGCCGAGCAACATCGCGTCACCGATATCCGAAACAAAAAATTCATCGAAACAGATCACCCCGGCCTCAGCGGCGATTTCCTCCGCCACTTCCTCCAATGGGTCCTGAACTCCCTGCAAGGCCGCCAGCCGCCGATGCACATGCTGCATGAATGCGTGAAAATGCACCCGCATCTTGTACGAGCCCGGCAGACTCGCGAAGAACAGATCCATCAGAAAAGTCTTGCCGCGCCCTACCCCGCCCCAAAGATACATCCCCCGGGGCGGCGCCCCGCGCCGCGCCAGCCCGAACCGCATAAACAGCCGCGACGGCTTGCGACACCAGCGTGGCGAAATCTCGCGAGCCAGACTCCGCAGCCGTAGCGCCACGCGCTCCTGCATCGCATCATGCAGGACATCACCGCCACTCACGGCATCCATGTATCGACTGTAAACGTCCATCATTTCCCACACCCCGAACGACGCCGCATTCTACCCCCAATTCCACTAACTACGACTGGAATCTCCACATAAGGTATACTTGCCGCTTCGCCCCGACTCCACTTTCCGACTCGCGCAGCAAAGGTTTCTCTCTTGACCATCTGGCTTACCGGAATCGCATGTCTGGCCCTCGGGCTTGTAATCGGCGCTGCTTTCGCCAGCAGGCTCGGCGGCGGGCCCGCGCGCGTTCGAGAACTCGAAGAACAGTTACGGCGCCTGCGCGAAACCGACCGGGAATACCGGGAAAACGTTTCCGAGCATTTCAGCACTACCGCCGATCTCGTCAAGCAGATGACGGAAAGCTACAAGGACGTGTATCAGCATCTCGCCACCGGCGCCCAGTCTCTTTGCTCGGCCGAAGTCGCCAGCCGCCTGCTGCCCGCCAATACCGATTCGGTTTTTGAAGGAAGCCTCTCGGACGCAGGGGAAACCGGCATGCTGCCGCCCAAGGACTACGCCACGAAACAGGATCCATCCCGCAAAGGTGCGCTCGCCGAGGATTTCGGCCTCGAGAAACCGACACTCGAATCCGAAGAAGAACGGCTCGACAACGGTCAGGAAAACTGACGCCAGGACCGCCGCGCCGCTGATGACCGCCTACAATCTAACCCATCTGAACCAGCTCGAAGCGGAGAGTATCCATATTATCCGCGAAGTCGCCGCTGCCTTCGAAAATCCCGTGATGCTGTATTCCATCGGCAAGGACTCCTCGGTAATGCTGCATCTGGCGCGCAAGGCTTTCTATCCCGGCCGGCTCCCCTTCCCGTTGTTGCATGTCGACACAACCTGGAAATTCCGCGAGATGATTGCCTTCCGTGACGCCCAGGCGAAAAAACTCGGGCTCGATCTGATCGTGCATATCAACGAGGAAGGGATTAAAGCCGACATAAATCCCTTTGACCACGGCAGCGAAAAACATACCGACATCATGAAGACCCAGGCGCTGAAGCAGGCCCTGGACAAGCACCGCTTCGACGCCGCCTTCGGCGGCGCGCGCAGGGACGAGGAAAAGTCGCGCGCCAAGGAACGCGTATTTTCCTTCCGCGACGGCAATCACGTCTGGGATCCGCGCAACCAGCGGCCCGAGCTATGGAGCCTGTATAACACGCATATCAACAAGGGCGAAAGCATCCGGGTGTTCCCGCTTTCGAACTGGACCGAACTCGATGTCTGGCAATACATCTATCTGAACGACATCGACATCGTACCCCTGTATTTCGCCAGGCGCCGGCCGGTAGTCAATGTCGATGGCGTTGACATTCTCGTCGACGACGACCGCATGCCCTTGCGCAAGAATCAGCCGGTGACGATCAAGAAAGTGCGCTTCCGCACCCTGGGCTGTTATCCGCTGACCGGTGCGGTGGAGTCGGACGCCGAGACCTTGCCCGACATCATCCGGGAAATGCTGCTGACCACGAGTTCCGAGCGCCAGGGCCGGCTGATCGACTCGGACCAGGCAGCTTCGATGGAACAGAAAAAGCGCCAGGGATATTTCTAGGTGAATCAGCAGCCGGAACATGGCATGGCCGATATCAAGGCCTACCTGGCGCAGCACGAGCGCAAGGAATTGTTGCGCTTTCTCACCTGCGGCAGCGTCGACGACGGCAAGAGCACCCTGATCGGCCGCCTGTTGCACGATTCCAAGCTGATCTACGAAGATCAACTCGCCGCGATTGAGGCCGACAGCCTCAGATCAGGCAACCTCGACGGCAAACTCGACCTGTCGCTGCTTGTCGACGGGCTGCAGGCCGAACGCGAGCAAGGCATCACCATCGACGTCGCCTATCGGTATTTTTCCACCGCCAGGCGCAAGTTCATCATTGCCGACACTCCCGGCCACGAACAATACACGCGCAACATGGCCACCGGCGCCTCGAACTGCGAACTGGCCATCATCCTGATCGACGCCCGCCACGGCGTGCTGACCCAGACCCGGCGGCACAGCTTCATCGTTTCCCTGCTCGGCATTCAACGCATCATCGTCGCCGTGAACAAGATGGATCTCGTCGAGTACTCCGAGGAAGTCTTCAATCGCATCCGCGACGAGTATCTCGAATTCAGCGCCAAGCTCGAAGGCGTCGAGCCGCGTTTCATTCCCTTGTCGGCAAAGCTTGGCGATAACGTCGTTCACACCAGCCCGAACATGCCCTGGTACGAAGACCAGCCCTTGATGACTATGCTGGAAACCGTTGAATTGTCCGCCAACCGCAATTTCACGGACTTCCGTTTCCCCGTGCAATACGTCAACCGTCCGAACGCGAATTTCCGCGGCTATTGCGGCACCGTCGCCTCGGGGGTCGTACGCAAGGGCGACGATGTCATCGTGCTGCCGTCCGGCCGCAAGAGCAGGATCAAGTCCATCGTCACCTTCGATGAGGAACTCGAGCTCGCCTTCGCGAACATGGCGGTTACGCTGACTCTCGAAGACGAAATCGACGTCGGCCGCGGTGACTTGCTCGCACATCCGGACAATCAGCCGGTGGGCGACAAACGGATCGACGCCACCGTGGTCTGGATGGCCGAACAGGCGCTGCTACCCGGCGTGCAATACAAATTCAAGCTCGGCGCACGCACCATCACCGGCACGGTCAAGTCCGTACGCCATGTCATCGACATCGCCAATCTCGCCGAACGTCCGGCGGCCAGACTGGAACTCAATGAAATCGGCAGACTCGATATCGTGCTGGAAGAGACCGTCCATTTCGACAGCTATCGTGAAAACCGCGCCACGGGCGGCTTCATCTTGATCGACCGGCTGAGCAATGTGACCGTGGGGGCCGGCATGATCCATTGCGAGCAGGCCCGCAGCCCGCGCGTGGTCCATTCCGGGGGCCATGTCAGTAGCGAGGAACGCGCGGCGCGATACGGCCAGCGTCCCGTCACGATCATGTTCATCGGCATTTCGGGGTCGGGCAAATCGACTCTCGCCCACGCACTCGAGCGCCGGCTGTTCGATCTCGGCCGCTTCAGTACGGTACTCGACGGCAAGACCATGCGCCTTGGCATCAGCCGGGATTTGCCCCACGACGCCGAAGGCCGGGCGGAAAACCTCCGCCGCAGCGCCCATGTCGCCCGCTTCCTGAATGATTCGGGCCTGATCTGCTGCGCCGCTTTCGTGGCGCCGAACGAGGATTCGCGCGAACACGCCCTCAGCGTGATCGGACGGCGGAACTGCTACCTGGTATATCTGAACCCGCCGCTGGATGCCTGCATACAACGCGACCCCAGTGGGCTGTACGCCGCGGCTCGAGAAGACGAATCGGCCCATGTGCCCGGTCTTACATTCCCGTATCGGGCGCCGGCCGAAGTTCAACTCGAACTCGATACCAGCGCGCTGTCGGTCGAGAAATGCGTCGATCAGGTCATGGCGCTTATGGAAGCCGATCAGGTAATCTAGGACTCTTCTTCGTGCGCCTGTGCAGGTTCAAATACAGGTGAGACCGCGGGCGGCCGTGATAGCATGCCCCGAGGGTGATACCAATGAGCCGTTTTCTGCGTCTAGCGAACTTTGCCGGCTGGCCGGCAATGTGCGGCGTGCTGATCGCGATAGTCACCCTGCAATTCCTGGAAATCCGGGAAATCCGCAACACGCTTGGCGAACTGATCCGGGACGGCGAGGCTTCGCAGCCGGATTTCTTTGACGCTATCGCGCGAGCCTCCGTATCGGTGGTAAGCATCAGCGCCACCCGGGTCAATGTCGAAGCCATCGAACGCAGCGGCGACGACCGCGTCGATCTTTATCTCGGCGAGCAGGAAAGTCTGGGCGCCGGCGTCATCATCGACTCGCGCGGCTTCATTCTGACCAATCTGCATGTCGTCGACACGCTGTTCGACGCATTCGACGCCACCGTCACCCTGAGCGACGGCAGCCACACTCCCGCTACCGTGATTGCCTGGGACGAAACCAATGACCTGGCGGTGCTGCACGTGAACATGGACGATCTGACGCCGATCACGGTGGGCAACGCAGGCAAACTTGCAATCGGCGATGTGGTTTTCTCCATTGGTTATCCGCACAACATCGGCCAGTCGGTGTCCCAGGGCATCGTCAGTTCTCTTAACCACGATCTCGATTTTTCGGTCAGCATGATCCAGACCGACGCCGCCATCAATCCAGGCAGTTCCGGAGGCGCATTGATCGACGCCAATGGCGCCCTGGTGGGCATCAATTCCTCGATCCTGTCCGAATCGGGCAATTTCGAAGGCATCGGCTTTGCCACGCCGGCAGGATTGGCGGTCGGCGTGGCCCAGGAACTCGTGGACGAGGCGATCGCCGGTAACTCCGGCTATCTCGGCGTATTGACCGGCGAAGCGCTGACTGCGCAATCGAGCGAGCTTTTTTTCGGCGTCGACAATATCCGCGGCATGCTCGTGGAAAGCGTCGACGAAGGCGGCGCGGCGGCGCGCGCCGGCATCCTTCCCGGCGACGTGATAACCGCGATCAATGACACTACCGTGGTCGACGACGAAAGCATCGTCATGGAAGTTCGCGAGAAGAAACCCGGCGATATCGTGCGGGTACAGGTCTATCGCGAAGGACGCACGCTCGAGTTCGAGGCCGCCCTCGGCTTCGGCCAGGCAATCCTGTTCGATCCCTGATAGCAGTCCGTCAAGCCTGATCAGTCAGGCAGGCGGTATTCCGCGGACCTGGCGTGAGCGTGCAGGTTTTCGTTGCGGCCGAGTTCGGCGGCGGTAACCGCAAGCGTGGCGGCGCCCCTGGCGGAGCAGTGGATGATCGAACTGCGTTTCTGGAAATCGGGCACGCCGAGCGCGGAAGAAAAGCGGGCAGTGCCCGAAGTCGGCAGTACATGGCTTGGGCCCGCGCAATAATCACCCAGCACTTCGGCGCTGTATCGGCCCATGAATATCGCGCCGGCATGTTCGATATGTTCGAGCAGGGCCCGCGGGTCCTCAACCGATAATTCGAGATGTTCCGGAGCGATCCGATTGCTGACATCCGCCGCCTGCTCCAGATCGTCGGCGAGAATGAAAAGCGCGCGATCGTTGATGCTGGAAGCAATGATGTCGCGCCGCTCCATCTCCGGCAGGCGCCGCCGCATGGCTTCCGCCACGGATTCGAGGAATTCGGCGTTCGTGGCGATCAGGATCGATTGCGCCTGTTCGTCGTGTTCGGCCTGGGAAAACAGGTCCATTGCGATCCAGTCTGGATCGGTGCCGCCGTCGCAGATCACGGTCAACTCGGTCGGTCCGGCGATCATGTCGATCCCCACTTCACCGAAAACGAGCTTTTTGGCGACCGTGACATAAATATTGCCGGGGCCGGCAATCTTGTCGACTTTCGGCACCGTTTCCGTGCCATAGGCCAGGGCGCCGATCGCCTGGGCGCCGCCGACGGTAAACAGGCGATCCACTCCGGCCAGCGCGGCTGCGGCAAACACCATGTCGGCGCCTGCACCCGAGGCAAGCGGAACCGTGGCGACGATCTCGCGCACGCCGGCCACGCGGGCCGGAATCGCAAGCATCAGTACTGAAGACGGATAGCTCGCCTTGCCGCCGGGAACGTAAATGCCCGCCCGTTCCAGGGCACTGACCTTCTGCCCGTAAACCGAGCCGTCCTCTTCGGTGAATTGCCAGGAATCCTGTTTCTGTGCTTCATGGTAGCGGCGAATGCGCTCTGCGGCATGGCGCAGGGCCTCGGCGCTCGCCGCCGGCAGCCGTGCCAGCGACTGTTCCATCCGGTCGCGCTCCACCGCAAGACTCGCGATGTCCGGCGCGTCAAGCCCATCGAAGCGGCGCGTATATTCAAGTACCGCCGCATCTCCCCGCGCGCGAACGTCCTCGAGTATCGCGCGCACCTGGTTCGTGACTTCTTCGTCCACCAGCATCCGCCGGTCGAGCGCAACCGTCAACCGTTCGCCGAAATCGGGTTCCGACGCCGTCAGAAAACTGATGTCGAGCGCGGGATTGGTCATGGAAATTCGTCAGTCGGCGCGCCGGTTCACGGCGGCGGCAAGTTGCTCGAGTATAGCGCGGATCAACCGGCTCTTGATCTTCATGGAGGCCTTGTTGACGATTACGCGGGAACTGATCTCGGCGATAGTTTCCCTGGGCTCGAGTCCATTGGCGCGCAAGGTATTGCCGGTATCGACGATATCGACGATTGCATCCGCCAGCCCCATCGCCGGCGCGACTTCGAGCGCACCGTTCAGTTTGATCAGTTCCACCTGCCGGCCCTGTTCGGCAAACCAGCGCTTGGCGATATTGGTAAATTTGGTGGCCACTCGCAACCGGGCTCCGGTTTCGGGCGCCTGCCGCGGCGCCGCGGTCATCAGCCGGCAGCGCGCAATGCCGAGATCGAGCGGTTCGTACAAGCCATCGCCGCCATATTCAAGCAGCATGTCCTTGCCGGCGACGCCCATGTCCGCGGCGCCGTTCTCAACGTAGACAGGCACATCCGAACCGCGCATCACGAGCAAACTCACCTGCTCCCGGCTGGTAGCGAACACCAGTTTGCGGCTCCGGTTCATGTCTTCCAGCGGTTCGATTCCCGCCTCGCGCAGCAGAGGCAGCGTTTCCTCGAGAATCCTTCCCCTGGTCAGGGCGATAATCACCGATTCGGATGCGGAGTTCATGGGCCTGGCCTCTAGCGCACGGGAACGCGGCTGATTTCCGCGCCGAGCGATTGCAGTTTTTCCTCGATGCACTCGTAACCGCGGTCAATGTGGTAGATGCGGTCGACGGTGGTATCGTTCTTGGATACCAGTCCGGCAATGATCAGGCTGGCCGAGGCACGCAGGTCGGTCGCCATTACCGGCGCGCCGTTCAGACGTTCCACGCCTTCGACGATCACGGTATTGCCTTCCACGCGAATGTTCGCGCCCATCCGGTTCATCTCGTGCACGTGCATGAACCGGTTCTCGAATACTGTTTCGGTGATCGAACCCGTACCCGTGGCCACTGCGTTCATGGCCGTGAACTGAGCCTGCATGTCGGTCGGAAAGGCGGGATACGGCGCCGTGCGCAAGGAAACCGCCCGCGGCCGCCGGCCGCGCATGTCGAGTTCTATCCAGTCCTCTCCCACATCGAGGGAAGCGCCGGCCTGTTCGAGTTTGCTCAGTACCGAGTCGAGCGCGTGGGGCCTGGCGTCCTTGACCTTGATATGACCTCTGGTCGCGGCCGCGGCGATCAGGTAGGTCCCGGTCTCTATCCGGTCCGGCATGACGGAGAAACTGCATCCGCGCAACTCATCGACGCCGTTGACGACGATGGTGTCGGTGCCCTGGCCCTTGATATCCGCTCCCATCAGGTTGAGGCAGGTGGCAAGGTCGACGACCTCGGGTTCGCGCGCCGCGTTCTCGATGGTCGTGCGGCCCTCGGCCAGAGTGGCTGCCATCATCACGTTTTCGGTGCCGGTTACGGTAACGATATCCATGAAGATATGAGTGCCTTTCAGCTTGCCGTCGGCACTGGCGCGGATGTAGCCGTTCTCGACTTCTATCATCGCGCCCATTGCCTGCAAGGCGGTAATGTGCTGATTCACCGGCCGGCTGCCGATGGCGCAGCCTCCCGGCAGCGCCACCTCGGCGCGGCCGTAACGCGCAAGCAGCGGCCCCAGCACGAGTATGGAAGCGCGCATTGTGCGGACGAGTTCGTAAGGCGCATTGAGGTTTTCAATCGTGCTGCTGTCCACCTGCACGTTCATCTTCTCGTCCACGACGCGCTGCACGCCCATGCAACCGAGCAGTTCGAGCATCGTGGTGATGTCGAAAAGGTGCGGCATATTGCAGACCTTCACGGTATCGTGGGTCAAAAGGCTCGCGGCAAGCACCGGCAGCGCCGAGTTCTTTGCCCCGGCAATGCGTATCTCGCCTTCGAGGTTGACGCCCCCTTTGATGTGCAATCTGTCCATCGGATTCGACTTGCCGGAGCGCTTCAGGAGTCTTCCGGCGCCTTGAGATTCATGGATACCGCGTGTATCGCACCGCTGATAATGTGGCTGTTGAGAATCGCGTAGACTTTCTGCTGACGCTTTACCGCGTTCAGGCCGCTAAAGGCCGGACCGCTGGCCGCGATCATGAACTTGCCGTCGCCGCCGCTCACCTCGATTTCACAATCGGGCAGGTCCGCCCGCAGCAGACGGGCGATTTCATCGCAGTCCAAGACCAGGTCCCCGCTATTGCCAGTTGTCCAGCACCGCGTCCATATCGTTGCCGTGCTGGGTCATCAGGGCGCTGAACTGGGTGAAATACTGACGTCCGAGATTGATGCCGGCCAGACTGAGATTCCGCAACTTCCATTCATCGCCGTCGTTCAGGAACATCTGGTACTGAAACAGTACGGTCTGGGCGCCTCCGCCGGTCAATTCCATGGTGACGACGGTACTCTCCGGCGAATCGCGTTCGGGATTCTCCGAGGGCAGGAAAACCACTTCCTGTTCGGCGTAGGTGAGCAGTGCCGCGCCGTAGAAGCGCGTGAGATTCCTGCGCAGGATCTGGCCGAAGCGCTGTTTCTGTTCGTCGCTCGCGGAGTCGGCGAAGCGGTTCATGACCACTTCCGCCACCACGTTGAAATCGACGAAGCGATCCAGCACTTCTTCCACGCCGCCGTAGTAGGCCTCGCTGTCGGTAACGAAGAGATGCTGCGTGTCCCTTACCTGTTGCAAGAGCGTTTCCACCGCCAGTTGCGCGGTTTCCAGCGCTGTCATCTGCTGCGCCAGACCGGGAGCGAAGCCCGCGGCGAACAGTATCAGCGCACATAGGGTTTTGGTCAGTTTTTGCATGGGCGCCAGTGTACATGAATTACCCATGTCAATAAATTCCGACTTGCAAAGCGTTTGAAACAACTTTCTAATTGGGCGCTTGTTTTCGACCCGGCGGATTCCGCGGTTCATGTTTCTTGACATTCTCTTCATCGCCCTCGGCTTTGTCGGGCTCGCCTGGGGCGCCAACCTTTTTGTTTTCGGCGCTTCGGCGCTGGCCCGCAATCTGGGGGTATCTCCTCTTCTCATCGGCCTGACCATCGTCGCTTTCGGCACCTCCGCACCGGAATTCTTTTCCTCGGCAATTGCGTCGCTCAATGACGAAGGCGATCTCGCCGTCGGCAATGCGCTCGGTTCGAATCTGTTCAACGTCGGCATCGCCCTTGGCGTCGGGGCGATGGTAAGCCCGCTGACGCCGCCACCCACGCTGATGCGAAAGGAAATCGCCGCGATGCTGCTGGTCACCGTAGTTACCGGCCTGCTGTTCATGGATTTGTATCTGGGCTGGTTCGATTCCATCGTGCTCCTGATCATCGCCGTATTCTTCATACGGAAACTGATGCTGCCCAAGGTCAAGAGCGAACCTTCGCAGGTACTCGACGAATTGCAGATCGAGCCTGTCAGCAACCTCAAGGCATCGTTTTACCTGTTGTTGGGCCTCGGGCTGTTGGTCGTCAGTTCCCAGGCGCTGGTGCTGGCCGCGAGTTCAATAGCCATGACGCTCGGCGTAAGCACAGGAGTGATCGGACTTACCGTCGTCGCGCTGGGAACCAGTCTTCCCGAACTGGCGCTGTCGGTGACCTGTGCGCTAAAGGACGAGGACGAACTGGCCATCGGCAACATCCTGGGCTCCAATATCATGAACCTGCTCGTGGTGCTGCCTTTTCCGGGCCTGCTGGCGCCCGGCCCGCTTGAACCGAGATTTCTGTATCTCGACTTCATGGCGGTGCTGCTCATCTGTTCGGTGCTTTCGCTGTTCTGCTATATCAGCATCAGGCGGGGGAAAGGGATCGGTCGGCTCGGCGGATTGACCTTGTTGTTAATCTACTGCGGCTGGTTTACGTTAATGTTGCAACATACCTGAGCACAGGTCAGCCCGACCCGGTCATGAACAAGAATTTTCCCTTTATCGACAGCGCCTTGCGCACGATCGAGATCGAACGTTCGGCGCTTGCGGATTTGCCGGAGCGAATCGGCGACGAGTTCGAGGCGGCCTGCCGCATCATTCTCTCCTGTGGCGGCCGCGTAGCTGTGACCGGCATGGGCAAGTCGGGCCATATCGGCAACAAGATCGCCGCCACATTTTCCAGCACCGGCACACCGGCGATATACGTACATCCGGCCGAGGCCGCCCATGGCGATATCGGCATGATCACAAACGCCGACGTGGTGCTGGCGATCTCCAATTCCGGCGCCACGGCGGAAATCATCGCCTTGCTTCCGATGCTGGGCCGGCGCGGGATTCCGCTTATCGCCATGACCGGCAAGGCCGACTCGGAACTGGCCCGTTCCGCTACCGTGAATCTGGACGCCAGCGTGCGTGAGGAAGCCTGCCCCCTGGGCCTGGCGCCGACCTCGAGCACCACCGCGGCGCTTGTACTTGGCGATGCGTTGGCCATGTCCCTGCTCGAAGCGCGGGGTTTCAGCATTGAAGATTTCGGACACCTGCATCCCGGCGGGGATCTCGACTCAAGGCGGCGCCTGCTCGTCAAGGTCAGGGATGTCATGCACCCGGAAGAGGAAATCCCGCGGGTGCGCGCCGGCGCCTCCCTGACCGAAGCCTTGCGCGAAATCAGCGTCGGGGGCTTCGGGCTGACGACGATCACGGACGCCGATGCGCGTATGTCCGGTGTTTTCACCGACGGCGACCTGCGCCGCGCCATCGACTCCGGCCGCGACATAGTCGAAACCCGGGTCGATGAAGTCATGTCGGAGGACTTCGTCCGGATCGACGAGAACGCCCTGGCCGCGGAAGCTGCGCGCATAATGCAGGAAACGAAAGTCTACGTGCTGATCGTGACCGGCGTGGACGGTGAGCCGAGCGGCATCGTAAAAATGCACGATCTGCTCCAGGCCAACGTGGTGTAACGGCGCCCATGAATTTCAATTGCGGAGAATCGGAGGCGCGCAAGCGGGCGGCGGCAGTCCGTGCGCTCGGTCTCGACGTCGATGGCGTGCTCAGTGACGGACGTCTGTATTTCACCAGCGGCGGCGAGGAGGTGAAGGCATTTCACGCGCTCGACGGCCATGGCCTGAAAATGCTCATGCAGGCCGGATTGCATGTTGCGATCATTACCAGCCGCGTTTCGCCGATCCTGAAGCGGCGATGTGACGACCTCGGCATTACCCATTTGTACCAGGGCGTCGAGGACAAACTCGAGGCATTCGAGGATTTCCTCGCGCTTGCCGGTATCGAAGCCGGGCAGTTCGGCTTTGTCGGCGACGATTTGATGGATCTGCCGGTGCTACAGGCCGCCGGGCTCGCCTGTTCGGTCCCCGGCGGACACGAAGACGTGCGCAGCCGGGTGCATATCGTTACTTCAGCCCCGGGAGGCCGGGGCGCGGTGCGGGAAATCACCGATTTCCTGCTGCGCTGCCAGCAGGCGTACGATCAATTCCTGCCGCCCTGAGCGACATTGATCCATGATAAGCTTTTTGCAGATTTTGGATGGACTACCGGGGCCGTGGCTGTACTGAAACGAACGCTGATTCCCCTGGCGGCTGCCATCGTAGTGGCGCTGGCGGCGATGGGCGGACTGGAAACCATGCAGGATGCGCCGGCGCCACCGGTTGCGGAATTGTCCTGGAACGCATTCGCCGAAGGCGTTGACCTGAAATTCCATGATGCGGGCGGCGCCGTCGCTTACGCGTTGCAGGCGGTCAACCAGACCCGTTTCAATGACGACAGCATCGAGTGGTCCCGGCCCACCTTGCGGTTGTATGCAAACGAAAGGCATGAAAACGGCGGCGCCGACTGGCATGTCGAGGCCGAGCAGGGTGTCATCGCGCCGGAAGGGGACAAGCTGCGATTGAGCGGCAATGTCGTGCTCTTGCAGCAAGGCGGCGAAGGCGACGCACTGACGCTGATCACGACCTTGCTCGACGTCGACCTGGACGGCGAAATCCTGTCAACCGATGAGCCTGTGCAAATGATCGCCGGCGGTCTGCGCCAGGACGCCGCCGGGCTCGTGCTCGATCTGCCGGAAGACTCCCTGCTCATGCTCGGCGGCGTAAGAGGCAGTCATGTCCAGCCCTGACCGCGCCGGCCTTCTCGCTTTCGTCGCCCTGGTATGCTGGACCGTCGCCGTACACGCGCTGGAAAACGACAGCGAGCAGACGATCGAATGGAGCGCCGACGGTTCCTCTTCGATGTCTACCCTGGATGGCGTGCGCAACTTGCATATGACCGAAAATGTGACCATTACCCAGGGCAGCCTGGAAATTTTCGGCGACGAGGCGCTGCTCGAATATAGTACCGAGACCAACGAACTGAGCCGGGTGACGGTCCAGGGCGCGCCCGCGCGCTACCGGCAGGCGCTCGACGACGGCGGCCTGGTCAACGGCAGCGGCGACACCATCCTGTTCTATGCCGATGAAGACGGCAATACCGTCATCGAGCTTGTGGGTAACGCCGATATCGTCTCGCGCGACATGAACACCAGTTGCGAAACAATACTGTACGTGACCGAACAGGAACTCATTCGCGCAAGCGGCAATTGTGCGGGGGCTTTCACCCCGCGGAACGACTGAACCAATGTTGGAAGCAGCCGGCCTGGTCAAGAGCTACCGGGGACGCCAGGTGGTGAACAACGTCTCGTTGCGCATCGGCCGCGGCGAAGTCGTCGGCCTGCTCGGGCCCAACGGCGCCGGCAAGACTACCTGTTTCTACATGATGGTCGGTCTGATCCGGCCCGAAGCAGGCGAAGTCCGCATCGACGGCCGGAAGGTCACGTCGCTGCCGATCCATCGCCGCGCCGCCCATGGCCTGGCGTACCTGCCCCAGGAAGCCTCGATCTTTCGCACCTTGAGCGTCGAGGACAACATTCTCGCCATTCTCGAAACGCGCAAGGACCTCGACCGGCAGGCGCGCCTTGACCGGCTCGAGGCCCTGCTTGAGGAGTTCAACATCGGTCACGTGCGCGAAAGCAAGGGCATGAGCCTTTCCGGCGGCGAGCGGCGGCGTACCGAAATCGCTCGCACCCTGGCCACCGACCCCGGCTATCTGTTGCTGGACGAACCGTTCGCCGGCATAGACCCGATCTCGGTGAGCGACATCAAGCATCTCATCGCCCATCTCAAGGCCAAGGGCATAGGCATTCTGCTAACCGATCACAACGTGCGGGAAACCCTCGACATCTGCGAGAAGGCCTGCATTGTCAGCGAAGGCCGAATCATCGCCGACGGCGAACCGGCCGAAATCCTCGCCAACGAGACCGTCCGCGAAGTCTATCTCGGAGAGAATTTCGATATCTGAACGCGGGTTTTTAACACAATTGCCGCAAGCGGGCAGATTGTTCCCTGAAGAATGCCCTGCATATCAAGGTTCAGATACATGTGAGACTGTAGGGGCGAGGCATGCCTCGCCCGCGAACGGCCCCGACACCGAGCAACACCAGCGGGCGACGCATGCGTCGCCCCTACTGAACCAGCACACTGCAAGGACAGTGCCAAGCGGATGAGTTATACTGATTTGGCTGCTCCAAAAGGGTGGCAACTCACGGATTTTCAGTTTTGTCGCACCCATGAAACTCTCGCTACAGCTCAAGCTCGGCCAGCATCTGGCGATGACTCCGCAGCTTCAGCAGGCGATCAAATTATTGCAACTTTCCAACTTCGATCTGCACCAGGAAGTCGTGCAGATGCTCGAATCCAACCCCATGCTGGAAGTCGAGGAAATCGCGTACGAGGCAGAGAAGGAATTCGGCAAGCAGGTGACGATCAGCGAAAGCTGGCAGGAAAATTATCCATCCACTCATACCGGCTCGTCCTGGGGCGGCGATTCCTTCGATTTCGAAGCGGGAAGTTCGGAAGAAGACAGCTTGCAGGATCATCTGCTCTGGCAGTTGAACCTGACGCCGATGTCGGACCGGGACAGATCGATCGCCATGGCCATCATCGACGCCATCGACGCCAACGGCATGCTCAGCGTCGGCCTCGACTCGATTCTGGCCGGTTTCGACCCCCAGGTGCAAATCGGTCCCGACGAGGCTCTCGCGGTATTGCATCGCATTCAGCAGTTCGATCCCATCGGCGTCGGTTCGCGCACACTTGCCGAATGCCTGCTGCTGCAACTTGAACAGATCTCCGACCCGGATCTCGAACGGCAGACCGGCATCGCAAAGACCATCGTAAAGGAGCATCTCGACCTGCTCGCAAGCCACGATTACGCCCAGTTGATGCGGCGCACCCGGCTGCGCGAAGCGGAACTCGGCGAATCCATACGTTTGATCGAGTCGCTCAATCCCAGGCCGGGCGCGCATATTTCCCCGGCCACCGCGGGTTATGTGGTTCCCGACGTAATCGTGAGACGCGATCCGGTTGCGGACGCCTGGCGGGTCGATCTGAATCCGGACAGCGCGCCGCGCATCCGCATCAACCAGGACTATGCCGCCCTGGCGTCGCGTTCGGGTAACGGCGACGACATGAGCTATCTGCGCAGCAATCTGCAGGAAGCGCGCTGGTTTCTCAAAAGCCTGCAAAGCCGTAACGAAACGCTGATGAAGGTGGCGACAAGGATTGTGGAACACCAGCAGGAATTTCTCGAATACGGCGAAGAGGCCATGAAGCCGTTGGTGTTGCACGACATTGCCGAAGCCGTGGAAATGCACGAGTCGACGATTTCCCGGGTGACCACGCAGAAGTACATGCATACGCCGCGGGGCGTGTTTGAGTTAAAATATTTCTTCTCGTCGCATGTCTCCACCACGGGTGGCGGAGAATGTTCATCAACGGCGATTCGAGCCATAATCAGGAAGCTGATCGCGGAGGAAAACGCCAGCAAGCCTTTATCGGACAGCAAGATCACCGCACTGCTGCAACAGCGCGGCATACAGGTCGCCCGCCGCACGATCGCGAAGTACCGGGAGTCGCTTTCCATACCCCCCTCCAACGAGCGTAAACGGCTGGCGCCGCCCCCAACGGGATAGTCTGATCAGGAAGCAATCGACAAGGATTCCCAATATGCAGATGGAAGACATATTGACACCCGCGCGGTGCCTTTGCGCCATCGAAGGCCATAGCAAGAAGAGATTGTTCTACAACATCAGCGAACTGATCGCCGAAGAAGTTCCCGGCGTCGACGCAGATTCCGTTTTCCACGCCCTCATGGCCCGGGAACAACTTGGCAGCACCGGACTCGGACAAGGCATCGCCATACCCCATTGCCGCGTGGAAGGCTGTTCCCACGTAATCGGCGCACTTGTCACATTGCGCGAGCCGATCGATTTCGACGCCATGGACGACCGTCCGGTCGATCTGCTCTTCTTTCTCGTCGTGCCCGATGCCAGGGACGACGATCATGTGCGTACGCTGGCGTCCGTAGCTACCCTGTTCAACGACGAAGATTTCTGTTTTACATTGCGCAATACAAGCAATGTGGATGATCTATATACTGTCACCGTCACGTATCAGGCGTAACATCCGAATCAAGTCTTTTGCCTCGGCCCTGGACATGAAACTAACTATAATCAGCGGCCGTTCGGGTTCCGGGAAAAGCACTGTGCTGCGTTATCTCGAGGATCGCGGCTACCATTGCGTCGACAATCTCGCCGCAAGCCTGCTGCCGGCCCTGGCCGAACGCATTTCTTCCGAGTCCGACGGCATCGTCAACGTTGCCGTCAGCATCGATGCGAGAAATCTGTCGGTGGACCTGTCGCTCGTACCCGGCATCGTCGAACAGCTCAAACAACGGGGAATCCCGGTCGAAATCGTATTTCTCGACGCCAACAGCGAAACCCTGCTGAAGCGCTTCAGCGAAAGCCGGCGCAAGCATCCGCTTTCGACCGACCAGGTCGGCTTGCGCGAAGCGATCGACGAGGAATCGGAACTGCTCGAACCAATCGCCCTGCTGGCCAGCCTGAGCATCGACACGAGCAGTATGTCGCTGCAGCAACTGCAGGACGCAATCAGTCAGCGCATCATCGAGAAATCGGAAACCGGCCTCGCCTTGCTGTTTCAATCCTTCGGCTTCAAGAACGGTGTTCCGGCCGACGCCGACATCGTCTACGACGTGCGCTGCCTGCCAAATCCCTATTGGGAATCGCGGCTGCGGGCGCTTGATGGACTCGACGACCCGGTGAGTACATTTCTGGAATCATTCGAAATCGTGCAGGAGATGTTTGCGGACATTTGCGGATTCCTCGAAACCTGGCTGCCGCGATTCGAGGAGAACAGCCGCAGCTATATCACGGTGGCGGTCGGCTGCACCGGCGGCCGCCATCGCTCGGTATATTTCTGCGAGAAACTCGCGCGCCATTTCGAACACAGGATCGCCAATGTCCAGGTCCGTCATCGGGAGATTCGGGCCTGATCATGCACAGCGCGGAAATCCTCATCGTCAACAAGGCCGGACTGCACGCCAGAGCCGCGTCCAGATTGGTTGAGCTTACGTCACGCTTTTCCAGCGAAATACGCATTGGCCATGAGAAAATGGTCGACGGCAAGAGCATCCTCGCGCTGATGATGCTTGCCGCGGTGAAAGGCGCCACATTGCGGATCGAAGTGGACGGGCCTGATGAGAACGAGGCGCTGCCATCGATAGTCCGCCTGATCGAAGACGGTTTCGGTGAAGACCCCTGAGGCGGACGAACGATAAACGAGTAACGCGAATGTCCGATACCGAGTACAAGAGCGACCACGTCCTGTTATTGAATCAGGCGCTGGAAAGCGGCTCACTGTACCAGGTGCGGCAGATGGTCAAGACACTGCCCGCCGCGGGCATCGCGCACCTGCTCGAATCCTCGCCGCCCAAGGCCCGCACGGTGCTCTGGGAATTGCTTGACAGGGACGCCGAAGGCGAGGTCATCCAGTATCTGAACGAAGACCTGCAAGCCGAGTTCCTGCGAGATTACAACGCCGCCGAAGTGGCCGAACTCGCTGCCGGACTCGAGCCCGACGACCTGGCCGACATTCTCCAGCAATTGCCCCAGCAAGTCGCCTCCGAAGTGCTGCAGGCGATGGACGAACAGGATCGCCAGCGCGTCGAGTCGGTGCTGTCTCATGACGAGGACACCGCCGGCGGCCTGATGAACATCGACACGATTACCGTGCGCAAGGGCCATTCGGTGGAACTTATACTGCGTTATCTGCGCCGCCACGACACCATTCCCGAAATGACCGACAACATCCACGTCGTGAACCGCCAGGACATGTTTCTCGGCATACTTCCGCTACGCGAATTGCTGGTATCCGACCCTGCCACGCTGGTCATGGATATCATGCGCACGGATATCGAGGCAATCCCGGTTTCCATGCCGGCGGAACAGGTGGCGCAACTGTTCGAGCAGCACGACTGGGTCTCGGCGCCGGTGATCGACGACGACGGCAAGCTCGTCGGCCGCATCACCATCGACGACGTGGTCGACGTAATCCGCGACAGCACCGAGCATTCGCTGATGAGCATGGCGGGCCTCGACGAGGAGGACGACACCTTTGCCCCGGTGCTCAAGACGGCCCGCCGCCGCGCCGTCTGGCTTGGCGTCAATCTGGTCGCCGCGGCGCTTGCCGCGCTGGTGATCTACATCTTCCAGGACGTGGTCGATCAAATCGTATATCTGGCAGTGCTCATGCCCATCGTAGCCAACATGGGCGGCGTCGCCGGCACCCAGACCCTGACCCTGGTGATACGCAGCATCGCCCTCGGCCACATCAGTCCGTCCAACAGCGCCTGGCTGGTGATCCGCGAACTCAACGTGGCCTTGCTCAATGGCCTGGTATGGGCGGTGGCCATGGGCCTGATCGCAATGTTCTGGTACGACGACCTGCTGCTGGCGCTGATCGCTGCCTTCGCCATGATGATCAACCTGGTCAGCGCCGCATTGACCGGCGCCTACCTGCCCCTGTTCCTGCACCGCATGAACCTCGACCCGGCCCTTGCCGGCTCCGTGGTCCTGCACACTCTAACCGACTCCATCGGCTTCTTCGCCATACTCGTACTGGCACAGGCGTTCTATCTATGAACAATTCACTTCCGCCAAGACCAGGCAACGATTTCGAACCTCTTGAGTCAGACCAGGAACGACGAGAGGTCAAACTCAAGGAATTGCGCGACCTGATTGAACGCGCGGAACGACTGAACCCCGTCAACCGGTAGGTGCGCCGTCAGAGCCCGGCTCGTGTTCGTGAACTCAACATGATTCTAGCAATTAGGATTTAATTCCCGATTTCTATTTGAAATATGGAATTAAATCCCGATTCGGCGTAGAATTGCGCCATGTTTGAGCGGTTTTTACAGTTGCCGCGCGGCCATTCGTGCTTCCTGTTCGGGGCGCGCGGCACCGGCAAAACCACCATTGTCAAGCGGGCGTTCGACCCGGATGCATCGCTCTACATCGATTTGCTGGACCCGGAAACCGAGGACAGCTACCGCAGAAGTCCCGGTCGGCTGGAAAGCGAAATCACGGCGCTGCCCGCATCGGTGCGATGGGTGCTAATCGACGAAGTGCAGCGGGCGCCTCGGCTGCTTGACGTGACGCATCGGCTGATCGAGAACACCGACAAGCGTTTCGTGCTTACCGGCTCAAGCGCCCGCAAGCTCAAACGCGGGGCGTCCAATCTGCTGGCCGGCCGTGCGTTCGTCCATCACCTCTTTCCATTGACCGCACCGGAATTGCGGGATGTGTTCGTGCTCGAAGACGCCTTGCGCTGGGGAACCTTACCGAAAATCTACTCACTCGCAGACGACGCCGACAAAACCGCGTACCTTCGGGCGTACGCGCTTACTTATCTGAAGGAGGAAATCGCCGCCGAACAAATCACAAGGCGGCTCGACCCGTTCCGGGAATTTCTCGAAGTGGCGGCCCAGGCGAACGGAACCATCGTCAACTACGCGAACATCGCGCGCGACGTGGGAGTGGACCCCAAGACCGTTGTTTCCTACTTTCAAATTCTGGAAGACACGCTAATTGGCTTCCACCTGCCCGCCTATCATCGTTCGGTCAGGAAACAGCAGCGCACCAATCCGAAGTTCTATTTTTTCGACATCGGGGTGAAACGGGCGCTGGAACGAACTCTGGAACTTCCGATTCATGGCGGGACCTACGAATTCGGCAAGCTGTTCGAGCACTTTGTCGTCACCCAGATTGCACATCTCGCGCGATACCTCTTCCCGGACTGGAGACTGTTCCACCTTCGAACCGGCGCCGGGGCCGAGATCGACCTGCTGGTCGAGCGGCCCGGCTTGCCCACGGTACTGATCGAGATCAAATCCGCCGAGCGCGTGGACGAGCGCGACACACGTATTCTTGAAGGGTTCACCGGAGACTTCGATCACCCACTGGCCTTGTGCATCAGCAGGGACGCCACGCGCATGCGGGTCGGCGGCGTAGTTTGTCTGCACTGGCGCGATGCCCTTCGGGAACTTGGACTTGCCGAGTAGATCGATCCGGATTGGCCGTCCCCGGCAACGTGAGTAAACGCCCGGTTTTACTCAATCCGGTTTGTGTACTACTATCGCAGCCACTTGCGAAATCCGGGCGAAAACGGTCGGGGACGAAATGCCGGAAAGGAACGACGACGCTTATTGGAAGGCCAATATCCGGCTGGTTCTGAGCCTGCTCGCGGTATGGTTCATTGTTTCTTTTGGCGCCGGGATACTGCTGGTCGACTTGCTGGACAATATTCGCTTCGGCGGATTCAAGCTCGGCTTCTGGATGGCTCAGCAGGGTTCGATCTACGTCTTCATCGTTCTCATATTCGTCTACATCAACCGCATGGACAAGCTGGATGAGCGCTATCGCCGCTCCGGCGCAGGCAAGGAAGACGCCACGCGATGACTGTTCAATACTGGACTTTCCTGTTCGTCATTCTGACTTTCGGGCTGTACATCGGCATCGCCATCTGGTCACGGGCGAGTTCGACCCAGGACTTTTACGTCGCCGGCAAGCATGTGCCGCCGATCGCCAACGGCATGGCCACCGCCGCCGACTGGATGTCGGCAGCTTCGTTCATTTCCATGGCGGGGCTGATCTCGTTTCTCGGCCGCGACGGGGCGTTCTATCTCATGGGATGGACTGGCGGCTATGTGCTGCTTGCGCTGCTGCTGGCGCCTTATTTGCGCAAGTTCGGCAAGTTTACGGTACCGGATTTCATCGGCGACCGTTACTACTCCCAGTCCGCACGCATGGTCGCGGTGTTCTGCGCGATCGTGATTTCCTTCGTTTACGTCTGCGGCCAGATGCAGGGTGCGGGCATCGTATTTTCCCGCTTTCTTGAAGTCGATATTTCGCTTGGTGTGATGATCGGCATGGGAATCGTATTCTTTTACGCCGTGCTGGGCGGCATGAAAGGCATAACCTACACCCAGGTTGCCCAGTATTGCGTGCTGATCTTCGCCTTCATGGTGCCGGCAATTTTCATTTCCATCCTGATGACCGGCCAGGTGATCCCGCAGGTCGGCTTCGGCTCACAGTTGACCGAAGCATTCGGCGGCGGATTTCTGCTCGACAGGCTTGACGGACTCGGAGAGCAACTCGGCTTTCCGACCTATACCGAAGGTCAGCGCAGCACCCAGGACGTGTTTTTCATCACCGCCGCGCTGATGATCGGCACCGCCGGCCTGCCCCACGTGATCATCCGTTTTTTCACCGTGCCGGGCGTGCGCGAGGCGCGCAAGTCAGCCGGTTACGCCCTGCTGTTCATCGCCATTCTGTATACCACCGCGCCGGCCGTCGCCGCCTTCGCCCGAACCAACCTGATCAACACCGTGGACAATGTCGAATACAGCGCCATGCCGGAGTGGTTCAGCAAATGGGAAGCGACCGGATTGATCACTTTCGACGACCGCAATGCCGACGGGCTGATTCAATATACCGGTGATGACGCAACCAATGAACTCGATGTAAATCGCGACATCATGGTGTTGGCGAACCCGGAAATTGCCGAGTTACCGAACTGGGTGGTAGCGCTGGTGGCCGCCGGCGGTCTGGCTGCGGCCTTATCGACCGCGGCCGGACTGTTGCTGGTGATTTCCTCGGCAGTCTCGCATGACTTGCTGAAACGCGGCTTCATGCCGGAAATAACCGAGAAGGAAGAACTGTTGTTCGCACGCATGTCGATCTTCATGGCTGTGCTGATAGCGGGCTATTTCGGCATCAATCCGCCGGCCTACGTGGCCCAGGTCGTAGCTTTCGCTTTCGGCCTTGCCGCTGCCTCATTCTTTCCTGCAATCGTGATGGGAATCTTCAACCGGCGCATGAACCGGCAGGGCGCGGTCGCCGGGATGGTTACCGGCTTTGCATTCACGGCGATCTACATCATCTATTTCCGGTTTATCAATCCGGCCGTCGACAACACCGAAAACTGGCTGTTCGGCATTTCGCCGGAAGGTATTGGCGCCATCGGCGCATTGCTCAACCTGATGGTCGCCTGGACCGTCTGCCGCTTCACCCCCGAACCGCCGGCCGAGATACAGGCCCTTGTCGCCGATATTCGCCGCCCTGAAATCAATTGAGGAGTCCGGCTAGGCCTTGTGCTGCCCGTGGTCGGTTTTCTCCCAGTATTCCTTCACCGTACTCTTCATTTCCTTGCGCATGAGCAATATGCCGATCAGGTTCGGCGCCGTCATGAGCACGATGGTAATCAGCGAAACGTTCCAGATGATCGTGGTATCGGCCAGCGCCGCGTAGAAGAATCCGCAAACATAGACGACCCGATACGGCATGACTGACCTCGGCCCCAGCAGATAGGTCATCGCCCGGTCTCCGTAATAGGACCAGGCGATGGCCGTCGAGAAGGCAAACAGCATCAGACCTATCGAAACGATATATTGGCCGTAATTGCCGAACAGACCGCGAGTGAAGGCTTCGGTCGTCAAGGGCACGGAATGCAAGAGCGACTCGCCGCTGACGACCACGGATTGATCGTCGAGCCTGCCGTCGGAAACCGCGAGTTCCCCGGTCACGGGTTCACCGTCAAGGCTGAACAGCACGTTTTCCGCAAAGGATCGGGAATTGATGACGGTAACGTCGGCCTGGTTCTGAATACGGCCGTCGATCACCTGCAAGCTGCCGTTGAAACCGGCTACCGTTGAGTCGTCGCTGCTCAAGTAGGCAATGAGCTCTCGCTGGTGCGCTTCGTTTTCCTCGACGTAAACGCCGCTGACGACGCGCATGTCTGCACGCTGGAATTCGTTGTCGAGTTTTTCCGCCCAGACGCCGGAACTGAGAATCACCAGCCCGGTGACGGTGCAGATGACGATGGTGTCGATGAAAGGCTCAAGTATTGAAACCATGCCCTCGTCGGCCGGCTCGTCGGTGCGCGCCGCGGCGTGGGCGATTGGCGCGCTGCCCTGCCCTGCCTCGTTAGAATACAGGCCCCTGTTGACGCCGCGGTCGAAGGCATAAGCGAAAGTGGCGCCGAGAAAGCCGCCGGTTGCCGCTGAACCGGTGAAGGCGTCGGAAAAGATGGAGGCGAAGGAAGGAAGAATATTGCCGACGTTGGGGATGATTACCGCCAACGCTCCGATCAGGTACAAGATGGCCATGGTCGGCACGATCGCCGCGGCCACTTTCGCGATCCGCGTTATGCCGCCGATGATCACCATTGCCAGTAACACCGACATGAAAATCGCGGTGATCAGCGGGTCGAGATTGAAGGTGCTTTCGAGACCGGCGGCGATATTGTTGATCTGCGGCAGATTGCCGGTGCCGAAGGAACTGAGCACGGTGGCGATGGCGAAAAGTACGGCCAGCCATTTCAGTTTCAGGCCTTTTTCCATGTAATACATCGGACCGCCCGCCATGGAGCCGTCTTCGGTCTGACTGCGATATTTGTGCGACAAGGTCACTTCGACGAATTTGCTAGTCATACCGAAGAATGCCGTCATCCACATCCAGAACAGCGCCGCCGGGCCGCCGAGATGCAAGGCCAGCGCCACACCGCCAATGTTGCCGGTGCCGACCGTGCCCGAAAGCGCCGTGGCAAGCGCCTGGAAGTGGCTGGTGTCGCCGCGGGCCCCGTCCTTGTCGAATTTGCCCTGAGTTACGGCGATGGCGTGTCGGAAATACCGGATCTGGGGAAATTTCAGATACAGGGTGAAAAAGATGCCCGTCGACAGCAGCAGCGCGGGAAACCAGTACGCACTACCGAGGAAACTATCGATGAAAATGAGAAATTCGTTGACCCGATCCATTGTGACACTCCCCTTCTGGTTATCTTTTCCGTAAAACGACGCTAGTCGTCGGTAATCGTGATTTTCGGCGCGCTTTGCACCGGCTCGGCCGCGCAGCGCTCGGCAACTCCCCGGGCAAGTTCCAGCCAGGCCGCGTTTGCCGGATGTCCGGGCTGCTTCACCAGCAACGGTTCGCCCAGATCGCCGGATTCGCGAATTGCCGGATCGAGCGCCGGCCGCGCGAGCACGGACACGCCGAAATCGGCGGCAAGCCTGTCGCCGCCGCCCGAGCCGAAGATTGCCTCTTCGTTACCGCACTTGCTGCATATATGCACGCTCATGTTTTCCACTACGCCAAGCACCGGCACAGATACCTTGCGGAACATCTCGATGCCCCGGCGGGCGTCGAGCAAGGCCAGATCCTGGGGCGTCGTGACAATGACGGCGCCGCCGACGCGGACCGCCTGGGAAAGACTGAGCTGGATATCGCCGGTGCCGGGGGGCAGATCGACGACAAGATAGTCGAGATCGGACCAGGCGGTGTCCTTGAGAATCTGATTGAAGGCGGAAATGATCATTGGCGCTCGCCAGACCATGGCGGTACTCTGGTCGACGAGAAAACCCATGGAGTTACATTGCAGGCCGTGCGCCCGGATGGGAACCATAGTCCTGCCGCCACGCACATCGGGCTTCGTGCCGGATGGCACGCCGAGCAAGGTAGGGATGCTGGGTCCGTAGATGTCGGCGTCGAGCACACCGACCTTTGCGTCACGGGCGAGAGCCAGCGCGAGGTTGACGGCGGTGGTCGATTTGCCCACCCCGCCCTTTCCGGAAGCAACGCACAAAATGTGTCTGATCTTGCCTAGATCGCTCAAGTGAATCCGCTTCCGGCTGCGCATCTGTCGCCGATTATGTTGCATCCCCGGCCAAAATCAAAATCGGCCAATCGCGGGCGAGGCATGCCTCGCCCCTACAAGCCTGCAGGGACAATGCCAATAGTAGGGGCGACGCATGCGTCGCCCGCAATCCAAATGCATCATGGAAGGATGTTCGATCCGTCTATAGAATCGACGTCATGGTGATTCGGAAATTTATTGGGTGGGGAATTATTGCCTTGGCGGCGGCAGTGATGACGCCATTGCCCGCGCTCGCAGGAGAGGCTGCCGAGGGGGCGGTCAAGTTCGCTTTTTATTCGGCGAGCTGGCAGGTAAATACACAGGATCTGCTGCGCGTGGTCGCGTTCAATCCGCTCGATTCCGCGGTGCGAATCGAGTCGATCGACTTCGTCGATATCGATGTGACCGGCGGCTCGCTGGAATTGTCCCTCGATCTCGATGTTCCCGCGGGGGGCTATGCAGAACTGGAAATGGAATACGTGGATTTGCTCGGCCAGGGAGAGTGCGTCAGTGATACGCTGGCCGGAAACTGGCGGCTAGTCGAGATTTCCAATTACACCCTGAATCCTTCGGTGCGCAATCTCATCATCGAGAACACCGAATCCTTTCGCATCTACCAATGTGTGCAAACGGTAGAAACCCGAATCGCGGAAACCGCCACCGGAGCGAGCTCCGTAATTCGCGAATGGATCTTGTACCACTTCGAATCCCTTACCGAGCAGTGAACTGAAGCAATTCACATGCTGGCATCGAAGCCCCGATTGAAGGGTTCCGCACAGTGAAAGGGTCCGTGGTCGGGAGCGCCTTTCCGCGTCGTAGAGACGTCGCGTTACATGGACGTATAAAGCGGCGTCGATTCGATTTTCGCCTCGCCATGGATGGCGAGGCGAAATTTAGCGGAAAGGCGCTCCCGACCGCGGACCCGCTTGAAGCCACGAATCGTCGGTTACAGCAAGATTCCGCCGTAATTGACGAAGAACGGCGCGAAAACCAGGCTGAGAATCGCCGACAGCTTGATCAGGATGTTCAGCGACGGGCCCGAGGTGTCTTTCAGCGGATCGCCGACGGTGTCTCCCACCACCGAAGCCTTGTGCTGTTCGGAACCCTTGCCGCCCAGATTGCCCGCTTCGATGTATTTCTTGGCATTGTCCCAGGCGCCGCCGCTGTTGGAAGAGGCGATCGCCAGTACGCCGCCGGCCACCAGCGAACCGACCAGGATGCCGGCCACTGCTTCGACGCCGAAAAGGAAACCGGCGACCAGCGGAGTGCCCATGATCAGGACGCCGGGCGCGATCATTTCCCGCAGCGCCGCCTTGGTGGAGATCGCCACGCATTCGGCGTAGTCGGGTTGGCCGGTGCCTTCCATGATTCCCGGAATGGTCTGAAACTGCCGGCGCACTTCGGCAATCATGTCGAAGGCCGCCTTGCCGACGGATTGCATGGTCATGGCGGTAAACAGGAACGGCAGCACCGCGCCGATGAACACCGATGTGTACACGAGCGGGTCGAGCAGACTCACGCTTATCGGTTCGCCTTGCAAGTTCTCGGCCGCGGTAATGAAGGCCGCGAACAGGGCCAGGGAAGTCAGAATCGCGGCGCCGATGGCGAAGCCCTTGCCGATGGCGGCAGTGGTATTGCCGGCGGAATCGAGAATATCGGTGCGGCGCCGCACCTCCTTCGGAAATCCGACCATTTCGGCGATGCCGCCGGCGTTATCGGCAACCGGACCGTAAGCGTCGATCATGAGCGCGATCACCAGGGTTCCCAGCATGCCGAGGGAGGCGATCGCAACGCCGTACATGCCGGCCAGTTGCCAGGAAACGAAAATGCTGACCGCAATACAGAGATAGGGAAGAACGGTGCTGCGGTAGCCCAGCGCCAGACCGAAAATGATATTGGTGGCGACGCCGGTTTCGCATGACCTGGCCAAGTCCTTGACCGGATCGTAATTCTCGGAAGTGTAGTAACCCGTTAGCAGGCCGACGGCCAGACCGGCGATCAGGCCCGACAGAAAGCACCAGTACACGCCCATATTGGTATATTGCTCGCCGTTGAGCGTGAAGAACTCGGGAATGAGCAGCAAGGTGAAGAAGAACATGATGACCGCCATCAATGCGCTCGAAATAATCAGCAGTTTCATCAGCGCCGGAGCGACGTCGTCTTCGTCCTTGACGCCGACTGCCAGTTTGGTGATGAAACTGACCGGAATGCCAACGGCGCTGATCAGAATCGGATACAACAATGCGTTGGGGTCGTAGGCGAAGGCGACGGCGCTGATCACCATCGCAGCGCAGGTGCTCTCGGCGCAGGAGCCGAACAGGTCGGCGCCCATGCCGGCGACATCGCCCACATTGTCGCCCACGTTGTCGGCGATCACCGCCGGATTGCGCGGATCGTCCTCGGGGATGCCCTTTTCCACCTTGCCGACCAGATCGGCGCCGACATCGGCCGCCTTGGTGAAAATGCCGCCGCCCACTCGTGCGAACAGGGCGATGGTCGATCCGCCGAGGCCGAATCCGGCAATGACTTCCATCAGGATGTGATTGTTTTCCGGCCCGAGTCCGGACATGAGAGCGCTAAGTACGAGATAGATCACCACCAGACCGAGAGTCGCCAGTCCGACCAGGGCAAAGCCCATGACGGCGCCGGAATCGATCGCCACGTCGAATGCGTACGAAATGCCCTTCCTGGCTGAAACCGTGGTGCGGGCATTGCCCTGGGTGGCCACCTTCATGCCGATGTAACCCGAAGCGATGGAAATGGCGGCGCCGAAAAGGAAAGCGATGGCGGTAAAAATGCCTTCGCGGTATTCGGGAGTGTGGGTGTCGTCGATCAGGACCGCAATGACCAGGGCGAACGCGACCATGAAAATGCTGAGAACGCGATATTCCTGTTTCAGGAAGGCCATCGCACCGCTTGCGATCGCGCCATGAATGAACTTCAGGCGCTTGCTGTCTTCTTCGTCCAGGTCGAGATCGATCGGGATGCTGACGACCTTTTTCATGTAATACCAGGCAATTCCGAGTCCCATGAGGGACAGCAAAGTGGTCACCAGGATGGTGAAATGCACGGACATGCGGATGGTTCTCCCCAGGTTGCGGTCAAAGCCGCGCACTCTATCACAACGCCGCCTTCAAAAGAAGCGCGGCGCAGCGCAAAGCTGCAAGGATTCAGGGAGTTAGGGAGTTAGGGAGCGGCCTAACAGCCGTCGATTTGTTCGAGCAGGCCTTCGCGGCGCGCTTCGAGTTCGGCTATCGCGTCTGTCGCGGGCGCGTCGATCAGATTGCCCGCGGCGTCGAGGTTTTCTTCCTCGTACTTGGCCTGTTCCTCGGTCAGCAGCGCCAGCAGTTGCTCGGACACGAGAACGACTTCGCGCATGGTTTCGCTGAGAGTGTCGCCGACGGTGACCTGCTCCTGCAATTCGGCGATTCGGGATTCCAGTTCTTCAATGCGGGCGAGTTTTGCTTCGCGTTCGGCCGCCAGCGCCGCAAGGCGCTCGCGCTCCAGCCGTTCTTCTTCCTGGCGTTGTTGTTCAGCCAGGCGGCGTTCTTCTTCGGCCTGGCGCTCGGCTTCAGCCTGCTGCCGCGCGAGTTCAGCCTGGCGCGCAAGTTCAGCCTGGCGTTGCCGCTCGGACTCCGCCGCCAGGCGCGCACGTTCGGCGGCTTCTTCGGCCTGATTGCCCGCGGCGCCCCCCTCCGCCGAGGGTTGCACAACCGCGGGCTGAGCCCCGGCAGCGGAACTCGCGCTACCTGCCGAGGGACTTTCCGTGCTGGAAGCACAGGCAGCCAGCAGCAAAGCCGAAATTGCCGCCGCCACGCCGCCGAAGCGGCAGGAAATCGGAGAAGGCCGGATTGTATTCGCCACGATGAAGCACCTGCTGGGTCGTTCAGGCATTATAGCCGCTAAGCGATTCGCTGTAACGAATTCGCGGGCTTTATTCTGTAGTCGGCAGACGGAGCAAATCATGCAACGGCAAAGACCGCCGGCCCGGCGCGCATTGACGCACTTGAAGTTCATCTGTTTCAATCATTCCGATGAATAGACGGAATCTCCGCATCACGCCCCGGCGGGGCGCGGGGTTGCAGCGCTTCCGGCTCTGGCTGCTGGCCGTCGGCGCATTGGCCGCGCCGGTGTTGCTGTGTCTGCAATTTACGCCACTGGTGGAGACGCGCCCGCAATTGAGCCGGGCCGAGGCCGCGCGGGTGGAAGGACTGCTGCTCGACAGCGTGCCGCGGACGCCGGGCGCGGCCGGGCCGCATGAGTTCGCCTGGAATCAGGAAGAACTGAACCTGCTTGGCCGCCACTTGCTGTCCCTGTCCCGAATGAGCCCCACCTGGGCGGTTGATATGGATCTGCGCGAAGGCGAGCTTGGATTTGAAATAAGCCGTGCGCTTGGCAGTGTTTTGCCGATGTACGTGAATCTGCGGGGAATCATTACGCAGGTGGAAGGCCAGCCTGCGTTATCCGGGCTGCGCATCGGCTATCTGCCGTTGCCCCGTCTGCTGGTAAATCGCCTGACGCCGAGCCTGACTGAGGCGCTGGAATCGGATAGTCCGCTGCAAGCGGAGGCTGCCCGCTTGCTCGCGAATGTGGAAAACGTGCACTTCGGTTCGGCGGAAATCCGTTTCAACGTGCAATGGGACCCCGAACTGCTTGCCCGGGCGGGCGATCAGGCGCGGCAGTGGCTCATATCCGAGACCGACCGCGAGCGCATCCTTGAATATCATGCCGTGATCAGCGAAGTTGCCGGCGCGATACCCGAGTCGGAGCGCGCGATCCCGCTCGGCCGTTTGCTCGCCCCCTTGTTTGGAGAAGCCGAACGCAAGTCGCTGCAAGGCAGCGATCCGATCGCCGAGAACCAGGCGCTGCTGCAAACCCTGGCCGTTTACGTAAACGGAGAAGATATCGAACAACTGGTGGGCCCGGAAGCTGCGCTGGGCGCCCCCGCCGCCAAATTCGTCGAAGTGCGGCTGCAGCGGCGCCAGGATCTGGCCCAGCATCTGACTTCCATTGCCGCAATCACGGTCGCCCTGGGCCCCGATCTGGCGCTGATGCTTTCCACCGCCAAGGAGTCCTACGACGCCCGCCATCGATCCGGGTTCAGTTTCTCCGACCTGACCGCCAACAGCGTCGGCGTCACACTGGCCCGACTCGCCACCCGGGATCGCGAAAGTGCGCTCGAGATTCAGCGCCGGATGAGCGATTTGCAATCCGATTCCGAATACATGCCCGAAGTGGGCGGCAATCGAGACGGAATTTCCGCGAACGACTTCAGCGAACTTTATCGCGACACCGGCAGCGCGGAATACCGACAAAGGCTCGCCGAAATCCAGCATTTGATAGAATCCAGCCGCGTCTTTGCCGGTTTATAGGCGGCCGCTGCCGAAACAGGATTCATTTCCATGCCATCGAAAGGCTTCACAACCCGCAATCTGCACTCGGATCGCGAGGATCAACCGGAACACGGGGTGCTGCACAAGCCGGTACATCCCTCCGTGGCCTTTGGTTATGCGGACGCGCGCGAACTCGCGGAAGTCTTTCAGGGCAAGCGCAAGGGCTATGCCTACGCGCGTCAGGCGAATCCGACCGTGGTTGCCTTGCAGAAGCGTATCACCGACATGGAAGAAGGAATCGGCAGCATCGCCTTTTCCACCGGCATGGCTGCGATCGCGGCACTCACGTTGACCTTGCTCAAGGCGGGGGATCACCTGATCTCCAGCGCCCACCTGTTCGGCAACACCAACAGTTATTTCCGCACGCTCGAACGACTCGGCATCGAAGTCGATTTCGTCGATGCAACGAGCGCCGCCGCCGTTGCGGAAAAAATCCGCGGCAATACGCGACTGGTATTCGTGGAAACCATCGCCAATCCTGTAACCCAGGTTGCCGATCTCAAGGGCATCGGCGAGTTATGCCGGCAACACGGCCTGCTGTACGTGGTCGACAACACCATGACTTCGCCGCATCTTTTCCTGCCGAAGTCGGTCGGCGCCGGGCTCGTGGTAAATTCGCTGACCAAATGTATCGGCGGTCACGGTAACGCTCTCGGCGGAACGGTCACGGACACCGGCAATTTCGACTGGAGCGCTTATCCCAACATTTTCGACATCTACCGCAAGGGGGACGTCGGCGAGTGGGGATTGCTCCAGATTCGCAAGAAGGGTCTGCGCGACATGGGCGCCTCGCTTGCGCCCGAAGCGGCTCACACGTTGGCCACGGGATCGGAATCGCTTTCCCTGCGCATGGACCAGGCCTGCGCCAATGCCATGGCGCTGGCACGACTATGCGCGGATCATCGGGCGGTTGCCAAGGTGTATTATCCGGGCCTGCCGGAACATCCGCAGCACCAGCGCGCCCGCACGCTGTTTCGCGCCTTTGGCGCCCTGTTCAGCATCGACCTGAAATCGGGCATCGACTGCTTCGATTTTCTCAACAGCCTCGACATTGTGGTCTCTTCGAGCAATCTCGGCGATACCCGCAGCCTCGGCATTCCGGTGGCGCACACGATCTATTTCGAAATGGGCCCGCAGCGGCGCAAGTCCATGGGAGTGAGCGAATCGATGTTGCGATTTTCGATCGGCATAGAGGATCAGGCGGACCTCGTCGCGGACTTCAGCCAGGCTCTCGACAGGAATTGAGCATGCTGGCATTGATTGCCGAGGACGATGTACTCGAAGGCTGTTCGAAAGAAGTCGAGGCAGGTGATGAACACTTCTTCCTTGTGCGCAAGGACGACCAGTTGCATCTGTACCGGAATATCTGCCCCCATCTCGGCACACCGCTGAACTGGGAGGAAGACCGTTTCCTCGACCCTGAAGGCGCGCTGATCCAGTGCTCGACGCATGGCGCCCTGTTCCGCATCGAAGACGGCTTCTGCCTCGCCGGCCCCTGCGTGGGCGCTCATCTGCTCGCCGTGCCCTTCATCGTCGTCGACGGGATGGTAATGATAGAGCCGGCGCGCCAGCCGGACAGCCCCGCACCGATCTAGGTATTCAAATCAGCACCGGCACTTGCCGGTCGAGCGCCACGGTCGCTTCTTCGATGTCGTATGTCGCCCCATACGCGAGCAATTCGACTCCTTCCCGGGCGGCTTCGCGCAGCAGTTCTCCGAAACGCGGATCGATCGCGTCCGCCGGCCGCACGCACTTCACGCCGTCATGCGCCACGCAGAAAATCACCATGGCGCGCACGCCCGAACGGCGCAAGGCCGTCAACTCCCGCAAATGGCGCTGACCCCGCTCGGTTACCGCATCGGGAAACAGGCCGGTTCCTTCGGCATCGGCGAGGCTGACATTCTTCACCTCGACGTAGCATTGCCCGCCGGGCAGACTGACGAGAAAATCCGCGCGGCCGCCACCGGACTCGTAAGCCGCTTCGCGGCGCATCGCGGTGAACCCGGCCAGACTCTCCACAAGACCCGATTCGATGGCTTCGCCCACGAGCGGATTGGCCATGCCGGTATTGATTCCCGCCAGGTGGCGGCGGTCGACTTCAACGATTTGCCAGGTCTGGGGGTATTTGCGCCTGACATCGGCGGAAGTCGTATACCACACGCGGCTTTCCGGCTCGCGGCAATTGAGCATTGAGCCGGTATTGGGGCAATGTATCGTCAGGACGCCGCCATCCGGTGTGCGCACATCGGCCAGAAAGCGCTTGTAACGCCGGATCAGTCTTGCCTCGCTCAGGGCGCCGGGGTAATTCAACGATTCAGCGCCCGGCGCAGACGATCGACTCCCAGCCGCAAGTCTTCCATGCCGGTGGTAAAAGCCATGCGCACGTACTCATTGCCGTTGCCTTCGCCGAAATCCGTTCCCGGAGTGGTCGCAACTCCGTGCTCTTCGAGCATCTCGTGACAAAACGATTCGCTGTCGCTGCTGAAGGCCGAGATATTCGCATAGGCGTAGAAAGCGCCCTGTATCTCCCGCGGCAGCAGCATACCCATATCGTTCAACTCGGCTGCGAGAAAGTCGCGGCGTTCGCGAAAAGCCGCCCTGCGGTGTTCGAAGATTTCCCGCGCCGCCGGCGTAAACGCGGCCAGTGCCGCGTGCTGGACGAATCCGGAGGGCGAAATGAACAGGTTCTGCGCCAGGATATTGGCGAGTTCCACCTTGTCTTCCGGCACGACGATCCAGCCGAGGCGCCAGCCGGTCATGCCGAAGTACTTCGAGAAGCTGTTGACGACATAGGCATCCGGATTGATTTCGAGGATGCTTGGCATGTCATCGACGTAATGCAGTCCGTGATAAGTCTCATCGAGCAGCAGGTGCAGGCCGGCGGAGTCCGCCCAGTCGCTGATGCGGCGCAATTGTTCGCGCGCAATGACCGCGCCCGTGGGGTTGCCGGGCGAAGCCAGCCAGAGTCCCGCGGTATGGTCGCGGTAATGCCTCTGCAGCAGTTCGACTGTAGGCTGGAAATCGTCTTCCACTCCGATAGTCATCAACTGCGGTTCTGCGCAGGCCAGACGCACGAGATTGCGGTAACAGGGATACGATGGATCGGTTAGAAGCACTCCGGCGCCCGGACGCAACAGCAGATTGGACAGAATTGCCAATCCACCGCTGGCGCTGAGGGTGATCAATATGCGTTCGCGCGGCAGGTCGAGGCCATGCCGGTCTCGGTAATGCTGCACCAGCGCGTCGCGCAGTTCGGGTATTCCCGCCGCCTGGGTGTATTGAGTCAGACCCGCATCCAGCGCACGCTTGGCCGCATCGCGTATCGGCCGCGCGGTAACGAAATCGGGCTCGCCCGCCTCCATGTGCACGATTTTCCGCCCCTGGCGTTCCAGCTCGGCGGCACGGTGCAACATGATCATGACGCGAAAGGGGTTAACGCCATCCAGGCGATCCGGACTGGCAAGTCCGGTCATGTGGCTGTTCATCCTTAAACTCCTGATGTTGAATAAAGCGACGGGAATTATACAGCCAGTCACAAACTTGTGGCATCGATAATTTGATTCTGGTACTTTTCGCTGCTTCTCTTGGCGGGGAAGCATCCCCAGTGGAGGTTTTCGAGATCAGCACCCGTCAGAGTCGAACAGTTCCGCTTTCCGGGCGGGCCTGGGCAGGTTACGTAAGAGGCGCTTGACCATGACAGAAAGTCGAAACTTTGAAGCTCAACCGGTTCTGAAGAACTTCACTCCGTATCAGTCCAAGTCCGGAGAGAAGTACATGAACGAAAAGCAGCGCGCTCATTTTCGCGGCATTCTGCTGGACTGGCGCGAACAGTTGATGCAGGAAGTGGACCGCACCGTGCACCATATGCAGGATGAGGCGGCAAATTATCCGGACCCGATCGATCGGGCGACCCAGGAAGAGGAATTCAGCCTGGAACTGCGTACGCGCGACCGGGAACGCAAGCTGATCAAGAAGATCGACAATACGATCGAAGCCATTGCCCAGGACGACTACGGCTTTTGCGAATCCTGCGGCATCGAAATCGGCATTCGCCGGCTCGAAGCCCGGCCTACGGCCAACAAGTGCGTTGACTGCAAGACCCTCGACGAGATCAGGGAAAAGCAATTCGGCATCTGAATTCGGAATCATACCCGCCGGATCGGTACATCGGGCGCTTCGCCCCCTCTCCTACCGGTCCGCTGCATCTCGGCTCGCTGGTCGCCGCCCTGGCCAGCTTTCTCGACGCCCGGGCAGCCGGCGGCGTCTGGCTGCTGCGAATGGAAGACCTCGACCCACCCCGGGAGCCTCCCGGCGCGGCGGACACGATCCTGCGGCAGATGGAAGATCTTGGCATGTGCTGGGATGGCGTAGTGCTATACCAGAGCACCCGCCTTTCCGCCTACGAGGAGATATTGCAGGATCTGCTCAGCCGGAACCTTTGCTTTCCATGCAATTGCAGCCGCCGGCAGGTGCGCGCCATGGGCTCGGTATACGACGGAAGCTGTCGCTCGCGCACGAAAGACCCGGCCGGCTCTTACGCCTTGCGGCTGCGGACCGTTCCGGAAATGTGGGGGATGGAAGACCGTATCCAGGGACGCTACGAACAAAATCTCGAAAGCGATGTCGGCGATTTCGTCGTGCGCCGCAGGGATGGCCTGTTCGCCTACCAGCTTGCGGTCGTGGCGGACGACGCGTACCAGAGCATCAACCAGGTAGTGCGAGGAATCGACCTGCTTGACTCCACCCCGCGCCAACTCTATCTGCAATCCTTGCTCGGCTACCCGCGGCCGCACTACGCCCATTTTCCAGTGCTGCTCAATGAACAGGGGCAGAAATTGAGCAAGCAGCATTTCGCGGTGCCGGTGGATACCCGGCGGCCGGCCGCCCTGCTGCGCCGGGCATTGTGTTTCCTTAATCACCCGCCGCCCGCGGACCTTGCCGGGCCGGCGGAATTGCTCGATTGGGCCGCCGGCAATTGGGATATACTGCGAATTCCGGCCTGGCGCGGCATACCTGCCAGCCGCCACGAGTGAGCCGTTACGAGTGAATTGGGCGTGTATATCCCTCGTTCCATGCTGATCCTGATCGTCTTCCTGTACTTGCTCTTCCTGCTCAGCATTGACTGGATCACCCAGGCCGGAGGCGCCTGGTATCGGCCGCATCTGGCCGCGTTGGCTGCAATCGCGGTCGTGGCCCTGACTCTCCGCGAACGCGACAGCGATGAATTTTGATCTGGCCACGCTGGCCGCGATCGGGTCCGGCTACCTGTTGCTGCTGTTCGGCATCGCCTGGGCCACGGATCGCCACTGGATTCCCGAAAGAATCGTCCTGCATCCGCTGGTATACACCCTTTCACTGGGTGTTTTCGCCAGCGTCTGGGCCTATTACACGTCTGTCGGCATCGCCATGCGTCACGGCTACGGCTATCTGGCAGGCTATATCGGCATCTCGCTGGCCTTCATGTTCTCGCCGTTACTGTTACGGCCGGTCCGGCAATTGACCCGCACCTACCAACTCAGTTCACTGGCCGACCTGATCGCATTCCGATACCGCTCGCGCTGGGCGGGAACCCTGGTGACCCTGCTGACCCTGGCCGCGGTCACTCCGATCATCGCCTTGCAGATTCGCGCGGTATCGGACACCGCGGGCATTCTCTCGCCGGAAGCGTCGCGAGGCGGCGTCGCGGTGGTTTTCTGCGTCATCATCACCTTGTTCTCGATCCTGTTCGGGACTTCGCAGCGCGCCGGCAGAAACCGTCACAACGGACTGATCATGGCCATCGCCTTCGAATCCCTGGTGAAACTTGTGGCCTTTCTCGCCGTGGGCGCATTCGCCATCGGCGCGGGCTTCGGCGGCCCAGCCGCCATGCAGGAGTGGCTGCAAGGCCGGCCCGACCTGGTGCAAGACCTGCGCGCAGTGGACTTCGCCGGTTCCTTTCATGTTCTGGCGCTGTTTTTCTTTGCCGCGGCGATTGCCATGCCGCACATGTTCTACGCCACTTTCAACGAGAACCGGAGCCTGAAAGCGCTGGCTTTCGCAAGCTGGTGCCTGCCGCTGTACTTCCTGCTGATCAGCCTGCCGGTGCTGCCTATCCTCTGGGCCGGGACGTTCGCCGGCGCCGAAGTTCCCGTGGAGTATTTTCCCGTAGTGATCGGCGATGCCTGGAACGCACCCTGGATCAGTCTGCTTGCCTATCTTGGCGGATTGTCGGCGGCAAGCGGTCTCATCATCGTCATTACACTGGCGCTGTCCAACATGTGCCTGAATCACCTGATCCTGCCATTGCAACAGCCTTCCGCCAAAGACGACATCTACCGTTGGCTGCTGCGCAGACGGCGCTTGTTGATCACTCTTGTGATCTGGGCGGGATTCCTGTTCCACATATTGCCGGAAAAGCAGATCGGTCTCGATTTCATCACCGTGCTCGGCTTGAGCGCCTGCCTGCAATTTCTGCCGGGAACCCTGGCGATTCTCTATTGGCGCAGGGGCAATGCGCGCGGATTCATGGCCGGACTTGCCGGCGGCGCCGCGGTCTGGTTCTGGTTCATACTTCTGCCCCTGTTTCTCGAAGCCGGACCGCTGTCGCTGGACTCGGTCGCCTGGCGCGAGGCGGCCGCGCTATCCCTGATCATCAACGCCATCCTGTTCGGCGCCGTGTCGCTTTACAGCAAGACCTCGAACGCCGAACGCCACGCGGCGGAAATCTGCTCTCTCGATACGGTTAAACATGGAGCGCGCGGCGGGCTCGTGGCGAAATCACCGGCGGAGTTCATCGAATCCCTCAGCCATCCCCTGGGCGAGGCAGTGGCCGGCCGCGAAGTGCAACAGGCATTGCAGGACGCGGGAATCGATATCGAGGACAGGCGGCCGTTCGCGTTGCGCCTGTTGCGCGCGCGCCTGGAAGCCAATCTTTCCGGATTGATGGGACCCAGCGTGGCGCAGGATCTGATCGACCGCTATCTGCCCTACAGCATGGCGCCGGATCAGCGCCGCTCCGACGTAACCTTGATCGAAAGCCGGATCGAGTCCTATCGCAGCAATCTGTCGGGGCTTGCGGCCGAACTCGACAACCTGCGCCGCTATCATCGGCAGATGCTGTTTGAACTTCCGCTCGGCGTTTGTTCGGTCAGCGTGGACCGGGAAATCGTGATGTGGAACCAGGCGCTGGAGGAGTTGACCGGCATTCGCGACAGCGAGGTCGTCGGCCTGCGCATCGACGAACTCGATCAGCCCTGGCGCGACCTGCTGATAAACTTCGTCGCCGGCGAAGCCGACCATGCTCACAAGGCGCGCTTCGAATTCGGCGGCCACAGGCGTACGGTCAACTTGCACAAGGCGCTGATCGAGAAGTCCGTGGAAGCGGATTCACCGCACGAGGGATTGATCATCCTGATCGAGGACATCACTGAAACGGAAATCCTTGAAGCCGGTCTGGCGCATAGTTCCAGGCTCGCTTCCATCGGCCAGCTGGCCGCCGGCGTCGCCCATGAAATCGGCAATCCGGTGACCGGTATCGCCTGCCTGGCGCAGACCATTCGCGACGAGTACGAAGAAGACGAGGAATTGCGCAACCTGTCAAATCAGATCGTGGAACAAACCGACCGTACCTCGCGCATTCTGCAATCGCTGATGAACTTCGCGCATTTCGGGGAACGACAGACCGCGGCGCAACTGGAGCCGGTACATGTCTTTGCCTGCATGGAAGAGGCGGCAACCCTGATTTCGCTCGACCGCAAAGCCAGGGAGATCGAACTCGTTCTCGAAGGAGACCGCGAGGCGGTCATTGCCGGCGATTCCCAGCGCCTGTTACAGGTCCTGGTCAACCTGGTCGGCAATGCCCGCGACGCCAGCCGGCCCGGCGCCCTGGTCCGCGTAAGTTGCAGAGCAGTCGACGGAGGCGTCGAGATTGCCGTGGAAGATGAGGGATCCGGTATCTCGCCTGCAATCAGGGACCGTATTTTCGAGCCGTTCTTCACTACCAAGGAGCCGGGGGCGGGCACCGGGCTTGGTCTTTCCCTCGTATATGGCACAGTTGAGGACTTCAACGGCGATATTGATATAATCAGCCCTGTTGATCGGGTCCAGGGCTGCGGCACCCGAGTCGTTTTGCAATTCCCCCGCCACAAGCCATAGCGAGAACCTGACATGGGCGCGGAACGCCAAGTTCTGGTCGTAGAGGACGAACCGGTTATCCGCGGCACGCTCAAGCGTCTGCTCGAAAGGCACAGCTTACGCGTCAGCGAAGCGGCTTCAGTGCAGGAATCGCTGGATCGATACGACGTCGACAAGTTCGACGTCATCATCAGCGACCTCAAACTGCCGGGCGCGCCCGGCACCGACCTGATCAAGGCCACTTCGGCGCCTGTGCTGATCATGACCAGCTATTCCAGCATCCGCTCAGCCATCGATTCGATGAAACTCGGCGCGGTGGACTATATCGCCAAGCCCTTTGACCATGGCGAACTGATCGCTGCGCTTGAAAAGATATTCGAGGAACACTGCCACGCGGCGCCGCGGGACGGCAGTGAGCACGAAACCATCACCGGCATGATCGGCCGCTGTCCCGAGATGCGGGAATTGTTCCGCCGCGTGCGCAAGTTGGCGGGCGCCGGCTCGCCGGTGTTGATCAATGGTGAGTCGGGCACCGGCAAGGAACTGATAGCGCGGGGAATCCACGAATTGAGCGGTCGGGAGCATCCGATCATCGCGGTCAATTGCGCCGCGATCCCCGAAAACCTGATCGAGGCGGAACTGTTCGGTCACGAGAAAGGCGCGTTCGCCGGAGCTAACGAAGCGCGTACGGGACTGGTCGAAGCTGCCGATGGCGGCACTTTGTTCCTCGATGAAATCGGCGAGTTGCCGTTAACGGCGCAAGGTCGCCTGGTGCGAGTGCTGCAGGACGGCGAAATCCGCAAGATCGGCGCAGTCGAGTCACGCAGGATCAACATGCGGCTGATCGCCGCCAGCCAGCGCGACCTGAAGCAACTCGTGGCCGAGCGCAGATTCCGCGAAGACCTGTATTACCGGATCAACGTCATGCGCTTGCAGATACCGCCCTTGCGCGAGCGCGGCGAAGACATCCTCGAATTGGCCGGGGCGATCCTGCGCGGCACCTGCAATCGGCTCAAGTCGCCAACCATGCATTTCAGCAAGGGCGCCGAACGAGCCATCATCTCATACGACTGGCCCGGCAATGTGCGCGAACTCGAAAACGCCATCGAGCGCGCGGTCGTGCTCGCCGAAGGAGACACGATCGGCGAGGACTTCCTGGCCATGGAGAAATCAGCCCGAAACGAACGCGGCGCCGATTGGTTCAAAGCCGGAAATACCGCCGAGGCGGGTCAGGAACTTTCCCTGGAGGACTATTTCCAACATTTCGTTCTGGAGCATCAGGATTCCATGACCGAAACCGAACTGGCGAAAAGACTCGGCATCAGCCGCAAATGCCTGTGGGAGCGCCGCCAGCGCTACGGCATTCCACGAAAGAAGAAACAGTCCGCCTGAAGGCGGACGTTTCGACCATTCCGCACTGACGCCGCCTTCCGGATTCAATAAGGGACTACCGTGAACTCTGTCGACTTGTTGCCGGGAATCGAACATGCCGCTGTCATTCCCCGAGCGGAACATGGCATTTCCCGCAAGGACATCTCTCCGGCCGCATTGCGCGTAATCCACGGACTGCAGAATGCGGGCTTCTCCGCATTTCTGGTCGGCGGCTGCGTGCGCGACCTGCTGCTTGGCCTGCACCCGAAGGATTTCGACATCGCCACCGACGCGCTTCCCGAAGACGTGCGGCAGGTTTTCCGCCGTTCACGCATCATCGGACGCCGATTCAAGATCGTCCATGTTCGCTTTGGCCGGGAAGTCATCGAAGTGACTACGTTCCGGGGCCATCACGAGGCAAGCAACCGGTTCAAGGACGCGCCTTCCCGCGAACAATCCCGGAAACTCGATTCCGCCCATTCTCATGCCGGCATGACTCTGATCGACAATGTCTACGGCGACATGGACGAAGACGCCGACCGCCGGGACTTTACCGTCAACGCGCTTTACTACTCGACCGACGGATTCCGGCTGTTCGATTTCCATGACGGACTGCGCGATCTGCGCGAGCGGCGCCTGCGTATGATCGGCGACGCCGGGGAACGCTATCGCGAAGACCCCGTACGCATGTTGCGCGCCATCCGCTTCGCCGCCAAGCTCGAATTCACCATGGACAGCGACACCGAAGCGCCGATCCGGGAACTCTTCCATCTACTCGAATCGGCCGCCTCCCCTCGCCTGTTCGATGAATTGCTGAAACTGCTGTGCGGGGGACATGCCACGGAAACCTTCAGGATGCTCAGAAACTACGGCATCGACCGGGCGCTGTTCAGCCATGGCTTCGTCGATGAGGGCGAGGCGATGGATCCCGCGGACCGGCTGGTGGCGCTTGCCCTGCAAAACAGCGACGATCGGATCTCCAGGGGGCTGAGCGTCACTCCGGGGTTCCTGCTGGCGGCGCTGCTCTGGCCGCCGTTGCAACGACGGCTAAACGGGCTCGAAGGCGAATGGAGCCTGATGCAATTGCGTGAATTCGCCGAACAGGTGGTTATCGAGCAATCGCAACATACGACTATTCCGCGCCGGATCAGCAACGTCAGCAAGGAAATCTGGGATCTGCAAATACGCCTTGAGCGCAGGGACCGCCGCAGCGTGAGCTATTGCTTCGAGCATCCGCGTTTTCGCGCCGGCTACGATTTTCTGCTCCTGCGCGAACAAAGCGGCGAAGACACCGGCAGCATGGGCGAGTGGTGGACGACTTTTCAGGACGCCGATGAAAATCAGCGTACCCACATGCTGGAGCAGATGTCCGCTCGGCCGAAGCGCCGACGCCGCAAACGAAGCCGGCGCAAGTAGGTAATTTTCGACATTGTGCGCCCGCGGACCGAAAACTTATACAATGCGGCGCCCCGGTTTTCAGCGCGGGAACAGTCATGAGCACACATCGTAAGGCCGGCGCCGTCACCTTGACGAGTCTGAAGAAGATGAAGCTCGCGGGCGAGAAATTCGTCTGCCTCGCGGCCTATGACGCCTGTTTCGCCGGCGTGGCGGCCAGGGCCGGCGTCGAAGTGCTGCTCGTCGGCGACTCGCTCGGCATGGTGCTGCAAGGGCATGACAGCACCTTGCCGGTCACGATGAACGACATGATTTACCACATGAACTGCGTCAAACGCGGCAACGAAGGCGCCTTGCTGATGGGCGACATGCCGTTCATGAGCTACGCCTCGGAGTCCCAGACCTTGCAGAACGCCGCCGCGCTGATGCGGGCCGGAGCGCAGGTCGTCAAACTGGAAGGCGGCGCCTGGATCTCCAACACCACCCGCCTGCTTGCCGAACGCGGCATCCCCGTTTGCGCGCATATGGGACTGACGCCGCAATCGGTCAATCGCATCGGCGGCTTTCACGTGCAGGGCCGCGATACCAGCCAGGCCCGGTCGATCATCGAAGAGGCGCAATTGCTCGAAGAATCCGGCGCCAGTCTGCTGCTGCTCGAATGCGTGCCGGTGGCCCTGGCAAAAACGATTACCGAATTGCTTGAGATCCCGGTAATCGGCATCGGCGCCGGCCCGGAAACCGATGGCCAGATCATGGTGCTGCACGATGTGCTCGGGATTTCGCCGATCACACCGAAATTCGTCAAGAATTTCCTCACCGAATCGGAAGATGGCATTCCTGGCGCCGTGAAAGCCTATGTGGCCGCGGTGAAAAATGGCCAGTTTCCCGCCCTGGAGCATTGTTTTCACTGATGCGCAGCGTCAGCCGGATCAGCGATGCCCGCGACTTGCTTGCAGAACAGCGCCGCCGAGGATGTAGCATCGGCCTCGTTCCCACCATGGGGAATATTCATGCGGGACATCTCGCCTTGCTGGAGCGCTGCCGCGAAGAATGCGATTACAGCGTGGTCACGATTTTCGTCAACCCGCTGCAATTCGGCCCGAATGAAGATTACGCCGCCTATCCGCGCACATTCGATGAGGATCGGGAGATTCTGGCGCGGCACGGCTGCGATCTGCTGCTGCACCCTTCCGCGGAAGAAGTGTACGGCGAGCGCCCCGAACTGACGACGCGGGTGCATGTGCCGGAACTGTCCGAACGCTGGTGCGGCGTTTCGCGTCCGGGCCATTTCGACGGCGTGACCACGGTCGTCACGAGATTGCTCAATTTCGTGCAGGCGGATTCCGCATATTTCGGCCTCAAGGATTACCAGCAGTTTCTGCTTATCCGCAAGCTGGCGGCCGATCTCGGCATGAATACGCGCATCGCCGGCGTGGAAACCCTGCGCGAAGACGATGGTCTTGCCAGGAGTTCGCGCAATGCTTATTTGTCCGCGACAGAGCGGCAAGCGGCGCCGGCGCTTTATCTCACTTTATGCGGCATCACTGAAGAGATCCTCCGTGGCGAGCGGGATTACTCCGGAATCGCCGTCCGCGGTCGAGAAAGATTGACGTTGGCTGGTTTCAAGCCCGATTATCTCGGAATCTGCAACGCGCATACCTTGCGCCCGGCCGCCAATGAAGACCGGGAACTCGTCATCCTGGCCGCGGCCTTTCTGGGCGGCACGCGCCTGATAGATAATCTGCGTCTTGCAATTGATCCGGTCCCTGCGGCATAAACGCACTCATCAACAGCGCCCATCAACAGAGAAGCACAGGAATTTCCGATGTCTGATAACGTCATCTACCCAGTCAGCGAAGCGGCCGCCGCCAAAAGTCATCTGGACAGCGAACAGTTCGAGGCACTGTACCGGCAGTCGATCGAAGACCCGGAAGAATTCTGGGCGGAACAGGCCGGCCGCTTCCTCTACTGGCACGAGCCCTGGCAAAAAGTGATGGCGGGCGATTTCGCCTCGTCCGAAGTGCGCTGGTTCGAGGGCGGAAAACTTAATGTGGCGTACAACTGTGTCGACCGCCATCTGGCCCGCCGCGGCGAACAGACGGCGATCATCTGGGAAGGCGACGAACCCGACCAGCAACAGCATATCAGCTATCGCGAATTGCACCAGGCAGTCGGCAAGTTCGCCAACGCGCTCAAGGCCCGCGGCGTCGGCAAGGGCGACCGGGTCTGCATCTATCTGCCGATGATTCCGGAAGCGGCCTACGCAATGCTCGCCTGCGCCCGCATCGGCGCTGTCCACTCAGTCGTATTCGGAGGCTTCTCCCCCGAATCGCTGAAGGACCGCATCCTCGATTGCGACTGCCGCACGGTGATCACCGCCGACGAAGGCGTGCGCGGCCGGCGCCTGATCCCGCTGAAGAACAATGTCGACAAGGCGCTCGAAGATTGCCCCGACGTGCATAGTGTTTTCGTCGTGCGGCGCACGAACGGCGAGGTCGCCTGGCACGATGAGCGCGATATCTGCTACCACAAGTCGACCGGGGCGGTCAGCGCGGAATGCGAGCCCGAAATCATGGACGCCGAGGATCCGCTGTTCATTCTTTACACCTCGGGCTCCACCGGCAAACCGAAAGGCGTGCTGCACACCACCGGCGGCTATCTGCTCGGCGCGAGCATCACTCACAAGTACGTCTTCGATTATCACGAAGGCGATATCTACTGGTGCACCGCCGATGTGGGCTGGGTCACCGGCCATTCCTACATCGTCTATGGCCCGCTCGCCAACGGCGCCACCACGCTCATGTTCGAAGGCGTGCCGACCTGCCCCGACGCCTCACGATTCTGGCAGGTCGTCGACAAGCACCAGGTCAATATTTTCTATACCGCACCGACCGCCATCCGCGCCCTGATGGCCTGCGGCGACGAGCCGGTCGAATGTACTTCGCGCAAGTCCCTGCGCCTGCTCGGCTCGGTAGGCGAGCCGATCAATCCGGAAGCCTGGGAATGGTACTACCACGTCGTCGGCGAGGGCCGTTGCGCCATCGTCGATACCTGGTGGCAGACCGAAACCGGCGGCATCATGATCACACCCGTTCCGGGCATCACCGACCTCAAGCCCGGTTCGGCGACCCGGCCCTTCTTCGGAGTTGCCCCGGCCCTGCTCGATAGCGACGGCAACGAGTTGTCCGGCGAAGCCGTCGGCAACCTGGTCATCAAGCAAAGCTGGCCGGGCCAGATTCGTACCGTTTTCGGCGACCACCAGCGCTGCGTCGACACTTATTTCACCACCTATCCGGGCTACTATTTCACCGGTGACAGCGCCCGCCGCGACGCCGACGGCTATTACTGGGTAACCGGCCGCGTCGACGACGTCATCAACGTCTCGGGCCACCGCCTCGGCACCGCCGAAATCGAAAGCGCCCTGGTGCTGCACGAAACCGTCGCCGAAGCCGCGGTCGTCGGCTACCCCCACGAAATCAAGGGCCAGGGCATCTACGCCTATGTCACCTTGATGACGGGCATCGAATCTTCCGAAGATCTTCGCAAGGAACTGACCCGGTTCGTCAGCAAGGAAATCGGCGCCTTCGCCAAGCCCGAAGTCATCCAGTTCGCCCCCGGCCTGCCCAAGACGCGCTCTGGCAAGATCATGCGCCGCATCCTGCGCAAGATCGCGGCCAACGAACTCGAAAACCTCGGCGACACCACCACCCTCGCCGACCCCGCCGTGGTAGAGCAACTAACCGAAGAACGCGCGAATCGGTGAATGATTGGTTACATATGACTATATCTTTGCTCTCTGAGGCAGAAGCACTGCACTGGATGCCCCACGATACTTCAAAATATTTCGGGAAAATTCGACTTTAACTATTTATAAGAGAAGAACATGAAAGAAATCTACAGTTGGGCTTCTTGGTTCAGAGAGCTTTCACAGAAAATTTCAGATAGCAATGAAAGAATTCTAATTGAAAAAGCAATGAAGGTGAAATGGAAGTCCGATGGAAGCAAACCAAACTTGGCAAATTATGGTGATGAAAATATAGATCCGTTTTCATTCATCTATACACTTGCCGGGCACAATGGTTCTTCTGACCAGCGTTCCCGGGTTTATGAGAGCGTTACCAAAGAGTTTGAACTTCAATCCATACTCCCAAAATTTGACAATGAAGATGCATTTATTTTCCCTAAGCCCCCGCTAGTTAATACACTCTTTCACAAAGGTGGAGCAGGAAATCCTAAACTGCTGTGGCGACTGTTTCGATGTGCTGCACAGGGTACTTCAGCAATAAATCCCGACGACTTTAATAATGCACTCAAAATAGGTAACGTAAGTATAGCCAAGCTAAGTCAAACATTATTCCTGATAAATTCCCATGACTTTCTTCCGTATGATGATGCGACTCTCTTTATACGCTCATGCATCCAAGGAATCGGTAACACACCTATTTCGTCATCTCATTTGTCCGAAGACGTCAGAATAAGTAGCCAACTTCACAAATTATTTGAAAAGGAGGCGAGGTCCGCCAATCAGTTGTGTCAAACGACGGGATGGGGTGGAATCAACAAGGCACTAAATTCCTTCTTTGATGCTGCCTGGGGCCACTTCCAGCGTGAATTTCCGAATGCCTGTATTACTGACAAACCCCTAGTAGATGAATTACGGCGCATCTGGTACGAGATTCTACAAGAAGAAGACTTCAATCGACTAACAGCTTCAAATCAATTTGGTCAATATTATAAGAGTACCGCAAGAAACAATACCGAATGGCGTTGCGGTAGATGCCAAAATTGCCAATCGCTAACTTCCCCAAACACAACCACAAGTGTAAATTGGGAGACTTACAATAGATTCCTTGAATTAGGCGACAATTTGTTTCAAGGATGCGACCTATTTGAAATTAATCTATTTTGCTATCTAACCAGTAAGAAACAGTTGGAACCCAATCCCAAAAATTGCTTTCAAATCAGCACCAATGTTTATAACGATAGGAATAACTATTGGGAAGATTTTTCGAATAGCTACTCAGTCTACACGGGATCTGGAGGCTCCAAAAAGGTAGAGTACAAAATTGTAAGTCCTAAAAGAGGCGACATTATTCTAGTCCGTAACGGAAGTGCCGGCCACGGGATTGGTGTGGTTTACCGAAACGACTATGCCAGCGGATGGTCAGAGGAATCTAGAATACATGTGTTGTGGCTATGCAAGAGCGAAAGAGCCGTAACTGGAGCTGGCTCCATAGGGTTTGGGTCGGGGGAAGGTGAGATTGGCAACGCATTCCGCAAAGCCTATCCAGAAACCTTTAGTCTACTTGAAAGATTTTCAACTGGAGTAATTGAGAAAATGGACCACCCCATGAATACAATTCTTTACGGCCCACCCGGCACAGGAAAAACTTATTCAACCACAAGGCGTTGCGTCGAGATTTGTGAAGGCAACGGGGGCGATGAAGGTGAAGAAGAGGTGCGCAAACGATTTCGCAGATTGCGCGACGATGAAGAACGCATTGAATTTGTGACTTTCCATCAGTCCTATGGCTACGAGGAGTTTGTCGAAGGGTTGAGGCCGGAAACTCTTGCTGAAGAACCGGCCGAAACCGGGGACGGTTCCAGCGCAGCGGACTCTGTAGCGCATCTGCCCATGACAAGCACCGTCAGCGGAGGCTTCAGACTGAAACCGGTCGATGGCGTGCTGAAGCGAATTACAAGGCGAGCACGCAAGGACTCCGAGCAGCCTTATGTCCTCGTTATCGACGAGATTAACCGCGCTAATATTTCCAAAGTGTTGGGAGAGTTGGTAACTCTGCTTGAAGATGACAAGCGCGAGGGTGCGGAGAATGAAGTGAGCGTTGTGCTGCCTTATTCAAAGGAAGCGTTCACGCTGCCAGGTAATCTGTACATCCTCGGTACGATGAATACGGCGGATCGGTCGATTGCGTTGCTCGATACGGCGCTGCGGCGGCGATTCGAGTTTGTGGAAATGCCTCCAGAACCTGGGCGGCTTAAAGAAATTGGTGGCGTGGATTTGCCGGCAGTGCTCAGAGCCATTAACGAGCGCTTGGAGTACCTCATTGATCGCGACCATCTTATCGGACATGCATGGCTCATGGGTTGCAAGGACTTGAATGATGTCGGAAACGTCATGCGCAATAAGATTATTCCGTTGCTCATCGAGTATTTTTACGATGACTGGAACAAGGTTTCCGCGGTACTTGGCGGCGGCAACCACTTCATAACGAAGGTGAAGCTCGATCCCCCGCCGGGGCTTGAAGAAGATGGCGGCGAAGACCGCTATCGCTGGACTGTGAATGAACCACCCTACTCCAAACAAGCCTATGAAAACTTGATCAAACCGTCTACTCAACGGGAATCAGGCGTATGACACGGACTCTTACTGTCAAGGAATGGCAGGAGCTTTCCATCGGAGGCGATCGCGGCATTGCCGGAAAAGACGCACAGCGCGTGCACGCTCTCGCCGAAAAGATGACCAGCCGGCTGAAGGTTCCGAATCCGGTTTTAACTCGAACGGCCAAACCGAGTCTTCGAGCGGGTCAGGTCGTCGGCATTCTCGCAACACCGGGAATCAGCCTTGAAATCCTGCCCAAGATAGACACGGACGACGACAACGCGCTACGGAGATCTTTGGTCCGCCTGCTGGCTGTCGCCAGAAACCTGTCCATCTCCGACCACGAACTTGCGCAACTCGAAGTCCAGCATGAAAACCTGCTTGAAATTCTCATTCGCATCTTTTCGGATCGGCTTCTCGAAACGGTTCGGCGTGGACTTCCTCACCGCTATCTTCGGCACGAAGATGAACTTCCCCGGCTGAGAGGCAAGCTTGACGTTCAGCGCCAATTTACCCGAAACGCGGTGCGGCCGGACCGTCTCTCCTGCGTTTTCGACGAGTTTTCCGCGGACACACCTCTGAATCGCGTTCTCAAGGCCACAGTCGTCCGCTTGCTTGCCATCAGCAAGTCTGCAGCCAACATTCGAAAACTCGGCGAATTGCATTCCAGATTCGATACTGTCGGTGAATCTGCCTCTCCATTGCGAGAGCGTGTCACGTTCGACCGCACCAATCGCGGCTATCACCAACTCTATTCGCTGGCCAGACTGATTCTCGCGAAAGATTGGCAGAGCACGACAAAAGGACGCAGCGAAGGGTTCAGTCTGCTGTTTCCCATGAACGACCTGTTCGAGGAGTACATTGGAAGGAGCCTGAAAATTACGCTGTCTTCCCGCTACGTAAAACTTCAGCACAAGGAACACTATGCGATCAATACTCCAAAGCGCCGGTTCCAGTTGCGCCCTGATATCGTCATCGACGACAGCATCATTATCGACACCAAATGGAAACAGCTTCGACCAGGCGACTCGAACCTGGGTGTCGATCAATCGGATATCTATCAATTACTTGCATACGCTAACGCTTACCGGGCCAAACGCGTGATTCTTCTCTACCCGTGGCACAGTAACCTGGATGCAGAGCCCGGAATCTACCGGCAGTGGCAAACTGGCGGCATTACCACACCCTTCGACATCGCCACGGTTGATGTTTCCCTTCCAACTTCCGAGGTGCGGCGAACGCTACGGGAAATCCTCGGCATCGAAAATGTGGCGAATGCAGCTTAATCAGCGACAATTCATCTCGCCGATCGCACAAATTCCTTTACATGAACTTTTCATGCTTTCATACTATTTACATGAAAACTATGATTCAGATTCGGAATGTTCCGACTTCGACTCACCGACGACTGAAGGCTCGCGCGGCGCTGGAAGGCGTTTCCATGTCACGCTTCATATTGCGCGAAATCGAACGGGCGCTGGAGCGGCCAAGCCGAAATGAACTTTTAGACGCTATTCAGGCGCAACCTGAAATTGCACTCGATCCATCACCCGCGGAATTCATCCGCGAGGAAAGGGAACTGCGTTGATTGTAATCGACGCATCCAGCGCTATTGAGTTGCTACTGAACACAACGGCGGGAAAGCGGCTTTCCCTCCGCTTGCGGGATGAGACCGAGATTATTCACGTTCCCCATTTGATCGATCTCGAGATTGCCCAGACTCTCCGCCGTTATGTGCTCAGGGAAGCTGTCCATGAACGCTTGGGAGCCTTGGCGCTGAAACGTTGGAGAGATTTTGATGTTGAACGGCACCCTCATGAGCCGTTGCTGCAAAGAATCTGGCAACTTCGGGCCAATGTTTCCGCCTACGACGCAGTATATGTAGCTTTGGCTGAAACTTTATCGACCAGTCTGGTTACCAGCGACAGGAAACTTGCGGGGGTTCCGGGTCTAAGCAGCAGGATCGAACTTTTGTAGACAGCAAAACATAGGCTGCCCATGGATATTGAGGATCGCGCGAATCGATAAAGGGCATCGGGCATTTTTTCACCGTCAATTCCGGGCAATCGAGCGAATTCCGTCTAGAGTTTGGGCGACAGTGGCGCAGGGCCGACCTTGGCCTTCGCGCGACCGCTGAATTCACCGGTTTTCTTGACCCCCCGTCAAGCTGGTGATAGCGTCGTTCTCGTCAATGTTGGCGGAACAAGGAACCCTCACGCAGGAGTCGCCAATCATGTTTGAACTGATCTCGCTCGCGAAAGACAACGCCATTCTGGTCATCGGTCTGCTCGCCGTTACCTTTTACCTGGAGGGCCGAATCGACTCGGAATCAAACGCCATCAACACGGAAGTACAGGGAATCAGGGGAGAAATCTCCGGTCTCCGTCAAGATGTGTCTGATCTCAGTCAAGAGGTGTCCGCCTTACGGCTGGACTTGTATACGTTCCAGTTGGAAACCACCGACAGACTCGCCCGCATCGAGACCTTGCAGGGTCAGCCGGCACAAGCAATGTAGCCGCGGGGGACACGACTTCATTGAAGCACGGGAGGGAGTGACTGTTCACCCATACAATTTGCACAGATTGCAAGTAGTAATTGCAAATTGTGCTGTTATTGCATTATCCTCTGGCGCATGATCACTAGAGAAATCGCGCCGCGGCTGACCTCGCTGTTCAAGCAATATCCTTTTGTAACGGTCACCGGGCCTCGCCAATCCGGCAAGACTACGCTTTGCCGCGCGGTTTTTCCCCATCTTGAATATGTGAATCTGGAACGGCCTGACCAGCGAGAATTCGCAGAAACCGACCCGAAAACTTTCCTTTCCCGCCTGGGTGACGGCGCCATTCTTGACGAAGTACAGCGCCTTCCGGAACTCTTGTCCTGGCTCCAGGTTCTGGCGGACGAGAAAGGGCGCAACAGCCAGTTTGTGCTGACCGGCAGCGAGCAGTTCAGACTTTCCGATTCCATCAGCCAGTCTCTGGCGGGGCGCACCGCCCTGCTGCGTTTGCTGCCGTTCTCGCTTGCGGAATACGAACAGGCAGGGGGTGGCGGAGAAATCGACAAGATGCTCTTTTCCGGCTTCTATCCGCGCATCCACGATCAGCGTCTGGACCCGCATCAGGCGCTGGGGGATTATTTTGAAACCTATGTGGAACGGGATGTCCGGCGAATCGGAGAGATCCGTAACCTTTCCGCCTTTCGCCGCTTTGTCTGCCTGTGCGCGGGGCGCGTCGGCCAATTGGTCAACCTGTCTTCGCTGGGCGCCGATGCGGGTGTATCCCACCAAACCGCCCGCCACTGGATAACGATTCTTGAGGCGAGTTATATTGTTTTCCAGCTACCACCGCATTTCGCGAATATCCGCAAGCGGCTGGTGAAATCACCCAAGCTCTATTTCTACGATGTCGGACTGGCCAGTTACCTGATCGGAATCGAACGCGCAAGTCAGGTCGCCACTCATCCGTTACGTGGCGCCTTGTTCGAAAACGCCGCCGTCATTGAGGCCCTCAAGCATGGATTCAATCAGGGCCACCGTCCAGCCCTCAGTTTTTTTCGTGACAGCAGAGGGCTTGAGTGCGACCTGCTATACCCCCATGCCGAGGGCAGCACTGCAATCGAGATCAAGTCCGGAGCGACCGTCGCCTCCGACTGGTTCGATTCACCAGAACGCGTCGCCAGGACATTGCCGAATATCAGTGGGGCCTCCGTTGTCTATGGAGGCTCCGAACGGCAGACGAGGAGCAAGGGAGAAATCGTTCCTTTGACCGGGCTGAGCGAATTCCTGCATTCACTCGAAACCGAATAGGCTGGTGGCTTGAGGTGAAGCCCATCGACTCCTTCAAGACCCAATTGCGCGCTTTGGCCGGGCTGTTTCCGCTGACGGTGCGGGGCGCCGTAGCCTTGCTTTGCATTGCGCTGGCGCTGCGCTTCTTCGGCTATGGCGCCATGGACCTGATGGTGTTCGCGCTCGGGATAAGCGCGCTGGCGATCCTGCTGAGTTGCCTGTTCTCGGTGGTAATCTGCGGGTTGATCCTGCAGCGCCGCATCCAGCGGGAAACGGGAAACAACCCGGAGCGAGGGCCGGGCAACGGCAAGGTTTTCGAGGCCGGATTTCCCAATCAGACCGGATTCACATTACCGCCGGTCGGGCTGTTGCCGCTGGTGCGCCTGCAATGGTCCTGGCAATTCCCGGACCGTATCGGCAATCGCATCCGAATCGCCCCGGACGAGAATCTCGAAGAAGAGATCACGCCGCGGCTGCGTTGCCTCAGCGGCCATGTGACGCGGCGATTCGAGGTATCCGATGTGCTCGGCCTGTGCCGGTATTCCTGGCGGGCCCGGCGCGAACGGGAATGTTACGTGTTGCCGCAAATCAACACCTTGCGGAATCTGCCCCTGCTACATTCGCTTACCGCCGAGGACGGCATGCCGAGGCAAAGCGGCGAACCGGTGGGCGACCGCATGGAAATCAGGCCTTATGTGGCGGGGGACTCGGTGCGAGATATCCTCTGGAAAAACTATGCCCGCACCCGGCAGTTGAACGTGCGCCTGCGCGAGCGCAGCGTGGCTCATGGCAAACGAATTCTGGCCTACCTGCTTTCGGGGCCCGGCGACGAGGCCGCCGCGGCGGTGGCGCGGGCAGCGCTTGAGTCCGGCGCTTTCGGCGACGACTGGCAATTCTCCGCCGACGGCACCGAATCGCCTTGCGGCGACCTTGAATCGTCGTTGCGGGCGGTGGCGCGCTCCCGCGCGCTCGGTCAGCCTCATGCGCCGGGTCTCGAACGCTTCCTGGCGGCTGCCGATCAGCGCGGCGCTACTCATTGCATAGTCTTTGCATCGGCCGGCACGATTTCCGGCCTGACCGGGCTGGGCGGCGGTTCTTTTCGCGGCCGATTCTCACTGGTGCTGGCGACCGACGGCATGGAAGAACCCGGGCGGCGTCCGGCCTGGAGCCGCCTGTTGCTGCGGCCGGTAAAACGGGGCCATGAAGGCGACCCAAACAGCGGGCGAGGCATGCCTCGCCCCTACCTGCCACTAAGCCCGAGTGAAGGCCATAGAGTTGGCGGCAATGGCGGTTCGCGCGAGGAATTGCTGGTATTATGCCGACAGTTGGGGCTCACGGTTGAGTCGGTCGTCCTGGTCGACCGGACCACGGGAGCCTGTTACGACGATAAGTTGCGCAAGATCTGACCGGATGACGCAATTGGCGGATTTTCAATCTCCTGACCGGCAAGGTCTGCTGCCGGCGCTGGCCCACGCGGCGATTATCGCCGGCAGCTACTGGCTGCTGAGCCTCTCGCTGACGGTCAGCACCGGCTCTTTCGCGGCGGTCGCCGGCTGCATCGCTGCCTGCTTACTCGTCGGATTACAGGAACGAGACAGTCCGCTCAAGCGGCTGCGCACTTCCGTGATCCTGCTCGCGGCCGCATTGCTGGCGGCAATGGGCATGATCGCGGCCGGAATCATCACCGGCAGCAGTCTTGTCGCCACGCTGTTCGGTCCGGTCGCTGCTTTCCATCTGGCGGAAGGCGTCAAATGGCTCGGTTTCAGTTTTGCCCTGACCGGCGCGGTGCGCGTGTTGGCCGTGCGCAGCAGCGCCGGCGGCATTATCGAAGTGCTGTTGGTCGCCACCGGCTTCGTCATCATCCTCTCGGCCCATCGTAACGGCATGATCAACCGGCCCTTCTTCCTCGGCGATTTCGCCTTGAGCCGAGGGCTCGACCCTGCAACCGTCCTGCTCGTACTCGGCTGCGGCGCGGTGTTGTGCCTGTCGGCGCTGTTGCTGGTGGAAGAGAACCGGCGCCGCCTGCCATATCATTTTGCGCTTTTCGGCCTGCTTTGCCTGTCCCTGATCGGCTACGTGCAGACCTTCGGCTTGCCGACGCCGCAAATGACCGACGATCTGGGCTTGACGGGAAACAGCGCCCAACGCCGGGAGAATCCTTTCCACGACGGCGAAAACAATACCGAAAACAAGCAGGCGCCGGTCGCCATCGTTGTTTTCCGGGACGACTACGAACCTGGCGGCGGCGCCTATTATTTTCGCGAATCGGCCTATTCCCAATGGAACGGCTACATGCTCGATTTCACCTCGAATCCGAACATGGACCGCGATCTGATTCCGGCCCCCGGGGCGCCTGCGCGGGAAGTGGTAAGCAGCGAAGGCCGCAGACTCATCAGCGCCACTATCGGCACCCTGGTGCCACATCGCTCGCCTTTCGGGCTCGATGCGCCGATCGCTTTCGAGAACGCCCCCAATCCCAACAATCTGCGCTTCAAGCGCACCTGGGACGCGCATTCGCTCGTGCCCGAGTTCGACCTGAACGAAATGCTCGGCGGGCAGGCCGGTGACCCGGACTGGCCCGAGGAGGTCAGGCAGGAATATTTGCGATTGCCCGACGATCCGCGCTACGGCGAACTGGCGCGGGAAATCATTGGCGATCTGCGGCCGCAATACGCCGGCGATCCATTCGCCCGCGCCTGGGCAATCAAGAGCTACCTCGACCGCAACGGCATCTACAGCCTTGCCAATGAACACGCGTATTCCGAAGACCCTGCGGCTTCGTTCCTGTTCGGCGACCTTACCGGCTATTGCATGCATTTCGCCTTCGCCTCGACCTACATGTTGCGCAGTCTCGGCATTCCGGCCCGGGTCGGCATCGGATATTCGGTGCCGGCGGCCAATCGCGCGGGCGGGTCATCGCTGCTCATCCAGGCGATTCACGGACATGCGTGGCCGGAAATCTATTTCGAGGGCTACGGCTGGGTCATCGTCGATCCGGCGCCCCAGCGCACCCTGGTCGACATGACCACCGATCCGCAAAACGAACTGCAGCAATTGCTCGGCGACATGTTGCGCGGCGAAGCGGCCTTCGAGGAGTTCCTGCAGGAACAGGCAGGATTGACGATCAACTGGCAACTCGTGCTCGGCGCCCTGCCGGCCCTGCTTGCGGCCCTGGTGCTGGCGGGCTATGGAGTCAAGATCTACCGCCTCTGGATTCCGGCGGCGGCCGGCCTGGGCGCACAACACAGGCTCAGCTATCGCGCCGCTCTCGATCGGCTCGCCGCGGTGGGAATCCGCCGCCGCTTCGGCGAAAGCCGTGAGGCGTTCGCGCGGCGTGCAGGTGTGACAGCGCCGGCGCTGGAAGCATTGACCGCATGGCATCTGGCGCATGCTCTGGGCGAGCGGCCGCCACATCTGGATATCGAGGACTGGAACGGCATGCGCCGGCGGCTCGGTAGCGAGATTCGCGGAAGTACCGGTGCGGGGTATCGGATTCTGGCGATTCTGAATCCGTTTTCCTGGCTTCGCGCCAGATAATTTTCAGCCATTGAGGAAAAGCGCCACATGAACTGGGATTCGGCTATGCAAGCTCCGCAAGACGAGGCTGGGGAGGACACGGGCGCAAACCTGGAAACCGCCATCGGCGTACTGCAGCGCCTGCGCGATGTAGTGCGAAACCAGGTGATTGGCCGTGACGATGTGATCGAACTCGTCATCATTGCGCTGATCGCCGACGGCCATGTGCTGCTCGAGGATTTCCCCGGATCCGGCAAGACCACCCTGGCCAAGGCGCTTGGCGAGGCCATCGGCGACGACCGCGATTTCGAACATTTCATCGCGCCTTTCCGCCGCATCCAGTTCACTCCCGACCTGCTGCCTTCGGACGTTACCGGCGTACCGGTCTTCGACAGTGCGAGTAACGCCTTTCATTTCCGCCACGGCCCGATCTTCGCCCACGTCGTGCTCGCGGACGAGATCAATCGCACCTCGCCCAAGGTGCAGGCGGCCATGCTCGAGGCAATGGGCGAGAAGCAGGTCACAGTCGACAACGTGACCTATCCGCTGGACGAGTTGTTTTTCGTCATCGCGACCCAGAATCCGCTCGACCTGGTCGGCACCTACCCACTGCCGGTGCCCCAACTCGACCGCTTTCTGTTCAAGATCAGCATGGAACATATCGACCGGAAGTCGGAACTCGAGGTGCTCGAGACCTGGCAAAGCCGCCGCGACGCGACCGGAGGCGGTCCGGCGGTGACACGCGACGAACTCCTGAGCAGCCGCGCCGCCATTGACCACGAAGTGGCGATAGCGGATGTGGTCAAGTCCACCCTGGTCGACATTTCGCGCAACCTGCGCGACGACGAACGGGTGTTGCAAGGCAATTCGACACGTTCGCTGGTGCTTATGCTGCCGGCCTTGCAGGTCGCCGCCGCGTTGCGCGGCCGTAATTTCGTCAGCGCCGAGGACATTGAACTGTTGCTGCCCCGCGTGCTTGGCCACCGCATCGAACTCGCGCCCGGAGTGGCCGACCTGAACCGGATATTGCATGACAACATGCGCGAACCCATGGAGCGTCTGGCCGGCAGTACGCTTGCCTGACGCTCGCCCGCCGCGGCGCGGGATCGCGGCCCTGCTGCTGGGCTGGGCGCTGTCTTGCGCCGGCTTTTCCGCCATGGCCCAGGATGACGGCGTATCTGGTCTCGGCGATATCGAAATCGCCCAGTCCTTCAGCTGTTTCGGATTTACCGATATCGAGAATCCGCGCGCACTGGAAATCTGCGACGCTCTTGCACTTGAGGAAAACGTGCGGGCGAGGGAACTCGGCGAGGAATGGATTCGCCTGCAACCGGATTCCCCGGCGGCGCAATTCTCCTATGCGGAAGTGCTGTACACCGCGGAAGGCAATCTGGCCCGCGCCCTGTTTCATCTCAATCGCGCCGAAAGCCTGACCGGCTATGCGGATATCAACGAGGCGGTGGAGTCGGGCAACATCCAGTGGCATTACCTGACCTTGAGCCAGTTGTCGAACGTGCATCAACTCATGGGCGACCAGCAGCGCGCGCTCGAATATCTGGACAGGATCGAGGAGATTTACGGCCAGGACATCGAATCCTTCCGCGGCTGGCCGCTGCTAAAGCTCAAGCAATACGACGCCGCCCGCGCCAGCGCGATGGTCGTGCTGGAGAACAGCGAGAACGAACGCGAGCGGGCGCGCGCCTGGAATACCTTGTGCGCGGTGGAACTGGCGAGCCTGGCGCCGGTCGATTCCATGGCCGTCTGCAATCGGGCGATCAGCGAAGACGAGAATCTCGCCGCCCAGTCGGGCGCCGGCGATACCGTGTATCTGACTAACGCCTCGGAAGTTGCCTTGTCGCTGTTGCGGATGGATGCCGCCGAAGAATATCTCGACCGCGCCACCCGCAATCTGAACCCCGACAGCGTCGCCGATCCCTGGGTCTACAAGCTCTATATCACCATGAGCCAGGGCCGTTTCATCGATGCTCGCGCGGCGCTCGACCGCATGCTGATCTGGCGCGAAAACCAGAAGCCCATCGTCGGCGTCATGAACCGTGCCGAACATTACATGGTCAGCGCTGCATTCATGTTACTCGCGGGCTATGCCGAAGACGCCGCTATTCTGTCGGCGACCGCGCTGAGCCAGCCCGACCGCAACGGCTCGTACAGCGCAGACGACTTCCAGAAAGACGCGATGGCGGCGCTGATCAATGCCATTGCCAATCGCATGCAATACCAGATGCGCCTTGAGGAAGCGGCCGGCGCAGGCTGGGCTGCGGCCCTCCGGACCCGGATCGAGTCGGCGGGACTACTGTTTTCCGCCTGGCGCTCGGAACGCTATGCAGCCTCATTGTTCACTCGTCCCGAGATCCTGCTCAATCGGCTGCGGCCCTATGCTCCGCTCGATGTGCACATCCCGGAATGGATCGAGCCCGATCTCGTGCGCATGATCGGCTCCGGTGTCGTGCGCCGCGCGCTCGATGAGGCTCTTGCAGCGGGCGCGTTCGAATTGAATACCGGGTACTACCACTCCTGGCTCGCCGAGGCCGCCGCAATAGACGGAGACGAAGACGCCGTGATAGACCATGGCGCCCGCGCCCTGGCGGAACTCCCGGTTCAGGAAGCGCTGTTGCGCGCCCGTGTGGCCGCGCGCATGGGCGATGCGCACTGGAAGCTCGGTGATTACGAAATCGCCCTCGAACATTTCGAAAACGCCATTCGCACCGACCCCGGAATCAGCCGCCGCCTCGACATTGAACTGCCGGTCAGACTGCGCATCTCCGGCAGTGGATTCTCTCGCGAACTGGCCGATGTCCTGCGCGCCTCGCCGCGATTCAGCGAACATGAAAACGGCTTCCCGCTCGAAGCCGGCGACGACGGCGCCGTTTGCCTGCGCACGAGATCAGGCGAAAACCTGTCGTGCTATACTGCCCCCGCCGAAGGCGCCGGCGAGGCCGGCCGGGCTTTCCACGCTTGGGCCTTCGGGCCCGGACTGGAGATCAGCAAGGCGCAACGTTCAATCCTGCGCGGCTCAAGCGTGATACTTGCGAACGGCGCCAGGCGCATGGAAAACAGCCCGGAGCTGTTTTCCGAAAATTGATCGGCACACCTCTTTTCCACTTCACGGCAAACCTGTGAGCGACCGCAAACATTTGTCAAAGCGGCTGATCGTCCTGCTTGCGGCGATTTCCGCGCTGGGACCTTCCGCCACGCAGATCCTTTTGCCGGCGGTCCCCGTGATCCGGCAGGATTTCGCCGTTAGCGACGACATCGCCCAGTTGACCCTGAGCCTGTCGATGGCCGCCATTGCCTTCGGCACCCTGACCTACGGACCCCTGGCGGACAAGTACGGACGCAGGCCGATCATCCTGCTCGGCCTGTCCATCTGTGCCGCCGGCTCCTTGCTATGCGCCCTGGCCGGAACCATCGAACTGCTCGTCATCGGCCGCTTCGTACAGGCATTCGGCGCCGCCGTCGGACTGGTGCTGGCGCGAGCCATCATTCGCGACGTCTACGGTCCCGCCGAATCGGCCCGGGTGATCGCGACCCTGGTCATGGTAATGGTCGTGATTCCGATGATTTCACCGGCGGTGGGAGGAGAATTGCTGGTCCGCTATGGCTGGGAGTCGATCGGCACGGCGTTCGCCCTGTTCAGCCTGGCAATCTTGCTCATGAGCGGATTCAGCCTGCCGGAAACGCTGAAGGAACCGGTGCCCTTCGAGGGGCTAGGCTCGATGTTGCGAACCTTTGGCGAACTGATGTCCTCGCGCGTGTTCAGCGGCTACGCCTTTTGCGTGGCCTTCGTCTCGGTCGTTTTCTTCAGTTTCATCGCAGCCGGCCCGGAAATCCTGGTTTCGGTGTACGAGCGACCAGCCAACGAGTACGGCTACTATTTCATCATGATGCCTTTGGGCTTCATGGCGGGAAGCTATATCGCCAGGCATTACGGTCTGAGACTGCATATCGACCGGCTCATGCTGATCGGCATGGCGATCGCCATCTTCGGCATCTGCCTTGCCTTCGCCCTGCAACTCGCGGGCTGGATGCATCCGCTGGCATTGTTCGCGCCGGTTTCGCTGACCGTGCTAGGCAACGGCATTACCTTGCCGAACGCCCAGGCAGCGGCCATCAATGAATTCCCGCGGCTGGCGGGCAGCGCTTCGGGACTTACGGGATTCCTGCAGATGGCCCTTTCGGCCCTGGCGGCTCAACTTGTGGCGGTGGTTTACAACGGAACGGCGTATCCGCTGATGTTCATCATGCTGGCGGCTTCGCTATTGTCCCTGGCCAGCTTTCGCATCGGTGTGGGTTTCGGCAATACCGGTGTGGCTTCCGGCGCGAGCTTGCGCGATCAGGCCTAGCCCGTAGTTTCCGGCAGCGCCACTTCGCGCAGTTGAGCGAGAAACCTTTCTTCATTGCGCAGGCAACGTAAATCGAGCAGGAGACTGCCATCGCGGATCCTGCCGATTACCGGCCGCGGCAATTGCCGCAGGCGTCCGGCGAGTTGTTGCAGGGCCGTGTCCTTGCGGCCTTTTTCTGCGATCGGTGTGAGCTGCAAGGCCGTGCTCGCCAGCCGTTCGAGCGGCAGGGCGCCGCTGCCGATCTGGCTTTTGCATTCAGTCAGGGCAACGTCGACAGCAGATCCGAGCACCTCGGTCACGGGTTTCAGCAGCCGTTCGCCGAGGACAAGAATTTCCGCCGCCGGGCGAGTCAGATCCGCCATCAAGGGCAGTCTGGCCGGTAACCGTTGCGGATCCTTGTACAGGTTCAGCACTTCGCGCAAGGCGGCGATTGTGATCTTGTCTACCCGCAAGGCGCGCTTCAGGGGATTGCGCCGCACCCTGTCCACGAGCTCCCTCTCACCGACGATTATTCCCGCCTGGGGTCCACCGAGCAGTTTGTCGCCACTGAACGTGACCAGGTCGACGCCTTCGGCGAGCACTTCGTTAACGGTCGGTTCATGCGGCAATCCGTAACGCACGAGGTCGACCAGCGTGCCGGAACCGAGGTCGTGTACGAAAGGCAGCCCGTTTTCGCGGGCCAGTTCGCTCAAATCCCGTCCGGAAACTGAATTGGTGAATCCGCGCACTTCGTAATTGCTGGTATGCACCTTCATCAGCAACGCGGTTTTATCATTGATGGCGCCGCGGTAGTCGCGCAGATGAGTGCGATTCGTGGTGCCGGTTTCCCTGAGGATGCAATTGGCGCTCTGCATGATTTCGGGCATGCGGAAGGAGCCGCCGATCTCCACGAGTTCGCCGCGGGAAATCACGACTTCGCGCCCGACAGCCAGCGTGTTCAGCACGAGCAACACCGCGGCGGCATTGTTGTTGACCACGGTGGCGGCTTCGGCGCCGGTCAATTCGCAAAGCGTGGCTTCCAGGTGATGATCGCGGTCGCCGCGATGCCCCGCCTCGAGATCGTATTCGAGGTTGCAGGCGCCTTCCGCCGCCATTGCCATCGCGTGGACCGCTTCTTCCGGCAAGGCGGAGCGGCCCAGATTGGTATGCACTACGGTGCCGCTGAGATTGAATACCGGCTTGAGCGAGGCGCTGAATTCCGCGGCCACCTTGCGCCGTACCGCTGCATATATCGCTTCGGGAAAATCGGCCGTGGACACCAGGGCTTCCGCATCCCCATCGCCCCCCTGCAAAGCCTCGCGCAATTGCGCGAGTTCCGCCTGGGCCGCGATCTTGCAGGCCTGAGCGCCATACTGCCCGATCAGCCCGGAAAGTTCGGGCGCATTGAGTATGCGGTCGACCGATGGCAGGGATCTCAGTCGCTGATTCTGCGGCACGTTCTGCTGGTTCTCTTCTGGCGCCGGAGCGGAACCGGCCATGGCGCGGCTAACTGTACCATAGCCGCGTGTTGCACTCTCAAGAACGGCCCTCCCGGTCTCACATGTTCTGAATTCGCACAAATGCTTTGCCTGGCAGGGATTTGGCTCTAAACTTGGCGTAACAAGACCCGCCACGCCTCGGACGGAGTTCGTTCTCCGCACTGCGCACCTCGGCGGGTTACTTGTTTTGGGAGACTTGTAACGAAAGCGGGAATCCACATGATTTACACAGTGACTGAACAGAATATTGACTTTTAATCCTAGATGAGACTGGTCATCTTGGCTTTTGTGAGGCATTGCGGAGGAAAGACATAAGTGCTGAAAAAGAGCTGGAGCTGGTAGATGCGGAAGACATTGCCGAAATCGCTACTCGTATATACGCCAAAGAATATCAAGAAGCTTATGAGCAGGAACACTCTGGCTGGTTTGTTGCAATAGATGTGAATACGCGCAAGGGCTACCTTGGGGAGCACTCAGACGACGCTTTCGACGAGGCCGAACGAGACAATGCCAAAGGCCCTCTTTTCCTTATTCGCATCGGCCACACCAGCGCCTGTCAAATGGGCTATTCGGGGTCGCAATTTGTATGAAGAACTGCATACAGGGAAGTATCGACCCTGCAAGCAAGGCTCCCTTTGTTGATTGGAAGGGATTTTCTACGAAAAGCGCGCAAAGCGCTTTTGGTGTCTTCCGACGGCGTGTACTTGATAGACGAAGATCGCGTGGCTGCGAACTTGTCCCGAGATTGAAACTGTCCTACTACCCTGATTTCATCGCTTGGAACCCCGCTGTCGAAATTGCTTGAGACTGGCTAGTAACCTGATCGGCCACTTAGTTGTAACTAACCCAAAAATTGAAAGTATACTGGCGGCCGCGGGCATTGCAGTCACGAATACCTCCGACGTGCTCAACGACGCTTTGGCCGATCTGGCGATTGCGCTGATCCTGGCGACCACGCGCGACATCGTCAATATGGAGTCACACACATGATCGAATGGTGCCTGCAAGATGCCAAGAACAAGTTCAGCGCTGTGGTTGAGGCTGCGCTGGCCGGTACGCCGCAGCAGGTGACACGGCACGGCAAGCCGACTGTCGTGGTGATATCGACAACCGAGTATGAGCGGCTTTACCGGATTGAAAAGGCCGCGGCGCCAGGCTTGGCTGAACTGCTGCTGAAAATGCCTCAGGGCGGTGAAGATTTCACGCGATTGTAGATTGCGCCACTATCGGCCCACGAGCGTTGAGTTGATCGACCCCCTTGCATGACCTTCGGATACTCCTTCGGCATCGAATTTCCTGAAACTGTTTGCTGGATTCTTGACGAATGCCCTGAAGACCCTCAGACTAGTCCGTAATTACTCCCCGCCGGACTTGCCGCAAGGCCCCGGCGGGGTTATTTTTTGGGAATAGCAGTGATTGTGAGCGCTGACTCCATCAGTTCTTGATCTAATCAGATGCGACTTCCAGCATGTTCCATCACTCCGACACTGCACGACAGCTCGCTGTGGTCGGTTACTCAAACGCAGTGCGGTCTGATCTACTCGTCAAGCGGCGCGCCTTGCGCGGGCCAGGTCGAAAGCGGCTTGCAGACGCATCCAGTGCTCCGCCGTACTCCAGCCCATCGCCTCCAGTGCCAGAGCGCTTCTCGGCGTTATCGAAGCGCGTCCGGTCAGTAGCCTGTGCAGGCTGCTTCGGTCCAATTTCAGCTTTGCCGCGATCTCACTCTGCGTCAATCCACTGGCCGCCACAGAGTCACGCAGGCACTCACCAGGGTGTGCGGGGTATTGAATTTCGCTCATGTTCGGGTCTCCTAGTGATAGTCTACCAAGTCTACATCCACGACCTGACCACCGCGGAACCGGAAAACAACGCGCCAATTGCCGCTGGCTCTTATACTCCAATAACCGGCCAAGTCTCCGCGCAATATATGCAGCCGGAAGCCGGGATCGTTCAGTTCTTCGGGCTTCTCCGCCACGTTCAGTCGCGACAGAATCCGCGCCAGCCTCGCGGCCAAATCTGCGGGAACGCCCTTCTTGTCCAAACCTCCTGAAAGATGGAATCGCCGTAATGCCTTGTGTTTGATTTCCACATCAAACACGTTGCCATAGTGTTGCATGACACGCAACAAAATGCACGAATTCGATGCCTGGGCGGTTACGACGAGCGCATCTTGAGCATGGCTCATGACTGGACTGTAGAACTAAAAGACTTTCAACAAAACGTGCTTGATGTCCTTGACGAGAGTCTTGGCGAACTTGTGGAGGCGCGTAAAAACCTGATCGAACACGTGTTTACGCCTTGTCCGCAATTTGAAAGTATACTGGCGGCTGCTTCGAAAGGGACATGGACGAATGCCTGAAAAACCGGCCTTGCTGATAGTCAACAACTTCCACGCCGACACCATTGCCAAGCTCGACGCGCGCTACGAGTCGCATCACTTGTGGCTTCTGTCCGACGCCGAAAAACGCAAGTTGATCGAACGGCTCGAAGGTCAATGCGAGGCCGCGGCGAGCGCCTCCTGGGTCTGTGACGAAATCGTCTACGAACTGGGCTCGCTGCGCGTGCTGTCCTGTTTCGGGGTCGGGGTCGATGGAATCGATTTCCAGCGCACGGCGGCGGCGGGAATCGCGGTCACGAATACCCCCGACGTGCTCAATGACGCAGTGGCCGATGTGGCGATGGCGCTGATCCTCGCTACCACGCGCAATATCGTCAATGCCGACCGTTTCGTACGTGAAGGCGAATGGCGCAAGGGGCCATTCTCCTTCGGCAGCGGCCTGGCGGGACGCACGCTCGGCGTTCTTGGCCTCGGCCGCATCGGCAATGCCATCGTGCGCAGGGCGGAGCCGTTCGGATTGCGTTTCGCGTATCACAATCGCGCACGCAAGAAAGACGTGTCGTTTCCGTATTTCGAATCCGCCCGTGAGCTGGCCGGACACAGCGACATATTGCTCAACATGTTGCCGGGCGGCCCTGAAACCTTCGGCCTGGTCGATCTCGAAGTGCTCGACGCGCTCGGTCCTGAAGGTATTTTCATCAACGTGGGCCGCGGCTCCAGCGTCAACGAGTCCGCCCTGGTGCAGGCCCTGCGGCACGGACTGATCGCCGGCGCCGGACTCGATGTCTATGCCAATGAACCGGAGGTTCCAGAGGAACTGCTGACGATGGACAACGTCGTATTGCTGCCCCATATCGGCAGCGCGACGGTGGAGACTCGCGCGGCCATGGGCAACCTGGTCGTGGAAAATCTGGATTCCTGGTTCAGCGCCCATATATTGGTTACTGAAGTCATCGGAAACTGAACGGGTAGCAGGATGCCGACCGACGCGCCAGAATCCACGCCTGTACGCGAGGCCGAATTTGCCTTTCAGGCTGACATGTTGCGCCAGGTGTCGCGCACTTATGCGCTGACCATTCCACGATTGCCGGCCGGGTTGCTCGAAGCGGTCACCAACGCGTACCTGTTGTGCCGCATTGCCGACACGGTCGAAGACGAACCCGGACTCGATCTCGCGCGCAAGGAAATATTGTTGCGAGGAATCGCTTCCGCGGTGGCCGGCCACGCCGACTCCGAGGCGCTGGCCGCGAGATTGTCCACGCTGCTTTCCGGCGCCACTTCAAAAAGCGAACGAATACTGGTTGAAAACACCGGCCGGATCGTGCGGATTACCCATGCATTCGCTCCCGCGCGACGCAGGGCCATAGAGCAATGCCTTAAGGAAATGACCCGGGGCATGATCGAATTCCAGCGCCGGCGAGGCAGGGAAGGATTACGGCATATGGCGGACCTCGACCGCTATTGCTATCACGTCGCCGGCGTGGTGGCGAAGATGCTTACCGAGGTGTTCTGCGATCATTCTCCCGCGGTGGCGGAAAGGCGCGAAGAACTGATGAGGCTGGCTCCCGGCTTTGGCCAGGGTCTGCAGATGACCAATATCCTCAGGGATATCTGGGCTGACCATGCCCGAGGCTATTGCTGGCTGCCCAAAGAGCCATTTATTGCCAGAGGCTTCGATCTCGACGAAATGCGCACCGCCGATAACGGCCCTGCCTTTGCTGCGGGCCTCGATGATCTGGTGGCCGCCACGCATCGCCACTTGCGGCAAGGGCTCGGCTTTGCGCTGCTGATCCCGCGCGGGGAACTCGGTATCCGACGGCACTTGCTGCTGACCCTCGGCATGGCGGCGCTTACCTTGCGCCGCATTCACCGCTCGGAAGAATTTCACGCAGGCAAGGATTTCCCGCAGCCGAAACGCGCCGCGCCGGCGTTGATAACGGCAATTGTATTGCTGGCGCATTCAGACCCGGCTTTGCGCCGGCTGTTCGACCTGCTGTTGCGCAACGTTCCGCGGTCATGAGCCGGACGGAAGACCCCGGTTCAGCCAGGCGAAAAGCAATGACAAGGCTGGATTAAAGCTGGCGCAGGCGCTGGTCGAGGCGATGACGCCGCGCACCTGAGCGCGCGTGATGCGCACTTCCTTCTCGCTGGAAAAATGCGGATTGGCGTGGATACGGCGCAAGCTCAGCACCGCCATGCCGACAGCCCACAGGCAATAACGGCGAATGCCCGTTTCGCCCGCCGGCAATAGCTTGATGTATTCAACGGCCAATTCGAGTTGTTCGCGAGCGATGCCGAGCACTTGCCGCAGCGCGATGGCAAAGCCCGGCTTGTCATGTTCGTCGGGCAGGCGTTCGAGTTCCACTCCCGCCGTCAGGAAAACGTCCCGCGGCAACCAGCAGACGCCGCGGCGCCGGTCTTCCCAGATGTCCTTGAGGATGTTGGTCATTTGCAGGCCCTGGCCATAGGCGACCGCCAGCGGCATCAGTTTCTCGCGCCGTGCGGCGATGCGGGGATTGTAATCGCAGAACAACTCGGTCAGCATCTCGCCGACCACTCCGGCGACAACATAGCAATAGCGCTCCATTTGCCGAATATCGGCCAGGCCCCCGAGACCGCGTTGTGCCTGGAACCCGGTCATGCCGGAACTCATGATGCCGACGCAGCGGGCAAGCGCATGGCGCTGGGATTGCGGCAATGCGCGGTTAATGCGCATGACAAGCGGAGCCTGGGCGACGAGCTCGCAATCCCTCGCCCTGCTCTGCCGCGACAGGATCGCACCGAGATCGCTCGCGAACGTTTGCGGGTCCTCGAAATCCCCCACCATCGCCGTCAGCCGCTCGGAGAATTCCTTTTTGTGCGCATACGCGATTCCAGGGTCGTCTTCGATCGTGTCCGCGATTCGGCACAGGAGATAGGCATTGCCCGCGGCATTGCGCAACGATTCCGGCAATTGCGGATTGGTAAAGGCAAATGAACGGGAAACGCCCTCGAGAAGTTCCGTTTGGACGGCAAGGTCTTCTTCAGCGGGCATCGCGAAGCCGCGACTCGATTCGAGCCACCAGCCCTTCCAGATCGAGGCGTCCGTCGCGATTGGTCTGCACGGCTATTGTCGTGCCTGATTCGGCGTAATGCATGACCTGGGTCCGATATCCCGGCCACAAGCCGCCATGACCGAAACGTCCGCCGTCATCGTAGACGAACAGCCCGAATCCGTAATGCCTGTCCGGTGCGGAAGGATCGCGCCAGCCTGCGTCGAGCATCGCTGCAAGACTTTCGGTTTGCACCACGCGGCTTTCGGCCAGGTCCCCGTAGAACCGGACCAGCATGATCGGATTCGTGACCAGCCCGCCGCCGGTCCACTCCGAGGAAGGATCGATCTTCATGCTGCCGTCGTCCCGCAAGTTTCTCGCGCCGGCCATATAACCCGGAGTTATGTCCGGCAGTATCGACCGGTCCTGGGGTCTGATTTCGTCGAGACTCAGCGGCGTCAGAATTCTTTCGTCGAGCAGATCGAAATATTCGCGCCCGCTTGCCGCCTCGATCACGCGCCCGAGCACCAGGTAACCGGCGTCGGTGTAGGCATAGCCCTCTCCCGCCGGAAACAGCGGTTCGCGATCGACCATGTCGATCAACTCCTCGACTTCGAACCGGATTCCTCCACGGCTTATTGCGCGCCAAATTGAAAGCATGCCGTAACGCATCGTTGCCGGATAGTCGCCCATGCCGGAAGAATGCGAGAGCAGATGCACTATGCGCATCGTTTCCGCATTGGGCAGTTCGTCGAACCATTCGATGCCGCCCAGCCATTTCGACGCCGGATCTTCGAGCGTGAGCACACCGTCCTCAACCAGCAACATCGTCAGCGCGGCGACGAAAGTCTTGCCCGTGCTCCCGCCCGGCATACCCACGGAATCGTCGAGAGCCATGGAATTTTCCACATCCGCCAGCCCCACCGAAGCGCGGACTATCGAGTCATCCGCAAACCGCACGGCGCCTCGTAGCCCGGGCATTTCCATTTCCGCCCGCGCCTCTTCGAGCAAAGCGGATAGTTCCGCCCGATCCACGCCAAGCGCAGGCTGCCAGCAGACCAGCAGCGCGACAAGAATCCACTTTTTCATACGAAATTAACCGTCGAAGGAAAGACAGGGCTGAGCATACCAAATCCACTCGCATTTGCGATTTCTCGACGGGCGCCACGCTGGATTTTGCCGGTCGGGTGAATTATTCTGCCTTCCCTGCGGCGGCCATCGCTTTCGCACGTCAGGATGGCAATTCCGCCACGGAACCACGCAGTCGGATTCAAATCGCCCCCGGCGGCAAACATTCGCCCGGAGCCATGAAGTCGTGACTGCCGAAAAATGAACTTTTTCGACGGGAAAATCATGAATATGTCCCTTGCAGCCCGGCAATCCTCTTCTCCGATCATCAGCGACAAACTCGTTTACGTATTCGGCAAACAAACCGACGGCAATGCCGGCATGCGCGAAACGCTCGGCGGCAAGGGGGCCAATCTGGCCGAAATGGCGGCTATTGGCCTGCCGGTCCCTCCCGGATTTACCATCAGCACCGAAGTCTGCTCCTGGTTCTACGATAACGAGCGGCAATATCCGGCTTCGCTCGCCGGCGACATAGACACGGCCATTGCCGGCATTGAAGAACAGATGGGCAAGAAATTCGGCGCTCGCCGGAATCCGCTGCTGGTGTCGGTTCGCTCCGGGTCGCGGGATTCGATGCCCGGCATGATGGATACGATCCTCAACCTCGGTCTCAACGACGCGACCGTGGAAGGTCTGGCCGATGTGTCGGGGAATCCGGCCTTTGCCTGGGATTGCTACCGGCGGTTCATCCAGATGTACGGCGATGTGGTGATGGGCGTACGGGCGCGAAGCGAAGAGGAAGAAGACCCTTTTCACAAGATTCTCGACGCGGTGAAGGAAAAGGCCGGGGTCAGGTCCGACGCCAAACTGAACGTTACTCACCTGCGCGCCCTCGTGCGGCGTTACAAGTCGCTGATCCGCCGCCGCGCCGGAGGCGACTTTCCGCAGGACGTCAACGAACAGCTATGGGGCGCTATCGGCGCGGTTTTCGGCTCCTGGAACAACGAGCGGGCCGTGCTGTATCGCCAGCAGTACCGCATTCCCGCCGAATGGGGCACGGCGGTCAATGTTCAGGCCATGGTGTTTGGCAATGCAGGCAATGACTGCGCCACCGGTGTCGCCTTCACCCGGGATCCGGCAAACGGTGAAAACGAATTCTATGGAGAGTACCTGGTCAACGCCCAGGGTGAAGACGTCGTGGCCGGCGTGCGCACTCCAAAAGCCATCAGGCGGATGGCAAAGGAAATGCCGGAAAGTTATAGCGAACTGCTCCAGGTTCGACAAACGCTGGAGCAGCATTTCAAGGACATGCAGGACCTGGAGTTCACCATACAGAGCGGCCGCCTGTTCATCTTGCAGACCCGCAACGGCAAGCGTACGGGCCAGGCCGCGGTGCGCATCGCGGTGGAGATGCAGCGCGAAGGATTGATGTCGCGCGAAACCGCCCTGCTGAAGATTCCGGCGGAATCAGTGGACTCATTGCTCGTGCCCGTGTTTAACCCCAAGGCGCTGAAAGCCGCCGCGGCCATCGGCCAGGGTCTGCCGGCGGGTCCCGGCGCGGCGACCGGAAGAGTCGTTTTCACCACCTTGCGGGCCGAACTGGAAACCCGCCGCGGCAACAGGGTCATTCTGTGCCGGGTGGAAACCTCGCCCGAAGATCTCAAGGGCATGCTTTTGTCCGAAGGAATCCTTACCTGCCGTGGCGGCGTCTCTTCGCACGCCGCGCTCGTGGCGCGCCAGTTGGGCAAGGTCTGCGTCTGCGGCGCCAGCGAAATCCGTATCGACTACGACAGAAGAACTCTGACCGCGGGCAGACATGTAATCCGCGAAGGCGAATACATCTCCATCGACGGCAGTACCGGCATCATTTATCAGGGCATGGTGGAAAACGCGGATTCGGAAGTGAAACAGGTGCTTAACGGCGGCATGAAGGCGGAAAAAAGTTATACCTTCGAGCAGTTCAGCACGGTCATGCAATGGGCCGACGAGGTGCGCAGCCTAAAGATCCGCACCAATGCGGATACGCCGTCGATGGCGGAAGAAGCCGTTCGGTTCGGCGCCGAAGGCATCGGTCTGTGCCGCACGGAGCACATGTTCTTCGAAGGCGATCGCATCAATTTCATGCGCCAGATGATTCTTGCGGCGGACGAAGTGCAACGCAAGGAAGCATTGAAGAAACTGCTCGGATATCAACGCCGGGATTTCATTGGCCTGTTCAAGGCCATGCGGGGCAAACCGGTGACTATCCGCCTGCTCGACCCGCCCTTGCACGAGTTCCTGCCGCACGACGACGTGGTGCGCCGGCAACTGGCGCAGAAACTCGGTGTGACGCTCGACTACGTCATCGACCGCGTCAAGGCGCTGCACGAAGAGAATCCCATGCTCGGCTGCCGCGGCTGCCGCCTGGGTATCCTGCACCCGGACATTACCGAAATGCAGACCAGGGCGATATTCGAAGCCGCCGCCTATGTCGCCAAACAAGGCATCGAAGTCATACCCGAGATCATGATTCCCCTCGTCGGCTACCGCGCCGAGTTGGCGGACCAGTTGCGCACGGTGCATCGGGTGGCCGGACAGGTGCTCAAACACCAGAAGGTCGAGATCAACTACCTGGTCGGCTCGATGGTGGAAATACCGCGCGCCGCGGTAACGGCCGACGAAATTGCCGCGGAAGCGGATTTCTTCAGTTTCGGCACCAATGACCTGACCCAGACTACACTTGGCCTGAGCCGGGACGACATGGGCCTGTTCTACGACGAATACAAGAAGAAGGAAATCTTCAACCAGAATCCTTTCGCCAGCCTCGATCAGAGCGGCGTCGGCCAGTTGATCGAGATGGCGGTCGACCGCGGGCGCCGAACCAACCCGGGCATCAAGCTTGGCATCTGCGGCGAGCACGCCGGCGATCCGGCATCGATCGAATTCTTCCAGCGGCAAGGTCTGGACTACGTAAGTTGCTCACCGCCGCGGGTGCCGGTGGCCCGGCTGGCGGCGGCCCAGGCGCGCCTTCGCGAGTAGCGCCGGCCCGGGCTGGGCATGCCCAGCCCCTACAATACCATTCAGGTAGATTGTAGGGGCGAGGCATGCCTCGCCCGCTCAAGCTGGCGCCTCGTTTCTTTCCAGTAATCATATCTGCTAGTCTCTAGCCGTCGCCAACTCTTCCGGGAAGAAAAGTCATGAGTATCGGTGTCCTCGCCCTCCTTTCGCTATTGCCGATCCTGTCGGTGGCCGTTTTCCTGGTATTGCTGCGCTGGCCCGCCAGTCGCGCCATGCCGATCGCCTATGTCGTGGCTTTCGTATTGGCCTGGCTGGTCTGGCAGGTGCCGCTTACCAAGATCCTGGCGGCGAGCGTCAACGGGCTGATCGTTGCCGCGACCCTGATCTTCATCATCTTCGGCGCCATATTGCTGCTCAACACCCTGCGCCAGAGCGGCGCCATGTACGCCATCCGCGAGGGCTTTTCCGACATCAGTCCCGACCGCCGGGTACAGGTCATCATCATCGCCTGGCTGTTCGGGTCCTTCATCGAAGGCTCGGCGGGATTCGGCACACCGGCGGCGGTTGCCGTTCCGCTGATGGTCGGACTTGGTTTTCCGGCCATGGCCGCGGTCGTTGCGGGAATGATCATTCAGAGCACCCCGGTATCCTTCGGCGCCATGGGCACGCCGATCCTGGTCGGCATAAACACCGGGCTGTCGGCGGACCCGGAAATGGCCGCCTACGCCCTGGAACGCGGCTTCACCGAATGGGACGCCTTCCTCGCCTTCATCGCCACCAAGGTCGCCATCATTCATGCACTGGCGGGAACTTTCGTGCCCTTGCTGGTGACTGCGATCATGACGCGATTCTTCGGCCCGGAGCGTAGCTTTGCCGCCGGCTTCCAGGTCTGGAAGTTTGCCTTGTTCGCCGCCCTGGCGATGACGATTCCCTACGTCATCGTGGCGTCCGTGTTCGGTCCCGAGTTTCCGTCGATGTTCGGCGGCCTGATTGGTCTGGCCATCGTCGTGTCTGCGGCGCGCAAGGGTTTCCTCGTACCGAAAACCGAGGACACCTGGGATTTCGACGTTCGGGAGAACTGGGATGAAGAATGGACCGGCACACTGCAGGACCGCGGCCACGTGCCGGACCCCGACCATCGCATGACCCTGCTGAAAGCCTGGTCGCCGTATCTCTTCGTGGCCGGCCTGCTGGTGCTCACAAGGCTGCCGCAAGTAGGACTGGAGCCCTTTCTGCGGGCCGCCAACCCTTTTATTACATGGTCCTGGTCGGGAATTTTCGGCAGTGACATCAACGCCTCGTTCCAGCCGCTATGGTCGCCGGGCACGATTTTCATCATTGTTTCCCTACTGACGATATTGCTGCACAGCATGCGCATGGGCGAATACCGGGCAGCTTTCGGCAGTTCCCTGCGTACCTTGCTGCCGGCTTCGGCGGCGCTGGTTTTCACCGTGCCCATGGTGCAGGTGTTCATCAACTCCAGCGGCGGCGCGGCCGGATACGAGCAAATGCCCATCGCCCTGGCGGAAGGCGTGGCTAATATCGCCGGTTCGGCCTGGCCCTTCTTTTCGACCTTCATCGGCGGTCTCGGCGCCTTCGTCGCCGGCAGCAATACCGTCAGCAACATGATGTTCTCGCTGTTCCAGTTCGGAGTCGGCGAGCGCATCCTGGTCGATCCGACCTGGATCGTCGCCTTGCAGGCGGTCGGCGGCGCTTCCGGCAACATCATCTGCGTGCACAATGTAGTGGCCGCATCGGCGGTGGTGGGGCTGGTCGGCAAGGAAGGCGCGGTGATCCGCAAGACCCTGCTGCCCTTCCTGTATTACGCGCTGGTTACCGGCTCGATCGGCTACGGCATCGTCACCGGCGGCATCTTCAACGCTGGATTTATCGTAGTCGCGATGATCACGGCGCTGATGATCGCCCTGATCGTGCGTTACAACCGCCGGCCGGCCTGAATCGGGGTCCGGCGCGATGCCATGACCCGGAGCCTGCCCCGCCACCGCTCGCTGACGGTCGCCACGGCGGGTCATGTCGATCACGGCAAGACTCTGCTGGTGCGCAATCTGACCGGGGTTGATACCGACACGCTCGCCGAGGAAAAGAAGCGCGGGTTGTCGATCAATCTCGGCTTTGCCTACAAGCAATACGAAGCGGATGGCGACGAATGCCTGCTCGGCTTCGTCGACGTTCCCGGGCATATCGATTTCATCGGCAACATGCTCGCCGGCGTGGGCGCCGTGGACGGCGCGATGCTGGTGGTCGCCGCGGACGACGGCGTCATGCCCCAGACTGAAGAACACGCGGCCATCCTCGACCTGCTCAATATCCGCTCGGGCTGCGTAGCCCTTACGAAGATCGATCGTGTGAGCAAGACCAGGCTGAACAAGGTCAAGGCCGAAGTGGGCGAGCTGCTTGCCGGCAGCGGTCTCGCCGATGCTCCGGTATTTCCGGTGTCGAACATCGATGGCGACGGCATCGACCGCCTGGCCAACTTTCTGCACAAATTGTTGCTGACAAAATACCGGCGCGCACAGACAGCCGAAGACCGCTTGTTCCGATTTCTCATCGATCGCAGTTTCAGCGTGCGCGGTATCGGCACGGTGGTCACCGGAAGTTGCCGCGAGGGCGAGGCCGCCTCCGGGAATTCGCTGCTGCATAGCGGTAGCGGGTCCGAAATCAGGGTTCGCGGCATCCGGGTGCACCAGGAAGACAGGGACCGGTTGCGGCAAGGCGAGCGCGCGGCGCTTACCGTCACGCTCGAGCAGAGTCTGGCCGGCCGCGGCGACTGGCTGCTCGATGCCCGGCTGCAACATCCGGTCACCCGCTTCGATGCATGTTTACGACTATTGCCGGGGACGGACGAACCGCGGCCCAATACGCGCTACCACCTGCATGTCGGCGCCGGCCATTACCTCACGACCTTGCGCCGTCTCGGCGACAGCGCCTGGTTCCAGGTGAAAACCCGGGAACCGGTGCATGTGTTGTACGGCGACCGCTTCATCCTGCGCGACCCGGCGGCGAGTCACACTTTGGGCGGCGGCTGGGTGGTCGATGTCTTTGTGCCGGCGCGCGGCCGCGAATCCCGCGAGCGGCTGGAATTGCTCGCCGCCATGGACCGGGAATCCGGGGCGGCATGCCGGGCATTGATCGAGCTGTTGCCTGACGGACTCAATCTCGACCAGTTCAGCCTGAATCGAAATCTCGGCGCCGCGGCAATTGTAGGTCTGGCGCGAAAGATGCAGCAGTCTCCAGTTGATTGCATCGCCTTGAACACGGAAACAGGCGAATATCCGCGACTACTTGGCCGGGAACATTTCCAGCGGCATCGGGACGCGGTGTTCGCCGCAGTCGCGGGCTATCATCGCGCTCATCCCGACCGCCAGGGCATCGGTGAATCTCAACTGCCGAGGGCAACGGAATTACGCATCTCGCAGCCACTGCTGAAAGCGCTGCTCGCGCGCTTGCTCGACGAGGGCGCAGTGGAACGCAGCGGTTCGCTTTTGCACATGCCCGGCCATAGCACCCGTCTCGGCGAGCAGGTCGAACAACTCCTGCGAAAACTGAGGCCCATCCTGCAAAAGTCGGAAAAGATTCCTCCGCGTACGCGGGAACTGGCGGAAATGACGGGACTGCCCCTTGACGCGCTGGAGAAGATTCTTCGTCAGGCGGAAATTTCGGACAAGCTGGTGAAGGTGGCGGACAATCGGCATTATCTGCCGGAAACGATTCGCGACCTCGCCGTGCTGGTAGAGAAACTGGCCGGCGGCCCAGGCGGAAAAGAGAGCTTTACCGTGGTCGCCTTTCGCGACGCGAGCGGCATCGGCCGCAATCTCTGCATCGAGATTCTCGAGTATTTCGACGGCATCGGATTCACGCGCCGGGACGGCAACCTCAGGTTCATGCGCGTAAATCGCGAGAAACTTTTTCGCACGGATTCCCGCAGCGGCGGCGCCGATGCCTGAACGGCTTTCAGGCACGGAATTTGTCTTTACGGAAAACGGCTAAAGCTGTAGTCTAGCGGCGCTCACAGGGCGGCCCCGCCCGGAAGGAAAAAGAGAAGAATGGGCCAGGAAATCACCAATTTCGAATTCAGCAGCGAAGAGTTCCAACACTTCGGCAAAAGGCTGCGGGCCAATCTGTCGGCGCTTGAGCTATTACTGCAAAGACCGGATTTCGGCGAAGGCGACCTGACTTTCGGCGCGGAACTGGAACTGTATATCGTCGACCCGCAGGGCCAGCCCCTCCACGTCAATCAGGAAATCATAGCGGAACTCGATGACCCGCAACTTACCCTGGAACTGAATCGATACAATCTCGAATACAATTTCAGTCCTTGCCGGATCTCCGATCACTGTTTCCGCAACACCCAGCAGGAAGCGCTTGCGGCCATCGACAAAATCAACGCCTGCGCCGCGCAATGGGATGGTTCGGTGGTCCCTGTGGGCATCCTGCCGACCTTGCAGCAATCCGATATCGGATACCAGGCGATGACCAAGCTGCCTCGCTTCGAGGCCTTGACCCGGGAACTTACCCATATTCGCGGCGGACCCTTCACCATCGCGATTACCGGCGCCGACACCTTGCAACTCGCCATGGACGACGTGACCCTGGAAGGCGCCAATACCTCGTTCCAGATCCACTTGCGCGTACCGCCCCGGGAATATGCCGAGTTTTACAACGCCGCCCAGTTGATCACCCCACTGGTGGTGGCGCTGGCGGCCAATTCGCCTACATTGTTCGGCCATCGGCTGTGGCAGGAAACGCGCATCCCCCTGTTCAAGCAATCGATCGATTGCCGGCCCAAGGACGGCATGCATCCGATCCCGGCCAGGGTCAATTTCGGCAATAACTGGATTCGCAGCACCCCGTTCGAACTGTTCGCCGAAGCCGCCATGCTCTACCGGCCGATTCTTGCAATTTGCGATGACGAGGACTCCGTGGCCGTAGTCAAGTCCGGCGGCGTTCCTGCACTGAGTGAATTGCGACTGCAACAAGGATCGGTCTGGCTCTGGAACCGGCCGGTTTACGATCCGGCCGACGGCGGTCACCTGCGCATCGAGTTTCGTTCCCTGCCGGCCGGGCCGAGCCTGGTCGACATGCTGGCGAACGCCGTGCTCGCCATAGGCCTGACCAAGGTCATGCAAGAACACATTACCGATCTGCTGCCGGCGATCCCCTTCAACTATTGCACGGCGAATTTTTATCGCGCCGCCCAGAACGGTCTCGAAGCGGACCTGTTCTGGCCATCTTCGACCCAGATTCAGCCGGAGTACTTCCCGGTGCCGGCGCTGCTCGAAAAACTGCTGCCGCGGGTGCCGGAAAAACTTGCGGGCATGGGCTTTCGTGAAGACGATTTCATGCCCCTGCTCGACATCGTCGAGGAGCGCCTGGCGGCGCGCAAGACGGGGGCGCGATGGCAACTCGAAAAAGTCGCCGAACTGCGGCGCGACATGCACAAGCGCGAAGCCTTGATAGAGATGCTGACACAGTATCGCGCCAACAGCGCCGCGAATATTCCGGTGGCGCGATGGAAGTAAAACACGCGGAGCCCGAAGGCGAAATTCGGGAACTGTTTCAACACTGGCAGGATCCGGACCCGCACTCGCTTGGCGGCAGCGCGCTGGAATTCCTGCATCGCCTCCACGGTCCCACCTGCATCCATCTGACCGGCAATGACAGCAGCCGCTGCCGGGCGATGGCGACGCTGATGCACGGCAACGAACCCGGCGGTCTGCATGCGCTCTACGAGTTGCTGCGGCTCGGTTTGCGCCCCGCGGTCAACATGATCTGCTTCATTCCCTCGGTCGACGCGGCCAAGCAGGCCCCCGGCTTCGTCTATCGCATGCTGCCGCACAGCAAGGATCTGAACCGTTGTTTCACTCCGCCTTTCGGCGATACGGAAGTCGACCATCTCGCACGGGAAATGATCGCATTGATCGAGACCGCGAAACCGGAATGCGTGGTCGATATCCATAACACTTCCGGCTCGAGTCCTTCTTTCGGGATCAGCACGGAAATGGAACCGCGCCATGCCGCGCTGATCTCGCTGTTTACCCACCGCATGATCGTCACGGACCTGCGGCTCGGCTCGCTAATGGAACGCACGCGCGCGGACATGCCCATAGTCACTGTCGAATGTGGCGGCGCCGAGGATCGAGAATCGGCCATGCTCGCCGGCGAAGGACTGACGCGCTATTTCACTTTCGAGAATGTGCTGGACGCCAGCCCGGCCGAGATGTCGCTCGAGTACTTCCATCATCCCATGCGGCTGGAACTGACCGAAGGCAGCGAAATCGCCTATGGCGAACACAGCTTGCTCGACGACGGCGTAACCTTGCTGCCGTCAGTGGAAAATCACAACTTTGGTCATGTCGGGCCTGATACCCTGCTCGGTTTCGTTTCCGGGGAACTGGAAAACAAACTGCGCGTGCGAAATGGCGATGGAACGACTCCCGCAAAAGAGTACTTCCGGTTGGAGGAAGGCCGTCTCTATCCCGGGCGAAAGTTGAAACTTTTCATGGTGACGACGAATCCCGAAATCGCCCGCAAGGATTGCATGTTCTATCTCACGGAACTGTAATAAGGAAGCATTTCAAACAGGAAGGACCATGTCTGAAATCATCGCTCAATACGGTACGATTTTTCTTGCAATGGCCGTCATTTTCGGCTTCTTCATGGCCTGGGGCGTGGGCGCCAACGATGTCGCCAATGCCATGGGCACCTCGGTCGGCGCCCGGGCAATCACCATAAAGCAGGCTATCCTCATTGCCATGGTCTTCGAATTCGCCGGGGCCTGGCTTGCCGGCGGCGAAGTTACCGAAACGGTGCGCAGCGGCATAATCGATCTGGAAAACTCCGGGCTGGACCGAAATCCCCAGTTGCTGGTGTACGGCATGCTGTCCTCTTTGCTCGCCGCCGGAGTCTGGTTGCTGGTCGCGTCCCAGCGCGGCTGGCCGGTATCGACGACTCATTCCATCGTCGGCGCCATAATTGGCTTCGCGGTCGTCGGGATTTCCTTTGATTCGGTGATTTGGAGCCAGGTTGGTTCCATCGCCGCCAGTTGGGTCGTATCGCCGGTTTTTTCCGGAGTGATCGCGCTGGTCCTGTTTCTGAGCGTGCAAAAACTGGTGCTGGACACCGATGACCCACTGGCCAACGCCAGGCGTTATGTGCCCTGGTATATCTTTCTGGTGGGATTCATTATCTCGACGATGACCATGATCAAGGGTCTCAGCAAGACTGGACTGGAACTCAATCTGGGCCAGACCCTGCTCGTCGCCACTCTGATCGGCTTGATCACCATGGGCCTGGGCATTCTTTTGCTAAGGCGGGTGGCGCTTAAACCTCAGGAAGATGGCCACGAACTCGACAATCTCGAAAAAGTATTCGGCGTGTTGATGGTATTTACAGCCTGCTCCATGGCCTTCGCCCACGGCTCGAACGATGTCGCCAACGCCATCGGCCCGCTGGCGGCAGTGGTCGGCGTGGTGGAAACCGGCGGCGTATTTTCCCAGGAATCGACGGTGCCCAACTGGATCCTGCTACTCGGCGCCACCGGTATCGTCATCGGCCTGGCCACCTGGGGCTACCGGGTGATCATGACAATCGGCCGCAATATCACTCATCTGACTCCCAGCCGCGGCTTCGCCGCCGAGTTGGCGGCGGCGACCACCGTAGTAATCGCTTCCGGCACCGGCATCCCGGTATCAACGACGCATACCCTGGTAGGCGCCGTGCTAGGCGTGGGCCTGGCGAAAGGCATCAGCGCGCTCAACCTCGACGTGGTCGGCCGAATCATCCTGTCATGGATCATCACCCTACCCGTCGGCGCCGTGCTGTCGATTATTTTCTTTTTTACCTTCCGCAGCATATTTGGGTGAGTACCGATCAATAGCGCGGCTCAATTTCCACTCGCGATTCGATGTTCCCCGCCAGATCCTCCGGTAACCACCAACTCGGCTTAAGCTCACGATTCGAAAAAACGGTTTCCGACTGGTCGCTGTAGTGCGGCGAATCGGGGCGGTCGGACTGGCCGGTGGGGAGGTAAAGCCAGCTCTGGATCGGGTCCGAAAGCACCACGATCTGGGTTGAAGTCTGCCCGCTGACACCGTGGCGTTCCTGGTTCTCGTCGGAAGCGGCGTAACCCATGGTACGCAGAGTGGTAAGCCCCAAGTGGTCGCCGCCGCCACCTCCAACGGGCCAGCCGTTGCCGTCACGCCCGGCCTTGAACACCCGGCCCCAGGGCTGGGCCGTGTCGCCCAGTTCCGAACGCATCCGGTCCAGCCCTGACTCCCAGGCCTCGCGCACCGCCGCCAGTTGCGCATCGTCAAGTTCGACAGGCCGTGGCTGACGCTGCTCGACGATAGCGTAATGATCGTCGACCACATCACGAATGCCTGGGCCGGCTTCGGTCTCGTTCAGCGCCGTGCGCCAGAAGTAGTATTTCAGAGCAGCCGAGCTGTCTTTGGTAATCTGCCCGTCCCATTCGAGAAGTTCGGTCAACTCGGCGGAAGCCGGCGCCTCCGCCGCGGCCAGGACCTCAATCCAGCGCCGGTAACCGAAGGGTTGCACGTCGACCGCATAGGCAAGCGCCTCCTCAACAGTGACATCGCTGTCGGCGCTCAGCAACTCGATCGCGCGGGCGCCGCGCTGGTTGATCCAGCCGTCCCGGGAAGGTCCGTAATCCGCGCTGGAAAACAGGTAGTCGGGCTGGGCGTCGAGCGAAAACGGTGAATCCGGGATCATGGCGTCGGGCGGGATATTGCAGTTCTGCATGTAGCCCGCGGCGGGATTGAGCACCTGGAGATGGTCTTCCGCGGGGTGGAATCCCTGCCATTCGGTAGCCGAAGTGTTGCCGTCTACCGGAATCGACCAGTCATATGTCAGGTCCCGCACCGGCACCCTGCCGGTGCGCTGGTAATAGATATTGCCGCTGGTGTCGGCGACCATAACGTTTTGCGGAAACATCGACAGCGTTTCGCAAGCAGCGACCGCGCCGGTGTAGTCCTCGGCGAAGTTGAGGAATTCCCAGGCGCGATTGCGGTTGGTGCCCGAGTCATAGGCCATGCGCGCCGCGTAGGCTACTCCTTCGCCCCTGGCGATGATGGGGCCGTGATGGGAGGCTTCCCAGACGTATTCACGGCTGCTGCCGTCCGGGAATGGCAGCGCTGCCGTAAATTGTTCGATCTCGCGCCATTCGTCATCGAAGAGGTAGCGGTTGGGATCATCCGGATCAAGCTCGATTTCGTAGACATCCGCCGTATCGGGGCCGCCGGTGGTCATCGCCCAGGCAACGTTTTCGTTATGGCCGAGACCGATGTAAGGAGAGCCCGGCAGACCTACGCCGCTGCCTCGCAGTTCGCCGGCATGGATGCGCATCTCCCAGAAGCGGCTGACGCCGAACCACGCCAGATGCGGGTCGATCAACAAAATCGCGTGGCCGCTTGCCGTGCGCGACGGACTCACCGCCCATTGATTCGAAGCGCGCTGTTCTTCAATGAAATCCGGATTGACGCCGCCGCGCCGGAGATCGCCCATGGCCTCGTCGATGGACCAGTTATAGAGAAACATGCGGCCGAAGGCATCGATCATCTCCGGGGAAACCGCGGGATGATTCCACCACGGAGGCACGTCTTCGGGATGCGCCTGGTAATAATCGCTGATGCCATTGGCGAACGCGGCCAGGCGGCCGCGCTCGGTTTCGGTCATGTTGGCAACTGAAATCGAGGCATTGCGCATGTGCCCGAACATGTGCGAGATCAGCGATGGCTGCACACCCCCCTCACCGGCGATCTCGGTCAATTCGCCGATGGCGATTTTCAGATTCATGAGCAATTGCGCGGGCCGATCCTCGGCCTGGGCCCAACCCTGGGCGTAGAGACCGGCTTCGACGGTCGGGGCATAGATATGCGGCACGCCGAAACTGTCGCGATAGATCACGGTCCTGCCCGCGTCATCGCCCTGCCCCGGCAACGCCGGGCTTGCGGTCTCAACCCCTTGCGGCGCACCTGCCGGTGTTTCCGGCGACCGCTGGTCGCAGGCGGACAGGAACAAGGTGCAAAGCCCGATCAGCAATAATCTCATGGCCAGATTTCCCCGAGATGAATTATTGTGAGCAGGTTACGGACTGACGGCGGGCGGATCAAGAAAAACGAAAACTACCAGACACACCGTCATTCTGCGCGGAGCGAAGCGGAGCCGCAGAATCTCTGCGGGAACCGGGTCCGGTCGGCTTCGGCAGCGACTGAACAAAAAGCCCATTTCGGAATACAATCGCGACAAATGAGAGATTCGACGAGGTTGATCATGCGCCGCCTGATTTTAACGATATCGTTGGCAATGGCCCTCGCGGCCTGCGCCACCAGTCCGACCGGAAGAACGCAGTTTATGTTGGTGCCGCCGGATCTGGCGATCAACGAATCGCGGATGGCTTACGAGCAAACCCTGGGGGAACTGACCGATTCCGGACAGATGCTGCACGACCCGGCGCTTGCTGAACGTGTTGGGCGTATTACCGGTCGGCTGGTGGCGGCGACAGTGCAAACCTGGCCGCACACCGCGAGTTGGCAATGGAGCGTAGTGCTGATCGACGACCCCGAAATGGTCAATGCCTGGTGCATGGCCGGCGGGCGCATGGCGATTTACAGCGGCCTGGTGAGTAAGCTCGATCCGAGCGACGACGAACTGGCGCACGTTCTGGGCCATGAAATTTCACACGCTATCGCCAATCACTCTGCCGAACAGATGTCACTTGCCATCTTGCAGGGTTTGGCGATCACGGCGATCGAGATCGAGACTGGGGATCGCGGCACGGCGGCCGCGGCGGACATGCTGGCCACGGTCGCGCTGGATCTGCCGAACAGCCGCGGCGCGGAGTACGAGGCCGATCAACTAGGCATGGAATTGGCGTACAAAGCCGGCTATGAGCCCGCCGCCGCGGTAACACTCTGGGACAAGATGCGCGCCGAAGACGGCGGGGCCGGCGTATTGCAGTTCCTCAACACGCATCCGAACCCCGACAACCGCGCTGCCCGCCTGGCCATCCAGGCCGATCAACTTCGCAGCCAGCCCGCGCCCCAGCCACCGGAGCCGCACCCGGTGCGAATTCATCCGTGAGGGCGCTTCCAATCCGTAGTTTGGCGGAAGAGGCAGGAGTCGAACCCACCAAGCCCGTAATTAACGGACTTCACCGGGTTTGAAGTCCGGGCGCCCCACCGGGGACGATGCTCTTCCGCCGAGCAGTCTAACACAGCCCACCGAAGCGAAAACCACCCTGTGCGGGTTCGGTAGGGGCGACGCATGCGTCGCCCGCGGATCTTGCACAATATCGGGGCCATTTGCGGGCGAGGCATGCCTCGCCCCTACCGTCTCGCATGCATCTGAACCAGAACACACCCTGTTCGCAGGGCATGGAGCGCGGCAGTATTCAATTCATGCCTGGCCCGCGGGGAGCAGGTTGAAGCCTTGTCGGGCAAAGTCCGTGTCCAGCGCCAGTACGTCGGTTAATCCCAGGCGTCGCATGAGTTCGAAACTGGCGCAATCCACCAGCGACAGGCGCCGTTGCGCCGCGGTGAAAAGCGATGCAACCGCGGCCGCATGGAGTTCCTCGTCAACCCACACGGGATGCAGCAGCGGCACGAAAACATCCGCGAGACTGCGAACGGCCTCAAGGCCAAGTCTGCGTTGCGCAAGTGCGAAGGTCTCGACAAGGACGTAGTTCGACGTGAAAAGAATCCGCTCGTTTTCGTTGACGGTCAACCAGGCCGCAACCACATCCGCGTGCCGGGGTTCATCACCGTCTAGAAGTGCGTAGAGCGCCGATGTATCGATGAACAAGCTCACGAATCGTATGCTTCTTCAAGATGCCGATCGTGATTCTCAGCTACGTCGGGACAGCCCGAATGAAAACGCCCGGTCAAGGCACGGGCGCGATCAAGCAGGGCACGACGGTCCCGCGCGGGCCGGCGCGCCAGATACTCCGCAACACTCTCGCGAACGAGGTCGGCCATTGAACGTTCCTCATCGCGCGCACGGGCTTTGAGCGCTCTGGCCTGCTCTTCCGTAAGTTGAATCTGAGTTCTGACTAGTGATGTCATGATTACAAATACCCCAACATGATGGCATAATGCTGCATCGATACTGGTGCACATGTCAACTCATCGCTTGCCTATGCCCTGCGGCGAAAATACAGTATGCTCCGGTCAGTAAAAACGCCGCCCCGGGAACTCCGGGATGGTGCGTGGCGCCGGCCGGAAGCGCGTAGCCGCAGGGAAGCCGGGCCTGTTGTCGGAATGGGGATGGGAGCGAATTATTGATGTATCACGCCGAGATTACCGGCTGGGGCATGTGCGTGCCGCCGGCGAGGCTCACCAATAACGATCTGGCCACCTTTCTTGACACTTCCGACGAGTGGATCGTCAGCCGTTCCGGTATCCGCGAGCGGAGGGTAAGTCACGTCAATTTTTCCGAACTTGCGCTGGTTTCTGCAAGGCGCGCGCTGGCCGCGGCCGACATGGATCCAGGCGAGCTTGACCTGATCCTGCTCGCCAGTCTCACCAACGACAGTTACTGCCCGAATACGGCGGCGATCGTTCAGGACGCGCTCGATGCGCGCAAGGCCGCGGCACTGGACATCAACACCGCATGTACCGGTTTTCTCTACGGCATGCACTTGTGCAAGAGCCTGATTGCAACCGGCCAGCACAAGAAGATTCTGCTGATCGGCGGCGAATACATCACCCATTATCTGAATTGGAGCCAACGCAGTTCCGCGATTCTGTTCGGCGACGCCTGCGGTGCCGTGATTCTCGAGCCGAGCGAAAAACCGGTCGGCATGCTGGCGTCGCGCATAGGTTGCGAGGCCGACGCCAAGAACGCCATCCAGATCACCAATTTCGGTTCGGCCTACGAGCGTCTGACCGACGACTTCCTCTACGTGGAGTGGAATTTCGACGGCCGTGAAGTTTTCAAGCGCGCGGTCAAGTGCATGGCCCAGGCCTGTGTCGACGTACTTGAAGAGGCCGGCGTGGGTATCGACGAAGTGGCGGTAGTCGTGCCCCATCAGGCGAACAAGCGGATTCTCGATGCGCTTGCCTCACGGCTCGGCATACCCGAAGAAAAAGTGATCATAAATGTCGACAGGTACGGCAACACCTCGGCAGGCACGATTCCGGTCGCCCTGGTCGAAGCGCTGGAAGAAGGCCGTATAAAGCCTGGCGACTACGTGCTCTCGGCGGCATTCGGCGCCGGATTGACCTGGGCCGCGGGCCTGTTCCGCTGGGGCGAGCGGGTGACTCCCCTGAAAACGAGCGATGCCGATTTGCCTCCCTGCGACAAGACCGCGCTCGAACTCCTGGAGCCCCACATCAAGCGCTATCAGGAATACGCCCAGCGCGAGGGCTAAGCTGCCGCCGGCACTTTCATTGCGCCCCTTGGCGGCATATACTGGCCGCCCGTTTCGCGTCCAGAGAAAGCTGGATTGAAACAGCCATGTTAAGTTTGAGCGTAGTCATATTTCTGGCCATCGCCGCCTTTGTTTTCGCCTTCTGGTGGCAAAGCGACAAGATCAAGCGCCTGACTGTTGCCTATGTCAGGCGCTATTGCCGTCACCGGGAGTTGCAGTTGCTCGACCAGACCACGGTGTTGCGCGGCATCTGGCTGGGCCGTGACGAAGACGGCTACCTCCAGATCGGTCGGCGCTACCAGTTCGAATTCTCCACCACCGGCGAACAGCGCTACAGCGGCGGCATTGCCCTGCTCGGCACCAAATTGCTCTCGGTGGAAACCGAAGCCTACGCGATTCCCTCCGATTGATTCGCCCGCGGCGCGATCGACGCCCGCAAATCCGGCAGATAACGCAACAGCGCGACCGCTCTCGCCACCACGTAAATGATCATTGCCCACCATAGTCCGGCGACGCCCAGGCGTTCGGTCAGCAGCCACCACGCCAGCAGAAAGACCGCAGCGGACTGAAACGCCGCGTTGCGCATTTGCCGGGTGCGGGAAACGCCGATGTAGATTCCGTCCAGTTGAAAGGCGGCGAATGAAAGCAGCACATATGTCACCGCGAAATGAAGCATGTCGTTCGCGGCGGATCGCACTTCGGGGATGTCGGTGAGCAGGGCGATGATCTGCCGGCCCGCCAGCGCCAGCAGCAGCGCGAGCGCGGCGGCGGTGAAAAAGGAAATCGTGGTCGACTTGCGCACCGTCAGATCGAAAACGTCACGCCGGCCCGCTCCGAGCGCCCTGCCTGCCAGCGACTCCACGACAAAGGCGTATCCGTCGAGAAAGAAAGCCGCGAAGGCGATGAATTGAATGAGCAGGTGATTTGCGGCCAGGATTACATCGCCGAATCGGGCGCTTTGACTGGTAAAGAAGGCGAAAGACAGCACCAGCACCAGGGTGCGCAACAGGATATCGGTGTTGGTTGAAACTGTGTTCCGCAGCGAAGCGCCGTCGAGGATGCAGTCACGCGGCCAGAAATTTTCGTTCCGTGGCTTGTTCGCTGCCAGTTCGCGATACAACAGCAAACCGCCGAACGCGAACGCGGACCATTCCGCTATCAAGGTTCCCGCCGCGATGCCCGCGACGCCCATTCCAAAAACGCCGGCGAACAGCAGGTCGAGCAGGATATTCAGCCCGTTAAGGAACAATTGCAGCGCGAGCAGCAGCCGTCCCTTGCCGAGTCCAATCAGGATACCGGACAGGGCAAATACGGACAGCGCCGCCGGTGCGCCCCAGATGCGGATCCGGAAATAGTCTTGCGCCGAATTCTCGACCGCGGGACTGCCTTCGAGGAGGTAGAACGCGATGGCCTCCAGCGGCATCTGCAATAACAGCAGAAAAAGGCCTATAACCGTGGCCAGCAATAACGCGCGACCCATGACGGCGCGCACCTCGGTTTCGTCGCCGGCGCCTGCCGCCTGAGCGGTGAAGCCGGTCGTTCCCATGCGCAGGAAACCGAAACTGAAATAGAGAAAAGACAGGATCAGCGCCCCGAAAGCGATGGCGCCGAGCGCCGCCGCATCGCCGAGATTACCGATGATCGCGGTATCGGCCAGACCGAGCAGGGGCGGCGCCATGTTTGCGAGAATGATGGGCCAGGCCCTGAACAGCAGGCCGCGATGGGTTATTTCTTCGGGAACCGGCATGCCAGGAGATGGTCTGTAACTTCAGGCCGCCCAATGTAGTCTAATTCGGCGATGGGGGCGAGTTGGCGCGGCAGCCGCTGTCTCGCTCACTGGATTCATGGTAGCTTCTGCCAACTGGAATTGATGGATCATTTCTATGTCGACCACTACGATGCAACATACAAGCGGATTCCGCACCGTACTTAATATCCTGCTGGAGCCGGCAACGGCGCTCGCGGGCCTGCAAGAGCGGCCAACCTGGCTATTTCCGCTGTTGCTGGTGGCGGGCGGATATGCCCTTGCCATACTCTGGTATTTCAGCATTCTCGATATTCCCTGGTTTATGGAAAGTCTGCTCTATCAAGGCGGCGCCGAACCGACTCAGGAGCAAATCGACGCGTTTCGGGAACAAACGGAAGACGTATCGCCGCGAGTATTCATCATTTCGGGCGTCCTGGGCGCGAGCCTTGGTCTGATCCTGATATGGGTGCTGCAAGCGGGCTATCTGTCGTTGGTGTCCGCACTGACCGGTGACGGATTCCGCTTCAAGAACTGGTTCTGTCTTGCCACCTGGACCTCCATCCCGTCGCTTTTGTCCGTTGTCGGGATGGCGATCACGCTGGCGCTCAATCCGAACGGCCAGATCGGCCAGATGGAACTCGACCCGCTGCAACTCGGCAATCTGGGCCTGCAATTCGGCAACTCGGGGGTCGACACCATGGTCGGTTCGATCAGCCTGACCTATCTCTGGACACTGGGGCTGCTCGTTTACGGCTACCGACAGTGGCTGCAAGGACCCTGGCTGAAATCCGCGATTATCGTCCTGCTGCCGCAAATGATTTTGCTTGGCGGCATGATCGCTCTCTTCGCGACCGGCGCCATGGACTTCAGCGTTTCCTTCATCGAAGCCGAAGGCGGCGGCAATGGCGGCATAGCCATATCTTTGTCCCTGTAACCTTTTTCGGCTTTATAATGTCAGGTTTGTGACGAATAACAGGAAAGGAGACTTTCGTTCCCTTGTTGGCGCGAAAGCCGGGTATTTACCATGAAGGAACTCCGCAAGCTGCTGCTGATCCTGCTCCTGATCTCCGGAGTGGTCGCCCTGCCCTTTGTCAATCGCTATTTTATCGGCGTCGACGCCAAGGAAGTCGAAGTCTCGACAGTGAGCGAGCGCGTCATCAGTCCTTCCATCCTCGCTTCGGGATTTCTCGCCCATGAAGAGGAAGTCATGTTGAGCAGCGAGGTGATCGGCAAGGTAGATGAAATCTTCATCGAGGAAGGCGAACGCGTCCAGGCGGGCCAACTCGTCTTGCGCGTGGATGACCGCAATTTCCTGGCGGGGCTCGAACAATCCGAGGCTTCAGTGCGCCTGAACACCATCGATATCGAACGCCAGGAAGTCCGCATCGAGAACCTCGAACGGCAGTTCGAACGCACCAGCAGTCTCTATGAGAGCGGCCTGGTCGGCGAGGAAGAATTCGATACCATGCGCAACCAGTTGGAACTGGCCAGGATCGATCTGAAATCCTCGCGCGAACGGCTGGCCCAGGCCCAGGCGCAACTCGAACAGGTCAACGACCAGTTGAGCAAGACGCGGATCGTCTCGCCTATCGACGGTCTCATCACCAGCCTCGACATCAAGGTCGGCGAAACCGCCATCGCCAGTTCCACCAATATTCCGGGCTCTTCCCTGATGACCATAGCCAATCCGCAAAGCATCTATACCGAGGTGCTCGTTGACGAGGCCGACATCGCCAGTCTGGCGGTCGGCCAGCGCGCCGAAATCGTGGCTATCGCCTATCCCGACGAGCCGATCCATGGGATCGTGCGCTACATCGCCAATACCGCAAAGACCGAACCGAACCGCCAGGGGCTCAGTTTCACCGTGGAAATCGATATTCTCGACGCGGGCAATGTGGTGCTGCGGCCGGGAATGTCCTGCCGGGCGGAGATTTTTACCGCGCAGGATCAGGCGGTTCCCGCGGTGCCGATCCAGGCTCTGATATTCGAGGAAGACCGCTCGCAATTGCTCAGCGAATTTTTCCTGTTCGTCAATGATGACGGCGTCGCGCGCAAGACTCCGGTTCAGGTGGGCACGTCCGATGACGAGTTCCAGGAATTGACCAGCGGCATCGACGATGACGTGGAAATCGTGGTAGGGCCGGACCGGGAATTGCGCCATCTGCTCGACGGCGACCGGCTCGACGCTACCCGCGTGGAACTGTAGACAGGTCCAGGCCGTTATGAGTCCTGCCCATGGGTCGAGCGCCAGTAAGAATCCTGGTGCGGACACTGCCCTGATTCGCATGCAGGACATCAGCAAGCACTACGAAATGGGTTCCCAGATCGTGCGCGCGCTCGACGGCATCAACGTCGAGATTGGCCGCGGCGACTGGGTTTCCTTCATCGGCTCCTCCGGTTCGGGCAAGTCCACCTTTCTCAATATCCTCGGCTGCCTCGACCGGCCCAGCGGAGGCGAGTACTTCCTTAACGGCGTTTACGTGGAAGAGCTTGGCGCGAACCAGCTCGCGGAAATCCGCAATCGGGAAATCGGCTTCATCTTCCAGAGTTTCAATCTGCTGCCGCGCGCAACCGCGCTCGGTAATGTCATGCAGCCCCTCGTCTATCGCCGCATCAGTTACCGTCAACGCCGGGAAATGGCCATGGAGGCCTTGCGTCGCGTAAGGCTCGAAGATCGAATGGACCATCTGCCCAACCAGCTTTCCGGCGGCCAGCGGCAACGGGTCGCCATTGCCCGCGCGCTGGTGACCGAGCCGTCGATCCTGCTTGCGGACGAGCCCACCGGCAATCTCGACTCGCGCACCTCGGCGGAAATCATGCAATTGTTCGATCAACTGCACCGCGAAGGTCAGACATTGATTCTCGTCACCCACGAGGAAGACGTCGCCGGCCTCGGCGACCGCGTCATCGAACTGCTCGACGGCAAGATCATCCGCGACCGCCGCGCTGGGGAGCCCCTGCACTGATGTTCTACGTGATTCTGGAAAGCACGCGTTCGGCGTTGATTTCGATCTTCGCCCACGGGCTGCGCAGCTTTCTCACCACCCTCGGCATCGTCATCGGCGTCGCCAGCGTAATCGCCGTGGTTTCCCTTACCCAAGGCATGAGCGCCTTTATCGGCGAAAGTTTTTCCTCACTCGGTTCGAACAGTCTGACGATCCAGTCTTACACGCCGATTGCCGAGCAAATGCGCGGCGTGCGCGCGCGGCTGACGCCCGAAGATCTCGAGCTGATCGAACGCCGCGGCGAGGGAATCGCTTCGATCACCCCGATACTGTACGCCAACCGCACCAGTCAGGTCAGATACGCCGCCCAGACAACTTTCAGCCAGATCATGGGCACGACTTACGCTTACCGCGATGTCTCGCAGTCATATGTGCAACTCGGGCGCTTCATTGCCGAAAGCGACAATCTCACGCGACGTCGGGTCACCGTTGTCGGCGAGAAAGTCCGCGAGGATCTCGGGCTGCCGGAAAATCCGGTAAACGAATATGTCGAACTCGGCGGCGAATGGTTCAAGGTGATCGGCCTGCTCGAAACCAAAGGCGACATCATGGGATTCAGTCAGGACGACATCGTGCTCGTGCCTTACGCTACCATGCAAAGCCTGCAGGGAAATCAGGCGCGCACGGATATTCAGATTCAATTGAGCCTGAGCGAAGACGCAGACGTGGAAAACGTAGTGCGCCAGTTGACCGCCTTGTTGCGAAACGCCCACGACCTGAGTCCGGAAGAGGACGATGATTTTATCATCAACACTGCGGAACAATTGATGGAAACCTTCGACACGATCATCAACATGGTGACTCTGGTGATCGGCGGAATCGTGTCGATCTCGCTGCTGGTAGGCGGCATCGGCATCATGAACATCATGCTGGTGTCGGTAACCGAACGCACCCGGGAGATCGGCATCTGCAAGGCGATCGGCGCCAAGCGCCACCACATCCTCGCCCAGTTCCTGATCGAAGCCATGTTACTGTCCCTGCTCGGCGGCCTGATCGGTCTAGCGCTCGGCTTCGGCCTCGGTTCCGCTATCTCGGGCAGCATCGAATCCTTTCCTCCTGCCAGCATTCCCATGTGGGCTATCGCCCTGGCGCTGGGTTTTTCCGGTTTCGTCGGCGTACTGTTCGGCATCCTGCCGGCAGCGAAGGCGGCCAATCTTGATCCCATCGACGCCTTGCGATATGAATAGAAGCCTGGTGCTGCGATAATCACCACAACCGGTCGGGCGACGCATGCGTCGCCCCTACAGATGCAAAGGGGCCGGGCTGTTGTAGGGGCGAGGCATGCCTCGTCCTTTCGGCGCGCCGTACCAACAGGAGAATCGATCATGAAGAGGCAATTTGGCGGTATCGTTCTTGCCGCAGGATTCGCGCTCGCCGCGCTGAATCAGGCTATGGCACAGCCGGAAGAATGGGTCCGGCCCTATCCCGGCTTCCAGGTGATCGCTAATCTGTATGGCGTGGGGACATATGATCTTTCGGTATTCCTCATCACTTCCGATGAAGGCCATATCCTGATCAACACCGGCCTTGAGGATTCCACGGCGATGATCCGCGAGAACATGGCGTCGCTCGGATTTCAGCTCGAAGACGTGCGCATCCTGCTGACCCAGCAATCACATTGGGACCACACCGCCGCGCTGGCCGAGATCAAGGAAATCACCGGCGCCGAAATGTGGGCTACCGAAGACGACGCCAGGGTGCTTGAGGACGGTGGCTTCAGCGACCCCCATTTCGGTGGGCAGGTTTCCTTCCCGCCGTTGTCCGTGGACCGCATCATCAGAGAAGGCGAAGTCATCGAACTCGGCGACATCCGCCTCACCGTGTACGAACACCCCGGCCACACCGAAGGCAGTTCGAGCTATGAGATGACCGTAACCGAAAACGGCCGCGACTACCGCGTACTGATCGCAAACATGGGCTCCATCAACGCGGGCAAGCAGCTCATCGTCGATCCCACTTATCCCGGAGTCGCCGATGATTTTGCCTCGACCTACAGCCGGCAGAAAACCATGGAAATCGACGTCTGGGTAGCCGCCCACGGAGGCCAGTACCGCCTGCACGAAAAATATGAACCCGGCCAGGCCTACAGCCCCGACACCTTCGTCGACCCCGAAGGCTTGATTGCCGCTGTTGAACGCCTCGAACAAATCTACCTGCAGCAACTGCAAGAAGAACGAGCGCAGTAACAGTACCCGAGTCCGGCCAAAACGGGCGACGCATGCGTCGCCCCTGCGATGATTTTGGTATTAATTTATGCGAAGGCGAAGAAAAACAATGTTTCCGGCCGAAGTTTGCGCCAAACGCTCCGCCCTTTTTGCCGCTTTTCTGGCCATTGGCCTTTCCGCCCAAACAGCAGCCCAGAGCACAACATCCGCAATTCGCGGCACCGTGTCCGACGCCGGTGGCTCACCCGTCGCCGACGCCTCCGTGGAGGTAGTGGACCTGCGCACCGGCATCACTCGCACACTCGAATCCAATGCCACCGGCGCCTTCTATGCCGCCAACCTGCCCGTCGGTGGCCCCTATCGCGTCACCGTGGACGACAGCCGCAGCCTCACCATCGAAACCATTTCCCTGGGCGAGACCTACAAGCTGTCTATCGATCTGGGCGCCTCCGGCCCGGCTGAGGAAATTCTTGTCATCGGCCAGAGTAACGCGCTGACCGATGTCGCGCCGGGTCCGTCGGCAACTTTCGGCGGTTTCGAACTCGAGACTTCCGTTGCCTATGACCGCGACATCAAGGACGTCTACACCCTCGACCCGCGCATGAACCTCGACGGCGGCTCCGCGGTGAACTGCATCGGCAAGCACCCGCGCTACAACAGCATCAGCCTCGACGGAGTCGCCCAGAACGACCGCTTTGGTCTCAATTCGAACGGCTATGCCACGGCCACCGGCATGCCCTTCCCCTACGAGTCTATCGCCCAGGTTGCGGCCGAACTCGCCCCCTTCGATGTCAACTACGGCGGTTTCACCGCCTGCAACATCAACGCCGTAACCAAGTCCGGCACGAACGAATGGACCGGCACCGGATTTTTTGAACTGACTGGAGATCAATGGCGTGGCGATTCATTGACCGAAGACGGCAACACCAGCGAATTTTCCACCGCTGATTATAAAGAAGAAAAATATGGCTTCAGCATCGGCGGGCCTATCGTGGAAGACCGCCTGTTCTTCTTCGCCGCCTTTGAAGAAACCGAGGAACCCCGCTTTCTTTCCATCGGTCACGCCGGTTCGGACAACGGCGTCGAGCGTCCCTGGCTGAGCGAAGCCGACTACGACCGTATCCGCCGAACCGCCATCGATCTCTACGATTACGACCCCGGCGGCCAGCCGGTCGACGGCTCTCAGACCGAGCTGAAATACATGGTCAGGCTCGACTGGAATATAAACGATTCCCATAGCCTCGCCGGAATCTACAATTTCTACGACGGCATTCAGGACCGGGCTTCGGACGGCGACAACAACGAGTTCGAATTTTCCAATCATTTTTATCAGAAGGGCGCCGAACTCGAAACGGTCATCGTCAAGCTGTTCTCCCAGTGGACCGATGCGTTCTCTACAGAATTGTTCGTCAACACCAACACCATGTTCGATACCCAGGTCACGACTGGTCCGGTGGATTTTGCGGACTTTCAGGTCAGCATAGGTAGAAACACCGTCTACCTCGGCGCAGACGACTCGCGCCAGGCCAATCGCCTCAATTGGGAATCCGCGTTCTGGAAGGTCAGCGGTGAATATCTCGTCGACGAGCACTTGCTGACCTTCGGTTACGAACGCGACGACCTCTCGGTCTTCAACCTGTTCGTGCAACATTCCCGCGGCGGCGAATACGACTTCTTCGACGACTCCGCCGGAAATCCTGCGCATTGCGACGCATTGACCGCCCGGGGCCGGTTCAATGACCTGGCCTGTGCTCTTTCCGGCATCGACCGTTTCACGCTCGGCCGCCCAAGCCGCGTCTACTACGGCAGCGGCGGCGGCACCAACGATGCGGCGGATGCCGCGGCCAATTTCGGCAACGTGCTGAATACTTTGTATTTCCAGGACGAATGGTATCTGCCCGACCACGCCATGACCTTGACCGCCGGGCTGCGTTACGAATGGTTCACCAGCGGCGACCGGCCGCGGTTCAACCAGACTTTCACCAGCGCCAACAATGGTCTGCGCAACGACGCCAACGTCGATGGTCTGAATTTGCTTATGCCGCGTCTCGGCTTTGCCTGGGAAGCGCTCGACAACCTGAGCGTTCGTGGCGGACTGGGTCTGTATTCGGGCGGAAACCCGAATGTGTGGCTATCCAACGCCTGGAGCAATGACGGCATCACCAATGTGCAATTGCAATGGCGCAATTTCAGCGGCGCCGAATCGATCTTCGGCGATGTGCCGCTTTCTGAAAGCGGCCGCCCCGGCTACGACGTGCCCGCGGCTCTAGTCGATCAGGTCGTCGCAACCACCGAAGCCAACGCCAACGACAGCCGCCTTGTGCTGATCGATCCGGATTACGAGCAGCCGGCGGAATGGAAACTGGCGCTGGGCGGAACCTATTTTCTTGCCAACGGCATCAGCGTAGACGCCGACTACATTTTCTCGCGGCAGCAAGATCCCGCCTACTATCTGGATCTGTCCCAGCAACGGGTTGGAACAACCGCGGCCGGCCAACCGATCTACGATTTCGTCAACGGCGCCGAGAACTACATGTTGACCAATTCGGGTCAGAAACCGGAGGCGCACAGCCTGTCTCTGGTCGCGCGCCAGCGTCTGGACTGGGGTCTGGACTGGACCCTGGGTTACGCCTGGACCGACGCGGAGGACGTCAGCCCGATGACCTCGTCCGTGGCGGCTTCCAACTTCGACAATCTGGCGCTGGTCGATCTGGTCGAGCCCATGCCAGGCACTTCCAACTACGTGTCGCCGCATCGTTTCACGGCCAGGCTAAGCTATGGCCGCGACTTCATCGCCGGTCACGAGACCCGGATTTCCGCCCTGTTCTACAGCAAGGAAGGACACCCGCAAAGTCATGTCATGAGTTCCGCGGACCTGGAAGGCGACGGATTCTACGGCCGGCACCTGCTCTATGTGCCGGGAGCGAATGACCCGAACGTCGTGCCTGGCCCGGACTTCGACCTCGCCGCATTCTCCGCCTTTGTCGAACGCGAAGGCTACGGCGCCGGCTTTGTCGACCGCAATGCCAATCACGCCGACTGGTCCTCGCGCCTCGACCTGCGCATCGACCAGCAACTACCGCTGTTTTTCGGCGCCCGCGCCCGCGGCTGGATCAAGATTTACAACGTGCTGAACATGATCGACGACGAGCTCGGCCTGCAATACGACGGCCAGTTCTTCTCCCAGCAAGTGGTTGATTCTTGGCTCAACGACCGCGGCCAATATGTGTTCGAGCGCTTCAGGGACCGCAACGTCACCGACCTGCTCGAACAACGCAGCCTGTGGGAATTGCGTGTCGGCATTCAGTTCGAGTTCTGAGCCCTCATCCAGGTTCCCGGCTGTTGCATTTGAGCAGCAAAAAGTCTAGCCTCCGACAATTGTTCGCACCCGCTTCCGATGGCGGGAGCGGGCTACCTCTGCATAAGATACGGAGCTAAACCAGTGAATGCGAAACTGACGCGCAGACGTTTTATCAAGGGGGTGATCTTCTCCGGGGCGGCCGCTACGACCGGCGCCGCGGGGGTCTACCTCGCCCAGGCGCAGTCCGGGCTGTCAGCCGCGGAGCGCTTGATCACACTGAACGTCAACGGCCGCGACCGGCCGGTCGATGTTCTGCCCCAGGAGACCCTGGCCCATACCTTACGTTACCGGCTCGATCTGACCGGCACCAAGATCGGCTGCAATCGAGGCGAATGCGGCGCATGCACCGTGCTCATCGACGGTGTGCCCAACTACTCGTGCTCAGTGCTGACGCATAACGTCAAAAGCAAGGCCGTGACTTCGGTCGAAGGCCTCAAGGCCGCTGACGGCACGCTGCATCCGGTGCAGCAGGCCTTCATCGACGAAAACTCCCCGCAATGCGGATTCTGCACGCCGGGTCAGATTATGTCCGCGGTGGCGCTGCTGAACGACAATCCGGCGCCGGACCGGCAACAGGTGCGCATGGCCCTGTCGGGCAACCTGTGCCGTTGCGGCGCTTATGAACATTACATAAACGGCGTCTTGCGCGCCTCGGGGCAACTGGCATGACTACGCATATAGGATTCGATTTCGTTCCGCCGGACGTTCCTGGCAAGGTCACCGGCGAGATCAAGTACGCTGAAGACTATCGCCGAGAAGGCATGGTCTTCGCCCGCTTGCTGACCAGTCCCCTGCCCGCGGGCAGAGTGGCAAGCATCGACGCCAGTGAAGCACTGCGCATGGATGGAGTGGTCGGCGTCTTCACCGCCGCGGATCTGCCGCCGGTCGCGCCTCCCGCCAATCCCGCGCTCGCCTCCGACTATATAACTTACGTCGGCCAGCCAATTCTGGCCGTCGCGGCGACCACCGAAGAAATCGCGGAAACCGCGATTCAGCGGATCCGGGTGGAATACGAGCGCCGCCCCTTCGTGGTGGACCCGCTGGAAAGCCTTTCCCCGGGCGGCGCCACCGCCTACCCGGAGGGCAACGCACTGGTTCCCGTCCAGGAAGAAGGACCGGACGGCACGACCATCAACAGCGCCCGGATCATGGACGTCAAATGGCCGCAGGAGGCCATCGACGCCATTCGCGCGGGGCGCGAACCCGTCGGCGCCGAGTTCACGAGGGAATGGGAGTTCGGCGACCTCGAAGCCGGATTCGCGGAAGCTGTCGCCGTCGTCGAGGAACCCTTCGTCACCATCGGCTACCCGCACCACTCGCTGGAGTCGCGCACCTGCATGGCTTACTGGGAAAACGGCAGATGCTATTTCCACGGTTCCTCCCAGAGCCAGAGCGCTAATAACGCAGGACTGGCGCGCATGCTCAATATCGATCTCGCCGATCTCGTCTTCATCAACGAGGCCACCGGCGGCGGATTCGGTTCCAAGATCGGACCCTACCCCTACATGGCGATCACCGGCCAGTTCTCGCGTCAGTTGAACCGTCCGGTGCAATTGCGTATCACCCGGGAACAGGAGTTCTACATCGGCTCGGCCCGTTCCGGCATGCAAGGCTGGATCAAGGTCGGCGTGCGGGAGAATGGCAAAGTGTCCGCGGTCGATCTGATCATCGTCAACGACGGCGGCATGACAGGAGGCGGCAGCGGCAATTCATCGGCGCAACACGTTACCGTTGCCTATCAGCCCGAAGCCATGCGATTCCGCCACATTTCGGTCTACACCAACACCACGCCGCGGGGCGCCCAGCGCGGCCCCGGCCAGAACGAAATGGCGGCCATACTCGCCCCGGTCACCGACAAGGCGGCGTCCGCCGCCAGTGTGGACCGGGTTGAATTCCGCAAAGTCAATGCACTCAACAGCGACGGCTTCCAGGGCGGCAGTCAGGGCCCGGTGACCAGCGCTTTCGTGCGCGAAGCCATCGACCAGGGCGAACGCCTTTTCAACTGGCGCGAAAGACTCGAGCAGCCCAGGCAAAACGGAAGCAAGGTGCGCGGTCTCGGAGTCGGCATCGGTTATCACGGCGCCGGCGGTCGCGGCTACGATGGCCTGCTGCGAATGGATACCGACGGCATGTTGCATATCCATAGCGGCGTGGGCAACCTCGGCACTTACTCCTATGCCGCCACCTGCCGCGCAGCGGCTGAAGTGATGCAGATTCCCTGGGAGCGCTGCCAGATTCATCGAGGCCGCAGCGACCGGCATCTGCCGCACAGTTCCGGCCAGGGCGGCTCCAACACGGTGTTCACCCATAGCCGGGCAAACTGGGTTGCCGGTCAGGACATGATCGCCAAGATGAAGGAAATCGCCGCCATGGACCTCGGCGGCAGCGCGGACGATTACGAGATCGGCGGCGAGCGGGTATTCCGCAGCGCAGATCCGGATTCCGGCCTCAGTTACGCGCAGTGCGCACAGCGCGCGATGGAACTCGGCGGCGCCTTCAGCGGCGAGGAATATCCCGACGATATCAATCCGCTGACCCAGCTCGCGGTACAGGGACTCGCCGGCAGCGGCCTGGTCGGTGTCGCCAGGGATAACATTCCCGGCGTAGGGCAGCCGCCGGGAGTGGTGGTCGGCTTCATCGAGATTGAACTCGACACCGATACCGGCAAGTACGACATTCTCGACTACGCCGCGGTCGCCGATTGCGGCACCGTGGTGCATCCGAAGAATTTCGACAACGCCATGCGCGGCGGCGCCGTCTGGGGCGTGGGCCTGGCCGCTCTTGAGCGCCATGTCTACGATCCGCAGAACGGGCTGCCGGCCAACGTAGGTCTATATCAGAGCAAGCCGCCGACCATCCTTGATGTGCCGGTGGAAACCAGCGCAGCCGCGGTCAACATTCCGGATCCTCAGAATCCGGCAGGCGGCCGTGGTATCGGCGAGCCGACCCAGGGCGCCGCCTGCGCTGCGCTGGCGTCAGCCATATCCGATGCCCTCGACGGGCATCTGTTCAATTCCGCGCCGATCACGACGGACATGATCGTGAATCACCTGGCGGGGAATTCCTACAGTACCCAATCCCTGAAAACCAACACATTCTGAGGTTTCGCTATGCCTTCACATGACGTAATGCCAAATATGGAACTCTACCAGCCGGTAATGCTGGAAGACGCGATTACGATTGCCGAGCGCCTCGGAGACCGGGGCTGGCTGGTGGGCGGAGGTCAGGATACCTATGGTTGGTTGAAGGACCGCGCCAAGGCTACCGATGCGCTCATCGACCTGAGCGGAATCGAATCCCTGCGCGGCGTACGCCAGGACGGCGACACGCTGGAAATCGGCGCGATGACCACCTTGACCGAGTTAGCCGACGACCCGCTTATCCGCGAGCACTACTCGCTGCTCGCGGACGCAGCCGCGATCGTGGCGAGTCCGCAGATTCGCAATATCGGCACCATCGGGGGCAATGTCTCCCAGGATGTACGCTGCTGGTACTATCGCCGCGGCCTGTCGTGCTATCGGGCCGGCGGCAATTTGTGCTACGCCGACACTCCCGAGGGCATGAATCGCGAACATGCGCTGTTCGAAGGCAGCCGCTGCGTCGCGGCAGGCGCTTCCGACACGGCGCCGGCGCTGGTCGCGCTCAACGCCTCCATGGTGATTCGCAATAGCGGCGGTGAACGCGAAGTCTCGGCTGAAGACTTTTTCGTCGGCCCGGCGCGGGATATTCTCAACACAACCATCATGCGCCCGGGCGACATTCTCACTGCGATCCGGCTGCCGGCCGACTGGCGTGACGCCACTTTCTATTTCGAGAAAGTAGCCGACCGCAACGTGTGGGATTTCTCGCTGGTCAGTATCGCGGCGGCCTTTCGCCTCAACGGCGATGCCATTACCGACGCCAGCGTCGTTTGCGGCGCGGTACAAACCACGCCGAGACGACTGCGCAACGTGGAAAACGCCGTTCGCGGAATGAGCAAGGACATGGCCACCGCCGAGGCGGTCGCGCCGATGGCCACCGCTGGCGCCAGAGTACTGGCTCACAACGGGTTCAAGGTCCCATTGATGCAGAATCTGGTTAAGCGGGCTATCGCGGCCTGAGTTTTGGTGGCTTCGATCCGTCGCCGTCTGATGAGTGGTATTTAGCGGACGCCGTAAATACGTCCGGCCGCCAAGCACAGCTTGGCGTCGATCCGGCTGCGCATGAAGCTACGCTTCATAACCGCTTGCCTCCACCCCTGTAGGCTTCGCGTTCGGCATCCATGCCTCACACGCCCGCTAAATACCACTCACCAGACGGCGACTCACGCTGTCGGCAGTTCTTGGATCGCGATTTCGTAGACTGTGTCTATCCATTCCGGCGCATCATTAAGATTCGGCAATAGAATCAACTCTTCCCCGCCCGCTTCGATGAATTGTTCGCGGTACTCGCGCCCTATTTCGTGCAATGTCTCCAGGCAGTCAGTCACGAACGAGGGCGTGGCCACCGCCACCCGCTTCTTGCCCTGAGCGAGCAGTTCCCGCAAATGCCGGTCGAGATAGGGCTTGGTCCATTCGGCCGGGCCGAAGCGCGACTGAAACGCCACCGAGCTGGCTTCAACTTCCCGGGCGAGTTCGGCGGCGATGGCGCGGCTGGTCGCCATACATTGGGCGCGATAACAATTTTTGTTTACGTCGCTTATTTCGTCACAGCAGGCGCCGAAATTGCAGCAGCCGCGGTTGTCGGTCCTGCGAATCGCCGCCTCGGGAAGCCCGTGATAGCTGAAGACCAGGTGATCGACGTTCGTTCGAGCCAGATTGGCGCGAATTACCTCGGCCCAGACGCGAATGAACGCCGGTTCGGCGAAGAAATCATCGATGAAACTGAGTTTCGGCGCCTGTCGCCAGCCTGCTGCCGCGGAACGCACGGTATGAAAGGCGGATTCCGTTGTCGCCCTGGCGTACTGGGGATACATGGGGAAAACCAGGATTTCATCGCGGCCTTCCTGTTCGAATTCTGCAAGTGCGTCGGCGATGAACGGTTTGCTATAGGCCATGCCGATACGAACCGCGACATCGGCGCCCGCGGCATCGAACTTTTCCTGCACGCCACGTCTGACCCGCTCTGAATAAACCTTCAAGGGCGATCCTTCCTCCATCCAGATTCCGGCGTAATCACGCGCCGTGCGCGGCGCCCGCAGCGGCAAGATGATCAGGTTTCGCAACACCCACAATCCGATCGGGTTGATGTCGAAAACGAACCGGTCCGCGAAAAAGTGTCGGTAGAACTCGCGAAGCCCCCTGGCCGTGGGCTCCGGCGGCGTTCCCAGATTGATCAGCAAGACTGTTTTGGACATGTTTCGGTATCTTTCTCAAATCGAGATGCGATTTAATCGGGAATCTTGGGGAACCCAAGCTGCACACCCGGGCGCGTCGTGTTATTTTGGCGGATTCGAAAGAAAGTTGATCTGGAATCGAGTCTCAGTGAGGTTGATATGCGGAGTGTCTTCCACTTGGTGCCGCTTGCCCTGCTGCTTGCGGCTTGCGCGACCAACAACGTCGACACCTCGCTACTTGATTCGGTGACGGACGAAGACGACATCACGTCCGCACGGGAGGACTTCGCGGAGAAAATCGAGGAATTAACAATTTCCGGGGGATTGGCTGCGGACCCGCAGCTAGCCGAGCGGGTTCGGCAAATCGGCGGCAAACTGGTCTCTGCGGCGGTAATTGAGTGGCCCCATGCGGAGAATTGGGAATGGAGCATTGCACTAGTTGACGGCCTTGACACTACTTTTCCCTTGGAATCGGTCGGGGGTTACATGTTCATGGATGCAGAGGATGTTGAAAGTATCACACCCACCGACGATGAACTGGCATTCTGGATCGCATTGTATATCGTCATTTCCGCAACGAGCTATAGCGATGCATACGTCGGCTTTGAGGGGCTTAGATGGCTCGGACTTATTGCCCTGAATGTTGCACTGGGGCCGGCTGGAGCTCTCGCGAGCGGCATAGTCTACGAAACCCATCTTATCCGTTTATACCGTCGAGCGATCTTGCTTGAGATGGACAAAATCGGCGCACGCTTGTCCTTGGCCGCCGGCTATGATCCCGGCGCCGCCGTTTCCTTGTTGGATAAATCAGTCGCGTGGCTGGAACAGGATGAGGAAAATCGCGGCGTTATGGATGATCTCGATTGGTTTTTGGTCGGTGACTACGTGACAGAAGAACGCTACGCCAATTTCAATCGACTCCTGACCGAGTTCGCTGAATTGACTCCCGGCGTGCAGCCGGCGCCACACCTGGTGCGCGTGATTTACGATTCCTCGGAGTGATTTCAACCGGTAACAGCGAATTTTTCCACGCCGAAACGGACGCGGCGATCGAGTAGAAACGGGGGACCGCGCGACGGCGAACGCGACGGACATGCTCGCGACGAACGCGCTGGATTTGCCGAACGGCACCACAAAGCCGGCTACGAGCCCGCCGCCGGAGTCGCATCCGGTACAGATTCATTCATGATAAGCGATGAAGGAGAAAATCCATGACGAGAACAATGCAGACGTTGATGCTGGCAAGCTTGCTTGCTGCTCCCAACCTGGCACAGGCGCAGGATGACGGCCTGATCGCCGACGGCGCGGAAGTCGTCGAAGTGCGTGGCGGATTCGGTTTTCTCGAGGGGCCGGTGACCGACCGCATGGGTGACCTGTATTTCACCGATATCAATGCCAACCAGATCTGGCGCTATACCGCCGGCGGCGAATTCGAGATCGCCATCGAGCCAAGCAATCACGCCAATGGACTGACGCTGGATCTCGACGGCTCGCTGCTGATCTGCGAACAGTCCGGACAGCGAATCACCCGCAGGGAGGCTGACGGCAGCTTGAGCGTGGTCGCCGACAGTTACGGCGGGGCGCCGTTCAACAGCCCGAACGATCTCTGGGTCCATCCGGACGGCTCGATCTATTTCACCGACCCGCGTTACCGTTTCCCGGAAGGGCCTCCCTCCCAGCCCGGCGAATACGTCTACCGTATTTCTCCCGACCGGCAAAACGTAGGCGCCCTGGTCACCGACATACCCAAACCGAACGGCGTGCTCGGAACGGAAGACGGGCGCGTCTTGTATCTGGCAAGTACCGAAACCCGCAAGATCTACCGGTTCGATATCGCCGCCGACGGTTCGCTGGAAAACCGGAGCGAATTCGCCGACCAGGGCTCGGACGGCATGACGCTGGACGAATTCGGCAATGTCTACCTGACCTGGGGCGGCGGTGTCAGCATCCGCAACCCCGACGGAGAAGAGATCGAATTCATCGAGACTCCGCAGAATCCGGCCAACGTCGGTTTCGGCGGCGCGGACGGCCGTACCCTGTACATGACCGCGCGCACCAGCCTGTATTCGTTACGGATGAATGTCACGGCAAGCCGCCAGGACATTTTTACCGCTCTGAATTGAACCAAAAAATATGTGTACTTTGGTAACAGAAATCGTGATAGACTCGGGTACTTTCGAGATACCTGAACCAATCAACAAAACAACATCATTCATGAGGACCATGACGTGAAAAAGATCATGTTAACGGCCATTTGCGCGCTGCTCGCAAGTTCACCAGTATTCGCCGGCGAGCGCGTGGGCGATTTCTCCCTGATCGACCATCAGGGCGCCTTCCACCACATGGCCTGGTATGACGACCAGGAAGCCATCGTATTGCTGCCCCAGGCTAATGGCGCAACCGATTCGGAAGCGCTGGCGGCATTGCAGGATTTGCAGTCCCGCTATGAAGTGCAAGGCGTGGTTTTCATGCTGATCAATCCCGGTCTGGACACCAGCCGCGATGCAGTGCGGGCGGAAGCCGAACAGGCGGGAATCGACCTGCCGATCCTGATGGACGACACGCAACTCGTCGCGGACATGCTCGGCTTGACCCGACTTGACGAAGCCATCGCTTACGATCCGGCGACCTTTGAAGTGCTTTATCGCGGCGAAGCAGGCCCGGCACTTGCAGAGGTTCTCGATCAGGTCCTTGATGGCCAGAGCATTGAACTGACCGCTGTCGCAACCGATGGCGCAGCCATTTCCTATGGCAGCCTTCAATCGCACGGCGAGCTTTCCTACGAGCACGATATCGCTCCGATCATCGCCGAGAACTGCGCCGAATGTCACCGCCAGGGCGGCATCGCGCCTTTCGCCATGGACAGCAAGCTGGCCGTGCAGGGCTGGTCGCCGATGATTCGTGAAGTCGTGCTGACGCGCCGCATGCCTCCCGGCCAGATCGACGCCAAGGTCAGCCACAAGATGCGCAATCAGATGAATCTGAATGACGACGAAATGCAGAAGCTCATCAGCTGGATCGACGCCGGGGCGAACACCGAAAGCGCAACCGATCCGCTGGCCGAACTTGAATGGCCTGACACCAAGTGGACCCTGGCCGAAGTGCTCGGCGAGCCGGATCTGGTCATCGAAATTCCTCCCCAGTCCGTTCCCGCCACCGGCGTTGTCGACTATCTCAACATCCCCATCGATCTCGGCCTGACCGAAGATCGCTGGGTGCGCGGCTCGGAAGTCTCTCCGGGTGCGCCGGATGTGCTGCACCATATCATCACCACGGTGATTCCTCCCGAAGGGCGCCGTGATGGTTTCGATATGGTCGTCGAAGCCATCAACAGCCTGCCGGAAGAGCGCGCGGTTGCGATCCGCACCGAGATTTTCGCGGCCATGGCTGCGGGCGAGTCACCTGACATCGACCGCATATTCGCGGAAAACCCCGACATTGACGTCGGTTCACTGCTCGGCGGCGGCGACCCGGACCAGGGAGCCATCGCCGGCTATGCTCCCGGCAACAGCTTTTCACTGAATCCGGAAGGAGTCGGCGGATTGATCAAGGCGGGCACTCGACTGAATTTGCAGATGCACTACACGACTACCGGCAAGGAAACCGTCGATGCCACGGAAATCGGCATCTACTTCTACGATGAAGGCGTCGTCCCGAACGAGCGCATGTCAGGCGGCGTCGGCAATGCCTTCTCCATCGACATTCCCGCCCATGCCAAGGACCACGAAATGCAATTGGTCACGCATGTGACGCAAGAAGCTGAAATCTACTCACTGATGCCGCATATGCACTTCCGCGGCAAGCGCATGGCGTTTACCGCCCGTTATCCTGACGGTAGCGAGGAATTGCTGCTGTCGGTTCCGGCATATTCCTTCAACTGGCAATTGGCGCACGAGCTTGAAACGCCGTTACGAGTTCCGGCCGGCACCCAGATCATCGCCACCGGCGCCTTCGACAACTCCGCCCAGAACGAGTTCAACCCGGACCCGAATATCGAAGTCCATTGGGGCGAGCAAAGCTGGGAAGAGATGTTCATGGGCTTCTATAGCTGGAAGAACGTGGAACAGGGCGGCTCCGAATAATCCAGCCCCCATCCAGGCAATAAGAAAGGCGGGCATTGCCCGCCTTTCTTTTGTCCGGCATTTTTTCGAAATCAGACTACACTTTGTTTCGACTGTTTCACGCCGGTCGGACTGGATGTTCCAGTTGACCCGCGCGACTCTAATTCCTATAGTGACTACATTGGTCACTTGGAGAACGGCATGCAGCAAGTTCAACTACGCGAGGCCAAGGCCAGACTTTCGGCAATCGTAGAAAATGCGGCACTCGGAGAATCGGCGCTAATCACTCGCCGCGGACAGCCGCGCGCGGTAATTATCGGAATTGACGAATGGAACCGGCTGCGGCGTGTTCCCTCATTCGGCCGCCTGTTGGCGGCATCCGGGCTCGAGGATGAAGACATCCCGCCCAGAGATCGAAGTCCACTTGGAGATGCAGTACTTTAGGGACCGAAGTGTACTTGCTTGACACAAATATCCTTTCAGTCGGGGCGCCCGGCCCCAGGGAGGCGCCATCCGCCTTGATCGACTGGATGGATGTAAACTCCGACCAATTGTTTATTTCGACAATCACGGTGGCGGAAATTTGCAGTGGAATCAGCAGGATGGAACGAACCGGCGCCACGGCGAAAGCCCGGAAAATCAGTGATTGGCTCGAACTCGTACTCCATCTCTACGAGGACCGAGTGCTGCCATTCGACATTGATGCCGCACAATCGGCTGGGGTGTTCATGGATTTGGCAAGGGCCATGGGCCTTGCCCCCGGTTTCGCGGACCTGGCCATTGCTTCTATCGCGTCCAGCCGAAGCCTGACGCTACTTACACGCAACGTGAAAGATTTCGCGCCACTCAGCATTGACGTGGTGAACCCCTTCGAGGAGTTTCCCGCGCAACTATGAAAATTCTGTCAAACCTCGGGTTCCCAGAGTTCGATCGGGTTGCCTTCGGGGTCGTGGATGCGGGCGAAGCGGCCTACGCCTTCCATTTCGCTTTCGTGGCTGATTTCGATTCCCGCGGATTTCAGTTGCGCGGTCATTGCGTCCAGATCTGTCACGCGAAAGTTCAGCATGAAAGTCTTTTCGGCGGCGAAGTAATCGGTGTCGGCGGCGAAAGGCGCGAAAACCGTGACGCCGGGTTCGGACATCCAGGGTTCCATTTCCATGTTCGTCGGGGCGATATTGATTCCGAGGTGATCCTGGTACCACTTAGCGAGTTCTTTGGGATCCGTGGCCCGGAAGAAGAACCCGCCGATTCCTTGTACTTTCTGCATTCCGTGTCCTCCCTTTGAGTATGGATCCTATTGTCGCGGCGGTGGCGAGGTCCAGTCGCAGCTTTCGCAGTAGGGGTCGACGCCGTTTTCTTCGAGGACTTCGAAAATGAAATCGCGCCAGGTCTCGTTGGGCTGCCAGACGGTGTTCATGTCGGCCTTGGCCTGGTCCACGGGCACATTTCCGTCGATTACCCGATAGAGAAAACTGAATGCTGTGGCGCGGGCGTTGACCTGGCAGTGGAGCAGGGTTTTGCGGCCCTCGTTGCGCGCCATGGAGTCGGCAAAGGCGTAATATTCGCTCGGGCGCGGATTACCGAAATCCACCGGAATCTGCATGTATTCCATGCCCAACCCTTTCACTACGAGATCCGCATCGGGAAGAGCATTGGGATTATTGGTGAAAGCGATATAGACCACCCGTTCGAAGCCATTGTCGGCAATCGCCTGAAACTGCTCCCGGGACGGCTGCCCCGCGCTGGCGAAGCTGGCGCTGTATTGCCGGAAATTAGTGATTTCGGCAAGCGCCGGATCGACTTCTTCAAGGGCCATGCCGGAATTCCAGACAAGTGCGCCGGCAGTCAATACAAGTAGCTTATTCATAGCGCCGGGCCTCACCCACCCAATCTAAGGAAATTCAGGAATTCGCGGCGATTTTTGGGGCCGTAGGTCAGGAAGTTGGGTTGCGGGTCTTCCAGGTAGGCCAGCTTTTCCGTTGCCACGCGGTCCGTAGCGGTCAAGCCGCGAATTTCGTCCTCCGCGATACCGTATGGCCCCGCCGCATTCAATCCGAATATCTTGCGCCGGATTTCATCGGTGATCGCCGGATAACCGAATCGCTCCTGGTATTCCTCGCTGATCTGGAACGTGCGGAAGGCCTGGATCTGATCCTGGGGCGAGCCGTACCAGATCGAGTCTGTGCCCCAGAGCACGTTGTCCTCGCCGCAATAACGCAGCAGTTTGCCCATGGCGTGGGCAGCGTTGTCCGGGTCGCGCATCAGATAACGCCAGGTGCTGCCCAGTTCCGCGTATACGTTGGAATTGGAGCCGATTTCATTATCGATCAGGGACTGGATCAGGGTATCGATGCCGTCGCGGCCGGCGCCATCGACGAATTCCTCCTCGCGTACGCCGGTGACGAAACCCGAGTGGTAGATCAGGAAGTTCATGTCGGGATACATCTTCGCGACGATGCCGATGTCCGAGCATTGGCTGTGCTCGTAGGATTGCGGCCCGAAAGGCAGTCCCTTGTGAATGCAGATATTGCGCACGCCCAGCCGCTGGGCGCGTTCGATCATCGCCATGCCGACGTCGTCGTGGAGGAAATAGCCGACGCCGCCGGGGCCGTATTGGGTATAGGTCTTGAATGCCGAGATGTTCCAGTTCTCCGCCAACTCGTCCATGGCCTCAAGGTCGCCGTCCTGGTTCGGATTCACCCGGCCGTGGATCATCAAGCGCTTGCTGCCTTCGAGTTCGGAGACGATGCGGCGGGTCTGGTCGGCGTCTTCGATGGTGACCGGCTCGTTCTCGCGGGTGGAAGGGACGAAGGACAGCACCATGATGTCGGTGTCGCTGTCGAGGAAAACATCCTTGATGAACTCGCTTTCGCTCAGGCAATCGAGATAGGAGCGGTCGCCGGGTTCGTCGGCGAGTTCACAGGAGGCCTTCGCGAATCCGGAATACGGCCGCGCGTTCGGCGGCTGTCGCCCCAGCCAGTCGCCCTCGGGGTTCACGTAATGACCCTGCACGTCGAAGATGAATTCGTCGCCGCCGACTTCGGCCAATGCCGATGTGTCATCAAGGGCGCTTTCGTCGCGCAGTTCGAAGAAACCGCCACGTTTGCCGGCATAGGCGTTGGCGGTATTCATTGCCATCAGCGTGCTGGCCGCGCCACATGCCGAAACCAGGAATTTTCGCCGGGTCTGGCCCTTGTGTCTGGATAACTCGTCTGCCCGTTCCAGCGCCAGACGATTTCCCTTTTCATTGGTGCGGGAAATGGGAACCGGCTCGAACTCGCCGTTCGAGGTGGAATCGATCTTGATCGGTAGTCTTACGCCGTCTTTATCCAGTTTGTCCATTTGCGGTGACCTCATCAGTTCGGGGGTTGCAGCACAAGTGTCTCGTACAGGACTGTTTCGATCTTATCGCGGGAGTAGAACGCGGGAAATACCCGGTCGTTCGCCCACAACTCGAACAGATTATCGTACAGCGGACTGTCGGGATCGCCAACCTGTCCCGGAGTATTCATGCCGAGCGTGTTATCCCAGTCGCGCGTGTCGATGAAAATCCGGAAGGAGGCGCCACTCGTCTGGTTGTCGCCACTACCGGTATTGCCCAGGGTGTAGCTGTTGCCGCCGCGCGGCAAGGGGCCGACGTTGAGTCTTTCGCGCATTTCCTCGTTCACCGCCGGGGCCAGCGGATGACGAATCAAGGCGTGCTTGTAATTCTCCTGCCCGTAGATCCAGTCTTCCATGTCCGTGCCGAGCTTGCCCGTCAGCGTGTCCACCGCCTGTGCCAGGGCATCGATCAGAAAGGCGTCTCTGCCGACGATGGGATCGTCGCCGAAGTCGCCGTCGGGAGCGAGCAACATGTCGATCATCGTCTTCATGCCGATCCTCAGCAGTGGCAGGGCTGCTTCCGGAACCTTGAGCAAATCGATGTTGTCGAGCAATTGCCGCTCGAACGCCACGTAAATGCCGGCTTCGACTGAATCCGCGTCGAGCACGTGATTCCAGTCGAGCAGCCGGCGCCGCGCCTGTTCCACGCGCTCGTCATCGGCGCTCAAACTGCGCAGCATCGGCACCAGGCTGCGGGCAGGAATCGACAGGTAGTCGTGCTGCAACTCGATCATGTCCATCATGTTGAACTTGCGGCCCGAAGCCAGCACTTCCGAACCGCGCGCCCAGCGATATGGGTCGGTCCAGGTATAGGAGATGGCGTCGAGATAGGGATAGTCCGGCGACGTGTAATTGCTGTTGGAGGTCTCGATATAGCCGCGGTCGGGATTGTATTCGTTGGGCTTCGCCTTGATCGGCAGGTAACCGTCCCATTCATAGCGGCCGTCGCCGGGCACGGGCACGAGGCCGCTGAAATTGCGCCGGATCGGCGCGATGCCCACCGCCTGCCAGCCGATATTGCCGTCGCGGTCGGCCCAGACCATGTTTTCGCCGGGGATGTTGCTGTAGTTGGAAGCTTCGCGGAACTCTTCCCAGTTGCGCGACTGGTTCATGCGCAAGGAGGCGAGATAGGGTGCGCCGCCGAATTCCATCCAGGCCGGACGTACGGCATAGGCCAGATTGCGTTCGCTGTCTTCAAACGTTACCGGGCCGTGGCGGGTGTATTTCAGTTCCACGGTGACCGGATCGCCGCCCTTGACTTCGATGGTCTCCTCGATGGTGCGCATCGTTTCCCATTGGCCCTGGAAGCGGTACTGGTCGGGGTTGTCGGGATTGATTTCGTAAACCAGCAGGTCTTCGCCATCGGTGTTGAATACCGTGAGCCCCCAGGCGCCATACTCATTGTGGCCTATGGAAATTCCGGGAATTTCCGGCTCGCCGCCGCCGATCACATTCCATCCCGGGCCGATCAGGTGCGCCCAGTAGCGCAGCGATGGCGAGGATTGCGCACGATGCGGATCGTTGATCATCATCGGCCAGCCGTCCTGGGTGAGATCGCCGCTGACGACCCAATTGTTGCTGCCGATGTCGTCGATCGCGCGTTTGTTCAATTCGCGCTCTTCGTCGCTCAATACCGCGGCGAGTTGGTTGAACGCATCATCGCCGGCCCGGTGTTCGGCAAGCACGATGTCTTCGGGTTCGAAGCGGATCGAACTCCGGTAAGCGTTGTACAGCCCGAGTATGTTGTTTTCGAGCAGGGACTCGCAATCGATCAGCGGATCAAGTGAGAGGTCCGGCTCATGGGGATGAAAGTATTGCAATTCTTTCACCTGCTCTTCGCCGATCAGGCATACGGCGCGGCCAATTCGCAGTTCCGTGCCGATATTTCCGAGCAGGCCCTGGTGACGGGAGATCACCACTTCCTCGGTCCAGTGCCGTGGCAGGATGCCCATCAGGTGAAACGGCAGCGGCAATTCGTCCGGATCTTCCAGCGCTTCGTCGATATAGGCGTTCACGCCGTGCACGAAGGAGGTGATGATGTCGACTCCGCGGGGGTGGTAGTGGCTCATCTCCGATCCCATGTCTCCGCGAAACTTGAACAGCCGCGTTCCATGGTCGCGCGCGATAGCGCGGGGTCCGAGAATCTCCGCCGTCGTGCCGGTTGCCTGGGCGCGCCAGATTTCGAACTGGAACAGCCGGTCTCTGGCGGCGTTGTAACCCTGGGCGAAAAACAGATCGTGCTCGGTTTCGGCATAGATATGCGAAATGCCCCATTTATCCTTCAGAATCTCCACCGGCCGGTCGAGGCCTTCCACCGTAAGAGTCTCCTGGGCATGCAACACGGAAGCGCCAAGAATTATTGGCGCGAGAACGGGAAACAGCAACTTTCTCATGGTCACTCACTCCGGATTCCGGACCGTGACGACGGCCGGGTTCAGTCTTCCTGCTTCGTGCTCAATTCGCGCAGCGCCTCAAGCGCTTCCTCCGCCCGTGCCGCGGGCACGAACACATGATCGTGGAAGTAAGCCGCGACCACATTGGCGCTGATTCCTTGCCGGGCCAGCCGGCTCGAAATCGCCGCGGTCAGTCCGACCGCGTCCAATGCCGAATGTACCGTCAGGCTGATGCAGCGCATTACCGGACCATATTGGAAACCCCGGCGCTCCGCCAATGAGCGTTCCAGCACCAGGCTCAATCCCTCTTCTTCCCTGAAGGACGCCAGCGCGGGCAAGTCCGCAACCGCTTCTTTCCGCTCTCTGTTTCGCTCTGGGGCTACGGTGCAGAAAACAAATTCATCGGGCAACAGCCGCGGTTCCATCGCGGCGAGCAATTGACGCAAGTCCCTGCCGCCATATTCATTCACCGGCAACTCACAACTCGGCGGCGATCTCGTCGTAAAAGCCCGGGATGCTGCGTTGCATGAACAGGCCCTGCTCGGCCTGGGTCCAGCTCAGCGACGGATCCCGAATTGCATCGGTAGCATCGTCTCTTTCCAGGCCGTCCCGGATCAGCATCGCCATACGCTCGCGTACTTGTTCCATCTGGTTGCGGAACGCGACTACATCGCGGCGGCTCATCAGCATGCCATGTCCCGGAATCGCCGTATGCCAGTCCAGCGCGAGGGCGCCATTCATGGTGCCGACCCAGCCGCGGCTGCTGCCGCCGTTGCCGTAATCGATGAAAGGCGCCGTCGTATGCAGCAGATCACCGCCATGAATCACTCCCAGATCGGGAAAGTAGACGATGCTGTCGCCATTGGTATGGCCGCGGCCCAGATAGAGAGCGCGGACTTCAACGCCCCCCAGGAAAACCGAAGTCTCGGCATCGTAAACCAGTCGCGGCGGTGCATCCTGTTCGTTTCTGACCATGTTGGCCCGCGCATTTCTGTGCGCAATAATCTCGGCGATCTCGATATATCCCACATTGCCGCCGGCATGGTCGCCATGGTGATGTGTATTGATGACATATCGCACCGGCAAGTCACTCACCGTCGCCACAAGCGACTGAATCTCGTCAAAATTCTGCGGATACTTGTCATCGCTCAGGATCACGCCTTCATCGGTTACCCGTACGCCGACATTGCCGCCGGAACCGTAAATTACGTAAAGACCGTCGGCAACCGGCTCTATGGTCAGGGAGTCCTGGGCCTGCACCGCGCCCTGCCAGCCGGCCAGCAGCATCAATCCCGCGGCGATCAAGCATTTTTTCGTCATGATTGTGTCCTCAGTCTAGGATTCGCCGCCGGAATCCTCAGGCGGCTGTTGCTGCGTTTCCGCTATTCGCTTTTCATTGATCTGATTTGCGCGTTGCCAGGCTTCGCGTTGCATGCAGCGATCCGCGTACTTCCGGAAAATCGGTCGCTCTTCGACAGTGCCGAACTGGATACCCCAACTCAGATGAGAGCCGATGTACACGTCCACTGCCGTGAACTGGTCTCCACAAATCCAGGAACCGTTACCCAATGCCGCCTCGACAGTGTTCAGTGTGTCCTGGATGCTTCCATATCCCAGCATCATGCTGCTTTCGGGCGTGGTTTCCCACTTCATGGACTTTGCCATAAGCGCCTGTTCCACCGGCCCGGCCCCGAAGAACATCCAGCGATAGAAATCGGCAAGCGCTCCCGGCGTCGATGGGATCAGACCCTTTTCCGGATACGTCGCGGCCAGGAATGTAAGAATGGCAGGACCTTCGGTCACAATTGCACCGTCATAAACCAGGGCTGGAACTTTACCCATCGGATTGATTCGCAGATATTCGGCTGACTTCATGGGTTCGCCGTACTCCACCCAATGCGTTTCATAGGTTTCGCCCAATTCCTCCATCAACCAGTGCGCGATTCGGCCGCGCGACATGGCGTTGGTGTAAAAATCGATCTTTGCGGTCATACGGAACTCCTTGTGTTCGCTTGCAACCGTTGATGTATCCACATCGCCAACAGGGCCATGGGAATATAGGCCAGGCACAGGTCCATTACGATGAACCATACCGGCGCGGGAATCATGAAGGCATTGACGATGCCTCCGAGCAGGAAAAAACAGCCAATTATCATTGAAGCCAGCCTGGACCGTTGCACCACGATCAGGCAGGCGATCAGGCATCCGGCCAGCGTACCGCCGGCGTGGGCAATAAACGGAAAGATGAAATGCCGCGGTTGCAACAGGCCTGCCGCGGAACTCAGACTTTGCGGGTCGGTAACGTCGATCCCGGGAGGCGCCGGAATCAGCTCACTACCTACGACCACCAGTCCCATATTGACGATTCCGCCGCCCAGGGCGCCGATAATCAATCCCAGCAGCAGTTTCAAGACGCCTCTCATCCGCGCCGGCTCAGGCTAAAGCTGGAAAACGGTTGCAATTCGTCAATCAGCTCGAGGCCCATTTCCGGCATCCAGGTAAACTGCCTCACTTCGATGTTGTCCGGATCGACGTCGACAATGGTGAAACCGTTCTGTTCCAGCGGTTTGACGCGCTCTTCCACTTCAAGATCGACCGGCACTCTGGGCTCGATGCCGCGCGCGGAGCTGGGCCACCCGGTGCCGGTGCTGATCGGACCGGCCAATATCGTCTGAATGGGGTTTTCGAACTCGACGCCGCCACTGCGATGAATCAGGCCGGAACCGATCGCGTGCAAGTCACCGGAGATCATCAGCGCGATGCGTTCGTCCTGGGCGGAAATGGAGGAAAGAATGCGCTGGTGCTGGGAAAACCAGCCGCTTTGCCAATAGGGCTTGGGATTCTCCAGGCCCAAAGTGCCGTCTGGCTGCAGATAATCCGGATACCACTCGCCCCATTTGCCGGCGGTCCAGCCCATGGGCGTTGAAGGGATATGGATCAAGTGGCGGGCAGCCGTTTCGTCGGCGGTGCGCCGCGCCATCCAGCGCTCGGTCTGTTGTTCGACGAAAACGCTCGTTGGCCCGGCGACAGATATGTATCTGCGGCAGTCGTACAGCAGCAGTTCGAGCAAATCTCCCCAGCGATACGAACCATAGGACTCGCTCGATCCATCGGAACGGGACCCGGCAAGATGGGCGGGCCGGTTGCCTTCCGGCAGATATTCGGGGAAATACAACGACTGTTGCGCCCGTGCGAGCCGGGCAGTGAAATTGCGCGGCGGAAACGTGAAGACTTCGTCGGTGCCTTCGTCGTTCTCGAAATAGTCGTGATCGTCCTGGGTCAGGATCAAGGGCACAGAACGGAAATCCGTCGCGTACAGCGAACCCAGTTGCTCGTCGAGACAGCCGGTCAGGGTAGTTTCGTTGGGCGAGCCGAATACCGGCAAATCCTCGTCGAAACTGCCGTATTTGCCCCAGATCAGTTCCCGGGCTCGCCGCGCGGATTCGCTGTTCCAGCGCCTGGCTACTGTCTGATCCCAATACACTTGATCGCCGATGCCCACGGCAAGGTCCGGACCAAAACTCAGGGCGCGTTGCAACATGCGGCGCCGGGTACTTACCGGCAGATAGCGCCAGGCTCCGTTTTGAGCAAGCGCCTCATCAGGACCGCCGGCGCAGGTATACACCAGCAAGCGAAAACTCTCCGCCGACGCGTCCGGCGCGGGTGCGGTGCGCAGCGGCCAGGATTCGGCCAGCGCGGCGCCTTCTTCCCGCAATTGCAACTCGTAGTCCTGGGCGCTTTCCAGACCCCCGGCGGTAAACGACCAGAATCGCCCCAGCGTATCGCCCGGACGTCCCGGAATTTCACGCGAGCCGATGCGCAGCACCGGATTTCGCCTGGCATTGGCGAATGAAACCTTGAGCAAAATGGTGTCGTGACTGGCCAGGGGAATGAGATGGCTGATGTCGCCGCCGCCCCAGTTCTCGGCGGCCGCAAGTCGACCACTCATCAGTGCTTGCGCCGACACGACGCCGCTGTATTGTAGGAATTTCCTGCGATGCATGATCCGCCTCCGGATTCACCTGCGTTTTTGCCGGCCGGCAATGGGCATTCCGGGCAATCCTAACACAATGGCCGGCGCGGACTAACGGTCGGGAAATCCCGGGTTTATTCGTTGCTGATATGATCCGCGTAGCCGTTTATTGCCGGTGCGCCGCCGAGATGGGCATACAGAATTCTGGCGCCGGCCGGAAAAAAGTCCTTCCTGATGAGGTCAATCAAACCCTGCATCGATTTTCCTTCGTACACCGGGTCCGTAATCATGCCTTCGGTGCGGGCCGCGAGCCGCATGGCGGCGCTGGTTTCCTCGCTGGGTACGCCATAGGCCGGGTAGGCATAATCGGAATTGATATGGATGTCCTCTTCAAGGATCTCCTGGTCGAGTTTGATCAAGGCGGCGGTGTTGCGGGCGATGCGAGCAACTTGCGCGCGCGTCTGCTCGACGGTGGCCGAAGCGTCGATACCGATCACGCGGCCAGCGCGGCCGTCGACCTTGAAGCCGACAATCATGCCGGCCTGGGTCGAGCCGGTAACCACGCAGACGATGATGTAATCGAAGCGGAAGCCAAGTTCGGCTTCCTGTGCGCGCAGTTCCTCGGCGAAGCCGACATAGCCGAGGCCGCCGAACTTGTGTTCCGAAGCGCCCGCGGGAATGCCGTAGGGGATGCCGCCGGCATCGCGCACTTCCTGCATCGCCTCCTGCCAGGAATTTCGGATGCCGATATCGAAACCGTCATCGACTATGCGCGAGTCCGCGCCCATCAGCCGCGACAGCAAAATATTGCCCACGCGGGAATAAACGGCGTCTTTTACTGGAACCCAACTCTCCTGCACCAGCCGGCAGCGCATGCCGAGTCTGGCCGCGGTAGCCGCTACCAGCCGGGTATGGTTTGACTGCACGCCTCCGATAGAGACAAGTGTGTCGGCGCCGCTCGCGATAGCATCGGGCACAATATATTCGAGCTTGCGCAATTTGTTGCCGCCAAGGGCCAGGCCGGAATTGCAGTCTTCGCGCTTGGCCCAGATCTCGACCTTCCCACCTAGGGCTTCCGAAAGCCGTGGCAAGGGTTCGAGCGGAGTCGGACCGAAGGTCAGGGGATAGCGTTCAAAGTTTTCAAGAAGCGACATGTGCGCACTCAGGCAAGCCGTGAGCCGTTCGGCACGGCGTTGTCGGGTCTGGCCAGCACCACCGCCCCATCAGGACGATAGAAACCTGTTACCAGGCACTCGGACATGATGGGACCTATCTGCTTCGGCGGGAAATTGGTTACCGCCACCACTTGCCTTCCGATGAGTTCTTCTCGCGTATAAAGATCGGTGATCTGGGCACTGGATTTCAGGATTCCGATTTCAGGCCCGAAATCCACACGCAGGATATAGGCAGGTTTGCGTGCTTCGGGAAAGTCGTCGGCCTGTAACACCGTGCCGATGCGAATCTCCACTTTCTCGAAGTCGCTCCAACTGATTGTATTTCGGTTCGACATTTGCTTCGACCTTATCTCCCGGGTATCAACTTGCGCACCCAGCCATCGCCCTTGGTCAGGGCGTACAACTCTCCCTGTGCGTCGATTCCCAGCCGCAAATCGGCGCGATTGCCCCGTCCATAGGTGTTCGGGTGCCCGAGCGCCTCGCCAATATTGCGCTCCTCGCCTTCGATGAAAACTCGCAGTTCCCGGATCTGCGCAGGGTCGCCGGGGGTAAGATCCTCGGTTTCGATATAGAAAATCCTGCCCGTAACCAGATCCGCGAATACGTAATTGCCTTGTAATTCAGGAATGCTGCCGCCGCGATAAACGTAGCCGCTGCTGATGGCATTGCCTTCATCGTGATCGAATTGCGCTACCGGATATTCAAACGCCTGCTCGTCTTCGGGCCTGGGATAGACCGGATTGGGCCGAACGCCGCCGATGCCGAAAGCGGTGGCGAAAGTGCCTTCGCGCAGCCGCCAGCCGTAATTGGCGCCCGGCACACCAATATTCACTTCTTCGATCTGGGTCTGTCCGATATCGTTGATGTACATCGTTCCATCCTGGTCAAAGGAGAAATGTTGCGGATGTCGCAGCCCCCAGGCCCAGATTTCGGGGGCGAAGCCCTCCCTGTCCACGAAAGGATTGTCCGGCGGAATGCGATAACGCGAACCATTGCCGCCGAGAGGATCGATGCGCATGATGGAAGACAGGGGCTCGCTGGCTGACTGACCGTATTCGCCGGGATCGTTGGCGCCGCCGCCGTCTCCGAGACTGGCGTACAACATGCCGTAATCGCTGTCGCCTGGCGCCGTTGCGGGATTGAAGGCGAGATTACCGATATTGTGATTCTCGGCGAACTGGCCAATGCGGAAGACCTCACGCGAAGAACCGCTGAATTCATTCGCGGAAGGATCGTCGACGACCCATTCCCGGATCACGCTTTCGTGATTCTCGGAATCGTGTTCGAGATAGTCCGCGACGCCGCTGTCCGAAGTGGCGCTATAGGCAGTGTACAACCTGCCGTGGCCAGGAGCGCCGGCCCGGCCGAAGTCCGGATGAAAAGCGAAGCCTAAAAGTCCCGTCTCGTTGGGAAACATCGAATCGTCGAAGCCCACATCCTGTTCGCGTAGGTCTAGAAAAACATGCGCCGAACCCTCATCTGTGTCTATGAGGTAGAGCACGCCGCGCAGGTCGTTGACGGCAAGCCGGCCGGAGCCATCGGGGAGAAAGTGAAGATATTGAATGCGAGCATGGGCATTGGTGGTCCGCGGGACGGCGGAGGAATCGGCCAGACGCGGCAATTGCACCAAGTCTTCCAGCGTGACCGCGATGTCCCCTTTCTCGATTCGGTCGGGAATCGGGTCTGCCAGCGGTTCGGGAGCCCGCGGTTCGGGAGCCCGCGGTTCAGGAACAAGCTGTTGGGCGAAAACCGGCAGGCACAGTCCGGCCGCAATCAAAGACAGTCGCGAAATATTCATGACTCGATCCTCCGCGCTCTACAGGGCGCGCGGATAACTTAACGAAAAAGGACGGTTGATTTCAATGGCGCGCGGGGGACTTGACGGCATGACCGCTCGGGTTAGACTGAACGCCTTACGCTGCAGATTGTTTTTCAGGGAGTATTCCAGTGCGCCGATCCACAATTTTGACAATTGCCGGGCTTTCCGCGGCAAGCATTTTGCTGTTAGCTGCCTGCGCGGCGCCGCAATTGAACATATTCCGCTATGGCGAGCCGGGAACGCCGCTGGCGGTGGGGGACGATGTAAAGATCGATTTCTTCACCAATGAGATGAACTTCAATACCGGCGTCGCGCTCGACGAAGGCGCGGGCTATGCCCTCGACATTGCTATTCTTAGCGCCTGGATCGACCGCGATATCGATACCAACGAGGCCGGCGAACAACTCGACGAGCGGGGCTTCGGCAATAGCCTGATGCCTTACGACTGGGTAGGCTACCTGCGCCGTTCCCGGGATCACAACTGGTTCGAACTCATGTTGCATCAGCCGTCCTGTCCGCGGGCGAGCCTGATCGGAGTATCCGACCTCGAGTTCGACGAGGAAAGCGGCAGCTACAGTTTCGTTGCCACCTGCAACGGCAATCTTGCATTGTTTGTCAACGACAGCGTGGGTTTCTACAGCAATAACGTGGGTTATGCGAATATTTCCCTGACCAGGCTGAACTGAGCCGGAGTATAAAATCCAAGGTAAGTAGTTGGAGAAGCGCGATGCATACCATGCGACAAATACTGGATCGCAAACAGGACAAGCAGATCTGCTCGATTCGCCCGGATGCGAGTGTCTATGATGCGATCAAGATGATGGCCGACCGGCGCGTGGGCGCGTTGCTCGTGATGACCGGCCCCGAGTTACAGGGAGTCATTTCGGAGCGGGACTACGCCCGGGAGGTCATTCTCAAGGGCCGCGGATCACGCGACACCCGAGTGGAAGAAATCATGACCACAAATGTGATTTCCGTTCCGTCCAAACAAGCGGTCGACGCGTCACTGAACCTGATGACCGACAATCATATCCGCCATCTGCCGATTGTCGATGACGGCCTCGTGGTCGGCATCGTCTCTCTCGGCGATCTGGTCAAGGACATCATGAGCGACCAGCGCGCAACGATCGAACAGTTGCAGAATTACATCCGCAGCTAGGGGTGCGGCTCCGCAGAGAAACTATAGTTCTGATTGTTGCAGCCGATAGCCGCCGTCCGCGGCGGCTTCGAAGCGTAGCCGGTAATTGATGCAGGACGGATTCTCGCCGGGTGCGTGGCTGACATAGATCAGCCGGGTCGATGTTCGCTCGGCAATCACGTCGAGCGTCCCCAGAATGAAATCGCGATGATAGTCGTCGAGCCCGACACATGGCTCGTCGAGAATCAGGATGTCGGGTTGTTTCACCATCGCTCGCGCCAGTAGCGCCAGCCGCTGCTGACCGAAGGAAATCTGGTGGTAGAAGGAATTGGCGAGATGCGCAATATGCAGCGTTTCCAGCCAGGCGCGCGCATGATCCTGTTCGCCGGCGCCGCTGTCGTCGTATAGCCCTACTGAGTCGAAGAATCCCGATACGGCGACATCGAGCACTTTCCAGCCTTTTATATAGCGGTTGTGCAATTCGTTGGATACGACGCCGAAGCGGCGCTTGACGTCCCATACGGTTTCGCCGGAGCCCTTGCGCCGGCCGAACAAGTAAACCTCCTGCCCGTAGCCCTTGTGATTCTCACCGTCGATCAGGCTCAGTAAAGTGGATTTGCCACAACCATTTGGTCCTTCGACGAGAACGTGATGTCGCCCTTCCATTTTCCAGTCGACATCGCGCAAGACTCGCAGGTCTCCATAGCCGGCATTGACGCCTCGCAGTTCAATGAGTCTGGCATCGGGTTCGAGGTCTTTCTGCTGCGTTCCCGGCAGACACGGAATCTGAACGGGAACGGCGCCGCGCCGAAGCCGGAATCGCGCGGCCGCCCGTTCCCACGCAGATTCGCTCATTGCGCCTCGTTCCAACACCTGCAGATTTTCCATGGCAAGCAAATGCGTGGCGCCGGGAAAACGATCCTGTTCGCGCCGGCACAAGTGCAGGCTCGCACAGTTCGTACCCAGATGCGCTGCGATGGCGCCGCGAATGCGATCGCGGGATTCCCTGTCCACTGCTTCGAGCGGCTCATCGAATATCAGCAGTCTTGGGCGCCTGCTTTGTTGCCCGTAGAGTGCGCGGGCAATCAACGCGCGGCGAATCTGTCCGGAAGACAGAAAGCGGATGCCGCGGGTGAGCAAGTCGCACAGTTCCAGATCCGCGCAAAGAGAGTCGAACAGTTTTTCATCCTGTTCCGATGCGGACAACGCGGTGCGGATCAATTCCGCCACCAGCGTCCCCTGGTCCAGGGCATCCTCGCTGTAGTCGCTGATATCAAGCCGTTCGTCCCGACGCCACAATCGTTGCTGTTCCTCAAAGGAAACCAGCAGAATATCGCGCGTGGGATCGAACGCCTCCGCGTATCGCACATAGCTGCCGGTCTCGGGGCGGCGGCCGGCGATCAGCGACATCAGCAATGATTTTCCAGCGCCATTGGGGCCGTAAACGCACCAATGTTCACCAGGGGCGACCTCGAAGCGATCGATTTCGAGCAGGTTCCGGCGGCCTACGCGGCAGCGGGCTTTGTCAATTCGGAACAACATATGCGAGTGGCGCCCATGCGCGGATTCGGTAAGTGGGTGTCCCATGTGTGTGATACTTGCGTCCACACCTTTCGTCAACAAGGTTTTTTGCCGTGTCGAGATTGTGCCTGTTGCTGAACGCCACTTTCTTCGCCGCTTGCGCCGGTCCCGACCCGCTCGCCGGACTCGATGGTCAGCGCCTGTTTTTCGATAACTGCGCCGAGTGTCACCAGGCCGATGGCCAGGGCATTCCCAACGTTTATCCGGCGCTGGACGGCAACGAAATCGTGGCGGGTTCCGGCGCCGATGTCGCGCTTGTACTCATCATCGGCCGCGGCGAAATGCCTTCGTTCCGCGGCGCCCTTGACCCGGCCGAAATGGCGGCCGTCATCAATTACGTACGCAACGCGTGGAGCAATAGCGGCGCTCCCGTCAGCGCGGCCGAAGTCGATGCTCTTTAGCTGAAGTCATCTTCATGAACGGAGATAGGAGGCGCCGTTTACGTCGATGATGGTTCCGGTGGAGAATTCGGCGCCTTCGGAGGCGAGAAACATCACGGCGTGAGCGACATCTTCGGGTTCGGCAACGCGATTGAACGGGCTTTGGGCCCGGATTTCCTCGCCTTCAGGACTGTTCAGCCGATCCGCGGTCAGTTCGGTGTTTACGAATCCCGGCGCGACTGCGCCGACGAAAATCCCGTATGGAGCAAGCGCCACGGCCAGGGACTGGCTGAGAGAGTTGAGAGCCGCCTTGCTGGCACCGTAGGCGGGTTTCAGCGGCTCGCCGCGAAAAGCGCCTCTTGACGTGATGTTGACTATTCTTCCGCCGCCGATTTCGATCATGTGCCGCGCAACGCAGAAGCACAAGTTCGCGGGCCCCATCAGATTGGCGTCCAGAGTCTTGCGCCAGGCTTCCTGCCAATCCCCATAGGAAACTTCGGCAATGCGATGGTAGATGCCGATGCCCGCGTTGTTCACCAGGATGTCGATGCGCCCCAGGCCAACGAGCACCTTGTTCACGGCCGACTCGACCGCGTCCGCATCCGCGACGTCCGCCGCCACGGCCAGGTGTCCGTCGCCCGGCAACTGCGATAACGTGGATTCGGCGGCCTCCCTGTTTTCGCGATAGATGACCGCGACTTGCGCCCCCGCCCGCGCAAAAGCCAGCGACAAGGCCTTGCCGATGCCTCGCGACCCTCCTGTTACCAATACCTTCCGGTCGTTGAATTTCATTCCCGCATCCAGTTCTCAATCGCTTTCCGTTCGGTTCAGCCTGGCACGAAGACATTGCCTTGCGGCGTCGTTTCGACCGTGCCTGCCCGCCCCATCAATTCTTCCGCCGCGAGTCGCGCAAGCGAGGTCTCGTCAGCGGGCGTATTGGCGACAAATCGCCGCCCGTCGGCGCACAACCGGCCGATGACGATCCCTCTTACGGGAACGCCGCGCCGGAAGCAAACGGTGTAGGTTTCCACCGTCGCCCGGCCTTCCGGTCGTTCGGTAAAATCGGGGCCGGCCAGGCTGTCTACCGCGGCCTGATCGGCGTCGGGGTTCGGTATTGCCCATTTACCGAAGTATGGCGCGGTCGAATAAATTCCCGTTGCATGCTTGGACAGCAATCCGCCATTGGCGGTTACCAGTCCAAAACTGCCTGGTCTGGCCCGCAGCAAGGATACCATTGTGGCTATGGCGTGCATGCTGTAGTTGTTGCCCGGCCCGCCGAAAAACGGCAACCCGCCGGTCACCGTCAACCCTCTCGGATCATCGCCAGCCAGACCCAATTCCTTGCGGGCAATTTCAACCGCCGAAGGAAAACAGGAATACAGGTCGATAAAGTCCATATCCGCAACGGTTTTGCCGGCCATGTCGAAAGCGGTCGCGACATTGGCGCGAATCGCCGGCGAAGAATGATAGTCCGCACGTTCGCTGACCAACTTTTCGTGCGCCTCGGCACAGCCATGCAGATGAACCCATCTGCCGGGGTCGATGCCGAGCTCCCTGGCCTTGCCGGCGGAAGTCATCACCAGGGCCGCACCCTGGTTGACGCTGTCCCTGGCATTCATCAGTTTCGGGTAAGGCAGGCAAATGAATCGATTGTCTTCGTCGACAGTTGCCAGTTCCCCCGCTTCCCGGCGTTCGCCGTAAAATGCATGGGGGTTATCGCATGCCACGCCTGTGAACGGCGCCATCAACGCTCCCATGTAGTGCAAGTGCTCGTCGACGCAGTTGCCGAGTTGCGCTCGAATGGCGTTTTCAAACAAGGGGTAGGTCTGCACGGGAATGCCGATTCCATGCGCCATTTCATGCCTGCTCGCCAGCGGGACTCCCATGCCGCGGTCGTCGAGGGAACCGGAGTTCTCTTCCTGCCAGTTCAGATTGACACCCGCCCGCTTGGCAGCGCGGGCGTTATGAATCGCCTCTCCACCGGCCAACAGGGCCATGCCGATTTCGCCATCCGCGATGGCCTGGGCGATTTCGCCGACCAGCGTTTGCGGCGTATCTCCACCGATACAGCCATAGATCGCATGTGCCGGATTCGCGCCAATGCGTCGCGCTACCGCGCGAGGCGGATTTTCCGCCCTGCCGAAAGTGAAGTCCTCACGCGGCCGGTTACGGGAATCCTGGATAATGCGCACAAGCGCGACCGTGTCGATCATGCGCGCTATGCTGCCGTCGCAGTTGGTATCGCGGATCGCGGCCACGGCGGCATTGGCCGCGATACCCATGGGCGGCTGCGCATGCCGGGGCGGCAAATCCTTTTCCATATATTGGCCGGCGCCGATAATTACCGGGGTGGAGTCTTCAGGCACTGGCGTTTATCCCGGTTCGTTCGAAAGTAATCATAAAGTGAACTCTAATCCTTGCTAAGCAACTGCCGTACTTATATATTCCAGCGAAAGGCGCCGCGTTTGCGCCGACGTCCGGACCATATCGAATGAAACAGGATCAAATCATGCCAAAGATTCGCTATTTCGTCGCCGCGCTGGCATTGCTGATGCCGGCCGGATTTGCCGCCGAATTCGACGACTTCGTCATCGTGCAACTGGATGATATCGAATGGGACGAAAGCCTCAACCGGAGTCAGTCCCACATCCTGTACGGCAATCCCCAGGAAGAGGGTCTCTATATTATGAGGATTCGCTTCCCGGCCGGAGGCACCAGCAATCCGCATTATCATGACCAGGATCGTTTCGTTACGGTCATCGAGGGAACCTGGCACGCGGGAACCGACGCCAGTCACGATATGACGAGGACTACTCCGATCCCCGCGGGCGGATTCATGTTCCATCCGGCCGGGGCGGTGCATTATGACGGTTCCAGGGGCGACGCCGTAGTGGTTGAGATTCGCGGTTTCGGTCCGGTACAAACGGTAGGCGTGGAAACTACCCAGTAATCCGGGCGAGCTCGAAGGCCGTATCGGCTTGAGAGGGAATCCGAAGGATACTGGCCGGAGCCGGAATCCAGGAGAAAAATAATGGCGCAAGAAACCCAGTTTGTCCTGAGCAGTTTTTCGTTTCTCATCTGGGGCGTACTGATCATGTGGATGTGCGCCGGGTTCACCATGCTGGAATCCGGTTCGGTGCGCACCAAGAACGCATCGGTCATCTGCCTCAAGAACGTGGGGCTGTATGCGATCGCCGGACTGATGTTCTATCTGATCGGATACAACCTGATGTATGTGGGAGTGGACGATCTGATCGGCAGTTTTCAATTTACTTATGGCACTTCCGAGGCGGAAAAGGCCTTGATAGACGGTGACGCCAGCGCCGCGGGCGACGTGCTGGAAAACGGCTACTCGGTGATGTCCGACTGGTTCTTCCAGATGGTCTTCGTCGCAACCACCGCATCGATAGTATCCGGCACGCTTGCCGAGCGCGTGAAGCTCTGGTCCTTCTTTGTGTTCGTGGCCGTTCTGACGGCGTTTATCTATCCGGTAATCGGCTCATGGACCTGGGGCGGAGGCTGGCTGAGTCAAATGGGTTTTCAGGACTTTGCCGGTTCCACCATAGTACATTCAACAGGAGGTTGGGCCGCTTTGGCCGGTGCTATAATCGTCGGCGCCCGCCACGGCAAGTATCGTGAAGATGGCTCCGTCAAGGTTACAGCGCCCTCGAACGTACCGGTCGTGACGCTGGGTGTCTTCATTCTCTGGATGGGCTGGTTCGCGTTTAACGGTGGTTCGCAACTGGCGCTGAGCGGAGTTGTCGATGCCGTAGCCATCAGCAATATTCTGGTGAATACGAACCTGGCGGCCTGTGGCGGATTCATAGCCGCGATTGCCTTGAGCAGGCCGATATTCGGTCGGGTCGATTTGATGGTGAGCCTGAACGGCGCGATCGCCGGACTGGTGTCCATCACTGCCGGCCCGGATATCGTTCACCAGTATTGGGCTATAATGATCGGCGCTGTGGGCGGAGCGATTTGCGCGATCAGCATGAAGACGCTTGAGCAGATTCGAGTCGACGATGTAGTTGGAGCGATTTCGGCTCACCTTGTCGCCGGAATTTGGGGTACTCTTGCGGTTTGCATTGCAGCCGGGGGGAATCTGCTGGTCCAGATTGTCGGGATTCTGGCTATTGGCGCTTTCGTGTTTTCCGCGTCAATGCTTACCTGGTACGCGATTAGACAGTTGATGGGCGTTAGAGTTACGCTAGACGTTGAACGCCACGGACAGGATGTGGCGGAGTTGGGGATTGAAGCATATCCGGAGTTCGTGGTATTGCAGGATCCGGACCTTTAGCGGATGATTCGTCCGGCCGGTTTCGGCAAGCCTGAATTGGAGCAAAAGTAATGATAGAGGTTAATGTAGAAAGGCAGGACGGTGTCGTCTCGGCCATGGTAACGGGACGGATCGATGGCTCGAACGTTATGCAATTCGAGGAGTCCGTGAAAGGAGCCATCGAGGAAGGAGACCGGGCTGTCGTGCTGGATATGGAAAACCTTACCTATATCAGTTCAGCGGGTTTACGGGCGATTCTGATGACCGCCAAGCTGTTGCAGAACCGAAATGCGAAATTTATGCTCTGTTCCCTGTCAAAATCCATCCGCGAAGTCTTCGAAGTCAGCGGCTTCGACAAGATCATCAATATCCAGCCGGACAGAAACCAGGCGCTGGCCACCATCGGTGGCGAGTAGACAATTTCAATTCCAGTAGTGAATCAGCAGGTTGGATCGGCGGGAGGTTGGAAGTATCAATCTTCGATTTCGAGTTTCTTTGCCAGCAACACTATATTCTTGTTTTTTTCGCGGCAGTAACTGACCGTATCCATCATCTGGTGGACGAAAAAAATCCCGAGTCCACCCGGCGTCCGTGATTCAAGTTCGGAATCCGTGTCCGCCTTGTTCGGGTCGGAGTCGGTGAGATCGAATTGTTTCGCATCGTCTTCGATGCGAACGATCAGTTTGTCTCCGTCCAGACGCAGATCAATCCCGATTTCGTGCTGGGCGCCGTCCGCGTACCCATAGCTAATGGTGTTCGTAAGCAATTCATCGATCGAAACATTGACCTGATAGGCAACGGTCGGGGAGATTTCGTGCTTGCCGCAAAACTCATCGACACGCTCGGCAATAACCGCCAGTTCCTTGAGATCATTCGCTACGCGGATGCTCAGATCGGGTTCGCTCAAAGTTCCGGCCTCCTCTGGCTTGTTTTAGTTTGCCTTATTCCAAGCGAAAATGATAATACCGCGAACCCGCGCCATTTACCTAAAAAGTGGCGGTGAACTGAATCCATACCTTGTCGATGTCGGTGGCATGGGTATCAGGGTCGTAAGTCGCGTATTTCAGCAACAAGGTGTAATTGTCGCTGATGGAGTATTGCCAGGATACATCCCATTCTCCGCCATAATGCTCCGAACCGGCTTCCGAACTGAAGTCATGCCAACTGACCGTCAGTCCGCGAGTGGTCAAGGTTATATAAGTGTCTTCGACGCCCCCCTGCGGGATGGTCAGGAATCGATCGGTCCAGCCCTGAAATTTGTGCAAGGTCGCCAGTGGCGTACGGAACATCTTACCCGGCTCGCTCCCGTCGCCCCCGAAAACTTCATAGCCCGCCAGAACACGCAGCTCGCCCGTGTCTACCCCGCCTTCCAGCAAAAGATAGTCCGTTTCGTATGGGACCGGGTTGTCGCCGTAGTCGCTTTGTCTGGCGTATTCCAGATTGAACGGGAAATTCAGTTCTTCTCCTTGCACGGTCTGGCTGAATCGCAGGCCGGTTGTCAGATTGGAAAGAGCCGGGCTGTTTTCCAGATCGATCGCATAGTGATAAAGAGAAACCCTGCCGCCGCCGGCAAGATCGATACCCGCGTTCAGCAGGTGCGTGTTGCTGTCGTAGTAATCCGTCGGCACGCCGTTTTCAGGGCCGAAAATCCTTGATACGCCATGTACATAGCTGTAACTGAGGCTTACGTTGGACAAGGCATTGCTGACCACGGTGAGCGCATCCAGGGTCTGCTCGTTCTGCCGCCAGGCAACGCCTCCGACAAATCGCTGCTCATCCAGATTGATACGTTGCCTGCCGAGCCTGACATAGCCACTGTCGTTCTTGAAATCCACATAGGCCTGGTTGACATGCGTGCCATCGGGGTCCGCGATCAGCGGCAGGTCGGTCTTGCCGTTCCTGGTGTTGTTGAATTCATCGTCACCGATATACGAAACGTCATCGAGTTCGATGAAGAATCCCATGCTGCCCAGATCCAGGGGGCGGAAACTGATGCGTGATTTCAATACGGACGCCATGGCGTCTTCATCGAATCCGTCCTGATCGACGGTTTCGACGCGATAGCGGAATTCCAGGGCGACATCGCCGCCCGCGATCGCATCGCGCAAATTCGATGCGGATTCCTGTCCGTATGCGCCGACGCCCAATACCGCCAGGATCAAAGGCAGTAACCCGGCGGCCGCTTTCTGCGCCGAACCTGAAACACTCTCCAACATTGCGCGATTCCTCCGATTCAGTTTTGCAATCATCCTGTTCAATCTCCCTCTTGCTCGATTTCTTCGTCCTTGCGCACCGATTTCAACGGCAGGCGAATTCGCATTTCGGTAAATTCCCCTTCCTTTGAATCTACGTTAATCGAGCCGCCGTGCCGTAGCAGGATATCGGTGGTAAGGGACAGGCCGAGACCGGTTCCCTTGGTGCCTTCCTTGGTAGTGAAGAAAGGTTCGAAAATCCTGTCGCGTATTTTTTTCGGTATGCCCGGCCCGTTATCGCGCAGCACGAACTCGGCATCGTTTTCGAGTCGCTTGCTGGAAATGGCGATCACCGGTTCGAAGCCCTGCTCTTTAATTCGTTTATCGTCCAATGCCTGGCAGGCATTGGTGGCAAGGTTCAGAAACACTCTGGAAATGTCCTGGGGAACCACTTCAAGCGGCTGTATATCGGGGTCGAGATCGGTCACAAGGTCCATATTGAAGCCGGTATTGAGCGCGCGCATGGAATGATAGGCCAGTTCCACGTATTGCTTGAGAACGGCGTTGAGGTCGGTTTCGCGCCATTCGCCTTCTCCACCGCGGGAATGCTCGAGCATGCTGCGTACGATATTGTCGGCGCGTTTGCTATGGTCGCGAATCTTTTCCATGCTCTTGCCCAGATCCACGGTGATCTCGCGAATATCTTCCCTGGCGTCCGATTCCTCGATCTCTTCGAGCAATTCCTCGATTTCCTTGCCGAACTCCATGGCGATTTCGGAAAAATTGCCGATGAAATTCAGTGGATTCTTGATCTCGTGGGCGATGCCTGCCGCAAGTTGACCCAGTGACGCCAGTTTCTCTTCGGCGATGATCTGTTCCTGCGCCTTTTCCAGTTCCTTCAGGGTCTCTTCCAGACTTTCGTTTTTAGCGTCGAGTTCCTGAGCCAGCTTTTCCACCAGGTTAAGACGCTGCACTTCCAGCGCGTATTCGCGAAATTTTTCCAGCGCGTCCGCCATGTAGGAAACTTCGTCGTTGCCGCCGACATCGACGGCGACTTCGAGATCGCCACGGGACATCTCGCGCATCGCTCCGGAGAGCGCAGTCAGGCGCCGCGCCAGTGACTTCCAGACGAAGAAATAGCCGAAGACCAGCGCGCCGAAGGCGCTGATCAGATTGATCGTGAACAGCAGAAAAATACCGTTTGCGGCGGATTCCCGCGCGGCGTCGCTGGAATCCAGGGCGTTGCCGCTGATCAGCGCTCCGAGATTGCTGATTTCCGCATCGAGCAGGGCCGAAGCGTCCCTGGCCATGATCAGCGAGTCCTGCTCCTGTTCCTGCCGCAACAACGCTTCGCGTCGAAGTTCGACGATGCCCTGGCTGCCGGTGCCGACGCGCTCGAGTTGCTGCAGGCTGGCGCCGAGCGTTGCAATCTGGGCAAATGCGGGCAAGTTGGAATATGCCCTTTGCGCATTGCCCAGGGCGCTGAAGAATCGCTCCTCGATCGGCGGCAGAAACTGCCGGTCGTTCAGCACCAGCATCTCGTCGAGCAGCAACACCGCCAGGTTCGCCTGCTGATTGACTACCGTCAGATTGCGGTAAACGGTAAATTCTCCCTCTGACGCCCGCACTTCCAGCGGGACTGGAGACTCATCCAGATCCCGCAGGCCTTCCACAAGATAGAAACCCTGGTCGTCGATCGCCTGGGCCAGGTCGGACTCGATGCCACGATTGATCTCCGCGAGTTCCACCGTCAGCAAGGACAGGCTTTCCCCGATCTGCAGACGCCTGAAGGCCGAATCCTGGATTGACGCGAGATGAGCGCCCAGGTCAGCCAGGAGCAACCTTATCTGTTGCGTGTATTCGTCAAGTTCGGAACGGGAATCCAGTTCCTCGATGATGCCTTCAAGCGCATCCCGTTCCTGTTCCACCGCCGCGACTTCAGCCTGATGTTCCTGCCGTGTCTGCGCCGAAATGATGCGGAAGGCGCCATTCACCAGGTTGGTGCTCTGCCGCGCGATTTGCACCGAATCGACGATATTGGGCATATCGACATCCGCCATTCGGGACTGGTAGTTGAGCGTGACCTGCAATGCGAAATAGGCAACCAGACTCGCCGTGGCGATCAGCACTACGCTGCCGAGCAGGATCAGCGACAGGCGGGCGGCAATCGTTCCCAGAAAATTATGCTGCTGTGCATCTGGTCCGTCGTCTGCGGGAATTTCAGGCACCTCTATCGGCGCCGAGCCCGCATTTTCTTTTTCCGATTCGCTCATCTGGCTTCGATTGCATTCACCGAGTTGAAATTTCCGTTCTCGTCGATCACCGTCAGGTAAACCTGATCCGATCCCTGATTGTCGCTCATTCCATAGGACAGGCTGAATCCGGAAAGATCAATCTCTCCCGATGTCTTCAGCGCCTCGAGGAAACCTTCGCGAGTCGGTTGCGGTCCGGCGCGTCGCAGGCCTTCCGCAGCCAGGCGACCGGCCAGATAGCCTTCCAGGCTGACAAAACTCGGCGTAGCGTCCGATCTGGTCATGCGCAAGGCGGTCTGGTATTCCGCCACTACAGACAGACTGACGTCTTCGGGAAAGGGAACTACCTGGGTCACATAGACGCCTTCGCCGACTTCACCCAGCGTGCGTGCGAGCGCTTCGCTGCCTATGAACGAGATATTGATGAAATATGGGGAATAGTTAAGCTTGCGCGCCCATCGGATCATGGTCGATGCGGGTTGGTAGGCTCCGATGATCACGACGGCCTCGGCGCCGGCCCGGCGCAGGTCAAGCAAAGCCAGCTTCACCGCGTCGGTATTGCGCGGATAGGAAACTTCCGCTCCGATCTCCATGCCGTAGATCTCCACCGCCCGCCGCAGCCCGGCAAGACCGGCGCGGCCATAGGAATCGTCCTGGTAGAAGATGCTTACGGTATCGAAGTCCAGGTCTTCCCTGAGTCGCCTGGCCATTTCCTCGGTTTCCTGGAAATACGAGGCGCGCACATTGATCACATTGGGCAGAGCCTCGGCGTCGCGCAGGAATTCGGCGCCGGTGAAAGCGCCGATATATGGCACTCCGGCTTCCGTGGCGATGGGCTGGGCAGCGGTCGAAGTCGGCGTGCCTACCGGCCCGATCAAGGCGAATACCTGTTGATCCTCGATCAGCGCGCGGGTGTTGACGATGGCGGCCTCGGGTTCGTAACCATCGTCGAGGGAAATCAGTTCGAGCATGTTGCCGTGGATGCCACCATTGGCGTTGATCTCGTTAAAGGCGGCATCGAGTCCCAGCTTCATTCCTGCCCCCAATTCACTGGTGGGACCCGTGAGCGCCGCGGATTGACCGAACAGGATGACGGGATCGTCGGCGGCCTGAAGAATGCCGCTCATGCCTGACGAAGCCGCAAGCAGCAACTTGCAGACAAGCGTCTTGCGCACGATGCGAATTTTCACGGGTCATGTCTCGCCAGGAAGCGCGAAATCACGCAAGTGATGTCATCGGATTGTTCGGCTTCTCCGGCATATTCCCTTACGGATGCGACTATGCTTTCGACGATCTCCCTGGATTCGTCCGCAGCCTTTCCGGGCAATAACTCATCAAGCCGCGGCTCGCCGTATTCCTCTTCCTGTACATTCTCCGCTTCGGTGACCCCGTCGGTATATAGAACGAGCGTATCACCGGGATAGAGTTGAACTTCAGCATTGCCGTACTTCTGTTCGGGGTCGATCCCGAGCACAAGGTTGCCGGTCGAGGCGACCACTTCCAGGCAGCCGTCCTTGCGCACGAGTCGTGGCGGGTTGTGGCCGGCATTGGAATAGAGAAAGCCGCCGGAACGCGTGTCCAGCACACCGAAAAACATGGTGATGAACACGCAACTGTCGTTGCCGTCGCACAATTGCTCATTAACGGCATTGAGCGCGGTCGCGGGACTTTCGTAATTGCTGACCATGGATTTGAGCAAGGCCCTTGTCACCATGGCGAACAACGCGGCGGGGATACCTTTGCCGGCGACGTCGGCAATCGCCAGCGCCAACCGGTATTCGTCGATTTGAAAATAGTCGTAAAAATCACCGCCGACTTCCTTGGCAGGGTAGATCAGCGCCTTGACGTCGTAATGCGGATTCTCCGGCAGTTCATCGGGCAGCGCCGACATCTGTACCTGGCTGGCGACTTCGAGTTCGCGCTTGATCGATACCAGCTTGTCCCTGGTTTCCAGCGACGCCTGCAATTCGCGCACATGCGTAATTCCCTTCTCAAGTGTGATATCGAGATCCGCGAAATCGATCGGCTTGGTAAGAAAGTCGAAGGCGCCGCGATTCATGGCGGTGCGGATGTTACCCATGTCGCCATAGGCCGAGACGATGACCGCCTGCACGTCGAGGTCAGCCTCGGCGAGCTGGTGCAACATCGTCAATCCATCCATGACCGGCATGTTGATGTCGGAAAAAACCAGATGAATATCGCGGTTCTGCGCCAGCTTCAACAGCCCTTCCCTGCCATTGTGGGCGAACAGGAATTCCAGTTCACCGCTGCGGATGCGGCGGCGGAATTTCTGCTTGATTAATAATTCCAGATCTTCTTCATCATCGACTACGAGGACTTTGACAGTTGTTTCCTTCATGGTTCCTATCCGTAACTCCACTCGGTTCAGTGGCTTTTCTATAATTATTTTGGACTGCATCGGGTGACAGCCCGAACGCCTTGAATGGTACTCCACCAGTCATTCCTTTACCAACAAGGGAAGATTGCTTTTGATATCGGTGAAAGGTAGGTTATGTACTTCTCAACCACGCCGAAACGCCAGTCCGTGGCCGCTGATTCCGAGGGCTCGATCTGCATGCGGCCGCTCCCTCGGAGGAAATTTACGGTGGACATCCGACTTTCCCGAAGACGATTCATCAAGGGCGTCATTTTCTCGGGCGCGGCGGCGGCCTCGGGCGCTTACATCGCGGGCGCCCAGCAATTGCGCCCCGGTGCGGTCATGGACCGGCTGCTGACCCTCAATATCAATGGCAGGCCGCGGCCGGTGGAGGCGGGTCCGTCCGAAACGCTTGCCTTCACCTTGCGCACCAGGCTCGGGTTGACCGGGACCAAGGTCGCCTGCAATCGCGGCGAATGCGGCGCCTGCACGGTGTTGCTGGACGATGTCTCTCACTACAGTTGCTCATTGCTGACCCACACCGTCAAGCAGCGCGCCATCACCACGGTGGAAGGCTTGCGCATGCCCGACGGCAGTCTCAGTGCGGTGCAACAGGGTTTCATCGAAGAACTCTCGCCCCAGTGCGGTTTCTGCACTCCCGGGCAAGTGATGTCGGCGGAAGGCCTGTTGCGGGCCAATCCCTCACCGACCCGGGAGCAGGCAAGACAGGCGCTGGCCGGAAATCTGTGCCGTTGCGGCGCTTATGATCACTATCTGAACGGCGTCATGCGCGCCGCGGAGTTGTTGTCATGACTTTCAAGCATATTGGCCAGGATTTCACTCCTCCCGATGTCGAAGGCAAGGTAACCGGCGCGGCAAGGTACGTCGAAGACTTTCAGCCCGAAGGCCTGGTGTACGCCAGGCTTTATACCAGCCCCATGCCCAGCGGCCGGGTAGTCAATATCGACGCCGGCGACGCCCTGCGCATGGACGGCGTTCTCGGCATCATTACCGCCGCCGATCTGCCTCCATCCAGCGCGCCGGACAACCCGTTGCTGGCTTCCGACGACGTCACCTACATCGGCCAGCCGATCCTGGCGGTAGCGGCAACGACCGACGCCATCGCGGAAGAGGCGCTGGGCAGAATCCGGGTGGATTTCGAGCGTCGTCCATTTGTAACCGACCCGCTTGAATCCCTCGCCGAAGGCGGCCCGGACGCCTATCCGGACGGCAATGTGCTGCGGCAGGCGGCGCCGCTGGCGGACGAAAACGCGACAATCCGCGGCGGCATTTCCCGCATCAAGTGGCCCGCCTCCGAGGTGGAAAAGTTCCGTCGCGGCGAGGAGCCCCGAGACGTTGAGTTTGCCGACGGCTGGACTTATGGCGAGTTGGAGGCCGGGTTTGCCGAAAGCGCGGTCATCGTTGAGGAATCGTTCGTTACCGCCGGCACGCCGCATCACTGCCTGGAACCGCGCAGCAGCATGGCGTACTGGGAGAACGGCAAGTGCTATTTCCACGGTTCGCTGCAAAGTCAGAGCGCGGTCAACGAAGGCCTGGCGGAAATGCTCGGAATCGAACCCGAAAACCTCTGCCTCATCGCCGAAAATGCCGGCGGCGGATTCGGCTCCAAGGCCCGGGCCTATCCCGTCATGGGCGTCTGCGGCCATTTCGCCCGCATGCTGAATCGCCCGGTGCAATTGCGAATTACCCGCGAGGAAGAGTTTTATATCGGCGTCGGCAGGCCCGGCATGCAAGGCTGGGTCAAGGCCGGCATCCGTGCCGACGGCACGGTCGCCGCCATGGATGTGATCATCATCAGCGACGGCGGCCCGACCGGCCGCAACAGCGCTTCGGCTTCGGCCCAGCACTTGTCCGTTGTCTATACGCCCACCGCCATGCGCCTGCGCAATATTCCCGTATTCACCAATACCGCGCCGCGCGGTGCGCAACGCGGCCCCGGCCAGAACGAAATGTCGGCCGCCATCGCGCCGATCATGGACAAGGCTGCGCGTGAACTGGGCATGGACCGCGTCGCCCTGCGCCGGATCAATGCGCCCCATAGCGACTCGCCCGTGTACGAGAATCGCGGGCCGGTCACGAGCGCTTTCCTCGGCGAGGCGCTGGACATGGCCTCGGAAATGTTCGACTGGGAAGGCCGCCAATCCCGTTCGGGGCAGCGCAACGGCAGCAAGGTGCGCGGACTCGGCGTCGGCCTCGGCTATCATTCCGCCGGCAGCAACGGCTATGACGGGCTGGTCCGCATCGCTACCGACGGAAAGGTCTACCTGCATAGCGGCGTCGGCAACCTGGGCACTTATTCCTACGCGGCCACCACACGCGCGGCGGCGGAAGTGCTGCAGGTTCCCTGGGAGAACTGCGAGGTCGTCTGCGGTAATACCGATTTGCATCTGCCGAACAGTTCGGTACAAGGCGGCAGCAACACGATGTTCACGCATACCCGGGCGAATTGGGTCGCCGCGGAAGACGCCGTGGGCAAATTGAAGGAAATCGCCGCCATGCAATTCGGCGGCGAAGCCGGAGATTACGAAATCGACGGCGCGAGAGTGTTCCGCGCGGACAACGCCGACCAGGGATTGACTTACGGCGAAGCGGCGGCGTTGGCGATCGAGGCAGGCGGCAAGTACAGCGGCGAGGAGTATCCAGACGATATCCATCCGATCACCCGGCGCGCAGTCCAGGGCATGGCCGGCACCGGCCTTGTCGGCGTGGCAAAAGACAATCTGCCGAAACGCGGCATTGCTCCCGGGCTTTGCGTGGGCATGGCGGAAATCGACGTAGATACTGAAACCGGAAAAGTCGACATCCTCGACTTCGTCGGCGTTGCCGACTGCGGTACGATCGTGCATCCCAAGGGACTGTCCCAGCAGATCAACGGCGGCGCCGTGTGGGGATTCGGCATGGCCGCCAGCGAACGCCACGTTTACGATCCGCAGAATGCGCTGCCGGCGGGAGTCGGCTTTTACCAGGCCAAGTTGCCGACGATACTGGACGTGCCTTCAGTGATGCACAACACTGCCGTCGACATCCCGGATCCGGACAATCCGGCCGGCGCCAGAGGCGTCGGCGAACCATCCCAGGGCGCCGCGGTCGCCGCTGTGGCCAGCGCCATATCCGATGCGCTCGGCGGACACCTGTTCAATCGCGTTCCGGTGACCCCCGACATGATCGTCAATCACGCTCATGGCAGGGAGCAGGAAGCGCGGAAACTGGCGTTGAACACGTTTTGAGGGGGCGAGACCGGCGCGGTCTGTGCAGATTCATGAGACCGTAGTATCTATGTTTGCAAGTGTTCTGGTGTACGGATAGCAAAAGGCTCCGACAGCTAGTTGATTAGGGGATGTGATCGCGGGCTGGTTGCATTGGTCAGGCGTTTGCATCATCCCGCGACATGGGCCGGTTTGGGCATGTGAGCTGCCTGCCAGGGTTTTCCTTCCCGTACGATGGCATTCGCGATCAGCACCATCTTTCGCATGGCCGCGGTGACCGCGACTTTGCCGGGTTTGCCCTTTTGTTTGAATCGCAGGTGTCGCTCCCGCATGACGGGATTCCAGCGGATTGCAGCTAGCGTTGGCATGTACAGCAGCGTGCGTGCGCGTTTGCGGCCGCCGCGGATGGACCGTTTCCCGTGCCTGTTGCCGGAGTCGTCGGCCATGGGCGCCAAGCCCAACAGGCTTCCCGCCTCGCGGGTGCTGAGTCTACCCAGTTCGGGCACCTGTACCAGCAGCCCGATAGCGGTAGGGCGGCCAATGCCCGGGATTGATTCCAGCAGCGCCACGTTTCGGGTCAACTCGGCGTCGGCCGTCACCAGCCGTTCCAGTTCCTGGTCCAAGCGTTCGGTCTGCTGCATGGCGCGGGTAATGTCCTTCTCGATCTCGCGACGAACCAGACGGTTCCGGGTGTGCTCCCGCCTGCCTTTCAGCACGGTGAGCGACTTCGTCACCGCCTCGCGCGCGCTACGCAACTCGTCCAGATCTTTCTCCTGTCGGGTACGCGCCGGCGTCCCTTTCAGGTCGTCCGCCAGCGCCCGGCCCATCTTCGCCAGCGCCAGCGCGTCCGCCCGGTCCGTCTTCGCAACCGAACCCAGCGCTTCGGCAAAGCGCTTGCCTCGCTGGGGGTTGATCCGCGACAACGGCAGCCGATCGACCAACATATCCTCCAACAGTACGTGGTAGGAACCGGTGGACTCGTATACCACTCGCTCGACGCGGGGGCAGGCCCAGGTGCGAAACGCGCGAACGCCTTCCCTGGTATTCGGGAACTGGGCCTCGCGTCCGCTGGGGAGTTCACGCACGTCAAGATGACGCTTGGAAACGTCGATGCCGACCGTGCAAGGGCCGGGGTCGTCTTTTGGATGTGTACATCTTGCGCTATGCTTCTTCATGCTTTCCAGTCTCCTATCCTTGTTTGCGGTCTTGATCCGCGTATCTATTCAGGTTTGATTGGAAAGGCGGTGGTCCCACTCTACGATTCGCATTTCATGCGAGGGGCGATACGGGTTCGCCACCGCCTGCCGACGGCCCACCGGTGGGCCGTCGGCAGCACTATTTAAACAAACAAGGGGCGAGGCATGCCTCGCCTACGAACGGCCCCGAAACCGTGCAACATCCGCGGGCGAGGCATGCCTCGCCCCTACGAGACCGTGTGCGAAACCGCACACGGTCTTGTCGCGCCGTTGCATTAGCCCGATAATGCCACCTGTCTGAAAGGAGCATTGGTATGCCTTATTGGCTTTGGATTTCAGCCGGCTTCGCGCTGATGATCGCCGAGGTTTTCATCGGCAGCTTCTTCGTATTCTGGTTCGGCCTGGCCGCGGTGCTTGTCGGCTTCGTTCTGCTGCTCGTACCTGAACTTGCCATGGCTGCCCAAGTCACGATCTGGGCGCTGTTGTCCGGCTTGATGGCGCTGGGCTGGTTCAGGTACGTCAAGCCGCTGGCAAGGGACCGGACCAAGGCGGGGCTGTCCCGCGAGGCCCTGATTGGGCAGGTAGGTCAGATTCTGAAACCGCCGACGGAGGAAGGTCGCGGCACGATCCGCTTTCCTGCGCCTGTGCTGGGATCGGATGAATGGCAGATATTGTCCGAGGATCCGCTCACCATGGGCGACCGCGCCCATGTCGTGGATCTGTCGGGAAACGCCTTGATTGTTAGAAAAATGTAACGTAAGGAAAATGTGAGGAGATTTTACACGTGAATATTTCACCGGGTCTGATTCTTTCCGTAGCCGTACTCTTATTCCTGCTGGTAACGCTGGCCCAGGGCGTGCGGCAGGTGCCCCAGGGCTACAAATGGGTCGTGCAGCGGCTCGGCAAGTACCACATCTCACTGATGCCGGGCCTGAATTTCATCATTCCCTATATCGACGCCGTCGCGTTCCGCGTCACCACCAAGGACATCGTGCTCGATATTCCCTCCCAGGAGGTGATCACCAAGGACAACGCCGTGCTGATAACCAACGCAGTGGCCTACATCAATATCGTCAATCCCGAGAAAGCCGTATATGGCGTCGAGAATTACGAGATTGCTATCCAGACCCTGGTGCAGACCTCGCTGCGTTCGATCATCGGCGAAATGAGCCTCGACGACGCCTTGTCCTCTCGCGATCACATCAAGGCCAAACTCAAGGCGGCCATTTCCGATGACATCGCCGACTGGGGCATTACGCTCAAGACTGTCGAAATTCAGGACATCAATCCCTCCCCGACCATGCAACAAGCGATGGAAGAGCAGGCCGCCGCGGAACGTGCGCGCCGCGCGACGGTAACTCGGGCCGACGGCGAAAAGCAGGCGGCGATCCTGCAGGCCGAAGGCGAACTCGAAGCATCCAAACGCGAGGCGGAAGCCCAGGTTATTCTGGCCGAAGCAAGCAAGAGAGCGATCACGCTGGTCACCGAGGCGATCGGCGATAAGGAAATGCCGGTGGTGTACCTGTTGGGTGAGCGATATATCAATTCTCTGCAGCAGCTTTCCGATTCAGAGAACGCCAAGTTCCTCGTCTTCCCGGCGGATATTCCCAATGCCTTGCGCGGCCTGATGGGCAGCGGCAAACCGGGCGTATCCTGAAGCGGAGCCTGATCCTGGCACAGGCAAGCATAGAGGAAAGATCTTTCGTCACCCGGCTGCTGGCCGGGGAATACGGCCTCGCGATCACCTATTGGGCCTTGTATTTTCTCGGCGCGGGTCTATTCTTCGCATTCGGCAGCCGCGCCGTGGACCGGGACCAATGGCTGTTTTATTTCGCCGGTGTATTCGCCCAACTGGGCTACACCGTCTTGCTCATCGTGGCGATCCGGGCGGCGTACAAGGGTCCGCAATTATGGAAAGTGGTTTCGCGCACTTCGTCGGTGTTCATGATAATCAATATCCTGGTCGGCATTTGCACTCTGGGTTTCATTTATTAGAGGGAGTAATCCTTGCTTGCCTCAACCGATCCAATAGAGATTTTTCTGGCTTGACAGATTGCACGTATCCAACCGAAGTGTTCACTTGAGCCCGAAGTGATTCAATGTCCTTTTCCGACGCCAACTCACTTGCAAATTTAGGTAGCCAAGTCGGTGCCTCCACAAAATTAACCATAAAAAATCCAGTTTCCCCATACTCAATTTTTTTGGGGAATTGATCTGGTGAGGATTGTGTTGGAGGCTGGATAGCAAGTTTCTTGTTCTTTTTGTTACCAAATTTCCAGCCAACGCTTACGACGTTTACAGACCTCTCACCGAGATTCGTTACACTAAACACTAAGCTCTCTTGAGACACTTGGCCCCCAAAACTCATCCGAAGGCCAACGTAAGTCTTGAGTAGTACTTTTTCACTTCGTTTAGCTAGCCACAGAGCGATTATCGCAGCACTTAAGGATCCAAGACCGGCAATCCAAGCCCCGACCGCTCCAACCAATTGAATTTGTTGATCAAGCGTCATTGCAAACATGAGACCACATCAAAATCTGAAAGCCGTAGTTGTACCGAATCGACACCCTGATGCAATTTCAGGATATGGTCCGGTTCTGACATGAACCAGGCGAAGGAATTCCAGGCAAGTTCGCTTACCGAAGCTTTGAAAGCGGAATCGTCACGGTCGGCGTAGGCAGTTACGAAAGCCACCTGATTCGGATTGAAGCCTGCATCGGTCGCGATCGACATCAGAGACTCTTTTCTCGGCTCGCTAACTGGTCCGGCAGTGGCCACGACTTCGACAAAAACGATTAATGGTTCGGTTGGGCCGAGGTCAACGAGGATGAGGTCCGGGAGGTTTCGGTCGGGCTGAATTGTGAGTCCAATAGCCTGTGCCAGTAGGTCGTCACGTGCTACGACCTGGTTGCGGCTCTCGCTAAGCCAGATGACACCGGGATTTTTCAGAAACCGCGGGGCGAACTCCTCCACAACGGCCTTGGAGATAACTGAACTCGGGCCCGGTTCCATTTGGCGCGTTTCCTTGTTGGGGAAAGTGACCAGTACTTTTCCTCCAACGGCGACGGCCCCTCTGCGCATTATCGCCACTCGCGCCAAAGCCCCGGTGGACAAGTATGCTTCCTGCCACCATTCAATTGCCGCCGCAAGGTCTGATCCCGACAGCTTCGGCTTGAACAAGTTCGCGAAATCTTCTGACAGTGCGTATCGCGGAAGCGGAGATGTTGTCGGCAGCCCAGTTCGCTCGATTACAGCTCCAGTTCGTACAAACCCATCGCGAAGCGTCTCATCACGAATCGGTTCACGTGTGTTCGCCGCATACCAGCGACCCGCAATGTCGTCTTTCCTGGAGCGCATCGACTCTTCACGCCAATCGTCTCTGCTGAGGTTGTCCCGCAATGCTGCTTGCTTGTCGGACATTCTGGTGACCTGATCCGGCCTTGACCAGATTTCCAGATAATCTACCGCACCGATGTAAAGCATGACGAAAATGGTTTTCGCCGCCATTTCTCGGGTCACGTAATTCCGATTTGTTGTGCCCTCAGGAAAAATGTCCTGAAGCCTGCTATGAATTTCGGTGACTGGAAGCAGCAGCGGTAAATCCACTAATTGGCCTCGCTACCGTAAAGACGTTCCACCAAGCGCTCCAGTTTTTTGCGCTCTGCCCGCTTACTGACCAATTTTTCCAGTTCTTCCAAGTCGTCAGGAGGCGGCAAGGGCAAAGCGCTCAATTCATAGGCGGAAACTGCTACGCTTCCGTTTATGCACCTGAAGACCTGATCGACCACTTCGCTGTTCAAGAGTGCGGCCAGAGTCGCTGGCGCCACCTTTGGGTTGCCGTTAAGCGGCTTGATCATGTTCAGGTGATTCTCGATTACTACCGCGCCATGTTCTTCGATGAAATCAGCCGGCAACTCCGCGGCAATCAATCGACGGCTTTGTTCCTTTGCCGTTGTTCGCTGCAGCAGAACGCATGGGAACTCGGTTACAACCCAGCGTTCGTCGTCTTTTGGTTCGAACCAGGGTTTGTGATTGCGCTTTTCGGCCCGGAACGAAAATTCGCCGTCAGGGCGAACCGACTCCGCCCAAACCAGTGGATAGCGTCCCTTTGCGGGCTTGTCCTTGAGGCCCGGCTTGTGACGATTCCACACCAGCGGGCCGGTGCTCACTTTGTAACCATAGTCGGCCAGCCGAGAGGACAATTCGCCAACCTGACTCACCAGTCCGCGCTGAGTTGGCGTTCGCGGCATCAGCCACGGCTGCATGGAGTCCTTGGGCAATCTGAACGAGCCGGCGCTTGTCCGATTGATACTCCCATCCCGACGTTGGGAAATGAAACTGACTTCCCCGTCGCGTGAAGATTCGCCTCGTTTATATGTCGCCAACAGGGTTTCTTGAAGAACGCCGTTAAAAACGCCTTTTCGCTCATTGATGAATTCAATTTTTGCCGGCGGAGCTTCCCGGCCAAGCAGGCCACGCAATGCCTTGAAATATTCGCCCGCCAGAAAACTTGTCGGAGTCACAAAAGCAATGACTCCATCCTTCTTTGCGAGGCGAAGAGCCTGATCGGTGAAGACCCCATAGAGATTCGCATGTCCGAACAGACTGCGCCGGAATTTTTCTCGCGTATGAGGAGGCAGGCCGATGCGCCCATACGGTGGATTGCCAACTACAAGATCAAATCCCTCCCCTTCCGGCTTCTGCTCGAGACTGTCGCATACACGAACGACTTGCCTCAGCCGTTTCCCGGCCTTCTGGCAACATTCGGACAAGGTTACTTCAAGGAGCACTTGCGACATCCAGGCCGAAAACGGATCCAATTCGAATCCGCACAGTCTTTGCTCGATACTTTGCAACGCCTCATTCGCGTCAAGGTCTTCGAGACTGTCGGCCATGCGCCGCGCAACCGGCGAGAGAAATGCGCCGCCCCCGCATGCCGGATCGAGAACTCGCGCCGTTTGCCAGTCGATTCCGGACTCGGCCGCCATATCCAATAGTCTTTCGCATAGCGCCGGGGGCGTGTAGTAGGCGCCCGCTTTCGCTCTCAACGTATTCGGCATCATTGCCGTGTAGAGAACTCCCAAGGCGTAACCCGCCTGCATTTGGTCCAGCTTTGCCGCGGCAGCCCCAATGCTCGACGCCAGTAACTCGGCCTCCATCGACAATGATGGAAGTTCTACGTCGGCCGGCGGGTCAGGCAGCTTCGAATTCCTGCGCGAACCGGCGTCGACTTCGCGCCAATACGCGGAAACGGACGCAAGAACCATAGACCGCGCAAAGCTCAATCGGTCGTCCGGCTGCGAAACGGATACCAACTGGCGGGCTTTCAAATAACCCGACTCTATCAGCGTTTGTGGCGATGCTTTCCGCATTGTGTCCAAATCAGCTAAAGTTGAATCAACCTTGTCCAGCCGTCTCCGGCCTCTCCGGAGCGAGAATCAGCGGGAGTTGCAATTCGTCCTGTTCGAAGCGCTCCAGAAACTCGACCATCGCCTTGCGTCCTAGCCAGGCCAGCGATACCCGGTGCTTTTGTGAAATCGCGGACAGTTCCTTGTATTCGGCTTCTTCCAGATTGACGGTTACTCGATAATTGGCGGCCACGGAACACCTCTTCTACATTGGCCTGCCGCCTCTGCAGCAGACTGCATCAAGATGCTTCAAAGCATGCTCCGAACTGCCCGATTCGTCAAGTTTTGGCCGTGATTCTTCCATCCAGTTTTGCGACAATCGCGCTTCCGGATTTCAACCACCACCCGGACGGCCCTCGCAACGGAGACAGCTTTGACCACTCGTTACGCACTGATAGTCAAGAAGGATTGCCCCACCTGCGCCCTGATTGAACCGCTGATTCCACTGCTCGCGGAGCGACTCGACGGCGGCCTTTCTGTCTACGTCCAGGACGACCCGGCTTTTCCGGACAACTTCGATGCTATCGATGACCGCGAACTGGAATTCTCCTGGCGGCACGGGATTGAAATCGTTCCGACCTTGTTGCGTGGCGCCGGGGATGGCAGCGAGCGCGTTTTCGGCTGGGACCGGGCCGAATGGCGCGAATTTACCGGCATAGCCGAGCTCGGCGAGGGACTCGCACCACATCGGCCCGGCTGCGGTTCGCGTACGCTCGATCCGGGCATGCCGGAAAAACTTGCGGCGCGGCACGCCGGGTTCGGCGCGCGCAAGGTCGACCTCGCGGAAGCCGAAGACGACATGGAGACCTGCTTCGAACGGGGATGGACCGACGGTCTTCCGGTAGTTCCGCCCACACCCGAACGCGTCATGCGTATGCTCGGCGGCACGAACCGCGAAGCCAGTGAAATCATCGGCGAAGTTCCTCCGGACCGTGTTCCCTGCACAATCGAGAAACTCGCGATCAACGCGGTCATGGCCGGTTGCAAGCCGGAATACTTCCCGCTCGTCATCGCCGCGGTGGAAGCCGCCCTCGACGATGTTTTCTGTATGCACGGCCTGCTTTGCACAACTTATTTCTCTTCCCCGGTGGTGATCGTCAACGGCCCGGCGGCGAAACGCGCGGGAATAAATTCGGGCGTCAACGCCCTCGGCCAGGGCAATCGGGCCAATGCCACCATCGGCCGAGCGTTGCAGTTGATAGTCCGCAATGTCGGCGGCGGCATACCCGGCGGCATCGACCGGGCGGTAATGGGCAATCCCGGCAAATACACTTACTGCTTTGCCGAAGACGAATCCGACCCGGATTGGTCCAGCCTGGCCATGGACCGCGGTTTTGCGCGGGAAGACTCGGTCGTCAGCCTGTTCGCCGGCGAAGGCTTGCAGGGGATTGTCGATCAGCAGTCGCGCACGCCGGAATCGCTCGCCGGCAGCTTCGCCGCAAGTCTGCGCACCGTGGCGCATTACAAATACTTCGGCGTGTGCGATGCGATTCTCGTAGTCTGCCCGGAACACCGCCGCGTGATTCGCGAAGCGGGCTGGTCCAAAGCCGATTTGCGGGAAGCGCTCGACGAGAGATTGCGTGTTCCCGCTGACTCCATCCTGCGGGGAGTCGATGGCGTTGCCGAAGGCGCGCCGGAATCCCTGCGCGGCAAGCAGTTGCGCAAATTTCGCAAGGGAGGACTGCATATCGTCAGTCTCGGCGGCACGGCGGGCATGTTTTCAGCGATAATCGGCGGCTGGGTGGCCGCCGGCGAACGGGGGAGCCAACTGGTCTCCCAGAGAATAGAATGACAACTCCCGGAATCGGAGAAGCAATCATGACCCATACGACATTGCTCGATCCCACGGCTGAACTGCAGCCGGTGGAGCGCCAATTGCAGCCGAGGCTGGCAAGCCTGGCGGGCGCCACCGTCGGCCTGCTCGATATATCCAAACCGCGGGGCATGGAATTCCTTGACGAAGTTGAGTCCCTGCTCGAGGAGCAGGGAGCGACGGTCAAACGCTATTGCAAGCCCACCTTCGCCCGGGTCGCACCGGCCGCCCTGCTGCAGCAGATCGGCGCCGAATGCGACGCGGTGGTAGAAGCATTAGCCGACTGAGGCTCCTGCACGTCGTGCAGTTTGCATGACATGCTCGACCTCGAAAGCCGGGGCTTGCCGGCCGGGTTCGTCGCATCCTGCGAATTTACGGATGCCGCCGCTGCCCAGGGCAGATCGCTCGGCATCGCGCCGAAAAGCGTTTTCGTGCCGCATCCGATCCAGGATCGGACCGATGCGGAAATGGCCGAACTCGCCCGCGCCGCCATCGACGATGTTCGCGCCCTGATCACCGAGTCGTGACGGGAACGAATCGAACAGCATTTTTTCAACCACAATCCAGACGGAGCAAAGCATGACAACCGAGGCAGTAATCGTATCCACCGCCAGAACCCCGATCGGCAAGGCCTACCGGGGCGCATTCAATGACACCGACGCGCCGTCCATGGCCGGCCATGCAATCGCGGCAGCAGTGGAGCGGGCCGGAATCAAACCCGGCGAGGTGGAAGACGTGATCATGGGTTGCGCCATGCAGCAGGGATCGACCGGACAGAATATCGGCCGTACGGCCGGTGTGGCCGCCGGACTGCCCTCATCCGTCGCCGGCATGAGCATCGACCGCCAATGCGCTTCCGGCATGATGGCGATCGCCACCGCCGCGAAGCAAATCGTAAACGACGGTATGCCGATCGTAGTCGGCGGCGGAGTCGAGTCGATCAGCCTCGTGCAGAACGAGCATCGCAATGGTTACCGGGCTCAAGATCCGCAAGTCATCGGCCGCTCGGAACATGCTTATATGTCCATGCTGGAAACCGCCGAAATCGTCTCGAAGCGTTACGGCGTCAGCCGCGAACAGCAGGACGAGTTCGCCCTGCAAAGCCAGCAGCGCACCGCTAGCGCCCAGCAGGCGGGCAGGTTCGATGATGAAATCGCGCCGCTGCCTTCCACAATGTTGTACACCGACAAGGAAAGCGGCAAGCAAAGCAAGCACGAAGTCACCCTGGAAAAGGACGAGGGCAACCGCCCTACGACCACGCTCGAGGGCCTCAACGGCCTGCGCACAGTGTTCGAGGGCGGCGTCATTACCGCCGGCAATGCCAGCCAGTTATCCGACGGCGCCTCGGCCTCGGTGCTGATGGATGCCAAAGTCGCCGAACGCAAGGGACTGACTCCGCTAGGCGCCTATCGCGGTATGGCCGCCGCCGGACTCGACCCGGACGAAATGGGCATTGGCCCGATCTACGCCGTGCCGAAGTTGCTGGAACGCTTCAATCTGAAAATGGACGACATCGACCTGTGGGAGCTGAACGAAGCCTTCGCCGTGCAAGTCGTCTATTGCCGCGACCAGCTCGGCATTCCCAACGAGTTGCTCAACGTCGACGGCGGCGCCATTTCGGTAGGCCATCCCTATGGCATGAGCGGCGCCCGCCTCGTCGGCCACGCCCTAATCGAAGGCAAGCGCCGCGGCGCCCGCTATGTAGTCTGCACCATGTGCGTCGGCGGAGGCATGGGGGCCGCGGGCTTGTTCGAGGTTTATTAGACTACCAAACACGCTTGCGAGCGGTGATTTTCGCCCGCCCTTAAACTTGTAATTGTCGCCAGCAAAAATCGCTTTCTGAAAAGTGAGTTTGGCTGAGTATTCCTCGTCAATCGCGGCGGTGTCCGTTTCAATTCCCCGGCAAGAGTTCGTAGACGACATGGATGTCGACGCGGATTTCGCGCTCGGTAAGTTGCATTGCCGGGGCAGGCATGTCCACTCCGCTGACGAATGTAGTGTTTGATTCGAACATGACCTCCGCACGGCCCATGTATGGCGCCCATTGTACCGGCTCTTCGATCATCGATTGCACCGCGCCCACTTCGGCGCCTGCCGCTTCCGCCATGGTTTCGGCTTTTTGTCTTGCCATCCGCACGGCTTCGCGCAAGGCTTCGAGTTCGAGTTGTTCGCGGTTGGTGTGGGTAAACTGTGGCGGGTCGATGCGGTGTAGCCGCAGACCGGAAAGCCGGCCGAGAATTTCACCGTAGGCATCGATGGACTGCGAGTTGATTTCGATAACGCGCTCGACGGATTCACCGAGATAACGTCCGTTACCCCTGCTCCAATCGTATTCCGGACCACTCCAGAAACGCGACGAATCGATACTTTCCTCCTCCACGCCCGCCTCGACCAGAGCGGAGACCGCCTCTTCGACGATTTCATCGGCCCGCTGGCTGGCCAGGGCCAGCGACTCGGCTGTTTGCCTGACGACCAGCCGAAGTTCGAGCGTGTCCGGAGCGGCCGTCGTTGTTCCCGTGGCCCTGACCTGTATGATTCCCCCGTCCGCGGCGACTGCAGGTTCGGCTGGGACGAACGCGGACAAGGTAATCACCATAGCAGTCGCAAGAGTCGCCATATACTCAATTTTCATCAAATCCTCCCAGCCAAAGTCAGCTTGTACACAAAAGTGACTCGCAGATTATAGCCGCGTCTACGAGAAGCCACAGTAATTCGAAAATCCCCTCGACGAATTCGCTTGCAATACTTATAAGAATTACTTACTTTCTGATTGGTAAGTTCATCTGAGCAGCAAGACTATGGATTTGGCAAAAATCACTTCCCGGGGACAGACGACTATTCCCAAGCGTATTCGTGAAGCGATCAATCTGTGCGAAGGTGATGTGATCGCCTTTGAGGTCGAAGGCGATCACCTGCTCGTGCGAAAGCTGATTGCAGGGCAAGACGAATATCTGAAGGGAATCGGCGACAGCCTGAACGAGTGGGTCTCACCGGAAGACGAGCAGGCATGGCGTGATCTTTGATCCATTTGACGTCGTAGCCGTCCCATTTCCGTTCACGGATCGTCAGGCATTCAAGCGGCGGCCGGCTTTGGTGCTGTCATCAAGCCGGTTCAACAGCTCGCACGGTCAGTCTGTCCTCGTCATGATCACTTCAACGACCGGAAATTGGCCTAGCGATGTCGCGCTTGAAGACTGGCGGAAAGCCGGCCTAAGCTTTTCGTGCAAGGTTCGATTCAAACTCTTTACATTGGACAACTCATTGATCATCAAAAAGATAGGAAGCCTGTCAGTCGGGGATATTCGGGCTGTGCGAAGTGGGCTTTCGCAGTCACTCGATCTTGGCTGAAAAATTCACTTGCGCTACGTTAAACAGCAGCGTAACGTCATTGCTTTAGCGAATTTTGACCCGAAAGCCTTTTACCGATGATCGATAATCCTCACCGCCCGAAACGCATCGTCATTCCTCCGATCTGGTTTGCGCTCGGCCTGGTCGCCGTTTTCTTGCTCGACCGAAATCTGCCGCTGGTGAGTTTCTCCGGCTCTTTGGCCCTCGGCATCGGTGTGATCCTCATCCTGCTTGGACTGGGCTCGGCGATTTCCGCAGCCGGGCTGTTCAGGAAGGCCGATACCGGGATAGTTCCCTTTTCGGATGCGACCGCCCTCGTCACATCCGGCGCTTTCCGATTCAGCCGCAATCCCATGTACCTGGGCATGGTGTTCGTGCTACTGGGTACGGCTCTGATCACCGGTTCGGTTTCAGGCCTGCTGGTGGCGCCGGTTTTCGTTTTGATCATCCAGTCGCGCTTCATCCTTGACGAAGAGCAGATGATGCGTGAAGTCTTCGGCGAAGAGTATGAGGAATACTGCCGACGAGTCAGGCGCTGGCTCTGACAGCCGGGTGATCAAGTTTGCGGACCTGTTCCGGTAATCCTGTAAGGCCGGTCAGCAGCTATCGGTAACGTTTTCTCACTGCCTACCGCCAATCACCGGCCGGCTCGTCGGGATCGGATTCCAGAAATCGAATCAGGTCGCTGTGAAAACGGTCGGAAATCTCAATGTGCGGATTGTGGCCCACATCGGGATACAGCAGCAGTGCGGAGTTCTGTAACTCGTTGTGCACATGGGTGGCGCGGGCGACGAAGTCATCTATTAACCGATCGTCTTCGCCACCGATGACCAGCGCCTTGGTTTCGATATGTTGCCAGTCATAAACCACCGGATCGTTATACATCGCGTCGAACACCAATCGGCGAACCCGGGCGTAGTGAGGGTAGCCGCCGGAGAGCGTCTGGCCATAGGACCGTCGTACGAACTCCAATTGCTGCGGCGGCCAATAATCAGTGTAGTAGTTCTGGTGGCCACGCAGAATGGACTGGTAAGTGGGCACGCCGGGCTCACCGGCCGTGGGATCTCTCCATGGTCGGGATTGGCGAGAATCGACCAGACCGATCTGGTTCGCCATGACGACGTGGCTGACGCTATTCGGATACTGCATTGAGAATCGACTTACCGCCATGCCACCCATCGAGTGACCGACTGCCGCAACCTTGTCTATACCCAACTCATCCAGCAGCGCCTGCATATTAGTCGCCACAAAACTGAAGTTGTAGGGGATCAGGGCCTTGGATGATTTTCCGAAGCCAATGCGATCCGCGGCGATGACGCGAAATCCCGCTTCAGACAAAATCCGGAAAGATGGCGAGTAGGCTTCCGAGTAGAAGTTTCCGCCGTGTTGCCAAAATACAGTCTGGCCATTGGATTGACCGGTTGGCGGAATATCCATGTAGGCCATGCGCATTTTCTCGCCAAAGCGATCGAACTCCAGATAATGGACCGGCCAGGGGTAGTCGATCTCTTCAAAGTTGATTGACACGGGGCCCCAATGGTCAGGCGCCTCGGCCGGTGGCTGCGCGGGCCATTCATCTTCGGCAAAAACCTGTGGAATGACGAGTATTACGCTGGCGACTGAAAATACTGTCAACAGTTGGTGCTTGAATTTGTTCATGGTGTTTCCTTCTGGATAGTCTACATTGCGTCCGCGCCAAGGATGGCATGTGCAATCTAACAGAATCCACAAAGAGTATCTGCGCCTCCACTTGCAAGCCAATTACCCGCTGGGGTAATGTCGTGACTTTCGCGGCCTTGGTCGCCATGCCAGGTAAATCCAAAGTGCATCCGAAATCCACCTCGCGAATTGTGTCGCGCCTTTTGTCAGCATTTCTGATCATTCTTGCCGCTTCGGTGTCGGCTCAGGCGCGGGCTCAGGATAGTGAACCGGTGAGAATCGGATTCATGGACCCGCTGTCCGGCCCGTTCGCTTCCATTGGCACCAGCGGGCTGCTGCAATTCCAGTTTACCGCGGATTATATGTTCAACTTGAAGGGTGGGATTCTGGACGGCCGCATGATCGAAATCGTGCCGCTGGATAATCAGCAGAGCCCAACCGAAACGCAAATCCAGTTCCGCCGCGCGGTGAGCGAGGGACTGCGTTACATCTTTCAGGGAAACAGTTCGGCCGTGGCCAATGCGCTTAACACGGCGGTTCTCCGGCACAACCGCCGCAATCCCGGCCAGGAAATCCTGCAAATCAACTATTCCGCCGTGGACCCTATTCTGACCGAGGAAAATTGCAGTTTCTGGCACTTTCGCTTCGACGCTCACGCGGTGATGAAACTCAATATTCTGACGGATTTCATTGCGCTCAACGAGGAGATCAAGCGCGTTTACGTCATCGGACAGGACTATTCGTTCGGTCATGTGGTCGCAGAAACCTCCGAACGATTCCTCAATGAAAAGCGACCCGACATCGAGATCGTCGGCAATGAATTTCACCCCATCGGCCAGGTCAAGGATTTCACGCCCTATGTAACCAAGATCGTCGCCTCTGGCGCCGATGCCGTCATCACCGGAAATTTCGGCGCCGACATGGTGTCGCTCGCGCGATCGATCATCGACTCCGGTCTCGATATTCCAATCTACACGTTTTACGCGGCCTATGACGGAATCACCGCAACGCTTGGCGCGGACGGCAAGAATCGGATTCGCCTCGTGCATAACGATTCCGGCAACCCCATCCCCACCGAAGAGCGCAAGCAGTTCTACCGGGATTTCAAAGCGGCGCATCCGGACCGGGACGTTACCCAGCCGCGCCTGATGAACGCGCTTTCCATGCTCGTTCAGGCCATGGAAGAGACCGGCGGCACCGACCCTTATGAAGTCGCGCTGGCGCTGGAAGACATGCGTTTCACCACGCTAAGTGGCGAGGAAGTCTGGATGCGCGGCAGCGATCACCAGATCATTCAGGCCTTGCACATCTCCGTGATGACCGATGAGAACATCGAGTTCGACGCGGACAACTCCGGATACGGGCTGTACACCGAGCACTTCGTCCCGGCCGAACAGACCGTGATGGAAACGAGTTGCGAAATGAGGCGTCCGCAGCGCTGACAAGGGACGAGCGCGGCTTATGCCGGAAGTTCTAGTATTCGCCACCTTGAACGGCCTGGTCACCGGGCTGTTGCTTTTCATGCTGGCGAGCGGTCTCACCGTGATTTTCAGCATGATGGGCGTACTCAATTTCGCCCATGCCAGCTTTTACATGCTCGGCGCCTATTTCGCCTATTCCGTCAGTCTCTATTTCGGCTACTGGACCGGGTTGATCGTCGCGCCGCTGATCGTCGGAGTGATCGGCGCCCTGGTCGAACGCTACGGGCTGCGGCGCGTGCATCAGCACGGCCACGTGGCGGAACTGGTGTTCACATTCGGCCTCGCGTTCCTGATAGAAGAAGCGGTGCAGTTCTTCTGGGGCCAGGACACCAAGAACTATCAGACGCCGGACCTGCTCGATTTCCCGTTGTTTACCCTGTTCGGCCAGGAGTTTTCCGCCTATCGCGGCTTCATGCTGGCGATTTCGATCGGCATTTTCATCGGGCTCTACCAGGTGCTTACCCGTTCGCGCGTCGGCCTGATCATCCAGGCCGCGATTTCCCATCCCCACATGGTGGCGAATCTCGGTCACAACGTGCCGCTGATCTTCACGGCGGTATTCGGCGTCGGCACGGCGCTGGCGGGCCTGGCGGGCGTCATCGCCGGGCCGGTGTTGACGACTTTTCCCGGCATGGCCCTGGTACTCGGCAGCATCGTCTTCGTCATCGTGGTGATCGGCGGGCTCGGTTCGCTGCCGGGCGCATTCTTGGCTTCGCTGCTGATCGGCTTGCTGCAGTCTTACGCAATTGCCACCAATGTCGGCATGCAGGACCTGCTCGCTCTACTCGGCCTGGAATTTCCGCGCAGCCATCCGCTTGACGACCTGTGGACGCTGAACCTGTCGCAGATCGCGCCGATCCTGCCATTCCTGTTGCTCGTGCTGGTGCTGATTTTTCGTCCCACCGGCCTGATGGGCAAGCGCGAACAATGAAGATCCTCACAGCAAAATCAGGAGTCTGGGCCGGCTACCTTGCGGTATTGTTGCTATTGCCGTTGTTTTTCGATTCGATCCTGGCGATTTCAATCTTCAACCAGATGGCCATCGCCATCGTATTCGCGCTCAGTTACAACATGCTGCTCGGACAGGGCGGCATGTTGTCTTTCGGCCATGCAGTCTACTTCGGGCTCGGCGGCTTCCTCGCAGTGCATGCGCTGCTGATGATGGAGAATGAATCCGTTTATTTCTCGATCGCCTTCATTCCTCTGATCGGCGGCCTGACCGGACTGCTCGCAGGAATCTTCATCGGCAGTTTCTCGACGCGCAGGGCGGGCACGGTGTTTGCGATGATCTCGCTGGGCATAGGCGAACTGGTCGCGGCCTCCTCGCTGATCTTCACCGGCTTTTTCGGCGGCGAAGCCGGCGTCAGCGGCGACCGCACTTTTGGTCCGCCCCTGTTCGGCATGGATTTCTTCAGCGATGTCGACGTCTATTACCTCGCGGCCTTCTGGGTCTTCGCCTCCACTCTGTTCATGTATCTGTTCACCCAGACGCCGGCCGGACGCATGGCCAATGCAGTGCGCGACAACCCCGAACGCGCCGAGTTTATCGGCTACAGCGCGCGCTGGGTGCGCTTCATCTCGTTTTGCGCATCGGGCCTGTTCGCCGGGGTGGCGGGCGGCCTGTTCGCACTCAACTACGAATTCCTCACCGATGAGAATCTGAACCTGGTGACCTCGGGCCGGGTACTGCTGATGGCGTACATCGGGGGGCTGGGCTTCTTTATCGGTCCGATCATCGGCGCGATCATCCTGACCCTGATGAATTTCCTGCTCAGCAATTACACCGAATTGTGGCTGCTATACCTGGGCATCACGTTCGTGCTGACGGTGTTGTTTCTGCCGCGCGGCTTCGCCGGATTCATCATGATGCACCGGCTCGCCTGGCTGCGCGGCAAATTGCACACTCTGGCGCTGCCGTATCTGTTGACCGGCATGCCGGCGCTGTTGTTCATTTTCTGTGCGGTGTGCCTGGTCGAACTGTCCCATACTGCCGAGCCCGAGTTGCATTTTCTGGGCCTGAGCCTGGCGCAAGACTCGTCGATTGTCTGGATCGGACTTTTATCGCTTGCCACGCTTGGCTGGTACTTGACGAAGAAATCGGCGCCAAGGCTGCGAAAGGCCTGGGATGCGGCCAACGCGCCCGATGCGGATATCGGGCAGGAGCAGGTTTCATGAGTATCCTGTCCCTGAAGGATCTGCGCAAGAATTTCGGCGTTACCGAAATTATCCGGGGAGTCGATCTCGATATCGAGACTGGCGAAAAACACGCCATCATCGGCCCCAACGGCGCCGGCAAATCGACACTGTTTCACCTGATCAGCGGCAAATTCGCACCAACGGCCGGCTCGATCCGGTTCAGGGAACAGCCGATCGAGAATCTCAGCCCTTTTCAGATCAATCGGCTCGGGATTGCCCGCAGTTTCCAGGTCACCAATATTTTTCCGCGCCTGAGCGTCTTCGAAAACATCCGCTGCGCCCTGCTCTGGTCTTCCGGTTACGGCTATTCTTTCAGGCATCTGCTTGATCGGCAGCGCACATTGAACGAGAACACCGGGGAAGTGCTGGAAAAAATCGGACTTGCCGGCAAGGCGCAGATTCCCGCCGGCGAAATCGCCTATTCAGAACAGCGCGCGCTTGAACTCGGCATGGCCATCGCCGGCGGCGCCGAACTGATCCTGCTCGACGAGCCCGTCGCCGGGATGAGTCATAGCGAGGCCGACAATGCGGTGCGCCTGATCCGCAAGGTTACCGAGGGCAAGACCCTGGTCATGGTCGAACACGACATGAACATCGTCTTCGATCTCGCCGATCGCATTAGCGTGCTGGTCTACGGCAAAGTCATCGCCAGCGGCGCGCCGGAGGAAATCCGCGCCGATGCGGCCGTGCAGGAAGCCTATTTAGGCGAGGCGCAAGTACATGCCTGACGCCATGCTTGAAGTAAGCGATCTGCATGCCTGGTACGGCAAGAGCCACGTGCTGCAAGGCGTCAGCTTCGAGGTGGCCGAGGGCGAGATCGTCAGCTTGCTCGGCCGCAACGGCGTCGGCCGCTCGACCACGGTGAAGACTATCATGGGCGAGGTCGAGCCCCATGGCTCGATCCTGTTCAGGAACGAGCAGATCGCCGGCCGCAAGAGTTACGAGATCGCCCGGCTCGGCCTCGGCTATGTGCCCGAGAACCGGGAAATTTTCCCTACCTTGACAGTGCGCCAGAACCTCCTGCTGGGAATGAAGTCGACCAAGCCCTCGGGACGCTGGAGCATCGAGGAAGTATTCGCCATGTTTCCCCTGCTCGCCGACCGCGCCGACGTGCCGGGCGGAGCGCTCAGCGGCGGCGAGCAGCAATTGCTGAGCATGTGCCGCACTTTGATGGGAGATCCGGACATGGTCATGATCGACGAGCCCACCGAGGGACTGGCGCCGAAGATCGTCGAACAGGTCGGCAATCTGCTGCTGGAAATCGCCGGCCGCGGAGTTTCAATTCTGTTGGTGGAGCAGAAACTCAACATCGCCATGCGAATTTCGAAACGGCTCTATATCATGGGCCACGGCCAGGTTGTCTGGGAAGGGACGCCGGAGTCTCTGACGCAGGCCGGCGACGTGCGGGCGGAATGGCTGGAGGTTTAGAGGAAAACGCGACTCTTCAATCGATCTGATGCAATGATCAATATGAGAATTATTCTGTCGCTGCTGCTTGTCGGAAGCATTACGACAACAGCGCCGGTCCTGGCCTGGGATTCCGTCGGCCATCGCGTCAGCGCTGCCGTAGCGGTGGAGTATCTCGAACCCGGAGTTCGCGAGCGGCTCGTGGCCATCCTGCGGGCGCACCCTCGCTTCAGCGAAGACTTCATGAGGCAGGTTCCGGACTTCATAGATACCGGCAACGAGCTGGAATTCGATACCTGGCTGCTGGGCCAGGCGGCGTTCTGGCCAGACATTGCGCGCGGGCTGCCGCGGGGCGAGCGGTCTCGATATCATCGTGGTAACTGGCATTACATCGACGGCGCCTGGCTGCGCGATGCCGCGACGACTCAAGGCAATGTTTATGTTGGCATCGATCCGTTTCCCGACATTGCAGGCACGGACAGCGAAGCGATTCGCAGCGAGGCGGACGTGGACAACGTGGTCGTGGCGCTCGATTACAACCTGCGACTTCTGGCCGACCCCGCGACGGAATCGGGTCAGCGTGCAGTCGCGCTGTGCTGGGTGTTGCACCTGGCCGGAGACATTCACCAGCCGCTGCATACGGGCTCGCTGTTTTCCGCGCAATTGTTTGATTCCGGCGACGCCGGTGGCAATGGCATCGATACTGGCGAAGGCAATTTGCACGCGGTCTGGGACCGGGCGCTGCGCGCGCAGGGAATCCTCGCCAGCGTCGATTCCATCACTGACGCATTACAGTCAATGGACTTGAGCGAAATCGAGTCCGAGCCGCTCGACTGGACTGCCTGGATGCACGAAAGCCGCGCCTTGTTGACCAGCGTGGTGTATCCCGAAGCGGTCGAACGCGAGATTCTCGCCTCCGAACGCGCCAGCCGAGACATGCCGGAAATAGAGTTGTCCGAAGCCTATATCGCAGACATGCGCCGCCTGTCCGAACAGCGCCTCGGCTTGGCGGGCGTACGCATCGCCCTGCTTTTCAATCGTAGTCTCTGAACCCCATCAAACCACCTTCTGTTTCAAAAACCCGTCGGCAGACCGGCAGCCGGAGGTCAGGGTCAGCAAGTTCTGGATCAGCCGGGGGCCGTCGCCGTTTTGCAGGCTCATGATGGATTCGGGGTGGAATTGCACGGCCCAGATCGGCAATTCGATGTGTTCCACCGCCATTACTACCGCATCCGCGGTTTGCGCCGTTACTTTCAGGCAATCCGGCACGGTGTCGGCCACCAGCGAATGGTAGCGGCCGGCCTGGAACGACTCGGGTAATCCTGAAAACAGTTCAGTTTTTTCGTGAGAGACGGTCGATCGCTTTCCGTGCATCGGCGTCTGCGACTGCTGCAATTCACCGCCGAAATATTCCACGATGCCTTGCAATCCGAGACAAACGCCGAAAATCGGTACTTCTCTTTCCAGCGCACAGGCAATCGTCGCCGCGACATCGAATCGTTTCGGCTCGGATGGACCTGGAGACAGTACCAGCAGATCGATGCTTTCCCGATTCAGGTAATCGCGAGCGGCCTCCGGGCGCAAGGTCAGCAGTTCCGCGCCGAGGCGCCGGAAACAATCGCCGAGACTGTGCACGAAAGAGTCCTCGTGATCGACCATGAGCACGCGCATGTGCGCGAACCCGGGCCGAGTCTCGCGGTCGGCAGGCGTCGCAAGCGGTTTGACGTCCACTCCCAGGGCCTGCATCAGGGCTCGCGCCTTGAGGCGCGTTTCCTGCTCCTCGGATTCAGGGTCCGAATCCATCAACAAGGTCGCTCCGGCTCTCACTTCCGCCACTCCTTCCTTGATACGAATCGTGCGCAAGGTCAGGCCGGTATTGAGATTGCCGTTGAAGCCGATATGGCCGATGGCGCCGCCGTACCAGCGCCGCGGCGACTTTTCGTACTTCTCCAGGTATTGCATGGCCGACAACTTGGGCGCGCCGGTGACGGTCACGGCCCAGGTATGCGAAAGGAAGCCGTCGAGTGCGTCGAATCCCGCTTTCAGCGTCCCCTTGACGTGATCGACGGTATGAATCAGCCGCGAATACATCTCGATCTGGCGCCGGCCGACGACCTGCACCGAGCCTGGCTCGCAAGTCCTGGCCTTGTCGTTTCGGTCCACGTCGGTGCACATGGAAAGTTCGGATTCTTCCTTGGTCGAATTGAGCAGCCGGCGTATCTGTTCGGCGTCGCTCAAGGCGTCGCCGCCGCGCGCGATGGTTCCCGAGATGGGACAGGTTTCGATGCAGTCTCCTTCGACCCGAACGAACATTTCCGGCGAAGCGGAAACGAGATATTCCTGCTCGCCGAGATTCATCAGCGCGCCATAAGGCGCGGGATTGGTTCGGGCCAGGCGTTTGAACACCTCTGCCGGGCTATCCTTGCAAGGCGCGGAAAATGTCTGGCCGGGCACGACCTCGAACAGATCGCCGCGGCTGAAAAACTCTTTCGCGCGTTTCACGCCGGATGCGTATTCACCGGGTTCGTGATCGGACTGCCATTCCACGCCGGTTGCAGGCAGAAACTTCGTTGCGTCCGCGCTCCGCTTGAGGCCTCCGGTGGTTTCTCCGTGGTGCTCTCGCCCGGGCGCACGGCAGATGAAATCGTAGTTATAGGCCTGGGCATGTTCAAGGCGATGGTCGGCCACCAGAATCCGGTCAGGCAGATACAGCACGAGGTTGCGGTCGTCCGGGCCGCGGTGCTGATGGCGTTCGATGTCCTCGAACTGAAAGGTCAGGTCGTATCCGAAAGCGCCATATAGCCCGAGAAAGGGATCTTCCGGGCTGTGGAACCATTCAATCAGGGCTCGCAGTGCTGAAAAGACGCTATGCTGCCGACTACGTTCCTCCTCGCTGAAACCGATCTCGGCTTCGCGGATGTCGACATGAATCGCCGATTGTTCCCGGGAAAGTCTCTGTGCGGACTTGCAGTCGGCAAGCGCCCGTTCCACTTCGGCAAGCAGGATCACGCCACGCCGATTGAGCGCTTCGATCGTCAACTTGCGTCCGCGGCCGATCAGACGCAAAGGCGGGTTGATAAAACCGATGTCCCAGCGAGTGTACCGCCCCGGATACTCGAAGCCGGACCGCAGCAATACGCCCGGCGAGTCGTCGAGCGCGTCGGCGAGTTCGTCCATTGCCGTCGCGTAGTCGAGTTGCTCGACCGACAGATGTACACGGACGCCGCCGCCGGTCTCGTGCCGGTATTGCCGGCCGGGTTGAAGTCTTTTGATTCCACTCGTTGCCATCACGGGTTCCTCCGCTTGGCCTGCCGGAGCCGTGACTGGAAATTACTGGGAAGAAACAGAACGACCGCCACAACTCCGGGCGGCCGATGAAGAATTACTGAAGATTCTTCCGGCTGCCCGCGTTGGGAAACCAGAAGTAAAAACGCACACTGTTCATGGGCGGCAATGTTGCACCCAACCTCGACCGATGTCAATGTGCGAACGAATACTTCGCGCCTGCATTCCAGAAACTGCCTTATATTGCTAAGCTTGGGCGCCATCGGACAGTAATACAGAGAATATGAACATGGTAATTCTGAATCGAGTGTTGGCCGGCGTTTTCGTACTCGTTTTCTCGGGCGCGGCGCTGGCGCAGGAGTTCGTCAAGGCCGACCCCGAGCAACTCGGCATGTCCGCCGAGCGGCTCGAAGTGCTTGATGCGAGCCTGAAAGCTTTCGTGGATGAGGACCGTATAGCCGGCCAGGTTGTTCTGGTGCTACGAAACGGCCGGGTGGCCTTTTCCGCCGCCAATGGCTGGCGCGACAAGGAAAACGGCACGGCGATGAGCGATGACACCATTTTCCGCATCGCCTCCCAGACCAAGGCCATCGTCAGCACCGGCATCATGATCCTGCAGGAACAAGGCAAGCTCTCCATCGGCGACCCGCTCGGCCGTCATATTCCCGAATGGCGCAACATGCAGGTGGCCGTGCCCGACGGCAGCGGCGGCCACGTACTCGAAGACGCGGCCCGGCCGATCACGATCCGCCATCTGCTGACACATACCGCCGGCGTCAGCTATGGCAGCGGCCCGGCCCAGGATCGCTGGGAGGAAGCCGGCTTCCAGGGCTGGTATTTCGCCAATCGCGACGAGCCCATCGCGGATACCATCGCCCGCATGGGCTCTCTGCCGCTCGATGACCATCCCGGCGAAAGCTGGATCTACGGCTACAGCACCGACATCCTCGGCGTCGTAATCGAAAAAGCCAGCGGCATGGACTTGCAGAGCTTTCTGCAACAGGAAATTTTCGATCCGCTCGACATGCGCGACACACATTTCTATCTGCCTGAAGCGAAGCAGGACCGCCTGGCGACCGTCTACCGACCCGGCCCGAACGGCGTTGAAGCGAGACCGGAATCTGACGGCATGCTAAGTCAGGGCATGTACGTTGACGGTCCACGAATGAGCTTTTCCGGCGGCGCCGGCCTGCTGTCGACGGCGCGAGACTATGCCCGCTTTCTGCAGATGACCCTGAACGGCGGTGAATTCAACGGTGAGCGCATTCTTTCGCGCAAATCGATCGAATTGATGACCGTCAGCCACCTGGGCGACATCCCCTTCCGTGGCGGCCAGGGCTTCGGCCTCGGCTACTCTGTGCTCGAAGACCTCGGCGAAAACGGCAGTCTCGGCACCGAAGGCGAATACGGCTGGGGCGGCGCTTATCATTCAACTTATTGGGTCGACCCGGCAGAAGAACTGGTAGTCGTTTACTTTACCCAGATCATTCCGGCAACGGGACTTACCGACTACAGCACCCTGCGCAACGGCGTTTACCAGGCAATCGTCGACTGATAGCGGGCGAGGCATGCCTCGCCCCTACCGCTCACTACCCCAGGTGACCTGAAACATATGGCAGAACAGCCGAAAATGACCTTGCGGGCATTGTTCCCGACCTTTCTGCACGAGGCCTGGTATCCCGGCTTCGCCGCCGAGAAGGAACAACTGATCCGGCGCATCCGGGAGATTCGCGAGGAAGATCAGGCGGGCCGGGAATACTCTGCCCAACATTACCCCTACGGCTTCACCTCCTTCCGCAGCCGCGACCGGCTCTACACCGACCCGGCTTTCCGCAATCTCGTGGATTTCATGTTCGAGGTCGCCTACGACTACGGCCACAAGCAATACTGGGACCTGGAAAATTTCGAGTTGGCCATTACCCAACTCTGGTGCAACATCAATTCGCGCTACAACTACCATCGCGACCATGTACACCCCTATTCCCAGATCAGCGGCGTGTTCTATCTCCAGTGCGAAAGCGGCGCCGCGCCGATCAGCCTGAAGGACCCGCGCCCAGCGCGCTGGATGGTGCCCGCCCCGCTGCGGGAAAACCGGGCGGAGAATACCTTGATCACGACGCTACCCGCGGAAGAAGGCAAGTTGCTGATGTTCCCGGCCTGGCTGGATCACGGCGTCAGCCAGCAGCATGCCGATACCGAGCGCATCAGCATGTCCTACAATTTCGAGTTGCGGCAGAAGAGTTCCGGCTGAGTGGGCGCGACTGTTTCGACTTCGATCAGCCCCGGCCTCGCCCCTTAAAAAGCTCTGTTTTTTGTCGGCTTTGCCGACCGGGCCTCACCCGGCAGAATGCTGTCGAGTTCCTGCAATGCGATCGCAATTGGCAGCGCCGTGATGCCATGGTCCAGGTAAAGCCGCGCGTCACCGCCATGGAACAAATAGCATTGAGCATCCGGATAGTCTTTCCGGAATTCGCGTAGTGCGCGGGTGTCCTTCAGTCCCGGATTTCGCGACCGCTTGACTTCGATCGCAACGAGACCGCGCAGGCCATAGAGTACGAAATCGACCTCGAGCCCCCCGCTCGTGCGCCAGTAATGAATGTCATAGCCGAGTTCGCGGTACTCGTTGACTGCCCGCAACTCCTGCAAGACAAGAGTTTCCAGCGCCGGGCCGTCGATTTCCGCCTCGCTATCGAGAGGCCCGCCCGGGCGAATTACACGAAAAACGCCCGCATCGAAGAAAAAGAATTTCCTCTGGGAAACGAGTTTTCGTTTTGCGTGTCTGGAAAAAACGGGCAATGTCACCGCGATCAGCAGATCTTCGAGAATCGAGAAATAGTTTTCCGCGACCGGTCTCGATACGTTCGCTTCCCTGGCGACATTGCTGATGTTGAGAGTCTGACCTTGCGAAAAACTGGCCGTCTCCAGGAATCGCGAGAAATTTCCGATGTTGCGGGTGAGACCTTCCTGTGCGACCTCTTCTCTCATATATGTTTCCACGTATGATTGCAGATAGCGATGTGGGTCAGGGTCACTGAACCGTGCCGGCAAATGCCCGAACCGCAATGATTTGGCCAGATCGAAGTCCATTCCCTGTTCTCCCGCGGTCAGCGGGAACATGTGAAAGGTACGCGCGCGGCCGCCGAGCAGATTGACTCCCTTGCGCCTGAGCGACCTGGCGCTCGACCCCGTCAGCACGAAGCGCGTTCCTTGAGATTCGATCAAATCGTGCACTTCGTTCAATAGTTCGGGAACGCGTTGCACTTCGTCGATCACCACCCAATCGGAGTGGCCGGGCGGGATCATTGTTCTCAAGCGGCCGGGATTCGCCGAAAGCGGGATATAGAATTCCGACTGCAACAGGTTGATGAAAGGCGACCGCGGAAAGTGCCGCCGCAGCCAGGTAGTCTTTCCGGTTCCCCGCGGGCCGAGCAGGAAAAAGCTCTTGCCGGATTCAAGCGGAGACTCAAGAGCGCGTTGGAACATGAGCGCTGGACTCGATTTGGGGTATGGAGAGCACAATTGTAGGCAAAAAGTAGGGTTTTTTCACCTGGAAAATGAAAATAATCGGCAAATATTCATGTGCAAACTGAAAATTGCATGATTTTGGGCCGGTGAGCAAACCCGGATATTCCCCAAGTCACCACTCTGAACGCCGGCAACGCCGAAGCGCTTGCTTGGCTCGCTGGAGTCACTGGCATGGTGGGTGTCCCGAGCGTTTACACCCAGGCAATCGGAATACCCTGAAATTTCTGCGGTTAGCGCCGATATTTCATGGTATAGTTGCGCCATGATCCAAAGGCAAAGACATGTTCGGGAAATAATCCGGCGGCTTCGCAACTTCGAAGTTGTCGCGATTCTCGGACCGCGCCAGATCGGCAAGACTACCCTCGCGCGCCAAATAGCAGCAAGCTACAAGACGCGCTCGCATCATTTCGACCTCGAAGACCCGATAGCCCTGACGCGAATTCAGGAAGATCCGAATCTTGCTCTCAGCAACCTCAAGGGCCTGGTCATCATCGACGAGATTCAGCGGCTGCCGGATCTGTTCCCATTATTGCGGGTTCTTACCGACCGGAGGCCCCGGCCAGCACGATTCCTGGTCCTCGGCAGCGCTTCGCCGAATCTGCTGCGGCAGTCTTCCGAATCGCTTGCCGGCAGGATCAACTACTACGAACTTAACGGTCTTGGCCTGGACGAAACCGGACCGAACCGACTTGCCCGGCGCTGGCTGCGCGGAGGATTTCCGGCGGCCTACCTGGCGCGGTCGCATCGCGACAGTTTCGAATGGCTGGAAAGTTTCTGCCGCACATTCGTCGAACGCGACCTGGCCCAATTGGGCGTGCGAACCCCGGGCGCCACATTGCGCCGATTCTGGGCCATGCTGGCACACCGGCACGGACAGACCTGGAATTCATCGGAATTTGCGCGCGCATTCGGTGTCGCGGATACTACGGTTCGCAGATATCTCGACACCCTCACCGACGCCCTGGTCGTGAGGCAACTTCAGCCCTGGCGCGAGAATCTGAATAAACGCCAAGTGCGGGCGCCAAAAGTTTTCCTGCGTGATTCGGGCCTGACGCACCATCTTCTCGGTATATCCGATGCGTCCTCGCTAGACGTTCATCCGGCGCGAGGCGCCACTTGGGAAGGATTGATACTGGAATTCGTCATGGAAAAACTCGCGGCCCCAGGGCGGGAGTACTACCATTGGCGTACCCATACCGGCGCGGAGCTGGACCTGTATTGTCGCAAGGGCGGAGAACGCCTGGGCATTGAAGTGAAATTGACTACTACCCCCCAAGTTACGCCGTCAATGCGCAATGCCCTGATCGATCTAGACCTTGATGAGTTGGTCGTAATACACGCAGGCGATGCTTCTTATCCCCTGACCGACGGGATTCGGACCGTAGCCGCAAGTCGGATCGAGACGGACCTGTAAGGCGGCAGATTCGGTTTCTGGACATGGACATGGAAAAACGGCGGTGGATTGCCCACCGCCGTTTTTTGTTTCCGACTGCCTGACGACGAATCAGAAGGTCCAGCGAGCCCGGGCGTAGAGCCGTCGACCGCGCGGGTCGAACACCGTGGCGTCGTAGTTCAGGCCACCGACTTCGCGATAGGGCAGATCCTGGTCCAACAGGTCCAGTACGCCAAATGTGAAGATCGTAGAGCCGTAGCTGGAATTGTTCCAGTTATGGGTGTAATTGAACTGCATGTCCCAGGTCTGGTAGCTGTCGATCTTGCGTCGTAACAGGGAGCGAACGAGATCGTTTCCTGTCTCGTAGGCAAAATCGTAAGCCAGATCATTGTAGGACCCGATATGGCGATTGATAAACGTCAATGCATATTGGTCGCGCAGCCAGGTAAACGTGATGTTGCCCTTGTTATCCGGCAGAGAGCGAACGTGCAAGCCGTTGCCGGATGTTCCCGCGGCATCATTGACGCCGGTATCCAGCAAGCCAAGTTCCAGTCCGGGAACGCCGATCAACTCGTATGAACGCACATGCGTATAGTCAGCGCTGACCCGAAAACGGCCCAGTTCATTGTCCCAGTTATAGGCTACGCGGGCATCGACACCATCCGCGTTGATCTGACCGGCATTGATCGCCCGCAGCGTCAAGGTAATCAGGTTGGCGCTTGAACTCCGCGCGGCTCGGCTGATACCCAGGCCCTGGTCGCCAACCTCATACAATGCGGGATTGACTACACAGTTCAATCTTTCATCGGAATCGCGGCCGAACTCGGCCTCGAGAGCGTTAGGGTTGCATGGAACGTCCAGTACCGGAGAGTCCGGCGGTATACTGTCGTTCAGGATGTAGTTGGCCGGGTTGTCGCGAACCGCCAGCAATCGATCAATCTCCGGTTGTACCGCGGATATGCCAGGTTCCGGCAGCACCCGGTCGGTAACTTCGAAGCGCCAGAAATCGGCCTGAACCAGAAGTCCGTCGAGGTTGCCGGAAGGCGTCCAGATGAAACCAGCCGAATACGTGTCGGCGTACTCGTTGCCCACGTTCGGCGCCGGGCCGCCCAAGGTAAAGGTCTGCTCGACTTCGCCGTTCTCTGGAGTCGGATCGATGAGACCGGCTCGCACCATCTGATTAGAAATCGGATCCTTGAACACGATGCTGCCCGCTTCAAGTCCCTCTTCTACGATGCCGATATTGGGAGCACGGAAAGACTGCGACCAGGAACCGCGCACCAGCAAATCGTCGATCGGCCGCCAGCTCAAGGCAACTTTCGGCGACAATTCGCTACCGATGTTGCCGCCGTAATCTTCCCAGCGAATGGCGATCTGAGTCTCCACATTTTCCATGAAAGGAAGTTGCAACTCGCCGAACACCGCGTTCGTGGTGCGCACGTTGTTGTAGTTGAAAATACAGTTGGAGCACTCATAGTTATTGGCGACATAATGAAATTCGTTGGGCACGCCGTTATCGTCATAACCCAGAATTCGATTCTGCAAGCCGGGGAAGTTGAGTGCCGGCGCAATAGAGTCCGCGGTGCGTTCACGGAACTGTGCGCCAGCCGCGAATGCCGCCTCGCCGCCGGCCATGTCGAATAGCCCACCGGCGACAACCGCGTCAAACACTCGCAACTTATTGCGTTTGTCCGCCCGCAGAACCGTCTGGTTCATCCAGTCCATCAATTCGGGGCTGTTGGCCAGATTCGGGTCGGTGAACTGGGTCAGGAACGGATTGTAGAACATACAACCGTCCTGACCGTGGTTGTTACTGGTAAGCGCATAAGACAAGCTCTCCCGGGTCGTAAACACGTAGCCGGGGAAGAACGTCTGGGTCAGGGCTCCGTAAAAATCCCAGGCCTGGGGCACGGCGCCCCCGAATGGACCGGGAGCTCCGACAAAGTCGAAATCCGGCCGGCCATTCGGTGTGCAATTGGGACCGCCCAAACCATTGGCAGCAAGTTCTGTGCGCTCACGGTTAAATACCTGGTAGGACTGCTCATTGCTGGTGGAAGACCAGGCCAAACCGATATCGTAGTTCCAATCCCGATCATTGAACTGGAAATCTCCCCGGAAGCCCGCCTGAATCAGAGTCGCCGAGGTGTCGGTGAAATTGGACCGCTGTCCATCTCTTGGAATGTTATCTCTCGGATTGGCCCAAATTGCCATGTTCGGGCCGCCGTTGGCCATTGAAATCGGCGCATTGGGGATATCCGTGGGGCGTTCCAGCCCGGCTTGCGGGGCGAAGAATCCCAATTCCATAGTCTGGCCGATGGCGTTGAATCCGAACGCAGGATTGCGGATGTACGCGTTGGGCTGGGCCAGAAACACAGTGGGCCCGCGGGTAGTGCTGGAACCGCCTGTATTGTTCAAGCCGCCACCTTCGAGAATCACATTGTTCTCGGAGTGGTTTGCGAAAGCGTAGAATTCCGCCGCTTCGCTGAACGTGTGATCAAACGACATGGCAACACTGTTGCGTTCGGTCTCGCGAGCCAGAAAGTTGAAGCGGATCACGTCCTCCCGGCAAGCGCCGCCGCGTTCACCGCGCTGTTCTCGCAAGGATCCATACTGAAATGGAATACCGGTCGTTCCCTGCATGGATTCGCAAAGAGGATCGCTGTAAATAGTGGTGGCTTCGCCGCCCTGGGAGACGTTGTAATCGGTGATCTCCTGATTGACATACGCAGGATTGACATTCGTGCCGAATGCTGGAGAGGAAACCGCGCCACCGATCGAAGACACGGTAGCCAGAAACTGCGAGTTCTCGTCGATGTGATTGCCGTACTGAACGTTCAGTTTGTCTCGTTGGAATCGCTCGGCGGAGACTACGAAATGCGTATCGCCGTCGTCGCTGGCCCAGCCCCATATCGCGCTCGCGGTCTGGTCGAAGGAGTCGCCCGCAGCTTCCACGCCCTGGATATCGCCGAATAACTCAAAGCCTTCGAAATCAGTGCGCATGATGATATTTACTACGCCGGCCACTGCGTCTGCGCCATAGAGTGCCGACCCGCCATCGGTGAGAACCTCGATGCGATCTGTCATCACGACCGGAATTGCATTGATATTTACGAATTCTCCGCCGGTAGTGGTTTCACCCGCATGCGGCGCCATTCGCTTGCCGTTGATCAAGGTCAAGGTGGAGTTTTCGCCCAGGTTCCGCAGGTTGACCACCGCGGTTCCTTCGGTTTGAGAGCGTTCACCCGATCCCGAGTTGGTGAAGGAGCCTGAATTTACTTCCAGGTTCTTGATCACGTCCCAGATAATCGCGGCGCCCTGCGCTTCGATACTGTCCCGGTCGATCAACTGCACCGGGGACGGCGCATCCAGTGGGGTGCCACGGATAAAGGAACCGGTGACTATTACTTCTTCGATGCCCTCGTCATCCTGTTGCGCTGCAACAGGCATGGACAGGCCGGCCAGTACGGCCAGGGTGATCGCTTTGCGAGCACCCGGAAATTTGCTTTGCATCTTGATTTCCCCTTGATTCTGAAAATTCCGAGGTTGATTTAAAAGCGCCTCGATCTTGTCGCCGAAACTGCTTAGAGGGCTAGTCTACTTAATTTTTCAGTGAGATAAAGGGCTTGCCCGCATGTATTCCGATTTTTTACAGAAGTGTTACATATCTACCCAATCAATGTGTTGTTTTCAGGCACTGCCGAGAAATTTGAAACAGTGTGTAATCTTGCTGGCAAGCGCGTGTGAGTGGAATTAACCTTCCCTTCCTGAATTGGTTACACGGCCCGTGCTCGCGGCCGGTCTGTTTTCCTGAACCGGGCGCCGGTTCTCGAAGGAGCCGGTTCTCGTAGGAGAGTATTCGATGAAGAATTTATTGTTTTCCATACTCACGCTTGCGTTGGCGACTCCTGCGCTCGGCCAACTCGCCACGCCCAATCCTGCCGGTCTTACCTATGGCCATGTTCATCTCAATGTATCTGACATGGAATTGCACAAGCAGATCTGGGTCGAACATTTCGATGGCATAGTAGTGGAAAAAGGCCCTATGACCGCGGTGCGGCTGCCCAATATGCTGGTCGCCCTGACCGAGCGAGCACCCACCATGGGTTCACGTGAAACCGTCATGGACCATTTCGGCTTCAAGGTCCGGGATATCGAGCGATTCCTGGAGAAATGGGCCGCCGCAGGATATGAAGTCGGGCGTGTGTTTACCGGCGCGGAAGGACAGACCAATGCCTATGTCATGCTGCCCGACGACGTTTATGTTGAATTACAGGAAGATCAGAGCCTGCACGTTGAAATCATGGGCTACCACGTGCATTTCATTACGCCAGGACATGAAGATCTGCTGAAATGGTACAACGAGGTATTCGGTCTGGAATTGCGCCCGCGCGGTTCGATTGCCACAACCACGAACGCTCCCGGCATGAATCTGAGTTTCGGCGCTTCGGAACAGGAGCGCGCGGCGACTCAGGGCGCTGCGATCGATCACATCGGATTCGAATTTGAAGATCTCGAAGCCTTCTGCCGTGAACTCGAAGCCAGGGGCATCAAGTTCGATGTGCCCTACCGCGAAATCCCGGCCATCGAACTCAAGATCGCCTTCATCACCGACCCCGCCGGCGTCCGCATCGAACTCACCGAAGGTTACGACGAATACTGATCTTCAATCAGTGCAATGTTTCGTATCGCGCTTCCCTGGGCATCAGGGCGGCGCGGATAGTGGCGCCCCAGATCAAGTTGCCCATCGTATTGAAATGCAGATTGTCGTCGACGAAGATGTCTGTCATCACCGTGCCGTCCGCTTTCACGAAAGGCGTTACCGCGTCGACGTAATGCACCAGCGGGTCGGCTGCGGCGATCGCCTTCAATTGCCCATTCACGCTCTGCGCCGCGGGCCAGACATCCACTCGCGCGACGCTGGGCTTGACTGACATTACGTAGATCCGGGTTTCCGGCAATTCTTCGTGCACCAGGGCGACGATCTGTTCGAACTGATCGACGATTTTCTCTTCGGGAACCCGGCCCCAGGTGTCGTTATCGCCTTCGTATATAAGGATAGCCCGGGGCTTGTAACGCAGCGCGACCCGATCCAGATGGTATAGCGCATCCTGCATCGTGCTGCCGCCGAAACCGCGGGCGATAACGGTGAGCGGAGAAAGCGCGGCGGCGGCCTGATCGTTCCAGCGCGCGATGCTTGAGGAGCCGGTCAAGACGATGGCGCCCTCGGGCGGGGGTGAAGCCCGATCCTGTTCATCGAAGGCCTGCATCGCCGATTCCCAGACGGTCGGGTCGATTTCCTGCTGGGCGAAACCGGCCTGGCCGGCGAGCAGCAACAGTATTACAGCGGCGGCAACGAATGGGATTCTGCCAAGAGTTTGCATTGTTATCCTCCCGGATTTATTGAAGCGAGTCGGATTTGGCCGAGCGGCCAGTGTATACCAGATTTTGTAAATCGCTATCTCTAACTCTCAATCTATCTTTCAAGCTATCTTTCAATCAGCGCCAGATTGTAAGGATCGTTTCCCACGCCGGTCACCGTGCCCACGACAGTGCGCGATTGCAGATCGATCACGTATACGTAACCGGACTCTTCGGAATACGGTTGTGTCGCAGTTCCGCCGCTGATCACGACGAACCGGCCATCGGCAGTGATCGCCGAGCCTTTCGGGCGGGCCGGGAGTCCATCCTCCCTGACCAGCGGGATGCGCGCGACTTCGGCATCGGGATCACCGGCCAGCGCCAGTTCCAGGTTCACTATGGATACGTTGTTTGCCCGATAGTTCGGGACGATGACCTCCCGGCCGTCCGGAGTGACGGACGGTATTAACGGATGCGTCTGCTCACTTGAGTCATCCGTGCCCGTCAGGATGCGCGCGACTTCGGCATTGTCCGCGCCCCTGCTCGCCCGGTCGACTTCGATAATCGAGATCGTGTTGCCCGTCCTGTCGTCCCGCTGGCTTCTTCCGTTGGCCACGATAATGTGGCGCCCGTCGGGCGTAGCCGTGATGCCCCAGGGGCCGACCTGTGCAGGGATACGGCCGATCTCGGCAAGCCTGTTCCCTTCCAGGGCCCCGGCAAGATCGATCACGGACACATCGTCCGTTCCCCCATTGGCGGAAAAAACGAATGTGCTTCCGTCGCTGGAACGGCCAAGCGCCAGGCCGTTGGAGTTGGGGAAACATCCCCAGGTCGGATCCGGCGAAAGCACGGCCAGATTCCTCGGCGGTCCGTAGGGGGAGACATAGGGCACCGGGTAGCCCCCGCAGTCGAAGCCCGGCGAGCCCAGCGCAAGTTCCACCACGCCACGTAGACTGCCGGTGCGCCGGTCCACGAAGGTGATGCGATTGCCGCCGTCCTCAGTGAGATTGTTCTCGGCGTTGGCGATGATCAGCATATCCTGCCACAACAGCACGCCGACGGCCCCGAAGGCGCCTGAATCCAGGTGGCGCTGGAGCGCATTCGCAGTCCTGTCGTTAGCCGGGTCGAGGACCGCGTCCACATTGAGCACCGCGATCTGCCCGCGCCCGCCGTGTTGTCCGAATTCCGCGTTATCGATGGCGCCATGGTGATTCACCACGTATACCGTGCCGCCGTCCTCGCTCACGATCAGATTGGCGGGGTCGCCGAGGAGCTGACCATCCAGCCGGTCCAGGGCCACTTTGCCACGGCTGACGATAGCGTTCGGCGTGTGGTTGTTTTCAGGAGCAACCGCGTCGCCGAAAGAAATCGCGTATAGGTACGGAAGCCTCCGCCCCGTCGCGAGAATGTAGGTATCCTGTGCAGCGGCTTCGTAGACGCTGGTCGCTGCCGCCACCAGGGCGGCAATAGCAAGCGTCATGCGCTGGATCAACAAATTCGGGACAGCCATTGCTTCCCTCCTGTTCGCATTCAGAAAGAATGCAGAGTGGCGTAGCGGTCGCGGTGGAAGCCGGCGTCGCCGAGGAATTGCTGGGCGACACGGGCGCGCTTGAGAAAGAAGCCGATATCAAACTCGTCCGTCATGCCGATGCCGCCGTGCATCTGAATGCCTTCGTTGCTTACCAGGAAGAATACTTCCGACAACTTCGCCTTGGCGGCGCTGGCGAGACGCGCAATCCGGGCGCTGCTGCTCGCCGGATCGTCCAATGCCGCGAGCGCGGCGCGGACCAGCGATTTGCTCAACTCGATTTCGTTGTACATTTCCGCGGCGCGATGTTGCAGCGCCTGGAATGCGCCGATGGGAACGCCGAACTGTTCGCGCTGGCGCAGATAATCCAGCGTGCGCTCGAACACTTCCCCGATGCTGCCGAGCATTTCCGCCGACAGGCCGATGCGGGCGATGTCGAGTACGCGATCGAGGGATTCCGAAGCTGTCGCCGAACCGCCAAGCAAGTTTTCTGCGGCGACCGCGACATTGTTCAGCACGATATTGGCGCAATTTCGGCCGTCGACCATGAATGTGCGCGTAATTTCCACGCCCTGAGCCGCCACATCAACCAGGAACAGGCCCAGGCCATCGGCGCCGTCCGACTCGCCGTCGATTCGAGCGATAACGATGATCCGGTCTGCGACATGCCCGTCGAGTACGAAAGTCTTGCCGCCCTTCAGCACAAATCCGCCATCGCCTTGGGCGGCAGTCGTTTCGATGCGAGCGGGATCGTGGACGATATGTTCGTCGAGCGCGAAGGCTAGCAATAGTTCGCCGGCGACGATCCGAGGCAGCAACTCCTTTTTCTGGACTTTACTGCCGGATTCCAGGATCGCATTCGCACCAAGCAGAACCGTGGCGATCAGCGGCGAGTCCACCAGCGTGCGTCCCGTCTCCTCAAGCACCAGGCCAAGTCCCGTATGGCCGAATCCATAGCCGCCGAATTCCTCCGGAATCGCCATCCCGGTCCAGCCGAGTTCGACCATCTGCCGCCATAGTCCCCGGTCGAAACCATCGGCGTCCCGGCTGTCGCGCAATTTGCGGTGCAGGGAAAGCGGCGCCTGCTCGCGGCAGAAACCGCGCGCGGATTCCCGCAACAGTTGCTGTTCTTCGTTCAGCCGCAATGAGACGGACATTACGCTAACGTTTCCCACGCAGAATGCCGGTCAGGTCGGGCAGGTCGAGAACCCTTCTGGCAATTACGTTGAGCTGGATTTCGGCGGTGCCGCCTTCGATGGAATTGGCCTTGGAGCGCAGCCATTCCCGCGCCAGCGAGAGCTCGTCTGCGTCAAAGCCCTCTCCTTCCCAGCCGAGCGACCGGTTGCCCGCGGCTTCGAGCAGGAGTTCACAGCGGCGCTTGTTCAACTCGCAACCGTAATATTTGAGCAGCGAAGATATGTGGTTCGGTCCGCCCCCGGCGGACTCCTCTGCGCTGCGCCGCGAAGTCAGCGCGAAGGCCTCGGAGTCGATCTTGAATTGCGCGATGCGGTCACGCAGCAGCGGATCGGAAAGTTTTTCCGCATCGCCCCGGTAACGCTTCGCTGTGCTTTCCACGGTCGCCTCGGATGCGCCGCCGCCCTCAGCCTGGCCGCCGGCAAGTCCAAAGCCCGAAATCATGGTGCGTTCGTGTTGCAACAGGCGCTTGGCGATGGTCCAGCCATCGTTCAGGCGACCGACGATATTGCCGGCAGGTACTTTCACATCGTCGAAAAAAGTCTCGCAGAAAGGCGAAGAGCCGCTGATTAGCATGATCGGCTTGGTACTGATGCCAGCGCCGGCCATGTCGAACAGAATGAAACTGATGCCCTGATGTTTTGGCGCCTCGAAGTCTGTGCGCACCAGGCAGAAGATCCAGTCGGCCTTGTCGGCGTAGGAGGTCCAGATCTTCGAGCCATTGATGAGGTAGTGATCGCCTTGCAATTCGGCCCGTGTGTTGAGGCTTGCCAGGTCGGAGCCCGAACCGGGTTCGGAATAGCCCTGGCACCAGCGAATTTCGCCGCGCACGATCTTCGGCAGATGCTCGAGTCTCTGCTCGTGCGTTCCGAATTCGAGCAGTACCGGCCCGAGCATACTGATGCCGAAACTGGTCAATGCCGGGCGTGCGTGGATGCGAGCAAGTTCCTCGGCAAGAACTTCCGCCTGAGCCGGATTCAACCCGCCGCCGCCGTATTCCGCCGGCCATTGCGGGCAGGTCCAGCCTTTCGCGGCCATTCGATCGAGCCAGCGCTTGCTGTCGGGATTCGCGTATTCGGCATTGCGGCCGCCCCAGACCACTTCTTCCGGCAGCATCGGCGTGCGCATCGAATCCGGACAATTGCTTTCCAGCCAGTCGCGCGTCTCCGTCCGGAACTGTTCGAGCTCGCCGCTCATGCCGGCTCCGTTACGAGCACCTGGCGTCCTTCCACCTTGCCGGCTTTCAGGTCTGCCAGCGCCGCGGTCGCCTCAGCCAGCGGTCGTTCGGAGATACGGATCGGATCGATCTTGCCGGCGCGCACGAGTTCCATCAATTCGGAGAAGTCCTGCAAGTTGCCGACATAGCTGCCCTGGATGACGCGGGCATTCATGGGCAGAAAGGGAATTGGCATGTTCAAGGCGCCGCCGTACAGGCCGACCACAATCAGGGCGCCGCCCTTGCGCAAACAGCCCAGGCCGAAATTCACGGTAGCTTCGTTGCCGACGAAATCGAGCGCGGCAAGCGCGCCGCCGGTGGCCTTGCGGATTGCCTTCGCCGCCTGGGGATCGCCCGCGTTCCAGGTTCGGCTCGCGCCCAGGTTTCTGGCGGCCTGCAACTTGGTTTCATCGATATCGACCACGATGGGATCGATCCGGAAGGCCGCGCGCGCGATCTGGATCGCCATCATGCCGACGCCGCCGGCGCCGATAATGACAAGTTCGTCGCCGGGCCGGGTTTCGCCGACCTTCTTCAAGGCGCCGTACGCGGTCAGGCCGGAGCAGGCATAGGTAGCGGCCAGCGAGCCCGGGACACTGCCGCAGTCGAACAGGTAACGTGAATGCGGCGCGAGCACATGATCGGCGAAACCGCCGGGAGCGGCTATGCCGAGCGCCTGGCCCGGCGTGCAAAGATGTTCTTCGCCGCGGGAACAGGCCGGGCAATCACCGCAGCCGATCCATGGATACACCACCCGGCGGTCTCCAACGGCAACGCCCTCAGAATCGGGGCCCAGGGAGACGACTTCGCCGTAAATTTCGTGACCGAGCACCTGCCCCGGCCTGCCCACTTCGAGTTGCTTGCCATGGCCGAGTTCGAACACGCCTTCGTGCAGATGGATATCGGAATGGCAGACGCCGCAGGCAAGCGTCTTCAGCAGCACTTGCGAACCGCGCGGCGCGGGCGTCTCGGCGGTTACTTCCGCCAACGGTGCGCCAGGAGTCGTGGTTTGATACGCAATCATTGTCTTCATCTCATTTTGCTTTTTTAGCATGCGCGGGCGACGCATACGTCGCCCCTACAAAGCGCTGCTGACACCGAGACATGCGTCGCCCACCCTGGTCAGCCTTGCTGCTTGTCCCAGACTGCGAAGCTGCCGCCGCTTTCGGCGAGTTCCCGCAACAGGTTCGCGGGTTGCCAGTTCTTTTCACCGTGCTTGTCCTGGAATTCCAGCACTTTCTCGTACACGTTCTTCAGCCCCATCTGGTCGGCGTAGAACATCGGGCCGCCTTTGGCTACCGGGAAGGCATAACCGAATACGTAAACCACATCAACGTCGGATGCGCGCTGGGCGATACCCTCTTCGAGAATTTTCGCGCCCTCGTTCACCAGCGGATACATGCAGCGGGCGATGATCTCCTCCTCGCTGATTTCGCGTTGCTCGATGCCAAATTTTTCGGCCTCCTCGCGGATCATGGCTTCGACTTCGGGGTCGGAATTGCGCGCCCTGGTCTCGCTGTCATATTTGTAGTATCCGGCGCCGGACTTCTGGCCGAGCCGGCCGGATTCCACCAGCCGCGTGCTGACTGCATAAGGACGCGGATCGTCGCCCTCGGTCTTGCGCGACTGCCGCGCCTTGTAGCCGACGTCGAGACCGGCAAGATCGCCCATGGCGACCGGCCCCATGGCCATGCCGAATTTCTCCAGCGTCGAATCAACCTGTTGCGGCGTGCATCCTTCGAGCAGGAGCAATTGCGCTTCGCGGCCATAGCCGGTGAGCATGCGGTTGCCGATGAATCCGTAACAGACGCCGGAAAGGGCGCAGACCTTGCGGATGCGCTTGCCCAGGCCCATGGTCGTGGCGAGCACATCGTCCGCGGTTTTCTCCCCGCGCACGACTTCGAGCAACCGCATGACGTTGGCGGGACTGAAAAAATGCGTGCCGATCACGTCCTGCGGCCTGGAAGTGACGGCGGCGATGGCGTCCACGTCCTGGTAGGAGGTGTTGGTGGCGAGAATGGCGCCCGGCTTGCAGGTCGCGTCGAGCTTCGCAAAGATTTCCTTTTTCAGGTCGAGATTTTCGAATACCGCCTCGATCACGATGTCGGCGTTGGCGATGTCCGCGTAGTCCGTGGCGCCCGTGATCAGGCCCATGCGCTCTTTCACGCCGGCGTCGGTGAGTTTGCCGCGCTTGACTGTAATTCCGTAATTCTTGCGAATGATCTTCATGCCACGGTCGAGCGCTTCCTCGTTAATTTCAAGCAATATGACCGGAATGCCCACGTTGGCGAAACACATGGCGATGCCACCGCCCATGGTGCCGCCGCCGATGATCGCTGCTTGCTTGATCTCCCGCACCGGGGTCTCGCGCGGCAGTCCCTTGATTTTGGCTGCCAGGCGTTCGGCGAAGAAAATATGACGCATGGCTGCCGACTCGGTCGAGTTGACGAGTTCGCGAAATAGTTCCCGCTCGCGTTCCAGTCCCTTGTCGATAGGCAACTCGACCGCGGCTTCCAGGCAACTGACGATGCGGTCCGGGGCGATCTGGCCGCGGGCGCGGGCATTGACCCGTTTTCTCGCCTGTTCGAAAAATCCGGGCTCGATGGTGGCCGGGTCGATATTGATATCACGGATGCGCTTGAGCGGCGCGCCGGAATCGACCAGATCCCGCGCGTAACCGATTGCGCCTTCGACCAGGTCGCCGTCGATGATTTCATTGATCAGGCCCATGTCGTGGGCTATTTTCGCCGGGATCGGATTCCCCGAAGTGATCATGTCGAACGCGGCCTTGACGCCGGCTATTCGGGGGACGCGCTGCGTTCCGCCCGCGCCGGGCAGCAATCCGAGTTTGACTTCGGGCAAACCGACTTTCGCACTGGCTATGGCGCAACGATAATGACAGGCTAGTGCGACTTCGAATCCACCGCCGAGGGCCGTTCCGTGTATCGCGGCGATGATGGGCTTGTTCAGGTTTTCCATGGCGCTCAGCACTTCGGGCAGGCCGGGTTCCTGCGGCGGCTTGCCGAATTCGGTGATGTCGGCGCCGGCGATGAAAGTCCTGCCTTCGCAGCACAGCACGACGGCTTCGGATTTGTCTTTTCGAGCCTTCCCGACGGCATCGAGTATGCCTTCGCGCACTCGCTGCGAGAGGGCGTTCACCGGCGGATTGTTGACGCTGATCACGCCGATCTTGTCCCGAATCGAATAACTTACTGCCTGTGACATAGTGGCTCCTGTGAATGTATGGCCGGCTCGAACGAGGTTTTTCCGGAGGTTTGTCTGGAGTTGAAGAATCCGTCGCCGGGCGGCTGAGGCGGGCGCCATAATATCACAGCGCACGAAGTCGTAAACCCCGCCGGAACGAGCGCTGCAAAAGCTCTTTCGGCTGTGTTAACTTGGCGCCCTCTCATACGGTTGGGCAGACATGATCAGAGACCAGGAGACCTTGAACCAGTTGCTTGCGCTGATCGAGCGATTTGTGCGCGAACGGCTGGTCCCGGCGGAAAATCGCCTGGCCGAAGACGAGTGCGTTCCCGAAGAAATCGTGCGTGAAATGAAGGAAATCGGCTTGTTCGGCCTGACCATTCCGGAAGAATACGGCGGACTCGGCCTCACCATGGAAGAGGAAATTCTCGTATCGATCGAACTCGGCAAGACTTCACCGGCTTTCCGCTCGCTGATCGGCACCAATAACGGCATCGGTTCTGCCGCGGTCGTTTTCAACGGGACCGAGGAGCAGAAGCGAAAATATCTTTCGAAATACGCCAGCGGAGAATGGATCAGTTGTTTTTGCCTCACCGAGCCCGAGGCCGGCTCGGACGCCGCCTCGCTGCGGACCACCGCGGTCCGCGACGGTAATCATTATGTGATCAACGGTTCCAAGCGCTTCATCACCAATGCGCCGGTCGCGCATACCTTCAATGTCATGGCGCGAACCGATCCGGCCAACAAGGGCGCCCGCGGCATTTCCTCGTTCATCGTCGAACGCGGCGCCACTGGAATCACGCTCGGTTCCGTCGACAAGAAGATGGGCCAGGCGGGTTCGCTCACCTGCGATGTAATTTTCGAAGATTGCCGGGTGCCGGCGGAAAACATCATCGGCGAGGAAGGAGAAGGGTTCGTTACCGCGATGAAGGTACTCGACCGGGGCCGGCTGCATATATCCGGCGTCGCCGTCGGTCTGGCCGAACGCCTGATCGCCGACGCGCTTGAGTACGCCATGCAACGCAAGCAATTCGGCAAGCCCATCGCCGAACAGCAACTCATACAGGCAATGCTTGCCGATTCCCGTACCGAAGCCTATGCCGCACGCTGCATGGTGCTGGAAACCTCGCGCAAGCGCGATGCCGGCGAGAACGTCACGCTGGAATCGGCCGCCTGCAAATTGTTCTGCGCGGAGATGGTCGGCCGCGTCGCCGACCGCGCGGTGCAGATTCACGGCGGCTCGGGCTACATGTCCGAGTTCGCGGTCGAGCGATTTTATCGGGATGTCAGACTATTGCGTCTCTACGAAGGAACGAGCCAGATTCAGCAACTTGTTATCGCCAGAAACATGATCAGAAACGCCTGAGGCGCGTTCCGATACCATATTGGACTGTTGTGGCACGTAGCCTAAAATAGTCCATGAACCAGTCGGGCACAAACGGAGGTCCAAGCGATGTACAACAAGATTCTGGTGGCCATAGACCTGTCGGAAGATTCTCACAAGGTAATAACCACCGCGGTCCGGCTGGCCGAAGATCCTGCCAAGTTATATCTGGTGCACGTTGTCGAACCAGTCGCTGCCGCCTATAGCATGGATTTGTACGCGGTCAACATAAATGAATTGCACGAGGAAGCCATTGCCTTCGCCGCCGAGCGCCTGAAGGCCATCGCCAGGGAGGAAGGTCTGCAGGAAGACCAGATTTATACCCTGCCCGGTTCCCCGGCCGCGGAAGTGCCCAACCTGGCAATGGAAATCGAAGCCGACGCCATCGTCATCGGCAGCCACGGCCACTCAGGCTGGAAAGCGCTGATCGGCTCGACGGCGATGAAACTGCTACACCACGCCAGATGTGACGTGCTTACGGTTCATGTCTGCTGCGATTAACGATCCGAGACTTCACTTCGCTCGCAGACGTTCCTGAAACCACGCAAGGCGCAGGCTGTCGGCCTTGACCGCGTTCTCGCCGCGGAAGCCGTGCTGGCCACCAGGGATAGTGATGAATTCAGCTTCCACGCCCTGCTCCTGAAACTCCGCATACAAGTTTTCCGACTCGCTGATGGGCACGAGATCGTCGGCGTCGCCGTGGATCAGCAGTGTGGACGGATCATCGGCGTCCGCGTGCAGAATCGGAGATATCGACTCGGACAGTTCGGGCGAAAAATCGAGCGCCGGGAAACGGTCGTTGGGACCGGTAATCGGACGCAGGTCCACTGGTGGAAAGTAAGCGACCACGGTAGCAACGTGGTTGTCGCCGCGCATGACCGGGTCGCTGGATTCAGGGTCGCCGGAATCCGCATCGAGGCCGATCATCAGCGAAAGATGGCCGCCGGCGCTGCCGCCGGTTACTCCGAGCCGTTCGGGATCGAAGCCATGCTCTTCGGCATGAAGCTTGATATGGCGGATCGCCCGGCTGACGTCGGCATAGGCTTCCGGCACCTTGAAGCGCGGCGCGCTGCCGTGATAGACCGGAATCATCGTGAAGCCCGCATCGAGCATGCCGCTGAAAAATCCTTCGGCGAGCGTTTCCGGGGGCGACCAGCGAGAGAACCAGCCACCGCTCATCATGAAGGCGACGGCAGCGCCATTCGGATTCTCGGGCCGGATGACGTCATAGACGAGCGCCATGCCGTCCTTGTGCCCATAGACCACGTCGCGCTTGATCTCAACGTCGGCTAGTACGGTCCCTGTCAGCAACAGGCAACAACTCAGCAGTACTGTCGAAAATATTCTTTGCATGATTTTTCTCTGGTTAATAGGGCGCCCGCTAGTCGCGCAGCAGGTTGCCGGGTGAATATTGATCGGTCAGCACGCGCCGGCTCATGTCCCAGTCGACCCGGGTCGACATGCGGGCAGGATATTCGAGAAGCGGGATGCTGTATTTCTCCGTGCTTTCCGCCAAGCGCTGGGCCGCGCCGACGAGTTCGCCGCGCGGCGGCAAGGCGCCGTCTCTCGTAATGATGATGCGATTGCCCGAGGTCGGCAATTTGAAATTGTAGAACTCGTTCCACACCCGCTGATACGTAACCGATTCGTGGTCGTAGAGGCGGCTGGTGGAAAAGGTATTGGCAACGAGGACGCCGTCAGGATTCAGAATCTGCTTGACCTCGTCGAGAAATTCGCGGGTCAGCAGATGTTCCGGAATATAGTCGCCGGTGAACGCGTCGAGCATGATGTAGTCGTATTTCCTGCCTTCGAGGCCGGCGCGTTTTATGAATACCCGGGCATCGTTTACATGAACTTCCATGTTCGCGGTTTCCTCGAACAGGAAGAATTCCCTGGCCACGCTGACGACCGCCGGGTCGATTTCCACCACATCGATCAGCGCATCCGGAAAAAGGTCTCCGAAAGTCATCGGAATCGAACCGCCGCCGAGCCCGGCGACGAGAATCGATTCAGGCTCGGGAGTCAGCAGCAGTCCCGCGAAACTCATGCGGGTATAGTTGAATACCAGGCGTTCGGGCTCATTGAGATCGATGCAGGTCTGATTGCGGTCGCCGCGATGCACATTGAAGATCAGGCAGCGGCGCGGCCCGTTCTGTTCAACGGTGATATCGCGATAGAGCGAGCGCTCCTGATGAATGACCTCGCCCGCCGCCGGCGCAGCCAGCGCCAGCAGGAACAAGGAAAGGGCCAGTCTAGGTCTCATGGCTGCTCACCCGCAAGCTAAGGGAACCACGCATGTATCCGGCCAGAAGAATTATAGCCGCTGCGATCAGCAAGGCGGTAACCGCGCCCCACAGAATCCGGTTCACCTCGAACCAGAGCACGAAATAGAAGGAAGTCCCCAGCGTGCCCGCGGCGCTTCCGATCGTAGACACAAAGAACAGCAGCCCGGCCATTTGCCCGCTATGTTCCTGACTTTCCACCAGCAGCCGCACCGAATACGGCGAGATCATGCCGAGCAGCGTAGTCGGCACCGAAAACATGACGATGGAAGCCAACAGGGAGCCATAGCGGGCGTCTTCAACAGCCAGGAAGATCGGCCGCATGATCGTGTCCGCAAACAGGATGATCGGCAGCGAAAAAAGCGCCGCGCTCACATAAAAACTCGCGAAGACCAGGGCGTTGGGATTGCGCATCGACAAGCGCCCTCCTAGCAGATAACCCACTGCCAGCGCCAGCATGAACACAGTAATGATGCTGCCCCACACCGAAACGGAGCCGCCGAAATATGGCGCCATGATCCGCGCCCCAAGCATCTCCACGGTCATGATGCAAAATCCGCTGACAAACGCCACCGACGCCACAACAGGCCGGGGCAAGGGAGAAGACACGCCAGCTTTCACTATGAGTTTTCTGCCGATGAACAAGCGGGCAGACAAGTTATCAGACCACGCCATTCAATGGAATTACCGTTCGCGACTCCAAGCGGGGTTTCGGGCGAGGACCCCTCAATACAGGTAATTCCCACATCGCGTTATGAATTGTTAGCGGCAGAGTCGGAAGATACCGAGAAATCCGGGCTTGGCCATGCACTCATCCTTCTTGGCATCCAGTGCTGCCTGGATCTTGCCCAATTCCAGCAGGGTATCCACCAGGTCGGGATGTTCCAGCGCCAACTGCAAGATATGGTTCTGCAATTGCTCAAACTTCGGTCTTACAACGAAGGCCACGGATGACATGTCTGTAAAAGAAAAGTCACCGATTAAAAAGCCAGTCTGGACAGCATCCGCCAACGCCCTTTCGAAAAAAACCGGCGTGCAGACTTGTTCCTGGATGCGGGTGTGGGTCCAGTCAGAAAACTTGCAGTTGATGTCAAACTCTTCGACATCATTCACATCGTTGTAATTGGCAATGAAATTTTCCGTAACCGCTTCAAACTGCCGACGCAACACGAATGCCGAGCGCTCGGCCGTAACCCGGATCTCCTCGATGGTGATGTGAGGCAATTGCTCAGACTCGATACTTCCTTCTGCCTGCAGGCTTGCTTCGGGCTCCGCGTTAACCTGACTATCCTGGGAAAAAGAAGTGGGGCCGGAAAGAGCGCCAGTCAATAGCATCAGGACCATCACCACTCGTGAAATGCTGATTTTCATGGTTTTTCCCTTTTCTGTCCTTCCCCAGGGCCCAAGGAAATTAAGCCTTGATCGCACTGACTTTTCAAGTTCGCTCGCAATCAGGTTTTATGGCCAAAATCTGCGAAACACAGGAAATCCGTCGGCCCAAAGCTACGACAGGAGATATTCCTTCAACTCTCGATTTTGCCGCTGATGATCAGCTCGCACATTTTCTGCAATACGAAAGCCTTGCGCAGAAAACCGGCGAAGCGCTCGTCGCGGGTGTGGCCGTGGTAGAAGCGGTAGTAGATCTGCTGGCCCACGACCAGCAATCGAAACAGGGCGAAACAGAAATAGAAGGGGAAATTGTCGACCGCAATACCGGTGCGCTCCTGAAAGCGGCTGACGATTTCGGCCCGGCTCGGGGCGCCCGGCACGTCGGAAGGCATCGTGCGCGCTTCGCGGTACCAGTCCGGGTCGCTCGTTTGCACCCAGTAGCCCAGGGTGTACGCAAGGTCCATCACCGGATCGCCCACCGTCGCCATCTCCCAGTCGAGTACGCCGATCACCTTGAGCGGATCGTCGAGCGAGAAAATCATGTTGTCGAGCTTGTAGTCGTTATGGATGACGCTTGCGCGGCCGCTGTCGGGCGGCAGGTGGTCGCCCAGCCACTTGATGATCGCGTCGCAGTTGACGGTATCCTCGGTAACCGCGTTTTCCCAGCGCCGGATCCAGCCTTCGACCTGGCGTTGCGCATAGCCCACCGGGCGGCCGAAGTTCTCAAGCCCGGCCTCTGCCAGATTTACCGAATGCAGATCTCCGAGCACATCGAAGAAATTGAACAGTTGCCGGCGCGTCTGATCGGGGCTCAAGTTCAATCCCGGCGGGTATTCACGGCGGATGACCAGGCCGCGGATGTAGTTCATCAGATAGAAATCACAGCCGATGATGTCGAGATCGTCGCAAAAGTGCACCGGCACGGGTCCATAGGGGAAAACGTCCTTCAGCGCCGAAAGAATGCGGTACTCGCGTGACATGTCGTGGGCCGATTTCACTTTGCTGCCGAACGGCGGGCGGCGCAGCACCCACTGTTCGCCGCCACTGCTGAGCAAATAGGTGAGGTTCGAATGACCGCCCGGAAACTGTTTGACCTCGATTGTGCCTGCGGCGGCGCCGAGCACCGGGCGCAGATGCTCCCGCAGCCGCTCCAGCGGCAATTCCTCTCCGGGCCTGATCCGGCCCGCCCGGTCTTCGAGTTCGGCTCCAGTCATGGCGGCATTCAGCGATAGGTAATCATTGATTGAGTCTCAGCCCCTTCCAGGTGCGGCAGGCTGTTGAACTGCATGAGCGAGATTCTGCCATTCCCGTACTTGATCCGGGTAATCGAACTGTTTTGCACCATCCAGTTGGTGGCGATGGCTTCTGAATCCGGATAACGCAGCACGCGTTGCAGGGCCAGGGCAATGACACCGCCCGAGGTCGCGATCAGCACCCGGCTACCTTGCACGTGGCGCGACATGATGCGATCGAGCGCCTGATGCACGCGCAACTGGAAATCGGGCCAGCGTTCAAAGTTCACATCGCCGTTTGCGGGTTTGAGGTGGCCGGCGATCCATCTGGCCGCCGCCGCCTCGAATAGCCGCTGAAACATCGTCCGGTCGCGCACCGGCCATTCAGGCGCCGGATCGAAACCTTCTTCCTCGGCGAAATCCCGCAGGTATGAGCGGATCAGCGGGTCGCCGTCGTATTCGTTCAGCGCCGGTTCCTCGCTCGGGATTTCTCCGTCACCGGACACCAGGCCGAGCAGCTCTTCGGCGGTCTCGCGCTGGCGCCGCAAGCTGCCGCAATAAAGGCAATCGAAAGTTTCGCCTGTCTCGCGCCAATGCGCGGCGAGCTTGCGCACCTGTTCGCGGCCGAGCGGACTGAGTCGGTCGTAGGTTTCCGCGCCGAAAGTCGCCTGACCGTGGCGGATCAGTATCAATTCACTCATGGTACGGTGAATAACGCCGCGTTCAGCCGTGTTTCTTGCCGGCGGCCTGCAGGTGGGCGAATCGGCCGGTGTGGAAGTCCGCGTCGCCGAACAGCAATTCGAGTCCGGTGACCTGGCGGAACAAGTGGGAAACGTCGAGTTCATCGGTCATGCCGATGCCGCCATGAATCTGTATCGCTTCCTGTCCGACCCGGCGGATTGCCTTGCCGACGCGGCTCTTGGCGGCGCTGACCGCGGCAGCCTTGGCCGCCGCGGACTCGTCCGAGTCAAGTTGCATCGCCGCCATCACCGTGATCGAGCGCGCGAGTTGGCACTCCATGAACATGTCTGCCATGCGATGTTGAAGCGCCTGGAAGCTGCCGATATGGACGCCGAACTGTTTGCGGGTCTTGCTGTATTCGACGGTCTTCTGCAGCAAGGCGTCGAGCGCTCCTACCGCCTGGGCGCAAATCGCGACGGTGGCGTGATCGACAACCTGCTCAAGCGCTGTGAGCGCGCCACCGGCCTCGCCGAACCGGGCCGACTCGGGAATTCGCACTTCGCTGAACGTGACCTTTGCGGCACGGCCGCCGTCGATGTTTGCATAATCCTGCACATGAACGCCGTCCGCTTCCCGGTCGACCAGGAACACGCTGATCCCCTCGCGGTCGGCGGCGGCGCCGTTTTCGCGGGCGGTGACCAGTAATTTGTCCGCATTCGGGCCGTTCAGCACATTGACCTTGACCCCATCGAGAATGACGTCGCCGCCTTCGCTTCTCGCGCTTAGTCGGACATTCGCCAGGTTGTAGCGCGATCCGGTCTCCGCCCAGGCCAGCGCGAGTTGCAGATTGCCCGCCATCAACGAAGGCAGCATTTCGGCTTTTTGTTCTTCGTTGCCGAGCGCCGCCAGCAGCCTGCCCGCGAGTACAGCCGTCGCCATGTAGGGCTCGACCAGCATGGCCTTGCCGAATTCTTCCATCATCACCATCACATCTACCGCCGAATCGCCGAAACCACCGTCGGCTTCGCTGAACGGCACCGTGAGCCAGCCGAGTTCGGCGAACAGCTTCCAGTTTTCTTCGCTGTAGCCGGCATCACTTGCGGTGATTCGATTGCGGGATTCGAAATCGTATTGCTGTTGCGCGAACTTGCCGACGCTTTCCTTCAGCATCTGCTGTTCTTCGGAATAGGAAAAATCCACTTTCTGACCTCTATGTTTCGTCGTGACTACAGGCCGAGCACGGCCTTGCTGACGATATTGCGCTGGATTTCGTTGGAGCCGCCGAAAATCGACAACTTGCGATCGTTGAGATAAACAAGGCCCTGCCCCGCCGGAACGCCCGGCTCCAGTGGCGCTCCCTGGAATCCTTCGTCGAACTGCTCGGGCAGATACGGCAGACTGTGATACCCCGCGAGTTCGACGAACATCTCGTCGATGCGCTGGGCGAGCTCAGTGCCGACAACTTTCAGGATCGAGGATTCGGGACCGGGCGACTTGCCCACGCTCAGCGAAGCCAGGGTGCGCAATTCGGTGTATTCGAGCGCTTTCAATTCGATTTCGAGTTCGGCGAGCCTATGGCTGAACACCGGATCGTCGAGCATGCTGCCGCCGTATCCGTCGTCCAGGCTCGCCGCGGCCCGGCGCAAGGCGCGCAGACGGCGTGTGCTGCGTGGAACGAGGGCAATATTGGTGCGTTCGTGGGTCAGCAGCACTTTTGCATAAGTCCAGCCCTTGTCTTGCTCGCCGATGAGATTCGCCGCCGGGACGCGTACGTCGTCGAAGAAAATTTCGTTGACCTCGATATGGCCGTCCATGAGTACGATGGGTCTGTGAGAGACGCCGGGCGATTTCATGTCGATGAGCAGAAAGCTGATGCCTTCCTGCTTTTTCACCGTGGTGTCGGTGCGTACGAGGCAAAAGATCCAATCGGCGTATTGGCCGTAAGTGTTCCAGGTCTTGCTGCCGTTGACGATGTAATCGTCGCCGTCGCGCACCGCGGAAGTCTTGAGCGAGGCGAGGTCGGAACCGGAATTCGGTTCGGAATAACCCTGGCACCACCAGACATTGCTTTGCAGGATATCGGGCAGAAAACGCTGCTGCTGTTCTTCGCTGCCGTAGGCCATCAACACCGGCGCCACCATCTTCATGCCGAAAGGCACGGGCTCCGGCGCGCCTGTGAGACCCATTTCCATTGCGAAAATGTGTTTTTGCGTGGCGGTCCAGCCGGGGCCGCCGAATTCGACGGGCCAGTTGGGGGCGGCCCAGCCCCGCTCGTAGAGTATCTTCTGCCAGCGGACGATTTCGTCCTTGCTCAGCCGAATTCCGGCATCGACTGTCTCGCGCAGTTCCGCAGGAAATTCATTTTGCAGGAACTCCCGCACTTCCTCCCGAAAAGCAAGGTCTTCGGGCGTAAAATCCGCATTCACTTTTATTCTCCCAAACTGGATTTTCCGGCGCCGGTGCGGCGTTCCGGACGTCTGTCGCGACGCCCGCTCCGGGCCGCAAGATTAACACGAGCGACGGTCCCGCGCGAAGCGAGGCTAAAGCACTATCGCGTTTTCCACGCGCCGGAAGCCACGCCGCCAGATCAATACGATCACGAGCGCCATTGGCACGATCAGCCAGGTCATGACATTGGAAAGATCCTGTGCGATCAGACCGCCGAATCCGATTACGGCGTACGCCGCCATGCCGAGCACGTGCGCCAACAGATAGTAGTTCAGATATGGGGCGCTGTACTGGTCCAGTGGCCAGGGAGATTTCAGAATCAGCCAACGCAGGGATATGGCCAGGCCAATCAGGTCGGTGGGCCAGAACAGCAGCAGATTTACATTGTGATGCAGATCCTCATGACCCGACCAGAACCAACTCCCCAACATGAGAAAACCGAGTATCCCGCTGAACAGCGTGACGATCATGGTCAGCAAGCCAAGTATCCGGTAGCCCGCCGGGGACAATGTGCTTGGCGGATTGTGCGAAGAATCCATGAATCGGCTGTAGCGCGGCCTTTTGGTCGTGGACAACAGCCAGAGTGAAAGCGTGACCAGAGTGAACACGAAAACCAGATAGGCGTTCCATTGCCGGGCGGGAGGCGGGAACTCATCGACCAGCCGGGTATCGGTCAGCAATCGCAACTGCTTTCCGTCCAGCGCCACGTCGCTGTCCATTCGCAATAGCAAACGCCGCAGGTTCAGCGGCAGAAACATGCTTTCCCACTCGCTCATCGGGCGATCGATATTGCTGTTCATGCCGACGTCGAGCAACATCGCGACCGGCGAAAGCGATGCGTAATGAGCCTGCACCACCTGCCGGTAGGTGATATCGGTCATGTCCGTATATTGCGCGCTCAATCTGCCGTCGAGTGCCTCGTCGAGGTAGTCACGCAGGCGGGTTGTGCAGTTATCGTCGAAGTAATCGTATTCGTAGCCGAGGTTTTCCGTTTCCAGGTTCCACATCAGCCGCCGGTACAGGCGCGCTTTCTCGGCATTGTTGAGACTTACGCGATCCTCCCAGACCGACCTCTCCTCTTCCCTGTACAGCGCGTAGGCCTGTTCGGTAGGAACCGTGAACAACCGATAATTCATTTCGCCGAGGAAGAACCGAAAGCCGAAACTGAGCATGCCGCCGCTGACGTCAAACCCGCCCCAGTTGAACAACACATCGGCGCCGCTGACCTCGTCGCGCATGCGCAACGCGGTATGTCCGAAATTGTCCCAGAGCCGATCGCCCACATCGATAGTGACGAGATAGAAATGCAGGCGGCCGAAATCTTCCGGTTCCGGATATGAGTCAAGCTCGCTCAAGGGTGGAACCTGTGCTTGCGCAACCGAAAGGAACAGCAGGGCCAGCGCGATACATACGATTCGCGACAGGCGGCGCACATGCCCCGGCCCGGCGGGACTGGCCTGCCGCAATAGGAATGTCATGGACGCCTTTCTACAATTCCCGCAGCCAGATGTTCCGGAAGGACACAACCTGGCCATGGTCCTGCAAGCTCAGCGGCATTTTTCCGGTGCAATCCTGCAAGTGCTCGCTGGGATAGGGCGCGCATTGCGCTTCGTAGACGGGTTCGGGAGTGAAAGTGGCGCCGGCCAGCCGCACGTTGTTCTGCACCAGCACGCCATTGTGGAATACCGTCACCCAGGCCGGTGAAACGAGTTCGCCCTGTTCGAACACCGGCGCCGTGAAAACGATGTCGTAACTTTGCCATTCGCCCGGCCGCCGCGCCGCGTTGACCAGTGGCGGCGATTGCAGGTAGACAGCGCCGGCCTGGCCGTTGACATAGGTCGGGTTTTCCCAACTGTCGAGAATCTGCACTTCGAACACCCCATGCAGGAAAATCCCGCTATTGCCCCTGCTCTGGCTGCTGCCGCTGATGACGTCCGTGGGGCGCCATTCCAGGTGCAATTGCATGCTGCCGAACGACTCCCGAGTGCGGATCGAGCCGCTGCCGGGAGTAACCGTGGCCGCGGCATCGGCGATTTCCCAGCGCGCGGGTTCGCCGTCCTCGATGCGCATCCATTGATCCAGGTTCGTCCCGTCGAACAGCACGATCGCATCCGATGGCGGCGCGCCGTTGCCCGGTGCGTTCACCAGTTGTGGTTCGGGTTCCCAGATTTCGCGATTTTCCGCCCCAAGCACGATCACGGGGGCTGCGGCAAGAGCGGCAAAGGCAAGTATCAGTTTTTTCATAACGGCATCAATCGATCAACTTGTAAGGTTCATGTCATCGTCCCAAGTCGCAATGATATCGCGCCGGGACTGATCTATGCACTTGTCAAGCCATTCCGGCTCGTATTGCAGGCCGTGACGTGCGAGCACTTCCGCCGGCGCGCCGTCCCAGACATTCGCCACATTTCCCTGGTAGCCGAGGTCCAGCAAGCCCTGCTCGGTAGTATAGTAGCCGGTCAAGGTCAGATCGCGCATCAGCGAGAAAAAGCGGATACCCGGCCGCAGTACGGGATCTTCCACATCGGTCCAGGCAATGCGGTCGCAGATCGCAAGCCGCTGGGGCTCTTCGATATTGACGAAATCCGCGCCGAACTCGGCAATTGCGTAACTGTCGAGCCAGGCGATTCCGCCCCGCACCGGCAGTTTCAGGTTCTCCCGATCCTTGACGATGAACTCCACGAAGTCCGGCAGCCCCGCGTCGAGGGCGCCGCCGTTCGGATGATCCGAAGGCAGGATGATGTCGCAAAGGACGGCTATCGTGACTAGTTCGTGCTCGCTGAACCAGCTTTCAGCGAACAGTTCACGATCACGCTGCTGTTCGGCCTCGGTGCGCCCGTAGGAATATTCCCTCGGCAGTTCGGTCCAGTTCACCCGCGCGCCGGGAGCGCAGCCCGCGGTCGCGGCGGCGCCCGCTGCGAGTGGCGCAAGCAGCAATGATTTCAGGGTTTCACGGCGGTTCATATTCATGGTTCACAGATTCCGCTGCTGCATCTGTTCGATGATGTAGTCGCTGGTGCGCCACGCCAGGGCGAGAATCGTCCAGGTCGGATTCTTGTCCGCCTGGGAGACGAAAGTGCCGGCATCGGCGACGAAAACATTGCTTGCGTCGTGCAATTGACCAAAGCGATTGGTTACCGAAGTGGCGGGGTCGTCGCCCATGCGCGTCGTGCCGACCTCGTGAATGATCTCTCCGGGCTGGGTCAGACCGTATTGGCGCTCCGGGCCGGGTTTGCTGCCGAGCAGGATGCCTCCTGACGCTTCGAGCAATTCTTCCATGGTGTCCTGCATGTGGCGGGCCTGGTTGATTTCCTGATCGGTCCAGCGGTAGTTGAATCGCAGCACCGGAATACCCCATTCATCGACCACGTCCGGATCGAGTTCGCAATAATTGCCGTATTGGGGAACGCTTTCGCCGCGGCAGGCGATGCTCAGACGTGAGCCGTAGAAGCGCTTGACATCGTCGCGCAGTCCATTGCCATAGCCGCCGACCCGCTGCCCGAGAAACTCGTTGTATTGATTCGCGGCGAAGCCGAAACCGTAAGATGGCATACCCATACCGCCGCCGATCTCGAGATGATAGCCGCGGGCGAAGTCGAGGTTCGCATCTTCGAGCCACCAGGGCGTGTAGACATGCATGCCGCCGACGCCGTCTTCGTTGTAGATGTCCCGGTCCATCAGTTCCGGCAGGAAGGCCGCGCGGCTTGCGCCGGTGGAATCGTGCAGATAGCGGCCCACGTGTCCGCTGCTGTTGCCGAGCCCCGCGTCGTGTTGTGTGCTGATCGAGTTGAGCAGGATGCGCGCGGTGCTGCAGGCCGAAGCGGCGAGCACCACGCTGCGGCCGTTGATTCGCAGTTCCTGCCGATTGCCGCGGTCGATGCAGGAAACGCCGGTGGCGCTGCCGTCGGGGCCGGTATCGACCTTGCGCACCATGGTGTTGGTATAGACGTCTACGCGGCCGCTCGCCACCGCGGGATAGATCAGCACTGTGCTTGAGGAAAAATCGGCGTGCAGCGAACAGGCGCGGTCGCATTGCCGGCAATAGATGCATACGCCCCGATCGTTGTTGATGCGCTTGGTCAGGATCGATTTGCGGGCGGGATAGACCGGCACTCCGGCCTCGCGCGCACCGCGAATATAGTACAACTCGTGCAGGCGCGGCTTGGGCGGCGGCAGGAAGAATCCGTCCGGGTCGTTCGGCAATCCCTCATTGGTGCCAAACACGCCGATCAGCTTGTCCACCTCGTCGTAATACGGCTTGACGTCTTCATAGCCGATGGGCCAGTTGTCGCCGAGGCCGTCGATATCGCGCCGCTTGAAGTCCAGCGGCCCGAAACGCAGGGAGATGCGGCCCCAGTGATTGGTCCTGCCGCCGAGCATGCGCGCCCGCCACCACATGAACTCGGTGCCCGGCTCCGTGGTAAAGGGTTCGCCGTCGAGTTCCCAGCCGCCGATACAGGCGTTGTAATCGCCGAACGGGCGCAAACGGGTGCTGGCGCCCCGGCGCGGAGATTCCCATGGATAACGGAACTGGGTGCGCTGGCTGTCGTCGGCCGGGTCGTACCAGGGGCCGGCTTCGACCAGCGCTACCCGCAGCCCGGCCTGGGCCAGCCGCCAGGTTGCCATGCCGCCGCCGGCGCCGGACCCGACAACGATTGCGTCATATGTCTCGGCAGCGCTCACGAAAGGCCGAACCCGGGACGATATTCCTTGTCCAGCATGGCGTTTGCCTCATCGTCGTTGGTGAAGCGCATTGCCGCGCCGTCATATTCCATCACCCGGTGCATATGCGCCTGGCGCGCCGCGATATTGCCGAGCAACATGGTCTCGGTAAGGCGGCCGGCGTATTCGAAATCCGATGTAGTAACTTTCGAGCGATCCTTGATGGCGTCGATCCATTCCTGATAGATGCCGTTCGAACGAGGCAGGGACTGCGGCGGCGCGGGAGTTTCCAGATGCACCGATTCGGGAATCAGCACCGGATCGCGTCCGTAGACGCCATGCATCAGAGTCTTGCGTTCGCCGACGATGAGAACGCCGCCGTCGTTGCCCGCCATCTGTCTGCCGTTTTCGAGTTGAGGAGGACGCTCGGGCAACAGACCGCCATCGTACCAGGTCATCTTTACAGCAGGTCTGGCCGCCGTTGCCGCGAATTCGAAATGAATCTTCGAGGCAAGCGGAAAATTCTCGTATCCTTCGCCCCAACGGGTCGAACTCGCGCTGACGCGATGCGGCAGGTCGAGTCCGAGCGCCCAGTAAGGGTGGTCGATGATATGTGCGCCCATGTCGCCGACGACGCCGGTGCCGAAATCGACCCAGCCGCGCCAGTTGAACGGATGATAAATCTCATTGAGATAAGGGCGCGTGGGCGCCCCACCGAGCCATAGGTCCCAGTCGATCGATGTGGGAATGGCGTCGCTGCCTTCGGGCCGCGCGATGCCCTGGGGCCAGACCGGACGATTGGTCCAGCAATGCACTTCGCGGATCTCGCCGAGTTCGCCGGAAGCAACCCATTCGTTGATCTGCCTGGCGCCTTCTTCGGCATGACCCTGGTTGCCCATCTGCGTGACGACATTGGTTTCCCGAGCGCGCCGGGCGAGGTAGCGGGCTTCGGCGACGGTATGGCATAGCGGCTTTTCGATGTACAAGTGCTTGCCGAGGTCCATGGCGGCGGACGCGATGGGCGCGTGCATATGGTCGGGCGTGCTGATCACCACCGCATCGATTTCCGGATTTTCGTCGAGCATCTCGCGGTAATCGCGATAGGTCTTTACGCGGTCGCGGAAAGGCGCTGCGAATTCTTCCGCCAGCGTGTCCGCCAACCGCTCGTCGTCAATCTCGCAAAGCGCGTAGATGTTTTCGTGTGCGACATCGCGAATATTCGACCTGCCCCTGCCGCCGGCGCCCACCGCCGCGATATTGAGCCGGTCACTCGGCGCAATGAATCCCTGGCCGCCAAGCACATAGCGAGGCACTATCATGAATGCCGGAGCCGCCGCCAGCAGACTCCTGCGCTTGAGATCGACAGGTTTCGGCGCTTCCGGATTTTTCGACTTCATGCCCGCTGCTCCCCTGATGAAAACCCGTCAATCCTAGCAAAGTTGCATGTTAGTACAACAGCAGTGGAAATCAGGCCGACAAGGCCCGGGCGAGGTCGTCGAGGCTGTCGAGGTTGTGGGCGGAGCGGAAGTCGTCGGCGTGGGGCAGCATGGCCTTGACGCCTTGGGCGAGGGGTTCGAAGCCGTCCCAGCGCAATAGCGGATTGAGCCAGACCAGGCGCCGGCTCGACTTGGCGAGCCTTTCCATTTCCGTGTCCAGGCGCTCGGCGTTGTCGCATTCGAGGCCGTCTGAAAGCACCAGGGTAGTCGCGTTCTGGGCGAGAACGCGGCGCGCCCAATGCTTGTTGAACAGGTGCAGGCAATGGCCGATGCGGGTGCCTCCCGACCAGTCCTGCACCGCTTCGGCGACGCGTTCGAGGGCGGCGTCGACGTCGCAATGAACGAGTTGTCGGGTGATATGGGTCAGCCGCGTGCCGAACACGAAACTGTGTACTCGGCGCTGGGCGGCGATGGCGTGCATGAAATGGAGGAACATGCGCGAATAGGTGCTCATCGAGCCGGAAATATCGCAAAGCACGACCAACGGCGGCTGGCGTGTGCGGCGTTTGCTGAATTTGAGCGGTGCACCTTCACTGGGACGGGTCAACGCGCGCAAGCTCGCGCGCCGGTCGAGAATCCGGCCGCGAGGGTCGGGCCGGAAACGGCGGGTGGCGACGCTGTCGTTGGGCAGGCGCAATTGGGCGATGGCCCGTTTTGCCTGTTCGAGCTCGGCGCTGGACATGTCCTCGAAATCACGCTCGCGCAATACTTCGCTGACCGAACTCGTCAACATGCCATGCAATTCGAGCCGGTCCTCGGCGGGTTCGCTCAGGCTGGCCCCCGCGCTCATGGCGTCCGCGAGCCGGCGGCGCATCTCGGTCATTTGTTCGCGGTCTTCGCCCAGCACGGTCGGCAGCATGGCGCCGAGCATGCGGTCCATGAAGGCAGGGTTGCGCCAGAATATGTGAAAGGCCTGGTCGAACAATTCGCGCTGATCCCGGCGATTGACGAAAATCGCGAACAGGCAACTGTGAAAATCGGTTCGGCTGCCGAAGCCGACCAGATTGACCGCGCGGATGGCGTCGAGCACCTTGCCTGGGCCGACCGGCAAGCCGGCGGCGCGCAGCAGGCGGGCGAAATGCATGATGTTCTCATGCATGCGGCCGCTGTCGCGCGAGTTGCCGGAGACTTGCATGACTCGGCTCAATTCGGTTGCAGCGCGAGTTCGGTTTTGACTTCTTCCAGAATTCGCGCCGCTTCGCTGCCGCGGATGCGGGCGATGTCATCCTGGTACTTCAGCAAGGTTCCGAGAGTGTCGTCGATGGCGGCGCCATCGAGCGCGACCTGGTCGAGTTGCAGCAGGGCCTGGGCCCAATCGAGGGTTTCCGCCACACCCGGCGCCTTGTACAGATCCTGCTCGCGCAGGCGTTGCACGAAGCCGACGACATGACGGCTTAATCCCGTATCCATTCCCGGCAATCGGGCTTCGACGATATGCAATTCACGCTCGGCGTCTGGATAGTCCACCCAGTGATAAAGGCAGCGGCGCTTGAGGGCATCGTGAATTTCCCGTGTGCGGTTGGAAGTGATGACGACGATGGGTGCTTCGCCCGCCGCAATAGTGCCGATTTCAGGAATGGAAATCTGAAAATCGGACAGTAGTTCCAGCAGGTAGGCTTCGAACGGTTCATCGGTGCGGTCAAGTTCATCGATGAGCAGCACTGGTGCGCCTCTTTCGTCTTCGCGCAGAGCCTGCAGCAAGGGCCGTTCAATCAGAAAATCGGATGCGAAAACATCTGCCGCCAGGTCCTGCCGGTCCACCGCCCCGGACGCTTCCGCCAACCGGATCTCGATCATCTGCCGGGCGTAATTCCATTCGTAGACGGCCGAGGAAACGTCGAGCCCTTCGTAGCATTGCAGCCGGATCAGCCGGCGGCCGAGACCGGACGCGAGGACCTTGGCAATCTCGGTCTTGCCGACTCCCGCCTCGCCTTCGAGAAACAGCGGCCGGCCCATTTGCAACGACAGGTACAGCGTGGTCGCCAGCGCCCGGTCCGCGACGTACTTGCCGTCCCGGAGCAGGCTCTGGACTTCCTCGATGCTGGCCGGCGCCGGCATGCTCAAGCGCAGGCCGCCACCGCGCGCTGGGCCATGACCTTGACGAGGTGAGCGCGATATTCGGCGCTGGCATGGATGTCCGAGTTCATCTTGTCGACCGGCGCCTCGAAACCGTCAAGTGCGCTCGCGCTGAAATCGCCTTGCAATGCCTCTTCGAGCCGGTGGGCCCGGTGCGCGCAAGCCGTGGCGCCGGTGACGGCCGCCCGCGGCCCGGCCGCGGTTCTGGCGAGGAACACACCGACGATGGCGTAACGCGAAGCGGGATTCTCGAACTTCATGTAGGAAGCTGCTTCAGGACGCGGAAAATCAACCGCGACGATAATCTCGTCTTCTTCGAGCGCGGTTTCAAACATGGCTGTAAAGAAGTCCTCGCCGGAGATCTCGCGTCGGTTGGTGCGTACAGTCGCGCCAAGCGCGATCACCGCGGCGGGATAATCCGCGGCCGGATCGTTATTGGCGATAGAACCGCCAAGCGTGCCGCGATTGCGCACGGCCGGGTCGCCGATGTTGCCTGCGAGCGCCGCCAACGCGGGAATCGCTTCCCGAACCTCGCTCGACGCAGCCACTTCGGCGTGTGTCGTCATGGCGCCGATGGTGACGATATTGCCATTGACGACAATGCCGCTCAATTCGGCAATGCCGCCGAGATCGATCACATCGGATGGACTTGCCAGCCGGTGCTTCATGGTCGGCAACAAGGTTTGACCGCCGGCAACGAGCTTGCCGTCGGCAGCGTTTGCGATGAGTTCGGCCGCCTCGGCGACCGAAGCGGGTCGATGATAAGAAAATTCGTACATTGTGCTATCTCCTCCCGCTTTCGTTTAATTGGCGGACTGGCAGGCGCGCCAGACCGTTTCCGGCGTTGCCGGCATTTCAACGTGTTTGGCCCCGATGGCATTGGCGATCGCGTTGATCACCGCCGGCGGGGCGCCGATGGCGCCCGCTTCGCCGCAGCCCTTGACGCCGAGCGGGTTATGCGGCGGATCGGTCGGCGCGTAGTCGATCCTGAAATCCGGCGCATTGTCCGCCCGCGGCATGGCGTAGTCCATGAAGGATGCGGTAACGAGCTGACCATCCGCGTCGTAATGGCAGCCTTCGAGCAGCGCCTGGCCGATCCCGTGGACGATGCCGCCATGCACCTGACCTTCGACAATCATCGGATTGACCAGCTTGCCGAAATCGTCCACCGCGGTGTAATCGACAATTTCCACCTCGCCGGTTGCCGGGTCCACTTCAACTTCGCAAATATGAGTGCCGGCCGGAAACGAGAAGTTCATCGGATCGAAGAAAGCGTTCTCGTCGAATCCCGGCTCTACCCCCTCGGGATAGTTGTGCGGCACATAGGCGTTGAAAGCGACTTCGGCGATGTTCATCGCCTTGTCGGTGCCCGCCACTGTGTAATTACCGTCGGCGAATTCAATATCACCTTCGGCCGCTTCCATGGCGTGGGCGGCAATCTTCTTGCCCTTGGCGATGAGCTTGTCGCAGGCTTTCGCGATCGCCACGCCGCCGACGGCAAGCGAACGCGAACCGTAAGTGCCCATGCCGAACTGGGTCTTGGCGGTATCGCCGTGAATCACTTCGATGTTCTCGAAAGGAACGCCGAGCTGGTCGCAGACGAGTTGGGCAAAGGTGGTTTCATGGCCCTGGCCATGTGAGTGCGTACCCGTGAACACCTGCACATTGCCCGTGGGATTGAAGCGCACCTGGGCCGATTCCCACAGACCGACGCCGCCGCCGAGCTGGCCTACCGCCGCGGACGGCGCTATGCCGCAGGCTTCCACATAGGATGAGAAACCGATGCCGCGCAACTTGCCGCGGCCCCTGGCTTCCTCCGCCCTGGCCTCGAATCCGGCGTAGTCGGCGAGTTCCATTGCCTGATCGAGCGCCGCCTCGTAGTCGCCGCTGTCATAACACTGCACTACCGGAGTCTGGTACGGAAAAGCGTCTTTCGGAATGAAGTTTCGCCGGCGGATTTCCGCTGGGTCGAGCCCCATGTCCGCCGCACAGACATCGACCAGCCGTTCGAGCAGATAAGTCGCTTCCGGGCGGCCGGCGCCGCGGCTGGCGTCTACCGGCGAGGTATTGGTGAACACCGCCTTGACCTCCGAATAGATCAGCGGCGTTGTGTACTGACCGGCGAACAGGAAGGCATACAGGTAACTCGGCACCATGGTGGCGAAGGTCGAGAGATAAGCGCCGAGATTGGCAATGGTATGCACGCGCATGGCGAGGAACTTGCCGTTCTCGTCGAGCGCCATCTCCGCTTTCGTCACATGGTCGCGGCCATGGGCGTCGGACAGGAAGGCCTCGGTGCGGTCGGCGGTCCATTTCACCGGGCGATTGACCTTGCGACAGGCCCAGCCCACCACGAGTTCTTCGGCGTAGATAAAAATCTTCGCACCGAAGCCGCCGCCGACGTCAGGGCCGACCACGCGCAACTTGTGTTCCGGCGCCAGTTGATTGAATGCCGCGAGCACAAGCCTGTGCACGTGAGGATTCTGGGTCGTCAGGTGCAAGGTGATTTCCTCGGTGCCCGAGTTGTATTCGCCGAGCGCGGCGCGGGGCTCCATCGGATTGGTTACCATGCGGTTGTTGACGAGGTCGATGCTGGATACTTTGTGCGCCCCAGCAAAGGCTTCGTCGTTCGCCGCCTTGTCCCCGAACGGCCAGTTGAAACACATATTGTTCGGGGCTTCTTCGTGAATCTGCTGCTGGCCGTCGTTCGCCGCATCGGACGTACTCGCAACCGCCGACAACGGCCGGTAGTTCACTTCGACGAGTTCCGCCGCGTCCCGGGCCTGCGTCAGAGATTCGGCGATTACAATGGCGACGTGGTCACCGACATAATTCACCTTGCCCTGGGCCAGCGCCGGGTGGGCCGGTGCGCGATGGGGCTGGCCATCGTCGCTGGTTACGGTCACTCCGCAAATCAGGGGGCCGATTCCGTCCGCGGCGAGATCGTCGCCAGTCAGAACAGCGACAACGCCGGCCGCGGCGGTCGCGGCGGTCGCGTCAATTCCCTCGATGACGGCATGAGCGTGAGGAGACCGCACGAACACGGCGTATGTCTGGCCTTCGACATTGATGTCGTCGGTATAACGGCCTTTACCCAGCAGGAAGCGCTGGTCTTCCTTGCGGCGCACGCTGGCGCCGATACCATAATCTTGCATGACTATTCTCCCATTGCCCGGGCGCCGGCCCGAATCGCCTTGACGATGTTCTGATAACCGGTGCAGCGGCAGATGTTGCCGCTCAGTTCCCTGCGCACGGTCGCATCGTCCGGCTCATTGCCGTGACGGTTGACGATATCGAGCCCCGACATGACCATGCCGGGTGTGCAAAATCCGCATTGCAGGCCGTGGTTGTCCATGAAAGCCTGCTGCATCGGATGCAAATCCGCACCGCTCGCGAGACCTTCGATCGTGGTTACCTCGCTGCCGTCGGCCATGACTGCGAGCATGGTGCAGGATTTGACCGACTTGCCGTCGATCATGACCACGCAGGCGCCGCATTGGCTGGTGTCGCAGCCCACATGGGTGCCGGTCAGGCGGAGTTGCTCACGCAGGAACTCCACCAGCAATGTACGCGGCTCCACCTCACCCGACACGGACTGGCCGTTGACCGCCAGATTGATTGTCGACATGTAACTTCTCCTCGTCATTCAAAACCATTGGGAAAGGCCGCCGGTAGCGGCCCGATCCGGATTCGCCTCTAGTCTACTGCCCGCCGCCGCGCCGTGAAAGCCCCGCCCGGTCCGCTCAGGCGAACCAGTAGAACAATATCGCCGCGAGCAGCAGAATCGCTCCGAGGCGGATAAGGATACGGGCCGCAGGCCGGGAACTGGCATCCGGTTCGTCGGCTGTCTCGGCTTCGGCAAGCTCGGCGGACTCTTCCTGCGGCGCATCTTCCTGACTGGCAATCACTTCGCCGAGCCGGGAAAAGAACTCGTCGGCCAGCTTTTTCGCGGCGCCGTCGATCAGCCGCCCGCCGAGTTGGGCGAGCTTGCCGCCGACGCTGGCGTTGAGTTCATATATGAGTATGGTGTTATCGGCGTCGGCTTCGAGCGAAACCCTTGCGCCGCCATTGGCGAAGCCCGCGGCGCCTCCCTGGCCCTTGCCCTTGATGAGGTAACTATTCGGCGGGTCGAGTTCATCGAGTTCGATCAGGAAGCCGAAGCTTGCCTTGACCGGCCCGATTCGATTGGTGATACGAGCGTTAAACTCGTTGTCGCCGGTGCGCTCGAAACTATCGCAGCCCGGAATGGCGGCCCGCAGGACTTCAGGGTCGTTCAGCGCTTCCCAAACTTGCTGACGACCGGCGGCAATATTCTGCCGCCCTTTCATTTCCATAGCGCTTTCCCCCGGATTGGTGTCTGACTCCGCAGGCAAGTGCCCGGATGCCTTGTATTACCCCGCGACCGGAGAATATCATCCCCGCGCGCAAAGCAATACGATAGCGCCCAGAGAAAAATTCCGCCACCGACGAAGGACTCCCCATGAACGGCGCCACGGCATTGATCGAAACCCTTGCAGATTGCGGCATTGAATACTGCATCGCCAATCCCGGCACCTCCGAAATGCACCTCGTGCAGGCGCTCGACAGCGTGCCGCGCATGAAATCGGTGCTGGCGCTGTTCGAGGGTGTCTGCACCGGCGCCGCCGACGGCATCGGCAGGATGACCGGCAAACCCGCGGCGACCCTGCTGCATCTCGGACCCGGCCTGGCGAACGGTATCGCCAATCTGCACAACGCCCGGCGCGCGAATACGCCGATGGTCAATATCGTTGGCAATCATCCGCATTATCACATCGGCTTCGATGCGCCGCTGACTTCGGACATCGAAACCCTGGCGCGCAATTATTCGTGCTGGGTCAAATCCTGCTCCACCAGCGACAGCCTTGCCCAGGACGGCGCAGATGCGGTCAGCGCCAGCCTGCGCAGCCATGGCGGCAGCCTGGGACAAATCTCCACCCTGATCATGGGGGCCGACGCAGCCTGGAGCGACAGTCCGGGCCCGGTTAAACCGAATCCGGCGCCGGCGCGGGCAAAAGTCGACGAGCAGGCGATCGGCAACATAGCTGAATTGCTCGGCAACTGCGAGCCGACGGCGCTGTTGCTTGAGCATCATGCGGCCACGCCCGACGCCCTCGAGGCGGCGGGCCGTATCGCCGCGAAAACGGGTTGCCGGCTGCTCAACGGCACCTTTCCCGCCCGGGTCGACGGCGGACCTGGCCGCATTGCTGTCGAGCGCCTGCCCTATTTCCCCGAACAGGTGCTCGCGGAAACTGCGGGCATCAAGCAATTCGTTCTCGTCGGAGGCGATGCGCCGGCAAGTTTCTTCGCTTATCAGAACGTTCCCGGAAAGCTGCTGCCTGAAAATTGCGCGATCAGCCGCCTGACGGCCGTCGAACAAGACTCGGTCGATGCGCTCGAACGGCTGGCGGAAAGAGTCGGCGCGGAAAACGAGACCGCGCGACGCTTCGAACACAAGGAATTCCCGCTTCCAGAAGGACCGCTCAGTACGCGCAACATCATCCAGGCCATCGCGGCGACGATGCCTGAAGAAGTGATCGTCTGCACTGACTCCGGCGGCGGCAACGCGGCCTATCCATACTGCCAGTACACCGCACCCAATAGCTGGCTCAGCCTCACTGGCGGCGCCATCGGCCAGGGTGGCCCCGTAGCCACCGGCGCCGCACTCGCCTGCCCCGACCGGCCGGTGCTCGCGCTACTCGGCGACGGCGGCGCGGCCTACACCAACCAGAGCTTCTGGACCCAGGCCCGCGAAGGGCTCAATGTCACCACGCTGATATTCGCCAATCGAACCTACAACATCCTCAACGTGGAATACTCGCGGCTCGGCATCACCGAAGCCGGCGAGATCGCCGCAAGCCTTTTCGACATCGGCAGTCCCGATATCGACTGGGTGAAAATGGCCGCCGGCTTCGGAGTCCCAGGAGCAAAAGCCGACACCGCCGAAGAATTGGTGTCCCTGCTGGAACGCGGCTACCGCGAACCCGGCCCCTTCCTCATCCAGGCCAACGGCGAAATGCAGCGCTAGCGGAACACTCTGGAACTCTGGTTTCGAGTTGTTTCATTGACGGGAAAGCTTACGGGCTGACCAAGGTTTGTATCTCTCGCGAACGGCATGGACATCGGTTCATGAACCAGATTCTCAGAATCCGACTCTTGATCAAGCTCGGTCGCTGCTTCCGATACGTAAACAATGTGCTCCGCCAGTTTGATTTTGTCTCGGACCTTGTTGAAAAATCGTTTGTCTGCCGTGACTACCACGCACTTCGAGCGAACCGCCAGCGCGAGATAGTAGCAATCGTAAACCGCATGATCGAGTTCCGCGGCAATTCTGATTGCGCTTGCGGAAAGCTCTTGCATGGATGTAGGGGTCAAAATCGAACTGAATCGAAGGGTGTTAATCGCCCTTTCCATTTGTTCGACTTCCATTTCGCGTCTCCGCTGCATTTTCCAAAGCGCGTTCGCAACCTCGGCGAAAATCAAGTCCGGGGCTATCAAACTTGATTCACCGAATAGTAGTTGCAAAGCTTGAGATGAAAACTCCTCATCCACTAACCATTGCACGGCGACGCTGGCATCGACTACGCGAACTCTCATTCGGAAGAGCCTTCGTCGAGTTTGCAATAGCATCCGTCGCGGTGCGCTCGAATGATATCAGTGGTGCTGATCGACGAACGAAGCTCGCGCCGCAGTGCGTTCGCGCGCTCCACGAATTCCTCTCGCGACAAGGGCCGGTCAGCCAATTCCCAACGCCACCCTTCTTCTGTATCGGGCGTGGGTTCTTTTTCGGGTTTGCCGCCACGGCTCAAATTTGATGCCGCAGCACGATCTTTTTGTTTCCTGGACTTGGACATCGGGTCTACCCCCCATTGGAAATGCGGGGGCAGCATAGTCCCGTTCTCGCTTGTATGCCAAGAAATCGGCGAAAATAGTCCTCAGTCGCTACTTCCAACTGAAATCGCGTTGCATTCGGCCGAGGCGGCGGTAGAAGGACTCGCTGGATTCGCGGTCGGATTCGCCGTTGGGAAAAAGCAGGCTGACGATGGGGATGATCAACAACGGCAGCATCAGGGTCAGGAAGGAAGGGTCGGACCATTCGCCAAGGTAGACGATCAGCTCGTGCCACCATTGGGCGAAGCCGCCGGCGGTGGCGTTTTCCATATCGTCGAACAAGGTGTTGAACAGCCACATGGTCAGGCCTCCGGCGAAACCGGCGGCTATGCCCCAGAATACCGCGGCTTCGGTGGTGCGCTTCCAGTAAAGCACGTAGCCGATTGCGACCGCCGGCGGCACCACCATGGCAAAGCCGAGCAACAGCAATTGCAGCACCGAAGTGATATTGCCGAGCCAGGCGATGACGGCGGCGGCGGAGCCGTAGACCACGGTGACGATCTTGTAGGCTTTCAGTTTCTTCTCCGAGGAGAAGTTTTTCGACCCCGGCACCCAGTCATTTACCAACATGGTCGCGCTCGCGAGCAGGATCGGCGCACCGGAGGAAATTACCGCCGCGAGCACCGCTGCCAGTGCAATGCCGCCGAGGATCTGCCCGGAATCCATGGCGAGTTGGGCGATGTTCAGGTAGCTGCCCAGACCGGCCTCGGAACCATAGGTCGCCATGGTCAGAATGCCGATGAAACCAGCGACGAGAGGCATCAGCGCGGCGACGATGCCAGCCAGGAAAAAGCCGGGAATCAGGTATTCCTGGCGCGCGGCGCTGCTGGCGTAGTTGGCATAGACCGAGGCGGCGGGTGTATGGATCGTGGCGGAGATGAACAAGGCGATGATCGTCGCCCAGCCGATGCCGGTGAAACTCCACCAGCGCACTTCATCCTGGGACGCCTCCGCGAGCATGCCATTGGCGCTTTCCATCACCGAATCCCACCCGCCCATGTTGTTCATGACAACCAGGCCCACGAGCAGCAAGCCGAAAATGATCACCGAGCAATGCACGATATTGGTGATCGCCGTGCCGCGCAGGCCGCCGAACACGGTGAAGGAAATAATGACAACCGCGCCGATCAGCACGCCGAGTCCGAAGGGAATGCCGGTGACGCCGCTGACGATGGAACCGATGATGTAAGGCTCGATGATGTTAACGATGAGATATTCGGCCTGGACGCAAAGGCTGGTCAGCCACTGGCAGCGATAGGACCCGAATCGGTAATCGAAAGCCTGGCCGACGCTGACAAGTTTCAGGCGACGATAGGGAATGGCGAAGAACACTCCCACCAGAAATAGCGCGGCAAAGGAGTTCACGCCGTACCAGAGATGGCCGAGACCTTCGGAGATCACGTCGCCGGCGACGCCGTAGGTTCCGGCCCCGCCGATGCGGGTGCCGGCGATGCCGGCGGCAAGCATAACGATGCCGAGCGTGCCGCCGCCGATATCCCAGTCGGAGGAACTGGTGTTTCGGCGATTCAGGTAGAGGCCGGCGGCAGCGAAAAACACGAGATAGGCGATAATGACGCTTGCTGTGATGCTCATGCGTTATTCCATTTTTTTTTGACTTCGCTGCCTGGCTGATTGAGCATCTGCTGCTCCCTGTCACGGCCCGGCGGCTCGCAGGCAGGCATACTACAACAATGGGGCGGACGCAAGTTTTGTGGCTTCGAGCGCCGTCACCGGGAGGGGGTGTGCGGCTTGGTACTGCAAACGAGGATGAAGAATGTCTCAATTACAACCCGGCTCGGATGGCTGGCTGGCGCAGGTAAGAGAGGAGCCGCTTGAACCTGAGCGGCCGATCATCGACCCGCACCATCATCTCTGGAAAAAGCGTTTCGGACGCGACTATTTGTTGCAGGAGTACTACGGAGATACCGGCAGCGGGCATAACATAGTCAAATCGGTTTTTATGGAGTGTCGGGCCTTCTGGCTGCGCGAAGGCCCGGATCATCTGCGGCCGAGCGGGGAAACGCGTTATATCGCCGAACTCGCCCGGCAAAGCGGCAGCGGTGGCGGACCCGTCATCGCCGGCATCGTCGCCCATGCGGACCTGCGTCTTGCGGATACTCCCATGCTCGGCGAATTGCTCGACCAGCACGAGGAAATCTGCGGCGGGCGTTTGCGCGGCATACGGCAAAGCGCAGCGGTAGACCAGAAGGCGCCGTTGTTCATCGACGTGCAGGCACCCAAAAGGTTGTATGCCGATCCGCTCTTCCGCAAGGGATTGCGAGAGTTGGCCGCTCGCAAACTTGTTTTCGACGCCTGGCATTATCACCACCAGATGCGCGACTTCATCGATCTCGCCAGGGCGCTGCCGGAATGTACTTTCGTGCTCGACCATTTCGGCACACCGCTCGGCATCGGCCGCTGGAGGCTGGATGAAGTATTTCCGCAATGGCAGAAGGACATCGCCGAACTCGCGCGTTACGAGAACGTCCACGCCAAGCTTGGCGGCCTGGCCATGCCCGACAACGGCTTCGGCTGGCACGAGGATTCCAGGCCGCCGGATTCGGATGAATTCGTCACGGTGCAGAAGCGCTGGTATCTGCATGCCATCGAATGTTTCGGCCCGGAACGCTGCATGTTCGAAAGCAATTTTCCGGTGGACCGACTATCCATCGGCTATCAGGTGTTATGGAACGGATTCAAGAAAATGGTCGCGGACTTCAGCGAAGAAGAGAAACAGGCGCTGTTTCACGATACCGCGGCGAAGGTTTACTCGATTTGAAGCCGGCGCCCGGCTCGACCGGGGAGCGACATCCGGTTATTTCTTTTCCGAGCGATCGCGCAATCGCTTGATGACCGCGCTGGCGGCCAATACTACCCGGTGGCTCGCGTACACTTTCACCCGCACGAAAACCAGCGAATGGCCGCGGCGCAAAACCTCGCCTTCGCCAAGCAGCAAGTCGCCCACGTGGGCCGGTGCGACGAACTCGGTGTTCAGACTGATTGTGGCCGAACTTTCCTGCTCGCCGCCGCTGGCGCCGAGGCAGGCCGTGTAATCGGCGAACGTCATCAGGATGCCGCCATGGATCGTGCGGTGCGTGTTGGAATGCTCCTCGCGGGGGCGGAAAGCGGTACGTGGATGAGGTCCGTCCATATAGAAGAAGAACGGGCCGATGTTGTCCTCGGCGGTATCCCCCGGCCAATGTCGATATTCCGCCGGAACATCATAGTCCTCGGGCCTGTAATCCGGCTCCATCTTTCCGTTCCCTTGCGACGCCCGCGGCTGTTCAGTCGTTGTTGTGGAATACCACGTTGAAGCTGACTGGTACCGCGTTGCTGATGCTGGGCAAGCCGGCGACTTCACGCAGGGCCTCGACGCCTCTGACAAGGTCGAAACTGTTAGCCACGACGATAACCGGTTTCAAGGTGCTTGCCTGGATGCCGTTATCGGCGAGCCTGGTGACCATGACCTCGGCCTGGTAGGTATTCGACTGGCCGCGCATGGACAGGTCGAAATTGAAGTTTGTAGTCGCGCTCCTGCCGACTTCGAGTTCGGCGAACTGGTCGATGTCGAGTTGCGCGGTCAAACTGGCTTCCGGGAACAGGTCGATTTCGAACAGCAAGTTCTGCATGCGCTCGTCGCGGATCGGAATGAGCGTATTGATGCTGATCAGTTCGATGGTAATTTCGGCATTGCCCTCGTCGTCGATCACGCCCGTTAGTCGGTCGAAAGTGTGAACTTCGCCGACGTGATCGGCCTTTATGGTAACGAAGCTCAAGGTTGACGCGTCATTGTCGAGTTGCCATTGCGCCTGGGCGGTAAATGCGGCCGGCAGTAGCATTGAACAAGCAAGCAGGCGTAAAAGAGAGGTTGGCATTGTTGTCTCCCGGTATTCCGGCCGATGGGCCCCGATTCAGAGCAGACAACGGTACTGTAAAGCGCTCTCACGGGCAAGCGCGGGCGAGGCATGCCTCGCCCCTACATCCTTCCCGCGACACCCGAGCATTCGTATCCACGGTTTCCGGGTATGCATAGGGGCGAGGCATGCCTCGCCCGGATTAGGCACTTGCAAACAATGTACAATCAGCGCTTTTCAGGGGAGAGGCGCGACACGACTCATGAAAGCATCCCAACCGCTGGTTAAACACCTGGTGCTGATCGGCGGCGGACATAGTCATCTGGCAGTGATTCGCAGTCTGGGCATGCGGCCGGTGCCGGGATTGATGGTAACGCTGATCAGCAGGGAAATTCTGGTGCCCTATTCCGGCGCCCTGCCCGCCTTTATCGCCGGCCGCTATCAATCCGAAGACATGTTCATCGACCTGCGGCCGCTGGCGCGTTTCGGCGGTGCGCGGCTGATCCAGGCCGATATCGATTCGATCGATCTCGACGCCCGCGTAATATCGCTGCCGCACCGGCCGGAATTGTCCTTCGACGTACTCTCGCTCAACATCGGCTCGATTCCGGACACGAGCGGCATGCCCGGCGCAACCGAACATACCGTCCGCGTCAAGCCCATTGATGGCTTTCTGGCGGAATGGGAAGAAATTCGCAAGCAGGCAGTACTGGGCATGCGGCAAGGCACGGGTTACAAGCTCGCGATTGTCGGCGGCGGCCCGGCGAGCGTGGAGATGGCCTGCGCGATCAGGGCGCGGACCCTCAAGGACAGCGGCAATGCCGACGCCGAATTCTCGATCAGCATCATTTCCGCGGCCGACGAAATCCTGCCTTCGCACAATCAGCAGGTGCGGGATTGCGTACGGGAGGAATTGAAACAGAAAGGCATTGAAATGCTGACCGGACATCATGTATCCGGCTTCGCGAAAAATACTGTGCTTTTTGAGAACAGCGGCGAGGACGGCAAGATCGAATCGGACTGCATAATCGTCGCCACCGGCGCCACCATGCCCGAGTGGCCCGCGAAAGCCGGATTGGCGACTACGGCGGACGGCTTCCTCGAAGTGAATCGAAAATTGCAGTCCACCAGCCACGAGTTCGTTTTCGTCGCCGGCGATGCGGCAACGATACGCGGCATGGAGCGGCCCAAATCGGGCGTCTACGCGGTACGTCACGGCAAGCCGCTCGCCCGGAACCTCTTGCGCTACGCCACCGGGCGAAGACTGGTCAGCTACACTCCACAAAGAAATGCGCTGGCCATGCTCAATCTCGGCGACGGCAGGGCATTGGCTTCACGCAACAGCCTGTTCTTCCGGGGGCGCTGGGTCTGGCGGCTGAAGCACTGGATCGATCAGCGCTTTTTACGCAAGTATCGCGATCTGCCGCGCATGCGGCACAAGCTGACGATAGCCAGGGGGCTGGTGGACCGGCAGGAGGAGCGCGAATTGCGCCGTCACGCCTTGCGCTGCGGCGGCTGCGGCGCCAAGGTGGCGGGCAGCATCCTGCAGGAAGTGCTCGAAGCGATTCCGGTTACCGCCGGCATCGTTGACAAGGGCGTCGAGGACGCGGCCCAGGTGCCTGTTCCGGAGGGCTGCGAATTGTGGCAGACGATCGATCAGCTCAAGGCCTTCATCGACGACCCCTGGCTGTTCGCAAGGATCGCGACCCTGCATTGTCTCGGCGATATTCACGCCATGGGCGCACAGCCGGATTCCGCGCTGGCGATCGTCGGCGTGCCCTTCGCCAATCGTTCGATTACCCGCGGCCTCATGCGCGAGTTGATGCTTGGCTGCACCACGACGCTGACCGAAGAAGGCTGCCGATTGCTTGGTGGTCACTCGTCCGAAACCGAGGAGCTGCAATTCGGATTGAGCGTCAACGGCCATGCCAGAGCCGGCAAGACCTTGCGCAAGCAGGGCATGAAACAGGGTGATGTGCTGATCCTGAGCAAGCCGATCGGCACCGGCACATTGCTGGCGGCGGATATGCGCTATCAGGCAGGCCAGACCTGGATCGGCGGGGCGCTGCGATGGATGCTCGTCTCCAATCGCGGCGCAGCCGCCATATTCACCGAGCACGGCGCCAGCGCCTGCACCGACGTTACCGGCTTTGGCCTCGCGGGCCATTTGCTGGAGATGATCGTTTCCGGTCCGGTGGAATTGAGTCTCGGCGAGATTCCCGTCCTCGACGGTGCGCTTGAATGTCTGGAACGAGAAGTATTCAGTTCATTGCACGCCGACAACAAGTTGGCTGAAAAAAATATCGATGGCGGAAGCAATTTGCGCGAGACCGCGCGGTACCAGATCCTGTTCGATCCGCAGACTGCCGGCGGGTTGCTCGCCGCGGTGCCCGAGAAAAATGCGAAGCCCTGCCTTGCGGCATTGCGCGAGGCGGGTCTGAATCAAGCCGCCGTAATCGGCCAGGTGGGCGATCAAGCCGACGGCCATGCAAGAATACATTTGGTGTAGGGGCGAGAGGTGGAGGTTACGCGCCGCCGGCTTGATCGCTGAGTTCGAGGGAATCCAGATATATTTCCCGATTTTCCGGGCTCATTCGCGTCAATTCCCGCATCCGTTCATAGAAAGCGGGCAGATCGTTGCCTGCCTGCCGCAGAATTTCCCGCAATTGCGGCGCCAGATTGTTGTATGAGCCGACGGTCGTAAGTTGGGCATTGTTCAGTGAGCGGGAAAACCAGCCGTCGTAGCCGTCGTTACCGCCCCATTCGACTTTCAAGGCCTCGTATTCGGCCTTCATAAGTTGTTGCAGACCGGCTTTGTCCCGGCGCATTTCCGCCTCGCTCATTTCGCTGCCGTACAATGCTTCGAAACGATCGCGAAACCCGGACACGAATTCCACGAAGCGCCGACGGCGCTCGGCGTCCGCCCGCGCCTCGTCGAGCAATTCCGATTGACTGCGGGTTTCCAGCCAGCGCCGCAGACCTTCCATTTCGACCACAGTGGCGAAACTTTCGCTGAGTGTTGTGTCATCGGGCACATAGGCGACCTGGTGCGCGAGTTCGTGAAAAATCAGTGCCGCCAGTTGATGATCGGGGCGTCCGACCACGGTGCTGAGCAGCGCATCGTCGAACCAGCCGAGAGTGGAGTATGCGTCGATGCCACCGACGTAGACGTCGAGTCCCTGTGCCTCCAACTCGCCGGCGTAGACCTGCGCGTCGCTTTCGCTGAAATATCCCCGGTATGCCGCGCAGCCGGCGACGGGATAGCACCAGGTGACGGGCTCGACGGAAAATTCCGGCGCGGCAAACACGTTCCAGACCGCGTGTTCACGGTCGAGTTGGACGAACTCGAGATAATTGCCGCCGGCCGGCAGCATGAGTTCGGATTCGGCGAATTCCCGGGCCTCGAGCACTAATTGCAATTTCGCCGCCAGGACGGGCGCCAGTTCAGGATCGGACAACAACTCGTCCATGTCCTGGCGCGAGGTAACGATTGACAGGTGCCCCTGGGCGGCCTGCAGATACCAGGCCATGGAATCGCAGGCGGAAAGCGTAAGGGCGGCTACTATCAGCACCGCTGTTCTGATTGCCGTGAGCGCCACTTACTGCCCGTGCTCCGTCAGTTCGATCTCGAACAGATTGGCCCAATGTTTGCCGGTCACGAACAGGCGTCGGTTTTCGCTGTCCCAGGCGATGCCGTTGAGCACGGCCTCGCTACTGCCGAGTTCGGTCCGGGCCGCAAGACCTGTCAGATCGACGATCGAATTCACCACGCCGCTTGCCGGGTCGATGCGGACGATGAAATCGGTTTGCCAGACATTGGCCCAGATTTCGTCTTCGATATATTCGAGCTCGTTGAGCAAGCTCAGCGGCTGCCCTCCCACGGTCACTTCGATGCCCCGCACAGGAACGAAGCCTTCCGGGTCGATGAATTGCAAGTTCGCGGTTCCGTCGCTCAGGATCAGATGCTGACCGTCGAAGGCCAGGCCCCACCCCTCGCGCGCGTTATAGTGGGTTTCGAGTTGTTCGAGATTCTCCCGGTCGTAGACGAAGACCATATGCGCCCGCCAGGTGAGCTGATAGATGCGGTCGCCGATCATTTCGATGCCTTCGCCGAAATAGCGGTCGGCGAGTTGTACGTTCTGCTTGAGTTCGCCGGATTCCAGATCAATCCTGGCGAGCCTGGAAAGACCGTTCTTGCCGGTGCCTTCCCAGAGTTCGCCGTCGCGATAGATCAGCCCCTGGGTGAAGGCCGTGATTTCGTGAGGATAGGAGTTGACTACCCGGTAGCCGTGGAGTTGCGGCTCCTGGGCAGCGGCCATTGATGCGGCGCATAGCAGCAGGACTAAAGTGGCAATTCGAAGCATAGGACTAGACTATCCCAAGCAGGGTGTATTTGTTAGTCTGCGGACCATCTCCCGCCAAGGCGCAAGAGCATGGTTCAGGATTGTCTTTTCTGCAAGATCGTAGCCGGCGAAATCCCTTCTGAACAAGTCTACGCCGACGATCTTGTAATCGCATTTCACGACATCAGCCCACAGGCGCCGACCCATATTCTGCTGATCCCCCGCAAGCACATCAGCGACATGAACGAGGCCTCCGCGGAAGACCAGGCCCTGCTCGGCCACATGATGTTGCGCGCCAGGGAGATCGCCGAAGAGGCGGGCCTTGTGGAAAGCGGCTATCGCCTGGTATTGAATACCGGGCCGGACTCCAGGCGAAGCGTCTTTCATATCCATCTGCATATTCTCGGCGGGCGTCGGCTTACGGGTCAGATGGGCTGAATTTCGTCCGAGCCAGCGCCGCTAGCGAGTTTTGGTTCGCATCATAGACGCCGTGCTCGGTGATGATGCCGCTCACAAGCCGGGCCGGGGTTACATCGAAGGCATAGTTTCGCACGACGGTTTCTTCGGGGTACTGGCGGACTCGCGCGTTGGCTCCGCCTTCTTCGATGCCGCCGGCTATTGAGACTTCTCTCGCGTCGCGTTCCTCGATGAGGATCGGCTCCGCCGCCGAAGGCCAGTCGAAATCGATGGTCGAAACGGGCAAGGCGGCATAGAAAGGCAGATTGTTGTCCCTGGCCGCCAGCGCGACCTGGTAGGTGCCGATCTTGTTGCAGACGTCCCCCGAGGCGCTGACACGGTCGCTGCCTGTGACGCAGACATCTACCAGCCCCCGGGCCATGACATGACCCGCGGCGCCATCGACGATCAGGCTGTGGTCGATTCCCGCCTGGCGCAATTCCCAGCAGGTCAAGGCCCCACCCTGGTTGCGCGGCCGGGTTTCATCGACCCAGACATGCAAAGGCACTCCTGCCGCGGCGGCCTTGTAAATTCCGGACAGCGCCGTGCCCCAATCAACCGTGGCCAGAGCGCCGGCGTTGCAATGGGTCAGCACTTGCAAGGGCCGGTCTTGGCCGCATCGTTCCTGCCAGAGCCGGTGCAGGATTTTGCCGCCGTGCCGCCCGATCACCTCGCAACAGGCAGCATCTTCTTCGGCCAACCCCAGAGCGAAATTCAGCGCCTTCTCTGATGGGACACCCACCGGCGAATACGCCGACAACTCCCGCGCGGCCCGATCCAGAGCCCAGCGCAGATTGACCGCGGTGGGCCGCGTGGCGCGCAATTTCCTTATCGCGGTTTCGAGTGAATTCGGGTCTTCGCGCAAGGAGAGATAGACGCCGAAAGCGGCGGTAACCCCGATCAGGGGGGCGCCGCGCACGCGCATGGTTACGATCGCCTCGCAGGCGTCCGCCAATGTCCGCAAGCGGCGGGTTTCGAATTCGTGCGGCAGCCGGGTCTGGTCGATGATGCAGACCTGATCGTTTTCCGCCTCATACCAGATGCTGCGATGTTGCCTGCCTTCGATCAGCATAATTCGAATTCGATCAAAGCCTGAATCACTCTCTCGTAACCCATGCGAGCGTTCTCATGGAGAGGAGACCACACGTAGCTAAACCACCCTTTCGTTACCGCCATCCACCGGGACCTGGGCGCCGGTGGTGCGGCTGAACGCGTCGCCTGCCAGGACGGCGATCGAAGCGGCAACGTCCCGGCTGCTTACTTCAAGCCCGAGCAGGTTCGATGTCTTGTATTGTTCCACGTCCATGTCATAGCGCCGCGCCCGCTCGCCCAGTACTTCCTCGGTCCAGATTCCGGTGTCGTAAACCGCATTCGGATGCACGACGTTCACCCGGATGCCCAGGGGCCCAGCTTCCAGCGCCGCTACGCGGGCGAGTTGGGTAAGCCCGGCCTTGGCCGCCGAATACGCCGCGGCCCCGGGACCCGGCGCGGGCACATTCTTGGAAGCGACGAAGACTACGGCCGGGTCGAATCCGTTTTCCAGCCAGGGCAGGCAGGCGCGCAGCACTTTCATATGCGAGCCGAGATTCAATTGCATGGATTGCTCCCAGGCTTCGTCGGTCATGTCCGCCAGGCTCGCGCTAGACGGGAAATTGCCGGCATTGCTGACCAGGATGTCGAGACCGCCGAAGTGCAGCATGCCCTCGTTCAAGACTGATTGGACGGCGTCAGAATCAGTGACATCACAGCGCAGACACAACACCTCGGGCGACTCCAAACCCTCCATTTCTCGAATGTCCAACGCAATCACGGCTGCTCCGCGGCTGCGCATTTCCTCGACCGTGGCGCGTCCGATACCCGAGGCGGCGCCAGTTACCAGGGTGATCCTGCCTTGCAGTTCCGGCGCGGAGCGAGCCTTGGCGAGCTTGGCCTGCTCAAGTTCCCAATACTCCACTTCAAACAGTTTCTCGCGGGGCAAGGCGCGCCAGCCGCCGATGGCCTCGGCCAGCCGAATCGCCCGGATGGTATGCGCGCTGATGTCGGCGACGATTTCCAGCCGTTTGCAATTCGGCGCCAGGTAAACCATGCCGTTTCCTCGCCAGATGCCATAACGCGGCGCGGCGTCGAGACATTGGTGATGTTCGACGGCATGGTCGCTGAAATAGCGCAGATATTCCCGCTCAAATTCGCGCAGGCCCGGCAAGGGATCTTCATCGAAAACGGCGCCGAACGGCTTGGCGTGCAAGCTGTGATCCGGCGTCAGGGGGCCGCGGCGGATCAGTTCGCCGCAATTCTCAAGTCGCGCGAAAGCGCGGGCTTCGGGTGAAACGTCAAGCCTGGCCAGCATGGGTGTCCCATGGATTTCTCCGGCGGCCTTGCGCAGGCGGCTGAGTTGCAGGGGCAGAGCGGTGGGTGTTCCATGATCTGTACCATGATCTGCAGTGGGTGTCCCTTGAGATTTCACAGCCTCATTGTTTTGGGCGCGGCGCAAAAGTTCGGTTTCGGCGCGGCTCACGAGTTCGATCATCGCCTCGTAACTGCCCTCGGCTTCTTCATGAAAGCTGAAAATGCCGTGCTGCAACAGCACGATGCCGCGCAGGGCGCTCCAGTCGGCGCCGCGGGTGGCGGCAGCCACCTGCCGGGCGAGGATGAAGCCGGGCATGATGTAGGGCAGCACCAGGACTTCGTCGCCATACAACTCGCGCAGGATGCCTTCGCCGCCGGGCGAATTGCTGAGCGTGACCACGGCGTCGGCATGGGTGTGATCCACGTAGCGATGCGGTATCAGTGCATGAAGGATCGCTTCCACCGACGGATTGGGCGCGGCGGGATCGAGCGTCGCCAGCCGGAGTTGGCGCATCATCTCGCTGTCGGACAGTCGTTCGAGTTCCGCCAGGCGTAACAGGTAGTTCAGATCGGTGGGTGCGAATCCTGCCGCGCCGATTCTTTTCAGGTCCCAGCCCGAACCCTTGACGAAAAGGACGCGCCGCGTCTCGCCGAAAACATCGGCAAGATCGCCCTTTACCGAAGTATTTCCACCACCATGCAGTACGAGCGAAGGATCCTGTCCGAGCAGGCGGGAGGTGTACGCGCGCAATTCGAGTTCATTGGCGCAGGTGCGGGCTTCGTGCTTGTTCCAGCGGCTATTCAGTTGGGATCGACGATCGAGATATCCCCGATACCGGCCTGGCGCGCGGCGTCCATGATCATCACCAGCGTCGAAACGTCGGAAGTCGAGTTGGGCTGGATGATCACCGTCGCGGCGGGATTCTCGGCGCGCAACTGGTCGATATTGGATCGAATCTGCGTAGAGATGATGGGCCGCGGGTTGCGATTGAGTATGATCTCGTTGTTGGCTCCGATCTCGAACAGGATGTTGCGGTCTTCCATATCCGTTTCCGGCGGCGGCTGATCGTTGTCGCTGTCGCTGCTTGCCGCGCTGATGGCGGTTTCGGACAAAAATGTCGCCGTGACCACGAAAAATATCAACAGGATGAACACCACATCGAGCATGGGTGTGAGATCGATCTTGGAGTCATCGGACTTGTGCTGGACGCCAACCTTTTTCATCGCGGTTTCCTGTCACGTCAACAATCAGCAGGAGTATAGCAGTCAATACCGGGGAATCAACAGCCTCCTGCAGGATGCTGAACGGTTACTTTTTCAGGGAACCGATGGCGTGCTTTGCGAAGCTCTCGAGTTGCCGCGCGCTCTTGCCGTTGCGTGAGTTGACGCGAATACCGTGCAAGGTGTTCATGAGGATGTCGGCGGCAAGAAATTCGTCCACGCCCTTCTTCAGTTTGCCTTTTGCCCTGGCATCGCGCAGGCGCTCTACCAGAGCCTTGCGCATGCGGTTGAGTGAAGCGCGCAACACGCGCTTGATTTCCCCGTCATAGTTGACACTGGAACACAGCGAGTTGACCAGCAGGCAGCCCAGATTGCGTTGCCGCACCGGCACGTTGACCACAGCCTCGTTGAAAAACACGGTGATCGACTCCCAGGTCCCCAGATCGGGGTTTTTCAACGAAGCGGCAATCTGCCTGTCAAGCATGTCATTGTAGTGATTGATTACGATCTTGAAAAAGGTGTTTTTGTCGGTAAAGGAATTGTAGAGGGTGCCTCGATTGATGCCACAGCAATCGAGCAGCTTGTTGACCGAACTTGCCTCGTAGCCTTCGCGCCAGAACTGCTCAAGCGCCCTGGCCAGCACTTCCGCCTCGTCGTATTCGATCGGCCTAGCCATGAGAGCCAACCAGAATCCATTGAATTTGGAGTTCTCGCCCGTTCGATAGTAACACCAATAGCTGCGGCTCAAATAGCCGGACTACCAATTTTCGGGCAAGGACGGATCGCTACGGTTCAATGCAGCCGTATGTGGTCGGCGACTGGCATTTTGCGGCGGATGTCTTGCAATAGAAGGGGGTCGGTTTCTGCCAGGACGACACCGGGGCCCTTGTCCAGTTCGGCGAGGACTTCGCCCCAGGGGCTGACGATCATCGAATGGCCCCATGTTTCGCGGCTGGGACCGTGGCGCCCGCCCTGGGCCGCCGCGATGAGGTAGCACTGGTTTTCAATGGCGCGCGCCCGTAACAGGCTTTCCCAATGCGCCGAGCCGGTGACCGCGGTGAAGGCCGCCGGCACGGTGACGATTTCCGCACCGAGACTGAACAGTCGCCGGTACAATTCGGGGAAGCGTATGTCGTAACAGACTGAAAGGCCGATCCGGCCGGCCACGCTGTCGACACACACGACTTCCGAACCGGCTTCGTAACTGAGTGATTCGGAATATTGCGACTGCCGGTCTTCGACCATGACATCGAACAGGTGAATCTTGTCGTACCGGGCAAGCAATTCTCCTTCGGCATCGTGGACCAGGCTCGACGCGCGCACGCGGCCGTCTTCGATCAGGTAGTCGGCGTCGGCCTCGTTCAATCCGGGTCGCGAAGAAATGGGCACGGTGCCGCCGACGAGCACAACGCCGTGAAGGCGCGCCTGACCGGCAAGAAATTCCTGAATGGGACTCCCGGGCGCACCTTGCCGTTCGCCGTGGGTACGCATGGGTTCGCCTTCGAGCGCGGCAAACACTTCGGGCAACAGCACCAGATCGGCGCCTTGAGCTACCGCCTCGGCGATCAGTTCGGCGGCATCCGTCAGGTTTTTGTCCACATCCGGTCCGCTGACCATCTGCACCGCGGCGAGTCTGCGTGTCATGTTCTCAGTCCGTCAATCTTCGCCAGGAGCGCCAAAGGCTTGCTTGAATTGCGGTTCGAGGCCTTCCCAGGAACCTTCGAGGGTATACACGGCGCTGGTCAGGCTGTCCACCTGATCGCCGAAGATCTGGTCGAACAAATAGGCGCCGACGGCCAGTGGCAAATTGCCGGTTATCAGGCCGATCCAGGGGATGTTGTCGCTTACGGGCAAGGTCACGTACATTTCGCCAGCGATGGTTTCGTTTCGCAGGTCCACATCGCCGGTGATCTGGTACAGGCTGGACGGCCCTGAGATCACGAGTTGATCCTCGATCCGCGCCAACCCCCGGTCCATGTTCAGGCGGCCGGTAATTTCGTCGAATGCCAGGCCGCGGCGCAACAGGTCGTCGCTCAGGCGCAGACGGCTCATGATCGCGTCGAAATTGATGATGCTGATGAGCTTGAGGGCGCCGCCTCCGGCAGTGGTTTCGAGGAAACGGCCGTTCTCCACCAGCAGATCGATATTGCCGTTCAATTGCGAACCATGGAAAAAGGCCGGACTGCCGGGCCATTGCAGGTCCGTCGCGAATCGTGCGCTTTGACTTTCGAGACTTGCGGCGAACCCGCTTTCGAGCAGCACCGCCGCGAGATCGTCCGCCTGAATCAGGCCGGCGAGTTCGGTCGCATGATCCTCGCCATCGTAAATCCAGCGCAGGCGGGGCGAGAGCGATTGCTCCGTTTCCTCAGCGACCGCGTCCGGCAGGGTCATGCGCAAGCCGCGAAAGTCAAAACCGAGATCATTGAAATCCGCCCCGTCCGCATCGGGCTCAAGGGTGAAATTCCAGCCGCCCCAGGGGGTCTCTCCGATGGAGATTTCGTCCACGGCGAAACGCATGCGCGGCAACTCGCGGGGGTCTACTCCAGCCAGCAGGTCCAGGCGCGGCTGCGCTGCGACTACGCCTTCCGCTTGTGCCGCTTCGGGTTCCGGCTCGCCGGGGCCGGAGAATCGCAGGTAGTCGAGTTGCACTTGCAGATAATCGTTTACGTCCAGAGGAATCTCGACGGCGCCCTGAACCGATTCGCCCTCCACCGCGGCATGCCAGCCCCGCGGCGTCGGTTCTACCCGCAAATGCACGTCTTCGAGCGCCTGACCGTAGACATCCAGTTCACCGGCGTCGATATCCATGAATGCGAAAACTTCCTGCAGGTCTTCGGGCGCGGCGGATCTGATGTCGCCGAGCAATTCGGCCCATTGATCGAGCGCCATGCGCTCAAGACGGCCGTCCACCACGAGACCGCTGTCGGGTTCGACGGTGTCGCCATGCCCACCGCCGAGGCGCACCCTTCCCCGCCGGACCGCGGAGTCCGCCAACTCCAGATTGAAGCGCAGGCGGGGTCCCGCCGTACCGGAGACGGTCTGGACACCGTCGGCCTGGTCGACCTGCAGGAGAAGCGGTAGCGGCTCCCCCGCCTGCTTGGCGAACGGTTCGGGCAGCGTGAGAAACAGCCCCGCCAGATCGGAACCGAACCGCAGCGAAGTTGCGCCGCCATCGGTCTGATCGAGGTGCAATTCGGCGGCGTACAGGAAGGATCCCCTTGCGTTGTCGAGCAGGCCCGTGACAATGCTGCTGTTACGCGGCCACTGCATCAGCGCCCGGCGCTCCGCGCGTCCCCTTGCGACCACGGCAATTCGCTCGACTTCGCCCGGCTCGCCCCGGCTCGAAACCTCGATATCGGTATCGCCTCCGAACAGTCCGGCCGTGAATTCGCCTGTTTCGATCCCCGTTCGCGTGTCGAACAAGAATTTGCCGTTTACATCGGAAAGGTCGAGTTCGTATTGGGACACCCATATGTCGTTGTCGCTGAAATCGAGTTGCAGCCGCATGTCTGTTTCGGCATCCGGGACACCCAATGGAACTTCGAGCGCAAACTCGCCTTGCAGGTTGCCTTGCATGCGCCAGTCGGCCATGGCGCCGCGCAGGCCTTCGGCGGCCGGCGCCGATTGCAGGTAGGCCAGTGCGTCCGCGGACGATGCCTGTCCCCTTCCGGCAACGGTCAGCAGGCTCGTTTCGGGTTCGCCTCCTCGGACCGTTCCTTCAATCACGTCCGCCTCGATTCCGAGGCTCTCGCCGTTTTCCATGAAAATGTCGATGTTTTCGTCATCGGTCAGCACAAGCGCGCGGTCGCTATCGAGTTGCGGCCACCGCGGGTCGAAACGCAGGCTTCCGTCGCGCCATTGATAGAAACTCTGAAACGTCTTGGTAACTCGGTCCGAGCCTTGTACGGTCTGGCCGCGGAAAATGGCGGCGGTATTGCTTAGCCTGCCATCGACGATCGCGCGCTCCAGAAATTCCATTCCCGAGCGCAAGCCATCCCGCACCCCCGGCCCATCGGGCAGAAACCGGGTCTTGTCCGCTGCGTCCATATTCAGGATGCCGATCAGCAGTTCGAGTTCGTTCTCGCGCTCGCCGTCCGGGGTCTGGTCCAGCGCCGATGTCAATTGCAGCCTCGATTCGAGTTCGCCCGAACTGCCCACGAGCACGCTGCTCGTCAGCCGAAATTCCTGTCCCTCGCTGTAATCGAGTTCGAATCCCAGGCTGCCGTTCATCTCGTCCCAGGCCCAGGTCGAGGTGTAGACCCTGGGAATGTTGATCGTGAAATCGGTCGAGTCGACCTCGATCAGACCCGTAGCGCGACGCGCTCCGAGGTCCATGGAGACTTCCAGGTAACCAGTCAGACCCGACATGGCGGGAGAATTGCGCACCGAGGCGACGGCGCCGCCCGTGACATTGGCCCTGACGCTGACCGGTTCGTTGCCGTTTTCCCCAAGAGGCGCCTCCAGGGCAACGTTTTCCAGTACGCCGGCCGGCTGCAATTGCCGCAGCAGGCCTCCCGGAGATTCGGGCAGTAGCGCCAGGCTCGTGGCGAGCGAGGCCGCAATTGCCGGATCGAAGCGGTCTGCGCGCAACGACAATAATCGTTCGGGCCGGTGAACGAGATGCAGGTTGGCCCGGGGCCAGGTTGCGCCTTCATGATCGAAGGAAAGTCCGGAAACCGAGAAAAGCGCGGTTTCTTCTTCGCTGCGCAACTCGAAGGCGCCGGTGAGGGAATCCAGGTTCGTCAGTTCGCCTTGACCGGAGCTGAGCGTAACACCGTCGAGTTCGGCGGTAGCGACGACCCCGCGCAATTCGCCCTGCTCGAAACTCAGCCAGATATCGCCTCCTCCGACCAACTCTTCCAGGCCGATGCCGGCGACGGTCTGTCCGCTGAACAGGTCCGAATAATCCGCCGCGGGAACGGCGAGGTGAAAACTGCCGTCGATCGCCGACAAGTCGCCGCCGCGCACTTCCAGCGAAAGAGCGAGCTGCCGGCTTTGACCTTCCGGTGTGATGTCGACGTGGAGAAAGTGATTTCCGCCCCGATTCTGGATCGTGGCCACGCCGTCCATGAATCGCAATCGTTCGCCGGATCGGGTGCGCAGGTTTACGACCACGTCGCGCAGGTCGAGTTGCGCCATGTCGAGGAATGCCTGGTACAAGGTGTCAGGATCGATGCCGGCGCCGCCCTGCATGTCGATGTCGCCGAGCAGCCAGCCGCCGTCGCCGGTCTGTTCGAGTTCGAGTTCGAGTCGTTCGACGACGAACTCCTGCAAGACCCAGCGCCTTTCCCAGACGCTGCGGGCCATGTCCACGACCACCATGCCGCGTTCGAATTCCAGCGCGCGCTCCTGAGTCCGGGGCATTCCCGGGGCCGGGGCCACCTGCATGGACAGTCCGTTGACTTCAATCACGGGATTGAAACCGCTGAAACTCCCTTGCAGCGACTCCACCCGGAACGGCACGCCGGTTACTGCGTACATCTGGTTCTCGAAAAACTCCGAGTAGTCTGAAATCGCGGGCATGAACTGCCTGCCCGCGCTGACATATGCCGCCAGCAACACGACGGATACGACCGGCAACAAGATGAGCTGCCGGCGCAACGCCGGCAGGATTCTACGCGGCTTGCGCTTCGATGTGGACGTTTCATCGGCCATACAGCAGTAAATCCACTAATTCAGATCAAGCGAACGAATGGTTCCTCCGACCAGTAGCCATACCAGCGGCCAGAACAATGCGCTGGTGACCGCCGGGATGAGAAACATCATGTTCGTCCCCCGAGGCAGATCGAACAGAAACCGCAGCCATTGACTCAGCAGGAGTTGCAGGCCGACGATCACGAGCACGACGCTGGCTTGCCGGGAAACGCTGAACAGCCGCAGCCGCAGCCGCAGCCGCAAGGCGAGCCAGGCGACCAGGGCCAGCCCCAGGGCATGCAGGCCGAACAGCGAACCGGTGAGGGCGTCGACCATGATGCCCACCATCCAGGCGATGCCGATGCCGACTCGTTCGGGGCTGTTGATCGCCCAGTAGACGACTACCAGCGCGACCCACTCAGGGCGGAAATAGATCGCCCATTCCGGCATCGGAACGATCGCCAGCAATCCCGCGACAATGAAGGACATGACAATCAGGCTGTTGAACAGTACCGAACCGGCCATCGGCGAGACTCAATTCGCTGATTCTATTGCAGTCAGGCTGGATTCCTCGTCGGCGCCGTCTTCGGTTTCGTCCGCCGGAACGGGGATGTCGGTCTCTGATGCGAGAACAAGCATGACGTGGCGCGTACTCCAGACCTGCGCCATCGGCCTGGCCTTGATCGTCGCGTATGGCTGTTCCGGAGTCTTGCGCACGCTGATGACTTCGGCTACGGGATAGTTCTTGGGATAGACCTGACCCATGCCCGAACTGATCAGCGTGTCGCCGACCCCGATATCCTGGGTGGGGATCACGAATTCGAGATCGAGTTCGGTATCGCCGTCCAGCCCGCCCCTGGCCAGCGCCCGCTCGCCGTTGCGGCTGACTTCCACGGGAGTCACGTGATTGACGTCGGTAATGAGCAGCACCCAACTCGAAAAGGGCATAACCTGTACGATCTGGCCCATGAGTCCGTTGGCTTCAAGCACGGCCTGCCCCTCGAACGCTCCGTCCCGGCCGCCCTTGTTTATCAAGACGCGTCGCGAGTATGGGTCGGGAGACACATTGACGATCTCGGCCGGCAGAATTTTCTGTTCCAGCAAGGCGGAAGCGCTCCGCAAGGCGAGCAGGCGTTCGTTCTCCACGGTCAGGCTCTCGGTGAGAAGGAGCCGCTGGCGCGAAAGCATCAATTCCTCGCGCAGGCGGGCGTTTTCGTCCAGCAATTCGGTGCGGCCGACAAAAATTTCTCCGAGCGAATCGCCGACGCGGGCCGGAGTGTCCGCCAGCCAGTAGAAGGGCGCGGCAACCACGCCGAGCGCCTGGCGCGCCTGTTCCATATAGCCGAATCGCTTGTCCGCGGTCATGAGCAATACGGACAGGAGCAGGAACGTGATCATCCGGTACTCCAGCGACGCGTTTCGTGTGGGGGCGGTGATTCCGATGTCGTTAACCTTCCCGCGCCGTTACAGTTTCGGCCCGACCCCTGTGAGTGTAAGGCGTTAACGGCCGCGACTTCAAGAGCGCGATGCGCCGCTCGACTCCGGATTACTGGAGCGCCTGATGGTCAGTGATGTCCAGCGCCTTCCCACCTCCTCTGACGACACAGGTGAGAGGGTCCTCCGCGATAACCACGGCGAGACCGGTTTCCCTGGAAATCAAGACATCGAGGCCCTTGAGCAAAGAGCCGCCGCCAGCGAGCACTATACCGTTCTCGGCGATATCCGAAGCGAGTTCAGGGGGGGAATGTTCGAGGGCGTTTATCACCGCATTTACTATGACCGTCAGCGACTCCTGCAAACACTGCTGGATCTCGTCGCTGCGCAATGTGAACGATCGTGGGATGCCTTCGGCGAGGTTGCGGCCGCGGACATCGATCTCCTTGATTTCCGATTCCGGGGTCAGGTAGGCATAGCCGATCTCCTGCTTTATGCGTTCGGCTGTCGCGGCGCCAATCAAACTGCTGTAAGCGCGGCGCACATGGGCAACGATGGCTTCGTCGAAACGGTCTCCGCCGGCCAGCACCGATTCGCTATAGACCACGCCGCTAAGCGATATGATGGCGATTTCCGTAGTGCCCCCCCCCACGTCGACAACCATGGAGCCGAGGGCTTTCTCCACGGGCAATCCGGCGCCGATCGCCGCCGCCATGGGTTCCTCGAGCAATTGCACCCTGCGCGCGCCGGCGCCGAGTACGGATTCGGTTATCGCCCTGCGCTCGACCTGCGTGGCCTTGCAAGGCACACAGACCAGCACTCTGGGACTCGGCGTGAAAAAGAAATTCTCGTGCACCTTGTGTATGAAGTGCTGAAGCATCTTTTCGGTGACTTCGAAGTCCGCGATTACGCCGTCCTTCATCGGCCGGATCGCGTGAATGCTTCCCGGCGTTCGTCCCAGCATGTACTTCGCGTCCTTGCCTACCGCGATTACCGATTTCTGACCGTTGTCCTGGCGAATCGCCACCACGGAAGGCTCGTCGAGCACGATGCCCTTGTCCCGCGTGTAAATGAGCGTGTTGGCGGTGCCGAGGTCAATCGCCAGGTCGTTTGAGAATAATCCTCTGAGTTTTTTGAACATTTTCCGTTTTCAAATCCTGTTCGGCCAATCCGGAGGCAGCGCCCGGATTCGCCGTGGAAACAAGTAGCGCGGATTATCCGGCTTTTCGCTCAAGATTTCCAATGCACAGGCGGGCTCGTTCAGCCCCGCACCCTGGCGATCGCACCGCGAACCAGAGCCGTCAGAAACAAAACAAGAGCGAGAATCTGGTAAACGGAACCGAGATATCCCTTGACGGTCGTGAACGCCGAGGCCCAGGCCGCCTGTCCCGCCCCGACCTCCGGATAGCGAAGCAGCATCGCGATGATTTGCGCGTTCTCGAAAAGATCCCATACGCCGACGAACACCGGAACGAAGGCCAGAACCCACATTCCCTCGGTAAAGCGGCACCGGTAAATCAACCCGGCGAAGAACGTGACGTAGGTCAGCGGAAACAGCGTATCGAGCACCGCGCTCGCCCACGCGTAAGTCGTTCTGCCGTCCGCCCCGTAACCCTCCATCGCGTCCATGGCCTCCTCATGGGAATAGCCGGACTTCAGGTCGAGCATCTCGCCTTCGATCGGCAAGCTGGGGAACACCAGAAACAGAAATACGACGGTCGCGGCAAACGTCAGCGCGAGAACTCCCGTCCGCCCGGCAAATTCGAAATAGGCTCTCACAACGGTCATCCAGATGGCCCGCGCCCATTGGAAGTGATCTTTGGCGCGGTGTCAACCAGAGTTGTCTCTGTATGTAGAGAACAAATAAAGTGTCCGGTCGTACGGTTCCCGGAAAATATGGAATTCCCGAGGTGGAGTTGGGTTATAATTTCGGTTTTCCGGCCCGTGCAACGTTCTCTCGCTCATTGTGGACAAGTCCGAGATCGACAATATCTCCAATCTCGCCCGGCTGCGGATCAGTCCCGCCGAGGCCGACGAAGTGGCCGCGCGAATCGGCGGAATTCTCGCGATGATCGACCGGATGCGATCGGTGGACACCTCGGGAATCGAGCCGCTCGCGCATCCGCTGGACGCGGCGCAGCGCTTGCGCGCCGACGAAGTCACCGAAACCGACCGCCGGGACGAGGCGCTCGCGCTGGCGCCGTCGAGCCGGAACGGACTGTTTCTCGTTCCCAAGGTCATCGAATAGCGCAATCCGTAGCGCAACCCGCGGGCATTCCATGCTGCACCTGACCGTCACAGAACTGTCGGCCGAGCTTTCACGCGGCGCGATTTCCAGCGTCGAGCTTACCCGGGCCTGCCTTGCGCGAATCGAAGAGCTGAATCCGCGGCTCAACGCGTTCGTCACGGTCTGCGCGGACGAGGCGCTCAAGCAGGCGGCGGAAGCCGACCGCGCCCGGGCAAAGGGCGCCGGTTCCCCGCTGCTCGGCGTTCCCGTCGCGCACAAGGACATTTTCTGCACCCGCGGGCTGCGCACGACCTGCGGCTCGCGGATGCTCGAGAATTTCCTGCCGCCATACGACGCCTGCGTCGTGGAAAGACTGCGGCGGGCGGGCGCGGTGACGATCGGCAAGACCAATATGGACGAGTTCGCCATGGGCTCGTCGAACGAAACGAGTTATTTCGGCCCCGTCGCCAACCCCCACGACACGGGCAGGGTTCCCGGCGGATCTTCGGGCGGTTCGGCGGCGGCGGTCGCGGCGGGACTTTGCCCGATGGCCACCGGCACCGATACCGGCGGCTCGATTCGCCAGCCGGCGGCGTTTTGCGGGATTACGGGATTCAAACCGAGTTACGGCCGGGTGTCCCGCTGGGGCATGATCGCCTTCGCTTCCAGTCTCGACCAGGCCGGGACCCTGACCAGGTCGGCCGCCGATGCGGCCTTGATGATGCAGGCAATGGCCGGACTCGACCCCCGCGATTCCACCAGCGTCGACCGGCCGGTGGAGGATTATGCCGGTGAACTCGGAAAGTCTTTGGACGGGCTGCGGGTGGGTGTCCCGCGGGCGCATTTCGCGGAAGGCCTGAGCACCGGCGTCGAACGCGGGGTTCGCGCGGCTCTGGCGGAACTCGCACGGGCCGGCGCCAGCCTCATCGAGATCGATCTGCTCAACAACAGCCTTTCGGTGCCGGCCTATTACGTGGTCGCGCCGGCGGAAGCCTCGGCCAACCTGTCGCGTTACGACGGTGTGCGCTACGGCTATCGTTGCGAAGACCCGACCGACCTCGAAGACTTGTATACGCGCACGCGCAGCGAAGGCTTCGGCGACGAAGTCAAGCGGCGCATCCTGGTCGGCGCGTACGTCCTCTCGACAGGCTATTACGACGCCTATTACCGCAAGGCTCAGCGCGTCCGCAGGCTGATCCGGCAGGACTTCGTCGACGCCTTCGAGCAAGTCGACGTGATCGCCGGACCCACCTCGCCCCACGTGGCTTTCCCCCATGGCGCCAAGGCCGACCCGGTGGAAATGTATCTCGAGGACATCTTTACCATCGCCGTCAACCTCGCCGGTCTGCCCGGCGTTTCGGTTCCCGCGGGCTTCGAGGACGGCCTGCCCTTCGGCTTGCAGATCGTCGGGCCGGATTTCGGCGAGGCGCGCGTCCTGAACGCGGCGCACCGGTTCCAGCAATTGACCGACTGGCACAGGCGGCTTCCCCGGATAGGGGACACCCAGGGCGGAGAGCGCTGAAATGGAATGGGAAACGGTCATCGGACTCGAAGTCCATGTGCAATTGTCGACCCGATCCAAACTGTTCTCGGGAACCTCGACGGCTTTCGGCGCCGCGCCGAACACCCAGGCGAACGTCTACGACCTGGCCATGCCCGGCACCTTGCCGGTATTGAACGGCGAGGCCTTGCGCATGGCGGTGCGTTTCGGCCTCGCCATCGGCGCCGAGATCGGCAGGCGTTCGATCTTCGACCGCAAGAACTACTTCTATCCGGATTTGCCGAAAGGCTATCAGACGAGCCAACTGGACCACCCCATCGTCGGCCGAGGTTCGATCGTCATCGCTCTCGAAGGCGGCGCCGAGAAACGCATCGGCGTCACCAGGGCGCACATGGAAGAGGACGCCGGCAAGTCCCTGCACGAGGAATTCGCTGACGAGAGCGGCATCGACCTGAATCGCGCCGGCACGCCGCTGCTCGAAATCGTGTCGGACCCGGACCTGCGCAGCGCGAAGGAAGCGGTTGCCTATCTGAAAAAACTGCATTCCATCGTGCGCTATCTGGATATTTCCGACGGCGACATGTCCCAGGGTTCGATGCGGTGCGACGCCAATGTCTCGATCCGGCGGCCGGGCGCCGAGCTCGGCATCCGCACCGAAATCAAGAACGTCAATTCCTTCCGCTTCGTGGAAAAGGCGATAAATTTCGAGATTCGCCGCCAGCAGGACATACTCGAAGACGGCGGCAGGATCGTGCAGGAAACCCGCCTGTACGATTCGGTCCGCGACGAAACCCGCCCCATGCGCGGCAAGGAAGTCGCAAACGACTACCGCTACTTTCCCGAACCCGACCTGCTTCCGATTGTGATCGACGATGAGTTCATCGAGCGGGTCCGCGCGGAACTGCCGGAATTGCCCGACGCCCGCAAGCGCCGATTCGAGGCGGAATACGGCCTGTCGGCCTATGACGCCGGCGTGCTCACCGCGAGCCGGGAAACGGCGGACTATTTCGAGCGGGTGACGAAACGATGCGGCGACGCCAAGTTGGCCGCGAACTGGGTGAGCGTGGAGTTGCAGGCGCTGCTGAATCGGGAAAATCTCGACATTGCCGTCTCGCCGGTGAGCGCGGATAGCCTGGCCGGCTTGATATTGCGCATCCGGGACAAGACGATTTCCGGCAAGATCGCGAAAACCGTGTTCGAACGGCTTGCCACAGGATCCGAAAACGTTGACGAAATCATCGAACGGCAAGGTCTGCGTCAGGTTACCGACGAGGGTGAAATCGAAAAGCTCGTCGACCGGGTAATTGCCGAGAACGCGGCACAGGCGCAACAATTTCGCGACGGCAAACAGCAGGTGCTCGGCTACCTGGTCGGACAGGCAATGAAGCTCTCCCGCGGCAAGGCCAACCCGGCGCAGGTCAACCGGTTGTTGCGCGACAAATTGCAGACATAGCCTTGAACCGGAGGAGTCGATCTTGAAAGAAGGCAAGAAGCGCGGCGCGGACCGCACCCAAATCGCCACCCGCGACGAGGAGTGGTCCGACGAGCGCCTGAAAGGCTACCTCGATCTGTTGCCCCCGGCGGGAATGCCGCGGGACTACGCCATCCTGCTCAAGGCCTACCGCGGCATGACCGCCGAACTGTTCGCGCGTTTCGTTCCCTTCTTCATCGAAGCCGGCAAGGACATCAACGTAACGCTACCCGACGGCGGCACCTTCCTCGACCACGTCCGCGAACATCGCAAATCGGTCGAATACGCGGCCGTCCTGACGCAAGCTGGCGCCAGGTCGGGAAAGACCGGCTAGTCGTCCGCCAGTTCGGGCAAGGCTTCCCGCAGCATTTCGTTCCCTTCGGCGTCGAGAATCACGACTTCCCTTGCCGCGCGCAGGGGCAGCGGCGTTCGCGCCGCCCAGATCAGGCCGTCGATTTCGGACAGTTCCCCGGCGGCGAGCGGTTCCGCGTAGAGTCGTACGCCGGCGCTATCGAACAGCAGCAGCGTGTACTCTCCATTGCTCCGCGGCGGACGCGGCGGCTGGCTCGACAGGCGCGCCTGGGTCAGCGTCCAGACGCCGTCCGCGCCGACCACGCCCGCCAGCGCGATGCTGCCGCTGTCCGCCGCGGCAAGGCGGCGCGATTCGGCTTCGTAGCCGCGGCCGCCGGGCCGGGCAGGACCCAGGGCTTCGTCTCCGGCGGCCGGCGCGGCGGCCGCGGACGACGAAGCGCCGCCTTCGTCCGGTTCCCAGGACAGCCAGTACTGCGCCGCCTTGTCGTAGCTGTAGGTGGAAATGGCCCGGTAGTCGCCGCAGTACGACATCAAATCCGCGTAGTTCACCGTTTGGCCGGAAACGAATCGCCGGCGCCCCGAATCCCAGACTCGTTGCGGTCCGAGTTTGCCGTCGGCCCAGGGGTACTCGAAATCCAGATGGCCGGCGGCGCAACCCGGCGGGTGCGACAAGCCCAGATTGTGGCCGTACTCGTGGGGAATGACGCTGAGCGGCGAAAGCGCGCTGATCGCCACCTCGAACCCGGTGTCGGCGAGCCCTCCCGAAGTCAAGTCGGTAATGCCGTGATAAAACTCGTTCGGAGCGGCTTCGAAGTTCCACAACTCCACCAGTTCTCTGTAAGCGCCGCCGAGAAACCGCTCTTCCGTCTTCATGACCGGCCCGATGCGCGCCCTGATGCCGTCGGCGACCGGCATATAGGCCGATATGCCCGAAGTCAGCAGTTCCGTGTCGACGTTTTGCCACCAGGGGTCCCGGTCGGAAAATTGCACCGGAACGAAAGTAACGAGCAGTTCGGGAGGCGTTTCGCCGCGGAGAATCACGGGCTCGCCGATATTGTCGCTTTCGTCGGTCTCGGCGAGCGCGTTATCCGGATCGATAACGTGTACTACCTGGTTGCCGTCCTGAAACAATTCGCCCGGCAAATGGAAAACGTATTCGCTGCGCCATTGGCCGCTCTCGGCCCGCTGCGTCGTCGGCGGAGCGGCTTCGGCCAGGCTACGGGCAAGCACACGGCCCTGAGCGTCCAGCACACGGGTGATTACCTTGGGCGGCATCTCCACGCCATGGTCCACACTGACCGTCAGAGCCGCCCAGCGGCCCAGAATCGGCGTCCGGTGCTCGACTTGCCCGCCCCGCCGGTCCCTTTCGAGAATCAAGGGACCCTGGTAGTACTCGATCGATCGAAGACTCGCGTTGCCGTTGGCCGACGCGTCGGCGGAATACGATGGATTTTTCCCCGATCGCTCCGGCGGCGGCGCGAATCCGTCGATGGCATTGCCCGAGTATCTCAGGCTCCCCAGTCGACCGTCGGCGAACGGTCGGTGGAGTTCCCAGGGCAGGGAGCCGTACAACTGATTGTAGCTCAAGCTCAGAGCGCGAAGCCTGGACAACTTGCCCAGTTCTTCCGGGACAAGACCGGACAACCGGTTGAAATCCAGACTCAGCCAATCCAATTCCGGCAACTCGCCGAAAACGGCGGGAATTTCTCCGGTCAACCGGTTTTGTTCGAGCAGAAGCGTGCGCAGTCCGCGCAGCCGGACAATTTCTCGGGGAATCGGGCCCGTAAAGCCATTCTGGCTTAAGCGGAGAAAGTCCAGATGCCGCAGTTGGCCGATCCAGCGGGGAATGGGGCCCGACAGCTCGTTGAAGCCGAGATCGAGATGTCTCAGCGCGCGAAGCCGCGCGAACTCACCCGGTATGGGCCCGGAAAATTCGTTCCAATACAGTTGAAGAGTTTCCAGCGCCGTGAGCTCGCCCAGATGCGGCGGCAAGGTTCCCCTGATTTCCTTTCGATACAGATCGAGATCCGTGACTCGTCCGCTGTACAGGCGCACGCCTTCCCAATCGCGCAACTTCCGCTGGTCGCCCCTGCCCCATTCGAACAGGACGTTGCCGGCCGGAAGCCGGCCTTCGCCGATCAGCGAATTGGCGAAGGCCACCAGGGCTTCGCAGTCGCCGACCAGTGCGGCGTTGGCGCGCGGGTCGTCGACAAACGCTCCGTTCGAGCAGTCGCCGGCGTCGAGTTGCGCCGCGGCGGTGACCGCGGCCGTCGTGGTCGCGCCCGCGGGCCCGCCCGCGAGATAGTCTCGCGGCGCGGCGCCGGCCGCGGCGCCGGCCGCGGCGCCCGACGACCGGGCGGCGCCGGGCGGCGGCAATGCCGGAACCGCGTTACGCCAGACTTCCTCGCCCCGGGTGTCGAGAACGGCTATTTCACTGACGGCGCGAAGGGGAGGCGGCGTGCGCGCGACCCAGAACGCGCCGCCGCCTTCGTTCGGCAGCAGAATCGTCAAGGGTTCCGCGTAGAGTCGCACCCCGGCGCTGTCGAACAAAAGCAGCGTATAGTCGCTGGACTCGGCGGGGGGACGCGGGGCTTTGGCGGAATATTGCGCCTGGGTCAGGGTCCAGCCGCCGTCCGCTTCGATCGCGCCCGCCAGCGCGAGACTGCGGTCGACAGATCCGGATTCGGATTCGGCGCCCTCCCCGGAAGAGGTAACCGCCGCCGTCGTTACCGCGCTTGCGCCGGTTTCGGAGCGCCGGGAAAGCCAGTACTCGACGAGAATCCCGTAATTGTAGTCCGAAATGAATTGTTCCTCGCCGCAATAGGACATGATGTCCGCGACGAATACGCCGTCTCTCCAGTTGCTTACCCGCCTTTCGGAGGCGAAGCGCCGGAAGTTGAGATCCCAGCCGCGCCCGGAACCCATTCGCCCGAACGCGTGCGGATATTCGTAATCGGGGCCCAGCGCTCCGCAGCCGGGCGTGTGGGAAAGGCTGAAGTTATGGCCGAATTCGTGTGGGATCGTATGGTGAATAGAAAAAGCACTGACCGCCGTCCTGCCGCCCAGATGGGCGACCCCGCGACTGAACTCATCGGCGACCCCGTGATAGAACTCGTCCGGGTCGGCTTCGAGATTCCATCGTTCGGTAAGCTCGGTCAAACCCCTGCCGTCCCTGACGTCATCCTGGATATCGAGCGGTTCGCCCATGCGCGCCTCGTAATCGTCGGCGATCGGCAGCAGGGCCAGCGTACCCCGCATCAACAGATCGAGGTCTTCCTCGTTCCAGTCGGTCTCCTTGTCCGTGTAGCGGATGGGCACAAAGGTCACGCGGAATTTCGGCGGCTTCTCGCCGTGCAGGACGACGGGCGGGCTGACGTTGTCGGTCTCGTCGGTTTCGGCGAGTTCATCGTCCGGATCGATGACATGCACGATCCGGTTGCCTTCCTGGTACAGCGCGCCCGGCAGGTGGAAGACATATTCGGTGCGCCATTGGCCGGCGCCCGTCTCGACGGTTTTCGCCTCGCCGGCCTCTTCCAGGCTGGCGGCGAGCACATTGTCCTGGGCGTCCAGCACGCGGGTCGCCACCGGCGGCGGCGTTTCCACGGCGTGGTCGATGCTCACCGCCAGCGCCGCCCAACGGCCCAGAATCGGCGTGTGGCGTTCGATCCGGCTGCCCCGCCAGTCCCATTCCATCACCAGCGGACCCTGAAAGTAGGCGATCGAACGGTGGGAGGCGTTGCCGTTGCCCGCGGCATCGGTCGACCAGGAAGGATTTCCCTGCCGCGGCGGCGGCGGCCCATAGCCGCTTATGCGGTTGCCGTCGATGCCCAGGTAGATTCCGTCCTTGTCGGTTCGCTCCCGGTACTCCCACGGCAGGGTTCCGCTCAGCCTGTTGCCGATCAGTTCGATGAACCTGAGCCCGGGCATCGCGGCGAATTCCGCGGGCAGGGGCCCGGTCAAAAAATTCAGGCCGAGATCCAGCGAAGCGAGTTCGTCCAGCCTTGCCAGTTCCAGAGGTATCGGGCCTGTCAAGTCGTTTTCGCTCAGATTGAGCCATGTAAGGTCTCCGAGCCGCCCCAACCCCTTCGGTATGGGGCCGCTCAGTTCATTGGACGCCAGATCCAGCGATTTCAGCCGCGCGAGATCCCCGAGCCAGGACGGCAAATCGCCCGTCAATCGATTGCCGCCGAGATCCAGCTCGACAAGCTCCCGCAATTGACGCAGTTCCGCGGGAATCGGGCCGGACAGGTCGTTGCTCCTCAAATTCAGATTCCTCATACGCCGCGGTTGTCCCAGGCTGGACGGAATCGGGCCCGAAAACCGGTTGTTCGCCAGTTGCAGGTTGTCGAGTTCCGCAAGTTGTCCGAGCCATTCGGGAATTTCCCCCGCAAGCCGATTGCCGGAAAGCACAATCTGGCCCAGGGAACCGAGCTTGCCGAGTTCCCGGGGTATCGTTCCGTCCAACTGGTTGTCCGCGAGGTAAATCAGGTAGAGATCGGCCAGGTTTCCGAATTCCGGCGGTATCGGCCCGGTAAGTCTGTTGTCTCCCAACTGCAATACTCGCAAGCCGTCGAGCCGGCCGAGTTCGGCGGGGATTCTGCCCGCCAGATCCCGCGAATACAGTTCGAGCCGCACCACCCGCCCGCTGCCGACGATGACGCCCTCCCATTCCTCCAGCTTCCGCGCGTCGCCCCGGCCCCATGTCCGCAGCACGTTGCTCTTGCGCAGAAAGCCCTGCCTGATCAGGGAATTCGCGAAGCCGACCAGAGCTTCGCAATCGCCGACGAGTCCAGGGGTCGCGGCTGCGCCGTCGATAAAAGTACCGTCGGCGCAGCCGGCGGCGTCGAGCAATTCCCCCGGGGAAATCCGGGCCGCCACGGTGACGGTGAAACCGAGCGTGTCGATTTCGGACTCGTGGTCTTCCGCCTGGTAAGTCATATCGTAGGCGCCGATTCGCCAGGGCGCGCCGACCAGGGTGCGGGTGGCGGCGTCGAAGCGCAATCCGGGCACTCGCGGCGAGAGCGAATAGACGATCGGTTCGTTGCCGCCCCGGGCCGCCGGCAGTTGCAGCGTCATCGGCGAGTCGGCGTCGAAGGTCAGATCCCCGGGTGCGTCGGAAGCGGCAAAGCGCGGCGCGGTGTCGGGGGCGGCGACGCGGATGTCGAAGAAAAAGAAATCCTTGTCGCCGTCCGCGTCCGTCACCTGGTAGGTCATCGCGTAATTGCCTTCCGTCGTCGGCGTGCCCGTGAGCGCGCTGTTGGCCGCGTCGAAACGCAAACCCGGCACTGAGGGCTCGAGGGAATAGGTAAGGGGCGCATTGCCGCCGGCGGCTTTGGGCAGTTCCAGAGCCGCCATGGGCTCATCGAGCGGGTATTGTTTTTCGAAGGGCGGCGCATAGCCGAGAAAGGGCGCGGAATCCGGCCCCGGCGGCGTCGTCGGATCGGGGTCCGACGCGGGGTCGGGGTGCGGGTCGGGAGTCAGACTCGCGTTGACCGCCGGCGGTAGCGCAGCGAAAGCGCCGCCGCTCAGGGGCAGGGAAATCGCGCGGCTGTCGCCGCCGCACCGGACGGTCAGCACACCTTCGGGAAAATCGAAAAGATCGGAATAAAAGCGCACCGCGGTGGATTTCGGGGGAACGGAAATCTCGCGGGATCCCTTGTTGCCGTCTCGATAGTCGTTCAGTTCGACGCTGCAGGAATCCGCCTCGGCCGAATCGTTGTTGAGCACCAGCGCCATGTCGCCGCCCCGCGGGGCGGCATGAAAACGGAACCGGCTCGCGGGCGGAGACGAAGGAATGACCGTCATCGCCGCCGGGTCGCGCTCGGGGCCCACGGATAGCAAGCCGCGGGCGGCTACGGCGGCGCCGCAATCGAGCACTCCGTAGCCGAAGGCGAGTTCAGGCCCGCCCACGCTGGGCAGAGACAGTTGATCGCCGCGGCCGTTGAGCGTCCAACTCGCTCCGGCGCCGCCGAGACTGACTCCGCCGGCCGGCCGGAATCTGTCCCCGGAAAGACCCGGGCCGTACAGGGTCATGTCGCACCCGTTGGCGCCGTCGGCGAGATTCGTCACCAGCAACCGGGACCGGAAACCGCCGCCATCGGCGATCAGCGGCAATACGTGACGGCTGACCGCATTGGCGGCGTTGCCGAGCGCAACCGCCGGCACGGCGGCGAACGCCGCGCCGTTGACGGGAATGCCCAGCGCCGAGACTTCCCGGTCGCAAGCCAGCGTCGCCGAGCCCGATTCGAATTCTTCGGCATTGAACGGGATCAGGTCTTCGAGAAACTCGCGCACGGCGGCGCGGGCCGGAATCCTTATCTGGGCGCCGCCGACGCTGGCGCCGGAATCGTCGGTCAGTTCGATCGAACAGCTTGCGGCGGACACATTGTCATTGACGGCCAGCAGACCTTGCCGGCCGAGCCCCGGCAGTACGGGAAGCTGCAGCGCCAGACCGCCGGCGGCATTCTCCAGCGCGGTCATGGAGACCGTGGCACCGCCCTGACTCCAGCTCAGCAACATGCGCGCGGACACGCGCCCGTCGCAGGTCAGTTTCGCGTATCCGAAAGACAGCGCGTGTTCGGGGCCGCTGCCCAGAGCGAGGTGGCTGCGCCCGTCCGGAAGATCGATGGCGGCGGCGGCGCCGGTCCACGTCACCGCCTCGTGGGAATCGAACATGCCGCCGTCCAGGCCCGGCCCCCGCAGTTCGAGCCTGCACCGGTTCGCGCCTTCGTGAAGATTGGTCAGATACAGGAAAAGCCGCGACCGGTAACCGCCGCCGTCGGCGATCAGCGGGAACAGGAACTCACGACCGTCGCCCGCGAACTGTCCAGACGCCGGCAGCGGCGCCAGCAAGGCGAAAAGGAAAAAGGAACGTACGCAAAATCGCGGCATGTCCTTTCGAAGGATCCACGCTCGGGGAGACAGGGCCAGTATACCAGTTGACGTTGCCAAGCCTGAACGACGATGTTTCCCGCGGGGTTCGCGAAGGTGATAAGCTTTGGCGCATTATCGGACGTTTGCGGTCGAACGAACCGCTTTCCGGGGGGAACCATGAACCTGAACGGAAAAGCCGCCGTCGTGACGGGCGCCGGCAACGGCATCGGCAGGGCGTTGTGCCTCGCGCTCGCCAGGGAAGGCGCCAATGTGGCGGTTGCCGATATCGAAGAGGCGGCGGCCAGGTCGGTCGCGGAGGAAGCCGCCGAGCACGGCGTCAAGTCACTTGGCGTGGCCGCGGACGTCTCCAACGAGGCTGACGTGGCGGCATTGGCCGACGCGGCCTGGAACGCTTTCGGCGATGTGGACATTCTGATCAACAACGCCGGCGTGATGCCGCCGGCGATGCCGCTGGCGGCGGCGAGCGCGGCGGACTTCGAATGGGTTTTCGCGGTCAACGTCGGCGGGGTCATGAACGGTATCCGAACATTCGTGCCGAAATTCGCCGCCTCGGGACGCGAATGCATGGTGGTGAACACGGCTTCGGAGCATTCCTTCGGCGTTCCCCACATCGGCGGCGGCCTCTACACGGCCACCAAACACGCCGTGCTGGGAATTTCCGACGTGTTGCGGCAGGAAGCGCCGGACAAGCTCAAGGTTTGCGTGCTTTGCCCGGGTATCGTCGATTCGACGATCTGGCGCGCGTCGGAGCGGCGGCAGGAAAGTTACGGTGGCGCTTCGCCCGGCGAGGAAGCCGCCGGCGAGTTCGTGCGCCAGATCGGCATGCCGGCGGAGGAAGTGGCGGCGAAAGCGATCGAAGGCATCCGCGCCGGGAGCTTTTTCATCGTCACCCATCCGCATTCGGCCGGCATCGCCCAGGCGCGCTGGGCCGAGATCGAAGGCGCTTTCACGCAACAGGCGCCGCGCCGGGAGGGGGACGAGAAATACGACCTCGGGCCGATCATGCGCCAACTCCTTACGCAATCAAGCTCGTAGTCGCCCGAGAGCGGGCTGTGAGGCCTTACTCCGGGGTAAACGCCACCGGCATCCGGATGATCGCATTGAACCAGATGCTCCTGAGCATTTCCATTTCGCCGGCCGGATGGATGTCCGGTATACGGCTTACGATCTCCTTGAGCAAAGCCTTGAGCTGGTAGCGCGCCAGTCTGGCGCCGAGGCAGACATGGGGCCCGGTGCCGAAAGCCAGGTGCCGATTGGCGTTGGGTCGGGTTATGTCGAACTTGTGCGGGTCGGAAAACACCGCCGGGTCCCGGTTGGCCGCCGGGTAGGAAAGGTAGATCTTGTCGCCCTTCGCGAGTTTGCGGCCGCCGACTTCGGTATCCGCCATCACCGTGCGGCGAAACTTGATAACGGGTGGAGAATGACGCAGCACTTCCTCGACGGCGTTGGGCAGATGCTTGTCGAGATCGCTCCGCAGCAATTCGTACTGGTCGGGATGTTCGTGCATGAGCCGCACAAAGTGGGCGGCGGTGCTGCGGGTCGTTTCGTGCCCGGCGATCGACAGCGTCACAAAGAACATCAGGATATTGGCATCGTCAAGCCGTTTGCCGTCGACTTCGCCGTGTACGATACGGCTCAGCATGGAATCGTCCGGATTGGCGCGCTTTTCCCCGGCGAGTTGATGGGCGATGCCAAAGAGGCCCTGCATGGCGGCTTCCGGATCGTCGGCCCGGTCGGGATTTTCCGTGTCTGCCGTCTGGTTGCCGAGGGTGAACACCGTATCGCGGAGACTTTCCGGCACTCCCAGCAGCTTGCAGAAAGTGTACACCGGCAGCTTCGACGCGACTTCGAAGACAAACTCGCATTGGCCCCGGCCCGCTACCGAGTCGACGATGGAACCGGCGAGGCGGTCGATTTCAGGGTGAAACTTCGCCAATTCGCCCGGTGAGAACGGAGGCATGACGAGCTTTCGCACCGCCTTGTGGTCGGCGGGCTGCATCCCCATGATGCCGGCGCGCTGATGTTCGAGTTGTTCGCCCTCGAAATCCCATACGGTCGGGCCGCCCTCGTGGGACGAAAACAACTCTTGGTCGCGGGACACGTTGACGATGTCCTGGTAGCGGGTCAGCACCCAGAATCCCCGGCTCAGCGTCACGTCGGGAGTCATGGTTTCGTAGCCGTCCACCGGCGGATTCCAATGTACGGGATCGGATTCGCGCCAGGCGTCGAACAGCTTGTGGGGAGGACCGCCGCATGCGGGTATCAAGTCCGGGTCGATGAGATTGTCTGGGGGAATCATGGCGTTGCTCCCGCTGCCGTAAATTGAGTATATCAGCGTTCATTTTTTGTCCCGTGATGTCAATACCGCGGTAATGCTCCCCAAAAGCGCCGATTGAAAATTCCCCAGTTCGCGCGCGCGCCAGCCGCCAGGCACAACTCGGCTTTTGGCTATGTTTGAGTACGTGCCTTCCCACTTCCGCCGCACTGGATAAGGGGTTGGGCTCAGGAATAGATGTTCAGTTTTCCGGAAGTTTCCGAAAGTCCGCGGAAATCGCGATCCTGAGTGACAAGCCCCATGCACGAGATTTCAAGCGCGCTCGCAAGCTGAATCGCGTCCGGTGTTCGGAGCCGGGTCACGCCACGAATTCGCGCCGCCCGGTGTGCGATCGTCGGCGTCAAGTCGATGACACGCCAACTCGGCGGTGATGTCAGCGCCTGGCGGTAAGTCTCGGCGAGCTTCTCGTTTCCCTGCCGCAATGGCCCGGTCAGAACCTCGACCAGAGTAACCGTGGTAATCGCCAGTTCGTAGTCTCCGGCTTCCGCCCCGACAAAGATATTCTCATACCGGGCGGAAAATTCCGGGTGATCTTCGAGATAGTAGATGATGGGCGCACTGTCCACGAGCAACCGGCCCCGGCTCGGCAGGTCACCAATATCGCGCATCACCATCGGCGCTCGTCTTCGATGTAATCGGCGATTTCGCCGTACAACCCCTCCGCCGAACCGCGCAGCGAGGAAAGGCGCTTCACGTCGTTCTGTTGCAGATGCGACAGGGGAACGATCGCGGCGCAGGGAACGCCCCGTTTCCGTATGATGGTAACCAGTCCTTCGGTCCGGGCCCGATCAAGCAGTTCCGGCAATTTCTTTCGCGCTTCCTCGGCGCCTGTCTGATACATGCTGGAATCCTCCTGTACTGTTCGTACAGTTTACTCCCAGCCGGCCAAGTAAACAATATTTGCCTACGTCCGCCGCGCCCGATAAAGGGAATGCGGCGTCCGCCGTAAATACATCCCTGTAGGCTCGGGCTCGGCATCCCTGCCTCGCACGCCACCGCATTCCCTTTATCGGGCGCGGCGGACTCACATCGTGCCTGCCCCTGCAAATACTTCTATATCTTCTGTCGTCCACGCCTCGATGCGAGTCGCTGCCGGGTTATGGGTGTGCGGCGGCATGTGAGGCATGGATGCCGAACTTGAGCCTACAGGGACGTATTTACGGCGGACGCCGCATATCCATAACCCGGCAGCGACGGATTTCCCGCACTGAACCTGGTCACTCAATAATCTTCGAAACTACTCCCGCGCCCACGGTGCGGCCGCCTTCGCGGATTGCGAAACGCAGGCCCTCGTCCATCGCGATCGGTGCGATCAACTCCACGTTCATCTTTATGTTGTCGCCAGGCATCACCATCTCAACGTCGCCAGGCAACTCAACGTTGCCCGTCACGTCCGTCGTGCGGAAATAAAACTGCGGACGGTAGCCCTTGAAGAATGGCGTGTGTCGCCCGCCCTCTTCCTTGGTCAGGATGTACACTTCCGCCTCGAACTTCGTATGCGGGGTGATCGAACCCGGCGCCGCCAGTACCTGGCCGCGCTCCACTTCCTCGCGCTTGGTGCCGCGCAACAGCACGCCGACGTTCTCGCCCGCGCGGCCCTCGTCCAGCAACTTGCGGAACATCTCAACGCCCGTACAAACCGTCGTCTCCGTCTCCTTGATGCCGACGATCTCCACTTCCTCTCCGACCTTCACCACGCCGCGCTCGATTCGACCCGTTACCACCGTGCCGCGGCCCGAGATCGAAAACACGTCCTCGATCGGCATCAGATACGGCCTGTCGATCTCCCGCTCCGGTACCGGAACGTAGCTGTCCAGCGCTTCCACCAGCTTCTCCACCGAACCGATGCCCTGCTCCGAATCGTCGCCCTCCAGCGCCTTCAGCGCGGAACCGATGACGATCGGCGTGTCGTCGCCAGGAAAATCGAAGGTGTCCAGCAACTCCCGCACCTCCATCTCCACCAGCTCCAGCAACTCATCGTCATCCACCATGTCCGACTTGTTCATGTACACGACGATGTAAGGAACGCCAACCTGGCGCGCCAGCAAAATGTGCTCCCGCGTCTGCGGCATCGGACCGTCCGCCGCCGAAACCACCAGAATCGCACCGTCCATCTGCGCCGCGCCCGTGATCATGTTCTTCACATAGTCCGCGTGACCCGGACAGTCAACGTGCGCGTAATGGCGATTCGGCGAATCGTATTCCACGTGCGAGGTCGCAATCGTAATCCCCCGCTCGCGTTCCTCCGGCGCATTGTCGATCTCGTCGAATGCCTTGATCGAACCACCGTATCGAGCCGCGCAAATCTTCGTCAGCGCCGCCGTCAATGTCGTCTTGCCATGGTCCACGTGACCAATCGTGCCTACGTTCACGTGTACCTTCGTTCTCTCGAACTTTTCCTTCGCCACGTTTGATTACCTCGTCAGGTTGTATTTCAGCTTCTGGATTCGTTGACGATGCCGTCGGCGATACTGCCCGGCACTTCCGCGTATTTCTGGAATTCCATGGTGAAAGTCGCCCTGCCCTGGGTCGCCGAACGCAGGTCGGTCGCATAACCGAACATCTCCGCAAGCGGGACTTCGGCATTTATGACCTTGCCCGCGGGAGTGTCTTCCATGCCTTGCACCACACCGCGGCGGCGATTCAGATCGCCCATGACATCGCCCATGTAATCTTCCGGCGTCACTACTTCGACCGCCATGACCGGCTCGAGCAAGGCCGGGTCGGCTTCCAGCGCGCCTCGCTTCAACGCCAGCGAGCCTGCCATCTTGAAGGCAATTTCGCTGGAGTCGACGTCATGAAAGGAGCCGTCGTACAGCGTAACCCTCATCGCCAGCAAGGGGTAGCCCGCCAGACAGCCGTTCTTCATCTGTTCCCGCACGCCCTTGTCTACCGCCGGGATGTATTCCCTGGGAACCACACCGCCGACGATCTTGTTGACGAATTCGTAATCGGCGTCAGGGTCGAGCGGTTCCAGCCGCAGCCAGACATGGCCGTATTGGCCGCGGCCGCCGGTCTGCTTGATATGCTTGCCTTCGATTTCCACTACCCGGCGGATCGTTTCGCGATAGGCCACCTGGGGCTTGCCGATGTTCGCGTCGACGCTGAATTCGCGGCGCATGCGTTCGACGAGTACTTCCAGATGCAACTCGCCCATGCCGGAAATGATCGTCTGGCCCGATTCCTCGTCAGTCTCGACGCGGAAGGACGGATCCTCCTGGGCCAGCTTGCCGAGGGCGGTGCTCATCTTTTCCTGGTCGGCCTTGCTTTTCGGCTCAACCGCGACAGAAATCACAGGTTCGGGGAAGTCCATCTTTTCGAGCGTAACGACGCTTTTCGGGTCGCAAAGCGTTTCTCCGGTGGTGACGTCCTTCAGGCCCACCGCGGCGGCGATATCGCCGGCGCGCACTTCCTTGATCTCCTCGCGCGAATTGGAGTGCATCTGCACCATGCGGCCGACGCGCTCCTTGCGGTGCTTGATCGGGTTGTAGACGGTATCGCCGGAATTGATGCAGCCGGAATAGACCCTGAAGAAGGTCAGGGTGCCGACAAAGGGGTCGGTGGCGATCTTGAAGGCCAGCGAGGCGAAGGGCGCATCGTCGTCCGCCTTGCACTCCGCGGGCGAACCGTCGTCGTTGACGCCCTCGATCGCTTTCACTTCGGTCGGCGCCGGCATATAGTCAATGACCGCGTCGAGCACGGCCTGTACGCCCTTGTTCTTGAAGGCCGAACCGCAAAGCACCGGAACGATTTCGTTATTGATCGTGCGTTGGCGGATGGCGGCCACGATGTCCTGTTCGCCGAGGTCGCCCTCCTCGAGATACTTGTCCATCACATCTTCGTTGGCCTCGGCGGCGGCTTCGAGCATGCGCTCGCGCCATTCCTCGCACAGGCCTTGCAGATCGGCCGGAATGTCGTCGTAGAAGAAAGTCGTGCCCTGGTCTTCGGTATTCCAGACGATGGCCTTCATTTTCACGAGGTCGACGACGCCGGCGAAGTTCTCTTCCGCGCCGATGGCGATTTGCAAGGGCACGGCATTGGCGCCGAGCCGGTCTTTCATCTGCTCCACGACGCGCAGGAAGTCGGCGCCGGCGCGGTCCATCTTGTTGACGAAAACCATGCGCGGCACCTGGTAGCGGTTGGCCTGGCGCCAGACCGTTTCGGTCTGGGGTTGTACGCCCGAAGTCGCGCACAGCACGACCACGGCGCCGTCGAGTACGCGCAGGGAACGTTCCACTTCGATGGTGAAATCCACGTGTCCCGGCGTGTCGATGATGTTGATCCGGTGCTCGTCGAATTGCCGGTCCATGCCTTGCCAGAAACAGGTAGTCGCCGCGGAAGTGATGGTAATGCCGCGCTCCTGTTCCTGTTCCATCCAGTCCATGACCGCGGCGCCGTCGTGCACTTCGCCGATTTTGTACGATACGCCGGAATAGAACAGCACGCGCTCGGTGGTGGTGGTCTTTCCCGCATCCACGTGGGCGGCGATGCCGATGTTGCGATAACGGCTCAATGGGTGCTTCCTGGCCACTTTACTGCCCTCTATATGCTTGATTCAGGTTTCAGAATCGATAATGGGAGAACGCGCGGTTGGCTTCGGCCATGCGATGCACGTCCTCGCGCTTGCGCACCGCGGCGCCACGGCCGTCGGTGGCTTCGAGAATTTCGCCCGCCAGGCGCAAGGCCATGGACTTCTCGCCGCGATTGCGCGAATGCTCCACCAGCCAGCGCATCGCGAGAGCGTTGCGCCGTTCGGCGCGGACTTCGACCGGCACCTGGTAGGTGGCGCCGCCAACGCGGCGGGATTTTACTTCCACCATCGGCGCGATGGCGCTCAAGGCGTTTTCAAACGCTTCCAGCGGTTCGCCGCCGGATTTTTCCGCCACGACATCGAGCGCTCCGTAGACGATCTTCTCGGCGACGGATTTCTTGCCGTCGACCATTACGTGATTCATGAATTTCGCCAGCGTCTTGCTGCCGAACTTGGGATCGGGCAAAACTTCGCGCTTTGCCGCAACTCTTCTTCTGGGCATGTCTGACCTCTATGCTTATTCAGGTTTACCCGGGATAATCCGTCCGGTCTTCCGGAACGCCACCCGGCCTTACTCGAATCTCATCCGTTCTTCGCCGAAGATCGCCGATGAGCGGCAAATCCATGCCTGAAATGTTTCTTGGGAATTACTTGGGGCGCTTGGCGCCGTACTTCGAACGTCCCTGCTTGCGGTCCGCGACACCTGAGGTGTCGAGAGCGCCGCGTACGGTGTGATAGCGCACGCCGGGAAGGTCTTTGACCCTGCCCCCGCGAATCAGCACTACCGAGTGCTCCTGCAGATTATGACCTTCGCCGCCGATGTACGAAGTCACCTCGAAGCCGTTCACGAGACGCACGCGGCAGACCTTGCGCAGGGCCGAATTCGGCTTCTTCGGCGTGGTGGTGTAGACCCTCGTGCAGACGCCGCGCTTCTGCGGCGAGCCTTGCAGGGCGGGCACACCGCTTTTGGCGGGCTTGCTCGTCCTGGGCTTGCGCACTAACTGGTTGATGGTTGCCATGTTTGTCCGTGGATTTCGCCGTTCGCAAAATGAGGCGAGAGTGTAATGACCGCTTCCCCTACAGTCAAGCCGCTGCCGCCGGCGCCCGTGCGCCGGCCGGGATTCGCCGGCTCGGCGGAATCGACGCGTCGAACTTTCAACCGAAGGTTCGGCGCAGCATGGATTCGTAGAGCCCGTCGCCGAACCACTTGCGCATGAACATCATCGGGCGCGCCATCGCGCCCGCAACGTAGCGGCGGCGCGGCCTGGCGGCGGTCACCGCCTCAACGAAAACCCGGGCGAGAACCTCGGCGCCGGTGCCGCGATCGGCGTTCTTTGGATCCGCCGACGCCGCGAAGAACCGGTCGAGTCCGGCCTTGTAGGCGCTGCCGGGGTAGTACTTTTGCAATCCGCTGCCCACGACTTCGTTAAACTCGGTACGGATGAGGCCGGGCTGGACGATAACGACCTGGATGCCGAAGGGGGCGGTCTCGATGCGGAGGCAGTCCGACCAGCCCTCCAGGGCGTGTTTGGTCGCGTGATACCAGGCCCCGAAAGGCATGAAAATCCGACCGCCCATCGACGAGACGTTGACGATACGGCCGGCGCCCTGCTCTCTCATATGCGGCAGGACGAGTTGCGTGAGATGGGCGAGGCCGAACAGGTTGACCTCGAACTGGTATCTCGCGTCCTCGAGCGGGACGTCCTCGACCGCGCCGTAGAGGCCGAATCCCGCATTGTTGATCAAGGCGTCGATGCGGCCTTCGGCATCGACGATCCGACTCACGACCCGTTCGTTGTCCCCGCTCATTGCGACGTCCATCGCGACCGGAGTGACGCCGTGTTCGGTCAGATCCTCCATGCGGTCCGCTCGCCGCGCGCCAGCGTAAACCTTGTGGCCCTCTTTGGCCAGCAGAATCGCCGCCTCCCTGCCCATGCCGGAAGAGGCTCCCGTTACCAATACGATCTTGTTCAATGCGTGTCCCCCTATTCAGTTCCGGGCGGAATTCTATCTGCCGCAACCTCGGCGCGTCAATGGAAAACCGGTCGTGGAAAACCGGTCGTCCGGAGCGTTGCGGCGCCGGTCAATCCAATCCGGTCAGCGTCTGGCGAAACAGTTCGTTGCCCCCGGCGCCGAGAATCGCGATTTCGCGCGCCGGGCGCGCCGGGCGCGGCGTTCGCGCGGCCCAGAACGAATCTTCGCCTTCGCTGGGCAAAACAGTGGACAAGGGCTCGGAATAAAGTTGCACGCCGGCGTCATCGAACAGGATCATCGTGAACTCGCCGTCTCCGCTCGGCTGACGCGGCGTCCGGCTGGAGAATTGCGCCTGACTCAGGCGCCAGACACCGTCGGCATCGACGACTCCCGAGAACGCGATGCTGGACGCTTCCGCTGACGCCGCCTGACCGGAAACGCCGGCAACGGCTCCCTGGTCCGCCCCGGCGCCGGAAACTCCCGATGCCGCAAACTGCTCCGGCGGCGTTTCGTCCTCAACGCTCACCGCGCTTGTAGCCGTACCCGCGCCGTTTCGCGCGCCCCAGGCAAGCCAGTATTCCGCAGCAAGCCCATAATTGTAGTCGGATATGAGCTTGCGCTCGGTGCAATAGGACATGATGTCGGTAAAGTCCTCGTTCTCGCCGGAGGCGAATAGCCGCCAGTTGCGCTCCCAGCCCGGTTCCGGCCCAAGCGCGCCGTCGGAATAAGGGTAGTCCTCGTCAACGCCTTCGGCGTGGCAGCCCGGTGTGTGTTCCAGCCCCAGATTGTGGCCGAATTCGTGGGGTATGACGATGTGAATCGACAGTTCGCTGACCGCCACCTGTTCCGAGAGCAACGCGACCCCGCCGACCTCTCCATTGACGATGCCGTGCCAGAACTCGTCCGATTCCGCTTCCGCGTTCCACGATAGGAACAATTGCAGCAGCGCGTCGTCGATGTTGCCGTCCTTGATCTCGATCGGCGACCCGATTCGCGCTTCGAAATCATCGGCTATCGGCATGAAAGCAAGCGTCCCCGCCATCAGCGCGGCGGAATCGAGATCCTCGTGCCAGACATCTTCGCCGGGCATGCGAATCGGGACGAAAACGGCGCGGAATTTCGGCGGCTTCTTGCCTTGCAGAACGATCGGTTCGCTGACGTTGTCGGTTTCGTCGGTCTCTTCGAGTTCGTTTTCCGGATCGATCACATGAACGATCCGGTTGCCGGCCTGGAACAACTCGCCAGGCAGGTGGAAAACGAATTCGGAACGCCACTTGCCAGGCTCGATCCGTTGCGTGACCGGTGGCGCGGCTTCGGCCAGACTTTCCGCCAGCGCCGCGTCCCCGGCGCCGAGCACCCGGGTGACGACTCGCGGGGGCTCTTCCGTCGAATGATCGACGCGCGCCGCGAGCAGCGCCCAGCGACCGAGAATCGGCGTTTGACTTTCGATTCGATCTCCATTCCAGTCCCATTCGAGCAATAGTGGCCCCTGGTAATAAGCGATGGAATGGTGCGAAGCGTTGCCCGGCGACTCTTGCGGCCGCGACGGAGTACGCTCCCGTCGGCCGGTTGCGCGAGAACCGCCGGCGCCCCCAGCGAGGCAAGCGCGCAAATGAGAAGTTTGCGAATTGCGTTCACGTCCGGTCTGTGAGTCCAGATTCGATCAGGCCTCCACTTCCTTCTGGAATTCCTCGGTGAACTTGGCTTCGAAGTCTTCTTCCGGGTCCTCGGCGTAGCCTTTCTTGCGGGCTTCGTGGTAGGCCAGACCGGTTCCCGCGGGAATCAGGCGGCCGACTACGACGTTTTCCTTGAGGCCGCGCAGGAAATCGCGTTTGCCGGTCACGGCGGCTTCGGTTATGACGCGAGTCGTTTCCTGGAAGGAAGCAGCTGAAATGAAGGATTCCGTTGCCAGCGAGGCCTTGGTGATACCAAGCAGTACGCGTTCGAAACTCGCTTCGCGCAATTCCGGCTCTTCCTCCCGTTCTTCCTCGCGCGCCTGTTCGTTGCGCGCACTGATCTCTTCGTTGCGCGCACACAGTTCTTCGTTTATTGCAAGAATCTGGGTGTACGCGACCTGCTCGCCCTTGATCAAGCTGGTGTCGCCCGGATCGGATATTTCGACCTTGCGCAACATCTGCCGCACGATGACCTCGATGTGCTTGTCGTTGATGCGCACACCTTGCAGTCGGTATACGTCCTGAACTTCGTTGACGATGTATTGCGCAAGCATCTCCACGCCTTTCAGACGCAAGACGTCGTGGGGAGCGGGCGGTCCTTCGGACACGACCTCACCCTTTTCGATGTATTCGCCCTCGAATACGGTCATATTGCGCCACTTGGGGATCAGCGCCTCATATGGCTCCCGGGCCTCGCCCTCGGCACTGTCCATCGGCGTGATGACCAACCTGCGCTTGCCCTTGGTTTCCTTGCCGAAACTGACGGTGCCGGAGATTTCCGCGAGAATCGCGGGCTCCTTCGGCTTGCGCGCTTCGAACAGGTCCGCCACGCGCGGCAGACCACCGGTGATATCACGGGTCTTGGAGCCTTCCTGGGGCACTCTGGCGATAACGTCGCCGATGTGCAGATCCGCGCCGTCGCGCATGTCGATGATGGCGTGGGAGGGCAGCAGGTAGTGCGCCGGCACCGTGGTGCCCGGCAGGCAGACCGGCTTGCCCTTGGTGTCGACCACGTTCAATGCCGGCCGCAATTCCTTGGCCGAGGTCGCCCGCTCGTTCGGGTCGATAACCGACATGCTGGTCAAGCCGGTAATCTCGTCAGTCTGTTCGCGCACGGTGATGCCTTCTTCGACGTGCTCAAACGCCACGACGCCGGCTACTTCCGCGATAATCGGGTGCGTATGGGGGTCCCACGTAGTGACGATCTGGCCTGCTTCGACTTCTGCGTTCCTGCCGACCGAGATAACCGCGCCGTAAGGCAACTTGTAGCGTTCGCGTTCGCGGCCGCTGGTATCGTTCACGATCAATTCGCCGGAACGAGACACGACAACGAGTTCGCCCCTGGAGTTCTCGACCGTTTTCATGTTGTTCAGATGGATGGAGCCGGTGGTTCGCACCTGCACCGAGTCACTGGCCGTGGCCCGGGAGGCGGCGCCGCCGATGTGGAAGGTGCGCATGGTCAATTGCGTACCGGGCTCCCCGATCGACTGGGCGGCGATCACGCCGATGGCCTCGCCAACGTTGACCAGGTGTCCCCGCGCCAGATCGCGTCCGTAACATTGGCTGCAGATTCCGAACCGGGTCTCGCAGGTGATTGGCGATCGTACATGGACCTGGTCCACGCCACAGGATTCGAGCCTGTCGACGGTGCGCTCGTTGATCATGAGACCGGCCTCGGCGATGATTTCTCCGGAGGCGGGGTCGACGATATCGTTCGCAAGCACCCGTCCAAGCACACGGTCGCCGAGGGGGGCGATGATGTCGCCGCCTTCGATAATCGGCGCCATGGTCAATCCGTTCCGGGTGCCGCAATCCCTTTCCGTAATCACAAGATCCTGGGAAATATCGACCAGGCGTCGTGTCAGATAGCCGGAGTTGGCGGTCTTCAGAGCGGTATCGGCCAAGCCCTTGCGCGCGCCGTGGGTCGAGGTGAAATATTGGGAAACGTTCAATCCTTCGCGGAAGTTCGCGGTAATCGGCGTTTCGATGATCGAGCCGTCGGGCCGCGCCATAAGGCCGCGCATGCCGGCAAGCTGGCGAATCTGGGCCGGTGAACCCCGGGCGCCGGAATCCGCGTAGACATATACCGAGTTAAAGGACTCCTGCTCCTCGTCTTCTCCATCGCGGTTGGTGACGGTTTCCGAAGACAATCCCTTCATCATCGACTTGGCCACGATCTCGTTGGCGCGGGACCAGATGTCGATCACCTTGTTGTACTTCTCGCCCTGGGTCACGAGGCCCGAGGCAAATTGATTCTCGATTTCTTCGACTTCCTTGTTTGCCCGGCTGATGATCTTGGCTTTTTCCTCCGGAATCTCGAAATCGTTGACGCCGATGGATGAGCCGGAAACAGTCGAGTACTTGTAGCCGGTGTACATGAGCTGGTCGGCGAAGATTACCGTTTCCTTCAGTCCCACGTTGCGATAACAGACATTAATAAGGCGTGATATCTGCTTTTTGGCCATCTTCCGGTTGACCAGCGAGAACGGCATCCCTTCGGGCACGATATTGAACAACAGCACCCGGCCAACAGTCGTATCATAGATATCCGTGCCGGTTTCCAGTTCGTTGTTCTCGTTCAGGTTGGAACTGGTGATGCGGGCCTTGATGCGCGCGTGCAATTCGACGCTTCCGGTTTCATAGGCGCGCTGAACTTCGGCGGCATCGGCGAACACCATGCCCTCGCCCCTGCCGTTGATCTTTTCCCGGGTCATGTAATACAAGCCCAGCACCACGTCCTGGGAGGGAACGATGATCGGCTCGCCGTTTGCCGGCGCCAGGATGTTATTGGTGGACATCATCAGGCTGCGGGCCTCGAGTTGCGCTTCCAGCGTCAGCGGCACATGCACGGCCATCTGGTCGCCGTCGAAGTCAGCGTTGTAGGCGGCGCAGACGAGAGGATGCAACTGGATCGCCTTACCTTCGATCAGCACTGGCTCGAAAGCCTGGATGCCGAGACGGTGCAAGGTCGGCGCGCGGTTCAGCAGCACCGGATGTTCGCGGATCACTTCAGCGAGAATGTCCCAGACTTCGGCGGTCTCGCGCTCGACCATCTTCTTCGCGGCCTTGATAGTCGTGGCCAGGCCACGCGCTTCGAGTTTGCCGAAGATGAACGGCTTGAACAATTCCAGCGCCATCTTCTTGGGCAGTCCGCATTGGTGCAATTTCAGCGCCGGTCCCACGACGATTACCGAACGACCGGAATAGTCCACGCGCTTGCCGAGCAGGTTCTGGCGGAAACGGCCCTGCTTGCCCTTGATCATGTCCGCCAGCGACTTCAGCGGCCGCTTGTTTGAGCCGGTAATGGCGCGGCCGCGGCGGCCGTTGTCGAGCAGCGCGTCGACAGCTTCCTGCAACATGCGTTTTTCGTTACGTACGATGATGTCGGGGGCGTTCAGGTCAAGCAGGCGCTTGAGCCGGTTGTTGCGGTTGATGACCCGGCGATACAGGTCGTTCAGGTCCGAGGTGGCGAAACGGCCGCCATCGAGCGGAACGAGGGGACGCAGGTCCGGCGGCAGCACCGGCAGTACGGTCATGATCATCCATTCGGGCTTGTTGCCGGACTCGAGAAAGGCCTCGAGCAGTTTCAGCCGCTTGGACAGTTTTTTCAGCCGGGTTTCGGACTTGGTGCCCGGAATCTCCTCGCGCAGGCGCATCACCTCGGATTCCACGTCGAGATCCTTCATCAGTTCCTGCACGGCTTCGGCGCCCATCTTCGCCTCGAACCGGTCGCCCCAGTTTTCCATGGCAAGGTAGTACTGATCGTCGGAAAGCAATTGTCCCTTTTGCGGGGGCTTGAGCAACTGCCCGTCGAGTTCAATTACTTCTTCTTCGCCGATCAGCGAGTCGGTGACGACGAAGGATTCGAAATAAAGAATTCGCTCGATATCGCGCAAGGTCATGTCGAGCAGCAGGCCGATGCGCGACGGCAGCGACTTCAGGAACCAGATATGCGCCACCGGGCTGGCGAGTTCGATATGCCCCATGCGTTCCCGGCGCACCTTGGACAAGGCCACCTCGACGCCGCATTTCTCGCAGATCGAGCCACGGTGCTTGAGTCGCTTGTATTTGCCGCAAAGGCATTCGTAGTCCTTTACCGGACCGAAGATTTTCGCACAGAACAGACCGTCGCGCTCGGGCTTGAAGGTCCGGTAGTTGATGGTCTCGGGCTTTTTCACCTCGCCGTGAGACCACGAGCGGATCATCTCCGGCGAAGCCAGCGCGATACGGATGGAATCGAAATCTTCGGACTGCGATTGCGATTTGAGCAAGCCATAAAGGTCTTTCATGCTTTCTTCTCCAGGGAATCGACGGTGATGTTGATGAAGTCCAGCGTCATTTCTCTCAATGCGTCACTTGCTGACTTCCAGTTCCATGTCGATTCCGAGCGAACGGATTTCCTTCAGCAGAACATTGAACGATTCCGGCATGGCCGGCTCCATTCGATGGTCGCCGTCAACGATGTTCTTGTACATCTTGGTGCGTCCCGCGACATCGTCGGATTTCACGGTCAGCATTTCCTGCAAGGTGTAGGCGGCGCCATAAGCTTCCAGCGCCCAGACTTCCATCTCGCCGAATCGCTGGCCGCCGAATTGCGCCTTGCCGCCGAGAGGCTGTTGCGTAACCAGGCTGTAGGAACCGGTGGAACGAGCGTGCATCTTGTCGTCCACCAGGTGGTTCAACTTCAGCATGTACATGATCCCCACGGTAACCGGCGTATCGAAAGCATTGCCGGTACGGCCGTCGAAGAGAGTTACCTGACCGCTCTCGTCCTTGCCGGACATCTTCAGCATCCGCTTGATTTCCATCTCCTCCGCGCCGTCGAAAACCGGCGTTGCCATGGGCACGCCGTCTTTCAGATTTTCCGCCAGTTCCAGCACTTCCGCGTCGGTCAGGCTCTTGAGGTCTTCCTTGCGTTCGCCGACGGAGTTGTAGATTTCCGTCAGCAACTTGCGGATGGCCGGAGCCTTGCGCTGTTCGCGCAACATCTTGTTGATCATCTGACCGAGTCCGCGCGAGGCGCGGCCGAGGTGGGTTTCGAGAACCTGGCCCACGTTCATGCGCGACGGCACGCCGAGCGGGTTGAGAACGATGTCCACCGGCTCTCCGTTTTCGTCGTATGGCATGTCTTCCACCGGCATGATCGCCGAGATGACGCCCTTGTTGCCGTGCCGGCCGGCAAGCTTGTCACCGGGCTGCACGCGGCGCTTGATCGCCAGGTAGACTTTGACGATCTTGAGGATGCCCGGCGCCAGGTCGTCGCCCTGGGTGAGCTTCTTGCGCTTGTCCTCGAAACGATCGTCGAGTTCGGCGCGTCTTTCCTCAAGTTGTTCCTGGGCGCGTTCGAGTTGCCGATTGAAGTTGTCGTTCTTCATGCGCAGCTTGAACCAGTCCTCCCGCGGCAGTTTGTCCAGATAGTCCTGGCTGAGCCGCTGGCCCGACTTGAGCTTCGGGCCGCCGCTGACTTCCCTGCCCTTGAGGGACTTGCCGAGACGTTCGAACGTGGCGCCCTCGACGATGCGATATTCGTCGTCTATGTCCTTGCGGATCTGGTCGAGTTGGTATTGCTGGATTTCCAGCGCCCGCTGATCCTTTTCCAGACCGTCGCGGGTGAAGATCTGTACGTCGATGACCGTACCGCGCACGCTGGTCGGCACGCGCTGGGAAGTATCCTTCACGTCCGAGGCCTTCTCGCCGAAAATCGCTCGCAGCAGTTTTTCCTCCGGAGTGAGCTGGGTTTCCCCTTTCGGCGTGACCTTGCCGACGAGAATATCGCCGGCGTCGACTTCGGCGCCGATATAGACGATGCCGGATGCGTCGAGCTTGGCCAGCGCGCTTTCTCCTACGTTGGGAATGTCCGCGGTGACCTCTTCCGATCCCAACTTCGTATCGCGCGCCACGCAGGTCAATTCCTGGATGTGGATCGTGGTGAAGCGGTCTTCCGTTACCACGCGCTCCGAGATCAGGATCGAGTCCTCGAAGTTGTAGCCGTTCCAGGGCATGAAGGCAATGCGCATGTTCTGCCCGAGCGCGAGTTCGCCGGTATCGACCGAAGGTCCATCGGCGAGGATGTCGCCGCGGCTTACTATATCGCCCTGTTTCACCAGCGGCCGCTGGCTGATGCAGGTGTTCTGATTGGACCGGGTGTACTTGGTCAACTTGTAGATATCGACCCCGGCCTCACCGGCGTCGGTCTCGTCGTCGTTAACGCGCACGATGAGTCGCGCCGCGTCGACGCTTTCGATCACTCCGCCGCGCTCGGCGATGAGACACACCCCTGAATCCCGCGCCACGATACCTTCTATTCCAGTGCCCACAAGCGGTTTTTCAGTCTTCAGCGTGGGAATCGCCTGGCGCTGCATATTCGAACCCATCAGCGCCCGGTTGGCGTCATCGTGCTCCAGGAAAGGGATCAGCGAGGCGGCCACGGAAACCATCTGCTGGGGCGCCACGTCCATGTAATCGACTTCCTCCCGCGGCTTCAACGTGGTTTCGCCCATGTGGCGCACGGTGACGAGATTGTCCGTCAACGCGCCCTTGCTGTTCTGCGCGGCACTGGCCTGGGCGATGACGTATTCGCTTTCGTCGATGGCGGATAGAAAATCGATATCGTCGGATACTTTCGTGCTCGAAACCTTGCGATAGGGACTCTCCAGGAATCCGTAATGATTGGCCCTGGAATAGGTCGCCAGGTTGTTGATCAGGCCGATGTTCGGCCCTTCGGGAGTTTCGATCGGGCACAGTCTGCCGTAATGCGTCGGATGCACGTCGCGCACTTCAAAGCCTGCACGCTCGCGAGTCAGTCCACCGGGGCCAAGCGCCGAGACCCGGCGCTTGTGCGTAACTTCCGACAGCGGATTGTTCTGATCCATGAATTGCGAAAGCTGGCTCGAGCCGAAGAATTCCTTGACCGCGGCAGCGACCGGTTTGGCGTTGATCATGTCCTGGGGCATGAGACCCTCGGAGTCCGCCATGCTCAGGCGCTCCTTGACCGCGCGCTCGACGCGGACGAGACCCACGCGAAACTGGTTCTCGGCCATTTCGCCTACTGAACGGATACGGCGATTCCCAAGATGGTCTATGTCATCCACCGAGCCGAAACCGTTGCGGATCGCGACCAGGGTCTTCAGCACATCGACTATATCTTCTTTGTCCAGGGTCATTTTGCCTTCGGACGACTTGCGATTCAGGCGCCGGTTGAACTTCATGCGGCCGACATGGGATAGATCGTAGCGCTCGAGGTTGAAGAAAAGACTGACGAAAAGTTTTTCCGCGGATTCTGTTGTCGGCGGTTCACCCGGTCGCATCATCCGGTAAATCTCGATCTTTGCCGCGAGGGCGGAATCCGTGGTATCGATGCGCAGGGTGTCCGATACGAACGGACCGCAATCAAGATCGTTTGTGTAAATTGTCTGGAATTCGGTAATGCCTTCCTCGACGAATTGTTTGATCAATTCCGGTCCGATTTCGGAATTGCACGGTGCGATAATTTCGCCGGTCTCCTTGTTGATGGCGTCGACCGCGAGCGAAGTTCCGTTCACGAAATCCTCGGCGACTTCAAGTTCGGTAAGCCCGGCCTGTTCCATCTGGCGGATATGACGGCTGGTAATGCGCCTTCCCGCTTCGACGATGAGCTTGCCGCGCTTGCCCTTGACCGGGAAGGAAAGCACCTCTCCACGCAGGCGGGCAGGTACGAGCTCAATCGAAATCTTCGGTTCGTCGCCGCCGGAAATGCGGTAGCTGTTGCGCTCGTAGAACATTTCCAGAATCTGTTCCGGAGTGAATTCCAGGGCGCGCAACAGGACCGTAGCCGGCAGCTTGCGGCGACGGTCGATGCGGACGTAGACCAGATCCTTGGGGTCGAATTCGAAATCGAGCCAGGAACCGCGATAGGGAATCACCCGGGCCGTGTACAGCAGTTTGCCCGAACTGTGGGTCTTGCCCTTGTCGTGGTCGAAGAAAACCCCCGGCGAACGATGGAGCTGTGACACTACCACGCGCTCGGTGCCGTTGATGATGAAAGTGCCTGAATCGGTCATCAACGGGATTTCTCCCATGTAGACTTCCTGCTCCTTCACTTCCTTGATCTTTCTCTGGGACGACTCCTTGTCGTAAAGGATCAGTTGCAGCGTCACTTTCAGGGAGGCCGAATAGGTCGAGCCCCGAAGTTGACATTCCTTGACGTCGAAAACGGGCTTGCCGAGTTCGTAACTTTTGTACTCGAGCGCCGCCTTCTCGTTATACGAACTGATCGGAAACACCGACTTGAACGCGCCATGGAGTCCCTGGTCCCTGCGATCTCCGGAGAGAGTCACGGACTGCAGGAATTGCTGGTAGGAATCCACCTGGATGGAAAGCAGATAGGGGATGTCCATCGCGCTCGGCAATTTGCCGAAGTTCTTGCGAATGCGCTTCTTTTCAGTGTAGCTGTAGGCCATATCGAGTTCCTGGATCTAGATAAGCGCCGTCATGGCGTTTCGCGCGCACGGGCAAGCTCCGGTCCGATGCGGGATCGTCCGGAGACTGCCGATTTCGGTAGCTTTACTTGAGTTCAACAGTTGCGCCGGCTTCTTCCAGTGCTTTCTGCATCGCTTCAACTTCAGCCTTGGGCACTCCTTCCTTAACGGTGGAAGGCGCCCCGTCGACCATTTCCTTGGCCTCTTTCAGTCCAAGTCCGGTGATGGCGCGAACCGCCTTGATGACATTGATTTTCTTGTCACCTACAGCGGAAAGCACAACGTCGAACTCATCCTTTTCTTCGGCCGGCGCGGCATCGACTGCAGCGGCTGCCGCAGGCGCCGCGGCAACCGCGGCAGCGGCTGAAACGCCGAATTTCTCTTCCATCGCCTCTACGAGCTGGACGACGTCCATAACAGACATTTCGGCGATTGCGTCCAAAACTTCTTGTGTTGACAGAGCCATTACTTCAATTCTCCTGTTTAAAATTCTCTAATTTCGCTGTTCGCGTTCAGGCCGCCTGCTTCTGGTCCCGCACCGCGGCAACAGTTCGGGTCACTTTGGCGGGTACGTCCTTGACTGTCCGCACGAGCCTGGACACCGGTGCGAGCATGACGGTCATCAGCATCACACGGGCCTGGTCGAGCGTCGGCATCTTGGCGAGCACGTCGATATCACGTGGCTCGAGCAATCTGCCGCCGATGGACAGGGCCTTGATCTCGAAGTGGTCGTTATCGCCGGCGAAGTCCTTCAGAACTCGCGCGGCGGAGCCGGGATCTTCCTGGGACAATGCGAGGATCGTCGGTCCGCTCAACGCGTCCCGGATACACTCGAACTCGGTGTTTTCCACCGCGCGCTTCAATAGCGAATTCCGCACTACCCGCAGATACACCTTGTTTTCCCTGGCGTTGCGGCGCAAGGCGGTCATATCTTCCACCGAGACTCCGCGATAATCCGCGAGCACGGCGGACATTGCGTTGCCGGCGGCCTCGTTGACCTCGGCGACTATCCGCTTCTTGTCTTCCAGTCCTAAAGGCATTCTCTCTACTCCTGCCTGTTTCGGGCGAGGCGGGCCTCGCCGCTACACTGGCTGGCGCGAACTGCGCCGATTTACGACAGGTGATTCGAATTCGAACGGCAGGTTCAAATCGGATTTCACCGTCTGCGCAGGAAATTAAGGCCAATGGCCACCTGCGGTCTTTGACAGTCTCATCGACTTCTCGCCGACGAGGCTCTCAAATTCTTCGAATAATTCCTTCCCTGCTCACGAAGCCAGCGAGGACTGATCGATCAATATCCCCGGGCCCATGGTCGAGGAAAGCACTACCTTCTTTATGAATATTCCCTTAGCCGAAGCAGGCTTCGATTTCTTCAGGTCCGACAGAAGTGCTTCCAGGTTCCTGCGCACCAGCGCTCCGTCAAATCCGATCCGGCCTATGCCGCCGTGGACGATCCCGTTGCGGTCGGTGCGATAACGCATTTGTCCGGCCTTGGCGTTGCGCACGGCTGTTTCCACGTCCGCGGTAACAGTGCCCACCTTGGGGTTGGGCATCAGTCCGCGCGGACCGAGGATCGGCCCGAGTGCGCCGACGACGCGCATGGCGTCGGGCGAGGCGATTACCACGTCGAAATCGAGGTTTCCACCCTTGATCGATTCCGCCAGGTCTTCAAATCCCACGATGTCGGCGCCTGCCTCATTGGCCTTGTCGGCATTGGCGCCCTGGGCGAAAACCGCTACCCGCACTTCCTTCCCGGCACCTTCGGGCAATGTCGTGGATCCGCGCACGACCTGGTCGGATTTACGCACATCGACGCCCAGATTCACCGCAACGTCAATGGATTCCTTGAAGCCGCCGACAGCGACTTCGCTCAACAGACTTACAGCCTCTTCCACCGAATAGTTTTTGCCGGGAGTTACTTTTTCCGCGATCAGTTTTTGCCGTTTGGTCAATTTGCCCATTTCACTCGACTCCTTCCACTTCGAGACCGGCGCTGCGCGCGCTGCCGGCCAGGGTACGCACCGCGGCGTCCATATCGACAGCGTTCAGGTCCGGCTTCTTGATGTTGGCGATCTCTTCGAGTTGTGCGCGTGTCAATTTGCCGACTTTTTCCGTGTTCGGCCGGCCGCTGCCCTTGGCGACGCCGGCGGCCTTGCGCAAGAGCACGGACGCAGGCGGAGTCTTGGTAATGAATGTGAAGCTGCGGTCCGCGTAGACAGTGATTACCACCGGCACCGGAAGACCGGCTTCCATACTTTGCGTCTGGGCGTTGAACGCCTTGCAGAACTCCATGATGTTCAGCCCGTGCTGGCCGAGCGCCGGACCGACCGGCGGACTCGGATTGGCCTTGCCGGCCGGCACCTGCAATTTGACGTAGGTCAAGATCTTCTTGGCCATTTCTAGTCCTCTAGCTCTTTTCCACCTGGCCGAATTCAAGTTCCACCGGAGTCGCTCGACCGAAAATCAGTACGGCGACCCGAAGGCGGCTCTTTTCGTAATTCACTTCTTCCACGGTTCCGGTGAAATCATTGAACGGTCCGTCGACGATGCGCACCATTTCGCCGGGCTCGTATATCGTCTTGTGCGCCGGCGTTTCCTCGCTTTCTTCCATACGTCGCAAGATCGCCGACGCTTCCTGGTCGGTGATCGGCGCCGGCTTGTCAGCCGTGCCGCCTATGAATCCCATTACCCGCGGCGTTTCCTTCACCAGATGCCAGGTATCGTCGTTCAATTCCATATGCACCAGCACATATCCCGGAAAGAACTTGCGCTCGCTCTTGCGCTTCTGTCCGGCGCGCATTTCCAGCACTTCTTCGGTAGGCACGAGCACCTCGTCGAAGCATTCCTTGTGCGGGGAACGCTCGATCCGGTCACGCAGCGCCTCCATGGCTCTCTTTTCGTAGCCCGAGAAAGCGTGCACCACGTACCATCGTTTGCTCATCTGTTCCGATCCATTCCGCCGGCTTCCGGCCTGCAATGCGGGCCGCGATTTCCGCCGCTTTCCTAACTTATGATGCTGGACACTATTCCGTTCAGACCCCAGTCCAGAAACCAGAGTATGAGCGCCAGGATAAAGATGACGATCAAAACGATAATCGTCGTCTGAATCGTTTCCTGGCGGGTCGGCCAGACGACTTTTCTTATCTCGATCCTCGCTTCCAGGCACAGATTGACGAACGCGCGACCCCGTTCGGTCTGCGCGGCGATCCAGCCGGCAACGCCGGCGAGCGCGAGCAAACCGATCGTGCGGATCAGCAGGGATTCAGCCGAAAAATAGCTGTTGGCGTACACGCCGACCGCGACAATCGCGGCGACGACCGCCCACTTGATCCAGTCCGTACCGGGCTGGTCACTTCTTTCTGACATTTTATGTTCGAATTCCGTGCTGATTCCGCCCCACGCGGCAGAATCGCATTCTGTTGGCAGGCCAGGAGGGAATCGAACCCCCAACCTGCGGTTTTGGAGACCGCTGCTCTGCCAATTGAGCTACTGGCCTAAATCTCTATATCTTGCGTTTCTTTGGTACCCACGTCCGCCGCACCCGATAAAGGGTATGCGGCGTCCGCCGTGAATACGTCCCTGTAGGCTCGGCGGACGCCGCATACCCACAACCCGGCAGCGACGGATTTCCCGCACAATCCCCGATTACTCAATAATTTTGGAAACTACTCCCGCGCCTACCGTGCGGCCGCCTTCGCGGATTGCGAAACGCAGGCCCTCGTCCATCGCGATCGGTGCAATCAACTCAACGTTCATCTTTATGTTGTCACCAGGCATCACCATCTCAACGTCGCCAGGCAACTCCACGTTGCCCGTCACGTCCGTCGTACGGAAATAAAACTGTGGGCGATAGCCCTTGAAGAATGGCGTGTGTCGCCCGCCCTCTTCCTTGGTAAGAATGTATACCTCCGCCTCAAACTTCGTATGCGGCGTGATCGAACCCGGCGCCGCCAGCACCTGGCCGCGCTCAACCTCCTCACGCTTCGTACCACGCAACAACACCCCAACGTTCTCGCCCGCGCGACCCTCGTCCAGCAACTTGCGGAACATCTCAACGCCCGTACACGTCGTCGTCTCCGTCTCCTTGATGCCGACAATCTCCACTTCCTCGCCAACCTTCACAACACCGCGCTCAATACGACCCGTCACAACCGTGCCGCGGCCCGAGATCGAAAATACGTCCTCGATCGGCATCAGATACGGCCTGTCAATCTCCCGCTCCGGTACCGGAACATAACTGTCCAGCGCTTCCACCAGCTTCTCCACCGAACCGATGCCCTGCTCCGAATCGTCCCCTTCCAGCGCCTTCAGCGCGGAACCGATGACGATCGGCGTGTCGTCGCCAGGAAAATCGAAGGTGTCCAGCAACTCCCGCACCTCCATCTCCACCAACTCCAGCAACTCCTCGTCGTCCACCATGTCCGACTTGTTCATGTACACCACGATGTAAGGCACACCGACCTGACGCGCCAGCAAAATGTGCTCCCGCGTCTGCGGCATCGGACCGTCCGCCGCCGAAACCACCAGAATCGCTCCGTCCATCTGCGCCGCGCCCGTGATCATGTTCTTCACGTAGTCCGCGTGACCCGGACAGTCCACGTGCGCGTAGTGACGATTCGGCGAATCGTATTCCACGTGCGAGGTCGCGATCGTGATCCCGCGCTCGCGTTCCTCCGGCGCATTGTCGATCTCGTCGAATGCCTTCACCGAACCGCCGTAGCGATCCGCGCAGATCTTCGTCAGCGCCGCCGTCAATGTCGTCTTGCCATGGTCCACGTGACCGATCGTGCCTACGTTCACGTGTACCTTCGTTCTCTCGAATTTTTCCTTCGCCATTTGTAACTGCCCTTATTTGTAACTGCCCTTGCTTTGCGTTCTGTTGTCTGAAATTCCGGAAGCCCGGGGATATAGTTATGTGGTGCTCACATCCGGAGTCGAACCGGAGACCTCTTCATTACCAATGAAGTGCTCTACCTCCTGAGCTATGCGAGCCGATCTTGCGCGGATACCCGGATGCATGTCTGGAGCGGGTAGCGGGAATCGAACCCGCGCGACCAGCTTGGAAGGCTGGGGTTCTACCTCTGAACTATACCCGCCTTCTGGAAACAACTCCGTCCCGCACGAGTTTCCAGTTGGTGGAGGGGGGTGGATTTGAACCACCGAAGCTTACGCGTCAGATTTACAGTCTGATCCCTTTGGCCACTCGGGAACCCCTCCCAAAAGAGCCCCAACCGGGCGCTTTCAGCCGACGGCTCTCACAGGAACGCGGCATTCTAGTGGAAATGGTCAGTGTGTGCAAATGTTTGACACGGATTTTCCGTGCCGGTCAATTCGGAACTTTGGCCTGCTAAATCAGGCCATTGCGGGATATCTTCCGGGTCATCCACGTGGCGCTGCAGACGCACTTCTGCGGCGTCGCCGGGCTGCGCAATATATACCGTTGCTTCAATGTTCTCGCCGATCGCGGCGGCGGCAAAATCACTGGCCTGGAAAATATCGGTAAAACCACCGACGAAGAGGCAGACTTGTTCCGCTTCCTCGAGCAGCCGGGCCCCTTCTTCCTCCCGCGCCTCGCTCACGAGTTGCAGACCTTCATTGCGCAGCGGTCGCGGTTCCATCGCCGCGGGCGATTCCGGCGGGCGCAACAGGCTCCAGCCATAATACGCGATGTTCAAAAGCAGCAGGAAAATAATGATGTAGCGCAATTGTCATTCCTCAGGATGCGCGCATGCGATTTCAAGTCCGTCCAGCACAAGGTCCGGAACGACAGGTACGCCGTCACGACCCAACTCCTGTTTCAGCAAGGCGGCGTCTCCGCCGGTCAGAACCAGCATGGGGCTTTTCTGTTCCCGCCGTGGGCGACTCATTTCCCGCTCGAAGCGCTCGAGGGCCATACGCACCGCGCCGCACAACATGAACAGCGTACCATTGCGAACCGCGTCGCCGGTGTCATTGCCGAGCGCGACGGATTCTTCCCCGTTTCCGGGTGTCAGACGAATCTCCGTATTCCGCAACAACGACGAACGCAAGGTTTGCAGTCCCGGCATGATATATCCGCCGAGATGCAATCCGCCGTCGTCAATCACATCGATAGTCAATGCGGTGCCGCTGTCGACGATCAGGCAACTTCCGTTTGCTCGCCTGAAACCCGCCAGCATGGCGAGCCAGCGATCGGCGCCCAGCCTTGAAGGGTCAGGGTACTGGATTCTAACGCCGCCGCAAACGCGGGCAACCCTGGCGAATCGCGGCTGCAAGTCCCATCTGCGCGCCGTCCATGCCGCCAACTCGGATTCGAGCTCCGCGCCCCTGACATTGCAGACCAGCACTTCTTCGGGCTGGCTTGCAATTGCGAGTTCCGATTCAAGTTGCGCCAGGTCACGCACGCTGGCCGCCGCCGACCCTCGCCACCGCCATTTCAAGCTGGTGTTTCCGGCATCGATTTCCAGGATCACGGTTTCGGGCCGGCGCCGTGCCGGGAAGGAAAAATCGTTCCGGAAACCAGGCGCTGGACGCCGGTTGCGTTGCGCACCAGCAAGGCGCCGGTTTCGTCGACGCCGGATACGCGACCGATGGTTTTCTCGTCGCCGACCTGCACCACGACATCCTGCTGAAAATAGCGGTCGAACTTGTTCCATTCATTCTGGAAGAAAGCAAAACCCTTTTCCCGATAGATGCCGATGTACTCGATCAGCCGATCGAGGATCGCCGGCAGCAAATGAGACCAATCCAGATCGTCCTCGCAAATCGACGCCAGGTCGACGGCGGGCTTGTCTATCATTTTCATCACTTCGGGAGGAAAGCGCAGGTTCAGTCCGACTCCGACGACTACGCAGCGCTGCTCATCGGCGCCGTGGGTCTCCACCAGGATACCGCCCAGTTTGCGATTGCCGCTAAGCAGGTCATTCGGCCATTTCACGCTCAGGCCAAACACTTCCAGGTCGCTGAGACCCGCGCGCAAGGCCAGCGCGATGACCGGACCCAATGGCAGCATCCGGTCCAGCGGCAGCGGCAGTTCCCGCACCAGCGAGAAATACAGCCCGGCGCCGCCGGGACTTTGCCATTGATGGCCACGCCGTCCGCGTCCGGCGGACTGCTCCCGCGCTACGATCAGGCATTCGCCGGTCTCGCCTGCCCGCAGCCTGCGCAAGGCTTCGTCATTGGTGGAGTCTATCCGGTCGAATTCAACAACCTCACCCAATGCCTGTTGCAGGCCGGGCGGCAGGTCTTCCATCAGCAAATGCAGATCAATTCCGGTCATTTTGTGGAATGCCCCGGCGGAGACCGCCTCCGCCGGGGCGCAAGCTATCTCATTCGGCGGATTCGACGGCTTTGTCCGAGTCCGTGGATTCGCCGCGGCGGATTCTTGAAATCACCGAGAATGCTTCCAGCATCACGACAATACTGGCGCCCATAACGGCGATGCTCAGCACCAAAAGCAGCCAATTTTGTGACTGATAGTAGTCAAACAAGTACCAGAGGCTGGCCCAGAATGCCATAAACACGATAAAGATCATCGGTACCAGCGTGTAGATCGATGGCCGCTCGAGCCGCATCAGGTAAACGGATAACACGAGCAAGGTGAGACTGGCCAAGATCTGATTGGAAGCGCCGAAGATCGGCCAGATCAGCATGCCTCCATCGCCGGGGTACTGGCCGTTGGTGGCGCCGAAGGCAAGCGTAAGGCAACAACCCACCGCCACCAGGGTGGAAATATAGTTGTTCTTGAGGAATCCGATGGAATAGATATTGCCCCATTCCTGGATGATGTATCGCTGAAGGCGAAGACCAGCGTCCATGGTAGTGCCGGCGAACAGTACAACCATTACTGCCAGCATGGTCGTCGAAAACGCTTGCGGTATACCCCAGCCCTCGGTTATCAGCGCCGCGCCACCAGCGATGAAGGCGCTCGCGGCGCCGTCACCGAAATTGGCATACAGACCGCTCCATTCCGTGGCGGAAACCGCATACAGGGAGCCGGTAACGGCAGTAATCGTGATCAATGCCAGCGATCCCTCGCCAAGCGCACCGAGATAGCCGACGAAGCGCGCGTCCTTCTCATTGTTCAACTGCTTCGAACTCGTACCCGAGGAAACGATCCCGTGAAATCCCGACAGGGCGCCACAGGCAATGGTCACGAAAAGAATCGGAACCAGTGGCGGCGTTCCTTCCGCGAGATTCTCGTTGATCATCGGCGCGGTTACGTCGGGCAGGGCGATGAAAACCGCGCTGTACAGCACAAGCAGACCAAGCACGAGTTGCGCGCCATTGATGTAGTCCCGCGGCTGCAGCAGCAGCCACACCGGCAGCATGGAGGCGATGCCTGCGTAAATGAAGAGAATTACGATCCAGTTGCCATGAGGACCGAGGAAGACACCATCCCAGCGCAACTCAGTCTCCACCGGCCATATGGTGCCCAGGTAGATCGTGAAATACAGAATTGTCACGCCGATCAGGGAAATCGCGAACAGATTGACCTTGCGCCGGATCAGCACGCCGACAGCGATCGCCACCGGAATCGCGGCCCAGGCCGGCACTATGGAAGTCTCGATATCCACCATCTCGCCGGCGATGATGGTGCCGAATACGGCGTTGACCATCAGCAGCAGCAGAAAGATGACCACCATGAACAAAGCGCGGGTGCGTGAACCGACCACGTCTTCGGACAATGCCCCCATGGAACGCGCGTTATGGCGGTTACTCGCCCACAGTGCGCCCATATCGTGGACCCCGGCGAAGAAGATCGAGCCGAGAGTCACCCAGATGAGGGCCGGCAGCCAGCCCCAGTAGACCGCGATGGCGGGTCCGACGATCGGCGCGGCGCCGGCGACCGCCGTGAAATGCGACCCCCACAATACATACTTGTTGGTTGGCACATAATCGACCGCGTCGTTGAAACGATTCGCGGGCGTGACGTATTCCGGATCCAGCCGGTATATTTTTTCGGCGATGAAGCGGGAATAAACGAACCAGCCGAACGAGAAGCCGACAAGCCCGAAGATAACAATGAATACCGAAGACATTAGGCGCTCTCCCCAGATGCTGCAAGCCGAGGCATCATAGCAACTAGCCGCCAGCGTACACAACAAACTGTAAAAAACCGGTATAAGCGGCGCTGCACAACGCAAGTCGTCATCGGGTCGAAGCCACAAACTTCAAGAATCGACCAAACCTCAATCCTGCGCTTTCGATTCGCGCAGTTGCCCAAGCTCGGCGAAACTGAGTACGAGATTGAGCCGGCGGAACAATTCGTAGGTCAGCCAGAAGCAGCCGACGATGACGATCAGCAACATGCCCCAGCGCATCAGCGCCGCATAAAACAGATTGTCGAAGATCGGATACTGCAATGTGAACTGCTGCAACTGCGCGCCGCGATCCAGCATCCAGTGCCAGGCGCTATGGGCAAGCAGCGCCGACAGTAATATGCAGCCGATGCGCTCGGCGACCAGATAGCGGAACATCAGGTTGAGCACCGGTATGACCAGAATCAGAATCAACAGTTGTCCGAGCTCCACGCCGACATTGAACGCCAGCAGGGACGAGATGAGATGCCCACCGGCGAACTGCAGCGTTTCGCTGAACAGAAAGGAAAAGCCGAAGCCGTGCACGAGGCCGAAGCCGAAGGAAACCATCCAGCGTCTTTCCGGCCTTGCGCCGACAATGTTCTCGAAGGCCATGTAAACGATCGACAAGGCGATCAGCGTCTCGATCAGCGGCGGAAACCACAGCGCCCTCGGCGCGATGCCCATGGCTGAAGCGATCAGGGTAATCGAGTGGGCGATCGTGAACGATGTGACAACGGGAATCAGATGCCTCAGGCTGCGTACCGGAATCACCAGACAGAACAGGAACAGCAGGTGGTCGATGCCTTCCAGGATGTGCCAGAAGCCCATGACGATGAAGCGCAGGGCGGCCTGGTGCCAGCGTGGGTCGAGTTCGACCAGTCCCGGATTGCCGAGATAATTGAACAGTCGCTCGCCGCCGCTGGGAAGAATGAAACGCAATACCGTGGTAGTGAGGTCCGACAAGGTACCGAGTTGCGGGTCCACCGAAAAATCTGAATCTTGCGACTCGATCGGGTAGGTCACCAGCACATCGAGCATTCCCTGACGCCAGAACAGGTTGACGTCGTCGCCGAGCGGCGGCGAATGAATGTTTTCCAGGGCGGTTTCGTAGTCGGTGAAAGCGCGGCTCGAGGGCAGCGATACCCGAGTGGCCTCGAGGTATTTCTCTTCGAGTTCCACGCCGTTTTCGTAGAAATGCAGGGATTCGGTGATATATACCCTGGCGGCGTCGCGCAAGGCAAAGTCCGCTTCGCTGATCTGCAGATAGCCGAGGCCGCGCAAGGGGAAGCTGATCTCGCCGAAGGCTTCCATCGGAATGCGCAACAACGCGGTCAGCGTGTCGCCCTCGGGCTTGACGAAGGCGTAGACCGTGACCCTGCTTGGAATGTCATGGGCCGAAACCGCGGCCGGGAACGTCAGCAGGCCGGCCAGCATCGCGCCCGCGGCCAGCAGAGGTGCGAATCTGCTGCTTATCACTTGTGCGTCCTCCTGAATTCCGGGCGCCAGTCAATTTTTCGGCGGACTAGTATACTGTGCCGCAATGAGGCAGTATACTCGCTCGGACTAGGGCCCGATGGGCCTTCCATAACCAAGAGGAGATCAAGAATGACCAAGATCAAACTGCTGGCCGGGGTTGTCTTGGCTGCCGCCCTGGTTGCTCTGGGGATCGGTCATAGCTATATGCAGGCTCCGAGCGTTGCCGCCAGCAACGATGTCATGGCGCCGCACTTCCTCGTCGATCCGCTATGGCCAAAGCCCCTTCCCAATCACTGGGTGCAAGGCAATACCATCGGCGTTGACGTGGACGACCGGGACCATATCTTCATCGTGCATCGCAACACCGAGTCCCAGTTCATGCGTATTCAGGAGATCGGACTGTATGCCGGCGTGGCCGAATGCTGCACTCCGGCGCCTCCCATTCTCGAATTCGACCTCGAAGGCAACCTGATCAACGCCTGGGGCGGTCCGGTGGAAGGCGCGCCGTATCAGTGGCCCGAATCCAATCACGGCATTGAAGTCGCCCCCGACGGCAACGTCTGGATCGGCGGCAATGGCGGTGGCGACTCCCACGCACTGGTGTTTACCCGTGACGGCGAGTTCGTTCGCCAGGTCGGCATTCCCGGTCAGGATGTGGACAGCAACAGCGAGTCGCATTACGGCCGCATCGCGGAAATCGCCATCGACGAAGCAGCCGGCGAGGTTTATTTCGCCGACGGCTATACGCACAAGCGTGTCGCCGTGGTTGACCTCGAAGGCAACTTCCTGCGCTACTGGGGCGCCTACGGCAATCGTCCCGACGACGATGCCGACGTGACCTACACTCCCGGCGTGCCTGGCCCGCAGCAGTTCCGCGGCCCCGTTCACTGCGCCGAGCCTTCCAATGACGGGCTGGTCTACGTCTGCGACCGCGGCGCCGACCGCATCCAGGTGTTCCGCACCGACGGCGCCTATGTGCAGGAAGTGATCATCTCGCCGGCCACGCTGGCGCAGGGCTCCACCTGGGATATCGCATTCTCGCCCGATGACGAGCAGGAGTTCATCTACCTGGCCGACGGTCAGAACTTCAAGATCTACATCATCGACCGCGAGTCCATGGAAGTGCTGTACACCTTCGGTGACGGCGGCAGGCAACCCGGCCTGTTCTTCGCCCCTCACAGCATCGCCGCCGACTCCCAGGGCAACATCTACACAACCGAGACCTACGAAGGCAAGCGGGTGCAGAAGTTTCTCTTCCAGGGCATGAGGCCGGTCACAGTCACCGACCGTGCGCCGACCTGGCCGCCCGACGAATTGTAATCGTCTCCGGACCGAACGAAAAAAGCCGCATCCACCCGATGCGGCTTTTTTTGTTCCAGCAAAAAAAGCGGCTTATACTGGCCGGAATCTCACTCTGCATAGCTCACGGGATATCGATATGAACATCAACAGATCGACCCTGATTATCGCTCTTGTCGCAGTGCTCGCACTGGCCGTACTGTTCATTGGACAGGGCAGAATGGAGCAGGCGCCCCAGGCGGCCAACAGCGACCAGCTCGTGCCGCATTTCGAGGTGGATCCTTTCTGGCCCCAGCCCCTGCCCAATCAATGGCTGCTCGGGCGCACGATCGGCGTAGCCGTCGACGCCCGGGATCATGTCTACATCGTGCATCGTGATTCTCCGGACATGTTCATGACCCAGGAACTCGGCCTTGACCGGGGAGTCGCATCCTGTTGCACCGCCGCGCCCCCGATACTGGAATTCGACCCTGAGGGAAATCTGGTAAAGGCATGGGGAGGCCCGGTTGAAAACGGTGACTACGAATGGCCAGAGTCCAACCACGGCATCGAAGTCTCTGCAAACGGCGATGTCTGGATCGGCGGTAACGGCAGCACCGATTCTCATATTCTCGTATTCACGCGCGAGGGCGATTACATTCGCACCATCGGCGAGCCGGGCAATCTGCCCGACAGCAACAGCACCACGCATTTTTCACGGGTTGCCGAAATAGCCATCGACGCCGCGAACAACGAAGCCTGGATCGCCGACGGTTACGGCAACCGCCGCGTGGTCGTGCTTGACGCTACCACCGGCGAGTTCAAGAATTTCTGGGGCGCCTATGGCAATCAGCCCGATGACGAAGCCGACAATACCTATATCCCCGGCGACCCGTTGCCGCAACAATTCCGGCCGCCTGTGCATTGCGCCGAACCTTCGGCGGACGAACTGATCTACGTTTGCGACCGGGGGGCCGACCGTATCCAGGTTTTTCAGCGCGACGGCACGTTCGTCAAGGAAGGACTGGTTGCGCCGGCCACATTGTCAGGCTCGACCTGGGACATCTCTTTCTCCCACGATCCGGAACAGGAGTTCATCTACCTTGCTGACGGATCCAACATGCTGGTGCACGTTCTGGACCGCGAATCGCTGGAAGTGCTCTACACTTTCGGTGACGGCGGCCGCCAGCCGGGGCTGTTCTTCGGCACCCACAGCATCGTGACCGACTCGGTCGGCGACGTCTACACAACGGAAACCTATGAAGGAAAGCGCGTGCAGAAGTTTCTCCATCGCGGCATGATTCCCCTGGGCGACATCCGTCCGGGAGCGCCGTGGCCGACTACTGAAATAAACTGAAACCACACCCCGCCGGATTGCGCAGTCCGGCGGGGATTTCACCCATCTGCCGGAGATTTGATCCCATGCTTGTACGAAGCCTGATGCTGGCCCTTGTGGCGCTCTTGAGCACAGCCGCCATAGCCGCCGAACAGATCAACGTGAATTACCAGTACGACGGCAATCACCGCGCCGACCTGAGCCGCATGCGCGGAACCTTGCGGGTGGCGGAATTTACCGATGACCGCGGGCTGGCCGACGGCCGCCTGATCGTCGACAGCGATCCGGCGGGTGGCGACGGCTATCTTGCCGAAATGGAAATGACGGCGCTCGTGCGCACGGCGCTCATCCAGGGATTCGAGCACGGCAACGCCCTGCTGGTGGAAAGCGGCGAGGACTTCAGTGTGGAAGGCAGCGTGAATTCCATCGAATCCGAGGTGATAGACGGTGAAATCCGCCTGACCATGCGCGTGAACCTGCAACTCAACCGCGGCGGCCGCTCCATCTGGCAGACCAACCTGTTCGGCCGCGGCTCGGCGGAAGACATCGGCGGCGCCACCCACGCCGCCCTCACCCGCCTGATCCGCGAACTCATGAATGACGATTATTTCCTGATTGAACTTCAGTAGCGTACGAATTAGACAAGCGATTCCCATCTGAGATTTGACGGCAACCGACCTTTGACGCGGACTGTTCATTGTTGGTCTATGTGCAATTCGTGTTCGCGTCCGGGCGGCTTGCACGAATGCCACAATAGCCATTACCGCATTTTCTTGACGGATTGAGCCATGTCGCCTACGTTAATCAACAGAAACGCGAGAGAATGCCAGTCTTGCATGATCAACGACAGTTCGGCCACGAGGAAGCAGAAAAATGAAGGCAGCATTGCAATTGGACTCGCTCATTGCCGAGGCAGGCCGATTTGCGATTACAGAATCCGATCACGATGAGCCAACCCTTTTCGGCGTCACGGATGGAAAAGCCGTTGGGACGTACCTTGAGCATAAATTCCAAGAAAGATTGAAGGCCAAATACTTTTTTGAGGCGGGAAGCTCCGCAAAGGGCATCGATTTCCCAGAATTACGGGTTGACATGAAAGTCACGAGCGTGAAGCAACCCCAATCTTCTTCGCCCTTCGAGTCAGCCAGGCAGAAGGTGCGGGGTCTGGGCTACTCACTACTCGTATTCGTTTACGAGAAGCAGGACGATGCGACTACACAATCTTCAAGACTGAATATCCTACACACTTTGTTTATAGACAAATCGAGGACAGGCGATTACCAAATGACGCGCGGGGTTAGAGATATCATTACGAGAGACGGAAACGTGGAAGACCTTGTTGCTTTGATGCTTGATCGCAATCTACCTATCGACGACATAGAAGCGGAAGCGTTTGCCGCTGAATTAATTCGAAATCCGCCAAATCAAGGATATCTGACGATATCCAATGCACTACAGTGGCGACTCCAGTATACGCGAGTAATTGGGGAAGCCGGCAAGGTCGAAGGGATCAATCGAGTCATATAGGGCAGTTTCGGTGACGTCTCAACACAAGATCGAGTTTGGCGACTTTCAGACACCGCCCGAATTAGCTAAGCAGGTGTGTGAACTACTCAACCGTCGAGGATTGTCAGTTGCCTCGGTGATAGAACCCACATGCGGTAAGGGTTCATTCGTTATTGCCTCGGAACAGGCGTTTCCGCACTGCGGCTCAATCGTAGGGTACGAGGTCAATCCTGACTATGTTGCTATAGCTCAATCTATCACTTGCAAAGCGAAAATCAGACAGGAAAACTTCTTCCACAAGGACTGGCATGAGACGCTAGAGAAATTAGCGGAGCCGATCCTTGTTGTAGGCAACCCACCTTGGGTGACAAATTCGGCAGTGGGTACAATCAGCGGAACAAACTTGCCAAGAAAATCGAATCTCCAACGATTGAGCGGTTTCGACGCCATTACTGGCAAGAGTAATTTCGATATTTCGGAATGGATGCTCGTACATCTTTTGGAGAGGCTATCAGGAAGGACCGCCGTGCTGGCAATGCTCTGCAAAACAGTTGTCGCACGGAAGGTCTTGCAACGAGCATGGCAGACGAGGATGCGGGTTGCAGAATCGACTCTTTATGGGATCGACGCGAAAGCCCACTTTGGGGCTGCAGTCGATGCATGTCTCTTGGTTTGCGTCTTGGAGCCAAAAGCAGAGTCTACCGAATGCCGCGTATTTGACAGCCTCGATGCTTTCGCACCCCGATCAACTATCGCGTTTCGGGCGAATCGATTGATTGCAGATTTGGACGCACATACAACTCACGGTCACCTATTCGGAAAATCGGCGGTCAAGTGGCGATCAGGGATCAAGCACGACTGTGCCCGAGTGATGGAGTTGCGATTGGCAAATGGAGAAGACATTTATACAAATGGCTTAGGCCAGCGGGTACGACTCGAAAATGACTTTTTGTTCCCAATGCTAAAGAGCTCTGATCTTGCAAGGCATGCTGGCCCTTCGCGTTATATGCTGGTTACCCAACGGTCAATTGGCGAAAAGACTTGCATAATCGAGAAGCAAGCTCCGCTGACTTGGCGCTATCTTGAATCTCACAAAAGGATTCTTGATTCCCGCTCAAGTTCTATTTACAGGAATCGGCCGCGATTTTCGATCTTCGGGGTTGGCGACTACAGTTTCGCACCATGGAAGGTGTCGATTTCCGGATTCTACAAGAAATTTGATTTCATCATAGTTGGCCCAAAGGATGGGAAGCCCGTTGTTCTGGACGATACTTGCTACTTCCTTCCGTGCGAAACCGAGGAGGAGGCCAGGCAGTTGGCAAATCTCTTGAATGCTCAGGAAGCACAGGGCTTTTTCAATGCTTTTGTGTTTTGGGATGCAAAGCGACCAATAACTGTCAACTTACTCGCATGTCTAGACCTTGACGCATTAGCGGCAGAATGTGGATCGAAGTGGGCCAGTAAACAGGCGACGCTGCCTTTGTTTGGCGAATCTGCTTACAACAGTGGGGATCACTAGACGATTCTGTGGAAGATCTGAATGTGACAGAAGACCGAAATTCAAACAAAGTCAGCATAAGTGCGACGATCACCGATTCTAGCTTGTCCGTGTCTGCAAAGTCGCGGGCAGTTTCGGCGATTGACCGACTCTTGGGCGGTTTCCTTGGGATACCAGCCGCTTGGCTGGAACGAGTTGAGGAGCGCATCCGTGATCAGACCGACAGAGACTCGATGATTCAGCAGGCTGCAGCTAATCGAATGGAAACAGCGATCGAAAACGACCAAGAGATTTCTGCGGTCGTGGCTGACATAGCGTTATCCTCACGCCTTAAGCCGATTGCGAATAAAATTCGGGTTGCAGAGCTTGCCGTGGATGAACTTTCTGGAAATGCAACGGGTCTTGACGGACCAACGAATGGAGATGATGGGGGGCAAGTTGACCAAGATTGGCTGAATCATTTTGCCAGTTTTGCCGAAAGGGCATCGTCGGAAGATGTGCGGCACCTTTGGGCAAAAGTATTGGCGGGCGAAATCCGACGCACAAGTTCTTTTTCGCTGTCGAGCTTGAGACTGCTTTCTGAATTGGATCAACCAATGGCGACGACGTTTCAACAAGCCGTCCAATACCGCTGTAATAATGAATTTATTCTGAAGCCGAAAATTGAAGAGTTACAAGGCACTCGCCTAAGTGCTATGTCATTTCTGGAAGAAGTTGGACTTATTCAATCGATTAACGCAATTGGTGGAATATCGAAAACGTTAAATCCAAATTCTGACGGGATCGCGAGTATCCACGAGCAAGACTTGGTCCTCGTTATGGAAACGACCAAGAAAGCAGAATTACCCATAATTCCACTGACGCGATCTGGCCGGGAGATTGCTAGCATTCTGCCACCCGTCAATCCACTAGCTACACTAGAACTGATTGGTAAAGAAATCATGGATCAAATGGAATCGGTAGTTATCCGGAAAGTCTTGAAGAGAACAGAAAAGCAATATATTGCCGCCGAACCCCCCGTCAAAATCATTAAGGCTAGAAAGTGAATCTGCTTGTAAATTTGATTGAATGCCGAAGAAGCACAATCCTTCCTTTGCAAGTATCACTTTGACACATTGCTTCAGCCGGTTTCTGGTGACAAAGTAGGACTCAAACTGAATCGAGACCCCTTACATCACAATGGCTTCCGCTAACGAATGGAGCAGTATTTTATTTTCCATTCACAGATTGAGAATTACTTTTACACGGCATAGAATCTCCGAACGCTTTCGTTGCCGCGCCCTGCCGGCGGCGACGATCTTCCTTTGGAACAACCCGGTTAACAGGAGTCCAAGCGTGCAGAGGTTGACAGGAGCGCTGGTTTTGGCGGCGGCGCTGCTCGCCGCCTGGCCGGCGCTGGGCGATACCGTTCTGCTGGAAAACGTGAACGGTTATACCCTCGACGGCAGCCGCGAACTCGTTCGATTTTCGGCGCTGCAATTCACCGACGGAGAAGTCGACCGCACATTCGGCGCGGACGACGCCTTGCCGGAGAATGTGGACCAGCGCGTCGACGGCGCCGGCAGGACGGTGATTCCCGGCCTGATCGATGCCCACGGCCATGTGTACAGTCATGGCCGCGCCCTGCTTTCGGTGATCCTGACCGGAGCCGCTTCGGAACAGGAGGCCGCGCAAAGAGTTGCGAACTTCGCCGAAGAAAATCCCGAAGTCGAATGGATCCAGGGCCGCGGCTGGAATCAGGTGCTCTGGGAAAGCAATGAGTTTCCAGGCGCCGCGAGTCTAGATACGGTTGTCAGTGACCGGCCTGTATGGCTTGGACGCGTTGACGGTCATGCCGCCTGGGCCAATTCGCTGGCGATGGAACTGGCAGGCGTAACAGCCCGAAGCGAAGACCCGGAAGGCGGTCAGATCATCCGGGACGCCGAGGGCAATCCCACCGGCGTATTCGTCGACACCGCCATGGGCCTCGTTTCGGGAATCATTCCGGAATCCGGACGCGAAGAGATAAAGCGGGCGCTTTCGGTTTCCATGCAGGACCTTGCCGGCTGGGGTCTGACCAGCGTCCATGACGCCGGCTCAGGCAGTACCGTCATCGCCGCGTTCCGCGAATTGCTCGAAGCGGATGACATGCCGATCCGTGTCAACCTGATGCTGGCGGCGAGCGATGAATTTTACGAGGAACGTCTGGCTGAAGGGCGCTTCCGCGATGACAACGACTTTTTTGCGATGCATTCGGTCAAGGTCGTGGGCGACGGCGCCCTTGGCAGCCGCGGCGCCGCCCTGCTCGAAGAATACTCCGACGACCCTGGCAATTCCGGCCTGCTGCGCTACAACGATGAGCAATTGCAATACCTGATGCGCGCCGCGATGAATGCGGACTTCCAGGTCAACACCCACGCTATCGGTGATGCCGCCAATCAAATCGTGCTTGATTCCTACGAAATGTTGATCAGGGAGACCGGCAGCCACGATCTGCGCCACCGGGTAGAGCACGCCCAGGTACTGACTTTCGACGACATTCAGCGCTTTGCGGAACTTGGCGTGGTTCCGTCGATGCAGGCAACTCACGCCACCAGCGACAAGAACATGGCCGAGGAACGGCTGGGATCCGTGCGCATCCAGGGCGCTTACGCCTGGCGCAAGCTACTCGATACCGGCGTGAAAATCGCCAATGGCTCGGATTTCCCGGTCGAGCATCCCAATCCCTTTTATGGCCTGCACGCTTCGGTCACTCGGCAGGATCAGCGAAACGAGCCCGACGGCGGCTGGTATCCCGGAGAAAACATGACGCTGGAAGAAGCCTTCTCCAGTTTCACCATCGATGCCGCCTGGGCCGGCCATCAGGAAGAGATTCTCGGAACGCTCGAACCCGGCAAGAAAGCCGATTTCCTGTTGCTCGACCGGGATCTGTTCGATATTCCAGCAAGTGAAATCTGGCAGATCCAGGTTCTCGAAACCTGGGTCAATGGCGCACGGGTATTTTCCCGCGCGTCGCAAGCCGTCAACGCAAATTGAGAGAAATCACCATGAAGCTGCCGCGGTCGTTGCTTGTACTACTGACTTTTCTGACTTTGGCCGCGTGCAGTCCGGCGCCGCAAGGAGGCGATGCGAGCGTGAATACGAACGTTTTCAGCGATGAGGAAGTAGCCCGCTGGCAGGAGCGCGCCGCAAGGGTCGAGATTCTGCGGGACCGCTGGGGCATAGCCCATATTTATGGCGAAACCGATGCCGACACGGTCTTCGGGACCTTGTACGCCCAGGCCGAAGACGACTTCAACCGGGTCGAGACCAACTATATCAACGCCATGGGCAAACTGGCGGAAGCCGAAGGCGCCGGCGAGATTTATCGCGACCTGCGCATGCGTCTGTTCATCCGTCAGCCGGAGATGGAAGAACTGTACGCGACCAGCCCCGACTGGCTGAAGCAATTGATGGACGCCTTCGCCGGCGGGCTGAATTATTACCTGCACACCCATCCCGAAGTAACGCCCCGGGTATTTCAACGCTTCGAACCCTGGATGGCGCTGACTTTCTCGGAGGGCTCGATCGGTGGCGATATCGAGCGCGTGAACATTGCCAGGTTGCGCGATTTTTATGGAGCCGGCGACATGATCGCCATGGCCGACGACCTGGTAGTCGACATGGAGCCACGCGGCTCGAACGGTTTCTCCGTCGCGCCATCCAATACGGCGAACGGCAATGCGCTGTTCCTGATCAATCCCCATACCTCCTTCTTCTTCCGCTCGGAATTGCACATGGTCAGCGAGGAAGGCCTCAATGCTTACGGCGCGGTAACCTGGGGCCAATTTTTCATATACCAGGGTTTCAACGAAAACACCGGCTGGATGCACACTTCGAGCCGGGCCGACGCCATCGACGAGTACCTGGAGACCATCGTCGAACGCGACGACGGCTACTACTACCTGTACGGTGACGAAGAAAGGAGATTGCAGGAAAGCCAGGTTGAGATCGATTATCGTGAAGGCGAATTCTTGCGCACGCGTGAATTCACCGTTTATCACAGCCATCACGGACCGATTATTCGTGAACAGGACGGCAACTGGGTCGCCATCAGCCTGATGGAAGAACCCGTGCAGGCGCTGACCCAATCCTATATGCGCACCAAGTCGCGCAATTACATGGATTTCAACGCCAGCATGGAATTGCTGACGAATTCTTCCAATAACACCGTTTACGCGGACTCTGACGGAAATATCGCCTACTACCACGGCAATTTCATTCCGCGCCGTGACCTGTCCTTCGACTGGAACGCGCCGCTGGACGGCAGCAACCCGGCGACTGATTGGCAGGGATTGCACCCGCTGGACGAGTTGATCACCGTGCTGAATCCGCCGAACGGCTGGATCCAGAACACCAATAACACACCATTCTCGGCGGCGGGCGAGTATAGTCCCCGACCCGAGGACTATCCGCGCTACATGGCCAATAACCCCGAAAATCCACGCGGCATTCATGCCGTCCGGGTTCTTGAGGACAAGACTGATTTCACGCTCGACTCACTGATCGAAGCCGCATATGACTCCCTGCTGACCGCCTTCGAACCCCTTATTCCAGCCCTGCTTGCCGCCGCAGAAAACGCGCCCGCGGACGAACTCCAAGAGCAACTCGCCCTGCTCGCCGGCTGGGACTATCGCTTTGGCGTCGATTCGGTCGAAACAACGCTGGCGGTGTATTGGGCCCAAGCGCTGATGGACAGCGTCAGCGCCGAGGCGAGTTCCGCGGGAATCAACATTTATGAATACATGGCGGATAACGCCGGCGCAGAACAAAAACTGGACGCCTTGCGCGACGCCGCCGCCGAACTGGAGTCCGACTGGGGCTCCTGGCAGGTGCCCTGGGGTGAAGTCAATCGCTATCAGCGCATCAACGGCGATATCGTGCAACAGTTCGACGACGAGGCAGATAGTTGGCCGGTTGGCTTCGCTTCCGGGCGCTGGGGCGCATTGGCTTCTTTCGGCAGCCGCAAGTACCCGGGCACCCGCCGCATGTACGGCACCAGCGGCAACAGTTTCGTTGCCGCTGTTGAATTCGGCAGTCCCTTGCGCGCCAGGGCGATCACTGTCGGCGGTTTGCAAAGCGATCCCCAATCGTCGCATTTCGACGATCAGGCGGAGATGTACGCCACTGGCGAATTTCGCGATGTGCTGTTCTATCGTGGCGACATCGAGGCGAACCTCGAACGAAGCTACCGGCCGGGCGAATGAAGTCAGGTCGTCATCACCTGCAGATTCCCGGGCCGACCAATGTGCCGGAGCGCGTTTCCCTGGCCATGGCCCGGGCCGTGGTCGATCATCGAGGCGCTGACTTTCCCGAACTGACACTGCGTATTTTCGGAAATCTGCGGGAAGTTTTTGCGACCGAAAACCCGGTTTTGATGTTTCCGTCCTCAGGTACCGGCGCCTGGGAAGCCGCGCTGGTCAACACCCTTTCGCCGGGCGAAAAGGTGTTGGCATTCGAGACCGGACATTTTTCCGCATTGTGGAAGGAAGTCGCGCGAAATCTCGACCTGCAGGTGGTCTGGGTCGAAGGAGACTGGCGCCGGGGAATCGATCCGCAAATCGTCGAGGATCGGCTCAAGCATGACAGCGGCATCGCCGCCGTGCTCGCCATGCATAACGAGACCTCAACCGGCGTCACCAGCGATATCGCCGCCGTGCGCGCCGCCATGGACGCCTGCGGCCATTCCGCGCTGTTGCTGGTCGATGCGATCTCTTCGCTGGCCTGCGCGCCCTTGCCGATGGACGACTTGGGCATCGATGTCGTCATCAGCGGCTCCCAGAAAGGCCTGATGTTGCCGCCGGGACTCGGATTCAACGCCGTCAGCCCCAGGGCCCAGGATCGCGCCGCGAACTCAACGTCCCGCAATGCCTACTGGAATTGGCAAGCCATGCTCGAAAACAATCGGCAAGGGTATTTTCCGTATACGCCGGCGACGACCTTGCTCTACGGACTCGACGAGGCGCTGGCGATGCTGCTTGAGGAAGGCATGGAAAAAGTCTTTGCGCGCCATGCCCGCCACGCGGGAGCGACGCGGGCCGCGGTTGCGGCCTGGGAACTGGAAAACGTTTGCGTCAACGAACACGAGTACAGCAATTCCACTACCGCGATTTTGCTGCCGGAAGGCTCTGACGCCGACCGGCTGCGCAAGATCATCCTCGAACGTTTCAACATGTCGCTTGGCACAGGCCTCGGCAAACTCAAGGGCCGCTGTTTTCGTATCGGCCATCTGGGCAATTTCAACGACCTGATGCTCGCGGGAACCTTGAGCGGCGTGGAAATGGGGCTGGAACTGGCCGGCGCGCCTTATGGCAAAGGCGGGATCAATGCTGCGCTGGAATTTCTTGCAAGCGACGAGAACGAATAAAGGAGACAGCCATGGATCCAGCCACCGCGGTCAATACCAGCGCAGCCGTTTCCCTGCTGGGATTCGGCGTACTCATCTTCCTGCTGCTGTTTCTGATCGCAAAATGGAAATGGCATGTGTTCTTCGCCCTGCTTATTCCCATTATGTTGTTCGGGATTCTGCCGGGCATCCAGCAGAACAATTTCATCGACGCTTTCGAGAGCGGTTTCGGCAATACCCTTGGATCGATCGGCGTCGTCATCGTACTCGGCTCGATCATCGCCGAGGCGCTAAAGCATACCGGCGGTATCCAGGTCATCACCCGTTCGATGGTGAACCTGGTGGGATCGACGCGCATGCCGCTGGCCCTGACCTTGACCGGCTTTATCATCGGCATCGCGATCTTCTCGGACGTGGCCTATGTAATCCTCAACCCGCTGGTTCATTCCTCCGCCCGCACGATGGGTATCGGCATCGCCGCCATGTCCACCGGTCTCGTCGGCGCGCTGCAATTGACCCATGCCATCGTACCGCCGACGCCCGGCCCGCTTGCCGCCGCCGCGCTGGTCGGAGCCGATATCGGCAAGACCATCATCTACGGCGGCATTGCCTGCCTGTTCGGCTCACTGGCCTGCTGGGCCTGGGGCAAGTACGTCTGCGGGCCGCGCGTGCAGACCCCGGCGAGCGACGAGTTCGGCAGTGTCGAAAGCAGTCTCGAAGGCGGCGAGAATCTGCCTTCGACGCTCAGCTCCTATACCCCGATCGTGATACCCATCGTGCTGATCGCGGCCCAGAGCGTGGTCGTGCTGGTGCTGGACGAAGGTCATGTCCTGCGCACAGTCTTCATGTACCTGGGCTGGCCCGTCGTCGCGCTTTCCATCGGTGTCTGGCTTGCCTATCGCAATATCCGCACAACAGAACACCGTGAACAGTCGCGCGACGCCTGGGTTGAGGCCGCCCTGAAGACTTCGGCGATGATCTTGGTCGTAACCGGCCTCGGCGGCTCGCTCAGCGCGATATTGCGCGGCACCCCGGCAGTGGATTTCATCGCCGCGTTGTTCACGGACTTCGGCTTGCCGGCGATCCTGCTGCCCTTCGTCATCGGCATCATCGGCAATATGATCACCGGCTCGACCACTGTCGGAGTAATCACCGCGGCCGCGCTGAGCGCGCCCATGCTCGGCAATCTCGGCCTTTCGCCGGAAGCGGCGATGCTCGCCGGCGCCAGCGGCTCGGTCATCATCAAGTACGTCAACAGCAGCTATTTCTGGGTCTGCACTTCCCTGTCCCGGCTCAGCGTTCCCGACGCCATCTTCAGTTACGGCGGCGCAACCCTGATGGGAGGCCTGGTATCCTTTATGGTTGTTTGGATATTCTGGGCGACGGGGCTGGTCTGATTCGGCCGGACAATCGCCCGCACTGAAAGGTTTGTGACATGCAACTGCAAGATGAAACCCTGCTGAAATCCAGGGCGTACATAAATGGAAGCTGGCATGCGTCGGATGACGGCGCCACCACTCCGGTTCTGAATCCGGCGACGGGTGAAATCCTGGCCCAGGTCTCGCGTTGCGGCCGGGCCGAGACCCGCCGCGCCGTCGCCGCCGCCCAGCGCGCGTTTCCCGAATGGCGACAGCGCACGGCGGACGAGCGCGCAGCGGCCTTGCACCGGCTATGTGAGCTGATCCTCGCCCATCACGAAGACCTGTCCCGGATCATCACCATCGAGCAAGGCAAGCCTCTCGCCGAATCACGCAAGGAAGTCGAAATCGGCGCGGGCTACATCAGATGGTTTGCCGAGGAAGCGCGCCGTGTGTACGGCGATACCATTCCGAGTTCGCGCAAGGACCAGCGCCTGCTCGCCATCAAACAGCCGGTTGGCGTGGCCGCCTGCATCACGCCCTGGAATTTTCCCAACGCCATGCTCGCGCGCAAGCTCGGGCCGGCGCTGGCGAGCGGCTGCACCGTGGTCTGCAAGCCTGCCAATGTGACGCCCCTTTCTGCTCTCGCCCTGGCGGAACTCGCAGCGCGCGCAAAAATTCCCGCCGGCGTAATCAATGTGTTATGTGGGGACACCCGCGCGATCGGCGCCGAACTCACCTCCAATCCCAAAGTGCGCAAGTTGACGTTTACCGGCTCCACCGAGGTAGGAAAATTGCTGATGGAACAATGCGCCGCCACGGTAAAACGCACCTCGATGGAACTCGGCGGCAATGCGCCGTTCATCGTGTTTGACGATGCCGACCTCGACTCCGCTGTCCAGGGCGCCCTCGCCAGCAAGTACCGTAACGCCGGCCAGACCTGTGTCTGCGCCAATCGCTTTCTCGTGCAATCCGGCGTATACGAGGAATTTGCTGAACGTTTCGCCTCCGCGTCGGCAGCCCAGCGCATCGGCAACGGACTTGATGAGGACACCGTCATCGGTCCGTTGATCGACCGCCGGGCGGCCGATTCCGTTCTCGAAATGATCGAGGACGCCAAAACGCTCGGCGCCGAAGTCCTGACCGGCGGTCAACGCGCTGAGTATGGAGAAAGCTTCGTGGAGCCCACCGTGCTGACCGCCGTAAAGCCCGAGATGCGGGTGTTTCAGGAAGAGATCTTCGGCCCGGTCGCGCCGTTGTTCGAATTCGATACCGAGGAAGAAGCCATCGGCCTCGCCAACGACACCAATGCAGGGCTCGCGGCCTATTTCTATGCCCGTGACGTCGGCAGAATCTGGCGCGTGGCGGAAGCCCTCGATTACGGCATCGTCGGAATCAACGAGGGCATCGTCACCAACCCGATGTCGCCTTTCGGCGGCATGAAGGAATCGGGTGCGGGCAGGGAAGGCTCCAAATACGGCATGGACGACTACCTGGAGATCAAGTACCTCTGCATGGGCGGCCTGTAAGCCGCCTTCGCCGGCTGGATCAGGCCAGGGCCATTTCCAGCACTCTGGCGATGTGCAAGGCTTCGCGGGAGGCGCCATGACTGATCTGGCCGCGGCAACTGACACCGTTGGCAACGATCAGACTGTCCTCGTCCGCGGCGCGCACCGCGGGCAGCAGGCTCAATTCCGCCATATCCATCGAGTAGCGGTAATGTTCAGCCTCGTAGCCGAAAGAGCCGGCCATACCGCAACAGGATGAATCGATTACCTCGACTTCGAGTTCCGGCACCAGCGCCAGTGTCTTGTTGAGAGCAGGCATGACGGCGAAGGATTTCTGATGGCAATGTCCATGCACCAGCGCCCGTTTTTGCTTTAGTGGCTTCAACTTCAATTCGAGCTTGCCGGATTCGTGTTCGGCCGCCAGGAATTCTTCCAGCAGGAAGCTGCCCTCGGCCAGTGTTTCCGCCTCCGGGCCCAGCCCCATTACGAGAAACTCGTCACGCAGGCTGAGCAAGCAGGAAGGCTCCAGGCCAATGATCGGAACTTCACGCTCGAGGAATGGCCCCAGGGCTTTAAGCATGCGCCGTGCCTCGGCCTTCGCTTCGTCCACCAGACCGCTGCTGAGGAAAGTGCGGCCGCAACACAGCGGCCGGGATTCGTTGGCTGCCGGAGTGACTACCCGATATCCCGCAGCTTGTAGCACCTTGTGTGCCGCATCGGCATTTTCCCGTTCGAAGCAGCTATTGAACGTGTCGACCAGCAGAACCACTTCCCTGCCCTCGCCCGTAGCAATTGCCGGACGAAACCGGTCGCTGCGCCAGCGCGGCAGAGTGCGATTCGCGCTTAATCCGAGCAACCATTGCGAAAGCAGCGCCATCCCCGGAATCCGGTCGCGCAGATTCAACAGTAGACCGAGCGGTCCGAGCCGATGGGCATAGCGTGGCAACCAGGCAAACAGCCTGTCGCGCAGACTGATTCCGCTCGCACCGCGATAGTGATGCAGGAACTCGGTTTTCATCCGCGCCATGTCCACTCCGGTAGGACATTCGCGCCGACATGCCTTGCAACCCACGCACAAGGCCATGGTTTCGTACAATTCCTTCGATTGCAGCGCCTCCGGACCCGTAGCCCCACTCAAGGCCAGCCGCAAACTGTTGGCGCGGCCGCGGGTCAGATGGATTTCCTCGCCCGTGACGCGGAAGGAAGGACACATGACGCCGCCCTTCGCCTTGCGGCAAGCGCCATTGTTGTTGCACATCTCGAGAGCGCGGTCGTAACCTTGCCAGGCGGACCAGTCGAGTGCGGTTTCGATCGGCTTGCATTGGTATCCGGGCGGATAACGCATGATAGTGCGATCGTCGAAGCGATGCGGATTGACGATCTTGCCGGGATTGAAGACGTTGTCCGGATCGAACCAGCTCTTCACCTGCTCGAAATTCCCGACCATGCGACGGCCGAACATGGGCTCATGAAATTCCGAGCGCGAAATTCCGTCTCCGTGTTCGCCGGAATGGGATCCCTTGTACTCACGCACCATTTCCAGCGCCTCTTCGGCGATGGATCGCATCGCCTTTGCGCCTCCGGCCTGTTTCATGTTGAGCACGGGGCGCACGTGCAGGCAACCTACGGAAGCGTGGGCGTAAAAGGTGCCCGTCGTGCCATGGCGTGCGAATACTTCGCTCAGGCGGGCGGTGTAGTCCGCCAGGTCTTCCAGCGCTACGGCGCAGTCCTCGATAAAGGAAACCGGCTTGGCGTCGCCCTTCATAGACATCATGATGTTCAGGCCCGAAGCTCTGACTTCCCAGATCGATTTCTGAAAATCCGGATCGACCGCCTCGACCACGAAAGGCCGCCCCGTGGATTCCGGTGAATCCGGGGACTGCAACAATTCCCCAAGCCGGCGCAGGGAGACGAGCTGCCCGGCGTGGTCTTCTCCGGCAAACTCGACGAGCAACAGTGCTTCCGGTTCGCCTTTGACGAATCGTTCCACGGTCGGCGCAAACAATGGGATTTCCCGGGCGAGTTCGATCATGGTGCGATCCATCAACTCGACCGCGGCGGGATTGAGTTCGACGATATGGCGGACGCTGTCCATGGCGTCGTAAAAGCGCGAAAAATGGCAGATGCCCAGCACTTTGTGCCGCGGAATTGGTTGCAGGTCGAGGTGTATGCGCCGGAAGAACCCCAGGGTGCCCTCGGAACCTACGAGCAGTCGTGCAAGATTGGGCCGGTCCAGGGTCAACTCGTCGATATTGTACCCGCCGACCCGACGCAGCAGGCTGGGAAAACGGCGCCTGATTTCTTCGGCTTCGCTGTCGCCCAGGTTGAGCAACTTCTCCACCAACTCCGGCGGCATATCGCCGTTTCCTGAATCCCCAAAGCGGGATTTGGCTCGGAAATGAGCCTCGACGCCACCGGCAAGCAGGGCCTCGATCGAGCGTACGTTGTGCACCATGTTGCCGTAGCGAATCGACCGCGCGCCGCAACTGTTGTTGCCGGTCATGCCGCCGATGGTTGCGCGATTGGCGGTGGATACATCAACCGGATAGAACAGTCCATGGGGCTTGAGGTAGCGATTGAGCTGTTCGAGCACAATGCCGGGCTGCACGCAGACCGTGCACGCCCCGGCGTCGAATTCGATGACACTATTCAGATTACGGGTGCAGTCGAGTATCAGCGCTTCGCCGATGGCCTGGCCGTTCTGGGATGTACCTGCGCCACGAGGTAATACCGCCACGCTTTCTTCTTCGGCAATGGCCAGCGCGGAAGCGACGTCTTCCTCGTTTGCCGGCACGACCACGCCGACGGGCATGATCTGGTAAATGGAAGCATCAGTGCTGTAGCGCCCTCGATTGAAGGCGTCGAACCAGACCTGGCCCTTGATCTCAGCCTCCAGTCTGCGCTGCAAGTTTCCGTGTGTCATGACTGAAACCCGGATGACTTCATGGACTGATCAATAACCGACTGCCGCCCCGTCTCCACGGCGTGAATCGGAAGCTCCCAGAAACAGTCCGGCTTCACGATCATGGTACACCCCCATTGCCGCGCCTTGCGTGCCGCGCGACATAAGACGATGCCCCTTGGCCTCATACAAGCGGATTGTGTCAGGAGAAAGGCCATTCGGTTCCATGCCGGTTACATCGGGCAGCCACTGGTGATGAATGCGGGGCGCCTCGATGGATTCCGCGATGTTGTAGCCATGATCGATAATGTTCAGGACTACTTGCAAGGTGGTATTGATGATGGTCTTGCCGCCGGGACTGCCGGCCGCGAACAATGACTGACCATCCAGCGCCACGATGGTCGGCGTCATGCTCGAAAGCGGACGCTTCTCCGGGCGAATCAGGTTCGGCGGCGTGCCGATCAGGCCATTGGCGTCGGTGACGCCGGGAACGGCATTGAAATCGCCCATTTCATTGTTGAGCAGGTAACCTCCGCCTTCCACCACGATAGCGGAGCCGTATCCGAATTCCAGCGTATAGGTCAGGCTGACCATACTTCCGTCCTTGTCGACCACGGAAAAATGCGTGGTCTCCTCGCTTTCGTATGCCTGGGCGAAATGTTCGGGGTCGCTGTTTGAGGCGCGTTCGAGATCGATGGTGTCGCGCAGTTCATCGGCATATTCTTTCGAGGAAAGACGCTCCAGCGGCATCCCTTCGTTGAAATCCGGGTCACCGAGATACTCGGCCCGGTCGGCATAGGCCCGGCGCATGGTCTCGGTCAGCACATGCAGATACTCGGCGGAGTTATGACCCATGGCGGCCAGATCGTATCCTTCCAGGATGTTGAGCATTTCCACCAGCACCACACCGCCTGAACTCGGCGGCGGCATGCTGATGATTTCGTGTCCGCGATAGCTGCCGCGGATGGGTTCGCGTTCCACCGCTTCGTAGCGGGCCAGGTCCTCTTCGGTTATCAGGCCGCCCATGTCCGCCATGAATTGCGCCAGGCGCCGGGCGTTTTCGCCGGCATAGAAACCGTCCTTGCCGTTTTGCCGTATCAATTCCAGGGTGGCCGCCAGATCGGGCTGCACCCAGATTTCGCCCAGCTCATACAACGAACCGTCCGGCTTGAAAAACACGGCGGCGCTGGAAGGATACTGCCGGAATCGCCCCTGGCTGCGGGCGAACCCGGTTTGCAGCGAATACGTAATCGGGATGCCTTCGCGCGCCAGTGCGACCGCAGGGGCCACAAGATCGGCCCAGGGCAGGCTGCCGAGTTCCTGGTGCGCTTTCCACAGTCCGGCCACGGTGCCGGGAACGCCGACCGCGAGCGGACCGAAATGATTGGAGTTGTTGACGACCCTTCCGTCAACGCCGAGATACATTTCTTCGGACGCGGCCAACGGGGCCTTCTCGCGAAAATCGAAGGCCGTCGCATGGCCGTCGCCGCCGTGATAGACAAGAAAGCCGCCGCCGCCGATGTTGCCGGCGCTGGGCCAGGTGACTGCCATCGCGAAAGCCGTAGCGACCGCGGCGTCCACGGCATTACCCCCGTTTTTCAATGTCTCGACGCCTACCTCTGAAGCCAACCGGGAAGCACTGCTGACCATGCCGTTCTTCGCATAAGTCGGAGTGCGGCCACCGTCGGCGAATGCCTGTACAACCAGCGCCAGCAGCACGAAGGAGACGAGAAGCCGGAAAATTCGAAATCGTTTCATGGAATAGCTCGCGAAATAAAACCGGATTATACGTTAACTCGCGGCGATCTCGACCGATTGAGTTTGACAGGCGAAATGGGTGTCCCATCCTGCTCTCTACGAGAGCTTCGGACTCGCAAAAAGCTATCAGTTTCACAAATGCTCTATACTGCTTCCGGTGGGTCCGGCCTGCACGGTTTGGACAATCCCGATCGTGTGTCGCCCCCATGTTTCGCGCGTTCCGGGCTCGTTTTGTCCCAACATGCGCGATCTTTCCGGAACAAAAAAAGTGGTCACAACAAGGAACACAACATGTTGAAAAAACTATCCGAACCCTTGTGGAATGCATATCAGGACTGGAACGTCCCCGGCCGCCTGTCGCACTTCGCCGGCTGGACGGAGAGAAGCAGGCGGGCGGCAGCCGGTGGCGGCGTCTATGACCACTCGGAGACAGTCAACGATTACTACGATCTGTGTACCGAATTCATGCAGTTCGGGTGGAACGAATCCTTGCACTTTGTGCCGTTGAAACCCGACGAGACATTGGAGGCATCCATCGTTCGCCATCAGCGCTTGATGATCGAAAAGCTTGAATTGCGCGAAAATATGCGGGTAATCGACGTTGGCTGTGGCATGGGCGGTCCTATGCGACGGGTTGCCCGCGAGTCCGGCGCCAGGGTTCTCTGCGTCAACAACAATGAGCAACAACTCAATAAAGCCCGGCAATTGAACACCGATACGGGACTCGACCATCTGGCGGAGTACTTGCGCTGCAGCTTCATGGATATGAGTGCCGTTGAAGCCGACACGTTCGATGCGGGTTACGCGATCGAGTCCACCTGCCATGCCCCGGACAAGCAGGGTGCGTTCGCGGAGATTTATCGCGTGCTGAAGCCCGGCGCCCTGTTCTGGTGCCAGGAGATGTGCATGACGGACGGATTCGATCCCGAAAGCAGTCGAGATCAGGCAGTCAGGGAAAAACTCATGCAGGGTATCGCGCTTGACGGCATCGCCACGTTTTCGGAAGTGGATCGCATGCTCGAAACTGTAGGGTTCCAGATCGTCGAAGCAGCGGACAGAGGTGCAATGGATGGCTCCGGCACGCCCTGGTATCGACCGATGGAAAGTCAACGCGGTACGTTGCGAGGCGCATTTCGCAGGACGCCGCTGGGCATCAAGGCGATAATCGGCGGTTTGCGACTGGCCGAAGCGTGCAGATTTGTTCCGAGGGGCTCGACCGCGGTCGTCCGGATGATGAATCGAACCGCCGAGGCTTATGTCGCGGGTGGTAAGTCGGGGATATTTACTCCACTCTACTGTTTCCTCGCCCGCAAACCGGGATAAGCGCGGCACGATGTGCGGTCAGTCCTGGTCCGGGAATCGGGATTCAGGCCAGGATTGCGAGTGTTTCCCGCGAGTGGTAGTTTTCGTGAGATTCCCAGCAAGGAATTGCCTCCATGATTGAACTGCCGAGAAAATCGTCGCATCAGACCGGATTTTTCCTGCTCATCGCCTTTCTGCTGGCGCTTGACGGCTGCGGCGAAAGCGGAGCTCCGGCGGAAACTGGCGCACCCGAGTCCGAACCGATTGCGGAAACCGAGTCGCAATTGATCATACGCGCCCGGGACATCCACGATCGGGTCATCACGCTCGATACCCATGTCGACATCAATACCGACAATTTCACCCCGGAAAACAACTACACGAGCGACCTCGACACCCAGGTGACCTTGCCGAAAATCGAAGCCGGCGGTTTGGATGTAGTCTGGTTCATCGTTTATACCGGCCAGGGTCCGCTTGATGAGGAAGGCTATGCGGCGGCATACGCCAACGCCATCGACAAGTTCGACGCGATCCACCGCCTCGCTGATGAAATCGCGCCTGACAGAATCGGAATCGCGCTGACCTCGGACGATGTTCGCGAGATTGCCGCCGGCGGGCGCAAGGTTGCCATGATCGGGATTGAAAACGCTTATCCAGTTGGCCTCGATCTCGCGCGGATCGAGGAATTCCATTCCCGCGGCGGGCGCTACATGTCACTCGCGCACAACGGGCACAGCCAATTCTCCGACTCCCAAACCGGCGAGGCCGAAAACGAATTTCTGCATGGCGGGCTCAGCGAACTCGGCCGGCAGGCTGTGGCGGAAATGAACCGGCTCGGCATCATGGTCGATATCTCGCATCCCTCGGCCGAAGCCATCTCGCAAATGCTCGATATCAGCACCGCGCCGGTCATCGCCTCGCATTCCTCGGCCCGGGCGCTCACGGACCACAGCCGCAACCTGAGCGACGAATTGCTGCTTCGAGTCCGGGAAAACGGCGGCGTCGTGCAAACAGTGGCGCTCGGCGCCTACGTCAGCGACACCCCGCCGGCGACGGTCGCCGACTTGGTTGACCACATCGACTACATGGTAGACTTGATCGGCATCGAACATGTCGGCATCAGTTCGGATTTCGACGGCGGCGGCGGCATCGAGGGCTGGAACGACGCTTCCGAGACCTTCAACGTAACCCTCGAACTCGTCCGGCGCGGCTATAGCGAAGAAGAAATCGACATGCTCTGGAGCGGCAACCTCCTGCGAGTGCTTGACGAGGTTCAGAATATCGCGGCCGGGGGCGGCAACTTATGAACGGGGGAAATTCCATGACCAGCAGAGTAAGCAGAAGAGAACTATTACTGGGCGGTTCGGCCTTGTTCGCCGCCAACGCCTTGCAGTCAATTCCCGGCGGCCGGTTCCTGCCCCGCCTGGAACTGATGCAAAGCGCCCGCGCGCAAGATGTGATTCCCAGGCCGGACCACATCATTCGCATGAATTCAAACGAGAATCCCTGGGGGCCATCGCGCGTCGCCTTGCGCGCGATCTACAACTCGATCGACGAAGCCAACCTGTATTCATTTTACGACAACCCCCTGCCGGACCTGATAGCCGGCCAGCAGAACATAGGTCGCGATCACATCAGCCTCGGTTCAGGCTCGGCGGAACTGCTGAAAGTAGGCGGACTGCTCGCGGAAATGCGCGGCGGCTCGATCGTCATCCCCTATCCCACGTTCGAGGATCTGCCGGACTATGCGGAAGCCAACGGCACCGAGGTAATCCGCGTGCCCGTGGACGGCGACATGAAAACGGATCTGGAAGCCATGGCCAGCGCTATCCGCGCCGACACCAGGCTGGTTTATCTGTGCAATCCCAACAATCCGATTCCCAATATCATCGAAAAGAATGCGCTCAAGGATTTCATAGTCGAAATCGCTCGTGATCGCATGGTATTCCTCGACGAGGCCTATCACGAATTCGTCAGCAACCCCGATTACAGCACCATGATGGACCTGGTTCGCAATGGTCAGCGGAACCTGATCATCACGCGCACGGCTTCAAAGATTCACGGCCTGGCCGGACTGCGGGTAGGATTCGCCTTTTCCCATCCGGAACTGGCGCGGGAAATCACCAACCGGCAGACTGGTTTGCAGAACATCGTCGGCGTACGCGCGGCTTATGCCAGCTATCAGGACGAGGAGCATACGAAATTCGTATTGCGCACGGCGCGCGAGTCACTGGACATCGTCGAAAGCTATTTGCGCTCGGCCGGCATCAATCACATCAAGTCGGACGCAAATTTCAGTTTCATCGAAACCGGACATCCGATCGAAGAAGTCCAGGCCCGCTTCCTGGAAGAGAACATCCAGGTCGGAAGACCGTTTCAGCCATTCACCGACTGGATGCGGTTGAGCATGGCGAAACCGGACGAGATGCGTTATTTCGTGCAGACCTACAAAAGGCTGTTTGGCTGACTGGAGTCTTTAAAAACAATAAGAAAGACTAACGGGAAATTGTGAAGTTGAAACGCAAGATTAAACTGCCACCGTTTCCGGAAGGCTGGTATTTCCTGACCGACCGCAAGACCGTAACGGCCAAAAAACTGATCGAACGCACCTGGATGGGCGAAGAAATCGTCATCTGGTGTGATGCTGACGACAATATCTGCGTCGCAGACGCTTTCTGCCCGCATCTCGGTTCGCATCTGGGCCCCAAGGCCGGCGGCAAGGTGCGTGACGGCTGCCTGGTCTGTCCCTTCCACGGCTTCACATTCGATTCTTCCGGCAAATGCGTGTCGACCCCTTTCGCCCCGCCCCCGCCCAATGCACGGCTGAAACTGTACGAAACCCGGGAGATCGCGGGCATGATCTTCGCCTGGTGGGGACTTGAAGGCAGGATGCCACAATGGACTCTGCCGGACGTGCCCCAGGGCCCGGAATGGTGCGGCATCGGCTACCGGCGTTTCCGCTTCCCCGGGCACCCGCAGGAAACCGCTGAAAACTCGGTCGATATCGCCCATCTGCGCTATGTCCATGGTTACGACAATGTATATCCGAACGGCGAAGTGGAAATCGACGGCGCGTATCTGCTCAGCAAGTTTCATTTCACGCGGATTCGCCGAATCGCCAACATCTGGAAAATGATGAATGACGTCGATGCCGTGACCCATGTCCACGGCATAGGCTATTCTTTCGTGGAGGTGCGGGAAAACACCATCGAGATGGACTTGCGCCTGTGGGTTCTGGCCACTCCCATTGACGGTCGGGAAATCCACCTCACGCTCGCAAGCCAGGTACGCGAATTACGCAAGCCGAAACGATTTTTCATGGGCCTGCGCTTCCTGCCGCGACGCTGGCGCGCACCGGTGATCACCCAGTTCATGCTTACCAATCAGAAACTGGACGTGGCGCAGGATGAAAAGATCTGGAGCCGCAAGCGCTACAGGGCGACGCCGGTTCTGAGCCGGTCCGACGGGGAGATCGGGCTGTATCGCCGTTGGTGCCGGCAGTTCTATCCGGAGAATGAAGTTGACGACCGGAGCAAATCAGGCCTCGACTGATTCGACGGGCCGCCGGTAGCCCTTGATCCTGATCTTGAAATTCTTCCTGGGGCTGAGCTTGGGGAATGGACTGATTTTCAGCTTGTAGTTCTTCGGGACCATTTCCATGTCCAGATATCGCGCGATCAGCAAAATGTTCAGCACCAGTTGCAGTTCGGTCCAGCGTCTGCCGCCGCAAGTGTGGGTGCCCGTGCCGAAGGGCACAAAAGCCCCGGTTTGCGTGTGCTCGTCGCGCGGCGGCAAATAGCGGTCGATGTCAAATTTATCGGGATCCTTGAAGTGTTTATCGAAGAAATGTGTGGCCGTAAACGCAATCAGTATCTCACTATAGGCCGGGATGGGCATTCCATCGATTTCGAAAGAGTTCATTGCCGTACGCCGATGCACACTTATCACCGGATGCAGCCGTAACACCTCCATGGCGAAACGATGCGCAACGTCGATCGTATCGGGAGTCAGAGCTTTCGCATCCGGCTCGCCGTTTTCGAACAGGGCGTCGGCTTCGGCGACGATGCGTTCATGCAGGTCGGGATTCGCCAGCATTTCGTAAATCGAAAACGCCAGGGCGCTGCCGGTATAGTGACCGGCGATGATCGCCGCGATAAAGGTAAATCCCAGGTCGGTTTCGGGCAGGAATTGCGGATCCGATTGATGCAATTCCAGGAGATCGTCGGCCAGGTCACGCCGCTTGCCTGCTCGTTGCGCCGGCGTATGGGTCGCGTGAATCTGCGCATATAGATCGAGTACGCTTTGTTTGTATCTCTTCATCCGCGGCGTACGCAGCATGAAACCCGGCAATATATCGAGAACATGCGCAAACAGTGCGCGGTATTCGAACTTCAGCAGATCGTCGAGTATTTTGAAACTCGGCACAAAGCTCAAGCTCAATTCGGAAATCTGCGCACCGATCAGATGCTGGCAGGACGCTTCGACGGGAATATCGCTACCCACCTTCCAACCGCTGAAAGTTTTCTTCGCTAGAGCGATCACATCGTGTATCCGGTCTTCGACGACGACGCGAGACACGCCGTCGCGCATGGACTTGCGCATACGGAAATGATCGGCGCCATCCATGCTGGCAATCGATCTGGCGGTTCCCCATTCCTGCTGAAAATCCTCCAGATAGTCTCGGGTCCGCAATAGCAGGCGCCCTTTCTTGCCGGTCCAGAGATTGAGTTCCTGGCTGGCGAGTACGACGTATTTGCGGCCGCCGGCTTTAATTTCGAAAACCGGCCCGTGTTTTTCGGCCTGTTGGGCAAAGAATTTGGGTAAATTTCCCTGCCGCATTGCGCGTGAGCGCAGAACATCCAGCAAACCGATCGATGGCAGTTTCTTGCGGCGTCGAGTACGCAAGGCTTCCGGCGGTCGATACGAACTGCGCAACGCTTCGCCGATGGTACGACCGATCAGGTCCATTCCGCTAAGTAATTCGATGCGTTCCTGGGCGGTTTCCAGTTCCTCCGGCTCCAGCAAGATACGCACTCCGTCGCAATTGTTCAGCAATCCGATTATTGCGATATCACGCGGGTCCGGAATCTCATCGGTCAACAGAATGCGCGTAATCCGCTGCTTGATCTCTTCCCCCGGAGCACCGTCCACGAGCGGGTAGCGGCCGGTGCGGGACACTTTTTTCGAAAGCGACCAGAAACCGGACGAGTCAAAGTCCAGAATTCCCATCTTGACCAGGCGGTTGAACGCATTGTCGCTGATGCTTTCGGCCCTGGCGGCTATCCGTTCGACCCAGAACTGGGCGTTATGGATTTTCTTCTCCCGGGCGATTTCCTCAAGCACCGGATCGAGAAGGTCGTCCCCGGTCGGCTTGCTGTTTATGACGGTGAGCGTCTGGAGGTCCGAATCGATACGATTCCTCAAGGCAAGGTCCATGAGAACGCCACCCGCGAAGGCGCAGGACATTTTCCATTCGGGAACCGGCGCGAAGTACCCGGTGTTCTCGTCGAGCAGCAAGAGCAAAATTTCTTCGGCGAATGTCATTCCTGTATTCCCGACCGACTAACGGTCTTCGACTGGACAGCGTTTTCCGTAACCAAAAATCCACAAAAGTTTAGCCGAATTTGACATGTACATTCCATGTAAATTTGTCGCTGCCGAAGTACTGCTCGCGAAAATCGGAATAAACGCTAACCTGTGGCCGGCAGTTGCTGTCGTGAACTGTCTTTCGGCTGGATCAGGCCCAGATGCATGATCGAGATCGCCGGTACCAGGAGCATCAGGACGAAGGTGGTGATCAGTATGCCCACGCCGATAGAGGCGGCGAACGGCAACATGAATTGCGCCTGGATGGAGCGGTCGAGTATGAGCGGCGTAAAGCCCATGAAGGTTGTCACCGAAGTCAGCAGAATCGGCCGGAATCTTCCCTTGGCGCCTTCGATTACCGCATTGCGCGGAGACGCCCCGTCCAGCAGCTTCCGGTCAATGAGGTCGACCATTACCAGCGAGTCGTTGACGATAACGCCGCTGAGTCCAAGGATTCCCATGATCGTAGTCGCGCTGACAGGCACTTGTAATATCAGATGTCCGATCATCACGCCGATCAAACCGAAGGGAATGATCGACATTATTATGAAGGGCTTGGTGTAGGAACGCAGGGGAATCGCCAGCAAGGCGAAGATCAGCAGCATTGCGAGCGCGAAGCCGCGATACAGCGAACCGAGCGAGTCGGCCTGCACCTGTTGCTCGCCGCCGAGGATGTAGCTCAGATCCGGGTCTTCCTCGATAAGATTCGCCAGCAACGTGCCGGTGAGTATGCCGTTGGCTTCTCCCGCCGAGATCAAGTCGGTGTCGACATCGCCGGCCACTGTGACGACGCGCTGCTCGTCCCTGCGACTGATCGCCGGCGGGGAATTGCCCGATTCGATCGTAGCGACCTGCCGCAGGGGAACCTCGGCGCCAGACGGCGTACGAATAATGTATTCCTCGATATCGGTAATAGCGTCGCGTTCCGCCTCGGGAAGCCGGGTGTACACGCGGACTTCTTCCCCGTTGCGCTGCACACGCAATGCTTCGGCGCCGAAGAAGGCCGCGCGCGCCTGCACGGCCAGATCCTGCAAACTCAAGCCGAAAGTACGGGCCTCCGACCGCAGTTCCAATTGCATTTCGCGTACGCCCGGCGTGTGATCCGAGCGTATATCGAACACGCCTTCGATATTGCGCAAGCTGGCGACCAGGGATTCCGCATGCTCAACGAGCCGCTGCGGGTCCGGATGGGACAGGATCGCTTCAATCGGATTGCCCAGATCGATCAACTCCCCACTGAATACGACGCCGCGCACATAAGGGAGAATGCCCACCTCGTCGCGCCAGGCCTGGGCGACTTCAGTAGTGGTGATGTCGCGTTCCTGGGCGCTGATCAACTTGAATTCCACGGTGGCGACATTGGCTTCGGGATTCAGGCTGGGCTGCGACGCCACGCCGCCGCCTTCGAGTCTCGGCCGCTGCCCGACTATGAGGATGCCTCCGTCGAGCAGGTCGGCAGCTCCTTCCGGCTGTTCGGCCGAGAGTCGCTCGATCACCCGCAGACCGGAGGCTTCCAGATCCCTGGCAACTTCCCAGGTTCGCGAAGCTGGGGTTCCGTCGGGCATTTCCAGCGATGCGGTCACGAAATCGCCTTCCACCACATCGGCGAATATGACTGCGATCAGACCCGCGGGCACCAGAGAAACGCTGACGATAAGCGCGCCGATGGCGCCGGCGACGATCACCAGCGGCTGAGCGGTAGTGAACTTGAGCGCACGGTCGAGCGGCCCCTCGATGAAGGTTTGCAGGCCCCGCTCCACCATGCCCTGGGTGCCGGCGAAAAATCGGTCGACCATGTTGGTTGGACGCCAGTCCGGTCCCGGCAGATGCGCCAGGTGAGCGGGCAGAATGAACAGCGATTCCACCAGGGAGATCAACAGCATACCGATGACGATGATCGGCAGCGCCCGCCAGATATCGCCGATTCCGCCGGGAATGAACAGCAGGGGAATGAATGCCGCGATCGATGTCAGCACGGCAAAGGTCAATGGGGTCTTGATCTTGCGCGTTCCGCGAATCGCCGCGGCTACGCCGGGCAATCCCTGCCTGCGTTCCTTGTAAATGCTGTCCGCCGTCACGATGGCGTCGTCGACGATTATGCCGATCGCCAGCACGAAGACGAACAGGGAAACCGCGTGGAGGGCGACATCGAACAGCAACATGACCGCGAGCGCACCGATAAAACTCGTGGCCAGACCCACGCTGACCCAGATCGCCAGCCTGATCTGCAGGAACAGCGCCAGCGCGATGAATACCAGCAACAGGCCGAGGGAGCCGTTCTTCAGCAACAAGTCGGCGCGTTCGGAATAAGCTCCCGATTCGTCGTTCCAGATGCTGATGCCGGCGCCTTCGGGCAGCGAGGGTTCGATCACTCCAGCGAGATGTTCATGGACCGCCGTGGCAACGTTCATGACCCGTTCGTTTTCGGAACGATAAACCTCGATGAATACCGCCGGTTGATTCCTGTGCCGCACGATGATGTCGATATCCTGAAACTCGTCGCGGACCGTGGCGATATCGCCGAGCCGCAATACCGATCCATCGTCCTTGGCCACAAGCACGATGTCCTCGAATTCCTGTTGCACATAGCGCTGGCCCAGGGTCCGCACACGCACTTGCGCTTCGCTGGTATCGATGCTGCCGGCGGAAAGATCCAGAGAATTGGCGCGAACGACATTCGCGATATCGTCCAGGGTCAGGCCAAGGGCGCGTAGCCGCTGTCCCGGAACTTCGATGGAAATTTCGTACTCGCGAATGCCACTGACTTCGGCCAGCGAAACTTCGGGCAAGGCGGTGATCTCGTCTTCGATCCGATGGGCCAGTTCCTTCAGCGATCGCTCGGCCATGTCGCCGTAGAGAATCATGCGGATGATGCTCTGGTTGCTCGTCATCTCGCGAACTACCGGCCGTTCCGCGCCGGCGGGAAAGGTCTGGATTCGGGCCACGGCCGATTCCACATCGCCGAGCGCCTGGTCCATATCCGCGCCGGAATTCATCTCGATCCGCACCGAAGCCATGCCCGGCGCGGCTACCGAACGCACCGCATTGACGTCTGCCAGCCCGCTGACCTGGTCTTCGATCTTGATTACGATCGATTCTTCGATTTCTTCCGGGTTGGCTCCCGGATAGGCCATGGAGACTTCAATGGTGTAGAAATCCACGATCGGCCAGGATGCTCGTTCAAGTCCGGTCAGGGCGACGAGTCCGGCGGCAAGGATGATCAGCATCAGCAGATTGGCGGCAACGCTATTGCTCGCCATGTAAGCGATAGGGCCTGGCGGCTCTCCCTGATAAGGATCGTTGGCGTTCATTACAGCGGCTCGGCCTCGGTGAGCACGCGCATTCCATCGATAGCGAATTGCACGCCGCCGGTAATCACATGCTGGCCGGCCTGCAGGGAACCGGTGACATACGCTTCATCGTCGGCGCGCTGGAAAATCCGCACCGGAACAATGCCCACGGTTCCGCCGCTATCAACTACCCAGACTTCGTTGCCGGCTTGCAACGCCGCGCGCGGAATCCGGTAAATGTTCGCCATCACGACGCCCTCGATCTCGACATCGACGTACTCGCCGACGAGCAAGGGTGGATTGCCCCCGGCCGCCGAGCCGTTGACCGGCGAGCCGGCGGTAAAAGGCTCAGGCACGCGAATGACCACGTCTACGGTTCTGGTTTGCGAATCGACCGAAACTTCGGCCCGGTCCACATTACCGTTCCAGGTGAAACCCTGTTCGCCGTATTCGGCGATAACACGCGCCGCAACCTGCTGCGAGTCGTCACCCGCGCGCAGTCCCCAAAGTCCGGGAATAAGGGCGGCATCGGAATCGGGCAGGGATACCAGAATTTCCGCCGCATCCGCCGCGAACAGGCTTCCCACCACTTGCCCTGGCGCCACGATCTGGCCGGCATCGACCGACTCGGCGCGTACGTAGCCATCAAAGGGGGCGGTTATTTCAGTTCGAGACAGCGCCAGCCGGGCCTCGGCAAGCCGAGCCTCATCGCGTGCGAGAGCGGCCTCGGCAGCCTGCAGTTGAGGCTGGCGCAAGGTCAGCGGACTCGGTTCCGCGAGCGTATCGTCAGCTTGCCGCCGGGCAAAGTTCTCATATTCGTCCGCGGCAATTTCAGCCTGCTCTTCCGCTTCGAGCAATGCAACCTGCCTGGCCGCCACATCAGCCATGGCGACTTCGACCCGATACCGGTAATCCTCGTCTTCGATTTCGAACAGTGTCTGCCCTGCTTCCACCCGGCCGCCGCTCACGAATGCGGAATGTACGCTGCTGACCTTGCCGCCCACTTGTGGTGCGATATTGACTTCCCGCGCGGGCCGCACGGTTCCCGAACCGAACACGGGAATGGCGCCCGGAGAGGAAGTGATCGTGCCGGTAAGGGCAAATGGAATCTGGGGCGGCAATTCGCGGCTTTCCGGCTCGGGCGCCAGCGAGATCAGAAACATCGCCAGGCCCACCGATGCGGCGACGATGACGATAGCGGCGACAAATCCGGTTATTCTGCCCATGGCGTTCACTCGTTGGTTTGGATTGCGATTGCCCGAAAAGGCGCGAAGTCTGCCCGGCTTTGCCGCAGATATTCAACATCATCGGCAGTCCAGGCGCCGCCGAGAGCCCGATGCAGCGCCAACCTGGCAAAACCGAGGTCGCGCTCCGCCGCGGACAGCGCCGCTTCCGCGCCGACCAGAACTTGCGCGGCGGTCAATACTTCCTGGTAACTTCCGACGCCGGCCGAATATCTCTGCCCCTGCAATTCGGATTCCGCCCGGGCTTCATCGAGGAAGGAAACCAGGACGTCGTGACGGCGGCGGCCGGCCTCGAATCCGGCCAGGGCAGCCTCGACTTCATTGACGGCGGTGACGACCGAACCACCGTAAGCGGCCGCGGCTTCACTCAATTGCGCTTCAGCCAGTTCGACATTGTCGCGCAGGCGTGAGCCCTGGATTGCCGGTCCAAGCAGATTGACGCCAAGATTGCGGAACCATTGATCGGGATCGAACCAGTCGCCGGCATCCGTCGCCTGCAAGCCGATGGAGCCCGACAGGGATAGCGCCGGCAGCAATTCGGCGCGCCTGGCGCCGAGGGCGAAACGCGCCGCTTCCATGCGCTGCCTGGCGCTTGCGACATCGGGCCGCTGAATCAGCAATTCCGCCGGTATTCCCGCCGGCACCGGCTCGCCGGCTCCGGCGATGGACAAGTCATCGGGCAACAAGGCGTCAATGTCGTTGCGGTATCCTCCGAGCAAAATCCACAATCGCGCTTCTGCTTCGGCCAGCCCCGCTTCAAGTTGCGGCAGTCCGGCGCGAGCGTCGCGCAGGGCGCGGCGCATGGCGTAAAGGCCCAGGGCGTCGACCAACCCGCTTTCATAACGCGATTGCGCCAATGATTCGCGTTCACCCAGGATTTCGATGTTCTCAAGCGCCAGCTCGCGTTGCCGCCGCAGATCCACCAGTTCCAGATATGTGCGGACGGTCTCGGCGAGCACCGAAATTCTCGCTGCGACATAATCCGATTCCGAGGCGAGTCGCTGTGCGCCGGCCGCGAGCCGGGTATTGCGATTGCGGCCCCAGAAATCGACCTCGTATGCGAATTCGGCGCCGAAGGTGTATGTCGTCAATCCCACGCGGTCGGGCAGCGACAGCCCGAAAATATCTGTCAGTTCGGAACCGAGCCCGAGTTCGTCGAGTTGCGCGCCGATTCCCGCGTTGGTGGGGATGTCGAAATCCACAATACCCGCGACAGGATTGACCAGGGGGTAGACGACGGCATCGGCAATACGCGCCCTCGCCCGGGACTGATCGACTCGCGCAATCGCCTGGGCGATGTCGAAATTGGATTCGAGCACGGCTTCCACGACCTGGTTTAATAACGGGTCGGCAAAGGATTCCCACCAGGCCACGGGTTCATAAAGGGGTTCATTAAGAGGTTCCCCGGATTCGGCGATTTCACTCGCGGCGAACTGGTCCGGCAATTCGACCGAAAGTTCCGGGGCAGGCGGAAGCCGTGAACCCGGAAACGTACAACCGGCGATCAAAGTCCCAGCCGCCAGCGTATACGAGATTCTTCTTGGAATGATTCTCACCCAGGCAAATCCTTGGGTTGTGGATCCACAACGACAAAAAAGTATAACACCCTGCAAACGGATGCTGCGACTGCGCGCGGCATGACAGTCCCCTGAGTTGGAGTGCCGTGTGTTACAGTTCGCAACCACAGCAACAGCAGCAAACCAGTCATGGAAAGAGCCGACATCGTAATTGCCGTCCTCGTGATTTATCAAGTCGTGCTGCTTGGCATCGGTTTCTGGGCCTCGCGCCGAACCACGGATGGCAAGGATTTCTTTCTCGCCGGCCGCCAACTCGGTCCGGTAGTGGCAGCGGTCAGCTACGCATCGAGCGCTTCTTCCGCCTGGACTCTGCTCGGCCTGAGCGGTATTGCGTACGCCGCGGGAGTCTCGGCGATCTGGGTCGCCGCAGGTTCCATCAGCGGGATGTTCGTAGCCTGGTGGTGGATCGCGCCGCGGCTGATGCAATACAGCCGCACCCACGACCATTTGACCTTGACGGACTTCCTGGCGCATGGCGCTGAAGGGAACGCGCGGCGCGCCATCGTCTACCTCTCATCCGGGGTCATCATATTTTCCTTCGTGTTTTACGTTGCCGCTCAATTTCAGGGCGCCGGCAGCATGTTTTCCTCCACATTCGACATGTCATTGCCCGCGAGTATCACCATCGGCGCCCTGGTCATCATGATCTACACCTTTCTCGGCGGCTTCTGGGCGGTAAGCGTCACAGACACTTTGCAGGGAATCCTGATGGCGATCACCGCCGTACTGCTGCCCGCGGCGGCGATGGTCTCGGTTGGGGGAATGGCCGGCCTGACCGAAGGCCTGCACGAGGTCAGCAGTCCGGAGCAAGTGAGCTTTGTCGCCGGCGGCGGATTCTGGTTTGGCGCGGGCGTAGTCGTCGGCGGTCTCGGCATCGGTGTCGGCACTTACGGGCAGCCTCATCTGCTCGTGCGTTTCATGGCGTTGCGGGACAATCGGGCGCTGCTGCAGGCGCGCTGGATCGTCGCATTCTGGTACCTGGTAGTCTATCTCGGCATGGTCCTGCTGGGCCTGGCCGGCCGCATCCTCGTTCCCGAACTCGGCGACCCCGAGACCGTATTCTTCAACATGAACGAAGAATTGCTGCCGCCGATCATCGGCGCGGTGCTGCTCGCGGCGGTGCTCTCGGCAATCATGTCCACCGCCGACAGCCAGTTGCTCGTGGCCGCGGGCGTGATCGCCCACGATCTTGGACTGGGACATCGGGGCCAGGCCTCGCTGGTGCGGGTGTCGCGGTTGATGATCGTGCTGCTCGTTGCGGCCGCGGTCGCGGTGGCGCTGTACTTGCCCGAAAGCATTTTCAACCGGGTACTGTTTGCCTGGATAGCCCTGGGCTCGGCGTTCGGTCCCCTGGTTTTCCTGCGACTGGCAGGATTTGAGGCGGCGCCGGCGGCGATCCTGCTATCGATCCTGACCGGCTTTTCGCTGTCGGTACTCTTCTATCTCATGCCCGATACGCCGGGCGAGATTCTCGAACGGCTGGCGCCCTTCTGCTGCGCGTTCGCGGTGTTGATGGCGACTCGCAAAATTAAACGGACCAGCAGCGAAACCGCGTAGGGGCGACGCATGCGTCGCCCGCATTTGCGGCGTTGTGATCCGTTCGAATGTCCGCGGGCGAGGCATGCCTCGCCCCTACCAGCGATTTCCGAATCCAGGCTAGAAGTTGCAGTCGTTTTCCAGGAAATCGAACATCGCGGTGTAGAACTGCATGTTGTGATCGAAGCCGAGAGTGTCCACGGTGTGGGCGGCGTCGATCAGCTTCTCGTAGCGGAATGGCTTGTCGCGCTGTTCGAGTTCGAGCGCGAACAGGTCACTATGCCGGATCGGCACGATCAGGTCGCGGTCGCCATGGACGAGCAATACCGGGATGTTGACATTGTCCATGTTCATGATCGGTGAAAGGCCGCCACGGGTGCGCTGGAACATTTCCCGGAAGCGATAGTTCCATTCTTCCTTTTCGATCAGTTCCATGCTGCTTACGCCGGCCCCGGCGATCGAACACTTGTAAATGTTCGGCTCGCGCATGGCGCCGACCATGGCGGAGTAACCGCCATAACTCCAGCCGAAGATTGCCATCCGTTCGGGGTCGGCTATGCCCTGTTCGACCAGGAATTGCATGCCGTCATCGACATCGTCCTGCATCTTGTAGCCCCATTGCCGGTCGCCGGCGGCGAAATACTCGTAGCCGAAGCCGATGGAGCCGCGGAAATTGGGCTGCAGCACGGCATAGCCGCGGGAGGCGAGCAAATGCGGCCATTCATCCCAATATGAGCCACTCCAATGCAGTGAATCCCGAGACTGAGGCCCGCCGTGGGGATTCGCCACCGTGGGATAAGGCGGTTCTCCGTCAGGGGGCAAGGTCAACACCGCATTCAGCAGCATCCCATCCCGTGCTTCGTACCAGACTACGCGGCTTTCGCCGATCTGTTCCGGCTCGACCGCGGTGGTGCGGCCGATCAGTTGCATCTGCTGCTTGTCGGTCAGCAGATAGTAGCGGCCGGGCTCACGGGGACCGGTCGAACGGATGACGATAAATTTGTCATCGCCCGCGCGATCAAGGATCGAATTGAAGTTGCCTTCGGGAAGCGCGGCGTCAATGGACCGCTGCAGCAATTCCGCTTCCTCGTCGATGTAATAAATCTGCGGCGCGTCGCCGACAAAACTGAACCCCACCAGGCGCGGATCCTCGTCGCCGTCGATACACGCCTGGGAGATGCAGGCGGTTACGACACTACCAGCGTCATAGCGGTCGATGGCGAACAGCAGTTCAGGCTCGGCGTCCGGCGTGGTCATGTCGTAAAGAAATATGCCTTCGGTATCCCTGTCCTGGGCCGTGAGTACGTAGACCTGGTTCGGTTCTCCCGGCACGAAACCCAGCACCGACAGCGGACGGCGTTCGTCCACATCGAAACTCAGCCAATCGTTCCAATCGGTTTCGTCCTTGAGCCGGTATTCCATGTAAATCCGGTTTTCGTTGCGGGCAACGACCGAACGAATGCGCAAGTCTCCGTCAAAGTCGAAACGATAATCGCCGTAGCTCGAAGACAATTGCAGCAGAGATTCGCTGCGCCCGTCTTCGATATTGACCCGGAAAACCTCGGTGCCGACATCGTCCGAACCAAACCATTCGATCAGCACCCAGTCGTCCTCGTCGGGCAGGCGGTGTACCACGATCGGACTCGCCAGTCTCTGAACCACGGTTTCCGAGACAAAACGCGCGATATTCGACTTGCTCGGCAATTCCACCCAACGGCCGCCTTCGAGTCCGACCGACAACAACTTGTACGCGTAAGTCTTGACCCGGCCGGGCAGTCCGACGCCGGCCGCGGCGTAGCCGACGCGACGGCCCGGAACTTCTACCGGCTGCCGGGTGCGCACGAGCAGACGTTCGTCGTTGGCCCAGTTGATACCGATGATGTCCATGGTGTCCGAGCCAAGGGTATAGGGAGCCACCGACATGTCGGCGGTTTGGAACACCTGAATCACGTAATTCTCACCCCGCCCGGGCAGGCGCACGACGGCGAGGTGTTCGCCCGAAGGCGACAGATCCACATCGAGAATGATGGGCCGCATGGCAAACGCTTCCAATGGCGGCATATCCTGGGCGAGTGCGCTTGCCGGAAACAACAAGGCAACAGCGAACCCGGCCAGGGCGGAAAAGTCGAAGATTCTGTTTCTGCAACTCATTTCCTGGTTCCTCCGGTCACTTCACGCTCAAGGACCCGTGAAGCTATAGCTGACTGACGCGAAAAGGCGCCGCCCCATGTAATCGTAGCCGGCGCCGATGGGGATATTGTAGTTGAACGGCGCGGTTGCCGATGGCGACCAGGCGTTCCAGCCCGGACTCGGCGGCGAATCGTCCAGCAAGTTGAGTATGCCGGCCACGAGGACATAGCGACCGTTGGGATCGGAATAGCGGGCAGACAAGGTGTGGTACATGATGCCGTCGGCCTTGTGCAGATTGGTCACGGACCTGTCGCTGGCCAATTCGTAGATTGGATCCTCATCGGTGGACCCGATGTAATCCATCGCCCAGGTGAAGGTGTAGTCGCGCCAGTCGAAGCGCAGGTCGGCTTCCCCGCGCCATTTGGGATAAGCGTGATGGCCGATGTACTGGAAGGGAATGCTTTCACCGGTCAGGCCGTATTCGAAACCGAGCACTCGCGTCGCCAGCACATCGAAGCTGACGTCGCCGAAGCTGAACTCCCGGTCGCTGCGGACGGAGATGTCGAAACCCCGGGATCCTTCGATCGCCACATTCACAAACGAGGAATTGACGAAGCTGAGGTCTCCACTTTGTGTCCTGGCTCCCACCAGGGCGCATTCAGGCGCGGTGAAGTTCGCGGTGCTGTAGCAACGCGAAAGCACAGTGCCCGCACCAAGCCGCGAGATCGAGTTGTTCAGATCGATATCGTAATAGTCAAAGGCCAGACTCATATCGACACCCAGAACCGGAATATAGTCGGCCAGGTCGGGAGTCACCACCAGGCCTACGGTCTTCGATTTGGAAGTCTCTGCTTTCAGTTCCAGATTGCCGCCGGTGATGACGTTAATGGATGAAGTGGCGGAATATCCTGGCGGGATAATGCCCTGCTCCTCGAGCCGGGCGCAGTTCTGGTATCGCTCGCTGCCGGAATCGATATCGCTCGTCGGGTCACGGAAGTTGTTGCACGGATCTGCGGTGGAGCTGACGAATCCGGTCTGATTGGCCAGAAACAATTCATACAGCGCCGGCGCCCGGAACGAGGTGCCCAACGAAGCGCGCAGCCTGAAGGTGGTATTCGGCGCGTAATTGAGCAAAGCGCGCCAGGTCGTGTCATCGCCGTAGGAACTGTAGTCGGTCCAGCGATAGGAAGTATTCAGCGTCAGTTCTTCAACCCAGGGACGACCTCCGAGCAGCGGGAATTCCACTTCTCCATAGGCTTCAGTGACGCGGTCATCGCCCTGGGTGCGCCCGGCCCCGGTGAAACCCCACTGGTTGTCGTTAACGGAAGCTTCCGGGGGCCGATCGTCGATTTCCCGGCTGCGCCACTCCAGACCGAGAACGCCGCGCGCCTCACCGGCAGGCAGGTCGAACAATCGGCCTTCAAGGTTGAAAGTGGCGGTAAGCAGATCGTAATCCGTCTCGAGATGCTGAACTTCGCTTATGTAATCCGCCGCCTGGGAATTTACGCCGCCCCTGATGGCCTTGGCATTGAAGAGATCCAGAGGTACGCAGGATGGATCGACGCCCTCCGAGAGGATTCTGTTCAGTACATTGTCTTCAAAACCGGACCCGGCCGCGTAATACATCTGCGCTGGATCGAAAACGCATTGCAGGCTGCCGTCCGGCCCGATGCCGCTCGACAGGGAGCGGGCGACTTTGTCCTTGAGCAGGGTATCGTAGCTCCAGCCGCCCCGGCTCCAGGAATAGCCGACGTTCGCATCCCAGGAGAAATTTCCGCGGTCGCCATCGAGCCCGAAGTTCAATGCGGTTACGTCGTTCTCCACGTGTGTGTCCGGGTCGAGCATGTCGTAGCTCATGACGATCGGACGCGCTACGCCGCCGACCGGTCCGAACGGATTGGTCGGATTGTTGGGATGCACGAATGGGAAAAACTGTCTGTGGCCTCCGCCGAGAACATCTTCCCTGCGACTGAAATAGAACTCGTATGTGGCGCTTGCCGCGCCGAGCGTTTCGCCCAGATTGAGATCGAGCAGACCGTCGCTGTAAACCTGGATCAGTTCGCGCTTGGGAATCAGGTCTTCGATCGCCCAGTTTTGGTCGTCACGAAATCCGGTTTCGACTATGCGGTTGTTGTTGGAGTCGTAAGTTGCCTGGCGCCAGGGAATGCCGAGTCCGAACAGATTGCCTGAACTGTCGGGCACGAGAGATATCGGGGTGCGGGCGATGTTGTATACATCGGCATAGGCATTTATCGAACCGAAACAGCGGCCCTGGGTCGGCGCGAACGACGATGGATGCAGGTCGCCATTGGTCAATTGCCGTTCGTTACAGGTGCTGTACTCGCGTTCATTACGCTTGACCGCCCCCAGCTTGGAAGTTTCAAAGGCGAAATCGATATAGCCGCGGTCGAATGTCTGCCCCCACAGCATGCTTACCGCGCCGTAGTCTAGGTCGTCCTGCCAGTCGACTTCGACGATGAAATCGTCAAAGCGCCGGCGCGTGATGATATTGACCACTCCTGCAACCGCGTCGGCGCCATACACCGAAGAGGCGCCGTCTTTCAGCACTTCTATGCGCTGTACCGCGATGAAGGGAATCGAACTGAGATCGACGCTGGAGACCTGGCCGCGAGTGCCCGCGGCGGTAAAGCGGCGGCCGTTCAGCAGCACCAGAGTGCGGCCCGCATCGAGATTGCGCAGACCGAACGTGCTCGCGCCGGGACCGCCGGACACGACGAATCCAGTAAAGGTATTGTCGATCTGCACACCGGAAGCAAGAGCGCTTCCCTGCAATATTTCGGATACGTTGTCGAGCCCGCTGAGCAACGCCTGCTCGTTGGTGATTACCGTCAGCGGCAGCGAATCCGAGTAGGCGTCACGCCGGATGCGCGAACCGGTAATGACAATCTCGTCGATTACCGGCTCGCCGATGGCGTCCTCCAGAATCGAGGACTGAACCGTGGTTTCCTCGACCGCCTGATCGTCGTCGGAATCGGCTGCCGGCGGCTGCGCCGCCGCTATTCCGGAAATCAGAATTGATCCGGCAAACGCCGAAAATAATCGGTTTGATAGTTTCATATCCTTCCCCCTGGGCATTATCGTACCGGACGCGCGTGGGCCGAGCCACGAAAAATCGCATTCATGAGGATCACGTTGAGACCGTCCAGATAAGCGCGCACGGTCGGGTCCTGGGTAAATGCGATTACCTGTCCGGCGCCGCGGGGCTGGGACAGCAAGAAGGGTTTGTACGCCAGTTGGCGCCGGTTCTCCTCCCACAAATAGCCGCTGGCCAGCAAGTCTTCCGGTCCCTGGAATCTCGCGACATTGACGCCGTTGTCGATGCGGATGGGTGTGTAGATATCCGAGCCTCGCACCAGCACATTGAGAACCGGAGCAACGCCCGCGCCGAGCCAATGTTCCGGATGCACGTCGGCTCTTGCCATCACGCCCGCGACCGCATAGGGATCGTCTTCGAGCGCGGCGATTCTCTGCCGGAATTGTTCCTCTTCCGTCAGATACGTCCCGGCCACGGTGGCGCCATCATCCTCCTCCTCGCCGGCCTCGACTTCCACGACCTCCCGTTCGCGTCTTATCGCGAGCAGGTCGACTTCAGGGTCTGCCAGGAAGCGTGTGGCATTGCCCAGGGCGATCAAGACACCGCCGTCGCTGACCCATCTTTGCAGATTTTCGACTCCCGCCTCTCCCAGGACGCTTTGATAGCCGCCACCGGCGGTCAATGGCAGCAGCAACACCTGGTAACGGTCGAGATCGGCGGAGGCGAGCCGGTCCGTACGGATCGGAGTAACCGGATAATCGAACTGGCGTTCGATGACGAAACGCGTATTGCCGGCGCTGTATGCCGCGGTCGGCTCGTCCCAGGCGATCGCCACTTTCGGCGCATTGAAGCGCACAACGTTGGCGCTGCCGAAACTCGGGCCGTCGGTAACCCAACTATCGTTCACGGCAACCACTTCGGCGCCGGTTTCGCGAGCGAGACCCGACACAGTCCCGAAAAGATCGCCGGGATTGTCGGCGACGTCGATGATGAGCGTTCCCGCCGGATACTCCCTGTCGAGATTGGTGAAGGCGAGATCGTTGCTCTTGATATCGAGGCCGACTAGCAGTCCTTTCGCGAGCAGCCGCGCCGCCGGCGCCGAACCCCAGGGAACCAGGTAGGCGACCGAAGCTGCGCCGCCTTGTACCTCGGCCGGAATGAACAGATCGGGTCCGGCGGCTTCGAACTCGCCCGCCGGAACCCGGTTGCAGACATTCATGTCGACATTGAACATGTGCGGCAACGACCAGGCGGTGACATCGTAAATCTGATCGGGCAGATTATTGGCCCGCCGCTCTTCCTGTTCGGCGAGAAAATCTTCTTCCATGGAAACCTGGGGTTCGAGCAAGGTGCGCACGAAGCGTTTGGCGGGCTGGTCCGCCCGGATCAGATGGCTGCCCGCGGCGTAATCGGCGCCGCAGGCGTCAAAAGCCTCGGTTGCGCGAAAGACCTCGACGCCCTGCCGGGTCAGCAGTCCGGCGATACGCGTTACCGCGGCCTGGTCGGCCTGCACCGGAAACAGATAAGCGCGGTTTTCCTCCTGCTCGCCTTCCTCGATGGCCGTAACCTGATAGTCGTAAAAGTCATCCAGAAATTTTTCCCGGTTGACGGCAACGGTTTCCGCCGTGGAAAGCGATGTCAGGAAATGGTTGCGCACGGTATAGGCGTAGGTCAGATCGTTGCCGTCGTACTGACGAAACACCAGTCCCCGGGAGGAAGCCTGCTCGTAGGTCATGGCGATGCCGCCGAAATATGACGGCCAGCTCGCGCCGTAGCCCGGATAGAATGCGTCATAGACCTCGCGGGTGAAGTAATCGAGGCCGAACTCGTCGAACCATCTGGCATGGTTGCGGCCAAATAACTGCAGGCTTTCGGTCTGGTCTGCAGCCAGGTGCGGATTGTAGGGAATCGCCTCGGGGGCGAAGAAATAGGTGCTGTCCCCACCCATTTCGTGCGCGTCGACATAGACCACGGGATACCATTCCTGCAATGCAGCGATGCGGCCCCGGGTTTCCGGCTGGGTCATGATGAACCAGTCGCGGTTCATGTCGAACAGGTAATGATTGGTGCGGCCGCCGGGCCAGGGCTCGTCGTGCTCCGCGGAAAGCCGATCGGAATCGGGCTGCAGTCCTACACTGTTGGTGAAATGGTGTATGAAGCGGTCGCGGCCGTCCGGGTTTTGCATCGGATCGATGACGACCACGGTGTCGTTCATGATTTCAGGAACGCGATCGTCGCCGCGCGAGGCAAGCAGATGATACGCGGTCAACATGGCGGCGTCGGTGGAGGAAATTTCATTGCCATGCACACCGTAGGACAACCAGGTTACCGGCGGCTGATTTTCGATGATGGCGGCGGCTTCGTCCGCCGAGGTCCGCCGGGGATCGGTCAGGCTTTGCATGCCGGCCTTGATCTCCTCGATCCGGGCCTTGTTTTCCGCCGAGGAAAGCACGACATAGATCAGCTCCCGGCCCTGCCAGCTTTGTGCGTACTCGACGACTTGCACACGTTCAGGTGCGGCATCGGCAAGTGCTTCGAAATATCGAATCGCATCGCGATGCCAGGTGATCCGCTCGCCGGGAGCGTATCCGAGCACCTGTTCGATGGATGGAATCCCGGGATCGTAGTTGCCATCGGTCCAGAATTGGAACTCGTCCTGGCCTGCAACCACGGGAGCCCAGCAGAGCAAGGTCGCAGTAAGCGCGAATGCGCTCAATTCAGTCAGTTTTCGAAACATGGCATCAATCTCGCTGGTCAGTTGGCTCGCCGAATGTATTTCCACAAAAAAGCCCACTCAAGGCGAGTGGGCTTTTGGTCTTCCACTGGCGCATTATTGCGGGGGATTCCCGATGGGAGTTCCCTCCCTGCGCCATTCGCCGTACAGGAATTCCTCGGAGAATTCCGCGCATTTGAATTCGAGCAATTGCATGTTGGGCTCCATGCGCCGATACAGCGGCAAACTGACCGTCCAGGACTCGGTAAAAGTCTGGGGATCGGTTATGGTCGCCTCGTAGTCGACATGGTTGGGGCCGCTGTATGTCCAGCGCTCTTCGACGACCATTTCCCAGCTATGGTGATTGCCCGCCCGGTCGAACCAGGTGTCCGGCATCTGGCCCGTCACCCGCACGACCAGGGTGTCGCCTTCCCAATGTGCATTGGAATGTCCCATCCAGGCGTCCACCTGGGAAGTCACCTCGGGCTGGTCGACGTAGAGGATGCGATTGGCTTCGGCATACTCGTAGGCGATCAGGATCACGTCGGTCGATTGCACGATCTGGAACGGGAAGGGCATATAGTTGGCGCGTGGCACGCCGGGCATATAGCACTTGGTCAGCGGATCGCTTTCCAGCGCGTTGGCGCGATTGGCGTCGCGCACTCGCAATGCCTGTTCATTGTATGGAATACGCCCTCCCTCGATGACGCCGAGACTTGCCGGAATCGCCGAATGGGCGCCGAACAGGCCGGGATGCGGACCCATTCTCGCCGCATGGGGTTCGATATCGTAATGCGCCGAAGTGATCGCCTGCCAGATTCCGCTGAAATCGGGCTTGCCTGACGGCGTACGTGGAATATCGTCGTTCTGCGCCCAGGCCGGCGCCGCCAGCAGCAGCGCACAGCCCAGCATCGCGGCAAGCGCCGCACGGAACATGGTTACAGTGTTTTTCATCAGCATTTGGTTCCTTCGATAGTGAATGGAGTTAATCACGTTCGGGCAGATTGTCGCCCTGAGCCATTCGCTGCTCGTCCACACGGGCGCCGCGCAAGGTGTTCATCATGCCGTAGTTACCTTCGTGGCAGGCATATTCGTATATCTGCCCGGCGACCTTGATCATCGGGATTACTGCCGTGATCCTGTCCGTGAAGGTGGACGGATCGTCGATGGTGAACTCGTACTCAACGGTATCGTAGGCGGTGCGCGTGAAACGCTCCGTCAGCACCATGTCATAGTCCGTGCCGGTGCTGGAAAAAGTCTGGCGATAGCCGGTGAAGTTCTTTGTTTCCACCACCAGGGTGTCGCCGTCCCACCAGCCGCGTGAATCGCCGGACCACAAACGGATGTCGTCATGCAGCGGCGGCTGCTCCACCAGCGGCACGATACGTGCGTCGTGGATCATTTCGGTCATGATTACCGCGGTATCCTGGTTCTGGACAATCTGCAGGTTGTTGTTATACAGGCTGGGTGCGAAAGGCGGGCCGGAATTGAAGCCGACGATGCAGCGCTCGGACAGGCCGCGGTCTTCCGGGCCGTCCTTCGAGATGCCGCCGACCACATAGCGTACGGGACGTTCGCCGGGGACATCGGGCCCAAGTCCGCCGAATTGCCGCGTCGCGCCTTCCGCCGCGGGTGGAATCCTGCCGTCTTCGGGATGAACGATGTGCGAGGTGCGGACCACGTCGCCGAGGCCCGCCATCTCGATCCAGAAATCGTTATAGCCGCCGGGATTGCTGGTCGCCTCCGGTGCTTCCGGGTCCAGCACCAGTTGCGCGGCCGCGGCGTCAGCCGCTGCGCGATTCGCCTCGATCCGCGCCCGGCGCTCTTCCAGTTCTTCCTCGTTCAGGAATTGCCGCGCGCCATATTGTTGTGGCCGCTGCATGGGCACATCGGAAGAGAAATTCCACACGCCTTGCAGATCGGGCTGGCCCCATTCCGTGCGCGGGACCTGATAATCCCCGTTCTGGGCCAAGGCGAACGACCCGACAAGAAGGAACATGGCAAAACTGATCAATGCTTTGATTTTCATCGTTGGTCTCGTTTCATCGATTCGACGAGTGCGGTGAGGGGCTAAGTTTAAACGCTGGGACTACAAAGAAAAAGGGCTCCCGAAGGAGCCCTTTTTGGTTGTGAACGATTTCCGGATCAGAAATCGTAAACTACTCGGGCGTAGAGGATGCGTCCCATGACATCCTGCAAGCCACCGACTACACCCATGAACTCAGGCGAGCGCTGCGGTTCACGGTCGAACACGTTGCGCGAGCCAAGGGTCATGGCCATTTCGCCGTCAAGGAACTCCAGACCGCGGTAGGTGTACGCGAGGTCCATATCGGTCCATGCATAGATGCCGGTGTCGTAGATGTTGCCCGGACGGTAGAAACCGCTGAAGAAGTCCATGTGCGAATATGCGGGACCGTCGTAAGGCAGATCGTCGATGTAGTGAACCGTGGAAACCACCGCGTGGTTGCCGTTGGTCCAGCTTGCACGCAGATTCGCCTTCCAGTGCGGCAATTCAGGCGCTGCTCCGGTACCCCAGTTGTATTTGCCGGCCACGTCGCGCGGAGCGGTTTCCGGGTCGCTTTGCACCAGGAACTCCTGAACGTAAGTGGCTTGCAATCCAACGCGGAAATCACCGATGTTTTCGAAGCCGAAAGTATAGTTGGCGTCGAAGTCCATGGCGGTTACTTTCACGAATTCCGCGTTGATCGATCCGCGACAGCAGATCTGCAGAATCGTGGAAACGTCGCCTCGGGAACGGATGATTTCCGGGTTGGAGCGGGGGTCGTTCACCCAGGCCTGCAACTGATCGAGAGACGGCTTGTCGTCACCGGAATATCCGGTTGCCTGCCTGAAAATCTCATACTCCTCGTTGAGCAGATCCTGGGCATTCTTGCCGACAATCCGGTTCTGGAAGTCAATCTGCACCCACGTCGCGCTGAAGTCGAAATCGTCGAAGGCGATATCGAAGCCGAACTGCTTGGAATCGGAAGTCTCGTTATCCAGATTCGCATTGCCTCCTCCGCAGGTCGTGGTCCAGGCCTCGAAAGTGCTGAACGGATCGCTCACCGTACCCAGCCCGCAAGTGACCGGGTTCAGCAGTTGCTCCAGCGTCGGCGCAATGAACGCCTCGCCCGTGGTGGCGCGCAAGGAGAGCCAATCGAGCGGAGCGAAAGTCACGCCGAATTCCGGAACCGTAGCGCTCTGGCCGGTGCTGAACTGCTCGTGGCGCACCGCCAGTTCCAATTCCAGATTGTCGAGAACCGGCAAGGCAAACTCCGCGAAAAAAGCGTCGATGTTTCGCGAGCCGCTGCTGGCGGATTCCTTGTTTTCACTGCCGATCCAGGTATCGCCGGCCAATTCCTCTTCCGACGGTATGTTCAGGTACTTGTCGTCGCGGAACTGGTAACCAACGGCCGCGCCAATCGGCCCACCAGGCAACTCGAACTCGCCCAATGGAATCTCACCGTTGATAACGATGTCTACCGTGGTCAGCTTGTCTTCGATGATTTCAATGCTGCGCCCGGCGATCGCATTCATCACGTCAACCGAGTTGTTGTCCTCGGAGTTCACGATCAGAAACGGGCTGTAACAGGCGCTGCGTTCGAAGACGACATCGCAATTCAGGCCCTGAATCATATGCTGGATGTCATAGTTCTGGTTGGACATGAACTGGAGTTCGCGATAGCCGTGGGTATAAGCCGCAGTACCTTGCCAGCCTTCCAGGAAGGGAACCGTGAAATCAGCGTCGAACGAATAGCGGCTGACATGGTCGATGTTATCGGACAGGTTGGCGGCGTCCGGCGCGTGACCATGGGACCGCGTATGCGTCTTGTTGATGGGACGCAAGGTTCGCGCGACGACGTCTTCGTACAGGGGAATCCAGCCGTTGGGATGCACGATCGCGTCAGGCAGGCCGTCGTTGTTCATGTCAACGTTCGGTCCATGCCGGTCCGGAATACCGTTACCGTCGTAGTCGACGCCGAAAAGGTTATCGGCCGGGTCGGAGCAAACGAAGGGGTTGAACCGATCGAATCTGCCGCCGGCACAAGCCCGGAACGGGTTACCCGGCATTTCGCCGCGCACTGTCGGCAATTCGCCGATTCGAGAGTTGCCCGGATTTGACGTCGAGGTGTAAGTCCGCTCGGCTATGCGAGTGTGGTAGCCTTGGAAGGAAACCGACAGATCGTCGTTGACATCGTAAGAGAGGTTGGCGAACAACTGCGTTTTTTCAAGCGGCTCGCGCGCGCTGCGCTGGTCGCCGAAATCGAAGAAGCAGCTTGTGCCCAGTCTCATGCCGTAAGCGTTTGCGGCCATGCCAGGGGTATAGTCGGTTCGTTGCGAGCCTGGAGTACAACTGGGGTCGGCCGCTCGGCCGCGGCCACCGGTATAGAGACCGTCCTCGCCTCGTTGCGGCACGAACCAGTTACCCGGCGCATTCGACGAAATTACCAGGCCCGAGTTGGCCAGCAAACTCCGTTCGTTCCAGGCCAGCCGGCTGTTCTGGTGAAACTGACCGGCAAACACCGCGTCAACGCCGCCGATATCACCGCCCCAGAGAAACTGCACCGAATGCTCGTCGTAATCGCCGCGAGTATCGCCTTCAGCGAACGACTCGATCCTGAAACCGTCGTAAGACGTGTAGGGCACGATGTTAACAACACCCGATACCGCCTCGTTACCGTACAGGGCCGCGTTTCCGTCCGCCACGATATCCATTCGCTGAATGGCGATGGTGGGAATCATGGCAAGAATGTTCTCGTTCACGAGGCGCTTGCCGTCGAGCAAGGTCAACGTTGAGCGGGCTCCGAGACCGCGCAGGTCAATCGTGGTGTTACGGGAATCCTGACCCTGAATCGTATTGGTGATCTGGGAAGCGTCGCCGTTTACAAACGTAAGCTGCGATACCACCTCACCGAGGTTTAAGGTGCCTTCGGCTTCGAGATCTTCAGCGGTAAGCTGAACTACCGAAGACGCCTGATTGAAGCCTTCCGAACGACGGATATACGAACCCGTTACGATGACCTCTTCTACCGCGGCCTCATCCTGCGCCATGCTCGTGCCGGCGATCGGCAAAAGCGACAGCGAGACGGCCGCGCAAAGCAGGCTTCGCTTGTGTGGAATTTTGAACTGCATAGTATCTCTCCATCGAAAATTCGACTGTTGTAAGAGCGAAACCGGCGCGGAATGCCGATTCGACCTGTTGTTGCGGTAATCCCTGCACGGCGCATTAACTGCCGAACGCCCAGTCTATTTTAGTGACAAAGCCAGTACGTACTTGTGGATCGGGGCTCTGTCTTTTTGCGACTTTTTGGTTCCGTTCCAGCCGGACCAGGCTATTCGTAACGAAATTTCGCCAAGCGGGTTTCCCGCATCGCGGGATACTAAAAAAATTAGTACGGCGGTGTCAAACTTTATTCCGGCGAGTTGCGGATTTAAAAATTTGACACTGCCGCAATCTTGTTTTTAGTATTTCGCCGTGCGCGATTTGGCACGGCGATTCCAAAACAACGAATGACGGAGGAAATTATGGGATCGGCCAGGAGTTTCGGCCGATCCGGACATGGATGGTTTTCGAATGACAGAGCCATGAACTGCCAGTACGTACTGGCTTTGCCATTCAACCCGGCGGGAAAGCCAATGGAGAAATCGCCATAAGGGTACAGGCCGCAACATCAGAACCAGACGGCTGCCCTTGTCACTCTCGTGCATACACAATTCAATCTGGACGGAGAGACATGATGCAATTCAAGATTCCACAAAGGAAAAGCCTGCTTTGCGCGGCCGTATCCCTGTCGCTTTTGCCCCTTGCGGGCACGAGCATGGCGCAGGATGAGGCTACTGTAGAAGAGGTTATCGTCACGGGTTCCTATATCCGCCGCACCGAGGGCTTCACCCAGGCTTCGTCGGTAACGCAACTCACCGCCGAGGACCTCGAAGCCGAGGGCACGATGAATCTCGGCGAGGTGGTGCAGAACCTTTCTTTCGTTAACGGCGGCGCGTCCGCCATCACCAATACCTTCCAGCGCTCGGGAGCGGATTCCCGCGCCACCAACATCGATTTACGCGGGCTGGGCGCCCGTTCCACACTGACCCTGCTCGATGGCAAGCGGCTGGTTAACGAGAACGTCAACGCGCTGATTCCGACGATCGCCATTCAGCGCCTGGACATCGTGGCGGACGGTTCCGCGGCGCTGTACGGCAACGAGGCGGTGGCCGGCGTGGTCAACTTTGTCCCGTATCGCAGCTATGAAGGTCTGCGCATAGATACTTTCGCCGAGCAGGATTCCCGCGGCGATTACGACGAGCATGCCGTTCAGGTGCTTTGGGGTGAACAATTCGGCGACGTGGATCTGGTGCTTGCCGGCGAGTTCCGCCAGTCCGGCCGCCTCGGCTACGACGAGCGCCCGGTGCTCGCCAACTCCGGTCTCACGTGGTCATCCACCGCGCCGGGCAACTACTGGCTGCCGACGCGCGACGAAAACGGCGAATACACCGGAGAAAGGATCAGGGCGAAAGATCCGAATTGCGGCGCCGAACGGGACTTCATCACGCCGCACCAGGTTGCCAGCCGTTACGGCTTCGCCCACCCCGATGGCGTCAGTTGCATGCTCGAATACGGCGATAATCACAGCTATCGCAATCCGATCGGCGCCAACAAGTTCTTTGCCAACGCGACCTGGGACGTCAACGAGGATCTCACGCTCTCGGTGCAGGGCTTTTCCACACGATACGGCGAGGTGAGCTACGGTTCGACTTCGAACCCCGGCAACCAGCGCGTGCGGGAACTGCCGACGGTTCGCGGCGAGATACCGGCCAATCCCTTTCGCGCCATGAATGCCCAGGGGCAGCCGCTTTATGCCGTGGACCACAATGCCGACGGTATACCGGATCGGGACCCGAACATGGACGTCAACGGCGATGGCGTACCTGACCCGATCCTGACTCCCAACGGCGGCCTGGTTCCCTGGTTGCCCTTGTACGAAGACGTGGGCATTCGCGGCATCCGCATTCTCAACAAGTCCATGACGCAGATTTCGGCGCATTCCCCCGACAAGGACAATCTGTCGGACAATATGGACCGGCTGCATCGAATCACCTTTCAAGGTGATTTCAATGTGCCATTCATCGAAGGCTGGCGCGGTATGGCGGCCTACACATGGAACTATCGCGAGCTCGATTTCATGTCGAATCAGAACTACGACTTCGACGCGATCGTTCAGGGACTGAATTGCGATGTTGTCATTGACCGGGACGACTGCTACACACCCTTCTATATCATGGATCCGTCGCAGGGAACCTACGCCCACGTGCTTGATGCCATTGCGGCGCGGGAACGCGAGCAGGTGGAAGACACCCTGGGCTTGCTTGATATAGTGTTCAATGGCGAAGTGCCGTTGTTTGGCTTCGAGTTGCCGGGTGGACCGGTGGCTGCCGCCCTCGGCTACCAGTACCGTGACGATTCTTACAAGAATACGCCGTCCGCCGTGGAAATCAGAGGCGCCCCCTACATCGGGTCCTCGACTCCCGAAGACATCACCCATGGCAACCGGGAAGTCGATGCATTTTTCGCCGAATTGTCGGTGCCTGTCCTGGACGATCTGGTACTGGAATTTGCGGTGCGCCGCGAGGAATTCAGCACCGGCCAGACCTCCACCGACCCGAAATACGGCATTACTTATGCGCCGACGGATTGGCTGACCTTGCGGGCGACCCAGAGCGAGGCGTTTATCGCGCCGTCCCTGGAGCAACTGTTTCGTCCGGAAGTATGCGGCCTGAGTTCGGTGACCGATCGCTTCGGCCCTTGGGACGCCTTCACCAGCCGCTGTTCGGGCGGTAATCCGGATCTGAAGAACGAAAGTTCTGAATCCCAGCAGCTCGGCGTTGACGTAGTGTTCGACGATTGGGACCTGAGCGTCACCTGGAACAAGACCGATTTCGGCAATCGTATCGTGGGAGCGCCCGGCCAGTTGATCATGGATATTGACTTCCTCAATTTCCAGAGTTGGTCCGGCTTCAGCGGCACCGGCGAAGGCGCAGCTCAGCAGCCCAGCCTCGATCAGCTTCGTTCGTGGCTCGCGAGCGGCTTGTCGGACCCGCGTATTGTGCGCGACCCGGAAGACATTCACCAGATCCTGCTGGTGCGAACGGGTAGTTCAAACGCCTCCCAGGTTTCCGTAACTGCCTTTGATATCCAGGGCAATTACAATTTCTCCCTCAACGATTGGGGAAATTTGCGGCTCAACCTGCTGGCTACAATTTACGACGAGTACTCGTATCAGAACAACCCGACCCAGAATGTCCGCAATGCGGTTGGTTTGTACAACGTAGCGACCGATGCGGCGCCGGCCATACCCGAGATCAAGGCAAATCTGCGAGCGGTCTGGACGATGGGTAATCACACGGTGAACGCCACCGTTCACTATATCGATTCCGTCGATTACAAGACCGAAAGCGAGGACGGCGATGGCAATCGCACCTTCGCCGGCGGGCCGGTCTACGGCAGTTCGTTCGGCAATCCCGCGGTGGCCAACAGCACCTACAATGTTGGCCCCTGGATCACCGAAGCCGGCATCTTCGCCTGGACCGACATGGATGTCTCCTACACCTATCGGGGCTTGGAGTTTTGGGACGGTGAAATGGCGTTCACGGTTGGCTCCCGCAACGTGTTCGACCGCGAAGCGCAGCGTTCCCCGCTGTTCTCCGGCGTCATCGGCCAGTTGCAGGACCCGCTCGGCCGCATGATCTACGGACGCGTGGTATACGACTTCTGATCCGGAGATCGTCCCCAACCGAAAAGGGCTCCCTCGGGAGCCCTTTTTTCAATGATGTCAAGCATGGCGTCCATGCCACTATCCGAGCCAGAACGTGAGCGTTGCCATGAAGATGGCGTACATGCCGGCGTTCATCGCCAGTACGCCAAACAGCCAGCGATTTTGCTGTCTGGCCACATCTGCATTGAGGTCGCTGAACTGGGCGCCCATTTTGTCGAACCGGGAATCCATTATCCCGAACCGCGCGTACACTTTTTCGAACCGGGAGTCCATGCGCTCTTCCAGCAATTCCATGCGCTCGTCCAGGTACTCCCGGGTGACAAGACCGGAGACAGCGGCAGACACTTCTCCGGCAATTGCATCCGCTTGTTCCATCGGCACACCCGCGTTTCGCAGCCGCTTGCTCGCGGCCAGGGAATCTTGCACTTTCAACATCATAGTCCTCCAGACTCTCGATATCCAGAAACCGGCGCCATTGCGCCCGTTTGGCCCTTACACGAGAATCTTGGAACAGGATTTGAAACTTCGCCAAATTTTCAGCGAAAAAATCTGAAAAGATCGACGTGACTTTGCAGGTTCGCCCTGGCCCCTTGGCCGCTATCAACGGGACGATACGGAATCGATGAAGCCGACATCCGAAGGCAGATCGAAGTACAGGTCCACGGCAATTCCGCCCGCGGTTTGGTCCGCGGGGATCGTGTGATGATAAATCCGACGCGAATCGGGCGAGCGATAGGCCTTGTTGGCGCAGGCCGCTTTGGACATGGCGCGCAGAGTGGTTCGCAGGTATTTGTCGCCATTCCGATCCGGAGGCATATAATCGCGGCACGTGTCCGAGAGCACGGATTCCCAAGTCTTGTTCAATTCGGCGAAAACCTCCTTCGCGAGTACCCGAACGAACTCTCGGCAGCCCTTGCCGAGCAATACGTGTTCTTCGTCATCGTACGACCTTGAGACTGATAGCCCAAGAAGGTCAAACGTTCTGGAAAATCTGTATGTCGACTGAATATCCGGAGATTTCGGCACGCTGAATGTGAGATCGACGCCGGATGCAATTTCCGGCACTTCCGGCGTGTAGCAGAGCGAAACGTGTTTGCTGTTCGGGTCGAGCGATGCTTTGGGCGCCATGTGAGGTATCCTCGAGACAAAAGACTACAATGAAGTTTGTGGTGCTCACTCAAGCTAATCGACAATATCTGATTTGCCAAGAAATCGGATGAAAATACTTTGCCTCCGGGAATTGGCCTTGCGAATTATCGTTTTTATCGATGAATTCGTGCAGTAATATCAATTATCCAAATAAGAAGAGATATGCTAATTTACCCGGCGAAACGTTGAGATCGAAATCTCGACTCCCATATTGAAACCTGACGCCAAATCCAAGGAGCAATCATGCACGACACCGTCAAATGCCCGTTTACGGGCGCCGCGCAAAAATTCGCGGCAGGCTTCGGCACGTCCAATCAGGACTGGTGGCCGAACCAGCTCAATCTGAAGATCCTGCATCAGCACTCGGACAAGTCCGACCCGATGGGCGCGGCCTTCAATTACGCCGAGGAATTCAAGAGTCTCGATCTCGACGCCCTGAAAGAGGACATCTGCGAGGTGTTGACGACGTCCCAGGTTTGGTGGCCGGCGGACTACGGCCATTACGGGCCGCTATTCATCCGCATGGCCTGGCACAGCGCGGGAACCTATCGCATCTCCGACGGCCGCGGCGGCGGCGGCACCGGCAACCAGCGCTTCGCGCCGGTCAACAGTTGGCCGGACAACGGCAATCTCGACAAGGCGCGGATGCTGCTTTGGCCCGTCAAGCAGAAGTACGGCAACAAGATTTCCTGGGCGGACCTGATGATTCTAGCCGGCAATTGCGCGCTCGAATCCATGGGATTCCAGACTCTTGGCTTCGCCGGAGGCCGGCCGGACATCTGGGAACCCGAGGAAGACATCTACTGGGGCGCGGAGAATACCTGGCTGGGCGATAACCGCTACAGCGGCGACCGGGAACTGGAAAACCCTCTCGGCGCGGTCCAGATGGGCCTTATTTACGTGAATCCGGAAGGCCCGAACGGCAACCCGGACCCGCTCGCCTCCGGGCGCGACATTCGCGAAACTTTCGGCCGCATGGCGATGAACGATGAAGAAACAGTGGCGCTCGTAGCCGGCGGCCATACTTTCGGCAAATGCCATGGCGCCGGCGACGCCGACCTGGTCGGACCGGAACCCGAAGCAGCCGCCATCGCCGAGCAGGGACTCGGCTGGAAGAGCAGCCACGGGTCGGGCAAGGCGGGCGACGCGATCACGAGCGGCATCGAAGGCGCCTGGACCACGAATCCGGTGCAATGGGACAACAACTATTTCGAAAACCTGTTCGGTTACGAGTGGGAATTGACAAAAAGCCCCGCCGGCGCGAATCAGTGGAAGCCTGTCGGCGACACCGGCGACGGCACCGTGCCCGACGCCCACGACCCGGACAAGCGGCATGCGCCGATCATGACCACGGCCGACATGGCCATGCGCATGGATCCGATCTACGGCCCGATTTCGCGGCGTTTCTTCGAGAACCCGGAGCAACTGGCGGACGCATTCGCCCGCGCCTGGTTCAAATTGACTCACCGCGACATGGGCCCGAAGGCCCGCTATCTTGGCAAGGAAGCGCCCGCTGAAGATTTCATCTGGCAGGATCCAGTCCCTCCGGTGGCCCACGCCCTGATCGACGATCAGGACATCACCGCGCTCAAGGACAAGATCCTGACTTCCGGTTTGAGCGTCTCACAACTCGTTTCCGCGGCCTGGGCGTCAGCCTCGACGTATCGCGGCTCGGACATGCGCGGAGGCGCCAACGGCGCTCGCGTCCGCCTGGCGCCGCAGAAAGACTGGGAAGTCAACCGGCCGGAAGACCTGGCACAGGTACTCGCCGCGCTGGAAGTCATTCAGCAGGAGTTCAACAACGCTGCGGCCAACGGCAAACAGGTTTCGCTGGCGGACCTGATCGTGCTCGGCGGCGGCGCCGCGATCGAACAGGCGGCGCGCGCTGCGGGGCAGCATGTCGAAGTTCCTTTCTCGCCCGGACGCGCTGACGCCTCCGCTGAGCATACCGACGCGGAATCGTTCGCGGTGCTCGAGCCGGCGGCTGACGGTTTCCGCAACTACCTGGGCGGCAGATACTCGGTATCGAGCGAGGAACTGCTGGTCGACAAGGCACAGTTGCTGACCTTGACCGCGCCGGAAATGACAGCGCTGGTCGGCGGCATGCGCGTACTCGGCACGAACGCCGACGGCTCCGGCCACGGCGTCTTCACGAACCGGCCGGGAACCCTCAGCAACGACTTTTTCGTCAACCTGCTCGACATGAGCACAGCCTGGAGCGCAGTCTCCGACGACGAAGACGTATTCGAGGGCCGCGACCGCGCCACGGGCAAACAGCGCTGGACCGCCACTCGCGCCGACCTCATCTTCGGCTCGAACTCCCAACTCCGCGCCCTCGCGGAAGTCTACGGCTGCGCAAACTCCCAAGCCAAGTTCGCCGCCGACTTCGCCGCAGCCTGGAGCAAGGTAATGGACCTCGACAGATTCGATCTGTCCTGATTCCAACGGCTCGCACAATGGGGGCGACGCATGTGTCGCCCTTTTTTTGGGGGATTACATCCAAAGTATCCAAGCCCCTGAAGTCAGCCCTTCTCGACGATGTTGAACGGCCTGCGGAATGTGTTGTGAGACCGTAGGGGCGAGGCATGCCTCGCCCGCGAACGGCCCCGAAACCGTGCAACTGACGGGCGAGGCATGCCTCGCCCCTACATGCTGAAGACGGGCAGGAGGCAAGGTCAACAACTTTTTGGATGCTTAGGTATGTAATTCCCTTTTTCTTGATACTTGTTTGGAATTCTTCCAGAAGGCTTCAAACGGAACTACGATGGGGAGGCAGCCAGCCTCACCGACTTCTCATTGTTAGTCTCCGTCGGGTTGGGGCTGTGCAGCGGGCGTGCGAGGCAGGACGCCGAGCCCGAGCCTACAGGGACGTATTCACGGCGTCCGCTGCACAGCCCCAACCCGACGGAGACGGATCGGAGCAACAAATAAAGGCGACAAAAAATTAGCGGCGAGTAAAGCGAGTCAAAAGGCTGGAAGTGTCCCAGCGGCTGCCGCCCTTTTGCTGGACTTCCTCGTAGAAGCCGTCGACGACTTTCGTGATCGGCAACTCGGCGCCGATGCGCTCGGCCTCTTCCATCGCCATACCCAGATCCTTGCGCATCCAGTCGACCGCGAAGCCGAACTCGTATTCGTCACGCAACATCGTCTGGTAGCGATTGCTCATCTGCCAGGAACCCGCCGCGCCTTTCGATATCGTTTCGATCACCGCCTCGGCGTCTAGCCCGGCGCGAAGCGCGAAATTCAGCGCTTCCGCCAATCCCTGCACGACGCCGGCGATGCAAATCTGGTTGACCATCTTGGCCAACTGGCCACTGCCCACCGGCCCGATCAACTTGCTGAAAGCCGCATAGGTCGCCAAAGTCGGCTCGGCTCTCTCGTACGTTTGCGGCTCGCCGCCGATCATGATCGTCAGGGCGCCGTTTTCCGCTCCGGCCTGGCCGCCCGAAACCGGCGCATCGAGAAAATCGACCCCGCGCGAACTCGCTCCGGCCGCCAATTCCCGCGCCAGGGTGACCGAAGCCGTCGTATGGTCGATCAGGATCGAACCCGGTTTCATCCCCGCCAGCGCCCCGGTTTCGCCCAGGGCAACCTGCCGCACATCGTCATCGTTACCCACGCAAAGCATCACCAGGTCGCAGTCCCGCGCAGTTTCCGCGGGCGTCGGCGCACTGCCGCCGCCGAATTCCTCCACCCATTTATGGGCTTTTTCGGCGGTGCGATTGTAAACGCGGACCGCACCCGCCTTTTGCTGCAGATGACCAGCCATGGGATAGCCCATAACGCCCAGACCTATGAAAGCGAGTTGCATGATTTCTCCTGACTCAGATGGCAATGGATAGTTATTCGCCGGGTTCTCGACGGAAGATCGAACGCCCGCGGGCAAATGTTTCAAGCACCGGAATGCCAGCCAGTTCCGCGGGGTCGGCCGTAAGTGGATTGGCGCCCAGAATGACGAGGTCGGCGCGTTTTCCCGTTGTAATACTGCCTTTTTCATTCTCCTCGAAATATTGGTAGGCCGCTCCGAGAGTGACTGCATGCAGCGCTTCTTGCGCGCTCAGCCGCTGCTCCGGACCCAGCACGAACCCGCCGCGGGTTTCGCGATTCACGGCAATGGAAATCAGCCGCATCATGTCCGGCGGAACGATCGGCGAATCGTTGTGGATGGTAAAGGGAATATTCCGTTCGATTGTTGCCCGCGAGGGTGAGATGAAGGCGGCCCGTTGCTCGCCGAAACTGCGCCGGTGCCAGTCACCCCAGAAGAAGGGATGCACGGCGTAGTACGAAGGGATAATGCCCAACGCCGGCAGGCGGTCGAGTTGGTCGGCGCGAATCAGTTGGGCGTGAATGATGACCGAGCGATGATTCGGCGCAGGCCCGCCCGCCAGCGCTTCGTCGATGCCGTCGATCATGAGTTCGATGGCGGCGTCGCCGTTGGCGTGGGCCAGCACCGGCATACCGCGGTCGAGCATGAGCCCGATCCGGTCCAGCCAGGCCTGGGGTTCATAGCTGGGATAGGCAACGTAATCCTCGGCAGCGCCGGGCGGGCCTTCGGTGTAGGGCCGCGACATCCACGCCGTGCGCCCCTGAGGCGAGCCGTCGAGAATGAACTTGACGCCGCCGTTGCGGAAGCCGCCCGCGTAATCACTGTCTTGGCGAACCGCCGCGAGTTCCTGATCTGTCAGATTGTTCGCCGTTACGAAACTGACGATATCAATGGGAAACGGCGCCAATTCGGCTTCCTCGCGCAAGGTCTCCACATAGCCGGGCGAAAGATTGCTGTCCTGTGCGGTAGTGATTCCATAGGACGCATAAATGTCCATTGCCTGGCGCCGCAATTCCCGGTAGCGATCGGGAGTCAGTTGGCGCGAGGAAAACAGTCCCATGGCGGTCTCTTCCATGACACCGTTCGGCACGGCGCCATCGGCGCGGCGGCGAATGACTCCACCGGGCGGATCGGCGGTACCCGCGTTGACGCCGGCCGCATCGAGAGCTGCTGAATTCGCCGCCAGCAGATGACCCGACACATGCCGCAGCACAATCGGATGATCGGTCGAAGCGCGATCGAGATCGTCACGGTCGGGATGCCGCTGCTCGGCCAGCAGCGAATCGTCATAACCGAATCCCTGCACAAGCTCGCCGGCCGGCACCGCTTCGTTTTCGATGAATTCCCGGATCGCATCCACAATGTCGTCTATGCCGGTGATCTCCCCTACCGGCGGCGACGACAGGTCAAGCAGATCAAGATAACGCGCCACCGCGGAAAAATGTCCGTGGGCATCGATGAAGCCAGGCAGTAGCGCCCGTTCTCCCAGTTCCACCACTTGTGTATCGGGACCGATGTAATCGTTGACTTCCTCTCGGCTGCCCACGGCGACAATGCGGTCGCCCGTGACCGCGACCGCTTCCGCCTCGATTTCATCCATGGTGACAATGTTCGCGCCGCGAAATACCAGGTCCGCCGCCTGTGTCGGCGACCGCGGCGACTCTTGCTCCGGGCTGCAGCCGGCGAGCAGCGCCGCCAGACCAAAGACAGCCGTAAGTGCGTGTAACGAACGCATGAATATTCCTCCTCTCAAACCAGATCGGACTGCCAATCCTGACGCAGAGCCCGCACCATGGCGCCCATGGTTTCGAATCGGTTGCCGGGATCTTTTTCCAGGCAGCGCATGGAAACCTGTTCAAGCAGCCGGGGAACATGAACCGATGTCACTTCCGAAGGCGGCGGCGGCGTATCCTTGAGTACGCTTTCGATGATCTGATGCAGCTTCTCGCCATTGGCGGGCGGCTTGCCGCAAAGCGCTTCATACAGCACGGCGCCCAGGCTGAACACGTCGGTGCGATAGTCGATATCGGGATCCTGGTTGATCTGCTCGGGGGACATGTACCAGGCCGAGCCCTGGGCCTTGTGCTTGCCGGTGATGTTGATATCGCCGACCGAGATCGCCTGACGGCCGGCGGCGTCGCTCATGCCGTCCCCCCGGGCGCCCCAGACCTTGGCCAGCCCCCAGTCGAGCAGAAGCACTTCGCCATAAGGTCCGACCAGAATGTTCTCCGGCTTGATGTCGCGATGCGCTACGCCGTGGGTGTGTGCGTATTCCAGGGCGTAGCCGATCTGCATCACCACTTCCGTCAATTGCGTCAGATCGTAACGCGAGCGGAAGTCGAGAACTTCGCGCAAGGTATAGCCATGCACGAGTTTCATAGTGAAAAAGGGATTGCCGCGGGAGTCGCGCCCCAACTCGTAGGTAGGCACGGTATTGGGATGCTGCAACATGGCGGAAACCCGTGCCTCGCGAATCAGCCTCTGCTGTTCGACTTCGTCCTGCGCGAATTCGGGCCGCAGGGTCTTGTAGCAGACGAAGCGCGACAGATGCTGGTCCTTGCAGGATTTGATCAGCGACTTGCCGCCTTCGGCAATGGTGCTGAAAAAAGCGTAGCGGGTTCGTTGATCGATCTTCTTGGGCAGGGTCTTGTCGGTCTCTTCCAGGAATATCGAGTCGTATTCCCTTGGCGGCTCGGGAAAATTAAGCATGATCTGGAGCCTACTGCCCTGCGAAAAAGAATTTTGGACAGTACCAGATATCAGGGCGTTTAGCAGCCACGCAACTTGCGGGGAAATCCGACTATAATCCGGGCAAAATTCGGCAGGTCGGGAAATCGCCCATGTCCAGCAGCGCCAGAACAACGCATTTTCCGCGGGACTCGCATACTTTCGTCGAGAGCGAGTTCCATGTGCGTTATGCCGAGACCGACAACATGGGCATCGTGCACCATTCCACCTATCTCGTATATTTCGAGGAAGGCCGCAGCCAGTACATGCGCGACATGGGCAGCGATTACGCCCACGTCGAAAAAAGCGGTTTTCAGTTACCTGTAACCGAAGCCCATGTGCGCTTTTCCGGGAGCTTGCGCTACGGCCAGAAAGTTTGCGTGAGAACCTGGATAGCCGAAAGCCTCAGCCGCCGCCTGACTTTCGCCTACGAAATTTCCGCCGGCGGCGATTCAGAAGTGCTCGTTACCGGCTTTACCCGGCACGTCTGGACCGATAACGCGGGCAAGGTCACCCGCCTGCCCGAAATCTGGAAGAGCCATTTCCGGACCCGCGTCGGGTAGAACTCCCAAGCGACTGAACCCGCTTGTATAGAAAGTCCGTCAGCTCCTGCCTGCCGTTGAGCGCCTGCATGGCGGTCCACGGGATCGGCCCGCCGATTTCCACGCGCAAGGTCTTGCCGAACTTGTTGCGCGCCTCGTGAATCAGCAGCGCCGTGCGCAATGGCTCGGCGATATGCGCAGCGACATGGAACTTGCGGCTGTTGCGGCCGTGGAAATAGACCGGAACGACCGTTGCCCGTGCATCCCGGACGATCTTCGCGGCGAAATTGGTCCAGGGTCCATCCCGAACCTCGCCGAAACCCAGCTTGCCTGCCGTCGACACAGCGCCCGCGGGAAAGATCAGCACCGGGATATTTTTGTCGAGCGCCTCCAGCGCGAGTTGCCGGGAACGGATATTGGTCTTGCGCGCCAACGGCGTGCCGGTGAAATCAATGGGCAGAAAATAAGGCGCGAGTTGTCGGTCCTGGCAAAGCAGGCTATGCAGCATGATGCGGAAATCGCCGCACAACTTGACGGCGATGTCGCATAAAACCATGCCATCGACCACGCCGAACGGATGATTGGCGACAAAAACCAGCGGCGATCCCGGCGAAAGGCCGGTGAGTACGCTTGCGTCCATGTCGATTCCGATCGAGGCCGCCCGCAGGCCTTCTTCGAAAAAGTTGTCGACGCCGAGCTTTCTTGACTTCAACTGCCAGTAAATGCGCTCGACCCGGCGGCGGCCGGACAGCAGTTCAAGTGCGGCGATCAGCCGGCGCTCAAGCCAGGAATCGTCCGGCTGAACATAGGACACCCGCGGTGGTTCGCGCAGATAACAGGCGAATTGCGGATCGACTTCGGGCGCCGGCCCGGTCAGCTTACTGTGCATGGTAATAAGTGAAGTATCCGGTAAACATTTCTTCCCAGCTTTCGACGCCGAAACGGAGTTCGGCGTCCGGATTGGGATTGTTGGGATTGGATATCGAGTTGTCAAAAGCGCCGATGACATGCAAGGTCGAGCCGGCGGGAAGCTCCAGCGGTTCGTCGAGACGATAGTTGGGTTGCCAGCCGTAATTGTAAGCCGGCACCGAGAATATCTCGCGCAGCGGCTCGCCCGGCGCCTGGTAGGCGAACTTCATTTTCTTGCCGCGGTAATTCATCCGTGCTCGAACGCCGGTCAGCACTATTTCCCGCTCGATTTTCCGGTTCGCCCGCAAGGGGAATTCGGACACGTTCGGCGGCAGCAGGAATCGGGTTGAAACCGCCTCGGTCAGTATCTCTCTTCCCTGTGGCTCATCGGTGAAATACAGGCCGATACGGGTGGCGTCGCTGGTGGACTGGCCATTGGTCACATAATGGAATTGCATGGACAATTTTTCGCCCGGAGCGATTCGCACTCCGGCGCCGGCCGGAAATTCACGCAGCAGATCCTGGCCCGGCGCATAGCCGTCGAGAAATCTGCGCGTGCTGTTTTCCCGGTGGCGTTCGGCGCCCCAGAAGTCCTCGCCATCGCCGGTGATGAAAGTCATCAGGTGGTGCAAAACGGACTCGTCGCCCGGCAGGTATTGCAGCGCACGCACCCGTCTCTCCTCATTGAAGCCGAGCCCGGCTTCCTCATAGGTATAGTCAAGCACTCCCGTCGGCGGAATGTCCTGCCTGGGCGCCTGGACGATGTAATCCGGCTCGCCGAGTTGCCATTCGCGCGCGGGCGGTTCGGCCAGCGCCTGCAGCGGGTCCGCCTCCCCGGTTGTTGTGCCCGGTGCGCCAGGTGCGCCGGCGTCAATCCAGTTGACCAGCACTTGCAGGTCTTCGACGTCGATATGGCGCGCGTCCCCGGAACTGCCGATGTGAGAGTCCACCTGCATCGGCGGCATGCGTTTGTTGAGCAGCACTTCGCGGATCATCGGCGACCAGCCCAGCAACATCAGGTAACTGTCGAGGGCGAAGGGTCCGACTCCGCCGCGGCGATGACACATGCCGCAATTCTCTATGATTCGCGGCGCCACTTCGGAAACGTAATCCGGCGGTTCGGCGAGCATGGCCTCGCGCACCGGAAACTCCAGCGGGCAACCCGATTCCAGCGGCGCCCTGATACTGTCGGCAATTCCGTCCGTCAGCAGGACTTCCATCGCTTGCTCGAACCCGGAGTCGGCCGCGCCCCGGTAGTACAGCGAAAGTCGTTCCGGATTGAGCAATGCGACTTCGCCGGCCTGCCCGAATTCCAGCGCCGCGGAAACGATTTGCCCCGAATCGTCGAGAATCGGCATATCAAGTTCGAGGCCGCGCAATCGCTCGCGGCCGAGCCCTTCGATGTCGAGAAAGACAAAGGAGACACCCCGGCTGCCGAAACTGCCGGCAAGGCTGGTGAATTGCGAGGCCATGCCGGCCATGGACGGACACTCCGCGCTATAGGCCATGACCGCCAGCGCGCGCATATGACGATAGCGGCTCAATTGATGAAATTCTCCCCGCTGATCGAGCAGGGCAAAATCATCGACGCGCTCAAGTGCGGCCCTTGCCGGCGCATGCAGCGCCAGCAGCGCCAGCAGGAGACAGTATCGGTTGAGCGTGCTTCGGGTCATGGTTCGCATCGCGGCGAGAAATAACGGGTGGCGGATCAACGCGCCACTTTACTATTTAGCGCATGCGGATTTCCAGTCGCCGAAAGAGCAGCGACAGGCTGAAGCACAAGGCGAAATAGAACGCCGCAGTCGTAAGCCATGCTTCGAAAATGGCGCGAGTCGAAGACACCAGTTCCACGGTCCTGTAGGTCAGCTCCTGCACTGAAATCAGCGAAATGATAGAACTGTCCTTTACCAGGGTGATGAATTGATTGGCCATTGGAGGCAGGGCCTTGCGAATCGCCTGGGGCAGCACGACGAAGCGCAGTTCGTGCAGGGAACCCATGCCAAGCGAACGGGCGGCCTCCTTCTGTCCCTGATCGATCGATTCCAGACCTGCCCGCACGATTTCACCGACGAAGGCGCTTTCGAACAGCGCAAGCACGACGGTTCCCGACAGCAGGGCAGGCAGCAGGCGCGGGTCACCGACGAAAAACTCCCAGATTCGCGCGTTCTCTCCCTGGGCGATGCCGCGCGCCCATTCTTCGATTCCGAAAGCAACGATCAGTTGTTCGGAAAGGAAGAAATAGAAGATGAAGACGACGACGATCGGAGGAATATTCCGCAAACACTCGAGATAGGTCCGGGCCAGCAGATTTACGGTGAGATTGCGCGCGGTGCGGGCCAGGCCAAGCATCACGCCGAGAATCAGCGCCAGAATGCTGGCATACACGCTGATGCGCAATGTCGTGATGAATCCGCTTACGAACAGGTTGGCGACCCAGCGGCCTTCGCCCTCGTCGAATCGGAACATGTAGGCTGGAATGATGTCCCAGCGCCAAACGTAGTTCAGTCTGCCGTCGATCTGTATCCAGACCCAGGCGACGAACGCCGCCAGCAACGCCAGCAGCACCGCGTCCATCCAGGTCAATCGTCGAAAACACGTCCGCATTGCCGATACCTGTCGCTTTTGCGGTAAGGATGGATTCTGCGCGGAGCGAAGCGGAGTCGCAGAATCCATCGTCTATCGCAGCACTTGACTGCTCCATTCTTGTCCAGTGAACCAATAGTCATGGCGCTCCTGCAGCCAGCCCGTGCGCCAGTAGTGCGCAATCCAGTTATTGAAAAAATTCAGCGCATCGGGATCGCCCTTGCGCAAGGCGAAGCCCTCGCCCAACTGGTTGAAGAGCACGTCGAAGGGAACGTGCAGGGTGTCCGGATATCTGCCGGCCTCATGCGAAGGCAAGGGCTCCGAAGCCATCGTTGCATGAGCGTTTCCGTTCAGCACTTCCTGTACCACCGCGCCTTCGTCATCGAACAACAACAGTTCGGCGTTTGGAAAACGCTCCGCGATGACGCTGGCGGGCACCGCCCCCCGCCTCGCGCTGAAAGTCACATCCGGGCTGTCGAGGTCTTCGAGCCCGTATCCTTCCGTCAATTGGCGATTGGCCAAAATCGTCATGCCGGAATACGCATAGGCATCGGTGAAATTCACCGTCAGATTACGCTGGGGCGTGGCGGACATTCCACTGATGATCACGTCGAACTTGCCCGCCAGCAAAGCCGGGATGATTCCGTCCCAGGCCGTCGGCACGAATTCAGCTTCGACCCCCATGTCTTCGGCCAGCTTGCGGCCCACATCGGGTTCGAATCCGATCAACTCGCCGTTCATCGCGCGCATCGACCAGGGAGTGAAAGTCGACAGGCCGATCGTGATCACGCCCCGCTGCTTGATGCTTTCGATCACGCTATCGGCCGCGATGGACCGGCGGACATCCTGGGACAGCGCCGGCCATGACGCGCCGAGGGCAAGCCCCGCGGAAACCAGCAACCCGGCCATCCCGATTTTTCTGAAAATCATTTTGTCCTCCCGGCTATGGCGTATCGTTTTTCCAATTGCGATGCCGCCAGAGACAATACAAGGATAACCAGCAGATACACCGCGGCTATCGTGAACCAGATCTCGAAACTCATGTAGGTATCGGAAATGATGTTGCGGCCGACCGTGGTCATCTCCACGACCGCGATCACGCTCACGATCGCCGAACTCTTGATCAGATGAACCGCCTCTCCCGTCATCGGCGGCAGCAGGAACTTCACGGCCTGCGGCAGGACGATGTGGTGGTATGCCTGTACCGTCGACATGCCCACGGACCGCGCCGCCTCAAACTGGCCGCCATCGACCGAATTGACGCCCGCCCGCAGTATTTCGGAAACGAGCGCGGCATGATACACGCCCAGGCAAAGTACGGCCGCGGCATACCGGTCCAGGCCGAATATCGGTCCCAGCACATAGTAGAACAGGTACAGCAGGACCAGCAGCGGCATGTTTCTCACCAATTCGAGAAATGCCACCGCCATGGCGTTACCGACTACCAGTCCGGACATTCTCAGCACGGTGACGATAGCGCCCAGGCCCGTCGCGAGCAGAAAGGACTGTAGCGAAAGTTTCAGCGTCGCAGTCAGACCCAGGAGGATTTCACCCCATTCGAACCCGTCATCGGTGAATCGGAAAAGGTATTCGGGAACCCGGTACCATTGCCAGTTGTAGCCCATGGCCTCGGCGCCGTTCAATGCCAGCCGCAAGAGCAGGTAGATCAGGGCCAGATACAGCGCGACCGAGATTACGGCCGATCCCGTCGGCGCGGAAAGACGGCTTCCCGGCGGTGTCCGCGGTCGTGTGGCCGAACTCACGCTAGTGCTCCAGAATCCGGTCGAGAAATCTCCGGCAGCGTTCGCTTTGCGGATTCGAGAAGAATCTTTCCGAAGGCGCTGACTCGATAATCTCGCCCTCGTCCATGAAGATCATTCTGTCTGCAACCTTTCGCGCAAATCCCATCTCGTGAGTCACACAGATCATGGCCATGCCGCTTTCCGCGAGATCGGTCATCACATCGAGCACTTCGTTGATCATTTCCGGGTCCAGCGCCGAAGTCGGCTCGTCGAACAGCATTACGCCCGGTTCCATGCAAAGCGCGCGTGCGATCGCCACTCGCTGCTGTTGCCCGCCGGAAAGCTGGGCCGGATACTTCTCCGCCTGCTCCAGAATATTCACGCGCTCGAGATATTCAAGCGCCAGTTCGACGGCCTGCGGTTTCGGCAGTTTACGAACCCGGATCGGACCGATGGTCAGATTCTCGAGCACGGACAGATGCGGAAAAAGATTGAACTGCTGGAAAACCATCCCGACCTTTATCCGGATCGTGCGAATGTCGGTTTGTCTGTCGCCCAGTTCTTCCCCGTCGACGAAAATCCGGCCGGCCGAGTGCTCCTCCAGCCGGTTTACGCATCTGACCAGCGTCGACTTGCCGGAACCGGAAGGCCCGCAGATCACCACGCGCTCGCTCGGACCCACGGTCATGCTGACGTTCGACAGCGCCTGAAAGTCTCCGTAGAACTTGTCTACGTTGCGAAGTTCAATGACAGGATGGCGGTCAGTCATGAGGGGCGCCCCGCCTCCGATTCTTGCCGGGATCCGATGTTGCCCGGACGCAACGCGGATGCCGGTGAAGCTACACATTCGACGCGCTGATGTCCAATCCCCAAACAGCCCGCAGCGTAACACTTGCTTACAATTCAATCGCTTCTGGGCCTTCCAGACACTAGACGATTCGCGGCCTTGCCATTATGCTTTGCGTCTGCCTGGCGCGGGTGACCACAGCGGCCACCGATCGCCCGCAAGTATTTTGAATCGTACGAAGAGGAACAAATTGATGCTACGCATGTATAAGTCATTGCTGGCGCCTGCCACCCTGCTGCTTTTGGCGGTTTCGCTGCCGACACAGGGCCAGGACGACCAACCTCGTTTTCTGTCATTGTCGCCACCGGAAGGGCTGCCGATCATTCCGCTGATGGAAGGCTGGGTCGCCAATGAAGACGGCTCCACTACCATCTCGTTCGGATTCATCAACCGCAATACGGATGAGGATGTCTATATTCCGCTCGGCGAGAACAACTATATCGAGCCCGCCGAGTTCGACGGCATGCAGCCCACTCATTTCCCTTCGGGCCGCAGCACGGGAGTATTCACGGTCATCCTGCCGGCCGACCAGACGGACATCGATGTCTGGTGGCGCCTCAAAACCGGCGAGGCCGAATCACTAAGCGTCCCCGGCCGACGCGGCGCCTCCGCCTATGAACTCGACTTCATCCGACCGCGTCCCCAAGGTTCGTTACAGCCCCAGGCCGCGTTCGGCGAGACTGGACTTTCCGCCGGCTTGACGGGCAACATTAGCGATTTCGACTCCAGCGTCACCGTGGGCGAAACCGTCGAATTCGTGCTCAATGCGAGCGATCCCGCCGAGCGCGATCCGGAAGATCCCCGCTTCGTGGAGCCGCTCGACATGGGCGTCGAGTTCAACAAACACCAGGGTCCGGGCGAAGTGACTTTTACACGCGACCCCAACGCTCCGGAACCGGAGAATCCGTTTGATCCTGACGATCCGCGGTTCGGGCGTTTTACCGGCCCGGCGGACAATGAGGCCGTGATCGAGGGCGGCGCTGGTTCCGCCATGGTAATGGCTACGTTTTCGGCGCCCGGGGAATACATCATTCGCGCGGTAGTCGACGTACATTCGGCGCCGGACAGCTCCTACGGCGACCAGTGCTGCTGGACCAATGTCTATCAGCGGGTGACCGTAACCGAGTAAACCCTGTTTCAAATTGTTGCATTCCCCGGCGTGTTTACAGCGGGCGAATCATGGACTTGGAGTGGGTAAGAATTTAGTATTTGACGGGTAATCCGTCAGGAAGATAACTCTCAATCGAGGAGAACCACATGAAACTGGCGCAAGCGTTAATTCTGGTCGTCGGCGCGGTCGCGTTCGGCGCGCAAGCCCAGCAGCACGAAGTCACCTATAACGGTGACGTCGCGAGAATCATCAACGAGAATTGCGTGGTCTGCCACCGCGAAGGCGGCATAGGCCCGATGCAGTTTGAGAATTACGACCAGATTCGTCCCTGGGCGCCGCTGATTTCCATGAAGGTGGCGAATCGCGAAATGCCCCCTTACGCTTATGACCACGGCATCGGCATCCAGGAACTGGAAGGCGACTGGCGGCTGGCGCAGGAAGAAATCGATTCCATCGTCGCCTGGGTTGAGCAAGGCGCTCCGCTGGGAGATCCCGACATCGTCCCGCCGGCTCCCGATCTGCCCGACCCGGACGCCTGGAACTTCGAGCCGGAACTCGGCGCTCCCGACCTGATCGTTCCATCGATTCCCATGGACATTCCAGCCAATGGCAACGACCTCTGGAGCAAGCACATCGTGCCCAGCACCCTCACTGCCGACCGCTGCATCAAGGCGGTGCAGGTGAAGCCGCGCGGCGACGCCAAGGCGGTTGTGCACCACGCCAACTCCTATGTGGAAGCCGAGAATGAAGAAGGCGAATTCGAGCGCTACGGCCAACTCACCGAATATGCCATGGGTAAATGGGGCGAGTTGATGCCCGAAGGCGTCTGCCGCACGATTCCCGGCGGTTCGCGAATTTCCTGGGACATTCACATGTTCCCCGGTGGCGTCGGCGCGACTGCCGAAGGCCTGATGATCAAGGACAACGTCGTTGAAATCGGCCTCTGGTTCCACGATGAGGATTACATCGAGGCCGAGCAGCCCTACAAGCAGGACCTGCGTCTGTATCCGATGCGTTCCGGCTACGAAGGCGGCCACCTGATCGTTCCGCCTCATGGCTACACCATGACCCAGGGTTTTCACTCTTTCGATCACCCTGTGCGCATCGACAGCTTCCAGCCTCACGGCCATCTGCGCATGAACGCCGCTTCCCTGGAGATTTTCTATCCGGAAACCGGCCGCACCGAGCAGATCAGCCAGGTATCCAACTGGAGCGCGACCTGGCATCACAGCCACATTTACGAGGCCGACGTGGCGCCGCTGTTGCCGACCGGCGCGATTCTGGTGATCAAGCAGTGGTACGACAATTCCGCCGCCAACCCCAATAATCCGGACCCGGATCAGTGGGTATACGGTGGCAGCCGCACCGGTGACGAAATGTCCCATGCGTGGATTGCCATCACTCACTTGGACGACGAGGGTTACGAAAAGATTGTCGCCGATCGCAGGGCCAAGGAGCAGCGTTCCCTGGCCGGTTCCGACTGAAGGAATCGAGGGCAACGTCTTTTCGACAAGAAACGAAAAGGCCGGCCGGATCGCTCCGGCCGGCCTTTTTCTTTGCGTCAATGACTGTTCCACTCACGGGCGAACCGGCGTAAACTTGATCGGATCGGATGCAAGATTCAAAGACTACAATTCAATTACATTGTGAACACAGCAGCATGAGGAGAACCCGATGAGATTTTCCCAAGTTCTTGGACTGGTGGTTTTGAGCCTGCCGGCTCTGGCTCTGGCCCAGCACGACAGCGAAATCACCTACAACGGCGACGTTGCGCGGATCATCAACGAAAACTGCGTAATCTGCCATCAGGAGGGCGGCATCGGACCGATGCAGTTCGAAAACTACGAACAGGTTCGCCCATGGGCGCCGCTGATCCAGTTCAGGGTGGCGAATCGCGAAATGCCGCCTTATGCCTATGACCACGGCATCGGCCTTCAGGAATTGAAGGGCGACTGGCGCCTGTCCCAGGAAGACATCGATACGATCGTCGCCTGGGTAGAACAGGGCGCGCCGCAAGGCGATCCAGACGTGATTCCTCCGTCTGCGGACCTGCCTGATCCCGACGACTGGAATTTCGAACGCGATCTGGGTCCGCCGGATCTGATCGTGCCCTCTATTCCCATCGACATTCCCGCCAGCGGCAATGACATCTGGAGCAAGCATTTCGTTTCCACGCCGCTGACGGCCGATCGCTGCATCAAGGCGGTGCAAGTGAAGCCCAGAGGAGACGCCAAGGCAGTGGTGCACCACGCCAATACTTATGTGGAAGCCCCGAACGAGGACGGCGACTACGAGCGATTCGGGCAACTCACCGAATACGCCATGGGCAAATGGGGCGAACTCATTCCGGAAGGAGTCTGCCGCACGATCCCCGCGGGCTCGCGTATCTCCTGGGATATCCACATGTATCCCGGCGGCATCGGCGCTACCGCACCGGGCCAGATGATCACGGACAATGTGGTCGAGACCGGCCTCTGGTTCCATGATGAGGAATATATCGACCGCGAGCAGCCCCACAAGCAGGACCTGCGCGCATATCAACTGACGTCCGGCTACGAAGGCGGTCAACTCGTACTTCCGCCGAACGATTACATGATGACCCAGGGTTTCCACTCCTTCGATACCCCCGTGCGCATCGACAGCTTCCAGCCTCATGGCCATCTGCGCATGAACGCCGCCTCACTGGAAATCTACTATCCGGATACCGGCCGCACCGAGCAGATCAGCCAGGTCTCCGAATGGAGCGCGATCTGGCATCACAGCCACATTTACGAACCCGAAGTGGCCCCGCTGTTGCCGACCGGCGCCGTGCTCGTAATTAAGCAGTGGTATGACAACACTGCCAACAATCCGAACAATCCCGACCCGGATCAATGGGTGACCTGGGGTCAGCGCACCGGAGACGAAATGTCCCATGCGTGGATTGCCGTCACTCATCTGGACGAAGAAACCTACGAAACGTTGGTGGCTGAACGCGAAGCGGCCGAGCAGAGGTCGCTTGCAGGCTCAGACTGACGCGCCGATCTACGCCCCGCAGTGGCGCAACCGTTGTCAAACTTTGTAACGGTTGTGTCATTGCGGGGCTTTTTTTGGCATGCTAAAAATTGACTGGATCAACATACATTCGGGAGCAAGACATGAAGATTCGAGTATTGGCGGGACTTCTTGCCGCAATCGGCATCAGCTCTGCGGCCCTGGCGCAAGACGCCGGGGAAATCACTTACAACAGCCACGTCGGACGCATCATCAACGAGAATTGCGTGGTCTGCCACCGTGAAGGCGGCATTGGCCCCATGCAGTTCGAGAATTATGACCAGATCCGGCCCTGGGCGCCACTGATTCAGTTGCGCGTGGCGAATCGCGAAATGCCGCCTTACGCCTACGACCACGGCATCGGCATCCAGGAGTTGCAAGGCGACTGGAGACTGGCCCAGGAAGAAATCGACACCATCGTCGCCTGGGTTGACCAGGGCGCGCCCCTCGGCGATCCCGATGTGGTCGTGCCTGCTCCCGAACTGAGCGATCCTTCCGAATGGAATTTCATTAGTCAGTTCGGCGAGCCGACCGTCGTGATTCCTTCCATTCCCATCGACATCCCCGCCAACGGCAACGACATGTGGAGCAACCACTACGTGCCCAGCGGAATCACCAGCGACCGCTGCATCAAGGCGGTACAGGTCAAACCGCGTGGCGACGCCTCGGCAGTTGTCCACCATGCCAACTCTTCGGTCGAAATCATGCACGAAGACGGCAGCATGGAGCGCTACGGCCAGTTGACCGAGTACGCCATGGGCAAATGGGGCGAAATCGTCCCTGACGGCGTCTGCCGCACGATTCCCGCGGGTTCGATGGTGCGCTGGAGCATTCACATGTTCCCCGGCGGCGTTGGGCCAACAGCCCAGGGCCAGATGATTACGGATAACGTGGTCGAAATCGGCCTCTGGCTGCACGACGAGGAGTATGTCGAAGCAGCGCAGTACAAGCAGGATCTCAAGCTGTACAGGATCGACGAGCAGGACGACCTGGTGATTCCCCCCAACGGTTATCACATGACCCAGGGCTTCCACTCTTTCGACCATCCGATCCGGCTCGACAGCTTCCAGCCTCACGGCCATCTGCGCATGAACGCCGCTTCGCTGGAAATCTTCTATCCGGAAACCGGCCGCACCGAGCAGATCAGCCAGGTCTCCAACTGGAGCGCCACCTGGCATCACAGCCACATCTACGAGCCCGACGTGGCCCCGCTCTTACCGACCGGCGCCGTACTGGTATTGAAGCAGTGGTACGACAACACCTCGGCTAACTCCAACAACCCCGACCCCGATCAGTGGGTGTACGGCGGCAGCCGAACCGGTGACGAAATGACCCACGCCTGGCTGGCGATCACCCATCTCGACGAAGAAGGGTACGAGAAACTCGTGGCGGAAAGACAGGCGGCCGAGCAACGCTCTTTGGCGGGGTCCGACTGAAAAACCGATGATTGCGGCGGTCTGACTCCAGGCCGCCGCAATCGGCAAGGTTTACGGCGGCGCAACCCCGGAAAGGTTCCCTAGTTCGAGCGAAACCGCGCGAGGCGCGCCGATTGTATCGAAGTCGGCGTTTTTCCTTCGCGAGCCAAGTACGCAAAGACCAGAATTTTCCTTCGCCAGTTCCCGCACGAGCATGGAGAAAGCGGGATTTGCGAATTGATCGAAGCCGGAACCATAGCGATACCGCAAATTCTGGATACCATCAAGTACGAGCAAGGTTCGACTTTGCCTGATCTCCTGTATCAGACGCGTGACTTGACCTTCCGGATCATCCCGAACCACAACTGTATCGCCGAGCATTGACAGGGCGCGAGTGAGGAACAATTCGAAAGGCGCCGCGTTCGAGTGTGCACCAAAACCATTGTGAAAAGACCAGGTAAAGACCGTTTCCGCACCGCGATAATTGCAGGCGTCCATAACCGCCAACCATTCGTTTATGAGGCAACTCTTGCCGACGCCTGCGACGCCGGTAACTTGAATGACATTGGCCGCGCATTGATCCCAAGCTTCATTTAAAAACGCGAGTTCGACTTCCCGGCCCAACAATTTTTCGCTGGCTGCCGGCAGATCGCTGTGGAAAATACGCCGGGGCCTATGCAGTCTTGCTCGAATGCGCCGGTCCAGCGTCATCCTGACCTCTTTTTCGAACTTCTCGTATTCCAGCGTAAACAGATAGGAATCGATGCCGAACAATTGTCCAACCCGGAAGTAATGCACATCCGGAATGGCGTCGCCGGACTGCGTGCCGCCGCCCGTTCCCCACCTGCTGACGGATTGGCGGCTTATGCCAAGCAAATCGGCCAGTTTCCGGTTGCTGTTGATGTCCGGCCTGACCTTCAACTGGTAGAGAAGCTTGAACTTCTTTGCAAGCTTAGGATGCTTGATCATTCACATGCCCCCAACTTCGTGGATTAGCATAGAGATAACTTCCACTGCTTGCAATCGGCTTCATTCCACCGTCGGCGCCCTTCTCTTCTCGAACCGCTAATGCTAGATTCCGCTAGCCAGACAATCGCCCTAACGAGAACAAGCATCATGAGAAAAATGCAAATCGCAGCGGTCCTGATTCTGGGCAGCCTGCTCGCCGGTCCGGTACTTTCCCAGGAACTCTCCTCAGACCTGGGGCCGATCGGGCCCAGCCCATACGAGTACCATACCGAGACATGGATGCAGCCATTCGGCCCGGAAGGATTTTCCTGGGGCGGCAACGCGGGAGTGTATGCGCAATCCGAGGATCGCATCTTCTTTCTGCAGCGCGGCATAACCGAGCTGCCGAATCCGATTCCGCCTGACTACACGAATTTCCCCGGCTCCATGGGCTGGAACGTGCTGCGCGGCCGCGGCCGGGTCTGGAGCAATTGCATTTATGTGGTCAACAGCGAAGGCGAATTGCTTGAAGTCTGGGACCATTGGGACCACCTGTTCACCGGCACCAACGGGCCCGGCCCGCATCGCCTGCGCATGAGCCCCTACGACCCGGAGAACCGGCTGTGGCTGATTGAAGAAACCGGCCACATCATTTATGTTTTTTCCAATGACGGCAATCAATTGCTGATGACTCTGGGCGAGAAGAACGTCGCGGGTAACGACGAAACGCATTATGACCAGCCGCAGGATGTCGCCTTCCTGCCGGACGGCAAGATCCTGATCGCGGACGGCCTCGGCAACAAGCGCGTGGTCGTGCGCAATGCCGATGGTTCCTATCATTCCGAATTCGGTGAGGAAGGAACCGAGCCGCATCAGTTCGCCAGCGTGCACAGTCTCGCGCTCGGGCCGGACGACCGGCTATACGTTCTCGATCGCAACAACCGCAACGTCAAGGTCTTCCAGCAGACCGCGGCGAGAGACTCCGCCGAGTATCCCGCCTACGAGTACGTCACTTCCTGGGGAGATCTTGACACGCCGCTGGATATCACAGTAAGCGATTCCTACGCCTGGGTGACCGATAACGATCCGCCGAAGATCGTGAAATTCAATCTTGCCGACGGTTCTCGCGACTATACCTGGCTGTTACCCGCCGAAGGCCATGACTACTGGATCGAGATGCACTCCTTTTCCGCGGACGAGGCGGGCAATCTTTATGGCGCGGACAATCAGACCGGCCGGCCGCAGATAATGACGCCGCTGCCCGACGCCAATACGGAGCATCTGGTAACGCGGCCATTCGTGCCCCGCATTTAGGGGCGAGGCATGCCTCGCCCGCGAATGGCCCCGATACCTCGCAACACCCACGGTCGAGGCATGCCTCGACCCTACATACTGAATCCGCATAACGGCTTGCAGTAATCTTCCGATTGGCGATAATCAGAGGATTACTCCTGTGAGAGGGATACCTGCCATGAATCGGATTTTCGCGACATGCGGCGTCTTGTTTGCCTTGCTGACCATGCCGGCGCTTGCCAATGCGCAAAGCGAGTACGAAGTGCCGCGCACCGTCGACGGCCATCCGGACCTGCAAGGCGTCTGGGAAAACAATACCCTGACTCCTATCGAGCGCCCCGACGCCTATGCCGACCGGGAATTCTTCACAGATGAAGAGATCGCTTTCCTGGAGCAGCGTGCGCGGGAAGTGAATCTGTCGGGCGAGGACGCGCTGTTCGGCGACGGCTTCTTCTCCGCCGCGGTAACCGGCGAGATTAACTCCTACGATCCCACCACGGGCAATTACGACTCGCAATGGATCGTGGACCGGATCGTTCACCGCCGCACTTCACAGATCATCGATCCGCCGGACGGAAAGTACCCGCCGCGCACTCTGGAATCGATTGCCAACGCCCGCGAACTGGCCGAACACCGGCGCCTGCACCCGGCGGATTCCTGGACCGACCGTCCGCTTGGCGAGCGCTGCCTATCCTTCGGCGCGCCAAGACTGAGTTCAGGCTACAACAGTTACTGGCAGATCGTGCAGACTCGCGACACCGTGGCGATCATCCAGGAAATGGCGCACGACGTGCGCATCGTCCCCATCGTCGAGCAGCCTCATCTGACCGGCGGGATCAAGTTGTGGCACGGCGATTCGCGCGGCTGGTGGGATGGCGATACCCTGGTCATCGAAACGACCAATTACTCGGAGGCAAGCAGCACAAGCCCCGGCACTGAGCGGAAAGTGATTACCGAAAGGTTGACCCGAATCAGTGATAACCAAATCCAGTATCACTTCACGTCGGACGACCCTGGAGCGTTCACCGCGCCGTACACACGCGAAATCCTGCTCGATTTCACGCCGGACAAGATCTACGAATACGCCTGCCACGAAGGCAATTACGGCATGTACAACATTCTGTCCGGGCATCGGACCGAGGAAAGGATGCAAAGAGAGGCTGCGGAACAGTAGAGCGTTCAGGCGAGTTTCGCGAGGTGGAAGTTCTTCTTGCCGCGTTTGATGACGAAGTACTTTCCATGTAGCGCGAGAATTCGATCGAGCGGGTCGTCGCCGGCGCTCTGAACTGCGTTATTCGCTGAGACGGCGCCGCTGTTTACGAGGTCGCGGGCGATTCGCCGCGAACGCGCCAGGCCGCTTTCCACGAGCACATCCAGCAAGGGGGTTTGCGGTGCGATTTCGGTGCAGGGCAGGCCATCGTGTTCCAGTTGCCGCAGGTCGTCTTCCCCCAGGCCGGAAAGTTCTCCGGTAAACAGCGCCGCGGTAATTCTCTCGGCCGCAGCCAGGCCCTGCTCGCCGTGCACGAGCCCGGTTACCTCCCGCGCGAGAATGCCCTGGGCCACGGGCCGGGCATTCGAAGCGACGTCGGCGTGCTCGATTTTTTCGATCTTCGCAGGCGGCAGAAAAGTGAAATAACGCAGAAAATCATACACGTCCGCGTCCGCGGCGTTGAGCCAGAACTGGTAGAAGGCATAGGGCGAAGTCTTGGCGGGGTCGAGCCAGATCGTACCTGCCTCGGTCTTGCCGAACTTGGAGCCGTCGGCCTTGGTGATGAGCGGAAAGGTTATGCCATAGACCTGCTGCTGGTGCAGGCGCCGGGTAAGATCGATGCCGCCGGTGATATTACCCCACTGATCGCTGCCGCCGACCTGTATCGTGCAATCGTAGCGCTTGCGCAACTCCGAGAAATCGAATGATTGCAAAATCATGTAACTGAATTCCGTATAGGAAATTCCCTCGCCGTCCCGTTCTATGCGCTGCCTCACCGATTCTTTCTGGATCATGTTGTTGACCGAGAAATGCTTGCCGACGTCGCGCAGGAAGCCGAGCATTTCGTAATCCCTGGTCCACTCCAGATTGTTTACCAGCAGCGCGGAATTGGCGCCGCAGTCGAAATCGAGAAAGCGGGCGAGTTGCGGCTTGATCCGCTCTGCCCAGTCGGCTATGACGTCGACTGAATTGAGCTGGCGTTCGGTGTCCTTGAAACTGGGGTCGCCGATCAGGCCCGTGGCGCCGCCGACGAGGGCGATTGGCCTGTGGCCGGCAAGCTGAAAGCGCCGCAACGCCAGCAATGGGAGCAGATTGCCGATATGCAGACTCTCCGCGGTCGGGTCGAAACCGCAATAGACGGTGCGACTCCCGCTCGACAGATGTTTCACGAGTTCCTCGCCGCCCGCGAGTTGGGCGATGAGGTTCCTCGATTCGAGTTCGGTGACTATCGATTCCTGCGCCATGTCCGCGCCTATCAAGCTAACGGGAACTTATGCTCCCCCGCCCTTGTCATAATGGCTGTGGGCCGCAAATTGGCCCACAACCGGGAAAGTTGCCGATCTTACAACAGTCGGCCGAAGATTTGGCTGCCTTTGAAGATTACCGATAGTTTGTTTGTCGGCCGCAAAATCGGCAACATGGAAAGATGAAACGGGCGCCAAAAAAGTGTAACCTTTGGCGCTTGACCGCAAGGACCGCCGACGGGAGTCGGCGTTTTGGAGGAACCGCGATCAGCATCCCATCCACCCAACGCCGCCCGAGCGGGGATGGCCGAAGTTCGATGATGGCGCTGATGCCTTTCGGCGCGATCGGTCTGTTTGTCATGACATTGGCGCAGACGCCGGTGGAGTCCGAGCCTCTGGCCGTCGCGGCTGCTCCCGAAATATCCTTCAAACTGCCGGTGTTGCCGGAATTTCCCGAATTCGAATCCGTCGAACCGATTCAGCTTGAACCCGAGCCAAAGCCCTTACCCACGCTGTTGCTTTCCACCGACTGGCAATTCGTGGAAGTCCGATACGGCGATTCGCTGAGCAAGCTGTTCGCGGAACTCGATCTTGATGCTGCCGATCTCGCGCGGCTCTTGCGCAGCGGCGAAGAAGCCAGGTCACTGAATGCCATGAAGGAAGGCTACCGGCTCGGTTTCAGACTCGACGAATCCGGCAGCCTCGACGAATTTCGCCTGGTGCGGTCGCCGCTGGAGGAACTTGCGTTCGAGCGCGATGGGCAAGAGTTCAGCGTCAAACACATCAGGCATACGCCGCGCGTAGAAACCACGATCAGGGCCGGCACCGTTTACAGCAGTCTGCTGGCGGCCGCCGAGCGCGAACGGGTGCCGCCGACGCAAAGCATGCGCATGGTCGATATTTTCGGTGGCAAGATCGATTTCATGCTCGACACACAGCCCGGCGACCAGTTCGCCATTTACTACGAGCAGCAATATCTGCAAGACGAATATGTCGGCGAAGGCGACATGCTTGTAGCGCGATTCGTCAATAGCGGCAAGGAACATCTCGCAGTGCGCTACGAAACCGTGGACGGCCAGGTAGGCTATTACACTCCGGACGGCAACAATATGCAGACCGGTCTGATGCGCAATCCACTCGATGTGTTCCGCATCAGTTCACAATTCAATCCGAAACGCCTGCATCCTATCCTCAAGCGGGTCCGTCCCCACGAGGGCACCGACTATGCGGCGCCGACGGGCACTCCCGTCCGCGCCACCAGCGACGGCAGCATATCCCGCGCTTCCCGCTACGGCTCGTATGGCAATATCGTCATTGTCGCTCACCAAGGCGGTTTCGAAACCCGTTACGCCCACCTGTCCCGATTCGCCGACGGCATGAAGCCAGGCGCCAGGGTTCGCCAGGGCGAGGTTATCGGCTATGTCGGCGCCACCGGCAGCGCCACGGGGCCGCATCTGCATTACGAGGTGCTGAAAAACGGCGTACCCCGCAATCCGAGCCGCGCGAGCGAATTGATGCCGCCGGCGCCCGGTATCGGTGAAGACGAAATGGACCGCTTCAGAAGTCATACGGATTACTTGCTGGCGCAATTCGATGCGCACAATCAGGATCTGGTCAGAAGAAGTACGGGAGTGAGCGCGGACTGAGCGCCTCACATGAATCTGGACGAGCTCTATATCGGGCTTATTTCCGGCACCAGCATGGACGCCATCGACTGTGCCCTGGTTTCCCTCGCTGAAGACCAGCCCAGACTGGTCGCATCGCGAATACATCCCCTTGATGAAGACTTGCGCACCGGCATTCTTGCCCTGTGTGAAGGCAGGGCCGTTCCGGCAAGCGAAGTGGGCAGACTCGATGCGCGCATGGGCAGCGCCTTCGCCGGCGCGGTCTGCGCGCTGCTGGAAGATCAGGGAATACCTGCCGACCGCATTCGCGCCATCGGCAGCCATGGACAGACCGTCTGGCACGAACCGAACGGCGATTCCCCATTCTCCATGCAACTGGGCGACCCGAACCGGATCGCCGAGGTTACCGGTATCCGCACCGTCGCGGATTTCCGGCGCCGGGACATGGCCGCCGGCGGCCAGGGCGCCCCGCTCGCTCCCCTGTTGCATCGGGCTTGTTTCACGCCGGACGCCGGCAGGCGCGGTATCGTAAACATTGGAGGTATAGCGAATCTGACGGTTCTGTCCGCTGCCGGGCCTTGCGTGGCCTTCGATACCGGTCCCGGCAATCTGCTGCTCGACTACTGGACCGCGAAACATCGCGGTGAGTCCTTTGACCGCGGCGGTTCATGGGCCGCCGGGGGCAAGTGTTCGCAATCCCTGCTGGAATCCATGCTCGGTGAGGCGTATTTCAAGGCGCCGCCGCCCAAGTCCACCGGTCGTGAACTGTTCAACGCCGCCTGGCTGGAACGGCATCTTGCAGGCGCGACACTCGCTCCAGTCGACGTTCAGGCCACCCTGGCGGAACTGACCGCGGCGACGATCGCCGAGGCCGCGCGAAAATTCGGGCCACTCGACGACCTCTACGTGTGCGGCGGCGGCAGCCACAACGCGTTCCTTCTTGAGCGGCTTGCCGCAAACCTGCCAGGCTGTGCTATCGCCACCACTAGAGCGCTGGGCATGGATCCGGACATGGTCGAAGCGGTATGTTTCGCCTGGCTGGCAAAACAGGCACTGGAGTCAAATTACCTTGAGACCGGCTGCTTCACCGGCGCCGGCCATCCGGTGGTGCTTGGCGGAATTTTTCCCGGTGGGAAAGGCGGCTAGATCGAGAAAGAAGCCCCGCAGCCGCAGGTTGTCGTAGCCATGGGATTTTCGACAACAAAGCGAGAACCCTCCAGCCCCTCCAAATAGTCGACCTTGGAGCCGACGAGATATTGGAAGCTCAGGGGGTCGACGAGCAGGCTCGCCCCCTTGTTGTGGACCACGGTATCGTCCTCGGCCACGTCTTCATCGAAGGTGAAGCCGTACTGGAAACCGGAGCAGCCGCCGCCGGTAACGAATACGCGCAATTTCAGATTGTCATTGCCCTCTTCCGCAATAAGCCGATGCACCTTGTCCGCCGCCTGGTCGGTGAACTGCATGATTACGGGATCCTGGGACTGCACTACGGACATATCTGCTCCATCACAGCCATGGCGAACCTGTTCGCCATGGGACTGAAACGATCGATTCAGGGGGATATTGTAACGCGATCGGTGCGCCCCGGTCAGTCGGGGCGCGTTCTGGCGGCTTACATGGCGCTCGCGTCTTCTTCCTTGTCGACTTGCAGCAAGGCGATTTCCGGCTCTTCCCGGTCCATGCGGGTCAGACTGCCGTTCACCGCGGAACCCATGACCATTTCGATAAGATTGTAGACCACATTGCCGTTGACCACGCCTTGCGCGGCCAGCTCAATGTGCTTCGACGCCCGCACATTTCCGTTTACGCTGCCGTTGACAACCGCCAGCGGCACTTCGACGTCGCCTTCGATGGAGCCGTTCTCGGCGACTCGCAATTGCGCTTCCGAATCTTCCTCCGCCAGCACCTTGCCGACTACGCGTCCTTCGATAATGAGTTCTCCCTCGAAATGAATATCCCCGCTCACCGTTGTGGAACTGGAAATCAAGGTGTGATTTTTTACGGTATTACTGGCCATGGCGCCTCCCGGCTTCTTGTTTAACATGTTTATCCTCTAGTCATTATCCATTCAAATTCCTGCGCCACCGTCTTTGCCAAGGGTGCGGTGGATATCGCTTCCACCTTGATGGCCTCGGGAATGAATCCTTCCGGCAATGTAAACTCTCCTTCGACATTCTGGAAGTACCTGAAGCGTAAAAGTATATCCCGAGTTTCCGCTCCCTGCCCCAAATCTCCCAGCGGGATGCTCGCAGGCTGTCCTCCAAGCCTTCCCGCAAGTTCCATTCTGACATGGCCGGTCAACAAGGTCTGCCCGTCCGCATCACGCTGCCGCAGCACCAGCCGGTAGCTGTAGCGCGACAGTTCGCCGGTCGGATCGATTTCGAGCCGGCTGATGCTGAGCCCCGTATCACCCCTGCCCTGCGGTTGGCCGGCGGCGGAATTGTCGAGAACCGCCAGCCTGTTCTTCAACTCCAGGTTTTCCCGCTCGAGTCGCGAGTGCTCAAGCAGCAGACTCTGCCAGTCTTCCGGAAAGCTCTCCGGCATCCCGTTCCGGCTGCCCCCGATAAAATAACTCGCAATCGCGATTGTCGCCACTGTCACCAACAGCAGGACCGCCTGCGCCACGCGCAACCCCGGACGATGCGGCACCACCCGCATCTCCAACTGCTTGCTGCCTTTGACTATATTGGGCATGTGGCTCCCCGGAGAATTCCGGCGTGAGCAAGTCAGGGTAAAATTCCGATTCCCTCCAGGCCAGCTGATTCATCCCATCCGAACATGATGTTCATACATTGTATCGCCTGACCGGCGGCTCCCTTGACCAGATTGTCCTCTGCCGCGAGCACAACCGCCATCTCCGATTTTTCTATGTAATTTACCGCGATTTCGCAGACATTCGAACCACGGACTTCCCGGGTCGCGGGCAATTCTCCCTGGGGCAGCACCTGTACGAAGGGCTCGCCGGCGAATCGCCGTTCGAATGCGTTTTGCAATATCTCTGTGCTACAGGCGTCCGGTTCGCGAACAGGTGCGTAACAGGTGGCAAGAATGCCACGGATCATCGGGGTCAGATGCGGTACAAAAGTCAATGTCACGGGACCGCCGACGGCGGTCTCCAGCCCCTGAACGATTTCCGGATGATGCCGATGTCCCGCTACGGCATAGGCGCTGATCGATTCGGAGGCTTCGCAAAGCAGGTACTCCGCCGCGGCCTTGCGTCCGGCGCCGCTGACGCCGGATTTTGCATCGGCAATCAACCGCGACTCGTCCACCAGGCGATTTTCCAGCAGGGGCAGCAAAGCGAGCTGGATGGCGGTAGGGTAACAGCCGGGAACCGCAATCAACCGCGCATCGCGAATCAGCCCGCGATTGACTTCGGGCAGTCCATAAACCGCCTCGGCCACGAGATCAGGGCATTCGTGAGCCGTACCATACCATTGCTCCCAGCAGTCGATATCGCGAATGCGGAAATCCGCCGAGAGATCGATTACCCTGGCCCCGCCCGCAAGAAACTGTGCGGCGGATTTCATGGCGACCGTATGGGGCGTGGCGAAGAAGACCACGTCGCATTCGCCCAGTGCCGACGCTTCCGGCGTGCTGAACTCAAGGTCGAGACGGCCGCGCCGGTTGGGAAAATGGCGCGGCACGGCCGTGCCCGCGAGTTCTCGCGAAGTCACGCAACTCACTTCAACATGCGAGTGGCCCGACAACAGGCGCAACAACTCCACGCCTGTGTAACCCGTGGCGCCCACAATGCCCGCGGTAATCATGCTAGACTGCTTTCGCCGCTTGAAAAGGCGGTTATCTTACACGGTCGATGCCCGGCGAGAAACTTCCATGCTCTGGCTGAAATCCTTTCACATCATTGCCATGGTGTGCTGGTTTGCCGGCCTTTTCTATCTGCCGCGACTCTTCGTCTATCACGCCATGAGCGAGGACGCGATCAGCCGTGACCGTTTCGTGGTCATGGAACGCAAGTTGTTCTGGGGAATCTCCACGCCTGCCGCGGCGGCCACGCTGTTGTTCGGATTCTGGCTACTTTTCGACAATCCTGACTACTTTCTCGCCTGGTGGTGGATGCAGGCCAAGCTTGGGCTCGTTGCCCTTTTGCTCGTTTATCACGGCATGTGCTGGGTCTACATGGGCGCCTTGCGCGACGGCGGCAACAAACGCAGCCATGTCTTCTTCCGCGTCTTCAACGAATTGCCGGTCTTCCTCCTGATCGCCATCGTCGTTCTGGTCGTCGTCAAGCCGGTATTGTAATCGGCATGAATACCGGCAAACCCATTGTCCTTTGCTTTTCCGGAGTCGATCCCAGCGGCGGCGCCGGGGTGCAGGCCGATGCGGAAACCCTGCTCAGCCTGGGTTGTCATTGCGCACCCGTTGCGACCGTGCTGACGGTGCAGGACACCGTCGACGCCAGCAGGATGGTTCCCGTAGTTGCCGACCTGATTGCGGATCAGGCTCGCGCAGTGCTGGCGGACATGCCGGTTCGCTGTTTCAAATTGGGTCTGTTTGGCAGCGTCGGCGCCATCACGGCCGTAAGCGGACTGTTGCGTGAACATGATGACATCCCGGTAGTGATGGACCCCGTCTGCGCCGCCGGCGGCGGTTACGCTTTCACGGGCCCTGAAGTGCTCACGGCCATGCGTGAATCACTGCTGCCACAGGCGACGATAGTTACTCCAAACTCAGTCGAATTGATGCAACTGGCGCCGGCCGCGGATTCGCCCGAAGCCGCGGCCGGCGACCTGCTGCGTCGTGGCTGCGGCAGCGTTCTGCTGACCGGAGGCCACGAATCCGGCAAGGAAGTAGTCAATCGCTGGTTCCGGGCAGGCCTCGAATCGATGGAATTTCGCTGGCGAAGGCTGGCGCATGAATTCCACGGCTCCGGCTGCACCTTGTCCAGCGCGATTGCCGCCAATCTGGCCCTGGGCCATGAAATGGAGACAGCTTTGCGCAATGCCCAGCAATTTACCTGGCAAGCGCTTGATCGAGGCTGGCGCGCCGGCGCCGGCCAACACTTGCCCGAGCGCGGATTCACGCGCGAATCATGAGCTTTTCCGGAATTTATCCGATCACGGACGATGCCTTCATGAGCCTGCCCGGACATGAGAATCTCTTGAGCGAAGTCGTGGGGGCCGGCATCGCGATGCTTCAGTTCCGCGCCAAGCATGGCGACCGGGACAAGGCCCGCCGGCAGGCCGGGTTGCTGCTTGAGATTTGCCGGCAACACAAGGCGCCGCTGATCATTAACGACAACGTGGAATTGTGTGCGCTCAGCGGCGCCGACGGTGTTCACCTGGGAAGGGCGGATTGCGATATCGCCGGCGCACGATCCGCGCTTGGCCCCGACGCGATCATCGGCGTGACCTGTCATGGCTCACTGGAACTGGCCCGGTCCGCGCAGGACCAGGGCGCCGACTACGTCGCCTTCGGGAGGTTTTTCCCCTCGGTCAGCAAGCCGGAAGCCTCGTCCGCCCGGCTGGAAATTCTGCTTGAGGCACGCAAAACGCTGGACCTGCCGATAGCGGCGATCGGTGGAATCAATCGGAACAACGCGGACCGGGTTTTAGCCGCGGGAGCGGATTTGTTGGCAGTAATCCACGCGATATTCGGCGCACCGGACCCTGGCGCCGCGGCGCGGGGACTCGTGCGCACACACGCAGCGTCGGTCAGAGCACCAAGTGGACCACGACCATAATCGCCGACATCACCACGACGAAGACGCCCTCGATGACCGCGGCGAAATGACTGTTGCGATGAAACATTCCCGCTGATATCAGAATGACCGCGACCACGCTTACGGTCACCGCGATCATCAACCATTCGCCTGCGTCCACCATCGCGCCGAGCAGCCAGGCCAGCAGCAAGGTACTGACGAATTGCGTCGACAGCGCCTTGACGGCATGTTTGCCGGCGTCTTCCGATTCGAGGTCCACGCCCACGCCTTCCGCCCATCTGGCGCCGAAAACCCGGGGTGAATACCACAGCCCGCCCAACATGAAACTCAAGACCGTTGCGACGATTACGGCCAACCAACTAACTTCAGTCATAATTATTCCCCTAACAGTTAACATACCGTCCATTGTGCGATTCCTCTCCGTCATTCTGCGCGGAGCGGAGCGCAGTCGCAGAATCTCTTGGGGATTCTGACAGGCTTTACATGCCATCCCTGGCGCGACTCTGTTGGCTTCGACTAGCCCCAGTCTCGACATCCTGTCGAGCCGTTCGGCCCTTGAAAAGCTTTGCTTTTCATCGGCTTCGCCGATCGAGCCTCACCCCTCGAAAAGCTTTGCTTATCGTCGTCTTCGACGACCGGGTCTCACCAACCAACCGCCTGGCCGTCCTTGCGGTGGTCGGAACCGGCGCGGTAGACGCCATTCACCGGAAGGTCTTCGTCAATGCTTTGCTGATTGAATAACGGCGGCGTCATCTCCGGGTCGCGTGTGAACAGGATGCCCTGGTAGCCCCCCACCGCGCCGCCGTCCACGCCGCGTACATTGTGCCCTCGCGCCCGCAGCGCGGGCCCGACCAGGTCGAACAGATTATGTTCCAGCGACAGCATATTGCTGTTCTGGCTATGGGTGAATCGCGCGGCGTCGGTAGTCATTTGCACGTTCATGCCGTGATCGATCACGTTCACCATATGCTGGGCATGAGTTTCAGGCTGAACCGCGCCACCCATGTTGCCGAAGGTCATCAGCGGTTCGCCGTTGCGGGAAACGAAACCGGCGATGATCGAATGAAACGGCCGCTTCCTCGGCGCCACCACGTTGGGATGATCCTCGTCGAGCGTAAACCCCACGCCGCGATTGTGCAGGATCATGCCATACGGCGGAATCGTGACGCCGCTGCCATAGACCGAAAAAATGCTATGGATCAGGGAAACCATATTGCCCCAACGGTCGGCGGTTGTGAGATAGATCGTACCGCCGTCGAGCCCGCCGGTAACCGTAGGCTCAGCGGCCCGGTTCATGTCGATGCGGTCACAGAGCGAGAGCGCGTAGGTCTTCGACAGCAACTGATTGAGCGGCGGGGGATTGAACAACGGGTCGGCGTTGTACGCTTGCAAGTCGGAATACGCCAGCTTTTTCGCTTCCACCATGAAATGCCAGTAATCAGGGCTCGACGGTCCGAGCGCCGCAAGACTCAGGCCGTGTACCGGAGCGCACATTTCCAGAATATTGAGCATTTCCAGCGCCGCCCATCCCTGCCCCGGCGGCGGCAACTGATGTATGTCATAGCCGTGATAACCGGTCGAAATCGGCTCTACCCATTCGGGTTCGAACTGCGCCAGATCCTCATGAGTCATGACGCCGCCCAACGACCGCACCTTGGTAATCAGTGCATCGGCGATCGCGCCCTCGTAAAACGCGTCCTTGCCTTCTTCCTGCAACAGCCGCAGGGCATCGGACAGGTCGGGATTGCGAATGATGGAATAAAGCGCCGGCGCCTCGCGGCCGTCGAGGAACACCCGGGCTGAATCGGAATCTTCCAGCAATTTGTCGAGTTGCCTGGTCAGATCCACGTGCCGCCGTTCCGACTGTCCCCATCCCTCTTCGGCAATGCGCGCCGCGCGTTCCAGCGTCTGCCTGAAATCCATGGTGCCGAAACGTTCCAGCAAGGCGTCGTATCCGGCTACCGCGCCGGGTACCGTAGCCGAATTCACACCGCGCCCCGGCACCCGCTCGACTCCCAGTTCCTCCTTGAAGAACTCGGGAGTCCAGCCCGCCGGCGCCCAGCCGGCCGAGTTCAGCGCGTACAGCCTGCGGTCGGCCGCGCTCCATACCAGTGCAAACAAATCTCCGGCCAGGCCGGTATCGTTTTGTGAAGTGACATCGAGCACTGCAGCCGCTGCCACCGCCGCGTCGATCGCATTGCCGCCTTGTTGCAGAATCTCGAGCCCCGCCTGCGCCGCCAGCGGATCGCTGGTGGCGACAATGCCGTGGCGGGCGATGACCTCGGATCGACCCTGGCCGGCGAAGCCCTGGGCGCGGCTGCCCGGCACCGTGACTATGCCGGCCGCCGGATTCGGACGCTCAGCCGTGGGAATGCCGAAGGCGTTGGGAGACTGGGAAAGCGCGGGAACCGCCCAGGCAATCAAGGCGGTAAAAAACAGAATTCGAATGGTATTTGTCATGATCAATGTGGATGCGCCGCAAGATGCTGCGCGAGCAGGTCCTTGCCGTAATCGTTGCCGTTCGGTGTTCTGACAACTGTATGGATATGGTCTCTTGTGGGTACGCCGGGCTGATTCTTCTGCAAGGTTCCCACCGGATTCTGATGGTCGAATTCGATCAGGATGACCGGGCTCTGGATGCGGTAATAGAACACCGCGTCATCGGCGCTGCCGCCGCGCCAGCCGAACCAGGTTTCGCCCAGATGTTCACCGATCTCCTCCATGGTGACATCGGCGTGGGGGTCTCTCAGATTGCCGACGTATTCGCGAATCACCGCCAGCAGCGCCAGCTTCTGGGAACTGTCCAGTTCCGAACCGCGGATCCCCTCCGGGTCCAGCACCAGGTTGTCCTGATTGGCGGCGGCCACCATGTTGTTACGGGTCTTCTCCGGGTCGATGGTGGCGGTAGTCTGCTGCTCCGGACTCAGGGATTGCATAAGCGCCAGGCCCAGGTCCTGCTCGCCCTGCAAAATGATGTTTCCCGCATACTTGCCGGACTCGGCCACGACCGGCTCCCCACCCCAGAACGCGGGCGTCATGACCACCTGGTCGCCGAGCACGAAGTAATTGATAACCAGGTGATGGCCATCCAGTTGCCAGCCCCAGGGTTCGGACTCCGAGGGCATGCCCATGAAGGTGAAATAGTATTTCTCCTCATGGTAGCGGATCGGTTCGCCATTGAGTTCGAGCAGAGTCTGTTCGGTACGCATGATGCTGCGGGTCTTCTCTACGCCCGCCGCGCTGAGCGATTCATCGAGCAGATTCCAGGCCGCGGCTTTCTGCTCTTCGTTCATTTCTTCCAGGCTGACGCCCCGTCTGGCGAAGATGCCGACATCCACATTGGACCAGTCGCGCCATTCCGGATCCTCTACGGCAAAATGCGCCCGGCTCAATTGCGCGGTGTCAAGCGTGGCCAGCAACGCTTTCGCAGCCCCAAGTACCGGCGCCGAGGAAACTCCAGTCTCCCGCACCGGGAACAGACCTTCCATTCGGCCGTCGGAAGTGGTCAGCCCGCGAAACGGCTCTCCCATGGCCCGGGCCGCGCCGCGCATGAAGCTGCTTTTCTGGTTCAGCAGTCCTTCCGGATACTGCGACTGGGACCAGGCCAGGCTGACGGTCAGTCCCAGCAAGGCGAAAGCGGGCAGCAACACGCTGGTTGATCTATTCATCACCGCACCTTGAATCTTGTGAAGTTGATCGGTAGAGCCTACCTGTTGATGATACGGTCGACAAGTGGGGGCGAGACATGCCTCGCCCCTACTCGGCCATCACTGCCGCCAATTTTTCCTCGCTGCGCCAGCGGCCCCCATGCAAACGCGACGCATAGACGACGGCGATGCTGAATACCAGCAAAGTGAAGACGATCCAGGATACCTGGGCGCTCAACCGCCAGACGAGAATGATGAAGTACTGAATCACCAGCATCGCCCAATGCAAAGTGACCGAAGCGATCATCAGCCAACGCGTGTCGCCGGCGCCGCGCAACACCCCGCCGGCCACCAGGCAGGTGGCGTCCGCCATGGTGTAGCAGGACAGACCGATCATCATGAAGCCGGCCAGCGCGCGAATCTCTTCGAAGTCACCGCCCGGCGGCGCGAATATTTCGACCAGGGGAAAACGGAACACGATGTAAATAAAGGCGAGCGCCGCGGAATAACACAGGCCGAGCGCGAAGCCCGCGCGTATCACCTGGTTGGTATGTTCCATGTCGCCGGCGCCGACGAATCGCCCGATCATGCTGATCACGGCTATGTTGAGTCCGATCATCGGCACGAAGGAAAGAATGTCCCAATTAAAGACGATAGCCGCCGAGGCGCCGGCAACGACGCCATAAGACTGGAACATGAGCAGAAACAGGTTGAAGGCGGCGACATTGAGAAACAACTCCACCGCCGAAGGCAGCCCCAGGCGCAGATAGCGGCGCGTAATCCCGGCGTCGAACCGGAAGGATTGCATCACCCGGAAACGGACGCGATGGAAGGGTTTCATGTAGAAACAGACGAACAGTCCGAGCGAGAGCAGCGTCGCGATATTCGTGCTAATGGCGGCGCCGGCGATGCCCATGGCCGGCAGACCGAGATGACCGTAGATCATGACGTAGGCGAGCGGCACATTGAGCAGCAGTCCGCAGATGTCGCAGATCATGACCACGCGGGTGCGGCCGATGCCGGCGAAATAGGATGAAAAACAGGTCTTCGCCAGCGGCAGCAACACCCCGGCCATCAGAATCAGAAAATAGACGCGTTCGAGTTCGACCAGCCGCGGGTCGTGGTCGAGCAGATTAAATAATTGCAGCACCCCGATGGTGATCACGCCGAGAGGTATCAGGCTGGCGACGGACAGTATCAGGCCCTGGGTCACGACTTTCGGACACTTGTGCAATTCACCCGAACCGAAATACTGGGCGACCAGCGCGTTGCTGTAGGAAAACAGTCCCGTGAAAAAGCAGAACGAGAAGAACGCCGCGACCCCGCCGCCGAGCGCGGCCGCCATGTGGGTCGGGGAAATCTGGGACATGAAATAGCGGTCGGTGAAAATCATGACCGCGAACGTGCCCTGCGACACAACCATCGGTATGGCGATGCGCACCATTTCCCGGAACGTGGTCCGGTCAAGTTGCAAGAATAAAATTCGCATATCGATCTTTCGACAATTCAATCCAGCCGGCCGAGGCGTATGGAAAGAGCCCCGGCAGCCGATCGAAAATTTACGGATTAACTGCCTGCTATGGTCATCGGCTGCCGGCGGCGGTAGGTAAGACTGCGCCAGAGCCATTCGCAGGGTCCGAACCGGTAATGTCTCAGCCACATATGACTGAACACGATCTGGAATATCCAGACGCCGAGCACAAACAGATACATGCCTTGTCGGTCCCATTCGGCGAATCGGCCCAACCCGATTCCGAGGAAAACAAAATTGCAGATCACGGTTTGCATCAGGTAATTCGTCAGCGCCATTTGGCCAACGTTCGCAAGCGCCGACTGCAAACGCGAAAGCGCGCCGGAACGGCAAATCGCCATAACCAGGCCAGTGTATCCAAGCGCGAGACCCAACCGTCCAAGATCGTAAGTGGGCCGATTGATTGACTGCCAATGGAACTGGTATCCGCTTTCCACGAATGTCATGGTTTCCCATGCGTTCAGCGGAATTCCGAAGCCAAAACCCAGTAGTGCAAGCAACAGGTAGAATCTCATGCTTCGCGAGGCGTCGAACACGCGCCATTTCATCAGCGCCATGCCGAGCAGCATCATGCCGAGCGCATCCCACAGCCCGAAAACAAGCAATCCGACAGTCTGCATGTAGATCGTCAGTCCTGCGGTAAACACGAAGTTGTCTGCATAGCCCGATCTTCTCGCTTCGATCTCTTCGGCCTGACCGGTTTCCGACAGACCCTGACCCTCGAGCATGGCGTCCCAGGCCAGCACTGATCCCCGTTGTTGTTCGGTCATTTCCACCCCGGGAGCGAGCGCCTGCGCCTCCGCTACAACCTCACCGAGTTGACGCAAGGACACATGCAGACCGCTATGAATCAACGTGGTCAACAGCATCACGCCGAGCGCCCACCGCAGCAGCGCGCGCGCGCTGAGATCACGGAACAGGAACAGCAGCAGTCCGGTCATGCCGTAGATATAGAGAATGTCGCCGACCCAGAGCAGCGGGTAGGCGTTGATCAGCCCGAACAGAATCAGCAGGCCCGTGCGCCGGTAATAAAGCCCCCGCACTTCGCCCGGGTCGGCATCGGGCTTGTTCATGAAAATCAGCAAGCCGGCGCCGAACAGCATGGAAAACAGCGCCCGCATGCCCCCTTCCACGAATATCTCCGCCCCCGCGAACAAGGCGAAATTCGCCCCTTCCGTGGCGCCGTCGACCTGTGGGTCGGACAGTGCGCCAAACGGCTGGGCGAAGGCAAGGATATTGATTACGAGAATACCCAGCAGCGCGACGCCGCGCAGGGTATCGATCGATTTGATCCTGGCCTTGCCGCTGACTGGAGCGGGGCTGGTAGCGATGACTTCCGACATGGCGCGCAGCATACGGCTCCAGCCCCGGATTTACAATCGATTTGTACTTGAATTTCGTGGCATTCGCCGGGTTCGACTCCACTGGATTCCGGGTAATCGCCCAAGTTTTGGCGACTTTCGCCAAGGTAACCCCGCCTTCAGCACGAAGCGGCGAATAACTTCTCTAAATACAATGGCTTACAAATTGGCACGAATACTGCTGGGTTAACTTCGGGGAAATATGGAGGAAGTTATGAGAGCGGTTCGAAGACTCAATCTTGGCAACCTGATCGTGAAAACGATTCTGATCGTGGCTATCGCCGCCTGCGCGATCATCGGCCTCGCGGGATTGCTGCTGCCGATCATTCCCGGCATTCTGTTTCTGTGCCTGGCCGCGATGCTGGTCCGTCATCTCGGACGGGCCTGATCTGTTGCCGCACATCGGCGCATTTGCTAAGTTGCCGGACATCTTTCAGTAGCAATCGGAGGTCCCGCGCCATGCGAATGCTGTCTTGCCTGATCGTGTTTACGGCACTATTGCCAGCAACGCTGAGCCAGGCACAGGAAATCATCGAAACCGATACCCACAACTTGCAGGTCGTCGCCGACGGAGTCTGGTTCGCGGTCGGCAACGGGACCTTGTACACGATGAGCAACGCGCTGGTCATCGAACGCGATGAAGACGTGGTCATCGTAGATTCCCACGTCACCCCGGCGGCGGGCGCCGCCTTGCTTGATTCGATCGCTGTGGTGACCGACAAGCCCGTGACTACCGTCGTCAACTCCCATTTCCATTACGACCATGCTTATGGAACACAGGCCTTCGGCGACGATCTCCAGGTGATCGGCCACGAATACACCCGCGCCCGATTGAGCGACGATCCGCTCAACGATCCCACCTATCTGCGCTCGCTGGATCGCTTCGACAACACCGTGGCGGATATCGAGGCGCGGCTTGCCGCCGCCGATGACGCCGAAGCGCGCGCCGGCCTGGAGACCGAATTGAGTTTCTGGCGCGCCCACGTCAGCGCCCAGGAAGAGACCGACCCGGTGGCGCCGAATGTCTCGGTCAGCGATCGCATGACCTTGTATCGGGGAGGCAGGGAAATTCAGCTGGTCTGGCTCGGACGCGCTCACACCGGCGGCGATCTGGCGGTCTATCTGCCGGAAGAGAAAATCGTCTTCACCGGCGACATGATGCTTGGCCGTCCCTCCTACATGGGCGACGGCTATGTCGAAGAATGGAGCGCGACGCTTGGCCGGCTCAAGGAACTCGACATCGAACTCGTACTTCCCGGGCACGGCGACGGATTCACCGACCTGCGCATCATCGATTACGTGCAGGCGTATTATAATGACCTGCATGCCGGGGTGATGCGGCTGAAGAACCAGGGCTACTCGGCGGAGGAAGCCGCGGCCCGGGTCGACCTGCGCCATCATCAGGACAGTCTCGGCGTCAGCGAGCTTGGCGCCGATATGCTCGCCGTGCAGCGAATCTACGATCTTGTCGACGGCGTCGCGGAATAAGTGCGGAACAAGCGAGGAAATCATGAACAACGATATTCAAACCCGAAAAACACGCAATCCATTCGGTTTCTGCGCGATGGCGGCCGCCCTGGCGGTCTGGCTGCACATGCCTTTCGTCGCCGCGCAATCGATCGACGACATCACCCTGAACGTCTACAAGGAAGTCACCTGCGCGTGCTGCGTGGGCTGGATCGAACACATGGACGAACACGGCTACCAATCCACGATTTTCCATCCCGTGAACATTAATCGGGTGAAGCTGGACCTTGGACTGCGGCCGCAATATCACTCCTGCCATACCGCCGTGACGGCCTCGGGTTACATTTTCGAAGGCCATATTCCCGAGAAATATATCGACATGTTTCTCGCCGACCCTCCCGAGAACGCCCTCGGACTGGCGGTGCCGGGAATGCCCATCGGCGGACCTGGAATGGAAATCGGCGACCGGTTCACGCCATACAAGATTCTGCTGCTGCGCGATGACGGCAGCAGCGAGGTGTTCGCCGAGATCAACAGCAAAGCTGATCAATAAGGCTCAGTTGCCGTTCTCCAGCAGGCGCAGCAAGGCGTCCGCCACCGCGTCGGGCCGATGCGCGGGCAAATCGTGGCCCGCGCCTTCCACGATCCGCCGGTCGATCAATTGCGTAAAACGAGCCCGGTCACCCGCCGGGTTTTGCGCCGGCGGCCCGAACCCGCTTTCCGCCGGCCGCAACACGATAGCCGGAACCGTCACCGGCGGGCGTTCGGCAAGCAGGCTCTCAGTTTCGTCAAGCCGCTCCTCGCCCGGCGCGTTGCCATGCCGGTGCCGGTAACTGTGGATCACGACATCGACAAAATCCGGATTGTCGAAAGATGGCGCCGAGGCCGCGTAGTCGGAATCGGAATAGCTCCATTCCGGCGACCAGGTATCCCATAGCAGACGAATGATGTCATGCCTGTTCTCCCGCAGACCGCGCACGCCCCGCTCGGTGTTGAAATACCATTGGTACCAGAGGCGCGATTCGAGCAGGGCCGGCGCCGGGCCGCCCGCCTCGAGCGTGTTCTGCACCGAATAGCCCCCCATGGCGACGATCGCGCTTACACGGCCCGGGTGCAATATCGCCGCGATGTTCGCGGCGCGGTTGCCCCAGTCGAATCCGGCCACGGCGAATCTTTCAAGTCCCAGTTCATCGGCGAAATCGATCAGATCCTGCGCCAGCGCCGATTGCTGCGCCATGCGCGGCGCATCGGGATCGAGAAAACGAGTCGGGCCGTATCCGCGCAGATACGGCAACAGCACACGGAAGCCGGCCTCGCTCAGGGGAGGATGCACTCCGTCGAAGGAGCGTACGTCATAGGGAAAGCCGTGCAACAGTATTACGGGGAAACCGCCTTCCGGCCCATGCTCTTCATAGCCGATCCGCAGCACGTCGGTTTCGACGAAACCGATGTTTTCCGCGGATTGGGAGAAAACCTCCATGCCCCCGGCCAGGAACAATACGAAAAGAAGCGCCGCGGCAAGATTTTTCATGCCTTTCGCCACGAAGTCCCGGGATTTGACGAGTGTCATTCTTTTACCGGAATTGCCACGGGTTTGTCCCTTTCGGTTGGACATGCTGCCATAAAATGCTTATCCTTTGCAGGTCGTACGCGCCCGATGGCGGGGTCTTCGCGAATCCGATCCTTCGACGCGTGCTTACAATGGCCGTAGCCGGCCAACGGAACGGTCAAATTCAAATACTGTTAGGGGATAGACAATGTTCAGACGACAAAAGACGGCCAGGTTTCTATCGCCCGCGATAGCGCTGGCTCTTATGGCTCCCGCGGTTTACGCACCGGTGGCGCTGGCGCAGGAAGACGCGGCCGATCTCGAAGAGATCATCGTAACCGGCGCACGCGGCCGGCCACGAACCGTATCGGATTCGCCGGTTCCCGTCGACGTTTTCAGCGCCGAGGACATCGAAGCGATTTCCTATACCGACACCAACGACATCATCAAGACGCTGGTGCCCTCCTTCAACATTTCACGCCAGCCGATCTCCGACGGCGCGTCGTTCATCCGTCCCGCGGAATTGCGCGGCCTGCCGACCGACAAGACGCTGGTGCTCATCAACTCGAAGCGGCGCCACCGGGCAGCCCTGGTAGCGATCGGCGGTTCGGGCACACAAGGCCCTGACATGGCGACGATTCCCGCCGTTGCGATCCAGAACATCGAGGTTCTGCGAGACGGCGCGGCAGCACAATACGGCTCGGACGCCATCGCCGGCGTGATCAACTTCCTGCTTAAGGAAAACCGCGAAGGCGGCAGCGTCAGCATCGATTCCGGCCAATACAGCGAAGGCGACGGCGCCTCGACCACAGTCCAGGGCAACATCGGCCTGCCACTTGGCGAGAACGGATTCCTCAGCATTTCCGGCGAGTTCCACGAATCCGACCAGACCACCCGCGCGGAGCAATATTGCGGCTCGTGGTTTTGCCTGAATCCGAACGATCCGACTTACCAGGACTTCATCAACAGCGGCGGCGCAAGTTCAATCAGGGGAGTGGGCTGGAACGGGAATGCCCCCACCAGGCTCCACTATGGGACCGATCCGGGCTTCGTGGGCAATACTCCTTTGGCAAACATCGGCGACGGTGATGTCGTGCAGCCCTGGGGTCAGCCGGATGCTGAAGCCACCAGGCTGTTCTTCAACGCCGGCATCGATCTTGACGGCAACAATGAACTGTACGGATTCGGCAACTTTTCCGACAGCACCAGCAACGGCAGCTTCTTCTATCGGTATCCGTACAACGGCACCATCGAGGAATTGCGCGAGCCTGACGGCTCGATCTACTTCCCGCTTGAGAAGCATCCCGGCGGCTTCACTCCGAGATTCTTCGGCGATGTGCGTGACATGTCCGTTGTCGGCGGTGTGCGCGGCGAGATGGACAGCGGCCTGGGCTACGATTTGAGTGTCCGAACCGGCGAGAGCGAAATCCAGTACACGCTGTCGAACACCATCAACCCGTCCGTGGGTCCAGACTCCCCCACCTCGTTCCGTCCGGGCGACCTGATCAACAGCGAAACCCAGATGCAGGCGGACTTCACCTATGAACTCGACAACGGCGCGCTGTTCGCTTTCGGCGCAAGCTGGATGGACGAGTCCTATGACGTAGTGCAGGGCGAGGAAATTTCCTACCGGGCCGGGCCGTATTCCCTGGTGGATCCCCATGGCTTCTGTAACTCCGACGGCACACCGACCGCCGCGGGCATGGCAGTAACCAATCCAAGCGATCCCACTACGCTTGATTGCTCCAACAGCAACGATCCGGTGTTTAACGTCGTAGGTGTCGGCTCCAACGGATTCCCCGGCTATTCGCCGGAGTTCTCGGACGTCTACGAGCGTAATTCCTACGGGCTTTACGGCGACTTGAGCGGCGACGTCACCGACGAGCTATTCCTGCAAGCCGCGGTGCGCTACGAGGATTACGATGACTTCGACGCGGAAGTCGTATGGAAACTCGCCGGCCAACTTGACGTTACCGACACCTTCGGCCTGCGCGCCTCACTCGGCACGGCTTTCCGCGCACCGACTCCGGGGCAGCAGGGCACCACCAACGTGTCCACCCGTCTGCCGAACGGATTCCCGGTGGCGACAGGCCTGTTCCCGGCCGGTGGCCCGATCGCCCAGGCTCTCGGAGCGGTTCCGCTGACGCCCGAGAAATCGGACAACTACACCTTTGGTTTCACCGCCCAGTTGCTGGATACCATCGACGTGACGGTGGACTTCTACCGCATCGACGTGCAGGACCGCACCCAGGCGATTTCCACCAGGGACGTGTCCACCGATCCTACTTCGGGTGAGGCGTACCAGAACTTTCTGGCCCTCGAAGCCGCTGGCGTTGCCGGCGCCAATTCCATTGGCGGCGTGTTCTACTTCACCAATGGCTTCAACACCAGCACCCAGGGAATGGACGTCGTTGCGACCACGCCGATTGAATGGGGCGAATTGGGTGTTACTACCCTGACCGCATCCTTCAATTACACCGAGAACAGCTTCGATACCGATCCAAGCGACTACCTGAACGACGAAGCCCAATTCGATTTCGAGAATTTCGATCCGAACTGGCGCGGTGTAATCATGGCGCGGCACGAAGTCAATCAGCTTAGCCTGATCGGTCGCTTGAGCTATTACGGTGAGTCGACAAACTCCAATGGCAACGGAGCGTCCCAGCGATACCAGACTTTCGATCCGATCTGGTACGCCGATATCGAGGGGCAATATCGCTTCAACGATATGTTCAGGCTGTCGCTCGGCGCCAGGAATGTGGCGGACGAATACCCCGCGCAGGACTCCATCGGCGATTACTGCTGTGGCCGTCTGTATTCCTCGGCAACCGGAATGGATTGGCAGGGAGCGTATTACTACGGTCGTCTGACAGTCGACTTCTAGTAATCGGGGGCTGGTTCAAACCAGTAGCAGGAAACCACAAGGGGCGGTCAAATGACCGCCCCTTTTTTTGCAATAAATATAGCAATCAACGATAGCGGAACAGGCCGATGAATCGAAGATACTTTCTTGGCGCAAGCGTTAACACCGGCGTGGCCTTGCTGGCCGCTTCCGGCACAGCCCGGCGCGCAATCGCCGCTGCGCTGCCGGTGAACATCACCGAGTTTTCCGCGGTCGATCTTTCCGCCGCCATTGCCGGCCGGGAAGTGAGTTGCCTGGAAGTGATGCAGGCCTACCTGGAAAGGATTCACCGGTACAATCCTGTCTACAATGCCGTTATCGGCATGTTGCCCGACGACGAATGCCTGGACCTGGCCGAAATCGCGGACGCCGAACTCGCGCGCGGACAGTATCGCGGCTGGATGCATGGCATGCCTCACGCGGTCAAGGACCTCACTCCTGCCGCCGGCTTGCCGTACACCAGTGGCTCGCCCCTGTTCAATGATCGCATCGCCGAGCAGGACGGCGCCGTGGCGGCGAGCATGCGCGCCGCGGGCGCCATATTCATCGGCAAGACCAACACGCCGGAATTCGGACTGGGCTCGCAGAGCTACAACCCGGTCTGGGGCGCTACCGGCTGCGCCTACAACCCTGAACTGACCAGTGGCGGCAGCAGCGGCGGCGCGGCCTGCGGCATGGCAACGCACATGCTTCCCATCGCCGACGGCAGCGACATGATGGGCTCGCTGCGCAATCCCGGCGCTTTCAACAATGTGATCGGATTCCGTCCCAGTGCGGGACTTGTCAGTGGCAATGATCCTTTCTCCCGCGCCTTGTCGACATCCGGCCCGATGGGAAGGAACACTTCCGACACTATCCGTTTGCTGCATACGCTGGCAATGGAACCAGGGCCGGAACAGCCGGCGGCATTGCGTCAGGCGCTGCCGGAGCCGGACCAATATCGGCCGCTGGAACCGGACGGCTTGCGCATCGGCTGGCTCGGCGACTACGAAGGCTATCTTGCGATGGAGCCGGGCATACTCGAACTATGCGAAAGCAACCTGGCGTTGCTGGAAGCCAATGGCGCCACCGTCGAGCAGGTTATGCCGCGCTTCGACATGGCGGAACTGTTCCAGTGCTGGCTCGACCTGCGCAATCAGGGCCGCATCGGCATGAGGGAATATTACGAAAACTCGGAACTTCGTCCGCTGCTCAAGCCGGAGCTCGTCTGGGAAATCGAGATGGGCTACGAACTCGGCGCCGACGACATCTACCGGGCCGACGCAATCCGGCGGCGCTGGTACGCCGAAGTCAACCGGCTGTTCGAAAGCTACGATTTCCTGGTGCTGCCGACCGCCCAGGTATTCCCGTTCCCGAAAACCACGCCCTGGCCCTCGGAGATTAACGGCCGGGCGATGGATACCTATCATCGCTGGATGGAAGTGGTTATCGGCGCCAGTCTGGCGGGAGTTCCGGTGATAAATGTACCGGCCGGCTTCGATTCCGACGGGCGGCCCATGGGCATGCAAGTCATGGGACCCTTCGCCGGCGACCGCCGGGTGCTTGAATTTGCGTTGAGCTGGGAACAGATCACCGACCACCTGGCACGAAGGCCGGAATTGACGGCGGTTTAGAATTCTCAAGCTCCTGCCGAAATTCCTGATATCGTTTCGCGGATATTCAGGAAAATGCCAGGATTTCTTTACCGGCTGGCTTTGCTCGCATTGCCAGCCGTTTTCTGCACACAGGCGCCTGCCGCCGAAGATTGCCCCGAAGACCAGTATCAGGCCCCCATTGGAGGCTGCTATCCCATCTGGTACGGTCAGACCGAAAACGGCTTCTACACTGTCGCAATTCCGGAAGGCTGGACGCCGGACAAGGGCCTGGTGATCTGGAATCACGGCCTGGAAACCTATTTCGGCGGCATCGACACGAGCGACCTGCTGGCCGCGAACCTGTCTGATCTCGAACTGGAAACCGGCAGCACAGCCGTGGGAGAAGTGCGGCCGGAACCGAGCCTGAGCGAATTCGCCGGCATCGTCCTGTCACAAGGCTATGCCATGGCCGCTTCCAGTTATTTGCAGACCGGCTGGGCGGTATTCGATTCTCACCTGGCGAATCAGCAGTTGTACGAGAAGTTCATCGAAATTTCCGCCCGATTCGGCCCCGAAGCGCCGCAACCGCTTTATCTGATCGGCGCGTCCATGGGCGCCATCGTCAGTATGCGTGATATCGAGGAAGATCTGATCCCTCAACCCGATGGCGCCCTGCTCGCATGCGGCGCGGTTGCCGGCTCCGGGAACTGGGCGAATGCATTTGACTTGCGCATGGTGACTGAAGCGGTTTGCGCGGAAGACGGCGTTGCACTTCTGCCCGGCCCCTGGTACGAGACCCCCGGACTCGGCAGTGAACTTGAATTTCTGCGGTCACTGGATTCCTGTTCGGCTTTGCAGAGCCGGATCGCGGCCGAAGAACGGAGCGACGAATTGCAAGCGGAAATCGACGATCTGCGCGCGCGCAAGGACGCCGCCGACAATCTGTTCGAAGAAGCCGAACTGCAACTGCGCATCGGCAGCCGGGAAGTTGAACAGCGCTTGCTGCTCGAATCCTGGGAGCAGCTTGCCGAAAATAACCAGATCGAGAATTACGAGCGGATCCAGCGACTGGCGCCGACCCGGTCGGCGGCAATGTTCTCCGTGGGCATGTTCTATGGATCGTTTCTGCTGCCGCGCCTGATCAACGAACCGGGCAAACTCGACGGTCTGAATCCGTTCCATAACGTCGCCGTCGACTACGGTGACGAACGGATCAACCGTGGCATCCGGCGCAGCATCGGTCTGCCTTCCGCACGCCGGGCTCTCGCGGAAAACTACGTTCCGAGCGGCGCTGTCGGCGATACCCGCATCGTTTCTATTCACACCTCGAAAGACGGCATTGTCACTGTGGAGAACCAGTCCGTGCTGCAGTCCCTCGTGACTCCTGAACAGTTGACGGTGGGCGTGATCGACGAATCGACTCCCTCTCATTGCGATTTTCGCGAGTCGGAGGCAATCGCCGCCTGGAACCTTTTGCAGGACTGGGTCGAAGGCGGCAGCCAGCCGGATGCAAGAGACTTGCAGGATGAATGCCACGCCGTCGTCGCCCGTTCCGAGGCGGGCGAGTTGCCGCGCGGCTGGGACCGCGCGCCCGACAACGAATTGCATGTCGGCAATCGTTGCCGCTATGCGCCTGATTTCGAAATCGGTTCACAATTAACGCTGTATCCACGAGACGAAGAAGCAGGCAGCGCGGGAAGCAATGTCTACGATGCCGCCACCGGTGTAATTTCAGTCGACGAGACCGAAGTGAGGCTCGAAGACGGTATAAACATCTTCGGTTTCGACCTGGCGATTTCAGACCCGGCAAATCTGGTTTTTTCGCCGCGCAACGTCGAACAAATCGGGACAGCGAACGAGACCTGGCAGCATCGGGCTTTGGTTGATGAGCAGTTCCGCTTCTACCTGCCGGATTTGAGTGTACGCAATGACCCGAACCTGGCGAACCAGCTGTTCAATGTCTACATGCGCGTAAACCACGATCTCGACTTCGAATTCGTCGATTTCGAATCAGCCGGATCCGGAAACTAGCGTTCCTCGGGCGCCTGGGCCATGGCGCGAATCAGGTCCACGAGCCCCGCCACGTCGCGGAGATCAGCAATTTCCGCCGGCGAATGGCTGTAGCGGCCCGGCCATGACAGTCCGGCATTGGGCGCCCCGTAAGGCGTGAAGGTCGTGCCGTCGGTGCCGCCCTGGGTCAGCCCGTATTGATATTCGATACCCGCGGTTTCCGCTACCCGGCGATTGCGGTCGAGTTCATAAGGCGTCGACATCGCGGAATTCTCGATCGAACGAATTACCGGCCCGGCGCCCAATGGCGCCCAGGCGAAATGCGGCGATTCCAGCGGCGTGTCCGAGGAAACGAATGTGTCGATGCTATATACCCGCCGGGTGCGATTGCCGAACTTGCGCGCCAACTCGCCGGCGCCGAACAAGCCGCCCTCCTCGCGCACCGACCAGGCGAACATCACGCGATTGCCGATCCGTTCCGGGTCGAGCTGTTGCAGGGCCAGCAGCAGCGCCGTCGTGCCGACTCGGTCGTCGAGTCCACGCGAGGCGTAGCGATATGGACCCATGCGGTGGCCTTCCTTGTATCCGGTGATGCCAAGTCCCGGCCGCACCCCGGCCTGTTCGAGGGCGTCCCGGTTCATGCCGAACCAGGCCAACACCGTATTCGGCTGCCGCTGGCTCGGCTCGGCGCGGGCCAGAAAGACGCCTTTCAACTGGCCGGCAAGCCCCGGCATGGCTCCGTTGGTATATCCATCAAGTTGCAATAGTGCCGGTTGCCCTTCCCAGGCCGGCGTGACAACGCCGCCAAGGCGGTTGAGGCTGACTACTCCATCGGCGGTAACGCTCTCCACCTCGTAGCCGACTTCGTCCATATGCGCTACGAAAACGGTCAATTCGCCCTCGCCGCCGAATTCGACCCACAAGTTGCCCATCTCATCGGTCTGCGCCAGGTCCCGCGCCCACTGTGGCAACTGGTCGTAAACCAGATCGCGCACGGGTCGTTCCTTGCCTGGCACCGCCGACAGTTCCGCGAATCGGTCGAGAATCGCTTCCACTTCCGCCAATTCGGCCGGATCGTCCGCTCCGCGCTGGGAAACATCATAATTAAGCGCGGGCGCCTGGAACGGCGCTGACTGCCATGGCGGCGCCTCGGCATCGGCATCGACGGCTTCCACGAGCGCGGCAAGCACGCGAGCGGCGCTTTCCACGCCGACCCGCTCCATCAGGGCGTCCGCATCGTTTACGTCCGGCGCGATCCAGCGCACACTTGTTTCCGCGGGGAGCACCGCATTGGCCCGGCCCGGAATTTCCCCCACTTCCTCGTCACGGAATTGGGCTTCTCCCGGCCCCAGCACCACGAGCAGGTCCGGCGCCGGATTGCGGTTCAGTTCGGCGCCGAGCCCGATCCAGCCAAAAACCTGTTGCGTCGTCAGTACATAGCGGGTACTGCCTTGCGCGCCATTGATTCCCGCTTCCGCCGCCGCAACCAGGGCCGCGCATCCGGCGCGGGCGCCCGCGCGCGGTCCGGCGATTTCGCCGGCGAAATACCAGGCCGGAATATGGCGCAATACAGGGTCGAGCAAGCCGATTCCCATGTTCGCCACATCGGTGTCCGATTCGGCGCCGACATCGAGCCAGAGATCGTCCTGGGTAATGATCGAGATTTCGTTGCGATGCTGGCTCGCGAAATGCCCGTTGGCGATTGCGGTCACGCCGACTACCGGCCCTGATCGCGTGAGAATGCGCAAATGCTGGCCGCTATGGGACTGGTCCCACAGGGGATGGCGCGAGCCGCCGCCGATCCGGTGCAGGCGCAGGTAGCCGTCATCGGTGATCTGGCTGACCGCGTAGGCATTGGCATCCAGCGCGCAGGCCACGGTGCGGCGGGGCTCGCCCGCGCCGACTGTCTTGACGAGGTTGCCATAGCGCGAGGCTTCCCAACCGGCATACATGTCCCGGATCGCCTCCGTGGCGAGGTGCTCATGTCCGGTTGGCGCGTCCAGCGCCACCCAGCCCGAGATTGCCGCGGCCTCATCGACCTGGGCGGCGGCTGCCTGGGCGAAGACCGCCAGTAGTCCCGGCAAAAACAGTTTGAGAGCGAAACTATCCATTACTCGCTTGCCGCCTGCGGTAGACGATAAGCAAAGATATAGCCCCCTTCGGGATCTTCCTGATCAGCGGACAGCGCACGAAAACCCGAACCCGATGTCGAATTGAAGACCGGAACGGTCACCACCACGGTCTGTTCTCCAGCGGGCGACAGATAGGTCATCGGCGTTGCATGCGCGGTAAAGGGCAGGTCGGCGCGCCATAATTCCTCACCGTCCATGATATGGATTGCGCGCACGGAATTGTCGAAAGCACCGGAGGAGAAAATCAGCCCGCCAGCGGTCGTAACGGTGCCGCCGCTTTGAGGGGTGCCGATAGTCAGCGGCAAACCGGTCGGAATGCCTAAAGGACCGCTGTCCTTGGCCAGACCGATCGGGCGCTCCCAGACCAGATCGCCGGTTTCCAGATCGATCGCGGCCATGATGCCGTATGGCGGCTGGTTGCAGGGAACGCCGAGCGGCGACATGAAACGCCGGGTATCGTGGGAATATGGCGTACCCAACTGATTGCCCTGGACGCCTTCCGGCAACTCGTCGCGCGGAATCAGGATCAGACGGTTGCCGACGATCATCGGGTTGACCACCATGATGTTGTTGACCTGATCGACACTGACACTGCCCCAGTTGTGCCCGCCGGCGTTACCCGGAAACTGGAAGATCGGTTCAGTGCCGGGCACGGTGAAATGCCCTTCATAGCGCATTTTCTGGTATTCGATGCGGCACCAGAGTTGGTCGAAGGGGGTCACGCCCCACATCATGTTTTCGGTGATGTCGTCGCGGAAGTGCGGTAGCTCGGTGGAAAAGGGCTGTGTCGGGGCGACATAGTCTTCGGGTACGCCACCTTCCTGGGGCACCGGCAATTCCTCGACATCAAAGATCGGCTCGCCGGTTTCCCGGTTCAGAACGAATACTTCGGCGCGTTTGGTCGGCACGAGTACGGCCTTTACCTTTTCGCCGTTATCGCCGGGCAGATCAATCAGCGTCGGCTGCGAGGGCACGTCCCAGTCCCACAAATCGTGATGCACGGTCTGGAAAGACCAGCGCACCGAGCCCGTCTCGCCGTCGATGGCGACCACCGAACTGGCGTATTGCTCACTCGCCTCCATGCGATAGCCGCCGAAGTAATCCGGTGTCTCGTTGCCGGTCGGCGCATAGATCAGCCCGAGTTCCTCATCGACGCTGAACAGGCTCCAGACGTTCGGCGTGCCGCGCGTGTAGACCTCGCCCGCAAGCGGTTCGCCATGATCGCCGGGACGGCCCATGTCCCAGGCCCAGGCGAATTCCCCGGTGATGGCATTGAAGGCCCGCACCACCCCCGAAGGCTCGCCCACCGACTGGTTATCGAACACCCAGCCGCCGACCACGGCATTGCCGCGTACGATGCCCGGCGGCGATGTCTGGAAATTGAAAATTCGCGGATCGTTGCCCATGTTGATCGTCAGGTCGACCTGGCCCTGGTCACCAAATCCCAGGCAGCGCTCGCCGCTGAGCGCATCGAGAGCGATCAGGCGGGTGTCGGTGGTTGCCGTAAGAATCCGTTCCCGGCATTCGCCCTGGTATTCCTGCGGCGCCTGGTAATACGAAACGCCGCGGCAGCCGGTGGTGAAATAGCGCGCGAAATCAAGATGCGCCGGATCGATCAGCGGATCGAATTGCCAGCGCAGCTCGCCGCTGTCAGCATCGAGGGCAACGACCACATTGCCGCCGGTGCAGACATAAAGCAGATCGCCGACTTGCAGAGGGGTCGCCTTGAACGCGCCGCCCTGCCCGGTTCGATAGGTCCAGGCGACTTCGAGACCGGCAACGTTGCCGGAATTTATTTGATCCAGCGGCGAATAACGGCTTCCGCCCCGGTCATTGCCGTAAGCCGGCCAGTCGGTCTGGGTGTTTACCGAATTTACGCCGCTGCGCGGGGCGAGTTCGTTAACTTCATGACCGACGCCGTTCCAGAAGACGTAGGCTGCGACCAGCGCAGTCACCGGTATCGACCATCTTGCGATACTCGATTGCAGCAACGGAGGTGGCGAGCCCTGATGCAGCGAGTTGCGGAACCACGGCGTGATAAACCAGAGGCCAAGTGCGACAAACGGCAGAATGCGCGGCGCCAACGCCCATGGATCGGCGCCCGCTTCCCATAAGGACCAGACAATGGTGGCTACCAGGAAGCCGCCGTAAAGCCACGCGCCAGAAAGCTGACTGCGCCAGATCCGATGCGCGCAGGACAGCAGCACAAGCCCCGCGATGACGTAATACAACGAGCCCCCGAGAAAGACGAGTTGCAGTCCGCCGATCAATAGTGGCGCGGCGATGAGACCAAGGACGACAGGAAAGATTCGAGGTGGCTTGACGGGTGTAAGCGTGTTCATCGGCCGGTCACTCAAGGCAAAGTTCTTGGCCGACTATACCCAAATTCACCTGTAGGGGCGAGGCATGCCTCGCCCGTGGTCATCTGATGCTACCTGCATTTCAAGGGCGACGCATGCGTCGCCCCTACAATGAATTTTTTGCCTGCGTGCGCCCCTGCAATTTATTTTTGGATTGGCGCTGTGCTTTCTTGTGGCGCAATTTTTCCTTCCGGCGTTTTTGCATCAGTCCGTCCATGTCCTGGCCGATATGCTGCTCGCCCCGTTCCCGGGCGATGTCGACCTGGCGCTGGCGCTCGGCGAATCGCTCGGCGCGCTCCATGGTTTGCCGATCGTGGCAATGCGGGCAACTGACGCCCTTCTCGAAATGCGGGCTTTGCTTGTCTTCACCGGAGATGGGCATGCGGCAGGCGTGGCATTGATCGTAGGAACCCGGCTCCAGCCGGTGGTCCACGGTGACGCGGTTGTCGAACACGAAACATTCGCCGCGCCAGCGCGAGGCTTCCGGCGGCACGCTTTCCAGGTAGTTCAGAATGCCGCCTTGCAGGTGATAAACCTCGTCGAATCCCTGCTGCTTGAGCCAGGCGGTGGATTTCTCGCAGCGGATACCGCCGGTGCAGAACATGGCGATCTTGCGATGTTTGCCCGAGTCCAGGTTCTTGCGAACGTATTCCGGAAACTCGCGGAAAGAGTCGGTTTCCGGGTTGACCGCGTTTTCGAAACTGCCGATCTGCACTTCGTAGCGGTTGCGCGTGTCGAGCACCAGCACTTCGGGATCGTCGATCAACTCGTTCCATCGTTCCGGAGAAACATATGCGCCGGCCATGAACCGCGGGTCAATGTCAGGTTCGCCCATGGTGACGATTTCCTTTTTCAGCTTGACCCGGGTCCGATAGAAGGGATTTTCCTCGCTGCGGGATTCCCTCGTGCGCAGATCGCGCAAGCGCGAATCGGCGCGAATCCCTGTAAGCACGGCGTCGATTCCCTTGCGGGAGCCCGCAACAGTGCCATTGATGCCCTCGGCTGCGAGCAATACGGTGCCACGTACGTCATTGCGCAGAAGATCTTCGTGCAGGGGGTCCCTCAGCGAGCGAAAGTCGGGCAGCGCAGCAAACTGATAAAACGTGCTGATTACGACCTTGCCTGCCCGTTTGCCGGCTTGCATGCTGGGCAGGCCGGCTAGTCCGTAACCACGGGCAAATGGCCGGGAGTGCCCCATTCGACCCAGGAGCCGTCGTACACCGAGACGTCGTCCAGACCGGCCTCATGGGCGGCAAGAGCGATCACACAGGCGGTGATGCCAGTGCCGCAACTGCTGATGAGGCGGCGGCCGGGAGCGCCGAACTCGGCGAATATCTCGCGCAATTCTTCGGGCGGCTTCATAGCGCCGTTTTCCAGCAGCCGGACGAACGGCAGATTGCCGGCATTGGGCATATGTCCCCCGCGCAGTCCCGGCCGCGGTTCGGGGTCGACCCCCTTGAAGCGGCCTGGCGAACGAGCATCGAGCACCCGGCGCGAGTCATCGTTCAGCGCTTCCAGCACCGCCCGGTAATCGCTGACCAAATGCGGACTGAAGTCGGCGGCAAAATCGCCGACCGTCGCCGCTTCCGCCAGCGCATTCGCCAGCGGCTGGCCTGCCGCTATCCAGGCTGGCAAGCCTCCGCCCAATACCGCAACATTGTCGTGGCCCATGGCGCGAAACATCCACCACGCCCGCGGGCTGGCGTACATGCCGCAATCGTCGTACACGACCAGGGCCGAATCCGCGTTGACGCCCAGTGCGCGCACCTTTTGCTCAAACAGTTCAGAGCTCGGCAACATGTGCGGCAGCGAAGTATCGGGCTTGCAAACGTTCTTGTCGTAATCGAAGCGGCGGGCGCCGGGAATCGCCTTGAACGGGCCTTCGGCGTTAACCGATTTCATTCCCGGCACAACCGGCGGAATCGAGGCGTCAAGCACGATGAGGTTCGGCGCGGTCAGATTCTCTGCCAGCCACGCGGCATCGACCAACGATGCCGGAACAACAAGATTTGAATCTGCAGGCTTGCTCATGTTTGTACTCGCAGAATTGGAATTTTGCGCGGAATTCGCGGGCGAGGCATGCCTCGCCCCTACAACAAGACGACGAATTCGGCCAGTTTGGCCATCAGGCGGGTGCTGTTGCGGGGACCGATGCGGATCAACTGCTTGTGCACGGCGTCGGCGTTTTCGAGTTCCGAATCCGCGAACAGGTACATTACCGAAGGCTTCACCAACTGAAACGGTCCTTCGACATCGGTGGCTTGCAACACATTGTTGATCGCCTGGCGCAAGGCGTCGTCGAAATCACGGCCGCGATAGCCGATTTCGGCATAGGCCTGCTGGAACAAGGGCCGCAACAGCCGGTACAGGGCATAGGCCTGTTCGGTGTCGACCGCCGTCATCGTGTCGATGAAACCGTCGAAGCGTGTATAGGCGTCCTCTTCCATCCGGAACAGATTCTGGTCGAGTTCGCGCACGGGCATTTCCACGCCGAGGGGACGATATGGCAGATCGGTTTGGGGAAACTCGTGGCGGCTGATGTTTTCGACGAATACGACGAACTTGCGGATTAACTGGTCGTCGGCGATCAAACCGAGCAATACAGCACTGTCGCGCAAGGCCTGGAGCCGCTCGCGCACGAACCCGTCGCTGTCGTTGAGGCTCGGCAGCACGACTTCGGGCTCGTCGGATTCCGCCGGCGGTTCCGGTACAGGCTCGACTTCGGGCTGCGCCGGGATTTCGATAACGGGTTCGGGTTCTTCGGCAGGTTCAACCGCCGTGACCGCTGTCTGTGCGGGGGGAATAACCGCGCGTGGAGCGGGTTCCGGCTCCGGCTCGGCCGAAATCGGAGCGGGAGGTTCGATTACCAGCGTGACAGGTTCACTCGGCTCTTCAAAACTGAGACTCAACCAGACGAGCGCGGCCAGCGACACAATCGCGACGCCGGCAATGATCAGCAAACCTGACTTTTTCATGGGCTAAGCCGAAAACCCGGCTTGCGCCGGGTTTTCTCAATTCAATTCATCCCTGTAACGATATTCAGATCTGGGGGAAGCCCAGTTCTCCCATGGTCCGCGCCATGTCCGCACCGGCGGTTTCCGGGTCGGTGTCCGTGTCGATCTTCAGAATGGTGCCGTCGGAACCGATGTAGTACGTCCAGCGATTGGCGAATCCGGCCGGCATCAGCGCTCCATACGCTTCAACCATGTCCTTGTCGGGATTGGCCAGAATCGGAAAGCTGGCATCATTCATTTCGGCAAATTCGGTATTGTCTTCCAGCGTATCCACGCTGACCATGAAATACGCTACATCGTATTTCTGGATTTCCTCGGCACTGTCACGCAGCGCCTTGCATTGCAGAGTTCAGCCGCTGGTAAAGGCTTTCGGGAAAAAAGCGATGACAACAGGCTTTTCCCCGAGGAACTGGGAAAGGCTGTAAGAGTTGCCGTCAGAGCCCGGGAGTGAAAAATCCGGTGCCCTGTCTCCTTCTTCCAACGCGACTGCTGAATGACCAATCAGCGCCGCCGCACAAAGCAGCAGCGGCCAGGTCAGCCGGCTGGCAATTTTCAACATGGGTTTCCTCCATTACAGTGTCAATCCGCAAACTGCGGTCGAACAGTGCTGTTTGTACTACGAATCGGGGAATTTGTCCATGCTGTGTGTGGGTTGTGCAGGGGCGACGCATGCGTCGCCCGTCAGTCGCCCGGAAACGAGGCCGTTCGCGGGCGAGGCATGCCTCGCCCCTACCGTTGCACATGTATCAGAACAGCAAGCCGCGACGGCCACGGCGGAGATTCTGCTGGTTTTCCGCTTCGAGTTGCGCGATCTGGGCGTCGATTTCCGCCAGTTCCGACCGGGAAAGACCGTTTCCGCCATCACGGATCGCGGTCAGCCTTTCGATACCGCTATTAATCGCGTTTGAATAGCGCGTCATTGCGATGCGCTTGTTGTCGCGTTGGGAACTGCGAAAGCGCGGGTTCTCCACCTGCACGTTCACGCATTGCCGAACCGCCTGGCCATTGGGCCCGGGCACCATGCGGCAGCGCATCTGATTTACATAGCGAGGCACGCTCGAAGGAAAATAGTTGTAGGGCGTATTGGCGACCGCGCGCATCATGTAAATGTCGAGTTCGGCCTTGCCGCGCACCAGGTTGGCCACATCGCGCGGGCGCGCTTCCGGCTCCAGCTCGAGTGCGGCAATTGCGCGCCGGTAGACCGAACCCGCATCGTCTATCGCCGCCTGTACGCCCCAACTGCTGTCGCCGAGCAGATCGTCCCGGATCGATCGCATCTTCCAGCCGCCCCAGGTTCCGATTGCGGCCAAATGGCGGCTGTCGGTCAATTCCCACAGACGGCTCGCCATGTGGTAGCGGAATTGGTGCAGATCGTCGACCGATTCCCAATCGGCAAGGCCTTCGTTGCCGGTGATCATCGCGTCGATGATACGCAGTTGCGATTCGCTGTAGAGCCCTTCGTTGATGCGCGCGATTTCAAGCGCATCGTTATGGATGGATATCGACTGTTCGTATTCTTCCAGATCGAGATAGAAGCCGCCGAGTTCGCCGTAGGCTTCCTCCAGGGCGGGATGATAAACGCCGAGTTCGCCGCGCAGATTCTCCACGTGCCGTTCGCGTTGTTCCAGTTCCCTTGCCAGGGCGAGAGATTCCTCGCTCGCCTCAGGCACTGCCTCTTCACTTGCCTCCGGCTGCTGCGCCAGTACGGCCTGCCCCGGCAGCAAGTGCAGAGCCAGCAGCGGAATCAGGATGCGGAACGGACCCGGCATGTTTCCCACCCCCCCCCCCCCCCCCCCCCCCCCCCCCCCCCCCCCCCCCCCCCCCCCCACCCCCCACCCCCCCCCCCCCCCCCCCCCCCCCCCCCCCCCCCCCCCCCCCCCCCCCCCCCCACCCCCCCCCCCCCCCCCCCCCCCCCCCCCCCCCCCCCCCCCCCCCCCCCCCCCCCCCCCCCCCCCCCCCCCCCCCCCCCCCCCCCCCCCCCCCCCCCCCCCCCCCCCCCCCCCCCCCCCCCCCCCCCCCCCCCCCCCCCCCCCCCCCCCCCCCCCCCCCCCCCCCCCCCCCCCCCCCCCCCCCCCCCCCCCCCACCCCCCCCCCCCCCCCCCCCCCCCCCCCCCCCCCCCCCCCCCCCCCCCCCCCCCCCCCCCCCCCCCCCCCCCCCCCCCCCCCCCCCCCCCCCCCCCCCCCCCCCCCCCCCCCCCCCCCCCCCCCCCCCCCCCCCCCCCCCCCCCCCCCCCCCCCCCCCCCCACCCCCCCCCCCCCCCCCCCCCCCCCCCCCCCCCCCCCCCCCCCCCCCCCCCCCCCCCCCCCCCCCCCCCCCCCCCCCCCCCCCCCCCCCCCCCCCCCCCCCCCCCCCCCCCCCCCCCCCCCCCCCCCCATCAGCCTCGAAGTGTCATTCAACTTGTCAAATTTACCGCGAATCGCCCGCGGAATCACGCGTTACCCGTCAGTGCTGTGACAATATGCCACATCGGATTCCGGCATGGGCAAACCTATAATTTACGCACTTTCAAGTAGATACCGGAGAGAACCCGTGCCGGGGACCAGATCAGTTCTTACCGTGGCAATTGCGCCGCTCTTGCTTGTCGCATCCACACCACTGTTCGCACAGGGCGAGGAGGTCGGAGAAATTCGCGTCGTCGGGCGGCAGGAGTTTCTGGAAACCCAGTTCAATGCCCAGCGCACCAGTTCCGGCGCGGATTCCGCCTTGCTGATCAACCGCGTTCCCGGCGGCGGCGCCAATCACAACGGCCCCCTGACCGGGCAGATTCAATATCGCGGCATGTTCGGCCCGCGCATCAATGTGCGTATCGACGGCATGCTGATTCATGGTGGCGGCCCCAACTGGATGGCGCCTCCCTTGCACCATATCCCCTCGGCCCTGATGGACGACCTCGTGGTCGAACAGGGCATAGCTTCTATTTCCACCGGCGGCGGCATCGGAGGCGCCGCGACGGCGAGCTGGAAACGCCCCGCATTCAACGACGGCGCCGGCTGGGACTGGCAGGGCGATTCCGAATTGTCGGCCGGATCCGCCGCGGGCAGCACCAGCGGTTCGCTGATTTTCGGTGGCGGCAACGCGAATCACCGGCTTTACGGCATAGGCAATCTCGACCAGGGAGACAACTACGAATCAGCCGAAGGAGAGGTGGCCGCGACTCAGTACAGCCGCGCGATCTACGGAGTCGGCTATGGATTCCGCAATGGCTCCCACGAAGTCCTCATCGACGCCCATCGCATCGAAACCGAGGACAGCGGCACGCCCACCCTACCCATGGACATCGACTGGTTCGACACCGACACCTTCAATTTCAGATACAACGGGCAGGTTGGAAATCTCGGCGTCGAGTTCGGCGTTTACCGGTCGACCGTCGAACACGGCATGAGTAATTTCCTGCTGCGGCCGGCGCCGGACTTCTCCAGCCTGCCGCTGCCGCCATTCGTCGGTGACGACAAGCGATTCGCTTTCGCGGAAAGCGATGAATCGGGATTCCGGCTCGCCTTCGATCTCGAAGTCGGCGCGGGTCTGCTCGAAGTCGGCGCCGAAGGCAAGGACGGCGAACACGACGTACTCGTCAGCGACCCGGATTTCGCACCTTTCTTCGTGGAAAACTTCAATGGTGTGCAAACCGACAGCAAGTCTGTCTTTGCGCAATGGTCGGCGATTCTCGATAACGATTGGTACATCGAATTCGGCGGCCGCGTGGAACAGGTGGATATGAGCGCCGGCGAAGTGGATGCATTTCCCGCCCGGCTGGTGGACATGAATCCTGCCAGGTGGGGCATGGGCACACCGCCGCGGGCGGTATGGATGTTGCGCCAGGGCTTCAACTCCCGCGACCGCGAGCAAAACGACGACAATCACGATCTGGTCGCGAAGGCGCGTTACCAGTTGACTTCCAACCTGGTGGTCGAAGCGGGTTACGCTCGCAAATCGCGCTCGCCGCTCTACCAGGAGCGCTATCTGTGGATTCCGCTGGAAATCAATGCCGGCCTCGGCGACGGCAACAACTATGTCGGCAATCCCGATCTACGGCCGGAAACCTCGGACCAGTTCGAACTCGGCCTCGACTGGAGCAACGGCGTCGACTGGTTCTCTCCCCGATTCTTCGTGCGCGACGTCGACGACTACATCCAGGGCGTTCCCGCAACCCATATGGCGGTTGTCGGCGTCAGTCGCAATGCAAACGGCGACCCGACGCCGCTTATGTTCGCCAACACCCAGGCGGAATTCCGCGGCGTGGATCTGAGCTTCGGCTATACCTTCAACGACCGCTGGCGTGTTGAAGGCATGGCCTCCCACGTGAACGCCGAGCGCGGCGACGTTGCGGATTACCTGTACCGCGTGAATCCGGACAATGCCCGCGTTTCGCTTTTATACGAGACCGGCGGCTTCTCGGCCCGGATCGAGCAGGTTGTCGTGCTGGAACAGGACCAGGTATCCCGCACCAATACTCACGATCCGATGAATCCCAAGAACAATGCGGCCCCGACCGATGGGTACAACCTGACCAATGTCTATCTGAACTGGCTGACCAGCCAGGGAATCACATACACGCTCGGCGCGGAAAACCTGTTCGATACCGACTACGTCAACCACCTGACCGGCTTCAATCGCGTTGCCGCAGGCGTCGTGCCGATAGGCAGCCGCATGTACGGCCAGGGAATCAACCTGTTCGGCCGCGTCCAGTTTCAGTGGTAGAGATGACGGACACGTGGTCCGTACTGGAACAAATCTCAGGTCATCTGTAGGGGCGAGGCATGCCTCGCCCGGTTGTGGCGCACCACCGTCAAAACGTGGCAATCGGATTCAAAGGCGAACCAGTCCCGCCCGAAACACGCAGCGGCGCGGTCGTAAACAGAAACTCCGCCCGGCCGTGACGTTCGGCTTCAGCGGCTACCGCTTCCAAATCCAGATTGTCGAAGATCGGCATGCCCAGTGCGACCAGCACCAGGGCATGCACCGGCGAGCCATAACCCTCGACCCCAGAGGGTTTCACATCCAGCGCCGAATCGCTGCCGATCAACGCCACGTCCCGCTCCTTGAGCCATTGCACCGCCGATGCGTGCAGGCCGGCGGAATCCTCCGCCAGGTTCCACGGCCCAAGCGCTTCGCGCCGGGGCCAGCGCCCGGTGCGGATCAGCACGATATCGCCGGCGCCGACGGATATGCCATGTAGTTCTTCCCATTCATCGAGCCACTCGGTGGTGATCGCTGTGCCGTTCTCAAGCCAGTCAACTCCGCGCATGGCGGGAAAATCCATGATGATGCCGCGGCCGAAAATGCCGTCGCCAAAGGCGGTGATGGCCAGTTGGGCGCAGCCTTCCTCGGTGACCTCGTCTTCCGAATAGCCGTTGTAGGTGGCGCCGAACTGGAACCGATGGCAAAGCGCGTCGAGATGGGAATGCGCGTAGCCGTGATAGGAGACGCCGACGAAATCTCCAGACCAGGGTCCGGGGCTGCTGCCGATCGAAGTCATGCGGTGATCGAAGGGGCTGTAGTTATCCGCCGCCTCCTCTTCCAGCAATTCATGCGCCATCGACACCGAAACGCCCGTCTGCACCAGCCTCGCCGCGGCCACCCGAGTTTCCTCGGTAATGAGATTGACCGTCCCTTTCTGGTCATCAGGACCCCAACGCCCCCAGTTGGAAAGCGTCTCAAACCACCCGTCCACCGTAACCTGATCAAGCTGCTGAGCTTGAGCGGCGGGGATAAAGGAAAACAGGGCAATGGCAAGCAACAAAGCCCGCATACGGAAATGAATCATGACTTCTCTCCGGATTAGTCAACTTGTAGGGGCGAGGCATGCCTCGCCCGCACCAACGAGATTAACGCCAGTATTAGCAAGACCGCTAATACCGTCAATAGTCAGGAAACGATTTGTTGACGAGGCAATTTCCTGCAAAAATGTGCAGATAGCATGAAATTCTCAATTCCAAATTGCACCCGCCAGGACCAATCCAGCAGAGTCCGCATCGAAGCAATTCGCGCAGCTCTGATCAAAGGCGAACAAAGCGGCAAACCCCAGCCTTTCGACCCTGATCAATTCAAACAGGAGATGCGCGACAAGCATGGCGACGGTACTGCCTGAGTATCACCTTAGCCCCAAAGCGCGAGAAGATCTGGAAGCAATCTGGATTCATTCGTTATCGCATTGGGGAGCCAGTCGCGCTGAACAATATAACGCCGAGACTATTCGTCCACATCGACCCATGGTCAACTGAAAATGGCAGGCATTTTATGAACGCTCGAATTTCTTGTTCAAGTATTCCGCTGATTTTCGGGAAACCCTCAAATTCATCCGGAGGCTAACTGTTTCTAATTTCCGTATTTGCGCTTAAGGCGATTGAATACTTCTTCCGCCGGGTAGGATTCGTCCGGAGTCACACCCTTATCCAATTCCTCGCGCAGCGCTTCGAGCGCGGCTTCGCGTTCCTCCATTCGGTCCTCCGACAATGAGTCCCGCTGCGCCATCGACGCTCTTGCCAGACGTTGATCGGCAGAATTGTTCATGATGCGGAAAATCCCTGATAATGTGTAGCGATTGTATGAGATTTCCACGTTAAAGCCGATTATGCACCAGCCGTGGGAGCTATGCGCAAGACCATCACCGCTACCGAACGGCAAGACGCCTGGATGCAATCGTCGCGCACTGCGGCGATCACCAGGAATCTGAAGACCATGGGGCTTGGAGGCCCGGAACCATAACCATCGACACGACCCTCCTGCGCCGCCGCATCGCCTCTCTCGAGCGGGCGGCGGAGGGAAACGAACAACACGACTCGGACGATCTCATGTACGACATCTACCGCGCCGCGTGCGTCAAGGAGTTCGAACTCGTGCTCGAACAGAGCGGAAAATTGCTGCGCAAGCGGATCGCCGCCTGGTTCGCCAGCAACCGCCAAGCCGACCGCCTGCATTTCAAGGACCTCTTCCGCCATGCGGCCCGCCACGATCTCATCGACTGCGAGGCGGCCGAGCGGTGGCTGGGCTACCGTGACAACCGCAATTCCACAGCGCACGATTACGGAGAAGACTTCGCCGAGAGTACCCTGAAGCTGCTGCCGGCGTTCATCGACGACGCCCGTGCGCTCGCCGACATGATCGAGCGGGCCGACGATGACTGAACGGCTGCGCCTGTCTGAACGGCACCGGAACATCCTCACGGCACTGCTGCGGGAACACCTGCCCGGCGTGGAAGTGTGGGCCTACGGCAGCCGCGTCAACGACCGGGGCCACGAGGGCAGCGACCTCGACCTCGTGCTGTGAGGGCAGGGACTGGAGAAAATACCGGCTGAGCGATTGGCCGACCTCGAGGAAGCGTTGCGCGAGTCCACGGTCCCGTTCCTGGTCGAAGCGAGGGACTGGGCTCGGCTCCCTGAACGGTTCCACCAAGAGATCGAGCGGGAATATGTGGTGTTGGTGAGAACTGCGGGAACTTAGTGGCGGATTTGGAATACCCGATCCAACTCATTGGCGGCATAGCGGCATGGGTGTCCCATGGGTGCTTCCATATCGGATAAGATAAACTCGACCCGATCTAGTACCCTAACCCTGTCCTATGTTGAGTTACGCTGCGATCCAAACACTTTCGAGTTGATGTATGACTAAACTGATCCTACAAAATACAGGCGCCTTACTCTTGAGCTTTCTTGTGGCGCTCCTGTTGTTGGCTTGCATTGAGTGGGTAGGCGCGGCGGTACTCCACCCGTTCCCAGAAGACTTTGCGGGGACACGCGAAGAAGTGATTCAGCACGTGGCAATCTATCCAACCTGGGCGCTTTTTGTTGGAGGGATTGGTTGGGTGATCACGATGATTACGGCCACATGGCTGGCAACAAGACTCAGCTCAAACCGACATCCAGTGTATGGCATTGGAATAGGACTATTACTGTTGGGTGGCGCTATATTCAATATGGCTATGCTGCCTTATCCATTATGGTTCTGGATTCTCTGTCTTGTCTTACTGCCATTGGGCATCAATTTTGGCGTCCGCCTCGGGACGCATAATTCTGCTGGCAAATAATCGAATCCCGCCACGATAGGACACCCCACTCCGACCCAAGGGCGGTGTTCCCCCTTCACATAATCCTGCCCGTCTGCTTAGATTGAAGCCCCCGCGACAGGAGGAACGAAATGAATATTCGCAGCATTGCCATTGCCGGTTTATTGCCGGTGCTGTTCCAGGCGGCGCCGGCCTTTGCAGCCGAGCAGGACTTCCACGACATTGCGGCGGCGGTTTCCGCGGAGCGCATCGAACAGGACATCCGGACACTGGCCGGATTCGGCACGCGCCATACCTTGTCGGAAACCGGCTCGGACACCCGCGGTATCGGCGCGGCCCGCCGATGGATCGAAGCCGAGTTCAACCGGATCTCGGACGACTGCGGCGGCTGCCTGGAAGTGTTTACCGTCAGCGGCGTCGTTTCCGGCGAGGATCGCATTCCCGACCCGGTCGAAGTGGTTAATGTCATCGCCCTGCTGCGCGGCGAAACCGAGCCGAACCGTATCGTGATGATGTCCGGCGATATCGACTCGCGGATAAGCAACCCGATGAATTTCGAATCCGACTCGCCGGGGGCGAACGACAATGCTTCCGGCATGGCCGGCGCCATCGAGGCGGCCCGGGTGCTGAGCCAGTACCGTTTTCCGGCCTCCGTAGCCCTCGTGGGCCTTTCCGGCGAGGAGCAAGGCCTGCATGGAGGCCGAATTCTTGCGCAATACGCCATCGACAATGGCTGGAATCTCGATGCCGTGCTCAACAACGACATGATCGGCAACATCACCGGCGTCAACGGCGTCAGCAACAACACTACCGCCAGGGTGTTTTCCGAAGGCACGCGCTATGTGGAAACCGCCGACGAAGCCAACCAGCGCCGCTTCCAGGGCGGCGAAGTCGACTCCCCCTCACGCAATATCGCCCGCTATGTCGACGCCATGGCGGACCGCTACATCCCCAATCTCGACACCATGATGATCTACCGGGTCGACCGTTTCGGCCGCGGCGGCCATCACCGGCCCTTCAACGAAGCCGGTTTCCCCGCGGTGCGGATCATGGAAACCAACGAGAATTACACCCAGCAACACCAGGACATCCGTGTTGAAGACGGCATCGCTTACGGCGATGTGATCGAGCATGTGAATTTCGAATACGCCGCCAAACTTACGGCGCTGAACGCGGTTACCCTGGCGTCAATGGCCTGGGCGCCCGCGCCGCCGGCCGATGTCGTCATCGAAGGAGCGGTGCGTCCGAGCACCACCTTGAACTGGGAAAGGGTTCCCGGCGCCGCCGGTTACCGGGTGCACTGGCGACTCACGACCTCACCGACCTGGGACTTTCACCGCGACGTGGGCGATGTGGACAGCTTTACGCTGGAGAACGTCGTCATCGACAACTACTTCTTCGGCGTATCGAGCCTGTCGGCCGACGGCATCCAGAGCCCGGTGGTTTTTCCGGGACCCGCGGGCTCGTTTGACTGATTTGCTGGTCAGCGCGGGCGAGGCATGCCTCGCCCCTACATTCCCGAATCGCAGGGGCCTGGTTGGGAGCATGACAAAAGTGGGGGGCTGGGTTAATCTCGGCAATTGCCCGGTGTGACGCAGTTCTCGTGCGACCGGCACATATCTGAAGTGCCCTATAGACAGAGGTACGCAAAATGAAAGCGAATCGACTGATTACCTGCACTGCCGGCCTGTTGCTGTTGTCCGGCATAGCCTGGGGCCAGGACACCATCGAGTGGACCACCCTGGGCAATGACTTCGCCCACACCCGTTCGACTCCGGCCGACCAGATCACGCCGGAGAACTTCGGCGATCTGGAAGTCGCCTGGACCTGGGACGGCGCCAGTTTCGAGGCACAAAGCGGCCGCTCGACGCCGAGTTACATCAACGGCAGCCTGTACACGGTCGCCGGCGCGCGCCGCCACGTGGTCTCCATCGACCCGACAACCGGCGCCACCTTGTGGTCCTACCGCGAGCCCGACACTCGGCGCTGGTCCTATTCCATGCGCGCCGACTACGGCAAGGGCGTGGGCTATGCCAACCTCGACGGCCGCGATGTCATCTATATCATCTCTCCGGGATTTTTCCTGACCGCGCTGGACGCGGCAACCGGACGACCACTCGAAGGCTTCGGCGGCCCGGTGGCGGTTGAAGGCTTCCCGGAAACCGGCGTGGTCGATCTGCTCGCCGACCTGGGCCATCCTTACGACCCCTATGAGGGAATTCCGCTGGAGCGAGGCTATATCACCGCGTCTTCGCCGCCGATCGTTGTCAACGACGTGGTCGTGGTGGGCAACTCCGCGGAACAGGGCTATAACCAGTCACGCATCGAAAACGTGCCGGGCGACATCCTCGGCTACGACGCCCGCACCGGCGAGTTCCTGTGGAAATTCAATGTCATCCCGCAGCCCGGCGAATACGGCCACGAGACCTGGCAAAACGACGCCTGGCAGTATACCGGCGATATTTCCTCCTGGGCGCCGATTTCCGCCGACCCGGAACTGGACATTGTCTACATCCCCACCAATGGCGTGACCATCGATTATTACGGCGGCCACCACCCCGGCGATAATCTCTACGGCACCAGCCTGATCGCGCTCAACGCCGCCACCGGCGAGCGCGCCTGGCACTTCCAGATGGTGCATCACGACATCTGGAACTACGACACGCCGACCGCGCCGATCCTGCTCGACGTGACGACCGAGTCCGGGCCGACGCCGGTAGTCGCCCAGGCGACCAAGCAAGGCTACGTGTATGCCTTCAATCGGGCAACCGGCGAGCCGGTCTGGCCGATAGAGGAAGTGCCGATGCCGGCCTCCACGGTTCCGGGCGAGCAATTGTCGGAAACCCAGCCGGTCCCGACCAGGCCGGCGCCTTTCGAATACGTCGGCTCCAGCGAGGAGTTGCTGACAGACTTCACCCCCGAAATTCGCATGCAGGCGCTCGAAGCTGTGTCGAATTTCATCATGGGGCCTGTATTCAATCCGCCGATTCACCGCAACCATCCCTCCGGCAAGGTCGCTGCGCTGATGTGTCCTTCCGGCGCGGTCAATATCACCCATCCGCCGGTCGCCGACCCGGACAGCGGCGTGATGTACATCATTTCCCGTTATAGCTGCGGCGCCCGCACTCTGGTGAGCGGCGAGGAAGCGGACACATACTACGAAGAGCCGACCGGCACCACCTTGTCCCGCTACGCGGCAGGCAACGGCGGGCCCAGCCCGCGGCACCCCGCCGGAATTCCCTTGTGGAAACCGCCCTACAGCCGAATCACCGCGATCGACATGAACAGCGGCGAGCATCTGTGGATGATTCCCGCGGGATACACCCCGGATCGAATCCGCGATCTGCCCGCCCTGGCGGGAGTCGATATCGGCAACACCGGCTCCGGCGCGGTCGGCCCCATGGTAGTCACCGGCAACATGTTGATCTACGGTAACGTCACCGGTGACGGCACACCGCATCTGTTCGCACTGGACAAGACGACCGGTGAAGAACTTGCCCGGGTCGAGGTGCCGGCGATCAGCCGCTATGGCATGAGTTCCTGGGTTCACGGGGGAAGGCAGTATGTTATCCTTCAGACCGGCAGTTCGCTGACCGCCATGGCATTGCCCCAATAATTCCGAACGTAATCGTTTGAGGAGCGACCAAATGAAGAAACCCCTTATCGCAACTTCCGCCGCATTGCTTGTCGCGGTATTTTCGCTTTCCACGCTGCATTCCCAGGAAAACGAAATGAGCTTCTTTATCACCAGCGCGGGCTCCGGCGACGGCGCCAATCTCGGTGGTCTGGCAGGCGCCGACGCACATTGCGCGAGTCTGGCGGGAGCGGCCGGCTCAAGTGGCAAGACCTGGCGCGCCTATCTGAGCGCACACGCCAGCGATGGTTCGCCTACGGTCAATGCCCGCGACCGGATCGGATTCGGACCCTGGTATAACGCCGACGGCGTGGAAGTCGCCTCCAATCTCAATAATCTGCACGGTCCGCTGAACAACCTGACCAAGCAGACCGCGCTGACCGAGAACGGCGACATGGTCAACGGCCGCGGCGACGATCCGAACCAGCATGACATTCTGACCGGTTCGACTCTGGATGGACGCACCGTAGACGATGGCGCGAACCATACCTGCAACAACTGGATGGCCAACGGTGAAGGATCCGCCCATGTCGGACATTTCGACCGCACCGGCGGCGGCCAGAACCCAACTTCCTGGAACAGCGCCCACGGTTCACGTGGTTGCAGCCAGGCCGATCTGGTGGGTACCGGCGGTAACGGCTATTTCTACTGTTTCGCCATCGACTGATTCGATCAGACGAACGATGCCCGGGGAGTCCGGCTCTCCGCGGCAGGAAAGAAAGACTGAAGAAGGTGTGGCTGGCGGCAGCCACGCCTTCTTTGTTTCCGGCACAGGAAAAAATCGATGATCAAGCTCTATGGCTTTCAGCAGTCGCGCTCCTTTCGCGCCTTGTGGGCGCTGGAGGAAAGCGGGCTCAAGTACGAATACATCCAGGTCAAATTGCGCACTGACGCCGAAGTTCCCGACAGCGCGAAGAATCCGAAATATCTCGCGGTAAACGTCCAGGGCAAGGTGCCGACGCTGATCGACGGCGATCTCACTATGACCGAATCGGTGGCGATCCTGTATTACATAGCGCGCTCGGCGCCGGAGTCCGGCCTGTTGCCGAACGCCAGCATGGACGTTTACGCCCGCATCGATGAACTCGCCTGCTTCGTTCTCGCCGAACTCGAACAGCCGCTGTGGAGCAAGGGCAAGCACATGTTCGCCCTGCCCGAAGAACAACGCATTCCGCAGATGTTCGATACGGCGAAGTTCGAGTTCGCCAAGGCGTTGAACGCGCTTGAACAACTGCTCGATGACGGGGAATACGCGGTCGGAGACTCGTTTACGCTGGTTGACATCCTGCTGGCCCAAACTTTCAACTGGGCAATCCGGTTCGAGTTCGATCTACCGCAAAAACACATCGATTTCCGCAACCGGCTTTACGACCGTCCCGCATGCCAGCGGGCGCTGGAGGTCATGCAGCAGTAGTCCGCAATTGCAACCACAATGAGAACCGCCGATGTATGACAGTCTCGACGCATATCTCGAGGCCGCGCTGACGAGCCGACGCTCAGACCGGCAGCAGCGCTTGAACCATATCGGCGTCGCGGTTGCCGCAGCCGAAGGCCGCCAACTTGTTTCGGCGGTTCTCGACAACTCTCCCGCATCCGTGGCGGGATTGCGACGCGGAGACCAGATCCTTACGGTCAACGGTGAGCCTTATCACCCGGTCTTCTCGTTCAACCCCCAACCACCGGCAACGCCGGAACCCGACCTCAGAATCTTCCGCCTGATCTATTCCCGCAGCGGAGCGCAACAGGAAGCGGCAGTCTCGACGGTCTTCAACAATCTGTTCGACAGCTACCGCAGCGCGGTTGAAGCCAGCGTGCAACAGTTCAACATGGGCAACAAGGTAATCGGCTACGTGCGACTGTGGGGCATCAGCGGCAACGCCAACGATCTGGTCGTCCTGCAACGCATCATGGCGGATTTCAGAAGCACCAACAGTCTGATCGTGGATCTGCGCAATTCCGCCGGTTATCTGGGCCCCGAGCATCTGGAACTGTTCCTGCCGGGCGATTTCGGCGATTACTACTCCAACCCGCTGACCTTGATCGTCGACCAAACCACAGCCGGCGCTGCCGAGGAATTTGCCAGAGAGCTTTCGCGACTCGAGCGAGTCACCAGCGTCGGTTCCCCTACCGCCGGCAGCCTGCAATCCGAACTGCCCGCCGACTGGCCACTCGACTCAGCTTCCCTCAACGACCTCCAATTCGAAGCCGCCCTCAGCCTGCTGGCAGGCCTGATTTAGCGGAATATTCGCAGTATACTGAGCGCCCCTTGGGGCGGATGGCCGAGGTCGTACCGCCCGCAAAACAGCAACCAGCCAGAACTCAGGAGTCAAGCAATGCTCAAGGCCTATAACCGGTTTTACATCAACGGATCTTGGCAGGAACCCGCGGGACGGGAACTGCTCGAAGTCATCAATCCGGCAACCGAAAAGGCATTCGCCACCATCAGCATGGGCACGGCGGAAGACGTCGACCAGGCGGCCAGGGCAGCACGGGCGGCGTTTGACGCCTGGTCCTGCTCAAGCGTGGAAGATCGTATCGCAGTCATAAACAACATCATCGCCGGAATCAAGGCCCGCGCCAGCGAATTCGCCACTGCGATCTCCGATGAAATGGGCGCGCCGATGCGGCTTTCGTCAACGGCCCAGGTCGGTAGCGGGCTCGGGCATTTCCAGAGCATCGTCCCCATCCTGGAGAACTATCAATTCGAGGAAGATCGCGGCAACTCGCGCATCGTCAAGGAACCGGCCGGAGTCTGCGGCTTCATTACGCCCTGGAACTGGCCCTTGAACCAGATCGCCTGCAAGGTCGCGCCCGCTATCGCGGCTGGCTGCACCATGGTGCTCAAGCCCAGTGAAATCGCTCCCGTCAGCGCATACCTGCTGGCCGAAGTGATCGCGGAATCCGGCCTGCCCGCGGGCGTGTTCAATATCGTCAACGGCGACGGCCCTACTGTCGGAGCGGCAATATCCGCGCATCACGAGATCGACGTCGTATCCTTCACCGGCTCGACACGCGCCGGACGCGAAGTCGCGCGCAACGCGGCTGAGAGCATCAAGCGAGTCACCCAGGAACTCGGCGGCAAGTCCGCAAACATCATTCTCGATGACGCGGCCGATTTCGCTCGCGCCGTCAGCGGCGGCGTAATCGGCTGTTTCGGCAATAGCGGCCAGTCCTGCAATGCGCCGACGCGCATGCTCGTTCCCGAGTCGCGCATGGCTGAAGTCGCCGAGATCGCCCGCGCGGCGGCCGCCAAGGCCACCGTCGGCGACCCGAAGGAAGAGACGACCCGACTCGGGCCCGTTTCCAGCGAAATCCAGTTCAACAAGATCCAGGGTCTGATAGAAAAAGGCATCGAAGAAGGCGCCGAACTGGTCGTCGGCGGCCCCGGCCGGCCTGACGGACTGGACTCGGGCTATTACATCAAGCCGACAGTATTCGCGAAGGTTTCCAACGACATGACCATCGCCCGGGAAGAAATCTTCGGGCCGGTGCTTTGCATCATCGGCTACAAGGACGACGAGGACGCCGTGGCGATCGCCAACGATACCGAGTACGGGCTGTCGGGATACGTTTCGGGTGAGCCATCGCACGCCGGCGATATCGCCCGCCGGCTTCGTACCGGCAATGTCCATATCAATGGCGCCGGCCCGGATTTCGCCGCGCCCTTCGGCGGCTACAAGAAATCCGGCAACGGCCGCGAATGGGGCGTCGAAGGCTTCGAGGAATTCCTCGAAACCAAGGCGATCATGGGCTGATTTCGGAATGGCGCCTATGTAATTGTCAGTCGGGTAACGCAAAGACGAACAAGGTGTGGCCGATTCTTCCGTAACCGGTTGGTATGCCGGGTATTCCCAACTGTCCGACGTGCTGGTTCGAACCTACGGTGCCGCCCGGAGAGATCACCGCGATATATTGCCTGCCGTCGACGCCGAAACTGATCGGCGCCATGTCGCTCAGGCCGCTGAGGATGGTCTGCCAGAGAATTTCACCGCTGTGCTGGTCGATGGCGTAGAAACGCCGCCGCGTGTCGGCGGTGAACAGCAGCCCGCCTCCCGTGGTCAACATGCCATACATCGGCGTGTCGATATCGAGCCGCCATAAAGTTTCACCGGTTTCGACGTCGATCGCCTCGGGCTGGCCGAGATGACCGGCCGGGCTCGGCTCCGAGGCTATGATCGTATTGTTGTAGCCGGTTTCCAGCGTCGGTTCGAGCGAAGTGAGCCGAATCGTCGTGCAATTGCCGTTGAAGGCAGGCAGATAATAGGCATTGGTTAACGGACTGTACGCCCCCTGGGGCACCTGGCGGTTTTCCTTGCAGACCTTCGCCGTGCGGTCAGGGTCTGCATTCATGACGACTTCGGGGTTGATGCGATACGCCCCGGTGACCGCGTCATAGCTCTCGATGACGTTTTGGTACGCCGTCGGTCGAGCATAAAGAAATTCCCCATTGCCGCGGTCGTACGCATAAAAGATCGCATCTTTCGAGAAGGCGCCGATTACCAGTTGCCGGGATTGCCCCTCCTGAATCGCAGGATTGACGCCCAGCGAATCCGGGGGCGAAGGCCGCAGCGGCGAGTCCACCAGGATGTGGTCGTATACCGCGTCGTTGTTCCACATGTCTGTATGGTGTTGCGCCCACCAGACCAATTGCCCGGTGCGATGATCGAGGGCGACGGTCGAGCCCTGGTAGAGCCGGTCCGGCCACTCGCCGTCGGTCCCGGCCAGCGCGGGCTGTTGCGGCGCGCTCGAGCCGACTCCGAAAATGAACAGCCCCCGCTCCTTGTCGACCGCGGGAGTCATCCAGGGCGACATGTTGCGCCTCTCCTCGAACGGATAGACTTGCGGGTCGTCGCCCCAGCTGCGATGCATGGGGTCTTCCGGCGTCGGGCTTGTGTACCAGCGCCAGAGCAAGTCTCCGTTTTCGACGCTGTAGCCTGACATGTGGCAATTCTCGGTCGAAGTCCAGGCGGTGCAATTCCAGGGCACCGTGATTACGCCATTGAATACGACCGGAGCGCCGCTCGGCTGATCACCGTCGCGATAGTCTCCCAGCGCCACTTCCCAGATCGCCTCTCCAGTGGCGGGGTCGAGCGCGATCAGGAAACCGTCCGTGGTCGTTGTGATCAGTTTGTCTTCATAGATGAAAACGCCGCGGCCGCGGTTTCGGCTAAGGCCCGGGTCGTTTTCAAGGAATTCGCTCGGCAGCGACCGGGAAAACTCCCAGATCACATCGCCAGTGGCGGCGTCATGAGCCGAGTGGGTTTCGTCCGGATGCCGCAGGTAGAGTACGCCGTCGTAGACCGTGGGCTCGACCTGCATTCCCGTCCCGCCGGGCGCAACGGCATATGACCAGGCCAACTGCAACTCGGTTACGTTCCCGGCATTGATCTGATCGAGCGGACTGAAGCCCCAGTTCTCGTAATTCCCGCGCCACATGAGCCAGTCGGCAGGGTCCGGATCGTTGAGCATGTCCTGGGTAAGGGGCCGGAACTGCCTGTCCTGGGCAATAGCCAACGCGCCAAAGCCAAGCAAGAAAAAAAGTAAAATGATTGTTTTGAAAATATACATGACCAATTGTAGGGGCGAGGCATGCCCCACCCGAATTTGGCAACACCACGGCGAATTGGCAACCGGGCGACGTAGGCGTTGCCCCTACAGCGCAGGCACAACTCGTTCCAGCCAGGGATCGAGCGTTTCCCAACTCATCTGGAACATGTGTCTGGCGCTATCGAGAATGGCGGCGTCGAGATCGACTCCGGCGCCGGTTAATGCATCTACGGTTTCGTCGAACCGGTCCGCCCAGCCGAGTTCATCGTCCCCGCCGATACGCAGATAAACAGGAAATCCGCGTAGCGGACGATTGTCGAACTCGGAAGTGGACAGCGCCGGTACGGCGATCACGCCGAAATAGCTCTCCGGATTGCGCCGGGCCACTTCCAGCGCCGAGAAGCCGCCGTTGGAGATTCCCGCAAGCATGGTCTTGCCCGCCGCGATGTTCTCGCGCTGCTGCAGCGCTTCGATCAATTGCACAACCCTCTCGTTGTTGCGCGGGCCTCGAAAGGAACGATTGTCGGGCGAAATCGGCGCTGCCACGACCCAGCCCCGGGCGGCGAACTGGCTGCCGAGCCAGCGCGAGGTATCTGCGGCGATGGAAGCATTGCCGGGGCCGCCTCCGAACAGGACGAGCAAGCGCCCGGGCTGTTCCCCTTCTTCGGGCCAGACCATGAATACGCCAAGCGTTTCGCCGTCTTCGAGCGTTACTCGCTCCTGAGCCAGTGTCGGCGCACTTATCGCAAGGCAAAGCAGGAACAGCATTCTGGCGATCATGCAATTCTCCCGAATGAAATTACTCGTCGTCTTGCCCGCGTTGTCGATACACGTTTTCGAAGCGTTCGTGCAGGCGACGCATGCCGCCGAGCCAGCGATCGTAATCATCGGTCTTGCGCTGCATGTAGGTCAACACTTCCGGATGCGGCAGGCACAGGAAACGTTCTTCGGCGAGCGTTTCGATCACCGTATCGGCGAGCTGTTCGGGCTCGAGCATGCCGTCCAGACCCGCCACTCCGCCATCGGTATTCGCGGTCATCTGGGTACGCACCGCCTGGGGGCACAACACGGAAACGCGAATGCCGCGCTTGCCGTAAGTGATCGACAGCCATTCGGCGAAGCCGACCGCGGCATGCTTGGTCACCGAATACGGCGCCGAGCCTACCTGGCTGAGCAGCCCGGCAGCCGAGGAAGTATTGAGCAGGTAGCCTTCGCCCCGGGCCAGCATGCCCGGCAGCACCGCCCGCGCCGCATATACGTGAGACATGACATTGATGTCCCAGATGCGCTGCCAGTCGACGGTGGAAACTTCTTCACCTCCCGGCGTGAAAATGCCCGCGTTGGAACAGAACAGGTCGATCTGGCCGTGGGCCTCGAGAGTGTTATGCACTAGCCGTGACACGTCTTCCTCGTCCGCCACGTCGGTTCGCACTCCCAACACCTTGGTCTGGCCGGCAATGTCCGCCACGGTGCGGTCGATGCCTTCGAGATTGATATCCGAGACGACGACCGCGCGGGCGCCTTCGGCGGCGAAGCGCAGGCATAGCGCCCGACCGATGCCGCTGGCGCCGCCGGTGACGATTGCGACCTTGTCACGCACTTTCATTGGCGGCCCTCCTCCACTTCGGTTCGGAATCCTGCGCGCCGGTTACCCCTGCGAGCCGTTCGGCGATGATCCGCTCGGCGTCCTCGACGATGCGGCCGATGAGTTCCGCGCAAGTCGGAACATCGTCGATCAGGCCGACCACCATGCCCGCCGACCAGACTCCGTGGTCGAGGTCGCCCTGGGTATACACTTCCCGGCCCCTTACTCCCTTCACGAGTTCACGGATGTCTTCAAACTTCGTTTCCCCCGGCCGCGCCTCGATTTCCAGTACCTGTTCGACGATGCCGTTCCTGAAGACGCGGGCGGTATTGCGCAATGTGCGATAAATCAGGGCCGTGTCGAGTTCGGTCGCATCGACCATGGCCTGCTTGACCTTCTCGTGAATCGGCGCTTCCTTCGTGGCCATGAAGCGAGTGCCCATGTTGATGCCGTCGGCGCCCAGCGCCAGCGCCGCTGCCAGACCGGCCCCGTCGCCGAATCCGCCTGAGGCGATGAAGGGAATCGACAATTTGCGCGCCGCCAGCGGCAGCAGAATGAAGTTGGTGATGTCGTCTTCGCCGGGATGGCCGGCGCATTCAAAGCCGTCGACGCTGACCATATCGACTCCGATGCGTTCGGCTTTCAGCGAATGGCGGATCGAAGTGCACTTGTGAATGACGGTGATGCCCGCCGCCTTGTATGGCGGTAGAAACGGTTCGGGGTTTCGGCCCGCGGTTTCGACGATCTTGATACCCGATTCGATGATGACCCTGGCGTATTCCTCGTAAGGCACCGGCTTGATCGTCGGCAGGATCGTAAGGTTTACGCCGAACGGTTTGTCGGTCATTTCCCGGCAGCGGCGGATTTCCTTCTCCAGGTCTTCCGGCGTCGGCTGGGTCAGTGCGGTGAGTATGCCGAGTCCGCCGCCGTTCGAAACCGCCGAAGCAAGTTCCGCCAGCCCCACCCATTGCATGCCCCCCTGTACGACGGGGTGCTCGATACCAAGCATTTCTGTCAGTTTCGTGCGCATCATGTCTCCTCTTTCCACCCCGTTCACCGGGGGCGGCCAGTTTACGTGCTTGCCTCGATTTGTGCCAATCGGTTACTTGAGCCGCAGATTGCCGCGATAGAAATCCAGTTCCGCTTCCAATGCGCGAATCTGGTTCGCCGGCTTGCGAAAACCGTGACCCTCGCCCTCGAAACTGATGTATTGCACGCCCTGAATTCGCGTCTTCAATTCGGCATGAAGCAATTCGGCCTGGGACGGCGGAACCACCTTGTCTGCGGTTCCCTGCAGAATCAGCACCGGCGCCGAAATCTCATCGAGGCGATTGATCGGGGATCTTTGTTTGTAGCGATCGATCGTTTGCGGGTAGGGGCCGATCAAACGATCCAGGTATCGCGATTCGAACTTGTGGGTGTCCTTTGCGAGCAATTCGAGGTCGGCGACGCCGTAATAGCTGACGCCGGCGGAAAACAGATCGCAGGCGGCCAGACTCGCCAACACCACATAGCCCCCGGCGCTGCCGCCGCGGATGGCGACCCGGTTCCCATCGACCTGTTTCGTATCGATCAGATATTCCACCGCGGCGATCACATCTTCAATGTCGATCACCCCCCATTGCTCGTACAGCGCCTGACGAAATTTCCGGCCATAGCCGGTGGAGCCCCGATGGTTGATGTCGAGCACGGCGAAACCGCGGGACGTCCAGAACTGGTGCATGGGGTTGAGAGCCGCCCTCGCCGTTCCGGTGGGTCCGCCATGCACGTTTACCAGTAGCGGCGGCAGTTCCCCGGCCGGCCCCTCGAAATCAGGGTTCGCGGGCATGTACAGGAGGCCATACGCCGCGTCACCGCTCTTACCGCGAAATTCGAAATGCTGCGGCCGGGAAATCAGGCCCGCGGCAAGCGCGTCGGGAACCTCTCCACGATAAACAGTCGTCGTGGGAACAGTCCTGGACGCTACGTCTCGTCCCGTGTTTCGCAAAAGTACGGCGGGATAGTCGTCGACGCCGGCAGCGACATAACTGACCATGCCGTCATCGTCGATTCGAAGTTGATCCAGTAACCCTCTGCCTCGTTCAAGCTCCCGGATTTTGCTTCCGTCCGGCGCGACTTCATGCAACTGCCAGAGGCAACGGTCAACCAGAGTTATGAAAATCCGGCCGTTCTTGCCAAGCGCATAGTTTCGATTTCCAAGTTCCCAAGGAGGCCCGCAACAGTCGGCCGCGATCGGGTAAACGGGGTCACTGGAGCAACCGGGCCCGAGATTTGCGGCATCGACCCGCGCCAGGTTCCAGAAGCCGGATTTATCCGAGAGAAAATAAAGGCGGTTGCCAGTGTCGAATCGAGGTTGCAGTTTCGAGGCCGCGACCTCTTCGTCAACCTGGAAACATTCTTCGACTGCTCCCCGGGCGTTCAGTCTCGCACATCTGATTTCCGTATCGTCCCAGGGCATGTTCGGATGGGACCAGGTAACGAATGCAAGCAATGCGCCGTCGCCGGACAGACTCGGCGCTGTCACGAAGTCGCTGCCTTCGTACAAGATCTCATGAGAGTCCGCCGGTTGCGGCAGCAGATTCTCGTCCAAACTAATTGCAATCAGGGCATTGCTGACCTGGCTGACCGGCCCCGGGATATCCCCGTGATCTTCGCGCACACAGACAAGGTGATTGCGGACAGGGTCATGCACCAGATCAGCGTAGCGCATTCGACCTTTGCCGGAATCGGTGACCGGCTCGGGCATCGAGAATCGGGCGGCATCAGTGTCGAAGCGCTGCCGATAGATTTCCTGGTCATCGAAGTTGCAGAAAAAAACTTCGGTCTCGCCCACGCCATATGGCAGTCCGCCGTATTCGTGCACTCTCGTGCGCAAATTGAATCCGGCCGGCGAGACGCGATCGATCCTGCCCTGACCGTCGGCAAACATCAGCGCAAGAGCGTTGCCTTCTTCCGGCATGGTTAAAAGGAACAACATCCCCCCGTTCCAGGGCGTCGGATTGCCTGGGGTCTGTCGCTTGCCGAAAATCAACTCCGCGGTCAGCGGCGACTTCCAACTGCCATATGCGGCTGTCTTGCGCGTCTTGTAATCACCCGTCCCGCTCATCTCGTCCTTCTGCAAGAAACTCGGCCTCTCGCGCTAACCTGGCTGATGCATTCGGCTGCGCAGGATGGAAAGCAGTATGCCCGGCACGCAAATTGCTGCCGCGACGCTGAAGCTGAATTGTATGGACCTCTCCAGAAGAGGCAAGGCGCTGCTGTCGATCAGCCTGTCGCCGATCAGCAGCGACATGGCGAATGCCACCAGCACCATGCTGCAGAGTTGTCCCAGTATCCGGGTCGTGGCGACCACGCTGGCGGCGAGGCCGTAATCATTCCTGTTCACCGAACCCATGATGGCATTGGTGTTTGGAGAGGAAAACAGACCAAAGCCGACGCCGGTCAGGATCAGTGCGGTCGCGACCGTGGAAATCGGGCTTTCCGCGTCAAGGCCGCTGAGCAGAAACAGGCCCATGGCGGTCAGCAACATACCCGACGACGCCAACACCCTGGGTTCCATCCAGTCCGAAAGTCTTCCCGCCACCGGAGCGAGCAGGGCCATGGAAACGGGCTGGATGGCCATGACGAGGCCGGCCTCGGAGGCGCTCAGGAGTTTCAGTTCCTGCAGGTAGAGGCTTAGCAGAACCAGGTTTGCATAAGTGGCGGCGTACATGATCAACGAAGCGCCGCAAGAGCGGGAGAAGAGGGCGTTGCCGAGAAACAGCCTCAAGTCCCAGATCGGATTTTCCGCCACACCGGCATGTCGAACGAACACAAACAGGCTGACGGCAAAACAGGACAGCACCAATACGCTGGATATGTTCGGTAGCAGGCTGACGCCCAGGCAAAGAAACAGGATGGACAGGCTGAAAAGCGCGGCGCCCGGGAAATCGAAGGCAGCCCTTTCACCCGTCCATTCTTCGCGCACCAGGCTCAAACCAATGAACAGAACGACGAGGGACAGCGGGATGTGAAGATAAAAGTTGGCGCGCCAGCCGAACCAGTCCGTTACCGCGCCGCCCAGGATCGGACCCGTCATCAGGCCGATGTAGATCGCCGATACGACGATGCCAATGGCCTTGCCGCGTTGCGGCGGTGGGAAAACCGAAGAGACTATCGCCATCTGGGTAGCGTAGAGCATGGCTGCGCTGACGCCTTGCAGGAAACGGCCGCTGAGCAGCATGGCGCCATTGACGGCCAGCCCGGTATACGCGGAAGTGAGAATTACCGCGGCAGTGCCCAGAAGAAATACTCGCTTGCGCCCGAAAAGGTCCGCCAGGCGTCCGCAGATCAGGATGAACATGGCGCTGGCCATCAGATACGCCATCGGCACCCAGCTCACCATCGTCGCGCTCAAGGCAAAATGGTCGCTGATCGCCGGGAGCGCCACATTGGTGGCCGAAAGCATCACCGGCGTGGTAAACGAATTGAGGGTTACCATCGCTATCACGATTCGGCGGCCGGAGACGTCGCTGACTGCGATCATAGAGTGACTCGTGACTGGATTTCTGAGCCTTGCGCATACCGCTGAAAGGCTGAATCCGGAGAGGTGCGGTTGACCCGCGCAACCGGGCGGCCAGTTTACGCGCTTGTTTCGGACCGTGCAAAACGCCGGACGGAAATTACAAAGAGTTACGGCGGGCGTTTCGGCATTCGTGATATATTCTCGCGTCAAAATTTTCAATGCTTGTAATTCGGAGAGATCGATGAATCGGAAATTGCTGTTTACCGCGGTCGCCTGGGCTGCCGGCGTGTATTCCTTCGAGTCCCTGGCGCAGGAACAATCCATCCAGGAAATCGAGGTGATATCGAACAGCCGAAGGTCGGAAGGACTTTCCGACGTCAATGCTGCCGTGTCGGTCATTGGTCAAGAGGAACTTTCGCTCCTGCGGCTGACGCATTACCAGGAAGCCCTTAATCGGGTCCCCGGCGTCAATATCAATCGCAACAACGGCCAGGAAAGCCTGGCATCGATCCGCTCTCCGGTACTTACCGGCGCCGGCGCCTGCGGCGCATTCCTGATGGCCGAAAACGGCATACCCGTTCGCTCCAACGCATTCTGCAACGTCAACCAGATGTTCGACGCCCATACCGAGAACGCCGGACGCATCGAAGTCGTGCGCGGTCCGAGCAGCGCATTCTGGGGCTCCAACGCGATGCACGGCATGATCAATGTGGTGCTGCCGGACCCCGGCGAGACGGGTTCGCTGACGATCGAGGCCGGTCCTCGCGGAACCCGGCGCGTACAGGGCCAGTTCGGCACGGAAGAGGAAGGCGTCAGCAATCTGTTCCTGTTCAACGGAATCGAGGAAGAGGGTTACCAGGCGGACAGCGGCGTCGATCAGCAGAAATTCTCCTGGTTGTACGAACTGGATTTCGGCGGGGTGCAACTCGACGGCGGTTTCACCATGATCAACCTGAATCAGGAAACCGCGGGCTATGTCACCGGCACGGACGCCTACCTGGACGCGGAGCGGCGCAAGACCAACCCCAATCCCGAGGCGTTTCGCGACAGCCGCAACGGGCGATTCTGGACTTCCGTCAACTGGGATTCCGGCGATTGGGACATGGTGCTGACCCCTTATGTGCGCGAAGTGAACATGACTTTCATGCAGCACTTCCTCCCCGGCGACCCGGTAGAGGACACTTACCATCGCAGCGCCGGCTTTCAATCCGGCGCCTATCGCGAACTGGAAAACGGCGCCAGCGTGGCTCTCGGCATCGACGGCGAATCCACCGTTGGCAAATTGCAGCAGTTCCAGGCCAACCCCACACGCGGCTCGGCATTCCTGCGAAACACGATTCCCCAGGGCAGGCATTACGACTTCACCGTCGATGCTGCAATGATCGGCGGTTTCGTCAGCTACGAGCAGCCGCTTGCCGAGAATCTGATCCTCTCCGTCGGCGCCCGCATCGAGAAAGTCAACTACGATTACGACAATCGGATGATCGACGGCCGCACCAACGACCAGGGCGTCGCCTGCGGTTTCGGCGGCTGCCGTTATCACCGCCCCGCGGACCGCAGCGACGATTTCTCCAATCTTTCGCCCAAGGTCGCCCTCAGCTACCAGCTTGACGATAACAACCGCTTCGACTTACGCGTACAACGCGGTTTCCGCGCTCCCCAGGCCACCGAACTCTACCGGCTGCAGAACAGGCAAAGCGTGGCGGATCTCGATTCGGTCGAACTCGACAGCGTTGAATTCGCGTTCAGTGGCGGCGCCGACGCCCTGACTTATTCCGCCAGCGCGTACCTGATGGACAAGGACAACGGGATCATCACCAACAGCTCGCGGGAAAATCTCAATGGCGCCATGACCCGGCACCGGGGCCTGGAACTTGCCCTCGCCTACGACATCAGCGACGCGCTCACGCTGCACGCGGTCACCAACTACGCCAGACACACATATCAGCACTCACAGCTTTCCGGCGGAATTGACATCCAGGGCAAGGAAATCGACACCGCGCCGAACCTTTGGGGCAACTACCGTCTGACCTGGCAGGCGAGTCCGTCCCTGCGCGCGGAATTCGAATGGGTGAACATGGGCGAGTATTTCACCAACCCGGAAAACACTGCCTCCTACGAAGGTCACGACATCTTCAATATCCGGGCGCAATATGACGCCAGCGAAGATTGGACCTGGTCCTTCGTCCTGCTCAACGTGATGGATGATTTTTACGCCGAACGCGCGGACTGGACGACTTTCACCGGCGACCGCTACTTCGTCGGCCAGCCGGCACGAGCCTTCATCTCCGCAACCTGGAATTTCCGATAATCGATCCCGCCTTCGAATCCCTGCTGGCGCTGTTCGCGGCGCCGGCAGGGGATCGCCTAACACCGATCAGCCATCCTGCTCGTCCCAGCGCGGAACCTGTTTCCCCCGGAAACGACCCATACCCCACCCGTGACCCCAACATCCGTAGGGGCGAGGCATGCCTCGCCCGCGATACCGGCGCCTTACGCGAAGCCGCGGTGCTCATAGCCGTTTCACGACCCGCGGGCTATGCCCCCATCAGCAAGGTCGTACTGACCGTTCGCTCGGAAAACCTCAAAAGCCATGCTGGCCAGATCAGCCTGCCCGGCGGCTCGATCGAACCGGGCGATGACAACCTGACGGCTGCCGCATTGCGCGAAGCCGAAGAAGAGATCGGTCTACCGCAGGAGCAGGTGAAAGTGTTGGGAGAATTGGGCCCGATGGCGTTGCCTTCAGGCTTTCTCGTCACGCCCGTAGTCGGCGTGATCCCACCCGACCTCGATTTCAAGGCCTGCGCGCGGGAAGTCGCCGACATCTTTCAGACTCCGCTAGAACTCATTCTCAATCCCGAAGCCTATGTCCGCGGCAGCTACCTGTACGCCGGCGTCAAACGCCGCACGATGGAGTTGTACTACGAGGACTACCGAATCTGGGGCGCCACAGCCGCGATATTGCATCGGCTCGCGTTACTGGCCAAGGGATGACAGATGCGGCCGCGTTCCTTGCGTTTTGATAGATAGAGCAAGCGGTCGACGCCTTCGACGAATTCCCTTTCGCTCCGATCTTCGCCTTCAGCCTCGTAAACACCGACGCCCATGCTGGCGCCGATTTGCAGGCGAATTCGGCCCATTTCGAACGGTGAGTGCTGAATGAGAGTCCGCAGGCGTTCGGCGAGGCCGATTCCCTGCTCCAGTCCGGTGCCCGGAAGGATGACGGCGAATTCGTCGCCGCCGAAGCGGCAGGGGGTGTCGAGTCGGCGGGTAGCGCTGCGGATCAGTTCCGCCAAATGACAAAGCACGGAATTGCCGACTTCGTGCCCATGATTGTCGTTAACTTCCTTGAAATTATCGAGATCCATCAGAATCAGACAGGTCGGCTGGGAAGTGCGGCGGGTGCGTTCGAGTTCCAGGCTCAGCGTCTCGTTGAAATGGCGCAGATTGGAAAGGCCGGTCAACTCGTCGGTATGGACCAGAGTGCGCAGGTATTCGACCTGCCTGCGCAGCAGTTCGACTTCCGAAAGCCCTTCCTGGTCCGTTACCGGCGGTTGATTTTCGCGATTTCGCATGGAGCCAAACGTAGCACAATGACCCGGGGGCAAAAATAGTCGAAATCGATTTTTTAGATCGGAATCAGGGCAGCGCCCAGGCAGGCAATTCACCGAGCACACCGAAGGTAAAATGCCCCGCGGTGTAGACGAATACGGTCAGCAGCAATACTGACAAAAGATCGAGCCAGATCCCCGCGATCACCATCTTGATGATCGGCACGCGGCCCGAACCGTAGATGATGGCGTTGGGAGGCGTGGAAACCGGCAGCATGAATGCGCAGGAGGCAGCCAGCGTCGTCGGAATGAGCAACAGCAAGGGATGCGCTTCGATGGCCTGGGACAAGCTCGCCATGATGGGAAGCGAAAGGGAAATGGTTGCAGTGTTCGAGGCGACCTCGGTCAGGCCGGTGATGAATGCCACCGTACTCATGACGATGACCAGCGGGCTGGCGCCGCCGAGCATTTCGCCGAGTTGCATGGCCACGTAATCGGAAAGGCCCGAAGTCGAAAAGCCCTTGGCGATGGCGAGCCCGCCGCCGAACAGCAACAGGATGCCCCAGGGTATTTTTTTCGCATCTTCCCAGTCCATCAGCCGGCCGCCGACCTGTTTGCCCGCCGGGATGACGAACAGGGTCAGCGCCATGGCGATGGAAACGGTGCCGTCGTCGATCATGTAACCCACGGGCGAGCCGCCGAGGTTCGTCAGCAGCGAGTCCAGGTAATAACTCCAGCCGAACAGGTCGATTTCTTCGCCGAGCAGGCGTTCCTTGCGCGTCATCCACAGCACTGCCACGCTGAAGAATACCCATGCGACCCGTTTTTCCTCGACACTCATGGGGCCGAGTTTGGAGATTTCCCGGTCGATGAATCCTTCGCCGCTGAACGGCGTGTCTTTCGGCAACGGGAAGATGAAGCGTGTCAGCAACACCCAGGCGATGAGCATGTAGACCATGCTGAGCGGGAGCGCGAACAGCATCCAGGCGGAGAAGGTGATATCGGGCGCTTCCGGAAACAGTTGTCCGAGTTGGGTGACGAGTACGCCATTGGGCGGCGTGCCGATCAAGGTCGCGAATCCGCCGATGGATGCGGAATAAGCGATTCCAAGCAGCAGATTCAGGGAAAAATTGCCGGCGTTGGCGGGAATCTCTCCGCCCCCGGCAAGGGTCTGTTTGTTCAGGTCTTCATAAAGGAGGACCAGCGACAGGCCCATGGGCATCATCATCATGGCGGTGGCGGTATTCGACAGCCACATCGACAGAAACCCGGTTGCGACCATGAAACCCAGCACGAGCCGGTGGGGCTGGCCGCCGATGATGCGCAGCACATGCAGGGCGATGCGGCGGTGCAGATTCCATTTTTCCACCGCCACGGCGATCATGAAGCCGCCCATGAACAGCAGGATGACCCAGTCCATGTACTGGTCGGCGACATTGGGAAAGATGATGTCGATATCGCCTGGCAATACGCCCTCGGCAAGTTCGACGAGGTTGCCGGCAGGCACTTCGCGGCCGCGCATGATCCCGAGCAAGGGGTACAGCACGATGGGCAACAGCGCCGTCGCCGCCAGTGGTATCGCCTCGGTTATCCACCAGATCGCCATCAGCAGGATGACGGCGAGCATTCGCGTCACGGCCGGATTGCCGGGTTCGAGATCGACAAACAGCAAGGTAAGCGCGAAAACCGTCGGACCGAGCCAGAGGCCGATGCGGCTATGCAGGGGAACAGACTTGCCCTGTTCCTGGCTGGCGGCGGCTTCGGTCATGCGTCGAGCCTCATATGGAGCGATTCAGGCGTTGACTCATTCGTTCGCGAATATTTCCGCCAGAAAGTTCTCCAGCGACTGGTAGGCGCGGCGCTCGGCCGCGGCGTTGTACACCGCGCCGAATCCAGGATCGTTCGCCCCCGGATTGGTGAAGGCATGCATGGTGCCGCCATAGGCATGCACCTGCCAGTCGACTCCCGCCTCGCTCATTTCCTGCTGAAACGCCAGCACCTGTTCGGGCGGCGCCATGGGATCGTCGTGTCCGTGCAAGCAAAGCACTCTGGCGCGAATCTCCTCGTTGGGCGCATCGCCGGGCGCAAAAATGCCGTGGATACTGACAACACCGAGCACATCGGCGCCGGAACGCGCCAGTTCGAGCACGCACATGCCGCCGAAACAATAGCCCATGGCTGCGACCTGAGTCGCCTTGACCTGGGGAATATTGCGGCCGGCCACCAGCGCGGCGCGAATGCGGCGCCGCAGCAGCGCGCGGTCGGCGGCGTAAGGCCCCATCAACGCGGAATTGCCGGCGGTATCGCCGTCCGTACCGAAGATGCCCTTGCCGTACATGTCCAGGGCGAAGCCGACATAACCCAGACCGGCGACGCGTTCAGCGGCCTTGCAGGCAAATTCGCGCCGGCCGGCCCAATCGTGAGCCACCAGCACCAGCGGCTTTTGCGTGTCTGATTCCTCGTAGGCCAGATAGCCTTCAAGTACGGTATCGCCATCGTTGTAATCGAGGGTTTTCGTAATCATGGCCTGGCTCCTGCGGTCTTGCGGATTCGCGGAACGGACGCGGACGCGCCGCTTCAGAGCTGCGCCAGAATGGATTCGGCCGAACTGACGCCGATATCGCCGCCGGGCTCAACCGCCAGATAAGTAATCGTGCCGTCGTCCACGATCATGGCGCAGCGCTTCGCCCGGCCGCCCATGCCATAACCGCTGAAATCGACTTCCAGCCCGGAGGCGGCGGCGAATTCGCCGTTGCCGTCCGCGAGCATCAGCAATTCATCGGCATTTTGCGCCTTGCCCCAGGCGCCCATGACGAAAGCGTCGTTCACCGCCAGGCAGGCGATGGTGTCCACGCCTTTCGCCTTGATCGCGTCGGCATTGACGACGAAGCCAGGCAGATGCGCAAGCGAGCAACCCGGCGTGAAAGCTCCCGGTACGATGAACATGACCACCTTCTTGCCGCCGAAAACCTCATCGCTGCTCAGCGGCTTCGGACCCTCATCGGTCAATACGTGGAAAGAAACTGCCGGAATCTTGTCGCCTGCTGCAATCGTCATCTTTTCTTGCTCCTGGTCTGAATTTGCGGGAAGGATAATTGAACGGCCATCGGCCGAAAGCGTCAGGAATGGTAGCAGATTTGCCGCGGGTTGCTAATTACGCGTTTCAGCTTCGCCGATCAAGCCTTCGATCCATTCCAGATGCAATGAAATTCGCTCGTAGACGGCGATGGCGCCGTAACGGCCCTGGGTTTCCTCGCTGAAGCGCTCGCCTTCGAGTTCGCCGACGGCCACGCCGGCGAGGCGATAACTGCCTGGTGTGCCGAGCAGGGCCGGGCCGCCGCTGTCCCAGAGGCCGGGGGTGCCTTCCATCGGCAATGCATCCGAGTCCGGCAGGCGCGGGTCGTCGAAACGCATTTGCAGGCGTTCGCCGGCCATTGTGATGCGATTGGCCGCCATGCGAATCCGGCCGTCTGAAAATTCACGGCCGGTAGTGCCCCATCCGAAGAAACCCCAACCAACCAGCGTGACGATTTGCCCCAGTTCGGTGGAATCGGTTTGCAGGGGAATCGTCGGCGCGGTTGGTGTGTCGGTGAAACGCAGCAGGGCCAGGTCGGTGCTCTGAGTTCTGTCTGCGTCGTAGTCGGGATGTAACACGGCAGTGTCGATCACTCGATCGCGGCCACCGACTCTTACGCCAAAGTCTCCGCCGGCTGCCAGGGTCTGCGAGAGCGAGGTTTCGTGGACGCAATGGGCCGCGGTGAGAGCCCAGCGGACATGAATGACGGTGGCCGCGCAGATGCGGTCGCCGCCCTGTTGCTCGAGGTAAAAGACCGCCGGAAACTCGGCGGCGCGCACTTCGTGCCGGCGCGCATTGACGTCGTGGCGGATGATGATGGCCTCGATGGCTCCGGCCCAGCCAAGCAACGCGATACTTGCCAGGACCGTCGGCAAAGAGAGAAACCCCGTTCCGAACCGGTTCACTTCTCTTCCTCCGGGGCTTCATCCTCGTCGGGATCAGGATAAATCAGCCGGCGGCGGCGCAGGAGCCGCAAATTGGGCTCGTACGGGGGCTTGCGGCTTGCCATGCGGAAGATTCGCAACATGCGGAATACGACGACAGAGAGCGCCGCCACCACAAATGCCATGATGCTGATGGCCAGGAATTGTTCGGAACTCCAGCCGCTTGCTTCGATCAGATCGTCCAGCACAATCGCGCCTGCTGCCCGGGGAACCCCGAATTATGGGCAATGGGGCGATCTTTGCCAAACGGAAAACTGCGTCAGTCGATCTCCAGCACGAGCGCGGTGCGCGGCGTGAGATGCAAAGGAGAGGTCAGATCGTAAGTTCCTCCTCGAATAACATCCACGCCGCTACGCGCTTCGCCGAGGACTTCCTCGAATCGCAGGGTATCGAGTGCATAAGAATCGGAGTTCTTGTTCAGCACCACCATCACGCGCTCGCTGCCCAGAGTCCGGAAATACACGTATACGCCCTCTTTCGGAAGAAAGTGTGTGAGTTCGCCCTGGTGCACTGGCGCGGAAGTCTTACGCCAGTTGAGAAGTGTTCCGACCAGCGCTTGCGCCTGCAATTGCCGGTCCGTCAGCCCGGCGCCGGATACTGCGTCGGCGGCGTCCCCTTCCCAGCCACCGGGAAAGTCGCTGCGAATGACACCATGGTCGCCACTGCTGGCGGTAATTATCTCCGTGCTGTAATAGATCTGAGGGGCGCCGCGCATGGTTGCAAGATAAGTCATGGCTAGTTCGAACAAACCGTAGTCTTCGCCGAGTTGCGAGTAGATTCGCATCATGTCGTGATTGTCACCGAAGATCACCAGCTTGCCGGGGTCGGGATACAAAACATCATTGACCAGCATCGAATACAGGGTTATCAGCCCCTGAAACGACGCTTCATCGGCTACCAGCGAAGGAGCGAGAACTGAGTTCAAGGGAAAATCCATGACGCTCGGCAACCATGAGCGGTAACCGTCGTGCTTGTCCCCGCCGCCTTGCCAGTACGCGACAATCAGGGGATTTTCGGTCCATTCCTCGCCGACCACGTTGAAATCAGGGAATTCTTCCATTACTCGACGCGTCCACTCGGCCATGAATGGTCTACCGGAATACGGATAGGTATCCATGCGCACCCCGGCCAGACCCAGGTACTCGATCCACCAGATGGCGTTCTGGATGAGATACTCGGCCATGAGCGGATTGCCCTGATTCAGATCGGGCATGGTGGGCACGAACCAGCCGTCAAAGAACTCGCGCCGGTCGATTTCGGCGCCGTAGGGGTCGAGGCTGAGCGTCTTGGCGTGATTGGTTTGGACATAGCCGTCCCACTGGTGCACCCAGTCGGCCATGGGCGGGTCGGCCATCCACCAGTGATGCAGTCCGCCATGATTGACGATCATGTCCATGATCAGACCCACGCCTTTCTCGCGGCCGACGCGGGCCAGTTCGGCAAGGTCTTCATTGCTGCCCATGCGTGGATCGACCCGATAAAAGTCGGTGGTTGCGTAGCCGTGGTAGGAGTAGTCCGGCATCGCGTTTTCGAGCACGGGGTTGAGCCAGACCGCAGTGAAGCCAAGCCCGGCGATGTAGTCGAGCCGGTCAATAATGCCCCTTAAATCGCCGCCATGACGCGCGCCGGGTTGGCCTCGGTCCACGATGTCGCCGAGCCCGTCGATTTCATCGTTGCCGGGGTCGCCGTTGGCGAAGCGGTCAGGAGTAATCAGGTAGATCGCATCGGCCGAGGAAAACCCGCGCGTGTGTTCGGGGTCGGAATTGCGCGCGTCCAGGCGATAAGGATGCGAGACATTGCCGCCGGCGCCGCTGAATACGATATCGAATTCTCCGGGTTCGGCTTCCGCGGAGATTCGCAATCGCACAAACAGGTAATTCGGATTTTCCGTAGTGAGCGTATCAATCACCGCAACGCCCGGATAATCCACCGCGGGCCTGGATTCGCCGATGCCTTCGCCGTAAACGAGCAGTTGAACGTCAGGATTGCTGAATCCGATCCACCAGTTGGGCGGCTCGACTCGCTCGATTTCAGCAGCGAAGCCGAGTGATAGCGGCCATCCGACGCAAATGAACAATGCGACAAGCAAGCGCCGATTCGATGTGATCATTGACCATGACCCTCCGTTTCAAATTACAACAGTATGGGTTTCGCGAACGAGACGAGGCGATCACTGCGTTTCCGCAGCCCAGAATTGCCGATAGAGTTCGCCGCGAAACGCCTCGTCCCTGCCATAGCCGCCTTCGTTGATCCAGAATATCTGCGACATGATGATACCGACAAATTCCCGCCTGGGATCAACCCAGAAATGGGTTCCCTCGTAACCCCCGCCGACCCACAGGCCTTCTTCTCCCTGTTCTCGAGCCCTGGTCGGCTCCCCGGTCACCCACAAATTGAAGCCGTTATGGCCTTCGGGATTGTCGAGTTGCGTGTGCGGGGCATAGATATTCTCGACGGTCGCGGTTTCCAGGAATCTGGTTCCGTGAAGAGTTCCGTGGTTCAGCAGCATTCTCAGAAAATCGGCATAGCCGTCGGCGGTGGCCAACATGCCCTCGCCGCCCAGATGGAGTTGATGTTCCGAGTCGTAGTCAGGAACGTCCGGTCCGAAGATATCGAGTTCACCGGGATGCGCCGTTCGCAACGCGCCGTCTTGGCCACTGAATCTCGGCAGCAAATCTGCCGTCGGCGGCAGATCGTATTGCAGTCCTTCAATGCCCAATGGTCCTGTCAGGCGCTCCTCTACCAATTGCTTGAGACTTTTGTCCGTTGCGCGTTCGGCCACCATTCCCAGGATCGTGGTATTGGTACCGTAATAATACGTGGTTCCCGGATGCTGGATCAGCGGTAACTGTGCGAGATGGGCTATGAAATCGCTGGAATCCGTCGCCGTCGCCACGTTGTTGTCCGCGAGTTCGGAGTCAATGCACGGTATTCCCGTGGTGGCGTAGTAGAAACCGGCCTCGTGGTTGATCAGATGCCGCACCGTCATCGCGGTATCCGCGGGCACGAGTTCAAACGGACAGGCCGAGTCCGCCTGCTCGTAGTCGAGTTCAGCCAGACTCCTGCCATCGGAAGCGACCGCGACTTGCATGTCGGAAAACTCCGGAATGTAGCTTGCGACCGGATCTTCCAGGCTGAGAACACCGTCTTCCACCAGGTCCAGCACTACCGAAATGGTAACGATCTTGCTCATGGACCAGATTCGAATCCATGTTTGTCCGTCGATCTCCGAATCCGGCAGCAAGTCCCGATTCACGGCACTGTGTTCGTACGCGACATTGCCGTCGCGGTCTTCGAGTCGAGCGTAAAGAAAGGGATAGTGACCTTCGTCGACGAACCGGTCGAGGACCGCGTCGAGCGCATCCGGGTCGGGCACCTCGATTTGTGCCTGGGCTAAATGTGCCCATGAGGACAAAGCAATGGCGGACAGCAAAGCGCCCGCCTTTGCCATGAACACCGAACGGCTCATTTGCATCGGTCCGGCGTTAAAACCGGTACGACATACCGACAAAGTACGTCGCGCCGTAGGACTGCCAGTCCTTGACCTGCCGATGATCGTTGTTGAGGAATCCAACGAAAGGTTCGTCGGTCAGGTTGGTTCCCTGCAGATACAAGGTCAAGCCATCGAATCGGCCGCCTTCGAATGCGTAGCTGATCTGGCCGTCAATCAACTCTTCCTCGCTGATTGAGCGCAAGGTCCGGCCTGCGCCGAATCCCTGCACCTCGCCGAGGAAATCCGAGCGGTGGTTGCCGCTTATCCGGGCCGAAAAACCGCCTCGTTCATAAAAGAAAGTCAGATTCATTACGGTATCGGACAGACCCGGCAAGGGAGTTGACGGGTCACCGGTGCCGCGCGCGATTTCGCTGTCGGTGAAAGATCCGTTGAATACCGCGCCGAATCCTTCCAGGGCCGGCGCCAGCAATTCCCCGGCGACTTGCAGCGATACCTCGTAGCCGGAAACGTTGCCGCCGTCGCCATTGGACGGTCGGCTTACGATGCCCGTGGTCAGCGCAGGAGTGACGCCGCCGGTGGGATATCCGGCAAAGTCAACGAGCCTGGGAAGGTCGTAAATGTAAGTCGTCAGATCCTTGTAGAAAGTCGCGAGCGCGAAGTAGCCCTGGGCATCGGGAAAATACCACTCGTAAGCCAGGTCGATCGAATCCGCCATCCAGGGGCGCAAGTCGGGACTGCCGCCGCTGCCGCCCCAGGGCGCCTGGTTGATATCATTGGAACCTGCCAGGCTGGCGTTGAAACTCACTTCCCGGCCCGCCCGCATCTCGTCCATCCGCGCCCGGGCGAGGGTGCGCGCAATGCCCAGACGTATATATTGCGCATCCGTGATTTCGAAGTTCAAGTTCAGGCTCGGCAGGTATTCGGTGTAGCTGGCGCCGCCGGTGACCGTTTGCAAAGTGGTCGCTTCCGCCGCGCTCGAAGGCGGGGGCCAGCCGCCGCCGGCGGCGCTTGATCCCGACGAACTCTGTTCGGTGCGAACCGCCTGCACGCCGAAATTCCCCGTCACCGGCACGTCGCCGAGTGAGGAATCGATATTGAACTTGACGTAGGCGACGGTAACGTCTTCGTCCACGGTCCAGTCATTTGAAAGTACGCCGCCGCCGAAATGATCCGCGCGATAGTAGATTCCGCTCGCGAACAGCGCTTCAGGGTCGAGGGTGGCGACGGCGGGCAGGCCGAAGGGCACGGTGACCGCGCCCGTGGGGGTGAAGGACTCGCTGAGCGCGCCGCTGCGCAGTCCGATGAATCCCTGGTTGCTGGCGTTTCTGGATTTGCTGCGGCTGTCGAACTGCATACCGAAATCGACGCTTTCTATGGCGCCGCCGAGATAGCGTTCGGCGCTCAGCCGGATTTGGGTCAACTCGTCGTCGATCGACGGCCGATTGTCATAACCGACCTGGCCGCCGGGAATGGCGGGATTGCCCCAACCCATCGGGCTGGTCAGGACCGTCGCGCCCGGCGAGGAGACATCGGCCGTGGTGGTGAATCTGGGCGCATGCGCGCCGATGGAAAATCCCACGGTGTCGCGCACGCCCTCGCCGGCGGGGCCGGTTCCCGTATTGAGCGACAGAATTACGTCCTGGCGCTCGACCGCGGAATGGCTGACATCGACGGTCGCGGTCCAGTCGTCGTCTATGTCGAATTCGAGATTCCAGCCGGCGGCCCACAGGTCCGCGTCGCGCGCTTCGAGATTATTGCTGATCACTGCCTTGACGCCGTCGAACGTGCCGCCGGTTACCAGCCCGCCGTTTGCCTGGGGATTGTTCAAGGTAGTCCCGAACCAAGCGGGAAACAGTGGCATTTCGTATTGCCTGGACAGCGAGGTCTCCTCAAAACTGGAAGTGTAGATATCGACCGTCGAATTGACTCGCTCGCTTGGCTGAAATTCGAGTACGGCCATGAAACTGTCGCGCTCCAATTCTCCGGACTGCGCCTTGGGATTGGCGCCCGTCATCACGTTGGCGCCGTTGTAATCGTTGTATCCCCAGATATCGATCACTTCGCGCTGGCTGGGAGAGCCGATGTGCGAATAGCCCAGCGCCAAACCGATCGTGCCGTCGGCGGTTTGATCGATATACGAGCCGGTGTAACGCCAGCCGGCGTCGTCCATCTCGGGATTGAGCGCTCCGACTTCGTTCCATTCCCTGCGCGCATTGACCACTACCACTCGCTCGTCGTAATCGAGCGGGCTGATGGTGCGCATGTCTACCGTGCCCGCGAGTCCCTGCCCTGTCAGCGAAGCGTCCGGCGTCTTGTAGACGACAACGCCTTGCAATAATTCGGAAGGGTATTGGTCGAATTCCACGCCCCGGTTATCACCGGCGCTGACCTGCTGACGCCCATTCAAAAGGGCAGTGGAAAAATCCGGCGCCAGGCCGCGAATGCTGATCACCTGCTGGCGACCGTTGAGGCGCTGTCCGGCCAATCCCGTCAGCCGCGTCAGCGCTTCGGCAATGCTGTTGTCGGGCAGCTTGCCGATATCCTCGGCGGATATCGCTTCCACGATCAATTCGGAATTCCGCTTCACAGCCATGGCGTTAAGGAGACTCTGGCGGAAACCGGTTACGACGATTTCCTCGATGCCGGCGCCTTCCTGGGCCAGTGACTGTCCGGCGAGCGGACTCAGGGCAGCGGCTACCGCCAGGGAAAGCGGCTTGAGATTCTTCGAAAAATCGCCTTTTCGGCGATCATGTGTTCCTCGGGACATGGTAACCCTCGCATTTTCAGTCATCCGGCGATACCCGGAATTCAACTATGCTGTTTTTATAGGCTTATGCACCGGGATTAGCAATGGAATGCATACGTATTCATATCACAGCGTCGCGGAACGCCTTTGTTTTCCTGGATTGACCCGACTTCTACGCTACTGATTGTAGCGGTCGAAGCTCTCCTGGAACTCGGGCAAAATCCGGTCAAGTTCGGAGGGGACTTCATCCACGGAATCCATGTGCGCGGCGGCCTGCGCCGAAAGCGCCTCAACCAGTTGCGGATGATCCCGCGCGATGTTGAATTGTTCGGACGGGTCCGTTTCAACGTTGAACAACAACGGAATATCCTCTTCCCCGTATTCGTCCGACCAGGGATCCGGGTCCCGGATAAAAATCTTCCAGGGTCCGCGCCGGTAAGCTACCAGATCGGTTGAACGGTAGTAGAACATTTCGTCGCGTACCGGCTGTGCGGCCAGCAGTGAATCGCTGATGTCGACGCCGTCCAGGCGCTCGAGTCCGTTGGCGTCGGAATCGGCGCCCGACAAGCTCAGGAATGTGGGCATCAGATCCAGCATGGTTACCATCGATTCGGACAATGTGTTCGCTGGAACCGTACCGGGCATCCAGGCGATGGCGGGCACGCGGAATCCCCCTTCCCAGGGGCTGCCCTTCTTGCCGCGAAGCAGGCCCGCCGATCCTCCGTTGACTCCTTGCCAGCCCCAGGGTCCGTTATCGCTGGAAAAGATCACCAGTGTATTTTCCGCCAACCCAAGGCGTTCCAGCGTCGCGACGATACGGCCTACGCTCCAGTCCACTTCTTCAACTACATCGCCATACAGGCCCCTTCTGCTTTTGCCCGCCCTTTCGGCGCTGATCGCCAACGGCGTATGCGGCGCCGTATAAGGAAGATAAAGAAAGAATGGCCGCGTCCGGTTCGCTTCGATGAATTCGAGCGCGCGCCGGGTAAATCGTTCGGTGAACCGGCTCTGATCAGGACTTCGCTCGATGACTTCGTCTCCGTCCATGAATGGAAGCGGTGGAAAGTTCTCCTGCGCATAATCCCAATCCTGCTCGGGACGCATATCGTTGGAATAGGGAATGCCGAAGAAGTGATCGAAGCCGTGCTCCATGGGCAGATATTGCGGGAGGTGGCCGAGATGCCATTTACCGATCATTGCGGTTGCGTAACCCCGTTGCCGCAGCGCTTCGGCGAGCGTTGTCTCCGTTGCCGGCAATCCTCCCGCCGAATCGGGGAACAGCACTCCCCGGTCTCCTGCCATACCGCTCCTGACAGGTAGCCGACCGGTGAGCAAGCCGGCCCTGCTCGGTGTACAAAGCGACGCCGCGGCATAGAACTGCGTGAGTTTCAGCCCGTTCCGGGCCAGCCGATCCAGGTCCGGGGTCTTGATGGTCGGATGTCCAAAGACGCCCAGATCGCCATAACCCAGGTCATCCGCGAGCAGCACAACAAAGTTCGGCGGCCGTTCTTCGACCTGCTCTGCACAAGCGGGAAACAGCAGCACACCCGCAAGCGCGCATATTCTGACCACTACCGACAACCGCCCCGGCCCAAAGCGGCGGATGAGGTGAAACGACGAGGTCATCCGGGCGGAGCTCACAGCCGTCCTTCCTGTTCGGAAATCATGCGGCGGTAAAATTCCTCTTCGTCCATCATCGTATACGCCTCGCGCAACAACTCGCGCAACTCGTCGAATGTCAGCTCCTGCCCTTGTTGTTCCGGAGTCCATTGCAGCAGGCCATTCTGAAAGACTACTCCGAAATATGGCGCATATCGAAATCCGTCCGCGCCACCGAACATGCGCGGGTCCCGACGCGATTCGAGATAATCAAACAATCGTTCGCCAAGATGCTCCAGCAATTCCGCATGGCTTTGGTCCGTGGCAAGATTGCGCATCTGCCAGGCGTCCGCGCGAACGTCGTATAATTCGAACTCGCTTCTTGGCCCGAAACTGAGCGCATGTAACGATGCGTATTCTTCGGCGTGTTCGTCCATGAACGATTTTGCCGGACCGCCGTCCACGTCGAGCGGAATCGCGTCAGGTCTCGCATTCCAGATCAACAGATGATCGAGCGTCCTGATTGCCCGTGACGGGTACGACGATCCGCCCGAATCCGGATAAAATCCATGCCGCTCACGGTACATGTACACCGCATCGCGCGCCTCATGTCCCGGCCTGCCCGGAAACAACAGGGGCGCCAGGCTCTGTCCGCTCATGTCCGCCGGGGCTTCCACGCCGGCGAATTCCAGAAACGTAGGCGCGATATCCGTCAGGCTGACCAGGTTCTCGATTCTTCGGCCTCTGGCGATATTCTCGCCCCACCAGAACAGCAACGGCATTCGCGTGCCGTGGTCGTACAGTGTCGCTTTAGCTCGCGGAAAGGGCATGCCATTGTCCGACGTGAACACGACAATGGTATTGTCTTGCAGCCCGCGCCGGTCCAGCACTTCCATTACGCGGCCGACCTGAGTGTCGATGTGCTCGATTTCGGCGTAGTATTCCGCAATGTCGTCACGCACTTCTCCGGCGTCGGGCATGAACGGCGGCACTGAAACATTGGCTGAATCTATGCCGAGCGCCGCTGCCACGCCCGGCGTATAGCCACGGTGCGGCTCGAAAGTTCCCATCCAGAACGAAAATGGCCGATTTTCCCCGGCGGCATCCAGAAAAGCTTCGAAATTCGCCGAGTAATCGATATCGGACATCTGCAATTCTTCGAACAGGTCCCCGTAAGGCCGGTTTCGAACCTCGTTGTACGGCCGACCAGCGGGATTTACGTCTCTGTCGATCAGAAATCCGGGCGCCCAACCCTTTCCCGTGGCGCCGACCCGGTAGCCTTGCTCCTCCAGCAATTCGGTCCAGGTCGCGAACCGGGCAGGCAGATAGCCCCAGAGCGTAGCGCCCTCTTCCAGTTCGAAGCCGTTCCTGCCGGTAAGGATGGCCGCCCGGGAAGGAGTGCATGACGGGGTGCTGACAAAGGCATTTTCAAACACGACTCCTTCACGCCCCAACCGGTCGAGATTGGGGGTGCGGACTTCGTCGCTGCCATAGGCGCCCAGATGCGCCCAACTCATGTCATCGGCGACAATGAACACGATGTTCGGTGGCTCGACGGTCGATTCCTGTGCCGCCGCCGGCACAGTTCCGCTAAACGCAAGCATGCTCAGCATCGACAACAGGACGGCCCAAGCCGGTTCCCACTCCCGGACTGAATTGCGCAATCGTCGTTCAGATTCTTTCATACCCCTCATAACGCACCCAATCGAAGTCGGCATACTCATCCGATGAATTGCCGTTTCCTGAACTGTAGACTCCCAGGTAGGCGCCGGTGTATCCGCGGCTCAATAACCTCGCGGCATCGGTTTCGGCGAATACGGTGAAGCTGTTGCCCTGGTCGAGCGAGTACTCGTACCGGTAACTGTGGCCTCTTGAGATGACCCTGAACACGATTTCGCCCGAATAATCGTCAAGCGCCTGCCGCTCGATCGTGACCGGCGCCTGGTCTCTTTCCGCCAGCACCAGTTGCAACGTGCTCTCCCCTCTGCTGCGCACCACCGTGAAATTGAGATAGTTGTTGTCCTTCTGAAACAGGCTGACTCCGGCCTCGACGTCATCCCGCTCCGGCGCGAACGCCATCTTGACGCTGTACTGAAAATCGCTTTCCTGCTGCCGGACTCCCATAAGCGCGGCGCGCCCACGCTCGGCGATTACGTTTTCGTGGGCAAAAAGACGTAAATACCCCTCCCGGCTGTTCAGGGAATATATGCCGGGCAGCGGGACTCTTCTGAAATTCCATTGCAAATCCAGCGTTTCACTGTCGAAATCGTCGATGAACGTGTCGTTCCGGTATTGCGGCGCGTCTTCGAAGGGAAGCGGTGTGGATCTTTCGACTCTTCCCGTGGCCGGCGCCACGACAGGCCAATCGTATCTGGGGTCCTTCCACTCGAAGGGCTCCCGCTCCCATTCGACTGGAATCAGGTGCGATTCGCGTCCCATATTGGAATCGTCCTGTTCATCGTTGCGCTTGCCGAGCGCCACCATGTACCAGCGCCCGTCCGGCAGTTCCACCATGTCGGCGTGCCCCGTGCTATGGACCCAATTGCTATAAGACAAATTTCGCGATGTGAGAATCGGGTTCCTGTCATTGGCAATGTATGGGCCCTTGATTTCGTCGCTGACCGCGATCATCACCGCGTGGTTGTAACTCGTGCCACCCTCGGCGATGAGCAGGTAATACCTGCCGTCGCGCTTGTAGATATGCGGACCTTCCGCCCAGGTGCCGTCGCAGGCGCCCCTCCAGAGGAAATGCCTGTCGCCCGTCAGCCGCCAGTTTTCCAGATCGAGTTCTTGCAACCAGATCTCGCCCTGGCCGGGAAATTCCGGGTCCGAAGGCCCATGGTTGCCCACATACCAGGCTTTGCCGTCGTCGTCGAAGAATATATCCGGGTCGATGCCCGGAGCGCCGTCGATCACATGGGGCTCGGACCACGGCCCGGCCACGTTTTCCGCGGTAATGATGAAGTTCACCATTTCCGTCGGCTGTCCGTTGCCGGGGTTATAGACATTGGTGGTGATGATATAGAAGAGGCCGTCATGCCAGCGGATGGAAGGCGCGTGGATGCCGCCATCGGATTGGACATCCACTAGATTGACCTCGTCGCGATAGAGATCCGGATCGTGTATGCCGTATCCGGCCAGCGTCCAGTTAACGAGATCCCTGCTGTGGTGGATGGGCAATCCGGGAAAATATTCAAAAGTGGAATTGACGATGTAATAGTCATCCCCGACCCGGGTAATGGATGGGTCGGGATACCCGCCCCGCAATATCGGATTCCTGAAAGCGCCTGATTGCGCGGATACATCAAGCGTGAACAACGCGATGCAGAGGACGCCGATCAGGAAGGACAGCCGTTGCGCTACAAATCTTGCAGTAAGCGAATTTTGAATCATTGGTTTCTCCCGCGAGTATGACTTGAGTATTTTCCGTCATGGGTTCCGCTGTTCAACGAATGAAACGGCGAACGCTGCCGCAACCATGGACGCCGCGGCAAGGGACAAGGCGTGGATCGGCTCCCCGCCGAACACGTATTCGATAATGATGCCCAGCACCGCCGCTGCCAGCAACTGCGGAATGACAATGAAGAAATTGAAAATTCCCATGAAGATTCCCATCCTCGCAGCAGGTATCGAATTCGCGAGAATTGCATAGGGAATCGATACGATGGACGCCCAGGCAAAGCCGATTCCGATTTCGGACGCGAGCAGCCAGGCCGGATCCCGCAATATCGCAAACGAAGCGAGGCCGAGCGCGCCGAGTAGCAAGTTGAACTGATGCGAACGAAACATGCCAAGCCGGCGAATCAGCAGGGGAATCAACATGGCTGCAAAAACCGCGGCGACGTTATAGCCTGCAAACAATACCGAAACCCAATCCGCTCCCTCGTTGTATTGAACTGAAGCCGTATCGCGCGCGCCATAGTGGAAACTTGTGACGGCCGGTGTCGTGTAGATCCACATCGTGAACAAGGCGAACCAGGAAAAGAACTGCACCCAGGCAAGACGTTTCATGGTCTGGGGCATCTCCACCAGATTTCGGCACATGTCGAAAAACACGTTATCCACTTGATTTCTGTTCTGCATGCCGATAGCGGCGTATTGCAGCGCACCGAAGACCAGGATGCCGGCGGCGAGCAGGTAAAGACTCTTGTCGGCATCGAAAATCACCCCCGCGGCAAGACCCATGGCTCCCACGGACAACCACACTAGTGCGCTGCGCAACCGAAAAACCGGTGCTCCTCCCTGCACACTACTCGCAGTTTCCGCCACGTTTTCTTCAAAACTCGCCAATTGCTCCGGGCTGTACTCCCTGGTCCGGGCGATAGTCCACATGACCGCGCCGAACAGAACCGCCGCACCGATGAAAAAGGAATACCGGACGGAGTCGGGGATCTCTCCTTCCGGGGCCGTGTTCGCGACACCCAGCCAATTGCTCATCATCCATGGGAGAGCGGACGCCACCACAGCGCCGAGCGCGATAAAAAAGCTCTGCATGACATAGCCGCTGGATCGTTGGCGCTTCGGCAGCATGTCCCCGACAAACGCCCGGAAAGGCTCCATGGTGATATTGATTGACGCGTCGAGAATCCATAGCGCGCCGGCGGCGATCCACAAAGTCGGCGAATTGGGCATTGCCAGCAAAGCCAGCGTGGTAAACACTGCCCCGACCAGGAAATAGGGACGCCGCCGGCCAAGGGAGTTCCAGGTACGGTCGCTCATGTAGCCGACGATCGGCTGTACAATCAGCCCGGTCAGCGGCGCCGCAACCCAAAGCAGCGGCAAGGTCTCGATATCAGCGCCGAGAGTCTGGAAAATCCGGCTCGCATTCGCGTTCTGCAGGGCAAATCCGAACTGTATGCCGAGGAAGCCGAAGCACATGTTCCAGATTTGCCAGAATCCCAGATGAGGCTTTTGCCTGAGTTGCGTGTTCAAGCTCTCTCCTCCCGTGGTTGAAATTTCGGTCATGGTGACGGAGCGGCGCAATGCCGGCGAATGAAATCTTCATGTTCGGGCAACCGCCGCACTGCTCCCTGAATTATGGTTTTCAGATTATTCAGATATTCCTGCAATTGCCTTGACGAGATGCCGTCGACAATAGAGTGGTAGTTCCGCGGCTGGATGTTCTGACCGAACATAACTTGTAGCCATGCCGACTCCGTGAAAAGTTCTCCCAATTCCCGATACACACCGCCGCCTGCTTCGAACAGTTCCAACCGGTGTTTTAGCCGCTCCGGCGTCGGCGAGTTTTGGCAATCGCGCCAAAAAGGCAGATCGTCTTTCTCGTTCAATTTGTAGTGCAGGATCAGGAAGTCGCGGATTCGATCGAAATCAAATAGGCACTGACGATTGAACTCGTCGATGTTCGCCTGCTCGAAACGCCGGTCCGGGAACAGGCGCACGAGCCAACTCACGCCGGTTTGAATGAGATGAATGCTGGTCGACTCCAGCGGTTCCATGAACCCGCTGGCCAGCCCCAGCGCAATGCAGTTCCGGCTCCAGAACTGTTTGCGCCTGCCGGTGGTGAATTTCAGCAAGCGCGGCTCGTCGAGCGCCGCGCCATCCAGATTGTCGAGCAAGGTAGAAACGGCTTCGTCGTCGCTCATGTAATTGCTGCAATAGACATGGCCGTTACCGATACGATGCTGCAATGGAATTCGCCACTGCCAGCCGGCGTTACGGGCAGTCGCCCTGGTGTAAGAACCAAGCGGGTTCACCGGTTCGCTGGGCGCCGCGACCGCCCGGTCGCATGGCAGCCAGTGCGACCAGTCTTCGTATTCCACACCGAGCGCCTTGCCGATTAGCAGCGCCCGGAAACCGGTGCAATCGACAAAGAACTCGCCGGCTACGCGATCGCCGTTGTCCAGTACCAGCGCTTCAATGAAGCCATTGTCCGTACGCCTCTCTACCTGGGTAATCTTGCCTTCAATGCGAGTCACGCCCAGCCGTTCGCTGAATTCCCTGAGGTAACGGGCGTACATGGCCGCATCGAAGTGGAAAGCATGGACGACGCCTTGCAGCGGACTGTCGGGTAATTTTTCGATACGGTCGAACCGATTCGCCAGGGCGGCGGTCTCATTGACCGAATAGTCCCAGAACCGTCCGGCGTTGCCCTCCCGGACCGCCCTCATCCAATACTGATGGAAACTGCCCATGCCAAGGTCGCGCCCGACCTCGCCGAATGCGTGCATGTAGCAGTCGCCGGCCCGGCCCCAGTCGCGAAACTGAATACCCAGTTTGAAGGTGCCCTGGGTCCGTTTCAGGAATTCGTTCTCATCCAGGTCGAGTACCTGATTGAACTGCCGAATCGGCGGAATAGTGGCTTCTCCTACTCCGACGGTACCGATTTCCGCTGATTCCACCAGTCGAATATCGACTGTGGAGCCCATCGTCCTGGCGAGGAGAGCCGCCGCCATCCAGCCGGCCGTGCCGCCTCCGGCAATGACCACCTGCTGTACTGGCGCATGATCCGGCATGGTTTCAGGAAGATTCTTGGGAAGAGTTATGGGAAGTCGGTAGTGAAATTTCGGCCTGGCATTATTGTTCCAGAATCAGAATACAGGCTTTGTCATGCCATGCAAGCCGCCGCGGGCAGGACTGGCGAGGCTCGCGCAATGAATACGTATTCATAGGCGATTATCTATACAAATCTGAATTATCCCCGGTACGATTCCATCAGGCTGGATTTCCAGAGGGAATTGGCGTCGGCCCACTCAAGAATGATTTTCAGCTTTCGAAAACAAGCGTCCGGGAGAATGCGGCCATGAGCGAATGGTGGCGCAACGCCGTTATATACCAGATTTATCCGCGCAGTTTCATGGATAGCAATGGCGACGGGACCGGCGATCTCCCGGGCATTACCGGCAAAATGGACTATATTCAGGAACTCGGCGTGGATGCGATCTGGATCTCGCCGTTTTTCAAATCGCCGATGAAGGACTTCGGCTATGACGTGAGCGATTACCGTCAGGTCGATCCCGTATTCGGCGCGCTGAAAGATTTCGACCGGCTTCTTGGCGAGGCCCACCGGCGCGGTATCAAGGTCATAATCGACCACGTACTCAGCCACACTTCGGACCACCATCCGTGGTTTCAGGAAAGCCGCGACGATCTGGACAACGCCAAGGCAGACTGGTACGTCTGGGCGGACCCGCGGCCCGACGGCAGTCCGCCGAACAACTGGCTGTCGGTATTCGGAGGCGTTGCCTGGAAGTGGGAGCCGCGACGCCGCCAATATTATCTGCACAATTTCCTGCCCGGGCAGCCCGACCTGAACTATCACAATCCGCAAGTCCGGCAAGCTGGATTGAGCAATCTTGAGTTCTGGCTGCAACGTGGAGTGGACGGATTCAGGCTGGATGCAATCAACTTTTGTATGCACGACCCACAACTGCGCAACAATCCGCCCAGGCGCTCCGGGGCAGGCTCGTTTCTGACCGGTGGCGAGGCGGCATCGCCTTACGGCATGCAGGAACACCTGTTCGATCACAGCCACCCAGATAATCTACTTTTCATGGAAGATATCCGAGGCTTGCTGGACAAGTACGACGCCATCGCCCTCGGTGAAATCGGCTCGGACCGGTCAATGGATGTGATCGGCGAATACACCCGCGGGGACAGCCACTTGCACATGGCCTACAGTTTCGACCTGATGGGGCCGGATGGATCGGCAAGCCACATCAGACTAACTCTGGAATCCCTGCAGGCGAAGGCCCGCGGTGGATGGTGCTGTCTGGCTATCGGCAATCACGATGTCGAACGCGTAGCCAGCCGCTGGACCGGCAACGATCCCGATACGGACTCCGCTAAATTGTTTTCCATCCTGCTGGGTTGCCTGCGTGGCGCAATCTGCATTTACCAGGGCGATGAACTCGGCTTGCCTGAAGCCGAAGTGCCTTTCGAGCAGCTGCGTGATCCTTACGGCCTGAGTTTTTGGCCTGTGTACAAAGGCAGGGACGGTTGCCGTACGCCGATGCCGTGGAATGAAGACGCGCCCAACGCAGGATTCTCCAGCGCCAACCCGTGGCTGCCGGTCGATGCCCGGCATTTTGCGCTGGCGGCGAATCGGCAGATGCAAAACCCCGATTCCGTTTACGCCTGCATTCGCGACTTCCTGCGGTTCCGCAAGCGGCAACCCGCGTTACTTCATGGAGATTTGAAGTTTCTTCCGGTGCGGGACGACAATGTGCTGGCCTGCACTCGCGCCACGGATGAGCAAACGCTGGTTCTCTGCTTCAATCTGGATGACGAAGAGCGCCAGATCGACAAGCGGGAGCTGTCTCTGTTCGATGGCCAGCGGCTGCAGCAACTCAATGGGTTCCCTGCCAGACAGGGCGCCATCGCCAATGGCAGCCTGGTATTGCCGCCTCGCTCGAGCCTGATCGCGGAAGTTTGCCGGGAGTCCGGCTAATACGGCCGGCAGGAGGCGCGGACGGTCAGTTCCGGTTCAATCAGTTGCGATTGAACCGTATGTCCATCCACCAGCCGCAACAATACGTCAACCATGATCTCTCCGGCCTTGGCGGTGTTCTGCCGAACCGTGGTCAACGCGGGCGTTGTGTACGATACTGCCGGAATATCATCGAAACCGACCACGGAGATGTCCGCGGGAACCGACAATTTGCTTTCCCTGAAAGCCTTGACTGCTCCCAGGGCGCTCAGGTCACTGCTGCAGAATGCCGCGCTGAATTCGACGTCGCGGGATAACAGTTCCTGAGCCGCCAGATAGCCGCTGCGCTCGGCGGGAGTAGCCGGCGCCTGCAAGGCCTCGTTCTGGCGAATTCCAGCCTCGCGTAATGCCTTGCGATAGCCGAAGTAACGATCCTGAATCTCCGGGCAATCGTCGGAAACGTCGCCGAGAAACGCGATCAACCGGTGACCCAGGCTGAGCAGGTGCCGCGTGGCGATATATCCGCCTTGCCGGTTGTCACAACCGATAAAATGTCCAGGCTGGCCTTCGATCACCGGTCCCCAGGTCAGGACGTGGGCGTCATCGAGCAGTTCGGCCTTGCGGATATAGTCGGTATATCCGCCGTATCCCAGCAATATGATTCCCTCTGCCTTGTTGCTGTTCTGGTAATCGACAATCCAGTTTTCGCTCAATTGCTGAAATGAAAGCAACACGTCGTAGTTTCTCGCCGCCGCGGCCCTGGTAATGCTCGCCAGCATGGATACAAAAAACGGATTGATGTCGGAGTCCATTTCAGACTCCTTATGCACCAGCATCGCGATGGTACGGCTGTGTTTCGAGCGAAGGTTGCTGGCGCTGCTGTCTACCTTGTAATTGTGTTCCCGGGCAATGAGCTGAATCTTGCGCCGGGTCTGGGGATTGACCAGCGGGCTCTCGCGCAGGGCGCGCGATACCGTCGATTGAGAAACTCCGGCCAAATCGGCGATGTCAAGCGAAGTCACCTTGGTCATATCGACGATTCCATAGCAAGTCCCGCACAGTATCCGACACTGGCGGAGTTCAGGCAACAAATCCTGCCACGACAGAAGCTTAGGCAGAGCCCAGATCTTTTCCAACCGGCAATTGGACGCTGGTCTAACCGGCAATTGGACGGTCAGGAATTACGATTGTGCAGCGTTCAGTTCCCGTAACAATTTCTCGTGGATGCCGCCGAAGCCGCCGTTGCTCATCACGACGATGTGATCGCCGGGTTTGGAGTGTTCGGCGAGGAAGGCAACGATGGCATCTACATTATCGAATACTCGCGACGGAGGCGCCGCGGTCGCGGTGAGCGCGGCACAATCCAGGCCGCAATTTTCCGGCTGGAACCAGACCACCTGATCGGCCTTTTCTACGGACGCGGCCAGCGTATGCTGATGTACGCCGGCTTTCATCGTATTCGAACGAGGCTCGATCACGGCGACGAGCCTGCCCTCGCCGCCGAGTTTTGCCGCCAGGCCCTGCAAGGTGGTGGCGATTGCCGTTGGGTGGTGGGCGAAGTCGTCGTAGACGGAAATGCCGCCGACAGTCCCGCGCAGCTCCAGCCGGCGTTTCACGCCGCGGAAATGCCCGAGCGCTTCCGCCGCAGTCGTAATACCGACTCCAACGTGTTCGGCAGCGACGATGGCAGCCACAGCGTTGCTGACATTGTGCAGCCCGGTCTGGTTCCAGGAAACCACCGCCACGACGGGCTCTCCTGCGCCGGTTCGATGTTTTTCGAGTTCGAACGTACTGCCGTCATCGGCCTGCGGCCGGATATTCCAGAAAACTTCGTTTTCGCCGGCCAGGCGCTCACAGTCGGCCTTGGGACAATTCATGCCGATTCGTTGTACCGGTGTCCAGCAGCCCTGGGCCAGCACTTCATCGAGCGCAGGCTCATCGGCCGGCATGACGATGCGGCCGTTGCCCGGCAGGATGCGTACCAAATGGTGAAACTGACGCTGGATCGCCGCCAGGTCCTCGAACAGGTCGGCGTGATCGAATTCGAGATTGTTGAGTATGGTGGTGCGCGGCGCGTAGTGGATGAATTTCGAGCGCTTGTCGCAGAAGGCGCTGTCGTATTCGTCGGCTTCGACTACAAAGAACGGTGTCTCGCCGAGCCGCGCCGAAACCGGAAAGTTGTTGGTGACTCCGCCGATCAGGAATCCGGGTCGCAGCCCGGCGTATTCCAGAATCCAGGCCAGCATCGCGCTCGTGCTGGTCTTGCCGTGCGTGCCGGCGACTCCGAGCACCCATTTGTCCCGCAACACATGCTGCGCCAGCCATTGCGGCCCCGACATGTACGGCGTGCCCTCCTCCAGCGCGCGTTCCAGCACGGCATTGCCGCGGGAAATGGTATTACCCACCAGCACCAGTTCGGGTCTCGCATCGAGATGCCCGGGAAGATAGCCTTCGAGCACCTCGATGCCACTGTCTTCGAGTTGAGTGCTCATCGGCGGATACGTGTTGGCGTCGCAGCCGCTGACGCGATGCCCGAGTTCCCTGGCAAGCAGCGCGAGGCTGCCCATGAAAGTGCCGCAGATACCGATGATGTGCAGATGCATGTATTGCTTGTTGCTTACTTGATTCAACGCGCCGTGGCGTGTCTTATAGCACAAATCCCGATGGTCGATTTGGCGATGTACATTACTGGAGGGCAGTTCTTGCCCGCTCCAGCAATCCCGCGTCATCGAGGCTGTAGAGTATGTCGTAATGCAGCAATTCCTTCTGAATTACTGGACGCATATGGGTACGCCCGGAATTCGTCATGGCGAGATTGGTAAGTTCCTCGAAGTCCACTCTGTCGATCGGCCTAACCATGAGCGGCCAGTTCCTTTAAGTCGACCAGGTGGGTGTTTCTGCCCACTCTTTTCAGGTCGCGCCAGGCAGTCTCCGGCGTGGCCAGTTTCAAGGGTCTGCCGACATCGCGAATGCCGGACAGGATATCGCGGGGACGTCGTTTCGTGTGGGTAAACTCGATAACGCCGAACGGCGTAGGGTACTCACCGCGACGGCCAGTGGTCATAACGGTCAGCCGGCCCACCGGAATCTGGGAGATCGCGCCATATTCACTCAAGGCGGATTCCAGGCTGACGTAATTGTATTCGCCCCGGCGTAGTGTTCTGGCAATTTGTTCAATGCTGTCGCCGCTCCGAGTTTGGCTCAGAGCATAATAATAAACGCCGCGCACCGGGCGTCGCAGTATTTCCTGCGCCACCAGGCGCTGCAGGCCAGCCTTGAAAGCACGAGGGCTGTCATCGTGAAAGATTTTGGCCAAGTCCGCTGTAGTGAAGAATTGGCGGCCCTTCTTGTCCCAATTACCAAGCCGTTTTAGCGCAGTCGAGCTTTTCATTGATTAAGTATACTTTAAGAACACATTTTTGCGTCTTTTATGTACACTTAATATACGCCTGCGGCACGAGAACATCAAGAACTCATGGCTGCAAGATACCGGCTGTTACGGGCAACTGTAAATTTCCCATTCCTGAGAACTGAAAACTGCACACATTTGCCGGATCGATCAAGATGCGATGCGCGCCATCTGTTTGGGTTAAGCGCTCGGCAAACTTGTTGGTGACAATTCGAGTTATCTCACCTAGAATTTGTTTTATGCTTATACACACAAGAGGGCCAACATGACGCGCTGGAATCTCGTCATTTCCGATATCACGGATCGCTCTGTGAGGGGCTACCTTGCCAGAACCGGCGGCAAGAAAGGAGATTTGTCGCGATTTGTCGACCGTGCGGTTCGGCAGGCGATTTTCTGGGAAACGCTCGACTGCGTCTGGCAGCGCAACAAGGACCTTACCCGGAACGAGGCTCAGGCCCTCGCTGATGAGGCGGTGGCGCAAGTCCGTGCGAGTCGTTCTTGATACGAATGTCCTGATCAGTGCCTTGATCTCAAGCTCCGGCCCGCCCGGACAACTGCTCTCCGCGGTCAAGCGCGGTGACATGACGCTCGTGACGTCTGAGTATCAGCTAGAAGAATTGCGGAACGTTCTCGGGCGCGAAAAATTGCGGCCATATATCAGGCCCGAGGAAGCGCAGGACCTGATAGACAATCTGGAGACGATCGGATCATCGATCTCAGACTTGCCCGAGTGCGGGCTTTCGCCTGACCCTGCTGACAACCCAATACTCGCCACCGCAATAGCCGGGAAAGCGGATCTGATTGTTTCAGGAGACAAGGCGGACATGCTCGCCTTGGGATATGCGGAAGATATCCAGATCGTATCTCCAGCTTCGGCTGTGGCGAAGCTCGGTCGCGCCAGCGACTAACAACATCGAGGGCTCGGGCAACTCTGGTTTCTGCATCGTAGTTGACGCCATTCTTGCCGAGATTGCGCAGCCTATAGCACAAATCCGAAACGGTTAAATCGGAATGCCATGGTGGAACTAACAGATTTTCCCGCGTACTCGATTGCCTTGTACGGCCTCGAGAACGTGGAAGAGAATTGCCTGATGTTGCAGGACCGGTATGGTCTCGATGTGAACGCGGTGCTTTTCTGCTTCTGGTTTGCCGCGCATCATGGGGAGATCGGTGAGGACTTGTGGCGGCGGATCGACGGGATTTCACGGCAATGGCAAGACAGCCTGGTCCGGCCATTGCGCCAGGCACGGCGCTGGTTGAAGGATCCTGACCTTGAATTGGATCAGCAGAAACAGGATCTGCGCGAAAGAATCAAGACAGATGAAATCGCCGCGGAGCTATTGCAGCAGCGCATGATGCAGGAAGCCTGCGAAGGTTGCGAAGCCGGCGCACCGGCCGAAGCCGCCGAGGCCGCCCGGCGCAATGCCGGGGCGCTGCTTCAGCGCCGCGACATTGTATTCAACGGAGAAATCGGGGAATTGCTCGCGGCCATTTCAGGCGCCGCTTTTCCCTGACCCTTATTGAGCCGCCAACTCGATAACCACGTCCCAGTTGAAGCGCACGAAACGATTCAATTCGCTGATCAGAATGCGTTCCTGGTCGCTGTGGGCGCCGAAACCGAGCGCCGCGTCCTCGCGGTCGATTGCCGGGCCGATGCCATAGCACTGGATTCCTGCCGCGCGCAGATAAGCCATATCGGTTGCGCCGGTGCTCATGGTTGGCAAAGTGATGACGCCGTAATGGTCGCGGGTATGCGATTCGATAGCCCTGAACGCATCGGTGTCGAGACTGCTTTGGCCGCGGGGGCGGGTATTGCGCGCGCCGAGGCTGATTTCCACCGCGGGATCGTCGACGACGCCGCGAATTTCCTCGAGGAAGGAAACGATGTCTTCATCGGGCAGTGCGCGAAAATCCACGCTGGCGCGGGATTCCGAGGGAATCACGTTGATGCGGTAACCGGCGTCGAATATGTTCGGCGACAGCGACGAGCGCAGCATGGAAGCGTGGCGCGGCTCGTTTGCCAGGAAGTACTCGTCCGACTCGCCGGCAAGGCCCGGATCCAGCACGTTCAGATAACGCTCGGCCGCATCGCTCGGAGAAATCGACGCCAGCCGCTCGAAATACGCGGCCGTAGTCTCGTTGAGGCGAATCGGAGTGCGCCAATCGGCGATCGCCGCCACTGCCCTTGCCAGCCTCACGACCGAATTCGTCTGCAAAGGGACCGAGCCATGGCCCGCCACTCCCGTGGCAACAAGTTCTACCCGGTAGGGAATCTTCTCCACGGTCTGCACGCCGGAGTATTGCACTTCACGGTTCACGCGAGCCACCGAGCCGCCTTCGGCCAGGCAGAATTCTGAATCGATCTTGTCGAAATGCTCGTTTACCATAAATTCGATGCCGTATTCGGTGGCGCCTTCCTCGCCGGACTCGGCCAGGAAGATCACGTCCCGCGCCAGCGGCACGTTCTGCCGCTTGAGTTCCAGCATCACCATCAGCGCCGCTGCCAGATTGTCCTTGTCGTCCACCGCGCCGCGCCCATACACGTAACCGCCGTCAACAGTCGCGCTGAAAGGCGGAAAAATCCATTTCTCAGGATCGACATTGACCACATCGGTATGCGCCATGATCAGCAAGGGTTCCCTGCTGTCGTCGCCGTCGAGCCGGGCAATCACATTGGGACGTTCGGGATCGTTCCAGAGCATTTCCACCGGAATGCCTTCGGCTTCCAGCACATCTCTCAAATATTCGGCGGCAGGTAATTCCCTTCCCGGCGGATCACTGGTATCGAACTGCAACAGGGCGCGAAAATGGCGCAGGGTTTCCTCTTCCACGGCCGGCCAGTCCGGCTCGCCGACCTGGGCGAGAGCCACTCCACTGAACAGGATCAGCGGCAACAATATAATTCGATACATCGGTTTTCTCCGGGTTTTTGCTTTGCGCAAGACTGATTGTCAGTCTTCCCTGACGTACTTGACGAGTTGCCGCGGCCCTACTTCGGCGCCGTAAACATTGCCGTGCATGTCGGCGGCCACGCCTTCCGCGGCGCTTGTGCCGCCGGGATTCTGATCGGGATCGGGTATGAAACTGAAAACGTGGCCGGTTACCGCGCTGCCGATGCGGATGCCGCGCCGCCAGCCCGGATTGGAAGTCGCGCTCGACTCCGAATCGGCTGCGTACAGGATGTCATTGGCGTCGATATAAATGCCGCTCAGCCGGCCGAACTGGTGCCACTCGTCGATAAAAGTGCCGTCCTGGTCGAAAATCTGAATGCGCACATTGCCTCGGTCGGCGACGAAAAGCCTGCCGCGGGAGTCGAACGCCAGGCTGTGCGGCGTACGAAACTCACCGGGAGCGGTGCCGATATGGCCCCAGCTTTCGATGAAATTGCCCTCGGCGTCGAACTTGGCGATCCGCGCGACAGTCGAAAGATCCGCATTGCCGCCCTGGCCGCCGTGGCCGTCCCCGACATAGATATTGCCGTCCTGGTCGGTAATCACGTCATTGGGCGAGTTCAGTAGCGGACCTGTGCCGTCACCGGCAACCCCTGGAGTGCCGAGTATCATCAGCACTTCACCCTCCGGACTGAACTTGTAGACCGTATGACCCTTGCCGGCGGCGTCGGGATTTTCAACGAGTTCGGTAGCGTTCGCCGCGCGCGCGTCGGTGATCCAGACATTGCCGTCGCTGTCCACATGAATGCCATGGGGCCAGATGATCAAGCCGCTGCCGAACGAGGTGACGACGTTGCCCTCCGGATCGTACTTGATCACCGGATCGACGTCGGACAGCGCGCAACTGTTGGATGCGCAGCGCTCGGCCACCCAGACTGACTCTCCGTCAATGTCGATGTCCACGGCACTGGTCGAGCCCCATTCACGGCCATCGGGCAACTCGAAATAATCGTTTATGGTCGTGTACGGATTGGGGTGGTTATTGGTCGGAGTCATGACTTTCTGGGCTCCGGCGATGCCTGATGCCGCCAGCAGCGCCACTGCCAGGGTCAGGGAAATCTTGTCTTTGCAAGTCGAACGAATCATGAACGGCCTCCTGTTGGGAAACGGTGGGAAGGTCAGCATAAAAGCAGCGCCGATGCTTGTCCATACGGTGTGCGGGTTCGTGTAGGGGCGACGCATGCGTCGCCCGTCAGTGGCATGATTTCGGGGCCGTTCGCGGGCGAGGCATGCCTCGCCCCTACCGTCTCGCATGAAACGGAATCAAGCTTCACGCGTCCAGCGTTTCACCAGGTCGGTTTCGATCCCGAACAGGTCAAGTATCCGGCCCACATGATGATCGACGATTTCTTCCACCGTTTGCGGCCGGATGTAATGCGCGGGCATCGGCGGCGCGAGCACGGCGCCGAGGCGGGCGGCCTTGAGCATGATTTCGCAATGGCCGGCGTGCAGCGGCGTCTCTCTCGGCGCCAGCACGAGCAGGCGGCACTCCTTGAGCGTGACATCCGCCGACCGGCTGATGAGCGAGCCTGTGTGGCAATTGGCAATGGACGACAGCGTGCGAATCGAACAAGGAGCGATGATCATGCCGTCGGTGCGAAAGGAGCCACTGGCGATGTTCGCGGCGATATCCTTGTTCGAATGGTGATGGTCGGCAAGCGCCTTGACCTCGTCAAAACCGTAGTCCGTCTCCAGCGAGAGATTGAGTTTGGCGGCATCGGTCGCCACCAGGTGGGTTTCGACTTCGGGAAGTTCGCGCAACACCTGCAGCAGCCGCACGCCGTAAACCACGCCGCTCGCGCCCGACATGCCGATGATGATTCGCATTGCCCGCTTCCCGTTCCGGAAAAGCGGCATTTTTGCACCGCCCGCCTGCACTGGCAAGGAAAACGGCCAGCGGGTAACATGCGCCTCGCCCGCGTTTTCCGCTGCCAGGTTCCCGAACAGTCATGAGCAAAGCCAATCTTTTTTATGCCCAGTCCGGCGGCGTGACGGCCGTCATCAATGCCAGCGCCTGCGGAGTGATCGAGACTGCCCGGCAGTATCCCGACCGCATAGGCAAGGTGTATGCCGGCCGCAACGGTATCGTCGGCGCGCTCAGAGAGGAACTGATCGACACCGGCAAGGAGTCGGCCGAGGCCATCGCCGCCTTGCGCCATACGCCCGCGGGGGCTTTCGGCTCCTGCCGTTACAAGCTCAAGTCCTATAGCGAAAACACGCAAGAATACGACCGTATCATGGAAGTTTTCCGGGCCCACGACATTCGCTATTTTCTCTACAACGGCGGCGGCGATTCCCAGGATACCGCGAACAAGATCGCGCAACTGAGCATCGAGAAGGGATTTCCAATCACCTGCATCGGCGTGCCGAAGACGGTCGATAACGACCTGCCGATCACTGACAACTGCCCCGGTTTTGGATCGGTAGCGAAATACGTTGCTGTATCGATTCGCGAGGCCGGCCTTGACGTCGCCTCCATGTGCGAGTCTTCGACCAAGGTGTTCGTCATGGAAGTGATGGGGCGCCATGCCGGCTGGATCGCGGGCGCCGCGGGTCTGGCAAGCGAATCCGTTGGCGAGCCGCCGCATATCATCCTGTTCCCCGAAGTCAGCTTCGACCGGGAAAAATTCCTGGGCAGGGTCAGGGAATGCGTAAGCAAATACGGCTATTGCGCCATCGTCGTTTCCGAAGGCGTCAAGGGGCCCGACGGCAAGTTTCTGTCCGAAGCCGGCGGCACGGACGCGTTCGGTCATGCCCAACTCGGCGGCGTAGCGCCCATGATCGCGGAAATGGTCAAACAGGAAACCGGCTACAAGTACCATTGGGCGGTAGCCGACTACCTGCAACGCGCGGCGCGCCATATCGCATCAGCAACCGACGTGGAACAGGCCTACGCCACAGGCAAGGCGGCGGTGGAATTCGCCATGGCCGGGAAGAATGCCGTCATGCCCGCAATCGTGCGCGGCGCAGGCGAGGAGTATTCCTGGAGCATCGGCGAGGCGGCGCTGGCGGATGTCGCCAATGTAGAGAAGAAAATGCCGCCTTCATACATCTCAGACGACGGATTTCATATTACCGATGCCGCCCGCGCCTATTTCGCGCCATTGGTCCGCGGCGAAGATTATCCACCCTACAAGGACGGCCTGCCACAATATGCGCGCCTGAAGCGCGTGCTCGCCGAGAAGAAACTTCCGACTGTTCAGTAAAAAAGTTCAGGCACTACGAGACCTTCTGCCCCGTCAAGACCCGAAGGTCAAACCCTGACAGGCAGCTCCAGGCTGCAAGGCTCTCGCGCTCAAACAAGCGCGAGAGCTCGCATCCTACCTATTCTTCCGTGAATCGCGCGATGATCCGAAGGACTACTACAGTCGCCACGCCCGAATACAAGGCGATGGAAAGTGCATCGATGACAGCGTCCAGGTATGCTCCCACCGCCGGCAAGTGACCCAGTGCATCGGATCCACCGGTCATTCCCACGGCCACGGCCAGAGCGAAATACATGGTCGGGTCGTTTGCATCCACGCCCATCCATCCCCAGACAAGTCCGAGCAAAACCAGCGCGATCAGCAAGGCGTCGGCCGGAACTACTCCGGGCGCCACGCCTTCAACGATGGCGCACAATGTGCCCAATCCCACAACAATTTTCTTGCCCATTTCTGTTCTCCCACAGTTCAGATTATGAGCGTGGGGATCCGAACCCCGATCGAAAGGTCTTCACTTCCTGTTGTTGTTCTTGCCCCACGAATCTTATTTATTAGCACTTCCAAACGCAGGGTGCAATAAAATTCAACGGTTTCGGGGAGTTATCAGGGAGCGAGTCTTTCGATGATCCATTCATCCGACGCATTGCGGGAGTAGCGGAAGCGGTCGTGCAGACGGTCCGGCCGTCCTTGCCAGAACTCGTATTCATGCGCCTTGACGCGAAAACCGCCCCAGTCTTCCGGCAGCGGAACTTCTGTTTCCCGATACCGCCGGTCAAGTTCTTCGAACTCTGCCAGCAACGCCTCGCGCGATTCGAGCACGCTGCTCTGCCTCGACGCCATGGCCGCCAACTGGCTGGTACGGGGCCTGGTTGAGAAGTAGGCCGCGGATTCTTCTTTGCCGATTCGCTCGGCCATGCCGCAAATCTTGATCTGCCGGTTGATGGAGTTCCACAGGAACAGCAAGCTGGTGCGGGGGTTGCCCGCAAGCTCGAGCGCCTTGCGCGATTCGTGATTGGTATAAAAGACGAATCCACGTTCATCGAAATGCTTGAGCAGGACGATGCGCTGGCTGGGCTGGCCATCGGCGTCCACGGTGGCCGCGGCCATGGCGGTGGGGTCGGGAACCTGCGCCTCGAGCGCCTGCTGCATCCACCGGTCGAACTGGGTCAGCGGGTCCGCAGCCAGGTCGCCGCGGCTCAATCCGCCGGAAAGATATTCCCGCCGTTGCGATTCAAGATTCATTATACGGCGCTCGTCAGGCGATTTCGGGCCTAGCGCACGAATTCGCCGAAATTCCACAGTTGCTGGCGTGCGGTGCCGGTCTCGTAAAAAAAAGTGCCGGGGCCGTGTTTTTCGCTGGCGAAAAATTCGCCGATAAACTTAGTGCCATCGGCCCAGCGATAAGTGCCCTGGCCGTGATAGTGGTCCGCGACGAAATCGCCGGTGTAATTCTCGGTGTTGTCCTTGAACCAGAATTCGGTGTTCTGGTTCTCATGCCATTCCGGCAGGTTGAATACGTAAGTGCCAATGCCATGGCGCTTGTTTTCTTCCCATTGACCGATATACAGGTTGCCTCTGCCGTTCCAGTGCTTGCCGCGGCCTTCGCGCAGTCCGAGATTCCAATCGCCGGTATAAATTTCTTCGGAAACGAAGGAAACGGGAATTTCCAGCCTCCCCTTCCCGTGAAATTCGCTGTCTAGAAAACCACCGACATAGCGGCCCTTGCCCCAGGGGGTATCGAATTCCATCGTGCCGTCGCCGTTGATACAGTCACCGCGCAAACATCGTTCGGCCGTCACCGATTGCAACGATTGCCCGAACAGGGCAGGCGCGGCAAACAACAGCAATGCGACGGGCAAGACGTTTCGCGTCAGAAATTCCATGCGTGTGCTCATTCGATCATTTACGGCGATGAAAGGACCGGGCAATTAAACCACGCGGCGCAGAACCGTCAAGGGGCTCGTGTTGACGACCTTGCGCGTGGAATTGACGCCGAGGACGGCGATGATCACGGTCCCCAGCGCGGGCCCGGCCGCCCAGACCCAGTAGTGCAAATTGAAATCCTGCTCGAATACCCATTCCTGCAGGTAGAAAACCCCGCCTTCCGCGCCCAGGGTGGCAATCACGCCGGCAACGACACCGATAAAGGAAAACTCGATCAGCAGGGAGGTGAGAATCAGTTTGCGTCCCGCTCCCAACGTGCGCAGGATCGCGTTTTCATGAAAACGCTCGTCAAGACTCGCGCTGACGCAGGCGAGCAGCACCAGCGCTCCGGCCACGAGCACCAGGGCGAAAATCAGCTCGATGGCTGAAGTCACCTGACTGATGATGTTCTGAATCTGTTCGATCAAGGCGTCGACCTCGACGACGACGATGGTGGGAAATTGCCGAATAAGATCATTCAGGAGCAGTTTCTGCTCGGTTTCGAGCAACACCGTGGACAGGAAAGTGGCGCTGAGATGATCGATCGTTCCCGGTGAAAAAATGATGAAGAAATTAGGTTGCATGTTGTCCCAGCGCACCGAACGGAAATTGGCGACCTCGGCGCTGACGAACTGCTGGTTGATTTCGAATTCCATGGTGTCGCCGATCTCGATATTGAGCCAGTCGGCATATTCCTCGTCGATCGAAACCAGCCCCGGCCGGGGATTTTCCGGCCACCATTCGCCGGCGGTGACGCGATTGTCGGAAGGCAGATCGACAGCCCAGGTCACCTGGCGGCGGCTGAGACGACCTCTCACCCTGCGGCCTTCGGCTTCAGCAGATTCGCCCGAACCAGGCGCGGCATCGGCGGCGTTCGCATCGTCGATCTGGTTGTTTTCCACCAGCGAGGCGCCGCGTTCGTCTTCGCCCGGTTCGCCGTCCGGCTCCGGTTCGCTGCCGTTGACGGACCGCACCCGCGCGCTGATCAGCGGATAGAAGGCATTGGCGTCGACCGCGTTGTCGGCGAAGAACGCTTCGATGCCGTCCACCTGGGATCCGGTGATGTTCATCATGAAATGATTGGGCGTGTCTTGCGGCAGTTGCGCCTGCCAGTCGGCGATCAGATCGGTGCGTAACAATCCCAGGATCAGCAGCGACATGATCGTGACCGAGAACACCATGACTTGCAGCACGTTTTGCCGGCGCCGCCGGCGCACGGCGGTCATGGCGAGTTTCCAGGCGTTGCCGGCCTTCATGCCCGCCGAGCCGCTGGAAGTCAGGAATACCAGCGAAATCAGGGAAAGTATCAGTCCGGTGCCGGCGACGCCGGCGACAAGCAGGGACGTAAGCACGAGATCCTGGCTGTACCACCAGATGAGAAAAACGCTGCCGCCGATGCCGAAGGCGTAGGGGATGCGGTCGCTGAAACGAGTCTGGGTCAAATCCTTGCGCAATACCCGCAAGGGCGGAGTCTCTCTCAGGGCAAGCAAGGGCGGCAATGCGAACGAAAGCAGACATATGAAGGCGGTCAGGGCGCCGACGACGTATGGCTGCGCTCCGGGCGGGGGCAAGTCGACCTGCAAGCTCGCCTGCAAGGCGCGCAATATGCCCTCGTGTACGAGATAGCCGAGCACTGAGCCGAGCAACACCGCCAGAGTCGCGAGTTTCAACTGTATCAGCAGATAGATCGCGCTGATGCGGCCCGAGGTGCAGCCCAAAGTCTTCAATATGGCGACGTAGTCATAATGTCTCTCGCTGTAACGCCGGGCGCTCAATGCGATCGCCAGGCCCGCGAGCAGGACGGCGAAAAGAGAGCCGAGCAGCAGATATCCCTCGGCCCGGTCGAGCGCTTCGGCAACTTCCTCGCTTTCCTCGCGTACATCGCGAATGTAGTAATTGCCTTCGAACGTGTCGCGCACCCATTGCTCGAATTCGTCGAGCCGGTCGAAGTCATCGTGGGAATAGAGCGAACGATAGCTGACCCGGCTGCCGAGCTGGACGACATTGGTGGCGGCGACATCGTCCATGTGCAGCATCAGCCGCGGGCCGGCATTGTCGACTATGCCGCCCTGGCCCCGGTCGGGTTCAGCGATGATCACAGCGCCCACGGTCAATTCCGTTTCGCCGACGTATACCTTATCGCCGACTTCGACTCCCAGCGCAGGCAAGGCGCGCGATTCGAGCCAGACTTCGCCCGGCGGCGGGCCGCTGGCCACCGGCGCGCCGCGGGTGAACGGCTGCAGGGTCGTGATCACTTCGCCGCGCAGGGGATACTCATCGCTGACCGCCTTGGCGGCGACGAGCATATTGCCGCCCTCGGAAAACGCCATGGATGTGAAAGACAAGGTGCTCGCGGTGCGGAATCCGCGATTGACGGCTTCGGCATTGATTTCGGCCGGCGCCGGCTCGCGTGTGTGAAGCACCCGGTCGGCCGCGAGCATATTGGCCGATTCCAGCATCAGCGCACGTTCGAGACGGTCGGTAAACAGTGCGATTCCCGTCACCGAAGTCACCGCGAGCACGAGCGCGAAAAACAGCAGCCGCAATTCGCCGCCGCGCCAGTCGCGCCACATCAGGCGCCAGGCGACGATGAGCAGACCGCGCGGGCCGAGGTGCGCGGCATCAGGCATGGGCTACTTCCGCGGTGGGTTCCTCACTGGCAACGCAGCCCGCCACCAGCTTGATGATGCGGCCGCATTTGCGCGCCAGTCGCTCATCGTGAGTCACCAGCACGAGGGTCGTGTCGAACTCCCGGTTGAGTTCGAACAGCACATCGATGACCTTGCCGCCGGTAGCGGTATCGAGATTGCCGGTAGGCTCGTCCGCGAACAGTACCCGGGCCCTGGTGGCAAACGCCCGGGCGATGGCGACGCGTTGCTGTTCGCCACCTGAGAGTTGATTGGGATAGTGGCGCCAGCGATCCGACAGGCCGACCCGCCCGAGCAATTCGCGCGCCTTGTCGCCGGCGCCGGTGTCGCCTTTCAACTCGATCGGCAACATGACGTTTTCGAGCGCCGTCAGACTGGGCAGCAATTGGAAGGACTGAAACACGAAACCTACGGCCCGCGCCCGTAGCAGCGCCCGCTGTTCCTCGTCCATGTCCGAAAGTTTCTGGCCATCGAGCCAGACGTCGCCTGCCGTGGCAATGTCGAGACCCGCCATGAGGCCGAGCAAGGTGGATTTGCCGGAACCCGAGGCGCCGACGATGGCGACGGACTCGCCGGTTTCGATATGCAAACCGACATCCTCGAGGATGGTCAATTCGCCTTCGCTGGTCGGCACGCGCTTGGTCAGCCCTGAAGTACGGATCATGTTTAGCGGCTTGTTTGCTACCTTGGGGGGCAGTCATTATAGTGCAAACGCAAGCTCCGGTATTCGCCAGCCATGCCCTTGTTTTTTGCCAGATCAATCATTCCGCTCGCGCTGTTCCTGCTCACGGCCATGCCGGCCGTGGCCCAGCAGCGCAATCTGCTCGTCTGGGGAGATAGTCTCAGCGCCGCCTTTGGCATAAGCGAGGAACAGGGCTGGGTGCAACTGCTGTCTGAGCGAATCGAACGGGAGTATCCCTCTTTCCGGGTCATCAACGGCAGCGTCAGCGGTGAAACCACGACCGGCGGCCTCGAACGCCTGCCGGCGATGCTTGCGGAATACCGACCTGAACTCGTGATTCTCGAGCTCGGCGGCAACGACGGCCTGCGCGGCATTCCGGTCGAGGCCATTCGCGACAATCTCGCTGCGATGATCCGCCTGATCGAGTCGGACGGAGGGCGCGTACTGCTTGCAGGCATCAGGATTCCGCCAAACTACGGACCGCGTTACACCGAGCCATTCCACGAAAACTATTTCAACCTTGCCGAGGAATTCGAACTGCCGCTGCTTCCCTTTCTCATCGAAGGCATTCCGGAAAATCCGGAACTGATGCAGAACGACGGCATCCACCCGGTGGCGGAAGCTCAGCCTGCCATTCTCGAAAACGTCTGGACGGTACTGGAACCGATGTTGCGGGAAGCGGACGGTTAGTCCGCGGTGGCCGGCGGAAGTCCTTCGCCCGCCGCGGCGACAGTGTCGTTCTGCAAGCGAACCAGCAAGACAGCCGAAGCGAGGTTGCACAGACCCATGGCGATGAGCGCGAGGTTGTAGTCGCCGGCGATGTCGTAATACAAGGCCACCAGCACCGGACCGACCGCCGACAGCCCGAAGGAAAAGGGCAGGGCCGTGCTGCGTACCGAGCCGAGATAGCGGCGGCCGAAGAACGAGGCCCAGATCACTTCCTGCAGCGGCAGCATGCCGCCCCAGCCGACGCCCATGACCAGGAAGCCGGCGTAAACGAGAAAATCCAGGCCGTTGGCGATGGTGAAGACGATGAAAATCACCGAAAGCCCGGTAATGACGGCCCCGACCGCCGTCAGCAACATGGGCTCGAATCGGTCGATCAGCAGACCCCAGAAGGGTTTGCTGAAGAAGGCCGGCAACGAGGCCAGCGGCACCATGCCGGCCGCGACCATACGGGAATATCCGGCATCGGTCATCAACGGAATCGTCTGCAGGAGCATTACCGTGATCGAGATCTGGAACAGGCCGAAGGCGACGACCAGGACGTAGAACTCGCTCGTGCGCATGGCCTGGGCGCGGGTCATGGAGCGCGCGAAGTCCGCATGGGCGGCCGCACCTTGGCCCTGCTCCACTTCCTTTTCTGTCTTGCCGTCGGGAAACATGCCGTAATCCTCGGGCCGGCGGCGCATAATCGCGGCTGTGGGCAAGGTCAGGCACAAGGTAATCAGGCCCAGCATCCGCCAGGATTCGCGCCAACCGAAATTGTCCACGAGAAAAGTCGCCACCGGCTGAATCACGATGCCGGCAAGCGAGATTCCCATGGCGGCCAGCGACACCGCCCAGCCGCGCCGTTCGACAAACCATTTGCCGAGGGAAACACTGATCACCAGACTGCCGATCATGGCGCTGCCGATAGTGAGTATGACGCCGTTGAGCAACAGCCATTGCGGCAATGTCTGGACCAGGCTCAAACTGTAAAGCGTCGCCGACATCAACAATGCGCCGGCAAAAATAAAGGGCCGGCCGCCCCAGCGGTCGATCCAGGCGCCGATCATGAAGCCGGTGAAGGCGACCACAAGCTGCCCGATCGAACGCGAGGCGCTGAATTCGGCGCGGGTCCAACCGAACTCGTCGTTCATCGGCACCATGAAGGCCCCGGCGACATAGTTCGACATGCCGATGGCGATGAACTGCGTAACCAGACCGGCGACTACGATCCAGTATCCGTAATAAATGCGATTCATGCGCGGCCCCGGCAGACGGCCAGGTAGCGGGAAATAACTTGTTCCACGCCTTGTTCGAGGCATTCGACTATGAGAGCGTGGCCGATGGATACTTCGAGGACGTTTTCGATTTCGAGGAAACGGGCGAGATTTTCGAGGTTCAGGTCGTGTCCGGCATTAACGCCGATTCCCAGATCCGTGGCCCGGGCCGCCGCCGCTCGATAGCGCGCCAGCACTTCGTTTTCTTCCTTGCCGCCGAAGGCCTGGGCATATTCTTCAGTATAGAGTTCGACGCAGTCGCAGCCTGCGGCGGGCGCGTGTTCGGCCATTGCCACCGAGGGATCGAGGAACAGGCTGCTGCGCACGCCGGCATTGCGCAGTCGTGACGTAACTTCCCGCAACAACGCCAGGTTGGCGGGAATGTCCCAACCATGGTCCGATGTGATCTGGTCAGGTGCGTCCGGAACCAGGGTGCACTGGTCGGGTTTCACCTGCTCTACGAGCGCTAGAAAATCGGGCGACGGAAATCCTTCGATGTTGAATTCGACATCGGGATAATCGGCGAGCATCTCGCGCAAATCGTGTACGTCGTTGCGGCGAATATGACGCTCGTCGGGACGCGGATGCACGGTGATGCCGCGCACGCCGAGCCCGATCACGCGGCGGGCAAAGTCCGTCACGCCTGGATAATCGCGCCCGCGCGAATTGCGCAACAGGGCGATCTTGTTCACGTTGACGCTGAGTCTGGTCATGCGTCGTGCCCATTCTTGGCCAGAAAACTTACGATTGCCTCAAGCGAAGCTTGCGGCTGCTCCACATTGAGCCAATGTCCGGCATCCTTCAACAATTGTATCTCGGCCGCCGGAAACAGGCGTCTGATTTCCAGTTGATGGTCGAAATGCAGGTACGAGGACTGTTCGCCGAACAGAAACAGCGCGGGGCCGCCAAACGGTTGCGAGGCTTCGGGAGCGCCCGACAAGGCCGGCAAGTTTGCTTCGATGGCTGACAGGTTCAAGCGCCAGCGAAAGCCTTGCGGAAGCCGGTCCAGATTGGTCAGGAGAAATGTCCGTACTTGATCCTCAGGAACGGCAGCACGCAGGTATTCGTCCGCCTCGGCCCGGCTTTTCATTTCTTGCACGGGCAGGCTCTGCATCGCGCCAATCACCGGATGCCGCGACTTTGTCGCCGAAACGTTGTAGTCAACCGGAGCGATGTCCGCCACCAGGAGTTTGCCCACCCGTTCCGGCTCGGAGAAGGCAAGTTGCATGGCCACCTTTCCCCCCATGGAATGACCGAGCAGATGACAGCTTTCCATGCCCTGGGCATCCAGCCACTCGATCACGTCGGCGGCCATGGCCGGATAGCTCATATTCGCGTCGTGCGGCGAGGCGCCGTGATTGCGCAGATCGAGTCCGTAAACCGCATAGCGGTCGGCCAGCCGCCTGGCGTGCCAGCCCCAGTTTCCCTGGTTGCCGAACAGTCCGTGCAGGATCAACAGCGGCTCGCCGTCTCCCGAGTACTGGCGGTGATGGAGCAGCATCGCTTAGCCGAGAGAATCAAGCACTGCGAGGGCATCATCGTGGTGGGTTTTCGTTTTCACCTTGTCCATAACGTGGACTATGGTTCCGTCCTTGTCGATGACGAAGGTGACGCGATTTACGCCCATGTATTCCCTGCCCATGAACTTCTTCAGGCCCCAGACGCCATAGGCTTCGGCAATGGCGTGATCTTCATCGGCAAGCAAAGTGAAATTCAGCTCTTCCTTCTCCTCAAACTTCTTCAGCCGCTTGACCGGATCGGGGCTGACGCCGATGGCGACGGCGTCGCGCCCCGCAAGTCCCTCTGCCGAATCGCGCAGACCCTGGGCCTGCACCGTGCAGCCCGGCGTCATCGCCTTGGGATAGAAATAGAGCACCACGCGCGATTTACCGGCGAAATCCGCCAGGCTGACCATATTTCCTTCCTGATCCGCCACACTGAATGCGGGCGCCGAATCGCCCTTTTGCAAACTTGTCATGGGTAGCCTCTTCCCGAATGAAAAATGTGCTGCATTATACCGGCAAGCAGGTATGATTCACGCCCATGGATTCAAGTCCCCGCTCCATAGTCGTGCTGACCGGCGCCGGCATTTCCGCCGAATCGGGCATCCGCACTTTCCGCGCCGCCGAAGGCCTGTGGGAGGAACATCGGGTAGAGGACGTGGCCTCGCCGGAAGGTTACGCCCGGGACCCGCACCTGGTACACAATTTTTACAACGAGCGGCGGCGGTTATTGCAACAGCCGGAGATCGGGCCGAATGCGGCGCATGTCGCGCTGGCCGAGTTCGAACGGATCTTCGCCGGCGAATTTCTGCTTGTCACCCAGAACATCGACAATTTGCACGAGCGCGCCGGCAGCCGCAATTTGCGGTACATGCACGGTGAGATGCTCAAGATCCGCTGCGAATATTCAGCGCGCGTGTTCGAGAATCGCGAAGACGTCTTCCCCGATTCCGAATGTTCCTGTTGCGGGCGCCCCGGCGGGCTGCGCCCCCATGTGGTCTGGTTCGGCGAGATGCCTTTCCACATGGACGAAATCTTCAATGCCCTGGCCGCCTGCGACCTGTTCGTCTCCATCGGCACATCGGGCAATGTCTACCCTGCCGCTGGCTTCTACCAGGCCGCCAGGGCCGGCGGCGCGCGAACCGTGGAATTGAACCTCGAACGCACGGGCGGAAATTTCGATCAGGGAGTTTACGGCCCGGCAACCGAAGTCGTACCGGAGTTTTTTGTTAACGGAGATTCGTGATGAGATGGTTGAAGATCATCGGTATCGGGTTTGTCGCCTTGCTGGTCGTGCTGGTAACCGTCGGTGGTGTGGCGCTTGTCCTTACCTCGCCGGAACGGCCGGCGGAAGGGACAGCCAGCCGCGCCTGGCTGGACGATCGCGGGTACCCGGTCGATCAGATCGATTTGGTTCTCGTCGATGAAAGCCGACCAACCAGCGAAAATCGAGGCGTGCCCGGCAAGCCGGAACGGACTTTTCCGCTGACGGTCTGGTATCCGCGGGACGTGGAAGGACGCCTGCCGCTGATTATTCACAGCCACGGAATCCTTTCGAACAGGACCGAGTTGGAGTTTGCGGCCGTGTATCTTGCCGGCCTGGGCTATATTGTCGCGGCGCCCGATTATCCTCTGACTTCGGGAAACACCGAAGGCGACGCAAACGGCATGGACGTGGTGAACCAGCCGGCGGATATCAGCTTCCTGATCGATTCGCTGCTGGAATGGCCGGATGATGAGCGGCCCTTCGCGGCGGAGCCTGACCCGGACCGGATCGGCCTGAGCGGTTATTCACTTGGCGGTCTTACCAGTTACCTGGCCACATACCATCCGCGCTGGCGCGACCCGCGCGTTCGCGCCACGGCGGCGATTGCCGGCCCTTCAACTGGATTCACGACGCAATTCTTCAGCAATAGCGACGCGCAATTGCTCTCGATAGCCGGCACGGCGGACGCCCTGATCGAATACGCCGGCAATGGCGCGACGATGCTTGAGCGCGCGCCCCACAGCAGCCTGCTCGTGATCGACGGCGGCTCGCATCTCGGTTTCGCCGGAATTGCCGATCCGGTTTTCCGCTTCATGGACAATCCCGACGGCATCGCCTGCTACGCGGTGCTGGGTGTGCTTGATGATCAGTCCGTTGTCGATTACGGCCTGTTTGGAGACGCAAGCGATGGGGTCGACACTACACTGGCCAGCCCGGAAATATGCGGCGACATGCCGCCGCCCGAGGCGATCCATCCCGGCCGGCAGATCATGATCACACTGATCGCCCTGTCGAGCTTCTTCGAGTCCGTATTCGCCGAAGACCCCATGCGCCGGCAGCAGGCCTGGGAGCAATTGTCGGTGCATCTGCCGGCGGATTTCGCCGAATCTTCATTCGAAACGAACCGCTAGAGCCGGAAGCGCAAGATCTTGGGCAGCCCGCAGGAACGGTCGTCGCATAGTTGCACTTGCAGGCGAAAGTTCGTGCTTGAGGCGAATTCGTCCTGGCCGTTCCCCGCACTCTGAACCGGCAACAGGGCAACACGAAGTTCCACTTCATCGTGAAGGGTTTCGATGCTTTCGCTCCCTGGAGATGCGAGCAATTCCCGTTCGCCGGAACATTGCATGTCGCCCAGGCGCCAGTTTGCTTCGCCTTCATCGAGCGACAAGGACAACGGCACGAAATCGCCGCTTGCCTGATCCGGCGCGGTTACATGCCAGCCCGGAGCGATCTGAAGTCGGATAACTATTGCGTGATTTCCGTTTTCTGTCGATCTGCGCGCAAGCACCCGCGCTCGGCCTTCCCCTGCGGTCTGCAACGGTCCGATTTCGCCCGCTTGCCAGGCCCTGATCACCCGCAACAAGGATGGGTGTCCCACGGGATTGGCGTTGATTGCCGCCGCGAGTTCGCGAATACAGGCGGAAATGCACTCGCTGCCGAACTCCGCGGCATCCGCCTCCGGCAGCACGGCCGAACGGCGATTCAGGCCGATCAAGCATTCCAGCGCCATGGCTACCGGAGAGACCTGGGCGCCGTCGCTGGCGTTGCGCGAGCGGATCAATTGCGGCCCAGGCGTATTGTCCGGTGCGAGATAAAAACTGTTCTGATCCTTGTCGAAAAACCGGCCCAGCGCTTGTTTAATCAGGCCGGAAGCCTGGAGCAGATATTCCTGTTTGCCGGTGACATCGGAAAGTTGTAGCAGGGCCAGGGCCAGATTCGCGTAGTCTTCGAGTTGGCCGTCGATGGAAGACGATCCATGCAGCCAGATGCGCCTGAGCCCGCCATCTGCATCGATATTGCCTTGGCAAAGATGCGACGCCGCTCGTTCGGCGGCATCGAGCCAGTCGAAACGGTCCATTGCCCATGCCGCTTGGCTCAGGGCGGATATCATTGCGCCGGTCCAGCCCGCGATCACCTTGTCGTCGCGCAAGGGCGGCTCACGCCTTGCGCGAATCTTGCGCAAGCGCAGCAAAATGTCGTCCAGCGCCGCCCCGGCCTCGCCTTCCGGAAAGGGCTCGCCCAGATGCAGGATATTGGCGCCTTCGAAATTGCCCGCCGCGCTGACGCCGTAATGGCGAATCAGCAATTCGACTTCCCGCTCATCCAGCGTTTCCTCAAGTTCCTCCATGCTCCAGACGAAAAACACGCCTTCGCGGCCTTCGCTGTCGGCGTCGGTCGCCGAGCAGAAGCCGCCTTCGGGCAATTGCATCTCGCGCACTACATAATCCAGCGTCTGTTCGACCACGCGCCGGAAGAACGGATTGCCGTCGAGTTGCCAGGCTTGCAGATAGGCCGGCGCGAGTTGTGACTGGTTGTAGAGCATCTTCTCGAAATGCGGCACCAGCCATTGCGCGTCGACGCTGTAACGATGGAATCCGCCGCCCACGTGATCGTAGATGCCGCCCAGGGCCATATGCCGCAGACCGCGCTCAACGAATCGGTACGCTCGCCGGTCGCCCGCACGCCGGGCCTGGTCCAGCGCCAGCAACAGGAAGGGTTCCTGAGGAAATTTGGGAGCGCCGGCGAGGCCGCCGAGTTCTTCGTCTTCACGCTGGTAAAGCGCCTGCAAGGTCTTTTCCGGCAAGTCCTCCGCCAATGGCAAAGGCTTCTTGCGTTCCGCCAGAATCAGCCCTATCGATTGATGCAGGCTGGCGGCGCTGCGCTCCACTTCGTCGTAGCGGGAAGTAAAAACGCTTTGTACCTGTTCCAGCACGGCAATGAACTGGCCGGGCGGGAAATAGGTCGCACCAAAAAATGGCCGCCCGTCCGGCAGCAGGAAATTCGACATTGGCCAGCCACCGTGGCCGCTGAGGCATTGCACACCGGTCATATAGACCTCGTCGAGGTCGGGATATTGTTCCCGGTCCATCTTCACAGCAATGAAATACTGGTTCAGCACCTTTGCGACTTCGACGTTGTCGAAGCTTTCGACTTCCATGACATGGCACCAATGGCAAGTTGAATAACCGATGGACAGAAACACCGGTTTGTTTTCCGCTTTCGCGACTTCGAAAGCCAACTCGCCCCAGGCGAACCAGTTCACGGGGTTATGGGCGTGCTGCAGAAGATACGGCGAGTCTTCGAGGATCAGCCGATTGATGAAGATGGCCCGGCCGGTCTCATCGAGATGTTCCGTGCGCTTGTCGTAACGGCCTTCCTTGTCAGCTTCAGCCGCGCGCAGCCGCTGCTCAAGCTCGGAGTTCTCATGGGTGTCCCTCATCGCGCCAGTGTAGCACCCAATCCTCTGCGTCATGTGCAGGTTCAAATACATGTGAGACCGTAGTATCTATGTTTGCAAGTGTTCTGGTGTACGGATAGCAAAAGGCTCCGACAGCTAGTTGATTAGGGGATGTGATCGCGGGCTGGTTGCATTGGTCAGGCGTTTGCATCATCCCGCGACATGGGCCGGTTTGGGCATGTGAGCTGCCTGCCAGGGTTTTCCTTCCCGTACGATGGCATTCGCGATCAGCACCATCTTTCGCATGGCCGCGGTGACCGCGACTTTGCCGGGTTTGCCCTTTTGTTTGAATCGCAGGTATCGCTCCCGCATGACGGGATTCCAGCGGATTGCAGCCAGCGTTGGCATGTAGAGCAGCGTGCGTGCGCGTTTGCGGCCGCCGCGGATGGACCGTTTCCCGTGCCTGTTGCCGGAGTCGTCGGCCACGGGCGCCAAGCCCAACAGGCTTCCCGCCTCGCGGGTGCTGAGTCTACCCAGTTCGGGCACCTGTACCAGCAGCCCGATAGCGGTAGGGCGGCCAATGCCCGGGATTGATTCCAGCAGCGCCATGTTTCGGGTCAACTCGGCGTCGGCCGTCACCAGCCGCTCCAGTTCCTGGTCCAAGCGTTCGGTCTGCTGCATGGCGCGGGTAATGTCCTTCTCGATCTCGCGACGAACCAGACGGTTCCGAGTGTGCTCCCGCCTGCCTTTCAGCACGGTGAGCGACTTCGTTACCGCCTCGCGCGCGCTACGCAACTCGTCCAGATCTTTCTCCTGTCGGGTACGCGCCGGCGTCCCTTTCAGGTCGTCCGCCAGCGCCCGGCCCATCTTCGCCAGCGCCAGCGCGTCCGCCCGGTCCGTCTTCGCAACCGAACCCAGCGCTTCGGCAAAGCGCTTGCCTCGCTGGGGGTTAATCCGCGACAACGGCAGCCGATCGACCAACATATCCTCCAACAGTACGTGGTAGGAGCCGGTGGACTCGTATACCACTCGCTCGACGCGGGGGCAGGCCCAGGTGCGAAACGCGCGAACGCCTTCCCTGGTATTCGGGAACTGGGCCTCGCGTCCGCTGGGGAGTTCACGCACGTCAAGATGACGCTTGGAAACGTCGATGCCGACCGTGCAAGGGCCGGGGTCGTCTTTTGGATGTGCACATCTTGCGCTATGCTTCTTCATGCTTTCCAGTCTCCTATCCTTGTTTGCGGTCTTGATCCGCGTATCTATTCAGGTTTGATTGGAAAGGCGGTGGTCCCACTCTACGATTCGCATTTCATGCGAGGGGCGATACGGGTTCGCCACCGCCTGCCGACGGCCCACCGGTGGGCCGTCGGCAGCACTATTTAAACAAACAAGGGGCGAGGCATGCCTTGCCCCTACATGCTGAACCCGCACACATCATTGTGGCGGGCATTGGTTTACGTTAACTTTCCGGGCAGGGAACAGGAAATTGCGGAACCGCCATGCCTCCACAAATCGCTGCTTCGAGACGAGGATTTCTGAAAAGCTCCGCGGCCCTGGCCGGCGCTTCCCTGCTTGCCGGCTGCGAGAGCGCCGCACCGCCGAATCTGGCGACTCACAGCCAATTCCCCACCGTGCATCCCGAGCAAAACGAGCGCACTCGCGGCTGGCTGCGTTTCCTGTGGGAAAAGGCGACAACGCCCGATGACTGGAGTTACGGCGGCGAGGAGCCGCATCCCTGGTGGGACCAGTACACCTCACCGCCCCTGTTGAGCTATCCGCGTTTCGATCTGTCGAGTTCCAGTTACGCCATGTTGCTGATGGCGGACCAGACTCCGGCCTGGCGCGAAGTCTATACGCGAATCATGGACGAATTGGCGACGCGGCATACGACTTTCTGGGCGGCCATCGACTGGAACACTTTCATCGGGCCGAGCCCGGACCGGCAGAACTATCCCCCGGGCCTGCTGCAGCAATGGCCCGAACGCGTGCGCGGTAATTACGACGCGCCCGGATGGACCGCGAACGGCGTCGAGCCCTGGGGGCTTGATCCCGACCCCATCGGCGCCACCGGCAACCTGTTTTTCCGCGGCTGGCTGAACCTGGTGCTGAGCATCTACAAGTACGTCTCCGGTGAAAACAAATGGGAGCAACCCTGGCTGGTGGCGGGCTACGAGAACGAGCAATTCGAGTGGACCCAGCCCCGGATCGTCGATTACCTGCGAAGGCAATATACCGATCAGCCCGAGGGCCCGCATTGCGAGAACACCAAGATCTGGCCTTTCTGCAATTCCGCCGCGGGCCTTGGGATTTTCCTTTCCGACAGGCTCGGCGGAAGCCCCGCTCATGGCGTATTCGAGAACTGGGTCGAGTTCTGCCGCGACAATTACATGGGCATCAACGATCGCAATGAAATCGAATGGATGACCACGTATTACGATCCGATCGAGAACTTCAAGGTGAACGCCCCCGGAGCAGCCGGCGCCGGAGCGGGCACCGCTTTCCACCTGTTGCCGCAATCGCCGGAACTGGCCACGCAGATTTATGAAGCGCTGGTTGAATCGCTGGGCTGGCGCGACCCGCGCCGTGAAATCGGCGCGAGTACACCGGGCCTGATCATGGCGCGGGCATTGGGCGATAACACCGTAATCGAACGGCTCACCGCCGCGGCCGAGAGGCAATACGATCCGCGCTGGTTCGGCGAGGGCATGGACCGCTTCGGCTGGTGGTTCAACCTCGACGAGCCCTGGCCCCGCGGCCAGCAAAGCGCCCAGATGATGGTCAACGAAATCGGCGAAGGCGACTGGATCACCGCTTTCCAGGCGAATCATCTCGACAAGTACGACGCGCCCACCGTCGAAAGCGTGGATTTTCCGAATCTCGGCGTCTCCCAGGCCTGGAACGACAGGGAAAACGGCGTATTGTTCGTTTCCACTTATGCCGCCGACCCTTCCCGCCGGGGCGAGACGACGAGCTACCGCATCACCAACCTGCCCGACGCTTCCCAGGCAGTCGTAATGCAGGATGGCGCCACGCTCGAAGCCGAAGTGACCGATGCCAACAGCATTGTCGTACGCAGCGACATCGACAATCACCGCTTGCAGATTTACACAGGCTGGTTCGGCCAGGAGGTCGCAATCCGGCCAGATGCCGCACCCGCGGCTGCCGCGGGAGTCAGCGTTACGCGCAAGACAGCGGAAGAAAACGCCAGGACCGCGGAAGCGGTGATGCTGAGCGGTTCGGCAAGTTGCCCGTGTTGCACCGGTTCGGCATGACCACTGCGCAGGTTCAAATACATGTGAGACCGTAGGGGCGAGGCATGCCTCGCCCGCGAACGGCCCCGAAACCGTGCAACTGACGGGCGAGGCATGCCTCGCCCCTACATGCTGAAGGCGGGCGCGCTAACCCGCACAAGCACTGGCCTCATGTGACGGTTCATGGCAGAATCGCGGCTCAAATTTTTCAAGACTTTGATTGAGGATACTCAGATGCTGAAACGTCTAGTCTGGTTGTTGCTTCCCGCGTGTCTGCTCGGTTTTACGCTGCCCGCGCAGGCGCAATTCACGCTGGAAGAGTTGATTGCCGGTGATCACCGCAGCGAGGCGAACATCGCCCGCAATGAGTCTCGCAATCCGGTGGGGACACTGGAATTTTTCGGGCTGCGCCCGGATTCGACGGTCATCGAAATTCATCCGTCCGGCGGCTGGTACACCGAAATCATTGCGCCGTATGTGCGGGACCGGGGCAGGTTCTACGCCGCTCACTTCTCACCGAACTCGACATCCGCCGGCCAGCGACGCAATCTGAACGCGTTCGAGGACAAGATGGTCGCCCATGCCGACTTGTACGGGCGCGTTACGGTTCGCCATCTCCTTCCCCCCAATGAAATTGCAATTGCACCGGCGGAAAGCGCCGATCTGGCGATGACTTTCCGCAATGTCCATAACTGGATCATGGCCGGACTGGAACACGAGTTTTTCGAAGCGTTTTACGCGGCGCTGAAGCCCGGCGCCGTACTTGGCGTCGTGGAACACCGCGCCCTGCCTGACGCCGGCATGGAAGTCATGGAAACTTCGGGTTACGTGACCGAAGCGTACGTCAAGGAAATCGCCGCCGCGGCCGGATTCGAATTCGTCGAGTCTTCCGAGATCAATGCGAACCCGGAGGACCCGACGGTTCATCCGGAAGGCGTCTGGACACTGCCTCCTTCCTATCGCCTGGGCGATACGGACCGGGACAAGTACATGGCTATCGGCGAAAGCGACCGCATGACGCTGAAGTTCGTCAAGCCGGCCAACTGATTCGCATACCAGTCAAGCCCTCCTGATTGACAGCGCCGGTGAATTCATCGGCGCCGGAGCTTGAATATGAAGCTGGAATACCATTTCGATTTCGCCAGTCCCAACTGCTACTACTCGCACAAGGTCATTCCGGAAATCGAGCAGCGTACGAGCGAGACTTTCGACTATTTTCCGATTCTGCTGGGCGGGGTTTTCAAATCGACGAACAATCGCTCGCCAATGGAGCAATTCGCCGGCGTCCGCAACAAGTCCGAATACAACGCCATCGAGACGGAGCGTTTCGTCCGCAAGCACTGCATCACCGATTTCCGGATGAATCCGCATTTCCCGGTGAACACGCTGCATCTGATGCGCGGGGCTGTTTTTGCCAAGGGGTACGACTATTTCGAGCACTATGTGGATGCGGTGTTTTCCTGTATGTGGGAACAGGGTCTGAACATGGGAGATCCGGAAGTGATCGCCCAGGCCTTGAATGACGCGGGGCTGCCGACGCAAGACATAATCACGGGTTCCCAGAGCCCTGAAGTCAAGTTGACGCTGATTGAAAATTCCAATGCGTCGGTGGAACGTGGCTGCTTCGGAGCACCCACTTTCTTCGTCAACGATGAAATGTTCTTCGGCAAAGATCGACTACGGGAAGTAGAAGAAGAGATTCTCTCGATGAAGTTATAGGCTTCGAGCAGAGGCCGCATGTAGGGGCGACGCATGCGTCGCCCGAACCTGATCTCCCCGAAAATCGTCCTGCGGGCGACGCATGCGTCGCCCCTACGCTAGCTGGCTGCCGTTCGCAAAATTGTTTGCAAAGGTTCGAACAGGGCCGGGTTGGCTATGACGATGTCTTCGTTGTGGAAATCAGGGTGGGCTCCCGGAGGCAATTCGGAGAAATGGCCGTATTGGGCGCCGGCTTCTCTGGCTATTAGTCCGGCGGCGGCGAAGTCCCAAAGGCTGAGGGTTTCGTAGAAGCCGTCGAGGCGGCCGCAGGCCAGCCAGCAGATGTCGAGGGCTGCCGAGCCGAGGCGGCGGATGTCGGCACAACTGTGCAGTACGGCGTCAAGTCGTTGAATCAGGGGTTTGAGACCTGTCTTCCGGTACGGGAAGCCGGTGGCAATGAGGGCTCGTGAGAGTTCGGTTTCGTTGCTGACGCTGATGGATTTGCCGTTCAGGCTTGCGCCCTGGCCGCGAAGTGCGCTGAACATCTCGTCGGTGAAGGGGTTGTAGACTACGCCGAGTTCGATGTGACCATCTTTTGCCAGGGCAATGGAGACGGCCGATTGGCTGTGGCCGTGGGCGAAATTCACGGTGCCGTCGATGGGGTCGATGATCCATACGGGTTGCGGCAACTGGTGCACGTCGGCCAGGTCGGGAGAAGATTCTTCGGACAGGATCAGGTGTTTGGGGAATTCTCGCCCGATGCGCTCGCAGATCAGGCGGTCGGCTTTGAGGTCGGCCTGAGTGACGAGTTCACTGCCCTGCTTGAACTCCTGGTTCAGTCCGGCCCGCTGTTGTTCTTCGACGATCAGGCGGCCGGTTTCCCTTGCCAGCTCGCGGGCAAATTCCAGCATTTTTTCCATCGTTTATCTCCTGAAGATTTCTTGTGGAATTCGAGCGGCCCGTGGTCGAGCCGCGGTTTGAGCGGGCCCGGCTTGGTTCTTCCCTGCGCTTGCGCTAACTTGGGCCGGCAATTATAACCGTGCCGCAAGGGCTTGGCAGGGCGCTGCATGAATCAGTGCATGAATTGGAACGGGGCAAGATGCTGATCCACGGCTGGGGGCGTTATCCCAAGCTCGTGGCGCGCCAGCACGAACCAGCTGATGTGGATGGTTTGCGCACCGTGCTGGAAGGCGAGTCGCCTGGCGTTTGCATCGCCCGTGGCAGTGGGCTGAGTTACGGCGACAGCGCACTGGCGGGAGACGTCATCAGCAGCCTCGGTTTGCGCCATGTTTGCGAACTCGATTCCGCCACCGGGGTTTTGCGTTGCGCCGCCGGTCTGAGCTTGGGCGAAGTTTTAAGCGAAATCGTGCCCAAGGGCTGGTTTCTGCCGGTTCTGCCGGGCGCCGCCATGGTCAGCATCGGCGGTGCGGTCGCGGCGGACATTCATGGCAAGAACCATCATCGCGACGGCAGTTTCTGTGAACATGTACGCAACCTGACGCTAATGCTGGCAGACGGGGAGGTCGTGCATTGCGGGCCATCCCGGCGTCCGGAACTGTTCCGGGCCACCTGTGGCGGCATGGGCCTGACCGGCATCATTCTCGAAGCCGAGTTACAACTGGTCCCGATCACCAGTTCGACGATGATCGCCCGCTCGCAGCCCGCGGCCGGACTCGATGAATGTTTTGAGTTGCTCGAAGTGCACGAACAGGCGCGTTACTCGGTAGCCTGGCTCGACTGTCTCGCACGTAGGCCGCGCATGGGGCGCGGCATAATCCATCTCGCCGAACACGAGGTCGGCGGCGAATTGCACAAACGCGGCCGCCTGGGTCTGCGGGTTCCGTTCACGACGCCGGGAAAGTTGCTCAATCGCCACAGCCTGTCGCTGTTCAATTCCGCTTATTTTCGCTGGCAGAACTTTCGCGCGGACAGAAACCGCCTCGATCACGAAGCGTATTTTTTCCCGCTCGACCGCATTCGCGACTGGAATCGACTGTATGGGGCCGCGGGCTTTCTGCAATACCAGTTCGTGTTGCCCACTGAGGCAGGCCGCGACGGCATCGCAACCGTGCTGCAGCGGGTGAGCGACGCCGGCAAGGGCTCTTTCCTCTCGGTGCTGAAGAAGATGGGGCCGGCCAACGGCAATTTGCTTTCATTCCCCACTGGTGGTTATACCCTCGCGCTGGATTTCCGCCGCGAAGCATCGCTGTTTCCATTGCTCGAACAACTCGACACGATCGTGCTTGACCATGGCGGGCGCATCTATCTGGCGAAGGACGCGCGCATGAGCGAGACTGTGTTCAAGTCGGGCTATCCGGATTGGGAGCAATTTCTCGCGATCAAACAGGAAGTCGACCCAGGCATGCGTTTCCGCTCGGCGCAATCCGACCGCATCGGCCTGACGGGGCCGGGAACATGAACATTCTCATATTCGGAGCGACTTCGGCGATCGCGCAAGCAGTGGCTACGCGTTACGCCGCTGCCGAAAACCGCTTCTACCTGATCGCCCGAAATGGCGAGAAGCTGGCAGCGTTGCGCAAGCGGCTGACCGATTCCGGCGCCGGCGAAGTTGACACGTCGCAAGCGGATCTGGCCAGGCTCGATGTTCATCCTGGCTTGATCGAAGCGGCCTTTGCCAATCTGAAATCCGTCGATCTTGTACTGATTGCGCATGGAACCCTGCCCGACCAGGCGCGTTGCGAACAGGACACAAACGCCGCGCTCGAAGCACTGAACGTGAACGGTCTTAGCCCAATTTCACTTCTGACCGAACTGGCGCCAAGGATGCGCGAGCAGGCGCACGGCACGCTCGCGGTAATCACTTCGGTCGCCGGCGACCGCGGCCGGCCTTCGAATTACGTCTATGGTTCGGCCAAGGCCATGGTGTCGGCGTATCTGCAAGGACTGCGCGGGAAGTTACATGGCGCAGGAGTGCATGTCATCGATATTCGCCCGGGATTCGTGGACTCCCCCATGACGGCACACCTGGAAAAGAGTCCGCTATTCGCTTCGCCCGAACAGGTAGCCGCTGGCATAGTCCGTGCCATATCCCGCAAGAAGCACACCGTCTACGTGCCGGGCTGGTGGCGGATCATTATGGTCATCGTGCGATGTCTGCCCGAAACGATCTTCAAGCGGCTGAAATTCTGAACGGTATGAATATCCGCGAAGCGAGCGATAAGGATTTCGAGCAAATCTGGCCGATTTTCAGGACCATCGTGGCCGCCGGCGACACCTACGGCTTCGCGCCCGATACCAGTGAAGGAGAAGCTCGTAGATTGTGGATGGAACTGCCGCGCAAGACATTCGTCGCCGAACGGGACGATAAAATCCTCGGCACCTACTATCTGAAATCCAACTTCGACGGGCCAGGCGCGCATGTCTGCAACTGCGGCTACATGGTCGACCCGGCCGCCCGCGGCCAGGGACTTGCCACCGCCATGTGCCGACACTCCGAACAAATCGCGCTCGAACTCGGCTACAAGGCCATGCAATTCAATTTCGTCGCCGCCAGCAACGAAGGCGCCGTGCGATTGTGGGAAAGCCTGGGCTTCGAAGAAGTCGGCCGCCTACCCAAGGCGTTCAAACATCCCTCGCTGGGCTACGTGGGCGCCCTCATCATGTACAAATGGCTCGCGCCAGCCGCTGGGTGAGCTGTCAACAGATGCATCGCCGTTTACATCGGATAATTCTTCCGCATTTTTTACAAGGAGTTTTTCCAGCCTATCAATACCGAAAGCATGGCAGACTGCATCGGTGCTGGTATTCCGCATCGTGAATCTGCAGTTGAACATTTGCCTAGCTTCCGGTTACCAAAGCGCGAGCCAGAAGGCCCACGTGGTTACGGAAGATTGGTTCTCAAATAACTTTTACTGCCCCGCGTGCCAATCTGATAAAGTTCACTCTCTTAGAGCAAATGCGCCGGTTCTGGATTTCAATTGTTCGGCTTGTTCGGCTAAGTACCAACTGAAGAGCAAGAAAGGTTCCTTTGGTGGCACGGTTACAAACTCAGCTTATCAAAAAAAGATTGAAGCGATCCAAAACGGAAATGCACCCCACTACGCTTTCCTTCAATACTCAAACCTCGATTGGCAGGTAAAGAAACTTTTTCTTGTCCCGGGGCATTTCTTCACACCTGCCCTGATTGCACGCAGGAAACCATTAGCGTCAACGGCCCGTAGGGCGGGCTGGGAAGGATCCAACATATTGCTTAAAAAACTTCCTGAAGACGCAATTGTCGAAGTGGTAACCAATGGCGTGCCACGAAATACTTCAGCAGTTCGTGATGAATGGTCCAAGTTTCGTTTCTTACATACAGATAAGCGCGCGCTAGGAGGTTGGGGGGCCGCCGTTTTACTATGTGTGAGGGAGATGGTTCACCAGACGCAAAGCTCAGTCTTTTCGCTGGATGAAGTCTACATGCACAGCACAAACTCTCTGACCGAGCAGTACCCCAATAACAACAACGTGAAAGCAAAAATTCGCCAGCAACTGCAAGTCCTGCGGAATGCTGGCATATTGACGTTCCTGTCACCCGGACATTATGAGATCGTTGGCTAACCGATTCCCGCCGCTAAAATCCAAATTCCAGAATAATTCGAGTTGCGGCGCCAGCTTCAGCTACTATCCCCATCGGGCTTTTCGAGAGTCTGAGGCTCCGACAGTCAAGATTAGTCTGAACAGACATACGGGAGATAATTCATGTATCTGACTATCGCCCAAGACGGCGGTGAGGTTGTACGTCGTCATCAGGTTGGGCGTCTCATCGCGAATTTGCTGCTCGACAAGACTGGCGAGAAAGCCAGGGATGAATTTGGAATTCTGACTAATGACGAGGATCTTGTTTTCGCCGAACTACCCCTGGATGAACGCAAGCGGCTCTTGACTAAAGCTGACCAGATTTGGGGGGACTTGATCGTGGCGCTCGAAGACGCCAGAAAGGGCTTCCATGTCGATCTCGGTGATCCACCAAGAAAGGGCGCCATCGAAGCCGAGGTATATAACGAGGACATTCCATGGTAGTGAGTGGAGCCTGTCAGGGTGAAGTTCGCCCTGCCGATTCGAATCCATCCGTTTCGCCGCCATTTGCCATTGACCACCTTACCCGGTCGGCCACAAAGCGCGCGAACTCGGCGATTTCCTGATCGACGCTGGCGCGTTCCAGGGCCGCCAGATAGGCGTTTCGGTCTTCGACCCGAATGATCGTCCATGGGTAGCCTCCGGACGCAAGCATGGCGTTCATGACAAATCGCGCCATGCGGCCATTACCGTCCGGGTAAGGATGGATATAGCCAAAAAGCCAGTGTCCAAGCACTGCGCGGACGGAAATTTCGTTTTCGGATTGAAGAAGATCGAACAATGTCGGCATGGCGTCGCGCAAGACTTCCCAGCGTGGTGGGACGTAACGGGAGCCGCGCAGATAGACGGCATCGTTGCGGTATCCCGCCAGCACCGACGCCTCGATCAGGCCAACGGCGACGAAGGGCTGGAACAGTTCACCGTACCAGTCTCGGTGCGCCTTTCGAACCAGGACTCCGGCTTCGCCACCTCCGATAATTTCGCTCACGGTTTCGCGGACCAATTTGAAAGCCTGCCAATACCCACGCGCCGCGAGGGCGTCGCGACTTTTCTTGTCGGCTTCCAGGAGGTCCGGATTCCAGTTGCCCTCGCGCACTTGCTCGATCAAATCAGGCGTGACGCTGTAGCCTTCGATCGATAAAGAATGATATGCGTCGTTTCGATAAATTTCGTCGACGATGGACAAATAGGTCCTGGATTCTTTTGGCAATCCAGGCTCTTTGGGAAACGAAGCAATCACTGGTTCCCGCATCGTTTCCCACAGCGAATGAAGGCGACCAACGATCAGCGCCGGCGTCCGGTGAATCGCGCTGAAAGCCTGTTCCGAGGCAAAGGGGTCTGTTTCGCGCACATCGTATCCTGCGCGTTTCATTATCGTCAGAATTTCAGTTGCCGTATCCGTTTGACCGATTCGGCGAAAGGCGCCAGCCAGCCACCCGGCGGTCGCCGAATGACCACCGGCCAGCAACCTTCGCAGCATTTCGGAAATATCGCGGACTCCTGACAGCATTACCCGCGCTTCGACAGGGTGGCGAACAAAGAAACTCTTTGGTACACGGCACAGTGCCGCGTCGGACGTGAACAGCCGCAACCCGTCCCGAACCGTCAGGTCGGATTTCGGCGGCATATCTTTTTTCCTGAGATCGTACAGTGACGTGCCGAACAACAATTCGACGGAGTTATTGGCGCCCTTCGGCGCGTACACAATGACTTGTTTTGGTATGACCGTTTGCTCGGCTTGAAGTAACAGGGACTGTTCTGGGGAGAGGTGCCAGTTCTGACCAAATCGCGCCGTACAATAGGCCGCGCAAAATTCCCAGAAAGTGGCGAACCATGGAGTTGTGTCACCCGGCTCGACACCAGGACTGGTTGAGATCAACCACCCCTTGATGACTTCGCGCAAGAAGCCGTTTTTCTGCAAACGCTCACGGTGAATGCGCTTCAACTCGCCGGAGCGAATGACCCGCTGGCCTCCTTGTTGAAGTTTTTCAAGCTGTGCCAGCGACGCTGCAAGCTTTTCGTTCGGTGTCGCCATGTCGCTCATCCTGCGGGGAGTAACAAGTTTCATGTGCCGTGCAAGAACAAGTGTATAGAGTTGTGTCGATACAAGTCAATCATGCTGCGTGGAAGCAAGTACATTGTGCTTTGCCGAATGGTGTCTCTCATGCAATTATCGAGAGAAAGCGGCCTACGTCGATCCGTTGGGTGGAGCGAACAATCCGTACAGCGTCTACGCCGCATCTGTACGTTTGCCGTGCAGTGTTCTAACATCGGGCGTGTTTTTTTGTCAGGAGAAAATCAAGATGCCAGCTCGCAGCATTGCGTGGATTTTGTCGGCGGCCCTGCTTGCCGCTCCCCTGTTGGTCTCGGCACAAACCGAAAACTATCGCGCCCGCCTGTCGCCCATGCCGACGACGCCGCAGACGGTGGACAGCATCACCGGTGAAGGCGAAGTCTTGCTGTCGCTGGAAGGCAATATGCTGACGGTGAGCGGTACTTTTGAAGGCATGAGTACTGTCGCCACCGTGGCGCATCTGCATAACGGACCGCCTGCCCAGCCCGGCCCGGCGGTGCATCAACTCGTTGTGACTACGGCGACCGGTGGCGAACTCAGCGGAGAAATCGAATTGACCGACGAGCAGGTCGAAGCGCTGCGCGCAAACTCGCTCTATGTGCAGATCCATAGCGAAGGCAATCCTCCCGGCGAGTTACGTGGTTGGATATTTCCCCGCGCTCAATAAACCGGGCATCCGAAAAAGGACTGGACCATGACCGATTCCCCAGACAACCGGCGCCCCACGCTCAAGACCTGGATAGCCGGCGCCGGCGCATGCCTGCTGCTCGCGGCTTGCGCTCCCCAGGACAGTACTTCGGAACAAGCCGCCGGGGCGGCGCTGGACTTTAGCGCCCAGGCAGAAGCCGGCGCGACCGCCTACGCGACCAATTGCGCCGCCTGTCATGGCGCCGAACTCGAAGGCACGATTCTCGGCCCCTTGCTGATTGGGCAATCTTTCGTCCAGCGTTGGGGCACCCAGACTCCTTCCCTGCTGCTCGGCAATATCCAGTCCAATATGCCGCCGGGCGGCGCCGGAAACATGACCGATGAAGACTATCTCAATATCGTCGCCCACATGCTGGCGATGAACGGTGTCGATAGTGTCAATGAAGCGCTCACCAGAGCCAGCGACTTCGTCATCGCCGAGAATATCTCGCGCATCGTGGCTTTGCGCAGGCCCCCGGAGCCGCCTGCTCCCCAGGGACTTACCGTGGCCGGCAATACCGAGGATTTCGCGCCGTTCACGCTGCTAACCGCGGAGATGCTGCGCGACCCCGACCCGGCCGACTGGCCCATGCACCGGCGCAATTTTTTCGGTCACAGTTACAGCCCGCTCGATGAGATCAATACCGATAACGTCGCCAACCTGAACCTGGAATGGGTCTGGAACATGCACGAGGGCGATTCCGAGCCGGCGCCGCTGGTTTATGGCGGCATCGTCTATCTGATCAATCCGGGTAATGTGATCCAGGCGCTCGACGGAAAGACCGGTGAACTGATCTGGGAACACTGGGCCGGCCCCGCCAATCGCCAGGACATGCGCAATATCGCCATGTACAACGATAAAATCATTCAGGCCACTACCGACGCGCGGCTGGTGGCGCTCGACGCCCGCACCGGCGAGCAGGTCTGGGAAACGGTCATTGCCGACAACAGCAAGGGCTTTGCGAATTCAAGCGGACCCATCGTTGCCGACGGCATGGTGATCTCGGGGCTGGCCGGCTGCGCCCGCTATATTCCCGAAGACTGTTTTGTCAGCGCCTATGACGCCGACAACGGCGAATTGCTCTGGCAGTTCGAGACCATTGCCGAGGCGGGCCAGCCCGGCGGCGACACCTGGGGCGGGCTGGACGACCTGTTCCGCGCCGGCGGCGAAACCTGGATCACCGGCAGTTACGATCCGGAATTGCGGCTCACTTATTGGGGCACCGCCCAGCAGAAACCCTGGGTTCCCGTCAGCCGCCACATGACGATCAACGACGTCGGCCTGTTTACCAACGCCACCATCGCGGTGAACGTCGACTCCGGCGAACTCGACTGGTATTTCCAGCATGTGCCGGCGGAAGCGCTGGATCTCGATGAAGTATTCGAACGGGTGCTGATCGACCGCGGCGAGGAGAAATTCGTCTATTCCATCGGCAAGCACGGCATTCTCTGGAAGAACGACCGTGTCACCGGCGAGTTCAGCGGCTTTACCGAAACAGTCTTCCAGAACGCCTTTACCCATATCGACCCTGAATCCGGCGCGGTGACCTACCGCGAAGACATTCAGAACGCGCAACTGGACGAATGGACTTCGGCCTGCCCGAGCAGCGCCGGCGGCAAGGACTGGCATTCGATGACCTATCACCCGCCATCAGGACTGATCGTCGCGCCTTTGAGCCAGACCTGCCTGGAGAATGCTGCGCGCGAAGTCGCGCTGGTGCAGGGCGGCGGCGGACTGGCAGCGAGCCGCAAGTTCTTTGAAATGCCGGGCACCGACGGCAATCTCGGCAAGGTCGGCGCCTATCATGCCGATACGCTGGAAGAGGTCTGGGCTCACGAACAGCGCGCTTCGCTGCATACCGGCACGATTTCGACCGCGGGCGATCTCGTCTTCGTTGGCGACCTTGACCGTCGTTTCAAGGCTTTCGATGTCAACACCGGCGAAATTCTCTGGGAGACCCGCCTCGGCACTTCAGTACAAGGCCATCCCGTCTCCTTCGCCATCGACGGCAAGCAATACATCGCCGTAACCTCGGCGCTCGGCGGCACCAGCCCGCGCACCGTGCCCGGAGTAGTCGCAACCGAAATCACCTACCCGCGCTGGGGTAACGCGATCTACGTCTTCTCGCTGCCGGAAAGCCTCAATTGATTCTGTTGACCGGGGAGGGGCCGAAGGATAGCCAGGTCCCCTGATGGTGAGCGTCACTGTCGTCTCCCCGGTTCCAGTCGCATACGCCGTCCTCGAAGATCTGCTGTAATTCCGCCCATTCGCGTTCCGTTAGCGGCAGCCGGTAGTCGTCCCGGTTTACCGGTCGCAACCGGCAGGAGACGATATTGTTCGCCAACGGCGCACCGGCCACATGCCGCGGCGTCGGATAGGCGGGATACAATTCAGCGCAGCGGCCATTGCCGTCAAAGCCAAGCGCCTCCTCGATCTTGATTCGTTCCGGCCCGGAGTTATCCCAGCAGGCGTCGTTCAGTTCGAACGGGCGATTGGCGGAAACCACTTGCCGTGGAGTCAGCGATGAAGTGTCGGTCTGGATACCGAGGATCCAGGCATCCATATGCCGGAACAGCGCCGCGAGATCGCCCTGTCCCGGTTCGAATCCCCATTGTCCGCCGACCTGCATGACGTGGTTGCCCGTGCTGCCGTTGGCGATCCGCATGCGCTCCCGGGTCGAGAACTGATGCACGATCATGTGGATGTCGCCATCTTCGGCGTGATCGGTGTAACTGCGATAGTCGATCACCGGAGTCACCGCCAAGCCTTCGCCGCCGTACAGTATGCGCCCTGTTTCGATGGCGCGCCGGCGTGCGAGCGGGTCGGCGCGATGGCGCTCGAACACATGATTCATGTCGCGGTCGTATCCGCCGATGTCGCGATTGAGATCGATGAACTGCCGCGCCGTGATGACGCCGGCGTTAAAGGCGCCCAGGCCGTATTGCACACCGAAATTGTCGAGCGGACGATAGGCGATTCCGGTATCGGGATCTTCGCCGTATACGTTAACGGTATGGTCGTATACCGTCGCCCGGATGCCGCCCGGCCCGGGCTGATACAGCACCGCGCGCAACTCGTCGACACTCACCTCGCCGCCCTGGTCTTCGGGCAGCGCGCCGGGCTCGAAGATGGGATCGAGCCTTGCGGCGCCGCGACTGAGATTGGGTATCGAAGCCCAGGCGCCGAAGCCGGCTACCGCCTGTTGCTGAGCCTGGCTGAACTCGCCCGGACTGAGCGCCTCGAAGTAATGGTGTAACAGGCGCGCATCGGCTACGGTGAAAATTGTCGCAGAGGTGACATCGGGAAAACTGGCGGCAACGATGATGCCGTCAAACACACCCGGATAATTGTCGGCGGTCTGGTGCGACTGGTAAGAACCGCCCGAGGCGCCGGTGGCGATGGTATATGCCGGTACGCCGTATCGTTCGATGAAGCGCTCCTTGACCATGATATGGGTCTCGGATGCGAGCAGGTCGTTGCAGTTCTGGCCGAACACGTTCAGCGAAGACGACACCACGGCGTAACCTTGTTCGAACAGCCCCCGGCGCATTACGCCGCCGGTGCTCGTGCCCTGCTGAAACCAGCCGCCGCGGCAGCCGCCGCCGTGGGTGTAGACCAGTTTTCCGTTCCAGCCCGTGCTGCGCTGCCAGGGATCGGGTTCGACGTCTGCAGGGTCGTGCAACATGGCGATCTCGTACACGGCGCGATTGACGATGCCGGTTTCGACGCGGACGATATAGGGAATCGTTCTGCCCCGGCTTTCGATCTCGGCTACATCGAACGGCGCCAGCCCGCCGAATTGATACTGGTAAGGCTTGAACTCCTGGTCGAGATCGCTCCAATAGACATAATCCACCCTGGTTTCGGTCATACAGAACCGGTTTCTCGGTTCGCCGAGGAACTCGCCGGCCACGGTGCGGAATACCCGCGTCTGACAATAAAAAGGCTGTTCATGCGGTCCGGAAATGATGGGGCCGGAGATGGGCCAGTTCGTGATCGTCAGACCGGCGGCCTCGTCAATGCCGGACAGACGCGCGCTCAATTCGCTTTCGCCCACGGGAAGTCCGTCGATCAGCGCCTGCAGTGCCCGGTCTCCGACCGGCCGGAAACGCCCGGTGACATCGACTCCGTTCAACTCAATTTGCAGTTCACCCTGCTCGAAGTTCCGCTCCTCGTCCGTTACCCGCACTTCAACCAGCGCATCTCCTCCGGAGACCAGCCAGGATTGGGTGGACATAACTTCGATTTCGACCGGCGGTTCGACAGGCGCCTCATACAGCGTCCCGCTGGTGTTGACGGGTTCGGTGCAGGCGGTAACAAGCAGAACTGCAATGGCTGGCGGGAAATGCAGGCGAATCATGGCGGCGCTTCTTGTCGCTGGGCGGACGAGTATTTTGGAAAGGAGGATGCTTGAGGTCAACAACGAATATCGACTAGTGCTAGTATCGACGCATGAGAATTGCTTTTTCGGCAGTTGCATCACTGGGTTGCGTAATTTCGGCCTTTTCGTGGCCAGGCTTCGCTTCAGCCCAGGAAATGACTCTCGAGGAGCGCATTGGCGCTGCTGAATCGATTTTGCAAGCCGTGGATGAGCAGGCGCGAGTCTGCATTGAGCAACTTGCAGAGTCTTCGAGCAGCGTCCAACCTGAAGAATGCGCCGGCTTTCTGGCTTCGATCGACGGCGAAGTACTCGCCGGCTATTTGGAACATTGCGCCGAACTCAAAGAGTGGCGCGATGTTTATGTCGAAAACCCGCCGGCGGCTGGGTCCAACAGTGAGCGTGACAGACAGCGCCTGGTGGGTGTCGAACGTGTTTGCGGCGAAGACGCCCTTCGCCGCCGCACTGAGTACGTAGTAATCGCATTTGAAGAACTCAATGAGCGACTCTCCCGACGCGCAAGTGGCCTGTCGCTGCAGCGCCGCATCGGCGAACTGGAATTCCGGTCAACCCTTGGCGGCTGGCAAAACGAGCTCGATGTGAACAATTCCAACACCCGCGTCCGCGGCGAAACCCTGCAGCAATTCGACCAACTAGAAGAAGAACTAATCCGCCAGCAGATCAACCGCCCGCGACAGATTCAATACTGAGTCCGGTGGGCGGCGCACCAAAGAAATAGAAATATTGGCCGTTTTGCGGCAGACTTTGGCGGTTGGCAGCCGGAATGGGAACCATCATGCAAAAAACTACATCGTGCGCGATCTTCTTGCTATGCAGCCTCGGACTGCTGCTTGGCGCCTGTTCGGAATCCACGGACGACGGAATTGCCCAGGTATCCGCGGAAACAAATTTCGACACGACGCTCACTATGCAGGAACTGATGCTGCACGTGCTTGAGCCAGCGGCGGATGGGCTCTGGAGCACAGCCGGCTGGGTTGAGGATCGGGACGGATATCGTGAACTTTATCCCACCACCGACGAAGGCTGGGAGCATGTGGTCGCAAGCGCCGCCATGGTGGCGGAGTCCGGTAACCTGCTGACCTTGCCCGGCCGCGCGCTCGATAACGACGCCTGGATGATTTACTCGGAAGGGCTGACCCAGGCCGGATTCAGGGCAATGGCCGCCGCAGCGACCCGCAACAAGGAAGACCTGTTCCAGGCCGGCGCCGACATCTACAGCGTTTGTTCCGCCTGCCACCAGGCTTACGACCCCGAAATCAACAGTCGCTTCACCTCAGACTGACCGAAATGCCTGCACCACGGGATTACCTCGCAACTTTTCGGCTGCTGGTCGGGTTATTTCTTCTGCTGGCGGCAAGCCCGCTGCTCGCCCACACCATTGAAGGCTCCGACGCCGCATTCGTACAAAACATCGACGGACCCGCCATTGGCCCGTTCATCTATCTCGGCGCCAAGCACATGGTCACCGGCTACGATCACCTGCTGTTCCTGGTCGGCGTGATTTTCTTCCTTTACCGGCCCGGCCACATCGTCCAATACGTCACGCTGTTCGCCATCGGCCACAGCATTACGCTGCTGTTCGGCGTGCTGGCCGATTTGCAGGTCAACGCCTATTTCATCGATGCCATCATCGGCCTGTCGGTGGCCTACAAGGCGTTCGAGAACATGGGCGGTTTCAAACGCCTGGGGTTTGAACCCAATACCCGGATCGCGGTGTTCGTATTCGGACTGTTTCACGGACTCGGGCTGGCGACCAAATTGCAGGAGTTCGAGTTGTCCGACAACGGACTGGTCGCCAACATTCTCAGTTTCAATGTCGGCGTCGAAATCGGTCAGATTCTGGCCTTGTCACTGGTCTACATCGGGCTGAGCGTCTGGCGCACAAGCGGCTCCTACATGCGCCACGCCTTCGCCACCAATACGGTCCTGCTCGGCAGCGGGTTCCTGTTGACCGGCTTCCAGCTCAGCGCATTCATGCTTCTGCCCTAGAGGTTTCTCCATGGATCAACAGTCTGCCCCGCCCTCACCGAAAAGCCTCATGATCGCGAGCATCGGTGCGTTTCTCGTTTCCGTGCTGGTGTTGCTCGCTTTCATCCTGCCGGCGGAATTCGGCCAGGATCCTCTTCGCGTTGGCGGCCTGCTGGGCCTTACCGCGCTTTCCCACGGCGCCAATCCGTTCGAGGAACAGGTGGAAGTGCATCGCGAGGATTACGTCGAGTTTGAACTGGGACCGTTCCAGTCGGTGGAATACAAATATCTGATGGATCAGGAAGCGCCGTTGGTTTTCAGTTGGATTGCGGACAGTGAGGTGTATTTCGACATGCATGCCGAAACCGTGGGTCTTGAAGAGGAAGATGTGCAGAGTTACGAGCAGGGCAACGCCAGCCAGCGCATGGGTTCGCTATATGCGCCTTTTACAGGAATACATGGCTGGTTCTGGGAGAACCGCGGCGCGCAAACGATTCTGGTGCGGCTATACACCGCGGGCTTTTACCAGACTTCCACTGTCTTTCGCGATGGCGGCGAATTCGAACGAGCGATCGAGCCGATAGCTTCTCTGGAAAACTGATTCCGGCAAATCAGGCACGAAAAAGCCCGGTCGCCTGTTTCACTGGACAGGCGACCGGGCTTTGGAATTGATTCTACAGACTACTAGTTGTTTTCTGTAGGATCGGAACCGTCGCGAGGAGCGCCGGTGCCTGAGCTACCCATGAACAACTTGCGACCATCCGGGAAGGTGATGTCCCTGCCATTTGCGCGGCAAGTGGGGTCGCACAGGCGGTCTTTGCTCTGGTAACCGGTAACGATGATATCGTCTCCCAGTGTAAGGGAATTACGATTGATTCCGCGGCGCAGCAAAGTATTGGGCGTTCCGCCCTCCACCATCCACGGCCCGGGATCACGCGTAGCCTCCGGATCGTTGTTTTCCAGATGAATCCAGGTGTGCGGATTGATCCACTCTACGCGGGTGATGGGACCGCCGAGACGTACCGGCAGGTTTGCATCAAACTCTGCGGAGAACGCGTGATGCGCCGTAGCTGTGGGCTTGAAGGCTACTACGCCGACCGCTGCCACCGCTGCCAAAGCCAACAATTTGATTTTCATGAATCTACCTCTTTACCTGAAGTTGCCAAGAGTTCTTTGCGAGGACAATCCTCACCATTCTATCCAAAGGCCCGAGTGAATGCCAAGCGCCCCGAGCCGGTTTTTTACTGCTGATCCTGCTGCTCCTGCTGCTCCTGCTGCTCCTGCTGCATTTCCTCGCGCAGGCGCTGCTCGAACTCGCCGCCCCTGCGATATTGTCCGTACATCAGTTCTTCCACGAATTCCACGCACTTGAACTGGGGAAGTTCGTAGCCTTCCTCAAGCCTGCGATACAGCGGCATGCTGATGGTCCAGGGCCGCTCGTAGACTTCCGGGTCTTCCATGGTGGCGGAATACATGATGACATTTTCGTCGACCATGTCATAACGCTCGGTCACCTTGAGCTGATAGCTGTGGTAGTTTCCGGCCCGGTCAAGCCAGGTGCGGTCGTCCAGTCCGGTCACTTCGACCACGAAAGTGTCGCCTTCCCAGTAACCGTAGGACTGGCCCATCCAGGAATCGAGCGGCGGCGGGCCCGGGTCTTCCAGGAAAACGTTTCGCACCGAACCGGCGAAGGAATAGGCGATGAAGAAAGCGCTCTCGCTCTGGAAAATCTGGAACGGATGCGGCAAATAGGTAGCGCGCGGTACGCCCGGCATGAAGCACTTGATTTCCGGATCCATGGCCACCCAGTTCTCGCGGTTCTCGTCGCGCCGCGCCAGCGCTTCGGGAAGATAGGGAATCGTGCCGCCTTCGACCACGCCAAAGCTGGCGGGCACGGCGCCTACCGCGCCAAGAGCGACTACTTCGGGGCTGGGCACCGGTACGAAATCACCTGGAACCAGATGATACGCGGCCTTTGGCGGCGCCGCCTCGAGATTATCGTTGGCGTTCATGAGAACCTGCCAGATGCCATTCAGATCCGGCCTGCCGCTCGGCGTCCTCGGAATATCGGATACGGTGTCCTGGGAACATCCCGCGAATGCTACGGCAAGGGCGAAGAGCAACCATATTGTCTTCATAATTCAGCCTACTCTCGTAAGGGGAACACTGGGTTTCGTTAGGGCAGACGATATAACCACCCACGCCGGGGCATGTCAAGGGAGCGGATTCCGTGTGTAGAGAACAAATAAAGTGTCCGGTCATACAGTGATCGTTTTTCTTGGCGCCCAAGCGGAGCGGGGCCGCTGCGGATTGAGCTGCGAGTCGAATCGGCGAACGAGAGACCGGTCAGAAAACGGAGTTTATGGACAAGATCTAGGCTAGCCGAAACAGTCTCGGCCGGGCTGAGTGCATCGAGTTGGCATGTAGCCACCGCTTCTGCGTTCGCAATCTTCAAGCAATACTTGCTCATCAATCCCGCACAGTTTTCCGTAGGGGTTTGTTCGCGCCCCGGCATGGCGCGGGGAATTCAATACTGTACAAGATGCCTTGTGCAGCTTCAGTCCCCCATCATTTTCATTGGGCTTCCAAGGTTTGGGAATCTTCCCCCGCAGATTGTTGATCACCAAGCCAGCTTCCCGATTCTCATTCAGCCAAGCTTCATATTCAGCTTCTTGGTCGTAGAAATAAACAATACGCAGCATGGGGATATCCTAATCCACCATCCGGAATTGGTTAATGCTCATCCATCCTTGGGCCACAGTACTTCCGGAAAAGAACGAAATCTGCGCGACTTCAATCAAACCGTCATCCCCTTCTTCAAGCTTGCTTATCACACCGCGAGTTCCCACGCGCATAATCACGCAATGGCCGTCAGCGATGAGTGCCTCAAATATCTCCAAACTACCAATTCTCCCGGCAGCGGTCGCTTTGAAAAAATTCTCCATCGTTGTACAAGCAACCGCGAGGTCTTCATCAATCACTATAGCTCTACCTACCAATCCTTGCGCGACGGCACTACCGGTGACAATGAGCGCCGCGAGTGAGGCGGCTAAGGCAAGTCGGAGCATGGCGTTAGTCCTATTTGAGTAGTTTAGTTAGTTCTTGCCTGCAAATTCCCAACTGATTGATTTAATTCAATAAATAGCTGTAAATCCCGGTCAAGGTCCGGCGTTTTGGGTTTCTCTGTGTTGTTCACAAAGCAAAATGAAGCCGGGGGTCGCTATGCGGCTGAAGAGCACGACACAAATGAGTCTATACGAACCGGAGCGTGTCGACCATCCCCAGAGTTGTCCCATCCCCAGAGTTGTCCAATGCTAAGTGATGGTGAACGAAGAGGGCGATTCCACAGCTAAGTGATGGTGAAGGCGAGTTTCAGTAATCATGGAGAAAATTGTGAGACTCAGCACCAGCCGCATGACGACACTGGCTCAAGTTCGATCTTGCCTGGGGGGCAGCGAGCCTGTTGACTGACACCCGCTGGACCGCGAGGGCGCGTACGGGTTTGTACGCGCCACGCTTGAGACTTTCGAGTATCAGGGGCTCGGGCGGCCGGGCAAGGGGACGATCCGCCGCTATCTGGCGAAGTTCTCCGGTCTGTCACTGCCGCAAGTCGAGCGTCTGATTCGCCGACACTCTTTTACTGGACAAGATCGAAGAGGCCTACCGGCAGATGTCGGGGCCGGCGACAGCGGAAGTACTGCGGCGACAGTTCCGGCTGTTCGGCGATGGGCGGTTCGCGCCCCTGACGGGATTCTCCCCCAGCCACATCTACAACCTGCGCAAGACCCGAAGCTACCAGATGCGACGGACGACATTTGACAAGACCCGATCTGGCCCGACGCTTCGTTCGCCATTACTTTCTCATTGGAAAACACCATGAGTGGATTCCTCGAGGTTTCAGCGCTCCTGGGCTGTTACGCAGAATAAGTTTGAACGCGAATCAAGGCGCTTACCTGAAAGTGGCAAAATACTCGGCAGTCCTGAGATGCAAATGGTCAGCCAGTGGCGGTTTTAATTTGTACGCTTCCGGCGTTCTCGAAAAATGATAGAGTCGAGCGATTCTATACAAGTTCCTGTTTTCTTCCGAAACTTCCAGTTCGTTACGCGAAATCCAAAAGGGCGTAGTTGCCGGACCATTGGTAGTTTTCACCTCAAGCAGCCGCTTATCCCCATGTCTGTTATACGAGAGAATATCGTAGCCGGCGCCGTCTCCATCCTCCTTTGATACCCAGCGAACTCTGCCTGCAAGGTCGTCCCTGCCTGCGGACGATAATCGATTCTGTTCGGCGGCATAGAGAAATCCTTCGCCCGCCTCACCCAGTTTACGCGCCCTGGCGTCTCGCGTTGCCGGGTCGAAGAATCGAATTATTCGCCTTGCAACTCTGTCGATCGGTTCCTTTTCAGGCTGTTTCAAGGGGGGGTCCTGGTAGAGCAATCCTTCGCCAGGAACTATTACTTCACTAGTCTGATTTGCCAACTTCTCTGCCAAACTTCCGTTTGCCAACTGATCATCTACGATCTCGTAAAGCATGCCTTGGAAATTCGTTGCGAGCTTGTATCCTGATACACGGGGGAGCCCAAGTTGCTCCATGACAGCGCTGATATTTTGGTGCTTATACTCAATAGATCCTTTCGAACGTCCAATTCTTCGCTGAAGGGCACGGTTTCGCTCGGCTTTATTGAATCTGCCGCCAGCGAGTTCTGTTCCGAGCATTTCAAGGTAATCAGCTACAATGACCTCTATCTCGTCGCTGCTCCAGGCTTTTCCAGCCTTATTCATAATCTTGTTGTTTTCAAAAATTTCCGCTGGTGATTCTGAACTCGAATTTTCTAAATGTCACTACCATAGAGCCGAGACCGGAACCGCAGCCATTCGTTCGTCGAAATGCACGGTCTGGTGGTAGTCGTAAAGAACCATGCCGCGAACGAATCTGTCGCCGGCTCCTGCGGCGAGGCGGCGGAGTCCTTTGAAGTCCGCCGAAGTCACAGTCGCGGATGCTTTTACTTCGACGCCGACAACCTGTCCGCTGTGGTTCTCAATTACGATATCGACTTCATTTCGGTCCTTGTCGCGAAAATGCGAAAAGACGTAACGGTCTTCCGACCAGTTCGCAATTTTCATCAACTCGGCAAGAACAAAGGTTTCAAGCAAAGGCCCGAACGGAGTCCGGTCTCGGTCCAGACTCCCAGGCGAGAAGCCTTTTTGTGCGGCAAGCAAGCCGGAATCGAGAAAGTGGAGTTTGTGGGACTTCGTTACTCGCTTGATTGTGTTCGTGTACCAGGGTTGCAGGTTTCTGACGAGAAACAGACTCTGGAATACACTCAGGTACTTGCGAGTGGTTACGTGGTTCATGCCCAGGGGCGCGCCCAGCGCGGAATAATTGGTAAGTTGCCCCGAATGTTCGGCAAAGATCCGTAGCAGTTTCGGCATCAAGTCCATTTGGTCGATTCTCGCCACATCCGCGACATCCCTTTGCAAGATTGCATCGAAGTAATTCAAGTGCCAATCAAGACGCCGCTTCCACTCCGAGCGGCCTAATGCTTCAGGGTAACCGCCTGCCAACACGGTTTCGACCAGATCGCCTCCGGTAATCGGCGGCCCCGGCAAAGGAAGTTCAGCCGCAAATACCTTATCGATAAAGCTTGTGGGTTTGCCTCGTATCTCAGCCTGCGCCAACGGCAGTAGGTTGATAACTTCCATTCTGCCGGCGAGAGAGTCTGCCACGCGCGGCAAGGTCATCAGGTTTGCGGAGCCGGTGAGGAGGAATCGGCCGGGACGCGAGTCTTCATCGACCGCAGCCTTGATTGCCAGTATCAGGCTCGGCGCACGCTGGATTTCATCGATAACCAGCCTGTCGTAGCCGCGAATTAAGCCGACCGGATCCTTTTCCGCAGCATTAAGCATTGTCTGAATATCAAGACTGACAAAAGGAATATCGTTTCCCGCAATCTGCCGGACCAATGTGGTCTTGCCTGATTGCCGGGGACCGCAAACCAGCACGACTCTCGTGTCCTGTAGAGCTTCCCTGATTCGTTTTTCTGCGAAACGCGGATACATGTCACCACCTGGGCAGGTTGCCCGATCGATTTTTCATCTCGACCAGTTGAAACTTCAACGCCGACCAATTGAAAGAATTCTTTCGACTGATTGAAAGTATACCGCCAACCAGTTGAAAGTCAAAAGTCGACCAATTGAAAGTCAACGCGCGGTTAGGCCGCTTCAGCCCGGGCTGTTCCGAGGCCTTTGACCGTGACGACGAAGACCAGCAAGCTGAGCGCGGAAAGGACCGCGGCCGCGATGAAGGACATTCCGGGAAAATAGAACGCGGCGTCCGGGGCGCTGTAAAAAGCGAAGAGTTGCGTCATCAATAGCGGCCCGAGAATGGCGGTGATGCTGCTCAGGCTGCTGAGGGCGCCTTGCAGTTCTCCCTGGGCGTTGGCGGGAATCTGTGCAGTCATTACCGATTGCAGCGCCGGGGTAACGAAGCCCGAAATCGAGGCCACCGCCAGCCAGGGATAGAGCTGCCAGCCCGAAGCGGCGAAGGCATAGCCGCAAAAGCCCACAATCAGCGCCAGCAAGCCGATGAGTCCGGTACGGAACGCTCCCATGACGGGTATCGCCCAGCGGATCAGGAAAGCCTGCACCAGGATCATGAACACTCCGGCGAAACCGAGCGAGAGCCCGATCTGGCTTTCGGACCAGGAAAACTTCTCCATGGTGTAGTAGGTCCAGGTCGCCGGCAGCGAAAAATGGCCAAGCATGTAAAGGAAGTACGCGGTCGCCACGCCTGCGGCCACTGGATACCTGGCCACCTGCCTCAGGGCGCCGACAGGGTTGGCGCGTTTCATTTCGAATCGGCGGCGGTCGCGCTTGCCGAGGGATTCGCCGAGTACGAAATAGCCATAGATGAAATTCATCATCGCCAGCGCGGCGGCGGCATAGAACGGAATGCGTTCGCCGAATTCGCCGAGCAAACCGCCGATCACGGGCCCGAGAATGAACCCGCCGCCGAATGCCGCGCCGACCATGCCGAAACGCTGGGCGCGCTTTTCGGCCTCGGTGATGTCGGTGATATAGGCATAGGCCAGGGAGTAAGTGGAACTCGCCGCGCCGGCAATGAACCTGGCCACGAACAACCAGAACAGGGTCGGCGCGACGGCCATCAGCAGGTAATCGAGGCTCAGGGCCAACAAGGTGTAGATCAGAATCGGCCGGCGCCCGTAGCGGTCGCCCATGGCGCCGAGTATGGGCGCGGCGAAGAATTGCACGGCGGCGTAGGTGAACATGAGATAGCCGCCGATGGCCGAGGCGCTGGAAAGCGAAACGTCTCCCAGGCCCATGATCAGTTGCGGCATGACCGGCAGGATGATGCCGAAGCCGATGGATTCGATCAGTACCAGGATGACGATGAACGCCACGGCATGTTGCCGGTTCTGCATCGGTGCAGGCATTGAATCCCTATTCCGCTACTGCTTGTTATCTATACCTCTGTACCTTGCGGGGCTGTCCGTCGATTTCGGGGCTTGATGTCCTCAACTGGCAGTAAATCACGACCAAGCCCAGATCTGTGCGCGTTACGAACGTGCTGCAATGCCGCTTCGTTTCGCCCAAGCACAATCTCAGATTGAATTCCACTATCACAATTTACCTGGATATTCTCTGCCATTGCATAGTCCTCGTTTTCGACGACTTCAATGAACTTTTCAAGCCAATCTTCATACGACATCGAATTTTCGCTGAAGTATTTTTGAACCTTGGGGTCAATGTACCAAGTATGAATCGTCCGGGACTTCGATGGTCCATCATCTAACGGGAAAATGCGGAAGAAATTTACGCCCATTGCACCCACCGTCATGATTACGTTTGGGTACAAGAAATATAGAGTAGTTGTAATTTGTGGATAAGGCCAACGATTCATATCAGGCATCAACAGCCGCATCAAGTTCAATTTCTGACCGGCGGCGACCATGCGGTGGTTCTTTTCAAAACTGTCGAAAGTCTGCAAATCTCCCAGAATCTCCTTGGCTGCGGATTCCGAGTGCAGCGTGTTGATATGATAAAGTTCGCCAAAGGTATCGAGACCCAACTTCCAGTTCATTCGCGCGTCAATGGTTTGCGTGCCTGCAAAAGGATATTTCGACAATTTCCAGTGATCCAGATCTTCATGAAGTCCAGCCAAACACTCCGCCTCATCTATGGGGTCGCCCTGAGTCGGTCGCACCCACAAAGTCCCATACAATTCCGCTGAAGGTAGTGGGATAAGGGGTAATTCCTTTTTCGATACTCTTCCGAATTGGCTACTTTTGTTAACTCCGATCAATTTGCCATCGTTCCCATAGGTCCATGCGTGAAACGGACAGGTAAAACGAGTCTTGGTTCCACGTCCTTCAGCAACGATCTGACTTCCTCGATGGCGGCAGAAGTTCGCGTACGCTTTAAAATGACCGTTGCCGTCTCGCACCATAAGTATTGGTACGCCTGTTGAGTTATCGGACCAATACGTATTGGGTTCGGGCAATTCGGACGAAAGGCCCATGCACAATGCTGTGTTCCGAAAAAAAACTTCCTGTTCTTGCGCCAGGATTCGCGGGCATGTGAAATCCGAAATCGGCGCCCGCATAATCCCGCCCGCATCGGCAGTTACATCGTTGCTGACGTACTCAACGAGCGTATTAAGTATCCGAATTCGTTCGGACTTGACCATACATCCTGATTCCGTTGCGTGACTTGGAAACTACCGTCCGGGACTCCGGTGAATAATATTCATACTACCCGGTTCAACAACAATCTTTCCAAAACATGGTATCCCTATTCCGCCACTGATGACCAGTTGTTCGCCAGATAGAACGCGGTGCGCCAGGCCAAGCGCCTGGGAAGTCAGGGTCGGATTACGGGCGCCCCGACGACGCCCGCACCCTTGAGAAGATTGCGCCGCCCGGGATTCGTTTCGGTCGTCCCGCTCAGGCGGTTGCCCAACTTCTCGCGCCACGTTCGTTTCCACGCCGAAAAACAAGTCCGGCCAGCCTAGCAAATTCGACCCTTGCATGGAATGACATTTGCCGGGCGGTTATGATGCGCCAAAGGAGGAGTCTCATGGCCGTTACCCGATCTCGCTGGATTCGCATCGCCGTCATCGCGGCGGCGGTTTATGTGCTGCTGGTGGTCGCTTTCGAGTCCATGCTCGGCTATTTCCAGCCTGCCGGCGGCGACAGCATCGTCATCGTCACCACGGACGATGCCGGCAATCCCCACGAACGTGTAATTTCAAGGCGCGATATCGACGGAAATATCTACGTCGCGGCAAATCACTGGCCGCGGCAATGGTACAGCCGCGCGATGGACCGCCCGCAAGTCGAAGTCGCGACCGAAGTCGGCGGTGACGCGCAGCCCTACCTTGCCGTGCCGCTGACCGGCGATGAGCTCGAACGCGTCGCCGAAATCTACGACGCGGGGCTGGTCTTCAAATTCATGACCGGCTTCCCGCCGCGACGGTTTCTGCGGCTCGATCCGCGCTGAGCGGAATTGCCTGCCTCAACAGTCTGTCGGCAGCTTCGCGAATCAGCACGACTTCCATGAACAAGACCATCAATGCTGCAAGATTCCTTATTGCGAAAGCCACGGAGGACGGCGCGTTCCGCGCTCGCCTGGTCGCCGATCCGAAGCGGACGATAGAACAGGAACTCGGCGTCACTCTCGCCGATGATCACGCAATACACGTTCACGAAATGACCGCGGGCGTTACACATCTGGTGCTTCCGCCGCCAGGCAAGCGCAGCGAGGAAGAACGGCAGGCGGCGATCACCGGCCAGACCTCACTGGCCTTTCTCAAGAAAACGATGCACGACCCCGCGCCGCCATTGCGTCCCGCCGCCCAAAGGCAATTGGCCACCCCGGTCAGCGCCATGAGCGCCGCGGAACTTGCCGGGGCCGGCAGGGAGAGCATCCGGCGCGGCCTTGGGTTTCTGGAGTCCGCGGTAGACGCAAACGGAGCCTGGCATTGCATCAGGTTCAATATCGCCGATCCTGACATTCCCCGGCATTACGAAAAGCCTGCATTCGTTTCCGCCTTCTGTGCGCTGGCGCTGGAAAGTTGCGACGAAGTGAGCGCAAAGTCGATTTATGCCCGAACGCTCAACTATATCGTCGAGACCATGGAGTACCCCGGGCTATGGCGCTACTACCGCCATCTGCCCCAGGATCTGGATAGCACTACTCTATGCTCGCTGCTCATCGGCTCTCACCCCTGGATCGTGCTGGGAAGGAGTATTCCGCAAATTCTGGCGAACCGGGACGAGAATGGCCGCTTCATGACCTGGCTGCTGACGGAAAACGAACCCGACGTGGTGGCGAGATTCCGCATCGAAGCCGATCCGGTGGTCAATGCGAATATCATTGCCTGGCTTGGCGACTGCCCGGAAACGAGGCCGGCGCAACGCTGGCTGGAAACACTGATCAAAGAAGACAAGTTGCATGGTACTTCCAAGTGGTACCCCGACACGGTCACGATTTACTATTCGATCGTGCGCGCCATGGTTCGCACCGCACCGGTCTTCGATCATCTGCGGGCGGAACTCGCGGAACGCATCCTGGAACTGTGGGACGAGAAAGAAGGATTCGGCAACGTCTTGCTCACGGCCCAGGCAATTTCGGCACTCTCTGAAATCGATAGTCTGGACCGCGTCGATACCAAAGCCCAGTTCGAGAAGATGCTGAGTTGGCAAAACGAAGACGGCAGTTGGCCGGAGTTGCTCGCATTCGGCGATCAATCCTTGCAATGGGGCGTGTTCGGGCAAATCGGCCATGCCTCAGAGTCGATGACAACCGCGTTCTGCATCGAGGCCCTCGAGCGCCTGCTGAAAGCGATCGCCCCCCGACGCATTCAAGCCCGCGCTTCGCGGTGCTAATATTAGGAGGAGAAGCAAAACAGTCGGGAAGTTGTCATGCCGCAAGATACAGTCTCAACTGGTGGTTTCAGCCCAAACAAAAAGGATTTCGGGAAGCTGATCGAACCATCGATTCTCAATGCGCTGCCGCACTATCTGCCACTGTGCGTTTTTCCGCTGATAATTGCCGCGGCGGCATTCGGCGGCTGGTGGCTGTTGCCGGCCTTCCTCTTTTTCATGACCGGGAACGGCATGATCGACCGGGTGATCGGGCTCGACGGCCGCAACATGGATCCGGCAAGGACTCCGGAACACCGTCTGCTCTGGCACAATCTGCCCGCCTGGGCCTGGGCGTTCCTTTGGCCCCCGACACTCATATTCGGCATGTGGCAGATCCTGGTCGCGAATCCCTTCGCGATCTGGGAAGACATAGTACTGGCAATCATCCTGACGATCGAAGCACAGGCGGTCTTCATCGTCGGACACGAGATGATTCACCGGCGCACTCTTTGGGAAAGGCGGCTTGGGGAATTGCTGCTCGCATCCGCTTCCTACCCGCAATATTCCACAGAACACGTTTATATTCATCATGCGCAGGTTGGAACTCCTCACGACGTCGGATCGGCGCCAAAAGGCGAGAGTTTCTGGAGCTATTTCCCCAAGGAAATCGTCAGCAACCTCACCGGCTCCTGGAAGGTCGCCGGAGAACGTCTGGCGCGCCGGCGGCTTCCCATCTGGCACTTAAGCAATCCGTTCTGGCGTTATGGCGCCTACATGACATTCTGGTACGGAATTGTTTTCCTGATGGGTGGCATCTGGGCCGTACCGGTTTTCGCGGCGCTTGGCTTCAGTTGCGTCTTTTCGATGAAAATCAGCAACTACCTGCAACATTACGGACTGCGCCGGATTCGCCTGGCGAACGGCCGTTGGGAAAAAGTGATGCCGCGCCATTCCTGGAGCGCCGACTGGAAGTTCGGCAACTGGCTTTTTTTCAACATGCAGCGGCATGCGGATCATCACGCGATCGCGAGCCGGCAGTACCCGTTATTACAGAGTTACGACCCCGAAGAATCGCCGCATCTTCCCGGAACCTACGACGACATGATGAATCTCGTGCTGCGGCCGAAGCGCTGGTTCGCGAAAATGGATCCCATCGTCGATCAATGGCGCAAACATTTCTATCCCGAAATCGAAGACTGGAGCGCCTACGACAGCCCGGTGTCGGCAGCGCGGCCCGACGCTTTCGACGCCATCGTGGAGATCTACGACGCCGCTCCGCGGCTTGCCGGATGGATCGAACGCAATCCGGAACTGCTCGACAATCTGAACGAGCGCGAGTTTACCGATCTCGACCTGCCGAAAGGATTCGGACCCGACCCCGAATCCGAATCGATCGCGCGGCGCGGACTGACCCGGCTGTACTGGACCCGCGAAATGGACGTTCAGGAAATGAAGAGTCAGATCGCCGAGATTCCCGCGACCGATGCGAAGGAAACCGCCGAGGTCGTGCGCAACTGGTCGAACGACAAGGCCTTCCAGATCGGCATGCATATCGTGCGCGGCAATCTCTCTGCGGACGAGGCGAAAGTCGCCTTGTCGAATCTCGCCGAAGCCGCCACTGCGACCGTGCTGGCCGCCGTGGTCGCCGATTTCGTCGACCGGCGCGGATCGCTGCGCGAGAGCGGTCTGGCCGCGATCTTCCTGGGTGATCTCGCCGCCCGGGAGGCCTTTCCCGAAACGCCGCTTGAGTTGCTGGTCGTGCATGACGGTCTGTCCCCGGCCAACAGCGAAAATCTTTGCAAGCGCTTCCGCGAATCCCTTGCCGGTCTGACCCGGGACAGCTTGATATTTTCCCCGCCGTCGCAAGACGCGAACGCGATTCTCGCGCTGCCGTTTGGCGAATTGGCCGAATACGGCGGAAGTTCCGGTTCCGAAGCATTCCCCGACCTGACCGGGGCGCGATGTGTCTACGAGACCGGTGATTTGTCCATCGGCAGCCGCAGCAGCGAAATCCTCGAACAAATACGGAAGGACGGACCGCCGCCGGCACGATCGTCCGAGACGGCCGCAGCCAAACCGGAAGATTAGTGAAAATGGAGGGTTCCGGGAGCGGTATCCTGAGGAGATTCACGCCTGCCGACCAGGGCATGGTCGAGATTCCCGCGCTTGCGCCGCACTTGCGTTTCCACGTGATCGGCGAACAGCAGACACTGCTTGTTTCCGAGACTTTCAATACCTTGCTCCACGGCGGCCTGTATTGCGATCTGCTGCCGCTGCTCGACGGCGGGGGGGCGCAAGACGAAATCATCGCTACGCTTGAAGGCCGCCATGCCGCCACAGAAATTCTCACGGCGCTGGCGTCGCTTTCCGCCAAGGGGTATGTGCTTTCCGCCGAGCATGGCATGGACCGCAAGCGGGCGGCTTACTGGTCCTCGCTCGGCGCCTCGCCGCGCTGGGTCGAGCAGCGGCTGGCGGAAACTGGCGTCGAAGTCGTCGGCGACGATGGCGGCCTGATCCGGCGGCTCAAGGAATGCGGGGTTCGCACAGGAAGCGAAGATCCCAATCTGAGCGTCATCGTCTGCGAAGATTATCTCGAAGAGCGCTTCTCGGAGGAGAACCGGCGCCGGATCGAGAGCGGCAAGCCCTGGATGCTCGTGCGCTCCCGAGGCATCCAGCCATTGTTCGGTCCCGTTTTTTATGCGGACGGCAAGAGCCCCTGCTGGGCCTGTCTGAGCTACCGCCTGCGCGCCCACCAGGAAGTCCACAATTTCCTGCGCAATCTCGGCGGTGAGGAAGCTGCCTTCAAGCCCTTCGCCGAAGAACCCGCGGTCATCGATGCGCTTTACGGGCTGATCGCCGCGGAAATTCTGAAATGGATCGTGCTGGGCGATGCGGCGCCGATTCACGAGCATGTGCTGACGATCAATGCCGGCCGTTTTGAAAGTGCACGGCATCGGGTAATGCGCCGGCCGCAATGTATGGACTGCGGCGATGAAGCGCTATACCGCCCGGAGCGGCCGCCGGTTCCTTTGCAACTCAAGGCAAGCCCCAAGGCCGTCAGCAACAGCGGCGGCTCGCGCACGGTGGCGCCGGAAGTGACGCTGGCGAAATACCGCCACCTGGTGAGCCCGGTCAGCGGCGTCGTCACCTGGCTTGAGCGCACGACCGACGAAACCGATTCCTGGCTGCATGTCCACTGGGCCGGCAGCAATCTCGGCATGCGCAGCCGTAAACTGAGTTCGCTGCGGCGCAGCTTGCGCAGCAAGAGCGCCGGCAAGGGGAGCAGCAGGGAACAATCCGAGGTCAGCGCGCTTTGCGAGGCGGTGGAACGATACTCCGGCGCCTTGCATGGCGAGGAAATCCGCATCCGCAAGCGCTTCAGTGATTTCGCCGGAGACGAGGCGGCAATCCACCCCAACGAAGTCCAGTTGTTCAGCGAAACACAACTGGAAAATGCCGCGAGCATCAACAGCAAGGGACACCCATACAATGTCATCCCTCCGCGCCTCGACCCCGACGCCGAAATCGACTGGACTCCGGTCTGGTCTCTCTCAAGCCAGAAGCATCGCTATCTGCCGACGTCAATGCTCTACAGCATGGCGCCGGAACAACGCGGAGAATTCGACCTGATCGCCGATTCCAACGGCTGCGCCGCCGGCAATACCCGCGAAGAAGCAATCCTGCAGGGCTTTTTCGAGTTGGCCGAGCGCGACGCTTTCGCCATCTGGTGGTACAACCGGCTGCGGGCGCCGGCAGTCGATCTCGCCAGCTTCAACGACGAGTACATTGCAAACGCCGCTGCGTATTACGCTCAATACGAAAGGGATCTGTGGGTGCTTGATATAAGCTCGGATATCGACATTCCCGCTTTCGTGGCGCTCTCGCGCAAGCCTGAAGCGGAAACCGAAGACATCATTTACGGCGCCGGCGCCCACGCCGACCCGAAGATCGCCGCCCAACGGGCGATCTGCGAATTGAACCAGTGTCTGACCTGGCTGCCGCGGCCCGGCAGACTTGACGGCAAGCCCATGATCGACGACCCGCTCGCGATATGGTGGTGGAAAACGGCGAGACTCGCGGATTGCCCCTGGCTGGCGCCGGCCGAGGCGCCGATGCGCAAGGCGCGGGACTATCCTGTGATCGAATCGGCGGACGCCCGCGACGACGTGGAATACTGCCAGGGCCTGATCGAGGCCGGGGGCATGGAACTGCTCGTGCTGGATCAGACGCGGCCCGATATCGGCATGCCCGTGGTAAGGGTCATCGTGCCCGGCATGCGCCATTTCTGGGAACGACTCGCGCCCGGCCGCCTGTACGACGTTCCGGTCGACATGGGCCTTCGCAAGAGCCCGCTGGCGGAAGCCGAACTCAATCCCACGCCGGTAATCGCCTGAGGAGAGTAAATGAACATCGACGAAGCAATCCTGCTCACCCATGACCGTCTGGCCGGCGAAGGCGACAGCATGGGCGACTTGCTCGGGCATTTCAGAAACCGGGTTTCGCCTGTGCTGGTCGGAGACCGGGAATGGGAGCAGATTCTGGAATGCGCCGGGCAACTTCCCATCACCATGGGAGCGCTGCCGTTCGGCTTTGAATTGCCATTGCACGAAGCCAGGCCGCAGGCCGATTTCGGCGCCTCGCTGGCCAGCGGTACGAGCATGGCGGCCTATTTCGAAGAACGGGCGAGGGCCGACGAATCCGATGCGCTTGCGCAAGCCATCGTGCGGCTGTTCAAGGAGATGGATGCGGAAAACTCGACGTTGCGGGAAATCGTCGGACGCAAGTTGATGCTGGAATTCGACATCGGTTCGGCGCCGGGCGGAGAAAAGCCATTTCCGGGAATGTTCCTGCGTCCCGGCGAGCGTCCGATCATGGGCGGCGGCGGTCAATGGAACGATGTGGACATCGCGGCCAATGCCCTCGTGTCCTGCATTGACTGGGAAAGGAACACGGCTCGGCAACGGGTGCTCGAACGAGTGTACCGGGCGCAGCCGGAAGATACGCGCATGGACTCTTTCGGAATATTCCCGTCGCGCTCTCGCTCGCTCCGCCTTGCGATAATGGGCTTCAAGGGACAGGAGGATCTTGATGCCTATCTTGCGGATACGGCATGGCCCGGCGAGGTCGAGGTGGTCGCATCCGTGATTTCCCGCTTCAGGGAGCGCGTCGGCATCGAACGCATCGGCATAAACATCGACGTGCGGGAAAACGGTCTGGGCCCCACGCTCGGCCTGACCCTGATCGTCAAGCAACGATATACGAAAGATTCGCGTTACTGGCTCGATGGCCTGACCGACTGGGAACCTTTCCTGGAAGCTCTGGGCCATGAAGATATCGTCGTGCCGGAGAAGCTCGCCGAGCTTGCCGGCTGGGTGTCGAAACCGACGCCGCTGTTCGGGAAGTCCGGCCGATTTGTAATGCTGCGCGGAATTCACCACATCAAGCTGGTCGTCTCCGGAGACCGGCTGGTCAAGGTGAAGGCCTATGTCTTCATGGTGCTGTCCGCGGCGGTCTCCTTTTAAAAAACAAAATCAACACGAGGGGCATGAGTTATGACAACCGGAATTGAATCCCTTAGAAAAGTCGCGGTGCTCGGGCGCGGCACGGCAGGCGCCCTGGCGGCCGCGAGCGTATCGCGCCTTCTCCCCGAGGGAGAATACGAACTGCATCACATCTACGACTCACGTATTCCGGTAATCGGTGTCGGCGAAGGCAGTTGGCCGAGCCTGGTGCCGGAATTACACCGACTGACCGGTCTGCCCCATGACGTCGTTCAACAGCGCCTGAAGGGAACCCGCAAGTACGGCATCGGCTTCGAGGGATGGGGGCGGCGCAATCGGGACTTCATCCACTATTTCTCTCCGCAGCAGGTGTCCTACGCCTACCATCTCTCCGCCGACCTGCTGGGAGACTTGCTGCAGGAAAGCACGCACGCGCGCCACATCGACAGGAAAGTGCTGCATATCGCAAGGGTGGACAGCGGCGCTCAGGTGGAATTCGAAGGCGGGGAAACCGAACGTTACGACCTCGTCTTCGATGCCCGCGGTTTTCCCCGGCAACACGACCCGGAGCAACACATAGACATTTCCTTCATCCCCACCGACAAGGCCATCATCCGCCGCTGCCCGGCAATCATCGATGGCGAACCAGGGAAGGCGGCTGAACAATATACTTATACCCGTTCGATCGCGCGCCCGCATGGCTGGGTCTTCGTCATTCCGCTGACCGCGCATACATCCTACGGTTATGTCTATAACAACGAAGTTTCCAGCCAGGAAGAGGTCGAAGCGGACTTCGACGAGTTGCTCAAAACCGATAACGTGCCGGAATTCGAGCAACGCGCGGTCATTGCGTTTCCCAATTTCGTCCACCGGCAAATTTACGACGGCGCGGTGGCCCGCGTCGGCAACGCGGCGGCTTTCATGGAGCCGCTCGAAGCGACCGCGATCGTATTCGCCCAGTTGCAAATTGGCATGGTGCTCCAGTTGCGGTTCAACCGTCCGCCGGAATTTCACGAAAGGGATGTGGAAACGGTAAACCGGTTTCTGATCGATTACATACTATGCAGTGGCCTGTTCGTCGGCTGGCATTATAGTTTCGGTTCGATTTACGACAGCGAATTCTGGCGTTACGCGAAAGACTGCGCATGGCCGACACACCGGGAAGTAACGGACCCGGCAAAAGTGGATTGCTCCGCCTTGAGCAAGTTTGACGAAATGTTCGAACTGTTGAAACAGCCTTACATCGACAAGGTGGATTGGGAGCGCAGATGCGGCTTTCCCGTGACCAGCTATGCCCAGATGGTCCAGGGATTAGGCGCTTGAATTGTTAGCGAACGGGCCAGCCGGCGGCCGGTCCGTTCGGAAAAATTACCAGCAGCAGCAAAGTCCGGCAGAAATTGCTTCGAGTTGCTCCTCGGTGATGTTCGGATCGGGGGGCAACGCGAGATGCACGGTCTGCATGTCGCTTTCGTGGACCTTGATGTCCATTGCATCGGGAATCGTGATTCCCAACTCCTGACTGATGGTGGACTTTGGATCTGACAACAGCTTCTGTCTGAAATCCGCATCCAGTGCAGATTTTTCGACAATCTGCTTCAACATTTGTTCGCCACTTCTCATAAGAATTCTCCTTACAAACCTTGTGTTCGGTAACGCGAATTGCACTACCCCCCGACCCAATTAAAGCCAGCCATAAAGCCAGCCTCGGTAGTAATGCTACGCCAACCTGACGTAAACTGTCCAAACATTTTTCTTATAGCCTGGCAAGGATTTCTTGAGACTGGCTTCCCGGGAATATCGTGTTCAACGATCTCTTTGAATCGTTTCAAGACGTTGTAGCTCAAGCGAAGGAAGAGCGGGATCAACTCGACCGGCTGCTGACGATCTCCACTCCGCGGGAACGATCGCTCGTCGCCGCCAGTGCGTTTGTGTTGCTCGCATTGGTGGCATGGCTGTTTTTCGGAGGCATCACGCGAAGCGTCACGCTCGACGGCGTGCTAATGGAGTCTGACGGTAATCCGGCCGGCGACGGTCGCGCCGTGCAGGCACTGATCTGGCTCGAAATAGACATCGCGCAGCAAATTGAAACTGGAATGGCGGCATCGATCGTACTAACGCCTGCCGCCGGTGAAGAACTGCGCCTCGAAGGCGAAGTGGCTTCACTCAATGCCGAAATGGTTTCGGGCTCGGCAGGGTTGCGTGAATTCGAGGCCCCGGCGGCCATGCACAACGTCCAGATCGTGCTTGGCGAAGACCCCGGGCTGACAGGGCTCGATTTCGCGGAATGCAGGATTGTCATTGAACTGGGTAACTTCCCGCCAATCTCGCTCATGGGAATCGGAAGCTCCTGAATGTCGCCATTCAGTTCGAGCTCGACGAACAAGAATTCCAATAAATCTTCGTCAGAGCCAAAAAAACAAAGGATAAGGACTCCAATTCTGTTACAGATGCATGCTACCGAATGCGGCGCCGCCTGCCTCGGAAGCGTTCTGGCCCATTTCGGGCGTTGGGTTCCACTAACCGAATTGCGAGAAAAATGCGAGGTGAGCCGAGACGGCTCGAGCGCGGCAAGTATCCTGCGCGCCGCAAGACACTATGGCCTGGAATGCCGCGGGCTGAGTTTAGGCGCGGAGTTGCTAAGGCAATTGCCGATGCCGGTGGTCCTGTTCTGGCAATTCAATCATTTCGTAATCCTTGAAGGATTTGACGAAAACCATTACTACCTCAACGACCCTGCCACCGGCCGGCGGAAACTTACCATCGAGGAGTTTAGCAAGGGATACAGCAAGATCGCGCTGACTTTCGAACGCGGCGAAAACTTCAAGCCGGGCGGCCAACGGGCGGGCATCATGCATCAGGCCGGCGCCTGGCTCGATGGATCGCGCGGCGCGATTGCCGGCGCATTTGCCTGCGGCCTCATGCTGGCGCTGCTGTCGCTTGTCGTTCCCGCGACCGTCAGTGTCTTCGTGGACCAGGTGCTGATAAACCAGGAACCCTGGGGCGTCATGGCAGCCGCCTTGCTCGCCGCCGGCGGAGTCCTGATTTACGTCCTGTCCTTGCTGAAGCATCGATTTCTGAAAAGACTTTCAATCAGAATCTCGATTGCCGGGTATAGCCGTGGCTTTTCACGGCTGCTGCGCCTGCCGGTGGACTTTTTCAATCACCGGCTGGTCGGTGACTTGACCGACCGGGTCTCGGCCATCGACAGAATCGCAAAGAATCTCACCGAGCAGTTTCTGGTGCTTATCGTCGATATGGCGGCGGGCCTCGTGTTTCTGGCAGCAATGCTGGTCCTTGACGTCCGACTCGCCTTGATCGTGCTGGCGCTGGCCGTTGCGAACGGAGTGCTGGCGCATTTCGTCAAGGAACTGCGCACCGGCCGCAGCGACGCGATGAGGAGAGAACAGGGATTGCTGCTCGGTATCGGTATGCAGATGCTCAATCACGCTGACAACTTGCGCATGGTGGCGGCGGACGATCGCTACTTTGCGCGCTGGTCCGGCCAGCAGGCGCTGGAACACGACGCCCGCAAAAAATTCTCCGAACTCGGCTACGTCAACACCGCGCTGCCGGGCCTGATGACGATTCTGGCCGGCGCAATCGTCCTGGCCTTCGGCGGAGCCCAGGTTGCGAGTGGAGAAATAACGCTGGGAGCGCTGGCGGGATTCTTTATCCTGGCAGCGATGTTTCTTGCGCCGATCGGGCGATTCGTCGAATTTGCCGACAAGCGCCAGGCTATCGAGTCTGACCTGTACCGCCTGGAAGACATCACGAAAACCGCCGAAGATCCGGTTTTCACGCGCCGTAATCCCGAAGCAGAATCAATCCCTACCTTGAACGGACGGCTGCAACTCGCGGGACAGGTCGAACTCCGCGAAGTCACTTTCGGCTACAACAAGGGCAAACCACCGCTGATCAAGGAATTCAATCTGGTGATCAAGCCCGGCCAGCGGGTCGCCATTGTCGGCCCGAGCGGTTCCGGCAAATCGACGCTGACTCGCCTGGTCGCGGGTTTAAATCAGCCCTGGTCGGGCGAAGTCCTTTTCGACGGACATCCGCGATACGAGATTCCGGAGGAAGTACTGCAACGTTCCATTTCCATGGTCGATCAGGACGTGGTGTTGTTTTCGGCGACTTTGCGCGACAACATCACCTTGTGGAATCCGGCCATCCCCGACGAGACCATCATTGCCGCGACGCGCGACGCCTGCATTCATGACGAAATCCTGTGCCGGCCGCTCGGTTATTCGTCCCCGGTAGAGGAAGGCGGAGTGAATTTCAGCGGTGGACAGCGACAGAGACTGGAAATCGCCCGCGCACTGGTCGGCGATCCGACCGTGCTCGTTCTCGACGAGGCCACAAGCGCCCTTGACGCCGCGACCGAAGAATTCGTCGACGACGCCTTGCGGCGCCGCGGCGTCTCTTGTCTGATCGTTGCGCACCGCCTGAGTACGGTGCGTGACTGTGACGAAATTATCGTCCTCGACAAGGGCGTGGAGGTGCAGCGCGGAACCCACGATGAGTTGATAGCGGACAAGGATGGCGTCTATTACAAGCTTGTGAAGGCGGGGTGAAGCGATGCCTGCCTCGAATTACACGTCGATCGCAGAACTTGCCGCCCGCTCCGGGGATACGATTCCTTGCGCCGGCAACCTGCCGGCAAGTCTCGACGATCCGGATTTTATCTGGTTCATCGACAAAGGCGCCGTCGATCTGTTTCTGGCCGAATTCAAGGACGGCGAGGAGCAGGCGGCGCCGCAACACCTCTTGCGCGCTGGAGCGGGACGCTTCCTGCCCGGAGTCGCGCCGGACGTGGAAGACTCAAAACTCTGCCTGATCGCCAAGGGTTTGCCCGGCACCGTGCTGAAACGACTTCCGGCCGCGGTACTGACCGCCGCCAATCCTGTCGAACTGGCGGCGCAGACCGAGACCTGGCTGACCGACCTTGCCGAAACCCTGTCCCGATATGTGACCCATCGTCCGCGGCCTGACGCAGTGGCCGTACCAGGTACGACGCGAACCCTTGAACCCGGCACGCTTTCCGTGCGCCGTGACGTAGTATGGGTGTCCCGGCCGCCCTCCGGGTCCGGTCTATACATGGATCTTGTCGACTGGACGGAAATTGCCGGAGCGAACGCATCCCGGGAAGGCGCAATACCACTGACTCCGGCGAACTGGCTAACCTTGTTCGACCGGACGGAAGTGACGGCGGTCTCTTCCATAACGTTGGCAAAAGAAGGGCGCCTGCTGCCGGCGCTGGACGATTTCCATGCGGTTGCGTTCGCGCTGGAGCGTCTGAATCGCCGGCTGGCGGTGGTCGATCATGCAAATCTCGAACGCGCCCGGGCAAGCAGCCGCCGCCGGGACGAAGACGCGGCGCGGCGGCGGCTGTTCAACATCTACGACTTGCCGGTTGAAGATAAAGCGGAACAGGAAGATACGGCTCTGGCGGAAGCCATACGAATCATAGGCCGCAAGGAAGGAATCGAATTCAGGATTCCCCGGCGATCAGGCGCGTCTGAAACGCCATTGCGGCTGGTAGACGTACTCGATGCGTCGGCGGTTCGCACCCGGCGCGTAAGACTCAAGGCCGAAGACAAATGGTGGCGCGGAGACAGCAATGCGATGCTGGCGTTCCGTGCCGAGGACAACCGGCCGGTTGTCCTGCTGCCCGGCGCTTTCGGGCGCTACCGGGAAGTCGACCCCATAAGCAAGCGCAGTGTCCGGCTGACGGCGGACCGAGCGGCGGCGCTTGAGCCAGAGGCCTGGATGTTCTATCGACCGCTGCCCGCCGGAAGCGCGGAAGCGCGCGACCTGCTTCGCATCGGTCTGCATGGGGCGGCCACCGACGTATTTCGGTTGATACTGGCCGGTCTTCCGGCAGGCCTGATCAAACTGTTGCCGGCGCTCGCACTCGGCTTCACGGCAAGCCAGATCATGCAGGGCGGCGACCTCGGTGCGATATACGCAGCAGCGGCCGCGCTGGCCGGCTTCGGTGTGCTTGGCGCACTGTTGCACATGTTGCAAGGCATGGCCTTGATGCGGCTCGAAGGGCGTTCGGCCTCGCGCATCGAAGCCGCTTTCTGGGACCGCCTGCTGCGGCTGCCCTCGGGCGTTCTGCATCGCTACCCCGCCGGAGATCTGGCCATGCGGGGCATGACTTTCCAGAACATGCGCGGCGGCGTGCAAGGCGTCGTCGCCGACAGTGTATTGTCGATAGTTTTTCTGTTGCCGGTGTTCGGCGTCATCTTCCTTTACGATGACAGACTCGGTGTAATCGCCCTCGCTTTCAGCATTGCTTCCCTGCTGATTACTTTCCTCATCGGCATGCGCCAGATATTGCCCTACGGCCGTATGATCGGCGCGGTGCGGTCGGTAACAGGAAAACTTTTCCAGATCATCAGCGGGATCGCGAAACTACGCGTCGAAAGCGCGGAAGGGTCGGCTTTCGCCATCTGGGCGCGGGACTTCCGCAAGCAAAAGCGCGCGGAACTCGAACTCGGCGCCTTCGAGGGACACTTGCAGGCATTCGGCGCCGCGCTCCCCTTGCTGACCGGTGCAGTACTGCTGTACGCGGTGGCCACGAGCGAGAGCCGGACCATTCCGGTCGGTGATTTTCTCGTGGTCTATACCGTTTACATCGCCTTCCAGGCCGCGTTGGCACGGCTTGGCGAGTCTTTCGGGGCGGTAGCCGCCATGATGCCGGGACTCGAACAGATCAGACCCCTGCTCGCCGTGGAACCCGAATCGGCTGCCGAAGGCGAGCCGGTCGAACATCTCGGTGGCGAAATTCTGTTCGACCATATCACTTTTCGCTACGACCCCGACGGCCCGCTGATCCTCGACGATGTCACGATCCGCGCACGTCCTGGAGAATTCATCGCTATCGCCGGCGAATCCGGCGCCGGCAAGAGTACGCTGTTCCAACTCGCGCTCGGACTCGAGCAACCGACTGCGGGAGCCGTTTACTACGACGGCCGCGATCTTCGGCGCCTGAACCTGAAACAGGTGCGCCGGAAAATCGGAGCGGTTCCCCAAGCGGTGCAACTTCATCCCCAGGACCTCTGGGACAACATCGTCGCCCACCACGAAGGAGCAACCACCGAAGAAGTCTGGCAAACCGCCAGGACTGCCGGCATCGAAAGTGAAATCAAGGCCATGCCCATGGGCATGATGACGCCGGTAGGCACTAGCGGTTCGGTCCTTTCAGGCGGCGAGAGTCGGCGTGTGACGATCGCCCGCTCGCAAATCCGTACTCCGCGCATCATGTTGCTTGACGAGGCCACAAACTGGCTCGACAACGACAGTCAGGCCGAAGTAATGAACAATTTGGCCGCTTTGAGTTCGACTCGCATCGTCATTGCCCATCGCCTGTCCACTCTGCAACAGGCCGACCGCATCTACGTGATGCAGGCGGGCAAAGTCGTTGAATTCGGGTCTTTCGAAGAATTGATGGAAGCAGGCGGAGTATTCCGCGAACTCGTCAAACGCCAGATCGTCTGATTCGGCTCAGGTTACGACCCAGGTATTGCCGCTGAGCAGGAGCGCGCCGAGATTTCCCTGGCGGGACTTTCCCTTGCGCCGGCTGAATTGTTCATCAAAGCTCGGCTGTTGCAGCCGGTAGAGAACGCCTATGGCGATCGGAAAATCGGGGCCGTTCATGGCAGCGAGCAATTGCGCGAGCGCGAGATTGGATTCGTCGTGCACCAGCACGTCATCCGAGTCTGACGGAACGACTTCAAGCGTCAGGCTGTCGCGGTCGAGCCGTATCGCCTTTTCCTTGTCCTTGCCGAATACCACCGGCTCGCCATGTTCGACTTCCACGCGGAAATCCGGCGCGGTCTGGCGGTCCTTGACCGGTTCGAAAATGCCGTCGTTGTAGATCGGGCAGTTCTGCAGAATTTCGATGAAGGCCGTGCCCTTGTGCTCGTGTCCGGCGCCGATTACCGCGGACAAGTGCTTTGCGTGGGTATCGATGGAGCGAGCGATGAATGCGCCGCCTGCGCCGAAGGCGACCGCGCAAGGCGACAGGGGCGGTTCGACCGAGCCGCCGGGCGAGGAAGGCGAGTGGGTGCCGACTCTGGAGGTGGGCGAATACTGGCCCTTTGTGAGACCGTAAATCTCGTTGTTGAACACCAGCACTTGCATGTCCAGGTTGCGGCGCAACGTATGGATCATGTGGTTGCCGCCGATACTGAAGCCGTCGCCGTCGCCGGTAATTACCCAGACATCGAGTTCGGGATTCGCCAGCTTCACGCCGGTGGCGATGGCCGGCGCGCGGCCATGGATCGTGTGGAAGCCGAAGGTGTTCATGTAATAGGGAAAACGCGAGGAACAACCGATGCCGGAAATGAACACCTGGTTTTCCCGCGGCCGGCCGAGCGTGGGCATCAGTTTCTGCACGGTTTTCAGGATGGCGTAGTCGCCGCAGCCCGGGCACCAGCGCACCTCCTGGTCCGAGGCGAAATCCTTCAGCGTCAGATTTGGCTGATTCATTGCACAGCCTCCTTCTCGCGGCATTTGATATGGATGGCCGCGAGAATTTCGCCGATCTTGAAGGGCTGGCCGGAAACCTTGCTCAGGCTTTCGGCTTTCAGCAGATATTCCGCCCGCAGCAGACGGACGAACTGCCCGGTATTCATTTCCGGCACGAGGATCGAATCGAAACCGCGCAGAAGATCGCCGAGATTGCGCGGCAAGGGGTTCAGATAGCGCACATGAATGTGCGATACCGAAAGCCCTTCCAGCCTCGCTCTCTTCACGCCCTGGTGAATGGCGCCGTAAGTCGAGCCCCAGCCGACCACCGCCAGCTTGCCCGAATCTTCGCCCAGATCGACTTCCTGCAAGGGTATGTCACCGGCGATTCCCGCCACCTTGGCGATTCGCATGTCGGTCATTTTCTGGTGGTTTTCCGGGTCATAGGAGATATTGCCGGAATCGTAATTGCTCTCGATGCCGCCGATGCGATGCTCGAGGCCCGGCGTGCCGGGCCGCGCCCAGGTACGAGCCAGCGTTCCGGGATCGCGTCTCGATGGATTGAAATCCGCCGATTCTTGCGCGTACTCGACCTCGAACGGTTTCAGATCGTCAATCCGCGGAACTCTCCAGCGTTCGGCGGCATTGGCCAGGTAACCGTCCGACAACAGCATGACCGGCGTCATGTAGCGAGTGGCGAGGCGCACGGCTTCCTGTGCAATTTCGAAGCATTCCGGAGGCGTGGCAGGCGCGATCACGGGTAACGGCGTATCGCCGTGGCGGCCGCAAAGCGCCATGTTCAGGTCCGATTGCTCGGTCTTCGTCGGCAATCCGGTCGAAGGTCCGCCGCGCTGGGTGTCGATGACGATCAGCGGCAGTTCCGTCGCTATCGCCAGCGACATGCCTTCGGACTTCAAGGCGATACCCGGGCCGGCGCTCGAAGTCACGCCGAGCGAACCGGCAAACGATGCGCCGATGGCGGTGCATACCGCGGCAATCTCATCTTCGGCCTGGAAGGTGCTGATGCGGAAATCCCGGCGTCCGGACAATTCATGCAGCAGGTTCGAGGCCGGCGTGATCGGATACGAAGCGAACAGCATGTCCACATCGGCCAATTCGCTCCCTGCCAGCAAACCCCAGGCCAGTGCCTGGGTTCCGGTGACGTTGCGATACAGTCCCGGTTCCGACCTTGCTCTGGGCACGCGGTAAACGTGAATTCCCGTGGGCAATTCGGCGGTTTCGCCGAATGCGTGCCCGGCATTGAGGGCGGCAATATTTGCCTCGGCGACTTCCGGTTTGTCGGCAAACTTGGTTTTCAGATTTCTGATCGTGGCGGCGCGGTCCCGGTCGAACAGCCACATGACCAGGCCCAGGGTCCACATGTTCTTGCATCGCAGGCTGCCCTTGTGGCCAAGCCCGAAGGATTCCACCGCGGCGAGAACCTGGGCGGAAATGTCGATATCGAGTACCCGGTACTCAGACAATGATCCATCGCCGAGCGGGTTGACCGAATAGCCGGCCTTGGTCAGATTCTTCGCGGTAAAGGCGCCGCGATCGGCGATTACCAGGCCGCCGTCGATCACATTGGCCAGATTGGTGATCAGCGCCGCCGGGTTCATCGCCACGAGCACGTCGATCGCATCGCCCGCGGTGACGATGTCGTCCGAACCGAAATATATCTGGAAAGCCGATACGCCGAAGGTCGCTCCGACCGGCGCGCGAATTTCCGCGGGAAAATCCGGGAATGTGGAAAGATCGTTGCCGTAGAGCGCAGTCGCCAGAGTAAAATTGGAGCCGGTCAATTGCATGCCGTCGCCGGAATCTCCGGCGAAGCGCACGACTACATCCACCACCTCGCCTTCGTCGAGATGGTGTTCATCCAGCTTTTCTTCGACAAGCTCCATGGGAATTAACGCGACAGACAGGCAAGAGGCGGGATTCTAACAGATTTGATTGCCAATCCAGACATAAACTGGAACTATTGTCGGTTGCGCTGGAGCCGTATTGTGCGCGAGGAATATTCAAAATGATCAAAATACGCATTGGACAAACCGCGCTGGCATGCGCGCTGCTGGCTTGCGCCGGGACCATGCAGGCCCAGCAGGAACCGCTGCCCCTGCCGCTCGATGACGTGCGCCTGTTTACCGAGGCGCTCGACCGCATCCGCATGTCCTACGTCGAAGAGATCGACGACCGCACCCTGCTCGAAAACGCCATACGCGGGATGTTGGCGAATCTCGACCCGCATTCCGCCTTTGTCGACGGCAGCGACTTCGATGCCTTGCAGGAAACCACCTCCGGCGCGTTCGGCGGCCTCGGTGTGGAAGTGGGCCAGGAAAACGGCTACATCCTGGTAATCGCTCCAATTGACGATACTCCCGCCGACCGCGCCGGAGTCCGCGCGGGCGACCTGATCATTGCCATCGACAACCAGCCGGTGCGGAACATGCTGCCGGAGGACGCCGCCAATCGGATGCGCGGCGAGCCCGGAACCCGGGTGACGGTCACGATCTCGCGAGATGGGCTCGAACCCTTCGATCTCGAAATCACCCGCGAGGTCATTTCCATCAGCAGCGTACGCAGCCGCATGCTTGAACCGGGCTATGTCTACGTGCGCATTCCCGTGTTCCAGCTCAATACCGGGGAAGACTTTCAGAATGAAATCGCCGATTTGCTGGAGGAGAATCCGGAATTGAACGGGCTCGTACTCGATTTGCGCAATAATCCCGGCGGCGTATTGCAGGCTTCGGTCGGTGTGGTCGATTCTTTCATCGATTCCGGCCGCGTGGTCTACACCCAGGGCCGGATGCAGGAGACCGCCACCGAATATTTCGCCAACGCGGAAACCGTGGCGCCTGACCTGCCCGTGGTGGTGTTGATCAACGGCGGTTCGGCCTCCGCCGCGGAAATCGTCGCCGGCGCGCTGCAGGATCACGGTCGCGCGGTCGTCATGGGCACGCGCAGTTTCGGCAAGGGCTCGGTGCAGTCGGTGTTGCCGCTCGATCAGGACCGCGCGATCAAGTTGACGACTTCGCTGTATTACACTCCCGACGGCCGCTCGATCCAGGCCCAGGGCATCGAGCCCGACATCGTCGTGGAAGAGGCCTTCGTCACCCGGCGCTCGCGCAATGTTACGCAATTCGCCGAAGCGGACCTGCCGGGCAGCCTGGAAAACGAAAATCGTATCGATGGAAACATCGCACCGCTGGCGTCCGCAGCCGAGGTGCTGACCACCGACTATCCGCTCAACGAAGCGCTGAATCTGCTGAAGGGCCTGAATACCCTGCGCGGGAATTAGTTTGCCGGCCGATAATCGGGTACGGTCACGCCGGGAACAGTCGCAGAACCGCCACAACAAGCCCGGCCACACCGATCATCGTTCCTAACATGGTTCCGAACATCGTAACGAACATCCGCCATGTCAGCCTTGACTCCAGAGCATTCAATTCGGCTTTCAAATCGGTTTTCGTAGCCAGATGCGCCGTCGCGGCAACTATGCTCCGGTGTGTAGATTCGGCTACCGCCTCTGCCTGAGAATTTTCCATACCCGATTCCTTAAGGCGCCTGGTAACGGACAACGTATCGTGAAGAGCATTGTTCATTGATTTCCCTCATTTCCGGCTCCAATGTTTCCTCACGACGCCAGTATAGCCATGCAAACCGGAATGACCGAGAAATCAGGAAAAATAAGTAATTGGGCACGCCCTATCAAACCCGCTTCGCGATTGACTCCCCCGGGGGGGCAGATTTACAGGCGAACTTCGATACCGCGGGCAGCCATGTGGCGCTTGGCCTGTTCGATGGTGAATTCGCGGAAGTGAAAGATGCTGGCGGCGAGTACCGCGTCGACGCCGCCTTCGAGTACGCCTTCGGCGAGATGTTCGAGTGTGCCGACGCCGCCGGAGGCGATCACGGGTACGCGGACGGCGCTGCTGACGGCGCGGTTTAGATGGTTGTCGAATCCTGATTTGGTGCCGTCGCGGTCCATGCTGGTCAGCAGGATTTCGCCGGCGCCGTAGTCGACCATGCGAATGCACCATTCGATGGCGTCGATTCCGGTAGGCTTGCGCCCGCCATGGGTGAAGATTTCCCATTTCGGTTCTGCGCCGCCCGCTACCTGTTTCGCGTCGACCGCGACGACAATGCACTGGGAGCCGAAGCGTTCGGCGGCGGCGCGAACGAATGGCGGGTCAAAGACCGCCGCGGTATTGATTCCCACCTTGTCGGCGCCGGCGTTGAGCATCATGCGGATATCGTCGAGCGTGCGGATGCCGCCGCCTACGGTCAGCGGGATAAAGACCTGGGCGGCAATGTCGCGCACGGTGTCTACCGTGGTCGCGCGCCCTTCGTGGCTGGCGGTGATGTCGAGGAATGTGATTTCGTCGGCGCCGGCGTCGCAATAGCGTTTTGAGACTTCAACCGGGTCGCCGGCATCGCGTATGTCGACGAAACGCACACCCTTCACCACGCGGCCGTTGTCGCAGTCGAGACAGGGAATGATGCGTTTGGCGAGTCCCATTACCCGGCGTCCGCTTCCGCCTGGGCCTGACCGAGATCCAATGTGCCTTCGTACAAGGCGCGACCGGCAATTACGCCGATGATACCGGCGCCACCGGCCGCGGCCTGCTTCAGCCTGACAATGTCTTCGAGGTCAGTCACGCCGCCGGAAGCAATCAGCGGAACAGCCGATTGCGCGGCCAGGTTGGCTGTAGCCTCAACGTTTACTCCCTGCATCATGCCGTCGCGAGAGATATCGGTATAGACGATGGCGCTGGCGCCACAGTCCGCGAATCGTTCGGTTAGCGAAACAGCGCTGATTTCGCTCACTTCCAGCCAGCCTTGCGTAGCGACCATGCCGTCTTTCGCATCGATTCCCACGATCACCTGATCGGGAAATCGCTCGCAGGCGCTGGCAACGAACTCGGGCTCGCGCACAGCCTGGGTGCCGATGATGACGTAGCGTACGCCGGCCTCGATATACGACTCGGCAATTTCCAGATCGCGGATGCCGCCGCCGATCTGCACCGGCAGATCCGGATAGCTCCTGACGATGGCTTTCACGATTTTCGCGTTCCTGGGAGCGCCCGCGACCGCACCGTCAAGGTCCACCATATGTAGCCGCCGGGCGCCGCACTCGCGCCACTGGCCGGCCATTTCCACCGGATCTTCCGAGAATACCGTGGTCTCGTCGAAACGGCCCTGGCGCAGCCGTACGCATTTGCCGTCCTTGAGGTCGATCGCAGGGATTACCAACATGGTTGATTATTCCCATGCTGGATTCTGCGACTCCGCTTCGCTCCGCGCGGAATGACGGTCGTTGGGGTCATGATTCTCCACGCCATTTCAAAAAATTGCCGAGCAGGCGCAAGCCGGCGGTCTGGCTTTTTTCCGGATGAAACTGGGTGGCGAAGATGTTGCGGTCGGCGAAAGCGGAAACCATTTCCTCGCCGTAAGTAGTCTTGCCGGTCACGAGTTCGTCCCGGCCGGTCTGCACGTAGTAGCTGTGCACGAAGTAGAAGCGGCTGCCGTCCGGCACTCCTTCCCACAGGGGATGCTTCCGGGTCTGCCGTACTTCGTTCCAGCCCATATGCGGCACCTTCAACCACGCGCCCGAGTGATCGCGCAACTCGTCGCCGAAATAGCGCACATCGCCCTGCGTCAGTCCCAGACAATCGACTCCGCCGTTTTCCTCCGAACGCTCCATCAGCGCCTGCATGCCGACACAGATCGCCAGCACCGGGCGGGTTTGCATCGCCTCGGCGACCATCCGGCCGACATTGAGCCGGTTGATTTCGGCCATGCAATCGCGAATCGCGCCGACGCCTGGAAAGATGACCCGGTCCGCTTGCGCGATCGTTTTCGCGTTCGCGGTGACCGACACGTTGATATCGAGTTCGAGTTCGCGGCCGACATGCTCCACCGCCTTGGCGACGGAATGCAGATTGCCCATACCGTAGTCGATGACCGCGACCGTACTCATTTGTCCAACTCTGCTGTTTCAGGTGCGCCGCCGGTTCGATCCGGGGCCGATACTCAGCCTACAAGCTGCCCTTGGTGGATGGAATCACGCCTGCTGAGCGCGGGTCGAGTTCCACCGCCATGCGCAAGGCGCGGCCGAATGCCTTGAAGATCGTCTCGATCTGATGATGAGCGTTGCGGCCGCGGATGTTGTCGACGTGCAAGGTAACGAAGGCGTGATTGACGAAGCCCTGGAAAAACTCGCGAAACAGGTCGATGTCGAAACCCCCGACGACGGCGCGCGCGAAATCGGCGTGATACTCAAGCCCCGGACGTCCGGAAAAATCGATCACGACCCTGGAAAGCGCCTCGTCGAGCGGCACATAGGCATGGCCGTAGCGACGAATGCCGGTCTTGTCGAGCGCCTCGTTCAGAGCCTGTCCCAGGGTTATGCCGAGATCCTCGACAGTGTGGTGGGCGTCGATTTCCAGATCGCCTTCAGCTTTGATCGTGAGATCGAGCATGCCATGACGGGCGATCTGATCGAGCATGTGATCGAGAAACGGCAGGCCGGTTTCCGCCTCGAAACGGCCGCTGCCGTCGAGGTCGAGTGAAACGGAAATTCGGGTTTCCTTTGTGTTGCGCTGAACGCTGGCGCTGCGCGCTTGCTTGTTCATGATTGCGTCACCGAGTGTGCCGGAGCGGCCACCATAGAGGCTGCGCATTATAACGCTCCGGCCGGATAAACACAGCGCAGCGGCTCGTGCGGCTAAAGCCACTTCCCGGCTCCGTTCAAGATCATGTGGCGGAGTGAATCGTGCGACCGCCAGGCCATTCCGCTACACTTCCTCTTTCTGGTAATCGGCGGCAACTCCGGATCGGCGCATGTTGAATCGTACGCAGAAAATCCTGCTCGGCATCGGGTTGGCCGTTGTGGCGGTCATTGTCGCAGCTGCGCTTTGGATTACCAATCCCGCGCAATACCGGGCGGTCTTGCAGGAACAGGTGGCTGCCGCTACCGGGTATGAACTGCTCGTTGCCGGAGAGATCGATCTCGACTTGCTGCCCTCGGCTCGCCTGACGCTCGAAGACGCGCGCCTGCGCAATCCGGGCTTGCCGCAGGAACTGGCTTCGGCCTCGATTGTGCAACTCGACCTGGACCGCGGCGCCTTGTTGCGCGGCGAATTGGCGATCCGCCAACTGCGCATCGACGGCTTTCACCTGAATGTATATGTGGACGCCCAGGGTAACAGCATATGGGGCGCCCAAGGCATACGGGACACCCATCGCACGGATGCAACTTCCGGCGCTCAAGCCGCATTGCCCGAACGCATTTCCGCGGAGAACGGCCGGCTGGACTTGCAGAATCTGAACAGCGGGCGGCGATTCCTGCTGAAGAATCTGCAACTGGTTGGCAACGGAGTAAATCTGCAGGGCGAGGCCTTCCCTGGCCAGATGAATTTCGATCTCGAATGGTTCGACCGCGCCAACCGGCAAGTGCGCGAAACCGCCATAGGTCTTGCAGGCAATATCGAAGCGAATGCGGAGTCCGGCCGCTTAGCGGTTACCGACCTGGACCTGAACAGTACGCCCGTGTTGCTGCAAGGCCGGCTCGAAGTTGACAACTACCCGGATGATCCGAGTTACCGGGCAAATCTGACCAGCAACGAATTCGACGCCCGGCTGCTGTTGCGAAATCTCGGCATTCTTCCGGCGTCCGAGCAAGTCGCTCTTGCTTTACCCAACGGCAATCCGGACGGACAATGGCCCGCAAGCCTGGAATTGAGTCTTTCCGGAGACACGGACGGCCTGAGCGCCGAAGCGGTGGTCGACTCGCCCGAACAGACAGTTTTGGAAGCGGAAACCGAAATCCGTTTTGCCAGTGGTTCGTTGCCGGTAAATGTCCGCTACGAAATGGACATCGGCGTGATGGATATCAGTGCACTAATTGACCCGGAAGAAGCCGAGACTATCCCCGGCGCGCCGGCGTTACCGCAGCCGGAGAGTCAAATTTCGGGTCTGGAGAACCTGATTCTGTCAGGCTCCATCGCCGCGGACGCCCTGACCGCAAGGGACCTGCGCATCGAAAACCTGTCGGTTTTTACCAATGTCGAAGACCGGGTACTCGATGTGGAAGTCCCGCCGGTCGCCTTCCTGGGCGGAGTCTTTTCAGCCAACATGCGCTGGAATGCCGCCAATGGCGAGTTAACGGGCGAGACGCATGGCGAGAATCTGGCCATCTCTGAAATCGCGCCGCTCGTTACCCGGCTCGACGTGCTCAGCGGGCGCTTGCATGTCGATAGCGCTTTCAACGCAAGCGGCCGGTCCATGCGTGGTCTATTGAGCGATCTCAGTGGAGACGCTTCATTCAGCGTCACCGAAAACCTGGTCAACATCGGCCTCATCAAGCAGATTTTCACGTCTATCGCGGCACTCAGTCCCAGTGGCGAGGCAATCCAGCAATGGCCGGACCTGATCCGCTTCTCCGAGGTCAGCGGCAATCTCGCACTCGACGGCGGCCTCGGCGCCGAGCATGGCTTCAATTTGCGAATGGACAACTTCAGCGCCGAGGGCACGGGTATCGCCGACCTGCAGGGCGGGAGTTTCGACTACGAAGTGCTGCTCACCATGCTCGGCGAACCGCTCACCCAGACGATTCCGGTCAGCGGCAATTATCAGAGCGTTACCTGGCCGGTGGAATGCTCGGCCCGTTTCAGCGACGACGTCATCCAGTTCTGCCGGCCGGACTTCAATACGGTGCGCGAAATCTTTTCACGCATAGGCGGCGATGCCGGCGCGAACTGAATCCGGACCGGTGGCGATGGACGGTTTCGCCGATGCCGTGATCGACTGGTTCGAAACCCATGGCCGGCACGATCTGCCCTGGCAGGCCGATCCTTCCCCTTATCGGGTCTGGGTTTCGGAAATCATGTTGCAGCAAACCCGGGTTGCAACCGTTATTCCTTACTTCAATCGCTTCATGCAGCGATTTCCGGACGTAAACGCCCTGGCCGCGGCGGATATCGACCAGGTGCTGCATCTGTGGACCGGGCTCGGCTACTACGCGCGGGCACGCAATCTACACAAGGCGGCTCGAACCATCGTCGAAGAGCATGACGGCAAATTTCCGGGCACGGTGAGAGAACTTGAGCGACTGAGCGGAATCGGCCGCTCGACTGCTGGGGCGATTCTGGCGCTGGCCCATGACCGTCGGGCGCCGATTCTCGACGGCAATGTAAAACGGGTGCTGGCGCGCTGCTTCGCGGTCGACGGATATCCCGGCAACAGCAAAACCCGGGCAGAACTCTGGGCGCTTGCCGAAGAGTTGACCCCATCCGGACGCATCGCCGCTTATACCCAGGGCATGATGGACCTCGGCGCCACCATGTGTACGCGCGCAATTCCCGATTGCCCCCTATGCCCGTTGCAGGGCCGCTGCCTGGCGCGGAAACGCGGCGAGATCGAGCGATTCCCCGGCAAGAAGCCCGCGAGAACCCTGCCGGTCCGTTCCGTAACCATGTTCATATTTCAGGATCGCGAAGGCCGGGTGCTTCTCGAAAGACGCCCGCCCAACGGCATCTGGGGCTCGCTCTACTCCCTGCCCCAATACGAAACAAACAATGGGAACGATGGGACACCCACCACCGACGGCACCACCGATGGGACACCCACTAACGCATCGGAACATGTAGGGGCGAGGCATGCCTCGCCCGCCCATGCCGTAACCCGAAACTCCGCGCGGGCGACGCATGCGTCGCCCCTACAACACAAACTGCCCGCCGGGCTGCCCGCATTGCAATTCGAGGATGCAATGCCACCAGTATTGACGCCCATCCGCCACGGCTTCACGCACTTCCGAATGGACATAACGCCTGTCCGCTACATGGTCACTCGAACCACCCCCTCCGTGGCTGATTCGGACCGCTGGCTCTGGTACTCTATCGCCGAACCCGTGGAGGTTGGACTCGCCGCCCCGGTCAGGAAATTGCTCGCTGCGCTGGCGACATCCGAATGACAGCGGCCATGCTCGGCAACAAAAGGGAAGAACCATGACCCGCACCGTATTCTGCAGAAAATTTGGGGAGGAACTCCCCGGCCTGCCCGTACCGCCTTATCCGGGCGATAAAGGCCAGGAGCTTTATCGCACGGTGTCACAACGAGCCTGGAAGGAATGGCTGGCGCAGCAGACCATGCTGATCAACGAAAAACAGCTCAACCTGGCGGTCGCCGCTGACCGCAAATACTTGAACGAGCAGATGGAAAAGTTCCTCGACAACGAGGAATACGACCGCGCCGCAGGCTACGTCCCACCCGAGTGACGGCGCTTGACGCTTGTGTCGCCGGTGCGCTTGACTGCATTCCAGCCGAAAGGTTAAATACCGCCCTTCCGCGCGCTCCGTTTACACGCCCAGGTAGCTCAGTCGGTAGAGCAGAGGACTGAAAATCCTCGTGTCGGTGGTTCGATTCCGCCCCTGGGCACCATTTATCAATCTGCTCTTTTGGTTCCGGGTCGCTGATCGATGCCCGGTAGCTGGAATCGCACCGCGCCGCTGAGCATCGCCGCTTCTTCCGGAGGTGCGCCTATTGCCGGCTTTTGGCAAACTGGCGCTGGCGAACCGGGTAATGACAAATTCCATCCTCCACCGGCATGGAGTCATATCCCGCCCAGATCATCGTAGTAAACCAGTGCGGGCATGTGCCGCCTGCCATGAATGATGCGCAGAACAACCGGCGCTCCATTTGCAGCGTCCAGGCACTTGAAGAAGATTACATGCCTCCGGCAATTGACCGACCGCATGCCAGGGACGAAGAGGCTTCGATCCATGCCGGCTTCAGGGTTTTGCGCGATCAGTTCAAAGGCTCCCGCGATCTGGCGAAAGTACGTCAGCCATTGCGCTCTGACCCATGTTCTGGTTGTGAAATCGCGTACGTCCTCAAGGTCGGACCGGGCAAGGTCGGATAGCTGGATCGTCATGATCCTCCGCTACTCTTCGAAAGCATCGGGTTCGAAAGCCCGGGCGTCAAAGGATGCAAAAGCACCGGCGTCGGCTTCGCTGACCGCCTGTTCGAGTTCGGTCTTCAATGCATAGAATTGGCGCGCGCCATCCTTATCCATCAAAAGCCGGATTCCAGCGCGCACAACTTCGCTCAGGTTGGCGTATGTGCCTGATTTAATTTGCTTTCGCACATAATCGTGCATGGGCTTGGTAAGGTGGACGTTGGGCATCGGCTGATCCTCCATATGGCCGATAGTATCACTTTCTGACATACCTCAATAGCGCTTTGCCATGGGGCTGTAGCGAATGATTTCACTATTTTGCGCGCATGCACGACCTGCGGCAGATCTCCTTTACCTTCACGCCGGCATCGGCCTGCTTTACGATATTAATTCCATCCTGGTTTTTTAGTTTGAAAATTGCGACCGCCTGTCTTTGCGGATAATCTCTGTCCAGGATTTACTTCCTGGAGCGCGAGAGAAAAATGAGAACTGTCTTGAATAGCCTAAAACAAGTATCCACCCTCTTCGCAGTCCTGATGATGCCGAGCATCGTGGATGCACAGGATGTTCCGGTGAGGAATGATGTCCCACGCGTCGGGCAACAAGAAGTCATCATGATGCGCCACGCCTATCTTGAGGAAGGGCAATACGATTACTGGAAAGAAGAGAGCGTCAACGGTGTTTGGCCCTGGTTTGAAAGACTCGGCGCCAGAATTATTGGTGACTTCGAAGTGATCTATCCCCGTGGCGCGGATGAGTCGCCCGGGCAAGACGAGGCGCTCCGCTTCGCCCGGTATGCAAGTTACGAACACTGGCAGGCAACGCGGCGGAATACAACGGACAACCCAACCGGTGGCGCCATTGCGCTTGCAGGCAGCGGAGGCTTAAGCGCGGGCAGTAGTACAGGGCTCAGGAATCGGAGTACGGTTTCCCAGGGTTCGAAGGAAGCCGTTTTTCTGCAGGGCTACATGGCCGAAACCCGTCCGATTTTTATGCCGGGCACAGGGGAAGAATTTGAATCCACAACTTCGAGTCAAGGAACAGACGCACCTCATCCGGTTGCTTTGCAGGCTGCACGAGCAAATGATGAAATATTGATTCTCCACTATCAAAGAATAAAGAAGGGAGCGTTTCAGGAAGTCTACGAACTCGAACGGGATGGAATCTGGCCCTATCTTGAAAAAATTGGTGTGCGCCCCGTGGGTAAATGGAAAATAGCCTATCTTCCAGCGAGCACACCGGTAGAAAGCCCTGAATACGATGAGGTTTACACGCTGTCACGCTATGCAAACCTGGAGCATTACGAAGTGATCAGGGACAACGCAGTAAGCCTGGGTGGCAATGGTCCAGACTATCAGGCGGCAGAGCGGGCGTGGAAACTAATTGGTGAGTTGGCTGTGGAGTCGTCAGTTCGATATTTGAAGGGACCACTATTCGATAGTCCACCTGTTTACGCACCGCCTGAGGAAGCCAACTATCGAGCACTAGACTAATTTTATGTCTTGAGTTTAGAGGTTGGATGAAAACCACCAACCAGGTTGACTCACTGCGCTAGCAGTTTGCAACGAGCACGCCAGCGCGAAGCCCGCAGGAGACACACGCCCTAAGGCTGTTTGGATTCTTCAGCCCCGGGTAGCCACTTCTTTTATATAAAATGGATCAGTCTCCCCCTTCTTTACCACATTCATTTTGATGAGAATCCTCCTACCCATACCGGGCTCGACCAGGCAATTTCATCATTGGCCTGCTCTACCCTAAAATAGTAGTAGTCACCCTGATCTGCATTCTCAACATCCGAAACTGTGAAGCTAACGTCTCGTTCGCCATCGCTAATTACACGGCGGAGAGTGACATTGTCGTTAGGGTATTCGGCTTGTGGAAGACTTCTAACCATTTTGCCATCAACAATCTCTGCCAAGTTTAACTCCGCAGTGGTTGCTGGAATGGTGGCATGTAAGCGATAGAAAGGTGGTGCAGATCCTGTTTCTGTGGCTTCTTCCAGGATTATTGAAATTGAAGCATCCTGGCTTACTTCTGCCAACCTCAGACGAATTGAACTGGTGTCACCCCTGGTAATAGTTGCAAACGAGATAAGATTTTCGTCTTGCTGGAAGTACTGAGTCGCAGGATTGTAAAAATCCTGCGGTATCGCAGTTATCAACTCAGCCCCGTTTACTTGAAGCTCGCCACGCCAATGGCGCCAGCCTCTTGGTGCGTCTCCATTGAAAGCAGGTGTTTCGTCAGAATTGAAACTGAGCAACAGCTCCTGCTCACTACCCGCGTTGTCCTCCAGCAAATATTCTTCCTGCCATAGCACTTCATCGTTCTTAAATAAGGTGACGGATCGAATTGGTCCGGTGCCTATAGCTCTGCCTGAGATAGTTCTGGCCTCACTATAAGCTGCCCGTTGACCCATATTGATGCCATTAACATTGAACTTCAGGATCATTCGATCCTGGGTCGTCGCATAAGTACGCTTGGCTTTCATGCCGTCGAATATGGCGTCACGAGATCTCTGTGGCGCCAACACTGCACCCAGGCCACCACGCTGAGCCAGGGTATTCCTGTTAGGAGCTGAGTAACCTGGCCGAGATAAATGGTCATCGGATGCTGCAACTACGCCTACTTCATGACCGTGGGAAAGGTATTCCTTCATGAACCATTGAAACGATCCATGGGTAGACATAATTTCAATAACGGGTTCAAGCTGAGGATCGGACTGACGAAAATCGCCCGGGTTGTGAGCATGGGGAATCACTACAATATCAGCTGGGTCGTAACGTTCATGAAGCTCGGCATAAAGCGACGACAGTACTGGGAATTGCAATCCCGATACCGGTGTCTGATTTTCTATATCCCGAAATAGAACATTATGATGCCCGCCAAATCGAGTGTGCCGTGTCCATTCCCAGCCAAGAAATGGAACAAATTTCCCCGGTTCATCGTACTCTGCACTGGTGCTGCGAATGAGTTCCCACTCTCCGGCATCAAGCCAGGAGTCATGTTCGGAATGGGTAACGAAGTCGAGACGCGCATCGTCGCGGGCGAAGCGCATGAATTGATCAACAGTTCCTATACCTTCCGAGTAACCGGAGTGCCCGTGAGTGTCTCCCCAATAGATACGATACTCAGGGTCTTCCTCCACCAGAATAGGATTACCTGTACCCGCGATATCACCATCGAGGCTGCGCACGGAAACCCAATGGGGGCCAACATTCTCGAGGCTCAGTTCCAATACAGTGATGGCCTCATCACCAGCGGCAGTAGTTGCGACAACTTCGTCATTAATGAGTACTTCGAAAGCCGGTACATCTCCACTGGCCCGATTGAAATACTGGTCTTCAGCACGCACTGACAATTCAAAGATTTCGCCAGGTTCCACTACGCTTGGTCCGAAAGCATGTACGCCAGTAGCCCTACCTCCGCTGGTTACAAACGGAGTAATAGGAAGGGTTCTCCATTCACTTGAACCATCAAGGTCCACATACAGAGGCAGTGGTAATCGCTCGCTCTCAAAAGTAGGAATTCGTATGCCGGGACCACCCTGTCGTCGATCGCCATAAGTTATTGTGACACTTGAGCCTCTATCCAATGTACCTTCAGTTAGTCGAAAGGCAATGGCTGGCTGGGGGGCTCGAAAGCCGCCATGAGGACCCCTTGCTAATATGGTCTCTCTTTCAAACACTGCATCGTCGTCAGTGGTTTCGATGGAAACATAACCTGACCCTGCGGGATCGTCAGTTTGGAACTGGCCGAAGTTCGTAGCGAAATGCCGAGCCACCCAAAAGCCCCCGCCGATCTCCATTTCACGTGTTCCCACTCGCCAGGTCTGGCTTAGCTCCTGCATCGAACCCACAACAAACGGCCCGAGGTCATCGGCACTGAGAAAACCGAGAGCGCCTTCTTCATCCAGTAAAGCAAACTCACGTACGAACCGGTCGACATTGCGTGACTGTGTGGCGGCTGCATTACCAGTTGGAGGCAATGTTGCCTGCAGGCGAACTCGCGGGGCATCCAGTCCAACTTCACCGCCTGCTAGCGCATAGGCGTCAATCCAGTCCGCCAGCAAGTCTGCTCGCTCGGCAATAGTGCTCTCGCTGGTGGGTTCGTTGGCGACACTTTGCACAAGCTGATTGATACGGGAGCGCATTTCCGCGCTGACATAATCTTCACTCGCATTATCATCACTACTTACAATCGCCGGCTCACTTTCGGTGGAACAGCCAGTTAGCAATAGCAGGTTGAGTAAAGGAATCACGAATATTGTTAATTTTCGATAATAGATAGTCATAATCCGGTGAGGGCCCAAGCCAAATTCGAAGAATGCTCCTAGTCAGAAAGACACTGAAACGAATTAGAGGAGCGGTTTGTTTTATGCCTACTTCACAGTGAGAATAGTGCGACCTGAGTAAAAAATACAGCAATCTCAGATAAGATATACTCGACTTGGAGTTGAGTATCTATTTTGGCATTTTTCTTGGGACGCAAAATTCCGCTCGCAATGATCGATCCCCGTATTTGCATTAATTAGATTCGTAAGCTTCGACTGCAAGTACATTGGAGAGGCAGAGCAAATGAAACTTGATAGCAAAGCAGTTGTTCGGTACCTGGCGCTGGTCATCGGAACGCTGATGCTTATCCCGGTCGTCACACTCGGCGCCCTGGCGATTTCGTCGCGCACTTCCGATGGACCGTCCGTAATTTTCAGCGGCGGGCCGCTGGAATCCGGCGAACTGGTGACGGATTGGGAATCGGATTGGAGCTTCGTCCGTGGAGTCAGGACATTCGAATTGCAGCTCCTCAACCCTCCCCGGTCCCGTACTTTATGGATTGTCGAGATTGACGGCAAACTCTATCTCAACTCCAACTACATGGGCGGGCTCAGAGAACGGTACTGGAAAAAATGGCCGGCGCAGGCGGAAGAGGATGGCCGTGGCACAATGCGGATACAGGGCAAGCGCTACCCCATCATGCTGACGCGCATCACATCGGGCCCGATTATAGAACAAGTAACACAGGCGTTCACGCGCAAATACCGCGTCGAAATGACTCCCGCCGAAGTTGATGCGGAGACTCTGTGGCTCTTCGAAATTGCTCCACGAAATGAGACTGGAGGATCAAGTTGAACAATATGAAATATTCCTATTGTATTGCAGCCGGTGTCCTGCTCACCGTAGTACTCATTGTTCTGTTTGTCCCCGGCGTTGCCGAGGGAATCGAAATAAGACTCCTGCGCTTCCTGGCGGGCGTGGACCGATAATTCTTATTCTACCTGCGCTCCCCATCCGGAACGCCTGACCGAGTAGGGCGGTACACGGGACACCCATTCAGGCGGTACACGGGACACCCATTCAAGAATTCCCAAAATCTGGCATTCCGGCGAATCTTGACTATACCTACCTGTAAGAAATCCATTGACTTGCAGGCAGAAAATGACCCGGCCCCGCTCCCAAATCGTCTCGCTGGCAGATACGCCGTTCTACCACTGTATTTCCCGCTGTGTGCGGCGGGCCTTCCTGTGCGGCGAAGACCGGTATTCCGGTCAGAATTTCGACCACCGCAAGCCCTGGCTGGTGGACCGCCTGACATTGCTGGGCGAAGTCTTCGCCATCGATATCGCCGCCTACGCGATCATGAGCAACCACTATCATCTGGTATTGCATGTGGACACGGCTCGCAGCCGGCGCTGGAACCGCGATGATGTCATCAGCTACTGGCTGCGTCTGTACAAGGGAGACCCGCTGGTGCATTGCTATCTGCGCGGGGAGATGCGATCTGAAGAGGAATACCGGCAACTGGATCGCATTGTCGAAACATGGCGCGAACGCCTGACCAGCATCAGTTGGTTCATGCGCTGCTTGAACGAGTACGTCGCCCGCAGGGCCAACAAGGAAGACGACTGTACAGGCAGGTTTTGGGAAGGGCGCTTCAAGTCCCAGGCGCTACTGGATGAGGCAGCCTTGCTTTCGTGCATGGCTTATGTCGATCTGAACCCGGTGCGTGCCGGCATCAGTGAAACGCTAGACGAATCGGAGTTTACTTCCATTCAGGCGCGCATTCGCGGAGCAACGTCGGGAAACAACAATTCGACGGATTGCCCCTTTCCCAGACTGATGGGTTTCCAGACTGATTCAGAACGCGACCGGCAACTGCCCGCATTGCCGATTAGGTTTCGGGACTATATTGACCTAGTGGATTGGACTGGGCGGATCGTGCGTGCGGACAAGAGGGGATTCATTCCACAAGCGGCGCCGTCTACTCTGTTGAACCTGAATTTGAACCCGGTGCAATGGCAAATGCTGGCGCTGGAGATTCAGAAGGAATCGATCACGATGTTAAACGGGCTAAATAAGCTGGCGGCCAGGGAAAGGAGCAGGAAAAGCAAAGTCGCTTAGATTGGCCCGACCTCAAATTGATGCCTGAATGGGCAGCTTTGCCCGTGTCCGCGATTAAGTTTCTCTGACCATCGATCCTGATTTCGCCCCAAATTCTTACATCTGCCCTTTATTTGACTAGGTTTATAACAACTTTGGCGGGTGGGTGTCCCAGAACTGCACCAGCAGCGCCTCTCTGCAAAAGTTCGGTTGTTTACTCAGTTTCTAGCCGAGTATTTTCAACAATCCGACTCCCGTGCAAAGGCGAGGAGTGTGCGCATCTCATCGTAGTCACCTTGGGCAGCCAACTTAGTTGCCAATTTGATCGAAGCGCCTGAACTCCACGCCGATGGTGCGGTCATTGTCGAAGGTGAAGCCTGCTACGTCTCCGTTTGGGCCTCGGTTGAAGGAGAGAGACCCAGCCCGATCGCGAAAATCAAAGTTGTCGTCACCCTGGTACTGTAAGAGATAGTTCCCTAACCAGCGATGCGTCAGGGTAAGATTCCCTTCATGCATGTCGACTGTGTAGAAAGCTTCCAATTCATCACTAAAATAGCGGCCAGTGTAGTGGCCTGGATTTTCCAGCGGTGGGGGGGTGTTTTCTTCAGTCTGCTGAGCTTCATTTGTATTGATAGCTTCAGCTAAGACATCACCCAAAAATGCCTGAGTTAATTGTTCAGATGGTTCACCATGGGATGGCGTATTCGTCATAAAAATGTAGCCACGTTCATGTTCTGGCAGATACACCAGCATGGATCGATAACCAGCGCTGGCGCCACCGTGACTCCATATTTCCACGCCATCGCGAACTTCTATGCCAATGCCCAATCCGTAGTCCAGGGATTCACCATTGTTGAGAAATCCGGATTCTGTGAGGATATCGATAGTCTGCTCTGTACCGACTTTGTGGCTCGAAAAATTGGCAATCCATTTGGTCATATCTGCGACAGTGGAGTAAATACCGCCGCCGCCCTGTAGGGTGCTGTTGTCATATCGCTGAGAAAAAATGCCATCACTGCCCCGCTGGTAAGAACTTGCCACGTTTGGAATCACCTGACCCTGGCGATGCATGATTGTAGTATCCAGCATGCTCAGAGGCTCGAAAATTGTTTCCCGCATCCAATCATGGAATTGCTGCCCTGTTACCGATTCAACGATGTCAGCCAGCAGCATGTACTCGGTGTTGTTGTAGAGATACTGTGAGCCAGGCTCAAACTGTAGTTTGGTTTGATGCTGTATGAGCCTCTGCGCATCCTCCTGGAAAATGATATCGCCGGGCCTGCGATTGACCATGTAAAGCGTGTTGTATATTTCACGCAGGCCTGATGTGTGATGAAACAAGTGCTTGATTGTAATCCTGGCACCCAGGTCAGGTAGCCCAGGAAGATGATCGCGGATATCGTCATCTAGATCGAGTTGGCCTTGTTCCGATAACAGCGCAAAGACGAAGCCTATGAACTGCTTGGACACAGAGCCCAGATCCGAGACAGTGTTTGTGGTCCAGGTAATCTCATGCTCCAGGTTAGCCAGACCAAAACTCTTCTGCAGTAGGGTCTCGCCAGCATCGACATAGGCGACCGCCACTCCCGGATTGGCAGTTTGATTCCAGTCGGACAGAATTGTGTCTATGCGGGACTCAAGACCAGCATCTTGTGCCTTGGCAAATCCAATAGGCAGCATGCACAGAATGAGAAAAACTTGGGAAAAATGAAATCTGGGAATTACAATCATGGCAAACGTCTCACTCACTACTCAGTGAAAAATTTCTTGTTTGGCGTTCAGACTAAGCCTTACTTGAATTCGAGTAAACATATTGCCTTGATATAGATACTGGCCAGGCACGCCCTTGAAGAGTTTGTTCGGGCCGTTGGCGCTCGTACCTTGCAACACCTCAACTCGTTCCAAATCGTAGGTGTCTAACCGAGCGAAGTTTTTGCTCATTGTTGCCTGAGGGCATCCCCTAGTATCCGTCCGGACCGGTTATACCCTTCGGGCATGGGCAGGACGTTATTGATTTGGACGTAGACCTCATAATCCGCAAGCATCTCCTCAAGCAAGGCTGGCATATGCTGTGCCAGATCGGTGGTTTCACCTGGATCGGCCTTGATGTTGAACAGCTGCCAGTCCGTATCATTCTGCCCTACCCGGTTGATCACGATTTTGTAGTCGCCCTTGAACAGGGCGCTATTTCCCCCTAACTCATAGCCTATGGGGTTTAAATCATCATGCACAAGCGAATCGTCACCGGCCAGAAATGCTGAGAAGTCTTTACCGATTATGGGCTCCACCTCCCTGTCCTGCCAGTTACCGTGATGATTTTCTACACCAACCAGACTCAGAATCGTAGGCGCCAGATCTGTGACAAAAACAAATTCATCGGTCAATTCTTCAGACCTGTTTATACCTGGTCCAGCCATCACCAGTGGCACCCTCAGGCCACCTTCGCTGGCGTGAAATTTATAGTAATAAAGCGGCGACGCTGCGATTGTGGCGTTGCTTGGGCCAATGGCGTTCCAGGAATTGCGTTCGCCCAGCGTTTCATAATCCGAGTTATAACCTACCCTCTCAAACCACGGGGACAAGAGCGAATTTCCATCTGGCTGGATGAGGTTGGATCCTTCTGCGCCGTTATCAGAGGTAAAAACAAATATTGTGTTCTTATATTCGCCAATGCTTTGCAGGTAGGCCATCAGGCGACCGATATGCAGATCCATTGCCTCCACCATGCCAGCATACACTTCCATGCGCCGGGCGTTATAGCGTTTCTGCTCGTCGGTCAGACTGTCCCACAACAGCGTACCAGGGGTTACCGCAGCCTGCGTCTCGGCCGGAATGACTCCCGCTTCTTCAGCAGCAAGACGCCGCCGCTCACGCATGACAGTCCAGCCTTCATCGTACAAACCGGCATACTTGTCGGAGAATTCACGGGGCGCTTGTACCGGCATGTGAACCGCCTGAAACGGGATGTAGGCGAAAAACGGATTACCGTCTTCCGCGTTGGATCCGATAAATTCGATGGTCTTGTCGATGAAATATTCTGATGAATAAAAGTCATCGGGCAGCGTATGCTCAGCACCATCGGCATACCAGTTTGCGCGGTCATAGATGGGTAAATAGGTGCGTTGCTCCCAGTTATCCGCGCCGGTATCCGCCATCGCGATAGTCCGGTCGAATCCACGCGACGAGGGTAACAACTCCGGAGTATGACCCAGGTGCCACTTGCCGGTCATATAGGTGTGATAGCCATCGCCCTGTAACACCGTTGCGAGCGTGACGACTTTTTCGTTCAACACACCCTGGTAGTGCTCATAGGCCATTTGCTCTTCAGGCAGGGCCTCGGGGATATTTGGCACACCATTGCGATGACTGTCCACCCCGGTCAGCAGCATGGCCCGCGCCGGCGCACAGCTCCCGGCCGTGTGGTAATTCGTAAATGAAAGGCCTTGTGCCGCGAGCCGGGCAATATTCGGCGTGCTTATCTCGCTGCCGAAGGGGGAAATATCCGTGTAGCCAAGATCGTCGGCTAGAATGAGTACTATATTGGGACGATCAGACTGCTGCGCACTGACCAGAGTTGGCGTCGCAAGAAGTGTGAGCAAACTGATACTAAGAGTAAATGAGATCCAGTGTTTCATAACTTATCCTGAGTGAAAACAAGGCCAAAACAAAATTGTCGTAGGCCATTCTAAAGGGTACAGATTTATTTCCCCTACCCTACCCTACCCTACGCTAATCTATTACACGATAGCCGGATGGGGTGTATTCGATAGAACTAGGGAACTCCAATTCCTCGATCTTTGAGTGCCGCACGGGAAGCAAGCATTTGGTCGGCGGTATCGGTATCAAGCATTCTCAATTGACCGGGCGATAGATTGGCTAGCGGCAGAAACATGCCACTGTTTGATAGAAAGTGATAATTAACCCTGTAGCCCGGGTTTGGGTTGTCTAGGTAATTGCCGAGAAACGCTAGGCCGATACTCACACCTCTGTCATGGGTATAGAGCGCGAAGTCTTCGAACTCAACTACTTCGCGGACGAAATAGTCAACGATCTCTGCATTCTCCGCCAACATATAGTTGTAACCATCAAGCGGTTTATCTGAGAAACCGGAACCCGGAAAATCCAGCGCGGCGATATGATACTCGTCTTCTAGAAAAGGGATCATCTTGTAATAGTCGAAACTAGAATTCGGGAAGCCGTGGATCAATACCAGTTTCGGTTTGGTCTCGTCTCCCCAGGTTTTGTAGAAAACATTGACCTTCTTGGCATTGTTGTCTTCTGTAGTTGATGTCCATTCGAAATAATCGCCGCCCTGATACCAATCTCGGGATAAGTCGGAATAGAAAACGAAATCATCATCTTGCGCCAGCGAAGCCTGAGCACCAAATAAGATAAGAAAAACGAGAAATAATTTATGCGATACAGTCATGACTACTACCTGCTGTTTTGTTGTCGATTGTTTGCCAAGTTTGTTTAGCGGTCCGCCAAGCGTCCACCGCCACCGAGCTGGTAGTAGACAACAGGAATAAAATCTTCCGAGCCCCAGCCGGGGTCATCGGTCCATTCGGCATCATAGGCTGCAGTTGGTTGTGCGGCCATCACCTCATGCAGCTTTTTGCCTTCGCGGATCATGCTCAGCACTTGGTCTTGAATGTCGAGAATCATGTCACGGAATTCTAGTAGCTCTTCCCGGCCAACCACTTCGAGGCCGTGCCCGGGTATGATCTTCGTATCAGGGCCAGCTATGTCGATTGCCATATCCATCGCCGCGATTGTGCCCCTGAGGGTGCCGCCGTTGTAGACATCGATATTGGGATAGCTGGTAGTGCGATACACATCGCCTAGGTGGAGCACGTCAGATTCGGGAAAGTAGACGAAGCTGTCCCCATCCGTGTGGGCAGGAGGTACCATAAAAGCGCGGACCTCTTCTCCGTTCAGATGGAAACTCATGGTGTCGTTGAAGGTGATTAGTGGTCTAGCTGCAACCGGCTGTTGCGGGGCGAAACTGCCGCCAGCCCTCGGGAAGTGGCTCTTCTCTTCCAACAATCGCAGGCGCGTGTTGTCATGGGCGAAGATCAACACGCCCATATCTGCCAGGTTTTCATTGCCGCCTACATGATCGATATGGATATGGGTGTCGACCAGAAACCGAATTTCTTTATCAGTCACCTGCTTCACCGCTTCTACTAATCTATCCGTAAGCGGCGCGAACAGCGAGTCCACTAAGAGCACACCGTCGGGACCAACCTGAACGCCGATGTTACCCCCGCAGCCTGGGCGCTGGATCATGTAGACATTGCCGGCCACAGGTATGATTGAAAGCCCAACACCATCAAAACTGCCTTGACCAAATGAATAATTTGCCAATGGCAGCAGTAAGAAAAAAGCGGCAACTCTTACGAGGAATCTTTGTAGTAATGGTCTGCTTAACACGTTCGGCTCCGACATTTTATTGATCACCTGCTCTCCTTACGGGGATAATCCTGTATAAACTGTACAACCACTTCCGCTAACTCTTCGCCTTTTTGTTCCTGCAAAAAATGTGACGCGCCTTTTCGTCTATAGCGGAGAAGGACAAGTCGGGGACATGTCACTACAGTCTGGCTGTTTACTTGCTATAGTCCGCAGCACATTGCAATATAGCTGTGACCAGATTTGCTAACACTGCATTTAGGCAGACTTTTTGCCAACTATCGGCAAGTCTCCTTGAGGTGTAGATAGGCTACCGTTAAGCGTATCGCCTTCCAGCTCGAATGATGCCTTTAGTGATCCCTGCTGTGTTTGCATAGAAAACGACAAGGTGTCTCCGGTTAAAATTACATCAGACAATACATTAGTAGCTTGTGGACCCGTCCAGGTTCCGCCCAGTCCATCGCCATCTTCAGTTATTGTGAGGTTGATCGCGATTTCGTTCCCCTGGAGATTCAGGCCGAGATCCCATTGACCCAGAACCGTCGAATTGTCAGCCGCGAAAACTCCGCTACTGGTTAGCATCAGGGATAATAGGGCAAGTTTAAAAATAATTTTTGTCATCGGAAAATTCCTTCGGAGTTATGTTAATAATTGGGATGCTGCAGGAGTTTGAATGGCAATACAAAGGGATTAACTGCGCGAGATATCATCTAGACTTTCCTCTTAATGTAGGCTAAATGAAATTAAGATGAAATTGCAACACACCGGGGATTGTAGCCAAATAAACAGCCAGACTGTAGTGACATGTCAGTGACTTGTCTGCCAGCGACCGGCCTGCATAGAGTTACTCTAGTTACCACTAAACAGCGTTCCGATTGCGAGCACATTATTAACACAACCTAAGAACTTAACTCACAAGCAGCAAGCAATACTGAGAGGTAACAACGCAATGAACAAGATCAACAAGAACGAAACATCCGGCGAAGACTTAGAGCATAGGATAACAAGACGCTCATTCCTGAATTCCAGCGCCGCCGCCAGTGCCGGTGTTGCCGCATTAGTCGGGCTGGGTATGAGTGGGCAAGCCAGCGCCCACGTAGTCGAGATCAATGCGAAGGGGGCAACACCCGAACAAGCACAGGCATTTCTGGCACTGCCCGCACGCCCAATAGTCATGGTCAATATGCTTAAATTCAAGGCCAATGGCGGCGCTGCGGAATATGCCAAATATGGCGAAAAGGTTATACCTCTAGTATTGAGTCTGGGCGGCAAGCTATTGTTCTCCGGGGAGACTGCGATGTGCCTTATAGGTAATGGCGATTGGGACAGGATAGCATTGCTGGAATATCCCAGCCCACAGACGTTTTTGCAGATGGCGAGTTCTCCGGAGTACGCAGCAATCGCCGGACCGCGTAACGATGGTCTGGAGGGGCAGATTCTTTATGCGGTGTGGCAAGACTAAAATTTTTGTTGGGTACGCTCGAATACCTTGTCCCCCTTCGTTTGATGCAGAATTCAGTAGGGGCTATAAGCAGTATCGAAGCTTGGATTCGATGCTTCGCATCGAACGGTGATGCCCGTAGTATGAACAGGGGACACTAATAGGTTAATAGCTTAACGATACTCACCATCAAAAACGTTTCTTAAACTATTAAGCTATTAGTGTCCCCTTCGCTCTTCTGCAATCGCTGCGGCGGCGCAGTTAAAATAATTGCGAGCATTGAAGACCCGTTGGTGATCAAGAAGATCTTGGATCACATCGGTGCCAAACCCAGGGCATTGGACTGCGCTACTCGATTGCCTGAGCCACGAGCGCCGCCCAAAGCGAAACTGTCTGATTAAAATTCCGTGAATCTGGAAAAAAGTGCTGCTCAGAATGAAGCTGGTAGGGTGCCTCTCGGGCGGAGAGAGGTTCATGGGCAATCGAAATAGGAATGGTGTGCAATTTGTAACCAATTTGGCCGAGATTTACTTATTTATAGCAGCAATAATTGCGACTGGTGGGTACTCAGTGTAGGGTTGGCGAAAAAGAAAGGTGGTTTATAGTAACTATACTCGCAATAGGTTCATTGCCAGTTTCCAATTGAGTTGAAAATACTGTCAGCAGCATTCATTGATTCACAACATTATTCTCCTAATTCGAATATAAAGCGGCTCATAAATCGATGAAATTGACGCAGCAAAACTAGCAATTAAGTGGTTTGTGTCCAGACAAATTGGAACTCCAGAGGAGTCTAGAATCTCACAATACTCTGATTAGCATATCTGAGAGTTTGGATCGATTAGTTCTGTACCTCTTTCCAATACTAGAAATTCAAGAAATTGTTGACTAAATTGTATCGATTCAGGTAATTGATACGCAAAGTTCGCAATTCCATGTTGCTGTTGAATGAAAGAATCCTACTCACAGACTCTGGAGCACTTCCTTCAACTACAGGTACTTGTTGTATGATTACTACCTGTTTTTCCAACTCTTTCAATTTGTCGATTGCATTTTGAGTTCCTCTTGCAAAAACCTCGCCATTTTCAATTAGGGAAATAATGGTTGATTTTTGGTTCTGAGCGTAAACTTCATCGCCTGGTTCGTTTCTAGATCTTTCGCCAAGTACGTAAATTGACCATCTTGCTGCGAATATTGCTGTAGAGATCGAGTGTAGATTCGCTCGCTCATCCTTGCGCTCGGCCTAAAGGCCAGCCTTCGGCTGCGCAAAATCGTTCCTGACGATTTTGTCCGCCCTTGGGCACCATATATAAAACAGCCCCGCTTTAGCGGGGCTGTTTTATATATGACGTTTAGTGGCCGAATGCGAACCACTGGATTAAAGGGGTAAGTAAAATCTATGAAACAAACCAGTCTCCTTGCCAGGCTCGTTGCTCCCAAAATAGACCTCATTGGCTGCACTAACGACAATTGTAGCCACCGTCGCCCGCGAAGCGGGAGTCACTATGCGGCAAAGTTCTTCACCAGAAAATAGATCTAATACAACCAAGTGGTTTCTTCCATTCGCGTAATCCGTCGCATATACATGCCCGCGATCTGCAACAATCGCTGGCCTCGCACTAACTGTAATTGATTTTTGCCACAGATAATCCAAATCACCATCTTCGCCAATTCTCACAGCAACCAGCGCCTTGGCTCCTTGATCAGCAGCGACAATTGTCCCTGAAAAATCATCAATGGCAAGATGGAAGAAGCTCCAGCCCGGGCGGTTTGAGCCCGGCAGCAGTTCATGTCCAACCAAAGGAGGTTTATCTGACGTATAGGTGACGTCTGTTTCTTGCCAGAAAATTCTCATCGCTTGATCAACATCTCTTAGAGTGTTGGTTGTGTAGTGAACACGACCTTGCGCAATCACAGGAGATGTAGGCTCGTCATTTTCATCTTGACCTGTCTCATACGGGTCAAAACGGGATAGCCAATCCTCATCCAGAGAAAGCTTTCCCTCCGCTAATTGAAAACGGAACGTATTGAAACGATTAAGGTGATAAAGGTGCTCTTCGCCGTTGTCCAATTGGTGGACAGTCAATCGCGGCGATGCACCTGGATAATCTGCAGTTGAGACTATCTCTAAACTATCCGGATCGATACTGAAAAAGGTCGAAGCATCAACATTGGGTGAAAAATATTTCGTCAGTAAGTGGCCAGAGCTACTCGTACTCAACCCATTATAGATAGTCAGAAAATTTCGCGGAATGGGAGCCTTGGGCAATGCTCTTCCTGCAGCGACTGTCATAGAGTCAGGATTTATTTTATAAATATAGGCTTGGGAAATAACATACACATAGCCGTTCTCATGCACCAAGGCGCCGCCGATATACGCGAAGCCGTCGCCCATCGTCAGATCGAGCTTTATGGTTTCACCTGTCTGGGGGTTATATTTTGTAAGATGCGGTTCAGTCGGTGAAGAGCCTGAAGGCAGCCCGTCAATATCTGCAACATACCCACTCAGAACTCCGGGCAATCCGCCCAGCACAAAAACCTCATCTAGATCTCTCGTGTAAGCAAAGACTGGAAACGGAATTTTCACTGTATCCACGCGCACATCTTCGCAGCTAAAACCCAACGGCAGGCCAGCGCCTACTACGGCGTTAGACCGGTTGAGATTTGCCATGTCTACTGGCCAGGTTGTTGCATAGAGCGACGCTCTATACCCAGGTTGTTCTGCTGTCTGGGCTGTGTCACTAATTTCGGGTTCTACATCATTCTCATTCAGAAACGAGTCTGCATGGGTCATGATGCTGTTGACGCCAATTATTGCGAACAAGACAATAAGTGCGCCAAATGATATCGGACCTAGTCTTTTGATGATGTGCACCCCTTCGTTTCTTCTATTCACCTAATCACCTGGCCGCCCGCCCAAGATAGCGCTGAAAAGTCTGCTCGACAAAATCATCTACTCCCGGGACAAACAAAACTGACAACACGGTTACCACCAGCGCTACTGCTATAAACCAGTAAAAATATTTCATACTCACGTTATTCTCCAAAAATATTACGCTGATTTAACGAGTACGTGCTGCAACTTCAAATAGCCACACGTCGCCTTGCTCAACTACTTGTCGAGTCGTTTGCCCAGGATACTTGGCGCTGATCGCCTCAGTAATACCATCAAGCTCATCTCCAGACTGGATACGTATCAAATTTCTCTCATAGCGTTTGCCGTTGACCCTTAGTATGGCAAGACCATTACGCTCCGCCTGTATAGGCCAGCGTTTCCACAAGCGCCCCACCGTCGAACCCATATAACCGGACCAAACATATATTTTCCCTTCGTGCTCCACTGTCCAAATACGACGGGATGTGGGAGGGTCTAGTAATTGCATTTCTATGGTGAAGATAGAGTTTACAAAACTCCAATCCGGCTCAGCTCCGATATAAAGTTCCCCTGCCACCAAGGGCCCACCTGAAAAGACACGGTTAGGCCCATCAGAGAAACGCTGTTTGGCTGCCGCCGTACTTATTGCCGTAAATGGGATTAGCAACAGACAAGCGATAACAATGAGGGTATTGGCAACTATTTTCATATTATTTTCTCTCGGCCATAGATTGATTTTACGGATGCCTATACGGATGCCTATAAGAGCCCTCGATAAATGCAACCTAAGGGGGCTAATAAGCAATTGTATTTGCTTACGCAGCGCATATCTTCCGCCTCTTGTTGTACTGCGTATGAATAAAAAACTGCCCACTTAATCCGCACTCCAGTTCGGCATCTCAACCGAATCGAGCCTCATTGCCACAGCCAAGAAGCAACATTGTTAGCGAAAGCATTAGGGTTAATTTAGGGTAAGCGTTGTAAGCTGATAGGTGTTTCTGAAATCATCCTGCGTAACGGTCGCTATACCATTGATATCTTCAACGACTAGGTCTTCAACCAGCGTTCGAGTTCGAAATTGCCACCCACTAGGTAACGAAATACGTTCATCCAAAGAAGCGAGATCAGCAAAGGATTGATCGGTGATATGCTGAACACTATAGGATTGCATGACATAAATTTTACCATCAGGGTCGATAAGTTCGAAGACAGGTGTGCCCTTATAGAAATGAAATTCAGTGTCGCGTTCGACACTTCTACTGGAATATGGGGTTGAAGGGGCTGATGCAGTACGCAGCACAGTAGCGCCATGGCGCATTGCTACCGTGCCAAAAATTTCCCGGCCCTTTGTTACGGTCTTGCTGACGATAAAATCCATTGTCCAGTATCTAGGACCATTTCTTGTTGCTAAAGCAGCGCCTATCTGAGAACTTACTTCCTCCAAGTCAATGGCTTCCCATTCGTCCTGAGGACAATTATTGAGGGGAAAAGTATTGTATGCGGCCGCTTCTATACCATCGCTGGTCGAAGATATCCCAAAGATTTCACAATAGCGCAAATCTCTAATGGTGCGCCGCTCGCTAACTTGGGTATTGTCAGCCGCAAAAACTCCACTACTATTTAGCAGCAGGGATAACAGGGCAAGTCTAAAAATATTTTTTAGTGTCATCGGAAAGCTCCTTCAGTGCTGTCTTAAGAGTTGCGTTAATAATGCGCTCGCAATGGAAACGCTGCCTAGTGTCGACCACTGTAACTCTTTTCAGGCTAGGTGCTGTCAGACAAGTCACTGACATGTCATTACAGTCTGGCTTTTGCTTGGCCACAGTGCCCGGTGTCTTTCTCGTCAATGCCAAGAAAGACTATGCCAGAACCACAAACCAAAACACGTGGTTTTTCAAGAGATTCGTGATTAGCCTGTGCTAGGTCGATACCATATCGGCGAGGTATAGGCACGCTCCTGAATGGTCGCTGGAAAATCTGGTCGCGGTTCATAGCCTTCATTGATCGCATCCCAGGTTGACCATCGGCAGGTTGGATTCTCGAGTACACGCACGTAGTAGAATGCCCGGACAGAAGGATCGAAGTCAGGATCAACCCATACTGTTTTTAACTCAGCCGCTCCGACGTCAGCAGAAATCGAGCAGTCTTCGAGATTCACCTGCGCACCGTTGTCGCCACAACGATGAGATTGTGGATCGACAGCAAGGTCATCTGAACAAGCGACATCAAACACTTGCTCATGGGGCTCACCATCAACGGTCCAGCCTTTGATGACTTGTAGCCTTTGCAGTGGCGCGCTTAATGCGTCCTGTGTGGCCCAGACAATAAAGCGCGGTGCAGTATCGCCTTCAGGCAACAAATCTGAACCCATGGATACACCGTCAGAATATGCAGTCTCGAGCATATCAGGGGCTACAAGCGTTTCATCGGTGAAATCATACCCACCAAAAAAACGAACTTTGATGCGCGTGCCGGTGGTGGCAAAAGTTTCCTTACGTCGAAACGCGTTGTAGATAGACTCGCGGGTATTGTCTTCCGCCCAGACGCCGGTAATTCCCGATGCGCCAAAGGTTATATCTGATCCATTGGCGTAAACACCGGCATCAAACTCCTTAACAGAATCTGGTCTGTTTTCGAGACGACGCTCCCCTTCTTCAGCACTCAGCGGAATTGCTCCAGTCTGTTGAGGTGTTGCATCCGCCAGTCCTAGCTTGCCATAGAAATCAGATTCGTCATCACCAATGGCAACCGTGTGGGTATCAGAAGCACCCACAAAACCGAAGTCAAAAGGATTCTTCATTCCCTGGTCTTCGAACGACAAGCCGTTTAATAGTGCTTCTCGCGCATAGCTGCCAGAGGGTTCGGACGGCCGAGTGCTCCCGACGCGATAAGGCATAATTTCAAACCCGGCCCATTCATCATTGTCCGATAACAAGGGGTGCGTTTCTGATGTGCCTTTAACTTGGGTGATTTCGATAAGCGGCTCATTGCGAGTGCGCTGAGAGGAATAGGCGTCATCGAGGGGATTGCCTGCCCAATCCACCAGCTTGAACATCTGGCCGTTGGAACCGTTCGAATTGTGAGGAATGGCTAGTGTTTCAATCCCCTCATCGCGCAAGCCATCCATCCAATCCCATAAATCTTCTGGATTTCGGCTGTGCAATGAAGAGAAAGGCACTGCGGGAAGTTTATCGGCGTCGCGAAAGATAACGTTGCGATGCAAATTTCCGCGGTCGTCTGAGAAGGTGGTGTACTCATAAGCAACAAAGGTCGTGAACTCACCTGGCTTGTTATATTGTTCAGCGGCGGCAACAGTATCTTTCCAGGCATCGTGGATGACGTCATGTACCATGTCTTGTCTAAGAGTCCCATCGCGGATCAGGCGTCGGGCATCACCGGAAAACCTACCCAAAACCCCGGTGCGTCCAGGTACTAGATTTTCCGGTGCATTGAAATTCTCCATGTAGTCTAAATTCATAATTCTGGCTAACTCAGTACTGGGGTCCGCTCCCTCAAACAACATACCCATATACATGGCGTGATCTGTGACCGCATAAAAATCCAGGGGTACGCGTAATGTCATATCGAAACCAGCCGGGTGCTGGATGGTATCGCCCGAGGCATAACGATAGGCATCATAAGGTGTCGCCATAGTGCCAACGGCAAAAGCATCGAGCGAATAGGTAGTGTGAACATGCAAGTCGCCAAAAAACGCAGTTCGTGTGGCATTCTTTTCCGGGAGTGCACTGAAAATGTCGTTCGGCATTGTTAGCAAACCTTGCTGAAGACTAGGTGACCCTGTCGGCCGTGCTGCACCGTTGTCAGTGGCTTCTGCTCCTGTACTAGTAGCTGCGCCAGCGGCATCAACTGTTTGTGCTTCAGCTTCGCTGACGTAAGTAGCGAGTAATAAGGCACTGCTCAACGTTAAGGCTCGAAGGTTCATTTTCTTTCTCCGTTATTATTGTTTCAGTCTCACCACTCTTACCAAAAAGTCTTCAGGATTTCGACTGATGATTGGCCGATCTATTTTGGGTTGGCTCGCATAAATTCCACAACAGTCTCAGCCCACTCTTCTCCCTTTTGCTCTTGAAGAAAGTGTCCGGCGTCTTTTATCGTGGTGTGAGGTTGACCTTGAGCACCCGGGATTTGCCTTTGAAATGGAATAAAACCTCCCCGTGTTATAGGATCCCCATCGCTAAAGGATGTTAGGAATGGTTTTTCCCAGCGCCTAAACACTTCCCATGCTGCAGAATTCTCAGCGGCACCTGCATCACTCCGAACTAATGGTACTCGTTGAGGCATGATTAATGGCCCCGCCTTATAGCTAGGATCTGGAAATGGAGCATCGTAAGCTTCTTTAAGAGATGGATCTCCAGCACTGTTCGCGACCATATTCCCCGTGGGGATATCTCCGGCATCAATCATCCGTTGGTTCATGCGTTTCCAGTTCCCGAATGCGCCACCTGGTTCTTGGTCAGTTTGTGGGTTCGGTAAGCCGGTGTTAGCAATAGCTACGCGAGAAAATCGCTCTTCGTTCTCAGCTACGACTCTTAGACCAATGAGGCCTCCCCAATCTTGGCCAATAAATGTGGCATCAGTCAGATCAAGGGCTTCAACTAATGCCGTTTGCGTATCAACATGAAATTGATAAGTGTGTGTATCCATGCTGGTGGGTTTATCTGATCGTCCAAAGCCAATCAGGTCAGGCGCTATTGCTCTATATCCAGCCTCAACAAATACAGGGATCATTTTCCGGTAGAGATATGCCCAGGTAGGCTCGCCGTGGAGCATTAGCACTACCTCACCATCTCTAGGCCCCTCATCTATGTAGTGCACGCGATAGCCCTGTATTTCTACATAGTTAGGGTCAAAGTCGTAGTCTGGGAGGTTCTCAAAGCGGCTGTCTGGAGTTCGCAACACTCCAGGTCTTACCTCTTCAGCTTGTATAAAAACTGGGATGCAAAAAGTTATTATGCTTAGTATGCGGAGCATTATTTTCATATCTTATATCCTTTCTAATGTGCTGAAATAAAAATACCAAATCAGTCGGTGTCATTTTTCTATACGACTAACTATTTCTAGTATCTTTCATTTGCTAGTTTCCAGCTTCGGACTCTCGCTGTTCCGCCATACGTTCACCCCTAAGAATATTTGCCATGCCATGGTTACCTTCGTGACAGGCATATTCGTAAATCTGACCATCTACTTTAGCCATAGGAACAATGGCCGTGATTTTATCCGTAAAGGTTGAGGGATCGTCGAGTGTCCACTCATAGTCAATGGTATAAGGACCGACGCGGGTAAATCGTTCAGTGAGCGTTTTGTCTTTCGCCGTACCAAAGTTGCTAAAGCTAGCTGTCAGTTCGCTGAAATTTTTAGTGACCACAACTAAAGTATTGTCTTCCCAATAACCGCGCGAATCACCGCTCCAAAATTGCAGGTCTTCATCTAAGTGGCCGCGCCCATCAAGCGGTACTATGCGAGCGTCGTGGACCATTTCCGTCATTATTACTGTATGATACTTGTTCTGAATGATTTGCACGTTGGCATTGTATCCGTATCCAGATGCATTAAAAGGAGGGTCGGCGTTAAAACCAACGAGACAGCGCTCAGAAAGGCCACGGTCCTCTGGCCCATCTTTACCTATGCCACCAAACATTGCCAGAACCGGACGTTCCCCTGGGACATCATCTCCCAAGTTAGCACGGTGTATTGCTGCGCCTTCCACCCTGGCAGGCAGCCGACCGTTAGGCGGGTAGACTATTAGCGACGTTCTCACGTTTTCTCCAACACCAGCACCTTCAAACCAGAAACTGTTGTATCCGCCCACTGAACCTGCAGCTGGCACTTGCGGATTAACCACCAACTCAGCTTCACGTGCGTTTGCCGCTTCTAGTGCCTCTTTTTGTCTAATGAAATCTGCTTCAACTTCCTCGGGCGTTAGAAATTCTCTTGTACCAAATCGCTCAGGTCGCTGCAGAGGCGTACTTGGAACAAAATTCCAAACCCCCTGCAAGTCAGGTTGATCCCACTCAGTGCGTGGCACGGTATAGTCATCAGCTGTTTGTGCTACCGCGATGTTTTTGAAAGCAATCAAAGTTGAAACGATGATCAGTAGGCTTATTTTCATAGTATTCTCCATATAATATTTAATTCGGGGGCTTACTCTTCCAGTAAAGTCTCCCGCTGAGTAACTGTGTTGTTCTCCATCTCTATGGAACGCAGATTTCTTGCCTTCAGTGAACCCACTCAAAAATTGCCCTCCCACCGAGGAAAAAAAGCGCTGGGGAAGCCTAGGCACCTGGGAATGTACTCAACTGTCCTGAAGTTCTGTGAATACCCTGATTCTTGTCTGAAAATACTGCTGTGTCACCAAGCACGAGGGCAAACAGATAAAATTAAACAGCTACTCATTGAACCTTTTTGAATGCTAACGGTAGCGAACCTTGTGGGCCCGAGAAATCCCCGCGAAGTTCATCGTCAATAAAATCTAGAGTCACGGTGCTTCCAGTCCTTGGGCTCTTAAAGCTGACTTCGTTACCGTCGAATTTAAATTCCCCTAATGAGTTCTCCCCCTGGGGGCCAGCCATCGTAGCCTCTAAGCCATTCGAACCATTTTGAATTTCGAGTTCAATACTTACACTCTGACCTTGAGCGCTCAATGTAGCCACCCAAGTACCAAGGATTGCGGCTTGGTCAGCTGCGAACGCCTGTCCGCTCAGAAATACTAGCGCGGCCAAAAAGATTGATTTATTGAAAGTTTTCATCGGTGATTTTCCATTAAATTGTCGCTGCATCTTTCAAGGCAGCCATTGCTCGAATAGGAACCATTTCATCGATTCCTGCTTTATTGTCAAAAATTGTCAGACCTCCAAAATTTGGGCGCTTGGATAAGGTTATAAAGATCCAGCCAAATAACGGAGAGCTTTTAGGTTCTGACAGGAATAGTAACGATTGAAACGGCAAGTAGTACCAGACAAGTCAAGGACATGTCATATAAGACAGGAGGGAATTAACGGATATAAAGCATTCGCATCCCAGAAGAGTTGAAGAATCTGAGTGCTTGGTGGGCCCGAATAACCGCTCGTGACACGGCTCGAGCTTAAGCAGAAAACTGATTAGCTGAGATAAGGCCTGAGCTATAGGTGACACTAATAGTTTAATAGCTTAACGATTCTCAGCACCAAAAAAGTTCTTTAAACTACTAAACTATTAGTGTCCCCATTGCTTTTACTCTTACCCCATTTATTGAAGCGTGGCGCCCAGTCCACAACCACTCAAAAATTATTTAAGGAACCTCTGACTGATTATGAGCATGCTCTGGCCACAAGACGAGCTCACTGACAAGGCGCGTTGCCGCCGGCATGCGTCGGCCTGTCAAGGCAATGCAACGCAGGCAGTGAGCTCGTCTTGAGGCCCCTTCGGGCGGGGCCTGTCGGGCGCTGTTGCGTTTTTGTCGCGCTTGGCAAGGGCTACGGCCATTACCTGCGCACGACGCCTAGCACCAGCGCCCGACAGACTCCCGCAGAGCATACTCTTAATCAGTCAGAGGTTCCTTAACAGCTGTTACTATCAGTCTGGACATCTGCGACATCAGTCTGGACATCTGCGCCGTGAAACTGTCTGGTTGCCAGATAGTAGATGATGATCTTCCCCCGGTACGAACCCAGACCAGTTCCAAACTTGGAACTACTACTATAACCTGACCACCACTGCCGTAGTTAGCAACTGCATCATCTGGCGCTGCGGGGATCAGCTCACCTTGCATTTTGTCATTTTCAGCATAGCTGCGATAGAAGTCCCCACCATTCAGATGCCAGAATAATCCATAGGATGGATTTACCTCCGGAGCAGGAGCGATCAGAAGTTGTTCAATAAACGATTTCGGCAAATACTGCTCATCTCCCCACACACCTCCATTCAGAATTACCTGGCCCACCTTGGCCATATCCTGCGGACGCATTCGAATACTCTGATAGCCGGCTGACTTACCTTCGCGTCGAAACTCCATCCAATAGGCACCAACCATACCAAGTGGCTCGAACAGCTCTTCCTTGCTTAACTGCGGAATTGACTTCTCACTGGCTCTTTCGAGGGCTGTGAATAATAACCGGTAAGCGGCGTTGTTGTAGTGAAACCAGGAAAATTCAGAAGCCGTAACGGATCGGTTAAGGACGGATTCCAGCTGCGTTCTTTGGGCCTGGATATCAGCCTGATCCATGGCTCTGGATTGTTCCAGGCCCGATTCCATTGCCATGATGTTTCGGAAACTGAGTGATTCCCGGCCGCTGCCAGCAATTTCTGGCACAAGGTCTACGATTTTCTGATCCAGGGATTGTATGTATCCTTTCTGTATCGCACGACCGACAAGTAAACTGAACGGACTCTTGGTCGCACTATACATCTGTTGCACATCATCGGAACCTTTACCATTCCAGTATTGCTCGAAGACAACTTGCCCGTTATAAAGGATTAACAGCGCATCTGAATTGTTGTCTTCTGCCATTCGAATCACTGGTTCGAATGATTGACGATCGATACCCAGCTCAGCAGGATCAGTTCTTACCAGCGAATGCTTATCCGTCCCCGCCCAGGCATTTGTGGGTAGTTGAGGCAACTGGGCAGAAGCTGACACGCAAAGCAATAAGCCCGGGATTAATAACCAATTGTATTTGCTTAAGCAGCGCATATCTTCCGCCTCTTGTTGTACTGCGTATGAATAAAAAACTGCAGGGGACACTAATAGTTTAATAGCTTAACGATACTCACCATTAAAAACGTTTCTTAAACTATTAAGCTAATAGTGTCCCCCTTCTCACCCTTCTCAACTATCCTGAAGTATTGCGAACACCCTGATTCTCTAACCTCTTTTATAAGCTCTTTTCTAAAGCGGATTGTCTCGCATAAAGTCAGCAATAATCCTGGCAAGTTCCTCGCCCTTCTGCTCCTGTAGAAAGTGTTCGGCGCCCTCAATGGTTACGTGATTCTGGCCTTGCGCTCCCGGTATTTCTCTCTGAAACACAGCGTAACCGCCCGCAGTGATGGGTGAGGTGGTCGGGTCCATTTAGACAGTTCGAGATCCGGGGCGCGCCGTAGCGGTCGAGCGAGCGCTTCTTTTAGGGCGCTCACGCAAAACCCCGCCCCGCATCGGGATGTAGGTGAAGTCCGCGCATATCACCTCGCCGGGCGCGATCCGCTCCAGGTCGTTCAGCAGGTACGGGTAGATCTTGTGCCGCGCCGCAATTACCCGCACCGCCTCGTCTCCGCGCATCGCCTCCAATACCACCTTGCGCTTGAACTCCGCGCTGAATCTCCGCCTCTTCATCGGACAGCCTCCCGGTGCTCGAAAACTACCTTAACAGACTGTCTAAATTTGGCCGACCACTTCTGTAGTACCAGACAAGTCTATGACATGTCATACAAAACAGGGGGAAATTAAAGGATATGACGCAGAATTCAGAGGGGGCTATAAGCAGTATCGAAGCTTGGACTCGATGCTTCGTATCGAACGGTGGCGCCCTAGTTAGAACCGCCGAGAATTCTCCGCAAAGTCCCGCTTTCTATCTCTTTCACCGAGCGCGACAGATTGTTTAGAGCGTCAGATTGCTGGTCCGCGAGCACCCATCCTTTGGTAGATGTAATTTCGTCGATGCAAGAGAACATACTGTCGAAATTATCGTTCTCAGATTGCACAGTAATCGGTTGCCTTTGACTTGCATAACAGGATAGAAAATCATCAAGGATAAACTCAATTGTCAAATCGGAATTTCGCTGAGGCTCACCTTCTGACATTGAGAGAATTCTGGCAATAAACCTTAAGGTACTTACTTCTATCAAGGTAACGCTAGCGTTGTCAGATGTCACATCTTCCTGCACTCCGAGCAAAGAAGGTATTGGTTTATCTCCATAATAGCCAGTGAACTCATCTATTACTTCTACTACTTCCACCATGCCACTCCGTGCTTGTTTAAAGGGATCTAACCAATTGACATTAGAATCGGAAGTCTGTGCCTGTACCACTGCAAGCTGGGCATAGTCTTCAGACAATTGACCTATCTGTGAGTAGAGGTCGTTGATGAGATAGGCAGAGACTGCTACAAAAGATGCTGCTATATAAGGCACCCAACCACGCCATGAAGTAGCAAAAGTTGAAACCAGCTCTGGGAAAGAGTTTGCGTTGCTCGCCTGCTCCCCTGAAGGAGATGAATCTTTTGCTGGGTGCAAAAAATCAGCAAAAGGAAGATCGAATACAGCTGCTAGTGCTTTTGCACTCTCTGCCGAAGGCGTGCCATGCCCGTTCTCAATGCGATGAATGGTCCTGACGCTTAAGCCAGTAAGAATCGACAGGTCTCCCTGTGACCATCCTTTTTCTTTTCTGAGTTCTCTTAAATTCATTTCTAGCCTTGGGGCAATGACGATGTCACATCATTGAAAGTTACAATAGCAGAATCTTGGCAGACGATCAAAACACTCTGATTTCGCTCCTGTAACCTATTGATTCAAATAAAGAATCGGTCACGCCGTCTACTGAAAATACTCGTGTCGGTGGTTCGAACCCAGCTCCCCCAGCTTGTGCTGGGCTTTTTATGTGTGGCGTTTAGTGACCAGTGTCGCTAACTCAGAATGGGCAGTCTTTGAAGCAGCCACCAAACGGAGATTGGGCCAATGAAATAGGCCGGTAACAAATTGCTCAGACTAACGCCTGGTGCAACATTAATTTTTGGCCACCAACTACGAATTAGGAAACCGAGTAAGAGGCACGCAGCCACCACTAGCAATTGCCCTACTTCCAAGCCAACGTTAAACAACAACAAAGCCCAAAGTGCAGCGTCATCTGGCAATCCTACTTCACGAAGTACACCAGCGAACCCTAATCCATGTACAAGGCCAAACCCGAAAGCAATTGCCCAGGGATAGGTGGACGTTATGGAGGGAGTTTTGCTCAACATCTCAACTGCCATGAAAAGCAGGCTCAGCGCGATCAGCGCTTCTACCGCGGATTGAGAAATTTGCAATAGTTCAAGGGTAGAAAGTGCCAACGTTATAGAATGAGCGATTGTGAATGCAGTAATGGTGGCAACTAGCCGCCATCTATCTGTAATCAATACCATTAACGCAATGACGAACAAGACGTGGTCGAGTCCCGCCAGCAAGTGCTCTATACCCAACTCGAGATAGGCTGGAAGTAGAGGAGAATCGGCTTCACCTAAATTCACAACCGGGCTGTCAGGTCTAACGACGAAACGTTGCACGCTGCCGTCAAGTAGCGTGATGCTCACTAGTACCTCACTGACACCCGGATACATGTTTCGAATAGCTAGTGTGGATTGCGAGAGAGCTTGATCACAGTATTCTTGCCAGCTTTGAATCAAGGTGCCTTCTTGACGCTGGCTGATGATTTCAGCTCCTACACGACAGCCTCCAAGATCCAAAGCTAAGTCTGGACGAAATCCGCGCACAAGAGGTTGGCGCAGCGTCGCTGAGATACCCTCTTCTGTTTCAACGAACTGAGCAAACGCCGGGCGCATCTCATGGGCGAAACATTGCCCGGCAACGAGCCAGAGAATGGCAACAAGGCTGCTAGACGTTGCGAACCTCTTACTAATCATCTATCTATTCTTCTTTGCGAACGATGTCATAGTTCGACCGGACTTGTTCGATGAAGTCCGTTTGTGCCTGCAATCGTGATTCGTAGGTGTAGTCGCCGTGGACAGTTGCGCGAATATCCTCAAATGGCGCAACGGAGGAGGAATTTATCTCAAGCAACTTCACCAGGTGCCAGCCAAAAGTACTTTGTATGGGGCCTTGCCAATTCGAAGCCGAATCATAGCTATTGAGTGAACGCGTAAACTCGGGGCCGAATGTGCTGGCAACTTGCAGTGGTGATTGGCGGACATTCATTCGGCTCTGCATCGAAGACTCCGCCAGGTCGGCAATCGATTCTTCTGCACTGAGTGCGCCGGTTGCCGCGTCGCGAGATTGGAATTGGAGTTGCTCGAAGGAAACACTAGATGGAACTTCGTATCTCTCGTGATTCGCTTCGTAATAGGTCCGGAGTTCTTCTTCTGTCGGTGCGAGTTGGGCTTCCTGCTCGGCAATAAATTGCATCTTCTGAATCATCCGCCGGCGAATAATTTCATCTTCTTCAGCCAGATTGAGCCGCATGGACTCCCGATGCCAGATCTCTTCAGCAACCCAATCATCGACGAGGCTCGCAATCTCTGCCTCGGTTGGTTCGCGCTGTATTTGTGAAGCCCAGAGCGCCGCCACTTGCCGCTCGAGCGCAGCATCCACAACTATCATATCGAGCGGATCGGAGGTGTGCTCATCGATGACAAAAATTAATATGCCCAAAACCACAAACCAGAATACATGGCTCTTCATGAGTTTCATGATTAGCCCGTGCTAGGTCGAAACCATATTGGCGAGGTATAGGCACGTTCTTGAATTGTCGCTGGAAAATCTGGTCGCGGTTCGTACCCTTCCCTGAGCGCATCCCAGGTTGACCATCGGCAAGTCGGGTTCTCGAGTACACGTGCGTAATAGAATGCCCGGACGGAAGGATCGAAGTCAGGATCAACCCATACGGTTTTCAACTCAGCGGCACCGACATCAGTTGAAATCGAGCAGTCTTCGAGGTTCACCTGTGCACCATTGTCGCCGCAACGATGAGTTTGTGGATCGACGGCAAGGCCATCTGAACAAGCTACATCAAACACTTGTTCATGCGGTTCACCATCGACGGTCCAGCCTTTGATGATCTGCAGCCTTTGTAGCGGCGCGCTTAATGCATCCCGAGTGGCCCAGGCAATAAACCGTGGTGCCCGGTCGCCGTCGGGCAACAAATCTGAACCCATGGATACACCTTCACTATAGGCAGTCTCGAGCATATCAGGGGCTGCAAGCGTGCTATCGGTGAAGCCGTAACCGCCAAAAAAGCGAACTTTGATGCGCGTGCCGGTTGTAGCAAAAGTTTCCTTACGTCGGAACGCGTTGTAGATAGACTCTCGCGTATTTTCTTCCGCCCAGACGCCAGCAAGCCCCGATGCGCCCCAGGTAATAGCTGACCCAGTGTTGTAAACACCGGCATCAAATTCCCTAACCTGATTCGGTGTATCCTCAAGTCTGCGCTCTCCTTCTTCAGCGCTCAAAGGAACTGCTCCAGTCAGTTGAGGTGTAGCATCACGCAGTCCAGTCTTGCCATAGAAGTCAGATTCGTCATCGCCAATGGCAGCCATGTGTGTATCAGAAGCACCAACAAAACCGAATTCAAAAGGATTCTCCATTCCCTGGTCTTCGAACGACAAGCCGTTTAATAATGCTTCTCGCGCATAGCTGCCAGAGGGTTCTGAGTACAAATTGGTTGCGATGCGATAAGGCATGATTTCAAAATCGGCCCATTCATCATTGTCCGATAACAAGGGGTGTGTTTCCGATGTGCCCTTAATCTGTGTGATTTCGATAAGCGGTTCATTACGAATTCGCTGAGAAGAATAAGCGTCATCGAGTGGATTGCCTGCCCAATCCACAAGCTTGAACATTTGCCCGTTGGAACCGTTCGAATTGTGAGGAATAGCTAGTGATTCAATTCCCTCATCGCGCAAGCCATCCATCCAATCCCATAAATCTTCTGGATTTCTACTGTGCACTCGAGAGAATGGCACTGCGGGAAGTTTATCGGCGTCGCGAAAGATAACGTTGCGATGCAAATTTCCGCGGTCGGCCGACGAGGTGGTGTACTCATAAGCAACAAAAGTCGTGAACTCACCTGCCTTGTTATATTGTTCAGCGGCAGCAACAGTATCTTTCCAAGCATCGCGGGTGATGTCATGTACCATGTCTTGACTAAGAGTCCCATCGGCAATCAAACCTGCGGTATCACTGAGAAAAGAACCGAAAGCACTGGTACGTTGCGGGGAGCCACCAGGTATTAGATTTTCCGGTGCATTGAGATTCTCCATGTAGTCCAATTTCATAATTCTGGCTATCTCAGAACTCGGGTCGGCTGCCTGGCGCGACACACCGAGATACATGGCGTGATCGGTGACCGCATAAAAATCCAGGGGTACGCGTAATGTCATATCGAAACCAGCCGGGTGCTGGATAGTATCGCCCAAGGCATAACGATAGGCGTCATAAGGCGTCGCTAATGTACCAAAGGCGAAAGCATCGAACGAATAAGTTGTGTGAACATGCAAGTCGCCAAAGAGCGCAGTCCGCGTCGCATTCTTTTCCGGGAGTGCGCTGAAAATGTCGTTAGGAATTGTTAGCAGGCCTTGCTGAATTCCAGACGATCCTGTCGGGCCAGGATCACTTGCTGCATCGTTGTCAGGGGCTTCTGCTCCTGTACTAGTGTCTGCGTCAGCGACATCAACTGTTTGAACTGTTTCAGTTTCGCTGCCACAGGCAGCGAGCAATAAGGCACTGCATAAAGTTAAGGCTCGCAGGTTCATTTTCTTTCTCCGTCATTATTGATTAAGTCTCACCACTTTCACCAAAAAAAAGGTTTCAGGCTTTCGTATGTTGATTGGCGACCTGTGACAAGTGTTACTACTCATTTATCCTTTTTGGCCGACTGTCCTGAATTTCAATCCGCCAAGCCCTCTGGCAGCGCTCCTTGCCAACCCTGCGCCAGTCTCTGTGAAAGCTCAGCCACCCGACCCTCGTGCTCAGGTTCATCCGCCAGATTGTTGAATTCCATGGGATCCTGTTGCAGATCGTACAACTCCTGCATTGTCGCACCGGCACCCTCGAGTGGATACCATTGTGTGTGACGATATCGATCAGTTCGAATAGTGAGGCCGTCATGACCTTCGCGCCTTGACTGGGAGAAGGCAGCAGACTTCCACTGACGAGTTGGGTTTTCTAACAAGGGTACAAAACTTAAGCCCTCCAAATCATGTGCCGGTTTCGGTAGATCAACGAGCTCGGCCAATGTGGGGTACAGATCCACCAGTTCAACCAGACCCGGCGCAGCGGCGTTCAACAAAGCGGACACTGTGAAGTCGTTGCTCTGGGCAGTGGCCGTTGTATTCAGGACTGCGAGCAGCAATACACAACAAAGGTTTGTTGGCTCAAAGAATTTTTTCACATTCTGCGCCTGAACCGCAATAGATAGAACGATGCACCCAAGGAGCATGGCTAGTGAATTTCGATTAGACCGTGATTGCCTATTTCTCCCAGCCATTGTCATCAGTAGAAAATTACTTCTTGGCGTCATTGAAAAATCTCCTGCCTGGTGGGTATTCGAAATGCGCATTGAGACGCTTTGCTTAGTGGTGTCCAGTATAAGTCAGTCCCGCCTGGTGACTGACCGACAAGTCCGGGACTAGTCTTCACCAATTCGATGTTTTTAGCGCTATCATCCTGAGCATGAGTTAAGCCAATCGGGTCTGGAGATGGACTAACACTTTTTAAATTTCAGGAGAGCTGGATGATGCGAATACGAAAGAGCTGGTTGCTGGTTTCGCTCACACTTGCGATGTGTGCTTTTGCAGGGCCCCTGGCAGCGCAGGAGCGGAACCTTTACTGGGGGGATACACACGTTCACACGTCCTATTCTTTTGATGCTTCTGGCTGGGGGAACACCGCTGGTCCCGAGACGGCGTATCGTTTTGCCAAGGGGCTTCCCGTGGTCCATCCGGGCCTCGGGAGCCGGGTACGTCTCGATCGGCCGCTCGACTTCCTGGTGGTGGCCGACCACTCTCCAGTCGGAGCAGGGGCTCCCATCGAAGGGGACAGGAACAGCCGAGACTTCCAGACGGCAGCGTGGTCGCTGTATGTGGACGCAGCCGAACGAAACAACGACCCGGGTACCTTCACGGCGTTGATCGGGTGGGAGTGGACGTCCACGCCAAATAGAGCAAACCTGCATCGCGTGGTGTTCACCCCGACCGATGCTGAGACGGCGAAGAAGTTTCTCCCGCTTTCGGCTGATTTTTCGGCCGGGGACGGCGCGCGGCCGGAGGACCTGTGGAGCTGGCTGGAGGAGACCAGTGATCGCCTCGGGATCGACTTCGTCGCCATCCCTCACAACTCGAACCTCTCCATGGGACTGATGTTCGACATGGTGGACAGCGACGGCCGTCCTATCACCGCCGAATACGCGAGGACCCGCATGAGGTGGGAGCCGGTCGTCGAGGCGCTCCAGGTGAAGGGTAACTCCGAGACACATCCGTTCTTGTCGCCGGAGGACGAGTTCGCGAACTTCGAGTTCCATCGGTTCCTCTTCACAGCAGAAACCCCCATCCCCAACGCCGGCGACTACGTGCGTACGGCTCTTCTCCGGGGGCTCGGGATCGAGGAAGGGACAGGCGTGAATCCGTACAAATTCGGACTCCAGGGTGCGACCGACTCCCATACGAGCCTGAGCGATGTGAATGAGGACATGTTCGCGGGCAGGATGGTTCCCCACGCCGGTCCAGCGGGTGGCCGCGTGGAGACATCGGGCGGCAGAGGGGTGGGATGGGACTCTGCGGCTCAGGGCATCACCGGAGCCTGGAGCACGGCCAACACCCGTGAGGCCCTGACCGCAGCATTCAAGCGGAAGGAGGTCTACGCCACGAGCGGCCCACGGATGCAACTCCGGATGTTCGGAGGCTTCGAGTTCGAAGCCGAGGATGCCAACGCTCGTGACATCGATGCCGTGGGATACGGAGGCGGCGTACCGATGGGAGGGGACCTCGCTCAGGCGCCCAACAACACTCCCGTGTCCCTGCTGATTCAAGCTGTAAAGGACCCCACGGGCGCGAATCTGGATCGGGTGCAGGTGATCAAGGGATGGCTCGACGATGACGGCGAGACCCACGAACATGTGTACGACGTGGCGTGGGCGGGCCGGCGCATCGCCGTAAACGGGAAGGTGCCCGCGATTGGCAGCACTGTAGATCTGGCTCGGGCAACGTATGACAACTCGATCGGCAGCGCGGAGCTCTCCACCGTGTGGGCGGACCCCGACTTTGATACGGACGAGCGCGCATTCTATTACGTCCGGGTACTGGAGATTCCTACGCCGCGATATTCGACGTATGATGCGGTGGCGCTCGGGCTCGACCCCGAACAGGATATGGACTGGGCCGCAGAGATCCAGGAGCGGGCCTACTCGTCCCCAATCTGGTACACGCCGTGACAGAGAGGGAGACTACGATGAAGCTGAGGTTCTATTGATCTAGTAGTTTGTAACCAGGGCAGTAACCGGAAGCGTGAACTGCTTGTAGTATGGACCTATATTCTCCATCCTAAGGGCAAGATTTATTAGGGCTTGATCCATTACAGGACCCACTTCCCAATCAGCCTCTAACAATACAACGTAAATACAATCCTGCATTTTCGCAATTTTTTCACTTGCCAAAAGCGACGTAGATCGTGAATCGCCATAACACTGCAAATAGTCTCTCAAAGCCAGGGGCGAACTGACGTCAGAATTCGACTTTGCGGACTCTTCCCAAGCGGTGACTATTCTTGCGGTATTCCTCAGCATGATCAACTCCAAAAGAGTCACATAGCCGTTATTATCTTCGTTCCCTTCGATATCATTAAACGCTTGTACTAACGCTTGGTCACCATAATAATCGGTAAAACTACCAACCTCACATCTTTGCGCACTTGAGCAAATAAGCGTATCGGCGAATCCCCCGAAAAGACTTGGAGCCGATTCACTTGTCCTTGCAGATGCCAAGTCAGTAACAACTTGCGAAAGAGTCTCCATATCCAGATACAATTTGGTAAGAAAACCGAAAAGCGCTGTTACAACCACAGTAATCAAGGCAGGTCGCCAAAAACGCCCAGCGCCCCGGAGCAAAATCGCATGCACATCGGTGCCCACTTGAGATGAAGTAGTCTCTATGGGTTCAGCACCATCGCGATGCTGCTGCGCATTCGTTTCTGTAGCGGGCAAAGAGGGTCGGAAGTCTGAAAACGGCCTTTCGAAAACCGAGGCAAGCGCCTTGGCCGTATCCATGGACGGCGCTCCCTGACCATGTTCTATTCTCTGAATGGTCTTGATGCTTAACCCGGAAAGCGCCGCTAGCTCACTTTGCGACCACCCATGTTGATTTCTGAGCTGTTTGACGAATTCTTGACCCATCAGATCCTCGTCTATCCAGGTCATATCTCTATGGAGGTTATAGGAGCTTTTGTCCCGGAGCAATACTCATAAGTGTCGGAGTGACCGAAGCCCTGTAATTCGAGCCGGGCGCAATGTGGGATTTCCACCTTTCGAGGGGTGCCCGGCGGTTGGCAGATACCACAGTGAACTTTCCACATCACGATCATTCAAATAGGTTTGCCAAACATGGTTAGCAACCTTGACCGGTTGACCCGCGTCCCTGAGGCCCCAAATAAATCTGTCCCCTTTTTACTCTTTTTACTTAGAGAGTGAATATTTTCGCAAAGCCATGCCTGCTGTGAGTGAGCCATAGATATTCCCCTCACTGTCAGCAACCACTCCTTCCTGACTACCGTTTGCATCGGGGTCCTGGATAAACAAAATAATGCGACCATCTATCACACTCCCGACTCGAATGCCTTCTTCAAAACCGGGATTGGATTGTGGTGTGTTTGAAGACGAGGAATCGGCGACATACAGCAGGTCATTGTCATCGATGAACATGCCGCTGGGTCGGCCAAATTGTTTCCACTCGTCGAGAAAGTTCCCGGACTGATCAAAAATAAGCACTCGGCTGTTGCCACGATCACCGACAAATAATCTGCCAGCAGAATCCATAGCCAGGGCGTGAGGCGTATGAAACTGATTCGGACCCTCGCCAAATGATCCCCATGTCATGAGATAGTCCCCGCGAGAATTAAACTTCACGATGCGAGCGTTGGAACCCGGGCCATGTCCGTCACCGACAAAGATGTCGCCATTGGGCGCGGTGAGTACAGCCGATGGCATATTGAATGTGTCCGGCCCGTCGCCAGGAATGCCGGGTTTGCCAAGGGTCATGAGTAACTCACCTTCAGGGCTGAACTTGAAGACCTGATGCCCCTTGCCTTCGCCAACGGTATCTATGTCACGCGGGCCGACATCATCCGTTACCCAGACATTGCCATCTCCGTCTATAAACAAGCCATGGGGACGCTGAAACAGATTTGCGCCAAAACTGAGTAGATGATTTCCTTCGCTATCGAATTTCATAATCGGAGCAAGACTTGAGCCTCGGCAATCGGCGGCGCCGCAGCGATCAAAGATCCAGATTGAAGAGCCATTCGGATGAATTGCCACGCCCGAGGTGGCGCCGATTGATCTGCCGGTTGGCAGTTTGAAGAATGCCTCGTCTATGCTGTAGTCATCGCTGGGGGTGAAACGGGCATCCGTAACTTGGGAGAATGCAGTGACAGAAAAAACCAGCGACAGTGCAATTAAAGACAATTGCCTGGAAAGGTGTTTCATATCGAGGTTCCTTTAATAGACAAAGTCAAAGGTATTGCAGAAATCTCGAAAAAGACTACTCATTCATTTTCGAAATCACATCTATTCTGGTCTCGGGATTAACATCATCTCCCGGATCATGAAAGAATCCCCCTACTACGCTAACCGAAACTGCTGGACTGGTTTCAGCGATACATGCAATGACATGATTATCTGGATCATCATCAGCGAGGATTAGTGGGTGCACGGAATCACCGTTATCAAGAAGGACCGATATAGCTGTTCGCTGGGCCTCGGCAAGATCAGCGCCCTGAGGTCCGGTAACCCCGCCTTCCCAGGTTAGTTGGACTGCTTGTGCGGCCTCTTCCGGGCATTCCCCTTCAAGTTCTGAAATATTGGCTGCAAAGCGCTCGGCAAGTACCAGGCTGGGTCCAACTGCGAGGGGTGTCACCTTTTCAATTCTCAAGCCGACAAGCGAATTTCCATCGACATCTTCGAGTTGTTCCACAATCTCAACATTGATTGGTAGTGAATCCACAGGACTAAAGGGTCCAATGAGAAGAACAGTTCGTCGTTCGAGGGGTTCCAAAGCGGGTCGAAGTGTCGCACACACAGGAGTGATAATCTCTCCAGAACTGGTTTCAACTGCGAACGCAGTTGGCGAAACGGTTGCGCTATTTATCTGAACAGAAAAGGTAACGGGCATTCCATCCTGATCACTAACTGGCGCCATCCCACATAATCGAGTAGCTCGTGCCGGTATGGGATCGAGTCCGTGATAGGCAGACAAGATGCGCAGCTCTTGCTCACTCTCTTTTTCATTTTCCAGCGCACCGGCAGTAACGAAAAAGCTGAGCAGGATTATCGTTGCTAGTAGTTTCATTGCTTATCTCAATACGGTGCGCTGCTTTGTGCTTTGTCCAAAAATTGTTGAATCAAGGCTCGTAACTGTAAACCCTCAACCGCCCAGGCACATCTCCACCGGAGATCGCCACAGCAAGATACTGTACGCCGTCGATCGCATAAGTCATTGGGCTTCCAGTCTGTTGCGCTGGCATTGCCAAGCTACCCAGCTGTTCTCCGGTAAGTTTGTCATAGGCTCGTAGCAATGCTTCCTGCTCGCCATCAGTGTTTGTATAGCTGCCGCCGTCTCCGGCAATAACGAGTGTTTTGGTAACCAGAACCCCCACACGTCCAGCTTGTCCTGTAGGGGGAATATCCAGTCCGACCAGTGCGGGATGATTGCGAATGGAATCCGGTGTCTCACCATGGACAGCATCCCAGAGTATTTCCCCCTCGTTCAAGTCCAGCGCAACTATCTGGCCATAGGGTGGTTTGATTAAGGGCAAACCCTCAACACGAAAACGCGGGGCATTTCTCGATTGTAAGTTTATATAGTCCATGTCGGAGCGATCTGGGCGACTGCTCATGGCCATAATACCCACATCCGACTTGGAGAAAATATACATGATGCCGGTTTCAGGATCGGCTGCTCCCCCTGGCCAATTGGCTCCTCCCGTCTGTGAGGGCATGAACAATGTGCCGAATGTGCCGTCGTCGGCTTCCGCCAGAGACGGAGGCATATAGATATCGCCAAAGCGGTACTGAGCCAAAATCTCTCGCGCCTTGGCTTTAAGTTCAGGCGTAAAATCAATTAGCTCATCGTCGTTGAGCCCTTGGCGAGCGAACGGTGGAGGCCGCACTGGTATTGGTTGTGTCGGTGAAAGTCGTTCACCCGGGACATCGGATGGGGGTACCGGCACTTCCTCTATTTCGAATAGGGGTTCTCCCGTCGCTCTATCGAACACAAAGCTGAAACCCTGTTTCACTGTTTGTACTAGAGCGGCACTGGTATGTCCGTTGATCGTTAGATCAATAAGTATTGGCGCAGAGGGGATATCCCAATCCCACACGTCATGGTGGGTAGTCTGAAAATGCCATTGCCGTTCACCGGTTGTAAGATCAAGCGCAACCACGCTGTTAGTAAAGAGATTGTCTCCGTGTCGATGACCGCCATAGGAATCTCCCGTAGCGGTTTCGGTAGGCAGATAGACTCTATTCAGCACAGGGTCGATGGTCATCTGCGCCCAGACACCGCCATAACCCGTATAAGTCCAGGAATTATTCAGCCAGGTGTCATTACCGTATTCATCGGCCTGGGGAATGGTATGGAAAATCCAAAGTCGATTACCAGTTCGGGCATCATAGCCACGAACATGACCTTTTGGTTTCTCCCGGCTAGTTGGCATCCTGCCGGCGCGAAATGCCGAGCCCATAACCACAACGCCATTGGCAACAACAGGAGCGGCATGTAGCCCTACTTCACCTGTTATGAGATCCAATTCCTGATCGAACTCCTGCTTCAAATCTACAATGCCATCGAGTCCAAAATCCTCGATGCGTTCCCCGCTCGCCGCATCCAGAGCAATCAATTGGTAGCCAGGTGTCACATAAATGATTCGCCCCTTGTCGCTGCCATCATCCCACCATGCCAGCCCGCGGCCTGACAGCCGGCGGGGAGCGTTCGACGCGCGTGCTCCTTCATCAAGGCGGGACATCCAGAGAATTTCTCCGGTCTGCGCATCCAAAGCAACAACAGCTCGCCTGCTTCCGGCAGTGGTATAGATGGTTCGATTAACCATCAATGGTGTTGATTGAAAATTGAACTCTGGACTAAGGCCGAAGTTACTTGTGTTGAATTCCCAGGCTACCTCCAACTCGTTGAAGGTTTCGCCATTGATTATGTCCAGTGGAGAATAGCGGGTGCTGGCGAGGTCGCCTCCATAAGTGCGCCACTCCTGGTCTTGAGCTAGCGAGTGATTGAAAGCGCTTAGTGACAAGAGGATCGAGGAGAAGGCAATTAGCTGGGTGCGCATACTTTTGAAGGTGCTGCAGGTGTGGGTTTTTGCGCCCCAACCCGGTGAGGCGCAGTCAACCCTGGTTATGTGAGTGAGGAAGAAAATTTTGTTATTCAGTCACTGCCTGCCAGAGAGCGTTTCTGCTTGGCTTCTCTTTCGGCAAGCAGTTTTTCATAGCCTTCATCGTCCAGGTGAGTAATGGCGATCCAGGCGTGAGTCATTTCATCGCCGGTGCGGCTGCCGCCCACAACCCACATGTCGGGATCAGGATTGTTAGGATTGTCAGCGGTGTTGTCATACCACTGCTTCAGTACCAGAACTGCGCCTGCCGGCAGCAGCGGTGCAACATCGGGCTCGTAGATATGGTTGTGATGCCAGGTAGCACTCCATTTGGAGATTTGGCTGATCGGCTCAGTACGGCCGGTTTCCGGATAGAAAACCTCCAGCGAGGCGGCATTCATGCGCAGGTGACCATGGGGCTGGTAGCTATCGATACGCACTGGGTGGTCAAAGGTGTGGAGGCCCTGGGTCATCTGATAGCCATTGGGCGGAATCACCAGATCGGCTTGCCGCTCGATTCGATAATTCGCCAGGTCCTGACTGTAGATGCCTTCCTGTTCGCCGAATTCTTCGTCATGGAACCACAGACCGATTTCAACCACGTTGTCCTCGATCATCACACCCTTGGCAGTTGCACCGACGCCACCGGGGAACATATGGATATTCCATTGTATTTGCGCACCGGCAGGCAGGGTACGACAGACATCACCAGGAACTCGCTCGCCCCATTTGCCCATGGCGTATTCGGTGAGCATGCCAGTACGACGAAGCTCACCGTATTCGTCTTCGGTAAATACGATGGAATTTGCGTGATGCACTACCGCCGCCGCTTCGCCGCGAGGCTTCACCTCAACTGCCTTGATGCAGCGCGACGACACTGTCGCTATTACTCCGGGGTCAACAATCTCCCGCAGCCACTGGTCATTGCCGTTGGCGGGGACATCGTAAGAGGATGAAGGCACGATCAGGTCCGGCGTGCCAAGTTCGGCTTCGAAGTTCCACTGGCCCGGTCTTTTCACCTGAGCAACAGGTGGTATCACGTCTGGGTCACCCTTGGGGGAACCGGCGTTCACCCAAGCCACGATGGTATCGATGTCTTCCTGCTGCAGGCGCCAGTCACCGATCAGGTCCTGGATGCCAATGCCGTGGTCATAGGCATAGGGCGGCATTTCGCGGTTGGCTACCCGCAGTTGAATCAGCGGAGCCCAGGGGCGCACCTGCTCAAAATTGGTGAGCTGCATAGGGCCGATGCCCCCTTCCTGGTGACACACCACGCAATTCTCATTGAGAATCTGGGCCACATGCTCGTTGTAGGTGAACTGATCCTGGGCGAATACGTTTTGGAGCCCAAGCAGTGCAATAGCCGCGAGCGCTAATTTGACAAGTTTCATATGCATTCCCTCTACAGGAGATTCTCTCCGCTGAGTTTGTAAGGGTTACTTAAGTTACTGCCATATACCATAACCCATTTTTTAACCATAATCTCCAAGACAAGTCCCGGACATGTCGTCACAGCTCTGTTCTCAATACTGGATATTTCCTGGCTTCTGAGATAGTTTTTCGAGTCCATTGACGCGGTGCTCATTCATGAAATCAGCAACAACACTAGCCCTGCTCCTGTACTCTTTGTTTTTCTTGTCTTCTGCTGCGCACGCCGCAGAGCCAGCTAACATCACTGCCACCCGTCTTGGCGATGCTCCTATCATCACGCCTGAAATGGATGCTCGAATGGGTGGCAATATCCAGGGCCCCTCGTTGATCAAGTTACCTGATTGGGTAGAGAATCCCCTTGGCAACTATTATCTGTACTTTGCTGATCACCGCGGCACTTACATTCGCATGGCTTACGCCGATGAAGTGACTGGCCCGTGGACCGTCTATTCACGTGGCTCCTTAAGACTCGAAGACTCTTTCTTTCCTACTACTTGCCCGCCCTGCTCGCTTGCGCCAGGGCAGTCTGCTTCGCTGTATGCGCATATCGCCTCACCCGACGTACACGTGCGCGAAGATCTTCAGCAAATAGTGATGTATTACCATGGCCGAGGTGAAGGCAGACAATTTACACGTGCAGCTGTATCTCAAGACGGCATCCATTTCGAAGGCAGAGAAGATGAGCTGGGTCCCCATTACTTTCGCGTGATTGAGCACGATGATTACTTCTATGCCATGAGCATGCCTGGTTTTCTACATCGCTCGCCCGATGGTCTTTCGAAATTCGAAGCAGGTCCTGGATTTTTCAATGCCGACATGCGGCATTCAGCCCTTCTGATCCGTGACGATCACCTCTACATATTTTTCTCTCAAGCGGGAGAACAGCCAGAACGAATTCTACTTTCAACCATTGAGTTAACGGACAATTGGCGGGAATGGACGGCGACTGACCCAGTTGAAGTGTTACGCCCCGAGTTCGACTACGAGGGTGCTAACATGCCAAACGAACCCTCCAGAAGAGGTTTTATCGATGTGCGGGTCAATCAGCTTCGTGATCCGGCCATATATCAGGAAGATGACAAAACCTATTTACTCTATTCCGTTGCGGGTGAGAGCGGCATCGCTATCGCTGAAATCAGTTTCGCAAATGCTCAAACACAAACTACCTTGTCTCCTACAGAGCACTGCCGGGATTTTTCGGAAGACGCAATTGTTACCTTTGCCGATCAGGATCTGGCCGAAGTGGTTAATGGGGCGCTGGGATTGGATGCAGGAGCAGCACTGAGCTGCGGCCAAGCAGCGAGTTTGGAACAATTGATTGTCGGCACTACGATTGAACGAGTAGTCTATGGTGGTACCTTAAGACCATCGCCGGAAAATCCCTTCGAAAGCCTGGACGGGATTCAGAACCTCACCGGCCTTACCAGACTTACTCTGCTCAATCGACTGATTACGGATATAAGCCCGCTTGGCAGCCTGACGAATCTGGTTAATCTGAATTTGCACACCAACTGGTTCAGCGACCTCAGCCCCATAAGCGGGCTGACCAATCTGGAGCAACTCATTGTTAGTGAGAATCCAATCTCTGATATCAGCCCTCTGGCGGGGCTCACCAAGCTACGCCAATTACATGTGCACGGATTGTACCCATATCAACTCCAGCACTATCTCAACATGGATGATGGGCGCGACCCGAACGTGGTGTTTAGTGGCATCACCGACATAAGCCCATTGGCGGGTCTAACCGAAATGCGTCTGCTACGCATTCATCTCAATGCCATATCAGATATAAGTCCGCTTGCCAATCTCACCAAGCTTACCCATCTACGCATCTATGATAGTCAAATAAAAGACATTAGTGCTCTGGCTAATCTTGATGACTTGGTTTTGCTGTGGGCTCATAACAATCAGATAGAGGATATAAGCCCACTGAGCGGCATGACCGGCATGCAGCAGCTTAGTCTGAATGACAACGCAATTTCAGATATTGGCGCCCTCAGTGACATGATCGATTTGGAACACTTGTTTCTTAGCAATAACAAGATCGAAGATATTGGCCCGCTAAGGCGATTGCATGCGTTGAAGGTTTTAAGGCTTGAGAACAATAACATCACAGACGTGAGCGCTCTCGCCGGACTGAGCCAGCTTGGGGAGCTGAGCCTGGCGCGCAACTGGTCTCTATATAATGTGCAGCCACTGCTGCTTAACTCAGGTCTGGGAGAAAGCGATGAACTCGACCTGCGCTTCACCCATGTGCGCTGTTCTGACATGGATGCTTTCGCCAGACTGGGAGTTGATCTACTGAGAGTTACTGCGATCAACGGGTCAGCGTGCCCGGGTCGACGCCTGGAGGATCCGTAAAATAGATGAACAAGCTCCGCAAAATATTACTATTCACTGTAACAACTCTCTCGTTATCAGCTACAACCAGCCTCTCTTATGGCCAGGGGAATTTTGCCGGGGTGGAACTTTCCATAACGCCCGTCGCCGGCAATGTTTACATGGTGCAGCGCCCGGGGGGCGGCGGTAACATCGGCGTTCAAGTTGGTCCCGAGGGTGTACTCCTGGTGGATTCCCTGTTCGCACCACTAACGGACAGATTGGTAGCAGCCGTAAGGCAGGTGAACGATGAGGAAATTCGATTTCTGGTCAACACTCATATTCATCGCGATCATACTGGCGGCAATGAGAATCTGGCGGAGATGGGCGTGGTAATCTTTGCTCATGACAACACGCGTTCACACTTTTTCAAGGAAAGATTTCGCGGTCCCAGAGCCGGAGGCGTATTCGGTCCCCAACCACCTGCCGCAGCCAGACCGCTTATAACTTTCAACGACACCATGAGCTTCCATCTTAACGGCGAAGAGGTTCGAGCTTTTCTGGCGCCTCCTGCACATACCGATGGGGATGTCTTCGTTTACTTTCCCGAATCCGATGTACTTCATCTTGGCGATGTGTATCGCACCACAAGCTATCCCATTATCGATGTCTACAATGGCGGCACCCTCAGAGGCACAATCGCGGCAATGGATAAGTCTATCGATATAGCCGGCCCAAACACTAAAGTGATACCGGGTCATGGCCTCGAGGTGGTTGGTCGGGACGAATTAGTGGAATTTCGTGACATGATTCTCGACATTCAAGGCCAGGTTCTCAGCATGATCCGCGAAGGAAAAAAATTGGATGAAGTGATGGCGGTGCGGCCTACCGCTGCCTATGATGCCGAATGGACCGATGACCCTGGTTGGGGTCCGGAAGATTTTGTTCCTGTCGTCTATTATGAACTTGGCGGCTCCGGACGCTTGGTCGACCGCTAATCCGACCTGGTTTGTTGGCTCCATTTGTTAATTTATTGCTCGAGAGGAGCAAGACGCGAAGCCTCCAGCGTATTTGCCTCATCGATTATTCGGGCATAAGCGCGGGTAGTCGCAGCGAGGCTAATAGCGGGTACAGCACCGGCCGTCTCGATATTCGAATGCAGTAACACTCCGGCATGCATCAGCACGATCGATGGAACCGCGTTGCTTATGTTACGGATCTCACCACTTGGTCCGCCAGACTCGGCCCAACGCGGAATGCCAAAGTCATCAAATGCCTGAAGTACGAGGCGCTGGAGTTCGATCGAGCCATGAATGCGCCAGGAGAACGGTCCGAGAGAATTAGTTGCACACAGTTCACTTCCCCATCGATCCACCAGAGCTTGCGCGCTATGTTCAGCATTAACTAACAGAACAGCATTCTGCAATAGTTGCTCTTGTTTTTCTTTCAGCCAATTGTGTCCCGTGCTTGCCAGATTGTGATGGCCCGGCGTTCCAATTATTTCTATAGAGCGTAGTCTTTGATCAAGGGGCACGCGGGCAAAGTAGCGAATTAGCTCAATGGCAGTAGCGACACCGGAGGCGTTATCACTGCCTCCTTCAAAAACAGCATCACGATGAGCCACAATTATAATCTTCTCAGCATCGGCTGAAGCAGCCGGCACTTCACCCCGCACACTGGATGTGAATAATCCTTCATGCTCTTTTACTTCCATTCTCAAATTGAGTTTTACCGGGTCGCCGCTAGCAAGCATTTGCTGAAGAGCTGCACCGTCCTGGGAGCCAATTGCTAGTGTTGGCACTATTGTATTTGCTTCATACAAGGACATCTGCAGATTGCCAGGCAATTCCAGTACGACGAGTATGGCCGCTGCACCCTTTTCATCTGCCCGCAGGATCGCCCCACTCCTTGCTGCTGAATTTATAATCGCTCCTGATGTAGGAATGGAGTGGACGATTACCGCCTTGCCGTTCACATCCCTGCCTTGAAAGTCTGTTTCCATACCCAAGCCAACATCTATCAATTCAAGTTCCAGGCCACCAGGTGCAGTACCAACAGAGCCGTACGTTGGCCAGGCTGATGCCAATGCAAGTTCTTGCCCATTGTGAATTGCAAACAATTCCCACGATTCTGGCAACCATTGAGGTGGCAACTCTATAAGGTCAAGTCTTACATTTTCTGCTCCAGCGTCACGAAGTTGATTGGCCATCCAGTCTGCTGTTTCATGATCCGACGTAGTACCGATAATTCTGCCCCAGAATTGATTACCTGCATCCCTGTAGCGTCGAGAGATTGCTGTCTGCTCTTCAACGAGTTGCTTCATGCGTATCCCATCGATAGAGTCATAGGCTTCATTGCCCGGAACTGCGGCGTTAAGATAGGATTGATCTTCTGGAAAACTTAAACCACCAGATTCACCAGTGGGAGCGGCGCAAGACATGTTGTTTCCCGGTTGTGGTCGCGCCTGGGAGTTTTGAGCCTGCGCGCAAGGAGTAGCCAGCAATAAAGCAATACTTAACGGTGTTAGATAGTTCAGTAGTTTTGTCATAGCATCTCCAAGATTGGTATGTCGCTAAATGTCTGTTTAGTTTCCCATTTGTTTCTCTATTCGTTTCACATGATTAGCTAAACACTGGCGCCAGTATCAACCAGGTGCGCTGCATGAACCAGAAGCTGGCAATGCCACCTGTCAGGTATACCGGCGCTTCGCGCATGAAGCGACCGACTCTTGATCTTGTTAGGCTGAGCGCAATCAGTACCACCACGACGATCATCAACTGCCCAAGTTCGATACCGATATTGAAAAGAGCCAGGGCCCAGAACTGATTTTGTTCAGGCAAGCCGATTTCTCGTAACGCCCCGGCAAACCCCAGACCATGTATCAAGCCGAAGGCGAAGGCGATCAACACCGGAAATCTGTTGCTGAGTGTCTCCCTGTTCTTCAGGATTTCATAGGCCAGCAGAACGATACTGCCGGCGATAACCGCCTCCACCGGCGTCTGCGACAGGCTTACAAGATCTAAGGCAGACAGTGCCAGAGTAATCGAGTGGGCCACAGTAAAACTGCTGACCACCAGGACAATCGCCATAGGTTTTCTGACCAGATACATCAGCATTAAGACAAACAGGATATGATCGAAACCAAGCAGTAAATGACTGAGTCCTACGGACAGGTAAATAGGCAAGGCGGGGCGCTCACTGCCTAAATCGAGACTTCCTGCCTGGGCAGTTATGAGTCGGTTTGTGATGGAGCCATCTTGCCACGAGATACTCACCAATGTATCGATCATGGTTCGGTCGAGCCCGACAATCTCGATGCGCGACAGCCCCTCTCCTCCGCAGTCCAACGCCGCCACTTCGATGAGCGCGCCTTCCGATATGCTTGCTCCGGTATTTTCGGCAACGCAGTTGGTTGCTAGCTCAAGACCAAGAAAACGACCATTTACTTGAGGTTGCCGAAACGACGCCTCGAATAAGCTGGCGCCAGCGTTACCGGATAATTCCGTGATTTTTAAATATGCGGGCCTGATCTCATGGGCACTGACCGTGGCCACAAAGAAACAGAATAAAATGCCAATCAAGAATCTCATCTGGCTTCCACCACGATGTCGTATTCATTTAATAGATTGTCGAGATAAAGTTGTCGAGCATTCTCTTGTTGATACTGCCCGTAGTCCGAGGCCACCTGCTCTCTAATTGCTGAAAAAGGAGTTACCTGCCGAGGATGAATGTTTGTCAGAAAAACCAGGTGAGAGCCAAATCCACTTTCAATTGGCCCCTGCCAGCTACCTGTTTCAATCCCTTGGAATTGTTCTGCGAAGCCTGAGCCCAACGTTGCATTTAGATCCAATGCACTTCGATAGGCATAATTGGAACTGAGCATACTGGTTTCGCCGAATTCGGTAGCAGGCTGTCCCGCAGCAATCTGGTCGAGTGAAGCCTGTGCATCTGCTCGTCGCTTGAAGTAAAGCTGACGAAATGAATATCGAACTGGCAAGGTATAATTTTCAAGCCGGCTTTGGTAAAAGTTTTCCAAAGTTGCTGTTTCAGGTTCCGGCTGTGGGTCAGATTCTGCAATAAAATTCAGTTTTTGCACCAGCCGTCTGCGAATAATGGAGTCTTGCTGATCGAGGCCAAGTCTCAGAGCCTCCTGATACAAAACCTCCTCTTGTATCCAGTTATTAACCAGTGATTCCAACTCTTCTGTTGACGCTGTTAGTCCGGTTTGCGTTTGCCAGAGGAGTCCAAGCCGTTCCTGCAAAGCGACGGAGACGTAAATTTCGTTGCGATCTACTGAGAACAGGGAATCTGCGACGAAGAGCACAGTACCGATGGCAAAAAACCAAAGCAGCGGCTGTTTAAAAAAAGATCCCATAGCTACTTTACTGTTTCCCGGACCACTGACGTGGAGTTATCCAGAATGCTACTTCTTGGAATCGATTTACTCAGGTGGTGTAATCCAGATGGGGGAAGACCACACGCGTTCCTGAATTGTTGCCGATATGTCATACGGAACTCCAGATGGTGACCCCACTGTAGGGGGTTCTTCGCCCAATCGGACCGCATTCCAGGTTGTCCAGCGGCAGCTTGGGTTCTCGAGCGCCCTCACGTAATAGAACGCATGCTGACTGGCATCGAAGTTTGGGTCACGCCAGAGCACCTTGAGTTCAGCCGCTCCGACACCACTACTAATGCTGCAATCGGTAAGGTTTACCCGCGCACCGTTGTCCGGACAACGATTGCTCGTTGCGTCAACTACTCCACCGTCAGAACAAGCGACATCGTACACTGCTTCCATGGCTACGCCGTCTTCTACCCAGCCCTTTATGATTTGCACTCTCTGCAGCGGGGCGCTGTTCGCATCTTTTGCTACCCAGACCAGAAAGCCGGGTTCTTGATCGGCGTTGCTGAAGAGGTCGCCACCCATAGGGACTCCGTTCGCATAGGCCTTCCTTACTAAGTCCCTGTCATCGATCGACGGTAAATCATAGCCGGCAAAAAACCGAACTTTCATGCGTGTCCCGGTGGTGCCAAATGTTTCTTTTCGACGAAACGAATCGTAGATGGAATCCCGCGTGTTCTCCTCTGCCCACACACCAGCGAGCCCGGCGACACTGCCCTTGTTGTAGTACGGGATTTCAGAAAATTCACCAACAGTTCCGGATGTATCATTAACCAAGGGGCTGCGCATTTCAGCACTGTCGCGATGGGTATCACTGGAACTGATAATGCCGAGTTTAAAGGGATTGAATTGCTGATTGGCCTGTAACCTTATGCCATTGAGGAGCGCTTCTCTAACGTAACTGCCTGGTGCTTGACTGGGCAGGGAGGTACCCACTCGATTAGACCGAATCTCAAAGTCGGCCCACTCATCGTTGGGTGATAATGCTGGATGTGTATCCGACGTGCCTTTTAACTGGGAGATTTCAACCAAAGGTTCATTGCGCATGCGCTGATTCGCGTAAGCGCTGTCCAGCGGTATGCCTGAATAGTCGGTTAGCTGGAACATCCAGCCATCAGAGCCATTTGAATTATGCGGAATAGCAAGGCTTTCAAGCCCGGCTGCGCGATTGTCATCCATCCACTGCCAAAGGTCTTCGGGATTAACAGAATCCAGTTTCGAAAAAGGAATGTCAGGTGCTTCGCTTCCACGGAAAATGACATTTCGGTGTAAATTTTCAGACTCTACTCCCGAAGAAGTGTACTCATACGCGACAAATGCGGTGAAATTGCCCGGATCGTTATGCCGATTGGCAGCCGCAACGATGTCTTCCCAAGCGTTCTCAACCACGCTCATATCCGCGATTTCCATGCGTCGGTCGGAAAGGGAAAAATTCCGGAATGTGCGGAAATTCATGTCTTGTGCTAACTCGTGCCTGGAAAGTTCAGAACCTTCCCTCGCCATTTCTCTGGGCACTCCCAGGTAGTACGCGTGATCGGTAACAGCATAAAAATCCAACGGCACATCCAGCTTCACCTGCAAACCTGTTGGGTGATTTATGGTGCCGCCCTTGGCAAATTCGTAAGCATCATCAGGCGAGGCCGTCTTGCCAAATAAGAATGCATCATAGGAGTACATGGTGTGCACGTGCAGATCGCCGAAGTAGGCATTTCGATCCTGGTTGTAATCAGAGTCGCTCGCATCGGATGTGCTCGATACTGATGTAACTGTTTCTGCTGATTGGGCAGTCGTTACAGGATCAGACGGCGTGTTGTCAAAACAAGCGCTTAGTAATAACAACAATGGGCATAGCTTTAGTGATCTTTTCATCGTAAACCTCTTCCTGATTAATGTGGGGCTTCCCCCTTCATAGTGGGCAAGGTTATTGCCTGGCAGAAACGATAATGCCCCGGATATCCGGGGCATTATGACCTCAGCTTTCAGAGCCTGTTAATTGGATTTGCATACAACCTCCGAGAGAGCCTTCTCTGAGTCGCCAATTGACCGTGCGAGATTAGAAATCAACCACCATGCGGCCGTAAATGATCCGGCCACGAGGGTCATGCAGCTCAGCCAGAATGCCGGAGGGCATCGGTGTGCGCTGGGCCTCGCGGTCAAATAAATTACGCGAGCCCAGGGTGAAAGCGAATTCACCACCAAAAGCACTAAGCCCGCGGTAGGTGTAGGCCAAATCCATGTCGGTCCAGGCATAGATGCCGGTGTCACGGATGCCCGCCGGACGGAAAGTGCCACCGAAGCGGTCCAGGAAGGTGAACAGCCCGCCGTCATAATCTATAGCATGCAAATAGTGGGCCGTGGCGACCACCGAGTGGTTGTCAAGAGTCCAACCCGCCCGCAGGTTGGCCTTCCAGCGTGGTAAGGCGGGTGCCGTGCCGGTGGGTTGGTTTTGCTGGCCGACGGCATTGAACTCCGGCTGCGTCGAGTCTTCCTGCACCAAGAACTCATCGATGTAGGTGGCCTGCAGGCCGATGCGGACGTCGCCAATATTACCCAGGCCGAGGCTGTAATTTCCCTGGATGTCATAGGCGGTCACATCTACTCGCTCGGCATTGGTGGTGCCCAGGCCGTTTATCTGCAGGATGGTGCCGAGATCCTCCGGGTCGCGGATGATGTCCTTGTTGGATGCCGGGTTGCTGACCCAGCTAACCAGTTGCTGGTGGGTAGGCTTGTTGCCCTCTGAGCCATCGCCGGCAAAGCCGGTGGCCTGCTGGAAGTTGAAGAAGTCCAGAGCCATGAGCTGCGCTCCGTTGGTGCCGACGATGCGGTTCTCGAACTCCGTGTTATTCCAGGTGACGGAGAAATCGAAGTCGCCAAAGACCACGTCGACCCCGAACTGGCTGGACTCGGAACGCTCGTTCTCCAGGTTCGGGTTGCCGCCCCTGCAGCCTGAGACAAAACCCGAGAAGGCCGAGAAGCGGTCGGTGACCTGGGTTAGTCCACAGGTAACCGGGTTCAGCAGTTGCTCCAGGGTCGGGGCGATAAAGGCATCACCGTTGGTGGCCCGCAGGGTCAGCCAGTCGGTGGGCGCATAGGTGATGCCGAATTTCGGGTCGGTGGACACCTGTCCAGTACTGAACTCCTCGCGGCGTATCGCTGCGGATGCTTCCAGGTTAGACAGAATTGGAATGGCCAACTCGGCGAAGAAGGAATCCACGGTCCGGTTACCGGTGGTGACATGCTCCCGCACGGAGCTGCCGATCCAGGCCACGCCCGCCGTTTCCTCCTCCGCGGGATTGTTAGTGTAGGAGTCATCCCGGAACTGGTAGCCGAAGGCCGCCCCGATTGGGCCGCCCGGCAATTCCCAACCACCAAGGGGGATCTCTCCAGTGAACACCAGATCAAGGGTGTCCAACTCGTCCACGGTTGATTTGTTGCTGTGCGCGGCGACGGCGTCCATCACGTGGACGGAGTTGTTGTCCGCCTCATTCACTATGAGGAAGGGGCTGTAACAGGCGTCCCGGTCATTGGCCACGTCACAGTTCAGGCCCTGGATCATGGCGCTGATGTCTAAGTTTCGGTTCTCCACCCACGCATAATTCCGGACGTTTTGAGTCCATGCAGCCATGCCTCTCCAGCCCTCGACAAAGGGCACATTAAAGTCAGCCTGAAGGTTCCAGCGGGAGAGGGTATCGACTCTGTCCGCTGTGTTGTCCTTGTCTGGCGAGTGACCGGTGGAGGCAGTGTGGGTCTTATTGACGGGCCGCAATCTGCGGGCGAGCACGTCTTCCCTCAGCGGCACGCCGTTGTCGGCGATGCCGGAGACGATGTAGTCATTCCAGCCGTCGTTGTTCAGGTCGGCGGTACCACGATCAGGAATGCCATCTTGGTTGAGGTCCACTCCATACAGCTGTTGACCGGCGGAATTCACAGCCCAGTAAGGGTTGCCGGGAATCTCGCCGCGCACTGCCGGCAGCTCGCCGATACGGGGGTTGCTCGGGTTGGAGGTGGAGGTATAGGAACGCTCCCACAGCCTGGCGCGAAAGCCCTGGAGGGAGAGGGTCAGATCATCGTTGACCTCCCAGGTGGCGTTGCCGAACAGCTTGTTGTGCAATTCCGGCTCGAAATAACTGCGGTTGTCACCGAAGTCGAACCAGCAGTTGTTGCCGTCCCGCATGCCGAAGGGGGCGTTGACCTGGCCGGGGCTGTAGATGGTGCGCTCGGCGGCAGGGGCGCAGTTGGGTGAGGGCTGGTTTCGATTCTGCCCGGTGTATTGCCCGTTCTCATCACGCACCGGCACCCGCCAGTTACCCGGGGCATTGGAGGAGAGATTCTGGCCGGAGTTGGCCAGCAAGGCGCGCTCGTCCCGTGCCAGGCGACTCTGCTGGCGAAACTGGCCAGCCACGACTACGTCCAGATCGCCGACATCGCCGCCCCACAGGACCTGCGCGGAGTGTTGATCCCAGTCGCCGCGGCTGTCGCCCTCGGCGAAGGTCTCCACCCTCAGGCCATCATAGGAACTGTAGGGCACAAAATTCACCACCCCGGCCACGGCCTCGCTACCATAAAGGGCGGCGGCCCCGTCGGCGACGATGTCGATGCGCTGCAAGGCGATGGTGGGGATCAGGGCGTTGACGTTTTGATTCACGAGGCGCTTGCCGTCCAGCAGGGTCAGGGTGGATCTGGCGCCGAGGCCCCGAAGGTCGATACTGGTGCTGCGGGAGCTGGCGCCCTGGGCAGGCATAGTGGCAATGGCCGAAGCGGCGCCATTGACGAAGGACATTTGATGCACCACTTCGCCCAGGTTCAGAGTGCCCTCGGCTTCCAGATCCTCGGCGGTGAACTGGACCACGGAGGAAGCCTGGGTGAAACCTTCACTGCGGCGAATGAAGGAGCCCGTGACGATTACCTCTTCAATTTGAGGGTCTTCCTGAGCAAGCGTCATTCCCGAGAGAGGCAGAAGCGTCATGATGGATATCGCTGTGTAAAGCGGATTGCGTTTACGTGCGGTTTTAGACAGCATGTGATTTCTCCTGATCTATTTTTTTTTTTAGATTCGTGGAAGTCTCAATTGACGGCATTGAGCGTATACTATTTCTAGCCAATATCTGCAGGACAAGTCCGGGACATGTCGCCATCGGTTCCGCCACCGGTTATGGTGGTGTCTGGGCGCAAATGATAATCAGTATTTTCGTGATCTGAATAGTATCCTCCGCATGCTACGAGCTTGAGCGGAAGTATTAACCCAGTAAGAAGTGTCAAAATAGCAGGTACAAAATGAATTCCGTTTTTCCTCTCTTTTCATTCCCAGTCATGGTTTGCTCTGATATTTACAAGTTTACCAGCACTGAAGAAAAAACTATTTCTGAATTGGCAATGTTTAATAATGTGGGAAACCTCATGTCCCAAAACGACAGAATTCTGGATGGCGCAGAACTTGAAAACCTTAGGAAGTTCATCGATTCACAAATTGATTTTTACAAAGAAAAGATCTTGCAAATAAAAAGCCAAAGCGAAATCTATATCACCCAATCATGGGCCAACACTGCCAGAACCAATCAATTCCACCCAAAGCACAAGCACCCGAATAGTATTATCAGCGGAGTTATATTCGTTACTGGAAAAGAAGGAGACGGTTTACCCCCGCTGAGGTTTCACCGTACTCATGACCTGGTTCCCCTGGCTTTCCAACATGAAGAGATCAACGACTTAAATTCCGAATGCAAGTGGTTTGAACCAATCCAAGGGAAACTCATATTATTCCCTTCACTTGTAGAGCATGATGTCGAGAAAAACACATCAGACAAAGATAGAACGACTATCTCTTTCAATACATTTGCCCGTGGTGATATCGGCAATAGGTCACAGCTTACTAAAATTGAAATTTCATAATTTGTGACTAGTCTAAGGGGCCATAGAAGTTCTCCGGGTCGAGCCCCTCCAGACTCACCTCGTAGCTGTCTATGACCTGGTCGATCTGCAGCCGCTGCGTTTGTTGTTTTCGCATCCTCCCATAGTCCTCTCGCACCCGGTCTTCGATCTCATCCAGCTCGGGTAGCCGAGCTGACTCCCGCAAGATGAGGAGCACGAGATGCCAACCGTAGGGGGATTGTATCGGGCCATACCACGTTGACGCTGATGGCTCGACGTGGTCCAGCATGGAGATCAGGTCCTGCCCGAGATTGGCTTCGACGAAATCCCGGGTGCGCTCAATATAGTTCTGGAAGTACAGAGGGCGGTCGCCAAGCCCGAATGACCCACTAAATGGAATCTTCTGTTCGTTGAGCTCTGCAAGCGTTTGCGTAGCTGACTCACGCGCTCCCGCATCGCCCCTTAGCTCCGCATTGAAGAATACATGAGTAAACGAGTAGACATCAGGCTCTATATAGTCGTCGCTGAACTCTCTGTAGAACTCCATCAATTCGTCCTGCCCGACATCCGCCGTCTCGGTGTTGTCTTCGAGCATGAATTCGAGTCTCTGGATAAGGCGCTGCCGAATGACATAGTCCCCCTGATCCAGCCCCAGGGCGATTGCCTCGCGGTAGAGCGCCTCCTCGCGAACGTACTCGTCCACGAGGGCCTTTCGCTCAGCCGAAGTCAGCTCGTCCAGCCCCTGGTCGAGGAGATCAAACTGGAAAGTATTGACCCGATATTGGGCGAAGTTAATCAGCGCGTCCCGACTGACCGTGATGCGATTGGGATCGTTCCCGTCGGGGCCCAGCAATCCGTATGCAGCGAACAGCATTCCCCCGATCACCAGAAAATGGATGAGGGGATCTCGCAGCCACGACGGTACCCGGGCAGGCTTGCGACCCGGCTTAGTCAAGGCGTGTACCAGATCGGTGACGAGAGGGCTCGCTCCTGGATCGCCACGGGAAAGCCCCTGGCGAAACTATAGGCCGTCTCGGGATCGGCGGTTGTGTTTCCCCAACGGTATGCATCAGAAGAATAGGACGTATGGAGATGGGTATCCCCGAAGTACAGACTCCTGTCCTGCCCGGCAACGGGTAGTGCCCAAAAACACGCTAACAGCCATACAACAAATGGCGCTCTCATCTTGCTCCTCCTCTAAGATTTCTTATCTTTGTCTACTAGCAGTGGCGCATCGAGGTTTCTCCGCTTGTGTTAGATAAATCAGGTTGCATTTCTTACAAAACTAGCTCGCAAACAACAGTGTTCGCTCAATAGTCCAGATGATAGTCACACTGCCAACAGCGTAGGCCATGGGCTTCTCAAGTGTTTGCAACCAATCCAACGGGCGCGTGTTGCCATCTGTCCCAATGACTGAAATTCTTGTATTGCGTATTAGCGAAGCCAACTTGGAAACGATCCATACACAAATCAGTATCAAACAGACGAATAAAAGCTGACCGATCTCGACACCCAGATTAAAGGCCAGCAACGCAGCAGGAATTTCTGTTTGCGGCAGGCCAATTTCACCGAGCGCCGAGGCAAATCCAAACCCATGTAACAAACCGAATGAAGCAGAGACCGTAATGGGGTAGCGCCAGGTTAGCGTGTCGCGGCGCTCCATAGCGATTTCCCTGGCCAGAAAAACAATGGACAACGCGATAACGGCTTCGATCGGAGGAATTGGCAAACGCACCAGATTCAGTGCCGCCAGGGTCAGTGTTATGGAGTGGGCTATGGTGAAGCCTGAAATGGTGATGAGAATGCGTCGTCCGGTGCCGGCAATTAAGATCAGGCAGGAGACAAACAGCAGATGGTCTATGCCTTCCAGGATGTGTTCAATGCCAAACAGGGTGTACGTGCTGGCCACTTCCATTCGAGTCAATGATCCCTGAACCTCAAAGGATGGGTTGGCCGCAGCAAGCCGGGCGACCTCGGTACTGCCATCAAGGCGTTCAATGCGCACCAGCACATCGGTGGTCAGCCCAGTGAGCCCTTCGATTACTACCTCTCCACCCGCCAGGCCACCGTCACGCCTGATATTGTAACGCTCGATATAGGCGCCACCGACCATAGACCCACGGACTGGAGTCGTTAATTCAATATTTGCATCGAAGCGTGCGTGAAGATCTAGACGAAGACCTCCCATGGCAGGCACCTTCCACAGCACACTGAAATCTTCGCTCGATACTTGTTTTAGCTCTAGAAAAGCTGGACGATATTCGTCAGCTTTGGCACTGGAGAGCGAGAGAATAATTAACACTGCGGCAGCGATTGATTGCAGAGCCATACTCAATTTCCTACCTTATTTTCCAGGGAGGCAACTGCCAGGAGGCCAGGATTTGTCTCATTAGCAATACCAATTGCATTAATATCGACAGTAATCGACTAGTGTTCTCCAAGCGCAGTACAAATTGCAATGCGCTTGGAGTGGAAGTTTCAATTGGTTAGTAGCATTTAGCATATGCTATTTCTAGCCAATACCTGCAGACAAGTCCGGGACATGTCGTCACTGTTTCGCTGTTTTCTTGGCTACTGCCCCATGCGTGAATCGATTCAGAGTTGCTGCGGTAAATGGGTCTGGCTGCCCGGGCAGAAGGCTGGAAGATCCGTTAATCCTAAAAATGATCAAAGAAAAAGGAGCGGAGAGGTAATTATTCAATCTTTCCGCTCCCTATTAAATACTTGTATTTACGATGCAAAAGCGTTATTTTATACAATTGAATACGCAAGAAGATTGCTACAGGCCCACTAGTGAAACAATCTCATTAACGGTAAAAGGTTCCATCGAAACTGCAATTTGGAGAGCACAATAATGCAACAATTGGGTAAACCACTCAGCATGCTCAGCTTTGTACTGCTCGCATTAGTCAGCGTTTCAATCCAGGCACAGCAACCCCGTTTCCTCAATCTAGCGCCTCCGGAAGGTTTGCCAATCATTCCTGTAATGGAAGGCTGGATCGCAAACCCCGATGGCTCCAGAAGTTTTTCTTTCGGCTACCTGAATAAAAACAAGGAAGCTGTCGAAATTCCACTGGGAGAGGCCAACTTCATGGATCCCGCCGAATACAGCGGTATGCAACCCACGCATTTCCCTCCTGGCCGCGGCACTGGCGTGTTTCTAGTCACTGTACCGGCGGACAAGATAGATATCGACGTTTGGTGGAATTTAAGGACTGGCAATCAGGAAGTACTTAGAGTACCTGGTCGAGCTGGCCGGTCCGCTTATGAACTCGACTTCATACTCCCACGTCCACAGGGCGCCCTACAGCCGTTTGCCGGTTTCGGCGAAAGCAGTGACATTTCTCCAGGCCTGTTGGCTTCCATTCGTGATTATTCCGGTTCTGTGAAGGCCGGATCTGAAGTCCTGTTAACAGTACGAGTGAAAGATCCATCGGTACGCGATTCCAATGACCCACGATTCAGGGAAACCTTGCCGATCGGAGTTAAATTCAACAAGTATCAGGGCCCTGGTGCAGTGACGTTTACACGCCACCCGGATACTGTAGTCGTTGTCACGCCTGACAAACGAGACGATCCCCTGTGCCAAGGCTGCCCAACACAGGTCATTCAACCTGGGCCAAATGAAGTTTCAGTGCCAGGCCCAGAGGGTCTGGCGCGTGTCTACGCCAGTTTTGCTGAACCCGGCAACTATATCATTCATGCCAAGGCGGACAATTTCCGGGCGCCGGACAGCTTTGATGGTAACCAGTGTTGTTGGACAAACATTTTCCAGAAAGTCACTGTCACTCCATGATTATCCTGATTCGGTGTCTTCTTGACGACATTACCGACTTACCAAATTCACTAGTGAAATACTTGTATTCATCATGCCTAGACGTTAGTTTATACGGTTGGATAAATGGTGTGTCGAGGAGAGCAGCATGAAGATCGCAAAAGGCTGGTTGAGCATAGCAGTGCTTGTATTGATCGGATTTCAAGGTCAAGCAATGGCTCAAGCCAACCGCGGTGAAGGCCCTGCTTATAACGGTGAAGTTGGCCGAATCCTCAATGAAAATTGCGTGGTTTGCCACCGTGAAGGCGGTATCGGCCCAATGCAGTTGACCAATTACGACCAGGTACGCCCATGGGCTCCCCTGATCCAGATGAAAGTAGCCGACAGATCCATGCCTCCCTATGCATACGATCACGGAATTGGCATTCAGGATCTGGAAGGTGACTGGCGCCTGGAACAGGACGATATCGACACGATCGTCGCTTGGGTAAACCAGGGTTCACCTCTGGGTGATCCTGACGCAATTGTAGCAATGCCCGAACTGCCCGATCCAGACGCATGGAGTTTCGCTGACGAGTTTGGCCAACCAGACATGGTCATTGCTTCTCAGTCAATGGATATACCTGCTAACGGAAACGATCTGTGGAGCAAGCATTTCGTGGACAGCGGATTAATGGCGGATCGTTGCATCAAGGCCGTGCAGGTGAAACCCCGCGGCGATGCCAAAGCCGTGGTGCACCATGCCAATTCCGATATCTACTCACCCACCGAAGATGGTGAATTCGTAACCTACGGTCAACTCACCGAGTACGCCATGGGCAAATGGGGTGAAATCGTCCCTGAAGGTGTTTGCCGCACGATCCCGGCCGGATCACAGTATCGCTGGAGCATTCACATGTTCCCTGGTGGTGTAGGCGCCACAGCAGAAGGTCAGATGATCAGAGACAATGTCGTTGAACTTGGCCTCTGGTTACATCCTGAAGGCTATGAAGCGCAGGCTAAATACAAGCAAGATCTGAAACAATATCAAATCAGCCCACAGGATGATCTGGTAATACCTCCGAATGGTTACGCGATGACGCAAGGCTTCCATTCATTTGATCATCCCGTGCGAATCGACAGTTTCCAACCCCACGGTCACCTGCGTATGAATGCAGCGTCTCTGGAGATTTTCTATCCGGAAACCGGTCGCACCGAACCAATCAGCCAGGTATCCAGATGGAGTGCTACGTGGCACCATAGTCATATCTACGATCCGGACGTTGCACCTTTACTTCCTACAGGTGCAGTTATGGTCCTGAAGCAGTGGTACGACAATACTTCGGATAATCCGAATAACCCCGATCCTGACCAATTCGTTTTGGGCGGTAGCCGTACTGGCGACGAAATGACTCATGCGTGGATTGCGGTAACTCATCTTGATGATGAGGGTTTTGAGAAGCTGGTAGCAGAACGCAAAGAGAATGAGCAGCGTTCGGTTGTAGGGATTGACTAAGCTTTTCTACCAACTTCAACGCGTTGCAATTCAAAAAGACCGACTGGGCTTCTCCCGATCGGTCTTCTTATTGCCGGTTGGCTGCGGCGTTCGCTGCCGCTTCTTCCGCTGCCAGCTGCTCTTCGAGGCGCGCTCCAGCCATGGTGTTATAAAAGCCGTAATTGCCTTCATGGCAGGCGTGCTCAAAGATCGGACCGATTGTCTTTTTCATCGGTAGTTCGGCGGACCAGGGGCGGGTCCACATTGTTTCATCATCAACAGTGAATTGATAAACAATCGTTTCATCGTCGATCCGGGTAAACCGTTCGGTCACACGCATGTTTTCTGTGGATCCGAAGTAAGTCGGCTTTATTATGTCGGGCCGGTCTGGGTTGTCCGGGGGTAAAACTATCCAGGGGAAGGGCTTCTTGTCGTTGAAGTTTGCGGTTTCGACCACCAGGGTATCGCCCTCCCAATGACCGCGTGAAGTTCCCATCCACTGACGAATCTTGTCATCAGCTTGCTCGCGACCGTCCAGCGGAATGATGCGAACATCATGGATCATCTCAACCAGGATCATGACGTAATCCCGATTCTGTACAATCTGGTAGTAACTGTTATAGCCCGAGTCTATCATCGGTGGGCCGGATCCCGACATGGCGATGCAACGGTCGTCCAATTGATTGTTTTCGGCTGCGTCAAAGCGACCCCCTTTCAATAGGGCTTCCTCTTCACGCTGCGCGACTATGCGTTGGCCTTCGGCTGTCATGGGAGGGATTCTTCCGTCCGGGGGATCGAAGATGAGTGAGGTTCGCAGGCCAGTCGTATGCGTGGACTGACTCCGGGTGAGTCCGAATTGACTGTTGTCATAGTGCACATCTTCCGTCGTACCCGGAACGGTCTGTGCGGTTTCACGCTCCGCTGCGCGCGCTAGTATGGTCGCGACTTCTTCCGCCGTATGGAACTCGCCGGCCACGCCAACGGGTCGTTGCAACGGCGTATAGGACGCATTCGTCCAGAATCCCTCGAAATCCGGTTGCCCGTCTGCTGTGCGCGGCAGAGAGTAGCCAGCAACCGGGTCCGGCGCCTGCGCCGCAATCGGGATCGCGGTTGGCAACGATACTGCAATCACGGCGGCGGCAATGCAGCCTGAATTCAGAAATCGATGATTCATCTGATATCTCCTGTGCTCTGGTTCACTGCGCTCCCTCCTACCTACCTGACCCGTATGTACTTCTGGAGGTTCCGCGTCACGGGCTCTCCTCCGTATATGTTCCCGTCGCGATCCACTGCGACGAACTCTGCCCCGTTCCAGCCCTGAGATGGCGGTGTCAATCTCGGATCTCCCCACGGGTAGTTGATGAAGTCCGTCACCCAGCCCGTCTCGGCATCTCCGATTCGAATCCCCATTTCCCAGCCTGGATTTCTGACCGTGCCCGACTCCGAGTCGGTGACAAAGATCTGCCCGTTCGCGTCGAACGCGATGCCGCTCGGCCGGCCAAACTGCGTCCAAATGGCCAGGTGCGCTCCTTCCTGATCGAAGATCTGGACTCGGTTGTTGTCCCGGTCCGCGACGAAGATCCGTCCCCTGGAGTCCATGCCGATGCCGTGCAAAGCACGGAATTCCCCGGGCGCGTATCCCCAATGGCCCCACGACATAATGAACTGACCGTCGCTCGTGAACTTCATGACGCGGTTGTTTCCGATGGCGTTGTGGCCGTCCGCGATGAAGACGTTGCCGTTGGGCGCCGCGACGATGTCGGATGGGGAGTTGAAGCTGTTCCGACTGCTGCCGGCCACGCCCGGTGTGCCGAGACGCAGCAGCACCTCACCCGTGGGACTGAACTTGTAGACCAGGTGCCCCCGACGGTCGCCGTCCGGGATGTTCCGCGAGGCCACGGCGTCGGTGACCCAAACGTTGCCGTCAGGGTCGACATCAATGCCGTGTGGCCAAATGAACAACCCGCCGCCGAAACTCTCCACGACCTTCCCGTCGAGGTCGAACTTGATCACCGGATCCAGATCGGAATCCACGCACTCGTTGCCGAACCGGCTCGGTGTCTCATCGAACCCGAGGGCGTCACAGCGTATCACCGCCCACAGGTGCTCTCCGTCCGGGTCCATCGTGACCTTGCCCACAGCTCCCATCAGCCTTCCGTCCGGCATCTGCGCCCAGTTGTCCACCAGGCGGTACGGGTTGGAGCCCGACTGTGCCAGGAGTTCCGCTCCCGGAGTGAGTAACACAATGATGCCCAGCACGCCGATCCACACAGATGGACTCGCCTTCAGGTCACGGATTGACATGATTACACCTCGCCCAGCCTAGCGTTCGCTAGCCGGCAGATTTTCCTGAGCTCGTGCCCCACGCAAAATATTTACCATCCCATAATTCCCTTAGTTGTTCGACTGGAAACCCTTGAAATCGATGCCAGGGATTAAAGTACTTGGTTTCTACTACAAGAGTATCCCCCTCCCAACGACCAATAGAATCTCCCATCCATTTTTGATGGTGTTCTGCAGCAGGATTACGATCGCGTTCTCGCTCGGCAAGGAACTCAACAATCCAAGGCAACCTTGGAGGCAAATAGCGATCAACCTGAGGTGCTCCACGATTGGGATTCAAAGGCTGTGCATCTTCCTCGAATAGTGCCTGCTCCGCCCGCTCCAGCGCAGCCGCTTCGGCTTCTGTATAGGCACGGCGATCTTCTAATTCTGGTGGTCGCTCCAAAGGGATTATGGACGAATGCTTCCACACCGCCTGGAAATCCGGCACGTCCCATTCCGTCAAAGGTGGTTCAAAATCCTGAGCGTAGGCGGACGAATACAGTGATATCAGCAAGAAAGTAAGGATCAACCTAAATGCCATTGTGCCACTCCTCTTATTTCGGAATCTCACTAAAACCCAGCTAAGTTAACCAATGCAGCAACAAATTCACAACTTATGCTCCCGATTTAGATAGCTAACTTGTCAATACCCTAAATAACCCTGTATAAGAAATTCAATAAGCCTTGGAGGTTCAAATGAACCGCGGAGCTCTCAGCAAACTACTAGTAGCAGCAGTCAGTGTATTGCTTGCTCCCCTGTTACTTGCCCAGTCCGATGAGTTACCTCGTACTGAGTATGGCCAGCCTGATTTGCAGGGTACTTACACGTTCCGAACAATCACGCCCTTGAATCGACCCGCTGAATTAGAAGACCTGGAGGTACTCACTCCTGAACAAGCGAAGGAGTGGGAAGAGTATGAAAATCGTCGCCAGAACCGCGACCTGATTATCGACTCGGTGGGCGGCGCCGGTTATCCACCGGGGGTAATCTCCTACAACAACTTCTGGTATGAGCGAGGCGATCAAACCATCGCTGATCGCCGTACTTCTCTGATCTACGATCCGCCCAATGGCAGAATTCCGCCGCTCAATGCCGTTGGCCAGGAGCGCAGAGCAGAATTCGCTCAGATGATTTTCGAGAATGCCGGCCCAGAAGGTCTCTCAACAGATGACCGTTGTCTGGTGGGATTTAATGCCGGACCGCCGATGATTTCCGCCGAATACAATAACAACATGCAACTCATTCAAACCAGGGACCACATCGTAATCGTGAACGAAATGGTCCACACGGCACGGATAATCAGACTGGATAGCGAGCACCACACCAAACAGCTGAAGTGGGAGGGGGATTCCATCGCCTATTGGGAAGGTGACACCCTGGTCGTCCATACCCGGAATTACTATCACGACTATAATTACAGAGGCATGTCTGATCAGGCCCAGGTAACCGAACACTACACCAGAATCGATGCGGATACCCTGGAATACGATTTTACCGTTGAGGATCCACTGTCCTGGGATCAGACCTGGTCTGCAAAACTCCCGATGCGTCGAATCGCCGATCCGCTGTATGAATATGCTTGTCATGAGGGCAATTACGGCCTGGTAGGTATTCTGGCGGGATCGAGACGATACGAATCCATGGGTTTAAACGGCGATGGCACTCCCAGGTCAGCCATCGGTACCGTTGATACAAAAGAGAATTAGTATAAAGGGCACGGCAGTTCGTGGCGTACTGCCCTGATCGTCGTTTTTTATTGCCTGTTGGCTCCGGCGTTCGCTGCCGAACCGCCGAGAAACAACCGACTTCCATCGGAAAGTATAAAATTCCTGCCTACCGCTTTGGCTGTCCTGTCTCTGGATTGATAGCCCTCGATGATTAGCACGGTTCCTATCGGCACCGTGTTTATCGTCACGCCATTACGTATCAGCTGATTCGGGCTGCCACCCTCGAACTGCCATCGGACGACCTCGCCATCAGGACCTTCGACGTCAATGTGGAACCACGAGTGTGGATTGATCATTTCCCAACGGGCAAGTGTACCTTCGAGAGTTAATGGCCTATTGATGTCAAATTCTGCTGAAAAAGCGTGATGGGCCCAAGCGGAAACACCCCACAGCGCTAACGCAATGCCTGCGATGGTTACTGTCATTCGGGTTTGCATCGGTAAGACCTCCTCAATTTGATTCTTGCGCCGCCGCTTCTTCCGCTGCCAGTTGCTCTTCGAGGCGCGCTCCAGCCAGGGTGTTATACATACCGTAATTGCCTTCATGGCAGGCGTGTTCGAAGATCGGACCAATAGTCTTTTTCATCGGAAGTTCAGCGGACCAGGGGCGGGTCCACATTGTTTCATCATCAATAGTGAATTGATAAACAATCGTTTCATCGTCGATACGGGTAAACCGTTCGGTCAGACGCATGTTCCCTGTGGATCCGAAGTAAGTCGGCCTTATTATCGCGTCGGGCTGAAAAGGGAAGGGCTTCTTGTCGTTGAAGTTCGCGGTTTCAACCACCAGGGTATCGCCCTCCCAATGACCGCGTGAAGTTCCCATCCACTGACGAATCTTGCCATCAGCTTGCTCGCGACCGTCCAGCGGAATGATGCGGACATCATGAATCATTTCAACCAGGATCATGATGTAATCCTGATTCTGCACGATCTGGTAGTTACTGTTATAGCCCGCGTCCATCATCGGAGGGCCGGATCCCCCCATGACGATGCAGCGGTCGTCCAGTTCATTGTTCTCGGCTGAGTCCCAGCGACCACCTCCCAATCGGCCTTCCTCTTCACGTTGCGCTACGATGCGTTGGCCTTCGGCTGTCATGGGAGGGATTCTTCCATCCGGGGGGTCGAAGATGAGTGAAGTTCGCAGGCCAGTCGCAAGCGTGGCATTACTCCGGGTGAGTCCGAATTGATTGTAGTCATAGTGCACGTCTGCCGTCGTACCCGGAACGGTCTGTGCGCTTTCACGCTCCGCTGCGCGCGCTTGCATGGTCGCGACTTCTTCCGCCGTATAGAACTCGCCGGCCACGCCATCAGGTCGCTGCAACGGCGTATAGGTCGCATTCGTCCAAAATCCCTCGAAATCCGGTTGTCCGTCCGCTGTGCGCGGCAGAGTGTAGCCAGCAACCGGGTCCGGCGCCTGCGCCGCAATCGGGATCGCAATTGGCAACGAAACTGCAATCACGGCGGCGGCAATGCAGCCTGAATTCAGAAATCGATGATTCATCTGATATCTCCTGTGCTCTGGTTCACTGCGTCCCGTTATCCGGCTGCTTGCGGAGGTGACCGTAGATCAGATCCTCTACAAACTCCACGCATTTGAATTCCAAAATTCCTGCGTTCGTTTCGACGCGCCGATAAAGGGGCATGCTCATGGTCCAGGGTCGAGTGAACACGTTCGGATCATCGATCGTGACTTCATACATCATGGTGTCTGCACTGCGCGGCGTGAAGCGTTCGATCACATGCAGGGCATCGCTATGAAAGTTTCCGGCCCGATCGAACCAGGTCATACCATTAAAGCCCCGGGTATCGATGACCAGGGAATCACCGTCCCAACTCCCGTGCGACCAACCCATCCAGGTAGGGGCAGGCGGTGGTGTGTGATTGTCCATGTAGATGGTTCGGACTGCACCCGCATACTCATGCACAATCATGATGTGCTGCTCGCTCTGGATGATCTGAAATGGAAAGGGCATATAGGTGGCGCGCGGTACGCCGGGTAGATAGCACTTGATTTCAGGATCCAGTTCCAGGCGGTTGGCGAAGTTCTCGTCCCGTTGCAGCAGTGCTTCCGGCCGGTACGGAATCGTGCCGCCGTCGACGACGCCATGACCCGGGGGTACCGCGGCAATGGCGCCGAGTTCCCGGACCAAACCGGGACCCGCCGCATGGGGCTCGATGTTCCAGTTCGCAGAATTAATGGTCTGCCAGATGCCGTTCAGATCGGGATATCCGGCGGCGGTCCGCGGCGCTCGGTAGTCGGTCGACTGAGCATTGGCAGATGACACCCCGAGCAACAAGGCGACTGCGATGAAGGTCAGCATTGTGGCCCATTTTCCAAACCGGTCGCTCATTCGCGTGATCTCCTCTGGAAACGAGGGCGATGACTCGTTAATTTATACAATTGAATTTAGACTTTCAACAATGTATAGGATGAATAGTTGTGGTGGCACACCGCCCGGCGCTAGATTTCAACTAATGCATAGACAACAAGCTCAGGTGTCGGCGCGCTGCTGATGGCGACCGCTATGTACTGCCGGCCATCTACTGCATAACTCATAGGCGCGGCATTGGGAATGCCGGGAAGATCAATTGCCGCAAGCTCCTCTCCGGTCAATTTATTTCGCGCGATCAATACAGGTCCGTCACTGGTGTTTTGGGCATGCACCAAGAGCGTGGATGTCACCAGTACTGCAAACCGTCCCCCACCGCCGAGTGGTGGCAAATCGATCCCTGCCACCGCTGGATGGTTCTCAACTCCAGCCATCCCATCGCCATTGGCAAACTGCCACAAAATCTCTCCGCGATTCATGTCGTATGCGGTAATTGTGGAATAAGGCGGCTTTAATATAGGTAAGCCTCGCGGTCCCAGAACCCCTCGATTTTGCAAGCGATAGAATCGGAAGTTTGATTCATCCTCCGGCAGCGTTCCCATGAAAGGTGAAGTGGGCGATCTGGAATTACTACCTGGAACAAACAGAATATTGTTTTCAGGATCAACTCCAGCACCTTCCCAATTGGCGCCACCGCCGGCACTGGGGACAAGTATTGTACCGAGGTGACCATCGTCGTCGGGCAAACTTGGTGGCGTGTATAGTGGTCCGTAGGTGTAATTTTCCAGGATTTCCAGAGCTTCAGCTCGTAGCTCCGGGGTGAAATCGATCACGTCATCTTCTGTTAACCCTTGCCTGACAAAGGGTGGAGGTTTAGTCGGAAAGGGTTGAGTTGGTGATGTTCTCTCACCCGAAATTAAACCCTGAGGAACCGCTCGTTCAACGATTGGCCACACAGGTACGCCAGTAGCCCGATCGAATACGTACGTAAACCCCTGCTTGGTGACTTGAGCAAGCGCTTTGATTTCTCTTCCATCAACGTAAATATCAATCAAGTTTGGCGCGGCCGGCGTATCGTAGTCCCAGATGCCGTGATGGATCATCTGGAAATGCCAGACTCGCTCGCCTGTCGCAGCATCCAGCGCCACCACACTCTGAGTAAACAAATTATCCCCCGGTCGATGTCCGCCGTAGAAATCATTTGTGGGTGCTTCTGTAGGAAGATAGACGTAACCCAGGTCGAGGTCGGCACTCATCTGGGTCCACACACCGCCGTTGCCGGTATAGCGCCAGGATTCCTCCTGCCAGGAGTCGACGCCAAACTCTCCCGCCTGGGGAATGGTGTGAAAGGTCCAAATCAATTCCCCGTTACGAATGTTATAACCACGAACCCAGGTGGGTGGCCGTTCCTTGTAGTGGGGGCGATTGGAGGTTATCTGGTTTACCACAAGCACATCGCCCACTACGATCGGCGGCGACACCGTTCCCAAAGGCACCGCGCCGGAGTAGTCGAGCACATTTCTGTCTGCTCTTGGAATTCCGACCGTCATGTCGATACGGCCGCCGGCAAATTCAGGGTCTGGCTCTCCGGTTTCAGCATCCAAAGAAATGAGATAACCGTCGTTGGAGGCGAACAGAACGCGCGACTCATCGCCATCACTCCACCAGGCCACGCCGCGGTGATGATACCCGAGCGGACTGATAGACGTGCCGGACATATAAGCTCCGGGATCGTGGGTCCACAACACTTCGCCGCTAACCGCATCCAGGGCCGCTACCTGATTGAGTGCAGTTATCATGTAAAGTACGCCGTCAATCATCAGCGGTGTAGCCTGAAGGCGGCCGAAGCTTAAATCCGCGTCCGGACCCAACAGCGCCTCGAAATCCAGGTCGCCGTCGATGGACTGCCAGCGCCAGGCAATTTCCAGATCGCCGAAATTATGGGCATCGATCTGGCTGAGGCTGGTGTACTTGGTGGAGCCGGCATCGGATGCGTAACTGGCCCACTGGCCATCGCTGCTGCCGTATTGGGCAATTGCACTTGAGCCAAACAAAAGAATGATGCTGCCTGCAAAAAAATAAGTAAGAAGCTTGTATCCTGCCATGTGAGTCAATACTCCTGTATCCATACCGCGCTTGGACCTGCTAATTTTGAATTATCCCACATTATCTATAAACTGCGATAAATCATGAGCTTAGTGATGGGTATATGTCAGCCCGGCGCGCTCAAACTATAGTAATCAGGACGTCTGATATGGCCATCTCATCTTGTCAATTAATGAAAGCAACATCAACCAGCATAGTAATCCTGTGGCTGTTCCTAGCTACTGGGCAGCTAGCAGCTCAATCATTTGACGACTTGGGCAATGGCTCTACGACACAAATATTTATTAATGCTCGAATTATAGTTGGCGATGGTTCGGTGCTTGAACAGGGCTCGCTACTCGTCCGTGGTGGTACAATCCTGGCTGTTGGTCTTACTTCTGCTATTGATATCTCAGACGCCACAGTTAAGCATGATTTGACTGGTAAAACGATTATCCCTGCTCTGGTTAACACCCATGCACATCTGGGCTGGGAAGCATATGGCGATTGGGGATCACAATTTTTTACTGAGGAAAACCTGACTGATCATCTTTACCGCCATGCTTACTATGGTGTGGGAACTATTATTTCCACTGGCAGTGATCAGGAAGAGATTGCTTCCCGCGTAAAATTGGAACAACTGCGAGGAAATATTGCTGGCGCACGCTATCACCAATCGCCCGGCATGGGGTCGCCAGGCGGCGGTCCAAACCCTCGTTTTACTGACGATCCAAACTACTGGGGAGTACATCCGCTTGCTGACCCAGAGCAAGCAGTTAGAACAGTAAGAGAATTAGCTGCAAGTGGATATGGAATCGCCAAGATCTGGGTGGACTCCAGAGACGAACAACGCGGAGCACAAGTGAAACTGGCCCCTGCCATTTATTCAGCTGTATTGGAAGCCGCATCGAACTACGACATTCGTATCATTTCCCATGCCATGACTCTGGCTGATCACAAATCCTTAGTTAACCTTGGAAGCCGACGTTTCATCCATATGCCCTACGATACAGAAGTGGATGATGAATATCTGGGGTTGGTTCGAGAAAATAATGTCTACATCGTGCCAACCTTAGGGATGGTGACCAAGCGGGAGCCATATTACATTCCCGCTTTTCAAGATCCGTTCTTTTATGATCAAGTGCCGGCATCGGTGCTCGATTCACTAAACTCAAATTATATAGCTGATACCCGGGAATCACGTCACGAAATGATGGCCGCCAACTTACTAAAACTAAAAGATCATATAATTCTCGGTACCGATGCAGGGGCGTTGGGAGACTTTTTCGGCTACGCCGATCATGTTGAACTGGAATTATTTGTACGTATGGGCATGAGCCCGAACGAGGCCATAATTGCAGCAACTTCTCGTGCTGCTGAGGCATTTGGGCTGCACAATGTAGGCAAACTGCAAGCCGGCCGGGCCGCCGACTTTGTTATTCTTGATGCCAACCCTTTGGATGATATTCGGAACACTCGGCAAATCCACGACGTCTATCTTCGCGGAAAACTAGTAGATAGAGACGAATTAAAACAAAGATGGAGCCAATAAAATGAAAAAGGGAATTGTTACTAGTTTTTTCAAGGCTATTTTATTGCAATTGGGTGAACTATTGACTGGACACTCCCCTCAATTTTGGGTACCGCCATGACAAATAAAAACTCGTAGATTTGTTCGGCTGCCAAGACCTCCGTTTTTACGTGTTCTAATATATAAACCCCATTCTTAGCGAGAAGAATTTGATGTACAGGGGCGACTTCACCATCTGCATAAGGTTGTATCTCAAGGGTACGCGAGTCGGAGCCGACTAACACAACTCCTAAATCCGCCAAATATTGCGCTCCTTCTTTACCCAAGCCTGGTTGCTCAGACATGTAACGATCTGGATCGCTCTCCAGCAACGACATCCAGCCTGTGTGAAAAAGAACAATGTCACCATTGTTAATGTTGATGCCCTGACTAGCTGCAACAGCTTCAATTTCTTGTGTATTGAACTGAGTTCTCACGTCTAGCCGCTCAACACCTGAATAGCGAGCCATGTCCAACAAAACCCCTCGAGTTACAATCGGTGGCACAGCATGCAATCCAAGTTTTTTTAAACCATTTGAGCCATAAATTTCCTCTTCATTTAACCCATTATAATAGCGAAAATTAATACCCACATGGGCTAAACCATCAACAGAAGTACTCAATGCCATATGTGTGGTGAGTTTGTCGTCATGTGCGGTAATCTGATTTGGCCCGGATGGGCCTGTCGCTGGCGCCACTTCCAAGCTGAATGTACGATTCCGAATAGCTGGCCATTGCTCATTTAGTTTGACTGCCAATGAATAAACTTTACCTGTTTCCACCAAATTAGCAGCATTCAAAACCACACGCTCATTTAGATTGTTTGCCGCACCGATGAGGTCTTCCGCACCATAACGTGAAGGGAACCAATCATCAGCATCTGCATCGGCATCAGCAACAGCTATTTCTGCAATGAAAAAAACGAATATAAACAGAATAAATGAGGGGAGGCTCCGCCTATATGAATTTATCATGATCAGTCCTCCAGAAGGATTGTTATGTTGATAACCAGTATAACAAACGGCTTGTTTTGAGTATAAGACGATCTAGCCGCTCGTTCGACATTTCATGAGTCCATTTTGAATTATTGGAAATCTCAACCTGCAGCTTGCCTCACCGCCTTCCCTGGTGGCCTCAGTCAAAAGCGAATTTACGGGCGAACTCGTATATATTTCTGGATATTTCGACCCATCGGTTCACCACCATACATGTTTCCTTCCGCATCCACGGCTACAAACTCTGCTCCCACTCCAGAAATAACACTTGGATCCCCATATGGTAGTAAGACAAAATAATCAACCCAACCCGATTTAGCATCACCTATTCTTATTCCCATCTCCCATCCTGGATTCTCTACATTATCAGACTCAGAGTCAGCCACATAAATATTACCGTGGTCATCAAAAGATATTCCACTGGGTCTCCCAAATTGAGTCCACACGGCTATAAACTCACCGTCCTGGTCAAAAATTTGAGTTCGGCTATTGGAACGATCAGCAACATATAGTCTTCCATCATTATCAATTGCGATGGCATGCAGTGCTCTAAATTCGCCGGGAGCATAGCCTGTTGTTCCCCAGGTCTTAATGAAAGAACCGTCACTGGCAAATTTCATCACACGATTATTACCGTCGTTATTGTGCCCATCAGCGACAAAAATATCGCCATTATCCCCTATCACTACATCGGAAGGAGAAGTAAAATGATCGTAGTCACTTCCTTCTTCCCCAGGGGTACCCAATACCATTAGAACCTCTCCGGTGGGGCTAAATTTGATGACCTGATGTGCCCTGGGATCACCATCAGGAAGCCTATCTCTACGTACAGCTTCAGTTACCCAGACATTACCGTCAGAATCAACATCCATTCCATGCGGCCATATAAACAAGCCAGCGCCAAAACTCTCTACCAAATTGCCTTCGGGATCAAATTTAAGAATCGGATCCAAATCTGAATCCGCACATTCGTAGCCAAAACTAGCTCGCGGGGCATCACATCTAACAACTGCCCAGATATGTTCTCCATCCGGATCAACAACCACATCACCAACCGCTCCCATTTCCCGACCATCCGAAAATTTTGCCCAAGCAGGAACTGTACGATAAGGGTTCGGTAAACCCTGAGCGAAAGCCTGTGCACCCATTACCAGCAACGTAGTTGCCACTAACCCTTGAACTAACATCAATTTGCTTACTTTCAACATGTTTTTACCCCACTTAAATAATACTGAGCTGTGTTTATATTGTTAGTTTTTAAACACTTGTATTCATTATGCAAGAATGCTAATTTATACGATTGAATAAAGTCAGTCAAGGTATGATTGCATAGACCAGCGACGAAAAAACGGTTTTACTAAAAAAAGCCCGATTTTGGGAAAAAAGTTCAATGCAACAACTACATAGACGTCTAATTCCGCTAATTTCCGGATTGCTGGTGGCATGCAGCCTTGCTGTGCAAGCGCAGCCAAGCGATCAACCGCGGTTTTTATCACTTACACCAACTGACGGATTGCCCATAATTCCTGTCCTTGAAGGTTGGATCGCGAACGCCGACGGCACGGTTAGCTTCTCTTTCGGCTTTTTCAACCGAAACGAGGAAGGCGTTGATATCCCTCTGGGCGCAAACAACTACCTGGAGCCTGCCAAGTGGAACGGCGTCCAACCTACTCATTTCCCACCAGGTCGTGCAACAGGCGTTTTCGCGGTTACTGTACCTGGTGATGAGAAAGAAATTGACGTTTGGTGGCATCTGGTAAGCAGTGATGGCGAAGACCTGAAGGTGCCAGGCCGCTGGGGCACAGCCGCCCTTGAGCTGGATTTCATTCTACCCCGCCCCCAAGGTTCAATGCAGCCACAGGTGCGAATCGGTGCAGACGGAAATCTAGCCGCAGGTATAACAGCCCATAGAGCTGACTACCCAGGCGGAACTGTGAGAGCCGGAACCCAAGTGGCAGTTTCAGTAAACGTAAGCGATCCTTCAGACCGGGATCCAACCGATGTACGTTTCCGTGAGCCTTTGGATATTGGTGTTACTTTTAATAAATGGCAAGGTCCAGGCGATGTTGAGTTTTCTCGCCACGAGTCCACCGTTGTAGCGGAAGACCAAGAGCCTGCTGCAAATGAAGTTACGGTCAAGGGTGGATCAGGTGTTGCAACAGTCTATGCGACATTCTCCGAGCCTGGCGAGTACATCATCAGCACCAAGGTGGATAACTTCTCGGCACCTGAAAGCTCAAATGGCGATCAATGTTGCTGGAGTAACGCGTTCCAACGCATAACGGTTCGCTAGTAAACAATTAAATACGGCTGATACCGTCTTACCAGATACACGGCATGAAATACTTGTATTCATCATGCCTAAACGTTAGTTTGTCCAGTTGGATAAATGGTGTGTTAAGGAGAGCAGCATGAAGATCGCAAAAGACTGGTTGAGCTTAGCTGTGCTTGCATTGATCGGATTTCAAGGTCACGCAATGGCTCAAGCCAACCACGGTGAAGACCCTGCTTATAACGGTGAGGTTGGCCGAATCCTCAATGAAAATTGCGTGGTTTGCCACCGCGAAGGCGGCATCGGCCCAATGCAGTTGACCAATTACGACCAGGTACGCCCATGGGCTCCCCTGATCCAAATGAGAGTAGCCGACAGATCCATGCCTCCCTATGCATACGATCACGGCATTGGCATTCAGGACCTGGAAGGTGACTGGCGCCTGGAACAGGACGAGATCGACACGATCGTCGCTTGGGTAAACCAGGGCTCACCTCTGGGTGATCCTGACGCAATTGTAGCAATGCCCGAATTGCCCGATCCAGACGCATGGAACTTCGCCGCCGAGCTTGGTATGCCGGACATGATCATTCCTTCAGTGGCAATAGATATACCTGCAAACGGTAACGATCTATGGTCCGACCACTTTGTAGACCCCGGCATTGCGACCGACCGTTGCATCAAAGCCGTTCAGGTAAAACCAAGAGGTGAAGCTCAAGCGGTTGTCCATCACGCCAACTCAACTATTTATATGCCACAGGAAGATGGCAACCCGGAAATGTATGGCATGTTGACGGAATACGCCATGGGCAAATGGGGCGAGATCGTACCAGAAGGAATATGCCGGACATATCCTGCCGATGGATGGATTAGGTGGAGCGTTCACATGTTCCCAGGTGGAGTTGGGCCAACAGCCGAAGGACAAATGATCAAAGACAATGTAGTTGAAATTGGCTTGTGGTTGCACCCTGAAGGTTATGCAGAAGAAGCGGATTACAAGCAAGATTTACAGCAGTATAGGATCAGCCACCAGGATGACCTTGCTATACCACCTAATGACTACTATATGACTCAGGGTTTTCATTCCTTTGACCACCCAGTTCGAATCGATAGCTTCCAGCCGCACGGTCATTTGCGCATGAACGCTGCCTCTCTGGAGATTTTTTATCCTGAGACTGGTCGTACTGAGAAAATAAGCCAAGTCTCAAATTGGAGTGCCACCTGGCACCATAGTCATATCTACGATCAAGACGTCGCTCCTTTGGTGCCTACTGGCGCTGTATTGATAATGAAGCAGTGGTATGACAATACGGCGGCAAACCCAAACAACCCTGAGCCGGATATGTGGGTTATGGGTGGCAGCCGCACTAATGATGAGATGACTCACGCCTGGTTGGCCGTTACTCACCTTGACGACGAAGGTTACGAAAAACTCGTTGCTGAGCGTGAAGAGAAGGAGCAACGCTCTGTAGCCGACAACAACTAGGTGCAGATAACTGCGAGCGGATAGCCTAGCTCAATAGTGCAATACTAATAAGGGTCGAAAGCAATTACTTTCGACCCTTATTTAAAGAACAATGAGGAGTTTCATTTTCCTTTTCCGGAGCGTCTCATGAAAAAAATAAAATCACTGGCGATTTTAGGTACGTCTATAGCCTTAGGGTGCTCATTGTCAGTGTTCGGCTTTGCTGATGTGATCTTGCGGGAGCGTTTGCAGTTGGAGCAGGCGGAAATAGAAACCTTTTGACAAAACCAGCTTTTTAACCAGGACACGTACAAATGTGGCTATTTCCTGAATTTGGACTAGACACTACGCAGAAGTCACTCATTTGCGTTCTGTTGTTAATGAGCACAAATTCTTTCTCGGCTGATGGAAACTGGGTAGTCCCTCGAACAGAATATGGTCATCCAGACCTGCAGGGATTGTGGACCAATCCTACACAAACGCCGTTTCAGCGGCCAGAGACCCTGGGCAACAAAAGAACTTACACAGCCGCAGAAGCCGGACAGCTTGAGCAGAATGCACGCACTCTTGATATTGCTCGAGCGCTACCGCTGGATCCTGACAGGTCACCGCCCGAAAGTGGCGCCAGGATTGGTACCCAGGCTGATCAAAATTTTGACATCATGCCCATCGCAGTCGCTCGTGTGGATGGAGAATTTCGTACCTCGTTGATAGTCGATCCACCCAATGGTCGCCTGCCCTATCTTGAAGGCGTCAGGGACATCTATGCCCAGTGGTCTGACCAGGGCTATGATCTTCATGATGGACCTGAGATTAGATCAGGACAGGAAAGGTGTTTGAATTCCGGCGGACAGCTGCCCTTGCTTTTCACCTTCAATTCTATCGATGGCGATAATCCATTACGACACATTCAGATTGTTCAAAATGAGAGTTATGTGGTCATCTTGTCTGAGTACTTTAGTGCAGTTCGGATTATTCGCCTGGATACTGAGCATATCGAAAACCAGGGGAACAAATGGCTGGGAGACTCAGTCGGCTGGTACGAAGGAGATTCGCTAAAAGTTCATACCAAGGGATTCAGACCAGAACAGAGCAACTCTTCCATTAGATCGTCAGCTCAATTGGAAATCACGGAAACTTTCACACTTGGCTCTGAAGACGAAATGCTATTCAGCTATACACTTACTGACCCAAAATTCTACAGCCGGTCGGTAACAGCAGAGATCCCCTTAAAAAGAATGGAGCCAGGCCAGAAACTTTATGAGTACGCCTGCCACGAAGGCAATTACTCATTGCCTTCGATACTGCGCGCCGCCCGTATGGAAGAAGTCAGTCGCTGACGCCGATCGGACTATTTTGAATCACTCAGGGCAGAGTTGTTCCCAGGTGACTTCTCCGTCAGTGGCATTTTAGGTAACGATGCAGGCATCGTGCGTGGCGATCAGTTTGCACTCGAAACGGATGGTGCCGGTAGCTATGGATTCGTGCTGTTTGTCATCGACCCAACCGTTCCCGGCACCAGGTCGTTCTTGTAGATCATCCCGCCCTTCATCACGAATCTGACCCGCCGAGACTCATTGATGTCTGCCAGTGGATCGCCGGAGACCGCAATGATGTCGGCGAACTTGCCCTTCGAGATCGAGCCGACGTGGTCCTGCCACTGCATCAGTTCAGCGGCGTTCACAGTCCCGGCCTGGAGCGCCTGTACCGGATTCAGGCCACCTTGCTCGACCAGCGCGACGAAATCGAGCGCCTGCGTTCCATGGGCGTAGGTCGTGCCCTCGGCCCCGGTGCCAAGCACGGTCTTGACGCCCTGGGTGGCGATACACATCCGCGCGTTCTTTTCGATGATCGGCCGCATCTGGAACTTGCCACCGGTGTTCCTGGCATCATTGTCGTCCATATACGGTTCCGTGTAGCGGACCAGGGTCGGGTCGAAGAACACCCCCTTCTCGGCCATCATGTTGCAGTTCGCCTGCGTCACGCTAAACCCGTGCTCGATGCTGTCGCAGCCTGCGATGATGGCGTCGGTGAGCCCTTGGCCACCCAGTGAGTGACAGCCGACTCGGTATCCCTGCCTGTGGGCCTCGTCAATCACGGCCGTTAGCACTGCCAGTGGCCAGACCGGGGCGCCGTATTGCGCCACGCCGTTCTCATCGAACTCGTATCCAAGAGTTGTGGACACCTTGATGTGCTCCGAGCCCCCCGCCAATGCCTGGCGTACAGCGGCGGCCGCTTGTTCAGGCGCGCGAACCACAATATGGCCGAGTTCGTTGTCCTCTTCGGATGCCGGCTCGTCTCCACGCCAATCGAGTTTCCGACCCGAGACCAGCATTCGGGGCCCCTCGACATAGCCGTAGTTGATGGCATCGCGGAGCTCAACGTCCTGAAAACCGTTGCCGTGCGTGCCCATGTCCCGCACGGATGTGAATCCCGCCATCAGGTCGGTCTTCGCATGGCCCACCGCGATAAGCATCGACTCATCGGCCGTCATGTCCAAACGCTCATTAAAGACGTGGGTGTGCGTATCGATGAAACCAGGCAAGACAGTCTCCTGGCTGAGGTCGATCACCGGCGTACCCAACGGAATCGTGACGCGACTCTCGGGTCCCACCTCCGTGATTCGCTGGCCATCAACAAGCACGACCTGATCCGTCAGTAATTCGCCGGTGATACTGTCGAACAATCGACCGGCACGAATGGCGACTGTCGTCGGAGCGGGAGGACATTCGTAGATGCCACCAAAGGGGTCAAGGCACGGCGTGTTGCCGGCCATTCTCCACGTCCCCGGCCTGACAATCGGATCCGGCGTGTCCGGCGGACCAGAAACCTGTCCAAAAAGGAGGGTCGGTATCAACAGCGTCCCGACGATGGCGATCAAGACGGCCTTCCAGCGCATCATTGACATCCTGCCGGGTAAATAGCACGTAAGCTCGTCATTTGTTTTTTTTGCAGGTGGTCGCGGCGTTAGGCGCATTCTACTTTTCCTCCACTATCTACTGTTGTGTCGCAGTCATTGATTCTTCGAGCATACGAAGAATAAAGGCAGTGCTTAAAACAGTTCTTATTATTTCCTTTGTGTAATCCTAGTCAGGCAAACTAAACACATACAGTGCATTGCCATTACGTGGATAAGTAATTTCCGGTGCTATCACACCGGGAACGGTTCTTGGACTACTGCCACCGAGCGCAGAATTTACGGCTATGTATTGCTTGCCGTCGACAGAAAATGAAACCGGGTGACCCTGTACCGAAGTACCCAGTCGAGTCTCCCAGAGAATTTGGCCACTGGTGACATCAAATGCTCTGAAGCGTCGGTCTAAATCCCCGACAAAAACCAGGTTGCCAGCAGTGGACATGGTGCCGGTAAGGAAAGAGGCGCGTTGTTGATAGCTCCAAACTTCTTCAAGGGTGTCTACGTTGTAGGCGCCCAACTTACCTAGATTGCCATCGGTGCCAGGCATTTCAAAAAATTTACGGGCGGCTGAACCACCGCCAGCGCCTGGCACCAGGGCAACTTCACGTGCAGAGTTTTCCAGGCAAGTCTGACTAAGCGGAGCGATCAAGGTTCCGGTTGGTTCATGATAGGTCATGGAGTGCCAGTCTTTGCCGCCGGCACTGCTCGGGCAGGCAGAAATCCACTCGTCCAGCCCGGCATTTTGAATGTCTTCACGATAAGTCACTAAGCCGGTATCGGGATCGATATTGGTGAAGGTATTTTGAAATACGGTTTCGGTAAAGTCCAAAAATTCGCCAGTAACCCGGTCGTTCTTCCAGAGAATACCGTGTTTGCCTATGGAGAAGACGAATTTATCATCACCGCGATTCACCAGTACCCGTTCGAATGCTTCATCAAGGTCCAGTGCTTCGGCAGGCACATGCTGGAAGTACCAATTAAGCTCGCCGGTGTCCACGTCGACAGCAACAGTGGAATTACTATACAAACCAACATCATTAATGGTCAGGTTTCGGCTAACTGGTACCCAGGGTTTCTGCTGGGAAGTTCCCCAATAGGTGGTTTTTAAATCAGGATCATAGCTACCGGTAATCCACGTATCGGCGCCTGCGCGGAAAGTATCGGTCATATCTCCCCAAGTATCACCACCAGGTTCTCCGCTTTGGCGATGGTTACGAAGCGCCATTCCAGTTCGCCGGTGTTGGCATCGTGTGCGCTGATATAACAGTAATCTTCGGTATAGCGCCCACATCCGGCAAGCCCCTGGATAACTTTGCCATCAGCAACAATGGGACCGCTGGTATTTCCAAACCCCTTGCTCGTATCAGCAACTTCAGTTTCCCACACCTGCTCGCCGGTTCGTGCGTCGAGTGCAACTAAACGGGCATTGGTGGTGGCCTGAATTATTTTGTCGTTGTAGATGGCGATGTTGCGCATATCCTGACGGTTGGCAGGGCCGGTCCAATTCTCCCAAATCAGCTCGCCAGTGGCGCCGTCGAGTGCCTGGATGACATTGCCGGGGTTGATCATATAAATAATACCGTCATAGACCAGCGGCGCCGGCTCCGAGTCGCCATCGTGCATGCTCCACACCCATTCCAACGTCATGCCACCCACGTTTCCGGTATTTATCTGATCGAGCGGGCTGTAGCTATGGGCGTAGTAATCTCTGCGGTGCATGGGCCAGTCGCCCGGGTCGGGATTTTCCAGCATGGCGTCGGTAACCGGTACAAAATTTTCTACCGTCCCGGCTATAGTCACGCCTGAGGGAGGTTCCGGCTCGCTGAGCTGCCGATTGGCAATGCTTGAAATATTCTCCGTGATAGTGAAATCGGTATCTGCCGTGAGCGCGGTAATCGCCCTATCGACGCCATTTACACTGAGAATATGGGCAACGATGTTGAGATAATCACTGTCACTGATGCCCTCATTACCACCAGGTGGCATACTGGACTGGATGTTGATTGAAAGCAGTGCCGGAGTCTGTGTTCCCCAGCGCTGAAGAAAAGAATTACCGGATAACAGCGGCCCCAAAGTCGTGCCTTCCAGGTTAACGCCATGGCAGGCCGCACAATTGTTGCCATAAGCCAATGCGCCAGCGTCGGCTTGGGAGCTGAAGGTCACCGTTTCTACCGGTTCTGCCATCGGCGCTGAACTTTGTTCACTTCCGCAGGCGATGAGGCCAGCAATCGCAGTCAGGCTGAGCAGGGCCTTTACAATATTTCCAGAGTGGAACTTCATATGGGGCTATCTTGTACTAGTGAAACCAAACCTCTTAATCGACAGGAACAAGCCGCACAATTCGGCCACCGGAGTTGTGTTCCAACAGTAAATAAATATCACCATTGAATCCTTGCTCGATATCGCGAATACGGGCAAGGCCTTCAAAAAGTGTTTCCCGATGTACCAGTTCGTTATTCTCAATATCGATGCGGAATAAACTGCGTGCCTTCAAAGAGCCCACCAGAAAATCTCCCTGCCATTCGGGAAACTGTTCGCTGGTGGAAACGATGAAACTGGAAACTGCGGGGGAAGGCGTTAAATCCACCACCGGTTGCTGAATATCGGACAACTCAAAGGCGATGCCCAGGTCCTTGCCATACTCAACTGCTGTGCCATCGTAACTCATACCCAGAGAATACAGCGGCCAACCGTAATTCCTCCCGGGCAGTAGTCGGTTCACCTCGTCGCCACCGCGGGGTCCGTGTTCGGTACCCCATAACTCACCAGTCTGCGGATCAAATTCCAGCCCCTGGGGACTGCGATGGCCATAGGTATAGATGCTGCGATAGACATCGTCGCGGTCGGCGAAGGGGTTGTCTGGCGGAATGCTGCCGTCGTCGTAGATCCGATGAATCTTGCCCCAGGGTGTGGACAGATCCTGAATGCCGCGAAAATTCGCCTGCTGTGTTTTATCCCCCACACTGAAATAGACATGACCGGCGTTATCGAAGGCTACACGGCCACCAGCAGCCACATCGTTCGATGTGCTGTAATGTTCCATTTCGGCTTGCCAGATAGTTTCCTCTTCAATCCATTCACCTTCTTCAATCTTGCCCCGAACCAGCTTGTTCATGGATGCCGGTCTGTCCAGTTCCAGGCTGATGTCATTGCACTCTTCGCAGCGCTCACTGAAATGCAGATAGATCCAGCCGTTTTCCTCGTAGTTGGGATGCAGCGCGATATCGAACATCCAACCCATGCCCCTTTCTATGTCCAGGCGTAAGTCATTTCGGTAAATATCGTCGTAGACTTGGGGAGTTCCGTCTATCAACTCCGCCTGTTCGCCGTCAGTGCCGATGATGGAGACACCTTGTGTTTTTTCGGTTAGAAACAGCCGCCCATCAGGCAGGGGAGCAATTGAATAGGGGAGCGGGTTCAAGTTGCTCACCACCGTTTCTAATCGGAAATTATGTAACTCACTCTCGAACTCGCCAGCGGGGATCGAAAGTGGTATATCGAAATTCGACGTCACGTAATCAACATTGGCACGAGTCTCCAGGACATACATGGCTACGCCGCGGATTTGCGTTGGGCTGAAGATATCCCGCCAGGCAGGCATGCCCGAGACTTCATTTCCGTTTCTGATACTGGCGGTAAGCTCTGCCATGGAATCACCATGACGCAAATCACCCCGCAGCGGTGTGCCCTGGGCAGCTCCTTCCAGGTTTTCACCATGGCATACCGAACAGTTCTGCTGAAATAGCAGCATTGATTCGATGACACCGGAGTACGCTTCAGCTTGTGCAAGGGCAGCAGGCGCGTTCAGCAGGGTCGTTGGAATTACGATCAAACAGAATTTTAAATATTGAGTAGGCTTGCTCATTTATCCTTTCACCGCCTGACGTATTCTGCATAAGCACGCGACAACCAATCAGCAGTGCTGGCATGCGCTTCTACATATCCATCAGCCGGTTCGGAAGCCACCATCTCCTCCGGGGTGAGGCCTTGGACCTTTGCTCGTACCAAATTGCCTCGGATGACAACCAGCATGTCACGAAACTCTAACAAGTCTGTTCGGGATAAGAGCGGGCCGTGACCAGGAATGATAATAGTGTCGTTATCAATCAGGCTGGCTAGATTTGAAAGTGCATCGATCATGCTCTCCAGACTGCCACCATTGTTGTGATCTATGAACGGCAAATTACCGTCGGCATAGCGTACGAACAAGTCTCCGGTGTGGATGACGTTGTCTTCGCGGAAATAAATTTGTATATCACCGTCGGTGTGGCCGGCACCAGAATTTACCAAATCAATCGTGTCGCCATTGAAATAGAATCGCATGGTGTCGAAGAAGGTAATCTTGGGCATACCTGCATCTTCATAGGCTTCCTGCACGTATCCATTCGAGAGCACCTGAGTAGATTCCATGCGACGACGGCTGTTGTCATGGGCAATTATGTAGGCACCGGCACGGCCAAAGTTTTCATTGCCATCGGTATGATCGAAGTGGAAGTGTGAATTCACTACGAAGGTCACTGGCTTATCTGTAAGTTCGGCAATGGCAGCTTCGATTTTATCCACCAATGGCGCAAACTTGTCATCGATAATGAACGTGCCATCATCGCCAATAGAGACACCAATATTTCCTCCACTACTTCCACCAATGCCTTGCAACATGTAGATGTTATCCCGCACCAGGGTCGACGTAATTTGAACGTTTGCGAAATCCTGTGTCATTGCCAGTGAAGGGAGGAGCAGCACAGCAAGCAGGCCCAATCGAAATATATTCCTGATGGTTTTTGTAAGCAGCATGATAAGAGTCTCATTAGTGGAGTAAGCAATATTCACAGACGTCAATTTTATACAATTGAATATAGCCTTGTAACATTCTATATGAGGAATGTCTAACAAAAACGAACCGTAACATGCCGGAATCCTGCCGCGGCGATAGCCGCGGGTCCGACTTTCGGCGCGTCGAGTCTCTACTCCAACGGTTGGATTCGTACGAACATCTGGGTCTGGAAGTCCGCGTACCAGATGGTGGGAGGACTCGTCGCGTTGTCTATCCACTTGGGCTGATTTCGGCAGCTTGAACACTCGTCAAACCTGCAAGAGAAATAACCAGGAACGGGATGATTCCACAACAGGTTTTTACCAGATTATTCATGCCGGTCTGCATCGTTGTTATCGCAGTCAAGGCGAAGATGTTCATTGGCGGTTCACTCTTAAGAGGTAGCCGGCCATTCTTGGGGACAACTACTATGGAAGTTCGATATTCACTGGCACGAAACTCGTGCAATATCTTGCAAAATGTGGCGTCGATCTCGACGCCACAAACAACCGTTATCTTTAGCGTCGAGATCGACGCCGCGTTCTGTAAGATATTGCAGCACTGAGTTAAATCCCTTGCCCACGGCGTAGTGCAATATGGTGCTGCCATTCTCATCGATTGCGTTGACCTCCGCGCCGGCTTCGACCAGTGCGGTTATCGCTTTCAAAGTGCCTTTCTCATCAAACATTTCGGCCTGCATAGAGAGTTCATGGGCCAGAGCGCGGTCACGACGGTCCCACACGTTGTAGTTCCAGCTTGCACCGGCAGCAAGCATTAATGGAGACCAGCCATTCATCAGCACCAGATTTGGATCGGCGCCATGATTCAATAGTTCTTGCATGATGTCGTGTTCAACATACTTGGCCGCCAATGCCAGCGGTGTAGCACCTAAAAGGTGGTCACCGATAAACAGCACCTGACCGTTGCGAGTTACGCGGGTGGCAAGGGTAACCTGGGTGTCAGGCCTGGCCCCTTTTTCAAGCAGGGCTTTGAGTAGCTCGATATCGCCGGTCATTACCGCGGCGTGCAATGCACTATAGCCGGCAGACACCGAATTTGGGTTGGCGCCCTGATCGAGCATGAAGCGGGCGAAGTCGCCATGGTTACTATGGGCAGCAAGAAGTAAGATGCTGCGGCCATCCGGGGCTTGATCATTGACTCTGGCGCCAGCTTGTAGCAGCAAGCGCGCAGATTCGATGTCACCCTGGCGAGCGGCAAACAGGATAGGAGTGAAGCCACCAATGCGAGTTTCCTCCGCATCGGTGCCAAAGTTGCGACGACGCTCCGGGTATATCAGATTAGATTGTAGACGGCGACTAATCACCCAGCGACGCTCTTTCGATCGAGCGTTTACATCGGCGCCATGCTCAAGTAACAGTTCTACCACCGCCGGATGGCGCTGGGATACCGCCCACATCAGAGCACTTTGATTTTCTTCCAACTCCGTGGTGTTCACCTCGGCGCCGAACTCGAGCAGCGCCTGTACAGCCTCGACACTGCCACTACGTACACAACTCATCAGTGCGGTTTCGCCTGACTCTACCGCGATGTTTGGATCGGCGCCGGCGACTAATAAAGTATTGACTATCTCGGCGTTGGCATTGTCGCAGGCCAGCTTCAGCGGAGTGACGGTCAGATCGGTGGCTGCATTCACGTCGGCGCCCGCCGCGACTAACTGATTGATGAGTGCAGGTTCATTCTGGTACGTCGCCCAGTGCAGCGCGCCGCTGCCATCACCGTAGCTGGCATTGACGTCGATGGGTTGAGTCAGCAATTCCCGGGCTGCCGGTATATCTCCGTCGCGAAGAGCGGCAATAAGATCCTGTGCAGGATCTTGTCCCAGCAAACTACTAGCGAAGCCGGTGCACCACAAAACAGGCAGTAATAGTCGTGCTATTCTGAATTTTGTTCGTTGGCCGGTTTGCTTTGGCAACATCATCGGTGGCGCCTGTCTATCAAACACCCGCCGGGGTCGGCGATTCCAGATCCAGCCGCCCAGCGCTATCACCAATCCGATCGATCGGTGCACCAAGCTTGTCCAGCAGGGTTAAATGTAAATTGGCCAGCGGTGTACCCGGGGGGTAACTCAAATGTCGGCCAGTTTTCAGTAGACCACCGCCACCACCGACTAACAGGATTGGTAAGTTAAAAGGCGAGTGGGCGTTACTGTCACTCATACCCGCTCCATAGACAATCATCACCTGATCCAGCAGGGAAGAATCACCATCAGGAGTGGCAGCCAGTTTCTCCAGGAACTTGGCAAAGAAGCTGACGTGATAGGTGTTTATCTTGGTGAGTCTTTCCATGGAAGCTGGGACGTTCTGATGATGAGACAGCGGATGATGAGCGTCCGGCACATCGATCTCGGGATAAGTTCGACCACTTATTTCATGACCAGCCATAAAGGTAATTATGCGAGTACGGTCTGTCTGGTAGGCTAATAACTGTAGATCATAGATCAGTGACGCATGTTCAGCGAAGGTTGATGGCACCCCCAACGGCCTTTCCATGTAGGGTAGGTCTTTTTCACCCTGCGCCTCGATCATCTCAATGCGTCGTTCCACATCGCGCACTGCATCCAGGTAGGAATCGACTTTGCTGCGATCTGTGCCACCGAGGCTGCGTTGCAATCGTGCAACATCATCACTCACTGAATCCAGAATACTGCGTTGATCCTGAACGCGGGCCTGGCGTACCTTCGAATCGGTGCTATCGTTATCGCCAAACAAACGCTCAAACACGGCACGAGGATTGTGTTCCATCGGCAGCGGCGTCGAAGCGTTGCGCCAGGAAATGGTGTAGGAGAATGTACAGTTATAACCGCCGCTGTCACAGGAGCCAGCAAAATTGGCGCCTTCCAGACCCAGTTCCAGGGATGAGAGTGGGGTTTGTTGACCGATTATTCTTGCCGCTATCTGGTCGACTGAAATGGGCTTTTTGGCACTCCAGTTCTCCGGTTGACCGGGGTGAAAATGAGTGAGGAAGCGAGTCGAGGCGCGCGAGTGTACACCGGCGCCCGCTCTCTCTTCCGCCGGAGGAGTACTGTTCAGACCCGATAAAACCAGCAACTTGTCTTTAAACGGGGCCAGTGGCTGCAGAATCGGCGTGAGTTCAAAATCGGTACCGGTGATTTCTGGTGACCAGTTCTGCATAATCATTCCGTTTGGTACATAAACGGCGCCAAAACGCAGAGTCGGTTTTACCGAGGCCGCCATAGCGGGAACCATGCTGTCCAACAGGGGCAGCGCAACTGCGGCGCCCAGTCCCTGTAAGACGTGTCGTCTTGAGACAGTTTTTTTGCTGACAAACATCAGTTTGTCCTCCTCATTTGAAAGGGCGCGCTTTGCACCACCCCCAGAATCAGCGAAGACCAGCTGTAACCATTTGTTTTCGCTGCGTCGGTTATGCGTCTGATTGTCGGTTGATCGTAGTACTCTATAGTACGGCCGGTGGCATAACCGAGTAATTTTTCAGTCACCGTGCGAGCAATGCTGACTTCAAATTTGAGCAGGGCTTCATTGAGACTTGCCGGCCCGGTTACCGTCGTGCCGTCAGCCAGCGTGCCTTCCGTATCGATCGCCGCGCCTGCTGCGCTGAGGTCACGCCAGCGCCCGATAGCATCGAAATTCTCCAGGGCGAAGCCAAGTGGATCCATTACGTTGTGGCAGACTGTACAGGCTGGATTCCTGCGGTGCTCTTCCATACGCTGTCGCATCGACAATATTTCGCCATCGGCGCGATTATTTTCCAGTGCCGGTATATCGGGGGGTGGCGGTGGCGGTGGCATGCCGAGGACATTGTCCAGTAACCATTTTCCGCGCAGCACCGGGGACGTGCGATTAGGGTAGGCAGTGACGGTTAACAGACTGGCATGACCCATGATGCCGCTACGCTGACTCCGATCAAGCTGAACCCTACGGAAGCGTTCGCCATAAATGCCTTCGATGCCATAGTGCTTCGCCAGACGCTCATTCAAAAACGTGTAATCAGCGCTAAGAATGTCGAGGACACCGCGATCTTCTTTGAACTGACTTCGCAAGAAAAGTGAGGTCTCGCGCTGCATATCGTTGCGAAGATTTTCATCGAACTGGTAGAAAATATCGGCATCGGGCATGATTGAGTCCAGCCGAGTCAGTTTCAACCACTGGTCGGCAAAATTCTCCATCAGTGCCATGGCGCGTTGATCTTCGATCATGCGCCGCACCTGCTGCTCAAACACAGCCGGATCGGAAAGTTTACCGGCCTCCGCCAGGGTCAGCAGTTCATCATCGGGAATATTACTCCACAGGAACAGGGACAGACGAGTGGCGAGTTCCAGATCAGTTAAGCGATAGTTGCTGTCGGCGGATTCAACTACCGGGTCTCTTTCGATTCGGTACAGGAACTCCGGCGCAACCAGTAACCGTTCCAGTGCTTTTTGGACGCCTGTTTCAAAACCACCTTTCTGTTGTCCTGCTGCATAAAAAGCCATCAACGTTTCAATATCTTCATCGGTGACTGGTCTTCGATAAGCGCGTCTAGCTAAAGTGCTGACAATTTGCCTGGCACAACTTTCGGCACTGATATCAGCCTGGCTGGATGGATAGCAACTGAATATTCGGCTACGGCTGGCTGTTTCACCTGGACCGCTAGAGTTATAGGGTCCGGTGACTTCCATACGCTCCACGGCGGCATTACCGTAATAAAAGCCGATGGCGCTGAGAGCAAAGCCGGCGGGTTGGCGTTCCAGGATGCCGGTCGGTTCGGTGTGACTATCGACAAATGAAACTGTCAGTGTTCCGGAGCCAGCCCGGGCAGGAAAGCGAACCACCAGGGCGGCATCCGCGGCTACTGACATGAATTCTTCCCATTCAGTATCGCCACGAATGGTGCCGAAGAAGCTGAAGGCGGATGGGTAGCCATACTGGTCGGCGTCACCTATGGTAAAGCGTTCAATTAAATGACCATCTAAACGCACTTCCAGTAGTTGCGGCTTGCCCATACCGATCACATAGTCATAGACCATGCGCCGCAGTCGAATCTTGACCTCGTAATCGCCATCTAATGGAAAATAATGCTGCACCGCCATGCCGCCGCGAGATCCCAGCGGTAATGCTTCGTTCATGCGATCATCCTGATACAGGAGGCGCGGCGTGGTATATGTAGAGGCCGCAAATCCCGGCCCGATATTGGTGTCACCAACAGCCAGTCGGCTGATACGATGGGCAGCCGTCAGGTAGCGTTCGAACAAGGCGGGAGAGAAAGAGAGCGCATCGCCATTGGTAGCGAAACCTTCACGGTCAACATCGTCGGCTGGAAATAATAAAGAAGAAGCATCGACCTCGAAGGCCAGCAATTCCTCGATGGCATTAACGTATTCCGCCGCGTTCAATCGCCTGATTGCCGGCCGGCCTACATTCAATGTTTCGCTGGCAGCATCATCCAGTTCGCTTTCCAACCAGGTGATAAATTCCTGATAGGCAATCGGGTCCGGCCGCGGCAAGTCCCGGGGCGGCATCATGCCAAGTCGCATCTTCTTTACTACTTTTTCCCAGAGTTCTGCGTCAGCCGCCACGTCATCCAGGTGCAGTCCTTCGAAGGCCACCGGCACGGTTCCGATGTCCAGTAGATTCTGGTTATGGCAGGTGGTGCAATATTGAGTTAAGAGGTTTTGTTGCGTAGTAAGATTGCGCTGATCGCGTGCATCGGAGGTGGGCTGCGCCGAAGCCAGGTTAGATAGCACAAAGACAATGGCTGCCAATGCACAGGATTTCGGGATGGCTGGTTGACGGCTGATGATATTGAACAATGACAACATCTGGTAGTGCGCGTTCTAGCCTTATAGCTCTCCAACCTACAATAATCAGCCAAGCAAGTATAGGTAAAACGAGTGTAAGAAGAATAAAGGCTATGTGAATTGGCGCCGTATCGGCGCCGTCATGGCGCCAGCGGCTCGATATGGATGATATGGGCGTTGAGCTGACCTTCCACCCAGAAGCTCGAGAGATTGTTTGGATTGTTTGACTTCTGCACGTCCACATGGCGAATGTTAGTTTCAAACGGGAGCAGATACTCCGTGAACTCCCCGGTCTCGACATTCAGCCGCACTGCGAGGTCGTTGTTCATACCGCCTGTCCAGACATAGGTCTTGTCATCGAACTCCGCGTCATAGGGACTCGTCCATGGCGTGGGCATCTGCCACTCCGTGATCTTTTCCGTCACTGGGTCGAACATGCCGATACCGTTGCCCCGAAACTGACCCCACCACAGGCGGTCTTTGGAGTCGGTATGGCCTCGCCGTCCACCTGCGCCGGGCGTCGGTATCCTGTAGAAAGTGGTCTCCAGGGTCTTGGCATCCGTCTTCCAAACGTTGTCGTTGTCCATATTGATGCCGTACATGTTGTTATGCGAGTCGGCCACGATATCGTAGGCATTGGTGGGCGGACTGTCGGGCGGGTGAATAACGGGTGTCCACTGGTTGGTCTTCAAATCCACCCGATATGTAAGGGGGGTTTCTCCGCCTTTGTATGCATTGACCCAAATGAGGCCATCGACCGATGAGGCGCTCGGGTCGACCATTGTCACGCGGGCATCCCCTAGCGCTCCGTTGGCGCCATCAACCTCCCAGTGCGGGAAAAGAAACGTCTCCATTTTCTCCGTCTTTGGGTCCAGCCTCACCACCGTAGACTGGTGCATCGTGCTTCCGTAAATCATTCCGTCGTCGCCAATCGCGACGTTGAGACCGCCAACCGCGAACCCCGGTTTTTGTATCGGAAGATTGTACTCAGTCACTTCGCCCGTCTTGGGGTCTAGTTTCCCCATGTACGGAGAGACGAAATCGATATACCAGACATTCCCTTCCGCATCCATCTCAGTGTCATGCGGCGCGGCGTCCGGTCGCGGCAGGTCATAGGTGGTGATGATCACCTGCGTTGCTTTGCCCTTGGGACGGGGCAATGTCTGCAGAGGGAATTGCCAGGTGTCAGCCGTGCTCAGATTGATGCTGCTGATGTATTTCCCCAAATCGCTTAACTGACTCTGCGCCGACGTGGAATGGTTCACCCTGGAACCGCCAGAGTGCAGGACCTGAGGATGCGCCAGCGTGGAGTTAATCGTGTGGGTCCTCATGCGCTGCACGGTGGCCGTCATCTCGGCTGGTTCGTAACGAGATGTCAGCGGTAGCTGCAGCGTGTGGCACATAGTGCATCCGTTCAAACCTTGCTTCTCCGACTCGCTTCCCGGCACACTCATCAGCCATTCGCCATTCGAGAGCTGCGCGGACAGCCTGCGGGTCGTCGTCAGCTGCAAGTCCAGGTGGGCGGGCTCCGCCGTCAGCTCCACCGGCCCCGGACTTGTCAGATCGTATCCAACCGCCCGGATGCTGATCGCATAAGTGCCGGGTTCCAGTCTGTCCACCGGGAAGCTGTACTGCCCCTGGGCGTCGCTGACCACCGAGACCGTCATCGTCGAGCCCTCCCGCTTCGCGCTGACGACCACGCCCTCCATCGCGCCTTCCTCTTGCGAGGTGACCTTACCCGTCAGCGCAGAAGACTCTGCTGCTATCGCAGGGCTAAACGCCGTCAGACCCAGGAGAAACATTCCTGTCAGACCCAGCAGAGCCAATTTGGTAATTCTTCTCGTCCTCATCAGTCGTCTCCTGACCGCATACACGACATAAAATACTTTTATTCATCATGCATAAACGACAATTTATACAATTGAATACGGGCGTGCAACAATTATTAATGGGGTTACCCCATTAATCTGGCAGTGCAAACACCCACAGGGTCGCTCCCGACCGGGGCAGATTAATGCCTGCTGCATTTCTCATGGTGCGAGTATGAATGCCACCTGTGTTTGTGGCCACGGCGACGTACTGTTTGCCATCGACACGATAGGTTACGGGATAAGAATTCAGAGCGTTGTCCAGTCGCCTTTGCCAGAGTACTTCACCGCTGTCCTGGTCCAGCGCTTTGAACCAGCGATCCACCGAGCCGATAAATAGAAGTCCGGTTTCGGTCGTCAAGTTGGCGGCAGCTTGCGGGCCAGTCTGCCGTTGCGTCCAAACCACTTCCCGGGTTTCCAGGTTGACCGCCTTGATGATGCCATAGCTGCCATCGGTGTTACTGTCCGGATATTTTTGCCAACGCGCACCGGTGTCATCATCCAGGCAGGTATCGGAAAGCGGAATATACAAGGTGTTGGTGGCCGGGTTATAAGCGGTGGATTGCATATTCCTGGCGCCCAGCCAGTCGGGGCAAATACCTGGAAGAGAAAATTCACTTAACACGTCATCCAATGCAGGGATCGCCGCGGGAAAAAGCGACTTTTCTCCAGTGCTGGAATCGATCTCCGAGACGACGTTCTGCATGTCCAGGTCGAAAGAGAATAAATATTCCCCGGTAGCGGCATCCATCGCTTCAAATATCGCCAGTTTGCCGCCAGTAACGACTGCCTTGCGCATCACGCCGTTAACCGGTATTTCGACTATGGTCCTTTCAAAAGCCCAGTCATGATCCAGTTGGTCGTTGCGGGCGTGTTGATAGTGCCAGACCAATTCTCCTGTATCCGCATCCAGGGCTACGGTGCTATTGGTATACAGTGCATCGTTGTTCTTGCCGCGTTCTCCAGGATCCTGCCGCAGGCGTTCCGTATCGTAAGTAGGCGCGGGCCCGAAATACACCAGGTTCAGTTCGGCATCGAAGCTGCCGGGTATCCAGACTGAGCCGCCGGTACGCTCATCCAGAGGTAATCCATTCCAGGTGTCGCCGCCGGGTTGATCCGGCCTGGCGATAGAATAGAAGCGCCATACTTCCTTACCGGTTTCCATATCCACGGCAAGGATAAAGTCCCCTCCTTCCACACGCTGGCGACCGGTAAGACCAATAATGGCTTTGCCGTTTGCGATTAGCGGTGCGCTTTTAAACGAGTGTCCATCTTCATCGCCAATATCGACATCATGATCCCAGGCTACTTGCCCGGTTTTCATATCGAGGGCAATCAGATGCATATCCGAGGTCGGGATAATAATCTTGTCTTCGTAAATCGCGGCGCCTTTCTTGGAGTCAGGAGACGTGTCCCCATCCAGATCCCGCTGATATCCCCATAACAGATCACCTGTGGTCGCATCGATTGCCTGTACCACATCACCAAAGCTGTAGGCAAACAGAACGCCATCGTGTACCAGTGGCGCCATCATGTTGGCGCCCTCGGGTAACGACCAACTCCAGGTAAGCTGCAAGTCATTGACGTTGTCTTTGGTGATCTGATCGAGGGGACTGTGGCCAATGCTGTCTCGGGTACGTCGCCAGTTTAACCAGTCGTCGGCCGGCGGATTCAATAGCATGGCATCGGTTACCGGGCTGAGGTTCTGCAAACGGGGCGAATCGACCAGCGGGCCATCGGTAAAGTAAATTAACGGCGCGGCCGCCGCGACAGCTTGTTCCGACACTAGCTCGGCCGGAATCACCAGGGCGCTCAAGGCATTGATGCTCGAAGGTAGCGGGTTTTCACCCGCACCGATTCCATTTCGTTGTAACAGGTATGCCAGGATTTCCGCGTAGACGGTTTGACCCAGACTATTTTCTGCAGTGGGGGGCATGCGCTGCACATCGAGCGCCAGTTGATCTGCGGTTGTGTCACCCCAGCGTTCGACAAAGAAACTGCCACTGAGACTCGGTACCAGGTCGAATCCTTCCAGCTCGAAACCATGACAGGACGCACAATTTGTATCGTAGCCAGTCTTGCCCGCGGTCGCCTGGGCTTCGGTAAAAGTTACCGCAGCTTGTTGATCGTCGGCGGCACGGAGCAATGTGTAGCCAAGACTAAAGGCAACAAACAGGGCACACCTTCCAAACTTCGCTATTGATTTCTTTACATTGCCTTGTCTCATAGTAATCCCATCTCTCTCCGATTTTGCCCAGGATCGAGTCGATCCTTGCTGTTGCCGAAGTAATCTCGCGATTCCTACATTACAGGCAACAAATGATTTTGGGAATTCCATTTTTCGAGCTTGGAAAACAAGCGCATAATAGTGAGACGTTAATAGGACTCATCTATTCCATTACAGCGGCGCGATGGCGTAGCAGGCGAGTTCTACACGGCGGAACAAGCCATTTTTGCGTCTACAGTTGGTGTTTAGTTTGACAATCCCTATAAGAAGTGCAACATTCTGCTTTGGCAGAATTTATTCAATCGTATAACTTATTGTAGCTGTGAGCACGACCACATGCCGTCACTATTCAGAGAATGCAATAAGCTCCTTAAATGATGGTTAAACGATCTAAAACCTCAGGGGTATGGCTATGACAACTGTTACGAGTCGCAAATTGAAAGCGCGGGGGGTTATTTCGTGGGCAGTGCCGGGATTGGTGTTTTTGCTGCCGCCAACACTGACATCAGCCCAAAGCCCCGACCAGGATATTACCTTTGCCCGGGATGTCTTGCCCATACTGCAAGAAAACTGCCAAGGCTGCCATCGTGACGCGGGTATCGGTCCCATGTCTCTGATGAATTATGATGAAGTCAGGCCCTGGGCACCGCTGATTCAGTACAAAGTTGTCAACCGGGAAATGCCTCCCTGGCATATCGATCGGACTATTGGCCTGCAGAAGTTTAAAAACGACCGCTCGCTGAGTGATGAAGAAGTCGCGATGATTTCTGCATGGGTCAACGCCGGCGCACCTGAGGGTAATACCGCCGACATGCCTGCGCCAATGGAATTCGCCGATGTGACCGATTGGAGCATCGGGGAGCCGGATGTGGTCGTTACCTGGGAATACACGGTACCTGAGAGCGGACCGGACCAGTTTGGCGAACTTTATTCCAGGGACCTGATCGGCAAAATGCAAAACGGCCGTTACATCAAAGCCATTCAGACCCGCACCCTTGACGATGCTTCACGTCGAGTGGTGCACCACGCCCTGTCCTACGCTACCAAAGACAGAACCGAACCGCAAAATGACCAGTTTCTGGTCGAGTATGCCTCGGGTAAGAGCGCAGAAATCTACCCGGGTAACTCGGGCGTTCTGCTCGAACCTGACAGCGAAATTCGCCTGTCCTACCACGTGCATCCTGTGGGCGTTGAGACTAACGCCAAAATCCAACTGGGCATCGTATTCTATCCTGAGGATGTTGTACCGGAATATCGCCGCTGGTCCAAGATGCTTGGATACAGTGGGACTCTGCTCGATATTCCGGGCGGCGAGGTCGTTCGCAAGGATGGCTATGTGCACTTCCACACCAACGCCACCATTACCTCATTCCAGCCACACATGCATGCTCTGGGGGCATACCAGTGCCTGGAGCTGATTTATCCGTCTGCTGGAGGCACTGCCAAGACGGAACTCATCAACTGCGCCCACTGGGATTACAACTGGCACACTATCTACAACTACGCTGACGATGTTGCCCCGCTGGTTCCAGCCGGCACCGTGGCCCATATCATCAGCTATATGGATAATACCGACAACAACCCGGGCAACCACGATGCCAGGAACTGGACCGGGGACGGCCGCCGTACTATTGATGAAATGGCTTTCTCCTGGATTGGGTGGTACTCGATGACCGACGAACAGTACCTTGCCGAGCTGGAACGCCGCAATTCGATGAGCAGCGAGCTCGCCTCATCGAATGATTGACCTGGCAGGCAGCACCGGGCAAGGACTCTGTTCCAATGCCGGAGAGAATGTCATGTTAACGCGCACGACTAATGGTTTGTTTGGATTTTTTGCCCTGGTAGTCCTCATCAGCCCCTTTCAGGTGGCGATGGCGCAACGGGATCACCTGGCTTATCAGCATAAATACGACACGGGCCAGACCATCCAGCCCATTTTTCAGGGCTGGTCAAGGAATGAAGACGGTACTATCGATATGCATTTCGGATACCTGAACCGGAATTATTCGGCAGAGTTGCATATCCCCATCGGGGCCGACAACGTAATCGATATGGCGGGGCTGGACAACATCCAGAACCAGCCTACCTATTTTCATACCCGCAACAACCGGGATATTTTTACGGTGACGGTGCCAGCGGATTTCGGTAATCGAGAAATCGTCTGGCGACTGACCACTGAGGGTCAGACCCTGGAAGCCTTCGGTTGGTTGCAGGCGGAGTGGGAAATTTCGGGATTGGTAAATGAGCTGGATCCTAGCGAGATGAGGTTCGACGGCGGCCCAGTGTCGGCAAACCAGCCGCCCGAACTAAGCGTGGCAAGCGCGACTTCGGTCAGATTGCCTGCCAAACTGACATTGACTGCCACCGTGACGGACGATGGCCTGCCGGAACCCGCGCCGGAGCAGGAAATAACACCTAACGAATGGGACACCACACCGCTTCTGTCAAGACCAGAAGGTGCAATGCCAATTCCTACCAATGTTCCGCACCTGCAGACCAATTTGAGGGGCTCGCTACTAAAACCAAGGGCTCCGCAGGACAAGCTTACGGTTTCCTATATCGTTTGGCGCGGGCCGGCAAACATTACCACCGAGCCGATGTTTTCCGAAGTGGCTAATGGAAGCGCTGCTACCGAAATTACCTTCACCGAGCCGGGTGAATATCAACTGCAGGTTCGCGCCTTCGACGGTGGCGCTTCCACCTATGAATTCGTCACTGTGATCGTGCAGTAAGTTTTTTTGCAGATAGACTTCAATTTTTATTTGCAATAGTTTGAACTGGAAGGTGCCTTGTGACAAATCCTGTAGTCGCCGACAACAAGCCAACAAAAGTAGTCCTTGAAAAGGATCAGGAGTATTTCTTTTGTGCCTGTGGCTTATCCAGCAATCAGCCCTTCTGTGATGGCAGCCATAAACGCACGAGTCTGATTCCAAAGAAATTTGTGGCGGAAGAAAGTGGGGATGTCTTTCTATGTATGTGTAAACACTCGGCCAATACTCCTTTTTGCAACGGCACTCATAAACAATTTGATAGCAGCAACATTGGCAAGGAAGGCCCGGGTATTCAGGTTGAGCAAACAAAAAGGAAATAGAACTGATATGTCAGCATCTTCTCGAAACAAATGGTGGTTTATTTCACCACTTGGCATAATTTCCTGCTTGTGGCTAAGTTCGGGATTGGCTCAGACCAACCCCTACCAACTTGTCGATGCACCCACACCTCCTCCTCATCTTAATGGAGGTCGATGGGGAGAGATGATTCAAGTGCGAGTCGATGCTGATGATAATGTGTATGTATACCACCGCTGTTTCAAAGTGGTACTTGGCGATCCCAATGTTGCTCCGGGTCATTCGGACGGACTTACCGCCAACTGCTTAGGAAGATGGTCAGCGTATCCACCACTACTCAAATTCTCGAAAGACGGAGAATTCCTGAACGCATTCGGTACGGGGCTGGTCGGTCGGCCCCATGGCTTTAATCTGGATCAAAGCGGTAATATGTGGATAACGGATGTTTGGTTCATTCCCGATGAATCAGGTGCAGTTGTACACAAACTCAGTCCCCAGGGCGACCTGTTGCTTACGTTGGGAAAGCCTGGCGTTGTGGGAGCGGACCGCGAAACATTCAATCGCCCTGCCAGCGTCGCTGTAGCAGACAATGGAGACATCTTTGTCGCCGATGGTGAAGGGCCCAATAACCGCATCGTAAAATACACGTCTGACGGACGCTATCTGACTGAATGGGGAAGTACTGGCTCCGGCCCAGGTCAGTTTAGTACTCCCCATGATCTTGCCATCGATTCCCAAGGGCGCTTATTTGTCGGTGATCGCAGCAACAATCGCGTACAGATATTTCAATCCGATGGAACCTTTGTTGCCCAGTGGGATCAATTTGGTCGCCCCAGTGGTATCTATATCAATCGCTCTACGGATACTTTATACGTTACTGATTCTACGTCAAACAGCACAAATAACCCTGGCGTAAATCGAGGGATTTACATTGGCAGCGCGCGCACAGGTGAAGTCAGGCACTTCATTCCAGATCCCGATTTGGAATTAGCTGAACAGACAAGAATCTCCGGCGCTTCGGGAATTGCTTCCAATCAAGATGATTCAGTAATTTACGCCGCTGATGTGGCGCCATGGCGGTTACGAAAATATGTAAAGGTGGAATAACCTCCGCACACTGCCCCGTCAACAAAGGCTACTTCAGAAAGACGACAAGACTGATTTAAACCGGACTTTGGCTAGGCAAGCACGCCAATGTGATATTGTGGGAGTGTTTGGGAGCGGTGCCTTAATGAAAAAATACCCGGCCATATTTGTAACTATTTATGCATTTGCAAATTGCGTTTTTGCGTCTGCCGATGACCAGAGCACCTCAGAAGTAGCATCGCCTGCCTATACAAGTAGCCAAGCTCAACAAGGCAAGATTCTTTATCAAAATACGTGTATTGCCTGTCATGGCGCCAACCTTGATGACGGGCCGTTCGCACCACCGATTGCAGGTGATCTTTTTTATGGTGTATGGGGTGGGCGTTCTGTGGCTGAACTGGTCCAATATATCAAGGAAAGTATGCCGCCAGATTCACCGGGAAAATTGAGCGACACGGCTTACCTTGAACTTATTTCTTATATGTTTCAGGTGGAAGGGATATTAGCGGGGCAGCAGGCTCTGTCTCTGGATTCAAATGCACAGCTGTTGCCGATTCCCGCCAGCGGTTTGGTTGTCAAAGAAATAGTCGAGATTCCACCGCCGCCCAAAACAGTAGCTAACCCGCTTGACAAAATTACCACAGTCACTGACGACATGTTGTCTGATCCTCCCGCCGCTGACTGGCTGATGTGGCGCCGCACCTATGATTCGCAGGGTTATAGTCCACTGAAGCAAATCACAACTAGTAATGTGAATAATTTGAGAATGGTTTGGAGTTGGACCATGCCCGCAGGGCGAAATGTCTCCACACCGTTAGTACATAATGGCGTAATGTTTATGTATGGCGTTGGCAGCAATATTTTTGCCTTTAATGCACAAACAGGTGATTTACTATGGCGTTATCAGGCGGCATTGCAACCCCGTCCATTTGGGCCTCGCGCCATCTCAATTTATAAAGATACAGTTATCCTGACAACCGATAATGGGCGCGTTATCGCACTTGGTACAAAAACCGGAGAAGTTGTGTGGGACAGCCTGATTTTAAAATCGCAACAATCAGGTGCAAATTCCTCGTCACCAGTTATCTTCTCGGCTGGAAATCTGGTTGCGGATGGCAAGGTATTGGTAAGTACCTCAACAGGATTGAGTGGGGTTGATGCGAGAAACTTTATTGCAGCCCTGGATGCAGATACAGGAGAGGAGCTCTGGCGTTTTTATACCGTTGAAGCGCCGGGTGGACTTCGCGATACCTGGAATCGTGCGAGCACAGAAGAGCGCCAGGGTGCAGGTATGTATGTTCCAGCCAGCTATGACCCAGAGCTAGAGTTGGTACTATTGGGCACCGGTAACTCATACAACGCGCAACTATTGCGCGAGCCCAAGTACGGGGCTTCCAGTAATGATGCGCTGCACACAAATTCTACGCTTGCTCTTGATATTAATACGGGAACGCTGGTCTGGAATTTTCAGCATTTGCCCAACGATCAATGGAACTACGATTGGGCGTATGAGCGAATAATCACAACTCTGCCAGCTAATGGCGTTAGCCAGAAAATGGTTGTGGCATCCGGCAAGCAAGCCATATTTGAAACCATGGATATCAGCCATGGTGACTATCAATTTTCGATAGACCTCGGGCTCCAGAATGTGATTAAAGCCATTGACCCGATAACCGGGGAAAAGGAAATCGCCGCGGAGACGTTCCCCACACTCGAAGAGACGCGCCTTGCCTGCCCTGATACCAACGGGGCCAGAACCTGGCGTCCAGCCGCACTCAATCCTGATACAAACGTACTCTACATGCCATTCAGGGAAGCCTGTATGAAAATAGGCCCGCCTTTCTCTGGTTATGATGTATACAGCGGTTATGGCCGAAAAACTGTGCCACGGCCAGACAGTGACGGAAATTTTGGAGGCCTGCTTGCCCTGGATTTAAAAACCCGAGAGCGCTTGTGGACTCATCGCAAGCGAGCTATACCGAGTTCGGGTGTATTGGCAACGGCTGGCGATCTTTTGTTTTATGGATCAGCAGACCGCGTATTTTCCGCTCATGATATTACAGAAGGCAATGAACTCTGGCGGACTCGCCTTAACGGTATCCCCAGTGGTGCACCCATAAGTTTTTCAATCGCGGGCAAACAACATATTGCGGTTGCTGCAGGTGACAGAAATGAAGTTTACAGGCTGGACCCGAATGAAGAGCATAAAAACCCAAAGAATATCTCCGCAACAATTTGGGTGTTTGCACTGCCATGAGGGGAATTGTCAATTAATTTTAATGCCCTTAATAGCAGTGCCAGCGTATTGACAAGTTAGGGTCACTGTCCCCGGAACTCCCCGACGGACAAAACCCAGGGACACAGCAAATGACAACTCTGCTAAAACACCCCGCCCGAATTGGAAGCCTGCTGCTGTGCACCGTTCTAGCTTGCTCTGGTGCGCAGGCTCAAAACACTGTGCGAGCCAATCTGGAAGGCATCTGGACCCATGAATCGCTAACCAGGCTCACGCGCCCTAGCGGTGTGGAATCACTGGTGGTGACAGCGGAGGAAGCCCTGGTCATAGCTGCCGGCGTGCCGATTGGCGGTATTGTGGGTGGCTTTGATGACGGTGACGGTGTCAATGATACGCCTGACTTAGCCGAAGATGACTTCGGTACCAGGCCGTACAATAATTTCTGGCTCGATCCCGGTTCCAACCTGGCTCTGGTCAAGGGCGAGTATCGTACTTCCTACATAGTTGATCCGGAGAATGGGCAAGTCCCGCACCTGGAAAATCCTACCACTGATTTTCAGCGTACCAGTTTCGGCAGTCGATACGTGACAGGCGTCGGTGATGCTGCCGGCCCCGAGGCCCTGCCTATAGATGAGCGTTGTATTATTTCTGACAGCAGAACCGGTCCGGCAATGCAGAGCGCGCTGTATAACAACACTTATCAGTTCGTTCAAACAGATGATTACGTGATGATAAATGTAGAACAAATACATGATGCGCGAATCATCCCAATCTTTGGTTCGGCCATCGAGGCCCGCGCCAATCGCCGACCGGAAGTCTTGCAACAATACATGGGAGACTCTGTAGGCTGGTATGAAGATGGTGCTTTGGTAGTAGAAACTATCAATGTCAATCCTCAGCAAATGCAGGAAAGCTCTACAGCTATCACGAAAAATGGCAAAGTAACTGAGCGTTTTGTCAGTTATTCTGATACTGAAATTGTTTACCGCTTTACCGTGGAAGATTCTGACCTATACAGTCAACCCTGGTCAGCAGAACTCAGCTTCCATGCCACAGATGATCAACTCTATGAGTATGCATGCCACGAAGGTAATTACTCCATGGCGGGTATTCTTGCTGGCGCACGCAGACAGGAAGCAGACCAGCAATAGTGCAAACGGAAAATAACAATCAAATCAAATTATGAAAGCGGACAGTTAGCTTAGTTGCTGGGGCATTTATCGATATTTTATTGCTTACTTTTGCCAAAAATACTAGCATTGCGTTGGTTCTAGACAATCTCCAGTGTGGCGCCATGAAAATTAGGTTGGTACTATTTTTTTCTATCCTGATAGCCCCGATTAGCTCCTCCTTTGCTCAGACGACTGAAGATTATGTTGCGCCACGAACAGAATGGGACCAGCCTGACTTGCAGGGGGTTTGGAATTTTAATTCCAGCACCCCAATGCAGCGACCTGAGCACTTTGGAACACGTGAGTTTTTAACTCCAGAAGAGGTTGAGCAGGATCGTATTCGACAGGAGGAAAGCCGTATAGCAGCGGATGCAGCAGAGGCCGAACTCGTGGTTAATCCGGAAGCCCCACCAGTAGGTGAAAGTAAAGGTGGCACACGCTATAACTATTTCTGGTATGAAGCAGCCAGCATTAGTGAAAACGTTCGTACTTCGCTCATAATCTACCCGCCAGATGGCCGTCTGCCTGCACGAGTCGAAGGCGCCGCCGAGCATACTGCTGACCTGGGGCCCGACGTGCCAGGTGACCGGCCGGTACGTTCAGTTTTCGGGGGCATTGCCAAGGACGGGCCGGAAGATCGCGGTTTGTCTGAGCGCTGCCTGATAGGCTTTAACGCTGGCCCTCCGTTAACCGGGGGATATGCCAATGCGAACGTGCAGATTTTTCAAAACAAGGACCACGCTGTAATCATGACGGAAATGGTCCATGACGCCCGCATCGTGCCACTGGATGATCGTGGCGCTATCGACGACGATATTCGCTTGTGGTCCGGTGATTCCAGAGGTTATTGGGAAGGCGAAACGCTGGTTGTCGAAACCAGGAGCTTTACCGACCTGATACCCAGCTTCAGCCGGTATGGAAACGGAAAAGACAAAACCCTCACCGAACGATTCACCCGCACAAACCAGTACACCATTGAGTACCAGTGGACGCTTGAAGATCCTTCCACGTTTACGGACAAGGTTGTTGCCACCATGCCAATGACCAAAATCGCAGGCAGGCTGTATGAATATGGCTGCCATGAAGGCAACTACGGCATGATAAATGTCCTTCGCGGAGAACGCATGAAAGAGCTTCGAGCAGCCGAAACCAAGGGTGGCAACTGAACGACTAATGGTGTGACATAGAAGTTTGCGCTACACGTTGTTACGAGGTTTTGAAGTCCCAGAGACAATCTCCCAAAAGCCTTTAAATGGTCTTACATATAGCTTCCAAACAGTATCTAATACTTCTTCTTCTTTTTGGTTGGTCAAGCCATAAGACATCTTATCGAAACCATCCCATTTCCCCTTGGGAATGTAAAGAGTTCCACCCCACCAATCCCACAAAGCAAAGAAAGAACCATAGTTTTTATCAAAATGTTTTGGTTCTTTACTATGATGTATATGATGTTGGCCGGGGCTTATCATAAAGTGTTCCATTGTTTTACCAAAAGATATCCAGATATGAGAATGCCTTAGATTTGCAAACGTCATATAAGCGATAAAAACCCCTGCATTGACCCCCGCGATCGTAATAACGCTTTCAATAGTTGGATAGTAATAGTAGAAAATACCGGAAGCGAGGCCTACACCAACTGAACGGCAACCGATATTCCAAAACATATCAACAGGATGTGCACGATAGACTGTTGCCGGCGTTAAAACTTCTGCAGAGTGGTGAACCTTATGAAACTCCCAAAGAAAGGGAACTTCGTGCGAAATACGATGGCTTATATAATATGACAAATCACCAAGGGCAAAGGAGGAAACCGTATATATTGCAATCACCCAAAACCCCAGCTCCCCACCAGCAGGTACAGCTGACATCTGAGTTAAAAGAAACTGTGTAGTGTTGTGGAAAATGTCCGGGCCTATACCCCAACCATGGAACCCGCCCTCGATAAGAATGAAGAAATTAATGATAATAATAAGGTAGTCGTGAACGGCAGAGCGATGAAACCAAATTTCTTTAGAAAAGAATCCGGTCTTGAATAGCTCTGACTTGGGGACCTTCCGTTTTAGGCGCAAACATAAATAGAATAAGCCCGCAGCTACATAGGAATAAATCAAATAGCCCCAATAAGTACGGGAACCCGTAGTTTCAAAGGCAATCAAGTAAAAACAATAAAGTAAACTGACGATCGCAAAGGTTTGGGTTAACGACGGAAATGCAAAGGCTTGCGTAAACGTCGGAAATTTAGTTACCCAATTTTGTGTTTTTTGAATACCACTCATATTAACCGCCTGATTATCTCGACCGCTCCGGTAGCTAGCGACGGTGCAATAATTTATACGATTGAATAAGTTCGCTCAGAGCAAAAGATTGCACCTTATTCTGAGGAATGTCAATCAAAAAAACGAACTGCGAACGCAAAAATGGCTTATATTGCCGCAGTTAATTCCGGCGCCAGGCCTGGTATGCGGATCTAACTCGATTTCTGACGAGATTAGGCGCCCAGTTGCCTCGCTAAATCCAGAAAATCCGTCGCCACGTAATCGAACTCACCTTCGGGAGGAATATCTACTCTTCCGCCAGGGCCACGCTCCAGTGGCCTGATCACAAACGCCTGGCGCATTCCAGTACGTGCGGCGGCTCGCGAATCGCCAGTATGGGCAGAAACAAACAGAATCTGTTCCGGGGGCAGGCCCAGCAGATCGGCGGCGGTCAGGTAAGCTTCCGGGTCAGGCTTGTAGTGCCTGGAGAGTTCTGCGGACAGCACCGCGTCCCAGGGCATGCCGGCATTCTTGGCCATGTTAGTCAGCAACGATACGTTGCCATTGGAGAGCGTTGCGAGGATATACTTGGTTTTCAATCGATTGAGCCCGCCCACGGTGTCGGGCCAGGGTGACAGCCTGTGCCAGGCCTTGTTGAAGTGGTCCAGCTCGGCCTCGCTCATGCCTTCCAGCTGATATTCCTCTACCAGTTCATCCAGAGCCATTCGATGCAGGTCATCGACCTTGGTCCAGGGTAATTCACCGTTACGCACACGATCCATCCCAGGACCGTAGCCCCCGCGCCAGCGGTCGGCAAATTCCGCCCAATCGACGTCATAGCCTTTCCTGGCAGCCAGTAACTGACCCTCCCTGATTATGGAAGAACGCCAGTCGACGACGGTGCCGAAGACATCGAAACAAAGCGCCTTGACACTATCCGCGACACTGGTCTGAGCAGAAGCCGAATTAATCGGTAACAAAGCGAGGCCGAGCCCGGCCGGTAAAAAAGACATGCTTCTAATAAAGCGTCTACGGCTTTCAAGGAGTTCTGTCTGTAAATTGATTTCGGAATGTCTAGTCATCGCGCTCGGCTCCTCACTTGTCTTTCATAAATTCAATATGCCTGAAGAGAACTATGCTTGCCAGTAATCATACTTGGAAAAATCATTCAACAGCAGTAGACCTCGGGGAGTACCCTCAATAATTGTCCTGTTTCATGGACGCGAGGAATGTCCAACAACGCCTCATGAGCGAACTCCGCCGCGGCCGTCATGGCGCCAGCGGCTCGACATGCGTGATACGGGCGTTGAGCTGACCCACCACCCAGAAGCTAGAGAGATTGTTTGGATTGTTTGACTGCTGCACGTCCACATGGCGAATGTTGGTTTCAAACGGGAGCAGATACTCCGTGAACTCCCCGGTCTCGACATTCAGCCGCACAGCGAGGTCATTGTTCATGCCGCCTGTCCAGACATAGGTCTTGTCATCGAACTCCGCGTCATAGGGACTCGTCCATGGCGTGGGCATCTGCCACTCCATGATCTTTTCCGTCACTGGGTCGAACATCCCGATACCGTTGCCCCGAAACTGACCCCACCACAGGCGGTCTTTGGAGTCTACATTGCCTCGCCGTCCACCCGCGCCGGGCGTCGGTATCTGGTAGAAAGTGGTCTTCAGGGTCTTGGCATCCGTCTTCCAAACGTGTTCTTTGTCCATATTGATGCCGTACATGTTGTTCTGCGAATCGGCAACGACATCGTAGGCATTGTGCGGCGGACTTTCGGGCGGGTGAGTAACGGGTGTCCACTGGTTGGTCTCAAAATCCACCTGGTATGCCACGCCCATTTCTCCGCCTTTGTATCCATTGACCCAAGTGAGGCCATTGACCGATTGGGCGCTCGGGTCAAGCACTGTCACGCGGGCATCCCCTCCGGCAGTATCAACGTCCCAGTGCTGGAAAACAATCGACTCCATTTCCTCCGTTTTTGGGTCCAACCTCACCACCGTAGCCTGGTGCATCCCGCCTACGTAAATCATTCCGTCGTCGCCAAACGCGAGGTTGTGACCGCCAGTCGCGTATCCCGGTTTTTGTAGCGGAAGATCGTACTCAGTTACTGTGCCCGTCCCGGGGTCTAATTTCCCCATGTACGGAGAGACGAAATCGACGTACCAGACATTCCCATCCGGACCCATCACAGCGTCATGGGGCGCGGCGTCCGGTCGCGGCAAGTCATAAGTGGTGATGATCACCTGGGTTGCTTTGCCCGTGGGACGGGGCAATGTCTGTAGAGGGAATTGCCAGGTGTCAGCCGTGCTCAGATTGATGCTGCTGATGTATCTCCCCTTGTCGATCTGCTCCTGCGTGGGCGGCTTGCTGAGCATTTCGGGCGTATGTGACTTGAAGTGAGGATGCAATAGCGTGGAGTTAAGCGTGTGGGCGCTCATGCGTTGTATGACTCTCGTCATCTCCGCCGCTTCGTAACGAGATGTCAGCGGTTGCTGCAGCGTGTGGCACATAGTGCAATCGTCCAGGTATGCCTTCTCCGCGTCGCTTCCTGGCGCGCTTATCATCCATTCGCCATTCGAGAGCTGCGCGGACAGCCTGCGGGTCGTCGTCAGCTGCAAGTCCAGGTGGGCGAGTTCCTCCGTCAGCTCGACCGGCCCCGGACTTGTCAGATCGTATCCCACCGCCCGGATGCTGATCCCATAGGTGCCGGGTTCCAGTCTGTCCCGGGGAAAGCTGTACTGCCCCTGGGCATCGCTGACCACCGAGACCGTGATCGTCGAGCCCTCCCGCTTCGCGCTGACGATCACGCCCTCCATCGCGCCTTCCTCTTGCGAGGTGACCTTACCCGTCAGCGCAGAAGACTCTGCTGCTATCGCAGGGTTGGACGCCGCCAGACCCAGGAGAAATATTCCTGTCAGACCCAGCAGAGCCAATTTGGTAATTCTTCTCGTCCTCATCAGTCGTCTCCTGACCGCATACACAACATAAAATACTTGTATTCATCATGCACAAACGTCAATTTATACAACTGAATACAGGCTTGCAACATTTTTTATACAACGAGATCGCACTTTGCCGGAGCCTGAAATTATCTCCGAATTATTTACGGCAGCGCGTAAGCGACCAGCTCGGCGGGTTTGCTTGAGCCACCGACGAACATGGCCAGGTATTGCTTGCCATCATGCTCGTAGGTAAACGGCAGTCCGGTTTGATTATCCGGCAATTCCAACTCGGCAATAATTTCGCCGGTTTGTTTGTCGTGGGCTCTAAACATCGGGCCCGCGCCTATGGCGCCGGTACGTTCGCCGGCGAACAGCAGTGTTTTGGTCACTAGGATACCCGATCGTGTCGCTACGCCGGTGCGCGGAAGATCGACGCCTTCCAACAGCGGATGATTGGCTATGAATTCCGGTGTATCGGCATTGGCAATCATCCAGAGATGGTCACCGGAATTCATATCGATCGCTGTAATACGACCATAAGGCGGCTTGACGATATCGAGCCCATGGACTCGTGGGACGCGTATACCAAGACTCTGACTAAAATCTATGTCTGAATCCGGATTGTTTTCCAATGCCAGCATCTTCAATTGCGTCCTTGATGGCACGTACAGAATTCCGGTCTCTGGATCAAGGGCAGAGCTCTCCCAGTTTGCGCCACCCTCGGAAGAAGGCAAATTAAGAAGACCTCGTGTTCCGTCAGGTGCATCCGCCAGGGATGGAGGTGTAAATAGTCGAGGGCTTAATCGAAAGTCTTCGATAGCTTCCAGCGCCAGCGCGCGAAGTTCCGGTGTCCAATCGATCAAGTCAGCTTCGCTGAAGCCTTGTCGATCGAAAGGCGCTGGACGAGTCGGAAAGGGTTGAGTAGGAGAGTACCATTCGCCTGGCACATCTCCCGCGGGGACGGGGCGTTCTACAATAGGCCAGATGGGCTCGCCAGTTAGTCTGTCGAAAGCATAGACCCAGGCTTGTTTAGTCACCGACATGACTACTTTGCGGCCGTTGGGCAAATCAGCAAGTATCGGGGCAGAAGGTACATCCCAGTCCCAGATGTCATGATGGATAAACTGAAAGTGCCATTGGCGCTCACCGGATTGGACATCCAGTGCAACTATTCCGCTGGAAAACAGATTGGCGCCGTGCCGGTCGCCGCCATAGTAGTCACCGGTAGGATCTTCTATCCCCAGATAGACATGACCCAGTTCAGGATCACCGGAGATGGGCGCCCAGACACCGGAATTGCCGGTAATATCGTTGCCACTGAGCCAGGACTCAAAACCGACTTCTCCCCGTTCCGGAATGGTATGAAAGGTCCAAAGACGCTCGCCGGTGCGTGCATCATAGCCGCGTATGTCGCCCTTGGTGTTGAACTTGGACCGTGGCCGACCACCTGTCCTGTGTGCTGCCCCGACAATAATGACGTCATTCATAACCAGGGGTGGGTTGGAAATGCCGATATCGGGGTATGGATATCTGGGATCATCGGCATTTCTGAGGCCAACAAATAAATCTACAATACCGTTATTGCCAAAGTTCGCGTCCGGAATACCGGTTTCAGCGTCCAGTGAAACCAGTTGGTAGCCAGGGGTAACGTCTATGACTCGCGCCGTATCACCATCGCGCCAGAAAGCTACTCCACGGCCGGCGCCCTTGCGCGGGGCTTCATCGAATCGATCACCTTCCTGCGGTCTCCACATCCACAGTACCTGACCACTCGTGGCGTCCAGCGCCACGACGTTGCGTGTGTTTCCGACATTGGCGTACAACACGCCATCGATTTCCAGCGGTGTGGACGGGTTGTTGTAATCGATACCGGGCCCGAAGTTCACCGTGGACCAACGCCAGGCAATCTCGAGTTCGCCGACGTTGTCTTCGTTTATCTGGTCGAGCGGCGAGTAGCGCTGAGCCGCGCTGCCACCATGAATATTCGGCCAGTCCCCCTCGTCCACGCTGGCGCCAGGCTGGCTCAGCGCCAACGGCGCACAGACAAGTACACCCACGGCTATAATGATTGGTGTAATTATGCCTTTTGTTTTTGTCATTTAAGATTCACTTGATTCCATCTGATCGCGTTCCAAATGCCAGGTATCTCCTGGGCACAAGATGCACGACTCGGACCTGATCGATCCCTGTCCTGGCTCAGGCCAAAATGCCCGGCACGACATTCCCGCCGATATCCGTAAGGCGGAAGTTGCGGCCCTGGAACGGGTATGTCAGCTTCATGTGGTCGATGCCCATCAGGTGCAACATCGTGGCATGCAGGTCGTGGATGTGCACTGGGTCTTTGACGATGTTGTAGGCGAAGTCATCGGTCTCGCCGTATGTGGAGCCCGCTTTAATGCCTCCACCCGCCATCCAGACCGTGAAAGCATACGGATGGTGATCGCGCCCGAAAGTCTCCGCGGTGACCTTGCCCTGGGAAAAGACAGTGCGTCCGAACTCACCGCCCCAGAAGACCAGCGTATCGTCAAGCATCCCACGTTCTTTCAGATCCCGGATCAACGCCGCTTGCGGCTGGTCGACGTCCCTGGACTGGATTTGGATGCCCGGCGGGAGTTTAAGGTGGTGGTCCCACCCCCGGTGAAAGATTTCGATGAAGCGCACATCGCGTTCCGCCAGTCGCCGGGCGAGCAGACAGTTGGCCGCGAATGTCCCGGGCGTTCTCGAATCGGGCCCGTACCGCTCGAAGGTGCTCTCCGGTTCATCCGACATGTCCGTCAGCTCCGGCACGGAGACCTGCATGCGAGAGGCCAATTCATACTGGCTGATACGGGCGCTCGTCTCCGGGTCGCCGAACGACTCGAAATCCTGCCGATTGAGCGTTCCCAATACATCCAGAAAGCGCCGCCGGGTGCTGGCGTCAACGCCGGGAGGATTCGATAGATACAGGACCGGATCTCCCGTGGAGAGAAACTTGATGCCCTGGTACTCGCTGGGGAGAAACCCGTTGCCCCACAGCCGGTTGGGCACGTCGTTGCCACTACGGTTCGTGACCATGGAGACAAAGGTCGGTAGGTCGCTATTCATGCTCCCGAGCCCGTAAGAGGCCCAGGCGCCGATGCTGGGCCGGCCCGCCAATTGGTGGCCCGTCTGGAAGAAGGTGATGGCAGGGTCGTGATTGATCTGGTCGCCGTGTAGCGACTTGATGAAACAGATGTCGTCGGCCACCTTGGCGGTGTGCGGCATCAGCTCGCTGAGCCACGCCCCCGACTCGCCATGCTGCGCGAATTTGTACCTGGACGGAACAATGGGGAAGCTTCCTTGCGCAGACGTCATGGTGGAAATCCGTCCTTCGGCCATGACCGACGGCGGCAGATCGGTCCCGTAGAGATCCGCGAGGTTCGGTTTGTAGTCAAACAGCTCATGCTGCGACGGCCCGCCCACCATGAACAGATAGATGACCCGTTTGGCCTTGGGCGCGAAATGCGGCAGTCCCGGGAGCCCGCCGGTCGATTCCGGGCCGGTAGCTGGCGCCTGGGCCAGGAGATGGCCATTAAACTGCGTCGCCAGGGCAGTGGCGCCGAGCCCGGCGCCCGACCGCTGGAGAAACGTGCGCCGGGATAGTCGTTTCTCAAGGTCAGGGTTTGGATTCATCATCTATTCCTTGTTGATGGTTCTGTCGAGATTCAGGATCAGGTTTGCCATCATTGTGTAGGAGGCCAACTCTGTGATATCCAGGGTCTCGTCGCGCGCGCTTTCCCCCACGCTGACGAGTTCCAGCGCCGCCTGCCGGTTGGTCCGGTAGTGGTCGAGGTGCTGGTGGAAGTTATCTACCAGCGCCGCTTCCGCGTCGGGTTGGGGTGGCTGCAACGTCGCCAGTCGGTAGGCGTAAGAGAGCCGCTGTTCCAGCGTCGAGCCCCCTTCGGTCATCATGCGTTGCGCCAGCCCGCGCGCCGCCTCGACATAGGTGACATCGTTCATCAGGGTCAAGGCTTGCAGGGGCGTATTGGTTTGTTGCAGGCGGACGCTGCTCGTCTCGCGAGTCGCATGATCAAACGCCAACATCTCAGGTGGTCCCAGCGTTCGCCGCCAGTTTGTATACAGGCTGCGGCGGTACAGGTCTTCTCCTTCAGACTGCGGGTAGCTCTCGCCAGCCTGGGCCCACAAGCCCTCCGGCTGATACGGATAGACCGGAGGCCCGCCGACCCTGTCGACAAGCAGCCCGCCGAGTGAGAGCGCCTGATCGCGGATCATCTGCGCCGGCAGCCGGTAACGTGATCCACGAGCCAGCAGGCGATTCTCGGGGTCTTGCTCCAGCAGTGCCGGTGTGGTCACCGACGATTGCCGGTAGGTGGCGCTCGTCACGATCGACCGCTGCATCGCTTTGACGTCCCAGCCGGAATCGACGAAGGTCATCGCCAGCCAATCCAGCAGTTCGGGGTGGCTCGGGAACTCCCCTTGCAACCCGAAGTTCTCGGTCGATTTGACCAGGCCGGTCCCGAAATACATCTGCCAGAAGCGGTTCACGGTAACCCTGGAGGTCAGCGGGTGTTCGGGGTTGACAAGCCAGCGGGCAAACGCCAGGCGGTTGTTCTCCTGATTCACAGGAAGAGGAGGCAACGCCGCCGGTACGCCGGGGCTCACCTGCTCGCCGTGATCGTCGTACACCCCACGTAACAGATCAAACGTTTGGCGCCGCGACTCCATCTCTTCCATCACCATGACGGTGGGGAAGCTGTCCCAGAGTTTTGCGCGCTGGCGCTCAAGGTCGGTGACCTGACGGAAGGCCTCCTGAATTGGCTTCGCGGCGTACTGGTCGAGAAAGGCGAGCCGGAGCTTCTCGGATTGCCCGGCAGTCCGGTTGGCCGGCGTGAACTTCGCAATCTCGCTCAGCGATTCCCCGGTCGCCACAACAGCCGCCTGGACAGGGGTCAAGGCAGCCATGTAGATTCTGACGTCGTCGATCTGGCCTTGAAAACGAGGTCTCGAGCCCGCGACCTGAACGGCGCCGATGGCTCCAATGCGCAGCGGCTCGTCCACCCGTATGTCGTTATTGATCCCGTCGAGTAAGGTCGTGAGCGCTTGCGGCTGGCCGTTGACGTAGACCTGGAATCCGGCTGGTACTCTGTTACCGTCGTAGGTCACGAGCACGTGCTGCCATTCGTCGAGCGGCAGCGCATCCCGTGTTTCCACACGCAACCCGTCTTCCAGGAAGCGATAGGACATGTTGACCTGAACCTTCCCTTCCGCGAGGGACAGCCCCCATCCTTGCTCACCGTCGTCGCCGATGCGCGCTCGCGACACAATCACGCCGTCAGCTGCCGTGGGATTGATCCAGGCGGACAGCGTCCATGGGTCGTCGTAGATGAAATTCGCGATGTTACCCGCGTCAATGAAACGCTGGCCGTCGAAACTGACTGCCTCTCCAAGCGGACCGCGTACAAAGTGCGGTTGGCCATCTTTTAACGTGACTTGTACCGGAAAGGTGACGGTCTCCGGTTCACTGGTTCTGACGAAAGTTGGTAGTCCCTGGTCGCCCACCTCCAAGTCTCTGTGGATTAGCGGCTCGCCGGTAAAGACACCCGCGATGTCACCGTCAAGCGGGTAATGGGCCAGAAGTTTGTCGCGCAAGATCCAGTCGACTGACCCGGCCTCGAGCAGCGAGTCTTCCCACTGCTTCTGTGCATGGGTCGCCTCAGACTCGAGGCTCGCGAACGCTTCCCGCGCTTCACTGATCTCAGCGTCGAGTTCGGCCAACTCGGCGAACTGTTCAGTGGTCGGGGCCGTGACCATGGGTGGCGAATTGCCATACTTGAACGCTTTGCCGCGCTCGGAGATGTTGTTGAAGTACCCGGTGATCTGGTAGAACTCGCTCCGCGTGATTGGGTCGAACTTGTGGTCGTGGCACCGCGCGCAGCCGAGGGTCAAGCCCAGCCAGACCGTTCCGGTCGTCTCAACGCGATCGATTGCATTCTCCACCAGGAACTCCGCTTCGATGATGCCGCCTTCTGCGTTCTGGGGATGGTTCCTGTTGAAGCCGGTGGCGATTCGTTGGTCGAGCGTGGCATCCGGGAGCAGGTCGCCGGCGATCTGCTCGGTGGTGAACTGATCGAACGGCATGTTGTCGTTGTAGGCGCCGATCACCCAGTCGCGCCACCGCCACATCGACCGCTTGGCGTCCCCAAGATATCCGCTGGAATCGGCATACCGGGCGCCGTCCAACCACTCCGCGGCCATCCGCTCACCGTATCCCGATGATTGCAACAGCCGATCGACGTGGTTCTCGTAGGCATCGGGCGAATCGTCGCCAAGGACCGCGGTAATCTCGGCCTGTGTCGGTGGCAACCCGGTCAGATCGAGCGTGACACGGCGAATCAAGGTAGGGAGATCGGCCTCGGGAGAGGGCGACATGCCCTCCTGCTCCAGTCGGGAAAGGACGAAGTTGTCGATCGGGTTGCGTAGCCATTCACTGTCGGCGACGGTTGGCGGCGCTGAGCGTTCCGGCGCAATGAAAGACCAGTGCGACTGCCATTCGGCGCCTTGATCGATCCACAGACGGAGCGTCTCCACCTCGACGTCGGTTAGCGCCGCGTCGTTGTCCATGTCCGGAATCACCCAACCCCCCGAAGCCCACGTCCAGGGCATCCGGATCCCGGGATTGCTGTCAGTAATCCGGTGAATCAGCAGGCTCTCCGCCGCATTTCCCGCAACGATGACTGGACCACCGAATTCACCTCGATCGCCGAAGGGCCCTTCCTGCACGTCAAATCGAAGGCCGCGCTGCCGCGCCTCCCCATCCGGCCCGTGACAACTAAAACAATTCTCCGAGAGGATCGGACGAACTTCGCGAGCGAAATCGACCGTGCGTTCGGCGACGTCAGCCGCAAGAAGATTGAAGGACAAAGACGCACCAGCCGCGGATGCCAGAACGGCTAAGAAGAGCGGCAAACGAACAGGAACAGCATTCACAATATGCCTCACTCACATCGTGTGCAAGTAGAATGAAGGCTTCCTCTATAGATTGCTTAAGCGCCCTCACTCACAGCTTTCAACTATAAAGATTATTTATTCAATTGAATACAGGCTTCCAGCATTGGGCGTTAAAGAAGTAAGCTAATTCTCATTGGTATCAACGGTACCGATGGCTGACATGGGAGTGCCATCGCCGTTTAAACCCATGGATTCGTACCGTCTCGATCCCGCCAGAACACCTACCAGGCCGTAATTGCCCTCATGACAAGCAAATTCATACAGCGGATCGGCGATACGACGCATCGGGAATTTTGCAGACCAGCTCTGATCCCAGGACAGTGGATCCTCAACGGTAAAATCGTATTCCAGGGTATCCGCATCGATTCTGGTGTAGTGTTCGGTTACCTGGGCCTGATCAGACATGCCTCTGCCATTGTAGTCGTGATAGTAATTCCGGGTATGGACAACCAGGGTGTCACCTTCCCAATAGGCGATGGAATCCCCCTCCCACTTCAACTGTTTGGTGTGATGCTCGCTATCCAGTCTGATAATCCGTGCCGTGTGGACCATTTCGTTCACTATTACGATGTGGTCCCTGGTTTGAATGAGTTGCATATTGTTATTGTAGCCGCTGGGAATCATCGGCGGGCCGGCATTAAATCCCACCAGGCAACGGACATCTGTTGAGAAAGCTTCCGGGCCGGCATTCTCGAAAACCATTTGATCGAATTCCGCTCTGCGCTCCTGGCCAACGGCATTGAGCGGCGGAATTCTGCCATTGGGCGGATCGTAGATCAGAGAAGTACGGCGATCGGCGATGGTTTGATTGCCTCGCTCATACCAGAAGTTGTTATAGGAGATTACCCCCGGCGGATAACCGGCGCCGCCTACCGAGTCGATAATCAGGTCACGGTTCACGCGGCGATTTTCAAACTCTTCCCACTCCTTCGCTTGTTCAGGAGTGAGTACCTCCAGATCTTCCAATTCAGCGGGTCGATTCAAGGGCGTGATTGTTCGGAACGTGTAAGTACCCTGCAAATCAGGATGGCCATACTCAGTACGAGGAAACTCATCGGACTGGGCAAGTAACAGGGGAGCAAGCAATACACCGACTGCTGCTACTAACAGTTTGGTGAAGGCTCCGCGGTTCATTTGAACCTCCAAGGTTCAGTGAAATTCTGATACAGGGATAATTAGAAGTAACTTGCTAACAACTATAACGCAGTATTATGCAATTGAATACCTTAACTATATTGGATGTTAGTAATGCTCAAGCTAGTCGTTCCCAGCTAAAGATCGTTGTTCTTTTACTTTTCGATCTGCTAATAACTGCTCATAGCCATCCTCATCGAGGTGAGTCACTGCGAGCCACGCATGAGACATTTCATCCGTTGTTCTCTCGCCGCCGTATACCCACTGATCAGGGTCTGGGTTGTTTTGATTGTCGGCTGTATTGTCATACCAATGCTTTAGAACCAAGACGGCTCCAGCAGGTAACAAAGGCGCACTCTCAGGGCCATAAATATGATTATGATGCCAAATAGCGCTCCACTTTGATATCTGGCTTATCGGTTCCGTACGGCCAGTATCAGGATAAAAGACTTCAAATGACGCAGCATTCAAACGCAGGTGACCATGTGGCTGGTAACTGTCGATACGAACCGGATGATCGAAGGAATGAAAACCTTGAGTCATGCTGTATCCATTGGGAGGTACGATCACATTCTGAATCAAGTTATTGGCGTCGCGTTCTCCATCGAACCCAAGGTTGTACCGAGCCAAGTCTTGCTTGTAGAGCTCATCCGCTGATTCATATCCTTCTTCATGAAGCCAGACACCGAGTTCTACTACATTATCTTCAATCATCTCTCCTTCAGCCGTTGCTCCTACTCCTCCAGGAAACGCATGTATACTCCACCGAATCTCCGTGTCAGCGAGCAAAGTGCGGCAAACGCCATCGGGAACCATTTCTCCCCACTTCCCCATAGCGTACTCAGTAAGCATCGCGTAACGCTCCAGCTCTCCATCATCATTGACAATTTCTGCATGGGCGTTAGCGTGATGCACCACTGCACTAGCATCGCCTCGGGGCTTTACCTGAACAGCTTTAATACAACGGTCAGTGACCAAACCACTTGAAACATAGTGGCTATTGAAAAGATCATTTCCATTTGCTGGGATATCCATGGATTCCGAGGGCACTATAAGATCAGGCTGACCCAATTCCGCCGCAAAGTTCCAATCGTTGGGGTCCTTCAATTCTGATCGTGGGGGTTCTTTTTCAGGATCACCCAATGGGGATCCGGCATCAACCCAAGCCACTATCTTGTCTATTTCTTCCTGATTCATGCGCCAGTCACCCAAAAGGTCCTGGACGCCAACGCCATGGTCATATGCATAAGGAGGCATTTCACGCAACGCCACCCTTAATTGAATCAATGGAGCCCAAGGACGAACCTGGTCGTATGATTCAAATTGCATTGGGCCAATGCCACCCTCTTGATGACAAACGACGCAGTTTTCATTGATGATCCGACCAATTTCCCCGTTGTACACCAGCTCATCACTTGATTGAGCGATTAACGTAGTGCTAATGCACAGCAGAGCCAAACCGAGGAAATTCCTGAGTAATCTCATGATTTTTTCATTTATGGATAATGCTGGATCATTTAAATCAGAACGGTGCAACCGCTGGGAAATAAAGCCAGCCACAGGTACGTAAATACCCATGGCCGGCTTCTGCCTTACCCGTTTCCAGTGCCTAGAAATCCAGGCTCAAACGACCGTAGTAATACGATCCCTGCCAATCCATTCCGTTTATCGTGGAATACAAGCGGCCACAGCAGTAGTCAAGGAGCGCCGTATCAACTTTATCGGGGTATGCGTCAAAGAGGTTCCTGGCGCCTACCGACAGCCTGATAGTATCGTTGAAACGATACTGGCCTTCGATATCGGCGTACCAGACTCCACCGAAAGTCTGCACCGCAGTGCCGCCTCTGGAGTCATCGGACTCGCCATAGTAGCTTGCCCGTGCAATCAGCGAGAGCTGATCGAAATCGTGGCTTGCGACGATCACACTGCGCCAGTTTGGATCGATGTTCTCGAAGTCAAACCGATCCTCGGCATTTATGAAACCGCTTATCTCGCTTACAGGACTGTCAAACGCGCTCTCGGTGAAATTGACCGAAGCGGTCAGGGTAGTAACGCCAGCCCCGCCCCAATCAATCGGCGTGGTTGCCACAAGGTCTATTCCCGAGCTGGTGGAATCGAAGGCACTCTGGAAAGCCCTCACCCCGCCCAATGAGGCAGCGAAGTTCACGCCTCCGGCCAAAAGGGCGCGATAGTTACTATACGCACTGCCCGATGTCGGATCAGTGGACACGGACCTGAAGCTTCCCAGATAGGTGCGGTCTGCAATATTGATCTGGAAGTAATCCAGCGTCAGGTCGATATCACCTATTTCCGCGGTTACACCAATCGTGAAGTTGTCCGCCAGTTCGGGCTTGAGCGGATCAAAGCCCAGCGCCGCGCCAATCGGGCCGCCGGCCGGGAACGTACCGGTTTCGATCGGCTCGCCAAAAGGCAGTCTGGTAGAAACGTTGGTGGTACTCTGCTGACCCGGCGTCGGAGCACGGAAAGAGGTGCCAAGCGAGGCGCGAATGCCAAAGGTGTCGGTCACATCCAGCTTGCCCGCGAGTTTCCAGACCAATTCCGAGCCAAAGTCGTCGTAGTCCTCGAAACGCAACGCCCCCTGCAGGAACAGGTTATCGGTCACATCGTGGCTGATGTCGCCATAAGCCGCAAAGGATGTGCGCTCATAGGTATCCGCGAACCTTGGGTCACGGCCGGGAAAGCCGTTGGAGCCCACACCCACCGACCGATACACCGGATCGGAACCGTTGGCGCAATCGAGGCTGGAGCCGTTGGCGATCACCGACATGCCAGCGGCCGTGCTGGTGCCGTCGTCATTGCAGAAGCCATGAGGATCTGCCACTGCGTAAGGACCAACGCGGTAGGAATCCGGGTCGCCTTGCCCCAATTCATAGGCTTCGTCCAGCCAGCTTCCGCCAAACACCAACAGCGCGCCGGATTCGAGTTCATAGGTGAAGTCCGCCTGCAACTGGTTTTCCGTGTTAGTCAGGCTACCCTGACGGAACATTGTGGGAGATGCCGACCCCATGGAGGGGTTGATGGTGCGGCGGATCGAGTAATCGATTTCGCTTTCTCCGGTGCGAGCGCTGAAGTCATAGCCCAAACCGCTGTCCCATTCGCCGCGCAGACCAGCGACCAGCGAAAGATCAGTCACATCACCGGCGAATTTCGGGGTGAAGCCGCCGGGCCACATCTCCAATGGATTATAGATGGATCCGTCGGACTCACGTATATCCTCAAGGGTGCCGTTGTACGGGAAACGATTGAAGAAAGTCTTGTCGCTCTGGCCGTCGGAATAGTTACCGAACGCATACAGCTCGCTGTTGTCGTCCAGCTCTACGCCTGCATTGAAGAACAGGCGGGTGGATTCATGAGCCGGCCGGCCCCATCTCTGGTTGGTGTCCCAACCGGGATTGGCCGCATTATTAAACCAGAGCTCTTGAAATGCCGGGTCGTGCGCTATGGCGATTCGGTCGGCGTCGCCATTGGCGATGAATCGGGCGTAATTCCTGTGGGTAGGGTCCGGGCAGAAAGCGGTTCTACATACTTGTTCCGCACGATTGGTCCCTTCACGATCGGCGAATTCTCCCGAAATGCTGATGAATCCGTCATCACCCAATGGCAGTCCGATGTTGCCGGAAATTGTGGTGGACGCACCGTCACCCGCGCTGAACTCGCCGAAGTCAACGGAAAGACTGCCGCCTTCCCGGTTTTCCTTGAGCAGGAAATTGATTACGCCGGCGATAGCGTCGGAACCATACTGGGCCGCCGCGCCATCCCGCAACACTTCTATGCTCCGGATTGCCGCGGCTGGAATGATGGACATATCCGCAGCTTGAGCGCCCGAGCCCGCAAGCGCAACAAGTGCGGCGCGATGACGCCGCTTCGAGTTGACAAGCACGAGAGTCTTGTCGCTCGGCATGCCACGCATCGTCGCCGGACGAATGAACTCCGCGCCGTCGCTGTTGCTTTGCGCAACATTGAATGAGGGCACCAGCCGCTTGATGATGTCGTTGGTGTCGGTATACGAAATCGACTCAATTTCCGCAGCGCTGAATACATCAATAGGCACTGGCGATTCGGATACGGTTCGTGGCCGGCCGCGGGAACCGGTAACGACGATTTCTTCGAGATCGTCCACGTTTTCCTGCGCCAGTGCCACTGGCGCGAATCCCGCAGGAGCCAATATCGCCAGCGCTATCGCTGGCGATAGAATCTTGCTCATGTTGTTTTTCCTGAACATATGCTCACCCTCATTAGCGCACAAACGCTTGTTTATACAATTGAATACATTGATGTTTCAGCTTGTACCATTTTGACATGAAGAATGTCAAGACATTAGTTCAGGAAATTTGATTTGAATTATCCGTTCGAAATTGACGACGATTCATTCTTCTATCTTCTATGCCTTCAATTCACCCAATACTGCGATGTACATTGAGCGAGTTTTCACCACCCTTTATCATTAGTTCCTTCCCCGGGGCCTTGTCCATTCATACGTATCACCACTAGACATTGCGACCTGTGGGATTCTCCACCGTGCCGCATTGCTCACCATAATAGCCACTGCCGCCGCAGTAACGACTGTCCTGCAACTGCAGCAGAATGCCGTCCGGGTCGGTAAAATACACTTCGGGCGTACCTTCCGGCGCACCACCTCGATCTGCCCCGCGCATCGTGACATAGGCCTGTAACGGACCATTTGCGCCGCCTGCTTCACCCAGTATGGCAAGACCGTAACTTTCCAGAAGAGAGAAAATGCGGTCCACATCGAAATCATCGACGTTCAGGCTGGCATGGTGTATGCGACCGGACAAAGGAGGTACTTCCGCCAGTGCCAGAAACTCTCTGCCCGATCCGACTCTGAGTATTGGCATCGCACCCTGGTAAGTGTCGATGGGCAAGCCGAAAAGGCTTTGATAGAACTGCACAGCACGCTGTTGATCTTCGACAAAGAGCGTAAAATGGTTGTATTCACGAACCGTCAGGAGACCTTCAGCAGGTGCTGGCTCCGGAGTTGCAAAGCAATCTTCGCCTAGTAAGCCTGCGCCACCGCAATAGCTGCTGTCCTGCAATTGCACCTCGATGCCATCGAGGTCACCAAAGTAAAGCTCGGGCGAACCGCCGGGAGCTCCACCGAATTCAGGACCACGCATTCTCACGCGAGACTGCAAAGCGCCCCTTCCTCCGGTTGCCGCAACACCATTCTCGGCCAATATCTGCACCAGATTCGCGTCGTCAAAATCATCCACGGCGAGGCAATAGTGATCAATGCGAGGGTTATCGCTGGGAGATGAGCTGATAGCTATGAATTGTGGGCCTTCGCCAATCTGCAGAACAACCGTTTCACCTTGACGCGCTGCGATCGGCATACCAAACAAACCCTGATACCAGGCAAGTGATGCCGCGGGGTCAGACACCGAAAGGGTCATGTGATTGATAGCGCTTACTGGTATGGCAGGCGAATTTTGTGCTGCCAACACCGTCTTGCCGCCCATACCAACCCCCGCCGCGAGTGTGGCCATCGAGTTGACAAAAGTGCGCCGACTAATGGTCTTTTCAGCGTTGTTGTTGCTTATGCCCTTATCGTCCACTGCTACTCTCTCCTCACTAAATTCGAAGATGGGCCATTGCGTTCTTTAATTTGCCAAAGGGTCAGGTCTGATCTGAAACTTGACCATCTTGCTGGTTGTACCTTTGCCACCTTCTGTGTGCCAGTTGAAATTGGTGCCGTAATTTGCCCATACGGCCCGACCCTTCCAGCCAGCGTCGGGATCATCGATGCGACCATCCAGTCCACGGGAGTAAAATCCCAATGGGTAGGGGACGCGCATGCGCACAAATTCTTCAGTTTCCGGTATCAGGGCCACGAGGGAGTCGGAGCCGGATCCGTTCGCGATGGGCACATTCTCACCCAGGCCAAGGGTGTTAAAGATGTCCACCCAGTTGTAATAATGAAAGTCGGCTTTGCGGTCAGTGCCCTGCATATTTGGGCCAGGTATTTCATGAAGCGTCCAGCCTTGCTGGCAGTGTTGGGAGCTGATCACGGAGGGACCGTTCAACACATCGCATTTGCTGCGATCGAAACTGGCAATGTGGCTGCTGCCGGATAGGGCAGTCCAGACAATGCCATTGCTGTCCATGTCGATGCCGCGAGGCCCAAAACCCATGGGCTTGCCCTGCGCCACAGGCAGTTCGTACGCCTCGGTGATGCAGGTCTCCGGCGGATTATCGCCAATGTCGAGGCGATATATGCGACCTGGAAATTCAGTACCCACACCCCAGGCCACACCTTCTTCCCGGGTGTCGGCGATAATGCCGTAACTGCCGGGGCTCATGCGGGTATCCAGTGCCAGATCCACATCAACGAGGCGGCCGCCGCCACCGCCTTCACTCTGGTCTCGCAGGGGGCCAACCGGTTGATTCCAGGGCTTGCTGATGCGGCCGTCGCCATTAGTATCCACCACCATGGGACACCAGCCCTGGGACAGTTGCTCGTCCTGTGTTCGATCCCATGTTCGGGTATTGATAAAACCGATCACGTCTCCCCCACCGCTGAAATAAAGCATGCGGTTTTCACCCCAGCCGAACTGCAGATGGTGTGTGCTGAAACAGGTATCGATGAGACCAAACTCTTCGGTTGCAGGATCGTAATAGGAAGCCTGACGGGTACTGCCTCCGGTCGGGTGATACTGAACGAATTTGTTGTCTGAACCCGATTGGCACCATTCGGGCATGTTGTTGCCACGCACCTTGGTAGTCATCCACACCCGGCCCAATTCGTCAAACATGGGATTGTGGGGATCTGCAGGTCGCTGCCAGAAAGCCTCGTCACCATAGTAGGCGGAAGGCACGGGAAACTGTTGGGCAAAGCGAGTAACTGCCGGATTGTCAGGATTGTCTATGACGGCGATGACGATCTCTTTCCACTCATGGGTATAGGGATCCAGTTCCAACAATGCACCGTGCCCCGCATCCACACCATAGACTTTGCCAGCAGCATTCAGATGGGCATTTCGCTTGTCCGTGGTGATCTCGTCGTGAATGTAGGAAGACTCATTGCCCCAGTCCCATTGCGTAATAACCACATTGCGCTCGGTACCGCTGGGACGTGGAGGTGTGGGGGGAAGTTCGCCTGCCGCAATGCGATCGGTCCATTCGGCATACATTTCCATGCCCCGGGGACCAAAGAGATTGGCGCGACCCGCCATGTACGGACCACGGATACCCATCGCGATTCTGTATTGCCAGGCTTCTACACTGGACTCGAAGTCAAGGTGGCTCAAGTGATCCAGAGTGCGGGTTGCCTTGTTACCCAATTGATGACACAGCTGACAAACTTGCTTGGTCATATCGAGCCAGCGGTCCTGGCTGAACATCACTTCACCGATGCCGTTGCCATCGCGCCCGGTGCCGGGAAACTCATCCTCAGCGGGAACTTCCATCAGGGAGTACCAGTAGTTGGCCGGATAGACCTGGGCCGCCAGCAAAGGATCTTCTGCAACGAAAGTACGCAGCTTCACATTCTCGGCCCCGATTCTTAGCTGCACCGGGTCGGAATCCGCCAGGCCATATCCTCGCACCCAAACCTTGAACAGGGCATCAGGCAATTCAGGCAATACGAAGCGGCCTTGATCATCGGTCACCACGATTTTCGCGAAATGCGTGGGTAAATCATCGGTTTCAGCGATAACCCAGACCCCAGCTTCAGAGCCATGGCCACTCACGACGCTCCCGGAAATCACTCCGGAGTTGAGATTCGGCTGGGCAAAGGCTGGCGGTGACAGGAATACCGTAAAAGCGGCGAAAAACAATGACACAAGGCTGTAAGCCGGTAACCGGGGGCACGATGTCTGATGGAAAATAGTGCGAATGCTAACTAACATGAACCCAACCCTTCATAAATGTAAAATACAATTGCATAAACGTGTATCATTTTTTATGATGGATGTCCAAGAAAAAACGAACTGTGAGAAGTGGTCGGCCAAATTTAGACAGTCTGTTAAGGTAGTTTTCGAGCACCGGGAGGCTGTCCGATGAAGAGGCGGAGATTCAGCGCGGAGTTCAAGCGCAAGGTGGTATTGGAGGCGATGCGCGGAGACGAGGCGGTGCGGGTAATTGCGGCGCGGCACAAGATCTACCCGTACCTGCTGAACGACCTGGAGCTTATGTATACCCTGGGTGGAGGTGGCCGGCAGCCTGGCCGGCCGGGAGTTTGCTTAACTGAAATTGGGGTACGGTCAAAGACTTGCCGACGAATTTGAATTTTGCACAACCGTAGCGTTCCGGATTTATTGTTGTTCTGAATCCAGATTTTCCTGAACGCGTGCCCCTCGCAGCATATTGGTCATCGCGTAGTTGCCTTCGTGACATGCATATTCATAGAGGAGACCATCGACCTTGAATATCGGGACAATACCCGTAAATTTATCGCTGTAGGTTGTTGGGTCATCTACCGTAAACTCGTAGTCTATGCTCGATTCCCCTACTCTTGTAAATTTTTCAGTGAGCACTTTGTCATAGGCATTTCCTGCCTGTCCTAAGTCAGCAGCTAATCCCCCAAAGCTCGCAGTAAGACTATTAAAGTTTTTGGTAATCACAACTAGGGTATCGCCTTCCCAATAGCCTTTGGAGTCACCTGTCCATAAACGAATATCGTTATGCAGAGGAGTTAGATCTTCCACGGAGTCAAATAGTGGAACGATTCGAGAGTCATGAATCATTTCCGTCATTATTACAACCGTGTCTCTACTCTGAACAATTTGTAAATTATTGTTATAGACACTGGGGGTGAATGGCGGTCCTGAATTAAATCCTACCAGGCACCTCTCTGAGAGGCCCCTATCTTCCGGCCCATCTGAGCCAATGCCACGGGCCAGATGCCTTGCAGGTCTTTCCGCCGTTTTTTCGGATGCACGTGTTCCGTACTGTATCTCAACACCATCATTCAATGGTGGCACACGACCGCTCTTAGGATAGACTATATGCGAGGTTCGTACTGCATTAACCATACTGGTTTGTTCCATCCAAAAATCATCATATGCCCCCACCTCTCCAGCGCGCGGCGGTGCCTCTTCAGAATCGTCAGCTTCTTCAGCGGGCGGCGGTGCCAAGGCTGCTGCAATCTCCTGCTCAGTAAGAAACTCGCGCTCACCGAAATGCTCAGGCCTCTCCATCGGCACACTGGACGAAAAATTCCAAACACCTTTTAGATCAGGTTGGTCCCATTCAGTTCGGGGAGTTGAGTAACCCTCCGCTGCCAAGATGATAATTGACAAGGAGCAACCGACTATAATCGATGCTCCCTGCAGTATTTGGAATCTAAACTTATTCATGTGTCTACACCCTGGTATAAACCAATGTTCGCTAGCTAGAAACCCATCGACATACGAGCGTAGAAATACCTGCCCTGCCAGTCCAGGTTGTTTTGGTAACCGTAGTACTTAACCTCGCCTCTCATTCATGCTATTTATGCAATTGAATAATTTTTGCATATTCCAAATTATACAATTGAATATATAAATGCAAGTACTCTTTAGGTTCGTTTCAGGAAAATATGCCCAGACGGCGCAAAACCAGCTTACAGGACTAACCCGGATATTGCACGAGCAAGGTGGGCAAGGTGCCCCGTATTTCGATATAATTCAGTTACTTAGGCTGAACTCGAAGGACACCTTGCCCATGACGAATTGTATCCCGGAACTGGTTCGTTTTCCACGCTGCAAAGGACGCGAGGTGGAAGCCCGTTTTTCCGGCGGCGCGATCACTTCCAACGGCGGCGCGGTGCTGCTGCGTGAGGCGGATCGAATGTTGGGCTTGACCGAGCAGGCAGCTCGTGTGCTGGCCGATCCGCGCCGCAAGGCCAGTTGCCGGCACACGACTCTGTCGATGCTCCGACAACGGGTTTTCGGCCTAGCGCTGGGAGAGGCGGTGCGGGTAATTGCGGCGCGGCACAATCGGCGCCCGCATCTGGCGCTGGACGGGCGAACCCCGGCCGAGGTGTATTTCGCGGAGCGAAAGACGGAAGGCCTGGGGGCCGCGGCGTGAAAATTTGGCGCCGCCCCCTCACCCTATGCATACTAGCCTGCTCAAGCGATGTGATAATTTTTGGAAGATAAGGAGAGTATCAATGAAAAATAGAGCGCTTAGGGTACTCCTTGGAATTATCGCTATCAACCTGACTGTCCAGACTGTCAAGGACGTTGGTTTATTTCCTGCGGCTTATGCTCAGAGCGGGATTCAACGAGCAGCTGCATGCGCGCCCGACAAGATATCCGAGAAGTATCCGGGGTATGCTGGAAAGGCAGTGATTGTGGCGGTTACGCCGATGACTCCACCTTTTACTTACGCAAATCCCGACAATCTCGACGAAATCATCGGTTTGGAGATCGAGCTCATGGAAGGGGTTATGGCCTGCGCAGGGTTGGAAATTGAGTGGTTGATTGGAAAGTGGAGCGGTATCTTGCCAACGGTGTTCTCTGGTGCTTCCGATGTAATGGTCGGCAATGTCGTCTATCGTGAAGATCGTGCGGAACAGGGCGATTTTGTTGTGTTCATGCGAGCCAGACAGACTGTCGTTGTCAAGAAAGGGAATCCGCGCGGCATTGTGGGACCCGACTCGCTGTGCGGGTTGAAGGCAGCCCAGACAATTGGCGCATCAAGTGCGTTTGCAATGCAGGCATACAGCGACAAGTGCGTAGCGGGAGGCAAACCTGCGATTGAAATCCTGATGGCTGAAGATCAGGAATCATCCTTCAGGCAGCTGTCCGTCGATCGCGTGGACATGGTACTGGACGGCGCCGTAGGTGCGGCGGAGCGCCTAAAATCGCCGGCCGGGCAGATGAATTTCGAGGCGGCCTTTAGTTTCACCTCTGACGATATTGCTGGCGCGATCACCCGTAACGACAATGACGAGATGCTGCAAATTCTCGCAGACGGGATGACGGCCATGAAGGAAGACGGCAGAATTGACGAGTTGTTCGACAAATACGAAATCGACCGGGAGCAATTTTTCCCGATCCAGATTCTGAAGAATTGAATGCAGGCTCGCCAGCATTGGGGCCGCTGGCGAGGTCGAACTGCAGCATTCAGATCAGAACCGGGGAAACAAACATGAAACTTGTTTCAACCACTTTCATCATTTCGCTCATCGGCTCCATGTCGATAGGGGCGGCGGCCCAGGCCGCATGTGAACCGGACAAAGTCGCGCAGAAATATCCAACATTTGCGGATGCGGTAGTCCAGATCGGGGCGCAGCCAGCCTACCCTCCATTTGTTTATAGTGACCCAGATGACCTGAACAATATGGCGGGTATGGAAGTCGAGATCATCGAGAGCGTAATGCAATGCGCCGGCCTCAAGTTCAGATATATCAAGGGGGTGCAGAGCGGTCTGTATCCAGCCCTTTTTTCTGGAAACCTGGATCTCATGATTGGCAATATCTTCTACAATCCCAGTCGCGCCGAGAGAGCCAGCTTCGTGCTCTATATGGTGAATAGTTCCAGTCTCGTGGTCAGGAAAGGCAATCCGAAAGGGATCAAGTCCGAGGAGGACATGTGCGGCCATGTGGCGTCGGGATCGTTTTCCGGCTCTTCGGCGGCTGCCGTTCTCGACATCAGCAACGCATGTATCAAAGCGGGCAAGGAAGGAATAACCTGGATACCGGCGGCCGATCAGGAGCCCGCCAACCGGTCGTTGACAAACGGCCGCATCGATATGGTCATGGACGGGACCGCTGCCTCTGTTCTTCGAGTGAATTCCGCAGTTGGAAGCGAGAACCTGGAGATTGCCTTTACGCGTGAGAGCGACGTCATGTCAGGCGTAATGATCCCAAAGGGCAACGAGGAGATACTGGCAGTCGTCAGTGATGGATTGAGGAACCTCCAGGCGAGCGGGGAACTTGCCGAGTTCATGAAGAAGTACGGAGTTGAGTCAGACATGATTCCGATCGAGGATCGCCCTTGACGGTGCAAATGCAAGCTTCAACTTCCTCGCCTCCACCGCTGGTCGAATACCAGCACGCGTTCGCGGCTCCTGGCCGCTTGTCGGCACTTTTTAACCCGCAAAGCCTCGCAATTGTCGGAGGTTCGGAGAATTCCTTCTGGGCACAGAACTTTTTTCGCAACCTGGAGCGTCAAGGTTTCGCCGGAACGGTCGTGCCGGTGCATCCACGCCGGACATCGGTATTCGGCAGGACTTGCCATGCCTCTCTTCGAGACCTGGCGAGCCCTGTGGATCTCGCCTATGTCCTTGCGCCGACGGAAGCCGTGCCGCAGGTGCTGAGCGATGCCGAGGCGGGCGGTGTGGGGAATGTTGTGGTCGTCGCTGCCGGGTTCAGCGAAATCGGAGAGCACGGAGCGAACCTGCAAGCAGGTATTGTCGAGCAGGCCCTTCGCGGCGGAATCGCCATGCTCGGCCCCAACTGCCCCGGCTTTCTTAACATTCCGGGCGGCGTGTCCGCATACGGCCAGGAGATCCCCGAGGGTCTGAAGGCAGGTGGGGTGGCAGTGCTACTACAGAGCGGTGCGCTCGCATCGGGCATTTTGAAGTTCTCACGCGCCCACGGCATCGGACTGTCGACGGTCGTCTGCATGGGGAACGAAGCCGTGGTGCGCTCGGCGGATGTGCTGGCGCATCTGGTCGCCGATCCCGGCACGCGCGCGATCGCGATGTTCCTCGAGGAAGTCCGGGACGGTGCACGTTTTCTGCGGCTGGCGGAACAAGCGATCACTGCAGGCAAGGCCGTAATCGTGCTGAAGGTGGGCCGCACGCTGGCCGGCCAACGCACGGCTCTGGCACATACAGGCGCCTTCGCGGGCGATGCGGCAGTCACGGAGGCGGCCCTGCGCCAAGTCGGAGTCGTGATGGTGCGGTCGCTCGAGGAAATGCTGTTCACCGCGGCGCTTCTGGCAAGCGGACCGCGGCTGACGGGGCGTCGCATGGGGGTCGTGACGGCCTCGGGAGGAAGCTGCGACATCATCGCTGACCGGGCGTCCGACGAGGGGCTCGAACTGCCGCGCCTCTCGGAAGAGACGGCTGCCGGGATCAGGGACTATCTGCCCTCCTTTGCCACGGTCCAGAACCCGCTGGATACGAACGCCGTGGACATGGTGCAGACCACCGGAACGGCCGCCAGTCCCATGGATGTCGTGGCGGAACTCGTTTCGCAGGACCCGAGCTTCGACTTCATTCTCTATATGGGCTTCAACATGGTGCCGCTTTCCATGCCTTCGGCCTGCGAAGCGGCAACGGTCGAAGCCCGGATTGACCTGTTCGGCAAGACTATCAAGAAGTCTCCCGTTCCCATCGTTGGGATGAGCCAGACCTGTCTGGACGCCGGGCCGTTCGCCAGAGGACTCTACGACCGGAACGACATAATGCTTCTGGGGGGCATGGAATTCGGCCTGGCGGCAATCGGCCACGCCGTGCGCTGGGAAGAGGCCCGGGCAAGGCTGTTGTCGTCATCCCCGCGTCCCGAGACTCCCGGGGCATCCGATGCGTCGATCAGCGCCGAGGAGTTGACTTGCGGCATCTGGTCGGAGGCCGCCGGGCGCCGGCTTCTCGAACACGCGGGGGTACCCCTGGTTCCCGGGGAACTGGTTCATAGCGCGGATGACGCCGTGACTGCCGCCGAACGGTTCGGGTATCCGGCGGTGCTGAAGATATGTTCCGTACAGCTTCCGCACAAATCGGATGTCGGCGGGGTTGCTCTCGATCTGCGCGACGCGGGCGAAGTGCGAGCCGCGTTCGAGCGCATGCAGACGATCACGCAGAAGGTGCCCGAGGCGGTGATCGACGGCGTTCTGGTCAGCCCCATGAGACCGCGCGGGACCGAGCTTTTTGTCGGCCTGACCAGGGACGCGAGCTTCGGCCCGACACTCGCGGTGGGGCTAGGTGGAGTCTGGATCGAGGCGCTCGGGGACGTCGCGATTCGGGTTCTGCCGGTCGATCGGGACGAAATCGTCGCGATGCTGCGCTCGCTGCAAGGGCGCACGATGCTGGAGGGCGGGCGCGGGCGCGATCCGGTGGACCTGGACGCGGTGGCCGATGTCGTATGGCGGATTGCCACGGTTGGCGGTTCGATCGGCTCACAATTGGCAGTGCTCGAGGTCAACCCGCTCTGGTGCAGGGGTGCGACGGTCGAGGTAATGGATGTGCTTGTCGAGATCGGGCGAGAGCGGCCGCGCGGATTGCAGGCGCCCGGCGACCCGGACCCGAGAGGCGAAAGACCGGCAGCGACTTGAGGTCTGAGATGACAGCAACCAAGGTAGTTAACAGCATTGAATTCAGTATCAGGAGGTAAGTGTGAGGCCATTCGAAGGTATCCGTATAATCGATGTAACACATGTGCTCGCCGGCCCATTCGCTGCCTACCAGTTAGGGGTTCTCGGGGCCGATGTCATCAAGGTCGAAAATCCGCACGAGCCTGACCAGTCCCGACACCTGGGCACCGATGCAGCTTTGAATCTTGCAGGTATGGGAACGGGGTACCTCACCCAGGCATCGAACAAGCGCTCTATTACGGTCGACCTGAAGACTGACGACGGGCGCGAGATCCTCCGCGGTCTCGTCGCGACTGCCGATGTCCTGGTCGAAAACTACAGGCCCGGCGCTTTTGAAGAACTTGGTCTTGGCTACGAGGCGCTGGCTACGCTCAATCCCAAGCTTATCTATGCGAGCTTGTCGGCATTTGGCCATGGCGGTCCGCGCGGGACGCAAACAGGATATGACCATCAAATGCAGGCGACCTCCGGCATTATGGCGAACACCGGGACCGATACCGTGAATCCTCTTAAACTCGGTACCATGGCGATAGACTATGCGACCGGTACGATGGGCGCGTTCGCGTTGGCTTCGGCGCTGTTTCAGCGGGAGCGGACCGGGCGGGGCCAGCACATTGATATGGCGATGCTGGATGTCTCAATGGTCCTGATGGCGATGCATGTCACCGGGTACCTGCGCAACGGCCGGCATCCGAAGCCGAAGGGCAACCGTAGCAACGCCGCAACAAATGGAGCATACGAGACGAAGGACGGGATGGTAATGTTGGGTGCGTCGACTATTGCGCATCAGCGCCGGTTGTGGACCCTATTTGAGCGGCCGGACCTCATCAAACGCACGAATCCCGAACGCGAAGCTGATTTTGCGCGCGAAGAGACGACGTTGATTGCCATCATGCTGACCCGCACCGCCGCCGAGTGGGAAGAGTATCTTCAAGCCAACCATATACCCGCCGCGCGCATCCGCACCATGGGTGAGGCTCTCGCCGATCCGCATCTCGCAAGCCGCGGCTTGCTCCACCGCCACCAGGGCGCAACGGGGGTGGATGGCGAGTTCACAGTCCCTCTCGCCGCATTCAAGTTTGCCCATGGCGGACCGGAGATCAACACCCCACCCCCCGGGTTTGGTGAACACACCGATTCGTTGCTGGCGGAGTTGGGGTACACAAAGGCTGATGTAACGCGGTTGCGCGCGGCAGGAACTATCTAACGGTCAGATGGACATACTGCAGTACTTTTCGAGCGCCTATCTTTTGACCGGGCTTTGGATCGCGATAAAGATTACTGGTGTGGCGATGTTGGCGGGGTTGTCCCTTGGTCTTGTCCTCGCCATGATGCGACTTTCATCTATCCGGGCCTTCAGTGGAATCGCCTGGGTCTACATCTGGATCATGCGCGGCACGCCAATCCTGTTGCAGTTGATCTTTATCTATGACGCCCTGCCCCGCATGGGCATCCGTCTGGACCCGATTCCCACTGCCATGATCGGCTTTGCCCTGAACGAGGCCGCCTTTGCGGCAGAATTCATCCGGGGCGGTATTTTGTCGGTCAATCGAAACCAGACTGTCGCGGCTTCTGCGCTTGGTATGGGGCCATATGTCACGCAGCTCCGGATCGTCTTGCCGCAGGCTCTGCGCGCCATCGCGCCGCAGATCGGCAATGGCACGATTTCGATGCTCAAGGGCACCTCGCTGGCCTCTGTCGTTTTTGTCAACGAACTGACATTCCGCGCGCAGCAGATCGTCGCCACCAACTTTGACTTCTTCACCGTTTTCATCGCCGCGGCAGCACTTTATCTTTGCGCGACGACGCTGATTTCGATCGGGCAACTGTCCGTCGAACGCAAGCTGGACCCGGAATTGCGGACGCTTAACCGGGCGCCTTCGATGTGGGCGCGCTGGTTTACTGGAGTGCGGACACCGACACCGACGCCGGCAACCGCAGCGCCTGCCCCCGCCGATGGTAAAGCTGTAACGGGAACAGTCGGAAACGATAACAAACCCAACGATCACATTATCATCAGGGCGCTCGCCTCCACAGGCTTGCGCCATGTCCATGAATCGCCCGATACGCCGTTCGTCGTTTGCAAGGACGTCCGCAAATCCTATGCATTGCGGGGGCGGAGTCCGCTCGCAGTGCTGAAGGGTGTGGATTTTGAAGTGCATCGCGGCGAAGTGGTTGCAATCCTCGGTGTCAGCGGATCCGGCAAAAGTACGCTCTTGCGCCTGATCAACCACCTGGAAGAATTGAACGGCGGCGAAATCATCGTCGACGGAAAGCACGTCGGATACGAGATGCGAAAAGGCAAGTTGGCGCCATCCAAACACTTGTCGAAGGCGCGGGCCGATGCGCGTATCGGCATGGTGTTCCAGAGTTTCGATTTGTTCGACCACAAGACCGCTCTGGAAAACATTATCGAAGCACCAATCCAGGTCTATGGCATGTCACGCGAAGCGGCGACCAAACGCGGCATGCAACTGCTGGAAGGTGTGGGTCTGGCCGAACATGCCGAACATTTGCCAATGCGACTCTCCGGCGGTGAGCAGCAACGCGTTGCTATTGCACGCGCGCTGGCCACCGAACCCAAGCTGATGCTGTTTGATGAGCCGACATCAGCGCTTGACCCGGAGCTCGTGGGTGAAGTTCTTGCGGTGATGCGCACGCTTGCCGAAGCGGGAATGACGATGATCATCGTCACTCACGAGATCAGATTTGCCCGCGAAGTCGCAGACCGAGTCGTTTTTATGGACCAGGGCGTGATCGTGGAACAGGGTCCACCGGAGCAGATTTTTGAAAACCCGCGCGAATTGCGGACCCAGCAATTCCTGCGCATGGTACAGGATAACTGACAATGCTGACGGAACGGCACTGTCAACAGGTATGCCGGTATTACTATACTACCGGGAGGGTCGGCCGGTCACTGGCGCAAGCGTGCCGACATGAACTCGCAGCGCAAGAGAGACAACCATGACAGAAATCCTCACCATAGAAGACCAGATCGCAACCATCCGCTTCAACCGTCCGGAAGCAATGAACGCGATGAACAGCGAAGTCTCGGAGGCCATAGTTGAAGCCACCCGCAGGATCGACGGTTGTCGCGCACTGATCGTCACTGGCAACGACAAGGCATTCTCTGCCGGCGCCGACCTGAAGGAAGACCGCCCGCCGGAATCGCGGCGGCCCCGCCCGCGCGACGCCTGCACCGCCATTTCCGCAGTACAAGTCCCGGTTTTCGCCGCCATCGAGGGCTACTGCATCGCTGGCGGCCTGGAGGTGGCGCTTGCGTGTGATTTTCTGATCGGAAGCGAGACATCCAGGTTCAGCCTCGCCGAAGTCAAGCGGGGCTTCATCCCCGGCGGCGGCGGTACACAACGGCTTCCGAGGCGCATCGGGGCCGCGCGAGCGAAAGAAATGTTGTTCTTCGGCAACCAGATTGATGCCGAGATGGCGCATGCCTGGGGACTGATAAATCGTCTCGTTCCGACAGGGTCGGCCTATTCAGTCGCGCGGGACATGGCTATGGAACTCGCCATGGGCGCGCCATTGGCTATCCGCGAACTCAAGAGGCAGGTTGACAATGGGATGGAAATGCCGCTGGACCAGGCGATGTTGCTGGAACGGGATGGGAACGTACGGCTCGAAACGTCTGTTGATGCGTGGGAGGGACGGCTCGCATTCCGCGAGAAACGCCCACCGGTTTTCAAGGGGCTGTGACTGGTGACGCATGAGTAGGTTACGCGAGGCGGCCGTTGTCGGTGTCGCGGAATCTGATGAGATTGGCGTTGTGCCGGATAAGTCCACGCTTGCGCTTCAGGGCGAGGCGACGTTGAACGCGCTGGTCGATGCAGGACTGAAACTCGCTGATGTCGAAGGGCTGTTCACCGCGGGCTTTCGCCCAACCGAAGTCGCGGAATACCTCGGGATCCAGCCACGCTATTTTGATGGCACCCATGTTGGCGGATCTTCCTTTATTGTGCATCTTGGCCATGCGGCGGCGGCCATCGCCTCGGGGCGGATAGATGTGGCGTTGATTGTCGGTGGTGAAAGCGGGCGGTCGCGGATCGGCCTGCCCGCCTCGGGCAGTAGCGCGCAAGGTATGGCAGGGCAGTTTGAAAACCCGTATGGCCTGCCCGACGCCATTGGAGGCTATGCCATGGCGTGCGCCCGCCATATGCACCAATACGGCACAACGTCTGAACAGCTGGCAGAAATTGCCGTTGCCGCGCGCAAATGGGCCGCGTTCAATCCCCGCGCCCATAAACGCGATCCGCTGACGGTGGCGGAGGTCCTGGCTTCTCCCATGGTCAGCTGGCCGTTCCGCAGGCTTGATTGCTGCCTTGTCACGGATGCAGCGGGGGCGGCGGTGCTGACCAGCACTGATCGCGCTCGCGATCTGAAGAAACAGCCTGTGCGGGTGATAGGCTGGGGCGAAGGCCATGACCATCAGCTCATCAGCCAGATGCCCGACCTGACCTCCGGTCCCGGTCGCATCTCCGGGCCGGATGCTTTCGCGATGGCAGGTGTGCGGCACGAAGATATCGATGTTGCGCAGGTCTATGACAGCTTCACCTATACCGTCCTGACCTCGCTGGAGGATATCGGCTTTTGCAAGAAGGGCGAAGGCGGTGATTTCGTGTCTGGCGGACGCATTGCGCCGGGGGGCGATTTTCCGTTGAATACCAGCGGCGGCGGGTTGTCCTACACCCATCCGGGCATGTTCGGTATTTTCACCATCATCGAAAGTGTACGTCAGTTGCGCGGCGATTTTGTCGATCAGGGCCCGCGTCAGGTGGCCGGGGCCAGGCTCGGCCTTGTCCACGGCACCGGCGGCAGACTTTCAGCAACGGGGACTGCCATTCTGGCGGCGGATTGAAAATGAAAAATTATCTCAAGCCCCTTCCTGAATCCGATCCGATCACCGCCCCGTTCTGGGAAAGCCTGCATCGAGGTAAGGTAGAGGTGCAATGCTGCGGCGTTTGCAAAAACTTCGTGTTCTACCCGCGCGCCCTTTGCCCCGCCTGCGGATCGCGCAACCTTGCCTGGACGCCGGTGTCAGGCAAGGGACATATATATTCACTGACCATCGTTGCGCGCGGCCGCGGCCCCGGCAATTTTAAAAACGACGGCCCCTATGTCGTTGCACTGGTGGAACTGTACGAGGGGTGTCGCATGATGACCAATATCGTCGATGTCGCTGCCAATCCCGAGGACGTGAAGATCGGGATGCCGGTGGAAATCGTCTATGATTGTGTGACCGAAGACGTCACTCTTCCCAAATTCAGGCCAGTCACCCCATCTGTGACAAGATAATCTCGCCGCTCACGTGGTGCAGTACTCCACCGGCGTTCTCAGATGGAGAAGATCCACTATCGGCTGCATCGATCCCTGGCTTGGACGGTTGGGCGCTTTGGTCAGGTGAGGCAGGCAAGGGACACAAATGTCAGAACCATCAACAAAGACTGACGTATCACGTCGCGGCTTTGCCATGACGATCATGGTGCTGGGTTCTGTCGCCATCAGCTTCGCCGGTGTCCTGGTGCGAAGTGTCGAAGGCGCTGATTCCTGGCAGATCAATTTCTATCGCGCCCTGTCCCATATCATGGCGATTATGCTCATTCTTATTCTGCAATATCGCGGCAAAACCATATCGCGTATACGGGGCGTGGGCAGGCCCGGATTATTGGGCGGCCTCATGCTTGCTGTGGCCGGGATTGCCTATCTGCAGTCCCTCACCAACACGACTGTGGCAAACACCTTGTTCCTGCTCAGTGCTATCCCATTCATTACGGCCTTATTCGCCTGGTTGATCATGCACGAACGCCTCCGGCGTGAAACGCTCATAACGATGCTGGTGGCGGTCGTCGGGGTGGCGGTGATGCTGGCCGACGGATTTGGCATTGGGTCAGCCTATGGCAACCTCATGGGGTTACTGGCGGCACTGTGTTTCTCCGGGTTTGCGGTGATCGTACGGAAATACCGGGATGTGGATATGCTGCCCACATTGGTTGTTTCCAGCGTGATTATTTTGGTCGTCTCGCTCGCCGCTCGCTACAATGATCTGGTTATTTCACCCAGGGACTTGGTGTTCTGTTTCATCTGGGGCGCGATCCTGTCGGGTTTTGCCAACTGGGTGTTCATCATTGCCTCGCGCTATCTGATCGCGGCCGAGGTCACCCTGTTCATGATGCTGGAGTTTTCGTTAGGGCCAATATGGGTGTGGATGTTGGTAGGCGAAATTCCCACGGACATGACCATCATCGGCGGCGCTATGGTCATCGGCGCTGTCGCGTGCCGCTCAGTGCTTCAATTGCTATTGGCCAGAAAAACCCGCGTACCGGTTGATCCCGCACCGCCCCTGTACGGCGTCAAGGAATATGGGACCACTGAAGCCAATTTCTAAGGGACGTTTTTCTGCTCATTACCACGGCTTATTGACGTGGTTGCAAGCCACGCTCGGCCTGCGCCAACTGGACATCCACGACGAAATCTGATTGGCAACATTTTCGAAATTTCCGAACTACCAAGCTCCCTTCATAACAGTTTCCCCTTCATCCAGGGTGCTGAGTTGAGAAAGTTGGCAATGGCACTTCCCGGTGGAACCAGTTCATCACAAGACTGCCTCATCTCATCAGTAAGGGACATCTCCATAACGGGTAGGACATCTTGAAGTTGGGCTAGAGTCCGTGGACCGCAAAGTGACGTTGTGACATGCGGCTGATCTTTAACCCATAGCAGGGCCAAGTGAGCTGGTTCAAGTCCATAAGTGCGGGAGATAGCTACAAAAGCCTGGCCTGCATCGGCTGCTTTTTTGGTAATTCGTTCGGCATAGATTCCGCCACGATTGAAACGGGGCGTATTGAAGGAATCTGGATTGCCAGAATCATAGCGTCCGGTCAATAAGCCCATAGCCAAAGCTGCCCAGGCAATAACGGCCAGACCTGCTGCATTGGCGGCAGGCAGGATTTCGTTCTCTACCCTGCGATCAAGAAGATTATAAGGCAGTTGCTCCGACACCATTCGAATCAACCCTTCATAGTCTGCCAGCATTGATGCTTCGGTGATTTTCCAGGAAGGAGAAGTCGTTGATCCGGCATAGCGAATTTTCCCCTGACGCTGCAAGTCGGTTAAGGCTCCCAAAGTCTCCTCCAGAGGAGTGTTCATGCAGAGGCGGTGGGTCTGATAAATATCAATATAATCCGTTTTAAGGCGCTTCAGAGAATCTTCGCAGGCTTTGATAATGTGCTTTCTGGAGGTTCCCTTATCATTGACGCCTTTGTTGCCGGTACCATAATAAAATTTAGTAGTAAGAATGACGTCATCGCGACAGTCGCTCTCCTGCATAAACTTACCAATTATTTCTTCACTGCGACCATCGGCATAACTATTTGCGGTATCGATAAGATTGATGCCGTTGGTGACCGCACAATTGAGGATCTCTATGGATTCTTTTTCCGGGGTCGGATTAACGAAATTATCACTCCCCAGGCATATGGGAGAGACCTTTAGCCCACTCCTTCCCAGGGGACGATAAAATTGTTCATTCAACATATCGTATCGCCTCGTCACCAGTGAGGGGAATCTCATTGGGATCGGCTCGACGCTTTTCAGATCTCGCAATGCTATTAACTCAACCTGGAAAACTGGTTCCTTAAATACGCAAGAATCCTATTGGGCAAGCCAGCCGCCATCGATGGTGAACGCCGCGCCGCGCATGGCCGCACCTGCATCACTACATAGGTATACTGCCGCCGCGGCGATCTCTTCGATCGTAATGAATCGCCGCATGGGTTGGTGGTACGGTAATTTTTGGTCGATATAGGCGTCCAGAGCTTCTTCTTTTGACACACCACGATCGGCCGCGAAAGCATCGAGTCGGTGTTCGCTCATATTCGTACGGACCGTGCCGGGGCAGATTGCGTTGCAGGTGATCCCAGTCTCAATGGTTTCCAACGAAACAGATTTTGTGAACCCCATGATCGCGTGTTTTGTTGCGGTATAGGCCGACGTGCCCGGAGACGTGATGAACGCGTTGACCGATGCTGTGTTGATGATTCGACCCCAGTCGCGTTCGCGCATTTGTGGCAAGACAGCCTGGGTGGCGACAAATGGCGCAGTAACGTTGACGGCGAACAAGGCGTTCCATTTATCCATGGGAAAATCGTCCACCGGGCTGCGGTGTTGTAACCCGGCGTTATTGATCAGGATATCGACCTTGCCCAGACTCTCTGTCGCATCCGCAACCATATTCCGTACTTCATCGTGATTTGTGAGGTCTGCGCCGTTGTAAATCACCGGTACAGAGTGTTCGTCAGCGATGGCTGCGCGCAGCGCTTCGATGTCTGCCGGATTACCGAACCCATTTAACATGATTGCCGCGCCTTCGGAGGCCAATGCCGCTGCATAGGCGGCGCCAATACCACTGGTGGACCCGGTAATTAATGCCGTTCGTCCTTTTAATGACTCGCCCATATTTAATTCCCGTTCCGGGACGTCTGACGTTCCTGTTCCCGCCGTTCCTCTTCCCGCGCACCTCGTAACATATTCGGCAGCGCATAATTGCCCTCGTGACAGGCAAACTCGTAAATATCTCCGTCGCTATAGTCGAAGACAATTTCCCGAGTATAAGGGGCAGAGTAAGTGCCGGGGTCGTGCGAAGTTAGCTGATATCGCAACTGTCTGTCACCGATGCGAGTGAAGCGTTCAACATTTAACTCGGCGCGGTTGTGGCTATAATCGCTCCTGTCCGAATAATTGCGCGTTTCCACCACCAGGGTGTCGCCGTCCCAGTAGCCGCGGGAATCTCCATGCCAAAGCTCGATAGCCGGCGACACATGGGGCATGTTGGTGAGGGGAATGACCCGGGCGTCATGAAACATTTCCTGAAGAATCACGACGTAGTCTCTGGACTGTACGATTTGCCAGTAGCTGTTGTAGCCGGAATCCAGATAGGGTGCGCCGTTGCTGATGCAACGGTCATCAACGGAAAGATCCAGGTGGGAGTCAAGGGTCTCAAACCGCTCTCCATTGGCGGGGTTTTGATTTCTCACTAAGTCCATCCTCGCCTTTCTGGCGATGCCCTCCTCGCTTAGCGGAGGATATTTGCCATTGGGCGGATCGATAATCTGGGAAGTGCGGTTGTGTACACTCCGTTCCGCCAACCAAAATTGGTCGTAGTTACCCGTGGCGGGATCATTGGAGGATTGAAGTTCTCCCGACACGGCCGATGTAAACACTCTGTCGCCAAAAAGGGCGTCCTCCCCCTCCGCTTGAATATCGCCGGCCGTCTGCGCCAAAAGCTGTATTTCTTCCGTGGTGAGAAATTCCCGGCCTTCGAACATGTCGGGTCGCTCCACGGGAGTGATGGTGTTGTTGGCCCACACGCCCTGGAGATCGGCGTGTCCGTCGCTGGTTCGTTGGACCTGGTAGCCGGATTGAGCCCACCCTGCGCTACCTGTGACGATAGTAAAAGTGCAGAGTATGTAATGCGGGATTCGGCTCACATTGGATTTCATGGTGTTGTCTCGTACTTAGTGAACTATGCCAATTAAACTGATTTTCGAGATGGATTAGTCGCCGGTAGCAGCCTTCACTTCCTGGCGAGCTCCGCTACGGTCATCATGGCAGCAGCGGCTCGATATGCAAGATTTATGTTCTGTAGCGACCATAGCGTCGCTCGCTACTGCCAACTATGTTTCCATTAGCATTGGAGGATGCCAGCACTTCCCAACATTCGAGAATCGTGGAAAACTTTGTCTAGTGTTGAACTACACATATGAATACATTACCGTGCTGCTAGTACCGTCTAAAAATACCGTTCAGCTACTCCTCGGAGCGCCAATGAATACCGGCAGCAAGACAAAAGAAGCCACACTGATTCTGCTAGTTCTCGGATTTTCCTCTTCCATGCTCGCCATGGCCGACGACTACGAAGTTCCTCGCACCGAATGGGGACAAGCTGATTTGCAGGGAGTCTGGAATTTCTCATCAAATGTGCCCATGCAGCGTATGGAACTGCACGGTACCAGGGAGTTTCTGACTGAAGAAGAAATAGAAGAAGCACTTGCCCGCCGAGCCACACAGGACGGCGATTCAGATGCAGCCCTGCCCAACCGTGGATTGGATGAATCCTATAATGACTTCTGGATCGAGAGCGCAGGTATTGGAGATCATGTTAGAACTTCTCATATCGTATACCCCGAAAACGGTCGCCTACCCCCACTAACAGAAGGAGCGGTATTACCACAGGGTGTATACGGTGGTGCTACTACGGATGGTACAAGACCAGTTCGCCTTGAAGCAGGCGGTATAGGAACTGACGGCCCGGAGGATCGCGGTTTGTCAGAGCGTTGTATTAATGGCTTCAACGCGGGTCCTCCCTTCACTCCCAGTCTGTACAACAACAATGTGCAGATCGTGCAGAGTAAAAACACTGCAGTACTGATAATCGAGATGGTTCATGATGCTCGCGTCGTGCCGATTTTCGATTCAGCCGATGCGGCCGATCCATTGGATGACAATATAAGACTTTGGACAGGCGATTCTCGCGGCTATTGGGATGGTGATACGCTCGTCGTGGTTACCCGAAACTTCAATGGTCTTTCTGCGAGTTTCGAAGAGGTCGGAACATCCTACGATAAAGTGTTAACTGAAAAATTTACTCGTACTGATGCTGCGACCGTCGACTATGAATTCACCGTAGATGATCCTATGACTTACACGGATAAATTCACTGCCATTGTGTCCATGACTAAAGTAGCGGGCCAGATATACGAGTACGCCTGCCATGAAGGCAATTATGGCATGATGAATATTCTTCGTGGCGCGCGAATTCAGGAAGAACTTGGCATTAAAGAATAAGCTAAGAGATACAGAGCTTTCACCAAGTAGATCACTCTGATAGTTCCTCACCGCGGCTTATTGACGTTGTTGCAAGCTACGCTCGGCCCGCGCCCTGATAAAGTGGCGCAGCCCCTCCAGTTGCTCATCGCTGTAGTCGGTAAAGGGCGGCATACCGCTGCGCCGCAGTGCGCCCTGTCGTACTACCTGCTCAAAAGCCTCGGCAGACAGTGGCACGGCAGAAGCGCGCAGATCCGGAGCCATACCCGCGGAGAGGGCGTCACGTCCATGGCAGAAGGCACAGGCGGTGTTGAAATTCTCTTCAGCAGCCTGGGCCAACTGGGCATCCACGATGAAATCTGATGACGCCAGCGCCTGCGGTACTGTGGGCGGCGCCTGCGGGGGAAGCTCAATATCCCCGTCAAGCGAGAAAGCTACCAGACGTCGCGTCTGGGCTCCATAGGACCACCCGTAGCGTGCCATGTCGTCGCCGCCCAAGGCGGCCATGCTGCCTCCCCATCCCACCAGTATCGCCAGATACTGCTTGGCGTTTACAGAGTAAGTGATTGGCGGCGCCGTTATACCCAATCCAAGATCAAAATCCCAAAGCGGTTCACCGGTTGCTGCCTGGTAGGCCAACAAGTGTCCATCGGCATGCCCCTGAATGACCAGATCTCCGGCTGTCGTCAGGGTACCCGCATCCCAGGGTCCGTCTGCCGGCACTTCCCATACCTGCTCCTGCCGAACCGGGTCCCAGGCCTGCAATGCGCCAGGGTAGTCCTTGGTCCAGCCTCCACCCGGCCCACCGCCGACTGCCGTATCGAAGCGCCACGGCACGTTTTGGTAATTCTCAATGTCAATACTGCCGTTGGAACGGCCAATGCCATTGTAGATGCTCGGGATATACGCCAAACCCGTCTGCGGGTTGTACGACATGGCATGCCAACTGTGCGCGCCAATGCCGCCGGGAGCGACGACGAATGAGCCCGATTCATACCTGGCCCCCGGATTCTCCACAGGCCTGCCGGTCACCAGATCGATCCGGGACGCCCAGGTGGTCGGCGCAAAGGATTCCGCCGACAACAACTTCCCGTCCCTGCGGTCGATCACGTAAAAAAAGCCATTCTTGGGTGCGTGCATTATCGCCTTGACCGCTTCACCTTCAATTGTCAGGTCAGCCAGCACGATATCCATAGTGGAAGTGTAGTCCCAAGAATCTCCAGGCGTTGTCTGGTAGTGCCACAGATAGTCGCCGGTATCAGGGTCCAACGCCAGCACCGAACTGAGGAAAAGATTGTCTCCCCCTCCGGGGCTCCTGATCGACCGATTCCAGGGCGATCCGTTTCCGGTACCGATATAGAGCTGATCCAACTCGGCATCGTAGGTAATGCCGTGCCAGGCAGTACCGCCGCCACCGTGCCGCCACCACTCCCCTGTCCAGGTTTGGGCAGCCATGGCCATGGCCTCGTTTTCAAATCCATCTGCCGGATTACCGGGCACGAGATAAAATCGCCAGAGCAATTCGCCGGTGTCGGCGTCATAGGCGGTCACGTAGCCTCTGGTTGGTCCGTGTTCGGTTCCGCCGTTACCGATGATTACCTTGCCCTTGAAAACCCTGGGCGCCCCGGTAATGTACATTGCCAGATCCGGATCGATTGTCTGCGCACTCCACAACTCGGCGCCACTGTGTCGATCCACAGCAATCAGTCTTCCGTCCCAGGTGGCGACAAACAGCTTATCCTGCCAGAGCCCGATGCCGCGACTGTTATCCCAGCCAGCCCGCATTCTGCGCGGCGCATGTTCCGCCACCCGTGGATCATAGCGCCACAACTCATCACCACTGGTAGCATCTACCGCGCGCACGATATTCATGCTGCTGATGAAATACATGACTCCGTCAGCCACCAGCGGCGTTGACACCAGACTTCGACTATTGGGCAAGTCAATAAACCAGTCCGGCGTCAATTGCGCGACATTGGCAGCGTTGATCTGAACAAGCGGACTAAATCGCTGCTCACTGTAGGTTCTCCCAAATGCCAGCCAGTTCTCACCCCGACTCTCATCCGCCAATGTCAGATCGTTTATTTCAGTAGCCGGTTGCGACAGGACAGGGGCCGAAAGGCCGCACAACCACAGAAGTAAAAATCCTCTCAAGAGACTGCATTGTTGAATATCACTTTGATTCCTGCGCATTGCTTCAATGCCCCTGCCTGAATGTAATATGCAACGTGTAATCTGGGAGTGCATTCTCCCGATATGATAACGACTCAGGTGATTTTCCGAGTCAACCAGTCCAGAAGAACCTCATTGACTTCTTCCGGCTTCTCCTGCTGCGTCCAGTGGCCGCAGTCCAGCACCAGGTATTTCTCAAGATCCGAAACAAAATCCTCCATTCCGTCTGCTCTCTCAGGCGTCAGTATGGTGTCGTTTTCGGCGCCAATGTATAGACAGGGCATATCCAGCCGGAAGGGTTTGCCCTCAAGAACAGGCCCGTTCCTCGGATTAGCCCGGTACCAGTTGAGCCCACCGGTGAACCCTGTCGCCTTAAAAGTGTTCACGTAATACATCAACACATCTTCCGGCATAAACGGCTCGCCGGGCGGATCTTCCTGCTGGATCATGGTGAGCCAATCCATCTGCCGTTCCGGTGAATTCTCCGGCCATTCGTACATTGCTTCCCGGTCCCAGATACCACCGCGGCTGAACACGAACTCCAGGGTTTTTCTGACATCGGCTTCCAGTATCGGCTCTGCTCTGCCGGGTTGCCTGAACGCGTCGGCATAGTAATTCGGGCCCCGCACCAGCGACGGCGGCCCTTCCCGCTCCACCGGCGGCAACTCCGACGGTCTCTCTGCAGCCGTATTCAGGCCGATAATGCCGCTACACCGTTCCGGATACAGCCGCCCCATCGCCCACACCACATATCCACCCCAGTCATGCCCGCAAAACACGGCTTTCTCAATGCCTCTGGTGTCCAGCATGCCGATGAGATCATCACATAAATACTGAACATCATAGTAAGCCGGGTCATCGGGGCCTCCGGTCAGTCCATAGCCGCGCAAATCAGGCGCCATGACATGAAAACCGGCTTCGACCAGCGGTCCGATCTGGTGGCGCCAGCTTAACGCCAGTTCCGGAAAACCGTGCGCCAGCACCACCGCCGGGCCAGTGCCCTGCTCGTATACCGCCATACGTATGCCATTGCTGTCGATAAACTTCGGTGCCGGCATGTAGGGCGGCAATGGTATTTCGGCGCTGGCTGCCTGGAGACAAGAAAGAGGCAGTGCCGAACCCATGGCGGCTATTGCGGAAGCCTTGTTGAATTGACGTCGGGTTAATGTCATTTATTACACTCCGTTTATTGATTCGATAAATGGACAGCGCTTAATCCAGCGCGTACACCCAGATTCCGGGTATACCGGGCTCCGGCATCCGGTAACCCGTAAACGATGCCATCAGTCCAAGCCAGATTCCCGTGTGCCTGTTCAGCTGCCCTCCCACCAGAGCGATATACTGTTTCCCATCCACGCCGTAACTTACGGGAAACGAAGCCGGTATCACATCGAGCGTGGTTTCCCACACCAGCTCCCCGGTAAACTGGTCGAATGCCTTAAAGGATTGATCAAGAAAACCCTGGAAAACCAGGCCGCCGCCGGTGGCGAGCGCCGCGGAACTCGGGGGAAATTCCTGCGTATACTGCCAGGCGATTTCACGCCGGTTAAGATCAATTGCCTGCAGCCGTCCATACTGTCCGTTGCTGCCGGGCACCGGCACCGGGTCCATTTGCAACCCACTAGTCAGCAGGGCGCCCTGCCCGGTAAGCTGAGTTTGCATGCAAACGTCAAATAGCGGCACAAAAAGCAAACCGGCAGACTTGTTGATCGACGTTGCCGGCCAACCACGGCCTCCCTGGTACAGGGGACAGACCAGACGGCTGGATTCGGCATTGGGAATAACGGCGGCATTAAGCGTCTTGGCGCCCGAATCCGGGTCGATTTTGGAAACAAGGTTCTGGATTCCCGAGTCAATCGAAAACAGGTACTGCCCGGAAGCGGCATCCAGTACATCGAACAGTGCCGGCTTACCGGCAGTAACCACCACTTTTTTTCTGAGACCTTCAATCTCCAGTTCCATAATCGAACGTTCAAACACCCAGTCATGATCGAACTGGTCATTCGGCATGTGTTGGAAGTACCACACAAGCTCCCCCGTGGCCGGACGCAGGGCGAGTGTGGAATTGGTGTAGAGCGCATCATTATTCACCCCCGGCAGCGGGGAAGCTTGTAGTAGCGGCCCCGTGTTATAGGTAGGCGCGACGCCGAAGAAAACCAGATCCAGCTCCGAATCGTAACTGCCGGCAATCCACACCGATCCGCCCCGCCGCTCCGCCAGCGGCAAGTCGTTCCAGGAATTGCCGCCGGGCTCACCGGGATGCGCCAGTGTCTGAAACCGCCAGGTTTCTTCTCCGGTTCTTAAATCAACCGCGATAATAAACCCGCCACCGGGCACACGTGAGGCATTAACCCCCTGAATAAGCTGGCCTGCAGCGACCAGCGGTGCACCGCGAAGCTTATAGCCGCTACTGCCGTCGTAGCGAATCGCGTGATCCCACACCACCGCCCCGCTACGCGCATCAAGGGCAACAAGGCGCAGATCAGAAGTGGGAACAAGCACCAGTTCCTCATACAGGGCCACGCCGAATTTCGAGTCCGTAACCTCAGTACCCACATGGCGATAACGCCACAATAGCTCACCGTTGGAAGCATCCAGCGCCATCAGCACATCGCCGGCGCCGTAGAGAAACATGATGCCGTTGTGTATAAAGGGCGTCGCCATGGAGTTACCCGGCGCGAGCGGCGCACGCCAGGCGAGCTTCAGGTTCTCAACTGAGTCCCGGTTGATCTGGTCCAGCGGAGAATACCCGAGGTTGTCCAATGTCCGCCGCCAGACCAGCCAGTCGGCGTCGGGAGGATGTCTCCGCATTTCATCACTGACGGCAGAATAGTCCCTTAACCTGGTGGTGGCGATGGTATCGGAATCAGCAATTATGGATTCGAGCTGGCTGGCGGGAGTCGTTCCTCTGCCGGCCATCGACTCATACAGATCGAAATCCTGACTCTCAACCGCAATCGTCAGATCGTTTATTTCAGTAGCCGGTTGCGACAGGACGGGGGCCGAAAGGCCGCACAAGCACATCAGCAGAAATCCTCGCACGAGACGACTGTGTTGAATAACACTTTGATTCCCGCGCATTGTTCCTCTACCCCTGCCTGAATTTAATATGAAACGTCTACCCGGGGAGTCGGAACTTCCGGACAAGCCTGCGTCACATCAAGGCCTGTCACCATGGCAGTGCGCTCACCGTTAGCCGCTTATCGTGCAAGCGGAGAAGGACGGAACTGGACCTTGCCCGCATAGGATCGGCCGACTTCACTATGGAAAAGAGGGTCCAGACCGTTGGTGTACCAGAGCGCCCGCCCTTTCCATCCCGCGTCAGGGCTATCGATACGGCCGTCCAGTCCGCGTGTGTAGGAATTCAGCGGATAGGGAATGCGGATTATGGTAAATTCTTCCGTGCCCTGATTAAAGACCAATAATGAATCGGAGCCGGTTCCATTGACCACGACGGTGTCCTCGCCCATGCCCAGGGTGTTGAACTGATCTACCCAGAGGTAATAGTGGAAATCCGCGTTGCGCTCGTTTTCCGGGTCGCCGTCAGTCTGGATCAGCGGGCCCGGGCTCTTGTAGATAGTCCAGCCTTCGGGGCATTGCTCACCGTCGCCCCAGGTACGGTTACATTGTGAACGGTCAAAGCGGCCGAGGTGACCGCTTCCACCCAGGGCCACCCACATAATGCCATCTGTATCCACATCCACTGCCCGGGGGCCTGCACCTGGTTTGGGAGGAATGAAAGTTTCGAAGACTCCGCTTCGGGGTTCGTAACGTACCAGGCGACCACGGCCATTCCCCGGCCCCGGCTGCGAGGTCCACACACTGCCGTCCCGGGGATTGGGGATAACGCCGTAGTTGAAGCCTGCGATGGGGCGATCCGCCGTTCCGTCTCCGTCAGAATCAACAATGACTTGCGCATAGCCCTGAGCTTCTGCCAGCGTGTCAGGATTGTCCTTATCGTATTTTGAAGGATCAAACCAGCCGATTCCGAAATTGTCTCCGCTGGTCCATAACACTCCTTCCTGGTCAAATTGCAGGTGATGTGTTCCGTAGCAGGTGTCCAGCAATTCAAACTCTTCGGTTTCGGGATCAAACCAGCCGAGCTGGCGATGATGAGAGTTGCCGGCGATACCGGGTTCGTCCCGGCAAAAGTCCGGCAGGTCCTCATCCCATTCCCTGCGTATCTGAGTGGTTATCCAGACTTTGCCTGCGGCATCAAACATCGGGTTATGCGGATTGGCCGGATTGTTATAACCGCCTTCGAAGGCTGTTGTACCGCCCTCCGCCGGGCAACCAAGCGAGCCAAGCCCCAGGCTGGTTTCTCCGGTTGCCCGTCGCGACACCTGATCACACCAGGGGGTACTGAACCCGTTCAAGGTTGGCACTGGGTAGGCAGAAGCACGGTGATTAATCGGGTCCAGTTTCAGCAGGCGGTCATTACCGATATCAACCGCATAGACGGGACCGTTCGCATTGAGGGTCGGATTACGTTTGTCAGTGGCGATTTCATCATGGGTATAAGAAACTCCATCTCCCCATTCCCATTGCGTAATCACCATGTTCCGTTCCAACCCTGACGGACGAGGGGGGGACCGGGGTATTTCACCTGCACGAATTCGCTCTGTCCAGTCTGCAAGTGAATCCAGTAACTGATCGCGACCATGGTTATTGGCGTATCTGTTCATATTTCTGGACTTTTTCAGCCCGAAGTCGAATGATTCTCGATTCTGGACGCGTGTAATCAGTGAACCCATCTGGTGGCATAATTGGCAGTCCAGCTTGAAGGTGTTAATCCAGTCCGGGTCATGATCAGGCGCCTCTAACAGCGACAACCAATAGCTAGCCGGATAAATCGCGGCGGCGGCACGCGCGTTTTCGGCATCAGCCACCGTCAATTGCAGTTGATCCCCGACCACTGCCGCACTGCGGGGAGAATCTTCGAGCCCGTATCCCCGGACCCAAACATCATATTCGGCATCCGGTAATTCCGGCAGTACGAAGCGTCCGATCTCATCGGTCACCACAATTTTCCGAAACGGCGTGGCCAGATCATCAGTTTCCGCAATGACCCAAACGCCTGCCTCGGGAACTTGGGACTCATTCGAAACAACACCTTCAATATAGTCCGTTTCAAATTGGATTGAGCCCCCGTTTCGAGTGCTTGAATCCGGCTCGGCAACTTGATCTGAACAGGCAGTCAAAAAGACCGCCATAATACAAAGGCCTGCTTTAAAACACCTCAGATATCCTGACATAGTTTCACCCATGTTTAGCCCAGTGAGTGACGCCCGGCATGGTGACATTCTGCTCCTCATTCAAGTGCCTGGTAGACCATTGTGTTGAATTTCGCCCGGATGTCAGATTGGCTCGGGCGGACCTGGGACATGAACACCGCGACCAGGTTTTCGCGCGGATCAATCCAGTAAGAAGTAAGAAATGCACCACTCCATGAATAGGCGCCTTTCGAACCCAGCTCACCGGCCTTCGCGAGATCACCAATAACTTCAAAACCCAAACCGAAATCAGGAATTTGATCGCCATCCCAATCGACGCGGGCACTGTGCATGAGTTCCACGGACTTGCGACTCAAAATTCGCGAGCCATCCAGTTCTCCGTTGTTCAGCAGCATTTGCAGAAAACGTCCGTAATCGTAGGCCGTGGAAGACAAGCCTGCACCACCGGAAAAATAAGTCTGTACATCTCCGGCCGGATAAAGCGGGTTATCGATAATGATGGTGGATTCATCTCCCCGCGCGACGAGCAGTCCTTCTTCATCGACCTCGGCATAGAGTGTGACAAGACGGTCGAACTTGGCTTTCGGCAAATAGAAATAGCTGTCCTGCATACCCAATGGAGCAAATATTTCCTCGGTAAAAAATTGGTCCAGTGGTTTACCGCTGACCACTTCGATGAGGTATCCAAGCAGGTCGACGTTGAGCCCATAAGCGTATTCTGAACCGGGTTCGAACAGCAGCGGTTGTGCGGCCAGAAGCTTCATTTGAGCAGCAAGGGTAGTGTCCCTGCTGGTCATTCCATCGATTATTCCGGCATCAAGGTAAGACTTCTTCACACTGCTGGACTCAAATGGATAACTAATTCCAGATGTGTGCGTGAGCAGATCAATGATCTTGATTTGCGCAGTTGCGGGGACCGTGGCGGACACGTCGCCATTGGCATCCACTTCCGATACCACCCTCATGTCGGCATACTCGGGAATGTACTTCGAAACCGGGTCGTTCAGCTGAAAAAGTCCGCGCTCGTAGAGGATCATCACCCCCACTGACGTGATCGCCTTGGTCATCGACGCAAGGCGAAAGATGTGGTCTTTTTGCATCGGTGTTTGCGTTTCGATATCGGCAAAACCGAAACTCTTGAAATATGCGACATGGCCATTCCTGGCAACCAGGGCAACCGCACCAGGAATTTTGCCGCTGGCAATTTCGGCGTTGATTACCGCATCGATTCCGCCCAGGCGTTCCTGCACGAAGCCAGTGCTGTCGGGCGGATCAGTTTCTGCAAATTGCGCCCATGCGGTATTTGCTGCGAAGAGCAACAGGATGATTGCAAAAGTCGCTATTCTCATTTTTTTCTACTCCAGGCAGTTTTTTATACCCGAGCCTCGTCCAAAATTTATTTGGAAAATATAGAACTCATAGACTTTCTCATAAACAAAAAAGGCGGTAAGAGTCCTCTGACTAGCTCGCTTTTATGACAAGAACATAAGTGTTACGGGATCAATACCGGAACGAAACGGGTCATACCCTGAAACACTCCGAGATCACCAGCATAAATTTTGCCATCTTTGTCGGCAGTAACACCTTCACCCATAGCACCAACACCACCCATGCCAGATGGCCGAATTGTGGACTCATGTGGGGGAATAAAATACAACACATCGCCATTGCGAGCATTGCCTACGCGCAGTCCCTTTCTCCATCCGCCCGGGTTGTAGTTTTCATCAGATTCAGAATCAATGGCGTAAAGCAAGTCATTACCAGGGTCAATGTAGATTCCAGAAGGTCGACCGAATTGGTACCAGGTGTCTAACCAGTCACCGTCTTGAGTAAAGATCTGAATACGATTGTTTCCACGATCTGCAACAAATAATCGACGCTGCGAATCCATCGCAAGACCGTGTGGCGTCCGGAATTGGCCATCATCCCAACCATATTCACCGAAGTGACCTATGTAAGTGCCATCTGGCTCCCACATGGTAATTCGGCCCTTGGTATCAGGGCCAGGCTCATTTTGAAACTGAGCACCGTGAGTTTCAGCAATATAAATACGGCCATTCGGTGCGATCAACACATCGTTTGGATCAGTAAGATGAGTAGGTGGATCACCCACTTCGCCTGGCGTACCGATGGTCATCAGCAACTCACCGGCAGAACTGAATTTTAGTACTGCACTGCCTAAATTGGCTGCAGCAGGGGTTTCGTTAATTTCATTTTCGTTCGCAATACGCGCATCGGCAATCCAGACATTGCCTTCATGGTCCACATCTATGCCATGTGGCCAAACCATTAGACCGGCGCCGAATTGCTCAACAACACGCCCATTCGGGTCGAGTTTAACAATTGGGTCGATATCTGGAGTCGTGGCACACTGATTCGTACCGCAACGATCTCCTGCCCAGACGTGAACACCGTCAATATCGATATCCACGGCGCTGACCGAACCCCAAGAACGACCATCCGGCAAAGTGCCAAAATCACGCTGAGTGGCATAAGGATTCGGTAAGTTATTGATAGGACGCTGACCCGCATGCGCAGCCGGCTTTCCAGTCTCTGCCATAGATCCATCAGTCTGTGCAAATGGATTTGATTGCGCCATTGCTCCTGCAGATGCCAGCGAAAATACAATTCCCACCAGTCCAGCGTTTTCCAAGACCCCATCCCAGAGTTTGATGCTTTTAATCACTATGACCTCTCTTGGCTTCTTTTACGCTACTCACGAATTCCGAACAGCCTTTCGGCATAATATAACCATGTACATTTTCGCAAGTCGATTATACAATTGAATAACTAATCGTGTAAATCTCGATAATCAGCCAAATTTGCGTAGTTCATTAAATGAGAGACAACGCCATGAAAACCAATGTGAGCCGAATCCCACAATACATACTCTGCATTTTTACTATCGTCACCGGTAGCGCCGCGTGGGCTCAATCCGGCTACCAGGCACCACGAACCAGCGACGGACACGCCGATCTACAGGGCGTGTGGGCCAACAACACTATCACTCCCGTGGAGCGACCCGACATGTTCGAAGGCCGGGAATTTCTCACCGCGGAAGAAATGCAGCTTTTGGCGCAGCGAACCGGCGAAATTCAATCCGAGACCGAGGATGCCCTTTTTGGCGAATCAGTGATCACATCGGCCTTGACGGGAGAAATTAATTCCAATGACCCCACCACCGGAAACTACGACCAGTTCTGGCTGGCGGAACGGAATGTGCACAACCGCACTTCCCAGATTATCGACCCGCCCGATGGCAAATATCCACCGCTTACCGAAGAGGGCATCGCCAGACGGGCGAGGGTAGCTCTGGTGAGAAATAACTCGGCCGCCGCTGGAGAGCGGTTTGAGACCCTCGACTCCCACCTGGACATAAGCCTGGATGACCGTTGCATCAGCAACGGCACACCCTATCTGGATTCCGGCTACAACAGCTACTGGCAAATCGTACAGTCCAGGGACTACGTCGTGATCGTGCAGGAGATGATTCATGAAGCCCGAGTCATTCCCCTCACCGACATGCCCCATGTGTCGGCGGCTATCGGGCTTTGGCATGGCGATTCCCGCGGCCACTGGGACGGCGACACCCTGGTGGTGGAAACGCGCAATTATTCGGATAGGAGCGACTATAGCCACAACCGCGCCGAGTTAAATGTCGAACGCTTCACTCGCATCGGCGACAGACAGTTGCGATATCAGCTAACTTCGCACGACCCCGGCACTTACTCTGCCCCTTATACTCGGGAAATTCTTTTCGATTATAGCGACGGAGATATTTACGAGTTTGCCTGTCACGAGGGCAATTATGCGCTGGCTAACATGTTGCGAGGTGCGCGGGAAGAGGAACGGCGGGAACAGGAACGTCAGGCGTCCCGCGACGGGAATTAATTTACACTCTGCCCTGATTGAAACAGTAAAGAAGGGGAGCAAATCATGTCAGCCACTCGGCCGCTCATCGCCGCTCTCGGCACTTCAATATTCCTGGCCGGATGTGCAACTACCGACAGAATCATCATCGGGGAAAGTCTGCCCAACCCCAGCCCTGTAGTCGCCAACCAATGGGGCGACCTGACCCCTTCTCCTCAATGGACGCCCGGCTGGCAACTCGGCGAGCCCGACCTGATCGTTAAGCTCCCGACGCCGTACTCGCTCCCGCTGGAGGGTTCCGACGTATTCCGCAATTTCGTGATACCGAACGTGACCGCGTCCGATCGCTATGTGCGCGCGCTCGAGCTCAGGCTCGACAACCGCGAAGTCGTCCACCACGCCGAGTTCCTACTCGACGAGAGCGACGCCTCGTGGCTACGCGATCAGGAGAACCCTGGAACCGGCTTCGGGGGCATGGACAACACAACGGCGTACCATCCAGACGGCCATTTCGTAAATTGGGTTCCAGGAAAGCGAGCCTCCGAGTTGCCTGAAGGGCGCGCCTGGCGGCTCCCGGCCCAAGCCGATCTCGTGGTTCAACTGCACATGATGCCGTCGGGTATCGAGGAGGTCATCGATCCCCGGATCGGGCTCTACTTTGCCGACGAGCCTCCCGAACTGAGTCCCCAGATGATCTGGCTCGGCTCGCGCTGGCTGCCCATTGCCGCGGGTGATCCCGACTTCACGACTCGCGACAGCTACGAGTTACCCTTCGATATCGAAGTATTGAGCGTCCTGCCTCACTGCCATTTCGTCTGCAAGGAGATCGAGGCATGGGCCACACTGCCGGACGGCAGCCAACCATGGCTGGTTAGGATCGAGAAGTGGGATTTCTACCGGCAGGAAAAGTTCCACTTCAAGCGACCGCTGCGCCTGCCTCGTGGCACGACCGTGTCGATGGAGTTCAGTTACGACAACTCAGCCGACAACCGGCGCAATCCCAACGATCCCCCGCAAGACATCGAATTCGGCCCCCTGTCCTCTAACGAGATGGCCGACTTGTGGATCCAGGTCATGCCCCGCAACGATCGTGAGAGTAAGGGCCTTGAGCGGAGCACCGCTCGTCACCTGGAGCAGAAGATGATCGAACGCCAGGAAAGGCTGGTAGAACTTGAGCCCGACGTCAACAGCCACATCGAACTGGCCCGGTACTACCGGGGTGCAGGTCAGCTGCCCGAGGCAGTGACTCAACTCCAGAAGGCGCTGGAGCTCGCGCCCGAGAACACCACGGTGCTGGAGGGTCTTGCCATCGCGCTGACGGATGCGGGACGACAGGACGAGGCGCTCGTACACTGGAGGCGCTTTGTCCAGCTCGCTCCGAACGATTCGCGTGCGCATTTCAATCTGGGCACTGCTCTCGGTTTCTCGAATCAGGTCGTGGAAGCTGAGTCTCATCTGAAGCACGCCACGGAGCTGGATCCCGGCTTTGCACAGGCGTTTTATCGATTAGGCCGTGCCCAGTCCTACCTGGGTCGTTTCGACGATGCGCTGGGAAGTTTCCGCACCGCCTTGGCGCTCAATCCCAATGAGCCAATGATCCTTCAAGCCGCAGCGCGCTTGTTGGCAACTCATCCTGATTTTAACAAGCGCAGACCCAGCGAAGCCCTCGAGCTGGCCAACCGGGCACTGGAACATCTCCCTGCACCCGACCCCATGACGCTGAGTACGCTCGCGACGGCCCAGGCCGCAACAGGCGACTTCAAGCTGGCTGCCGGTACAGTAAGACTGGCTTTGAGCCAAATCACGCCCGATAGGGAGAGATTGCTGGGCTCCGCCATTCAGCGCCAGATCGACCTCTACCAACAAGGTCGGATCGAGGTTGCAAGAGCGGCAGGGGACAAGCGATTCGTAGCGCCCGGCGAGCGGTAGTCGTCCGCTTTTAACCGGGTGTTCCGATCAATTCAATGCGGCAACATGTACATTTAGACGGACACGTTAATGCACAACAGTTCGGATCCATTGTTCCAACCTTATACTCTCAAACACCTCACACTGAAAAACCGCGTATTTTCAGCTTGCCATGAGCCGTTTCTGACGGAAGACTCGATGCCGAAGGAACGGTATCGTCTGTATCACGAGGAAAAGGCTAAAGGCGGCATCGGCATGTCGATGATCGGCGGGTCCGCCGTTGTAAGCCAGGATTCTCCCGGGACATTTGGCAATGTCAACCTTGCGGATGACAAGGTCATACCCTGGCTGCAGCAACTGGCCGATAACATGCACGGATATGAGTGCGCGGTTGTGACCCAAATCACCCATATGGGGCGACGGTCAAGCTGGGCACAAGGCGACTGGCTTCCACTAATTTGGTCCTCCTGCCAACGTGAGATGGCCCACCGCAGGTTTCCCAAAATTGCAGAAGAGGAAGATATTGCCCGCGTGATCAAAGATTATGGTCAGGCCGCGCGACGAGCCAAGGACGGCAGACTGGATGGGGTAGAAATCCTGACTTTAAGCCATTTGGCTGGATCATTCGTGTCACCTTCGCAAAATTTTCGGGATGACAACTGGGGTGGGTCGCTGGAAAATCGGATGCGCTTCAATTTTGAGGTCATCAAGGAAGTCCGCGAGCAGGTTGGCGATGATTTTATTGTCGGTTTGCGTGTTTCTGGTGGCGAAGGTATTCGCGGTGGCGGTGACGAGAAGGAAGCCCTTGAGATTATGCAGCGTTATGCGGACAGCGGCATGGTGGATTATCTCAACATCGTCTGGGGGGCCAGCCGGACTGGAGGCGGCGCGGGTCTCGGCACTGCGGGGGCATCACGTGAGTGTGTATGAGGCCGCCGCCCACGCCGGAGGACAGGTTCTGACGGCGGCAAAGGCCCCACGACGCGAAAACCTGGCAGGTGTTGTGGACTGGTTGATTTCCGAACTGCAACAGATCGGTGTGCACATTCATACCGGCAGGTATATGGAGGCCGATGATGTCCTTGATCTGGATGCGGATATTGTCATAGTCGCCACTGGCGGTATTCCGAATTTTAATTTCCTTGAGCGTGGCCAAGATCTGGCAGTTTCCACGTGGGATGTACTGAATGGTCAGGTTCCCTTAGGAGAAGAAGTGCTTGTTTATGATGAAAACGGCACAGAAGTTGGTCCCAGTTGTGCTGAATTTATGATGAATGGCGGTAGCAAGGTTGAATTTATGACACGCGACCGGATGATTGGGTCCTGGATAGGAGCAACCAATTACCCGCCCATGCTTGGTGAGATATACAAGAAGTGTCAAAAGTTGACGACTGACATGCAATTGATTGGAATAACAAAGAAAGACGGCTTTCTTGAAGCTCATCTCTGGAATGACTATTCCGAAGAATCCAGCACTCGCACCGTTGATCAGATTGTCGTGGAATATGGCACAGTGCCCAATGATGACATCTATTTTGATCTCAAGCCGGTCTCTCAAAACCATGGTCAGATCGACATTGCCGAACTGACGGAATTTAAACCTCAAACACTGAGCTTTTACGAGGATAGCGATTTCAAACTCTTTCGGATCGGTGACGCCGTTGCATCACGCAACATTCACGCATCCCTCTATGAAGCGCGCAGACTGTGTCAGGTGTTTTGATATAGGACGCATGAAATTCAGGATGACTTCACTGCCGTGCGTAAATTTGTAAGAAGCTAAAGAAATATTCAGTAGGTTAAAGTCTCTTTTTCATTTCCCTAAAAAACATAAATAGAAAAGCTGTGGAAAAGACACAAAAGGCCATTACAAATAGCAAATAACTACCCCAACTGGATTCCGCCAGTCTCCCGGCGACAACATTAAAAATGGCTGACGAGATGTAACCGAACACATCTACCAGAGCGAGTGTAAAGCCGATGTGGTATCCGCCCAAGCCGGTAATATAAATATTGACTGGTAACCAATATGCTGGCGCGAAGGTAAAACCAAACATAAAAATTAAAATAAAACTCAGATATTGCGTTGCACCTTGGCTGATATCAAATGAACTTAAAGACCATAATAAACCAACACACAAAGTGCTTAAACTGAGGCAACCGATGACTACTACTCTAACATTTTCAAACTTTAACTTGTCATAAAGATATCCAACGATCACCAGGGAAAAGAATGCTCCAAGAGGAAAAAATGCCGAGGCTGTTGCGGCATCTGCAGCGCTCAAACCTGTGGCCTGATTCAGGTAAAGAGGCGCGTAACCCAAAAAATCGTACAATACATATAACATCATCATCGTGAGTGATATGTAAACAAAACATACATCCTTTTTTAAAATGATGAGCCATTTAAAAATACTTTTTAGTGTTTCAGAAAAATTTGTATGCTCAAGTCCTTCACTTAAATCTTTAAGACCTACTTTTGTGGGAGATGATTTAATCAAGTATAAAAATACAAATGAAGCCACAAAGTAAAAAGACCCAACTATTACAAAAGAAGATCTCCAGCCAAAAGCGGCAACCAAAATCCCTAGTATTACTGCTGCTATCGCGGTATGAACACGAGAGCTCGTTGCTGTAATCCCCCAAGCCTTTCCATAATGCTGCTTCGGAAACCATTGATTAATTAACAAGCCTGCAGCGGGCCAACCTATGGTCTGCGATACTCGCAAAACAAAATGGATTAGACTAAAAAAGAAAACGGATGAAGGTAGCGAGAAAGCGATTGTTGATACTGCCACAGCAAATACACACGCAAATAGAGCACGTCTTCCGCCAATAAGGTCAGCAACTACTCCTGAAAATATCTTTCCAACTATTGAGCCCACTGCTCCCCAGGCTAATATTTCTCCAAGTTGAGATGCACTTAATAGAATATCCGGGTCTTCGGCCATAGCTGGACTTAAGGCTCCAATCGCGCTACGACAAAGCATTGATCCGCCATAGGCCAGAAATATTATGGCGAGGGTTGACCATTGCTGATATTCTAATTTGTCACTTTCTACCATCTAGCAGCCTTTAGTTTATAGAGGCGAATTGATTGGCCTTATAGAGAACAAATTTGCAGGGAGGTTTCCGGATTTTCGAACGTTACCAGAGCGGCAAGTCAGTAGTTCCCGGCAAATTAGGATTAGACTCAATAAAGTTAAACTTCCGTTAGCCAACCACGTGTATCTTCGGTAACACCGTTGACCAGATCAAAGTATGCGTTTTGAAGCTTCCTGGTTAATTCGCCTGGCTTACCTTCTCCGATTGGTGAACCATCAATTTCATTAATCGGCGTCACTTCCCAACCCGTCCCACAAAAAAAGGCTTCGGAAGCATCATAAAATTCACTTCGATCTACATCACGCTCCTGCACTTCGACACCCATTTCCTTCAATAGAACAATTACCGCATCACGCGTAATACTCTCAAGAATGTCACTGGTAACCGACGGTGTAACAGCAACGCCATTACGTATCATGAAGACGCACATGCCCTGGCCTTCAGATATCTTGCCTCGACTGTTTAGCATGATGGCAGCATCGTAACCATCGATCTTGGCCTGAATACCAGCATAGCGAGAGTTATTATAGTTAGCGTTCGATTTTGCTCGTGCCGGCATTGAGCGATCAGAAATCCGCTCCCAGGATGAAATTTGCGCGCGCACACCCTCCTCGACTTTCTTTGGCGTACCGCGTGGAATTGCAGTAATGAATTGACCAATGGGCTCACGTGCAGATGACTCCCCGTATTCATCGAGGTAAATCGTTGGACGAATGTGCACCGAAGCTTTGAAATTATTGCGCCGCATTAACTCAACCGTCGCATCACACAGCGGACCTGCCGGGGCAATTTTACCGAAACGCATCACGCGTTGTGAAAATTCAATACGCGCCATATGATCATCCAGCCGGAACAAAAATAGTCTTTCTTTATCCGCATTCCAGTACCCGCGAATTCCTTCAAATACCGATGCACCATATTTAACTGCCGGTGAAAACACATGCACTTTGGCCTGATCCCAGGGAACGAATTCACCATTAAAGAAGACGATCAGACTTTCATACTTATCTTTACTCATGGCATCTAGGCTTTTTCAAGAATGTCATCGGGGATTTCTACGTTGTAGTTCAATCCCGAACGTCCACCGTCTACGAAAATCGTTTCACCTGTAATGTATCCTGAATCGTCACCGGCAAGAAACAGCACTGGTCCGGCAACGTCACGCCCCTCACCCAATCGACGCATCGGTATACGAGTCAGAATTTTTCGACGCGCTTCTTTGTCATTAAGTAGTCCCTCACGACTTAAATCGGTCACAATCGTGCCAGGGCCAACCGCATTCACGCGAATACCATGTGGCGCTAGCGATAATGCCATCGCATTCGTCAGTGTCGACACCCCCCCTTTCGAGGCAGCATAAGGTGAAATGCCCGGCATCGTCATTCGTACACTGGATGAAGAAATGTTGACTATCGTGCCGCCTTTACCCCTTGCAACCATGTGCTTGCCAACTTTTTGACCGAACAAGTACACTGATTTCAAGTTAGTTCGAATGACGTCATCAAATTGTTCTTCGGTAATATCAAGGAAATCACCACGACGTTGAATACCTGCATTCGAAACTAATACGTCGATATGACCAAACTCTTTAATCACCCGATCGATAGTCATATCTACTTCTGCCTTAATACCGACATCACATTTGTAGAATACGGTTTTAACTCCATATTTCTCAGCAATCTCAGCGGTTGTTTTTTGTCCCGCCTCTTCGAGCACATCAACAATCGCGACATTACCGCCTTCTTCTGCAAAACGTTCAGCACAGGCGCGTCCAATTGAACGGGCTGCACCAGTTATCAATATATTTCTACCTTTCATTCGCATAACCATTTTCCCTATACTTCACGAAGTGCGTTAAATTGGTCGATATAACCGGAACCATCAATACGGGCGACGATTAAGGTTGTTCGTCCTGTCTTTAGTGCTGACTGTAATGCATCTCCGAGTTTATGTGCGGTATCGACGACGACACCATCGGCACCAAAGCCGTGTGCGAGCGATTCCCAGTTTAAACCGCCGATCCCAACGCCGTGCTTTGGAACGCCTTTGATTGCCTGCTTAATCCGAATTAGTGCAATTTCTTCATCATCGAAAACGACTACGATAATAGGCAGGTTTTCTTTGACTGAAGTTTGCAGTTCGGCAACGGCCATCAGGAATCCACCATCGCCAGCGAAAGCGACAATCGGGTTTTCGGGTCGTGCCAAACGTGCCGCTATTGCACCTGGTATCGCATAACCCATGGTACCCAGACCATTTGAGGTAAGGAAATTGCGTTCACCATAGGATTTCCACTTTTGTACAACTAGTAAACGACATGCACCCGCATCACAGGTGGCCACGGTATTTCGCGGCAACACATCGCAGGCCGCTTCCATCACAGCCTGAGGTGACAGGCCTTTAGATGGCGTATTCAATGCATTGGAAACGTCGATCCGAAACTGCCTTGCCGCTTTTATTCCCCAGCCCTGGCCTGCATCGCAAAAATCAGTCAATCCGCGAAGCAATAATTTCAGATCTCCTACCATTTCCATATTGAAAGGGACTAAGCCATTTAGTGAAGGAACATTAGCCAGTGACATCACCGGGATCGTGTAAGGCCACGGTTTAGGCTGAAGTTCAACTACATCCAGCCCGATAGCGATGATTAAGTCTGATTGCATCACCAGTACGCGCTCAATGGTGCCACCAATGATACAACCTGCACTCAATTCGTGATCTTCAGGAATCGCACCTTTGCACTTCGAAGTGGTTAGTACCGGCGCGCCCAATCGTTCGGCAAATGTAACTAACTCAGTAGAAGCCCTATCCCAAAAAACGCCTAGGCCAACCAATATGACCGGCTTACGTGCCTTCGAGATCATTTCCAGTGGTTTACGTAATGCGTTTTTGTCCGGTTCGATGGATACACGCTCAGGTAATAGCGGTGGATCACCCATCAAAGCAGGAGATTCTTTCGTGATTTCTGGTGAAGGAATATCAATATGCACGGGGCCAGGTGTTGGTGCCGTAGCAACTCGAATCGCATGGCGAATTTGCAAACTGGTAGTTTGCGCCTGCAAGGTGGTATTCCATTTTGTAATCGGCGAAAAGATTTTCTGATGGTCAATCGTCTGGCGCAATCTCGTCTCGAAAATAGCTGTTGGATATTGATCAGTGAGTGCAATCAAAGGCGCACGGTCAGACCAGGCATAGGCAACCCCGTTCACCATATTCGTCGCACCTGGCCCACGGGTCGAAGTACAAACACCCGGACTGCCGGTAATTTCACCCCAGGTAGCAGCCAGTATCGCTCCCGCAACTTCTTGCTTCATTAAGATATAGCGCATATCACGCTTACGAGCGGCGTCCATTATATGAACGGTATCACCACCTGGGTGTCCCACAATAAAGGGGGTTCCCATATCACGAAAAGCTTCCGCGAGCACTTCTACAGTATTCATCCCTAAGCCTTGTCTTGGGGGTAGTGGATGTCGATAATCAAATTCAAATGGTCATCAACTGATATAGTCGTATCCGGTCCCGCAACTACCGTTGATTCACGCTCTTCTATAACTGCTGGCCCAGCAAAACGGGTACCCGCTGCAAGGCCATATCGATTGTATATTTTGCAAGGTGCGTAACCTGTTTCTGGGAAATAAACCTCACGCTCACCCTTCTCAGCCGCGCCGCGGTCGATTTGTTGACCTTCAAAATTGAGCTGTATGTTTGGAGTTGGACCAGAAGCACTAATACGCCATGTCACCGTTTCAATGGCAACGTCAGAAATGCTACGTCCGAACAATTCGGAATATCGCTCCAGGAAGCCTGCCTTGAGCAATTCCGGAAGGTTAGCGCCATCTAGTTCATCTGGCAAATCGACAGCAATCTCAAAACCCTGGCCCACATATCGCATTTCAACACGATGCTTGATGGTGATCGTTTTTACATCACCGCCAGCTTCAACCAGTGATTGAATAGCAGTGTCTGACATTTCCTGGTAATTCTTAAGCACTGTATCTGAATCAATCTGATCGATACGTGACACATAACTTTTAACGCCTTCAGTAGCAGGAGCGGCAATCAAAAAACCAAGCGCTGAAGAAACGCCGGCGCCCAAGGGGCAGATGAAACGACTCAACTTGAGTTGCTTGGCCACACCATAGGCATGAACGGGGCCTGCACCACCGGTGGCAATTAACGTATATCTGCGCGGATCGCAGCCTTTCTCTGCTATATATTGACGTGTTGCTGCAGCCATATTGTTATTTACAATGGCATGAATACCCGCAGCCACGGCAGTCACATCCATGCCGGAAGGCCCTGTTAATTTGACGTCAATCGCATCGCGAACCGCTTCAGTGTTAAGCGACATTTCACCACCGAGAAAATAATCCGGTGACAAATAACCCAACAATAAATCGGCATCGGTTACCGTGGGATCTTCGCCACCTAAACCATAGCAAACAGGGCCAGGTTCAGAGCCAGCGCTATGAGGTCCTACTTTTAACAGCCCCATGGCATCCAGGCGAGAAATCGAACCACCGCCAGCGCCAATCTCAATTAAATCAATAACTGGCACTTTAAGTGGAATACCTGATCCCTGGCGAAAGCGACGAACTCGGCCTGCCTCGAATGTATTGGCGTGTTCTGGTTCGGAGTTTTCAATGAGACACATTTTCGCTGTCGTGCCCCCCATATCAAATGCGATCAGCGATTCAGTATCAGTCAATTTACCGTAGTAGGCGCCTGAGATTGCACCTGCAGCAGGACCCGATTCGACCATTAGAATCGGTGCTTCCTGAGCCACACGAAGTGCCGCTATACCGCCACCAGAAAGCATCACATTCAATGGCCCCACGAGACCCAAAGTCGTTAACTTATCTTGCAGCTCATTAATATATTGACGCATTAATGGTAATACATAGGCATTCGCAACAGCCGTATTGGTACGCTCATATTCCCGAATTTCGGGGGCTACTACCGTTGATATAGTAACGGGTAAATCAGGGTGATCGGAAAGAATGATGTCATTTGCACGTTTCTCGTGCTCTGCATTGACATAGGAATTAATGAAACAAACCGCTAGCGAATCGACTCCTTGAGCAACCAGTTCATCACTCGCCGCCTTTAATCCAGCCTCATCCAATTCGACTAGAATTTCACCATGCGAACTAACACGCTCGTTAACCGTAAGACGCAGATTACGAGGCACTAAAGGCTCTGGTTTTTCGAGGAATAAATCATACAGGTCGTAGCGCATTTCATGCCCCACCTCCAATATGTCGCGAAAACCCCTGGTAGTAATTAACCCAACTTTTGCACCACTACGTTCGATGACCGCGTTAGCTATCAGGGTCGTTCCATGTACGATGCCATCAAGCGCCGACATTTCGACCGCTGCTTCACGGGCGATACGCGCTACCCCTTCACAAATCGCTTTACCGGGATCGGTTGGCGTCGTTAATTGCTTACCGGTAAATATCATATCCCGGTGTTCGTCGACCAATACAAAGTCTGTAAAGGTGCCGCCAACATCAACACCTATTCTAATTCTTTTCTGCATTTCAGGGTTTCTTTTAGAACAAGAGTTCAGTTGATTATTCAGCTCTTGGCGCCTACTGCGCCTCATAACCGTATTCTGCTTTCGCTGCTGCTATAGAAATATAGCCAGCATCAATGTCTTGCTGGATAGAGGCTGGATCACGTGATTCCGGTCTACCAAATCCGCCACCACCAGGAAAGTGCAGCTTAAGCAACTCACCCGGTTTCAATACGCTGCGTGACTTTAGATGTGGATGGGATCCATCGCTTATTTCGACATTCGTCAGGGAGCCGCTTTTACCCCCAAGTATTCCCATTGGGGCAAATTTTCCGCGGTCAGACAATGTTGACAGACTGACAGGGGATTCGGATAGAACTTCTATTTCAATGTCCTGCCCCAAGCCACCGCGGAATTCGCCAGCACCACCGGAATCGGTCGCCAATTCTTTCTTCCAAACACGCAATGGTGAAGCACTTTCCAGCGCTTCGACACTACCGACACCAGTATTTGAAGGAAAAGCCGTACAGGCATAACCATCCATGCGATGATTCGCACCCAGCCCGCCACAGGCAAACAAAACTTGATTGAATCGATCACCTTCGAGGTCAACACCACTATAGACCGTACGTAAGGTCGGCGCACTGCCCGAGTCCGCACTCACCTTATCGGGCACAACTTGAGCAAGGCATCTGTAGATAACACCGGGCAAAAAATGTCCGGTTAAATGACGCGCAGCAGTTGGCGCAGGTGCTGTCGGATTGAGTATGCAGCCCTCGGGAGCTGACACAGTAACCGGTAGAAACGAACCCTCATTACGCGGGCTATCAGGGTCAAGTGCGCACTTGATGGGATAAGTTGCATAAGAATAGGTGTACTTCAAGACCGAATTGATACCACGGCTTATCTGCGGCGAGGTACCTTCAAAATCGAGATGCAGATTTGACCCTTTGATCGTTAGTTGGCATTCGATATGTGTCTCATCTTCATCAAAGCCATCAGCATCGACCGAAGCATGCCAACTACCATCCGGCACGGCTTCTATCGCCGTTCTCATTGCATGCTCAGCTCGGCTACGCAATGCCTCAGATAGACTAGTGAGTTCATCCAGTCCTGTATCTTCAAGAAATTGTTGGACACCTTTGGCACAAACCCGTTGCGCAGCAACTTGAGCGTAGATATCACCGATTACTTGATCAGGGACTCGAACATTTGAGCGAATCGTCTCGCCCACAAATGGGTCCTCTACATGTTCACAAATAAATTTCACCGGCATAATACGCAATCCTTCTTCAACCAGCTCGCGACAATCAGAACCCCAGCCTGCTCCGCCAATATCCGGAAGATGCGCAATCGAACCCGAGAAAGCCACCAGCTTATCTTTGTAGAAAATAGGTGCCGCCATGGTAATATCTGGCAAATGACCTGAGCCAATCCACGGATCATTGGTAATAATGCAATCGCCCGGACGCCACTCTTCAACGGGTATGCGGTCAATAAAATCTCGAACAGCGCCAGGCAGCATGCCAACAAACGAGGGGATGCCACCTGTATTTTCCGCCAGGCAATTACAGTCAGCATCCATCAATACGGTTGCAAAATCATTGGATTCACGCACCAGCGTCGAAAAGGCCGTACGCAATAACGCCGCTGCAGACTCATCCGCAATTGAGATTAATCTCGACCAAAGGATTTCCAGGGTGACCGGGTCAAAATCAATCTTTGCTTTCTCGTTCAATGGCTGTATTTCCTTATCTTCTTAATGACATCATCGACTCGCCAAATGCACGATATCAAATACTTGTATTTACCATGCAAAAACGTTATTTTATACATTTGAATAAACGCAGTCAAGGCATGATTGCAATAAAGTTTTTTGTTTGTTTTATAGTGGGTTAGGTTCAAGATTCAGGAGAACATTTGGTGAGCGAAACAGTTAAATTTTATATCTCAGGAGAATGGACCATCGGTAGTGGTGAACCATTTGTCACGATAAACCCTGCAAATGGTAATGAGATTGCGAAAATTGGCGGTGCATCTGCCAATGATGTCGATAGTGCTGTCAAAGGCGCTCAACAAGCACTCAATAATCCTGACTGGCGTGATTTAAAACCGCATTTGCGTGCTCGACTTCTCTACCGTATGGGCGAGCTGATTGATGCAGATGCCGACAACCTTAGTCAAATTCAAATGACAGACAACGGCAAAACCATTGGCGAATGCCGTCAACAAATTGCCGGTGCGGCAAACTGCTTTCGTTACTATGCAAGTATTTGCGAAACCTTGGAGGATCTTGTCACTCCTTCACGTGGGGACCATTTGTCAATTGCGGTGAGCGAACCAATCGGTATCGTCGGCTTGATCACTCCCTGGAATTCACCAGCCCTACTTGAAGCAAACAAACTCGCGCCGGCCCTTGCCGCGGGTAACTGCGTGATACTAAAGCCCTCCGAAGTCACACCACTCATTGCACTTGAATATGCGCGCATTGGCGAACGGGCCGGCATACCCCCTGGTGTTTTGTCGGTTATCACAGGTGCCTCCGATATAGGTCGCTTGATGGTCGAGCATCCTGATATTGGTATGATCAGCTTCACCGGTGGTCCAGTGGCAGGAAAACGGATCGCCGCGAGTGCTGGCGCATTGTTAAAGCCCGTAGTATTGGAATTAGGTGGTAAATCACCCAACATTGTCTTTGCCGATGCCGACTTCGATGATGCACTGAACGGTGTAGTGAACGGAATATTTTCTGGTGCGGGGCAATCCTGTGTCGCTGGTTCAAGAGTTTTTGTAGAGCGCTCTATTTACGATCCGTTTGTATCAGCATTAGTTGATTGCGCCAATGGATTAGTCATGGGTCCCCCTGATGCAATATCGACTGGAATAGGTCCTCTGGCCAACTTCCAGCACCGTGACCTGGTGCATAGCCATGTTACGCGTGCACTTGAGCAAGGCGCAATTCTGCTCTGTGGTGGAGAAATACCGCAAACCGGGGCGCTCGCATCGGGTGCCTATTATCCTGCTACGGTGATTGGCAATGTAAGCAATCAATCAAGCATCTGTCAGGAAGAAGTTTTTGGACCTGTGGTCGCAGTATTACCTTTTGACGACGAGCAAGAATTACTCAGTCAAGCCAATAACAGTGTCCATGGATTGGCCTCCGGCATCTGGACAAACGATCTGAAACGCGCCTGGCGGGTTGCACGTGGATTACAAGCGGGCACGGTTTGGATCAATACTTATAAACAACAATCGATCTCGACACCATTTGGCGGCTATAAGGAGAGTGGCCTGGGACGAGAAAAAGGATCGCAGGGAATCCGCATTTATATGCAAACCAAAGGAATCTTCTGGGCTGACTAAACCATCATCATGAACGATTTTATCGCTTGAGGTTATCTGCCTCTAGTTCGTCGCTCACAATAGCTGCCACACGGGTCAGCCCGGAATTACGCACATGTTCTCTCGCTACCGCCTTGGCAGCTATTGGGTCACGCGCTCGCAATGCATCGAACAACTTGCGGTGCTCTCGTTGAGCATACTCCCAGCGCTCATCGTTACGATAGACAGGCTTCCATATTAATATTTTCGCAGTGTTAATCACTTCTTCCGATTTCTTAAGAAACCGGTTTCCCGAAATATCAAATATCATTTGATGAAACTGCTCATTTCCACTGCCCAATTCGCTCCCCGTTTGTTCACGCCCTTCCTCTAATCGCAAAAGACAAACGTCTAAGCGCTCAATATCATCGTCTGTGATCACCCTGGCAGCCATCTCGGCCGCAAGACCCTCAATTAATTCTCGATATGCATAGAAGTCCGATACCTGTCTACGACTCAGGGTTGCTACGGTAATACCTTTCCATGGCTCGATCACGATTAATCCTTCAGCTTCCAGAATTCGCATCGCTTCTCTGATCGGTGTACGACTGACTTCAAGCACTTCGGCTATGGCGCCTTCTCGCAGCCGCTCACCTGGCAGGTATCGACCCTCTGCAATGCCATCTCGGATATGATCCCTCACATCATCAGCCAATGAGCGCCTAAGCGGCTTTGATGCAAACATTGTCATACTGAAAACTCACCGCCCAAACTAGATTTGAGCCTATTATACATTTTGTGTCCACGAAGCATATGCTACTTTCCCGTAGCCAATCGAAGCTTCCATCTCTCCTGATTCCGGCCAGGCCCAAGCTCTCGTAATTCACCTTGAAGTTTCCTGTTAATAGAGCTATTTTATACATATGAATAAATAGCGGATGCTCGATATCTAATGTGAATCATGGTTCCAGCAGTGGAAAAAAACATGTCATTCTTCGCCCACGAGCCTTGCAGCGTACCGACAATCTACCAAACCCAAGAGCCAAGCGAGCTCGAAAGGGAGGCATTGGTTAATCATATTCAAGCAGATGCCGTAGTGATTGGCGCGGGAATTACGGGTAGTACACTGGCGATACACCTTACCGAATCGGGTAAATCTGTCGTACAGCTTGAAGCCAAAGTACCTGGCTGGGGTGGGTCCGGACGTGCTTTTGGATCGGTTGTGCCTTGCCACAAAAACGACGAAAAAGCGATAATTCGTCACTATGGCCAGCAACGCGGCACTCGGGTAATTGATGCCCTGGCGCAGGGCCCCGCCCTCGTTTCAGAATTACTCAATCGGTACAAAATAGATGCCGCATTTGATAGTGGTGGATGGGCTTACGGTGCTCACACAAAGGCATTCGAAAAAATACTGCAACAACGCGCCGAATATTGGCAATCACGAGATGCCGATGTCGAATATCTCAATGCCACAGAATTTAGCCAGCTCATTGGTAGTGAATACTATCGTGCCGGTCTAGTTGATAGACGCGCATTATCGATTAACCCATTGGCCTATGCTCAAGGGCTATTCAAGGCCGCTCATCAACTAGGAGCGAAGCAATACACCAATACTCCCGCTGTTGGTGTAAAGCAAAAGCAGAATGGATACTGGCGGGTCACGACTCCCCAGGGAAGTGTTGAATGCGAGAATATATACTTTTGCACGAATGCTTACACAAAAGGTATTTGGCCAGGACTTGAGAAAGGCTTTGTCCCTGTTCGTGGCTTTGGGGCAACTACCGCTGTTATTGATCCAGCTCAGTTAGCTGATATTCTTCCCCAGAACCATTTCATCACCGATACCCGGCAACTCTGGTCTGGCATCAGGAAGCTTCCCAGTGGGCAGATACATCTAGGTGTCGGCGGCCCCACAATGAGCGCCAATGGTAAAGCCGATTTAAAAACCGCTGGTAAGCGTCTCAAACAGGTATTCCAATCTATTGGAACTGTCGAGTGGGGTGAAAGCTGGAGTGGCTGGATTGCAGTCAGTACCGATCAATTCCCACGAATTGTACGTCTCGCTGATGGCGCATGGGCCGCTCAAGGCTACAGTGGTCGTGGTCTTGCGATGGCTACTTTACTCGGCCGGGAGCTCAGCTTGTGCCACGGTAAATCTGAACGTGAAGATTTGATGCTTCCAGTGAAAAAGATCCCTCGCGTACCTTTTCACCAATTTTCCCCTTTAGGGGCCGCAATGTTGATTCGCTGGTATGCCTTACAAGACTATGTGGCTGAACAGAATAAATAACCAACCCCAACACTATACACGGCGAGAAGCGCTCGGCTTCATTGGAACTGCGGCTGGTGTCATTGCAGCAGGCGCCGGCGTTCGCCCAGCCCTGGCCCAACAGAGCTTTTTTAGCGTTGATTCCCCCTCCTTCCCTCGAAGCGCAATAATTCGGACACTTCAAGGCGATCTTGACCCGAGTGATCTAGCCAACGGAGCGACACTTTTTCATGAACACGTGGGTCGTGCTGAAGTAGATTTAGTGGTGGAAGAATTGCGTGAATGTGCTTTCAATGGGCTTGGTTGTATTGTTGATGCAGCCACAGGCCGAAGAACCCCTGAACAAATTCAAAACATTAATACCATTGCCAGCCGTAGTGAAGTTAATATAATCTTGGCCGGTGGTTATTTTCAAGATATTGCTTTTGCTAGTTATCCAGTTCGTGTGGCTGCGATGTCTGAAGATAAATTGGTAGAGGAATTGGTCACTGACGCCAATACACAGCGATGGGGTGCTTTCGGTGAAATTGCCTCGTCGCTCGAAATGCGCCCGGATGAACGCAAAGTACACAGAGCAATTGCTCATGCACATGTGCAAACCGGGTTGCCCATTTTTACCCATACGCCACATGAGAGCTGCCCGACCTGTGCCTTCGAACAGATGGACACGATTGAGGGTATAGGTGTTGATCTTTCACATGTTGTTATTGGTCATCTGGCCACAATAAAGCCGGAACACGATCCACTAGGGACACATAAAGAAGTCGCACGCCGAGGTGCTTTCATTGGGCTTGATACACTCGGACATGAGATGGGCGGATCTAACATCCCCGCTAGGGATAAAGTAAGGATGGTTCAGAATCTTCTCGACGCTGGGCTGGAAGATCACATCCTATTCTCTTCCGACATGGATAATATGCGTCAATTTAATCACTACTACGGTCATGGATGGGCTTCGGTGTTAATGCAGTTTGTGCCTAAACTTCGCTTTGCTGGAGTGCCTGAAGAGGTCATTCGTAAGATTTTGGTTGATAACCCGAGGCGTTTTCTTTCGTTTGTACCAGTCAGAATTTAACGTAGTTCATTAACCAAGAGACAACACCATGAAAACCAATGTGAGCCGAATCCCGTATTGCATACTCTGCATTTTTACTATCGTCATCGGTAGCGCCGCGTATGCTCAATCCGGCTACCAGGTGCCACGAACCAGCGACGGGCACGCCGATCTCCAGGGCGTGTGGGCCAACGACACCATCACTCCTGTGGAGCGACCCGACATGTTCGAAGGCCGGGAATTTCTCACTGCGGAAGAAATACAGCTTTTGACGCAGCGAGCCGGCGAAATTAGTTTAGGGGCCGAAGTCGCCCTATTTGGCGATGAAGTGTTTGCATCAGCCGTGTCGGGAGAAATCACATCCAATGATCCCACCACCGGTAACTACGGCGGCTTCTGGCTGACAGATCGGAGTGTGGGCATCCGTACTTCCCAGATTATCGACCCGCCTAATGGCAAATATCCACCGCTTAGCGAGGAGGGCATCGTTAGAAAGGCGAGGGTTGCCCAACTGAGAAATAAAAATGCCGCCAATGGAGCGCGGTTTGAAACCCTTGACTCCTGGCTGGATCTGCAAACGGATGACCGTTGTATCAGCAATGGCGCACCCTACCTGGATTCCGGCTACAACAGCTACTGGCAAATCGTACAGTCCAAGGAGTACGTCGTGATCCTGCAGGAGATGATGCATGACGCTCGAGTCATTCCCCTTACCGGCATGCCCCATGTGTCCGAGGCTATCGAGCTTTGGCATGGCGATTCCCGCGGCCACTGGGAAGGCGACACCCTAGTGGTGGAAACGCGCAATTATTCGGATAAGCATACTTCCAGCCAGAACCGCGCCGAGTTAAATGTTGAACGCTTTACTCGCATCGGTGACAGACAGTTGCGTTATCAGTTAACTTCGCGCCAGCCCGATACTTACTCGGCTCCTTTTACTCAGGAAATTATCTTCGATTATTCTGACGAATCCATTTACGAGTTTGCCTGTCACGAGGGCAATTATGCGATGGCTAATATGTTGCGAGGTGCGCGGGAAGAGGAACGGCGGGAACAGGAACGTCTGACGTCCCGCGACGGGAATTGATTTACGACCCGGCCTGATTACACCATTTTCCAAATTAAATTTTAAACGAGGCTCGGGTATTCTGATATCTTGGCGAAATTCAAAATGATGGTTTAACGATCTAAAACCTCAGGGGTATGGCTATGACAACTGTTACGAGTCAAAAAATGAAAGCGCGGGTGGTTATTTCGTCGGCAGTGCTGGGATTGGTGTTTTTACTGCCACCAATACTGACATCAGCCCAAAGCCCCGACCAGGATATTACCTTTGCCCGGGATGTCTTGCCCATACTGCAAGAAAACTGCCAAGGCTGCCATCGTGACGCGGGTATCGGTCCCATGTCTCTGATGAATTATGATGAAGTCAGGCCCTGGGCACCGCTGATTCAGTACAAAGTTGTCAACCGGGAAATGCCTCCCTGGCATATCGATCGGACTATTGGCCTGCAGAAGTTTAAAAACGACCGCTCGCTGAGTGATGAAGAAGTCGCGATGATTTCTGCATGGGTCAACGCCGGCGCACCTGAGGGTAATACCGCCGACATGCCTGCGCCAATGGAATTCGCCGATGTGAGCGATTGGAGCATCGGGGAGCCGGATGTGGTCGTTACCTGGGAATACACGGTACCTGAGAGCGGACCGGACCAGTTTGGCGAACTTTATTCCAGGGACCTGATCGGCAAAATGCAAAACGGCCGTTACATCAAAGCCATTCAGACCCGCACCCTTGACGATGCTTCACGTCGAGTGGTGCACCACACCCTGTCCTACGCTACCAAAGACAGAACCGAACCGCAAAATGACCAGTTTCTGGTCGACTATGCCTCGGGTAAGAGCGCAGAAATCTACCCGGGTAACTCGGGCGTTCTGCTCGAACCTGACAGCGAAATTCGCCTGTCCTACCACGTGCATCCTGTGGGCGTTGAGACTAACGCCAAAATCCAACTGGGCATCGTATTCTATCCTGAGGATGTTGTACCGGAATATCGCCGCTGGTCCAAGATGCTTGGATACAGTGGGACTCTGCTCGATATTCCGGGCGGCGAGGTCGTTCGCAAGGATGGCTATGTGCACTTCCACACCAACGCCACCATTACCTCATTCCAGCCACACATGCATGCTCTGGGGGCATACCAGTGCCTGGAGCTGATTTATCCGTCTGCAGGAGGCACTGCCAAGACAGAACTCATCAGCTGTGCCAACTGGGATTACAACTGGCACACTATCTACAACTACGCTGACGATGTTGCCCCGCTGGTTCCAGCCGGCACCGTGGCCCATATCATCAGCTATATGGATAATACCGACAACAACCCGGGCAACCACGATGCCAGGAACTGGACCGGGGACGGTCGCCGTACTATCGATGAAATGGCTTTCTCCTTTCTTGGCTGGTACTCGATGACCGATGAACAGTACCTTGCCGAGTTGGAACGCCGTAATTCGATGAGCAGCGAACTCGCCTCATCGAATGATTGACGTTGCAGGCAGCAGCGGATAGCAGGCCATTCGTAGTCAGGTATCCAGCCGGTCCCCAAGGAACACGGAGACCGTTTGCCGTAGTCTGGCACGTGCATTTCCACGCACTGGTTATACCATTGAATAAACAGTGCGCGCTGTTGTAGGATACAGCCTCCCACTCTTTGGCACATCTGCTTACGCTGAAAGCGCCACCTTAAAATCCGTGGAGACCGGCATGTTTAATCTTGAAAAAACCTGTTATAGAATCAACCTGCTCCTGGTTGTTTCTCTTGCAGGTCTGACGAATGTTCAGGCTGCCGAAAACAGCTCAATTCCACGGACTGCTGATGGCAATCCGGATTTTAACGGTATCTGGCAATCTTTGGGTAGCGCGCACTACAACATCGAACCCCATGCCGCAGATTTTCCACCGCTGGCCGTGTTAGGGGCTTTTGGCGCTATACCCGCCGGCCTTGGCGTGGTTGAGGGTGGAGCGATACCCTATACTCCAGCAGCCCGAGCGCAACAGCAGACAAACAAGGAAGATTGGCTGTCCCTGGATCCCGTCGTTAAGTGTTATATGCCTGGTATTCCCCGCGCTAATTACATGCCCTTCCCGTTTCAGATTATCCAGTCATCAGAACACATTGTGATGGCGTACGAATTCGCCAGTGCGAGTCGGATTGTATATATGAATCGACCGGATTTTGAGGCACCGGTTTTTAGTTGGATGGGTCACAGTCGAGGTCATTTCGAGGGCGAATCTCTTGTTATAGATGTCACGGATCAGGTGCCGGACACATGGTTTGATCATGCGGGCAATCACCATACCGATGCGCTACGGGTGACAGAACGTTATACCCACATGGGTCCCAATGTATTGATGTATGAAGCAACCCTGGAAGATTCCGATGTCTACACCAGACCCTGGACTATTCGTATGCCACTGTATAGAAGACTGGATACGAATATGCAGTTGCTTGAATTTAAATGTGTCGAGTTTGCAGAAGAACTGATGTATGGCCATCTGCGTAAGGATGCAGAGACGCCCTGACGCGATCATTCGAAACTGCTGGAAAGAGTACCAAATTGATTGTCAAAAACTTAACGAGCGCTTTCCTTGCAATAGAGATTTTTTACACTGGTACCAAATGAAAACATCTAACCAGCTCAAGCCAACAAATACACAACATAATATGCCACGGACAGATCAAGCTCTGGTCTATCTCCGTAACGCAATCCGTACTGGGAAATTCAGTCCCGGTCAAGAAATTGATTTTGCTGTACTGGCCAAAGAGCTGGGTATGAGCCGCACACCTATTCGTGAATCGATGCGCCAGCTATTGACTGAGGGTCTACTTGAACTGTTACCCGGTGGCACAGTGTGCGTCACTCAATTATCAGTTGAGGAAGCAGAAAGTTTTTACGATGTTCTTTGTAAACTTGAAATTGCTGCTGCCCGCGCCGCCGCTGTGCATATTTCAGATTTAGAAATCGAAATGCTCAGGACTAATTTACCGCTGTTTGACAATGCACGAACTGACCCCGAAATACTCTCCCAAATTGACAGCCAGTTTCATAATGTGATTTACGACGCTTGTAATAATAACTATTTATCGCAAACACTAAGAATCTTACGCATTAGAATTGGACTGCTTACAGTACGTCCATTTGATAAACCTGCGCGCATCGATGCTGCTTATAAGGAACATTTATCTATTTTCAAAGCCCTTGAATCACGCGACCCGGATTTAGCCGAAAAGGCGATTACCAAGCACATTACCAATGCACGCAAATTCAGGCTGTCACTTCTCTGACCGAAGTCAAGGACTATCCCTTTATACGACCTATATTTTTGCCTGGTTAAGCAGGTAAATCAAGATGATGAGACCGAAGAAAAGAAATAGCGCACCAGAAAGGTAAAGAGCATATTGCAGGCTGTACAAATCTGCCACATAACCAAATATTGGAGATGTAGAAGCAAAGAAAATTCGAATGATAAAGCTTCTGATAGACATTACCGTTGCGCGCATATTAGAGGGTATATGTCTATTCATATAATCACGGAGTACTGGTGTCGCCACTCCTCGAGTAATATAAAAGAGGAGTAGAACCAATATACCCCATAGAGTGTAAATATAAGCAACAGTGAAGTAACAGCCTACAATTAGTACCAAAATTAGACTGAGTAATATCTTAATATTAATTTTCCTTTCTATTACATGAGCATAGAAGGAAGGAAAAGCAACAGCCAAGTTGAGCCCTGCGCCTATCAATCCAAAATAGACCACTTCTATGTCGAGCGCTTCAAAAAAAGGTTGAACAAACCAGGCCATCGTTAATGTTGCTGCCCCAACAATTGCAGAGTAGAAAATATACGCCCTCAAGATTTTGTTTTCTATCATAGAAAAGTGAATGATATTCTTAATGTTCTTCCAGGGTTTGCTTTTACCATCTTCTAAACGATGTATTTTGGGTTCAATCAAGAGGAGTGCAATTGAAAAACCAACTAGAGCAATACCAACTTGGTAATAGAAAGGGGTTCTTAAACTAATTTCAGCTAAAAATCCTCCAATTACGAAGGCTATCGCTTCGGCCAAGTTCCCCATTGATATTGTTCTTCCTTCGAGTTTAATAAAGTCATCACTTCGATTTAACTCTACTAAAGAGTCGTACATCAAGGCCGTATCCGTCCCCGAAATAAAACTTTGACCAATGCCTAAACAAAGTGCTGCCAATAAAAAGCCATCAAAACCAAAAGAAAGAGAATAAATTGAAATGCCTAAGAATCCGAAGAATGTGCCTGTAACCATAGAGTTTTTCCTCCCCAAGACGTCCGCAACGTAACCCGAAGGGATTTCAATAAGTGCTATGGTTACAGAATAGATTGCTTGAATCACAAATAGATCGGTGATGGTCAACCCGTTTTCTTCATAAAATAGCCAGATAATAGGCATGAAAAGCGTCATCCACTTTGATGCCTTGATTACATATAGCTTCCAAATATTTGAACGAATGCTCACGACAAGGTAAGGAAATGTTGTATGCCAACTGGGGTATGGGTCGAGTAGGAATCCCTAAAGGAGGTAGACCTGGATCTCTTCCAGTTCAGGGGTATTCAGATCAAAAGGGGACAGCTGTTCCCAATTTCAGTCAAGCATAGTACCAGCCGGCCAGGCGGGGCCAGATTGCAGTTGTTCAAGCGATCGCAAGCCTCGATAGATGAATTTCTGCACGCGCTTACCCTCAAAGGTTTCAGTTGTGTAAAAATTTCCCTGCGAATCGCTGACAATGCTATGAGTGCCATAGAACAAGCCGGGTTGCCGACCACCTTCGCCAATGGTATACAAGACCTCCAGCGAGTCACGATGTACAACATGGACTGTCATATTGGATCCGTCAGCTACGTAAATAAATTCTTGATCATCGTCCTGGGAAAAAGCAATGTCCCAAGTTGCGCCGGCATCGAGAGTCATGGGGGCGATTTGTGCTTCTTTGATATAAGTACCATCCGGCCGAAACACCTGAATCCTGTCCGCACCTCTGTCACACACGTATAAAAGCCCGTCATTCGACGGTTCGGCGCAATGAACGGGACCAGCGAATTGCTGTGGCAACGGTTCACCCGGGGTGTACGTGACACGGTCGTCTGAGGGCCGATTACCGTATGCACCCCAGTAGCGTTTGAAGGCCCCCGTGGCAACATCGACAACAGCCACCCGCTTGTTGCCGTAGCCATCGGCAATATAGGCCTCGTTTGCGTCCGGGTCTATTGCTATTTCGGCTACCTGGTTGAAATGAGTCGTGCTGTTACTGTCAATTGGCTCTCCAGGTATGCCGATTTCACGTACAAACTGGCCGTCACGAGTAAATACCACGATGTGGGAATCACCCCCGCCATTGCCACCTATCCAGACATTGCCGTCGGGTGCGATTTCAATGCCATGGTTAGTGGCAGGCCAGGTATACCCCTGACCAGGGCCGCCCCATGCATTGACAAGTGAGCCATCGCCATCGAATTCCAGAATCGGTGGGGCTGCTGTACAGCAATCTGCTGTACCAGAGTCGATACCGATTTCCCATCTGCCAAAATTAGCGTCATCAGTTCGGTGAACAATGTAAACATGATCAAGTGCATCTACAGCCACGCCAATAGCGCTTCCCAATACCCACTTGTTTGGCAAGGGCTGGGGCCAGAATGGATCCACTTCAAAATGAGGCGCCATCCGCCCATTGCTGGCGGCGGTAACCGAGTTCTGCAAATAGTGTTGAGCAACGCCGAGCACTACAAGTAATGAGAGGGTTAGAGTGGCGGCTATACTGGAACTCTTGATATGTTTCATTATTTCACCTTCTTTATCATGCGGTTAGCTAACTATCGATGCTTAAAATATTCAACTGTATAAATTATCGCTTGTACATGATGAATACAAGTATTTCATGTTCCGGGAAGGGCCTATCCATCGCCTTACTCTGTCGCTAATTATTACAAATCGGTTTCTATCTCCTATAATGGTCGCGTTGCTGGTATGTTGAATTGTCCAAATGGAGAGCCACTCCATGAAAATGCCCGAACGAAACGCCTGCCTCCTTTCCATAATTGCTGCCCTGCTGCTTGCGCTTCCCATGTCGACCGCCGCCCAGGATAGAGCCCCGATCGATGTACATTCGTTGGGCTCACAAGTGGGCGAACACGTGCCCGATTTCAATCTGCCCGATCAGCACGGCCGGCCGCAGACGCTGGACTCCATCATGGGACCGAATGGCGCCATGTTGCTGTTTCACCGTTCGGCGAATTGGTGACCCTACTGTAAAGCGCAACTCGTGGAGTTGCAGGACCGTTTGGAAGAACTGCAAAGTGCCGGAATAGGCGTTGCCGCTATAAGTTACGATTCGGAGGACACCCTGGCTGCGTTCGCCGAACGCCGCGGCATTACCTTTCCGCTGCTTTCGGACGATGATTCCGCCACCATCAGGGAATATGGCATCCTGAATACCGTGGTCGCCGAAGGGCTTGGGCCCAATGGAAACGATCCCGCGGTGGTAGCCGATATCCATAAATATGTTGCGGCGGCCGTATTCGATTCTCCGCAACTACGTCAGATGATCAACGGCACTCCCTTTCCGGGAACATTCGTGCTGGATGCCGATGGCCGTGTCACTGCCCGTTACTTCGAAGAGTTTTATCGGGAAAGAGTGACCACTTCCAACGTCATGCTGAAATCGGGCATAGGATTGTCCCCGATCGCTGCTATCGAAGGCACTACCGCACATCTGAATTTCACCGCCTATCCGAGCGATACCGTTGTCACGAACGGCACTCGCTTTTCTCTGGCCGTCGATGTTGAACCCAGCCCGGAAATGCACATTTATGCCCCTGGCGCCGAGGAAAAGGGTTACCGAGTGATCGGATTCAATATGGCGCCTTCGGAATATGTCCGCTTCGAAGCCGTGGAGTTTCCGCAATCGGAAATCTACTATTTCGAACCCCTGGACGAGTATGTTCCTGTCTACCAGGAACCCTTCACCGTGATACAGGAAGCCGTGGTAAATGCTTCAGCGGAAATTGAAGATGTAATGGAGGAAGTCAACGCGCTTACATTGTCCGGCACACTAGACTACCAGGCCTGTGACGACGCGATCTGTTATCTCCCCGTATCCGTCCCGATTTCATTCACACTGGAGTTTCAGAACCTGGACTATCAGCGCTCGAGTCCTCGCTGAGGAAAAAAGTACTCCCTTTTTCATTTCCTGGTTAAGGGCGAGGACCAAAATGTGGCACGGCGGCGCCAATCTCTAACGCGCCAAGATCGGGTGCGCTTCCCGTAAAGCCATCGGTCACGGTTGGCAATACCAATCCTGAGTCGACTGCCGACGAGTTGGAGCGTAACCGGAAATCGAGGTTTTCTGCATCGTAGATATTCTGGAGTGCAGCTACATTCCGGGCATCAAGTGCCGGCACATTCAAGAAAATGTCGTACCCCACCAGCACGCTGTTCCGGTCCTGACCTGTTGCCGCACTGTATTCTTCAAGCGTTGCAAACTCCCGCAGTTCCAGTGTCGGGGAATAATCTGGACGTGGAAAATCTGCCGGCACGCCAAGTGGCGGACTTTCCCATCGAAAGGGCATTGCTGTATCCGGTGCAGGACCAAAACCGTTGTAGTCGGATGAGCTGTAATTTGTATATGTCGTAATTCCAAATAGATTCGGGCGTTGCGGGAAGCCAGTAAACCTTCGGAAATCGGGAGGTGAATTCTGTCCCAGGATCAGATTGTTTCGCCAATGGGTGTTATGCGTCATCCCGGTGGTCTCGGACAGCATGGTGTTGTTGTAAAACACGACTCCCGCCGCACCAAAAAAACGGCTCGAACCACCAGGAAGGTTATAACCAATGTTTCGAATCCAGTAGATCGGCCCCCCCAGAACTGGTTGATTGTTAAATGCGTGCGAAGGATGGTTGATTAACATGTTCCGAAGCACGCGCACATTATGCATGCTGCCGTCGGTCTCAATCGGATTGTCGTGAGAATTGGTGATGTAATTGTTATAGAAATCGATTGCAATGGGTCTTCGATCCCAGTACTCCCGTGTGGGATATTTCGGACCGTCAGGCATACCCGGCCCGGCGGACGCGACACTGCCGTCGGGATTGCCATAAGTCTCTACGTTGATTCCATCGTGAAAGTCAGCAATATAGTTGTAGGCTACGACGTGTCCCGGTCCATAGACCTTCACTGCCACATAAGAAGCCATGACCGGTGGATGCACTTGACCATCGATTCCGTCGAATTGCCGCCACAGATGCGCATCGTTCCAACCGATCATCCGCTCGGGGTCGTTACGGCCGAAGAACCAGTTATCTGCGATGTAGAAATTGCTTGAACCGGAATAGTTTGTGAAGACACCGGCGCCCACATCCTCGAAGCGGGAATGCTTGACAGTGAGCCCTTTCGCCCCCGCGATGAATTGCTGTCCAGCCCAGATGGCAAACTCTGTATTGCGAAAAGTAATGCCTTCGAAATAGGTATAGTCCGCCGCCATAACATTAAACAGCGCGAAGTTTCCATCGCCATCGAAGATGACTTCGCCATCGCCCGCAGCCCTGATGACGATGGGTCTCTCGGGCGTACCGTCCGCCGTCAGGAAGTAAGTGCCTTCGTAGGGATAAGTCCGATTAGCTGATCCATATTCGTAGCGGTTATTGGTATATAGGCCGGCGTGCATCAGGATGGTGTCCCCTGGTCGCACTCCAGGGCGTCCTGCTGTAGCAAAATCCCCGGCCCCACAAGCCAGGTTGTAAGCACACATCAGTCCCTCGAAGGATGGTTCGAGCTTGTTACCCGTAAAACCACGAGGGTAGACGTGAAACACCCTGCCATCGTCATACGGAACTGGCTCGGCACGAGTTTGTGTAGTTACCGTCTTTGTCGAATCTCCAATCACGCCATCCGGATCAGATATTTCAAACCGTACCTCATATTCCGTATCGGGGTCCAAATCGAGGACGCTGCCGGCAAACATATTCGGCGCTATAACGTCGAACTGAGGACCCACTGAAATTCGTTCACCCTGAAGTCGCATGAGTGGCAGTGCGGGTGACCAGGATGCGCGGCCCTGTTTGCGAAACGCAACTTCTACCGCTGCGTTGCGGTTATCATCACCGTCAATAAACCATTCGAAACCGAGATTTATCAGAGTCGGTGGATCAATTAGCAACTCGCCTGTTGTAACGGCATTTTGCGGGCTATTCGCCGTCTGCGCCAACACCGGTGCGCTACGATAGAACTGCGATGCGGCAATGAGGCCCAAGCCGATAACTGCAAAGCGCAAAAGGTGGCTGTGTTTCAGATGGAAGGTTGAGTTGTGCATTTGGTCGATTTATACCACATGCATAAGTATCACAACCAGACTACGGAATTTTTATAATTTACCCCATTAAATTAATAATGCCGAGCATTATTTGTTATGCTAACGTAATGTCTGATATCAGGTGAACCAAATGTTCGGGTCTACAATCAAGAGAAAAATTTTCGCACTGGTTGCACTGACAGGCGCTTGGGTATCTATTGGCTTGGCTCAGTCTGCCGATTCAACACCCACGGGCGGTTCTGAACTATTGACAAGCCTGAGTCCTGTCACCAATGCGATGCTGCTGGAGCCGCCGGCCGAAGATTGGTTGCTCTGGCGCCAATCTTATGACAGCCACGGCTTTAGTTCACTTGATCAAATTACTTCTGAAAACGCCGCTGAGCTGGAATTAGCCTGGAAAATCCCACTCGCACCCGGGCCGAATATGGCGACACCGCTAGTCCACGACGGCGTGATGTTCCTGGCGAGTACCGAGGACACCGTTCTGGCCCTGGACGCCAGAACCGGAATCGAACTGTGGCGATATGCGCATATAGCCACAACACAATTGGAACTTGGTGGTGGTACCCTGCCGGCGAAAGTTGGCCTCGCGCTATCCGGTAATAAAGTAGTAGTACCCTCCAAAGACCTGCATCTGCTGGCTCTGGATTTCAGAACAGGGAAATTGATTTGGGATCATGCGTTGCAGACCACAGCCGCCGGAGCAGGAAGTTATTCGTTACGCGCGGCGCCATTGGTCATCGGTGACATGATTGTGCAGGGAGTGACTGCAACCAACGTTTCCGAAGGTGGATTCATCGTTGGTCTGGATGTCAACACAGGAAATGAAATTTGGCGATTTCACACCATTGCCAAGCCGGGTGAGGCCGGAGGCAATACCTGGAACGACATTCCTCTGACTGAAAGGGAAGGTGGGTCCGTGTGGTTACCAGGCAGTTACGTTCCTGAACTCGACCTGGCCTACTTTGGCACCGCCCCAACTTATCACACGGCCCCCTTGGTGCACCCGGTGGATATTCCCGGCGTCAGCAATGATGCGCTTTATACCAACACTACACTGGCACTGCGACCCAGGACAGGTGAATTGGTTTGGCACTATCAGCATGTAGCAAACGATCAGTGGGATCTTGACTGGACATTCGAAAGACAAATAATTGAACTATCAGTAAATGACGTGTCTCGTAAAGTATTGGTCACCGCTGGCAAGATGGCCCTGTATGACGCGCTCGATGCAGCCACCGGTGAATATCTTTTTTCCATGGACATGGGTTTGCAAACGCTGGTTACGGCTATCGACACTGAAACGGGTAACAAAACACTGCATCCCTATGCCACACCCAGTGCTGAGCAAAACAATTTGATATGTCCTTTCCCGATTGGCGGACGCAACTGGCCATCTGCTGCCGTTAATCCGCAGAGCAAGATGTTGTTTCTACCGATGAATGAGACCTGCATGATGGCTGGCGTGACTGGCGATATAGGGGTATTGAGCAGCGGCGCAAGATTTTCACCTGCGCCTGTACCGGGTGGTGACGGAAAGATTGGCAGGTTGCAGGCAGTCAATCTGGAAACCCGGGAGTTAGCCTGGAATTTTCGGGAGTCAGCACCGCTTACTTCCGCCGCAATGGCAACCGCGGGAGGCCTGGTCTTCAGTGGCGCTCTGGATGAGACTTTCAGGGCCCTGGATGCGTCAACGGGTGAAGTGCTCTGGCAGACCGACTTGGGTGATATACCGGCGTCATTTCCGATTAGCTACAGTGTCGATGACAAGCAGTACATTGCGCTGGTAATTGGTCAGGCAACACTGCATGCATCAACCTTGCTGTACCTGGAATCCAGCCTGCCCGGCCAGGAAAACAGCCCACTACGCTCCTTGTCCCGCGAGGGGGCTGCGCTTGTTGTCTATGCTTTACCTTGATGTTTTTGTGTTCCGCGAGAATTGGCGCCCATTCGGTCAGCCGATTCGAAGGCACTGCAGGTTGTCTCAAAACGGGTACCCGTCCGGGGAGTATTCTATGGCTCCCGGGAAATCGATTCGTGTGCCGCTCTCGTAGTAGAGGTCCTCGACGATGGTGCGACCCACATACACGGGTGACGTCGCGGTTCTGTTCTGGGCCAGGGTCCGCATAAACACATTCTCATCCTCCGGGGCGGGAATCCCCAGTTCCAGGCAGGTGCGGATGATCCCGGCCATCTGCCCGGGCACATCCAGGTGCGGGTAGTGGCCGCCTGTCGGCAGCATCCAGTAGCTGCTCTCCACCGCCCTTCTGTCAAGATAGTTGTACCAGATGTGATTGGCGATTCGTACCGGGTTCGGCGTGTCTTGAATCCCCCAGATCAATGAAGTCGGGATCGGGCTCTTGCGCAGGTTATCGAGCCAGCGATACTGCTTCACGGTTCGCTCCAACTGGTATTTTCCAACATGAAGTTGCGCGCCGACCCCGTCGTTGAAGGCCAGGATGTCGGCTTCGGCAATCTGCGCGGCCGTGCCTTGCGTTACCCGGGGCCGAGCCCGTCGCTGGCTGGTCACTTCGGGACCTCTGACCGGGTCCAGGAAAGGTATCTGGCCGCCGAAATTGAGAAGGGGCTGATATAGCCCACCGTTGGAAATGAAGTGGTAGGTGATCTCGTATTCTTTCTCTTCGCTGGCTATGTAGTTACCTAGAAAAGCGAAGCCGACGCTTCCGCCGCGATCATGAGTCAGGAATTGGAATCGAGTTAACCCTACGACTTCCCGGACGAAATAGTCCATGAGTTTCGCATCGTCCTCTATCATGTACGAATAGCGATCCTGAGGCTTGTCCGAGAAACCGAAACCGGGGAAGTCGAGAATAGCCACGAAGTAATCTTGTTCCAGCAAGGGGATCAGATCCCGGAAGTCGAAACTGTGCCGGTAATACCCGTGGAATATCACCAGGGCCGGGTTGGACGGGTTTCCAAAAGTCCGATAGAAGACATTCACACGACGGCCCTCATTATTGCGGGTCGTCGAGGTCCACTCGAAGTACGCTCCTGAGCGGTACCATGCTTCGGCCAGAGGAGAGTAAAAGGTGAAACCAGTACGGGGATCGGTTGACGGCGTACCGACAACGATCCCAGGCGCGTCGGCGGCGTTACCGGTCGAACACCCGGCGTAGAGGGGACTCAGAAGCACCGGGCTCGCGGCGGCGAGCTTCACAAAAGTTCATCTTTGCATGGTATTCACCTCTCGGTCGTTGGTCAGCGTGTGCGAAGCGGGTAATTCTCCGTGCCGGGGCACCGTCTTGTTGTTCTACTTGACTTGCCGTTCGCTCTCTCTACCCCTGTCGAGGGGTAAAGGAACGCTTCAACTGCGTGACATTCTGCTCACTGGCAGCAATTGCCGCACGAGTCTCTTCTGACTCTTCAATCGTAAACATTCCGGTTGCTTCATCAATCAAATTATTCAGGAAAATATCAGATTGAGGGCCGCGGAAGGCCCGAGGCTCGCGCGAGTGGAGCGCCATAGACAACGCAATAAACCGCGAGACAGCAAGGGTTCGGGCGTGGGCTATGGACTCGTCAAGATGGCCCAGGCATTCCTGCAGCATGTTGTTCATCAGAATCTCATGCTCTCGGGAACCTTCAGTTTCCTCTTCCAAAGGCTGGTCACTAAAGGCGTTATGTTGGGCAAATGTCTTTACATAGCGACGAAAGTCAGGATTGGCTCTAGCCAACATGAAAACAGGTTCCACCCACACCCTCCATAATTCCCGAAGCGACAGCGTTCCACGTTGCGCTAATAACTCACGAAATAGCTCGGCGCGCTTTGTCCGGGCTTCGTTGGTTCTTGCTATGAAGACTGCCAGGATCAATCCTTGTCGATTGCCGAAATGATACTGCAGAGCCGATGCATTTTTTTGGCCGGATTCTTCCAGGATTGCTTTAACGGTGACATTCTCAAGGCCGTGTTTCGCACCAAGTTTCTCCAGTGCGCGCATCATACTTTGACGCGTCTGCGTGCTTCGTTTTTGACCACTATTCCCTGCCATTCCTTACCTGCCTTGTTGTTGCTTTCAACTAAAATCCCTGATTCGCAGTGCCAATGCCAATTCTGCTCCTCAGTCTACACATTCTAGTGGCGAACTGCCACGGATTCGAATTATTGCACGGCAAGGACGGTTGACTGCCATCAAACTTCCTCTTTTCTATCAGGCACTTAGCTAATGAAAGGCTTGCTCAAGCTGGACCTTTCCAAATAAATGTATATCATTAATTAAATAATGCATTGCATTATTAAATGTGATTTACTACCAGCAATCACAGTTTGCCCTGTGGACAGAGGAACGCTGATTCTGAATCCTGTCAGCGAATCGAAAAACAAGGCAAATAGCGAGTAATTGGAAATATGACGGGAGTAAAGCAAATGCGAAATTCCATTCCGTTCAGTCCTAAATCACTCACGCTGGCTATCATGCTGGCTGGGATCTCACACTCGGCCAACGCGCAGCAGGATCCCGGGATCGAAGAGGTGATAGTAACCGGCTCTTACATTCGAGGCACTCCATTGGATGCTCCGTCACCGGTGCAGATTATCGATAGAGAAAGTATCGAAGCTCAGGGTGCTGCAGTTATCTGGGACGTCATCAAGAACCTGGAAGTTAACTCCGGCTCTTTCGTCAATCCCGGTTCCGGTGAAGTGACTCAAACTCAGGGTACGGCCCAGGTTAACCTGCGTAACCTGGGGGAGAACTCCACACTGACCCTGATAAATGGTAAGCGCATGGCGCCTGCTGGCGCGAATACGCGCGGCGGTGGGGAGTTTGTCGATCTGAATATGATTCCTCTTGTCATGACTGAGCGTGTCGAAGTTCTGACCGATGGCGGTTCGGCCTTGTATGGCGCCGACGCAGTGGCGGGGGTGGTGAACGTCATCATGCGTACCGACTTTGAAGGTCTTGAGATCTACGGTGATCTGCAGGGCATTGAAAAAGCCAGCGGCCTGTATGATGCCACGGTCAGTGCCATCTGGGGTTGGGCCAGTGACGATGGGGATACGCATTTTGTGCTGTCTGCCGAACGTTTTGAGCGAGATCCGGTAACGGTGCGCGATGGCAATAATTTTGATGGCAACGCTGAATACCTGGGTGCTGTGACTGGTTTTAGCCAGGCACTTCCGATTCCTTTTTTGGGTGCGCGACTTAACCCAGCCTGGATCAATTTCCCTGTAACCCAGCAAAATGCCATGGAAGGAGGCTCGAGATCCCCGGTTTTTACCGATCCCGGTTGTTATACCTACCAAACCACCGATGGACAGCCTACCCAATTTGGCTCATTACGGACACCGCGGGGCGAGACTTCGGGAACATGCTTCGAGGATACATCTGAATGGTCCCTCATCACCAATGAATCCAAGCGAGATAGTTTTGCAGGCGCCTTCAACCACACTTTTGCCGATGGTACTGAATTTTATTCCTTCGCCAATTACTCGGATTCCACGATCAATCGAGCCGATGACGGATACAATTCTTACAGAATCCCCAATGTGTACCTGCCTCAACCGGGAGCTCACGGGGGTGGTTTCGGGCGGACTATGGAACTGGGTTACTATGCGCCCGCTGTCGGGCTGACCCGTCCCACCAGTATTCCCAACGTGCCGAGCGACGGCGCTAATGGCGGGCTGAACACGATCTCTTTTGGTGTACCACGATTTGGTTTGCCGAGACACGATGCCAGTGACAACGAAACCTGGACCAATGGTTCAAGTGCGCAGCTTGGGCTGCGCGGCGAGTTTGAATTTGCTGATCGTACTTTGGACTACGATGTTAGCTATACCTTCAGCCAATCCAGCCTGGAAACTTCGGGTCGCACCTTCATCAAGGACCGCACGGATATGGCGGTTAACGGATTGGGTGGCCCTAACTGTGTGCCTAACGGAACACCGGATTTTGACTTCGCACATCAACCCGGCGATCCTGCATGGGCGAATTTGGGCAGCACACTCCTGCAGAATCCACGCCCGGGCATCGTTTTTCACACCCGTGAAGCCATGTCTTATGCCTTGACCAGCAACAATCACGGGCAGGGTGGTTGCGAGTTTTTCAATCCCTTCCTGAGTCAATTCAGCGATCCTTCCCTGGCCAATAGCCCCGAGTTAATGGATTACATACACCCGGAAGTGTTAACTAATGATAAACGCAATCGCCTTGGGGTATTCGATGCTGTGGTAACCGGTGAGCTGATGGAATTGGCTGGTGGTATGGCGCAATTCGCAGTGGGCGGGCAGTATCGGGAACGCAACACGCTGTCCCATAATACCGAGTTGGATACGCCGGGATTGCAGTCCATTCTGTCCTACGATGCCAATGGCGTCCCCAATGACTTCCTCTATGTAGGTAATAGCCACTCCCCTCCTTTCCTGGTTTTCGAATACGATCATAATCGTGACGTGACTGCGGGGTTCGCCGAGCTGTCGCTGCCCTTCTGGGAAAACGTCGAGACCCAGTTCGCCTTGCGCTGGGAAGACTACGGCGGAGCAATCGGCGATGAAATTTCGCCGAAGGTGGCCGTAAGCTGGCGCCCGATCGACACCCTGTTGCTGCGAGCTTCCTGGTCGGAGTCCTTTCGAGCACCCAATATTGCCATTATCGAGCAGGGTCTCGAGGGCAATGTTGTTACGCTCAAGGATGTACTCAAGGATGAAGCCGTGCGAGCCGGATTATTACCTCCTATACCGGAGAATGCCCAAAATGAAAATGTCGATACAGTCGGTAGACCGTCTCCCAATGTTGGTAATGAGTATGCCGACACCTACAACATTGGTGCGCAGTGGACACCGGATGGAAGCCTCGATGGCCTGAGCATAGGTGCCGATATCTGGCGCTTCGAGGTGAGTGACCGGGTCTTGCCAGAACCTCCTGAGAGAGCATTGGTTGCCGAAACTGAAGCTTTCATCGCGGCAGCAGCCGATCCAGCCAATTACATATTGGGTAGTACTAATGATTCCACCGCTCCTGTGCCGTTTGTATCCTGTGACCCAGCAGCGCTGGCAGCAGAATTTGGTATTGATTCAGACGAACGCCTGGACTGTCAGGTTGACCCCCGCAAATACCAGGTATCAGGTATTGAGTTGCAAGCGTTCAACAATGCTAGAAATCTGACCTCTCTTAACGTGGGCGCCATAAACGCCGGTGTTATCGAAGCTGATGGTGTGGATATCAGGATGAGCTATAACTGGGACAACGACTGGGGTCAATTCCGCGTGGGTCTGGACTATACCCATGTGCGTCAGTATCAGTTAAAAGATGTGCCGGGCCTGGTTGCTGGGCTGTCGAACACGGGAGTGTATGACGCGGCCGGCACCACCGGTGATAACAACCTGGTACGCTCACTGCCTGATAATAAGGGCCATCTCACTTTCAATTGGCGACGGGACAACCACGGCGTGACGCTCATCAATCGCCACATCGGGTCATATCGCGACCTTACCTATCAGGCAACCTACGATACTGCCAATGATTTTCGCCGATCCTTGTTGCGAGAGAGTATCGAGAGCTATCAATCCTGGGATATGCAATACAACTACAGCCATGACTGGAGCAATCAGGCGCTGGGTACTACCCGCTTTAGCCTGGGGATTCTCGACGCATTCAATGCGGCATTGCCGGTGCGTGAATCCGGTGGACTGAACTATGACGCCCAGGTGTTTGATGCCCGCGGTCGGCGCCTCTATGCACGTGTGCTGATGCAGTTCTAGTCAATCAGGATACTCCCCCTCATGGCAATCGAAGTTACATAACTATCTACCACTTTAGGCAAAAATGACTTTGGAGATTCGGAATGAGCACATCAAACAGCAGTCAGTCCCGGCGCGACTTTGTGACCAAGACCGGCGCCGTAACCGGAATGGGAGCGCTGGCAGCGCTGTTAGGCGGCGGTACAGTAGTCAATGCGGCTGAGTTTCCTGCGCTTAATGCGATAGGCCCGACACCGGAACAAGCAGAGGCATTCTTCGCGCTGCCGGACAATCAGCCGGTAGTAATGGTGAATCTGATCAAATTCAAACCGAATGGAGGCAGGGAGGACTATCTTGCCTATGCGAAATCTGCCCCAGCCGAATTAGCCAAGGTGGGGGCCAGGTTTATTTTCTCCGGCGACTGTCACGGCACCTTCATCGGTGGGACAGAGTGGGATATGGTTATCCTGGTTCGTTATCCCAATGCCGGGGCATTGCGTGAATATTCCCAAGCGCCGGCCATGGCTGCCAATAGCGCCAATCGCCTCGCTGGACTCGAAGGTCAAATGAATCTCACGGTGTTCGAGACTACCGAAGAATTTGCTGAGATCTGATTCCGGACTGAGCGATTCGCCGTCTTGAATAATCGATTAACCTTTAGACAGAGGACATTACCATGAGAGCAATAAGCATAGTGTTTATTGTCAGTTTGTTGCTATCCAGTCTTGCATTAGCCGATGAAATACGACCCGGTGTAATGCGTACACCCGACAGTCGGTTTGAAAATTTACCTGACTTCCCTTTTGCATCTCACTATGTGGAAATTGCCGGCTACCGGATGCATTACCTGGATGAAGGACCAAGAGATGGCGAATTACTCTATCTACTGCACGGTGAACCAGACTGGTCCTATCTGTTCCGCAAGATGATTCCTGTGCTCAATGCGGCCGGTTATCGCACGATTGTTCCTGACATGATCGGCTTCGGTCGTTCGGACAAACCCGTCAGCCTGTTAGTGCACACCTACAACTTCCATGTGAATGCACAATCTGAATTCGTAACAAAGCTAAATCTGCAAAATGCCACGTTTTTCGGGCAGGACTGGGGAGGATTGTTTGGTCTGCGTGTGGTGGCGGAAAACGAAGAACGCTTTGCACGTGTGGTCATATCCAACACGGCAATGCCCGCGCCAACCAGCTATGAGTTTCCTGATATGAGTGCTCCTGTCGGACAATGGATTTTGACGGAAAGGGAGTGGGTTAAAGACAGAGAAATCAATCCGGGTGGCATGGTTTTAAGTCAAACAGGTGACCCTACTATAGTGGATGCATATAACGCACCGTTTCCTGACTCCAGGTACACGGCAGGTCCATTGGCATTACCGCAACTGATACCGCTTACCCGGGGTTACGAAGGCGTTGCCGAAAACCTGGCGGCCTGGGAAGTATTCAAGCGTTGGGAAAAACCCTTTCTGACCGCCTTCACTACAGATGAAAATATGACGCAAAAAAGTATCACTATGCCTGACGGGGGCCACGAGATATGGCAGGAGAATGTGCCCGGCGCTCAAGGGCAAGACCACGTAATGATTGAAGGCGGTGGGCATTTTGTGCAGGAAACCAGGGGCGTGGAACTGGCGGAAATAATTGTCAAATTCATACAAGACAATCCTCTCCCCTGAAACCACGAGGAAGTTGCAATGATGAGGAAGAATTTATTGACACTTATCACTCTGCTATTGGCGTCAGGAATTTGCGCCGCGCAGCAGACAAGCCATGTCAATGTCGTTCTCATTCTGGCAGATGATCTAGGCTACAACGATATTTCACTGCACGGTAACAATCTTGTACGAACACCGAACATAGATGCTATTGGCCGCAATGGCGTGCAGTTCACGCGTGGGCACGCTACAGCACCAGTCTGCGCGCCTTCCAGGGCTGGTTTGATGAGCGGTCGTTTTCAACAGCGTATCGGCATGGAGAATTTTCCGGGTCCGGTGTCCATGTTCATCATGCAGGCGGGCGGGCGGGACGCCGCGATAGCCAAGGGCGACATAGTCGTAGACATCCCCGCTGATGAAGTGGTGCCGCCTGCACAGATGAGTATTCCTTTAGATACGGTATTACTCTCGCAAGTTCTCAAGGCGAACAACTACAGCAACGGGGGTTTTGGAAAATGGAACATAGGCTCAGGTCCGCAGTCTGCTCCGCTTAACCGCGGTTTCGATGATTATACGTCGACCTCCATCTTCTACGGCGACGCAGAGGATCCCGGCTTCGAGTCGGCGAAACTGCCCTGGGAGACAATCGATACATTTGTCTGGAACTTGGGAGGAGGGAAAAAATCCGCGAACCGAAACGGTCAGGACATAGTACCCGATGAAGATATTACGGCGTTTATCGCCAATGAAGGTACCCGATTCATCGAAGAACACAAGGACGACCCTTTCTTTTTATATTTACCTTTTACCGCACCCCATACGCCGCTGCAGGCTCCCAAGTTCTATTATGATCGCCTCGATCACATCGCCGATCACAAGACCCGTGTGTACTACGCCATGATAGAGAGTCTTGACGACGCAGTTGGCAAGATCACTGAAAAATTGCAAGAGCTTGGTCTGGATGAGAATACACTGGTGATTTTTTCCAGTGATAACGGCGCCGCTGAATACACGCGCATTCCAAACACCAACCAGCCGTTCAGGGGATCGAAATTGACCCACTATCAGGGTGGCGTGATAGTGCCATTCCTGATGAGTTGGCCTGCGCAAATTGAACCGGGCACTGTGTATCACCACCCGGTCAGTCTGACTGATATTTACCCGACTGTGGCTGCTGCGACCGGCTCATCAATTCCCGATGATCAAATCCTGGACGGCAAGGACCTGTTGCCTTACATCAAAGGGGAGAATCGGGGCATACCCCATCAAACATTAATCTGGCGCGGCGGCGAGACCAAAGCAATCTTGCAAGGTGACTACCGCATGCAGATTGATGGTAATCAGCAAAAAATTGTGCTGTATAACGTCAGGGACGACATCGGCGAACGGCACAATCTGGCAGAGGAGATGCCGGAGAAAGTGCAGGAACTGCAGGAGGAGTTGGCCAATATCGAAGCGGAATTTCCGCCACCCCTGTGGCCAACCGGTTTCTATATCCGGGTTACTTCTGACATCTGGCCGTACGGTCCTCCTGCGGACGCCGAATACATGTACTTTTCCCCCTGATGAGTATTGCTGCCAATTTGAATGCCATTAGCGATCAATGACCAAATGAGGAAATTCTACATGACAAAAGTAACCAGGCTTGCGAGCGTCGCAACGGCGCTAGCCGCATTGCTTTTTTCTGCGGGATTGATGTTGGTTGGACAACAGTCAAGAGCCCAGGATGCGATTGCTGCTGATGAATCTCCATTACCGGGAGTTGGCTTTCGCTTCATTGAAACCAATGGTATCAGGATGCGTGTGGCCGTGGCCGGTGAGTCTGGTCCGCTAGTCATACTGGTGCACGGCTGGCCCGAATCCTGGTATTCCTGGCGGCATCAGATTCGAGTATTGGCGGACGCGGGCTACCGAGTGGTTGCCCCGGACAACCGAGGTTATGGTGCTACCGAAACCCCGCCGAATGTAGAAGACTACAGGATAGAACAACTGGCTGCCGACGTGGTCGGCATTGTCGATGCCTATAGCGAAGAGCAAGCCGTCATTATCGGGCATGACTGGGGCGCATTGATCGCCTGGAACAGTGTGTTACTGCATCCAGAGAGATTCTCAGCCATAGCGGCCTTGAGTGTGCCATTCGGCACTGCCCGCGCAGCCCGACCGAGCACGATGGCGGCACAGCTTGGTGATAACTTCAACTATGTCACTTACCTCGTAGAGCCTGTTGCAGCCGATGAGGAATTTGACGCGGATCCGCGCAATACCTTACGTCGTATCTATGCGTTTACCTCTCCCACCTGGCCGAAGAAGGAACCGGTTGTTACCGATCCCCGGCGCGCCGCCGGTGGTTGGTTAAACCGCCTGGGGGAGCCGATTGGTCTTCCGCCCTGGATGACCCAGGCTGAACTGGATTACCTGGCCGGCCAATTTACCAACCATAGCTTTCGTGCGCCGATCAATTACTACCGCAACATGGATCAGAACTGGGAAAACACTTCGCATCTGGCAGATGCCAAAGTTGCTATTCCTGCGTTGTTCATTGCGGGCGCTGAGGATCATGTTATCGGCGGCGCCAATGCAGAACAGATTGCGGCCGGCATGGCTCTGGCAGTGCCCGGTCTTCGCAGCACCGTAGTCATACCGGGAGCGGGCCATTGGATTCAACAGGAAAAACCGGCTGAGACCAATCGTGCCTTACTTGAATTTCTTCGAGGATTATGAGGAGCATTGTTATGAAGCCGTTTGGATTTGTATTGATGTTATCAGCAGCCATCGCGGCGCCGGCGTATGCCGGTGTGCTCACCGGAACTGTGCTTGATACACAGGGTAATGCATTGGTGGGGGTGCTTGTACGTCTGACTGACGAGGCGAGCGGAATTTCTGAATCTGTGTATTCCAATGCTGCCGGAAAATATGTGCTGGCCACTAATCTCAGTGGTGAACTGGAACTGCGTTTACGTACGCCTTACTTCAAGGATGCAAGCAGTACTATCGAATTGGACGCCAGTTCGAAGCTGACCAAAGATCTGGTCATGACACCAATGACTGACGCTAAGGAAATATCCGACAGCCTGCCCGCCGCTTATCATTTTGGTAGCCTGCCATTTGCGCAGGGCAAAGAGCATATCTTCAGCCGCCTGCAATTTCAGCGCGACTGCCTGACCTGCCATCAACTCGGCAATGAGTTTACCCGCATACCGCGCTCGGTCGAATCCTGGATCCCAAGCATCCAGCGCATGCATGACCGGGTTGAAAATCCCGATATGACCTTGGTTAATCCCCGTGCGGAATTCCTGGCAGAGGGGTTCGTTGGCGAGCTGTTGACCGTGCGACCGGAGTTTCCGGTGGATGAATCCCTGAGCAATATGAAGATCTATGAATATCTTATGCGAAATGCACTCAGTCCCCACGATGCGATCTACAACCCCAATGATGAACTTTTTTATTCTGTGGATGCGTATCTGGAGCAAATGGTAGTAACCAATGCTGCCACGGGGCAATCCGAGTACGTAGTTCAGTCTAAAGACAATCCTGAGCACTATCCTAACTCCAGGCCCAGAAATACCCCGCACTCTTTGGCTTTGGGTCATGATGGCAAATACTATGTTACCCATTCCAGCTCCGACACCATTGGTGTGTTCAATCCCATGACCCGTGCCTGGGAGGCCACACTTGTAATTCCCGAGGAAACTGGAGCTAACTATCCACATACCATACGCACCGACAAACAAGGAATCCTATGGTTTACATTGGCTTTTTCCGAGCAGGTGGGCCGACTCGACCCGGTAACAAAAGAATTTACAATTCTTGATACTCCCTCCCAAACACCCATGGGCTATTCCGGCAATGCGATTGCTTACGGAATCGACGTTCATCCCATTGATGGCTCGATCTGGTATGCCAAGCTCTTCACTGACAAGATTGGCCGTGTCGACCCGGAATCCCTGGAAATCACGGAATACAACTCTCCGATGAGCGGCCCGCGCCGTTTGCACTTTGACAAGGAAGGTGTGTTATGGGTGACTGGTTATTCCGAAGGCACACTGGCCCGCATCGAAACCGAAGGATACAAAACCAAGGTATACGAAATGCCTGAATTCGCTCCAGACATGCGGCCGGCTCCTTATGCACTCGGGGTGCATCCACAAAGTCAGGAAATCTGGATTAATGAAACCATGACGGATCGCATCTACCGATTCATTCCCGACGAAGAGCGGTTTGTTGTTTATCCGGTTCCTCTGCGGGGATCGTATACACGCGACATGACATTTACCAAAGAGGGGCGAGTGTGTACTTCCAATAATCCTATTCCTCCAGGGTTCATAGAAAACGGTGAAATACATCTCCTGTGCTTCGACCCTTACTATGATCCGGAACAAGCAGCGGTATCCAACTAGCCACATCCAAAACATCCAAAGGACACCCACCCTGAGCGCCATTAACCAATTGATAATGTAGTATGGAGCGATTTTTCCAAGGATAAGTCATGAAATTCCGAATCCTGTTTTGTCTTGGTATCGCTGGGCTCACGAATCTTGGCGCGCCAACTCTCGCTGTCGCACAGCAGCCTGATCGCCCCAATGTCGTTCTGATTCTCGCGGATGATCTTGGCTATACGGACATTTCGCCTTTCGGCAGCGAAATCAATACACCGAATATCGCGCGACTCGCCGCGGAAGGTTTATCGTTCACCAACTACCATACCGCCGCCAATTGTGCCCCGGCTCGCGCCATGCTGTTGACCGGCGTGGACAGTCATCGAAACGGTGTCCCCAACATCCCTGAATCCATTCCGCCGGAGCAAATGGCTTCCGATCACTATCAAGGCGTTCTCAGCGACAAGGTCGTAACCCTGGCCAGTCTTCTGCAAGCGAATGGTTACCACACTTACATGACCGGCAAATGGCATCTGGGACACACACCTTCCTTGCTGCCTTCGGCGCGGGGATTCAATCGCACCATTGCCTTGGCCGACACCGGCGCGGATAACTGGGCGCAACACACTTATCTCCCCATCCACGACCAGGCCAACTGGTATGCGGACGGGGCGCCCCATACCTTGCCCGATGATTTTTATTCTTCGGAATATTTTATCGACAAGACCATCGAATTTATCGATTCGAACGAGAGCAGCGATCAGCCATTTTTTGCCTACATTCCCTTCCAGGCTGTGCATATTCCAGTGCAGGCGCCAAAAGAATATTCAGACAAGTATGCCGGTGTCTACGACGAGGGTTGGACTGTTTTGCGGGAAAAGCGACGGCAGGCGGCCATTGCCGCCGGTGTAATTCCCGCCGGGTCCGACGTGACAGCGACTCCCGGCACCCGGGACTGGAGCGAAATGACGGATGAACAGAAACGTTATGACGCTCGCCGTATGGAAGTCTATGCCGGCATGGTCGACGCGATGGACGCGCACATTGGGCGCTTGATGTCGTACCTGGAAAGTATTGATGAGTACGACAATACGATCTTCATTTTTACCTCGGACAACGGAGCGGCTAGTGCAAGTCTGGTGGATTCCGACGGAAACTCCCCGCTCAATGCATGGTTTGAACAGATGGGATATCGCACAGACTACGAAACCCTGGGAGAGAGAGGTTCCTGGGTAGCGATCGGTTCAGACAATGCCACGATCGCCAATTCTCCATTGATTTACTTCAAGTTTCATGCCAACGAAGGTGGTCTGCGCGTGCCCCTGGTGATTTCGGGTCCGGGCATAACGCGGCGGGGCGAATTGACTGATGAATTCACGTTTGTGACCGATCTTGCGCCCACCGTTCTGGATCTGGTTGATATCAATGATCATGAGGGAAGCTGGGACGGTGACGCTGTGGAACCCATAGTCGGTTCGAGTCTGGCTGATCACCTGGCGGGAACTACCGACCAGATCCATTCCCCCTCCGAACCCATTGGCTACGAACTCGGTGGCAGTAGCGTTCTATTCAAGGGTGACTACAAAATCGTAGTCAATAGATTCGAACAGAACGAGACCGACTGGCATCTGTACAACATCAAGACAGATCCGGGTGAGGTACATGATTTGAAAGACTCACAACCGCAGTTATTTGAAGAAATGCTCGCCGATTATGAAGTTTGGGCTCGGGCCAATAATGTGTTGCCAATGCCCGAGGGTTACAATCGTGGGCGCACCATTTTCGGAAATGGATTCAATTAGGGGTATAGAACCAGGGCTAACGCAATGAAAAAATCGCTTTTTGTAATCCTGTGCCTGACCGCGGCCGCGTTGCCCGTCGCAGCGCAGCCGGCGAACGAAGGCGTGATTCAGGGCACGGTCGAGAGCGGCAGCGGCCCTGAAGCTGGCGTCTGGGTCATAGCGGAGACCAACGACACGCCGACTCACTTCGTGAAGATCGTCGTGACCGATGACGACGGCCGATTCGTCCTGCCGGAACTCCCCGACGCGCAATTCAGCGTTTGGGTGAGAGGTTACGGCCTGGCGGATTCCGACCCGGTGTTCCTGCGGCCGGGAGCGTCCGGCGTCACCCTGAAAGCCTTCGCGGCGGAAGACCCGCTGCTGGCGGCGCAGGTGTATCCGGCCAACTACTGGTATGCGTTGCTCGAAATTCCCGGACACGAAGAGTTTCCCGGCACCGGCCCGGACGGCAACGGCATTTCCGAGGCCATGCGCAGCCAGGCGCAGTGGATCGACATGACCAAGCAGAGATGCCAGCTTTGTCACCAGTTGGGCAACAAGGCGACCCGCACGCTGGATAACCTGAGCCATCTCGAATTCGAGTCCAGCGTCGAGGCATGGCGCTACCGCACGGCAATGGGCGTACGGGGGCCGACCATGGCGGCTTTTGCCAATCGCTTCGGGCCGCTCGGCATGGAAACGTACGCCGACTGGACCGATCGCATAGCGGCGGGAGAAATTCCGCCGGCGCCGCCGCGTCCCGTCGGCATCGAACGCAACATCGTCATTACCCAATGGGACTGGGGCAATGAGTCCTCCTATATCCACGATGAGATCACCACCGACAAGCGCGAGCCGACGATCAACGCCGGCGGTCTGGTTTACGGCGTTGACGGTGGACACGGATCCCTGCTGGAACTGGACACCGAAACGCATGATTGGCGAGAGATCGTGATAGCGGTCAAAGACAACCCGGACAATCCCGCGGTAACCCGCTTCGCCCAGGAGTTTCCGGTGCCTTCCACCTACTACGGCGATGAGCCGTTGTGGCAGCGCCCGGCGGACCCCCACAATCCGATGTTCGATGAACTTGGCCGGGTATGGATGACTACCAAGGTCAGAGGCAATGCCTTGCCGGAATGGTGCCGGCCGGGATCGGACAATAAATTCGTGGAGTACTACGCCTCCCGGAGAAGTACCCGTCAGGCTTCTTATTACGATCCGGCTACGGAAGAATTCGGGCTCATAGACACCTGCTTCGGCACGCACCATCTGCAGTTCGGCTGGGGCGAGGATCGCAAGCTCTACTTCAGCACGCTCAGCGAAGTGATCGGCTGGGTGAATACGCGTGAATTCGACCGAACCGGCAATGAGCAACTGTCCCAGGGCTGGTGTCCGCTGGTGGTGGATACCAATGGCGACGGCCGCATCACCAAACCATGGAACCCGCCGGTCGGTCCCTTGTTCGACCCGAACGCGGGGGGCGAGTTCGATCCGAGTCTCGATACCCAAATGGCGCCGGGTGCGAATTACGGCATCATCGTGAGTCCGGCCGACAACGTGGTCTGGGGCGCCGGCGAGGAGTTTCCCGGCCGCATCTATCGCCTCGACATTGGCGACAATCCGCCGGAGACCTGTATCACGGAAGTGTACGAAGTGCCGGTTATCGATGGGGAAATCCAGGGATTCGGGCCGCGGGGAATCGATGCGGACAGGAATGGCGTGATCTGGACGGCGCTGTCCGGCAGCAGCCACCTGGCCAGTTTCGATCGCAGCAAATGCGAAGTATTGAACGGGCCGAGCGCGGTGACTTCCCAGCATTGCCCGGAAGGCTGGACCCTTTACGAGGCGCCGGGTCCGACCATGAAGGGCACGGATGTGAAAGCCGACTTCCACTATTACAACTGGGTGGATAACTTCAACACCCTTGGCCTCGGCGAGAACATTCCCATAGCGACAGGCTCCGGGTCCGATTCGCTCAAGGTGCTGAATCCGGACACCGGGGAATGGGTAACGATGCGTGTGCCCTACCCGCTGGGATTTTATTCCCGCGGACTGGACGGCCGTATCGACGACCCGGACGCCGGCTGGAAAGGCCGCGCCGTTTGGGCCAACTACGGCACCAATTTCAACTGGCATACCGAGGGCGGCAAGGGAACGACGAGCAAGATGGTCAAGTTTCAGATCCGGCCCGACACTCTGGCGCAATGACACACGCTGGAACGGATTGCGCGCGAGGAGGAAGAGCGGCAATTATTGCTCGCCATCCAGGTAGCGTCTGACGACAATGGGCCCCCAGCCCAGAGCCCGAAATTCGAGCACACCGTCGTTCCAGAACATGCCGGCGGATGTCCGCGGGCAATACTCCCGATCACCGATCGTGAACAGCACGTAACCCACAGTACTGATTCAGCGAGAAAAACAGATCCGTTAACTTTCGAACACAGCGAGATTGATCTGGCCTTCCAATCCGTTTGTGCGGCTGCCGCTGATAGCCTGATACTCGGCAGATTGTGCCATTTGCAGCAGAGCCCGCGAATTGGGATAACGCACAAGCGCAATTCTGTCCCATTCAACGCCGCCGATAAAAGTCATTCGACATTCGCCTGAAAATATAATTTCCGCACCAACTCGAGACAGCGGTTCGACCACATCGGCGCCGTACTGGTTATAGCTCGCTTCATCGGCGAACTTGAGCAGATTCACCATTACCACCGGCTGGTCCGGAAGCTGGGCAAAAGCCTCGGCCTGTTCCGGTGTTGGGCCCATGGCATTGACCTCCACCATTTGAGCCTTCGCTCCTTTGCCGAACAAACCCGCGAATGCCGCCAATCCGGCCGCCGCGCTTGAATTGGCTATAAATCCGCGTCTGCTTTTACTCGTTTTTTCATTTTCCATTATCGCTCTCCAATTAAAGTGACCCTGGTTTGCTTGACAACCCGAAACCCGGACTAAACTGCAGTTCGGCACCGCCACTGACACCGGGCTCAAGGTGTAAAACTTTGAACTGATCAATCTGCGCAAAGCCGATTTTATGTCGATTCTCGTTACGAGGCGAGGCTTCGTGATGAATCGACGCACGGCTGCAAACGACTCTGAAGTACTCTGAAGTCGAACGCTTCAGAGTTGACTTCAGAACAGGATTCAGACCAGCCCAAGGTTCAATGCGCCACGATCCAGCGGCTCGAGTTTCTCGTCGGGGTCGGGCGACGGGATGGCAGACAGCAATAATCGGGTGTAGTCGTGTTGGGGATTTGTAAAGATCTCGTCGACAGACCCTTGCTCCACCACCGACCCGGCGTACATCACCAGCACGTGATCGCAGAATTCACGCACCACCCTGAGATCATGGGCGACGAACAGATAGGTAAGGCCGAATTCGCGTTGCAATTGAGCGAGCAGGTCCAGTATCTGCGCCTGTACTGAAACATCGAGGGACGACACGGATTCATCGCAGACAACGAGCCGAGGTTCGAGAATTAACGCCCGGGCGATGCCGATGCGCTGCCGTTGCCCACCGGAAAATGCATGGGGAAAGCGCGACGCGGCGCCGGGTTCCAGTTGCACTTTTTGCAACATTTCCGCGACCCGTTGCCTGCGCCAGGCCTTGTCTCCCAGGTCGTGGATGATCAGCGGTTCCTCCAGGATTGCCTGAACTGTCATCCGGGGATTGAGGGACGCGAACGGATCCTGAAAGATCATCTGGATTTCCCTGCGCAGCGGCAACAACTCCCTGGCCGTCAGCCCGTCAAGTTCCCGACAACCATTGCGACTGTTGTAACGCACCGTACCCGAATCCGGATCGATGGCCCGTAGAATGCAGCGCACCAAAGTAGTCTTGCCGGAGCCGGACTCACCGACGATACCCAGGGTAGTCGACTCATCGACGTCGAAGGAAACTGACCGCACAACCGCCTGGCCGGCAAATGACTTGCACAGATCCTTTACCGAAAGTAACCGGGTCATTGGCCGGCCTCGCGAGTTCGCGCGCCCGGCATCGATGCCAACAGCTCGATTGAATAGGAGTGCCGCGGGCTCTTCAATACTTGCCGAACGTTGCCAGTCTCGACGACCTTTCCGTCATGCATGACGACCACACGATCGGCAATCTGCGCCACCACCCCGAGATCGTGAGTAATAAACAGTACGGAATTCTTCAGCTTGCGCTGCAATGACTTGATGAGAACCAGAATTTCCGCCTGAATGGTAACGTCCAGCGACGTGGTGGGCTCATCGCAAATGAGCAGTTGAGGGTGGCAGATCAACGCCATAGCGATGATCACCCGCTGGCGCATCCCGCCCGAGAACTCGAAAGGGTACATTCGCATTCTTTTTTCGATGTCCGCAAGACCAACCTGTTCCAGCATCTCGGCGGCCTCGATCCAGGCGGTCTTGCGGCTGACCCGGCGATGGCAGAGTACCGCCTCGGCCACCTGATCGCCGATCCGATGCACCGGCGACAGTGCCGTCATGGGCTCCTGGAACACCATGCTTACCAGTCCGCCCCGCAGACTTCGCAAGCGCGGGTCACGTTCGGTGAGCGAGGAAATCAATATCGGCTCCTGGCCCCTGGGATTCAGAACGATCTCGCCGGAACTGTGCGCGGACTCCGGCAGCAGCCGCATGATGCTGTTGCCGGTTACCGTCTTGCCCGAGCCGGATTCGCCGACGACAGCGGTAATACAGTCGCGGGGCACGTCGAAGCTCACCTTGTCGAGCGCTCGCACGTCACCGAGCTCGGTCCTGAAATCGACGACCAGATCCTTGATGGTCAGCAACGGCTCACTCATGGCTTGTCCCGGTATTACCCAGGTTGCCATATGGGTCCGCGGCGTCACGCAGCCCGTCTCCGAGCAGATTGAAGGCGATCACGGTGACCACGATGAAGGCGCCAGGCAGGAGCAGCCAGGGCGTCAGGACAATAACCTGGTAATTCTGCGCCTGCTGCAGCAGCACACCCCAACTCACCACCGGTGCGCGCAATCCGATGCCCAAAAAGCTGAGTGCCGTTTCACCCAGAATCATGGCCGGCACCGCAAGCGTCGCCGTGGTGATTATGTGACTGGAAAAACTCGGCAACATGTGCCGGAATACAATCCGCGTATCGTTGGCGCCCATCAGCCGCGCCGCAATGACGAATTCTTCCTCGCGCATGGCGAGAAATCTTCCGCGCACTTGCCTTGCCAGGGTAGTCCAGCCAAACAGGGACAAAATGATTGTGACCCCGAAATAGGTTGTGATGGGCGACCAGGCCGCCGGCAGCGCGGCTGACAAGGCCATCCACAAGGGCAGGGTCGGAATGGATTGCAGCACTTCCGTCATACGCTGCACGGCACTGTCGGCAATGCCGCCCAAAAAACCGGCAAAACCACCGAGCAATACACCCAGAAACAGGGTAAGGCCCACACCCACGATACCAATGGAAAGTGAAACCCGTGCGCCGTAAAGAACGCGAGTGAACATGTCCCGGCCCAGGGAGTCGGTACCGAACCAGTGGAAATATTCGTCGCCGCCCTGCTCTACTCCGAACAGATGACGTTCCGCATCGAAGATTCCCCACATCCGGTAGGGTTCGCCCTCGACGAATAATCGCAGTTCATATCGCGCACTGGTGTCGTCCCGATACTCGCGCATCCAGGTATCCGGGTCGATGGTCAGGTCCAGGCCGTAGACAAACGGCCTGGGGTGAAAGCGGCCGTCCGCATCGAAGAAGCGAATGTCCATCGGTGGCGCATTGATTGCCCTGGCGTTGCGTTGTTCAGGTGTGTAAGGACTGATGAATTCACACAGTAAAGCCAGCAAATAGAGAAAGACCAGTACGCCTCCGGCGATCATGGCCAGCCGATGGCGGCGGAATCTCAACCACGCGAGTCGGCCGGGCGAAAGCTGATCATGCCCGCTCATAGCGAATCCTCGGGTCGACCCAGGCCAGCAGCAGATCGGACAGCAACATGCCTGTAACGGTAAGTACGCTGAGCAACATGATGAGACTCCCGGCGAGATACATGTCCTGTGTGATCAGCGACTGCACCAGCAAGGGGCCCGTTGTCGGCAGATTGAGTACCACACCGACGATCGCCTCACCGGAGATCAGGGCGGGCAGTAACAGGCCGATGGTGCTGATGAACGGGTTGATGGCGATGCGCACCGGATACTTCAACAGGAGTTTCAGCGGCGGCACGCCCTTGGCGCGGGCCGTCGTCACGTAGGGCTTGCGGAGTTCATCCAGCAAATTGGCGCGCATCAACCGCATGGTGATCGCCATGCCGGAGGTGCCGATCACGATGACGGGAATCCACAAGTGAGCGAGCAGGTCCCTGACACGGGCCCAACTCCAGGGCGCATTGAGAAACTCCGGGGAAAACAAGCCGCCGAAACTCAGCCCGAACCAGGTGTAGCCCAGGTACATCAATATCAGGGCGATGAGAAAATTTGGCGTGGCCAGGCCGATCAGACCGATGGTCGTGAATGCATAGTCGGCTGCCGAGTACTGGCGAACGGCGGAATAGATACCGATCGGCAAGGCGAGCAACCAGGTGAAGAGCAAGGCGCCCACCGTGACGAGCAAGGTGTATCCCAGACGCTCCCATACCAGTTCGCTGACCGGCCTGGCGTACAAATAGGAAAACCCCATATCGCCGGTGATGAAATTGCCGATCCATCCCAGGTATTGAATGGGCAGGGGCTGGTCCAGGTTGTATTGGGCGCGCAGATTCCGGACGCGCTCATCGGACATTTCCACACCGGTTGCCGACAACCGGTCGAGAGTTGAGGTGACAATGTCGCCTTCGGGCAATTGGATAACGATGAAGACCAGGACCGATATGACCGCCAGAGTCGGGATCATGCCCATCAGGCGGCGCAGTACATAGCTTCTCACTGATCGAGATACCAGGTGGCGGGATGGTAGGGCATGGTCCAGCGGATGTCCCAGCCCCACAGACCGGACTCGACGACATTCCTGAGCCGATTCGATGTCACCACGGGGTGCGGAGCGAGTCCGACGGTGCCTATGGTCCAGACGTTTTCGGCATTGGCGGCGAGGATCTGTTTACCCAACTGGACGCGGCGCTCGGGATCCATGGTAGTGGCCAGTTCATCCGCCCAAAGCTGAAGCTGTCTAATCTCGGGAGGCGGCTCCTCGCCCAGGCTGCCGTCGGTCAGATACCAGCGGGACCACTCGCTCCACATCGCCAGACTGGCGGCGAGCTTGCGCGGCGCCCAGAAATCCGGATTGATCGGAAACAGGATGTCGGTGGTGCGGTCCGCATGCCACACGGTCATCTCCAACTCGCCCGCGATGGCCCGGGAGTATTGCAGTTCACGATCAATCAGCCGCTGCCGCGCATCGATGCCAACAGCGTTCCAGTAACTTGCAACCAGCTCCATGGAAACCTGTTTGGGTGTTTCGGTATCCACATATTCAACGGTAAGGGTCAGCCTGTCGCCGTCCGGAAAATCACGCAATCCGTCTCCATCGTTATCCGCAAGCCCGATTTCATTGAGCAGCGCGTTGGCCGCATCGACATCGTATTCGGTATACGCCGTGGCGAATTCCGGTTCGAAATAATCGCTTTCGGGGATGACGGTCACCTGGCGCGGCGTGCCTCGGCCGAAGTAGATGATCTCGTTCATCTCGTCGCGATTTATGGCCATCGACAAGGCGCGGCGGAACCTGACATCGTTGAACAGGGCGCGCTTGCGTTCGTCGGCGATATTCATGTTGGCCTGGATCGACAGGTCGCTGCCGTGGAGCCGATTCCAGATATTGACCTTGATGCCGCTGTTGCGCTCGCCCAGCTTGAGCAGGGGAATGTCCTGGGTGGGCAGGCGCACGCCCGCAAAGTCCAGTTGTCCGGTAGACGCCTTGGCCACCGCAACCTCGTTGTCTCTCACGTCCTGTGCTTCGATGGCGTCGATATACGGCAGTTGCCGGCCGCCGGGATCGATCTTGAAGTAGTAGGGGTTGCGACTGTAGGTATACAAGCCGGGCGTGAGACCATCATTCTGATAGGCGTTCAATGTGGGCTGGTTTACCAGGTCCGGAAACAGCCGCTTTTGCATGCTGGTGATCATGAATGCGGACCAACTGCTGAACCCCATCTCTTCCAGCCGCGCCTCGATTGCCTCAGTGCTGGCGTAGGCTGGATGAAACTCCCTGAAGTAATGCTTTGGCATCAGGAAATATTCGGGAGATTGAGCCACGTAGTTGATGAAGAACGGATTGGGCTCGGGGAATGTGAAGACTAGGGTCCAGGGGTCGATGGCATGCAGTTTCAACCCGATGAAGTCAGGCAGCGTAACCGGCATGAATCCGCTGTTGAGTTGCAGATCGTTGACCGTGAATAACACATCGTCCGCGCTGAGCGGGTGTCCATCGGACCATTTCAATCCCCTGCGCAACCTGACCGTAAGCCGGCGACCACCGTCGCTGTAAGTCCAGGTTTCAGCCAGGTTGGGCAGAATGGTCTTGTGATCTGGTGAAATGGTGAACAGCCCTTCGGGGCTGAAGAACATGCTGCGGTCTTCGGCAATGATGCGGGCAGTTCCGCCGTAAACGCCCATGGACTCAAGAGGCGCGATGACCACCGGATCGTCCGGCAGTCTCTGTTCGACCGGCGGGAGGTCCTGCCCTTCCAGCACGGGACTTTGCGAGAACGACTCGATGCCCAGTTGCGAGGCTGTCCTGGCGGGCTCAAACCAGGCCTCGGGCCAATCGGACTCCGCGGCGTTGGCGGAAAGGATTGGACTGACGGCAAGCGCAAGGAATATTCCGGGGCCAGCGCGAGAACGGCGCGGCGATTCATGCCGAATCTTTGTATTCATGGCTGTGCAGGATAATATAACTGCCGCAAAGGAGCACGAATCATCCCTCGGGAGATAACTTGCACTACTCCGCTACTCTGGAAGACTTCGAGGCAGGAACCCTGCCCAAAAACGTTTTGCGCGATCTGCACGAAGCTATCGTTACCGACGGCTATGGTGTGGTGAGCGGTCTTGTTTCGGTAGAAACAAGAGAATTGCTGCTGCCTTCCATTCTGAAAGACGTGGATATCGTCCGTTCGAATGGAGAGCTGACTCCGCACGAGAAAAACACGGGAGTGGGGCATTTGCAATTGGGGCTCAGGCGCCATGCGCCATACGTCTGCGCCGACCTCGCCGCCAATCCGCTCATCGAGAGCGTGGTTGCGGAAGTGCTGGGCGGCGGCGCATGGCTCGGGTTTTACAACGGCAACGTCAATTGTCCGGGCAGCACCTATCAACCCCTGCACTTCGACCGGCCCTATTCGTGGAAATCACGCGAACAGGCTGAAGCGGACGGGCTATCCTGGCCGCCGCCCACGACCACGCTCTCCTGTTCGGTCGCACTGGCCGACATCACGGCGGCAACCGGCGCCACGGAAATCTACTCCGGATCCCAGCGCGAGACCGAGGTCGCCACGTGGACCACGAATCGTCTGAAGGAACGCCCCGATCTGCTGGAAGCCTGGGGGCCGCCGGGGCAAATGGAAGTACCTGCCGGCGCGATCTGTTTTCGGGATCCGCGCATGTGGCACCGCGGTGTGCCGAATCATTCCGAAAGGCCGCGGGCCATGTTGGGGCTGACTTACCACTCGGTCCGGGGAAACCATTGGCGTGGCCGCCTGGTGCATGAAGTCACGGCCGAAGACCGGGAACTGCTTGATGGCGACCCTTCCCTGAAGCTTCTGGACGAGGGTGGCGTGGGCGATGGCCGGCTGATCTTTCATTCCAGTTCCCGGGCCGCATTCGAATCCGAATCGCTGCACGGAATCAATCGCAATGTCCGTTTTGTCGATGAGGAAGTGAACCATCTGGTCGACGCCCATTCACGCGGCGGGGCTCGCATCGACGCGACGGGATAGAATCAATGGCCCGGGTGCTTTATATCGGGGGCAGCGGAGAAATTTCCTTCGCCTGCGTCGAAGCCGCGGTCAGGGCCGGGCAACAGGTAACGGTGTTCAACCGCGGCATCCGCGGCGAGAAATTGTCCTCGGAAGTCGAGCAGGTCGTCGGTGATCTGAACGACGATACCGCTTACGCTGAACTTGCTTCCCGCGGGTTCGACACGGTTTGCCAGTTCCTTGGCTTCCGCACCGACGCCATCAGCCGAGACATCGATACATTTGCCGGCCGCTGCGGCCAATATGTGTTCGTGTCCTCGGCGTCGGCATATCAGAAGCCCTGGCGCTCAGGAACGATTACGGAAAGGACTCCGCTGGAAAATCCGTTCTGGGAATACAGCCGGTTGAAAGCCGCCTGCGAAAACCGGCTGCTCGAAGCTCATGCCGCGGGCAGGTTGCCGGTAACCATTGTTCGTCCCAGCCATACTTATCGCAGGCGATTTCCCGGCACCTGCGTCCCGGGGATTCACATGGCGTGGCGCATTCTGAACGATAAACCCATCATCGTGCACGACGATGGCGAATCATTGTGGACGCTGACGCATTCGAATGACTTTGCCCGCGCCTTCGCCGGGCTCTGCGGCAATGAGCAAGCCCTGGGCGAAGCCTTTCATATCACCAGTGACAGCGCGCGGCCATGGAACGAAATCGTCGATCTGGCGGGGAAAGCTCTCTCGCATGCTCCAAAGGTCGTCCACGTTCCCACCGACCGCTTGATCGAATACAGCGGGCACTGGCGCGGACCGCTGAAAGGCGACAAATCCAACTCGCTCGTTTTCGACAACAGCAAGTTACGTGAAGCGGTCGGCGACTGGCGCTGTGAAGTTGGCCTGGAGGAAGGCTTTGCGACCGTGGCGACGATTGCGCGGAATCAACTGGCCGACGGTTACACTCCCGACGCACGTCTGGATGCCCTGATCGATCAGATCGTCGCGGACTCTGGATGAGTATCCTGGTGACCGATGTGTTCGGCCAACAGTGAATCGACATCCACGGCCTGGCCTGTCTCGATGGATCGCTGACCGGCAAGCCCGATCAGCACGGACATCAGGCCGTCCCGTGTCGTCACCGCCGCGGGTTTGTTTTCGCGAATCGCGTCGATGAACTCCCGATGTTCGAGAAAGCTCGAACCGTGATGAAAACCGGTATGCCTGACTCGCGCGTCCATTGAGACGGGAATCGAATCGCCCGACCTGCCTGCGCGTTTGCTGATATACAATTCCTCGCCGGGCACGGTGGTTTCCAGTTTGCCGACGTCGCCGGTCACGGCGATATTCTGTTCATGCCGGGAGCCTTCCGCGAACATGCAAAGATCCAGCATCGCCCGCGCTCCGGAATCGTATTCCACGATGACGAAAGCGTTGTCGAGAATATCGGGAACCTCGCCGTTGTAGATTTCGTCCAGGTGATTGACCGACTGGGCGCCGGACGCCAGTACACGAGACGGTTTCCCCGGCACGACCAGGTTCATCAGGTCAAAGAAGTGGCAGCACTTCTCGACCAGTGTGCCGCCGGTGTTGCGGTTGAACCGGTTCCAGTCTCCCACTTTTCGCAGGAAAGGAAACCGATGTTCGCGAATGGCGCACATCTTCACCCGGCCGACTTCGTGCAAATGCCGGAGCAGGGAACTGATGGTCGGGATGAAACGATATTCCAGACCCATCCAGACTATTCCCTTGTGCGCCCTGGCAGCGGCATCGACTTCCAGGGCATCGGCGAGCGTCGTGCACATGGGCTTTTCCAGCATGACATGCTTGTCCGTCGTGAAGATATCCCGCATGACGTCGATGTGCGTGTAATTGGGCGAAGCCACGACCAGGGCGTCTACATCACCGGCGCCGAGAATGTCCCTGTAGTCTGAAAGTACGCGCGGCGAAAAGCGGTCGCCGCAAGCTTTCAGAGCCCATTCGCGGGGCTCCGCGTTGGGGTCGGCCACCGCGACGATTTCCACGTCGTCCATCGCCGCCAGGTTGCGGATATGTTCGCAGCCCATCATGCCGGTGCCGATTATGCCGTATCGAATGGTCAAGGCTTGTCCTGATTTGTATGTTTTCCGAGTTTTCTGGCAGGATAACCGCGAGTAGACGCCAATGGAAATCAACAGGTATTTTCCGGAGTTCCGCATGACCCACCGCCGAGAGTTTCTCAAGTATCTTGCCGCCAGCCCCCTGCTCACCAGTTATTCCGCTTTCGCCCAGGAAGTGGAAGAAACATTGGGAGCGCGATTGACCGACCCCAGAGAGGTCATCAACGTTTTCGAAATGGAAGCACTGGCCCGGGAGAGAATGCCGCCCGCCCATTTCGGATACCTGGCCACAGGTGTGGACAGCGATGAAACGATTCGCGCGAATCGCGAAGGCTTCAGTCGCTTTCAGATAAAGCCGCGGCGTCTTGTCGATGTAAGCGAGATAAGTACCTCGGTCAATCTGCTGGGTACCGAGGCCGGGTCGCCGATCGTGCTTTGCCCGGTGGGAAGTCAGGGCGCCTATCACGCCGATGCGGAATTGGGCTCGGCGAGGGCAGCCGCCGAAAAAGGGCATCACATGATCCTGTCCACACAGTCATCGACATCCGTAGAGGCTGTAGCGGAAGCTCGCGGCGCACCCATCTGGCACCAACTTTATGCAACGAATCGCTGGGAAAATACCGTGCTCATGCTGCAAAGGGCAGAATCGGCGGGATGTACCGCGGTGTGCCTGACCGTTGATTTGCCCGGCGGGAGAAATACCGAAACCCAGGCGCGAATGACCCGTTCCGATACGCGAAATTGCGCCGACTGCCATACGGGCCGGCTGAAGCCAATGTTTGATGGACTGGATATGCGGGGAGCGAGTTTGAACAATGCCGCCATGACCTGGGAGGTGGTCGGGCGCATGAAGGAAGTCACCGATATGAAGGTGATTATCAAAGGCGTCGAGGTCGGTTTCGATGCTGCCATGGCAGTGCAGAGCGGCGCAGACGCCATCGTGGTTTCCAATCACGGCGGCAGAGCGACTGAAACCGGCAGAGGCACGATCGAATGCCTGCCGGAAGTCGCAGCCGCCGTGAACGGGCGCATTCCGATCCTTGTCGACGGCGGCTTCCGCCGCGGCACCGATGTTTTCAAGGCGCTTGCCCTGGGCGCTTCCGCGGTAGGAATCGGCAGGCCCTATTGTTTCGGACTGGGAGCGTTCGGGCAGGCGGGTGTGGAAAGGGTTCTGGATCTGTTGAACCGGGAACTGGATATCACCATGCGCGGCAGTGGAACCACCAGCATCGAAGCGATCGGGCCTGATTATGTACACGATCTGGGACGCAGGGTCTGAGTAATCTGGTATCCCTGGCAAGGTTAGTCTGGCCGGCAACGCTACGCCCGCGGCACTCGCCTCCCGGCCAGTATGGTCTCGAATGGAAACAGGCGCCGGCCGCCCACTCTCACTCCTTCGTAATTATCGAGAAAATCGAAACTGCCTTCGCGCAATTCGAGAATGGCGATATCGGCCGGGGCGCCGACATTCAATGTGCCCTTGTCGCGTAGAAAGGGAAACAGGCGGGAGGCATTGCCGGTTCCGCAGGCGACGACGTCGCTCAGACTCATCTCGCTGAAATTGAGAAGCTTGGACATGATGTTGGGCAGGTCGATCACACCGGGAGCGCTGCGGCTGTTGGAGAAGCCGTCGGTAGAGATTGTGTCCGGCCAGAACCCTGTCGCCATGATGGCGTCGAAGCTGTCCCAGCGGAGGTGATCGACGCGTCCGTTGGCGACGTCAAACCAGATACCGCGACGGCGCGCTTCGAGAATTTCCGGAAAAATCCGGCCATCGCCATCGACGATGGCATTGGGCGGCGGCGCGAACATATGGGTGACGATGTCGCCTGGTTTCAATTGCGCCACGAGTTCGCCCATGGGCGTGGCGGATTGCCCCATGTGAATCATCACCGGCAAATTGAAATAGGAGGCCGCCTCCTGGGCACGACGCAGCACCTCGACATCGTCGGCGGTAACCCCCGCGGTCAGCCGCGCCTTGACGCCGATGACGTAATCCCGGTTGCGGGCGATTGCCGCCTTCGCCGCCTCGACATCGGCGAGAGCCAGATCGGCGGTATCACCCGCGGGAATCACTCCCTGCCGACCAATGTTGATCAACACTCGCGCCGGTTGCGGCGCCGAACGTGCTATGGCTACCACCTCATCGATTTGATCCGCCCCCGCCGACCCCGCATCCACCCAGCCTGTAACGCCATCGGAAAGACAAATATGCGGTCCCTGAGCGTCCCGCGCATAGTGAGCGTGAACATCGAGCAGACCGGGCATCACCAACTTGCCCGCGGCATCGATTTCCTGTGCTGCTCCGGCGGCCAGAGTGTTCGCCACGGCGGCGATGCGCCCTCCTGCGATTGCAATATCGGCAATGCCGTCGAGACGGAGGGAAGGATCGATTACACGGCCGCCCCGGACGATCATGTCGTAAGACTGCGCCCATAACAGCAATGGGTGGGTGAACAGGCTGGTAGCCAACACCGACCCTGTAGTGCGGCGAAGAAACTGGCGACGATTCAGCATGGTGGAATCCTTTTGCGGAAATCTATGCTGATGCTGGGGATTTCAGCGTGTCAAGTCAATTGCCCGGTCAATTGCGGAACTCCCGATTCATCGTGGTCATTGACAGCGCTAAAGTGGCTCAGTACGGTGAAGTTCACGGTTTCCCGACGGGGTTGGCTCACATGTTGACAAGACGAATTCCCGGGCTGTTCCTTCTCGCAATTTGTGTGGCCTCCTCCGCCGGCTATGCCCAAACCGGAATGGTCGAGGGCGATTGGCGCTATTTCGGCGGCGACAGCGGCAGCACCAAGTATTCTTCCCTGGATCAGATTACCGCGGACAACTTCGACCGGCTTGAAATCAAGTGGCGCTGGCAGTCCATCGACGGTCGCTTCGATCTGGATCAATTAAAGACCGAGTACCCGAATCTGTTGATTGCCAACGATGTTCCGGAGGTCAGCATCAATGCGCTGAAAGCCGCCCCGCTGGCAGTGGATGGCGTGCTTTATATTTCCACGCCCTTGTATCAGGCCGCCGCCGTCGATGCGCTCACCGGCGAAACCTTGTGGACCTACGATCCCCGCAGCTATGCCTCGGGCATCCCGATCATGATGCTCGGCTTCAGCAACCGCGGGCTGGCGTACTGGACCGATGGCGAAAAATCCCGGGTCGTGTGGGGAACCGGTGATGGTTACCTGATTGAAGTCGATGCCGAATCCGGCGAAGCGATTCCCGGGTTCGGCGAAGGCGGCAGGGTGGATCTGATCGCCGGCATCCCCCGGGCGCGACGTGAGGCGCCGATAAATTACTCGGTGACCTCGTCTCCGATAATCGTTGACGATGTAATAGTTGTGGGATCAGCGATATCGGACCAACCCGACTACAAGGAGATGCCGCCGGGTCATGTGCGCGGCTTCGACGTAAACACGGGAGAATTGCTATGGACTTTCCATACCGTTCCTCAGCCAGGGGAACTCGGTAACGAAACCTGGGAAGACGGTTCCTGGGAATACAGCGGCCATGCCAATGTGTGGACGCTGATGAGCGCCGATCTCGAGGCGGGCATCGTGTATCTGCCGGTTGGTTCTCCCACCAATGACAATTACGGTGGACATCGGCTCGGAGACAACCTCTTCGGCAACAGCCTGGTGGCGCTGGATGCGGAGACCGGCCAGCGACTATGGCATTTTCAGATGGTGCACCATGACCTCTGGGATTACGACCCGCCGGCCGCGCCGAACCTGATCGATATCATCGTGGACGGCGAACCTGTCGAGGCGGTTGCCCAGGTTACCAAGCATGGATTCGTGTTCACGTTCGACCGCATTACGGGCGAACCGATATGGCCCATCGAAGAGCGGCCGGTTCCCGCATCCGATGTGCCGGGGGAACGCGCCTCGCCCACCCAGCCGTTCCCGAGCAAACCCCCGCCGTTCGAGCGACAGAACCTGAGCGTGGACGACCTGATCGATTTTACTCCAGAGCTGCGCGAGGCTGCTGTGGCAATGCTCGAACAACATCGCTTTGGACCCATTTTCACACCGCCCTCACTGCCAACCGAAACCAGTTTCGGCACGATTCATATGCCGGGATTCATCGGTGGCGCCAACTGGATGGGCGCCGCGGTCGACCCGGAAACCGGCGTCCTTTACATCCCCTCAGTCTCCACGCCGAGCCGCTCCGGACTGGCGGTGCCGACCGCAGAAGACGCTACCTTGAATTATGTGCGCAATGTCACCACGAATTTGCGCCCGCGGGGCTTGCCTCTGATAAAGCCTCCCTATGGGCAAATCACGGCGATCGACATGAACGCAGGCGAAATTTTGTGGCAGGTGCCGAACGGACCGGGAGCGCCCGGCGTGCTGAACCACCCGATGCTGGAGGATGTGGAGTTGCCTCCGCTTGGTAATGGCTGGGATCAGGTGCTGGTAACGAAGACCCTGCTGATCTCGGCGCAAAGAACACCCGATCCGGGCGGCAGCTACCCACTGGTGGCGCGTGACAAGCAAACCGGCGCCACGATCGCCCGGGTGGCGCTGCCGGCCCAGCCTATCGGCCCGCCGGTGACTTTCCGCGCCAACGGCGAGCAACATGTGGCGGTTACCATGCTCGGAACGCCGCCGGAACTGGTGGTGTTGGGTTTGCCATGAAATATTGGCTATTTCCACTACTGGCGTCCTGCCTCTTTCTTGACAGTGTTCTGGCGCAGCAGGGAGCCGGGGATGGCGAATGGCGCAGCTATGGAGGCGATGCCGCGCACACGAAATACTCACCGCTCGATCAGATAAACGCGGACAACGTACAACGCCTGCAAGTCGCCTGGACCTGGGAATCCGTGGACCAGGCGCTGCGGGAAAACAACGAAGTCATTCAGAACCGCGGTTCGTTTCGAACCTACGCCTATGAAGTGACGCCGCTCATGGTGAACGGCGTGTTGTATACGACGACCTCACTCGGCCAGATTGCAGCCATCGATCCGGTTTCAGGGGAAACACTCTGGAGTTTCGATCCCGTACTGTATCTCGATGGGCGGCCCGCCGTGCATGGGTTCATGACTCGGGGTCTTTCGTATTGGACCGATGGCCGGCAGGAACGGCTGTTCTATGCCGGCGGCCGCACTTTCCTGTTATCCATCGACCCGGCGACCGGCAGACCCGATCCGGACTTCGGACGCGGCGGCCGTGTCGATCTCAAACGCGGTCTCGGCAGAACTATCGATCCTTCGCTTTATGCGGTGAGTTCACCGCCCGTCGTGGTCGGCGACGTTGTCGTCGTGGGTTCGGCCATGACGGAAGGAACCGACTTTCGTGAAGCGCCGCCCGGTCATGTGCGCGGATTCGATGCGCGCACGGGCGAGATGCTGTGGATTTTTCATACGATTCCCCAACCCGGCGAGTTCGGCGCCGATAGCTGGCCCGACGACGCCTGGGAATACACCGGCGGCGCCAATGTCTGGACCCTGATGAGCGCCGATGAAGAACTGGGGCTGGTTTATTTGCCGGTTGGAACGACGGTGCCCGACTACTACGGCGGCCATCGCGCCGGCGATAACCTGTTCGCCAATTCCCTGGTGGCCCTGCATGCCGACAGCGGAGAACGGGCGTGGCATTTTCAATTCGTGCATCACTCGGTGTGGGACTACGATCCACCGGCCGCGCCGAACCTCATCGACATCGTGGTAGACGGCAGTCCGATCAAGGCGGTGGCGCAGATTACCAAGCAGGGTTTTACCTTTGTCTTCGATCGTGAAACCGGCGAGCCGGTTTGGCCCATCGAAGAAAGAGCGGTTCCGGCCTCGACGGTGACGGGTGAATTAACTTCGCCGACCCAGCCTTTCCCGACCAGGCCACCGTTGTTTCTGGTCAACGGCGCCACCGAAGACGACCTTATCGACTTCACACCGGAACTCCGGGCGGAGGCATTGGAGATATTCAGCCAATACCATAGCGGCCCGCTGTATACGCCGCCCGCACCGGGAGACAACATCATCCGGCCCGGCTGGAGCGGCGGCGCGAACTGGTGGGGCGCCGCCTTCGACCCGGAAACGAATCGATTGTTTGTGCCTAGCTGGGCGCATTTCTCCACGGTAAACATCAATCCGCCGGAGTCTCCCGATTCCGATTTGACGATTCGGCCGCAGGTACGCCAGTTGAGCGGGCCGCGCGGCTTGCCGCTTTTCAAACCGCCTTACTCGCAACTGGTCGCCTTCGACATGAATCGGGGCGAAAAACTCTGGCATGTGCCGGTGGGAACCGGGCCCACCGATCATCCCGACCTGCAAGGTCTTGAGTTGGCGCCGATGGGAAATTTCGAAAAGCTGGGCGGTCCGCTGCTCACCAAAACGCTGCTGTTCATCGGACAGGGTTTCGAGACCAATCGCCTCAGCGTGTACGACAAGGAAACCGGCGAAGAACTGTGGTGGCTGCAGCTACCGGTGCGCTTTCATGCGGCGCCCATCACCTATCTGGCGGACGGCAAGCAATACATCGTGTTCGCGCTCGGCGGAGGAGCAGGCGGCGAGGCGGAACGCCTGATGGCTTTGGCATTGCCCTGAGCGAATTGCTTTCAGTACACGTCGTGATGGCGCGCCAGGAAATTGAAAGTGTTGCGCAGGTACTCCTCTCCGGTCAGGTCGGCCCTGGCGAAACGGGCGGCGTCCGCGGAAATGGGCGTACTTTCCGGGCTCTTGATCTGCGCTTCCGCGGCGCGCTCCATGAGCACGAAACGCGCCACAGCCGATGCGACGGACGCACCGGCGGCGAGCAAGCCGTGGCTGCGCAATATCACTGAATTGTTTTGGCCCATGCTTTGCGCGATTCGCGCACCGGCCGAGAGACTCTGCACCTGCACTTCCTCGTCGTCGAACAGGGCGCAGTCTTCGAAAAAGATGCAGGCCTCCTGGGTAATCGGCGCCGGCAAGCGGGCCTGGGAGGAGAATGGCACACCCCACGACGTATGCGTATGAGCCACGCTGCCTATGTCGGGGCGCGCGGCGAGAATCGGCTGATGAATATGATAGCCCGGCCAGTTGACGGCGCCGGTGCCGGCCACAATCTGACCATCCCGGTCGATCAGCACCATGTTGTCGGTTGTGGCAGCCGGAAACGTGACTCCATAGCCGAGCATCCAGAAGCAGTCGCCGCGTTCCGGGTCCCGCGCGCTGATATGGCCATCGCCCAAATCGCCCCAACCGAGCGCCCCGAACACCCGGTAGGCTCGCGCCAGTTCCTCGCACAAGGCTGATTCGTCTTTCGTCATCGTCTGAAATGCTCCATTGTGCTCCGCCCTATTCCAAACGCTGAGTCAGCAGCGCTTCACAGCCGGATCCGGCGAGCAGGGCGTCAATGGTACTACGCGCCGTAGAATCCAGCGCGTCATATTCTGCGCGAATCCAGTCGACGCAATGGGCCTGGTAGGCGAAAGTGGTCTGCTGCCAGGGTTTGTCGTCGACAATGCATTCTACCTTCGACTCACCGGTTCGCCAGGCAGCCGCGTTGGCTATCATGACGGGCACGTAGGTTCGCCCCATTTCCTGAAGCAATGCCGACAGCGTTCGCGGCACGTCTGTGTCCTCAAGCCAGTGTTGTTTCTCCGGCTCCAGTCCGGACAGGTCTTCGGTCAGTGACACCCAGGAATAGACCCGGGGCGCCTGCTCCAAAGCTAAACGAGACGACGTGGGATCGAATTGAGCCAGTTGGGTGAGTTGACCGAATACGGCGAAGTCAGAGGCGCCAGGTCGTTCACCCATGAGGAACGGAAAGCGTTCGAGGTGCTCGGTGAACAGTCGCAGAAAACGTTTGTAGCTGGCTTCGATTATCGGCGCTGTCGTTTCGTTTGAACCCACCACGTAAAGGCGATTGATCTGGCGTTGGCCGAACTGCTCCGATTTCTCCGTGATTGTCTCGTCGGGCGCGGTAATGTCTCCCCAGAAGGGAAGAATCCCGGCAGCCATTTTCGCGTCCGCGTCGAAGTTCCAGCGGTAGTGGAACATCGCCTTGGTCAGCCACTCGTCGGCGTAGTCTTCCAGCAGGTAGTCGAGAAAGCGCAGCACGGGATTTCCCGGGATAACCGAACGGCCGGCATGTTCGGTTTCGAGCCGGCGAAGGATACGGGTTGAATCGACTTCCGCTTCGAGTTTTGCGTCATCGTTGCGGAAATAAAAGACTGGAATCAGGTTCACCTTCGGCTGCGGCAGACCCTCGGTCTCACCATGACGGGCGTGCAGATAGCGGTAGGGCAAACGCCTGTATCGCAACAGGCTGAGCATTTTCCGGGTATAGGGTGAGCCGGGCAGGCCTTTAAGTAGAATCATCTGGTTTCTGAACTTCGAGTATCATCGGAGGTTCGAATTGTAGAAAGCCAGGTTGCACTATGGAAGTCTTGAGAACGCCAATCGGCGCCCCCGCAATTGCGTGCGCCTTGCTGGCCGGACTGGTTTCGGCGGGAAGCGCTCTAGCGCAGGCAGACCCGGCCGCGAACGTGGACGAGGCGGAAATTCGCGCCGCGGTAGAAGCTTTGATTGACGATTTCCTGAATGTCAGGGCGATCCGGCCGTTAGCGCCCGAGTTATCGCTCGAAGAGGCGTATCGCTGGCAGGACGAAACGGTGGAGATGTTGCGTCCAACATTTGGAGAAGTCGTCGGCTACAAGACCGGCGGCCACAATCCCGGCCCCACCAGTCCATACTTTCCGCCCGGCGGCATCCGGGCGCAAATGCTGTCCGGCATGTTTGTGGGCAACGGCGCCTCGGTTCGAGTAGAGGAAATGGGAGCGGGAAGTTTCCTCGAAGCCGACTTCGCCTTTCGCGTGGGCAGCGAGTCCATCAACGAGGCACGGACCGACCTGGAAATACTTGCCGCGCTCGATGCCTTCGTCCCGTTCGCCGAGGTGCCGGACCCGACCGCCGAACCGGACGACAACGCCATGGCGCGAGCCGTGGTCGGGAACATGACAAGCCGCATCGCCCTGGCCGGCGATCCCGTTCCCATCTATCCAACCGAGGAGTGGCTCGAGCGACTGAACAACATGGAGTACGCGGTGCTTGACGAAAACGGTACGGTGATCGAGCGGCGCTCGATGGCGGACTGGTATCGGCCCATCGACGTAGTCAGATGGCTGCGGGACCACCTTCAAGCCTACGGCAAGCGACTGGAACCGGGGCAACTGCTCTCCCTGGGCAATCTGGGCATCAATCGGCCGTTCTTCGACGGCACTACACGGGGCGAAACCTACACGAGCAACCGTTACCAGGTGGAATACTACGGCTTGCGAGCCAACGGAGAGCCGGCCACCGTGACCATCAACCTGATCCGTTGATTATTTGCCAACAAGCAACGGGCGACGCATGCGTCGCCCCTACCGGTTCAACATGTTTAGTGCCAAGCCTCAGATGCATCCGAGACCGTAGGGCGAGGCATGCCTCGCCCGCGAACGGCCTCGAAAGAAAAGGGCGACTAGCGGTCGCGATAGTCGGCGGTCGGGGGCAGTTGCGCTCCTGACAAATCGTCGGGAACATTGCGTTCGGCGACGATCGTGTGCGTCAGCGTGCCGATCCCTTCGATACTCGCGCTGATGTTCTCACCGTCTACCAGGTAGCCGGACCCCGTGGCGCGCTGAACCCGCCCGGCGCCGGTTCCGCCGGAAGTGCCGCTTTGCAACACATCACCGGGGAATACGGTTATCAGGGAGGAAGCGTATTCAATCAGCTCGGGGATGTTGTGAATCATGTCCCCGGCCTGGGCTTCCTGCACGGTCACGCCGTCAATCACCGTGATCTGGTGCAGGCGATCCATCGGATCTCCGTAGAATTCCTTGGGCACGATCCAGGGGCCGTGCGGAGCGAAGGTGTCGTGGCCCTTGCCTACGAACCAGTCCGAACCCGAACCGTAACCGCCCGGCGGACGCCCGCCGCGGTCGGATACGTCCATGGCGACCATGTAACCGAACACATGATCGTAGGCGCGGGCGGATGAAATGTACTTGCCGGTCCTGCCGAATACGATGGCCATTTCGACTTCGTATTCGATCTCGTCACGACCGAAAGGCATGATGATGTCATCACCATGGCCGATCACCGCCCCGCGGGTGGGCTTCAGGAACAGGTACGGCACGCCGCGGTTTTCCTGACGCTGGCGAGTGCGTTCCGCCAGTTGCTGGGGTGTGCATCCCTCGCAGGCGTGGGTGTAGAAATTCACCGCCGCGTTCATGATCTTGCTGGGATACTGAATCGGCGCCTGGATGTCGACGGATTCAACATCGTGCACATAGGCAGTGCCGCTGGCGAGCAGGTCTTCCGCGACCAGCCAGTTCATGAGTTCGTATAACCTGAACTTCAGACCGTACTCGTATTGCTCGATCAGCCCGACCATATCCCCGGGTATTTCCATATCGCTGTATTGCCATTGCATCTGCATGGCGCGGTTCGCGGCATCGAGGTCGACGATCAGCGAGTCATCACGTACGACAAGACCCACGAACGGTGTGTCGTTCACCGCGAAGGTGCCGACCTTGAACGGCTCAACCGACTCCGCCGCCTGGGCCAGAACCTGGCCGGAAAATGCGGCAATCGCCAGCGTCGCGGCGAGCATCAAGCTGGAAACGGACTTTCGTATCATTTTCATACTCCCGTACAAAACATGGAATATGGTGAAAAAGTCTCTTTCACCGATTTGGATTCAGGGAAGTCGAGCATATGGGGAAAAACAGGGCGAGTCAAAGGGGAATCAGGCTTTCCCGATTCCCCTCCGATTGCTTCCCCACCTTTCATTCCGTGTGCTGGTAATGCCCCATCAGCATGCCCGTGGCCAGGACGTGACCGTCGATGGCTGCGAGCAACTGGTCCTTGTTCAGGCCGGGTTCAAGGCCGAGGTCGGCGTCGATTGCGTAGACCCGGAAGTGGTAAGCATGGAGATGGCCGTTGTCGGGCGGGCGCGGGCCGAAATAACCGGGCCGATTGAGCCCGTTGTGGCCGTTGATCGCACCATCGAGTCCGTCAATGCCCATGACTTCGGCGTCGGTCGACATTCCCGCCGGGATGCCGGAAGCGCCCGCGGGAATGTTGTACATGACCCAATGCACGAAGGGATTCTCCATCATGCCGATCGTGACGACTTCCGGGTCGTCGCAGATCAGCGCCAATTGCACCGTGCCTTCCGGCAAGTCCGACCAGGACAGGTCGATCGACGTGTTGTCCCCATAGGCGGAATTCGCCAGGGGAACCATGCCGTGATGCTCGAAGACGGAACTCGTCACCGTAACGGTTTCGGGTACGTCCTGCGCGAATGCGACAAACGAAAACAGCAACGCCAACACGGCGCCTGTAGCAAAAAACAACTTCTTCATCGAAAACTCCTGGGGGATGGTATTTGTCGGCGCAATACTACAGTTTGCTGGCGGCGTTGACTAATCAGCGGGAATCGGTATGGCGCCGGCGGGATTGTTGAACTGTGTAACTTCACGTTCTGACGGGGCAATGCTATGCTCGACCGGATATGGCAAGGGTTCCATTGGACATGATCAAACCGCTTGCATTCGGCATGGGCGTTGCGGCATCCGGCTTTCTGCTGGCCGCGGAGGCTCCCGGCGCCGCGGGCGATGCTGCCGCGCAGCGGGCGCTGCTCGACCGGTATTGCGTCACCTGCCATAACCAGGCGATCGTCAATCTGCCGGCAACACCGGGCGAATCCCTGCTGTTCACGCAACTCCGGGATATCGGTCTGACCCTGGACACCGAGGACGTGTCAGACCTGGCGGCGAATCCGGCGCTCTGGGAAAAGGTCGTCCGCAAGTTACGCGTGGGGGTGATGCCGCCCCCGGACAATCCCCGTCCCGACAAGGCGAGCTACGATGGATTCCGCAACTGGCTCGAAACCGAGCTGGACCGGGTAGCGGCGGAGCAGATTGATCCGGGCCGAACCGAAGCATTCCATCGCCTCAATCAGACCGAGTACAGAAACGCCGTCCGCGATTTGCTTGACCTCGACATCAGTGTCTCGGAGTTGATCCCGCCCGACCCGCCTGACCAGCATGGCTTCGACAACAATGCCGAAGTGTTGTCGCTCTCACCGGCGCTCATGGAGCGCTACGTCTCGGCCGCGCACAAGGTAGCGGAGCTGGCGGTGGGCGCCGCGCCGCGCACTGCCCTCGTCGAGACTTATGAGGTGCCGCTCAACCTGATTCAGGACGACCGGCTCAGCGACGAGTTGCCGTTTGGCTCCCGGGGCGGCGCTGCCGTCCAGCATACCTTTCCCGTTGACGGCGAATATCGGATTACGATCAAACTGCGGACCAACTACGTCGATTTCGTGCGCGGCATCGATGCGCCCCACGAGCTGGAGATCAGCCTCGACGGCGAACGCCTCGAAGCCATCAGCTTCGGCGGCGATGCGCCGGGTACTCCTGCTCCCTATAGCTATGCGGGGAACATCCGCGGCAGCGACGACTGGGAAGAATACATGATGGTATTCGCGGAGGAAGGCTTTGAGATCCGGCTTCCGGTCAAGGCCGGCCCGCGCGTTATCGGGACCACCTTCCCGCGCGAGATGTGGGAGCCCGAGGGCGTCCTGCAACCGCGCTTGTTTGGCTACCATCTGGCGGTGACCGAGTTGCCGGATATCAATCCCGGGCTGGGCAGCATCGCGATAGAGGGGCCACTGTCGGTGGACGGGCCCGGCGACACGCCCAGCCGCCAACGAATCTTCAGTTGCCGGCCGGCCGGCGCCGATGAAGAACCGGCCTGCGCCCGGGAGATTCTCGGCACTCTCGCGCGCCGCGCCTATCGTCGTCCCGTGGCCGGGAACGACGTGCAGGAACTGTACGGATTTTACGAAACCGGCCGCCGCGAGGGCGGGTTCGATACCGGCATTCAGTTCGCCCTGGAGCGGGTACTCGTTTCACCCGACTTCCTGTTCCGCATCGAACAGGATCCGGCCGATACCCAGCCCGGCGACGTGTATCCGATCAGCGATCTCGAACTTGCTTCCCGACTGTCCTTTTTCCTCTGGAGCAGCATTCCGGACGACGAACTGCTGGACCTGGCCGAGCGCGGCGCCCTGCGAGAACCTGAAGTGCTCGAAGCCCAGGTGCAGCGGATGATGGCCGACTCCCGCGCAAGCGCGTTCATCGAAAACTTCGTCGGCCAGTGGCTCTATCTACGCAATCTTGACGGCCACTATCCCCTCCCCTCCGGGTTTCCCGAATTCGATGAAAACCTGAGAGACGCCTTCAAGCGAGAGACAGAGCTGTTCATCGACGATCAGATACGCTCCGACCGCAGTGTCCTTGAACTGCTGAGCGCCGACTACAGCTTCGTCAACGAGCGGCTCGCACAACATTATGAAATTCCCGGAATCTACGGCAGCCGGTTCCGCAAGGTGACGCTGGACAGCGATCAGCGCGGCGGCTTGCTTGGCCATGGCAGCCTGTTGACGGTGACTTCCTATCCGAATCGAACCTCGGTAGTGCTGCGGGGCAAGTTCGTGCTCGAGAATCTGCTCGGCGCGCCGCCGCCCGAACCACCGCCCAATGTGCCGGCGCTTGAGGAAGCGAGCGAGGACGGCAAAGTACTCACGATGCGGGAGGCGATGGCACAGCATCGCGAAAACCCGGCCTGCCGCGTCTGTCACACGGCCATGGACCCGATTGGATTCTCGCTTGAGAACTATGACGCCGTAGGCAAATGGCGCCGTGAGTATGCCGGCCAGCCTATTGACGCCTCCGGAGAGATACCCGGTGGCGCTGCATTCGAAGGCCTGGGCGGGCTGAAGAATCTACTGCTCGACCGGCCCGACGATTTTGTTGGTGCGGTAACCGAAAAACTGCTGACCTATGCCCTCGGGCGCGGTCTCGAATACTACGACATGCCGGCGGTGCGTTCGATCGTGCGCGCCGCCAAAGAGGACGACTATCGCTGGTCATCAGTGATTTCAGGCGTGATTGAAAGCGCCCCGTTCCAGCTTCGGAGAACCAGGTTATGATCATTTTCAAAAAGACTCTGCCCCGGCGCACCGTGCTGCGCGGCCTGGGCGCGGGCCTTGCGCTGCCGCTGCTCGACAGCATGATCCCGGCGCTCGCTTCCGCCCAGACTCCGGCGGCCCGGCCGACGCGCCGGCTCGGCGTCGTCTACGTGCCGAACGGCATGGCGATGAAGGCGTGGACCCCGGCTACCGAAGGGGCGGGATTCGAAATTACCCGAATTCTGCAGCCCATGGCCGCCTACCAGGACCGTATGCTGGTTCTCAGCGGACTCAATGGCGTTGCCAGCAATGCCGGCGTGCACGCCAGCGCATCGACCCGCTTCCTGACCAGCGCGACGCCGGCCCGCACCGAGAATGATCTCCAGGCCGCTGTGTCGATCGACCAACTGGTAGCTCGCCAGCTTGGCCGCGAGACCCAACTCGGCTCGCTGGAACTGGCGCTCGACCAGAACGATGTGTTCGGTTCCTGCGACATCGGTTTCAGTTGCCAGTACACCAGCACGATTTCCTGGCGCGACGCCCGCACACCGCTGCCGATGGAAACCAATCCGCGAATCGTGTTCGAACGGCTGTTCGGGGACATCGGCACTACCGACCCGGAAGTACGGATCCAGCGCATTCGCAAGGACCGCAGCCTGCTTGATTCCCTGACAGACCGGGTCGCTGAACTCAATCGCGCGGTGGGCGCCGGCGACCGCGCCAAGCTTGACCAGTATCTGGATGCCGTCCGGGACGTGGAACGGCGGATTCAGATGGCGGAGTCCCAGAGCAATCGGGATCTGCCCGAAGTTGCGCAGCCGGCGGGAGTTCCGGATACCTACGAGGAGCATGCCAAGCTGATGTTCGACCTGCAGGTGCTGGCCTATCAAACCGATCTGACCCGCGTCATGACGTTCATGATGGGGCGGGAACTCAGCGGCCGCACCTACGCCGAGATCGGCGTGCCAGACTCGCATCATCCGACCTCCCACCACCGTGATGACCCGGTGCTGTACGAGAAAATCACCAAGATCAATGAATTCCACACCAGCCTGTTCGCCTACTATCTGGACAAGCTGGACGCGACGCCGGACGGCGAGGGGTCACTGCTCGACAACCTGCTGCTGCTGTACGGCGCCGGTATGTCCGACAGCAACCAGCATGACAGTCGCGCGCTGCCGCTGGTGCTGTTTGGCGGCGCCGCCGGCAAGCTCAAGGGTGGCCGCCATATCCGCTATCCGGCAGGAACGCCTGTCAGCAATCTGCACCTGACCATGCTCGACAAGATGGGCATGCCCGTGGACAGGTTGGGTGACAGTTCGGGCCCGCTCGAACTGTTGACCGGCGTGTAGCGCCGCGTTCGGGGAAAACCAATGATCGGGAGAGTGCAGATTTCGCAAGCTGAAGCGCGGACATTGCGAACCGGGCAATGGCTGAACCGCGGCCTGCCACTTGTGGTTCTGGTAATTTTCGTCTGCGCCGCCGGATTCGCCCGCGGCTCGGACTCATCCCTGATCGAAATGGCCAGATATCAGGATGCGGCGGCGGTTCGGATATTGCTGGATGACGGCGCGGATCCTGACGCGCGGCAGTCTGACGGCGCGACGGCGCTGCACTGGGCGGTGTTCCGGGAGAATATCGAAATGGCGGCCTCGCTGATCGAGGCTGGAGCCGACATCAACGCGGTCAACCGCCTGGGCGCCTCGGCGCTGTTTATCGCTGCCAAGGGTGGCCATGCCGGTTTGATCGAACAATTGCTGAAAGCCGGCGCCGATCCGAATATCGCCTTGCCCATGGGCGAAACGCCCGTCATGACCGCGGCGCGGTCGGGTAGCGCCGAGGGCGTACGGCATCTGATCAATGCGGGAGCGGAAGTAAACCTCAGCGAGCGCTCGCGCGGTCAGACCGCCCTCATGTGGGCGGCAGCCCAGGGGCATATGGAAGTCGTGCGGGAGTTGATCGCGGCCGGCGCCGATCTGGAAGCGCGCTCGACCGTCCGCCCCCGGCTCATGTATGCCGACGCATCGAACGGCGGCGCCTTCGACCAGGGGATCGTCGAGCGACTCGGCGGCTTTTCGCCGCTGTTGTTCGCGGCGCGCAACGGCCATGGAGGAGTGGCCCGGTTGCTGATCGAAGCGGGAACGGAAATCGACGGCGCGGCAGGCAACGGAGCAAGCCCGCTCGTGGTAGCGACCCACAGCGGACACTATGTGCTTGCGCGTCGATTGCTCGACCAGGGCGCGAATCCGGATTCGATGGGGGCCGGCTACAACGCGCTGCATGCCGCGGTATTGCGTGGTGATGTGGGAATGGTTGAAGCCTTACTCGAACATGGGGCCGACCCCGACACGCGGCTTGAAAAACCGACGCCGGTGCAGCGCGCCAGCGAAGACTGGGCCCTGAGGACTCCGCTGGTCAGCGCAACGCCTTATTGGCTGGCGGCCAGCTTTCGCGAGGCTGAAATCATGCGTGTCCTGGAGCGGGCGGGAGCGAACCCGCTTGTGACCACGCTGGAGCGCTTTCGTCCCCTGCGGGATCGGGAATCACGCCTCAACCCGCCACCGCCCGAGATCGTGGGCGGATTCGCAAGTTCGCTGCAAGCAGCCGTGAGAGGCGCCAGCGACCGCAATCGGTATTATGTGCTTGCAACCGAAAACCCGGTAGGCGAAGAGCGGCTGGCTCTGGAAGCGGTGATCACGGCCGCCGAACACGGCGTCGATTTGAATCACACCGATTTCACCGGCTCGACAGCACTGCACGACGCGACAGCGAGAAACCTCTTGACCGTCATCAGGGGATTGGCCGAGCGAGGCGCCGACGTAAACGCCCTGAACGGCCGCGGCCAAACGCCACTCGACATCGCCGAGGCGCCTGCCGGAAGGAGTGATTTGAATCTGGAATCGAACGCGCCCGTCCCGGAAGAGACGGCGGCTGAGATCCTCCGAAAATTCGGCGCCCAAAAGTCCCAACAATTGTAGCCCCGCCATTCGGGCGAGGCATGCCTCGTCGGTCACATCATCGCAAACCGCTTCATAGCCGCTCTTCGAGAAAAGCGGCCGAGTCTTCGGCGTTCATCAAGGCGACAACCTTGTCGGGATCGATCCGGAAGGTGATATAAGTGGCATGATCGGGAATCTCGATGAACTCGTGGCCCGTGCCTGCGGGAATCACGAATACGTCGCCCGCCTCGAGATCGGTCGTCACGCCGTTGCGCACATCCGCGGCATTGTGTCCCGGGCCATTGAGATTGGTGACGTTGTAGCTGTCCGCGGCTCTCGGAACCGGGTCGACCAGTTCAGGCCCGGTGAGCACGGTGCCCCCGCCGGAAAGCATGTAATAGACTTCCGTAACCAGGCTGTGTTCTGCAACCCGATTGGCGCGCTCCGCCAGGGCATTTCGATGCACCAGCGAAACCTGCACCTGAGTGCGGCCGACGTCGAGCGAGCGAATCTGCATATCGCCCACGGCTTCGCTCTGACCGAGTTGAACATATCGCTGAATCTCTTCCAGCGGCACCAACTCGGCCTGGCACATGTCGCAGGATGGCTCGACGGTACGCTGGGCCGAAATGTGGCCGGCAAGAAAAACCACCGGTAACAGCAAGAGCAGCCACAGTAGTCTTCGAGTGTGATTATTTGAATGATTCATAAATCTTTCCCGTCACCAACAAGTTCGAAACACCAAATCTGATTCTAAGCTGAATTTGGCTCCAAAAAACATTTTCACCACAAGGAAACCCACTCCAGCGAATTGGCGGCCTGCTGAATGATATCTCCGTTGGGTCCGGTCCAATATCTTCTCGGGGAAGATGCTGTTCATCGGCAGCTACGCCCATTTAGCGCCCGCGGCATTGTTGCGTCGCACATATATGTACGATTATTATGACTGGTAACGAGTTTGTCCGCCGTGTGCGGCGACTGGGTAGAGAACGTGGTGTGGCAGTTCGTTTTGATACCCGTCCGGGTAAGGGAAGCCATGGGCGGCTTAATTACGGGAATCGATTTACAACTGTCAAAGACCGCCGCAAGGAGATTGGTGCGGGACTTCTGTCCGCGATGCTCCGGCAACTGGGCCTGAATCGGGAAGACTTGTGGGCGGAAATGGGATAAAGGGGGTATCGATGTGACTCAGACTATGGCCTGGCCCGTGGAATTGGCGCGGCAGGAGGATGGCTCGATCTTTGTATCCTTCTCCGACATTCCGGAAGCCCTGACCGAAGGGGAGAACGAGTCCGAGGCCCTGGCAGAGGCACGAGATTGCCTGGTAACTGCCTTGGGGGGTTACATCGGGGCACGGCGCGACATTCCCAAACCCTCGGCTGCACGAGGGCGGCCCATGATCGCCTTGCCGGCGCTTGCTGCCGCCAAGGTCGCGTTGTACAACGCGATGCGCGACGACGGAACGGGCAACACCGCGCTGGCCATACGGCTCGGAGTTTCGGAAGGCGCGGTACGACGTCTTCTTGATCTCGACCATCGCTCGCACATCGGCCAGATTGAACAAGCACTTAAAGCACTCGGACAACGGCTGACGGTCACCACGCAAGCGGCTTGACTCTCTGGTGCAGATATCCCGACCAAGGCTTGAATGGGAACTGCTGTGGAGATACGCGCCTGAAACCCACTAAAACACGGGAAATTACTTCAATCGAGTCTATAATCTCGGCTTCGGAGAGGTGCCGGAGCGGTTGAACGGGCTTGACTCGAAATCAAGAGAGGGCGCAAGTCCTTCCAGGGTTCGAATCCCTGCCTCTCCGCCAGATTGTTCAATATATTGGAGGATGTAGCACGATGATCCGAATTCCAAAATGGGTGCTGCCCATGCTGTTGCCACTGACCCTGCTGTCAGTCGATGGCCAGGAATTGCCCAGCGCCACCGATATCTCGGCAATCGACATCGACGCCTTCATCGATGCGCTGCCCGAGGACAGCATCAGCGACCGCGCCATCCGCGTGGTGGATGTGGGCGATTACAACGTAGGAGTCTTCGGCGTGTTCCGGCCGCAGGAACTGCCGGGCCGACCCATTCGCCACGACACTCCCATCTCCGAGATCTATTACATTTTGAGCGGGACGGGCACCCTGGTGACGGGCGGTATCATCGAGGAAGAAGCCAGTACCGGCAACAGCCGCCTTAGCGGTCGGCCAAACTTTGCCGGAACCGGCATCAGCGGTGGCGTGAGCCGCCAGGTGGTTCCCGGCGATGTGATCGTCATACCGGGCAACACGCCGCATTGGTTCAGCAGCCTGGATACGGACCTGCGCTATCTGATTTTCCGCCCCGACCCGCAAAGCCTGCTGGAAGTGCGATAGCGTCACCGGCCTGGGATTCCCTGCCTCAACCGGAAATCAGAAATCTACCCTTGCCACATTGACTTGCGGCGCCTCGCGGATATCGGTCCAGGTCACGTAGACTGACTCGTCTTTTTCAACGATCACGGGAAAGCCACTGCGGCGAGAAGCGCTCGTTGCCGCAACTTTCGTGCTGCTGACGAACTCGCCGTCCTGAGTGAAGAGAGAAAGCATGATGTGTGCGCCATCTCTTTCCGTGTCCAGCCAGCTCACTACGACGCGGCCTGACTTCAGAATGGTGACGCCAACACGGCCGATCGTATGTGGGCCGGCCACCGGCACCGGTTCGGAAAAGCTGATTCCGCCATCGTCAGACAGCGCCAATTTGACTGCAGGCGTATCGTCTTTGGCGGTAAACCAACTGACGGCTACCTGATCGTCCCGAGCGGCAACCGCCGGCCCGTTTACCGGGCAACCAGCGATCCGCCAGTCGTCGTTGTGAACTGCTTGCGGCGCCGTCCAGGCGCCATTGACATAGCGGGTGGAATAAATGTCCCTGATTTCTTCATCCGATCGATTCCGGTAAACCACAATAGGGCCCGCGGCAGTCATCGCGGAACTGGTCTGACAGCATTCGCAGACCCGGCTATCCAGTTCCCATTCGTCAATCGTCAGGCCGGTTGGATCAAACACGCCAGCGCGCAATGTCATCGCACTGTGACTTTCTCCCGACTTTGTATTTCGCCCATCAAGCCAGGAGATCAATGTGTGCCCTGCCCCTGCCGGCAGCATGGAGACGAAACCGTGCTCCGCACTGACTCCGTCATTGTGAATTATCCTCGGCTCACTCCACCCCTGTTGTTCCGTATCGTAGAATTTCGCTTCAATGTCGTAGTCATAGGTACCTTCCGCGCTCATTTTCAACCAATGCGCGGTTTTATTGCCTTGATTGACGGACAGCATGGGAAAATCCGCCCAGTTAACGAACCAGTCATCTCCCTGACTGACCTTCTGTGGCTCGGACCACTTGTCTTCCGTCAGTTGAGAAAAGACAAAACTGGCAACTTCCTCGTTCCGGTTGACCCAGGACAAATAAATCCGCCCTGATTCGTCGGCCACTACTCGTGAAAGACTGCTATTCGACGGGGCAGGTGTTTCCAGACGCGTGACAGAGACGCCAGCAGCCAATACCGAGCCTGAAACAATGAACGCCGCGACCGTGGAAGCGGCGAGATTGAAAAACAGGGAATTCGGTGCCTTGTTCATGGTTGAGTCTCTTCAACGAGACCCTGACCCGCCAGTTCATCGAGAATGTCCTGCTCGCTCTGCATTCCTATCAGCTTCGCAGTCACTTCACCGGACGGAGAAAGGATGTAGGTGGTGGGCAATACATCCGGGGGCCGAAGCCCAAGCGCTTCTATTTCCTGTCGGCTAAGCACGGGAAATTCAATGCCCAACTCGTTCGCGATATCGAGGGTGACTTCTCGAGGATCGTCATCGAAATTAATGCCGACTATCCGGATGTTAATGAAGTTCAAACGCTCCTGAAGCGCATTCAGCATCGGAATCTCTACACGACAGGGAGCGCACCATTCGGACCAGTAGTTCACGACCCGCCAGGCCCCCTCATCAGCCTCGATTGCCTGTGATGCTGAAAACGGCAAAAAGAGCGCTGTAAACAAGGCTGCGCAGTACAATCGCACTCGATTCGCCAGACTGAAAATTCTTGCCTTCATGGATGCCATTGCGAGCTTAATTTTCGATGACCGCGACGGCTTCGACTTCAACCAGCAACTCCGGAATCACCAGCCCCGGCACTCCTACCATGGTCGACGCCGGCTTGTTCTGCTGCGTGAAGAACCCCACCCTTGCCTCGTTGTACGCTGACACTCTTTCGCTGCTTATGTCCACGATGTAAGTGCGAATCTGCACGACATCTTCCGGGGAGGCTCCCGCCGCCTGCAACTGCCGCCGCAAATTCGCGAAAGTGTATTCAACCTGCTGCCCGAAATCCTCAGGAATCTCGCCGTCGGAAATACCTACTTGCCCGGAGACATAAATTGTCGTCACACCTCCGTGGCTCGTGGTTACCACGTTTGAAAAAGTCGATCCGACATTGAAAAACTCTTTTTGCAGGCTGCCGGATTCGGCCGCGAAACTCATGCTTGCGCACAGCAACATTGCCAGCGCCCATGGGCCGGACCGGGTAAAACGAAGTCCAGTGAAGTGAATAATTCCCGCGAATCTGTCCATCATACCTACCTCGCTTTGACCGGTGATTTCCTGGATATTCGAAGTATCCACCAATATCTTCACTATCGCATGAAACCGCTGGCGCCGGCCATGCGCTTGCCAACGCTCGTATGGGGCCCGTGTGGGGCGCCCATCACGTCATCAGCTAAGTGTCCCATCAGCTCTTGCGCATTGGTAACTCATAAGTTACTATATCCCGATGTTCGAGATAACGGAATATGTCGACTCTCCGGGCAACAGCCCGTTTGGCCGGTGGTTCAGGCGCCTTGATTCCTTGGCGGCGGCGAAAGTCACGATAGCACTATATCGTATGGAACAGGGCAACCTGAGCAATGCCAAAGGTGTTGGATCCGGGGTCTTTGAGCAACGCATAAATTATGGTCCGGGCTACCGGATCTACTTCGGGCGCGATGGCGATCGGCTGATTATTCTTCTCGGTGGAGGAACGAAAGCGCGCCAGCAACGGGATATCCAATCTGCCGGGACGCACTGGCAAAACTATCGGCAACGAAAGCGACAAGAGGATTCAGAGCATGGCACTGACAAGAGACTTCAAAGATACGATTCGGACACGAGTCGAGAATGACGCCGAATTTCGCAAGTCACTCCTGGAAGAAAGCGTGGAGTGCCTCTTGTCGGGGGAGACCGAGATCGGTAAGTCCTTGCTGCGCGACTACATCAACGCGACCATAGGGTTTCAGGAACTTGGCGGCTTGACTGAAAAGTCACCGAAGAGCCTTATGCGAATGTTCGGCCCCAACGGCAATCCCCAGGCACGCAACTTGTTTGAAATTTTAGGCTGGCTGCAGAAGTGTGAAGACCTGCGTTTGAAGGTCCAGGCAGTTAGTTCAACTGGGTGATGGATTCACCGATTGGTAATCGGATGGTCCGCAATTCAAGCGAGCATGGCTATGTCGATAAGCAATATGAAACGATTATGTCGTTAATATCGAAAGGGTTTTTCCAATCTGGCAAGAAATCGTTTCACATACTTTGAAACGATACTCAAAATCCAGGTACATTGCCGCTTTCGAATTGAATCGTGACGCGAATGTCCGCATCGAGGGCGGCGAGCATCTTCATCAGCCGGTCAAGCGTGAATCGCCGCAGGTCCGCGCTACGCACTCTTGAGAAGTCGGCGGCGGCGAATAGGGTCAGCGCGGCGGCTTTTCTTACGGACAGACCGCGATCATCAAGTACGGCAATGATGCGGCCGACAACAACCGCCTTGGCATGTTTCAGATCCGCTTCCGGGTCACCAAAATCGCGAAAAACGTTGCCGCTCCCTTCAATCAACTCAAAGTCGTTTTCGTTCATCGCGATAACTCCGATTTCAATCGCTTAAGTCGCCGAAGCCCACGAGGGAAACGGGAGCCCGGTCGGGAAACTCCACTGTCAGGCACAGTTTGCCTCCCATTGCCTCGACATAGCTGCGCAGCGTCGAAAGCATGAGGTCTCTCCGCTTCTCCGTTTGGGCAATGGTTGCTTGGCGAATATCCAACATTTCGGCCAACTGCTCCTGAGTCAGCTTCATGGCTTTGCGCAGTTCCTGAAGCGTCAAGTATTCTGCATGCAATCGGTCGGCCTCGGCGAGAATGCGCTCACGCCGGGTCGCGGGAATTTCGCCAAGTTTCTTGTTTAGAGTCTTTGCCATCGCTACGTCCCATTCCGCACGTCACTATAGCTTAGAGACTATATTGATTGAAGCCTATATTTTCAAGTCCAACAAATGCAGTGGGACATCTACCGCGTCACAAGGTGGGTGTCCCATAAACCACTCGGAATTACTCCGTAATTGACTTGCTATGGCAGGAATCTAGTGCCTAGGAGAAGGCGAATTCTGATAGATTATGAGCAAGGAAGGAGGAGGCTGGATGAAGCGCAAGAGGTACCGGGTAGAGCTGTTTGTGACAGCGAGCTTGATTTACCCAAGTGGCTTATGAATTTAGTCACCTTCGACCTTGACGGTACGCTGGCCGATTCGGAGACGTTCGACGGTCAGCTTTACGTTCAGTCCGTGCGGACCGTGCTGGGAACCGAGATCGAAGCTGACTGATCCGGCTATCATCACCGGACCGACAGCGGGATTCTCAATGAGATTATTGATCGGTCGAAGATGAACAACAATCAGCTCTCGGTGCATAACGCGGTCAGGCAAGTCTTCACGAATCTTGTGGCGGATTACGTGACTGCTCGCGACGGGATACTGCCGGAGATACCCGGCGCGAGCGATTTCATTAGGCGGCTCATGAAGCAGCCAAGGGTCCGCGTGGCAGTGGCCACGGGAGGATGGGAGGAAACGGCGCGGATCAAGCTCCGAGCAATCGGACTCGACCCACGGCGACTTTCCATCGCATCCTCCTCAGACGCAATTGGCAAGGTTGATATCATTCGGATCGCCGAACAACGCGCCTTGCCATTGGGTGGCGCCAAGCGAAGAACGTACTTTGGCGACAGCCCATACGACCGGGAGGCTAGCCAGAAATTGGGGTACGACTTTATCGCGATCGGGGAGAACGTGGAACATCACCCTCGGCATAAGGATTTCTGCGGCGCCGAATCGATACTTCGGGATCTCGGATTGGGCGGCTGATTCTTTGTACCACGTGCGCGGCTACGGAAGATCGATTTGATGGCAACTGCTCGTGACCGTAGCCCGGGAATTCGAGTCAGGCGCAATGTGGGATTTCCATGGACCATAGTTGACTTCATATGCAATTTTTTCATTGTTTATTGAACAAGAAGCGATCTCTAGAATGAAACCAGAGAAAAGGAGAATTGCCATCATTACAGGCAGTAGCAGAGGTATTGGAGCTGCAACTGCTATTCAGGCAGCCAAGCTTGGATATGAAGTTTGTATCAATTTTATCGAAAACGAATCTGCTGCGTTAAAAGTAGCAGAAAGAATTAGAAGCCATCATGGAAAATGCATTACTGTACAAGCTGACGTTAGTAAAGAAGCAGAAGTGATTCGACTATTTGAAGAGGTCGATAAGAAACTTGGGACCGTAACAGCGTTAGTTAATAATGTTGGTGTATTGGCAGAACAAAATCGACTTTCCGAAATGACTGGGGATAGAATCAATCACATATTGACTGCAAATGTCTTAAGTTGTTTTTTGTGCAGCCGTGAAGCAGTTCGTAGAATGGGTATTTCTTTTGGCGGAAATGGAGGGAGTATTGTAAACGTATCTTCCGCAGCTTCCAGACTTGGTGCTGCTGGCGAATATATTGATTATGCCGCCTCTAAAGGAGCAATGGACACACTCACAATCGGATTGTCAAAAGAAGTAGCTTCGGATGGCATAAGGGTTAACAGTGTTCGGCCCGGATATATTTTCACGGATATTCACGCCAATAGCGGCGATCCTGACAGAGTTGAAAAATTGGCAAAGAGCCTCCCTATGCAAAGAGGTGGAGACCCAAAGGAAGTGGCAGATGCTATTTTGTGGTTACTTAGTGAAGAAGCTTCCTATGTTACTGGAAGTTTTATCGATTTAGCAGGTGGTAGATAGCGGTATTGGGACACCTATCAGGCGCGTGTTCCTCTTTTCAATTCACGGCAACCCCAGCGCCACCAGCTCCGGCTCGTCGCCGAAGCTGCCGACGGCTACCACAATGTACTGCCTGTCCTCATGCACATAGCTCATCGGGGCGCCGGTCGTGCCCGAGGGCAGGTCGGTGCGCCAGACTTCCTCTCCTGTGAACTTGTCGTAAGCCCGGAAGGCGGTGCCCCACATGTTGGGCTGGGTGCCGCCGTGGTTGTTGCTGCCTACGCCGATGAAGAGCAGCGTTCTCGTCAGGAGCGCGGCGGGGCGGCTGGCGATACCGAGGGTGGGCAGGTCGAGTTCGTCCAGGTCGGGATGCTCGCTGAGCGAATCGCCGTTGGCAATTTGCCAGATGTGCTCGCCGGTGTTCATGTCGATGGCGGTGATGCGGCCCCAGGGCGGCTTGGTCAGGGGGATGCCGTCGAGGTAAGGCGCTTCGCGGTTCGGGCTCCAGTACGGCATGTCGGCGTCGGGGTCGTCAGTTGCATGGAGTCGGTAAACGCGGGGGATGTCGTTGGCGAAGCCGTAGTAGAAGCCGGTTTCCGGGTCGAATGCGCCGGTGTTCCAATTGGCGGAACCCCAGGAGCCCGGCAAGGTCAGTGTGCCCTGGTTGCCTCCCGGTTCATCGCTGACGATGCTCGGCGGGGTGAAAATCGGTCCGGTGACGAAGTTCGCCACCGTGGCGCGGGCAACCTGGGCGACTTCGGGAAAGTCGACAATGTCCGCTTCGGTGATGCCCTGGGTTGCGATCGGCGCCGGCTTCGTCGGGAAAGGCTGGGTGGGTGAGAGCACTTCGCCGGGCACATCGGATTGCGGCACCGGCACTTCTTCGATCGGCCATACCGGTTCCCCCGTTACGCGGTCGAACACGTAGACCCAGCCGGTCTTGTTGGCCTGCATCACCGCTTTGATGGGGCGGCCGTCGACGATGATGTCGCCGAGTACCGGCGGGCCGACGTTGTCGTATTCCCAAACGTCGTGATGCACCATCTGGAAATGCCAGACGCGCTCGCCGGTGGCGGCGTCGATGGCGACGAGGCTGTTGGAATACAGGTTGTCGCCGGGCCGGTGGCCGCCGAAGTAGGCCGCGGTGGGAGCGGTGAAGGGAACGTAGACGTAGCCGAGTTCCTCGTCCGCCGACAGGCAGCACCAGGAACCAAGGTCTCCGGCGCCTTGCCAGGAATCGTTGCCCCAGGAATCTGTGCCGAACTCCCCTTCCCGCGGGACGGCGTGAAATGTCCACAGCAGTTCTCCGCTGACGGCGTCGAAGCCACGCAGGTCCTCGGAATGGACGCCGCGCCATTGCGTGCCGCCGTCGCCGGCGCCATTGACGGTGCCGGAGATTATGGCCACGCCATTCACCACGATGGGTGCGCTCGAGACCAGGCTGAAAGTCTCCGCTCCCTCGGGAATCAGGTTGACGGCGCCGTCGTCGCCGAAATCGGCGACAGGTTCGCCCGTGGCCGGATCCAATGCGTAGAGATTGCCCAGCCGCACGGCGAAAATACGATCCTGCGATCCATTGGACCAGTATTCGATGCCACGTGATGAGGCGCCGCGAGTAGCCTGGAGACTGTCCGCATCGAAGGGCTGCACCCAGCGGGTGGCGCCTGTGGCTGGGTCAATCGCCTCGACGAGGCCGACGCCGTTGGAAGTATAGAGAACGCCATCGACGTAGATGGGCGTTGCGCGGAAATTCCCGGAAACCCGAAGCTGCGGGTCAGCATCGGTAATCGACCGGTCCGCGGCGGGCCGGCGCCAGACGATTTCCAGCTCGTCCACGTTGCCGGCATCGATCTGGTCCGCCGGCGAGTAGCGCTGGAAATGCCTGGTTCCACCCCAGTAGGGCCAGTCCTCGACTTGCGCCTCCAATTCGCCGGGAACGAAGCTCAATATCGCCGCCGACAATGTGGTTACACAGCAGGTCTGTGGAAAAAAATTGCGAAGTGCTAAGGACATGGCTCAGGTTCTCCCGTTAGTCGAGCAGTTTTTATCAAGCCCGCTCTCCGCTGGCAAGTTGCCGGGAGTGGTGGACTGACCATGGTATTATTTCTGGATTGAACCAAGACCAAAGGTGAGCGCGGATGGAAACTGACATTGGCGATAGCAAATCGACTATTACGGCTTCCGAATTCAAGGCCAAGCGCCTCAAACTGATGGACGAAGTAGCGGAAACTGGAAAAGAGTGTGTGATTTCGAAGAATAATCGACCGATAGCGCGTCTTGTGCCTGATCGAACCAAACCCGCAAACCCGTTTGGCATCGACAAGGAAGAAGTTGAGATTCTCGGCGACATCATGGAACCGATCGACGTCGATTGGGAATTGGATTCAGGCCGGGGATCCTGAAGTTTGTTGCCCGTCGATACACATGTAACGTTGTAGCTTCGCACCGGCTGCGAACCGCCTCAGGCCGACATTCCCCTGCCCGCTACGCGCCAGATCGCTTCCACCCGGTCGTTGCGGATGGCGTAGATGTGGTCGTAGAGATTCACCACGGGGTCGCAATGCGAGACGATCAATTCGAGCTTGTCGCCGACCTGGTACGTGCGCGAGGCGTTTTCGCCATAGCGGATGGTGCCGAACTCGTCCGAGCCCGAGGTGTAGCTGATGTCGGTCTCGCCCTTGACCACGGGCCAGGGGCGATTGATCGTGCAGGCCTTGGCGCCTGCGTCGGACGTCGCGCGGCCGGCGTATTGATCGTTCAGCACCGTGGCCAGGATCGTCAGCGAGGGCTCGAAATCCGAGTAGACCGCATCGTCCTGTTCGCCGCCGATTTCCAGATACTGGGCGTCCATGAAGACATAGCTGCCGACCTGAACGTCGGTCAGTCCGCTGATCTCGTGATCGATGTTATAGGTGCCGGTGCCGCCGCCGCTGAAGATATCGGTTCTCAGGCCGGACCCTTGCAGCAGTTCGAGAGTGTCCGCGGCAGGCGCCATCGCTTCCAGCGTGCGGGCCTTGCGCGCGGCGAATCCGGCGACGTGCTGGGAAGCGCCGTCGTAACACAGCATGCCGCGGAAACGCAGGCCGGGCAGTTGATCGACGAGTTGCGCCAGACTGAGCGCAGGCTGCCCCGGCGGTGTGCCGGTGCGGCCCATGCCGGGGTCGACGTCGACAACGACATCGGCAACCAGCCCTCTGGTCTGCGCTGCTTCCGACAACAGCCGGGCGTTTTCCATCGAATCGGTCGCCTGGACGAAACCGGGGCACTCCGCGGCCAGGGCCATGGCGCGATTGATCTTGGTCGGAGTGACATTGGTCGTGGTCATGAGTATCTCGTCAATTCCGTTGCGGAACATGACCTCGGCCTCGCTTACCTTGGCGGTGCAGATTCCCACCGAACCGGTATCGAGTTGCATTCGGGCGATCACCGGACACTTGTGCGTTTTGGCATGGGGCCGGCTGGCGATGCCGTTGGCGCTCATCGTGGATTGCATTTTCGACAGGTTGGCTTCGAGCAGATCGAGGTCGACACATAGCGCCGGCGTGTCGAGTTCCCATTTCGAGACATCGACCTGCATCTGTCCGTCAACGAAGAAACTTTGCATCTCGGCGGCGGTGTAACCGCGCACCGACGTGGGAAGCCAGATTGCGGCCGCCCCGCTGGCCTGCAAAAAACGGCGCCGGTTGAAGTAGGATGATTTCATGAGACTGCCATTTGTGATGAAACCCAATTTTATTTGGAAGAGTCTCTATTTTTAACGGTCTTACGGCCAGTAGCAAGCGCGGACAACAGTAACGCCCGGTTTGTCAGACTTCTTGGAACCGGATAGAGTAACCTCACCGGAGACGCCGGGCGTGCGCAACCCGCCGCAATCCTCACAGACGAGCGCAGAGGTTAGTGAAGGATTCTTATGAAAGAAGATAGAACCAACCAAAGTCGCCGCGAGTTTTTACACAAGATAGGACAAATTGGCGGCACGGCTGCAGTCTACCAGGCCATGGTTAGTATGGGCCTACTGGTTAGCGGTGAAGCGAAAGCCGGATCGACACGCCAGCAATGGAAGGAAAGATCTCAACTGTTAAGCAATGTAGAGAAACCTACAGTCGCGATTCTTGGCGCCGGTATCTCAGGGCTTTGCGCAGCCTATGAATTGAAGAAGGCAGGGTTTCCTTTTTTTCTCGTCGAAGCACGGGATAGGCCTGGAGGAAGAAGCCATACTATTAGATCAGGTTCAGTTGTTGATGAGGTTGATAGTCAACAGAATTGTAATTTCGATAATGAAGAAGAGCTTTATTTCAACGCCGGAGCGGCGCGTATTTCACAGACCCATTGTAATTTGCTCGGCTACTGTCGTGAGCTAGGTGTACAATTACAAGCATTGGTGAACGAAAACAAGGGTGCCTTTATTCACAATTCTTCTGCTTTTGATGGTGTTCCGGTTCGAGCAAGAGAAGTTGTAACTGCGATGCGCGGTAATATCGCGGAACTCCTATCGAAAGCCATTAATGCGGGTGCGCTCGATTCTGACATCAGTTTCTCTGAACAGAATGCGGTGCTCAACGTTCTTCGTAACTACGGCGATTTAGATTCAAGTAATATTTTCACCAACTCCACTCGTAGCGGATTACAAGAGGGTAGTGGCGGGCTGACCGCCGGCTTGCCAAGGGCTGCACTGAACCTTGATGATTTTTTCTTCGATACCAGTGTGCCTTATGTCCCAACCTTCAGTGAGAGCATCAATCAATCTGCGACGATGTTGCAACCGGTCGGCGGCATGGATAAGATCGCCCAGGCCCTCGCCGATGAAGTAAGCGAAGAGTCTTTTTACGGAATAGAAATTACTGCGATCCGCCGTTCCGGTAGTGGCGCGGTGATTGAGGGCATGGTAGATGGAACGATAGGCGCGGCGGAAGTTGATTACGTCATTGTCGCTATTCCTCCCAGTGTGTTGCGTGATATCCCTAATGATTTTAGTGCGGCTACGGCGAATGCGATTGCCCAAGTGCAATATGCAAATCCAACTAAAATCGCTTTCCAGTCTCCGCGCTTTTGGGAAAGTGAAGATGATATTTATGGTGGAATATCCTGGACTGATCCCGAAATTTTACAAATCTGGTATCCCTCCGGTGGATTTGGTCAGGAAAAAGGAATAATTGTTGGTAGTTATTTGTTCGGCGGAACCAACGCCACCAATTTTCAGAATCTTTCCATTGATGAACGTATCGAGATTGCCCTTGCTGGTGGCGAAAAAGTTCATCCACAGTATCGTCAAAACCTCAGTGCGGGAATATCAGTGGCATGGGCGAAGGTTCCTTACTCCTTGGGTGGTTGGAGCGTTTCTACACCTTCTTCTTTATTGCAATTGCCAGATGGACCGTTCCTGTTTGCCGGCGACCATCTTACTTACTTACAAGGCTGGCAAGAAGGTGCCGTAATTTCGAGTTTGAATGCGCTTAATAATTTGTTGGACCTGATGGGAGTGTAAACATGAACTGCCTCCTGTCAGCGTGCCGCGCGGCCCAGATACTGTTGGAACACTTGTTCGACAAAATCGTCTACGCCGGGAACGAACAGGACGGCTAGTATCGTAACGACGATTGCAATGGCTATGGCCCAATAAAACAGTTTCATTTTCAGATTCCTGATCCGTTAGCGTGGCGCCGCTTCAAAAACCCAGACGCCTCCGGCCTCGATCCCCGCTCTTGTCGTCTGCGATCGATACTTGCCGGTTATCGCGGCGGCGATAGCGTCGAGTTCGTCACCGGACTGAATGCGATTGAGTTGACGTTCGTAGCGTGTGCCGTTGATGCGAATGATCGCCCGGCCGTCGCGTTCGGCCTGCACCGGCCACTGCTTCCAGATACGCCCGACCGTTGTGCGCATGTAGCCCGACCAGACGTACAACTTGCCTTCGGCTTCGGCGATCCAGATGCGCCGGGATTGCGCCGGGTCCAGCAATTGCAGTTCGACCGTTGGAATCTCGTTGACGAAACTCCAGTCCGGCTCCGGTCCGGTATACATCTCTCCCGCTACCAGCGGTCCGCCGGAAAATACCCGGTTGGGTCCGTCGGCGAAGCGCTGCTTCACCGCGGCAGTGGCGACCGCCGCGACCGGAATCGCCAGCAGGCAGGCCAGGATAATCAGAATTCTCAGTACGAGTTGCATCAATTTCCCCTCCTCAATACTTGCCGGTAATTACGGCAAGCGGAATACGAAAAGCATGTTGCCGCCGCCGCGTTGCTGAAGCTCCGGCGTCAGCATGCGATAGGTGACACCGCCGCCCGCGGCGATGGCGATGTATTGCACGCCGTCCACAGTATAGGACACCGGGAAGCCGCCAGCCGTGGAATTGAGAATCTGCTCCCAAAGCACTTCACCCGAGTCGGCGTCGAAGGCGCGGAAGCGCCTGGCGTCATCCGAAACGAAGACCAGGCCACCGCCGGTGGTGAGTACCGAACCGCCAATGCCGGCGCGTTGCCGGTGGGTCCAGAGCGCTTCGCCGGTCGCCACGTCAACCGCGCTCAGCAGGCCAACCTGGTTTTCCAGTTCCGGCGCCGCGACGATGCGGGTCGTGGCCGAGCGGTGATGCAAGCCGACCACGGGTTCGACCGGATTCAGGTAAAAGTCCATGCAGGCATTGTTGGTCGGCGAGTAAACTGCGTTGGTCTGCGGGCTGTAGGCCACGGAATTCCAGTTGATGCCGCCGCGGGTCGTCGGGCAGACGAATTTCCTCTGCCTGATCTCGGTGATGTCGAGATCGATGTTCGTTATTCCCTTGTTGTTCTCGATGTCGACGCCGACGATGACGTTCTGGTAGTTGGTCTCGCGCGCCCACAGGAACTCTCCCGTCGCAGCATCGAGAGTCCAGATGATGCCAGTCTTGCCCGGAATGCCGGTGATTACCTTGCGCCGTTCGCTGGAGTCGATGTCGGGATTGATCCAGGAAACCGCGTCGGCATCCGGCGCCACTTCGCTTTCGACGACGATGCGCTCAAAGGGGTGATCGAGATCCCAGTTGCCGCCAGGAATGTGCTGAAAATACCATTCGATTTCCCCGGTATCCGCATCGAGGGCGAGCGTGGAATTGGTGTACAGCACATCGCCGCCGTCGGTATCGCGCTGGATCGAACCCCAGGGAATGGGCACGGCCACGCCGATGTAGATCAGGTTCAGTTCCGGATCGTAACTCGCCGGCATCCAGGCCGAGCCGCCGCGGCGCAGCTCGTTGGGCACGTCGCCCCAGGTCTCGCCGCCCGGTTCGCCGACTCGCGGCACGGTGCCGGTGCGCCAGAGTTCCTCGCCGGTATCGGCGTCGTGGGCGGTGACCCAGCAACTGGTATTGATGTAATAGCAGCCCGACATGCCGGCGATGATCTTGCCGTCGAACACCTGCGGGCCGCCGGAATAGTGCTGGCCCACAGTCCAGTCGCCCATGCGGCGTTCCCAGGTCACCTCGCCGGTGTAGACGTTAAGCGATACCAGATAAGCGTCCCTGGTGGCGAGCAGGAGTTGATCCTTGTAAAGCGTGCCGTTGCGGTTGGCGCAGGACAGCGGCGCCGCGTGATCCACTTCCGGGCGGCGGTATTCCCACAGCAGGGTGCCGTCGCGAGCGTCGAGCGCCTCGATGAAATCACAGGCCTGGGGCAGGAACATCACACCGTCGTGCACCAGCGGCGTGGTTTCCTGCAAACCCGGACCCATGGTCCAGGCCCATGCCAGTCGCAGGTCGCCGACGTTGTCCTTGTCGATCTGATCGAGCGGGCTGTAGCCCCAATGGTTGGCCGTGCGGCGCCACATCAGCCAGTCGCCGTCCGGTGGGTCGCTCAACTCTTCCAGCGTCACCGGGGAATAGGTTTCCAGGGGCGATTGCGCCGTTGCCGTCGAAAAGGCCGCGGCCAGACCCAGGAAAACGGCGGTCAGGCAGAATCGGCGCGTACTGGAACTTTGCATGCTGGGTTTCCTGTCAGTTGAATTTCGGGAAAGTTTGCAAATGTCGCGGGCCGGAAGTCAGTAAGGATAGCCTTCGAGCCTCGGCTGGCCGGGGAACCAGTCCGGGACGCGGGCGAAATTGGTGCGATTGGGCATCTCGATTTTCGGCAGGTTGTCCTGGTCGAGCACCATGTCTTCCTCGATCACATCGTTGAGGAAAAGCAGGTATGCCACGATCGAATAGACCTCGTCCGGCGCAAGCGTGCCTTCCATGCCCAGGGGCATGCCCCGGTTGATGTAATCCCAGACCGTGGTCGCGTAAGGCGAGCGGATCGGCAACACCCGGCCGTAATCCCATGGGTCGTCCACTGCTCCCACATCCCGTTTGATCAGACGCGGCGCCGTCGCGCCGGTACCGTTCAGCCCGTGGCAGACGAAGCAGGTTTTTTGCACGTAGAGTTCTTCGCCCTCCGCTACGTTGCCGCTACCGGCCGGAAGTTCGTTTCCGTCCGGACTGATGGCGATATCCCATGCGGCCACTTCCGCGGCGGTAGGCGCTCTGCCCAGGCCGTAAGTAGGGGACTGCGCCTGCGCGCAGACCCCCGCTGCCAGTATCAGCAAGGGGAGCAGCTTAAGTTCGCGGGCGAGGCATGCCTCGCCCCTACGCAGTCCCGGCAGCAATCGCGAGAAAACGTTCCGGAAATGTTTACGCAATCGCATTGTGAACGTTGCCGTCGCTGTCGATTCTCCAGGGCTGGATCGAATTGTCCTGGCCCTTTACCCTGACCTGATCCGGTGGCTGATTCCAGAATGCGGCGACCTGGGCGCGACTGGGCTGCACTTGCCCCAATTCATCGGTACAGCGGGACTGGAGTTCGCATTCGTTTCCGTCCCAGGTCCAGTTCATGCTGAAGCGGGTATGCGCCATGGGCTGCGGCTCGCCGCGGATATCGGCGTCCTGCCAACTGCGGCCGCCGTCGGTGGAAATTTCCACTCCGGCGACCTTACCGCCGCCCGACCAGGCCAGGCCGCTGATCTCGTAGAAGCCGGGCTCGGGCAGCCGCTGGCTGCCGGAAGGGAAAGTGATCACGGACTTCGGCCCGATTTGGTAACCGAGGGCCGCGGTGGCCGGGTCCTGGGTCAGGTGACCGTAATCGTTGTAGGTCATGTAATACTGGTCCACGACCTTGATGCGCCGCAGCCATTTCACATTGAAAATGCCTTCGAAACCGGGAACGAGCAGCCGCAGCGGGTAGCCCTGCTGGGGACGCACCGCCTCGCCGTTCATGCCATAACAGAGCAGGCAATCGTCCATCGCCTTGTTTATCGGAATCGTCGAAGCCCCTTTCACTTCCTCTACGCCTTCCGCGACGATCCATTCGCCGCTGTTCTGCACTCCCGCTTCTTCAAGCAGAGTGGACAACAGTACGCCGGTCCATTCAGCGCAGCTCGTCATGCCATGCGTTTCCTGCACGGTCGTGTGGCTGCTGCGGGAGCGATTGCCCGCGCATTCGATGAAATGCAGGCGGGTTACCGAGGGAAAACGCCGCAGCTCTTCCATGGTGAAAACGAGTTCTCGGTCCACCAGTCCATGAATCATCAGCCGGTGCTTGGCCGGGTCGATGTCGGGCACGAAAGAGCCGCGCGTGGTTCCCACGTAGTGCAACGAAGACGGCGTGATGACCCCCACCGATTCCTGAAGCGGAGCGGCGATGTGGAAATCGAGTCCGAAAGCGTCGGGCGAATGTCTGCCGCCGTGCGGTATGCGTTGCGAATCTTCGAAACGGGAACGCTTGCCATAGCCGACAAGCTCGTCCGTGCCAACGATCATACCTTCGGGGTCGGGTAGCTGTGCCGCCGCGGGTTTCGCCGCGGCCAGGCCCAGTCCACCGGCCAATGCTGCTCCGCGTTTCAGAAATTCCCTTCGATCAGATTGTTTGGAACTCATTGTTCTCTCCTGATTGAACGAAGTCGAAAATTTTACTTGGTACGAGTTACGTTCCGGGCGACGCATGCGTCGCCCCTACGGTTCGTTGCGCGTATCGAAACTTTGGTTCAGGTACTATGTAGCCTAATTCTCGATTCACAGCAAGAAGAGATAACAAAATGATCCATTTTCGCAAGTTGCTTTCAGGCCTGATGGTCGCAGGCCTGATGGCGTCCGCGGGCAAGTTCGCATCCGCCCAGGTGGGTTTCGCGGATACCGAACTTTCGATCGAACACGTGGCCGGAAACGTCTACATGGTGCAGCGGCCAGGGGGCGGCGGCAATATCGGCGCTTTTATCGGACCTGAAGGCGTCCTGCTGGTAGACGCGCTGTTCGCCCCGATGTCGGACCAGGTAGTCGCAGCTGTAGGGGAAGTCACCGACAACGAAATCCGCTTCCTGATCAATACGCATATCCATGGCGATCATGTCGGCGGCAATGCGAATCTGGCCGCGATGGGCGTGCTGATCTTCGCGCACGACAATACCCGTCTGAAATTTCTCGAAGAGCGCAGTCATTTCCCACGCAACGGAGGCAGTTTCGCGCCGCAGCAGCCGGTGGCCGCGCGGCCGGTAGTGACCTACAACGATTCGATATCGTTCCACCTGAACGGGGAAGAAGTTCGCGCCTTTCTGGCCCCGCCGTCGCATACCGACGGCGATACTTTCGTTTACTTCCCCGAATCCGATGTGCTTCATCTCGGCGACGTGTTCAGAACCACGAGTTACCCGATAGTCGACAAGTTCAACGGCGGCACCTTGCGCGGGACAATCGCGGCGCTTGATATGGCCATTGACATGGCCGGCCCCGAAACCAGGGTCATTCCAGGCCATGGCCTCGAAATCGTCGGCCGGGCGGAAATGGTGGAATTCCGGGACATGATTCTCGACGTCCGCGACCGCGTCTACGCCATGATTCGCCAGGGCATGCATCTCGATGAAATCATGGCGGAGCAGCCGACCGCGGACTACGACGCCAGATGGGGCCAGGAAGCAAGCTGGACCGCGGTCGATTTCGTTCCCCTGGTCTATTACGAGCTTGGCGGCGCGGGACGGCTTGAGGACCGGCAATAGCAGGGAAGAAGAATGAAATCGAGCAGATTCAGGGCGTTCGCGCTCATTTCGGTCTCGCTTGGCGTACTCCTGTCGGCGGGACATTCCGCGGGCCAGGCTACGGATGGGGAGTTCGCGATCACGCTTCCCAGCGCCAGAGTCGAACTGCGGGATGCGCCTACCGAAAGCGAGTTGCTGGCCCCGACCCGCGTGGTCGTACTGGGCACCGGTACGCCGATTCCCGACGCTTTTCGGGCAGGCTCAAGCATAGCGGTCATTCACAAGGGCGAGAGCTATCTGTTCGACGCCGGCGCGGGGGCAGTGCGGAACGCTGCTATCGCCCGCTATAAATACGATATCCCTTCGCTATATCCGAGCCTGATCTGCTGCGTGTTCTTCTCGCATCTGCATAGTGACCACACGATGGATTTTTCCGAACTCGCGCATACCATGTGGTGGCGGCGCAACGCGGGTCTCCGGGCCTGGGGGCCGGAAGGAATCGAGCGGATTGCGAGCGGATTGCTGGAAATGAACTCGGTCGACATCGAATTGCGAACCGGCGGTCTGCAGCCGGTCCAGAATCCGGACGGCTTCAGGGTCTCGGCCCAAACCATCGAGCCCGGAATACTGCTGGAAAAGGACGACCTCGTGATCGAGGCATTTGCCGTCGACCACGGCGATATCCACCCGGCGTTCGGATTCAAGGTAACGACCGACGACCTTTCGCTGGTGATCAGCGGAGACACGGCCTATAGCGAAACGCTCGTGGAAAAGGCGCAAGGCGTGGACCTGCTTTTTCATGAAGTGATCAGCCAGCGGGGTCTGTTACAGAACTCGCCCGGATTTCAGCGCTATCACAATGCCGCCCATACCACATCGGAAGAACTGGCGCGGCTGGCGAACATCGCCCGGCCCGGCTTGCTCGTGCTCTATCACGGGCTGTATTACGGCACCGAAGAGGAACTGGTGCTTGACGAGGTCAGCGCCATTTACGACGGCGAAGTCATCCTCGCCGATGACCTGGACGTTTTCCCTGAGCGCTGACCTCAATTTAATGTAAATGCGAATCTTTATCATTTGTATTTACTTCGGAAGGTAATCCCGTTATTCTCCCCTTCGCATTGACGCCAGCGGAGCAAATCGTGATCGACAGGAAACAGATCTCGCGGCAGACGGGACTTGGCAAGATACATTCAATTTCAAGAACGATACTTGCCGCTTGCATCGGAATCGCGCTGGCGGGACCGGCGGCGGCACAGGAAGGCGGCGACCGCGTCGAAGAGCTGATCGTCAATGCGACGCGGCTGCCGCGCACGATCGAGAACATTGCCGGAACCGTGACGCTGGTAACCGCCGAGCAAATCGAGCGGGAAATGACCGAAGATCTGGACGACATCGTCCGCTTTCAGCCCGGCGTATCGATCAGCACGGCCAGCCGGGGCGGCAATGAAGGATTCAGCATCCGCGGCATCGGCGGCAATCGGGTGCTGACGGTTGTAGACGGCATTCGCAGCAACGACATTTACGATGCCGGCCCGGCAACCTACGGCCGGGACAACATCGACACCGACAACATCAAGACCGTGGAGTTGATTCGCGGTCCCGCTTCAGTCCTCTACGGCGCCGACGCCATCGGCGGCGCGGTCATTCTGACCAGCAGGGACCCCCGCGACTACCTGGAAGAGGACCGAAACACCTTCTTCGGGCTGCGCGCATCCACCGCCGATGCAGACGAACAGAATCGCGGCGGTTTTACTGCTGCGTTTCAAGGCGGCGACTTCGGTCTGCTCGCGCAATACACTCATCGGGAGTTTGCGGAGCAGGAAGTGAACGGACCAGGCAGTCTGAATCCCCAGGACGGAAGTTCCGACAGCCTGTTGCTGCACTTGAATTGGGACCTGTCGCCCGGTCAACTGTTGCGATTCAGCGCCGACAACTTCGTCGAGGAAATCGCCACGCAACTTGACTCCGACGTCGACCGGGCGGTTTCCTCCTCCCATGGTCTGGACGACACCGAGAGACTTCGCCTCGGCATCCAGTATCAATGGCAGGCGGGACTCGCCCTGTTCGACGATCTCGAGGCAAGCGTCAACCGAATGGATACAGATGCCGCCCAATATACCGAACAACAGCGCACCAGCTATTCCTTTATCGATCCGCGCGATCCACACACCTATCGCGGCACCGGCGCCTTGCGGCAATCCACCCTCGATTTCAATCAGCAGACTCTGGCGCTGAACCTGAATCTGCGCAAGACGATCGAGACGGGTTCGGTGACCCACGCAATCGCCTATGGCGCGAATCTCGAGGAAACCGACACCCAGCGGCCGCGCGATCGCTGCGAAGAGGATCTTGCGAGCGGGCGGACAAGCTGCCGGATTTCCGAGTATCCGTTCGCACCGCCGGAAGTATTTCCGAACAAGACCATTCCGGATACTTCCACCACCCGCTCCGGGTTATACCTGCAAGATGAAATGTCCTTCGGGGACGGCCGATTTACCTTGATCCCCGGCGCGCGATATGACCGCTACCAAATGGAAGCGATACCGGACCCGACGCTGGACGGCACCGGTCAGATCAGGCACTACGGCTTTGCAGTCGAATCGATCGACGAAGGCGCGGCATCGCTGAGTCTCGGCGCGCTCTACGACTTCGATGAAACCTGGTCGTTGTTCGGCCAATACGCTGAAGGCTATCGGCCACCGAATTTCGCCGAAGCGAACCAGTCATTCGTGAACCTGGGCTTCCAGTATGCAACGGTCCCCAACCCGGAGCTTGCCGCCGAAAACAGCAAAGGATTGGAAATCGGAGTACGGGGAAGTTTCGCGAACGCCTTCCTGAGTATTGCCGCGTACCGGAACCGCTATACGAATTTCATTGAAAATACGTTTGTCGGAACCGAAGGACCCATCAGCCTGTTCCAGAACCGGAATATCGGCAAGGTCGAAACCCGCGGCGCTGAATTCAACGGGCAGTTCATTCTGAACGAGCAATGGCAAATCCGCACCGCGCTTGCCTACGCCCACGGCGATAACGAGACGGAATCGACTCCGCTCGATTCGGTGGAGCCGCTGACCACGGTAGCCGGACTAAAATACGACGCGCCCTCGGGGCGCTGGGGTGGCGAACTGCTGCTTACGGCGGTCGGCGAAAAGGACCGGGTTTCCGCTCCCGAACATGTAACGGCCGATGCTTACAACATCGTCGACCTGATCGGCTATTTCAATGTTACCGATGCGGCGCGCCTGCGGTTCGGCGTGTTCAACCTGACCGATGAACTGTACGCGCGCTGGATCAATATCAGCAGCCTGAACGCGGATCCAATTTCCCCGATCGAGAATGCTCACCAGCCCGGAACGAACTTCCGCATCGGCCTGCATATTGATATCTGACTTCGCAGCCCCAAGGAAAAGACCATGAATAACAATAAATACGGACAGTTGCTCCACTGGATTTCGATCTGCGCGGCCGCAATCGGGCTGGCCTCCTGCGCCGCGGCTCCCGCGGCGGAAAATCCCGTTGCCGGCGAAGCACTCAATTACGGCGTGATAGTGATGGCCCATGGCGGCAGCGAGGAATGGAACGCGCATCTGGAGGAGGCAGTGGAGCCACTGCGGAGACACTATCCGGTGGAAATGGCCCTGGGAATGGCGGACGCCGGCTCAATTGAGGAGGCGATCCGTAACCTGGAATCCCGGGGCGTCAATCATGTCGGTGTCGTGCGAGTATTCGTTTCCGGCGAAAGCTGGTACGACCGGACCTTGCAGATTCTCGGCGTGCGCAACGGCGCGCCTCCCCGGCCGGATCAAAAGCGGCTCGAAGAGATCAGGGCCAACACGATAATGCCGATGGGCTTCTGGAAAGTGGAAACGGATCTGGGCTTTCACGTCAGTGTCGAAGGTCTGGCGGACGCCGCCGAGATCGACGATGTCGTGACTTCTCGAATCCGCGGCCTCAGTTCTGACCCCGACAATGAAGTTGCCGTTGTGATTGCGCATGGTCCCGGCGACGATGCCGAAAACCAGCGCTGGCTCGAAAAGATTACGCAGCGCGCCGGGAGCGCCGACGAGCAACTGGGTTTGCGGGAAATTCGGGCTTTTACCCTGCGTGAGGACTGGCCGGAAAAAAGAAGGGAAGCGGAACTGGAAATCCGGACGTATATCGAGCAGGCAAACTCCCGAGGATTGACGCCGATCGTGGTGCCATTCCGCCTGCAGGGGTTTGGCCCTTACGAACGCGTTCTGGAAGAACTCGATTATCGCGCCGACGGCCTCGGCCTGCTTCCGCACTCGAATGTAGCCCTGTGGGTCTCAAGGCAGGCGGACCGGTTGCAATCCGAAGCTGTAAGCCATCACGAGCAATTGACTGCCATTCCCTGAAAGTATGCCGCGGCGCCGGACTTGTCTTATCATGTCGCGCGTAGACAAGACCGGGATAGAAATCGAATGAAGAACGTACCCATCATCACCGCGCAACAGGCCGCCGCCAAGGTCCGTTCCGGCGACGCGCTGCTCGTCGGCGGTTTCGGCATGACCGGAACTCCCGTTCACCTGCTGCACGCGCTTGCTGAAACCGGCACGCGCGATCTCGCTTTTATCGGCAACAACATCGGCGAGTCCGGCCTCGGCGGCAGCCGGCTGTTGCGCAATGGCCAACTCAGCAAGATGATGGGGTCTTTCTTCACCAGCAATCCCGAAGCGGTCGCCGCGGCGCAGTCCGGCGCCATCGAAGCCGAGTTGATTCCGCAGGGAACTTTTGCCGAAGCGCTGCGCGCCGGCGGCGCGGGCATCGGCGGATTTTTTACGCCGACTTCCGTAGACACTCAACTTGCCGAGGGCCGCGAGACTCGTGTCATCGACGGCCGCAAGATGGTTTTCGTCGAGCCCGTCCGGGGCGACATCGCTTTCGTACGCGCCTGGCGCGCCGATACCGCGGGCAATCTGCAATACCGCATGACCGAAAGTAACTTCAATCGGGCAATCGCGACCGCCGCCGACACCGTCATCGCCGAGGTGGAGGAAATCGTTCCCACGGGCGAGATCCACCCGGATGCCATTCACACGCCCGGCTGTTTTGTCGATTTCCTGGTGCAGGAAAACGTGCTTCTGGAACACCTGGGCACATCGGCCTCGATCGCCGGTAGCGGCAAGAAAACAAATCCGGCGCGCAGGGCCATGGCCAGGGTCGCCCTCAAACAACTGCAGCGCGGCGATATCGTAAACCTCGGCGTCGGCATTCCGACCCTGGTAGCCGATCTCATCAGCCCGGACGACGGCATCATTCTGCATTCCGAGAATGGCATGTTGGGAATGGGACCGGAACCCACTGAAGGCGGCGCCATGGATTTTCCGGTAAATGCGGGCAAGATTCCGGTCACGGCCCTGCCGGGCGCGAGCTATTTCGACAGCACCGATTCGTTCGCGATGATTCGCGGCGGACATATCGACGTTGCCATCATGGGCGGGCTGCAAGTCGATCAGTACGGCAATCTCGCCAACTGGGCAGTGCCGAACCGGCCACTGCTCGGCGTCGGCGGCGCAATGGATCTTGCGAACGGAGCGAAGCGGCTGGTGGTAACCATGACTCACACGAACAAGGACGGCACGAGCAAGGTCGTGAACAAATGCGACCTGCCGCTGACCGCGAGCGACGTGGTGAACGTCCTGATTACCGAACTCGCCGTATTCGAGTTCGATGACGGCGTCATGACGCTGACCGCATTGATGCCCGGCAGTTCGATCGAAGACGTGAAGCGGCATACGACCGCCGACTACCGGATTTCGGACCGGCTCGAAACAATTTCCGCCTGATTCAGTCTTTGAATACCGTTCTGAACCCGATGTGGCTCGTGCCGAGCCCGGTATCCGCGGATTGCCGCGCCGAAGGCCGGTAGCGCAGACAATAGTTCGGGGCGCAAAGGAAGGATCCGCCCTTGATGACTTTCACCGGCACATCGCCTTGCTGGAAATCGAAACTCTGTTCTTCCGCCGGGCCGGCGGGGTCGGCGGCATCTCCCGGGATATGTCCCGGAGCGAACCAGTTCGCTGTCCACTCCCAGGCATTGCCGATCAGATCGTATGCGCCGTAATCGTTTTCCTCGAAACAGCCCACCGGCGCCAGACCGACATGATCGTCTTCGCCGGTGTTCGCCACCGGAAATTCACCCTGCCAGGTATTAGCGCGATGGTGACCGCCCGGGGCGAGTTCACCGCCGTCCCAGGGCCAGGTCCCATTGCGTTTGCTGCGCGCCGCGAGTTCGAATTGCGCTTCTGTCGGCAGTTCGCGGCCCGCCCAGTCGGCGTACGCCTTTGCGTCTTCCCACGCGACATGCACGACCGGATGATTTTCCATGCCTTCGATCGTGCTGCCCGGACCCTGGGGCAGGCGCCAGTTGGCGCCGGGTACATAAGACCACCAGTTGGCCGGCGCCCGGCCTGCTTCGGGCGGCGTAAAAACGGCGGAACCCGGCGTCAGCGATTCGGCCGGCACACCGGGCCAATCCTCGGGGTCCGGCTGCCGCTCGGCGACGGTGACATAGCCGGTTTCCGCAACGAACTTCGCGTATTGCGCGTTTGTCACCTCGTGGCTGTCGATCCAGAATCCGGAGACGGTAACTTCATGCGCCGGCCCTTCCTCGGGATACGTGTTGTCATCTCCCATGATGAAGGTCGCGCCGTCGATACGCACCTGGGCGCCGAACTCCTGCAGGCAGCTTTGCGCCGCGGCGGCCTGTGCCTGCCCGGCGCCGACAGCGAATGACATCGAGATTGCCGCGATCAAAAGGAAATTGGGCGGTTTACCAAACTTGCTGGTACTCATGGAATGTTCTGCCGTAGCGGTTCCCGGAAAGGTGGACAGTAGCAATTTTCGCCAACAGGTAAAAGGCGGGCTTGCGTGTGCAGGTTCAATTACATGTGAGACCGTAGGGGCGAGGCATGCCTCGCCCGCGAACGGCCCCGAAACCGTGCAACTGACGGGCGAGGCATGCCTCGCCCCTACATGCTGAATCCGCACATTGCGTTGACATCCTGGAATATCGCGCACTAGTATCGCGTGGAAATTTCACTGACGACCCGAACCGCGGAGGAAACGCCATGACTGCCAGCCGCAATGTCCTGTTGACATTTTTTGCTTCGTCGATTGCTCTCGCCGGCAACGCGTTCGCCCAGCAGAACTCACTGTTGCCCGATTATCCGAACTCCTACGAGATCGTCAGGGATCTCGTGGAAATGCCTGACGGCCGCGCAATGGGATCGAGCAACGCGGTCGATGTCGACTCCGAAGGCAATATCTGGCTGTTCGAACGCTGCGGGATGAACAGTTGCTCGGATTCAGATGTGGACCCCATTCTGAAGTTCAGCCCCGAAGGGGAGTTTCTGTTCAGCTTCGGCGCGGGAATGTTCGTTTTCCCTCATGGCATCATCGTCGACGAAGACGACAACCTCTGGATCGTGGACGCGGGCGTGGAAGACGGTGTCAAGGGCAACCAGATCTTCAAGTTCAACCAGCAGGGCGAAATCCTCATCGAGTTGGGCCGGCCCGGCATTCGCGGCGAAGGGCCGGATCTGTTCAATGAACCCTCGGATCTGGCGATCGGGCCGGACGGTTCGATCTATATCGCCGACGGTCACATCAATCCCGAGTCGAATCGCCGCATCGTGCATATGACCGCGGAAGGCGAATTCATCGAGGCCTGGGGCGAGCGAGGCACAGGACCGCTGCAGTTTGACTGCCCCCATTCCCTGGCGGTCGATTCCCAGGGCCGCATTTACGTCGGCGACCGCACCAATAACCGCCTGCAGGTGCTTTCACCGGATGGGGAACTGCTCGCAATCTGGACGCATTTCGGCAGGCCGAGCGGCGTACGCATCCACAACGACACGCTATACGTCGTGGATTCGGAGTCACGCGCCGCCGACGGCGAATACGGATTCAACCCGGGCTGGCATCGCGGCATCTACGTAGGCACTCTCGACGGCCTGATCACCGACTTCATCCCCGACCCGAGCCCCAGCGGCGGCACGAGCTTTCCGGAAGGCTTCTCGGTTGACGGCAGCGGCGTCATCTGGGGCGCCTCGGTCGGCGACCGGGAAGTGCTTAAGTTTGTGCAGCAATAACAGCGTCAGGGAGACTCAAAAAATGCCGTTGCCGGATTATTTCGAGGATTTTGAAGTCGGGACTACGCAGAAATTCGGCAGGTATCACGTCACCAGGGAGGAAATTCTCGAGTTCGCCGAGAAATACGATCCGCAACCGTTCCATCTCTCCGACGAGGCCGCCGCAAAAACACTGTTCGGCAGTCTATGCGCATCGGGCTGGCATACCGCCGCCATGGCCATGCGCATGATTGTCGAGAACATGCGGGGCGGCAGCAAAGGCGCGCTCGGTTCTCCCGGTATCGACGAATTACGCTGGACCAGGCCGGTGTTTCCGGGCGACACACTGCGCATGGAATCGACCATAATCGACAAGAAGGAATCGCGCTCGCGCCCGGAAATCGGCACGGTATTCATGCAGAACAAGGTGTTCAACCAGAATGATGAACTGGTCATGAGCAACCAGCCCATGGTCATGTTCAGGAAACGTAATCCGGGCTGATTCGCTCCGGAGATCCAAGGGACACCCATCCTAAATTCTTCCAGAGGATCCAAGGGACACCCATCCTAAATTCTTCCAAGATCTGGCCTTGTGGAGAATCTTGACTATACCTACCTGCAAGAACTCCATTGACCTGCAGGCAGAAGATGACCCGGCCCCGCTCACAAATCGTCTCGCAGAAGGATCCAAGGGACACCCATCCTAAATTCTTCCAAGATCTGGCCTTTTGGAGAATCTTGACTATACCTACCTGCAAGAACTCCATTGACCTGCAGGCAGAAGATGACCCGGCCCCGCTCACAAATCGTCTCGCTGGCGGACACACCCTATTACCACTGCGTTTCCCGCTGTGTGCGGCGGGCCTTCCTGTGCGGCGAAGACCGGTATTCAGGCCAGAATTTCGATCACCGCAAGCCCTGGCTGGTGGGTCGCCTGGCATTGCTGGGCGAAGTCTTCGCCATCGACATCGCCGCCTACGCGGTGATGAGCAATCATTATCATGTGGTCCTGCATGTGGATCAGGACCGCAGCCGGTCCTGGGGCCGGGACGAGGTCATCCGCCGCTGGCTGTGTTTGTACAAGGGCGACCCATTGGTGCATTGCTATCTGCGCGGGGAGCTGCCACCCGAGGCGGAATACCGGCAACTGGACCGCATCGTCGAAACCTGGCGCGAACGCCTGACCAGCGTCAGTTGGTTCATGCGCTGTCTGAACGAGTACATCGCCCGCAGGGCCAACAAGGAGGACGACTGCACAGGAAGGTTCTGGGAAGGGCGATTCAAGTCCCAGGCGCTGCTGGATGATGCGGCCTTGCTGTCGTGCATGGCGTATGTCGATCTGAATCCCGTGCGGGCCGGCATCAGCGCAACGCTCGACGAATCGGAATTCACTTCCATTCAGGCGCGCATTCGCGGAGCGGCGTCGGGAAACAACGATTCGACGGAATGTCCCACTCCCGGACTGATGCCGTTCCAGGCCGGTCCGGAGGGCAACCGGGAACCGCCCGCATTGCCTATTGGGCTCCGGGACTACATTGAACTGGTGGATTGGACAGGACGGATTGTGCGAGCGGACAAGATGGGATTCATTCCGCAAGAGTCGCCCTCTGCTTTGTCAAACTTGAATCTGAACCAGACGCAATGGCAAATGTTGGCGCTGGAAATTCAAAAGGATTCGATCACGATGTTCAACGGCCTGGACAAGTTGGCGGCCAGGGAAAGGTGCCCGGCAAGAAAGGCCGCGTAGTCCGGGGCGGCCTCATTTTAACGCCCGAACGGGTGGCATCGCCCGTGGCCGTGAAAAGTACTCCAAAACGCCGGTCTCGAATCAGCCCTGCAATTCTTCCATCAATCCTCAAGTTGAACTGAATTCATATACGCTGACTTGGCTGATGGGTGTCCCATTACAGTCGTGTCATCAGGGAGCGGAATTCGACGCCCCATTTTTCTCCCTTCCGGGTGATTACCCAAACCGCCGGGACGGTGCGGTAGCGCTCGCCATTACTGTTGTAGCGGCTGAACTGGAACTCAAAGACCACCTTGTTGGGCGTCACATGTACCGGGGTGATGTTTTCGGCCTCGCTGCGGCTCCAGTCCTCGACATCACGCAAGCGCTCGAAATTGATCGTGACCGGCGCGGCGCCGCGGTTTTCACCATGGAGGAAATTCAGCTCGAACAGCATGACCTGTGGAACGTGGTTAACTGCGAAAAGGGCTTCGTTGTCGGCGGCGTTGAACGCCGCGAAAAACTCGTGCAGCGCCGCCGTCGCCGTCGCCGCCGCTTCTGCGCTTTCCAGCAGACTCGCGTCCAACTGCTCGGGACGGGGTCCGCCGGAACGATATTGCATGCCCCACCTGCCGTCCTGCAAAGTCATGACGTAAAACACCTGCGAATTCGAAGTGACCTCGCCATCGGCATTGTAACGGCGGAAATCGACCAGGAAATTGACCTTGGTCTCCGACTCCTGCAAGACCTCGAAGTTGTCGAAAGTGCTGCGGCGCCAGCCCTGGCTGCGCAGCAGGTCGAAATCCTGGATAAACTCGTCCGGAGTATTGGCAATCAACAGATTGCCCGCACCGTGCGTAATGTGCGGAAAACTCAGATGTTCGCGCAAGGCTACGTTATCCGCTCGATTCCAGTCTTCGAGAAATGCCTCGAGTTCCTGTTGCGCCAATACTGCGTTTTCCTGCGCCATGACCGCTCCGCCCGTCGCCGCCAGCAACCCGATCAACAAACCGGATACCATTTTCGATGTGGTTTTCATATGCATATTCAACCGCCTTTCTTGACCGGCAAGCGGTGGCCCAGGAGTCAGACCCGCCGGTTTCGAGACTGTATTGCGTTTCTGGAAGATTCAATTCCCATCATCCACCGGCTGGAAGCGACCGGTCGCCAGAAAGGCGAGCACTTGACGCACAACCTGTTTCTCAATGAGCAATAGCGTGTGGGATTGGTCCACTTCGAGAAAGTCCCGCATTTCTTCGAGCCGTGCGCGTGTCAGGCTGACCCGACCGTCATTTGGCGTGGACAAACGCCCGGATTGCAGGAAGATAGAGTCGAGGCCAGCGCGTGTGCCGGCGATAACGCCGATTTCCAAATCCACTGGATCGAGTTGCGGCGGCAGACTGCCGGCTTTAGTTCCCAATTGACGGGCCGCGGGCCCAAGCACCCGGAACCAGGGGTCGGCGCCGAATCGGTCGACCAACTCACTGCCCTGGTTGGGCGGGCCAAGCATTACCATTCGGCTGCCCGACGGAAGATCACGGTCTTGCAGATACTGGCGGATCAATATGCCCCCCAGCGAATGGGCGACGAAATGAATCGGCGCATCCGGCGGCGAGGCGCACTTCGTCAGCGCCTCGGCGACATGCGCCGCAGCGAGCGTCTCAATCGATCCCGCGCGCGAGGGATACCCCTGGTTTACCGTGCGGTAGCCCGCAAGCTCCAGCGCGATTTGCAGCGGGACCATGGTCAGCGGCGTGTGACCAAGCCCGTGCAACAGAATCACGCAAGTCTCTGATTCGTCGGACCAGGCGCCCGGCGAGGCCAGCAGTAGCACCGCAGCCAGTAATCCTGTCGAGATCTTTATGAGCTTATCCCACCTGCGTTGAACGTGAGCCGCCATAATCGTTTATGCTCTCGGCCCGAATCAAGCCGCAATCGACAAATCAGGATACTGCACATGGATTCATTTCAAGACAAGACCGCGCTGGTGACCGGCGCTTCATCGGGAATTGGTCTGGCGCTGGCGCAGGAACTCGCCAAACGGGGCGCCCATCTCATCCTGTCTGCAAGGTCCGGGGACAAGCTGGACGCGTTGGCGCAGGAGATTCGCGCAAGCGGCCGGCAGGCTGACGTGTTCACGGCCGACCTGAGCGAAGCGGGCTCGGCGAAGAAGCTATATGACGAGATCACCACCGCCGGCCTGCGAATCGACTTGCTTGTCAACAACGCCGGTTACGGCAGATGGGGAGACTTCCTGTCGTTAGAACAGGATGATTACTCGCGCATGATTCACTTGAACATCACTTCGCTGACGGAATTGTGCCATCTCGCGATTCCCGACATGGCCGCTCGGGGCGGAGGCGGCGTAATTAATGTCGGCTCGACGGCTTCGTTCGTGCCGGTGCCGTTCTCGGCGGTCTATGGCGCTACCAAGGGTTACGTGATCATGCTCACCGAAGCTATCCGTTACGAATACGCCGGCAAGGGCGTGCGGATCATGACTTTGTGTCCCGGCGCCACGGCGTCGAATTTCGCCCATGTCGCCTCTGAAAACTCCTCGGAGGCGCTGAAAAACCTGAACGCGAAGATGGAGAAATCCAACAGCATGGGACAAACCTGCGAGGAAGTCGCCGGGGAAGGACTTGACGCTTTTCTGCACGACAGGGTCTGCGCAATCACCGGCAGATCCAATCGGATGATGATGTTTCTCCCGCGCATACTGTCGAGAAAGCGGGCGCTGCGAATGGTCGGCGACACTTTCCGGCGGCGCACCGCCAACTGAACCGCGTCAGTCGAAACTTTGACTCAAGAATCAGACACCGCGGCCTTCGCATCGAAAGCCGCTTTCACATCGGGCCTGTTCAGCGTAATAACCAGGGCCAGACCAAACAGGAAGCCAAATACGATTCCAGTGAAAATCAAGGACTCTGCGTTGATCATGGAAGTCTCGGTTATAAAATCCATCGTGGCTGGATTGGCCATTGCTACGATAAGGTAAATTGGCGTCAAGACTAGAGCAAGCCAGCCAGGAACAGCGTCAATGTGCGCCATGTGTCGTTTAGCTTGAGCAGGCCGTAGGCGAAAAACCAACTGATTGCCGCCTTTACCAAAGCCATTAACGCTATTGGATTGACCAAGGCGAAAACAAGGAAATAAACAACATTCAGCAATGCCGCAAACAGAAACAGGCCGGCAATATATTTGACGGGGGCGGGGATGTTCGTTTCCAGAAACAGATTTTTCATCGCGGCATACTCGTTCGATTTCTGTAGACTACGCCCAATGCCGGAGCCCGTCCACGATTTCCCATCAGGGCCAGGCCGGAAGAAACTGGACATACAGGCGCGCTCATCGTGACTACTTATCGCACAGCCCCGGTCGCATCCCGCGACATGCCCGGCGGCATTCCCTACATCATAGTCAACGACATAACCGAGCGATTCAGTTTCTACGGCGTCCGCGCGATTCTCGTCATCTTCATGACGCAATACCTCATGACCGGCGACGGGCTTCCGGCAACGATGACCGATGAAGAGGCGACTACCTGGTTCCATCTGTTCACGGCCACGGCGTACTTCCTCCCCTTCCTCGGCGCGATTCTTTCCGATGTCTATCTCGGCAAGTACCGCACGATCATCTTCCTCTCGCTCGTCTATTGCGCGGGGCACCTGGCGCTGTCGCTCGACGACACCCGGGCCGGCCTGTTCCTCGGGCTTACGCTTATCGCCTTCGGTTCGGGCGGAATCAAACCCTGCGTGGTCGCCAATGTTGGCGATCAGTTCGGCCGCAGCAACCAGCATCTGATGTCACGCGCCTATTCCTGGTATTACATGGGAATCAACGTCGGCTCGGCGACCTCATCGTTGGCGACGCCCTGGCTGCTCGTAAACTACGGCGCGCCGATCGCATTCGGCGTACCGGGCTTTTTCATGGCCATGGCGACCCTGGTGTTCTGGATGGGGCGCTACAAGTTCGTGCATATTCCACCGACGGGCAGGACCTGGCTCAAGGACATCGCCGGCCCCGAAGGCGTGCGCGTGATCAAGCGGCTGGCGATCATCTACGTGCTGGTGGCGGCTTTCTGGTCCCTGTTCGACCAGATGGGCAGTTCCTGGGTGCTGCAGGCGGAAAACATGGACCGGATGCTGTTCGGCCGTGAAGTGCTATCCGGACAGTTGCTGTCGGCGAACCCGTTTCTCGTGATCTTGCTGGTGCCGGTTTTCACCTATCTCGTCTATCCGTTCATGGGCCGCTTTTTCACGGTAACCGCCAGCCGGAAAATGTCCATGGGCATGATTCTCGCCGTGACGCCTTTCCTGGTAACGGCATGGGTCGAAACACAGATCGGCAACGGTGCGACGCCGAGCATCGCCTGGCAATTGCTCGCCTATCTGCTGCTGACTTCAGCCGAGGTATTGCTCGTCATCACCTTCATGGAGTTTTCCTACACCCAGGCGCCACAGAGCATGAAGTCGCTCATCATGTCTTTCTTCTACCTGTCCATCTCGATGGGCAATCTGTTCACCGCCGGCGTGAATTTCTTCATCCAGAATCCCGACGGCTCAAGCAAACTCGAAGGCGCGATGTATCATCTGTTCTTCGCCGGCTTCATGGCGAGCGTGGCGCTGATCTTCGCGGTCTACATGATGTATTACAGGCACGAAAACATCGTGCAGGACGAAAGCGGAAACTGAACATGGAACCACATGACTATTCCGGCAGCCGCGCGCTGTTCGAGCGGGCCGGCCGGGTGATTCCCAACGGCATTTCCGGTCACTTCAATCCGGTAGTGCAAAAGCCCCTCGGGACCTATCCCTATTTTGCCCGGAGCGGTGAAGGCGCCCGCTTCCGGGACGTCGACGGCAACGAATACATCGACTATATGTGCGCCTATGGCCCGATGATCCTCGGCTACGGAAACCCCGTGGTCGACTCGGCATACCGGGAACAGATGAAGCTGGCCGACACCTGTACGCTAGCCTCGCCGGTCATGGTCGAACTCGCGGAATATCTCGTCGAACTGGTTCCGGCGGCGGATTGGGCCACTTTCGCCAAGAACGGGGCCGATGCGACCAATATGGCTGTCCTGATGGCCCGGGCAGCAACCGGACGAGACAGGCTGATCGCAATCGAAGGCGGCTATCATGGCTCCTCGCCCTGGATGCAATCGGCCGACCGCAGCGGCGTCATTTCCGCCGACCACGAGAATGTCATCCGCATCCCCTGGAACGACGTCGATGCCTTGCGCCGGGTTCTGGACGAGCACGAGGGTGAATTCGCCGCGTTCATCGCGTCGCCCTATCATCATCCGGTGTTTCGCGACAACGAGTTGCCCGCGGAAGGATACTGGCGCGAAGTTCACCTGCTGCTGAAGAAGCATGGCGTAGTGTCGATCTGCGACGATATCCGCTCCGGCTTCCGCATCGACATGGGAGGCTCGAACGAATATTTCGGTTATCGCCCCGACCTGATCTGCTTCTGCAAGGCGATAGCCAATGGCTATCCGATCTCGGCCGTTGCAGGCGCGGATTCCCTGAAAGAAGCCGCCGGCAGCATATTTCAGACCGGCAGTTTCTGGTATTCAGCGGGCGCGATGGCGGCGGCGCTGGCCTGCCTGAAGGAACTGGCGCGGATCGACGCGCCTGCGCGAATTCTGGAAATCGGCCGCAAATTCACCGAAGGACTCACGAATATCGCCGCCGGGCAGGGCCTGATGCTGAAGGCAAGCGGCATGCCATCCATGCCATATCTGCGCATGGAGCACGAATCCGGCATCGAATTTCATCAGGCGCTATGCGGCGAATGCGCCCGGCGCGGCCTTTTCATGGCTTCTCATCACAATCTGTTTGTATCCGCGGCGCATACCGAACAGGATCTGGAGCAGACTTTCGCTATATTCGATGAGGCGCTTGCGGCGGTGCGCGCAAGTTGTTAGCTACTCCTTCACTGGACCACGGAGAACATGAACATGTGGATTCGAACTTTCGGCGCGCCGGTCATGATGATATTGCTGAGCGCGGTCGTTGCATGCAGCCCTGCGCCTGACACCGCTACGGCTCCCGGTCTGGCCGGGGATCAGGAGGAGACTGTGCAGGTAGTATTCGAAACCGAAGTCGGGGACATCGAGGTTGCTCTATATCCAGATCGTGCGCCCCTTTCCGCGGCCCAATTCCTTGCCCATGTGGATGCCGGCAGTTATGAAGGGGCGAGCTTCTATCGCGTGACCCGCGAGTCCGATGGCTCGGCAATTGACGTTGTGCAAGGTGGGCTGTTGTCCAGGGCGGTACTGGACGGCAGCGACGCCTACGCCGAAGGCTATTCGTCGACGACGGCCGTGGCGCACGAAACCACGGACCAGACCGGCATTGCGAACGAGCGCGGCACGCTCGCCTTTGCCCGCCTGGACCCGGGCACCGCCGACACCGAGATCTTTTTCAACGTACGCGACAATCCGGAACTTGATACAGGATTCACCGAAGACGGCCGCGACGGCTATGGATACGCAACCTTCGGCCGGGTGGTGGAAGGCATGCAAGTTCTTGACGAGATTCAGCAAATGCCGAGCGACGCGCCTACTTCCATGGAAACGGTGCGTGGCCAGATTCTCGAACAACCGGTAGTCATCCGAAGCATCTACCGCAAAGATTCCTGACAATTCCGCAATCGCGCAATTCTCAATGAGGATTCCGGAAAACTTGCCGACATACATCGATATTGGGGAACCGAAAGTAAAAATTCGGTATAAAGAGCACTAGATACAAGGAACAAGAACTTGATTCTCCGGAGATTTGCGATTCTGGCCGCGTTCTTTGCGGCATCTGTCAGCGTTGTGCAGGCACAGACCCTGCGCGGCTCAAGGGATTCCGTGCAACGGCAATACAGTATCGCCATGCAGGATGGCTTCACTTTTGTCGCCAGATCCAGCGAAATACCGAACCTGGTCGAGAGCGGCCAATTACAGAGGGTCGTGGAAAACCCCAACCTGACCTTGCACGATGTTTCGAATCCCTATGCAAGGCCCGGGGTCAAATTGCTGATCGACAGGCTCAGCGCGCAATATCGCAGAGCCTGCGGCGAGAAGTTGACGGTCACTTCCCTGCTGCGGCCGCAGAATCGACAACCGGCCAACGCGGCCTCGAATTCCGTGCACCCCGCGGGCATGGCGGTGGATCTTCGAATTTCAAACCGCGGCAGATGCCGCTCCTGGCTGGAACAGACCCTGTTGTCACTGGAAGGATCCGGCTTGCTCGACGTAACCCGTGAACGCAATCCGCCGCATTATCACGTCGCGGTTTTCACTACTCCGTACAAGAATTACGTGGCTACTCTTACGAATTCGAATCAGGAGTATCGCGTGCGGCGGGGCGACTCGCTCTGGGAAATCGCCCAAACGATGGGAATCTCCCTGGCGCAACTGCGCGCGGCGAATGGAATTTCAGGCGACCTCATCGATGTCGGACAGCGGCTGCAAATTCCGGCAATCGCCTCGAACACGACAGTCAACGCCACAACGACCGTCGACAAAATCGAATACAAGGTTCGCAGGGGCGATACGCTTTGGCGGATCGCCAGACGATACAACACCACCGTACCGCAGATCATGAGGCAAAACGGCCTCAACAGCGACCTGCTGGAAGTCAACCAGGTCCTGCAGATAACCCCCGGCGGCTCGATCTGAGCGATCAGGTTCGGCTCACTCCGGCGGGTCTACTCACTGGAGTAATCGATGAAAATCACAAATGCTGTTTTCTTGCTGGTAGTTGCGGCCTATATGCCCCACCTGGCCGCTCAGCGCTTGCCGGCCATCGATCCGAATGACTATTCAGAAGAGCAGATGCAAGCTGCGGCGGACTTTGAAGCGGCGCGAAACCGCGCCGTGAGCGGGCCGTTTGAACTCATGATGCACAGCCCGGCCGTCATGAGCCGGGCGCGCGCATTCGGGGATTACCTGCGCTTCAATTCCGCGATCGGCAATACGCTGAGTGAACTGGTAATACTGATCACTGCGCGTGAATGGACGCAGGACTACGAGTGGTACGCGCATTACCCCATCGCGCTTGAAGTCGGCATCGACCGGGAAATCGCCGACGCCATTGCGGAAGGCCGCCGTCCGGCCGGAATGGGCGAAGACGAAGAGATCGTTTACGATTTTTCCATAGAACTTCACCGCAATCGCCGTGTCAGCGACGTGACGTTTCAGCGCGCGCTGGAGCGATTCGGAAGCAAGGGAGTCGTCGATCTAACCGGCATCAACGGCTATTACACGTTTCTTGCCATGCAGATGAACATGGCCCGGTTCCCTGTCCCGGAAGGCGCGGCAAGACTGCCGCGCTTCCCGGATTGAACGATCGTTACTTCCTGTACAGCACAGTAAACTGGCTGGTCTGGCCCCGTATCGACGGGGAAAATACGCCCTCGGTCAACGGGTCGTCCGGGTTTTTGAACATGTCCGAGCTGTCCGCTACGGATAGCCCGACCTCTTCGGCCAATTGCGTAACCAGGCTTTCTTCGATGCGATGCAAGCTATCGCCTGCTTCCCATCCGGAGCCGTCCGGCGCTATGTGGTCGTTCGCGAGAAACACGCCGCCGGGTTTCAATACGCGCGCGATTTCGCTGAAGCTGCCGGCCAGGTCGCCCAGGCTGTTGCCTTCGGGCGCGAAGCCCAGTTCGTGCGGACCCAGAATCCAGGTGACCATGTCGATGGAATTGTCCGCGGCGTCCAATTCGTCGAAATTGGTGATGCTGACGCGCACGTTCGGGAGCCGGTCATCCGCCGTACGCAAATCTATGCCGTCACCGACAAAACCCATGAGGCCAGGCGGGTGCTGCAGAATTACACTGCCGTCCGGGCCCACCGCACGACTCAGTATCTCGGTGTAGTAGCCGCCGGCGGCTTCCAGTTCGAGTACGGCCATACCGGTTTGAAGTCCGGCAAATGCAAGCACTTCCGCGGGTCTGCGCCGCTCGTCGGCGGCGGCATCTTCGGCGGGCCGGTCAGGATGAGCCAGCGCAGCGGCCACGTCGGCTTCCGCGCCGGCAGCCGCACCGCTGACCAGCGTCAACGCCACGAGAGAACAACTGCTGAAAAAACTCAGCAGGCATCTATTCAAATAGTTCATGTTTGGCTCCTCCCAAAAGAGTCGTGGATGTTATCAGGGTTTGCCGGGAAGCGCCCCGTACATTCGCAGCAAGATTCTGATTTGGGCTTGTGAGCTTTCCGCGTTACGCTTGGCGAGCCTGATCCACTCCAATCCACGAAGAGGAGTACATGTTCAGTTGGCTTGAAACCACCGCGGTCGCGAACTGGGTTGCGCTATCGCTATGGGCTTATCCGGCACTGCTCAGTCTGCATATCGTAGGGCTGGCGGTCGTCGTCGGCATTTTCGTCATGCGCGACCTGCGGCTGGCGGGTTTCGTCCGGCGGATCAACCCGCGAATATTTCTCGATCTGGCCCCGCTGGCCTGGTTCGGTTTCACGCTCAATCTGATCTCGGGCTTTCTGCTGTTCACTTCCCAGGCAACGGTCTTCGCATCCAACCTGCCTTTTCTGATCAAGATAAGTTTCGTTATCGTCGGCATGGTGTTGGCGGGGATAATTCATTCGCGGCTGCGGCGACAATCGGTTTCCGCGTCTTTCTATTTGTCGGTGCTGAGCGAGGAAAGCACGCTACGGCCGCTGGCCTACTTTTCTCTTGCAGTCTGGGTGACGGTGATCAGCGCCGGCCGCCTGATCGCGTATTTTTGAATCGCCATGCTTCGATCCTTCGCCAGCAGCATTGCCGACAGCAGCCTGAACCAGTGGATTTCGGAGACTTACTGGTTATGGCCGGTGTTGGAAATCTTCCATTTCCTGGGGCTCAGTATCCTGCTTGGCGCGCTAGTGACTATTGACGCGCGCTTGCTGGGGTTGTTGCGGAATTGCGACGCCCTGGACGTCAAACGGTTCGTACCCCTGGCCTGGGTCGGATTCTGCATGAATCTTGCCACCGGCACGCTGTTCTTCATCGGCGATCCGATGCGTTATTCCATCAACATCGGATTCCAGTTGAAAATGCTGTTGATCCTGATCGCCGGCCTCAATGTCGTGGCATATCAACTGCAAGTCCGGCCGCTCATGGCGGGCTGGAGCGCAGGTTCCGCAACCACGCCGGCTGCCAAGCTAATCGCCATTACTTCATTGCTGGCGTGGTTCGGCGTATTGCTTCTGGGAAGGCTGATTCCCTACGTTGGCACGGGGTGAGACCTGCGCGGGCGACGCATGCGTCGCCCCTACAACAGGCTCGACGCCAGTCGGAACAACAGACGCGATGCCAGTCTGATATGTTCGGAGATGCGTAGGGGCGAGGCATGCCTCGCCCGTGGGTGGATAGGAACTAATCGTAGCGCGAGGGGAAGAAACGCACGGCGCCGCGCGAAGCTTCGGGGTCGCAATCGTAGGGCAACAACTTGTAGCCCTCGCTCGCGGGAATCCAGCGCGCGGTGTAGGAAGTCGGCTCTTCGAGGAACATCGGATCTTCGACTTCCAGCGTAATCCAGAGGTCGTCACCGTCGCGCCAGTATCGTTCGCGCACGATTTTCTGCGATGACGACGGTATGCCGTTGTAGTCGTCGAAGCCGACGATGTCGAATACGAAATTGGTCGTCGTTACGACCAGCGCACCGTCTTCGTAATAGCCCGAGGAAAATCCCTGGACGCTGAATTCATGCGGTTTCACCTGACGGCCGTCGAGCCATACGGTGCGAAGCTGGTCGTCCTTCTCATAACGAAATAGAACCCGGTCGGGCCACTGGGTAATTTCCATGTTATATGGGTCGTATTGAATGGCCGGCGAAGACGCGGGCTGGCAATCGTACTTGGGGGCGATGATCTCTTCCCAGACTTCCTGGTAGGCCAGCGCCCTGGCATTGAGTCGGGGGAAGTTCTCCCCGGTCCAGGGCATGTTCGGACCATTGATCGGACGCGCACGCGGCGAGCCGTCCCAGACGCCGGTCAGGTCGGGAATCACGCCACTGCCTTCCTGGGCATCGATCCGGTTTACGCCCCAGACCGAAACTATCGCAAGCGCCAGCGAGGCAAGCGCCACTTTCCCAGCCAGAACCCTGGTTTCGGAATTTGAATTCACTATTGCACGTCCTCTTCTTCGACTCTTCCACCCGAAAGAATCGGGCTGCCGTCTCCCCGCGTCATGCGCACACAACACAGGCCGTAGCTGCCTTCCGCCCGCGACTTGCTGCCGGTCATCTTCACGACGGTGCCGGGAGTCAGTGAATCCGGCGTCCAGCCGGTGCGCCGCAGGCTGATCGGCGCGCCAAGTTCAACCTGCCATTCGATAAGCTCACCGTCGGCCTCGGGAACTTCGACAAAAAGATAGGCATGAGGATTGCGAAAAACGAACCGGGAAACGGTCCCCTGAATCTCCACCCGGTTTTCAGGATCGTAAAACGGTCCGCTGGCATGGTGGGCCAGCACCGGTGCGAGAATCAGGCCCGCTCCGAAAATCAAAGCGGTCGCGAGGGTGGTGAAAAGCGTTTCCCTGCCGGCGAATCGTGTATGCATGAGTTGCCTCCCGTGTGGGGCTTGGGCTTCGATTATATGGCCAATCCCCGCTGAATTGGCAACAAGATTTCCCGGGCTAGTCCGGTAAGGCGAAAACGAACAGATTCGAGCCCCGGCTCGGACGCAGTTCGCGCGCCAGATTGGTCTGGGAACTGCCCGTATTCACGGCGATGTATTGCTTGCCGTCGACGGCAAAGGAAATCGGATAGCCCGACACCGGCGAACCGAGATTGATTTCCCAAAGCACCTCGCCGGTTTCGTGATCGAATGCGTGGAAACGGCCGTTGGTGTCGCCGCCGAAAACCAGGCCGCCGCCGGTGGCGACCAGGGACATAACGCCGGCCCGCTGCTCATGCAGCCAGCTCGTGGCGCCGGTTTCCGCCGATATTGCCCGCACCGTGCCGACGTTATCGGTTCCGGGGGCGATCTGATGCCGATAGGCGATGGAGTAGATTTCCAGTTGCTGCGGAACGCCATCGCCGGAGACGACTTCATTGGCCGAATCGCTGAAAACATCCGCGGTGGCCATCATGTTGGCGCAGGAATTCGTCAGCGGGTAGTACATGGTATTGGTCAGCGGACTGTACGCCCCTGCCTCCCAGTCCTTGCCGCCCATGATGCTCGGACAGACAAAAACGATCTGTTCGGTTTCCCTGAATATCACTTCGGGATTCTCCGTCACCGCACCGGTGGCGCCGTCGATGTCGACGATCACGTTCTGTTCGACTGTCGATGTCGCCCACAGAAACTCCCCGGTCTCGCGGTCGAGTGTATAGACCACGCCGGTCTTGCCCGGGATTCCGGTGATGACCTTGCGGGTTTCCCCGGCCTGCAGATTCGGATTGATCCATTGCACGGCTTCCGGGTCCGGCGCCACGGCAGTTTCCACCAGCAGGCGCTCGAAGGGATGGTCAAGGTCCCAATGGTCGTTCAGGTGCTGGTAGTGCCAGCGGATATCGCCGGTATCGGCTTCAAGCGCCAGGGTCGAGTTGTGATAGAGGTATCGCAGATCCGGATCGCCCAGGAAGAATTTGGGCGCGGGAGACGTGACCGATGTGCCGAGAAAGATGAGATCCAGTTCAGGGTCGTAACTTGGCACCATCCAGGAACCGACATGCTGGCGCTGCTCGTAAGGCAAGTCGCCCCAGGTTTCGTCGCCGGGTTCGCCGGGAGCCGGAATCAGGCGCATTCGCCATGCTTCCTCTCCGGTCAGGGCGTCGTGTGCGGTGATGATGCAGGCCTCGGGGCCGCCCCATGGGCGGCAACTGCGGCCGGAGATCGCCTTGCCGCCGGCGATTATGGGTCCTGCGGAGTGCGTCGCGGCATTCTCCAGGTAGTCGAGAATCTGCGTTTCCCAGACCATCTCCCCGCTTACGGCATCCAGCGCGAATATGTGATTGTCGTCACTGGTATTGATGATGTAGCGGTCGTAGATCGCCAGGTTGCGGTTGTTGGCCGCATTGCCTCCCACCTGCTCGTACAGTCCTTCCGGGATGCGGCGGCGATTTTCCCACAACAGGTCGCCGCTGGCTGCGTCCAGCGCCTGTATTACATCGCGCGTCTGGGGAACATAAAGCACACCGCCATAAGCGAGCGGCGTAATCTCCCCGGTACCCATGTCGAGATTCCGGGTCCAGACCATACGCAGGTCCGCGACATTTTCGCGGCTGATTTCATCGAGCGGACTGAATCCCCAGGCGTTCAGCGTGCGGCGGAACATCAGCCAGTCACCGTCCGCGGGGCTTTGCAACATTTCGTCCGTAACCGGCGTGAATTCTTCGGCCGCCTGGAGCGGGAGCAAGGTCGATCCCAGGCACAAGACTGCCAACAACCGGATCGACCGGGTGGCGCGCGATGGGTAGAGCAACGATTTTCCGGTCATTGGATAATTCCCTGGTAAACACGATCCGGCGGGAGCGGAATGCGCGTGGAAGCCATTGATACCAAAAAGAGCCGATCTATCCAAGCCCGACAGATTCTGCGACTCCGCTTCGCTCCACGCAGAATGACCAGAAGAGAGTTCGTCATCCTGCGCGTAGTCGCAGGATCTATCCCTTACCCGAGAAACAGTCGCCAATGGTAGACTTGTTTGCTTGACCGGGCTTGCGGGGGCTAGTATGAAGACCAATCGAACCGGTACCGATCCTAACGCATGAAGACTGTTGTTCATGGCCTGATTCTGTTCGGCCTCATTTTACCCGCCGGCCCGGCCATGGCCCATCACAGTTTCGCCGCGGAGTTTTCCTACGAACATTTCGGGACCAGGAAGGGCGAAGTCGTCGAGGTGCATTACGTCAATCCCCATACCCGCATCTTCGTCGCGGTTACGAACGAAACCGGAGAGGAGGAGATCTGGGACGCCCAGAGCCACGCCATCAGCACCGTGCTCCGGGCCGGCTGGCAGAGGGGTACCGTCAGGGTCGGTGAAAAGGTGGCGCTCGAGGGCTTTCTCGGGCTGGAAAATTCCCGCAAGTTGTGGATCAGCAAAATGACGCTTGAGGACGGAACGGTTTTTACCCTGAGCGCCGGAAACTGAAGCATGTTGAAGACCGTATACGGAGGAATTGTGCCTGACCCTGTTTTCATTCCCGCAAGAATCCTGTTCGGAATCGGTTTGCTCGCGGCGGCGGGCATGGCGTCCGCCCAGGGCGTACCGCTACCCATCGAGTCACTGCCGCTGGGCAAGGACATCGGAATCAGTTCGGGGCAGACGGTTACGCCGGCTTACGAAGGCTGGTACCAGGACGACGACGGCCTGATCGCCCTGTCGTTCGGTTACTACAACCGCAATACCGAAGAAGTGCTTGAAATTCCCATCGGCGATTCGAATCAGATCACCGGCGCCCCGGACGGCAATGCCGATCAGGGCCAGCCGACCCGGTTCGAAGTCGACCGCCAATGGGGAGTGTTCATCGTGAAAGTTCCCGACGGCCATGACGAGCCGGTCGTCTGGCGCCTGCGAAATCAGGGCCGGACTTTCGATATCCGGGCCAATCTGCATACGGACTACATCATCGACGCCATCGCCGGCGACGCCAACGGCAATTTCCCACCGCGAATCAAGTTTGCCGAAGACGCGGACTGGAGCCATGGTCCCGCGGGAACGACTGCCGGGCCCTTCGAGGCCCAGGTCGGGGCGCCGCTTGAATTGACCGCCTGGGTCGAGGACGTAGGGGAAGTGAATCCCCTTTTCGCCCAGTTTTTCGGCGGCGGGGACGGACCTCCTCCGGTTACGGTCGCCTGGTTCAAACAGCAGGGACCGGGCGCGGTGGCGTTCAGCGAGGACAGCGCACGGGTGCCTGGTGAAGGCGGCACGGCAGCTACGGAGGTCACTTTTGCCTCGCCGGGCGAATACCTGCTGCGCGCCCGCGTGACGGAGTTCACCGGCCCGGCAACCGCCGGCCACGCCCAATGCTGCTGGACAAACGGTTTCATACAAGTGAACGTGAGTGAATAGAGTCGGTATCGCCGATCGAGACCGGCGGTCTCCTGGAGAAAATCGAATGAGCAAGATACAGAAAATCGAATGGCAATCGCTGGCGGCCTGCGCCGTACTGGCTTTGCCGACGCTTGCCCACGCCCAGGAGGAAGTTTCCTGGGCCGAAGACGTCATGCCGATCTTTCAGGCCAAGTGTCAGGAATGTCATCGCCCCGACTCGATCGCGCCCATGCCCTTGCTGACCTACAAGCAGGCAAGCGCATTCGCGCCACTGATCCGCTACCGCGTCGAAAATCGGGTCATGCCGCCCTGGCATGTCAACCCGGACGTCGGCATCCAGGATTTCATCAACGAACGCGGCCTGACTCCACAAGAGCGCGAGACGATTCTGACCTGGGTTGACCAGGGCGCCCCGCAGGGCGACATGAGCCAGGCGCCCGCCCCGCTGGAATTCGACGAAGCCCTGGTCTGGCGCCTGCAGGAACGGATGGAAGCGCCGCCGGACCTGGTTGTTGAGTCCGAGCCTTTCGACTTGCCGGCGGTCACACAGGACAAGTGGTTCCGGCCGCTCGTTCCAACCGGGCTGACCGAGGAGAAGTGGGTCAAGGCAATCGAGATTCGCCCGAAGGACGCGCAAACACGTCGCGTGGTGCATCACGCCCTGGCCTTCCTGTTGCAGGAAGAAACGGAAATGGTCGGCCTGCCCGAGGATGCGGACATCCCTCTCGGCCCCCGCCTGTTCATGGAATGGGCAGTGGGCAAGGCCGGCCAGATTTTCCGCCCCGACTCCGGCAAACTGATGCTGCCTGATTCGCAGATCCTGTGGGAAGTGCACTTGCACGCCATGGGCGAGCGCGTACCCAACGCGCAGGTTGAAATCGGCGTCTGGTTCCACGAAGAACCGCCAAGGCATCGCACCATCCTGAGCATGCTCGACGCAAGGGGGCCACGCAGCCTCGATATCCCGCCCAATGAAATCGCCGTCACCCAGGGAACGTTCGTGTTGGCGGCGCCGGCGCGGCTGGAAAATTTCCAGCCCCACATGCATATGCGCGGCAAGGCCATGTCGATGGAAGCGATTTACCCAGACGGCGACCGGGAAATGCTGGCCTTCGTCGACAATTTCCAGTGGAACTGGCAGATCAACTACGTGTTCGGCGAAGACGCCGCGCCGCTGGTGCCCAAGGGCACGATGATCATCACCACGGCCTGGCACGACAATACGGAAAACAATCCGTACAACCCGGATCCGACCCAATGGGTCGGCTGGGGCGACCGCACCGTGGACGAGATGGCCCACAACTGGGTCGATGTGACCTACCTGGGCCAGGAAGACTACGAGCGGATGCTGGCGGAACGCAGCGCGCGGTTGGCGCAGAGCCAGGCCGAATCGGAATAGTTTCAGCCCGGTGAGAATTTTCGCGCTCATCGTCCTGCTTTCTCTGGCCGGTACGTCACGGGCCCAGGTCGAAGGCGACTGGATGCTGACCCTGAATCACCAGACCGAGCGGCTGGGCATCATTACCTTCGCGCGCGAGCAGGAAGAACTGAAGATCTATGTGGACGGCGGTCCGGTCGAGTACACGCTGGAAGGAAATCGCCTCGACATGGAAGTCGACTATCGCAACGCCGGCGGCAGGCTGCTGAGCAGGACGCTGAGCGGCACGATCGAAGGCGATGTCATTTCGGGAACCCTGATAGCCCCGCACGACGGTTCAACGGGAACCTGGCGAGCCGAACCCCGGATTCCGGATGGAGTATTGCCGCCGGCGCCGGTTGATTTCAGCGGAATCTGGTCGCGAATTTCCGCCGGCATGGAAAAAGTGCATCTCGACTTCACCGATTCGGCGCAGGCATTGGTCGACGACTACCACTATCTCGACGATCCCGCGCTGCGTTGCGTTTCACCGGCCCTGGTGCGGATTTCCGGCTGGCCTTATCCACTGGAGATCCTGCAGGACGAGAAGCAGGTAACCATCCTCTATGAGAGTTTTCGTGAAGTGCGGCGGATCTTTCTCGACGGCCGCGATTTTCCCGCAGACCTGCCCGCGACTGCCATGGGCTATTCCATCGGTCATTGGGAAGGCAGCACCCTGGTGGTGGAGTCCTCGCTGCTGAAACCGGCCTTTGTCGATCAGGCGGGACAGCCGATTTCGGCAAACGCGCGAGTGGTCGAACGCATATCCATGAGCGAAGACGGCAGCAACCTGCGCAGCCTGCTGACCTTGCACGATCCGGAAAACTACCGCCGCCCCATCACTCGCTACCGGCAATGGCGCAGAACCCCGGACACTACCATCCTGGAGTACGACTGCGATTCCTATCCTTTCTATCGCGGGCTGGAGTACGAAGGAAGACTGGACGAATTCTGGGAAAGGATGAGCCAAAGACGCTGAAACCGGGCGGCCGCAAGGCGCAGTTTCCGGCCCGGAACCATCAATTCAAGAGGAAAAGTAATGTTTCAGAGACATTGGATTCACGCGGCAACTGCTTTCGCATGGATCGTCACGGCGCCCGCACTGGCGCAATCGGACGGCGGAAACCCGGAGTTGCTCGCGGACTTGAGGCCTGTTACCGCGGAGATGCTGGCGAACCCGAGCGCCGGCGACTGGCTCATCTGGCGCAAGACCTACGACAGCCACGGCTTCAGCCCGCTTGACCAGATCGACACCGAAAACGTCGATCAACTGGCCGAGGCCTGGCGCATACCGCTCGGGCAGGGCTCGAGCATGGCGACGCCGCTGGTGCATGACGGCGTAATGTTTCTGGCCGACACCAACGATGCGGTGCTGGCGCTCGATGCGCGCAGCGGCGAGGAACTCTGGCGCTACGAGCACGAAACCGGCGCCGACGCGACTGCCGGACTCAACGGCAAGTTCGGCATCGCGATTTACGGGACCAGCCTCATTGTGCCCACGCTCGACTTGCGCCTGCTCGCGCTGGACTTCCGCACCGGCGAACCGGTCTGGGAGCACGCCATCGCGGTTACCGCGGACAGACCCAACCGCTACTCACTGCGCGCCGCGCCATTGCTCGCCGACGGCGTCATCGTTCAAGGCGTTACCGCGACGATGGTCCCCGAAGGAGGATTCATCATCGGCATCGACGCCGGCAGCGGCGAAGAACTTTGGCGGTTTCAAACGGTGGCCGGGCCGGACGATCCCGGCGGACACACCTGGAACGACATCGCCCTTTCGGAGCGCCAGGGAGGCTCGGTCTGGGTCACCGGCAGCTACGATCCGGAACTCGATCTGGTCTATTTCGGCCCGGCGCCCACCTACCACACCGCGCCGTTGCTCGATCCGGTGGACATGCAAGGCGTCAGCAACGACGCGCTGTACACCAATTCGACGATTGCCCTGCGGCCGCGGACCGGCGAGCTGGCATGGCATTTCCAGCACGTGGCGAATGATCAGTGGGATCTGGACTGGTCATTCGAGCGGCAAATCATCGAAGTCGATGTGGACGGCTCGCCCCGCAAAGCGGTAATTACCGCGGGCAAAATGGCACTCTACGACGCGCTTGACGCAGCCACCGGTGACTACCTGTTTTCCATCGACCTGGGGCTGCAGAACCTGGTCGCCTCGATCGACCCGCAAACCGGCGTAAAAACCATGAACCCGAACGCACGGCCGAATGCCGAGAACGCCGTGCTGATCTGCCCGCAGCCCATCGGCGGCCGCAACTGGATCGCGGCGGCGGTGAATCCGGAGAGCAACATGCTCTTCCTGCCGCTGGCCGAGACCTGCATGATGGGCGGGCCGACCGGAGGGGATTCCCAGTTACTCAGCACCGGCGCCGCCATTTCGGGGATAGCGCCCCCCGACAGCGACGGCAATGTCGGTCGCTTGCAGGCGATAAATCTCGAAACCCGCGAGCTGGCCTGGAGTTTCCGCGAGTTCATGCCACCCTCCACGGCGGTACTCGCAACCGGCGGCGGCCTGGTTTTCGGCGGCGCCGTCGACCAGTCGTTCAAGGCCTTCGACCAGGCCGACGGCGAAGTTCTCTGGAGCACCGAACTCGACGATATCGCCGCTTCTTTTCCGATCAGTTACAGCGTGGACGGGAAACAGCATATCGCCCTCGTGGTCGGCCAGCCGGGCTTGCATGCGCAAGCCCTGATCGGTCACGCCATACAGACTTCGGGCGACATTTCCCGGTTCAGCGGACTCACCCGCGAAGGTCCGTCCCTGGTCGTCTATGCTTTGCCCTGAACCAAAGCGGGCCGCCACGAGAAAACGAATGATCGCTCCGCGGCCACTGTTGGCGGCGGCGCGGCTCCTGGCGCTGCTGCTGCTCTATCCACTCGCCGTTGCGGCGGCAGAATCTGGCAAACGCGACCGCGTTGATTCCACTCCTTACAAACCTTACTTGAGTGTCGGCACGGCCGCGATAAGCCCGGAGAACGCGCGTTTCATCAATGGCGCGGACGGGGGCCATTACCCGCTTTACGGAGGCGAGGACAAGTTCGACGACGGGATGCTCTCGGAAGGTTCGCAGGCGCTATTCGCGGCCGGCATCCGTTTGCGAACCTCGATTCGACTGCAACTCGAATATGGCTTGACTCGAGAACGTGAGTATTCAGGCAACACAAATTATTCAACCGCGGGGCCGTATCAGCCATCGGAGGCAATGTTGGACACCCGGCAAGTGCTACTTGCGGCATTTCGCGATTTTTCTGAATGGGAATACGCGGCCGGCCGTTCGATACGACCGTTCCTCGGCATTGGAGTGGGAGTCACTAAATATCGGCTTAGCGATTACGTGCAAAATTTTCCCGACACGCCGAATCCGGACGGCAGGCTGCGCCGGGGCGCCGCAGGCGAAATCCCGTACACAGCGCTGCCGCCGGGCAGCGACGGGAATTTCACCTCGATGATGACGGCGGGCATTGCGATTCCGGTCTCGAAGAACATGGAACTGGATTTGAGCTACCGCTACACCGACGCCGGCGAAATTCACACCAATATTGGCGAAATGAAGGTCGTGCGCTTCCGGGAGAACGGTAAACCCAGGGAAATTTTCATCAAGATAAATGAAACCCGCACCGATTTACGCACCCATTCGCTGTCTCTGTCACTCAGATTCGAGTGGTAGATCCAGATTGCATTCAAGTGAAGTTCGCGGAGATCTCGGAGACCAGACGGACTTCGTCGGGAAACTCTCCCGTCTCGTGCTTCGAATACGCCAGACGCCCATTGACGTGTACGTCGAACCTACCTCCACCGCTTTCGATGAAGCGGGCCGAAACACCGAATCGGTCGGTCAATTTGGCCGCCAGACTGACAGCCTTGGGTCTATAGTCTCACCGTACGCAGTAGGTGATTGAGATGTCCATGATTTACGATCTCATTCTCAACGTTCAACGCCGCGGGCCGGGCACCGAGGCTCCAATCCGGGATTATACTGGTCCGACACCTATGCTGGCGAGTCGGGAAGGTGTGATGGCGGATCGAAGAAACCGATGGCGATGAACCTGAATTCCGCCGGTTACGATCTGGAGAATTTCGAAGACACACAGGAATTTTTCCACAGTCGCGGTTGAACGGCTACATTCAACAGTTTCTGGACCCGCCGGGTCCAAACGGTTCGATGCGCCGAAGCAGATTCCGGCCACAATTTGCTTGACAGTGGACCTGTTCCATCTTACGTTTCCGGAAACGTTTCCGAGAATTGGGCGAATGACGAAGTCGATTTCGAAATCCCGGGCTCTTAACCGCGTTGCCCGCCATCGCAAGGCGGCACGCGCCTCGGGAGGAAAACGTGTAGAAGTCACGGTTCCGGCCAGCGATGCCGGCTTGATCAAGGCTATTGCCGGTGTTCTTCGCTCCGGCGGTGAAAACGCCAATCTGGTTCGTCAACGCTTACGGTCGATGCTGGCGGCTCCCAAGGCGCGAACAGGCAAGGAGCTGGTCGAATTTCTTCGCAGTTCTCCCTTGGCCGATATGGCGCTGGAATTCGAACGAGACCGGTCATCCGGCCGCGTGGCCGACTTCGACTAATGACCTGGCTGCTCGATACGAATGTCCTCAGCGAGACCACGAGGCCCAGACCGAACCATTCGGTAATCGAGTGGATCGAATCACGAGCCCCAGGCGACCTGTTCCTGTCGGTTCTGACACTTGGCGAGTTGGTTCGCGGTATGCGGAAACTGGAAGAATCCAGCCGCCGAACTCAACTCGAACGGTGGATTGCACAAGATCTATCGCGGCAATTTGAAGGAAGAATCCTTGTATTCGACAGCTCCGCGGCAGTAATTTGGGGACAACTGATGGGAGACGTCGACCGGCAAGGCCGTACTCCGGCCGCCGCCGACGCTCAAATCGCAGCTTTGGCGATTCGTCACAAGATGATCCTGGTTACAAGGAACGAAAAGGATTTTACTCATTTCGACAACCTTAAATTGCTAAACCCGTGGCACTCCCAGGACAATAGACGCCATTGACCAACGAATCATTTCGGATCAGTTTGCCATGAACCTGTATTCCGCCGGTTACGATCTGGAGAATTTCGAAGACGCGCAGGAGTTCTTCCACAGCCGCGGCTGGACGGATGGGTTTCCCGTCGTACCGCCGACGCCCGAAGCGGTGGGAGCCTGCCTCGAATGGGTGAATCTGCCCGCCGACGAACTGATCGGCGTCGAGCCTGTCAGGGAACGTGCGGTCACCGCCGAGAAGTTGGCGATCAATGCCGTCATGGCAGGCTGCCTGCCGAGCCATTTCCCCGCCGTAGTCACTGCCTGGTCGGCGATGTTGCAAGAGGAGTTCCTGCTGCATGGCGCGACCGCGAGCACCGGCGGCTGCGCGGTCCTGGTCATCATCAATGGCCCGATTCGGCTGGAAATCGGCGCTGAAAGCAGCTTCAACGCGCTTGGCAGCGGCGACCGGGCGACTGCGGTTATCGGTCGCGCAATCCGCTTGGCGCTGATCAATATTCTCGATGTCAGTCCCGGTGCGATCGATCGCTCGACCCTGGGTCATCCCGGCAAGATCAGCTACTGCCTGGCGGAAGATGAGGAAGACTCAGACTGGTCGTCCATTGCCGAACTGCGGGGAATCCCGGCGGACGCGTCCGCGGTAACGGTTTTCGCCGCCGGAGCGCCGCGGCAGATCATGAACGAGTGGACCACGGAACCCGAAGAGATTCTCGAAACCTACGCCGCCGAGATGCGGGCCAATATGCGCAATTACTCGATCTGGTCGGGCAACTATGTGATCGTCGTGCCGAAACAGCATCGCGATCATTTGCGGTCGGCCGGATGGAACAAATCGGACATTGCCGAGTTCATTTACCGGAAAGCGCGCATCAAGCGTGGCGAATGGGCGAAGGTCGGCAAGGGCGCGGTCGTTCGCGGCAAGAGCGATACCGAATATTGCGCCCTGCCTTCACCCGATCATCTGCTGGTGCTCGCGGCCGGCGGACCGGCCGGAGGATTCGGCGCAATCATACCCCCCTGGCTCGGCCTGAAGAGTCAAGCGGTCACCTTTCCGATCGGCGCCTGCATCGATTGCGGGCCCGAGTCGGACTAGCGAATGGGCGAATGCCTTGATTGATTTGCGCTTCAGATCGATGCGCCGTCTACTGGCTTGCAGCGCCCTCTGCGTCATCGGATTATCGCCGGATCATTCGGCAGCGGCCGAGCCGGAGCCGATACTGCTCAGTATCGAAGGACATCTCGTCGGCCGCATCGAATCCCTGGTCGATGCAGATAATCCGGCTCGTGTCATCAGCGCTTACTACGATCTGATACCGGAAGAACAAAAAGATAGCCTGGAGAGGCGCCGGGAAAGTCTCACAAGTCTGCTTCCTGCCTACCGGGTGGCGTTCACTGCCGCCGATAGCGCCGAACTGGCCCAGGTAGTGTCCGATATCGAAACGCAATGGACGGCAATACTGACGATACACGCTCAGGAATTCACCCGGGAAGTACAGCAGATTCTTATAGTTGCATACGGCGAGGTCTATCCGCTCCTGGTTGCCAATGAGTGTTAGCCTGGGACAAAATGCCGGGACTGAATTACGAAAGTTGCTTCGCGAACGCAACACGGTGGGGAGGCGACATGAGATTGAGTCTTTCTATTGGACTGGTAACTCTTGCCGCGGCGCTGCTGCAGAGTTCGGCGGTCGGTCACCACGCATTTTCTTCCGAGTTCGATATCGACAAGCCGATTCAGCTTCGCGGTGTTATCACGGGCATGGAATGGGTGAACCCTCACACCTGGTTGCATATGGACGCGGAGCTGGAAGACGGAACGATACAACAATGGATGCTGGAAGGCGGCACGCCCAATACGCTGTTGCGTGCGGGATTGACGCGGACCATCCTGTTGCCGGGCACCGAGATTCGCGTGCGCGGATACGCCAGCAAGGATCCGGATTGCACACCGAAATGCCGAGGCAGCGGACGCGACATTACCTTCGCTGACGGGCGCAGTATTTTCATGGGATCTTCCGGTGTGGGCGCCCCGCCTGAAGAAAGACAGTGAACATGAGTCCAGTCGCAAACACCAGACAGTTGATTGTAATAGCGGTCATTGCAGCCGCCCTGGCGGCGTGCTCGCCGCAAACCCCGGAAACCAATGAACCGGCCCAGGTTGGCGCACCGCCGGATACTCAGGGGGCGGCGACGCCAAACCTGAATGGAATCTGGCAGGCGCTTGGCGCTCCCGGCTGGAATCTTGAAGGCCACACCGCCGGCAAGACTCCCGTAACCGGCGTACTTGGCGCCTTCGGCGGCATTCCGGCGGGAATGAGCGTGGTCGAAGGCGGTGAAATTCCCTATTTGCCCGAAGCTCTGCCGCAAAGGGATGCGAACCGCGCGGACTGGACCAACCTCGACCCGGCGGCGAAATGCTACATCCCCGGCATTCCCCGCCTGACCTATATGCCCTTTCCGTTGCAGATCCTGCAATCCGACAGCAAGATTTTCATTGCTTACGAATTCGGCGGCAACAGCCGGGTCATCCACATGGACCGGCCCGGCACGGAAGCGCCGCTGCCTTCGTGGATGGGCTATTCACTTGGGCATTGGGAGGGCGACACCCTGGTCGTTGACGTGACTTCGCAAATGGCCGAGACCTGGTTCGACGCTTCCGGCAACTATCACAGTGGCTCGCTGCACGTGGAGGAACGCTATACGCCGGTCGGCGAAAACCACATTCAATACGAGGCCACGATTACCGACCCGGAAGTATTCAGCCGCCCCTGGACTATCAGCCTGCCGCTGTACCGGCGGCTTGAGTCCAATGCCAGAATTCTCGAATACAAGTGCGTCGAATTCGCCGAGGATCTTTTGTACGACCATCTGCGCAGGGGCTATGACGGGCCCAGGGACCTCGATGGAACTGTGCGATCCGATCCGGAACCGGCCGCGCCGGACCTGTAACGACTTACGGAAGCCCCGATCAATTCAGCAGGTACGAAACATGAACAGTCTTGCGAAACTAGTAACCGGCCTCGGCGCAGCGCTGCTTTGCCAGGTCGGATTCGCCGATGTCCCGATGAAACCCTGGGGCAAACCCATCCTGCAGGGCAACTGGATTTCCGCACCGTGACGCCTTTTCAGCGCCCGGCCGCGTTCGCCGACCGGGAATTTCTTTCAGCGGAAGAAGTCGCTGAATATGAGGCGGCCGTGCGCGACGCCAGGGCCGCCCGGGAAGCACAGGAATTTGACGGCGAGCATGACCAGGGCGACCTCGACGCAGGCTACAACTCGTTCTATCTGGATCAGGGAACGACCATGACCACCACCATGCGGACTTCCCAACTGATTTACCCGCCCGACGGCCGCATGCCGGCCATGACCGAACGCGGAAGGGAAACGGCTGCGCATTTTCGCGCCCTGCAAGCGCGTTCGCCACATGGCCCGGAAGACCGCAATCTGTTTGACCGCTGCATACTCGGTTTCAATGCCGGACCGCCCATGCGCTCGGGCGCCTACAATAACTTCATTACCCTGGTACAGACCGAGGACTACATCGTCATCCAGACCGAGATGGTCAATGACCACCGCATCATTCCAACCAATGGCGGCGAAGCCCTGCCCGACAATATGCGCTTGTGGAAGGGTGACTCGCGCGGCGAATGGGACGGGGACACCTTTGTCGTTACAACCAGCAACTTCACCCATCTGAGCCGATTCAGCGGTACCGGCGAAAACATGATTCTTACCGAACGATTCACGCGCCTGGACGAAAACCGGTTGGAATACGAATATACGGTAGACGACCCGGAGATGTATGAAGACAGGTTTACCGCAGTCGTTGAGATGCAACTCACCGACGCGGATTTGTTCGAGTACGCCTGTCACGAGGCCAACTACGCGATGCCCCTGATGCTCAGCGGGGCGCGCAAGCAGGAAGCGGCCGGAATTGAAGACGACACCTGGCTGCCAAGCTGGAGCCGATGAGATTCGGTAGCTAATTCGCGGCCTGGCGATCCAACTGCCACTGCCGCAGCAGCCGCGCCTGCGTCACGACGAACGCCCTGACGGATTCCAATTGCTCCGCGGTCAAGGCGTCCGCAAAATCCGGCATGCCCTGTTCGGCACGCGAACCCTCGAGCACGATGCTTTCGAATTCAGCATGGGTGTCCCTTGTCATCAACCGCAGGTCGGGCGCGACGATCGCGACTTCGGAAGGAATGCCGATGCCGCCGTGGCAACTCGCGCATTGCGCGTGATACAGATCATCGCCCAGGGAGACGGCTTCCGCGCCATATTCGTCATCGGATTGTTCGGGAACTTGCGACTGCACGATTTCCGCGATCGGCAAGCTGGCCTCGCCTCCCAGTTTGAAAACCACGACAGCGCCACCGAGATCGATCGCCCGGTCGCCGTTCATCATTGAAGCCACATATTGTGTGTCGCCGATCTGGTAGCTCATTACTGAAGTGGAGCGAAAAGTGCCGGGCGCCTGGAATCGCCAGACCGGTTCGCCGTTGTCGGTCTCGCGAACCACGAATTCTCCCGTGCCCTCGCCTTGAAACAGCAGTCCCGAGCGGGTCGCGAGCACGCCGCCGTTATAAATCTCCTGCAACGGCTGACGCCATTTGTATTGCCCAGTGATCGGATCGAAGGCCCCGACAAATGCCCGGGACTCCGGTCTCGGTTCCGCCTGCTCGATCAGGCGGCGGCGGTATTCGCCTTCGCCCCAGCCGAGGCTCAGTCCGCGTTCGCGAATTTCGTAAACCCCGGTTTCCACGAATGTTTCGTCAAGCGAATAGAAATTGGCGATGTCGTGATAGTAGAAATACATCAGCCCCTGGTCGTTGTCCCAGGACTGGGGTTCCCAGTTGTGCGCGCCGGAATTAGCCGGAAGAATCCATTGCGGATTCACTTCGTAGACCACGTCCGGATTTTCGACGGGCCGGCCGGTTTCCATATCGACATGGGTGGCCCAGGTGATGCCTTCGGTGTAGGCATGGGCGCGTAGCAACTCCCCGTCTTCCCGATCGATTACGTAGAAAAACCCGTTCTTGGGCGCTTGCAGCAAAACCTTGCGCAACTCGCCGCCGAGTTCGATCTCTCCGAGCGCCATGTCCATGGCGGAACTGAAATCCCAGTTGTCGCCCGGCGTGGTCTGGTAGTACCAGTTCATGCGGCCGGAATCCACATCGACGGAAACGATGGTGGACAGAAACAGATCGTCTCCGCCGCCCGGGGAACGTATTTCCCGCGGCCAGGGAGCGCCGTTCCCCACCCCGATGTAGAGACTGTTGAATTCCTCGTCGTACACCAGCGAATTCCACGCCGTGCCCCCGCCGCCGTACTTCCACCATTCACCACCCCAGGTCTGTGCGGCAAGTTCCATTTCCGGATGCTCGAAAGGCTGGCTCGGGTCGCCGGGTACGAGGAAAAAGCGCCATTCGACCGCGCCGGTTTCCGCATCGTAGGCGGTGACATAACCGCGGCGATGGCCGGACTCGCCACTGCCCTGGCCGATATAGACTTTTCCGGCGGCGGCCCTTGGCGCACCGGTGATATTGAAACGGCCCAAACCTGCCGGAATCCAGGTATCCACGTCCCAGACTTCTTCGCCGGTGCTTGCGTCGATGGCCAGCAAGCGGCCGTCGAACGTCCCCACATAGACCTTCCCCTCGTAAACTGCGACGCCCCGATTATGGGCGGGACCGCAACAGGCCAGACGCGCATAGCTGCGATCCACTTCCGGGTCGTAGCGCCAGATCTCATCGCCATTGGCCGCGTCGAGCGCATACACAACGCTCCAGCCGTTGGTGACGTACATTATGCCGTCCACCACCAGCGGCGTGCCTTGCATGCGCATGTTGTAGTCACCGATCGTACGGGTCCAGGCCAGGCCAAGGTCGTTTATGTTGTCCGGAGTGATCTGTGTCAGTTGGGAGAAACGCTGTTCCTTGTATGTCTGGCCGTAAGTCAGCCAACTCCCGGGTTCGACTTCCGGAGATGCAACGATTCTCGCATCGTCCACATCGCCCCTGGCGCCCGCCTGCTCCGTTCCAAGTGCTGAGGCAACACCCGCCATTGTTCCCACGACCGCCAGCAAGATTGCCGGCGCCCGGATTTTCGAACTGCTGGAATATGTCATTTCAATCGATCCGCATTTCCACAACCGCCACAAAGGGACCTTTTACATTTTTGCTCCCAAGGAAGAAAGTCTCGCCTGTTGTCATCGATTCGCTTTCGACAAACGCGGATAACTTCTCTTCATGATCACTCGCGAAGTCGAGGCTGAATTCGACTCCTTCCTCGGCGTATTCAAGCGCCTTGCCCGTGGCGCCGCGCCGAAAGCGCTCGATAATGCGATCAGCGTATATATCCGCGAGCAAAACGCTACCCGCCGGCGCATTGCCGCGGACATCCCGCATGTTTTTGCGGACATCGGCCTCGGACAGGTAAAGAGTAACCCCTTCCCAGAGAAAGAGGGTTTTCCTGCCCGGGTCGTAGCCTGCCTCGAGCAATTTCGTGAACGCGTTCTCCTTGCTGAAATCAACCTCCACAAATCTGACATGCTCGCTGGAAATGCCTGCCTTGATCAGCGATTCACGTTTGTGCCGCTGCATACCGGTCTGGTCGATTTCAAAGAATGCTACGCCATTGCGGTAGAATTCACCGTACGCACGCATATCGTAGCCTGCGCCCATGACCACGAACTGATCGACCTGTGCAATCTGCCGATCGATTATCCGGTCAAAGTACAAGGTTCGCGCCGAGATCAGATCAAGCAGGCTCTCTGACCCCGGTTCCGGCGCGCGCGGATACAGGAACCGCGTTCCCGATAATTTGTATTTCACCCATATGGGAAACAGGACCAGCCAGAGCCCTGCCAGGGAATCGTTCGGTAATGTGGCCGCCAGTTCGGCGCTCGCCTTATCGGGCCGCAGGCCGAAAATGTGCATGGTCCAGCGGCCGTTCAGAATTTCTATCGCGGACTGGGGAACGCCCAGCCTTTTACTGATAACCAGTTGCTTGCAGGCAACCAGAACGACACCGACGATCGCGAACGGAATAAAAACGATTTGCAGCGGAATATAGATAACCCAACTCAAGACAGTCATGGATGCTCCTTTAGGAAGACCAGGGAGCGATCCAGTTCGCCGCTTCACTATAAAACTCCGGCGGATGGCCTGGCTCTATGAGATATGCGTATACGGCAACCATGGGGAAACTGGCGGCAAGGGTAAGCACCAGGACAAATAAGGACACCCCTAACGCTTTTGTAAACTCTGCGAAATTCATGAGTGCCCTCCTGCCTTGTGTGCTGTCTGGATCCGAAACTCGCTTTGCAATCTGGCCCAATGTGTTTTCAGACCAGCCTGGTGGTCCGGGTCCATAGGCAGGTCAGCTAGTGCATACGGCCACAGTTCGCGCGCCTTTTCTATCGTATCGTCCAAGTGCGGCTTGATCGTGCGCCATGGAATTCCGGACTTTTCCGCCCAGTATTTGAAGTTGACCATCCCCACGCTATACCAATTTTTTGTTTTACCGAGATTCAAGGCGAATCTCTGTTCATCTTCGAAATAGACCTTGGTCGTCACGATGTCGTATGAGGGTGACAATCTCGGTGTGAACTGATCCGGGTAGTACAGGCTCCAGTTCTTGAGATGGGCATCCCCATTGGCCAGCAGGATGTTTACCAGCAGTCGCCGGGCAAATTGCTGCGCGTCGGCCAATCCATCACCAGAATACTCATAAATTATTCTGCCGATTTGCTCGTAGTTGGCAGAATCATATTTTTCATGAGGGTACTTCACCAGGACTTGCGCGAAATCCTCCATGTGAATGCGTTCGTTGCCACTTCGATCAAATCGCCTGATCGCAAAGGCCCATTTCTCTTCCGGGAGACTGGTCCGTGGAAGATTTTTCAGTTTGCTCACTTCAATCAATTTGAATTCAGGAATGTCTATTCCTGACAAGGCCGCCAGACTCATTGCCGTGAATTCATTGAGTGGAACATTTCTGTGCTTTACGGATGGCGTCTTAACAATCCAGCCCCCCAACTCGTCGCCCCCGTACGAATTGAAGCGGCCGTCTTTTTCCTCATCCATGGAAAATTTCATTTGGACGCCTGCCAACGAATACTGATTTGCCCGCTCACTCATATCGAACCATTTCGCTTTTGCGTAACCGAGACGATTCAAAATTCCAGGAGGAATGTCCGCCGGGTCAGCCGGCTCGACAATCAAAGCGCCCGGCAAGTCCCTGCCGAGATACGCCAACAGACGAAACTCGTCATCAACGTGAACTTTCAATCGTTGTGCGATAAGTATTCTCAAATCTCCTTCCGGCAGCAGATTGGATAGTGTCGGGTGGAGTCTTTGATTCCGCGCCCAGGGTTTCGCCATGGTTTTTCCGGAACGTGCAAATTCCGGATGCGTGACAAGACTGAAGGTTGGACGGTTCGGGTCTCTCCTGTATTCGTCAGCGAAGTGCAACACGTTCCGGCCGTTTTCGAATCCCGCAAGATAGCCCAGCAGCCAATCGTGAATACGTAGCCGGAGCAGAATAACTGTGTTGCCCTTATCGTCTTTCATTCGTCATCCCCAAGCATGCCCCGCCAAGGGTCGTCGGACAGCGGCTGCTGGTCGTTCGATTGACCAGCCGAAGCATATTCGGCGCCCTCGTCAGCCAGGCGCGAGCCCGCAAGAACGGCTTGCACCGTGGCCAGGTCTTCCTCGGGAATCAACATCAGTCGGCCCTTGAGCCCTTTTGCGACAAGCTCGAGCGTATTCAGCCGAGGATTGCCTCTGGACTCCAGTTGCTGGTATTGCTGGCGCGAAACGCCAATGCGCAAAAACATGTCGTGCTGCTTAAGTCCCAACGCGATTCTGCGGGCTTTGAGCTGATTCAAAAAAGACATCATCAAAGAAACCTGTTAGTTGCTTTTTTCTAAAATGAAACATATTAATTTCTATTATTGCCAAAAGCAATGAATGAATTTCTTTGGGGAAACGTGGAGAAGCTGTATTCCGGCCAAGTTGGCGCAATCTACGGAACTGATTTACAGTCCCATCTGCACGGTGGTCTGGACATGCTTGGGGCCCACCACTTTTGCTGAAGATGTGCTTGCATTCCTGGGGCAGAGATGACGATTCGCGTGCTTGATCCGACGAGCGAGACCCGCAGCGCCGACAGAAATCCGGCGCCGCGGCCGGCTTCGCTTGAGGGGGCGACTGTCGGCTTCATCTCCAACGGCAAGGAAGGAACCGCCGGCTTCTTCGCTCATCTTGACCGGCTGTTGCGGGAGCGGTTCCAAGTCGCGGAAGTCGTGCATCGCACCAAGTCCAATTACAGCGCGCCGGCGGAACAGGGCATCATCGATGAGGCCAGAAACTGGAATCTGGCCATCACCGGGCTGGGCGACTGAGGCAGTTGTTCGTCGTGCAGTCTGCATGACGCGGTCAGCGCCGAAATGGCAGAAACGCCGGCGGTCGCGGTGATGACGACCCGCTTTATTTCCGCGGCGGAGTTGATGGCGCGGGTGCTCGGCCTGCCCGGGTACCCGTTCGCGGTAATCGAGCATCCCGTCAGCAGCGCCTCGGATGCCGAACTCGCACAACGCGCCGGGGTGGTGCTGAAACGTATTGAAGACATGATACCCGCGACGGCGTTCGAAACGAGCGCGGAATAGTCTGGAGCCGTTCAGCGCGGACTCCCATGAAATCCATCAAGGAACGAATTGCACAATGAGTCTATTTTGATGCCGCCGGCAACAAGGGCGAGTGGCGCGCTGCTGCCGATTTTCTCGTTGCCGTCGCGCTTCGGTATCGGCGATTTCGGCGAAAACGCCTATCGGTTCGCGGATCGATTGCAGGCGGCCGGACAGCGTTATTGGCAGGTGCTGCCGCTCAATCCGCCAAATCCCCAGGCCGGTGGGTCGCCTTATGACAGCAGCTCGAATTACGCAGGGAATCCCCTGCTCATCGACCTGAACGCGCTCGCCGAAGAAGAACTGCTGACGGAAGCCGAACTGAACCCTCCCCAGGACTTGCCTCCTCTGGAAATTGACTACGAAAAAGTGTCCCGATTCAAGATGGCGGCGCTAGAGTTAGCCAGCGCCCGATTTGCGGAAGGCGTTGGCCATGCAGGGATTGAGGAGATGCCCCTAAAACGCGGGCGAGGCATGCCTCGCCCCTACGGGGGAAGATTGTCCGAATTCGAGGAGTTTTGTCGGCAACAACGGCATTGGCTGGACGATTACTCGCTTTTCATGGCGCTGACGGCGGAATTCCCCGGCAAATCCTGGACCGATTGGCCGGCCGAGTTGCGTGACCGCGACTCGGCCGCGCTCGCGGATGCGCGCCGGCGGCTGGCAACGGAAATCGAGCGCTGGCAAATCCTGCAGTACTTTTTCTTCCGGCAATGGCAGCGGCTCAAGAGCTATTGCAACGAAAGAGGCCTGTTGATCTTCGGCGACATGCCCATCTATTCGAACCTCGAAAGCGCTGATGTCTGGGCCAACAGCGAAATCTATCAACTTGATCAGGACAAGCGGCCGACGGCGGTGTCAGGCGTTCCGCCGGATTATTTCAGCCCGGATGGGCAACTCTGGAACAACCCCCTGTATGACTGGCAGGAACTTCAAAGGCAAGGTTTTGCCTGGTGGGTGGAGCGCATGGGCGCCCTGTTCGACCGTTTCGATATCGTTCGCATCGACCATTTTCGGGGCCTGGTGCAATGCTGGGAGGTTCCGGTTCCCTGTGAAAACGCCATGCACGGGCACTGGTGCCAGGTTCCGACCCATGAACTGTTCGACGCGCTGATATCGGCTTGCCCGCGATTCCCCGTCGTCGCGGAAGATCTGGGCACGATCACTCCGGATGTCGTGCAAGCGCGGGATCGTTACGGCCTGCCGGGGATGCTTGTGATGCAGTTCGCCTTCGTCGACGATCACGCCGACAATCCTTATCTGCCGCAGAACCATCGCGAAAACTCGGTGGCCTATCTGGGTACGCATGACAACAATACCGCACGCGGCTGGCTGGAAGAGGATTGCGACGAGGCAATGAAGCGGCGGCTGTTTCATCACATCAGCAACAGCGAAGATATCGGAGAAAATGTGACGCGATTGCTCGAACTGGTCATGTCATCGCAGGCGCGAACCGCAATTGTCAACGCCCAGGATCTGCTTGCGCTGCCCTCAAGGGCCCGTATCAATGTGCCGGGCACCACCACGGGCAACTGGAGTTGGCGGTTGAGCGAGGCGGAATTCGAAAGTATCGACTGGGAGTTGCTGAGCGAACTAACCCGGCAAAGCGGAAGAACATGTAGGGGCGAGGCATGCCTCGCCCGCAGCTGAGGCGGGCGACGCATGCGTCGCCCCTACAGCAATTCAGACTTTACAGTCAGGCCGCCATATAACTGCTCGCAATACTCTCGCGCCGAATCCTCCCAACTGAATCTGCGGGCGGCGGCTGCCCGGCGGATGTCTTCCCAGCGCCCCGGCGAGCGGCGCTTCAGCGACAGCGCCTGTCTGAATTTGCGGACGAAGGCGGCGGCCTGATGGGCCTGGTCGCGGCCGGTAAAAGTGAAACCGTCGACATTGTTTTCGATCGTGTCTTTCAGGCCGCCGACGCGATGCGCCAGACAAGGCTGGCCCGAGCGCATGGCCAGCATCTGGCCGATGCCGCAAGGCTCGAAGGAACTCGGCATCAGAAAGAGGCTGCCAATTGTGTAAATAGTCTGCGACAAGGGCTCGGAATAGCCCTTGAGAAACAGGAAATTTTTGTAACGGGAGGCGCAGCGGGTGAAAAAGCCTTCAATCTGCGCGTCACCGCTGCCCAGCAAGACCAAAACGTGATCCGGCGGCAGTTCGGCGAAGATGTTTTCCAGGCAAGTCCTGCCGTTTTCCATCGCCACCTCGAACAACGCCGTTTTCTGTGGCGTCAGCCGCGAAATCGACGTTATCCAGTGCGCCGGCGGTCGTTCGCGCCATTGCGCGAGCCGCTCAAGGGCAATGAAATGGGCGCTTTCCACCTGGGGGCCGTCGCCAATCCAGTGAAAAACCTGTTGCCTGGCGGCAAACACAAGTTCTTCCGATGAAGGCAAGGCAAGGTCGGGCTCGCCGTACTCGCAGCCATTGAGGATTCCGCTCAACCTGCCTGCCCGATGGGCGCGCTGCAGGTCGCGCTCGAGTCCTTCGCCGCCATGAAAGCCGATCTCGAGCTGGTTGCTCTTGCGGATTTCCCTGGCGTATGCAGGCGAAACCGCGTGCACTTTGTCGCAGAGATTGATCGCCGCGCGCAGCGGATTGAAACAGTTCGGATATCGCGGATCGGCTATTGCCTTCCTCTTGAAATTCAGCCCTGGAAACCAGGCGTCCAGCGAAGAGTCGTCATGGGCGAAAGGCCGGATGCCTTGCATGGCCAGATTGTGGATCGTGACCACCAGCCGGGCTTCTCCGAGAAGTGCATAACGTGGGTCGAAGCGGATCAGCATGGCCGCGAAGGCAGCGTGCCAGTCGTGCAGATGAATGACATCGACTTTTCCCAGCCGATCCTCGGCCAGCAATTGACAGGCCGCGGCACCGAACAGCGCGAACTTGGACGCGTCGGAAGCGAACGGGCGCTCCGGCGGATCGTTGCAATAGATCCGGCCCGCCCCGCCGACAGCGAACAGCGGATGATCGAGCAGCCAGCAGCAAACGCCGCTGTCCTCATCACGCAATTGACTGACTTCAACCTGAAGCGTTTCCCGGCGAAACCGGACCTTGAGCGGGCGCCGCGGTTCGGCGCCGGTCGATTCGGCGAAGCACTGGTAGCCGGGCATGACGACGTCGATTTCGTGACCGATGCCGGCCAGCGCCCGGGGAATATCCCTTGCAACGTCACCGAGACCGCCGATTTTCGCGCCGGGAATCGAGCCGTTTTCAGCGGCAAGCATGCAGATTTTCACGTCACTGCCACCCGCGATCAGGTAATCACATCAGGCGCCGTTCGTCCGGTGAATTCGGCTATGCCGGCAATTTCGCCGGCCGCTTGCAGGGTTTGCGCGAGCATTCGCTGGGTATCGAGCCCCAGGAGCGCCGGGTCGGTTTCGTACTTGTCGCAATACAGGCGCAAGGTCGCGTTTGCCGTGCCGGTGCCGGACAGGCGGAAAATCGCGCGGCTGCCGTCATTGAATAATACGCGCAGGCCCTGAAGCTCGCTGACGCTGCCATCGACCGGATCGGTGTATGCGAAATCGTCCGCGGCCTGAATGCTCAACTCTCCCGCCTGCCGGCCCACGAGTCCCGATACTCCTTCGCGCAGGCGGCTGATCATTTCTCCCGCCCGCCCGGCGTCGAGTCCTTCGAAATCGTGCCGGGTGAAATAATCGCGGCCGAATCGCTGCCAGTGCTCCCGCACGATGGAACGCGCCGGTTTGCGCGACTCGACGATGATATTGAGCCAGAACAGCACCGCCCACAAGCCGTCTTTTTCCCTGACGTGATTCGAGCCGGTGCCGAAGCTTTCCTCGCCGCAGATCGTGATCTTGTCCGCGTCCATCAGATTGCCGAAAAACTTCCAGCCGACCGGCGTCTCGTAACAGGGGATTTCCAGAACTTGCGCCACCCGGTCCAGCGCGCGGCTCGTCGGCATGGACCGCGCCACGCCCGCAAGGCCCTCCCGATAGGCCGGAACAAGTCCGGCGTTGGCGGCCAGCACCGCGAGAGAATCACAGGGATTGATGTAGAAACCGCTGCCAAGCACCATGTTGCGGTCGCCGTCGCCGTCCGAAGCCGCGCCGAAGGCCAGTGGCGCGTCTCCATTCATTCGCTCAACCAGTTGACGCGCATGGACCAGATTCGGATCCGGATGTCCGCCACCGAAACTCTCGTCGGGAGCGCCATTGATTACCGTCCCCGGCTCCGCGCCGAGCCGTTCTTCCAGAATCGCTTTGGCGTAAGGGCCGGTGACCGCGTGCATGGCATCGAAGCACATGTGGAAGCGGCGGTTGGTGAGTAACTGCGAGATCTTTTCGAAATCGAAAATCGAAGCCATCAGGCCCGCGTAGTCGGCAACGGGATCGATAATCTCGATTTCCATGCCGCCAAGTTCGCACCGCCCGACCCGATCGAGATCAATGTCGCCGGTATCCAGCGTCAAATATTGTTCGATGGAAAGAGTTTGCCGGTAAATGGCCTCCGTTACCGCTTCCGGCGCGGGACCGCCGTTGGCGCCGTTGAACTTCACGCCGAAATCCGCGTCCGGCCCGCCGGGATTATGGCTCGCCGAAAGAATGATGCCGCCGTCGGTTCCGTATTTGCGGATTACGCAGGACATCGCCGGCGTCGAAAAGATCCCGCCCCGCCCGATCAGCAATTGGCCGAAGCCGTTGGCGGCCGCCATCCTGGCGATGATCTGGATTGCCTCGCGATTGTAATAGCGCCCGTCGCCGCCGACCGCCAACCGCTTGCCCCGGCAATCGCCGAGCATGTTGAAAATCGCCTGGACGAAATTCTCCAGATAATGCGGCTGCGTGAACTCGGCAACTTTCTTGCGCAAGCCCGAAGTGCCGGGCTTCTGACCGGCGAATGGATTGGCGCTTATGGTCTTGATCGTACTCATATTCGTATTCATCCTTGCCCCCTTGGTCAAACATACCCCTCTGGCTGTCCCAACATGCCCCGCGTCACCAGAACCACGCCGTTTTGTGAAACGCGGAAGCCGCTGGCGATGTCCTGTTCCCGGTCGTGACCGATTACCATGCCGTCGGGGATCCAGCAGCCCCGGTCGACGACCACGTTTTTCAGGCGGCAATCCCGGCCGATATCGGCGCCGGGCAAGATCACTGAATTCTCCACAGTGCTGTAGGAACGCACGCGAACGTTGCTGAACAGCAAGGATCGCCGCACCACGGCGCCGGAAATGATACAGCCGCCGGAAACCATGGAATCCACTGCCATGCCGCGGCGGTCTTCATCGTCAAAGACGAATTTTGCCGGCGGCAATTGCTCCTGGTAGGTCCAGAGCGGCCAGTGCGGATCGTAGAGATTGAAACGCGGCTCGGCGCTGATCATTTCCATGTTCGCCTGCCAGAACGCATCCAGCGTGCCGACATCGCGCCAATAGGCGCGCTCGCCGGTCTCCTCGTCACGAAAGGCGAAGGCTCTGACATGGTGATCGCCGATCAGCGAGGGAATGATGTCATTGCCGAAATCGTGACTCGACGCGGGATTCCTCGAATCCTTTATGAGTTGTTCGAACAGGAACTCCGTGCGGAAAACATAATTGCCCATCGAAGCCAGGGTAAGCTTGTCGTTACCGGGAATCGGGGTGGGATTTGCGGGTTTTTCCTCGAAGCCGATCACCCGGTTGTTTTCGTCGATCTGCATGACGCCATAGGAGTTTGCCGCTTCCTCCACCGGCACTTCCAGGCAGCAGACCGTCATGTCGGCGCCGCTTTTCGCAAAATCCATCAGCATCTGGGAATAATCCATCTGGTACACATGATCGCCGGACAGAATCAGGACGAATTCCGGCTGCTCGGCGCGGATGATATCGAGATTCTGATAGATCGCGTCCGCCGTGCCCTGGTACCAGTCGTCCGAGTATCGCTGCGAAGCCGGCAGCACTTCGACGAATTCCCCGAATTCCTTTTTGAAATGGCTCCAGCCGCGCACCAGGTGCCGAACCAGCGAATGCGCCTTGTACTGGGTCAATACGCCGATGCGGCGGATGCCGGAGTTGACGCAATTCGAAAGCGGGAAGTCGATAATGCGGTACTTGCCGCCGAAATACAGCGCCGGCTTCGCCCGCCAGTTGATCAGTTCATACAATCGGGAGCCGCGTCCGCCCGCCAGTATCAGGGCCAGGGTCGAGCGCGTAAGCCGGCTTCGGGGTGATCTGCCTTGTAATGGTTTTTGCAACGGTCTTGCCTCCGGTAGGTTAATTGTTGTTATTGCCGAACCAGATTCCGTCCCGATAGTCCCTGATAGTACGATCACTGGAAAAACGGCCGCTCGACGCTACATTCGCAATGCACATCCGCGGCCAGCGCGATTTGTCCGCAAAAGCCAGACCGACCTGTCCCTGGGCATCTACGTATCCACGGAAATCCGCGGCTGTCATCCAGGGCTCATGGGGGCTGCGTACAGCGGCGATGATATCCTGAAACAGGCCCGGTTCGGCCAGATCGAAATGTCCGCTGCCGATCAGCTTCATCACCTGCGCAAGATCGCTGTCGCCGGCGATGATTTCATCAGGCCGATAGGACCGGCGCGCCTCGCGCACCTCGTTCGCGTCCAGGCCGAACAGGAAAAAGTTCTCCTCGCCCGCCGCCTCGAGTATCTCGATGTTGGCGCCGTCGAGGGTTCCGATCGTAACCGCCCCATTCATCATGAATTTCATGTTGCCGGTGCCCGAAGCTTCATTGCCGGCGGTGGAAATCTGTTCCGACAGATCCGTGCCGGGGCAGATCACCTCCATGGAAGTAACCCGGTAATCCGGCAGGAACGCCACCCGCAACCAGTCCTTGCAGGCGTTTTCGCCATTGACCACGGCGGCGACATTGTTGATCAGCTTGATGATGCGCTTGGCCATGACATAGCCCGGCGCCGCCTTGCCGGCGATCAGGACGCAACGCGGCTGCAAGCCGGCAGTGTCGCCGCGCAAAATGCGATCGTACACATGAATGATATGCAGCACATTCAATAATTGCCGCTTGTATTCGTGAATCCGTTTTACCTGCACATCAAACAGCCATTCGTTGTCGAATTCGACATTGCATTCGCGCCGCACCAGATCGGCCAGCCGCGATTTGTTGTCTTGCCGTACCGCCATGAAGCGGCTGACGAATTCACTTTCGCCGGCATAAGGCCTGAGGTTCTCAAGCTCGTCCAGATTTCGAATCCAGCCGTCGCCGATGGTCTCGGTCAGCAACTCGCTCAAGCCGGGATTGCAATGAGCCAGCCAGCGCCGCGGGGTCACTCCGTTGGTCTTGCTGTTGAATTTTTCCGGCCACAGTTCGTAAAAATCACGAAACAGCGTCCGGGTCAGCAGATTGCTGTGCAACTCGGAAACGCCATTGACCGAAAAGCTGCCGACGATGCCGAGATAGGCCATTCTGACGACCGGCCAATTGCCGCCGATGATCGACATGCGTTCACGGCGCTCGGCGTCTCCGGGCCATTTTTGTTCCACGGTGGCCAGAAAGCGCGCATTGATTTCGTGGATTATGTCGAGCAGGCGCGGCAGCAACTGCTCGAACAGGCTGATCTGCCAGACTTCCAGCGCTTCCGGCAGCAAAGTGTGATTGGTATAGGCCATACTTTTGGTGGTGATTTCCCAGGCTTCGTTCCAGCTCAGGCCATTTTCGTCCATGAGCAGCCGCATCAGTTCGGCAATGGCCACCGTCGGGTGGGTGTCGTTCAACTGGAATACGGATTTTTCGGCGAACTCGCTGAAATCCTCGCCATTGTCCCGAACCCAGCGCCAGATCACGTCCTGCAAGCTGGCCGAGGCCAGGAAATATTGCTGGCGCAGGCGCAGTTCCTTGCCGGCCTCGCTGGCGTCGTTGGGGTACAGCACCATGGTGATCTGCTCGGCGAGATTCTTGGCCGCGACCGCATCGGTATAGCTGCCGGAATTGAACTCCTCCAGGTTGAACCTGTCGGTGGCCTCGGACTTCCACAAACGCAAGGTGTTGACGGTGTCGTTGCGGTAGCCGGGTATGGGCAGGTCGTATGGAACCGCCAGCACGTCCAGGGTATCCACCCATCGGACCTGCAACTCGCCGTTTTCGTCCAGATGCTTTTCGAGGCGCCCGAAAAACTTCACCAGCCTGCTGGCGTCGGGGCTTTCAATTTCCCAAGGATTACCGTAGCGGAGCCAGGGGTCGGGCTGTTCGATCTGGTTACCGTCTTCGATGGTCTGGCGAAACATGCCGTATTCGTAACGGATGCCGTAACCGGTTACCGGTAATTCCAGCGTTGCGCAACTGTCGAGAAAGCAGGCCGCCAGCCGCCCGAGTCCGCCGTTGCCGAGACCGGCGTCGGCTTCCTCGTTCTCAAGGTGCTCCAGTTGGCAGGAATAGGCCTTGACGGCTTCCCGCACTTCCTCTTCGATCCGCAAGTTGAGCATGGCGTTGGTCAGCGTGCGGCCCATGAGGAATTCCATGGACAGATAGCTTACGCGTTTCACTTTTTCCCGGCGGTAGCGTTCGCGCGTGGCGCGCCAGCGGCCGATCATGCGGTCACGCACGGTAATCGCCAATGCGGTATACAAATAATGGTGAGAATCGCCGACCTCGTCGCGGCCGAGGGTGAACTCGAAATGACGTTTCAGGTCGCGGCCGATGTCTTCGGCCGAGTCGACAGGCGCATGCGAATTTTCATTCATGATGGTTTGCCCTCTTCGGCGGGCTCGCCTGATTCCAGGGGCGGATTGCCGAGAATTCTGATCGATTGGGCGGGCAGCTCGATGCCGGCGCCGGCGGAGAATTCCGCTTCCTCCCTATCCTGTTCCATGGCGGCCGTATCGATAATCATTTTCCAGATTCCTTCGGGACGTTTCGGCAAGCGGAAACTTTCGGCATGTTGCGAGGCATTGAAGATTACCAGCAGGCGCCGCGGGTCCGGCTCGCCGCCATCGGTCAGCAGGTAACCGAGAACCCTTCGGTCGGGTTCATGCCAATGTTCGTCGCACATTGGCGTGCCCTCGGCGGTCAGCCACTGAATGCTGTCGTCGCCGGTTCCGTCGGGGCGATGCCGGTATTCTCCGGCCTGCAGGGCCGGGAAGCGCCGCCGCAAATCCAGTAGTCTGCAAGTGAATTGCCGCAGAGACTCGCCCCGGGGCGTTATTCCTTCCCAGTCGATCCAGTTCAGTCGGCTGTCGTGACACCAGGCATTGTTGTTGCCCGACTGGCTGCGGCCGAACTCGTCTCCCGCAGCAATCATCGGCACGCCATGCGAAACGGCCAGGGTCGTCAACAGGTTTCGCTGCCGGCGCCAGCGCCTCGCATCGACCGCGGGATCGTCGGCCGGGCCTTCCACGCCCTGGTTGTCGCCGTAATTGCTGCCGTGCCCATCCCGGTTCCGTTCCTGGTTCGCTTCGTTGTGGCGCTGCTCGTAACTGACGAGATCGCGCAATGTGAAGCCGTCGTGGGAAGCGGCGTAGTTGATGCTCGCCCAGGGCCGGCGCCCGGCGTGTTCGAACAGGTCGCCCGAGCCGTGCAGGCGGCGGGCAAGTTCCGGCAACTGTTCCGGGTCACCGCGCCAAAAGCGGCGAATGGTATCACGATAGCGGTCGTTCCACTCGCTCCAGCCGGCGGGAAATCCGCCGAGTTGATAGCCGCCGGGGCCGATATCCCAGGGTTCGGCGATCAGTTTGACTCCGGCAAGCACAGGGTCCTGGGCCAGAGTCTGGAAAAACGGCGCGTTCGGATCGAAACCGCGCTCCTGGCGGCCCAGAACGGCAGCCAGATCGAAACGGAAGCCGTCGACTCCCATTTCACCGGCCCAATAGCGCAGGCTGTCCATGATCAGCCGCTGCACCTGGGGATGCGCGATGTTGAGGGTGTTTCCGCAACCGCTGTCGTTGACGTAGAAACGCCTGTCGCCGGGCAACAACTGGTAGTAGGTCTGATTGTCTATGCCCTTGAAACTGAGCGTGGGGCCGAGGTGATCGCCTTCGCAGGTGTGGTTGTAGACCACGTCGAGAATGACTTCCAGACCGGCGTCGTGAAAGCGATCGACCATTTCACGAAAGCCGGCCGCGCCGCCGGCGCCGAGATAGCCGGGATGAAGGCAGAAAAAGTTCAGGCTGTTATAACCCCAGTAGTTCACCAGGCCCTTGTCCAGCACATTGGATTCGCTGATGAAGGCATGCACCGGCATCAGTTCCACCGAAGTGATTCCGAGCGCTTTCAGGTAGGCGATTACCCTGGGCTGGGCCAGCCCCGCAAAGGTGCCGCGCAAGGGTTCCGGGACATCCGGATGCAGCCGGGTGAAACCCTTGACATGACATTCGTAGATGACGGTTTGCGGCCAGGGCGTAAGCGGACGGCGGTAAGCAGGCGCGGACGCGGATTCGGCGGTTACGACCGCCTTCAGTATGTGGTCCGCGTTGTCGCGCCGGTCAGGCGAGAGATCGAGTTCGGGATGGCCCGGTTCGTAACCGAAATGAGAGGGATCGGGGCGGAATTCGCCCGCCATGGCTCGGGCATGGGGATCCAGCAATAACTTCGCCGGATTGAACCGATTGCCTGCATGAGGCGCATAGGGGCCGTAGACGCGGTAGCCGTAACAGGTTCCCGCTTGCAGTCCGGGGATGTACCCGTGCCAGACACCGTGTGTCTGTTCCGGCAGAAACACCCGGCCGGTCGGCTCCTCCCCGCGTTCGTCGTAGAGGCACAACTCGACCGCCTCGGCATGAGCCGAGTACAGCGCGAAACGCGTTCCTTCGCCATCGAAGCGTGCGCCCAACATGCCGGGGTCGCCTGCTTCGATGCGTCTATCCGTTCCCGTCATCAACTTCCGTCATGCAGAAACAGCACCGTGGCCAGCGGCGGCAACGTTACCACCACCGAACAGGGTTGGCCGTCCCATGGGATTTCCTGGCTCCAGGCGCCGCCGCCATTGCCTTGTCCGCTACCGCCGTATACTTCGGCGTCGGTATTGAGCACCTCCCGATAACGGCCCGGTTCGGGCACGCCCAGCCGAAAATAGAGGTGGCATTCCGGCGTCATGTTGGATACCGCCAGTAATACGTCGTCGTCGCCGCGCCGCAGCCAGGCGTAGATCGATAACTGGCTGTTGTCGGCCTGTACCCACTGGAATCCTTCGGGTGAAATGTCGCGCTCGAACAGCGCGGGCGTGCGCCGGTAGAGGAAATTCAGATCCCTTACCAGTTGCAACAGGCCGCGATGGCTTGCATGTTCGAGCAAGTGCCAGTCCAGGCTGGCGTCGTGGTTCCACTCGCTGCGCTGACCGAACTCACCGCCCATGAACAGCAGTTTCTTGCCGGGCTGAGCCCACATGAAACCATAATAAGCGCGCAGATTGGCGAACTTTTGCCAGTCGTCTCCGGGCATCTTTTCCAGCAGTGAAGCCTTGCCGTGCACGACTTCGTCATGACTCAGCGGGAGCATGTATTTTTCGGACCAGGCGTACAGGATTCCGAAGGTCATTTCATGATGATGATACTTGCGGTGGATCGGGTCACGCTGCATGTATTGCAAAGTGTCGTTCATCCAGCCCATGTTCCATTTGTAGCCGAAACCGAGTCCGCCCATGTCCACCGGATTGCTCACTCCGGGCCAGGCCGTGGATTCCTCGGCGATCATCATGATGCCCGGATGCCTGTGATACAAGCTGGCGTTCACCTGGCGCAGCAACTCGACTGCTTCCAGGTTTTCGCGGCCGCCGTGCCGGTTGGGCAGCCATTCGCCTTCTTCCCGGCTGTAGTCGAGATACAGCATGGAAGCGACCGCGTCCACGCGCAGGCCGTCGATGTGGAATTCCTCGATCCAGAAATTCGCATTGCTGAGCAGGTAGCTGACGACTTCGGCGCGGCCGTAATTGAATACCAGCGTATTCCATTCCGGATGGAAACCCTGGCGGACGTCCTCGTGTTCGTACAGACAACTGCCGTCAAACCGGCCCAGGCCATGGGAATCGCTGGGGAAATGCCCCGGCACCCAGTCCAGCAGCACACCGATATTCTGGCGATGGCATTCGTTGATGAAATGTTTCAGTTCGTTCGGAGTACCGAAACGAATGCTCGGCGCGAACATGCCGACGGGCTGGTAGCCCCAGGAGCCGTCAAAGGGAAACTCGCTGATCGGCATGAGTTCAATATGCGTGAATCCCATGTCGAGTACATAGGGAATCAGTTCCTGCGCCAGTTCCAGGTAACTCAGATAGCGATTGTCGTGCTCCGGCTTGCGCCGCCAGGATCCGGCATGAATTTCGTAGATCGATACCGGCCGCCGCAACAAGTCTCCGCTGTCGCGGGCTTCAAGCCATTGCCGGTCGCTCCAGCGAAAGTCCTCTTCCAGCATTATTCTGGAAGCGTTATCCGGCGGATGCTGCATCCCGCGCGCATACGGGTCGGCTTTCAGTGGCAGCAGATTTCCATTGGAGTCAATGATTTCGAACTTGTACAGATCGTGATCGTGCGCTTCCGGGACGAATGTTTCCCACACGCCCGAACTGAAAATCGGCTGCATGGTATTGCGGTTGCCGTCCCAGCCGTTGAAGTCGCCGACCACGGAAACCCGGCTCGCGCCGGGCGCCCAGACCGCGAAACGCACGCCGGACTTGCCGTCGACCGTGCAGGCTCGTGCTCCAAGCCAACGATACGCGTGTTCCGCCGTACCTTCGTTGAAAAGGTAAATGTCTTTCTCACCAGGCATGGATTCAACTCATATTCGCGGAAGCTCTGACTTATTCAGAGCTTCGCCGGAGGGAGCCGGTCGAGCAGGAGTTTCGCGCCGGCATCGAGTTCGCTGTGGCCATCGTCATTTTCAAGCAATTGCCGTGCCAGTTCCTTGCCCAATTCAACACCCCATTGATCGAAGGAGTTTATATTCCACAAGCTGCCCTGGACGAATACCTTGTGTTCGTATAGCGCGATCAGCGCGCCCAGCGATTCCGGAGTCAGCCGGTCGAGCAATAGCACATTCGATGGGCGATTGCCGGGGTAATTGCGCCATGCGGGCAATTGCCGGGATTGTTTGCCCTCCATCAGTGCAACGGATTGGGCGACCATGTTGGCGAGCAACACCCGATGATGTTCCGGCGAACTGAGTTCGTCCGCGCCGATACCGATGAAGTCCACCGGCACGAGATGTGTGCCCTGGTGCAGCAACTGGAAGAAGCTGTGTTGACCACCGGTGCCGGTCAGTCCCCAGACGATGGGGCCGGTGGCCTGGTTGACCTGTTCGCCGGAAAAGGTCACCGATTTGCCGTTGCTTTCCATGTCCAGTTGCTGCAGATAGAAAGGCAAGTGCCGCAGGCGTTCGCAATAGGGAATCACGGCATGGCTTTCCGCATCGAGAAAGTTGGCGTACCACAGCCCGAGCAGGGCGAGGATCACCGGCATGTTTCGCGCCGGCGGGGCCGAACGAAAATGTCGGTCCATTTGCCTGGCGCCTTCGAGCAAGCGGGCAAAGTTGTCGTAGCCGGCGGTGATCGCGATGGTCAGCCCGATCGAGGACCATAGCGAATACCGGCCCCCGACCCAATCCCCGAACAGCAACAACTGATCTTCCGGAATCCCTGCCTGCATCGCCTTCGCGGGTGCGGCGGTTATGCCGATGAAATGCGGCGAGGCGAATGGATTGTCGATTCCCGGCCCTTCCCGAAAGCTATCCCGAAACCATTGCGCCGCCGTATTCGCGTTGAGCAGGGTTTCCTGGGTAGTGAAGGATTTGCTGGAAACGATTACCAAAGTGGTTTCCGGGTCGAGAACACGCAGTAGGGAGCGAATCGGCTCGCCGTCCACATTGCTGAGAAAATGGCAGCGAACGTCCTCGTGAGCGAATTCCTTCAACGCCTCGCAGACCAGCTTCGGCCCGAGGTCCGAACCGCCGATGCCGAGATTGACGACATCGCGCACCGGCTTGCCGGTGACGCCAAGCCACTGGCCGGTGCGAATTCGCTCGCTGATTTCCCTGATGCGGCCCAATTGCGCTTCGATTTCGCCGGAAAGTTTGCCCAGCCCGTCCGCTTGCAGATCTTCGGGCGCGGCGCGAAGTGCCGTGTGGAGCACGGGGCGCTCTTCGGTGGTATTGATCGCCTCACCGCGAAACATCGCTTCCCGGTGCATCGAAAGGGGCGAAGCCTCCGCCAGTTCGGCAAGCGCTTCCATCACCTCGTCGGTGACCAGATTGCGTGAATAATCCAGATAGAGGCCGGCTGCCTCCAGCCGAAAATTCGCGGCGCGTTCTGTTCCGAGCGACTTTCTGAATTCAATATCGCGAACGGAAGCAGCCAGGGTTTTCAGCCGCGGCCATTGGCTTGAATCGGTGATGACGAATTTATCCAAGGAATGCGGAGTCTCAGCGCGGCAGGTTCCAGTCGAAGCGGTGGGTTACGCCTTCGACGGCTACCGGCTCGCTGTCGACCAGGCGCGGCTGGAAGCGCAGGCGCGCGGCAGCCTGCCGCGCTGCGACGTCGAACACCCGAGGCGGATTGGCTTCGATTACTTCCACGTCCCGTACACCGCCTGAGTCGGTGATCGTGAACCGGACCACGACGTGGCCTTCGATTTCCTGCTCGCGGGCAAACTCAGGGTATTCGGGAGTTACGAAACTCGCCGACAGGTATTCCCTGAAATCGGGCTCCTGGGGGGGAGCTTCGACCAACAATTCTTCCCGATTCTCCAGCTCGAATCGAAAAACGTAACGAACATCGCGCACCATGCGATTGAGTATGTTTTCAAAGTTCATGCGCCGGGCGGCAATGACGGCGGCCCGTTCGAAGTAGCCCGGCGGCTGCTGATTGATCACGTCGATCGTATCGGGAATCACCGTGCCGCTTTCATCAACGGTGAATGCCAGCTGGACCCAGCCTTCCACGCCAAGGGTCCGGGCCTGCATGGGATAAACGGGCTGGGGTGAATTCAGAACGATCAATCCGCGTGTGGAATTGGGCGGCGCATTGGAAGTGGATGGGGAGCCCGTAAAACTGTCCAGCACAACGCCGCCGCACCCGGCGAGCGTGACGGTCAGCAAAATCGCCGACATTGTAACCAGCAGTCGATTGCACATTTATTTTCCGACGGAATCGTCGCGCTTGTCGTGATCGACTCTGATTATAACCCGCTTACGCGGCTTGAGAATTGACGGGCGGGTCAAAAAGTGGCGCTTACCTTGAACGCCAGCTCCATGCCGCTGCTGTTGCAGTAGTGTTCGATCTCCTCGACGATGCCGTCCACGGTGGCGCCGAGAAAGCGGGTTCGCTTGCGGCAGTACTCGCCTTCGGTAATGTTTCGCGACTCCAGCCGAAAGGTGAAGTTCTCGAAAGCTTTCTTTTCCACGAACGCCATCAGGAATGGATCCTCGACCCGCTCCTCGATGTCGATGATGTCGATTTCCGTCCGGCCGCTGCCGTCGTTGGACGAATGCGAATAGAACATGCCGTAGGTGAGACCCTGTTCAACCATGTCATTGCGGAATCCGACATTGGTCGACCAGCGTTCCGTCCCCGGCTGCCTGCGCTGCCGGCCGAGGAAAGGGTCGATGATCTCGGAATCCCGCAGGCGGATGCCGGTGGTCAGCAGGGCGTTGGGCATGCCGATCATCGGCAGGCGCGTACTTACATCGAGATTCAGTCCGTATCGCTGGCCGTCGCCGATATTGCCCCGGGCCGAACGCAAATCGTCCGGGCTCGGCGAAACGTCGACCCGCTCGATCACATCCTGAAGATCGCGATACCAGAGTTGGGAATTTACCACGCCAAGATTGTTGGGCAGGCGCATTTCCAGATTCAGTTCGTAACGCCAGGACTGTTCCTGGCGAATTTCCGGGTTGCCCGCCTGGGTATTCTGATCGTCGTCGTTGTAATCGGCGGAGGCGCTGAAATCGGAAAAGCTCAGTTGCTGCACGTCTTTTTCGGCCCTGGCGCGCAATTGAAGGCTTGGAGTAATGTCGAACCGGTAGTCGACCTTCGGCTTGACGAACTGGAAATCGCGCGAATTGAATACGTCGCCGGACTGCTCGATGGTGGACGTTTCCATCAACAGCGAACTTTCCAGCGACATGCGTGAATTCAGTTGCCAGTTGTGCACCGCGAAGCCTTCGTAGCGAATTTCCTCGACGGTCGATTCGCTGTTGTCCACGGACACGGGCACGAGGTTGCCGTATGCCGGCGAGCGCTCGCCGGGGATGTCGAGGCCCATGCGCAGGCCGGAATCGCGAATGGTCTGGGCGCCTTCCACGCCGACTTCCAGGCCTTGTTGACCGGCCACGTCGAACGTATAGGAAGTGCGCGCTATCCGCTCCCGGTCACGGCCGAGATTGCGCAGAAACAGATCCGGAACCCTGGTTTCGCCGTCGGGAAGGTCAAAGCGGTTACGGGTGAATTGAAAATCCCGGTCATTGACGATGAACAGGAAGCGATAAGTGCCGGCGCCGGCGAAACTCCGCTCATAGTCGCCGCCTACTTCCCACGAGTAACGCTTGCTGTTGTTGTCTTCGCGTTGTAGCTGTATACGATCGTTGACAAGATCGTGGATGCTGCGATCCCGATAGGAGGGAGAATCGCCGCGAGTCTCATACAGTCCGTTTAGTTGCAGCACCTGGTTGTCGAAGCGGTAGCCCACATTGGCGCTGACCTGGTACTCGAGATCCTCCCGGACGCTGTCCTCGAAACGGATCTCCTGCAGATTGTAGTCCGGGTCGTAACTGAGCTCGCTGCTGCTCGAGGCGTTGTAACGCGGGCTTGCCTCCGCATGCAGCAGATAATTGAGGTCGCCGCTCTGGCCGCTGTAGGAAAGCTGGCCGCCGGTATCGATGGTGCCGTCCTGCGATCGGTCGGTTTGCACTTCCACCGTGGTGCTGGAAGTGGACAGGACATCAAGCAGGACGACATTGACGACCTGGGCGCCGCCGCGAATCTCGATATCTTCGGAAGTTCCGCGGATGATCTCGATGTAATCGACCTGTTCCGCCGAAATGCGGTCGAGCTGATCGCGGCTTCCGGAATTCTTGCCGGTGATACGCTGACCGTTGATCAGCACTTCGCCTTCACCCGAACCGAGTCCGCGCCGGCCCCGGCTGCGGCCTCCAGGCCCGCCGCCACCGCCGCCTCTTCCCATCGCCAGGTTGATGCCGGGTATCCGGTACAACATGTCGTTCACCGAAACGGGCAGGAATTCGGCGAAATAGGAAGCCGGGTACACAATAGTGGAGTTGTCGGACACGTCTTCCGGGCCCGGAACCTGCTGGGCGCCGGCCGGCAAAACCCGAACAAGCAGCAACGCCGCAACGGCAAGGGTGAAAATGTTTGATTTGAACTTCATGATTTCTCTGTCCAGCCGGGCCGCGGAAACCGGCAGCCTGTCCCTGATTTGAACGCAGGGCAGTATACCCACCCCATCAGGCCGATTCTGTGACATTTTGTAGAAATACGGCCAATGCCCCGCCAAAAACGCATACTTCCACAATATCGGCAGAAGCCTGCCACGCTTCTGACATGATTCCCCGATCAGAGCGGATGCAGCACTACGGGCAACTTCGTGTAACCGTGTATGAAGCTGGAATAGACGCGTTGCGGCTCACCGGTAATTTCCACGCGATGAAAGCGCTTGAGAATCTCTTCCCACAGAATCCGCAATTGCAATTCCGCCAGCCGATTGCCCATGCAGCGGTGGATGCCGAAGCCGAATGACACGTGGCGCCGGGCGTTGGGCCGATCGATGCGGAAATCGTCGGGGCGCTCGAACATTTCCGGGTCGCGATTCCCCGACGCGTACCACATCACGATCTTGTCGCCGGCATTGATGCGCTGCCCGCCCAATTCCGTATCGACTTTCGCGGTACGCCGCATATAGGCCAGCGGGGTCTGCCAGCGGATTATTTCCGACACCATGTTGGGAATCAGGGAAGGATCGCGGCGCAATTTCCCGTATTCTTCGGGAAACCTGTTCAAGGCGAGCACGCCGCCGGAGATCGAATTTCGCGTGGTGTCGTTGCCGCCTACGACGAGCAGCAGGATGTTGCCGAGAAACTCCATCGGCGGCATGTCGCGGGTCGCCTCGCCGTGAGCCAGCATCGACAGCAGATCAGCCCGCGGCGGTTCATTGATGCGCTGATTTCGCAATTCGGTAAATCTCTCAAGACATTCCAGCATTACCCGCCAACGATGCTCATGACTTTCCGCGACTCCGCCGCCCGGAATCGCCGTAGCCATGTCGGACCAGTAAGTGAGCTTGTACCGGTCCTCGAACGGAAAATCGAACAGGGTCGCGAGCATGCGCGTGGTCAGGTCGATCGACACGCGCTCCACCCAGTCGAACTCCTCGTTGACCGGCAGCTCGTCGAGAATGCCGGCGGCGCGCTCGCGGATCGTGGCGGAAAGCTTTTTCAGGTTCTCCGGCGCCACTACCGGCTGCACCGCCTTGCGCTGCGCGTTGTGCCGGGGCGGGTCCATGGCGATGAAAGAAGGCGCGTCAAACTCCGGCAACATGTCGACAATGCCTATGGTCGGCTCGGAAGAGTAGATCGCCGGGGAAGTGTCGACTTCCATGATGTCCGCGTGTTTCATCACCGACCAGTACGGACCCACCGCGGAACGCCGGCAAAAATGCACCGGACACTCCTCGCGCAGGCGTTTCAGGAAAGGCATGTGCTCGTTCGCTTCCCAGATACCGGGATGCGAGAGATCGATGTCTTCGATGGGAATGGTCCGCGGATCCTTGCCCACCATGCTCCATTTGCCTGGTTTGCGGCTGGGCCCAGCGGTAACGGCGTCGGCCATTTGCGTGTCTTTCGCGGTCACGGCGGCGCGGCTAGAACTGGAATTCCGGGGTCGTCACGACCAGGCCGTCGAGATGTTCGCGAACGGTGATCTGGCAGGCGAGCCGGGAATTGGAGCGGCGCTCGTCGACCATGTCGAGCATGTCCTCTTCGTCCTCGTCCATGGGCTTGAGCTTGTCGAGCCATTGCTCGTTGACGTAAACGTGGCAGGTGCCGCAGGAACAGCAGCCGCCGCAATCGGCGTCGATCCCGGGTACGCTGTTGGAAACAGCGGCCAGCATCAGCGAGTTGCCGTCGGTTGCCTCGACGGAACGTTGTGTCCCGTCGTGCTCGATGAATGTAACCTTGATCATGATCCAGAGTCCGAAATTAAGGACGCAAACATACCAGCATGTTCCGGCTAACAAAAGTAGGGGCGAGGCATGCCTCGCCCGCTTCCGGACGGCCTCTGTTCAATACCCCCAGGGCACGGGTATGTTGTACTGCCGTAACGTGCCTTCCACGGTTGGCCTGGCGAGGCGGATTCGTTCCGCGTCCAGCAGGAAGGAAAAAATGAGTCCGAGCCCGAGGATGAGCATGCCGATGAGGAAACAGTAGATTACGGCCCGGTCGGGATACACGTCCTTGTAGTAGCCGACGTACAGCGGGCCGACGATGCCCGCCGCGGCCCAGGCCGTGAGCATGGCGCCGTAGATGGCGGACATGTTCTTGCTGCCGAAAACGTCGACGATAAAGGAAGGCATCGTGGCGAAGCCGCCGCCGAAGCAGAGCAGGATGTAGCAAACCAGCGCCGAGAATATCCACGGATCGCGTTCTGTCATGAGAATGGCAAACACGACCATCTGGCTGGCGAGAAGTATGCGGAACACGGTCACGCGGCCGATGTGGTCGGAAAGCAGACCCCAGAACAACCTGCCCAGCCCGTTGAAAAGCGAACTCACGGCAATGAGCATCGCCCCATATTCGGCAAGAATCAGTGGATCGAGCGTCGGGTCCGCCAGGCCCCAGACATCTTGCAGCAGCGGGGACTGAAAACTGATTACCGAAATGCCCGCGGAGATATTGAAGAAGAAAATGAGCCAGATGAGGATGAACTCCCGGGATCTGAGGCAGCGGCGGACGAATCGGGGATGATCGGCGCCAACGGGTTCGGACGCGGGTGGAGCGCCGCCGGCCGGCGCGAAATTCTTCGGCGGGTCACTGATAAACAGGCTGAACGGAATCAGAATGGCGGCGAAAATGATCCCCAGCCACATGAATATCTGTGGCAGATCCTCTTCGGTTTGCACGACCAGAAAGGGCGCGAGCAAACGGCTGAAAAGAAAGGCGCCGACGCCGAATCCCATCACGACTATGCCGGTCGCAAGCCCTTTCTTGTCCGGGAACCACTTGGCCGCGGTCGCGACCGGGGTGACATAACCGAAACCTATGCCGGTACCGCCGATCACGCCATAACCCAGGTAGAAAAGCAGCAGGTTGTTGTATTCGAGCGCAAGAGCGGCCAGCAGATAGCCCAGCGCAAACAACGCGCTGCCCGCGAGGGCCAGTTTTCGCGGCCCCAGCCGAGGCAGGGCCATTCCCGCCCAGGCCGCGGCGATGCCGAGAGAGAAAATGGTGATGCCGAATGCGATCGCGGTATCGGTATTGCTCCAGCCAAGCTGGCGCACGAGCATGGTCTGGAAAAAGCTCCACGCGTATACGGTGCCAAAGCAGAGTTGCAGTCCCGTGCAAAGCAGGATAATTACGGTTCGTGGAACGGCAAACATGCCCTTGCGCCTAGGACGGCCTCGGATGGGCGCCCGTCCCGGTTTTCTCCGGATCGGCCACCCTGGAGAAATAGAGAAACAGCCGCGCGAGTTGCCCTGCCTCGTCGTCGCGTTCCAGTAGCGCGCTCTTGACCGACTCCCCCTCCTGTTCCGCCCGGGCGAGTTCCACGGCGTAGGCGAGCAGATTTTCAACCGGCTTGGCCGCAAGGTTCATGAGCAATATGGCCGCGATGATGCCGACCAGGAAAATCGACGAAATGAGGTACATCTGGCGGCCGACCGCTTGCTGGATTTTCAGGGAGATGACGGACTTGTCCATGCCGATGTGAACGGTTCCGGCGACGCCGGCGAGAATCGGGCTGCCGACTTCGACATAACTGCCGGCGCCGGACAATTGCCGTTCCACCGATTCCGTGTTCGCCGGGTCCGAGGCGAGAATCACCTCCGGTATGCCGGGCACGAAGGTATGCGCGAGAAATTCGCCCTCTTCATTGACGATGTAGATGTAGCTGATGCCCTGGATCTCCAGGAACTGATCGATCAGCGACTGCAATGCCGAAAGGTCGCGATTGAGGATGATATCCACGCTCGCGTCGGCGATGGTCTGCGCGATGCCCCTGCTGTTGGATTCATATTCCTCTGAAAGCTGTGAATCCACTGTAGCGATACACACCCAGGAAGTGGAAACCGCGATGATCCCGAACAGCAGAAAGATTCCGAAGAGAGGTCTGCGAAACAGTTTTTGTACGTTCATGTTCATATTCATGGTTAGCCAAACCTTGCTTGCCAATCGTCAAGTGGGACAAATCTTTCCTGGTCCACCACGGTATAGTAGAGCCTTTGCATGCCTTGCCGGCGCTGCTGCGAAAACGAGACGCGTTCGCCGATGCCCAGATCGAAATCCCGTATGGTGAACACGGTTTCCTCCAGCCGGGCTCGGGCGGGGGAATCGCCGAGCCGATCCAGGATTTCGACCAGCATCCTGGCGTTCACGAATCCTTCCAGGCTCACGAAGCTTTTCTCGAACGGCACATAGTCCGGCTGGCGCAGCGATTCCGGAACCTCGGGGTCGTAGCGGCGCATCAGTTCGCCGTACTCCTTGACCACCGGGATGGACTCGTCCTCGTAGCTCGGAACCACCTGCGAGTTCACGAGATAGCGGGAATATCGCTCACTGTCTTCGACGCTGTCGGTTATGAGTTGCAACAGGTTCTCGCTGCCGACAAAAGAAAGATTGGCAATCGGCACTTCGAGCCCCAGGTCAATCGCATCGCGGAGAAACGCCGCGCAGGCGCCGTAGGCGCCGATACAGATCACGGCGTCGGGGTTTGTATTCCTGAGGATCTCGACCTGTTGGCGCATGCTGCCGGAATATTGCGCGCCGCGCGAGTAGGTCGCCTCGCCCACGATCTGCTCCCCGTGCGCGCCGAGCGCCTCGCGAACGCCCGCCCAGCCGCTGCGCCCATACGCATCGGCCTGATAGAAGACGGCGATGCGCCGGCGGCCGATGCCGAGAAAGTTCTCGACCAGTCCCGCAGTTTCCTCGCGGTAGGAAGCACGCAGATTGAAGGCGAATTCACCATACGGAGGCTCGCGCTGCGGCTGCGCGCCCGTGAACGGAAAGAACATGTACACGTTCTCTTCCTGGAACTTCTTGAGGATGGGCAGAACCCGCGTGACGGTCGGCGTGCCGACATAGCCGAACAGGGCGAATACCTGGTCGCGAAGCAGCAGTTCCATCGTATTCTGAACCGAGGGAACGGGCTGATAGCCGTCGTCGTACAGTTTCAGCGTGATGCGCCGCCCGCGAATTCCGCCTTGTTCATTGACTTGCGCGAAGCAGGCCTGTGCGCCGCGATAGAGTTCGATGCCCAATCCGCGGGATGACCCGGAGAACGCGGCTGAAGTGCCGAGCACGATTTCGTCGCCCGACACGCCTTCATAGGTTCCCGCCGCGGTGCCGGCCGCCGCTTCCTGGGCAAAGGCCGGGCCTCGGCCGAGCCAGGGCGAAGCCAGGCCGCCCAAAAGGGTCGAGTAGAGGAATTTGCGTCTGTTGAACGCTCTCATAGAGACTTGGATTGCAGGCGATTCCGACGGCTTCGATACCGGCGGCGCCTGTTCTTGACCTTTTGCTTCGCCCAATGTTTCAGCCTACCGAAAGTTCACGGCCATGTCATTATTCAGTAAATCGTACATCCCGCATTCACTTCGACTATTGATTGGACTTTGGCCGGGTACCGGCATAGCCTTGGAGTCCCTTTTGAAATCGACCGCCCCATGCAGATCATGAGGGCCTGCCAGGAGAATACATGTCTAAATGGAAATACGTGGTTTCGTGCCTCGCCTGGATTTGCTGTTTTTCCCTGGGACAGGCGGCAGAGTCCGGTTCCGCCGAACTGCGTTCGACGGTCGAGGCGTATTTCGAGGCTTCTCTGGAACTGAACCCATTGCAGGCCACGTTTCTCGGCGACAGGCGCTACAACGACCGGCTGGCGAACTACCTCGGCGCCGAACACCGCGCCGCCTCGGCCGCGCTCGACCGCGACTATCTCGAACGAATCCAGACCATGGACCCGGAGCAACTCGGCCGCCAGGACCGGCTCACCTGGGAGTCCTTCAAACTCACACTGGAGAACAATCTGGAGATCGGTGAGTTCCCGGGGCATCTGCTTGCTCTCAACCAGTTTTATTCCTTCGCCAATCAGTTCGCCCAACTCGGCAGCGGCACAAGCGGCCATCCTTTTGCGAACGAACAGGACTATCGCGACTTTCTGTCGCGCATCGACGATTTCGTAGCGCTGAACGATCAGGCCATCGCAAACATGCGGGTGGGCCTGGACCGGAACGTGACGCAGCCGCGAGTGCTCATGGAGCGCGTGGTCGACCAGCTCGCCGCCCTCGACAGTGATTTTTCGGACAGCGTGTTTTATGCGCCGATCAGGAATTTTCCCGAAGACATGCCCGAAGACGTTCGTGAACGGCTGGCGGAAGATTTTGCCAGGGCTTACGCAGACCAGTTGCGCCCCGCCTATCGAATACTGCGGGACTTCATTCGCGAAGACTATCTGCCGCGAACGAGAGCGAGTGTCGGGCTATCTGAACTGCCGCAAGGAGAGGACTGGTACGCGACCCTGGTCAGGCATACGACCACAACCGATCTGACGCCCGCCGAAATCCATGAAATCGGCCTGCGGGAAGTGGAGTCCATTCACGGTGAAATGCGCCAGGTCATGGAAGAAGTCGGATTCGACGGCGAACTCAATGAGTTCTTCGAATACCTGAAGACCGAACCGAGTTTCTATTACGACGAACCCGAGCAACTTATCGAAGGCTACCGGGCCATGTCCGATCACGTGCAAAGCCTGGTGGCGAATCTGTTCGAAACTTTCCCGCGGTCGGAGTTCGAAGTGCGGGCGGTGGAAGCTTTCCGCGAAGCGTCCGCGGCCGATGGTTCGTACCAGTCGGGAACTCCCGACGGTTCCAGGCCCGGTGTGTTTTTCGCCAACACCTATGACGTAGGTTCACGTCCCCAGTGGGAAATGGAGTCGCTGTTCCTGCACGAGGCGATTCCGGGGCATCATTACCAGATTTCCCTGCAACGCGAACTTGAGGATTTGCCGAGCGTCAGGCGCTTCGGCGGCTACACTGCATTTGTCGAAGGCTGGGGGCTTTATGCCGAGTCGCTTGGCAAGGAGTTGGGCCTTTACACCGACCCGTACCAGTATTTCGGTGCGCTCAACGCGGAATTGTGGCGCGCGATTCGACTGGTGGTCGATACCGGACTGCATTCGATGGGATGGACCCGGGAAGACGTGCTTGCCTACATGTTCGAAAATTCCGCCTCCGGCGAGGCAAGCGCGGTGAGCGAAGCCGAACGCTATATCGCCATTCCTTCCCAGGCGCTGGCCTACAAGATCGGCGAACTCAAGATCAGGGAACTGCGCACTCGCGCGGAGACCGAGTTGGGCGATGCATTCGACGTTCGCGAGTTCCATACCCAGGTGCTCATGGACGGCGCCCTGCCGCTCAGCCTGCTAGAAGCCAAGATCGACGCCTGGATCGAATCCCGGTGATTATTCAGGATTGGGCCGCCATTTCGATGCAGCAGGACTGAACATGATCCGATGTGCCTTGCCGTTGCTTGCGCTGTTTTTTTCGACTTTCGCGGCCGCGCAACCCGTCGAGTTGGAGGACTGCCGAATCAGCGCCGGTCCAGGCATGCCAAGCATGCAGGCTCGCTGCGCAACGCTTGCACGGCCACTCGACCCTTCCGGTGAGGTGGTCGGAGAAATCGAGTTGAGGATTGCCGTCGTGCCGGCGCTCAACCTTTCTCCCGAGGCCGATCCATTGGTGCCTCTGACCGGCGGCCCCGGCCAGGGCGCCGTTCAGTTCTACACGGCCAGTGCGGCTGCTTTCGAACGCGTGCGGCGCGACCGCGACATCCTGCTCGTCGATCAACGCGGCACCGGACAGTCGGCGACGATGGATTGCGAGATGGATGACAATATCGTCGAAGGGCAGTATTCGATCGAGTTGACGATTGAATTCACGCGGACGTGCCTCGATCAGTTACCGCACGACCCGCGCTTCTTTACGACGAGCGTCGCGGTACAGGATCTCGAAGCCGTACGCGAAGCGCTCGGCTACACACGACTGAATCTGTACGGCGTTTCCTACGGATCGCGTGTCGCTCAGCACTTTGCCCGGCAATATCCGGAATCGACGCGCACGGTGATTCTCGATGGCGTCGCGGCGCCGCAAAAAGCGCTCGGTCCTGAAATCGCAACGGAAAGTCAGCGGGCTGTCGACAGTATTCTGGCGCGGTGTATCGAGGACGCCGAATGCGGTGAACGCTTCCCGGAAATCGACAAGACTTTCCAGCGCGTAGTCCAGACGCTGACCGATGCACCCGTCGAAATCGAGGTTCCACACCCCAACCACGGCCGGCCCGAGGCGCTGACTTTCGGACGCAATGAATTTGCGACCGCACTTCGTCTGCTGGCCTACAGTCCAACCTCGATCGCGCTGATTCCGTTACTCGTGCACGAAGCGGGCAAACAGCGCTATGCTCCGCTCGCAGCGCAATATCTGATGACCTCGATCTCGCTCATGGACATCTTGTCGCTCGGAATGCACAACAGTGTCGTGTGCACAGAGGACGTACCGTTCTATGACTCCGCGACGATCGATTACGATTTGTTGCACGCCAGTTACATGGGGCCGCTTCAACTCGAGGCGCTCGAGGCGATCTGTTCGGTCTGGCCGAGCGGCCCGATCGACGACGAATTCAAGGCGCCGCTGGCAACGGAGCTTCCGGTACTGCTGCTTTCGGGAACGGCAGATCCGATCACGCCGCCGGCATGGGCCACGCTCGCTATGGCGGAAATGGAAAACGCGATTCACCTGATCGGCGAGCACCAGGGGCACGGGCAGATATACGTCGGCTGCGTACCTGAAATCGTCGCCGATTTCATCGACGCGGCCGATCTGTCGTCGCTTGATACGCAATGCATGGAGCGCAGTTTCGTGATGCCTTTCTTTGTCGACTTCTCGGGGCCGAACCCGTGATCCGGGTAGAGGGAATTCACAAATCCTTCGGTGAGGTCCATGCCGTCCGCGGCGTAAGTTTCGACGCCCGGGACGGCAAGATCACGGGATTGCTCGGACCGAACGGCGCCGGCAAGTCAACGACACTGCGCGTACTTTGCACCCTGTTGAAACCCGATCTCGGAACGGCGACGGTCGACGGCGCGGATGTCGTGACCGACAGTCTCTCCGCGCGCCGGAGAATCGGTTCGTTGCCGCATGGTTCGGGTCTGTATCCGCGTCTCACCGCGCGCGAAAACATCGCCTATTACGCCCGCCTTTGCGGTCTTGCCAAGGACGTAATCGATGACAAGGTTGAGGAAATCGTCCAGGTGTTGGAGATCAGCGATTTCGCCAACCGCCGCGCCGGTGAATTCTCGCACGGCCAAATTACGAAAGTCGCGCTCGGGCGGGCGCTCGTGCACGATCCGCAAAATCTGGTTCTGGACGAGCCGACCAATGGTCTCGACGTCATGGCAACGCGCGGCTTGCGAGAACTGTTGGAACAGTTGAAAGCGGACGGACGTTGCATTCTGTTTTCGAGTCACGTCATGCAGGAAGTCGCTGCCTTGTGCGACGAAATCTGCATCATCGCGAAGGGCAAGGTCGCGATTCACGACTCGGCCGACGGCATTCGCGAACGCACCGGCCGCGAAGATCTCGAAGACGCCTTTGTTGCCGCGCTTGAGATGGTGGAAACCGAATGATGCACGCATATCTCGTCGTTTTCGTGAAAGAAATCGTCGATAACTTTCGCGACCGCCGTTCGCTGACCGTGGCTCTGCTCATGGCGCTCATGATGCCGGCGCTGATCTTGTTTCTTATCGGCTTTCAGATCGAACGCGTTTTGGATAGCGACGATCAATCGGTCACGCTGCCGGTCATCGGCGCCGAGCGCGCTCCGAATCTGATGCGCTATCTCGAAAGCCGCAACATTGAAGTCGTAGAAGGCCCCGCCGACGCGACCGCGGCGGCGGAAGCGGTCGAGGCAGGCAATCGGGACGCGGTGCTACTGATCCCCGACAACTTCGGAGCGCAACTCGCCGACATGATTCCCGCGACCGTCGAACTCTATTCGGACCAATCCAATACCGCGGGAAACTCCGAGGTGGGCCGTGTGCGCGATGCGCTGTACGGCTACAACCAGACTCTTGCCACGGTTCGGCTTTCTGCGCGCGGCGTAAATCCGATGACATTGCGGCCGCTGAACATCGACGACATCGACGTCTCGACACCCAGCGGACGCGCCGCAATCGTGTTGGGCACGATGAGTTACATCCTGCTGTTCGCCTTGCTTATGGGCGGCATGTATCTGGTGATGGATGCGACGGCAGGAGAACGCGAGCGCGGCTCGCTTGAGCCTTTGTTGTCTCTGCCCATAACACGGTCTCATTTGATGTTCGGCAAGATCGCGGCGGCCTGTGTGTTCATGTCGTTTTCTTTGTTACTCTGTTTGATGTCGGTCTATTTGTCGCTGAAACTCGTTCCACTCGAGCAATTGGGCATGACGCCGAACTTCTCGTTGAACGTGGTTTTCGCCGCATTCCTTTTGCTTTGCCCTTTCATTCCAACAGGCGCCGCGTGGATGACGCTGTTCGCGTCATTTACGAAAAGCTATAAGGAAGCGCAGACCTGGCTGAGCTTCGTGCTGCTGGCGCCGACGCTTCCCATTCTGATCGTCAGCATACTGACGCTGCAGCCGAGGTTTGAATACATGTTCGTACCGGTGCTGAGCCAGCACCTGATTCTTGTCGACATGATAAGCAACGAACCGGTAAACGGATTGCACGTTGCCGTTTCGGCCTTGAGTACGCTCGCAGTTGGAGCGATCCTCACCTGGGCCTGTGTGCGCCTCTACCACCGCGAAGCGTTATTGGGCTGAAATCGGGCGGCTCCACGTTTTGGCCGCTGCTGCCTGTCCTCGAGGGCAATGAGGTTACGAAGCGCAGGCTTCCTCTGATTTATTCGGGGGTCAATTCGATGGCGTTGGATTGTTCCCGGTCGCTGCCGCCCAACATGGTGACCAACTGGTCGCCCCAGGTATATTTTCCCCGCATCAACCGATTGATCGTGTCCAGGTTTTCGTTCCGGATTTGATGGGTGTAGGTCGATGCCTCGCCGTTGCGCGTCAAGGAGACGGTATCGCTGGCCTGGACCCGATTGAACCATCCGGAACCCGAATCGCCGCGCAAGTATGGATGTCCGTCGTGATCGACAATCCATAGCCTCGTGGTCGCTTGCTCTCCCTCTTCATTCAGTGTGTGCAACACGACTACTTCGACTCGTTCCGATGCAGCGTACTGAAGCACGCCGAACGCCACGATCAAGGCCAGCAGGCCCCCAAAAATCCAATAAATGATCTTCAAGGCAATTCTCCAGGTCGGTCGCAACTTAAACAGAATTTAGAGGCATTTACGATATTCTTCCGGAGTTTCAACTACGCATGCCCCGGAAATAATGTCGGGGTCTGAAGTCACAATGACCGTTAAAAAATCTGCTACTGGAGGGAAAACTGTGCGCAAGCGCTCATTTATGTCTTCAGGAGTGATGGCTTCAATCTCACCCGGGAGTTCAGTCGCCCTGGCGGCAGGAAACTCGTTTAATACGCTTTCCATGACCAATGGAACCAGAATTCTGGGATTCTCCATATTGTTCCGCATATTTGCACTGGACCTTCGCTTGATTCCGTCGATCGACGAGTCCAGGCCGTTCTCGCGAAACTCTTCATAAGTTTGCCGAATCGTCTCATTCGCGAATGCCAGCTTGTCGGTATCCACTGCTCCCGAAATTTGAAATATGCGAAGACGGCTGGTGAGAGCGAGCGCAGTGGCTGAGAATTCATAGCTGGCTCCAAGTTCCGGACGCAAGGCTTCATACAACTCGCTGGTTGCTCCTTGCCCAAGCACCGCCAGGGCGATCAGGTCCTCGAACTCCCCGCCTTGCGAAACCGGTGGCAGAACTCCCGCGAGAGTCAGGGTTGATCTTTCCGCATCGGGATCATGCAGAACTACCGTAATTCCAGCCGGAAAATCGATCGGGGATTCGGGAGTCTCGACTGGCTCACCCTCTGGCAATCCATCAAGCAATACATCCAGGGCTCTGCCGACGCGATCAGCTTCAAAAGGAGAAGCCATGACTATCGTAGGGCTGCTACGAGTCACGGTTTGAAAATAAAACTGCTTCAACTCATCAAGCGTGGCTGATTCGATGACCGATTCACTTTCCACCGCAGAGGAGAAAAAACCCCTTACCGGGTTGTCTTGCATTATCAGGTTCCTCGCAAGTTCCCCGGTATTGGCATCGACTCCCTGACGCAGTTGGCCAATGCGGTTTACTAACGCTTGCTTGGTACGATCCGCATGATCGGGATCAAAAGCCGGATTGGAAAGCACTAGATTCAGAAGCTCGGCAACTTCTTCGAAATTGTTTGCGGGAGTCACAACAGCGCCAGTTACGGATTCCGCGGTGGGACCCAAGCTGCGCTGTGCTTCCAGTTCTTCCAATCGTTGCGCCAATTCAGTTAAGTCCACCCCTTCTGCGGAGCCGGTATAGACAACCTGTGTACTGATCAACGGGACCATTGGATTGAGCACATCCTCGAATGACCAACTGGATGGCCAATACACTTGCATGACAACATTTTCGTACTGGTCATCTTGTATATGCAGAAAGGGCTGTCCTCCCGGCGATATCAGGGAAGCCACCTCTGCGGAAAAACTCAAACTTGATGAAATTATGGCGGTCAAGGAAAGAACAAATTTATAAATTCGAATCCGTACAGACATTTCTTTAGAACTCCCTGGTAGGTTTCAACATTCTTCGTAATCTTCCAGCGGAGGGCAGGCGCAGAACAGGTTGCGGTCGCCGTAGACGTTGTCGACGCGATTGATGCAGGGCCAGAATTTGTCGACGGGTTCCTTGCAGGGCGGGAAGGCCGCCTGGCGCTTGGTGTATGAGCGTTGCCAGTCTTCGTCGAGCATGTCGTCAATGGTATGCGGCGCATTTCGCAGTGGATTGTCTTCGCGGCCGAAGACTCCGGATTCGACGGCGTCGATTTCCTGGCGGATGTGGATCATGGCGTCGATGAAGCGGTCGAGTTCCACACGGGACTCACTCTCCGTCGGCTCGATCATGAGCGTTCCAGGCACGGGGAACGACATGGTCGGGGCATGGAAACCGAAATCCATCAATCGCTTGGCGATATCTTCGTCGGTGACGCCGGTGGTCTGCTTGATCGGGCGCAGGTCGATGATGCATTCATGCGCGACCATGCCGTTCTGGCCGGTATAAAGCACCGGAAAATGCGCGCCGAGCTTGTGCGCCATGTAATTGGCGTTGAGGATCGCAACCTCGGTCGCCTTGCGCAGCCCCGCGGCGCCCATCATGGTGACGTACATCCAGGTAATCGGCAGAATGCCGGCGCTGCCCCAGGGGGCAGCGGAAACCGCGGTGTTCCCGGCATCCGGCCCATCGAGCCCGACCAGGCAGTGATTGGCCAGATGCGGCGCAAGATGCGCCCTGACGCCGATGGGACCCATGCCCGGACCGCCGCCGCCATGGGGAATGCAAAAAGTCTTGTGAAGATTGACATGGGCGACATCGGCGCCGATCAGGGCCGGATTCGTCAGTCCGACCTGGGCGTTGAGATTGGCGCCGTCCATGTATACCTGGCCACCCGCGACATGAACGATTTCGCAGATTTCCTTCACGTCCTGTTCGTAAACGCCATGGGTGGACGGATAGGTAATCATCAGCGCCGCGACCTGACCGCCATGCTGTTCGACTTTCGCGTGCAGGTCGTCGACATCGATGTTTCCGGATTCATCGCACCGCACGAGCACGACTTTCATGCCGATCATGATGGCGGTTGCCGGATTGGTGCCATGGGCCGAAGTCGGAATCAGGCAGACATCGCGATGGCCTTCGCCCTTCGCCGCGAGATATTTATGGATTGCAAGCAGGCCAGCATATTCGCCTTGTGCGCCGGAATTGGGCTGCATGCTGATCGCGTCGAAACCGGTAATCTCGGCGAGCATGTCTTCCAGTTCGCCGATCATCTGCAGGTATCCCGCCACCTGCTCTTTCGGTGCGAACGGATGCGGCTGCGCGAATTCGGGCCAGGAGATCGGCATGAGCTCCGCCGTGGCGTTCAGCTTCATGGTGCAGGAGCCGAGCGGAATCATCGCGTGCGTGAGTGAAATGTCGCGATTCTCGAGCCGCTTCAGATAACGCATCATCTCGGTTTCGGAATGGTATCGAGTAAAGTTCGGGTGCTGCAGGAAATCCGAATCACGGCGCAATTCGGCCGGGACAGGCGGCGGGGCATTCTGAAGACTCTCGTCGACCTCGGCCACCGACAATTGCGCCGCCGCCTCACCCAGATAAACCTGCCAGAGCAACTCGACATCGGCGGGAACAGCACACTCGTCAAGGCTGACGCCGACCACGCCCGCGGTCTTGTCAAAACGCAGATTGACCCGCAACTCCTCCGCCCTGCCTGCGATACCGGAAAATTGCGCCTCGTCCACCGGCACACAAATCGTATCGAAGAAGCCGCTTGCCGGAGCGTTCAGACCAGCTTGCCGCAAACCCGCGGCGAGTATCGCGCTCAGCCGATTCACCCGGCCGGCGATTCGTTTCAGACCCCGGGGCCCGTGGTACATGGCGTAAAGCGCCGCGATATTGGCGAGCAGCACCTGGGCCGTGCAGATATTGCTGTTGGCCTTTTCGCGGCGGATATGTTGTTCCCTGGTCTGCAGCGCCATGCGCAGCGCCGTGCGCCCGCGCGCATCCTTCGAGACGCCGATGATGCGGCCCGGCACCGCGCGCCGGAATTCGTCCCTGGTTGCGAAATAAGCGGCATGGGGGCCGCCGTAGCCCATGGGAACACCGAAGCGCTGGCTTGAACCCGTTACCACATCGGCGCCCATTTCGCCGGGTGGTTTGAGCAGGACCAGACTCAGCAAATCCGCCGCCACCACTGCTTTCGCGCCCTGCTCGTGGAGGCGGCCGATCGTGCTGGTCAGGTCCCGCACGGCCCCGGACATGCCGGGATATTGCAGCACAGCGCCGAACAATCCCTGCTCCGGCATGTCGTCCGGGTCGCCGACGATGAGATTGAATCCGAAGCACTCCGCGCGAGTTTTCAGTACGTCCAGAGTCTGGAGGAAGCAGTCGCGGTCGACGAAGAAATCACGGGCCTCGCGGTTGCGGCAGACTCTTTTCGCCAGCGCCATGGCTTCGGCCACTGCCGTAGCCTCATCGAGCAGCGAGGCGTTCGCGAGTTGCATCCCTGTCAGGTCCATCGTCATGTGCTGGAAAGCGAGCAGACATTCGAGCCGGCCCTGGGAAATTTCGGGCTGGTAAGGCGTATAGGCAGTGTACCAGCCCGGATTTTCCAGCACATTGCGCTGAATGACCGCCGGCAGATGGGTATCGTAATAGCCCATGCCGATAAAGGACCGGGCGGGCCGGTTTTGCGCGGCGATGGCTTTCAGCCGGGCCAGGGCTTCGCTTTCGGGTACCGCGGAGGCCAGCGCAAGCTCTTTGCCGCCAGCGATGGCGGCGGGCACTGTGCGACGCACGAGTTCTTCAAGGGATTCAAGACCGAGCACGCCGAGCATGTCCCGGATTTCGTCATCATCCGGGCCGATGTGCCGATCGACAAATTCGTTGCGGTAGAGCAGCGAATCGAGGGAGGCGCTACTCATCCGAGCAATGGTCCGCGTAGGCCTCCGCGTTGAGTAGTTCATCGAGGTCCTTTTCGTCGTTGACGCTCATCCTGTAGATCCAGCCATCGTCGTACGGTGCCGTGTTCACCAGTTGCGGATTGTCGATCAAGGCCTCGTTGACCTCGGTAATCTCACCGCTGACCGGACTATAGATATCGGAAGCGGCTTTCACGGATTCGACTACCGCGACTTCGGCCCGGGCTGCGATCTCCGTGCCCGGCTCCGGCAACTCGACGAATACGATATCGCCCAGGGCCTCTTGCGCGTGCTCGCTTATGCCGACCGTAGCGACTCCGTTGTCATCGACCCTGATCCACTCATGGGTGGACGTAAAGTGAAAATCGTCTGGAATATTGGACACCGGAGTTCCCTCTTGCCGTCGCGGTGGTAATCGGCAATCCGCCGCGGCGGAGTTATTCGAAAATTCTCTTGCCGTATCGGACAAATCCGGGTTTCACGATCTTCAGCGGAGCCTTGGCGCCGCGCAATTCGACCTGACAGTTCCGGCTGCCCTTCGGGATTCTAGCTAAAGCGATGGACTGCTTCAATGTAGGAGAAAAACTGCCGCTGGTAATGACGCCTTCGCCCTTGTCGGTGAGGACTTGCTGGCCGTTGCGCAAAACGCCGCGCGCCTCGAGCACCAGCCCTGCGAGTATGGGGAGTTCGCCGTCCTGTTGCCGCTGCTTGTGCCGCAACACCGCCTCGCGGCCGATGAAATCGCGGTCTTCGTCGCGCCGGCTGACGGTCCAGCCGAGGTTTGCGGAAAGCGGCGAGGTTTTTTCGTCCATGTCCTGGCCGTAAAGATTCATGCCGGCTTCGAGGCGCAAGGTATCCCTGGCGCCGAGACCGGCGGGTTTCACCCCGGCCGCGAGCAATTTGTCCCACAACGCGCCGGCCTGGTCCGCGGGCAGGATCACTTCCAGGCCCAGTTCTCCCGTGTATCCCGTTCGCGCAATCAGCAGCTCGCCGTGTTCGAGTGATTCGAAATTACCCAGTCCGCGTACCGATTCGATGGTATCCGCCGGCAGCGCCTCGCAGGCCAGCGAGATTGAATCCGGACCATGAACGGCCATCATCGCCAGATGCGGCCGTTCTTCGACCTGGACTGCGAATCCGGTGCTGTTTTGCGCCAGCCAGATGAGCACTTTCCTGCGCGTGGCGCAATTGGACACCATGCGATATCCGGCCCCGGTGCGGTAAACGATCAGATCGTCGACCACGCCGCCATCGTGGTTCAGCAGCAGGCTGTACAGCGCCTTGCCGGGCGCTTCGAGGCGCGCCACATCGTTCGACAGCAGATAGCGCAGCCAGTCTTCGGCGTCCGCTCCGGCTACGTCGATCACGGTCATGTGCGACACGTCGAACACGCCCGCGGCATTGCGCACCTGGTGGTGTTCTTCGATCTGGGAACCGTAATGCAGCGGCATGTCCCAGCCGGAGAAATCGACGATTTTCGCGCCAGCGGAAATGTGGCGGTCATGGAGTGGCGTTTTCTGTCCCATGGAGTGTCCCTGCGCAGGTCCGGGTCCGTGCCGGAGATTCTAGCCCAACAACCGCCCCGCGGGCGACGCATGCGTCGCCCCTACAGCGTGGTTCGAATCCGATGACGAATCTAACCGCAATGCCTGTTCCACCTGTAGGGGCGAGCGTGGTTCGAATCCGATGACGAATTTAACTGCAATGCCTGTTCCACCTGTAGGGGCGAAGCATGCCTCGCCCGCACAATCCGGCGACAAGTCACGGAGGGCATAGTACACTCAAACGTGCTCTGGAGGCGGTCTCGACGTGGACAAACAATCGCTGCTGGATGAATTGAAAATCGACCGGGAAGCGCCGGCCGAGGCGGGCTTTCGTCCTTTGCGCTGGTTCGTGCCGATTGCCTTGCTGGCGGGTGCGGCGTTCGTTTTCTGGCACTTCCGTCCCTTGCAGCAGGTCCAGGCGCTGACGGTCGACACGACCGTCGCCCAGGCGTCTCGACAACAACTTTCGGCAAGTACCGAAAGTGTGCTCGACGCAACGGGCTATGTCATCGCCAGGCGCATGGCCACGGTCAGTTCCAAGGTCACCGGCAAGGTCATGGAAGTGCTGGTCGAAGAAGGGATGCGGGTCGAGGAAGGCCAGGTTCTGGCTACGCTCGATGACAGCGTCAATCGCGCCCAGTTGCACATGGAGGAAGCCCAGGTCGCTTCGGCGCGGGCTTCGGTGGAAGAATTGGAAGTGCAGATTCGCCAGGCCGAACTGAATCTCGGCCGCACACGCGACCTGGCGGCGAACCGGCTCGCGAGCCAGGCCGAACTCGACCGTGACGAACTCAGTCTGCAAGCCCTGCGGGCGCGGCTGGAAAAAACCGAACGTGATATCGATGTCGCCGAACGGGCGGTGCAGATCCAGCGTCAATTGCTCGAGGACATGCAGATTCGCGCACCCTTCGCCGGCGTCGTCATCGCCAAGGCGGCGCAACCCGGCGAGATGATTTCTCCCGTTGCCGCCGGCGGCGGATTCACCGCCACCGGCATTTGCACCATCGTCGACATGGAATCGCTCGAAGTCGAAGTCGATGTAAACGAAGCGTATATCAATCGAGTCTACCCCGGTCAGCAGGCGACGATTCTTCTCAATGCCTGGCCCGACGATCCATATGACGCGGAAGTGATCGCAATCATCCCGGCCGCCAATCGCAACCAGGCGACTGTCAGAGTGCGGATCGGTTTCCTCGACCGCGATGAAAGAGTGATGCCGGAGATGGGCGTGCGCGTGGCGTTCATGGAAGACGCCGGCGCTGCCGTGCTGCCCGAGACCGAAAACGAGCCGCTGCCTGACGGCGTGCTCGTGCCGGACTCGGCCATCGTGCGCGAGGGCGGCCGGACCCACGTCTGGATCGTCGCGGACAACCGTATCAGCCGCCGCCAGGTCGAACTTGGCCGATCCGCCGGCGCCCGGGCGCTGGTAGTTTCCGGACTCGAGGCCGGCGAGCGCGTCGTAAACTCACGGGATCTTGAATTGCGCGAACGGCTGGAAGACGGCCTGACAGTAGAGATCGCAGCCTCCGGCGCCAACAGCCCAATCAACTGACCAGCCAAGGAAAACAGCAAGTGAGCATAGTCAAACTGGAAGAGGTATCCAGACACTTCACCAAGGGCAAACAAACCGTCGAAGTACTCGACAATATCGATCTGACCATCGAGGAAGGTGACTTTCTGGCCTTGATGGGGCCGTCGGGAAGCGGCAAGACCACCTTGCTCAATCTCATCGGCGGGCTCGATCAGCCCACCGCGGGCAGCATCGAAGTCGCCGGCCAGCAACTCGTGGGCCTGTCCAGCAGGAAGCTGGCGCAATGGCGCGCGCGCAACATCGGTTTCATCTTTCAGTTCTATAACCTGCTGCCCATCTTGAGCGCGCGCCGAAATGTCGAATTGCCGCTGCTGCTGACCCGTCTCGGCGGTGGGCAACGCAAGCGCAATGCCGATGTCGCCCTGACTATCGTCGGTCTCGCCGACCGCGCCCGCCACAAACCCGGCGAACTCTCCGGCGGGCAGCAGCAGCGCGTCGCCATCGCCCGGGCCATCGTCGCCGACCCGCGCATACTGGTTTGCGACGAGCCCACCGGCGATCTCGACCGCGAGACCGCCGACGAGATTCTCGATCTGCTCGAATTGCTCAATCGCAAACACGGCAAGACCATCATCATGGTCACCCATGACCCCAAGGCCGCGAGCCACGCGCGTCATACGCTGTATCTGGACAAGGGCAACCTGGTGCGGGAGGCGGCATGAAGTCCTTTCCACTGATCTGGAGCAATCTGTTTCGCCGCCGCGTGCGGACCTTTCTGACGCTGTTTTCCATCATCGCCGCCTTCCTCCTGTTCGGCCTGCTACGTTCGATAGCCGGCGCGTTCGAAATGGGCGTCAATGTGGCGGGAGTGGACCGGCTGATGGTGTCGCCGAAATATTCGATGGTCGACGGGCTCCCCATCAGGCACTTGGCGCAGATCGAGGCGGTTGAGGGAGTTGACACGGCGACCCACATGACCTGGTTCGGCGGCACGTACCAGAATCCGATCAACTTTTTCCCCAAGTTTCCGGTACAGCCGCGCTTCTATTTCGACATGTATTCCGAATACATCATCGATCCGCTGCAACTCGACGAGTTCGAGCGCATTCGAACGGCCGCGGTGGCGTCGGCCGAACTGGCGGAGGAGTTCGGCTGGCAAATCGGCGACCGCATTCCGATCGAGGGGGATATCTGGTTACGCGGGGATGGAAGCAACTTGTGGGAATTTGAACTCGTGGGCACCTATCGGGTCAGGGACGAAGACACGGATTTTCCTTCGTTTCTGTTCAACTACGAGTATTTCGACGAAGCCAGAGTGCCGGAAACCCAGGGTATCGTCAGCAATTTCATGGTGCGCGTGTCTGATCCGGATCAGGCCGCGGAAGTGTCGGCCAGGATCGACGCGCAATTCGAAAACTCCATCAACCCGACCCGCACCGCCACCGAAGAAGAGGCCAATCGTCAATTCGCCGCCCAGGTGGGCGACATCGGACTGATCATGAACAGTATTCTGAGCGCGGTGTTCTTTACCATACTGCTGCTCACCGCCAATACCATGACCCAGGCGCTGCGTGAACGTATTCCGGAACTGGCGGTGCTGAAAACGCTTGGATTCACGGATCGGCGGGTGGCTTTTCTCGTATTGCTTGAATCGGTGTTGCTTTGCGGCATTGGCGGGGCCATCGGCATCGCGCTGTCCGGGATTGCGCTCGAAGCGCTGGGCCCGGAACTGGAGGGATTCCTGGGACAGATCGAAATGTCGGCCGCCACCACCTTGAGCGGAGTGGGAATCGCCCTGTTGCTGGGAGTGATCGTGGGCCTGAATCCGGCGCTGAGCGCAAGACGCCTGCAGGTGGTCGAGGCCCTGCGCAAGTAAAGTCGCTACGGAATCCTGAATCATGTGGGCGCAAATTTTCCAGATTTCTCTTCTGAACCTGCGCAACCTGCCGCAGCGGCTGGGCAGTTCGTCGGTTATCGTGGTGGGTATCGGCGGCGTCGTGGCGGTGCTGGTTGCAATTCTGGCAATGGCGGCGGGATTTTCGGCGACGCTGAACCGGTCGGGAGCGCCGGACCGCGCCATCGTGCTGCGAGGCGGCAGTTCGTCCGCTGAATTGAGCAGCACGATCGACAACCGGCAGCGCCAATTCGTCAGTACGCTCGACGGCGTGCGGCTGTCCAGCAGTGAGCTGTACACGGTGGCGGATATCCCCAAACGCGCCACCCTGCTTCCGTCAAACGTCGTGATCCGCGGCGTGGAACAGTCGGCTTTCGGAATCCGCCCGGAAGTGCGGATAATCGAAGGACGCAACTTCAATCCCGGACGCAGTGAATTGATCGCGGGCCGCGCCGCCAGTGAACAGTTCCTGGGAATCGATCTCGGCGCGACCGTGGAATTGCGCCAGTCCGAGTGGGAGGTCGTGGGCATCTTCGAGGCCGAAGGATCCGCTTACGAATCCGAACTGTGGACCGACCTTGCGATAGCCCAATCCGCATTCCGGCGCTTCAGCCTGATCAGTTCCATGCGTTTGCAACTGGAGCAGCCCGGCGCGACCGACTCGCTGCAGGCGGAATTCGACAGCAATCCCTCGATCGATCTTGCGGTCACTACCGAGGAAGAGTTCTTCCGCGGTCAATCTGAATTCCTGACGGCCCTGATCACGGGTTTCGGCTACGGCGTAGCGCTGATCATGGCGGTCGGCGCCATGTTCGCCGCACTCAATACGATGTATGCGGCAGTCTCGACACGCACCGTGGAAATTGCGACCTTGCGAGCGCTCGGATTCGGCGCCACGCCGGTAGTGGTCTCCGTGATTGCGGAATCCGTGGCGCTGGCGCTGATCGGCGGCCTGCTCGGCGCCGCCGCAGCCTGGTTCGGATTCAACGGTTACACCGTTTCGACGCTAAACCAGGGCTCATTCTCCCAGGTGGCGTTCGATTTCGCCGTAAGCCCGGAGATTCTCGTAACCGGAATCGTCTGGGCCCTGTCACTGGGTCTGGCCGGTGGGCTGTTTCCCGCCTTGCAGGCCGCGCGCATGCCGATCACCCGCGCCCTGCGCGGAGACTGACACCCCTCAGGGCAGCCAGGCGTAGCTGAACTTGGCGAACCAGGTGCGGTTGGTTTCGACAAGGGATTGGTAGCGGTCGTCGCGGAAGCCCGCGTCGGAATAGCCGATGAAAAAACGCGTCGCGGCGTTCAGTTTGAAGCTGTAAAGCAATTGCGTGGTCAACTCGCGGTGGAGATGCTGCACCGGGAACGTGTACAGCGATCGATCGCGTTCGGTATCCGAGTGCTGCAAGGTGAAACGCAGGGCGCTGCGGGCGTCGAACTGCCAGATGCTGCGCAGGTCGGTGAGCCGGGCCGTGAACAGGCGTCCGCCATCGACGTCGAATTGCTGGATCGTGTGTTCCAGGTCGAGTTGCAGGTGCCGTCCCCATTGATAGCGCATTTGCGGGCCGAACCGATTTGATCTGCCCAGACGCGTATTCGCGAAATCCACCACGTCTTCAATCCGGATACGCATGCCCAGGGTAAGGTCCGTCGACGGACTGAAACCGACCTGGACCTGATTGAACTGTTCGTCGAAGTACTGGCCGTTCCACCAGGACTTGCTGCCGCCGAACAGGCCATTGAGAAAGGACTGCATCGGCCCGTTCATGTTGAGGAAGAATTCCGTTTCCTCTTCCAGTTTGAGTCCGGACTGGTCTTCGGTGCGGTCCCAGTCGGCGGCGAACCGGATGCGGCTGAAGAAACCTTCGCCGTCCCAGCGCCAGGTATGTCCGACGGTAGTGACGACATGCTTGTAATCGACCCGATTGATGAAGCCGAGGTCGGCGCGGAAATCCTCCCCCACATCAAAATAGCCCACGCGCCAGTCCCAGCGGCGGTCGGCGTGACTGTACTCCACGAACAGATTGTCGCCGGCAATGTCCGCCTGCTGACCGAAGTCGCGCTGAATCTGCCCGGGATAGCTTGAGCGGGAGCGCATGGCCTGTATGGCGATCGTGTCCTGATCCGTCGGACGCAGTGTGGTGTCCAGACTCATGACGGTATTCCGGTATCCACTCCCTTGCCGGTCGGTAACGAGCGCTCCGATGGTGGAATTGCCGAAAATGTCCGCGCGGTAGCGGCCGATGGCGACATCGCTGGGAGTATCGCCCAGCGAGGCGGTGCTCGAACGCAGGCTGCCGGGAATGACGAAACTGGTGCTGCGGTCGTTTGCCGCCAGCAGACCGAAGGTATGCGCACCGCTTTTTCCCGTCAGCTTGGCGCCATATTCAGGTTCGGCGATGGTGCGGGTATGCACCAGATTCTGCCGAGTCTCGAAGTAGTCGGAACCGTCGAGGAAAAACGTCCGGCGCTCGGGAAAGAACAGCGCGAAAGTATTATTGACGTCCAGTTGCGGACTGTCCGCCTCGACCTGGGAAAAATCCGGGTTCAGCGTCGCATTCAGATACATGTCCGGGGTAATACCCCAACGCACGTCGAGACCGCCTTCCGATTCGTCCGCGCCCAGCCAATCGCCCTGGCCTGAAGGACGGTCCTTGCTCGCGCTTGCCGTGACCGTCGGGATGATTTCCAGGTTGCGGCCGCGTTCGAGATTGTCAAAACCGTCGGCTTTGGCTATCTGGCACAAATAACAGGAGATGTCGCGGTCCCGCGGGTTGCTGGAGATCATGGTCACCTGGTCCCGTGGATACCGACGGACAAAATCCACTCCCCAGGTCTGCACGGAATCGGTGTCGCTGAAACGCAATTGCTTGAACGGGATCGCCAGTTCCACGCTGTAGCCGCTTTCGATGATTCGGCCTGCGCTGTCCCAGATCCCGTTCCAGGAATCGTCCAGCCGCCCGTTCACGTCGTCGAAGATGGCATCCGCCTGCACGCCGAGAGGATTGACGGTAAAGGCGTAGGCGCGGCGTTCGTCGTTGAAGGTATCGAGCACCACCGACATCCAGTCGTCCACGACAATGGCGTCGCGGTCCTTGAAATAGGCGCGAATACTGCCGGTGTCGGGGTCTTCGGCAAGGAAGGCGACGAACAGCGTTTCGCCGTCTTCCATGATCAGCGCTTCCGCGCGTACGTCCGCCGTCCGATTGTCCGCGGGTTGGTACTCGATATCGACCTCGACGCGAGCGGCCCCGGCCCATTCAGCCGGGTCCACGCGCCCGTCGATCACGGGCGCTGCGGAGGTTCTCGGAATTTCAAACGTGGACGGGCCTTGAGCAGCCGCCGCTCCGGTCACAGCCGCAACGGCGAATACCAATACCGCCCGCATGCGTCGCCTTTACAGGCTGGCCGCGGCTTCCAGAACAAATTCAAAATCCGGACGGTCGCGATAATCTTCTTCGGCGAACTTCGCCCGGATCACGCCATCCGAATCGACAAGGAACATGCCCGGATAAGGAATGCCGTAGGCGCGATGACCGGCCTCATAGTCCATGTTCCTGATGCCCAGGGCGTTGACGTGGGTAACGTCCTCGTCATGCAGCAACGCGAAATCTATTCCCTGATCTTCCTCGACGGTTTTCAGCATTTCCACCGAATCGTAAGTCATCGCTACCACCGACAACCCCATTTCCTCGAACTGTTCTGCAATCTCTGTCAGCTGCACGAGCTGAGATTTACAGTAGGGTCACCAGTCGAAGGAGCGGCTGAGCATGAACAGCATGCCGTTGCCGCCCACGAGATCATCGAACGTGCGGACTTCGCCGTTCTGGTCTTCCGCCGAAATCAGCGGCAGCGCCGCTCCTGCCGGAAAGTCCGGCGCCCAGGTAAAATCCTGGGCGAAAGCGCTTCCCGAAAGGAACAGGGCCAACATCATTCCGGCCAGTGAATCTCGAAATCGCAATTGCATATCCGATCCTCATTGTTTCAGGCGAGACATGCGTCGTTTCGGCAATGCCTGCCTCACTGTAGGGGCGACGCATGCGTCGCCCGCGTTACTGCACGAATCATACACCTGGAAAAGACTTCCGTCCTGTCACTCCAGCCCTTCCATGAACCGGCTGCCGCGAGGCAGATAATAGTTATCGCTGTCGAGAGAAAAAATGACCGAGCGCGAGCGGCCCATGAGCTCCTCGCGGGGTATGAAACTGTATACCCTGCTGTCGGCGCTGCTGTTGCGGTTGTCGCCGAGTACGAAATAGCGATCCGCGGGAACGATTACAGGTCCGTAGCTGCGGTTCGAACTCCGAAATTGCGTCAGTCGGACCTGATGATTGCGTCCGGGCAAGGCTTCTTCGATGATCATCTCGCCGCTTTCCCGCGACAGCACCTCGTAGTCGACCGGTGTGCCATTGATGATCAGCGCGTTGTTCTGAATCTCGACCTGGTCTCCGGGTACGCCTACGATGCGCTTTACAAGCCGCTTGCGCGCCTGAACGCTGTCGATGATGACGATATCGCCGCGGGTTGGATCGGACAGTCTGGCCAGGGTGACATCGGTGAAAGGAACTTTCACGTCATAGGCGAGCTTGTTGACCCAGACTTTGTCGCCGTCCACGAGGGTCGGCAACATGGAAGCGCCGGAAATGGAGCTGAGATCGGCAATCGCGCTCTTGAAAAACACAATCGCGCAAAGCAGCAACAGAAAGTTGCGGTTGTCTCTCCACACATTTCCCAGCCAACCGGAAACACGTTCGGAAAAGCTGGCAACAGGCGCCGGTTCGTTCATATTCCACTTCCTTGCCGATCAGTTTCACCCAACGCGCAAAGGTTGCCGACCGGCCGCCTGCTTGTCAACAGGCCGGGCCGGTACAGTGTTGTTTTTCCGGAATGTCGCGGCCCGGTCAATGTCACGACGGGATATTTCTTGAATGCCGCCGAAGCAGGTTTGGCAAGAACTCGGAGGATCATGCCGTCAATCGCAAATCAATTGTTATGCAATTTCAAAGTTTAAACTGGAATTTACATAATTAGATGTTGCGCACCGCCCCGAATGGAAATGAAAAATTGGACGCCTGTTTTCGGATAGGCGTTTCGGTCTCGCTATAGCCTAATTGAGTCATTGACCAACTGAAGGCAGAAAAACCATGAATCCACAATCAAACAGGCAGAGCCGGCTTAGAGTTCCGTCAAGCGGTGAAATGCTTGAAGCGATATCCAGTCGCGACGGCTCGTATGACGGCGCATTTTTCTATGGGGTCGTCACCACGGGGGTTTTTTGCAAACCGTCTTGCGCATCACGACCAGCCAAACCGGAGAATATCCGCATTTTTCTGGATTTGGAGTCTGCATTTAATGCCGATTTTCGTGCATGTAAAAGGTGTCGACCAGAAAGCCTGGGGCGAGATCTGGAAAAGCTGGTCGAGGTCGCTCGACATATTGAAACGCACGCTGACGATCGTTTGACCTTGGCTGACTTGTCGAAAATGGCGAACTTTTCTCCTTCCAGGCTTCAAAGAGCATTCAAATCGGTACTCGGAGTAACTCCAAAAGAATACCAGGACGCCAGCCGTCTCAAACGATATAAAAACGCTCTCAAAAAGGGGGAAACCGTTACCGATGCTATTTATTCTGCAGGTTTTGGTTCGCCCAGCCGCGTATACGGTGAAATTTCCCGAACCATGGGCATGACACCGGCAGCTTATCGAGAAGGTGGCGCGGAAGAGCAGATCTTTTACGCCTTTCGTGAGTCGTCACTTGGACCACTTCTGATGGCGGCAACTCAGCGTGGCGTTTGTTTTGCACAATTTGGAGAGAGCCTCGAAAAGCTGCTGGGGCAATTGAAAGCAGAATTTCCGAAAGCAAAGTTCAGTGAATCGACCTGCACTGCAGGACCGGATTTGGATCGATGGATCCAGGCGCTGGACGAACACGTAGGAAGTCACGCGCCGCGCCCGGACCTGCCGCTGGATCTCCGAGGAACCGCTTTCCAATTGAAGGTATGGCGGTTCTTGCTTAGCGTAAAGGAAGGAGATGTCCTCAGTTACGGAGAGTTGGCTAAAGAAATCGACAAACCGAAGGCATTCCGCGCTGTAGCATCGGCTTGCGGCGCCAACCGAATCGGTGTGTTGATCCCTTGCCATAGAGTCTTGCGTGGGAACGGCGACCTGGGCGGATATCGCTGGGGTCTGGATCGAAAACGAGTCCTGCTCGATGGCGAACGCGCAAACAGGGCAACGAAATGAACATCCACGAGAGAGTTACTGCATTGGATTGGAATAATCTAACGGAAAATATAGACCGGGACGGATATGCGCAAACAGGTAAATTACTCTCTTCAGTTGAATGTGATTCGCTCACTGGTTTGTACGATGATTCACCCGAATCGTTTCGTAGCACTATTGATATGTCTCGCTACAATTTTGGCTCTGGCCAGTACAAATATTTCTCGTATCCGTTGCCTGGTATCGTGCAAAAATTAAGGGAATCCTTGTATCCACCCCTTTCTCAAGTAGCAAATCAATGGGCCAAAAAACTGGGAACGGATGTACGTTGGCCAATCCTTCACGACACTTTCATTAAACAGTGTCATCAAAACCTGCAATGCAGACCAACGCCTCTATTACTCAGCTACAAGGCTCATGACTACAATTGTTTGCATCAGGATCTCTATGGGGATGTGTATTTCCCACTCCAGGTAGTAGTTATGCTTAGTGATGCTGAGTCAGAATTTACCGGGGGAGAATTCGTACTTGTCGAAAATCGCCCCCGATTGCAGTCTCGAGCTTCAGTGTTAACACCGATGCAAGGTTGTGCTGTCATTATTCCCGTCCGCGAGAGACCCAGGAATGGTTCGCGCGGATACTATCGCGCACAGACTCGTCATGGAGTTAGTGAATTGCGTAGTGGTCGTCGTCGGACGCTAGGAATAATTTTTCACGATGCTGAGTAGGTGCTTGCCGCACAGATTTCATCAATGCACAAAGGTTGCCGACCAGCCGCCTGCTTGTCTACCGATGGGGGTGGAGCGGCGCTTGAGCGGTAGCGTCCGGCGCGTTACAGTCCAGCATGAGAATCAGGCACGGGGAACCGTGGACTCTGCACGAAGGACGATCCCGCATCGCGCAGGACTGCCGAATCCAGTCCAGCCGGAAGAACATGCAAATCAGAAGAGGAATGTTGACCAATGACAAAGATACTCTTGTCGGCGGCGGGCTATGTCGTGATCGTTTTCCCACTCGCATTGGCTTGGCATCTCGGACTATTCAAAGAGAAATATGAGAACTTCGGTTATTTCGCGGGGGAGCCGAACGTCGTCCTGGGATTGGCGACGGTCATCATCCAGGGCGTGGCTTTGGCATTGATCTATCCGCTATTTCATTCGGGCAGTGCTGATTTTGTGCGCGCCTTTCAGTTCGCAGGCCTGATGGGGTTGTTTTTCTGGACATCGCATGTGCTGGCTTTCGTCGCTAAACAGAATGTGCCACACGCGGTCGGTTTCATCATGATGGAAACCGGATATCTAGTCGCGCAGTTCGGCTTGTTCGCGCTGCTGCTTGGCTTTATTTATCGGGGAGTCGCATAAACCCCCGGGACGAGTAATCAGATGTCGCTTGAGGAATTTCATCCGGCCTGCCTGCGCTGGTTCGAGCAGCAGTTCAAGGCGCCGACTCCGGCGCAGGCTGATGCCTGGGCGGCGATTCGGCGGGGCAGCCATACGCTGATTGCGGCGCCCACCGGCAGCGGCAAGACCCTGGCCGCGTTTTATGCGGGACTCGACCGGCTCGTGAGTCAAGGCAATGGACTCCCTTCGGGGGTGCAGATTCTGTATGTGTCTCCGCTGAAAGCGCTGAACAACGATATTCACCGGAACCTGCAGATTCCACTGGCCGGCATTTCCGAACTGCTCGGCGGCGCCGCCCCGGAAATTCGGCTGGCGGTTCGCACCGGAGATACCCCTGCCGCCGAGCGCCGCAAGATGGCGGCGCACCCGCCGCATATTCTGGTCACGACCCCGGAGTCCCTGTATCTGCTGCTCACCAGCGCCAGCGGCCGCGCCATGCTGGCATCCGTTACTACGCTTATCGTCGATGAGATCCACGCGATGCTCGGTGACAAGCGCGGTTCGCATCTGGCGTTATCCATCGAGCGGCTCGAAGACCTGGTAAGCCAGGCCGGCGGCAGGCGGCTGCAGCGCATTGGGCTATCCGCCACGCAAAAACCCGTCGAGACCGTAGCGCGCTATCTGACCGGAACCGGCTCGGCAGCAAAGGCCGATTGCGAGATCATCGACTCCGGCTTTCAGCGCAATATGGAGATTTCGGTCGAAGTTCCCGGTTCGCCGTTGTCCGCCGTGATGAGCGCCGAGGTCTGGGAGGAATTGTATGAGCGGCTGGTCGAGTCGATCCTCGCGCATAACACGACTCTGGTTTTCGTCAACACCCGCCGTCTGTCGGAACGCCTGGCGCTCGCGCTCGGCGAACGCCTCGGGGAAGGTGTGGTCAGCGCGCATCATGGCAGCATGAGCCGCGACCATCGTTTCGCGGCCGAACAGCAATTGAAATCCGGTCAGTTGAAAGTACTGGTTGCCACCGCGTCAATGGAACTGGGAATCGATATCGGTCATGTCGACCTCGTCGTGCAATTTTCCTCGCCCAAGAGCATTGCAGCCTTTCTGCAACGCGTCGGCCGCAGCGGCCATTCCATCGACGGCACGCCGAAAGGCATCCTGTTCCCCCTGAGCCGGGACGACCTCGTGGAAGCCGCGGCATTGCTGGCCGCGATCCGGGACGGAGATCTCGACTGCATTCATCCGCCGGAGAAGCCGCTCGATATCCTCGCGCAGCAAATCATCGCCGAAACAGCCATGAGTGAAGAAGGGTGGGAACTCGACGAACTGTTTGCCCTGCTGCGACGTGCCTGGCCGTACCGGAATCTCGACCGGAGCCAATTCGACGACGTAATACGGATGCTTGCCGAAGGCTATACGACCCGGCGCGGCAAGCGTGGCGCATTGCTGCATCTCGACGCCATCAACGGACGCATCCGGGCGCGGCGCGGCGCCAACCTGGTAGCGCTGACAAATGGCGGGGCGATTCCCGACATGTTCGATTACCAGGTCGTACTCGATCCCCAGGACGTCGTTGTAGGCACGCTGAACGAAGATTTCGCGCTCGAATCCCTGCCCGGCGACGTGTTCACGCTCGGCAGCCATAGTTGGCAGATGATCCGCATCGACGGCCTCAAGGTGCGCGTGCGCGACGCCCATGGCGCGCGGCCGACGATTCCTTTCTGGTTCGGCGAAGGTCCCGGCCGCAGCCGGGAGCTGTCCGAGACGGTTTCCGAACTTCGCAGCCGTCTTTCCGGATTGCTGGAGGAAGGCGGCGCCGCGGCGGCCAACGCCTGGCTGACCGGCGAACTCGGCATGGTTCCCGCAGCCGCGTCGCAACTCGTCGACTACCTGCATGCCGGCATGCGCAGCCTGGGCGTGATGCCGACGCGCGACACCATCGTCATGGAACGATTTTTCGACGAAGTCGGCGACATGCATCTCGTTTTGCACGCGCCGTTCGGCAGCCGTCTCAACCGGGCCTGGGGGCTGGCCCTGCGCAAGCGATTCTGCCGGACATTCAATTTCGAACTGCAGGCCGCGGCCAACGAAGACACCATTGTGCTGTCGCTCGGTTCGGTGCACAGCTTTCCGCTGGATGAAGTATTCCGCTATCTCAACAGCAAGACCGTGCGCGAAGTCGTGATCCAGGCCATGCTGGACGCGCCCATGTTCGAGGTGCGCTGGCGCTGGAATGCAACCCGCTCGCTGGCGATCCAGCGCAATCGCAACGGTCAGCGGGTGCCGCCCCAATGGCAGCGCATGGACGCCGAGGATCTTGTCGCCCATGTCTTTCCGGACCAGATCGCCTGCCAGGAGAATCTGACGGGCAAGCGCGAAATTCCCGATCATCCGCTGGTAACGCAGACCGTTCACGATTGCCTGACGGAAGCCATGGACATCGACGGGTTGATCGCTCTGCTGCAAGACATGGAACAGGACAAACTCGAACTGGTGAGCCGCGACTTGCGCGAGCCTTCGCCTTTTGCCCAGGAAATCATCAACGCGCGTCCCTATGCCTTCCTGGACGATGCGCCTTTCGAAGAACGCCGCACCAACGCCATCCGCAATCGCTCCTGGCTCGACCCCGCCGAAGTGGAAGACTTCAGTCTGCTCGATGGCGAAGCGATCGAACGGGTCAGAACCGAAGCCTGGCCGCTGGTGAGCAATGCCGAGGAATTGCATGACGCGTTGCTGACCCTTGGCTACATGACGGAGAAAGAATTCAACGCCGGTGAACGATTTGCCGGTGAATTGCGCGAACAGGGCCGAATCTGCCGGGCCGGCGATCTGTGGCTGGCCACGGAAATGCTGCCGCGCTTTCGCGCATTGTTTCCGGAAACGGCGCCGGACTTCAGCCTTCCCGATTTCCTGCGAGAAGAGAATTGGACGGCCGAAGACGCCCTGCGCGACATCCTCCGCGGACGCCTGAGTGGGCTGGGCCCGGTGACCGCGCCTGAACTCGTAAACGAATTGACGCAAGCGGATGTCATTTCGGAACAGTCGGTGGAAGTTGCGCTGCTTGCGCTGCAAACCGAAGGATTTGCCGTGCAGGGCCATTTTTCGCCCGCTTCCCGGGGCGGTCCGGTGCAATGGTGCGAGCGGCGCCTGCTGCAACGCATACATCGCTATACCATCGACCAGCATCGCAAGAGCATCAAGCCGGTATCGCTGGAGACATTCACCGAATTCCTGTTCCGGCGGCACGGATTGCGCGCCTGCGAAGCAACCGAGTCGATGCCCGTTCTCGACGGCCAGTTGCAATTGCAGGAGTGCATCCGCCTGCTCGACGGCGCTTGTGCGCCCGCGGCTTCCTGGGAAAGCGGCATTTACCCCGCCCGCATCGGCAACTACGATCCGCAATGGCTGGACCTGCTCAGCATCAGCGGCCGGCTCGCATGGGGTCGATACAGTCTGCCCACAGGCCGTATGCGCGGCGGCAGCCCCATAAAGACCACTCCGATCACCATGGCGACGCGGCGAAATCTCGACATCTGGCAGGCGCTCGCCGGCGAACAGGCCGAATCCCGGGAACCCATGGAGCCAGGCGCAGACGCCCGCCGCGTGGAACAGGATCTCGAAACCCATGGCGCCAGCTTTTTTGACCAACTCCAGACCCGGACCGGCCTGTTGCGCACGCAACTCGAACAGGGCCTGGCCGAACTCGTCAGCATCGGCCGCGTATGCAGCGATAGCTTTGTCGGACTGCGCGCATTGCTGCTTCCCGAACACAGGAAATCCGGCAGCCGGCGGCGCCGCGCGCTGACTTTCGGTGTGGAAGACGCGGGACGCTGGAGCTTGCTCGACACCTTTCTGAAACCTGGTCTGAAACCTGGTCTGAAACCTGGTCTGAAACCTGGTCTGAAACCTGGTCTGAAACCTTGCCGGCAGCCTCGCGAACCGGCGCCCTCCGGGCGCCGCCCGCAGGTCTGGGACGCACTTGACGAGGACCAGTTGCAACGCTTGCTCGAAATTTATCTCGATCGCTGGGGCGTGATCTGCCGTTCGCTGGTTGCGCGAGAAGCCCTGGCTCCGCCCTGGCGGGTTCTGTTGACTGCGCTGCGGAAGCAGGAACTACGCGGAAAACTGCGCGGCGGCAGATTCATCGCCGGATTGCAGGGCGAGCAGTTCTCCCGCGCCGAGACCGTCGACGAATTGCGCAAGTTCGGTCGCGAACAGCGGCAGAACCGGCATTTCGTGCTGTCCGCCGCCGACCCCTTGAACCTGCTGCACCTGCTGATGCCCGAGCGTTCGTTGCCGCGACTGACGCGAAATCGCGTGTTGTATCGCGGGGGGGCGCCGCTCGCGGTGCTGGTGGCGGGCGAGATCAGTTTTCTCGGCAAAGTCGAGGACGAAAATCAATGGAAGTTGCGGCAGATGATCGTGAGCGGCGCCGCGCCCGTCACCCGGAAATTGTTTCCTGCAAACAAGCATTCGTAGTGGCGAGGCATGCCTCGCCCGCGAAACGGTCAGAAACTGAAGAAAAACAGCACCGAAAAATACAACACCAGCGCCGCCACGACGAGACTGCCGAGGAATCGCGCCGGATTTTCCCGAAACTTGTCGAACGCGGTTCTGGTTTCGCCTTTCTCCAGCGCCTCGCGATACTGTGTTCGTATTCGCTCGCGCCGCTGTTCCTGGTATCGGTCGAGCAGCTCACGCGCTGATTCGAACTGTTCATCCCGGCTTACCCAGATGGCGGGAAAGGATATTCCGAAGAGTCCGGCCGAGGTTTCGAAATACTCTATGCCGTGACTTTCGAGCAGGTCGCGCACCTCGCCCGCTTCGTCTTCGGGCACATGGCGCATTCGAAACAACAGTTTTGACATACCCTGGTTTTACAGGACTGTTAGCTGGAAATGGAGACGAAGCCCGCGGGGCCCCGGATCAGGAACTGGATTTGTGACTCAAGACAATCTGGCGCGGTCCGCTGGTGGAAGTCTGACCGCTAACTCCGGTGGGAATCTGTTGTACTTTTCCGCCAGCCTTCAAAAAGTCCGTTACGTGCCTGGCCAAGTCTTCCCGGCTGTTATCGGCGGACACTTTCTTCTTCGATTTAGTCGCCATCAGCTCCTCGCTTGGTTCGGACCAAAGCGGCGCAGTATACACTGAGTGGCTTTTTCGGCCAAATTGGCCAGCCGCGGAGCGGGTGCGATTCGGGAATTGAAAACCAGGCGCCGCAGGCGCTGCGTCTACCTGCCCCGGGATCCGATGCGTTTGCGAGGCCTGGAAAAATACTCCGAAGCGGTGTTGCTCGGCAGATCGCCGATCATCGCGTCTATCGAGGCGCCGTAAACTGCTTTGATCTTGGCGAGAAGCTCAAGTTCAATGTGGCATCCGTAGTTGCGGCCCGTCTCGATATCCTCAAGTTGTTTGCGGGAGATATTGAGTAGCCTTGCGCCCTCGTTCATGGAATGCCCGGCCTGAAGGCGCAGATTCCGAATGTTCTTCTTGACGTCGAGAGCTATTGGAGAAAATTTTGCATTTATTCTGCTGCTCATATTTTTATCGACTTATCGCTTGTTTATTGTTCTCGGATCATTGCCGACACAATGGCCCACTGGTGCATGTCGCTTTTTGGCGGTCACAATTCGGGACACTACCACAATGCGCTTGAAATCGTAATCTATTCGCGACAAAGACAATCCAGAAACCGATTTGCCCGCCGAAGCGCAAGCCAGCGCAGCCACCAGCCAAGCAGGGCCGCGCGGCGCTTGCATTGCAATTCCAGCGAGAGATTCAATCCCCGCTCTTCCGGCGCCGAATCCGCCGGAAACTCGAAACTCCAGGCGCATCGGTGAAATTGGTCCTGCATGATGAACGCAAGCTTGATTTGCGGCTCCCAGTGGACAATGGTCCATTCGAGCTTCCTGCCCGCAGCCGTCTCGATTTCGAATACGCTGCCCCGCCCCGCTTCGCCGGCAGGCACGCAATTGATTTTTCGAAATTCGGAGTTCCAGGAGGGCCAGCGATTGAAGTCGGCGAGTCGCTCCCAGCATGCGGGAGCCGACTCACCCGGCAATGGCCTGCTCAGGGAAAAGTTGCGTACGGGAATTGGCATGTGTGAGCGGATTTCGTTGGAGCGGGACAAAGTATAGCCCACATTTCCAGGCTTTCCAGCGCAATCGCCGGGGGCGTACAAAGCGGGAATGATGTGTTATGGTTTGCGCTCGAATTTCGCAGATTGAGAGCGCTACAAAATGAATCCACACGACATTCAGGACAGCGGCCGACGACAGGTTCTCAGAGGAGCCGGCGTACTTGCCGCCGGCGCCGCGACCGTACCCGGCTGGATACTCCCGGCATTGGCCCAGGGCGAAACACTGGTCCCGTTCACGGATGTCCCCGAGGCTTTCCAGGTCAGGGGGAAACGTCCCGGCGCGACGCATTACCAGGACACGCGGTTGATCGATTCCCACATAACCTCGAACGACGACTTTTATGTCGTGCAGCATTACGGCCAGCCGGAAGTCGACAACGCCGGCTTCCGGCTCCGGGTTACCGGCATGGTGGATCGCGAACTCGAGTTTTCACTGGACGATCTCATGCAGCGCAATGCGGTCGACCTGCAGGCCGGTTTTGAATGCGGCGGAAACAGTCCCGGCCTTTTCAACGGCTTGATCGGTAACGCCAACTGGCGTGGCTGCTCGTTGCGCTCGATGCTTGAGGAGGCGGGTATTCAGGAAGGCGCCAAGGAAGTGGTATTTTTCGGCGCCGACGTGGGCATGGAGGAAATTCGCGAAAGAGAAGTCGAGAAAGCCTTCGCGCGCAGCATGTCGATTTCGGATGCGATGCGGCCGGACAATCTGCTGGCTTACGAAATGAACGGCGAAGCGCTGCCGGTCTTTCACGGCAAGCCGCTACGCCTGCTCGTGCCCGGCTGGTACGGAGTTTCCAACGTGAAATGGCTAACCCAGATTCACGTCCAGGAAACGCGCTACATGGGCCGGTTCATGGGCCGTGACTATGTAACCCTGAAACGCGTCATGGTCGGCGGCGAAGAACGCTGGGTGGAAAATTCGGTTACCGCGATCCAGTTGAAGTCCGCGATCGTACGGGTTACCGAACTCGGCGGTGAATACAGCGTACTGGGATTTGTGCTGAATGACGGCACACCGTTGCAAAGCGTGGAAGTCAGCGTTGACGGCGGCCCTTGGCAGCCGGCGGAATTGAGCGAGGAAAACACGCAATATTCCTGGAAACTGTTCACGTTCAACTGGGACAATCCGGCCGCGGGAGACCATACCATCGTTTCGCGCGTCACCGACATCAACGGCAACGTACAGCCGACGATGGACGAGTTTCCCGAAAAAGTGAGCCGCTGGGAGAACTACGCGCAATTCCCGCGCACGCTGACAATCTGATCGCAGGGACTGCCCGATCCGCGGGCGAGGCATGCCTCTCCCCTACGATGGTCGCAAGCTGAGGATTTTCCAGTCCCTTTCCCGGGCGATTCTTGTTAGTTTGTCGTCCGGGTCGACCGCTACTGCCTCGCCGGCAAGTTCGAGTAGCGGCAGGTCGTTGATTGAATCGGAATAAAACACGCTATTCCTGATCTCGAAGCTGCCGTTGCGCGCCAGCCAGTGTTGCAGTTTTTTCACCTTGCCTTTCTGGAAACAGGGCGTGCCGCGGATGCGTCCGGTTATTGAGCCGTCCACGATCTCCGCTTCCGTCGCCAGTAATACATCAACCTCGAACAGTTTCGCGATCGGCCGGGTAATCAGATCGTTGGTCGCCGTCAGAATCATGCAGAGGTCTCCGGCCCGCCGATGTTCGCGCACCAGTTCCAGCCCTGCTTCGAGCACCATGGGCCGCACGCGCAGATCGACAAATTCAGCCAGCAAAGTATCGCGTTGCGGCTCGCTGAACTTGCGGACCGGCTCAAGAGTGAAGGCCAGCCAGGCATGTATATCGAGTACTCCGGCCAGGTATTGCGCATAGAACCTGTCGTTCGTTTCCCGGTGAACTTTTTCGTCCACCAGATCGCGGGAGATCAGGAATTCTCCCCATGCATGATCGCTGTCGCCGGCGAGCAAGGTATTGTCAAGATCGAACAAGGCTAACCGCCGATTCATGTGGCGTCACGCAAGCATTTATTTAACATACTGAAAATTATAAATTTTATTTGATTGCGGGTCGATTGCGGGTTTGCCTGACCGCGACTTGTTGTGAAACAATGACCGCACTTCGAACGGGGAAACAGGAAAGTGCTGGATTCGGACGGATTCAGATCGAACGTAGGCATCATAATCTGCAACCCCTCCGGGAAATTGCTCTGGACCAAACGCATCGGCCAGAACGCATGGCAGTTTCCCCAGGGAGGAATACGGGCGGGAGAATCGTTCGAGGAGGCCTTGTACCGGGAACTGCAAGAAGAAACGGGGCTGTCCGAGGCGGATGTCAGCATCCTCAAGCGGACGCGGGGCTGGCTGCGCTATCGGCTGCCGGAAAGGCTGGTCCGGCGGAGTTCGAGCCCGCTTTGCATCGGCCAGAAGCAGAAATGGTTTCTGCTCAGCCTGAACAGTGACGACAGCCGTATCGCGCTCAGCCGGTCGGTACGGCCCGAGTTCGATGACTGGCGCTGGGTCGGTTACTGGGAGCCGGTGAAGCGGATAGTGGATTTCAAACGCGATGTCTACCGGAAGGCGCTGCGGGAGCTTCGCGGCGCTTGCGACAAGTACGTCAGCGGCCGCGCCGGAGAAAGAACACCGGCGCAGCCTTTTCGGGTATCTTCGGCAAATTGAACGCAATTGGAAAAGGTACGGTCGTCGCCAATGGCGAGGGCCGACCTCTGGTAAAGCATGCTCGAAAGACTCCGCGGCATAGTTCAGGAAGTCAACACGGCGAGGGACCTGCAATCGGCGCTCGACATTATCGCCAATCGAGTCAGGGAAGCGCTTCACACACAGGTGTGTTCGATCTACCTGCTTGACCGCGATTTCCATTGTCACGTGCTGATGGCTTCCGAGGGATTGAAAAAGGAAGCGGTCGGGCGGGTCAGCCTGGAAATCGGCGAAGGCCTGGTCGGCCTCGTCGCCAAACACGCCGAGCCGATCAATCTGCGCGACGCGCCCTTGCATCCCAGCTATCGGTTCCTGGAAGAGACCGGCGAGGAGGACTTCCACGCCTTCCTCGGCGTACCCATCATTCATCACAGGTCGGTGTTGGGCGTACTCGTGGTGCAGCATCGCGAGCGGCGCCGCTACGACGAAGGCGAGGAAGCCTTTCTGGTCACCTTGTCCGCGCAATTGGCCGGAGTAATCGCCCACGCCGAGGCGACCGGCGCCATTGAAGGCATCAGTCCCTCCGGACAGCGAATATTCGACACGGCTTTCGCCGGCGTGTCGGGCTGCGCGGGGGTCGCCATCGGCACATCGGTAGTGGTGTCTCCGCACGCGGATTTGAGCCATATCCCGGAACGAATGGTCGACGACATCGATGCGGAAATCGAATTCTTCAACTCCTGCCTGAATGCGGTACGGGAGGAAATGAAGGAACTCAACGTGCAGGTGGCCGGCCGGCTGGTGGAAGAGGAAAGACAGTTGTTCGATGCGTACGTGCGCATCCTCGACGATGACGCGCTCGGCAACGAGGTGGTCGAGCGTATCCGCAAGGGTCATTGGGCCCAGGGGGCGCTGGCCTGGGTCGCCAATGAACACTTGCGCGCCTTCGAGTCGATGGAAGACGAATACATGCGGGAACGCGCGGTGGACATCAAGGACCTTTGCGCGCGCGTATTGTCCCACCTGCAGCAGGAAAAGCCCGAAAAGCCGGAATATCCCCCGGACACCATCCTCATCAGTGAAGAACTCACCGCCTCGGTCCTCATGGAAGTGCCCAAGGAAAAGCTCAAGGGCCTGATTTCACTGGAAGGATCCGGCAATTCGCATGTAGCCATTCTGGCGCGCTCCATGGGTACGCCCACGGTCATGGGCGCGGTCGACTTGCCGTTCCACCAACTCGAAGGCAAACAGTTGATCGTGGACGGCTACAAGGGTGAAGTGATAACCAATCCTTCCGAACACCTGCTCGAACAATTTCGCACGACCATCCGCGAACAGGAGGAATTGACCCGGGGCCTGGAAGGGCTGAAAGACCTGCCGTGCGAAACGGCGGACAAGCACCGGGTTTCCCTTTGGGTAAATACCGGCCTGATGTCGGACGTGGTGCGTTCGCTCGACCAGGGCGCGGAAGGCATCGGCCTGTTTCGCACCGAGGTGCCCTTTCTGATCGCCGAGCGCTTTCCCAGCGAGCAGGAGCAAACCGAAATCTATCGCGAACAACTGGAGACTTTTGCGCCGAAGCCCGTCACCATGCGCACGCTCGATATCGGCGGAGACAAGGCGCTGTCCTATTTTCCCATCGAAGAAGCGAATCCCTTTCTCGGCTGGCGCGGCATCCGCGTAACGCTCGATCACCCGGAGATCTTCACCTCCCAGGTGCGCGCCATGATGCGCGCGAGCATCGGCCTGGAGAACCTGCAAATCATGTTGCCCATGGTCAGCAACATTCGCGAGGTTGAAACCGCGGTCACGCTGATTCGCAAGTCGTACCACGAATTGTTGCAGGAAGGCGCCGAACTGCCCTTCCCGCCCATCGGAGTGATGATCGAATTACCCGCTGCTGTTTATCAGACCCGGGCGCTGGCAAGCAGGGTGGACTTCGTGTCCATCGGTAGCAATGACCTGACCCAGTACCTGCTGGCGGTCGACCGTAACAATCCCCGGGTGGCGAACCTGTTTTCCTCCTACCATCCGGCCGTACTCAACGCCTTGCAATTCGTGGTCGACCAGGCGCACGCGGAGAACAAGCCGGTGAGCATTTGCGGCGAAATGGCCGGCAACCCCGGCGCGGCCCTGATACTCGTCGCCATGGGCTTCGATATCCTGTCCATGAACGCCTCCGCCCTGTTGAAAGTAAAATCGGTGATTCGAAGCATGACGCTGGAAGCCGCGCAAGGCCTGTTGCGCAAGATCATGCAGATGGAAGACGAACAACTGATCAGCAATGCCGTGGATATGGCGCTGTACGAGGCCGGTGTCGACCGGCTGCTGCGCTCGCAACGGATTAACTAGTTGTTCCGAACAATCCCGCCTATCCAGCCAACTGGATTGCGTCCTGATTTTCGGCCGCATCCGCGGATGCCTGCCGCGCAAGGGAGAAGTTGAAGATCTGACGTTCGGTGACCTTGCCTTCGGCATTGAAATTCTGCTCTGAAAAGCGGCACAGACCATCGCCCTGGCGGATGAGGACGCTGATGCAGCGGGTGCCGTAACCGCCGGGCTGGGCAGGAATGAACATTGAAGAAAGGCGGCTTTCCTGCTCACCCGGTATGCCGGTATCCGGCAGATCGATGTCGTCGGCCTTGCCTTGATCGTGCATCTGTTCAACGAGTACATCGCTATTCATGGCGGCGTCACCGGCCAACAAATCCGCCATCTTTCGCTTGCCCAGCACGACCTTGGGCCATTCCGAGCCGGCCGGGCCATTGGACAATCCGATGATTTCAGAACCCATCTCGTGGATTCCGGCGACCGGTTACTGGCGTAATACACGGTCTCGAGATCTCCCACGAGCAGATTGAAACCGGCGTACTCGTCGAAACGGCCTGACCGTTCCTGCAGATACTCCGCCGGCGGCAAATCTCCGGTGAGAAAATCGAGCGGCAACTCGCCCCGCGTGCGCAGGCCCGCGCCGTTACCGCCGGGCTCGCGGACATTGGTCACCGCGGCGAAGCGCCCGTTGAGACCTGCGCCGAGCCAGGTGCCCCCGGCCAGCAGGTCGCGGCCGGCTATGATGGCCCCGTTCGTCCACATATGCGCCTGACGCGTCGGTCTGTCGAAGAATTCATCGCGGTTTGCCGCCAGTATGAGCGGGTATTCCGGAGACATTCGATGGGCAACGATGATCAAGCACATGGAGCGCAATCTTACCGGCTTTGCCGTAGCGGTGGAAAGACCCGCGACGACCGCATGGCTGATGCAGTAGTCTCTTACATGGCTTCGATGGAAACAGGAACATGAAATTTCACGAACGACACTTTCACGTCGGCGAGCAGGCCGACGGCACACCGGCGCCCGGGCAGTTCGAGCCGGGACCATTCCGCAAATCACGTCCGCCCGAACCGTTGCGGTTCGAAGTCAACCTGGTCGCGGAAGCGCACGACAAGCAGCAGAAAACGGGTACGGTCCAGGTCAATATCCCGGGCTTCAGCCCGGTGACTCTGTATTGCGACGAGCAACCTCCAGTCGGCGACGACCGGGCGCCGCCGCCACTGGCGTTTTTCGCGGCCGGCATCGGCTTTTGCCTGATGACGCATATGACCGACATCCTCAATACCCGGAAGATCGAAGTCACTTCCATGCGTCTGGAACAGCGAATACGGTTCATGACCAACCTGGGAACCATGCGCGAACTCGGTTATCGCACCGAAGGCGCATGCGAGATGGTCGAGACCCACGTCATCGTCGATAGTCCCGAGCCGCCGGAAACAGTCCACGCCCTGCTGGAGGAAGCCGAAGGCGCATGCATGGCGCACCACGCCATGCGCAACCCGATTCCCTGGTCTACCAGGCTGGTGCATAACGGCGTTGAGATCGACGCCTGGAATAGCAGCGGTTGACGGCGGGGTGTTACCATTCCCGCAACTTTCACCGTAGTTCAATCGATTTCAGACCAGCCCCCAAATGCTGACTTTTCCAGAGTTCGACCCCATTGCCTTTTCCATCGGACCGTTAAGCATCCATTGGTACGGGATCATGTACATCGTCGGCTTCGGCGCCGCCTGGTACCTGGGGAATCGGCGGGCGCGACGCAGCGGCTGGAGTTCCGAGCAAGTTTCCGACCTGGTGTTTTATTGCGCGCTGGGCGCGGTGCTCGGCGGCCGTCTGGGTTCGGTTTTCTTCTATAACTTCGACCGCTTTCTCGCGGACCCGCTCTGGCTGCTCCGCGTATGGGAAGGCGGCATGTCCTTCCACGGGGGGCTGCTCGGGGTCCTGCTGGCAAGTTGGCTTTACGGGCGCAGGATCGGACGGGATTTCTTCACGGTCACCGATTTCGTCGCGCCGGCCGTGCCCCTGGGCCTGGCCGCCGGCCGGCTGGGCAACTTCATCGGCGGTGAGTTGTGGGGACGTCCGACGGAACTGCCCTGGGGCATGGTTTTTCCCTATGTCGACGCCCTGCCGCGGCACCCTTCCCAACTCTACCAGATGGCGCTGGAAGGTCTCGCGCTGTTCGTGCTTCTGTGGTGGTTCTCGTCACGGCCACGGCCGAAATACGCGGTATCCGGCATGTTCCTGCTCGGCTACGGCTGCTTCCGTTTCATTGTCGAATTCGCCCGCGAACCCGACGCCCACATCGGCTTCATCGCCTTCGACTGGATGACGATGGGTCAATTGCTGTGCATTCCCATGCTCGTGTTCGGCCTGTTGCTGCTGTGGCTGTCGCGTTCACAATCGGTGCGCGAATCGGTGGCCGGCTGATGCGACAGTATCTGGATTTGTGCCGCAAGATCATCGACCAAGGCGAATGGGTCGATAACGCGCGCACCGGCAAGCGCTGTCTTACCTTGATTAACGCCGATCTCGAATACGATGTCGCCGATAACCGGTTCCCGCTGATCACCACTCGCAAGAGTTACTGGAAAGCGGCGATCGCCGAATTGCTCGGCTATCTGCGCGGTTTTGACAACGCGGCCGACTTCCGCGCTCTCGGCGCGAAGACCTGGGACGCCAACGCCAACGACAATCGCGAATGGCTGGAAAATCCGGCGCGCAAGGGCGAAGACGACATGGGCCGCGTGTATGGCGTGCAAGGCCGCCACTGGCGCAAGCCCGACGGCGGCAGCCTGGATCAGTTACGCCGCATCGTCGATCATCTTTCCGCGGGCATCGACGACCGCGGCGAAATCCTCACTTTCTACAACCCCGGCGAGTTGCACCTGGGCTGCCTGCGGCCCTGCATGTATTCGCACACTTTTTCATTGCTCGGCGGCGAGTTGTATCTGACCAGTTACCAGCGTTCCTGCGACGTCCCTCTCGGCCTGAACTTCAACCAGGTGCAGGTGTTCACCTTGCTCGCGCTGATGGCCCGGATCACCGGCCACCCACCGGCGCGCGCCTTTCACAAGATCGTCAACGCGCATATATACCAGGACCAGCTCGAACTGATGCGCGATGTGCAACTGGAGCGCGAGCCCTATCCGCCGCCTGGTCTGCGGATCAATCCCGACATCAAGAGCCTGGAAGACCTGGAAACCTGGGTCAGCCTGGATGACTTCGAAGTGGAAGACTACCGGCATCATCCGCCGATCGCCTATCCATTTTCGGTTTAGGCGCATATAGGCAAAGAGCCAGGCAATGAAAATGAAACTTGCGCTGATCTGCGCCATGGCGAGCAACGGAGTCATCGGCAACAACAACATGTTGCCCTGGCGCCTGCCCGAAGACCTGCGGCATTTCCGCCGCACCACCATGGGCCATAGCATCATCATGGGCCGCAAGACCTGGGAATCGATCGGCAAACCCTTGCCCGGACGCACCAATATCGTCGTGACGCGCCAGCAGAATTACCAGGCCGAAGGCGTCAGCGTTCGGAACTCGCTGGAAGCGGCGCTTGGTCTGGCCGAAAACATCGCCGCCATCGATGGCGCCGAACAGGCATTCGTCATCGGCGGCGCCGAGTTGTACCGCCTGGCCATGCCCCTGGCGACCCTGTTCCATCTCACCAGAATCCACGCCGAAGTACCCGGCGATACCGTCTTGAGCGGGTTCGATGAGAGCCACTGGGAAGAACTCGGCCGCGAAGACTTTTACCGCGCCGAAGAAAACCCCTTCGACTACAGCATCTGCCTCCTGCGGCGGCTCTGAGCCCGTCTCTGCGTAGGGGCGACGCATGCGTCGCCCGCGGGTGTTGCACGATGTATGGGGCGCGGCGGCGGGCGAGGCATGCCTCGCCCCTACAATTGTTTTCGCAGGATTTTGGAATTGTGCTGGACGTTGAAGCCCTACCATGGAGCCCTACCATGGGACACCCACCCAAAAAATTCCCACGATCTGGCTTTTTAAAGAATTCAGACTATACCTACCGGTAAGAACTCCACTGACTTACAGGCAAAGGATGACCCGGCCCCGATCCCAAATCGTCTCGCTGGCGGACACACCGTTCTACCATTGCGTATCCCGTTGTGTGCGGCGGGCCTTCCTGTGCGGCGACGACCGGTATTCTGGCCAGAACTTCGATCACCGCAAGCCCTGGCTGGTGGACCGGTTGGCATTGCTGGGCGAAGTCTTCGCCATCGACATCGCCGCCTACGCAGTGATGAGCAATCACTACCATGTCGTTTTGCATGTGGATCAGGCCCGTAGCCACGGCTGGGACCGCGATGAAGTCATCCGGCGCTGGATGCTCCTGTACAGGGGCGACCCCCTGGTGCATTGCCATCTGCGGGGAGAACTGCGGTCGAATGCGGAATACCGGCAACTGGACCGTATCGTCGAAACCTGGCGCGAACGCTTGGCCAGCATCAGTTGGTTCATGCGTTGTTTGAACGAATACATCGCCCGAAAAGCCAATCGGGAAGACGAGTGCACGGGACGGTTCTGGGAAGGCCGCTTCAAGTCTCAGGCGCTTCTGGATGAGGTCGCTTTGTTGTCGTGCATGACTTATGTCGACCTGAATCCTGTGCGGGCTGGCATCAGCGAAACGCTCGGCGAATCGGAGTTTACTTCGATCCAGGCGCGAATTCTGCGATCAAGTGCGGTAAAAAAAGGCCTAGAGAAACGGCCGGTCCCAAGGCTTATGCCCTTCGGGGCAGGCAAGGAGTATGGCGAGGGGCCGGCCTCGTTGCCGTTCGACCTCCGCAACTACATCGAGTTGGTGGACTGGACGGGGCGGATTGCGCGCGCGGACAAGAAGGGATTCATTTCTACAGATGCGCCACCCATATTGTCGGACTTGCGTCTGAGCGGCGCACAGTGGCGAATGCTGTCGCTGGAGATCCAGAAAGAATCGATCACGATGTTCAGCGGTCTGGACAAACTGGCGGCCAGGGAAAGGAATCTGGCAAGAAAAGCCGCGTAGTCTGGTCCAATCTCAAATTCATGCCTGAACGGGCAGCGTTGCCCGTGCCCGTGAATTCGTTCACCTGATCCGGCACGATGGAAAGTCATTAGAATTCTCCGTATGGACTTGTAATCGATTCAACGGACAGAAAATGATGGGTGTCCCAGCGAACACGGAAAATGATGGGTGTCCCAGCGAACACGCTGAGTCCCAAGGGCCCAAGACGATCGTGGCGAATCCAACTACATGGATGAGGTGGATTCTTCGTGGCCATGTCCCAATCCCTTCCAGAGAAGAACCATCGCCCCAACGAGGATGGCGGGAATCGAGCCGTAAAGCGCCGCGTTCCAGCCAAGCACCTGAATGACTGCCCCAGCACTCAAGGAGGCAACGGCCGAGATACCCATAATACTGAAATCGTTCAGCGCCTGGACACGGAAACGTTCGGCTGGACGATGGGCTTGGACCAGTAGCGACGTTCCTCCAACATAGAGGAAATTCCAGCCCACGCCGAGCGCCACCAAGGCCAGGCTGTAGTGCAGCATGTGGCGGCCCGCCAGACCCGCAATCAGGGTGGCGCCAAGCAGCGCCGCTCCCCAAATCATCACCTGCCCAGCGCCGAAGCGTACGATGAGAACACCACTGATCAATGAAGGAAGGTACATCGCCAGCACATGGGCCTGGATGACCGCTGCCGTTGCCGCCAGGGAATACCCGTCGACAACATGCATGGCCAGCGGTGCGGCGGTCATCACGACAGTCATGACGCCCCACCCGACCGCGGCCCCCGTGACGGCCGCGATAAAGAATCGGCCGCGAGCAATGACGCGTAGAGGACGAGCGCCCCCGGTTATTTCTTCTTCGTTCGAGAAAGTAATCGGCCGGAAGGCAAGGAGGACAGTAGCGGCAAGCACATAGCACCCCGCAATAGCGACGAATGAGCCACCGAACGGTGCGCCTGCGACCCAGGCCTCGCCCCACGATATCAGTCCCGGGCCGAGGAAAGCGCCAAAGATGGAGCCCAAGTGCACGATTGAGATCGCTCTTGGTGCGGTCGCCGCATCGACACATTCAGTGGCGGCAAAGCGATATTGCGCAGAAAACGCGGACGCGCAGCCGATCATGATCGAGGCGCCACAAAGCAGCGCGAGGTTGTGAGTCAGGGTTGCAACGAAAGCACAGGCCGAGCCCAAGGCGCCCACCGTGGCGCCAATCGCAAAGCCACGGGCGCGGCCCACGCGCGCCATGGTCCACGAAGCAAAGATCGTGGAAACGGCCACGCCCACGATGAGCAGTGACACCGGCAAGGTCGCCAGGGCCGGGTTTGCCCCCAGGCTACGACCGAGGATGCCCCCAGCGGTAACGACAGCGAACCAGCCGGTGACCGACACTGCCTGCGCAAACAGCAGGATCGCAAGATTGCGGCTGAAGAGTTGGGAACGGATTGCCGGGCCTTGTTGATTGATAATGCGCAAAATGAATCCGACGATAGCGAGTGTATACAGATGCTCTATATGCTTTCTCGGTTATGCCGTTGTGTATTTGGATCACTCGAACGGGAAATGGTTACGACTCGTCCTCGAGGAGGTTCGTCAATGTCGGGCTGGGGAGAATATTCTCCCGGCTACATCTGTTTTGGCATTATAGCAAAAGACGCGTCCCTCCCAATCCTTGCCCGACGGCAGGGTACGTGGCCTTTGTCCGAGATCAGTACTTCAACTCCATGGCTCCTTTAGCCCGATGATCAGGTGGCGCCATTATGCTGATCCTGATGTGGCTCCATATAGGTGATCACTAACAGCGAGCGGTTCGGTGTTGTGGTGGGCACTTCGTCATGGCGACGTCGACGGCCTTACAGTCATCAGGAACAATATCAACTATGAGTTCGATCTGCCGCGTCTGAATGCCGGTTCTATATCGCTCGATGACCTTTCCAAGCAACACTTCTTCCACGCCACGTTCCCATGCTTCGCGCAGCAATCCGTACAAATAGATGGCTTCCTTTCATTTCGGAGTGAGCATCCTATCCACGACCATCCACGCCACGAGTGGGTGTCCCATGGCGGATCCCCATGGCGGATCCGTCACGCATGTTCGACAAGGCTCAATTCAAGCATTTCTCGACATAAATACCTTGATAAATGTCAATTTAATTGATATTTATCAAGGTATTTTTTGAAACCGTATGGGTGTCCCATGCCCGGCACCATGCCCGAAGCGCTCAATCGACAGGAAATTGCCTATCTGAACGCCTGGCTCAATCAGCCTGGGCGGAAGCCTCTCGTGATCCGCGGCGCGAGGCAAGTCGGCAAATCGACGCTGGTCCGCGAACTCTCAAGATCGGCGGACGTGCCGCTCGTCACCGCGAATCTGGAGCGTAATCCAGAGCTATGCGCGGCGTTCAATCACAGCGACCCGCGCCGCATACTCTCCATGCTTGAGTTGCTGACCGGCCGATCGATCGAGCCCGGAAAGACCTTGCTGTTTATCGATGAAATTCAGGCGTCGCCGGATGCTCTTGCCTCCTTGCGTTACTTCCACGAGGAACTTCCGGATCTAAGCGTAGTGGCGGCCGGCTCCCTGATGGAACTTGCCCTCGCCGATACCGGTTTTTCCATGCCCGTCGGCCGTGTGGAATACATGCACCTCGGGCCCATGACGTTCGAGGATTTCGTCGAGGCCGTTGGAGATACGAAGCTGGCGAGACTCTTGCGCGAAGTATCCCTGGCAGATCTGGAATCCGCCTTGCCCGAACCGATTCATCGGCGGTGCGTCGAATTGCTCGCGCAATACTGGGTCATCGGCGGCCTTCCGGAAGCAGTGGCCAGCTACGTTGAATCGGTGGAGAACGATGTATCCGCCTTGCCCCGAGTGCATCGAGTACAACAGAGTATTGTCGCGACATACCGGGACGATTTTGCAAAATACAGTCACGGACGAACCCGAGACCGAACGCAGATGGTGTTCGACGCACTTCCGGGGATGGTGGGGCGCAAATTCAAATACTCTCAAGTCAGCCGGGACCACCGGGCGGCCGAGTTGGCCGATGCCCTGTCCCGGCTTTGCATGGCCCGGGTAACGCACAAAGTATTGCATTCGGCTTCCAACGGGATGCCGCTCGCCGCCGAGGCGAACTCGCGTGCTTTCAAATGCCTTTATCTCGATGTTGGATTGATGTGCTCGGCCCTGGGCCTCAACCTTCTCGATCTGGGCGGAATGGATATGACGCTGGTGAATGGCGGCGCAATGGCGGAACAGTTTGTCGGACAACAATTGCTGTTCGGCGGTGCGCCCTACGAAACACCCCAACTCTACTACTGGGTCCGCGAGGCGCCAAGCGCCTCCGCGGAGGTGGACTACGTCACGGTTTCGGGAAGCGTAGTCGTACCGATCGAAGTCAAGGCAGGATCTTCCGGTTCGCTGCGATCCCTGCATCGGTTCCTGAAGGAAAAGCGCCGGGATTTCGCATTGCGGTTCAATGCCGACCGTCCCGGCCTGATGCAGGACACCAAGAAACTCGCTGACGGCACGCCGGTCAACTACCGCTTGTTGTCGCTACCCCTTTACCTGGCTGGGCAGTCCCGGCGTCTGGTCGCGGAAAGTCTCGCCTGATTCATCCAATTTTGCCGTAGGGGCGACGCATGCGTCGCCCGCGGGTGTTGCACGATGTATGGGGCGCGGCGGCGGGCGAGGCATGCCTCGCCCCTACAATTGCTTGCGGAGGATTTTGGAGTTGCGCTGGAAGTTGTAGAACTCGCGTCGTTCGGCGGGCAGGTCGTCGAGCCCTGACTTTTCGAATCCATGACGCTGGAACCAGTGGTCGGCGCTTGTCGTCAAGGCAAGCAGGACGTCCATTCCGGCATCCCGCGCCTGCTCCTCGAGACTGGCAAGCAGGCGTTCGCCAAGCCCTCGGTCGCGATGCCGGGGATCGATGGCGATGCAGGCGACTTCGCCGAAATTGCCATTGACCGGATACAGGGCGGCGCAGGCAATCAGGGTATCTTCCCATTCGACGATGCTGAAATTGCGGATCTCGTTCTCGATCAGTTCCCGGGAACGGCGCACCAGCGAACCGTCTTTTTCCAGCGGCGCGATCAATTGCAGGATTCCGGGCACATCGGACAGCTCCGCCCGCCGCAGCAGATGCGCTTCGTCGCGGCTGAGCAGGCTGCCGCTGCCTTCGCGCGTGAACAATTCCTGCAATAGCGCGCCGTTCTTCCGGCAACTGATCAGATGGCAGCGGTGAATGCCGGCGCGGCAGGCGCGCAGAGCGGCTTGCAGGGCCAGGCCCGCGCTACGCGATTCCATATCGTTTCGCGCCAGCAGGCGATCCCGGCATGCTTTCCCCTGGGCGATGCTCAGGGTCGGTAAAACCGCGCCTTCATCGTCACTCACCCCGTCGCCGGGAACGAATAGAATCAGCTTGTCGGCCCCCAGGGCCCTGGCTGTTTCGGTCGCGACCTCGCCCGGCTGCAAGTTGAAGACTTCTCCCGTAATCGAATAGCCCAGGCTCGGCAGCAGCACGATCTTTTCTTGCGCGAGTTCCCGGCCGATGGCTTCGTCATTGATTTTTCGGACCTTGCCGGTGTATTGCAGATCGACCCCGCCGACGACTCCGGCCGGTCTTGCACTGATGAAATTGCCTCTTCGCACCGCGATATCGGCGCCGTGCATGGGAGACTTGCTGGTGCCCTGGGAAAACATGGCTTCGAGTTCGATGCCGATGCCGCCGGCCCGCTGCCGGATGCGCTCCATGGCCGCGGCGTCGGTAGCGGGTAATGCATCGCCGGCGGCCGCCTCCGCTTCGGCTTCCGCCGCGTCATGCACGAGCGCCATGCGCACGCCGAGACTGTGCAACAGGCTCAGGTCGAAGACGATGTTCGGCAGATTGCCGGGAGCAAGCGCTTCGCCATGCAGCAATATGACGAATGTCCTGCCCCGGTGGGCATTGATATAGGCCGCCGCCGAGCGGAACAGCTCGATCATCTGGTCACCTTCGCTCATCGCTCAATCCCGCAGACAATGTTGACCCACCAGTTTGCGCAATACCTCGATACAGGGCTCGATCATTTCCATCGACAGGTATTCGTCGGGCTGGTGGGCCTGATCGATATTGCCGGGTCCGAGCACGATCGTGTCCATGCCGAGTTCTTTGAGGAACGGCGCTTCGGTGCCGAAGGCGACGCTGGCGCCATCGTGGCCGGTCAGCTTTTCCGCGGCCTTCAGCAAGGCGCTTTGTTCGCGCGCGAAAAACGCCGGCGTCCCCGGAAACAACGGCACGAGTTCGGCCTTCATCTGTAATGGTCCGGCCACGCCTTCCACGCGTTGGCGAATCTCTTCGCGGATGCTTTCGATATGCATGCCCGGCATCAGGCGAATATCGAACTGCAACTCGCAATGTCCGCAAATCCGGTTCGGATTGTCGCCGCCGTGGATTACGCCGAGATTCAGCGTCGGATAAGGAATCTCGAAAAAATCGCCGCGGTATCGATCGCGTAATTCCCGGCGAAAATCAATCAGGTCGGCGATGACCAGGTGCATGGCGTCGAGCGCATTGCGGCCGAGCGCCGGGTCCGAGGAATGTCCGCTGCTGCCGAGCAGCCGAACGGACTCCATCATGATGCCCTTGTGACTGCGGATCGGACGCATACCGGTCGGCTCGCCGATGACGGCGGAGCGGGCCCGCGGCCGCCCCATTTCCGCCAGTGTTCGTGCGCCTTGCATCGAAGTCTCCTCGTCGGCGGTCGCGAGAATGATCAGCGGCTCGCGGAATTCCTGATCGAGCAGCGGGCGGACCGCTTCGATGGCGATCGGAAAAAAGCCTTTCATGTCGGTAACGCCGAGCCCATAAAGACGGCCGCCGCGCTCGCTCAATTTCAGCGGATCGGCGCTCCAGAGCTGTTCGTCGAAGGGTACCGTGTCGGTATGGCCGGCCAGTACGATTCCGCCCGGGCCGCTGCCGAAAGTCGCGATGAGATTGAACTTTTCATTGCCGGTTTTCGATGGCGAAGGCAGCACTTCGCAGGCAAAACCAAGCTCTTCAAGCCGTTCCGCCAGATAATCAATGACGGGCCTGTTGCTCATGTCGATGCCGGGATTGGTCGAACTGACGCTGGCCAGACTGACCAGTTTGCCGAGGCCCGGCAGCAGGCCCCGGTTTTTTTCAAGAGCAGTGACAGGCATGGTCAGTTCCGACTTTTGGTCATTCCCTTGAAGATGTCGTCGGTTTTCGCCGCCATGATGAAATCGTTCAGATGCAGGCCATTGATCTTGTGCGTCCACCAGCGGATCGTTACCTTGCCGTATTCGACCAGCATGGTCGGATGATGATCCTGCTCCCGAGCGAGTTCGGCGATACGTCCGGAGAACTCGAAAGCTTCGTCGAAGCCGATAAAACTGAATTCCCGCAACAACCTCTTTACACCTTTACGGGTTTCCCGCCGCCACGCGGGAATCTTGATAATCAATTCGCGGGCTTCCGCGTCGGTCACCGAGTGTCCGCCGAAACGGCATGGCTCACAGCTCATTTTGTTCAATGGCTTACTCAAGTGAATTCTCCCAGAATGCTGTCCAGCAACCGATAGCCCTTGTGTGTAGGACGCACAATCTGTCCTTCCAATTCCAGTAAATCCCGAGTAGTAAGGCATTCTATCTTCTCCTTGATTGCGCCGAAAGCAATCCCTGTGCGGCTTTCGAACTCGCCGGCGCTGAAACCGGCCCCCAGGCGCAGGGCATTCATGAGAAATTCCAGCGTCCGTTCGTTCTTTTGTACCTCCTCCACGGCGGTATGGTCGCCCGGTGAAAGAAAGTGTTTCGGCTGCCTGGTCTTTCTGGTCCGGAAAATTCGATCCGAAGCCGGTTCGGTCAACTTGCCATGTGCGCCGGCGCCGATGCCGAGATAATCTCCAAACGCCCAATAGTTGATGTTGTGCCGACTCTCCCTGCCCTCAAGTGCAAACGCGGAAACTTCGTAGCGCTCATAACCGGCGCGCGCGAGCCGGTCGAGGCCGGCTTCCTGCATTTCGTCAACAGCGCTTGCTTCCGGCAATCGCGGCGGCCGGCGCCAGAACACGGTATTGGGCTCCAGCGTCAACTGGTACCAGGAAATATGTTCGGGTCTTAGTTCCAGGGCGGTTTCGAGGTCCTGTAGCGCCTGTTCGTGACTTTGGCCCGGCAGGCCGAACATCAGATCGAGGTTGACGTTGTCAAAGCCGGCGGAGCGCGCCATGGCGAAGGCAGAGCGCGCCTCGGCGCTATCGTGAACGCGGCCGAGTCTTGACAGAGAGATGTCATTGAAACTCTGCGCGCCGAGCGAAAGGCGGTTGATTCCTGCCTTGCGGTATCCAGCGAACCGCGCGGCCTCCGCCGTACCCGGATTGGCCTCCAGCGTGATCTCCGCCCCCGGAGCAAGCCGGCCGTCGGCGTGCAAGAAATCCAGCAGCCGCTCGAATGACTCCGGCCGGAACAGACTGGGTGTCCCACCACCGAAGAACACTGTCTGGATCTGCCTTTCGCCTGCATTTGCCGATTTGCGCGAATTTCGGGCGACGCATGCGTCGCCCGTACAACTACGCCCGACCCTTTGTGCATTCTTGTTCGCCTGTAGGGGCGACGCATGCGTCGCCCGTAAGAGTTCGCGTTTCAGGTCGGCTTCGAGTCTTTCGACATATTCCGCTTCGGGAATTTTCCCACCGGGGCGTTCATGTGAATTGAAATCGCAATAAGGGCACTTGCGCACACACCAGGGGATGTGGACATACAAACCTAAAGGGGGTAGTTCCAGCATGACAGCAATTTGCCGATAGCCTGGCCACGATGACTGAGGACGTTCTTGCGCGCCGACGGAAGTTCCGCAGAAGTGCAGTTCTCGCCGGGGACGAAAAACAGTGGGTCGTAGCCGAAACCGTTCTCGCCGCGGGGTTGGAACAAAATGTTGCCTTCCCAGGTTCCCTGGCAGACCAGGGGCATCGGGTCCGCCGCATGGCGCATGAGGACAATTGCGCATTGAAAGCGTGCGCTGCGTTCGGCCTCGGGCGCCTGTTCCATTTCGGACAATAATTTCAGATTGTTCTCCTCATCCGCCCCGGGCCCGTCGCATTCAGCGTAACGCGCGGAATAAATCCCGGGGGCGCCGTCGAGCGCATCAACTTCGAGACCCGAATCGTCGGCGATGGCGGCCAGCCCTGATTCCCGGCAGGCGTGCCTGGCCTTGATCAATGCGTTCTCCACGAAACTCAGGCCGGTTTCCTCCGCGGCATTGATTCCGAACTCGTCCTGGGAAAGTAACTCGACCTGTTTGTCCGCCAGCAGCGCGCGCATTTCCTCCAATTTGGCCTTGTTTCCACTGGCAAGCACGATTCTGGACATCGATCGCTAATTTCTCGTCAGGTGGTAGATGGCGACTTCGCCGAGAAAATTCGGCCAGGCCCTCATCGGCCAACTGCCTTCGTGGCGGGAATTGACCACGGTGCGGGCAAGTACATCGATGTTCCCGTCCCTGCAAAGAACGTCAAAATCCCTGACCGTGCAGAAATGGATGTTGGGCGTGTCATACCACTGGTGCGGCATGAACTCCGACACCGGCATGCGTCCTCGCAGCAACAGGTCGAGCCGGCTGCGCCAGTTGCCGAAGTTGGGAAAAGTAACGATCCCCTTCTTGCCGATTCGCAACATTTCCTGCACGAGTTCCGCGGGATTGTCGAGTGCTTGCAAAGTCTGGGCGAGCAGCACGGTATCGAAACTTCCGGTGTCGAAATTGGACAGGCCCTGGTTCAGATTCTGCTCGATAACCGCCACCCCTGCCGCCAGGCATTTCTCGATCTTGAGCGGATCGATCTCGAGCCCGACGGCGCGCACGCCTTTTTCCTCCTGCAAGTAGGCAAGCAAGGCGCCGTCGCCGCAGCCGAGGTCGAGCACGCGGCTGCCGGGTTCGATCCATTGCTGGATGATTTCCTGGTCAGGACGCATTGCCGCAAAGCTCTCTGTGCGCATTGCCGAGATAGGCGGAAAGCGCATTCGCATAACGCGGAATCGGCAGAAGAAATGCGTCGTGCCCCTGATCCGCCTCGATTTCCAGGTAACTCACTTGTTTGCCCGCCTGGAGCAACTGATTGACGAGTTCGCGCGAACGGTCCGGCGGGAAACGCCAGTCGGTGCTGAAGGAGACCAACAGGAACTTGCAGTCGGACCCGGCGAACGCGCGCGAGAGATCGCCTTCGTAGTCGACCGACGGGTCGAAATAGTCCAGCGCCTTGGTCATCAGCAGGTAGGTGTTGGCGTCGAATTTTTCCGAAAACTGCTCGCCCTGGTAACGCAGGTAGCTTTCCACTTCGAAATCGACATTGAATCCGAAACTCAGCGATCCGGTGCGCAGATCGCGGCCGAAATTGCCTTTCTGCCCTTGCAGACCGGCGTCGTCCTTGCCGAACTTGGCGCCCATAGCCGAATCGGACAGGTAGGTGATATGCCCCACCATGCGCGCGAGCATCAATCCCTGCTTGGGGTAGACGCCATGTTCCAGATAATGCCCCTCGTGAAAATCCGGATCACTGGTGATCGACTGGCGCGCCACTTCGTTGAATGCGATATTCTGCGCCGAAAGTTTCGGCGCCGCGGCAATGGCGATGGCGTGGTGCAGCCGTTCGGGATAGCTGATGGCCCATCGCAGCACTTGCATGCCGCCGAGGCTGCCGCCGATTACCGCCGCCCATTTTTCTATCCCCAGCCGATCCGTAAGCCGGACCTGGCTGTTGACCCAATCGCGTACCGTAATGATGGGAAAATCCGGCCCGTAGTACTTGCCGGTTTCCGGGTTGATCGAAGCCGGACCCGTGCTGCCGCCGCAACCGCCGAGATTGTTCAGGCATACGACGTAAAAGAACCTGGTGTCTATCGGCTTGCCCGGTCCGATGCAGGTATCCCACCAGCCCGGTTTGCGGTCGTCCTCGCTATGGTAGCCCGCGGCGTGATGATCGCCGCTGAGCGCATGGCAGATCAGAATGGCGTTGGAACGGTCCGCGTTCAGTTCGCCGTAGGTTTCCACCACCAATTCATAAGCAGGCAGCACCTTGCCGCTGCGCAAGGTCAGCGGCTCGTCGAAATCAAAGCGTTGCGGCTCAACCAGTCCGACGCTGTTCTGCTCATTTTCTTTGCTCATGACTGCCTGTTGTCGTGCGTGAGCGGCGCGGCCTCACAGGCCGCGTCCCTGTATGGCTAAATGCCGATCACGACGAGCGAGACCCCTTGCGAACTAAAATTTTCATTCAGAAAATTCAAGATAAAGCGCAACAGAATGAAAACGAATATGGGCGAGAAGTCCAGGCCGCCCATAGGTGGAATGATCTTTCTGAAAGGCGCCATCACCGGGTCGGTCAATTGCCAGACCAGCATCAGGATCGGATGCGGATTCATGTTGCCGGAAAAAAGCATGACGAAGGACATGATGATGGACGCGATGATCGCGTACCAGTAGATATTGATGATGAAATACACCACGCCCAAAATCGACCAGGTAATGACGAATCCTACCCCCGGTATGCCGCCGCCATATAACAGGATCAGCACGCAGATGGCGACTCCTTCAACGAAAAAAGCCAGCACCAGAGCGGCGAAATCCAGGTTTCGATAGCCGGGAATGAAGGTGCGGAAAACACGCACCATGGGGTCTGTCACCCGCACCACTGCCTGTGACACCGGGTTATAGAAATCCGCCCGCGCCACTTGCAGCAGGAAGCGCAGGAGGATCGCCAGCAAGTAAAGTCCGCCAAGTGCGCCCACGACCGTAGCCAATGCGTTCATCTTGATTTCCTACCCGTTTTCCCGGGCCAGTTCGCGGGCCCGCTCGGTTGCCGCGACGATGGCCTCATCGACCAGTTGCCGCAACCCGCCTTGCTCTAAGCGGGCGATCGCGGCTTCGGTGGTGCCGCCTGGAGAAGTCACCTGGGCGCGTAACTCGGCGAGCCCGTATTCGCTGGCGCGAGCGAGCTCCGCGGCGCCGAGAGCGGTCTGGCCGGTCAGTTTATCAGCTACGCCGGGTTCCAGGCCGAGGCCGCAGGCCGCGTTCCGCATGGCTTCCATGAACAGGAAGAAGTAGGCCGGCCCGGAACCTGAAAGCGCGGTGATCGTATCGAGGTCTGATTCAAGCTCGCACCAGACACAGACGCCAACGGAATTCATCAAGTCTTCGATGTCCTGTTTCTGTCCGGCGCTTGCGTTATTGTTGGCGTACAAGCCCGCGGCGCCAGCGCCGATCAGGGCGGGCGTATTGGGCATGCAGCGCGCCAGCGCGAGCCCGGAACCAAGCAATTCCCCGATTCGGGCCAGGTTTACACCAGCGGCAAGCGACATGATAACCGGGCCGCGGCCTGCCAGCGCGGACTTCAGCGAGGCGCAGGCTTCAGCCATGGATTGCGGTTTCACGGCAAGTACGATGAGATCGCAAATCTGCGCAATCTGTTCGTGGCCGGCGGCATTGACGCCATGTTCGCGCACGAGCCATTCCACCTTCCCGGCATCGATATCGGCGGCGTAAATGTGCGCGGGATTCCGGCCCTTGGCGAGCAAGCCGAGCACAAGGCTGCGGGCCATGTTGCCGCTGCCGATGAATCCGATGTTCTGCGCCGCCACGGCGTCTCTCCCAGCCGTTCCGAGAAAAGCGGTCATTCTATCCCATAATTATTGGGGGCGCTTTCCAAACAGCGCCTTGCCGAGGCGGATCATGGTGGCGCCTTCAGCTATTGCGGCTTCGAAATCGGCACTCATTCCCATGGAGAGCGTGTCCATGCCGGGGAAGGATTTTCGAAGGCGGTGAAACTCGCCGGCGAGGGTGCGGAATGCCTCGCGCTGGACGCGTTCATCGGCGATTCGCGCGGGAATCGCCATCAATCCTCGCAGGCGCAGTCGCGGCAAGTTTTCGAACTCACGGCAGAGATTCTCGGCCTGGCCGAGACTCACGCCGGATTTGCCGGGCTCTTCCGACAAATTGACCTGTACGCAAACGTTAAGCGGCGGCAGACCCGCTGGACGCTGGTCATTCAGTCTCCGGGCAATCTTCGCGCGCTCGACGCTTTGCACCCATTGAAAGACCGCGGCAATGCCGCGGGTCTTGTTGGATTGCAGCGGACCGATGAAATGCCAGTTGCAATGCCAGTTGCGGTCCCGGGCCAGCGCCATCCTGTCCTGAGCTTCCTTGAGGTAGCTCTCGCCCAGATCGCGTATGCCGAAGCGATACGCCTGCTCGATCCTTTCCGGCGGCTGGCCCTTGCTGACAGGAAGCAGGGACACGCTGCCCGGCGCCCGGCCGTAGCGTGCTTCGCATTCCCGTATGCGGGCGCGAATCCGTTTCAGGTTGGCGGCGATGTCGGTCACGTTCACGGAAGAGACCAGAAGAATTTTCCCGAAATCGAGCGTTTTTGCCCATCAAGTCTACCATTGCAAGTACAACCAGGGGGTTAGGCCAATCAGGAGGGAAACCGCGATGGCGCTACGGGAATTACTTGAATTGTGCATCGAACGCGGGGCGTCCGATCTGCATCTCTCGGCAGGGCAGCCGCCCTGGCTGAGAGTCGACGGCGAACTGTGCGCGACTTCCGCGCCGGCCATGGATGACGCAAACGTACTGGCTTGCATGGACGAATGTCTCGATGCCGGCCAGCGCGAGCGTTTCCTGTCCGGTGAAGAAGTCGACCTGGCGATCGAGATACAGGGACTTTCGCGTTTCCGGCTCAACGCCTTTCTGCAACGCAACGGCGCAGGCGCGGTGTTTCGCGCGATACCGTCACGGTTGCTCTCGCTCGAACAACTCGGCATGGACGATGCCATCGCCGGAATCGCCGGCCTGCCGCGCGGCCTCGTTGTGGTCACCGGGCCGACGGGCTCGGGCAAGTCCACCACGCTGGCGGCCATGGTCGATCATGTGAACCGCAATCGAAAGGGACATATCCTTACCATCGAGGACCCTGTCGAATTCATTCACGAAAGCAGGCGCTGCCTGGTCACCCAACGCGAGGCGCGACTGCATACCAGAGGCTTCCCGGCGGCGTTGCACGCGGCATTGCGCGAAGATCCCGATGTCATCCTGCTCGGCGAACTGCGCGATCCGGAAACGATTCGGCTGGCGCTGACCGCCGCGGAAACCGGCCATCTGGTGTTGGCTACCTTGCATACGGCATCGGCAATCAAGACCGTAAATCGCATCATCGACGTATTTCCCGCCGGCGAAAAGGCCATCGTGAGAACTCAGCTTTCCGAGTCCCTGCAGGCGGTGATCGCCCAGATCCTTTTGAAAAAAACAGGCGGCGGACGCGTCGCCGCCCGGGAACTGCTCATCGCCACCAATGCGGTGAGAAATCTGGTTCGCGAAGACCGCATCGCCCAGATTTATTCGTGCATGCAGGCCGGTGCTGCGCTGGGCATGCGCACGCTCGATCAGAGTCTGGCGGAAATGCTCACGGCCAGATCGATCAGCCTGGCGCAGGCTCGCGCCCAGGCGCGAGATATGGCGGCGTTCGGACTATGAGGAGTTAACGCGGATTTCGTTGAACCAGTTTTCGAGGATGATCTGGGCGGCGATATGGTCGATGGCGGTTTTCCTGACAGTCCTGGTCGTATTGGCTTCGACCAGGCGCTCGATCGCTTCCCGCGAGGAAAGCCTCTCGTCCATGCCGTAGCAGGGTTTGTCGAATCGTTCCTGCAGGCGGCGGGCGAACTTCTCCGCGCGCCCCAGCAATTCGCTGACCGTGCCGTCGATGTTGTAGGGCAATCCAACCAGAAAAACGTCCGGCTTCCATTGCTCGACGAGTTGCGCCATTTCGTTCCAGCGTGGCTGGCCGTCGCGGGCTTTCAACACCGTGACCGCGCTGGCGGTTCCGGCTACGCTTTGACCGAACGCGACGCCGATGCGCTGGGTGCCGAAGTCGAATGCGAGCGCCGAAAACTCGGAACTCAGATCGTCGGGAAACAGGCTCAGGGTCATTGCGGTCAATCAGGTATGGCCTGCCTCGGGGGAAAGTTTCTCCAACGATATGCCGAGTTGCGCCGCCGCGGCGCGCGGCTTGCCGGCATAGTCTTCGGAAAAGATCAGGTCGCTGCTTGCCGGCGTTGTCAGCCAGACGTTGTCGCACAACTCCTGTTCGAGTTGTCCGGGCGCCCAGCCGGCGCAGCCCAGTGCGACCAGATAGTTGTTCGGGCCTTTGCCTGAAGCGATCGCTTCGAGGATGGTTTTCGAGGTGGTGATGGTGATTCCCTGCGTGATGCCGATCGAGGATTCCCACTGTTCGCCGGCATCGTGCAGGATGAATCCCTTGTCGCTTTCCACCGGGCCTCCGGCCAGTACTTGCCGCTCGCGAAAGTACCGCTCACCCGCTTCACTGCGGATTTCCAGTTCTTCGAATATGTCGGCGACGCTGGCCTGCAGCGGTTTGTTTACCACGATGCCGATTGCGCCCGAATCGTCGTGTTTCCACAAATAGGTGACCGAACTGCCGAAATAGCTGCCCGCCAATTGCGGCATGGCGACGAGAAATTGATTTTCCAGACTGTCCCCGGTACTCATGCCCTGGTGCTCATACCCAAGTAATCATGTTGAAGCTCAGTAGCTGGTCAGTCCCTCCGCTTCGTGGAACCGCCAGGTGCGTATGATTTCGAGTATATCAACTTCGGATCGTAATTCAGCCGGAAAGGGCTCGAAGGGCGCTGCCATGCGCACTATGTCCACCGCGGACTGGTCGAGCAATTCATGCCCCGAGGAAGACAGAATCTCCACATCGTTCACGCTGCCGTCGGGCATTTGCGAAACGAGCAGCCGCAGACTGCCGTAGAGGCGCAGGTGCTCGGCCTCCGAGGGATAGTTTCGGTTACCCACGGCTTCGACATGCCGGCGCCAGTTGTCGAGATACAGGGCGTCATGGCTCTTCTGCGTCGAAGCGGAGGAAATGGTGTAGGTGCGAGGCCGCTTGGCGTAAGCCTGCCGGCGCCGGTCGAGTTGCGCCTGCAAGCTGGCGATGGCAAGACTGATTTCGTCGGTTGCCGCTTCAGCCCTGTTTTCACCCGCAAGATCGGCATTGGCGAGATCGCCTTCGGCGGCAATCACTTCGGCCACCGCGTTTTCCTCGCCACTGTCCAGAATCTGCGGCAGTGGCAGCACTTCCTCGATGGTCTCGGCGTGAAATTCGGATTCGTACAGGGTCGCCGGCGCGGCTGCCACATCGAGCGAGCCGCTTCCGGTCTGATTTGCCTGGGCGCGAAAATCGGCTTCCCGCGGCGGTATTTCGCTGCGATAGCTGGCGATGGTGATATCGAGGGGAGATTCGTCGCGGCTCTCGGCGGGCAGGGAAAAACCGATTCCGAGTATGATCAGGGCGTGGGCGCAAATCGACAGAAAGACCGTGAACACGAATCGGTCCCCCTGGCCTGCCCTTTCGGAACGCTCCACGCTTCGCCTCGACGCTCAACCGTTTAGATTCAATTTACCCAGTATACAGTCCATCAATTCACCGGCAATGTCCAATCCGGTTGCGTACTGGATTTCCCGCATGCAGGTGGGGCTGGTGACATTGATTTCGGTGAGGTAGTCGCCGATGACGTCGAGCCCGACGAAGAGCAGCCCCCGGTCGGCAAGAGTGGGACCGATCTGATCGCATATCCACCGGTCGCGCTCGCTCAATTCGCGGCATTCTCCAACGCCGCCGGCGGCCAGGTTGCCGCGGGTTTCGCCGGCGGCGGGAATGCGAGCCAGGGCATGGGGAACGGGTTTGCCGTCGATGAGCAGGATGCGTTTGTCGCCGGCGGAAATTTCGGGAATGAAGCGCTGGGCCATGATCTGGCGCCGGCCGTGGCCGGTCAGGGATTCGATGATGACCGCGACATTGGGATCGTCGGACCGCGCCCGGAACACATTGGTCCCACCCATGCCGTCAAGAGGTTTGTAAACGACATCCCGATGTTCTTCGTGAAACGCCCGTAACAGTTCCGCGTTAGCGGATACCAGGAAAGGCGCGCAACACTGCGGAAACACGGTGGCGGACATCTTTTCGTTGTAGTCGCGCAGGCTGCGCGCTTCGTTGACCACGAGCACACCGTCGGCCTGGGCGTGTTCGAGCAGATAGGTTGAGTTAACGTAATCCATGTCGAAGGGCGGATCCTTGCGCATGAGGATTACATCGAGGTCTCCCAGGGCGATGTCGTTTATCGCGCCGAGGTCAAACCAGTCGTCGGGGTCGTCGCGCACGGCAAGTTCCCTGACCCTGGCCCGACTGCCGTTATCTCCGAGGTAAAGGTCGGGCTGGAGCATGTACTGGATGCTCCAGCCGCGGGCCTGGGCCGCGAGGAGCATGGCCAGGGTGGTGTCCTTCTTGACGGTGATGGACTCGATAGGGTCCATCACGACTCCGAGTTTTAGTGTCATGCGCGTGGATGCGGTTGGGTTTGGGCGGCATTGTGCATGGGAATGGAAATTCACTCAATAGAGATCGCCCTAGCCGTTATAATGCGCGGCTCTTGTGTGAGGGTGGTGTGTTGAGAGTATTTGGGCTGGCTTGGGGTTTGGGCGGGGTGGTGGCCTTGCTGGTGTTTGCGATTTACCGGCTGGCGCCCCTGGCTTTCGAACTTGTGGATTTGCGGCTGAATCTGTTGCATTGGGCGGCGCTGATCTTTAGCGTGGTCTATATGTCCTATGCCGAAGGCTACAAGGGATTTCATCTCGGGTTCGCGCCGCGGGTCGTGGTGCGGGCACAATATCTCGGGCGCAACCCTCGGCCGGGATTCGTGCTGCTGGCGCCGCTGTTCTGCATGGGTTTCGTGCATGCTACGCTTCGCCGCAGATTGTCCACCATGGGCCTGACGGCGATGATCATCTGTTTTATCGCCATTGCCCGGCAGTTGCCACAGCCGTGGCGCGGCATTCTCGATGCCGGAGTGGTGGCCGGATTGAGCGTCGGCATCTGCTCGATATTCTATTTCATGGCGGTCGCCCGGCTGGCGCCGCAGCGGATTGAAGTTTCTCCGGACACTCCGGAAATCGCGAGGTCCTGAGTTCGATGTCCCCGGCCGGCAAGACCAATACCTGCGCCATCGTCGTCACCTATTACCCGGACATCACTCCGCTGCTGGACATGCTCGGGCAATTGAACCGGGAAACGAATTTCCTCGTGGTCGACAACGGTTCGCCGTCGATCGAGCGGCTTGAGGAGTCGATCACCGCCTATGACAACTGTCTCGGCATCATCAAGCGAGAACAGAACGAAGGACTGGCGCGGGCGCTCAACATCGGCATCGCCCGCGCGACGCAACACGGCTACGACTACATCTTCTTGTTCGATCAGGACAGCAGTCTTTGCGAATCCTATGTGGAACGCATGGTCGCCGCCTACGAGGAAGTGCACGATCACAGCAGCAAAGGCATCGCCGCCATGGGGCCGCGCATCATCAACCCACAGACGAGCCGGCAGACGCCGTTCAAACTGTTCAATCGGCTCTGGTTCCGCACCAACCGGCCCTTCGCGCGCAGCGAATCCCATTTCATCGCCGATTTCCTGATTACTTCGGGCACCATGCTGATCGCGAGACACATGCCTGAAATCGGCCTCATGCGCGAGGACTATTTCATCGACAACGTGGATCTCGAATGGTGTTTCCGCGCCCGCTCCAGGGGCTACGACCTGGTCGGCACAAACAACGCAATCCTCTATCACCTGATCGGCGAACGCAGCCTCAATCCCCTCGTGCGAGCCGGCATCATGGCCCAGCACAAGCCTTCACGGACCTATTATTCGAGCCGCAATCGCATTCATTTGTATACGCGGCGATATTCGCCCATTGGCTGGAAAGTCCGCGACATAGTCCGGTTCGCGCTCAAGGCGGCCTGGCTGCTGGCAAGTTCGCCGCAGCGGGCGGAGTACTGGAAACACATCAGCTCCGGCATCCGCGATTTCCGGCAATTGCAATAGCCCATGGTTCCCTCGCTGGTCCTCCTGTTATCGACTTACAACGGCGAACGCTTTCTCGCCGACCAACTCGATTCGCTCAAGCGCCAGACCCGGCAGGACTTTATCGTCGTCGCGCGCGACGACGGCTCGAGCGACGGCAGCCGGGAGGTGCTCGAAGACTACGCCGCCCGCTCCCCGAACCGTTTTCTTCTATTGCCGAAAGACCCGGAGAATCGGGGGGCCTGCGCGAGTTTCGCCATGCTGATGCAATCCGCGCTCGATCAGGCAGCGGAACTCGGGCTGGAATCGCCCTACCTGATGTTTTGCGACCAGGACGACATCTGGCGCGAAGACAAGATCGAACGTCAGATGAATCTGATGCGCGAGACCGAAGCGGGAGATCCATCGGTTCCGGTCCTCGTCCACAGCGACCTGGAAGTCGTTTCCTTCGAAAACGATCATGTCGCGCCTTCCTTCGCTGCCTACCAGGGACTCGATATCGAGCGCAATCGTTTCGCCGACATGGCGATCAGCAATCTCGTAACCGGCTGCACGGCGCTCATAAACGAAGCGCTCGCGCGCCGAGCGCTGCCGATTTCCACCGACGCCATCATGCACGACTGGTGGCTGGCGCTGACCGCTTGCGCCTTCGGCAAAGTCGCCTATATCACGGAACCCACGGTCCGCTATCGCCAGCACGACGCCAACACCATCGGCGCCCGCCGCCACACCACAGCCAGAATCACACGCTGGTCCCACTGGCGCCGCCTCATCGCCGCCGCGCCCAATCCACACTTGCTCGAAGTCGGCAGCCAGGCCAGTGCGTTCCTGCGCCAGCACGAAGCGGTTCTCAGCCGAAAACAGCGCCGAAGCTTGCGCCTATGCTCGCTGCTCCGGGTACGGGTGGGATTGTTGCAGCGAGTCGTTTATCGTATTGCCCGCGTGAAGAACAGGTAGCACAGTTCACACCCATGTTTTGCCACTCCGAGAGCCGGTCGAAAGGAATTTGATAAATGAGAAAAAGCCGCAATTTCGCAACTCAACGCCTTGCTTGGCTCATCGCTCTGGCGATGCTTTCCGGTTGCGGGGTGGCGCGGATGCCGGGAAGCGGGAACGGAAACGCGGCAGCCGTCGTCGATCAGCCGCGGCCGTGCCGGATTTTGCCGGGTGACTCCGGGCAGACAATCGTCATCGGGCAGCTGGTGCGAGGCGACGAGACTGCCGCGCCGGGCGCCGTTCGCATTGAGAACGGAGTTATCTCCGCGGTGGGCGATGCAGATGAGATCGGGTCGAATGCCGGCGGAGACACGGTGATCGATTGCGCGGACTGGTATGTCTCGCCCGGCTTCGTCAACGCCCATGAACATCTTGCCGCCAGCGGCGGCTTTCCCGATCCCCTGCTGGAGCCGGTTTACGCCCATCGCGAGCAATGGCAGGGCCGGGCGGGACCGGGCCATTATGTCATCGAGTGGGACAGGCGGGATGACGAGGCGGGGAGATTCTGGATCGAGTTGCGGCATCTGTTCGGGGGGACGACTACCCTGGGCGGCGGCGATGCGGTGGCGGGATTGTTGAAGAATGCTTATTACCTGGACGAACCGGAATACGAATATCGGGCCGATACGCAGATTTTCCCTTTCCCGAACGCAACGGCGATGTTCGCGGAATATTCGTGCCCTTTTGGAGGCCCCGCGCCTGTCGATCCGGAATTCCTGACAGGTACTCCGGCTGACATACCTTTCGTTCCGCACATCGCCGAAGGAATCAACTGCACCGCCGTGCTCGAAGGGCAATTTTTCCTGGACTACGTCGAAGCCAACCCGGGCCGACGCTACTCCATCAATCATGGCGTCGGCCTGCAAACAACCGACGTCGAACGGCTGACCGCCCTGGATGTCACATTGGTCTGGTCGCCGCGCTCGAATATTGCCTTGTACAACACGACCGTGGATATCCCGCTGGCGCTGGAGTCGGGGGCGCGCATCGCCATCGGCACCGATTGGTCCTATTCAGGCTCGTACAACATGCTGGAAGAGTTTCGCTGCGCGGACCGGATCGACAACGAAGCCTGGGGCGACCAACTATCCGGGATCGACTACTGGCGCATGGCAACCGCGGAGGGCGCCTACGCCATGGGCCTGGAAAGTGTCACCGGCCGCCTGGCAGCAGGAATGGCGGCGGATATGATCGTGTACCGAAAACAGTCCGGGAATCCCTATGACGACCTGATCCGGACGCAAACCTCGGACATCGCGGCAAGCTTTGTCGATGGTTCGCTGCTTACCGGTTTCGGGCCGGCATTCGAGTCGAGCCGGCTGCCCGCCCATTGCGCCAACGATATCGGGCAGTACTTCGTTTGCGCGGACTACGCGGATTATCCTTTCGACCACGCCGAACTGCTGGCCGCCAACACCGATGCGGTTCCGCTGTTCTCAACCGAACGACAGGCAAGTTGCGGGGTGCATCACTGAAATGTCCAGAATCATGGGAGGCGGGAACGCATATCCCGCGCCGTATTGGGAAGAAGCGCGGCATGCGCTTGCGGCTGCCGACCCCACTCTCGGCAAGGTCATCAAGCTCGCCGGAGATTCCATATTGCGGCCGCGCCATGATCCCTTCTTTTCACTGTCGCGCTCAATCGTGGGTCAGCAGATTTCAGTGAAGGCGGCGGAATCGGTCTGGCAGAAGATGCTCGCGCATGTAGGAGAGATAACCCCGAAGGCTGTCTCGGGGGAAAACGAGGACAGCCTGCGCGAATGCGGGCTGTCGCGGCCCAAGGCGCGCTATATCCTCAGCCTGGCCGAACATTTCATCGACGGTTCGCTGCAACAGGAGCAATGGAGCGAAATGGACGACGAGGCCGTTATCGAGCGCCTCGTCCAGGTGAAAGGCATCGGCCGCTGGACCGCGGAGATGTTCCTGATTTTCCACCTGTTGCGGCCGGACGTCTTGCCGGTCGACGATATCGGCATCCAGAAAGCGATCGGCAATCATTTCAACGGCGGCGTTCGTCCGGGTCCCAAAGAAATGGTGGCAATCGCCGAACCGTGGCGGCCATGGCGCTCGGTCGCTTCCTGGTATCTGTGGCGCAGCCTCGACGCCATACCGGTCGAGTATTGAAAGAAGGCCCGGCCTGATTCGCCAGTCAGACTCTCTTGCCGAACCACATGCGCCGTATCAGTCCATCTTTCAATATGAAATGGTGGTAAATCGCCGCCAGGACGTGCAGCACGATCAGCGCGATCAGCAACACCGCGAAGAATCCATGAACGAACAGTTGCGGCATGCCTTCAAAAGTTGCCGGCAAAGGATCTCCCGAACCGCCGAAGACGATCGGCAGGAGTCCGGCGCCCAGCGCAGTGGCAAGGCCGCTGAGCACCATGCCTCCGATCAGCGCGTAAAATCCCCAATGCGTCCAGCGGGCGATCCGGTCGAGCGATTCGTTGCCGGTTGTTGCTCGCGTGGGATGTCGTTCGAGTTCGGTACTGCCGTGGGAAGGCATTGAATTTAGCCTTCGCTCATGGCTACCCGTGATTTGGACCACCATCCACAGCTTTGCAACTTATTTCTTGCTTCGCTCATTTCAGTTCTCCGGAACGATCCCAAATTGGGTATTAGTCCGTTGCGGCGCGAGGGGTAAGTAGTTTGTTCTGATCGTCCGCTATCATTCCCAGTTCCCGGGCACGGCGCACCGCCTCCGCCCGGTTGGCCACACCTAGCTTGGTGAACACCTTTCGCAGGTGATAGCGCACACCGTGCACCGTGAGTCCGAGCTCGGCGGCGATCTGCTTGTCCCGCTGGCTCTCCAGCCGCCGAAGCACTTCTATTTCACGTTGGCTCAGCGCCGGCTCCGAGCCATCGTACAGCCTGCGCATCTGCTGCAGCAATGACTGTGCGTCCGTCAGGTAAGGCGAATCGGGACGCTGATCGAGAAACCGTTTCACGACCGCCTTGCACGTTGCCCGCTCCCGCACCAGCGGCCAGGCGTAGGGGGATGCGGCAAACAACCGGAGAAATTCTTCCAGATGCGCCAAGGCCTCCTCCGGCTCGCCGGCTCGCTGCTCCAGCACCACCGACAGCGCCAGGCCCCGCATCCGGGTTCTTATCAGGCGCCGCTTGGCGGTCACTGCGCTCAATTCACGGGCCAGGCCCCGGGCTTCCCCGAACCGCTCGATTGCAATCAGCCAACGCAGGCGCGCGCACGAGACCGCCTCCATCTCCCGCCACGTCTGCCCGGCCAAGTCTACACAGCCCTCGGAATCCTCCGGCAACTTGTCCTGCCGCCAGGCGCGCTCGGCCTCTTCGAGCCTTCCGGCGATCACGAGCACGGAAGTGCGCAATGCCGCCAGGTACCGGACCAGCGACGTCAGCGCACCCGCGCGCACGAATGCAAGCTGTTCATCGGCCACGGCCAGCGCCCGGTCGACTTGCCCGGCCCGCAGTCTCAGCTCGATCGCGACACTGCCGGCCGTGGCGAAAAAAGAGAAGGGGGAACCGTAGTTCATCAACACCCTTGGAACACCGCAAGGTTCCGCGCCACTGGAAACTCGGTTGCACTCCAGCGCCAGTTCCTTCAATGCCAGGTCGCAGCCAGCCGCGGGTACCGGATCGAGAACGACACTTTTTCTGGCGATCCGCCGGGCTCTGCGGTAGTGCGATTCGGCCTTCTGCGCGTGCCCCTGCGCCAAGTCGACCTGGCCATGCAGCAAATTACCGTGCAAAGCGATGTACTGGCTGCCGGCGAGGAACTTCCGTGCCGCTGCCAGTCGCTCAAGAGCCGCATCGAACTCCCCTTTCAAGTGATGCAATCCGCATCGCGCGTACTCCAAATGACCGCGAGTCAGCGGATCCATCCGCGCTGACCGGGCCAGCCGCTCGATATCGGCGGACAGGGTTCGCGTAAATTGCGAGGCGCCCAGTTCTCCCCCGTACAGGGCCAAACCGCCGCGAACGATGCACTCGTCCACCAGATACTCGAAGTCCGGGTCGTCTTCATCCCTGTGCCGCGGCGGGTGGGTCGTGGTCACTTCATGGTAGAGCTTCCGGGCCTCCTCCAGGCTTCCCGACAGCGCCAGGACTATGCAGCGCACCAGCGCCAGCCGCGGACGAGCTGCGACGACTTCCTCACTCAACATCCGGTTCGCAGCCCGCAACTGCACCGCCCCCTGGCGGGTCCACAGGCGCACGCCTCCCGCTCGCTCGAGGATGTCGCCGGTCAGTAACGGCTCACCGCCCTCGATGGCATGGCGCATGGCCGGCGCCGTTTCTCCGCGACGCGCGAGCGCCTCGGCAAGCCGGCGATGGATCGCACGAAACCGCTCCGGGTTCTCCCGAAACCGCTGCCTGGCGCAATGCTCCCGCACCAGAGGATGCAGCCTCCAGCTCTTGGTGGCGCCGCCGCTCACCGGTTCCAGCAACCCAGCCAGTACACCCATCGACTCCAGCCGATGCATCGAGTCGCCTCGTTGCAGGATCTCCTCCAGCAAAGCCGCGTCGATCCAGTCGAACAACCCCAGATCCAGCAGGAAATCCCGGTCAGCCCGGCCGAGATCCACGAAAAGACGCGTCTCGATCCAGTTCCGGACGAAATCCTGTACGATGTCGGCGCCCGCTTCTGGGTCGCGCTCGATCCTGTTGCGGGAAATGCGCAGTGCGAGCGGCCAACCGGCCGAACGGTCGATCTCCTCGGCCAGTTCGCTGCGCGACAGCATCAGATCGAAAAACCTGGCCACATCGGCTCCGGAGAACCGCAAGTCTTCCGACGCCAGGACCTCCGCGCGCCCCTCCAGCACGGCGCCGGCCACGTTTAGCCCGTCCGGTATCTGCCGGCACGCGACTGCCAGGTGCAGGTTGGGCGGCCCGCGTTGCAACAGGTGCTCCAGCAACGCCACCGAGGCGGGGTTCTCCAGTCGCTCTAACTCGTCGAAGGCGATCACGAACGGCTTGCCATACGACTGGATTTTGCGCAATACCAATCCGACCCGGCTTCCCAACTCCGCGCCCGCCTCCCCGAGGTCGGACAGGTCAAGCAGATTCAATCCGGCGCTATGGCAAGCGAAGGCAATGTAGGTGTCAAGCACCTCCGGCTCGTCCTGCTCGTCCACCGATACCCAGGCGGCGGGAACGCCTTCTTTGTGCAGACTGCGGCAGCATTCTGCCAGCAGCGTGGTCTTGCCGAATCCGCTGGACGCCTTCAGCACCGTCACCCGGCGTTGCGTCGGCATCGACCGATCCACCAGTTTGGCGCGGTGGACATACCTGACCACCCGGTCGGGCAGCGTGATTTTCTGGTGCAGCAACCAGGGCGGCGTCTGCAAAGCTGTGGATTTTCTGTCTGCCCCTTCGGGCAATTCGATAGCTTGATCTTCGCTCGTCATCTTTTCCCTTACGGACTCAGCTCGGGGACCAGGTAGCGTCGTTTCCGAAAACAATCCACATGTCCGACCGAGGCGCCGACCGCCGTAAAAACACTTATTAGCATCCCTTCCGGTCCGCTGGCATGACCGTTCACACGTACGTTGAACGGCGGACTAGCAAGCGGGAAGGCTACCACTCAACCCCTTCGGTAGTTGGCGGAAAATTGTGTAGTCTCATTACATGCAAAAATATCTACACAATGTGCTGACCATCGGGAGATATTGCCGTCTGCTTCTATGCCAAAGCGCATGAAATACGGAGAAGAATTCAAATGCTTGGCGCAGGTGTGGGATTTTGAACTTGAATGAATTCGCGGGGTGGTGAAGACAGCGCGCCGGATTCCGCGCTGTCGTCAATGACAATGGACCGATTTTCACAACAATTGCGATGAGAGAACGAAAGTCGAATGCAGCGCGAGCTTCTGTCGCACGTTATCTGTCTCTGTCTAGCCATGTATATATTCCTCTTCTTTATTATGGCCTTGCCCTCCGAATGAGACTATTTGGTACCGATACGGAATTGTGCATGTCAACACCTATTGGCAGGTTATCCGCGCCCTGATCGATGGGATCGAGGATCTCGCCGGGTCGGCCCGGGCCTCGTTGCCGCCGGTCACGATCATCCCGGTTTGGCGGTTTCCGGCGGCAATTTCCTGTGGTTGCCGCTCTGTGTAAACAGGCTACTGTTTTTTCTCACCACTACATATTGAACTGCTTGGTACACTTGCCTCGATCCGGGAAACGCTGTCGTTCATTCCGCTATTACATGACACCAAATCGGGAGGGATACCAAGGAACAGTCGGGCGTTGCCCGAAGCATTGCCGATTGTTCGACAACTGAATGCGGAAACCAGAATGGCGTTCTATGTCATGACCAGAATCGCCTGTATCAGAGAGTATAGAGTCCGATTCAGTAATTGATTTGTCCATGGCCCTTCGGCAGGGTGCTGAGTGTTAATTTTCCTTGGAGATATGCTCAATCCCCCACCCTGCCGGAGAACCTCCACAGCTTTTCCTCAAGGAAGACGGCAAACAAGATCAGCAGTGAGAGTCATCAAGACGTTACCGCCAGAGATTACGACGAAGGTTCAGGAAATCAAAGCGCGGCGAAAAAAATGCTGCGAGTGCAATGGCTGGATATTCCATCAATCGGAGATCGAGCGCGGCACGTGTGCCGCGTGCCATATCGGGAAAGAAAACAGAAAGGCCATAGTGACTCATGGAACAAAATGACATTTTCGAAGTGACCATAATGCTGGTCTTTGCAATCATTTTCGTTGTTCTGATGATTCTGACATGGATATATCTCAGGTGAATCAACCGACTTCGCCAGGGGAACGGCCAGGTGAGCGGCGGCATCAGGTGGGCAAATTATCAATGCCTATAAAACAGGTTCTCTTATAATGCTGCCTGGCAGGGGCGCGGAGCGCCCCCCATAACAGTCAAGAGAGTCGTCCGCCGCAATTCAATAAGTACATTTCCCCATGAAATTCGACACACTCCTGATAATTGTTGCGTTTTTATTTTGGTGCTGCTGTTTCACGTATCGGCCGCGCTCAATGGCGGCTACTTCGCTTATCAGTGAGACGATCTTCACGTTATTAGGGATACAGATTTTCAATCTCAATCAGGGACCCGGATATGTCCACAAATTCTTCGATCAATCAAGAACTGCGCTACGAGACTGACGACCGCCCCTCGTTGCCCCTCACGCTTGGACTGGGCTTGCAAAGCACGGCACTGAATCTGGCCGGATTAGTGGCCAAACCGATCATACTCGTTACTGCCGCCGGCGCGAGCGCAGCCTACTTGGGCTGGGCGGTTACTACAGCGCTGCTGGTCAGCGGCATTTCCACCATTATCCAATCGAGAGGGTTCGGCCGCCTGGGTGCAGGCTACATTTTGGTAATGGGCAGCACCAGCGCTTTTCTGGCAATAAGCGTAACTGCCATGGAAGTCGGTGGACCTGCCTTATTGGCCACGCTGATTATCGTGTCATCTTTCGTACAGTTCATCGTCGGTTTCAGAATGGCTGCGTTGCGGCGCATATTCACGCCAACGGTTGCAGGCACTGTACTCATGCTGATCCCGGTGACCATTGCTCCGGTCGCATTTGGGCAAATATCGACGGTACCTGTAAACTCTGCACCGGCTGCTGCACCCATTACCGCATTTGTAACCTTAGCCGTTATTGTGCTACTGGCATTGCGCCTTCCAGGGCGATGGCGGATCTGGGCGCCGGCCATTGGGCTATTTGTAGGGGCACTTGTGGGCTGGGGCTTCGGCATTTATGACGTCGACCTAGTAACAGAGGCACCATGGGTTGGCATGCCGGATTTCAGCGTCTGGCCGGGGCTCGACCTGAGCTTTGACACCAGTTTCTGGTCACTGCTTCCTGGATTTGTCATTGTCACGCTGGTTGGATTCCTGGATACCCTGGGCGATACGATCGCGATTCAAAGAGTATCTTGGCGCAAACCTCGCGCGATTGACTTCCGCTCTATTCAGGGCGCCATCTATGCCGACGGGCTCGGCAATCTGTTGTCGGGAGTTTGCGGAACAGTTCCGAATACGACCTACGGCAAGAGTATCGCCGTTGTCGAACTTACCGGCGTGGCCGCCCGGACGGTCGGTGTCTGTGTTGGCGTTTTTTTTATCGTCCTGGCATTTCTTCCCAAGTTTGTGGCAATCCTCATCGCGATACCGAATTCGGTCCTCGGCGCATTCATTTGCGTAAACATGTCCTTGCTCTTTGTTTTTGGTCTGAAAGTCTTGATTAATGACGGTTTGGACTATCGTAAGAGTTTGATTGTGGGTTTCGCTTTCGTTATGGGATTAGGTGTGCAGTTTGATCTGTTCTTGTCCAATGTTTTACAAGGATCCTGGGATGTGGCGTTTGGCAATGGCATGACGACGGGGGGCGTCGTTGTCATTGTCCTTTCGGGGTTCATTCATCTTACCAGTCCACGAGCAAGGCGACTGCAGGTCGAACTTTCCAACGCGTCGTTTTCCAGCGTTGATGATTTTTTGGTCGAATTCACAAAAGAGAAACGTATCGATGGCGAGATTGCACGAAAACTACGCGCAGCGGGCGAAGAAACCGTACATCTACTCTTGGATAACAGTGAACGAAAAACAACCCGCAATATGCTACTCATGGCCAAGACGACTGGAGAAGCAGTGGAACTGGAATTCATTGCAAGCGCGTCAATGACGAATCTCGAAGATCAACTGGCAGCATTAAGCGAGGGGGTCACTGATATTCCAAACGAGTCAGAGGCACCTCTTCGACTGCTGCGCCACTACGCTAGTCAGGTTAGCCACCAACAATACCACGACACAGACATCGCGACGGTCCGGATCGAATACGCTTAGAAAGTTTGGTCTGCTGGCAACTCAAACTGATATTTGGCCGCATCTGCGCAATGAATTGGGCAACTTCGCGGACGGTGCAAAGAATCGGTTCGGATGCGTGCATCAGTGGACTCCGGAAGTATATGGCCGCTATCAGTCCTGCTCCTGAACCTCAAACAGACTTTCCAGGATAGTTCGAAACCGCGCCTCGGAACAGTCCCTGGCAACGGCCTCGCGGGCGGCCTTGCTGAGCCGTTCCCACAAATCGGCCTCTCGATAAAGGCGAAGGCATTGCTCGGCAAATTCCTCGGGTTCTTCTCCCACCAGAACTTCCTGATCGTGCCGCCAGCCAAGCTGTCGAGCCAGTAACGGCGTAACGACCGCGGGTATGCCGTGGGCCGCGGCTTCGTGCACCTTGTGGGGAATGCCGGCGGCGAAGCGCGTCGGCGCGATGAACACGCGGCAATCCCGATACAAACCTTCCAGGGTTTCCAGTCTGCCTTTCATATGAATGTTCGGCCGTTCGATGCTGAGCAGCGACGGGGCGGCGGTGTGGCCTGCCACGTTCAGGTCAAGCCCGGGCATTTCCCGTTCGATGAGAGGCAGCACATTGCAGGCAAACCATAGCAGGGAATCCACATTGGGCGAGTGTTCGTCCTTCAGCGCCCCAACGAAAAGCAAACCCCGGCGGCCGTCGAACGGCGCCGGCTCGGGGACCAGGTCCATTCCATGACCGAGCACCAGGACACGTTCGAGGCCGTGTTCCCGAAAAAGATCCGCCTCCGCGTCGGAGACGGTCAGTACTGCAGATGCTTCGGCGGCCAGGTCGAGTTCCTGTGCGATGACACGCTTCTTTTCGTCTTCATCGATGGCTTCGCCTTGCAACTCGCGCCACAGCAGTTCCCGGCCGGCGAACACGGCCTCCGCATCGTAAATGATGTCGAACTGCCGGGCTTCTCGCGGCAAGGATTGCAGCACCTGGTTGAAAAACGCCATGTTTGTGGGGCGGCTGACCATTACGTGGCGGTAAAAGCCCGCCCGTTCCGCCAGCAGTTGCGCCAGGCCCGACCGTCCCCGGTTCAGCAGCACTTCGACATTTTCCGGCAGAGTCCGATAGACCTCGGCCCAATTGTCGTTCGGGAAATGCAAGGGAAAAAAAGTGACATTCAGCGGCATTTGCGACAGCAGGCTGACTATATGCCGGCAACGGGGGTAGCCGCCGCCCAGGCTCGCGTGAGGCACCGAGTCGTCGATCAGCAGCAGGTTGGGATGGCCGTTACTCGCACGGGCATGCAAGGTTCGAGCGGGGTCGGCTTTCGGTTGACTCTTGAGAAACTCCGCATGCTTTTCGCGGAACAGTGCGCGATTTTTTTCCTGCAGGGCCGCCGCGGCTTTCATGCCGCCGGTGCTGGCGAATTCATAGTGACGCACCTTGACGGCAGGTTCGTAGATCGTATGCAGGCCTCGCTGTGCGAGCCGCAGGCAAAAATCCGATTCCTCGTAATAGGCCGGAGCGAATGCTTCGTCGAATCCGCCGAGTTCACGAAACAGGGCGGTGCGAAACATGAGAAACGCTCCGGAACAATAGTCCACTACCCGGCGAAAACGGAATGCGCCGTCCGCGGGATTTTCTCCGCGGCCGTAACCGGCACAGGAGCCGTCGCGCCAGATGATATTGCCCGCTTCCTGCAATTTCCCGTCCAGCGCCTCGATGCGGCCGCCCACGGCGCCGGCAGTTGCATCCGCGCGCAATACGCCCAGGGCGGCGCCGAGTGCGCCGGGTTCGATAAAAGCGTCGTTGTTGAGCAGCAGCAGAAAATCGGTCTCCGCAAGTTTCGCGCCTTGATTTACGGCCTTCACAAAACCGAGGTTTTCCTCATTCCTGACCAACTTTACGTTTTCGAGCCGGTCGAGCAGTTCGCCGGTGCGATCGCTGGAAGCGTTGTCCACCACAATCAATTCAAAGGCGACATCGGCGTTTTCCAGCAAGGCACGCAGGCAAAGCAGGCTGAGATGGGCCTGATTGTAGAAAACGAGCAGAACCGACAAGACAGGACTGTCCGACGCCGGCACGGTCAGATTCTCCTTGCCCGCAAAAAATTCGTCCATTTCCCGCCTGGCCTTCTGGTCGAATGCGGCCTTGAAATCAGCGGATCCAGTGCGTTTCGCCGTTTCCGGAAATTCCGGGTCGGCCTCATCCGGCGCGAAATCGCGCGATTCGATTGCCTGCGCATCCAGTGGCCCGGGGGCGTGGGGTTTGAGCAACTTCCCCAGCGCGCGGTACGGTCGAGTCAGTTTCCAACTGCGGGAATCGAACACAGCCTGCAGATTGCGCCGCAATTCCTGAACCGTATCGTGCAGAGTTACGTTTGCCGACTGCAACTCGCGAATCGTTTCGTTAAGGCGAGCTTCCATGCGCAATTGCGCCCTGCGATTATTCTCCAGTTCGCGAAACAACTCGCGCGTTTTTTGCTCGTCCCTCTGTTTTGCCCGAATAATGCGCTCGAGTTCCCGACCCAGTTCGCCGATCCGATCGACGCTCTCCGCCCATTCCCGCTGACCCGCCCCCAGCAGCCGGTTCAATTGATCTCCGCTCCATCGGCGCAACCATTTGTCATAGATGGCGGATCGGGCCTTGCCGAGTTGATGCTCCGGATCGAATCGCTGCAAGTGGTCGCCGGGATCGCCGGTCTCGGACGCCCCGCCGGCGCGATAGAACGCCGTGCATCGGTCGACGTGATGAAAATCGGTGTGCTCGCTCAATTGCAGCCAGAAATCCCAATCCTCGAAAATTTCGAAGACCTCTTCGAACCGGCAACCCTCTTTGAGCAGTTCCCGGGCGAAAAGCATCGAGTGGATGGGAATGTAGTTGTCCCGCATCAGTAACAGCCGGTCAAACGACTGCTGGAAAGTCTCCAGAATGGCCTTTCCCGTGACATCGGTCTTGCGCGTGCTGCTGTAGGCCGCGCGTATGCCCTGCCGGCCGGTCAGACAATTCAACAAGTGCTCTACATGATCGGGCGCGATCCAGTCGTCTTCGTCGAGGAATAGCAGATACTCTCCACGAGCGCGGTCCAGGCCGAAATTGGCCGCGCTCGGCCGGGACAGAGGCGATTCGGGTAATGCGAGAACGATGGTACTGCCGGCGCACGCTTCCCGATAAGCAGGCTCACCGAGGGCGGCGGCGTCAACCAGAACGATTTCCAGCGGCGAATGGGTCTGCCCGGCGGCCGAGGCGAGCGCCTCAGCCAGTTCGGGCCGGCCCATGGTCCGGCAAATAATGGATACCAGCGGAGATTGCGGGTCTGTTTGCGGGCCTGGGGATTCGCTCGCCATGAAGTCCTGTACCTGGCCGCCCGGGGCTATTCAGTGGCGGCTTCCAGGTGCAATGTGAACATGGCTCCCATGACTTCGGCAATAAAATCGAGAAAAAGCGTTTCCATGTGGATGGTGAAATGGTCCGGAGAGCGCTGCCCGAGGGCCAACAGCGCCAACGGTTCGCCATTCAGACTGATCGGACACAGCGCTGTCGACTGGATTCGCACACAGCCTTCCGGAAACAACCAGTGCAGGAGCGTTTCGCTCTGCTTGCCGCAATGAGCCTTGTTCAATCTGAAGACATCGTGGAACTCTTCCAGGACCAGCGCCCGGTCCTCAATACGAAATTCGCCGACGGGCATCCGTCCTGCGTCATTCAGGAAAATCACTTCCATCGCTTCGACGTCGGTGCGGCTGAGCAAATGCCCCCGGGATACGGCTATGACCTGTTCCGCATTGCGCGTTTCCAGCAGCGCTAACACGAGTTCCCGGGTTATACCGAACAATTGTTCGCTGCGGCGTCCGTTTTCGAGCAATTCGCCGAGTTTGCGGCTGGTATTGTCGAATCGCCGCCGCAAAAGCATGACCTGGTGTTCGAGCAGCGATACCGCCTTGCCCGAGTCATGCGGCAAGGAGAGTTCCGTTAGCAGGTTTTCGTGTTCGAGGAAGAATTCCGGATGCGTTCCAAGAAATCCGGCTACCTGTTCGGCTGTCAATTCAACCGCTTCGACGCCGGATTGACCCGCCGTGATGATTGCTTTCTTGTTCATATCCTGACGGTTCCCTCGTAAACGGCTTGCGCCGGCCCCGACATGAAAACCGGCGCCGAACCGCCCAGCCAGTCGATTTTCAACTCACCTCCGATCAGCGCCACCGTTACCGGGCTGTCGACCAGGCCCGCCTCGATTCCGCTGACCGCCGCTGCACAGGCGCCGCTGCCGCATGCCGGAGTTTCTCCCGGTCCCCTTTCATACACGCGCAGCCTGATTCGATTGCGGTTTTCCACCTGCATGAAGCCGACATTTACGCCGGCGGGAAAGTCCGCATGGTTTCCAAGCGCCTTTCCTATTGTCTTTACGGCAGTATTTGCCAGGTCTTCAACCGGAATTACCGCGTGGGGGTTGCCCATCGACAAGGCGGCGAAGCTTACATCGGCCCCGATCGCCTCGATTTCGCGCCGGTAAACCGCCTCGCGGCGCCCGGCATGGAACGGCAGCGCCGCCGGCGCAAAGTCCGGACTGCCCATGTCCACCGACACATCTCCGTTGTCCAGAAGCCGCAATTCGAGCGTTCGATTGACGGTGGATACGACGATCGGATTGCGTTCGCTGAGACCTCGGTCGGCAATGAATCGGGCCAGGCAGCGGGCGCCATTGCCGCAGTGTTCCACCTCCAGGCCGTCCGGATTGAAGATGCGATAGTGGAAATCGGCTTGCGGATCGGTGCTCGTCTCGAGCACCAGCAATTGATCGAAGCCGACGCCGAGCCTGCGGTCGGCGAGAAATTCTATTCGGTCCGCCGGCAGATCGAACTGTTTCGCGGTGCAGTCGATGAGCATGAAGTCATTGCCCAGGCCGTGCATCTTGGTGAAATTGATTCGCATGGCGTCGATCTCGTATACGCCCACTTCAGCCTGGCAGGATGGACTCGAGCGCAAATTGTGCGCCGAGTTCCTCGCGCCGCCGCACGACGTGATACGCATCGCCGTCGACCATGACTTCCGCCGCACGCTCTCGGGAGTTGTAATTACTGCTCATGACGAATCCATAGGCGCCCGCGCCGCGCACCGCGAGCATGTCGCCGGGCTCCAGGCAAAGTTGACGGTCCTTGCCAAGAAAATCGGCCGACTCGCAAACCGGTCCAACGACATCGTAATCGGTCGTTTCCCCATGCCGCCGGCGGACCGGAATGATTTCCTGCCAGGCGTCGTACAGCGCGGGACGCAGCAAATCGTTCATGGCGCCGTCGACGATGGCGAAATTGCGCGCCGAATTCGACTTCAGATACTCGACCCCGGTTACGAAGATTCCGGCGTTGGCGGCGATCGAACGGCCGGGTTCGATGACGAGTTTCAACTCCCGGCCACGGAAACGGTTTGCGACCGCCCGCATCATTTCGTCCGGCTGCGGCGGCGCCTCGTCGCCATAACGAACGCCGAGACCCCCTCCGATGTCGAAATGCCGCAGCCGGATGCCCTCGCCTTCGAGCTCTTCGACGATCGGCAACAACCGGTCTATGGCATCGAGAAAAGGCGCGACGCTGGTCAATTGCGATCCGATATGGCAGTCGATGCCGATGGGGTCGATCGCCGGCAGACGTTCGGCGCGCCGATAGAGCAGGAAAGCGCGTTCGGCTGGAATGCCGAACTTGCTTTCCTTTAGGCCGGTGGCGATATAGGGATGCGTGCCGGCATCGACATCGGGATTGATGCGTAGCGAAACGGGAGCGACGCGACCCTGCTTCCCGGCGATGTCATTGATTCGTTCGAGTTCCGCTTCCGACTCGACATTGAAACAGCGGATACCGGATTCGAGCGCCTGCCGGATCTCCCGCGCGCTCTTGCCCGGACCTGAAAACACCGTCTTGCCCGCATCGCCGCCGGCTGCGAGCACGCGTTCAAGCTCGCCCCCCGAAACAATGTCGAAACCGCTCCCGAGGCGCGCCAGCACATTCAACACCGCCAGGTTGGAATTGGCCTTGACCGCGAAGCAAATCAGACCGTCGAGTTCTCCGAGCGCCTCCCGGTAGACCCGGTAATGACGCTCAAGCGTTGCCCGGCAATAGATGTAGCAAGGTGTACCGACGCTTTCCGCAATTTCGGCGACAGCTACGTCTTCGGCGAACAACTCATCGCCACGATACAGAAAGTGGTCCATCGTTTTCGGCTCTGAATGAGAGACTCAAAGAGAAATAACGGCAGCCGGCCCGGACTGTGCAAGGGAATCCGCCGCTTCCGGGCGCACCAGGCCACCCTTCTGGCCGCAGGCGGCCAGTAACAGGAACCCGGTCAACAATAGCGCAAGCCGGGCTGAAACCGGGAAGTGTCTTGTCATGACGCCATTTTATACCCAGAAGGAGAAGTAGATGTAGACCGCGGCAACCAGGCTCAATATGACCGCGGTGGCGATCACGTCATTGCGATTCCAGCTTTGCCGCACGGCCTCGCGATCGATGGTCGACAGGGTCAGGCCGCGAATCTGTTCGGGCTTCGGCGACTCGCCGCCAAGGGAGAAAACGATGATTACGGCGATACTGATCAGGAAAAGCACGCCGGAAAAATACAGGAAATTGAAATCGGCGATCGCCGCGAGAAACACCGGATTTTCGATCTTTCCGCTGCCGAAAACGGCTTGCAGACCGAGTTTGGTCATGCCGAGCACGAAGCCGAGACCCATCCCCCAGACCGCGCCGCGCGCATTGATTCGCTGGTTGAACAGCCCCAGCAGAAAGACCGCGGTGATGGGCGGCGCCAGGTAACTCTGCACATTCTGCAGGTATTGGTAAAGCCCGCCCTCGGAGACCGCCGGCATGATCGGAATCCAGATCAGGCCGAGCACGATGACAACGCCCGTTGCCAGCCGGCCGACGTTGACGATCTGCTGTTCCGAGGCGTTCGGCCTGAACTTCTCGTACACGTCGACCGTAAACAGCGTGGCGGTCGAATTGAACAGCGAGGACAGGGAACTCATCAGCGCGGCCAGCAATCCGGCTACCACGAGCCCGCGCAATCCGGCCGGAAGCAGCGAGACCACCATCGTCGGAAAGACCTGGTCGCCGGCAAGATTGCCTGCCGCGTCAATCGGAATCTGCAACATGCCCCGGTCGTTCAATGCGGCGCCGATCAGCCCCGGCACGAGGAAGATGAAGACGGGCCAGACCTTGAGAAAGGCGCCCCACAAGGCGCCGCGGCGGGCCGCACGCAGGTCTTTCGCCGCCAGCGTGCGTTGCACGATGTATTGATCGGTGCACCAGTACCAGATGCCGACAATGGGCGATGCGACGAGAATTCCGAGCCATGGGAATTCGGGATCGGACAAGGGTCGCCATAATGCGTAATCGGCGACATTGGCCGCGGCGAAGGATTGCAATTCGCCCCAGCCGCCCAGTTGCTGGAGCCCGAACCAGGTGATCGATGCCGAACCGAGGATCAACACAAAGGCTTGCACCGAGTCGATATACAGCACGGCTCGCAGACCGCCGGCGACAGTGTACATTCCTGTAAGCAGAACGGTTACGACCGCGCCGACCCAGAACGCCGCGTCGGGGCTGCCGAAGGTGTCCGGCAACAAGGTCCGGAAGATGATCGCTCCGGCATAGACGGTGACGGAAACCTTGGTCAGCACATAGGCCGCCAGCGAGACCAGCGAAAGAATCCAGCGCGGTTTCGGCCCGAACCGCCGCTCGAGGAATTCCGGCATGGTGAACACGCCTGCCTGGTAATAAAAGGGAACAAACACCCAGGCAAGCAGCACGACGATCCACGCATGCAACTCGTAATGCGCCATGGCCAGGCCGGTGGACGCCCCTTGCCCCGCCAGTCCGACGATGTGCTCCGAGCCGATGTTCGAGGCGAATATCGACGCGCCGATGGCGAAGAACCCGACATTACGGCCGGCAAGGAAGTAATCCGTCGAGGTCTGGTGTCGGCGCGTGACGGCCACGACCAGCGCCAGCAGCACGCCGAAATAGGCGGCGATGACGATCCAGTCGAGAGTACTGAGTGAAGGCAATGGCTCGGTCCTTGTTTCGGGCGGGTCAAGAATCTACGATTACGCGTGTCTTGTAAACAGGACAGCCAGGTTGGAAAAACAAATGGGAAGGCGAACTTGAACAGCGTAGTCGGCATCGATCTCGGGACGCAGGCGATCAAGCTGGTGATCTACGATGTCGACTTGCGCGAAGTCGCAGCAGTGGAATCCGCTCCGCTGGAACTCCATCAGGACGAAAGCGGTACGGCCGAGCAGCAAACCCATTGGTGGCTGTCCGCACTGAAGACCGCATTTTCCAGGGTCGATCCGGAACTCCGCGGTTCCATTCGGGCAATCGCGGTTTCAGGCCAGCAACACGGCTTCGTCGCCGTCGATGAAGCCGATACAGTGCTTGCACCGGTGAAATTATGGTGCGATACCTCGACCGAAATCGAACGTGCCGAGATCATGCGCGAGGCCGGCGGTTTCGATGCCTGCATCGAACAGGCGGGAAATCCGATTCTCGCCGGATACACGGCATCGAAGATTCGCCGGCTGAAGAATAATCTCCCGCGCGAGTACGAAAAACTCGACGCCATTCTGCTGCCCCACGATTACCTCAATCTCTATCTGACCGGCGAACGCTGCATGGAAATGGGCGACGCTTCCGGCACCGGCTTGCTCGACATCCGTCGGCGCGAATGGTCGCCGGCCATGTTGCGCGCGGTCGACCCCGACCGGAATCTGGGCGAATGCCTGCCTCCCCTGCGTATCGACAACGAAGCGATCGGCAAAGTGCGAGCCGATACGGCCACCGAACTCGGCATTCCCGCGGGCATACCGGTGGCCATCGGCGGCGGCGACAACATGATGGGCGCCATCGGCACCGGCAATGTCCGCCCCGGCATCGTAACCATGAGCATGGGCACCTCGGGCACGGTGTATGCCTTTGCGGACAAGCCTGTCATCGACCCCGGGGGCAACATCGCCGCATTCTGTTCATCGACCGGCGGCTGGCTGCCATTGCTTTGCACGATGAACTGCACCGTCACGACGGAGCTGATGCGGAAACTGTTCGGCGCCGGCCTGGCGGAGTTCGAATCCCGCATCGAGTCGGCGCCGCGCGGGTCGGAAGGAGTAATCACGCTGCCCTACTTCAATGGCGAACGTACGCCGAATCTCCCAAGGGCCCGCGGCTGCATCGTCGGTCTCGACGGCCGCAACATGAAGCCGGAGAACTTCCTGCGCTCGGCGGTCGAAGGCGCCACCTTCGCATTGAAATTCGGCGTCGACGAACTCGCCGCCCTCGGTGTTGGAACAAGCGAAATCGTATTGACCGGAGGCGGCGCCAGGAGCGGCAAATGGCGCCAACTCGTCGCCGATATCTGCGGCGCTCCAGTCACTGTGTACGAACAACAGGAAGGCGCCGCTTTCGGCGCGGCCTTGCAGGCAATGCAACTGATGGAGCCCGGCGCCTCAATGGCCGAACTGTCCGAAGCCAATTTGACGCGGGACGGCGAGAAGTGCCGCGAGCCCCGGCGCGACGCGGTGAAATTCTACGAAGACGCTTACGGCCTGTATCAGCAAGCGGCAGCGGCAGTTTCTTCGCTTTATACCTGAAACCGGAATCGGCCCGGAACGGTAAGAGGACTGAACATGAATCGAAAAGTTTTTGTCGGAGACAGGGAGTACTTTCCGGACATTGGCCAGATCCAGTACGAAGGACCTGAATCCGACAACGTGCTCGCCTTCAAGGCCTATGATCCCGCGCGGGTCGTGGCGGGCCAGACGATGGAAGAGCACCTGCGTTTCGCGGTCTGTTACTGGCACACGTTCTGCGCTGAAGGCGCCGACCCGTTCGGGCCGGGAACGCGGAAGCACACTTGGGCGGTGAAAACGGACGCGATGGACCGTTCGCGCGATCGACTCGACGCGGCATTCGAGTTTTTCAGCAAGCTGAACGTGCCGTTCTGGTGCTTCCATGATTTCGACCTGTCCAGCGAAGGCGTCTCGGTCGGGGAATCGGAAAAAAATCTGCGCGCCATGGTCGAACTCGCCGGGGAGCGGCAACGCGAAACCGGATTGCGGCTGCTCTGGGGCACGGCAAACCTGTTCTCTCATCCACGATACATGAACGGGGCCGCGACGAATCCGGATTTCGCGGTGGTGGCGCGGGCCGCGGCCCAGGTGAAAGCGGCGCTTGACGCCACCGTCGCACTTGGCGGCGGCAATTACGTCTTCTGGGGAGGACGCGAAGGCTATGCCTGCCTGCAGAACACCGACACGCGCCGGGAACTCGAACACATGGCGATGTTCCTGGAAAAAGCCCGGGACTACGGCCGTTCGATCGGATTCGACGGTACTTTCCTGATCGAACCCAAGCCGATGGAGCCGATGAAACATCATTACGATTTCGATGCCCAAACGGTAATCGGATTTCTGCGCCACTTCGGGCTGGCGGGTGATTTCAAGCTGAACATCGAAGCGAATCACGCCACGCTGGCGGGACACGCGTTCGCTCACGACCTGCGCATGGCCGCGGACGCGGGCCTGCTCGGCTCCATCGACGCCAATCGCGGCGACCCGCAAAACGGCTGGGACACAGACCAGTTCCCGCTCGACCTGTACGATTGCGTCCACGGCATGATGGTGGTGCTCGAAGCGGGCGGCCTTGGCAGCGGCGGGCTGAATTTCGACGCGAAGGTCAGACGGGAATCGACTGACATCGAAGACATGTTCATCGCCCACATCGGCGGCATGGACTCGTTCGCCCGGGGCTTGCTCATAGCCGACAGCGTGCGCCGGGACCCGAGAATGCGCACACTGGCGCAAGAACGATACAACAGCTTTGACTCCGGAGACGGCAAACGCTTCGAGAATGGGGAACTCGATCTGGCGGCGCTACGCGACATCGCCGCCGGCTCCGCGGAACCCGCGCAGATCAGCGGCAAACAGGAACTGATGGAGAATCTGATCAACGATCACATAGTCCGCGCGTACCGCTAACACAGCCGCCAGCCACCACTGTCATTTCGATTCCGCGCCGCCACCCCCACTGTCATTCTGCGACTGCGCGCAGAATGACAGCGGAGAACGAGATTATAGCCCTTGCGCCGAAACTTTTTCGGAGTAAACTCCGAGTTAGCATGACTATTTCGGAATGAATTACGAATGAGTATGTACCCTCGCCAACTCGCGCTTGATCTGCCGACTGGCCAGTCCACCTTTCTTTGGGGTCCCCGCAAAGTGGGGAAATCGACCCTGCTTGCCGAACGCTTCCCACAATCCGCGCACTTCGATCTGCTCGATACTCGCCGCCTCATTCAGTACCTGCGAGAACCATGGATCTTCGCCGAACAGGTCATGGCGTTGCCGGAAAAACAGCGCCGGTTGCCAATCATCGTCGACGAAGTACAAAAAGCGCCGGCGATTCTCGATGAAGTGCATAGACTGATAGAAACCGGGGGCCTGAGCTTTGTGCTCTGTGGTTCAAGCGCCCGCAAGCTCAAACGCGGCGGCGCCAATTTGCTCGGTGGGCGCGCCTGGCGGTTTGAACTCCACCCGTTGAGTTGGCGCGAACTGCCGGAATTCGACCTCTTGCGGGCGCTCAACCGTGGACTCGTGCCCAGCCACTACGACAGTTCAGCGCATCGCCGTACTATTGGCGGCTATGTGACCGATTATCTGAAGGAGGAAGTGTTCGATGAAGGACTGACGCGAAACGCTGCGGCGTTTTCGCGATTCTTCGACGCTTTGAGCTTCAGCCACGGGGAAATCCTCAATTTTTCCAGCTTGGCGAGAGACTGCGGCGTGGATTCCAAAACCGTGCGCGAGTATTTCCAGATACTCGAAGACACGCTGCTTGGCCAAATGATCGAACCATTCGCCCGGCGGCGTTCACGAGCCATCATCACGAGCGCTCCCAAATTCTATTTGTTCGATGTGGGGGTCGCCGGTCATGTTTGCGAACAAAGCGTCGACCAGACCCGGGGAGAGAACTTCGGCCGCGCCTTCGAGCACTTCATCCTCATGGAATTGTTGGCCTTTCGCAGCTATAGCGAGACCGATTTTCCGATACGCTACTGGCGAACCAAATCCGGCCTGGAGGTGGATTTCGTGGCGGGCGCCACCGGGCAGGTCGCCATCGAGGTCAAGGGCGCCAGAGTCCGAGGTGAGGATCTCAAAGGCTTGCTCGCCTACACCGAAGAGCACCGACCCGCCGCTTCTATCGTGGTGTGCGCCGAACCCGAACCCCGACGCATCGGTGAAATAGACGTCTTGCCTTGGGAAGTTTTCCTGGAACGCCTCTGGACTGGTTCAGTGCCCTCACTACCATGCCGACCCGATTAGGACTGTCCAGGTTGTCGTCATTTTTCATGTAAAACCGACGACATGCTTTCCACCTGCCCCCGCTGGTTGGTCGGGCCGTGTCTTGAAAAATCGTGAAGGCATACTTATATTTGCGTGCCTGAAGCTGGCGCCCCTCAGCGGGTCCGGATAGTTCAGGCATAAACAGGAGATCTGCGAACCAGTGATTGAGATCAGGAATCTGACCAGAAAATTCGATCAGGTCGTCGCGGTCGACGACCTCAGTTTTGAAGTTCGCGAAGGCGAAGTGCTCGGCTTTCTCGGGCCGAACGGCGCCGGCAAATCGACCACGATGAAGGTCATCACCGGCTTTCTCGCCCCGAGCGTCGGCAGCGTCACCATCGACGGTTTCGATATCGGCAGCCAGCCGCTTGAAGCCAAGGCGCTGATCGGTTATCTGCCGGAAGGCGCGCCTTGCTACGGCGACATGACGACGCTGGAGTTCCTGCGCTTCATCGCCCGCATTCGCGGCTTTCGCGGCCAAGAAGCCGAGCGGCGCATCGCCGGCGTCATGGGCGACGTGGCGCTCGAATCCGTCGCGCATCAGACCATCGAAACCTTGTCCAAGGGATTCAAGCGCCGGGTGGGTCTGGCCCAGGCGATTCTGCACGACCCCAAGGTGCTGATCCTCGACGAGCCCACCGACGGTCTCGATCCGAACCAGAAAAACCACGTGCGGGAACTCATCCGCAATCTGGCCAGGGACAAGATCGTCGTCGTTTCCACTCACATCCTCGAAGAAGTGACCGCGGTATGCACCCGCGCCATCATCATCGATGAAGGCAGGATCGTCGCCGACGGCACGCCGGCCGAACTTGAAGCGCGTTCGCGCTACCACCACGCGGTCGAAGTGCGGCTGGCCGGCGAACTCGATCTGGCCGGCGAGCTCGAAGGCGTGGCGGAAATCGCCGGCATCGAGCAGGACCGGATGGACAAGACGAGTTTCACGATCCTCTCGGAAGGCAAGCCGATTTTCGCGCGCGTCTCCGAACTCGCCCAGCAACGGCAATGGCCCGTCGAGGAATTCCATGTGCGGCGCGGACAACTCGAAGACGTGTTTCGCACCGTGACCGAAGACGCGGGCCGGCGGGAGGCAGCATGATGCAGAGGCTCTCACTACAAAACCTGGGAATCATTTTCCGGCGCGAGCTGATGGGCTATTTCGCCACTCCGCTGGCCTATGTGTTCATCGTGATCTTTCTCATCACCAACGGCATTTTCACATTCGAACTCGGCGGCTTCTACGCCCGGGGCCAGGCAGACCTGATGCCGTTCTTCGGCTTCCATCCCTGGCTTTACCTGTTCATGGTGCCGGCCATCGCCATGGCCTTGTGGGCAGACGAGCGCAAGACCGGCACCATCGAATTGCTGCTGACCTTGCCGGTGAAACTGGCGGATGCGGTGCTCGGAAAATTCCTCGCCGCCTGGGTGCTGACCGGAATCGCCTTGCTCTTGACCTTCCCCATCTGGATCACCGTGAACTATCTCGGCGACCCTGACAACGGCGTGATCGTGGCGAGCTATCTCGGTAGCTGGTTCATGGCCGGCGCCTATCTCGCCATCGGCTCGTGCATGTCCGCCTGCACCCGCAATGCGGTGATCGCCTTCATCCTGACGGTCAGCATCTGTTTTCTGTTCGTCATCATGGGCTCGCCGATTCTGCTCAACGCCTTCCCGGACTGGACGCCCCAGGCAATCGTCGACGCGGTTGCGGCGCTCGGATTCCTGACGCATTTCGATTCGATCTCCAAGGGTGTGCTCGATATCCGGGATGTGCTCTATTTCAGTATTTTCATCGCCGCCTGGCTGCTGGCCAGCGGTATCGTCATCGAAATCAAGAAAGCGAATTAGGAAGGTAGGAATATGACAACCGGACGCCTTGTATCGCTGGTCGGACTGGTCCTGATCGCAGCCGCCCTGTTGTTCGCGGTTGCCGTGATCTCGCTGTTGCCGGGCTGGCGCCTGGACCTGACCGAAGATCGTCTGTTCACTTTGGCTCCCGCTACGCGGGATATCGTCTCAAACCTGGAGAATCCGATCGAGTTAAACTTTTTCTATTCGGATTCGGCCACCGAGGACGTGCCCCAGATCCGAACCTACGCCACCCGCGTGCAGGAACTCCTCGGAGAAATTGTTATCGCAAGCAATGGTCGCCTGACGCTGACGACGATCGACCCTGAGCCTTTTTCCGAAGACGAGGATCTCGCCAACCAGTTCGGCATCCAGCCGGTTCCCGTCACCCAGGGCGGCGAAGCCATTTATTTCGGGCTCGTGGCGGCGCAGCAATTGGCCGAAGGTGCGCCGGAAACCCTGCGCGTTTCCGAAACCATGCCGTTGATCCGGCCCGACCAGGAACCCTTTCTCGAATACGAATTCGTCAAGCTGATCACCCAGGCGGCCAATCCCGAACGCAGGGTCGTGGCCTTGCTGACCGATCTTGACGTGGACGGTGGTTTCGATCCGGGGACCCAGCAAATGCTCCAGCCCTGGTTCGTCATGGACGTCATTCGGCAATTGTATGAAGTGCGCCGCATCAGCGAGATCGACGAAAGCATCGACGAAGACGTCGATATCGTCATGCTCGTTCATCCGCGCGATTTGCCGGATCAGATGCTGTACGCCATTGACCAGCACGTCATGCGCGGAGGAGAAGTAATCGCCTTCCTCGATCCCAATGCCGATTCGCTGGTGACGCGCTCGCCACAGGGCGTCCTCGTTCCCGCGGGCATGAGTTCAGACCTTCCCGGGCTGCTCGAAGCCTGGGGCGTTACATACGACAGCAGCAAGGTGCTTGCGGACAGCAGTCTGGCCTTGCGCGTTTCCATGGGCCAGGGCTCGCGCCCCGAACCCCATCTCGGCATGCTCGGCATTCAGCGCGCCAATCTTGACGGCGACGACATCATCACCAGCAGGCTCGAGACGATCAATATTTCCTCGGCCGGGGTGATCGCCCAGGCAGAAGGCGCCGCTACTCTGTTCGAGCCGCTGATGCAATCCTCGAGCAATTCCATGCTGATGGAAGCGTCGCTGATACAGGACATCACCGAACTTTCGGTGCTGTTCGACGAGTTCGAGCCCACGGAAGAGAGCTATACCCTGGCGGCACGCGTCAGCGGCGTTGTGAACTCCGCCTTTCCGGACGGTCCTCCGCCACCGCCGGAGGAAGAAGAGGAAGAATCCGAGGCTGACGCGGAAGAAGAACCCCCTCCGCATATCGCTCAGTCCCGAGAGCCGGTCAACATTCTGCTGTTCGCCGACACCGATCTTATGTCGGACCGCATGTGGGTGCAGGTGGCCCAGTTTCTCGGCCAACGCATCCCCCAGCCTTTCGCCAATAACGGCGACATGATCATCAACGCTCTCGACAATCTCGCCGGCGGCGCCAATCTGGCGAGCATCCGCAGCCGCGGCGCCTATTCGCGCCCGTTCGATCGCGTCATCGAAATGCAGCGTCAGGCCGATGACCGCCTGCGTGAGGAAGAAGCGGAATTGCTTTCGCGACTTGCGGACGCCGAAGCTGAAATCGCGCGCTTGAGCCAAAACGAGGAAGGCGAACCGCTGGAGCAGATCGCCCCTGAAATCCAGGGCGAGATCGATCGGTTCAACCAGGAAATGATCGACACGCGCCGCCGTCTGCGAGATGTCCAGTTCCAGTTGACGGAAGACATCGAACGCCTCGGCAATAACCTGAGATGGCTCAATACCTTGCTCGTGCCGGTGCTGCTCAGCGTTCTGGTGCTGGGCATTTTCCTGATGCGCGCGAGACGGCGCCAACCGGGCCGGGCATAGGGCGGACGCCGGGCACAGTGCGGACTAGTCTGCCGGTGCGCGCGGCCGGCGCGGCAGGCGCACGATTACGCGGGTGCCTTCGCCGACCTTGCTTTCGATATCCAGCGCGCCGCCATGGGCTTCGGCGATGAGGCGGCACAGGTAGAGACCGAGTCCGGTGCCGCCGGTATTGCGCTGGCGAGCGCTGTCGGCACGATAGAAAGGCTCGGCGATCTGCTTCAGATGTTGCGCGGGAATTCCCTCGCCATGATCGATTACTTCGATCTCGGCCGTCTCGTTCCGGAATGACACATTGACCTGGATCGGCTTGTTCTCGCCATGGCGTACGGCGTTGTTCAGCAGATTGGCGAGCAGCAGCCGGATGCGCAGCTTGTCGATATGGAATTCCAGGTCGGGTCTGGCGATCCTGACTTTCAGGCTGCCCTTGTATTCCACGTACTGGTCGGCGACCGAACGCACGAAGCCGCCGATGCGCACGGCCTCGGCCACGAGTTCCGAATGTTCCTGGTTGAGGCGTTCTGCTTCGATCAGATCGGCGATCAGCAAGTCGATGTCGTTGATGTCCTCGCGAAGCTGATTGGTCTGATCGCTTTCTTCGAGAAATTCCAGCCGCAGTTTCGCCTTCGCCAATGGCGAGCGCAATTCGTGACTGATCGCCAGCAGCAACTGGCGCTTGGCTTCCAGCATCGATTGCAGCGAATCCGCCATGTGATTGATGCTTTCGGTCAGTTCTCCGAGTTCGTCCTGCCGGTCGCTGTCGACGCGGAAGCCGAGATCTCCGTTGCGAATTCGTTCGGCGCCCTGCTTGAGCAGCCGCACCGGCGACAGCAGCCGGTTCACCATGAAATAGTTGGTCAGCAGCACCAGCGCGGCCAGGGCAAAGCCGATATAGAGCACCAGGGAATTGATGGCCGGCTCCGGGACTGCGCGCTGATACAGATAGAACTCATAGCCGCCGCGTTCCACCATGATGATGTCTTCGCCGCCGATTCGGCGTATTTCGGCATCGGCACTGAGGGAATGGTCGAATTCCGCCTGGGTGACGTCGATTCGATTATCGGTATCGGAACTCCAGCGCATGATCGGACTGCGGATCTGGATCGTCCAGCCGAGTTCCTCCGCCAGCCGCATGGCGTTGGCCAGATTCGGCGGCGAACCGATGCTCTCGATGTCGATGATCGAATCGATGTTGCGGGTGAAGAAATCCGGAATTGCGTCGATCGTGTTCCCGGTGTTGATAACCAGCCGCAGGGATCCGAAGATAATGACGAAGAACAGCAATACCGTGGTGCCGAAAATCAGCAGCAGCCGCAGGAACAGCGAGCGCCGGATCGATTGGATCAGCGCGTTCATAACTGCTGGCCGACAAAGGTGTAGCCGCGGCCCCAGACGGTCTTGATGAATCGCGGCGTCTTCGAGGTATCTTTCAATTTGTGCCGGAGGCGGCTCACGAGGGTATCGACGGCCCGCGAGAACAACTCGGCGTTGATTCCCCGCAAGCGGTTCATGAGTTCGTCCCTGGAGAAGGTCTTGTTCGGAAACTGCATGAACAGGATCAGTAATTCGTATTCCATGGTGGTGAGGTCGAGCACTTCACCGTCAAGTTTCACTTCCCTGCGCGATGCGTCCACGTCGAGACCTTCGATCTGCTTGATTTCGCGCAAATCGTAATCGTCCAGGCTGCGGCGGAGGATGTTCTGGATGCGGGCAAGCAACTCGCGCGGCTCGAAGGGCTTGGGCAGATAATCGTCGGCGCCGAGTTCGAGGCCGGCAATTCGGTCGTTGACCTCGGCGTGGGCGGTCAACATGAGAATCGGCAGGTTCCCGTAGATCGAGGTCTTGGAGCGAATTTCCCCGCAGACCTCGAAACCGTCCATGACCGGCAACATGACATCGAGAATCAACAGATCGGGCTTGAGTTTCTTCAACATCTCGAAGCCCCGCGGCGGCGTCAGGGCCACATGGCATTCCATGCCGTGCCGTTCCAGGTACTGCGTCAGCAGCAGGCCCAGCTTCTCATCGTCATCGAGGATCAGGATTTTTTTCATACGCTCCCGGCAGCGCCCGGTCTTCGCATGATGGTACGAATTCGCTTCCGGCAATGCAATTTGCGGGAACAGGGGCCGGAGCCTGCGCGGCAACCGGCGCCTGGACTACGAAATCGAATTGCTCGCGCCGGCCTCGCGCTAGCTGGAATTGTGTCCGGCGAGTGTTTCTCGCGCCAGTTTCACCGCGGCTCTCACTTGTGCCGGCGCGGTTCCGCCGAAATGATCACGGGCGGAGACCGAACCTTCCACGGTAAGAATGTCGTAAACATCGGCTTCGATCAGCTCGGAAAATCCTTTCAGTTCCTCGAGCGTCAGTTCATGCAGTTCCCTGCCCTGCGCCAGCGCGTACGCCACGGTCGTTCCGGTCACTGCATGAGCGTCGCGGAAAGCGAGGCCTCCACGCACCAGGTAATCCGCCAGATCGGTGGCGGTGGCGCAGTCTTGTCCGGCGGCTTCGCGCATTACCTCGCGCCGGCATTCGATGGCGGGGATCATCTCGCCATAGGCGAACAGGCAGTCCTTGAGCGTATCGATCAGATCGAAAACGGGTTCCTTGTCTTCCTGGTTGTCCTTGTTGTATGCCAGCGGCTGGGAATTCATCAGGGTCAGCAGCGACTGCAGATGGCCCTGGACGCGCCCTGCCTTGCCGCGCACCAGTTCCGGCACGTCTGGATTCTTTTTCTGCGGCATGATCGACGAGCCCGTGCAGAAGCGGTCGGGCAGATCGATGAAACCGAATTGCGCCGACATCCAGAGTACGAGTTCCTCGGAAATCCGCGACAGATGCGTCATGAGAATGCTGCCCGCCGCCGCAAGCTCAATGGCGAAATCCCGGTCGCTGACAGCATCGAGCGAGTTGCCGGCCGGCGCATCGAATCCGAGCAGTTCCGCGGTGCGGGCGCGGTCGATGGGAAAGCTCGTGCCGGCGAGGGCGCCCGCGCCGAGCGGTGAGACATTCACGCGCTTGCGGCAGTCCGCCAGCCGGGCATCGTCGCGCGCGAGCATTTCGTACCAGGCGAGCATGTGATGGCCGAAAGTCACCGGCTGCGCCGATTGCAGATGGGTGAAGCCGGGCATGATCGTATCGGCTTCGCGCTCGGCGAGATCAATGAGGGCAGACTGCAAGTTCAAAAGCAGGCCGCGTATAGCGCCGATCTCGTCCCTGACGTAGAGCCGCAGGTCGGTGGCGACCTGGTCGTTGCGCGAACGGCCTGTATGCAACTTCTTGCCGACCTCGCCGATACGCGCGGTCAAGGCGGCCTCGATGTTCATGTGCACGTCTTCCAGCTCGACCGACCATTCGAACCGGCCCTGTTCGATATCGGCGCGTATGGCTTCAAGCCCGCTGACGATCTGCCGCGCTTCCTCTTCGGTCAGCACTCCGGCCTCGGCAAGCATGGTCGCATGAGCGATCGAACCGGCGATGTCCTGCCTGAAGAGGCGCACGTCGAAGCCCACCGATGCGGTAAATCGCTCGATGAAACTGTCTGTCGACTCGGAAAACCTTCCGCCCCAAAGTTTGTTGGGCTTTCCCGCGCCAGCCTCGCCTTTCTTGTCGTGCTCGTCGCTCACAATGTCCGCCCGCCGCCGGTCGGCCCGCCTTGAAAAGGCTGGCGATTATAGCAGCATGTATTTCATGCGATTAACAGAAAGGGGATTCATATCTCTTCGTTGAGCGTGTCGACGTATTTCCGGTAGACAAACAGGCGATTTCTCGCCCGGCCTGTTATTTCCTCTGCAATCCCCAGCAGGACCAGTACTTCCATTGCCTTTGCGGCGGTGCGAAACGTCAGATTGGTTTTTTCGCAGGCGTAAGGCAGCGAAATCAGAGGCCGCTCCATCAGCACTTCATGAACGCGCAACGCAGAATTGGCGCGTTGTTTCGCGTTTGCGGAAATCCTTTCGCGGTCCTCCCGAAACAGCCGATTCAACTGATTCGCGACCTCGAAGGCGTTGCTGGCGATCACTGCTACGCCTTCCAGGAAAAACAGCAGCCAGGCCTCCCAGTCGCCGTCCCGCCGAGTGCGATTCAGCAGTTCGTAGTAGGTCTCGCGATGTTGCTTGAAGTACAGGCTGAGGTAGAGAAGCGGCTCGCGCAACACGCCTTCGGCGTAAAGGAGCAAGGTGATGAGAATACGTCCCACGCGGCCGTTGCCGTCAAGAAACGGATGAATGGTTTCGAATTGAACGTGGGCGAGAGCGGCCCTTATAAGTGGGGGCAGCGACTTGTTCTCTTCGTTGATGAATTGTTCCAGGGCTGCCATGCAGTCAGGAACTTCGGTATGCGGCGGCGGCACGAAATGCGCATTTCCTGGCCGGCTACCACCGATCCAGTTCTGGCTGTTCCGATACTCGCCCGGAAGCATTTTGCTTCCACGCCCGCTTGAAAGCAGAATCCGGTGCATCTCCCAGAACAAACGGTTTGACAGCGGAAAACCGTCGCGTACTTGCCCGATTCCATGATCCAGCGCGGCAACGCAGTTGGAAACCTCCAGAGTATCGTGTCGTGGGACGCCGGGAACCGTTTCGAACTCGCTCAGCAGAAGATCAGATAGCGATGACTGGGTGCCTTCGATTTGGGAAGAGAGCACAGCTTCCTTGCGAACATAGGTATATAGGAAAAGATGCTTGTCTGGAAAAATATGGGAGACTCCGTCAAGTCGGCCAAGCGCCGCGGACGCCGATGCCAGGGCCTTCAGCAATTCGCCGTCCATTGCGATCTCGGGCTGGGGGGGCAAGGGCGCCGGCACGAATGCGCGAACGACCTCGCCGCCCGCCGCGGTTTCGAAGTACTCGCCGACTCGATCTCGTTTCACGATGCGACACCTTTATTGCTGGCTGGGCCTAATCAGAAGCAAATTATTATACTTTAATCTTTTAAAGTAAATTAAAAACCTCCTTATTATACTTTGAGTGTGTAGCCCCGGCACTTATTTTACCTTTAAGCATTAATGTAAATTTACAGAAACCACCCGTCCAGTTAAGCAATGTCAACTGATCTTAACTGGACAGGGATGGATAGTTGTTTGAATTTATTGAACTTTTCTGGTTCAGTTAATTCGACTGGACATGGAGTTTCGAGTCGTTACTTTACTTTCAACCAATTGCCGGGAGTGTTATTTTACTTTATTAATATTAAATATAATAAAAGTCTAAGGGATCGGTGGATCGAGCAGCATAGCCTCGATTTCCCCGAGGCGACGAAGCCCGCTTCGCGCAGAATGACGATGAGAGGCTCTGCTGCTCCCGGACAAAAACTGCCTGATTGCGTAGAATGGCGGCGTCTTTCCATCGCATCGCCCGCCCGCGAAATGCCTCAATCCGCCCTGAGAATCGCAAGCCGCAACAGCCCGCTGGCAATGTGGCAGGCGAATTTCGTCAAATCTTCCCTGCAACAGGCTCATACCGGACTCGAAGTCGAGATACTGGGCTTCACCACTACAGGCGACCGCTTGTTGCATAGCCCTCTGGCGCGGCTCGGCGGCAAGGGGCTGTTCGTCAAGGAACTGGAACGGGCGATACTCGATGGCGAAGCCGATATCGCCGTACATTCCATGAAGGACGTTCCCGCACAGTTTCCCGACGGTCTGACGCTGGCTGTGATCTGTGAGCGCGAGGATCCCAGCGATGCCCTGGTGTCAAACGAATACGGCAGCCTCACGGAGTTACCCGCGCAAGCCGTAGTCGGTACTTCGAGCTTACGCCGCCAGTGCCAGCTCAAGTGCCTGCGGCCCGATCTGCGGCTCGCGGATTTGCGCGGCAACGTAGGCACGCGCCTCGGCAAACTCGACGAAGGTCAATACGACGCGATCATTCTTGCGAGTGCGGGTCTGATTCGACTGCAACTCGAACAGCGCATCAGCGCAAGGCTCAGTATCACCGAAAGCCTGCCGGCGGCCGGCCAGGGCGCCATCGGCGTCGAATGCCGCGCCGAAGACGAGACGACTCGTGAACTGCTGGCGTGTCTGCATCACGAGGAAACCGCGGCACGGGTCGCCGCGGAGCGCGAAGTCACCCTGGCGCTCGATGGCGGCTGCGAACTTCCCATCGCCGCTCATGCGCGCCTGCAAGCCGGCCAATTGCATCTGCAAGCACTGGTGGGCAATGCCGACGGCAGTGAAATCGTGCGCAGCGAGAGGAGTTGGCCCGATGCTGCACCGCGGGAACTCGGCCGCAAGGTCGCCGCCGAACTGCTCGAGCGCGGAGCTGACCGGATCATCGCCGGGCTGCGTGAAGGAGCCGCGCCTTGAACGAACTTCCGCTTGCCGGTTGCCGCGTCCTCGTCACCCGGCCCGCCGACCGGCAAAAGGAATTGATCGAGGCGATCGAATCCAGCGGCGGCGAAGCGATAAGCCTGCCCCTGCTGGTGATCGGACCCATCAAGGACGCCGAGGCCGGAACGCGGCTCAGGGAAAATCTTTCCCGCTTGCAGGACTACGATCTGTTGATACTGGTCAGCGTCAATGCTGTCCGTTTCGGTGCGCGACAGATCTCCGAAAACAGCGCGGTGATTTCGCCGCAAGCTACAGTGCTTGCGGTTGGCGCGGCAACCGCCCGGGAAGCCGCATCGATACTCGACCGTCCGGTACATGGCCCGGCCGCGGGCAGCGGCAGCGAAGCATTGCTGGACCTGCCCCAACTGGAAGATGTGAAAGACCGGCGCATTGCGATCTTTCGAGGCGAAGGCGGCCGGGAGTTGCTTGCGGAGGCATTGCGGCGGCGAGGCGCGATCGTGGACTATCTCGAAGTCTATTGCCGGGCGCCGGCGGCAGGCGCCGCCGAACGGCTGCAGAAAATTCTTGCCCAATGTCCGCCCGACATCGCCGTTGTCACCAGTGCGGAAGCGCTGGCACACTGGCGCGAATTGCTCGGTAAGGCCACTATGGCTCGCAAAGGTGAATTGCCTCGCTCGACCGAGCCCGCGACACCTGCCAAAAATCGTCCGTTCGCGCTACCATTGAAGGCGAATGAAGGCGACGGCCACAAAGCGGACCACTTTCTGGAAACGCCTGTAGTAGTGCCTTCGCGACGCGTGGCGGAACTGGCCGCGCAACATGGATTCACCGTGGTCATCGACGCCGGCGACGCTGGGGTGGAAGCAACAGTCGAGGCGCTCGCCTCGCATTGGAAGCAGCGAGAGAATTGACGCACGAGGGACGCCAGCTTGGCCGAGCAAACAGAAACACCGAAGAAAACCCGGGCCGAACCCGCCAAGGGGAGATCGTCGGATGCGAAAAGCCGCGCCGCGCGGCAATCGCAAACCGCGCGCAATCGCTTTTTGATCCTGCTGTTCCTGTTCGTCGCGGTGCTCGCCGCTTCCGGCTACCTGCTGATGCAACTCGCCGTCATGCAGGGGCGGCAGGATGAACTGGCCGGCGAGAACGCCGGGCTTTCCGAAACTATAGCGGCGCAAACGGCGACGATCGAATCCATGCAGACGCAGATCGCCGAGCCTGCGGAACCGGCGCCGATGGATATGACTCCCCTGCGCGAAATGGAACAGCGGCTGCGCCAGGAAACCGACGCGCTGCAAAGGCAACTCGGTGAAGTCAGCGCGGCGCAACGTAATTTGCAGGTGCAGCCGGAACTCGGCTGGAAGATTCGAGAAGCCGAATACCTGTTGAATCTCGCCAACCTGAAACTGCAACTCGAAAACGATGTCGACGGCGCTATCGTCCTGTTCGAAAGCGCCGACCGGGCGCTCGCGGAAGCGCAGCGCGATGGCGTGCTTTACATTCGCCAGACGATCGCCGAGGAAATCGCGCAACTGCGCGCGCTTGAACCACTGGACCGGGAGGGCATCTATTTCCGGCTGGAAAGCCTGGCCGGCGCAATCGCCCAACTCGACATGCTGCAAAGTCTGCGTGAATCAATAGCCGCGGGTCGAGACCCGGAACCGGAACCCGTGGCGGACGGCGGATTCATCGCCGCCGGGCTGGAGTTTCTCGGCGATGTATTCGTCTGGCGCAGATGGGACGAACGTCCCGAGTTCGAACTCGTCGCCGGACAGGAAGAATTCGTCCGGGAATCGATCCGCCTGCAGATCGAGCAGGCTCAACTCGCGCTGTTGATGCGCGATGAAGCGATGTTTCGCGCAAGCCTGCAAGCCGGTCTCGAACAACTACTGAGTTATGCCGGCGCCGGCGGCGGAAGCGCGGCCGGTCTCGCCGGGGAATTCAACGAATTGCTGCTGATCAACATTGCGCCGCAACTGCCGGTGTTGAATCAATCGCTGAACCAGGTCGGCGAATTCCTGGCCGGCGACCCACAATGATCCGGCTGTTCGTCTATGCCCTGGCGGCCATCGTCCTGGCGCTGCTGGTCATCGTATTCACCGATCTGCCCGCCGACCCCGGCTATCTGCTGTTCGCTTTCGGCGACTACACCTTCGAAACCAGTCTCCTCGCACTGACAGTGGCGGCAGTGGCGATTTACCTGATCTACCGCCTGCTGCGAATGCTGCTCGAATGGATCAATCCCTGGCAACTGATGCGCGCAAGCCGGCGGGTCGGCAGCCTGTTCAACGCCGGCCGCCGCGGCAAGACAGAGGAAGGCATGATGGCCCTGTTCCGCGGCAACTGGCAGTCGGCCTACAACCTGCTGATGCAAGGCAGCAGCGAGCGCGAAGCGAGCGTCGTCAACCATCTCGCGGCGGCATTCGCCGCGCACAAGCTCAAACAACCCGAACTGCGGACCAATTCCCTGGAAACCGCGGAACGGCGCTATCCACACGCACGCTCGACAGTAGGTATCGTGCGCGCGCATCTGTTGCAGCACGACGGTCAATCCGATCAGGCGCTCAAGGCCATCAATAGCTTGCGCAAATCGGTGCTGAACGACGCCTCACTGCTCGGCCTGCTCAAACAGGTGTATATCGATCTCGAAGACTGGGACGAACTGGAAAAACTGCTGCCCGTGCTCGACCGCAATGAAATGCTTGATGAGGCCGAACTGCTCCGCCTGCGCCGGCATATCTTCGCCCAGCGCCTGCATGCTACCGGGGCCGGCCGCGATGCCAATCTCGACCGCGAAGAAAGCCTCGCCAAATTGCGGCAAATGTGGAAAAAGGCGCCACCCGACTTCCACCACGCGCCAGCGCTGGTAAGTCATTACGCCAAACTGGTATTACGCCACGGAGGAGGAAAAGAAGCCGCAACCGCAATCGAACAAGCATTAACCGCACATTGGAACAGCGAACTAATCGAACTCTACGGTAGCCTCCCGCTCGGCGACGACATGCGCCGCCTGAATCTGGCCGAAGAATGGCTCGAAAAACACAAAGAGGACCCAGGCCTGCAACTCACCCTCGGCCGCCTCTGCCTCCGCAACGAATTATGGGGCAAAGCAAAGGAATACCTGCAAGCCAGCGCCACCCGCCAACCCACAGCCGCCGCCCACGGAGAACTAAACCGACTACTGGAAAACCTGGGCGAAACAACAGCCGCCAAAACCCACCTGGACCAATACCGCAACCTCGCCGCCGAACCCCTCCCCAACTTGCCCCAGCCAAAATCGAAACCACCCACCCCTGATTGACCCACCGCAGGAAGTGAGATTCTGCACAATGTGAGTCGCCGTTGGGTCGAAGCCCCAAAATCAATCGAGGCCCAATAATGGCCATAACTCATCAATTTTGGCTTTGACTTCCTCGCTCATTGTGATCGGCCGCCCCCATGTGCGCTCAGTTTCGGCCGGCCATTTGCTGGTCGCATCCAGCCCCATCTTGGAGCCCAGACCCGCGACCGGCGAGGCGAAATCCAGATAATCGATCGGAGTGTTGTCGATCAGCACCGTATCCCGAATCGGATCCATGCGCGTGGAGATCGCCCAGATCACCTCTTCCCAGTTACGGATATCGATATCCTCGTCGACCACGATAACGTACTTGGTATAGATGAACTGACGCAGAAAGGACCACATGCCCATCATGACGCGCTTGGCATGGCCCGGATACTGTTTTTTGAGACCCACCACGGCGACCCGGTAGGAACAGGCCTCGGGCGGCAGCCAGAAATCGACGATTTCCGGAAATTGCTTCTGCAGCAGCGGTACGAACACCTCGTTTAGCGCCACGCCGAGCATCGACGGTTCGTCCGGCGGTTTACCGGTATAAGTGCTGTGATAGATCGGATCGGGCCGATGGGTTATGCGTTCGATGGTGAAAACCGGAAAAGTCTCGACTTCGTTGTAATAGCCCGTGTGATCGCCATAGGGTCCTTCCTCGGCGGTCTCATCAGGATCGATCGTGCCTTCCAGCACGATCTCGGCGCTCGCCGGGACCTGCAGATCGTTGCCGATGGATTTAACCACTTCGGTCTTGCTGCCGCGCAGCAATCCCGCGAAGGCGTATTCGGAAAGCGTGTCGGGCACCGGCGTCACCGTGGCGAGAATCGTCGCCGGGTCGGCGCCCAGGGCAATGGATACCGGAAACGGCTGCCCCGGATTACTCACCCTCCAGTCGCGAAAATCAAGCGCGCCGCCGCGATGCGGCAGCCAGCGCATGATGAGTTTGTTGCGCCCGAGCACCTGCATGCGGTAGATGCCGAGGTTCTGTCTTTCCTTCTCCGGCCCGCGGGTGATTACCAGAGGCCAGGTCACGAGCGGCGCGGCGTCCTCAGGCCAGCAGGTCTGCACCGGAAACATGCCGATATCGACATCGTCGCTTTCGACGACGACCTCCTGGCAAGGCGCGGACTTCTTCACCGCCGGGCTGACATGCAAGGCGCGGCGATAGTTGGGCAGATTCTCCCAGAGATCCTTCCAATCCTTCGGCGGAGCGGGTTCGCGCAGAAAGGCGAGTAACTTGCCGACCTCGCGCAAGCCTTCCAGATCCTCGCGGCCCATGGCCAGGGCGATGCGGCGCGTTGTGCCGAACAGGTTCGCGAGCAGCGGAACCTTCGAGCCTTTCGGGTTCTCGAACAGCAGGGCGGGCCCGCCGGCGCGCAAGGCGCGGTCGCTGATTTCGGTGACTTCGAGAACCGGATCCACTTCAGCGGATATGCGCCGCAACTCGCCCTGCTCTTCGAGCATGGCGATAAAATCACGCAGGTCCCTGAATGCCATGGTCTGGCCTCGAGGATTACGGGGCGGACTAACTTCGCCGCATGGACTTGAAGAATTCCTCGTTGGTCTTGGTGTTCTTCAACTTGTCGAGGATGAACTCCGTAGCCTGCACGTCTTCCATGGAGGAAAGCAGCTTGCGCAGAATCCACATGCGTTGCAGTTCCTCTTCGGTGGTCAACAGGTCTTCGCGGCGGGTGCCGGAACGACGCACGTTGATTGCCGGGTAAACGCGTTTTTCGGCAATCTTGCGGTCGAGATGGAGTTCCATGTTGCCGGTGCCCTTGAACTCCTCGTAGATAACTTCATCCATTTTCGAGCCTGTTTCGATCAGGGCGGTGGCGATAATGGTCAGGCTGCCGCCTTCCTCGAGGTTGCGCGCGGCGCCGAAAAAGCGCTTCGGGCGCTCGAGGGCATGAGCGTCGACGCCGCCGGTGAGCACCTTGCCTGAAGAAGGCTGGGTTGTGTTGAAGGCGCGCGCGAGGCGCGTCATCGAATCGAGCAGAATGACCACGTCTTCCTTGTGCTCGACGAGGCGCTTGGCCTTTTCGATGACCATGTCGGCCACTTGCACGTGTCGAGTCGGCGGCTCGTCGAAAGTGCTCGCCACGACTTCACCGCGCACCGAACGCTGCATTTCGGTAACTTCCTCGGGCCGCTCGTCGATCAGCAGCACGATCAGGCGGCATTCGGGATTGTTACGCGTAATCGACTGGGCGATATTCTGCAGAATCAGGGTCTTGCCCGCCTTGGGCGGCGATACGATCAGGCCGCGCTGGCCCTTGCCGATGGGGGCGGAGAGGTCGATGATGCGGGCGCTGAGGTCTTCGGTGCTGCCGTTTCCGATTTCGAGTCCGAGCCTGTCCTGCGGAAAAAGCGGGGTGAGGTTTTCAAAAAGAATCTTGTGCTTGGCGGTTTCGGGGACGCTGAAGTTGATTTCGGAGATCTTTAGCAGGGCAAAGTAGCGTTCACCGTCTTTCGGGGGCCGGATCTTGCCGGAGATCGTGTCTCCCGTACGTAAATTGAAACGTCTTATCTGACTGGGAGACACGTAAATGTCGTCCGGGCCGGCAAGATAGGACGAGTCAGCCGATCTTAGAAAACCGAAGCCATCCTGCAATATTTCGAGAACGCCGTCGCCGTAGATGTCTTCGCCGTTCCGGGCGTGCCGCTTGAGCAGGAAAAAGATAATGTCCTGCTTGCGCGTTCGGGCTACGTTGTCGAGCCCCATTTCATGAGCCGTATCGAGCAGCTCGGCTATCGGTTTCTGTTTGAGTTCTGTCAAATTCATGAGGGATTTACCGCCTGGATCAGGCGCGGCCTGCTGGACCGTCTGGTCGGTCTGCGAAGCGCGCGCGTCGGATGGAACCCGATTTACGGAAAGTTGAGAAATTTTCAGTTACCGCCGTTTACGGAAATTGCGAATGAGTCTGAACCGGACCTGACCGGGACGAGGTTGAATCCAGTGAATTTGTCCGGCAGGGGAAACCCTGCGCTTACACTTGTGGCCGCGATTGAAGGCCAGGGTCCGGATCGGGGCTTTAATTATTTCCCGGTTTGCAGCCCCTTTGCAAACGAACTCGGAATTCCAGCAGGCCCAGCCTGCAATAACCGAGCGATCCGGGAAACTTGGCGCGCAGTGTAATGCAAAGTTTTACGGATAACAAGCAAGACGATGAACGCCGACAGAGAGCGAACGCCGCGCGCTGCGTGCCGAAGCTCCCTGAGCGCCGATCGTTCGCGCAAGCGGCCGGGCGCGGTCAGTTCCCGCCCGCCCCGGCCTCCAGACACTCGATGGCGGTCACCACCGGAACCCACCGTTGCCAGCCCTTGTCGGCGTGGGTCTGCGCTTCCGCGGAAAGCATGATCGTGCTGTCGTTCGCCATCCCCTTCAGCGTGTGCAGCACGCGCAGCCAGCGCTCGACGTGGGCCGCGCCTTCATGCGTCTCCCCGGCGTAGCCCTCCACGTCCGACAGCAACTCCGGCGAAACGCAAACCGCGGGGGGCTCGGGCGTTACTACCTGCTGGTCCGTACCCTGCTGGTCCGTGTCCTGCTGGTCCTGCTGCGACCCGACCGCTTCCAGCGCATTCAGCGCGGCGACCACCGGAACCCACCGTTGCCAGCCCTTGTCGGCGTGGGTCTGCGCCTCCGCCGCCGTCATCGCCGTGTAGCCGTTGTCGTCGCCGAACGCGGCCAGCACCCGCATCCAGCGGTCCACATGATCGGGGTGTTTCCAGGTCTCCGCCGCATAGTCCCGCACCTGCGCCACCAGCGCGGGGTCCACGGCCGGGGTCACGGGATCGACCACGACCGAATCCGGCACGTTATGCTGCACAACCCCGTCCGTCGTGGGCTCGTCGTCGTCCAGCAGCGTCAGCGTCACCGAGGACGGCTCGCCCGGCTCGTAGCCGTCGCCCGCCTCGATCCGGCCCACCACCGTGCCGTCCGCCAGGTCGTCGTCGTCCGAAGTCGTCGTATAAGTCCAGGTCGCCGAGGCGGCGCCCGCCCGGACGGTCACCGTCCAGAAATCCCCGCCGCCGGTGCGGTCGTCCCCCGCGCCCATCTCCCAATCGGCCGACAAGTTCACCGCCAGGTCCTGCGCCGGCGCCGGGTCCGCGGTGACCGTGAAGGTCACGTCGCCGCCCTCGTCGACCTCCGTCGCATCCGCCGAGATCGTCACCGCCGGACCCGCGCCCGGGGTCACGGGACCGATCCCGTCATCCGAACTGCTCCCCTTGGGGCCGGCCTCGTTGTCGCGGACCTTCCGCGTCGCCACGGCCCCGTCGTCCACGTCGATTTCGTAGCCGCCGCGGCCCCCGGTCAACACCTGAACATCCCCCGTCGGCACCGTGCCCGAGGCATTCGACGCCAGCGACACCCGCACCTCGCAGTCATACTCGTCCACGTCGTCGTCCACCGTCGGCACGCGGAGAGTCCGCCGGCTCGCCCCGGGCGCGAACCGCACCGTGCGCACCCGCTCCTGCCCGGCCGCGACGCAATCGCCGTAACCGGTCCCGACGGTCTCCTCGACCTTCAGCCAGACCGTGAACGGCACACTCGCCGCCGGTACCGACCGGACGTCGAACTGGAGCTCGTCCCCCTCGATCCGCGGGTCCCCCTTGTCCGGCTCGTTGACCGGGTCGTTGGAGAAGTTCGCGTACCACGTCTCGACCGTGACGGTCGGGGTGATGCTGCCCGTCCCCCCGTCCGGTCCGTCCGTGACCGTGAAGTTCAGCGGCCTGAAGTTGGTCGTGTAGGTCCCCGCGGTGGTCTCCGTCGATGAGCCCGCGGCCAGGAGCATCACCGACAGCGACACGTCGGTCTCGTCCAGGGTGGCGGCCTCGGTCGGAAGGGTCACCTCGACCGAGCGCGTGTTCGCCGGAATCGTCACCGACCGGGTCCCCCCGTGGCCTGCGGGGACATGGGCGTTGGCGCCCACCACGGCGTAGTCCACCACGAGGTCCTCGCTGTGCAGGTCCTCCGTGAGGTTGCTGAAGCGCAGCCTGATGTCGGTCCCCTCCACCAGCGTCCAGTCGCGCCCACTCCCGGTCACCCCCGGCGAGGGGAGCGCGTCCAGGTGGATCCGCGGCGCGCCCAGGGGGAGCAGGGTCAGGGAGGTGTCGATCTCCTTGATGGTCACCGTGGCCACCGACGGGCTGCCGACGACCGGCGCGCCCTGCACGGCGGAGATGGTGATGGTGAAGGTGTCGTCGTCCGTGTCCGCGTCCGCGACGGTCTGGATGTCAAAGCTGTGCGTCAGCGCATTGGCCAGGATGCTTACGGGGGTGACTTCGGTGTAGTCGCTGTTCTCCGCCGGGTCCGTGGCGCCGGCCGCGTAGGCGAGGGCGACCGGCGTGGCCGTGGTCTGGGGCAGGTTGAGGTTCAGCGTGACCCTGACCGGACGGCCCTCCTCCGCGGTGAAGGTCGCGGCGTCGAAGCTCACCCCCGGGTCGTTGTCGGCAATCGTGATGGTGACCGCGTCGTTCGCGCCGGGCCGGTATTGCGTCGGCAGCGGCAGCGGCGTGCCGAGTTCCACCACCACCGTCTCCGCCTGCTCGACCAGGCTGTCGTCCGTCACCGTGAAGGTCGTTGTGCCGCTATGCGCATTGGCCGGGATGTCAATCGTGCCCGCCAGCGTGTAGTCGGCGGCCTGCGCCGTCGTGCCGGCCATCCGCACCTGGATCGGGATCGACAACACATGACTGCTGACAGTAGCGTCGGGTGGGGTCGTCGCGGTGATCGTGAGCGCACCCCCGCCCTCCGACGCCGCGCCGCCGTCCGACACCGAGAGGTTCACCGGTGTTAAGTCGTTGTCCGTCACGACAACATCGGAAAAGCTCGCCGAGCCCAGCTGGTAGGCTGGGTTAGCCTGCACGGTCACTCGGATCACCCCGTCAGGGGAGTCCACGTTGTCGTCCACCGTCTGGATGTCGAAGGAAGTCGTGGGGAAGTTGGCCGGGATCGTGACCGTCCTGACACCCGCCTGGCCCGAAGCGAGAGGGGGGCCGATCAACCAAGAGACATCCACGAGGACGTCCAGGTCCGTCGTCTGCGTCGGGCTGACCCTGACCCGCAAGGTCTGCGCTTGGCTCTCCGTTATGACCGGGACGGGCGGCTCGATGGTCACGGTCGGCAAGGTCTGGGCAAGGACGGCAGGCGCCGACACGACCAGAAGCAGTAGCACCGCCGCGGAACGGCGGAGGAGGCGGCCCGCAGTGGCGGCGCCCGGGAACGCGGAAGCAGGAAAAGCGCGCGGGCCGGGCGCGGCACGGGCGGCGGAAGAATCGAGGCTGTCTGAGGAGGAAGCGGGACGGCGGGAAGCGGAATGCCGACCGGCGGAGGAAAGAGACTCAGGCGGAGAGGATGGACGGCCCCGCCGGCGCAGCCACGCGAACGCGCTCATGGCCGTCACGCGGACGCAGGTTGGGCGACCCGGCGACCCGGCGACCCGGCGACCCGGCGACCCGGCGAACATTATACATTATAACATCGGCATCGTCCGCGAATGTCAAGTCCCCGGACGAAAACAGCTCGGTCGCCTTGCCGTCCAGGCTCAGCGCCTGCGCGAGCACGTTGCCCGTCGCGCGCAGCACATTCTTCGCCGTGTCCTTCATATTCATCCCCTGCATATTCATCGATTCGCCTCCGAACCTGTCGCCCGGCAGGCCATCCCGCGCCCCGTCCGACGCCGCAAGCAATCCCGCCAAGCATTGCCTGCCAAATTTTCGCGAACAGTAAACCGGACCCGGCGGCAAGTCAAGCAAGCGGCAGTTCAGCAAGCGGCAGTTCGGTGACGTTCTTGATTTCGGTTACGGCCATGTGCGAGTGCAACTCCCGGATCAGCGGACTGGCGGCAAGAGTATTGCGCATGAAGCGTTCGTAGTGCCGTATGTCCCGGGTCACGATCTTCAGCAGGTAATCCCAGATGCCGGCCATTGTGTAGCACTCGACGATTTCCTCGTGGCCGGAAATTTCCCGCTCGAATGCGATCAGGTTCTGGCGCCCGGTGGATGTCAGGTTGACGGTGGCGAATACAACCACATCGAGGCCGAGGGCAGCGCGGTCGAGCAAGGCCACGCGGCCCTTGATCAGGCCCGACTGTTCGAGCCGATTGATGCGGCGCCAGCAGGGCGATTGAGAAAGGTTCACCCGCTCCGCGATTGCCGCCGTACTCAGCGTGGCGTCCGCCTGCAACAGTTTCACGATTGCCTGATCGTATTTGTCTAGCTCAATCGGCATATTTATTCCGTTTCTGAAAGATATACAGATAAGTTATCCAAATAATACGGGTGATCCCGGCTAATTTAAATAATCTTGTTACGGTGTTTGCGAGAAAATACACATTTTCCGCAGGGAATCCGAAATGACCGTGTTTGCCCACCCATCATTCAGCGACCATGAACTGGTCGCTTTCCACCATGATCACCGCAGCGGCCTGAAAGCGATCATCGCCGTACACAACACTGCGCTCGGACCGGCCGTTGGCGGCTGCCGCATGTACCCTTACGCAGGCGAAGCGGACGCCCTGCACGATGTCTTGCGGCTCTCCAGGGGGATGACGTACAAATCCGCTCTCGCGGGGCTGCCCTTCGGCGGCGGCAAATCCGTAATTATCGGTGACCCGCGAAAGCAGAAATCCCGGGCGCTACTGGAAGCCATGGGAGACTTCGTTCATTCCCTCGGCGGCCGTTACATCATTGCCGAAGACGTCGGCACCGGCGTTGGGGACATCCGCGCAATTGCCCGCAGAACACCGTATGTGGCTGGCCTGGATGACAACGAGCACGGCGGCGACCCGTCGCCGAGCACGGCTTATGGCGTGTTTCTCGGAATTCGCGCGGCGGTGCGCCACCGCTATGGCAAGGAAAGCCTGAAAGACTTCGCGGTTTCAATTCAGGGGCTCGGCCACGTCGGATTCAAGCTTGCGCGCCTGCTCATCGAGGACGGCGCCACCGTTTACGGCGCCGACATCAATGCCGCCAATCTGGAACGCGCCGCGGCGGAACTGGGCGTACGGCCGATAAGCAGCGATGAAGTCTTGTTCCTGCCCGTGGATGTGGTCGCGCCCTGCGCCATGGGCGCGGTCTGGAACGCCGACAGCATCCCCAGACTGCGCACGGGCATAGTTTGCGGCGCCGCCAACAACCAATTGGCTACGCCGGAAGACGGCGAGCGTCTGCGTCAATCAGGTGTTCTTTACTGCCCGGATTTCGTCGTCAACGCCGGCGGCATCATTGAAGCGCATCACCAGCGCCGGTGTTCCAGCGAGTGCGACCGGCTCACGCATATCGGGCGCATCGAAACCACGCTCGCGAAAGTATTCAGTCTTTCCCGCGACAGGCAGGTTTCCACCGAATTGGTTGCCAGGGAAATGGCGGAGAGTATTCTCCGTGCCAGGGATGGCGCAAACCAGTCAATCGCCGCTTGAGACTCGCAAAGCGGCGAGGGATCAGAGCAGGCCGTCGACGAAGGCCGACAATTGCGACTTGGACACGGCGCCGACCTGGGTGCCGGCGACGTCGCCGTTGTTGAACACGATCAGTGTCGGGATGCCGCGGATGCCGTAGCGGGGAGCGGTTTCGGTATTCGCGTCCACGTCCATCTTGCAGACTTTCAACTTGCCCTGGTATTCGTCGGCCAGTTCTTCGAGCACGGGGGCTATCATCTTGCAGGGACCGCACCATTCCGCCCAGAAATCCACGAGTACGGGGCCCTCGGCCTGCAATACATCCTGCTCGAAACTGTCGTCTGATACGTGAACGATATTGTCGCTCATTGGAAACTCCCGGGGGAACGAAACAGAGGCGTATGATAAGGGCTGTCCGCCAAGATTCAAGCGGCCCCTGACAGATTCTGCGACTTCGCGCAGAATGACACGTGGGAGGCGCAGAATGACACGTGGGAGGCGCGGGAAGGCGCGGAGTGACCGCAATACGATCGTCATTCTGCGCGGAGCGAAGCGCAGTCGCAGAATCTCAGCTCAATAGCCGGGCAGCCGCAGGTGCGAAATAGGTCAGAATGCCGTCGGCGCCGGCGCGCTTTATGGCGAGCAGGGATTCGAGCATGACCGCGTCGCCGTCCAGCCAGCCGTTTTCCGCCGCCGCCATGTGCATGGCGTATTCGCCACTGACCTGATACACGAAAGTCGGCACGCCGAATTCGTCCTTCACTCGCCGCACGACATCGAGATAGGGCATGCCCGGCTTGACCATGACCATGTCGGCGCCTTCGGCGAGGTCGAGCGCAACCTCCTGCAAGGCCTCGTCGCTGTTTGCCGGATCCATCTGGTAGCTATACTTGTTGCTTGCGCCCAGCGTGCCGCTTGAACCGACCGCGTCGCGAAAGGGGCCGTAATAGGAAGATGCGTACTTGGCGGAATAGGCCAGAATGCGGGTATGGATGCTGCCTTCCTGCTCGAGCGCGGCGCGGATGGCGCCGATGCGCCCGTCCATCATGTCCGAAGGCGCCACGATGTCGGCCCCGGCCCGGGCCTGTGACAGCGCCTGACGCACCAGGGCGTCGACGGTTTCGTCGTTAAGCACATATCCGCCGTCGTCGATGATCCCGTCCTGGCCATGGGTCGTAAAAGGGTCGAGCGCAACATCGCAGATCACGCCGAGTTCGGGCAGGGCCGATTTCAGTTCGGCGACCGCGCGTTGTACGAGCCCGTCGGGATTCCAGGCTTCGCTGCCGTCGAGAGTCCTGGCGTCATCGGCCGGCGAGGGAAACAGGGCAAGCGCCGGAATGCCGAGCGCCGCGGCCGCATTCGCCTCCTTGAGCAGTTCGTCGACGCTCAGCCGGAAAACGCCGGGCATGGATTCGACCGGCTGCCGCTCCCCGGCGCCTTCGACGATAAACACCGGCCAGATCAGGTCATCGGGCGTGAGTAGATTCTCCCGCATCAACCGGCGGCTGAACTCGTCGCGCCGCATGCGCCGCATGCGGGTGATCGGGAACTTGCGGTCCGAAGATGAATTGGCCAATTCAGGGCTCCTGCACTATATTAGCGCCGCGAGAACTTATGCTTCGGCATAGGGAAGCGAAACATACCATATGCAGTCCCCGGCTCCACAGTTCAATCGCCGCCTCATGAGACGCGCGGCCTCCGGTTCCAAGGTAAACAAATGAAAAAAATAAGACTCCTGATAGTAATTCTTGTCGCCGCAGTTCTGGGTTCGTGGTTCGTGTTCGATCTGGAGCGCTACGTCAGCCTCGAATTCGTGCAATCGCAATTGGGCGCCCTGCAGACGTTCACGCAGGAAAATTTCGCCCTGACGGCGCTGATTTATTTTTCCGTGTACGTGGTCATGGCCGCGTTTTCGATTCCCGGCGCCCTGATGATGACCCTGCTCGGCGGCGCCTTGTTCGGGCTGCTTTGGGGAACCTTGATCGTATCCTTCGCCAGCAGCATCGGCGCTACCCTGGCGTTCCTGATCGCGCGCATGCTGCTCCACGACTGGGTCCAGAATCGTTACGGGGACAAGCTGGCGCCCATCAATCGCGGAATTCGCAAGGACGGCGGATTTTACCTGTTCACAATCAGAATGGTGCCGCTTTTCCCGTATTTTCTGGTCAATCTGGTGATGTCCCTGACCCCGATAAAGCCGGGAACTTTCTATGTCGCAACCCAGAGCGGCATGTTGCTGGCCACAGCGGTATTCGTGAACGCGGGGTCCGAACTCGCAAGCATAACCTCGCTATCGGGACTCGTTAGCGGCTCGGTGCTTTTTTCCTTCGCCCTGATCGGAGTGATGCCCTTGCTGGCGCGCTTCATCGTTGCCGGAATCCAGCGCCGCAAACTTTCGCGCAGGTTCGGACGGCCGCGCAAGTTCGACGTAAATACGGTCGTCATCGGTGGCGGCTCCGCCGGACTCGTCTCATCACTCATAGTCGCGGGCGCCCGGGCGAAAGTCGTGCTGGTCGAACAGGCCCGCATGGGCGGCGACTGCCTCTACACCGGCTGCGTGCCGAGCAAATCGCTTCTGCGTAGCGGACACGTCAAGCGCCTGATCGACAATGCATCCGACTTTGGAATCAGGGACGCAGACGCGAGCGTCGATTTTCCGGCCGTAATGGAGCGGATTCGAAAGATCATCGCCCGCATCGAACCGCACGACTCTCCGGAACGCTTTACCTCTCTTGGCGTCGAGTGCGTATCGGGCCAGGCAAAGATCGAATCGCCCTACGTTGTCAGTGTGGGCGAACGCAAGATCACGACCCGCTCGATCATACTGGCAACGGGCGCGCGCCCGCTGATACCGCCCATTCCCGGACTGGATCAGGTGGATTACCTGACTTCCGATTCGGTATGGAACCTGGGAAGCCTGCCGGAGCGGTTGCTGGTAGTGGGCGGCGGACCCATCGGCTGCGAGATGTCGCAGGCGTTCAGCAATCTCGGCTCACGGGTTACCCAGGTGGAAATGGCGCCGCGCATTCTCTTTCGCGAGGACCCGGAAGTTTCGGAATTGCTTGCCGAACAGTTTCAGCGCCAGGGCATCAATGTGCTGACCGGTCACAAGGTCGTTCGATTCGGCAGCGACGAAAACGGCCATTTCATGGAAGCGGAGTACGAAGGCGATTTCGTACGTGTGCATTTCGACCGGGTTCTGCTTGCGCTCGGACGCAAACCGAATGTGGAAGGATTCGGACTGGAAGAATTGGAGATGCCACTCACTGCCGGGGGCTCGGTTGAAGTCAATCAATACCTGCAAACCGCCTACCCCAACATCTATGCCTGCGGCGATGTCGCCGGCCCGTTCCAATTCACGCACATGGCTTCGCATCAGGCCTTTTTCGCGGCCATGAACGCCCTGGCCGGCGGCTGGCGTAAAGTGAGTTACAAGGCAGTGCCCTGGGCAACGTTCACCAGCCCGGAAGTGGCCCGGGTCGGTCTTTCGGAAGAGGAAGCGCGGGAGCAGGGCGTCGCTTTCGAAGTTACGCGCTACGATCTGGATATGCATGACCGCGCACTGGCCGATGGGTCAAATCAGGGATTTGTGAAGGTTCTGACCGTACCCGGCAAGGACCGCATTCTGGGCGCCGTAATCGTCGGCCACCACGCCGGGGAACTGATAGGCGAATTCGTGCTGGCCATGACTCATGGCATGGGGCTTGGCAAGATCGCCGCGGCGACGCATATCTATCCGACGATGCTGGAAGCCAACAAGTTTGCCGCCAATGCCTGGCGCAAGGCGCATATGCCGGAAAAAGTCTTCCCCTGGCTGGAACGCTATTTCCGCTGGCAGAGAAGCTGATCAGCCGGCGCGGATTTCACTGCAGGACGAGCCGTGGGCGAAGCAGCTATAGCACCGGTGATGTTGCAGCATCACACGCACCCCCTCGGCTTCGCTCAGGCTGGCGCCTTGTTCGTAGGATTCGTCGTCATCGACCAGGGTGCAGGCGTACACCCGGGTGCGGCCATTCTTCTTCACCACCATTTTTGAGAAATGGCACATGAAGTTCTGGCGTGATTCCCCGGTGTGATAGGCCGTCATGCATTGCTCGGTGATCGCGGGAACCCTGGGATGGGCGCCGGGGGTGAGGAAATCCGGAAACGAGACGATATGAGTGTCGCCCGGCAATCCATGCGCAAGACATAGTTCGCGAAACCCACGGTCGACTGCGGCCGTGTCTTCTCCTGGATCGCGCTGCCGGGCCAGCGAAACCTTGAATCCCCGCCGATGCAATTCTGCGGCGCCCTGCCAGGCCTTGCGGAAGTTGCCGGCGCCGCGGCCGGCGTCGTGCCGCGCTTCATCGGCAAAGTCGATGCTGATCCGGAAAGAAAGCGGATGCGGCAAGCCAGCCAACGTCTCTATAGCGGGCAATCTCTGCAAGATCGGCTCGGTACCGTTGGTAAGCACGAGGCAGGGATTGCGGCGCAGGGCGTAATCGAGGATGCGAACGATGTCCTTGACGATAAACGGCTCGCCGCCGGTGAAAGAGAACTGTTTCACGCCCAGCGAGACGGCTTCGTCGAGCCAGGGCCGGGCGTCCTCGAAACTGATGCGTTCGAGCCTGTTGTCGCCGGGTTTTGAGCCTTCGAGACAAAAAGGACAGGCGAGATTGCAGGCGGTGCCGGTATGGAACCAGAGTTCGAGCAAAGTCCCTGGCTGAATGTAGCCGGTCGCTTGTAACGGTTCGCTGCGGGCTAGCACCGCGCCCATGAATCAGTCCCCGGCAGTCTGCGCCCATTGATCGCGGAACAGCATGAACATACAGGTTGCGAACAGCATTACGAAAGCGACCATGGCCATTTCGGGAATGGTCAGCAGGCCGAGAAAGCGGAATTGCACTTCGGCGCAATTGCCGTCGCCTTGCAGCAGGAAGTTCAGGGCGTCGACCAGCGGGAAGTTTTGCAGCAGGTAGTTCAGGCCGGGGCCGCAGGCGGGAATCTGGTCTTCGGGCAAGTGTTGCAGCCAGATCTGCCTGCCGGCGAAATAGCTGCCGAAAATGGTCATCGCCGCCGCCACGCCGGCATAGATGCGCTGCCCTTTCAGGCTCGGATTGTGTATCGCCCCGGCGAGACAGGTCACGCCGCAAAGAACGATGAATATGCGCTGGCTGATGCAAAGCCCGCACGGCGGCAGAAACATGGCGTACTGCATGTACAGCACGATGCCGATGGTGGTAACGCTGAAGACAAAAATCGCGAAATTCAGTATGCGATTGTCAGGAATTGCCAGTCTCATCTATCTATCTCTCCCATCTCCCCCACGGGCCAATGGTAACTTATGCCTCGCTTTCGTGGATAGCATGGCTCAGCGGCTCCCAGGCGTTCCAGTCCCGCAGAAATTCGTCGAAAGTCTGCTTGTCCACGGCTTCCACCTCGCGTTGCCGAACGAGCGATTCCGCGGCGGTCGTCTCCATCAACTCGCGTACGTCCTTGCCCAGGGGCTCCGCGGTCAGGGATTTCGCGTGCCGCTTTGACGCCGCCATCGAGAATTCGCAGAAGCTCAAGTCGTCGCGCTCCATTTCCGCCAGCATCCTGGCCGATGGCGTAAGCGACGGATCCTGAATTTTCGCGGCCTGCCGCTCGACGCTGTCCAGATAACCTCCACCATGGAAATAGTCCATCAGCGCGGCGCTGTGCTTCATGTCGTCGAGAAATTCCCCGGCCCAGGCTTCGAGCCGGGCCGGCTTGCCGCCGCGCTTGAGTTCGATCGAAGTGTCGCGGCCTTCTTCCACCACGCGCAGGATATTGTCCGACACTTCGAAGAACTCCGCGCGATTGCATTGCGGGCTTTCGCTCAGTAGGCAATGCAGCAGAAAGGTATCGAGGAAGCGCACTTGCTCGGCGTCGATGCCGAGCGGCAGAAAGGGGTTGAGGTCCAGCGCGCGCAACTCGACATATTCGATGCCATGCTGCACCAGCGCGTCCAGCGGCCGCTCGCCGCTGCGCGCCACCCGTTTGGGACGAATCGTGCTGTAGAACTCGTTTTCCAGTTGCAGCAGGTTTACATTGATCTGGCGGTAACTGCCGTCGACCTTGTGGCCGATTTCCTCGTAAGGCGGATACGGCTTCCTGATGGCGTCCTGCAGGCATTCCACATAAAGCGGCAAATCGTTGTAGCAGACGAACAGCGATTTCTGCGCGTCGCTCTGGTAACCCAGCCGCCCCATGCGCAGACAGGTGGCGTTGGGCAGATACATCGTTCCCGATTCCATCCGCTGCAAATCATGTTCGCGGCCTTCGACGAAACTGCTCGCCGCCGCCGGCGAAGCGCCGAACAGGTAAAGCAGCAGCCAGGAGTGGCGATGGAAATTGCGGATCAGATGCAGATAGCTCTCGGTGCGGAAGTCCTGCAAGCTACCGTCGAAGCCGACGATGCGCTGGTACGGCTGCCAGAACTCGTCGGGCATGGAAAAGTTGTAATGCAGCCCGGCGATGGCCTGCATGAGACTGTCGTAGCGATACGAAAGCCCGGTGCGATACAGGCGCTTGAGTTGTCCGATGTTGGAACTGCCGTAACTCGCGATCGGCACCTCGCCCTCCATTCCCGCCGGGCAAGGCATGCTCGAAGCCCAGAGAATTTCGCCCTCCTCCATGTTCGTCAGCGTGAAACGATGAATGTCTTCCAGCATTCCCAGGCAGCCGTCGATGCTCTGATCCTTGGGCGTAATGAATTCGAGCAGGGCTTCGGAGAAATCGGTGGTGATGTACGGGTTCTTCAGCGCAGAACCGAGCGCCGCCGGATGCTGCCGCCGCGAGATGCGGCCCTCGGGCGTAACCCGCAGGCATTCCTTCTCGATACCGCGGCAGATGGCGGTCCATTCAGGTTGAAAAAGGGGTAGCCCGTAGCGCTTCAGGGCAGCGTCGAAACCGTCAGCCACATCGACTCCGGAAAGGAAAAACAACGGTGCTTCGCAAAAGTCGCGGCATTATGGCAAAAATCGGGGGAGGGTGCGACTTGGGGCGCATCCTGCAAAGCCGTCGCGGGAAGTTAATGTTGCATATCCCATATCTGAGATGCGATTTTCAACAATAAAATCATGATACGAGCGAAGGACAAAGCGTTTGTAAAAACCATTTGGACTGGCTTTATTCGCCTGACCGAACCCAGACAACGCCATCTGAAATGTCAGCTTCGGTTAATCCGAGTCCCTCCAATTTTGCTCGTACGCCGTCCGCACGATTGATGCGGACTGGAGTCAGCACAATTCGTCCGTTTTCAGCAGTCACGTCAAAGTAGTCGGTAAGTTCCACGGCGGAGATTACCGCTTTAGGCAGAGTCAGCCGATTCCTGGATGTCAGTTTGGCGAGCATGGCGGTCTCCCTCTCTTAAGACTAATGGCACTCACGTGGGAGATTTGAAATATACCCAATTTTGGGGTTGTTTTTCGGAACGACGTATGCCAGCGGGTCAGAGCGAGCCATTCAGGCAGGCATGGTCTTCGGGGTCGTCTTCGTCTTGTTTGGGGAGGAGGTCTTGCCAGTGCTTGATCTTGTCCGCGGCTGCCACCGGGCATTGACTTATCTTACTTTTGTCTTACACTGATGGCCTGTCAGTCTTTTTGGAGAATCTGCCATGCCTCAGATTAGTCGGCTTACAACTACTGTCTCCACCAAGGGCCAGGTTATTCTGCCCAAGTCCATCCGCCAGGAGCGTCACTGGGATGCCGGCACTCGCCTTGTCGTGGAAAATGGCCCCGAAGGCGTCCTGTTGAAGGCTGCCCCGCAATTCCCCGAAACTCACCCAGAACAAGTATTCGGATGCCTCTCATACAAGGGCAAGGCAAAGTCTATTGCTGAAATGGAGGCAGGCGTCATGGCGGAGGCAAGGAGAAGGCATGCGCGCGATTGATACGAACATCGTCATCCGTTATTTGACTGCCGACGACCCTGACCAGACCGCGAAGGCCAGGGCAGTGGTGGACGCGGGGCAGGTATTCGTAAGCACAACGGTTTTGCTCGAATGTGAATGGGTATTACGGAGCGTCTACAACTTCTCTCGCCAAGAAGTAATTACCGCGCTTCAAGCATTTCTGGGGCTTGCAGGAGTCGCCACCGATAACGCCGCCGTTCTGGTCAGAGCGATCGACTACGCCGACCGTGGTATGGACTTCACCGACGCACTACACGTTTCTGCTGCGAACGACTGCGAAACCATGTTCACATTCGACCGTCGCTTCATCAAGCAGGCCGCAGATGCCCCAATTGAAGTACTCGAACCTTGACTGATAATCGGGCATACACGCAAGAATTTGATACCAGCCGGTTACCGGGCACTCATCTCAAAGGGAGCAAATCAGGCAGGCCTGATCTTCGGGGTCGTCTTCGTCTTGTTCGAGGAGGAGGTCTTGCCAGCGTTTGTTCTTGTCCGCGGTGCTGGCGATGACGCCCAATTCCTTTCTGCGCTTTTCGGCTTTGGATACAAGTTCGTCGAGGGTCCCTTCCCTGCTCCAGGTGTAGTTGCCGCTTCCTACGAGACTGGTGCTGGCGACATCGAGATCATAGCGTTCGCGCTTGCGCATTTCGTAGAGCTTCGCCCGTTCGAAGAGCTCAGGGTGGTTCTCTTTCAGCCCAAGCCATTCGTCCTGGCGCTGAAAGAAGCAGAAATAGCAGCCGGACCTGGACCGCCACTTGTAGTATTCAGGAACGCCGACGGTTTCCTCCAGAAATCGGAATATGTCCGCCTTCACGATTCCGTCCTCGACGAAAGGAAATACCGCCTTGATGTTCGGTTTTGTGCTGATGTAGCCCTCTCGATGCTCATCCGCCCGTATTCCCACATAGGTAACGACCGGGTCTTCCCCCACAAATCTTTCAAAAGGTTCGATTTTCATGGTCCGGGTACACCAGCGCTGCCGCGCTGAGGGGAGCATGCCGTTGTGGACCCTGAGCCAGTGGTCGAATTCGCGTCCGGTGCTGAGACGGACGATTTCCTTGCCAAGCCAGGTTTCCAGCCGGTCGAGAAACTCGTAGGCCTCTTTCAGTTCGGCGCCGGTGTCGGAGAAAAAGTACTCGACCCGCTCACTGATGGTGGGGTAGTGGTCTTTCAGGTAGATGGCCAGAGCGGCGCTGTCCTTGCCTCCAGACAGTCCGAGGACGTGGCGGGTTTGGTCGTCTTGCTGCTGCTCCAGCTCTGAAAAGTGCATTAGGACTTGCTATCTCGAACCAGGTTGATTTCAGGCGTCTCTTCGTTTGCCCCTGTTAATTTTGACGGCTGATCTGAAGATTTCAAGAATTCGTCGACAACTTGTGCGAGAGCCGCTAGTTGTAAGTCGCGGTTGCCAGATTTCTGCAATGCGGCCTCGATTTCTTGTTTTATATTCTTGGCATGCTCTTGCTTTTCGCTGTCAACGGTGATGATTTCATCAAGGAATTTTCCCCCGGTTTTCAACGATTTAAGCAAGTACACATCGAAATCCTGGTTGCCGCCAAGCTGGATACGGTGCTCTTCGGCCGCCAATCGGTAGAGGTCGGCGAGCCGGCGGGCAAACTGGGCGAGTTTGTACTCGGCTTCGCCTCTGTCGGTGTCAGTCCACTTCTCACTTGGCTTATTGGCAAGAAACATCAGTATGTTTTCGAACCATCGTTCGTCAGAGTCCCCTTCGCGATTGATTCGCAGAAGCAGTCCACGCAGCCCCTGCACATCAACGGTTTGATTTTCGAGCCCGTGGCAACGTCCCCTGCTTTGCGCCCTCAAGTCGGTTAACGAAAGTTTTGTATTGAGGCCAACCGTCTCCGCCAACCGGTGACGCATTGAATCCTTCATCTTGGCATGAGCATTCTTGAATTCTCGAAGCACCTTTTTAAGCTGCTCGGCGAAACTGTCAATCCGCTCATCGGGGTCTGCACCCTTGCTTCGATAATCAAGGGCCTTCGGCAATCCCTCGAAAAGGAGATGCTTAGGAGACTTTGCCAATTGGAAGGCTTCTCGGACCGCTATGGCTTGCTTGGAGAGCCCAATTCGAGTCTTCAACGTGTAATTAGGTAGTTCATGCATAAACGCCGCCAACGGTTTGGCGACTTGCAAGATAGATTTAGGTTTTGCCCCACCGCTAATGACGTCGCGGTATTGCTCGAAAATGGATTTGCGCAATCCCTCGATGCGAAACCTTTGCACTTGAAACAAGTCCGGCCGTTTGACAAACCGCTCCAAGGCTTCCTTGGTGAATCCAGGGATGTAACGGCCATTCTCGTACAAGGCAATTTCGTACTCGTAAACTAGGTAAACGCTTATCCAAAGAATTGGCAGAATGCCTGCTTTCACTCCGTAGGGCTGATCCATCAACTCAGCGTTTATGTCAGTGAACGGGCGAGCCTCGTCTTCGGTGGAGGCCAAAAATTCCTCGACTCGGTTCCATGTATCAAGCAATGAGCTGTCTTTGGTAGGCTTGTGAAGCGCCCAACCCTTTGATGTCTTCTTGTGTATCTCAGTCTCTTTCAGAGTAGCTCTATAAATCGCCTTTTCGGGAGGAAATTTTTTCGGATCAATTCCCAGGTCTTCCTTGCCGGCGTCCGTCAGCAGCAGCGAGAGCAGCTTGTTGCGGGCCGCGGCGGCCTGCGAGGAAAGTCGATCCCGATTGATCAGCTCGTTGTGGATAACGGGAGTCTTGGGATACATCTCCTCAAGCACGGAAGAAAGTTGCGACTGGAAATGCCGACGCGAGGTAACCGGGAGTTTTCCGGTGCCGAAATGCCAATCGAGATGCTGTGGGTTGTCGAGCAACTGCGAAATGTGGGTTGCCTCAAAATGTTTCACAACCTCAAGCCGCGCATTGAGTTCCTTGCGCGCCACCGGATCTTCGGCAAGCTCTTTCGCCGTTCTCTCGATCGCCTCCAACGCCAGACGCTCGGAGACCAAAGACTTTAATGACTGGCCGGCATGGGAAAGCGCGACGAGGCCGAGTATGGCGAGGTGGTCTCTGGAGCGCTGTTCGTATTGTTGCGTGTCGTCCTTGCCCGCACTAAGAAACAGGAAGATTTGCGGGTTGCCCTTCTGTTCCGTTTTTTCCCAGTTCAGGGCGTCCACGAATTTGACGTCGAAGTAGCGCAGCGTCCCCTTTTCGATGCTGTATTTGCGGGCCACGATCGGGGCCACGGCCTTATAGCTAGACAATTCTTCCGCCAACGAAAACGGGCCGAGTTGGTTGGCCTGCTCTCGCAATCGGGATTCAAGGTCAAAATCGCTCCCCTGCCACACGCGAAATTCGTTGTTGAATTTGCGATGGACGAGGACCGACGATTTTTGCAGAGCTTTGAGGTTTCTCGCGGCGGATGATCCATAGACCGAACGGATCAGCGCTTCGGAAGCTCTGACCCGCCCCCGGTTGCCCAACAGATTGATCAGGGCCACCGCCTTAAGAATCGCCATCTGTTGTTCGGTCGCGTCAACAACTCGTTCAACCGCGGACACCGATTCGGCCCAGCGGCGCTGTGTCAGGTAGTCTCCATAAATGGACTGCTGATTCGCCAGAAAGTAATCGAAGAGATGGTCGGGCTTGATGAATTCGCCCAAGGATTCGAGCCGCTCTAGCATGTCCTGAAAGCCGTCGCGCTCCCGGCTTCCCAAGTAACCGAAAAGGCTTCGCTCATTCTGTGAGATCAGTTGGCACAAGTAGGGAAGGATGATGGCGGTGACGGGATGTAGGGGATACAGGCCGGTGAATAGGTTGGTGGTCTTGGACGCGTCCTGGAAATCGGTCAATACTCCTTCGCCCTGCAAAATTTTCACGGACTCGAAGACATCCGCTTCGATTTGACCGCGGGGTTCGGAGTCCAACTCCTTATGTTCCAATGCCGCGTGGACAACGCGCAACGTTTGCTCGGCGGTTTCGACAAACGGGACTTCTTCGAATCGGCCTTGAATCTTCGCCCACTCGTTCTTCAGAGTCTCACCCACGCCTAGCGCGTATTGCTCAATTGACTGATGAAGCAATGCCAGGACAAACAGCTTCGTGTCACTGGTCGTATAGGCGTGTTCAGCCAATGCCTGCAACAGGAACACGTCATTGGCATCTGGCGTGTGCGATTCGTACTCGAGAAATTTTCCGAACTCATCGAATACAACCAGTATCCCCGGACATCCGACCTTGGAAAGGACCTGCTGGCACTCTTGGGTAAGCTCCAGCAATTCCGAGATGGGAACCCGCTCAGATTCCCTGAGCGCTCGCATCTTGTCGAATACGCGCGGCTTTTTGCCCCGCCTGCCTATCCAATACTCGCCAACGGCAGTCATCAAGGCATTTAAGTACCGCAACGACAGCCTCTCGGGGGTGCCGGAGACGAGCACGGACACATAGCCATCGGACGCCTTCGTCTCCTCCACGAATCTGGAGTGCAGGATATGGTTATTGCTTTCAAGTCGAGTCAAAGCGGACTTTGCATTGGGCATCTTCTGACTGCCCAACAACTCGGACAAGAACAGCGCAAACGAGGATTTGCCCGATCCGTAAGGCCCGACCAGAGACCAGGACCGAGGCTGGTTCTCCTTGGTAAATCGCTCGGTGATCGTTGCCAACGTGCGAAGCGCGCGAGTGGTCGGAATGTAGGTGCATTCCGCCGCCTTCGACTTTGAATCTCGCTCCAAGTTGACGGAGCGCGTATAGGCCGTACTTACTTTGACATGATCGGCAAGGCTCACGCAGCGGCCTCCCGCGCAACCTGGGACGCCCGCAGGTAGTACGACTCTAGCAGCTTGATAACGGGCAGTGGCTGTCGTAAGTAGAGCTGCCTCAATCCCGCGCTTTCGCGAAAATCGAAAATGCGCGGATAGACCCTTACCAATTCTTCGAGTTTGCCCATCAACCCCGCTTCGGTTAGACGAAATACGGAACCCGGCGAAACGTGCCCTTCGGTGGACTGGAGCACATCTTCGAGCGGCAGGATCTGAACATCACGGCTTTCGAATAATTGCAGCAACGAGAATCCGAGTATCTCGCATGGCAGACTTGGGCGCTCGCCAAACATGGACTGGTAACTGCTTTTCCCGGTTTGTGTGATCAGCCCAAGTTCGGCCAACGGAGAATCCATCATCTCCTCAACCAGCCCAGTTCCGTGGTGTCGTGAATAGGTCCTTGTAAGGACGGAAACGTCGGTACGCAATGTTGTGTCAGCCGGCCTTCTGTGCGCCTCGACATAGCTCTGTAAGTAGCCTTTGAGGGCAGCACGCAATTCCTCTTGACTAAAGCGAGGCTTGTGGAATTTGTTGAAGAACCAGGCAATCGTTGTTGCGGTATCCGTGTTGGAGGCGATCAGCCAGTGAAGCAGCCACAGAGTGCCCTCGTCTTCCAGAAAGGGGTCAGCCCCCGATTCAGAGTCAAGGAGGAAGCCACCTAGCTTGGTGGCGCCGCTGCCTGATTCCTCAATCATCTGAGCGGCTCGCAACCAGTAGCGGATCGATACCACCATATTTTTGCCAACGCCCAAGGCGAGAGTGGCCTGGTCTACATCGGCCACCAAATTCGGATTGCTTTGTAGCTCCTTGAAACCCTTAGATAGCCAGCAGAACCGCAAATGAAAGCTCTCATGACGTCCGAATGCTACTTTGGGTGAATGTAATCTCATTAGGTTATCTGCAACCAATTCCTATATTTCATACTTTCAGTGTTATCAAATTCCTATCGGCCGGCTCAAAGGAATTTTTAGAATATGTTAATAGCATTCAGACGTGATCAAACCATTCGTTATCCAACCAATCTATACCAATATTCATACTAGATGCTCTAGGTCATACTCTTTCAATATAGGTGCCAATATATTGTATGATTCGTGACTGTTTTCCGATAATGATGAAAATTCTGCTACGCGAGAGAGTTCTGATTTAATCAACTTCTTTCCATATTTTGAATCTATATCTCTAGCATTTGGGAGAATCACTATAAAGTCATGAATTCTAGCTAAATCTTTACCAGGAGATCTACGCAATATTCTACCCCTGCGCTGTACGAATTGACGAGGGTCGCGAGAACTTGCCAATATGTAAGCCGTGCTGCAAGCCGGAATGTCAATTCCTTCGTCTAAACATTTTATTGCCACCATCGCATCAATACTTCCTAAGCTGAACCTACTTAGTATCCTCTCCCTCTCTCGCTTTGATTCTACAGAAGTAAAACGTGAAACATTCCAAGACAATTTGTCAAGCAATATGCATATTGATTCAACTTGTCTTAACTCTTCGATCTCCTGCTCTTCAGTATCACTTCCTCCAAAACTGTTTTCCGTCTTTCCATCGCCACAATAAAACAAAGTATGTCTGGTAGGTCTTTTTGTGGACAATAACTTTTCCAGGACTAATTGTTTGTTCGCCGCAGAACCAATTAAACGTGATCTATGGCCTAATAGCACTTGAAGATGCTGAGTATTAGTCTTGCTACGGCTACCCTGCATCGCATAGATACGACCAATTTTCTCCGACAGGTCCACAAACAGCTCTGACTCATCTTCAGTCAATTCAACCAAGTTTGGGAAATATTCATAAGGCGTTAAAACACCATCCTGAATAGCTTGTTTAAGACTGTATCTATAAACCACGTCACCATAGAATTTGTTGAGCCTTTCATTTCTTTCATCATCTATGTAGTGTTCCGGCGTAGCAGATAAGCCGATTCTATATTTGGCATGCGATGGTAAATATCCTTCATACGCCTTTGTCGTATGATGATGGCACTCGTCTCCAATCCAGAGCATGCCTTCACCATCAAATTTTTTCAAACATCGTTGAAATCTTGAATCCTTCAACGTCCGATTTACCACAACAACAGCACGAAATTTCCCTTCTCCCATTGAGCTCTCGTGTGACATTTTTTCCAATCTTTCCTTCCATGAAGTTTGTGAAACATAACATCTTGCGGGAAAAATATTGAATGACGCCAGTATACCAACCCATTGATCAGCGAGATTTTGGTATGGAACCGCAATTATACAAGTGCAGTTTCTAATACTTTCACTGACCTTAACAATTGCATAAATAGCAGTAATGGTCTTGCCGGCCCCCGTCGCAAGATCAAATACACCATGGTATTCCCCCACTGACTTCCACGCCTGCAACGCTTCAAGCTGGTGACCGCGAAGTTCGAATGTCCTTTCATTTAGAGTTTCAGGCAAACACGGTACTCCTGGACTCGAATTTTCTCTTATCCACTCCTTCCGGTTTATCCTTGAAACAATTTCTTTTTCAATTACCTGATCAGGTAAGTAGTCCAAAGACTTAGCTACCCTAATCATCTTATCCCGTATAGCTGACGGGGCATCAATCACAGCAGTACCGCTACTCTTATCATTCCAAAGACGATTAAAGCTATCAATGTGGGGATTATAGAATTCCGCATGCTCCGAGACCCACGTTCTGAATACATTAATTGATTCATAATTATGTGTTGGAAGTAACGCATATGTGCTTTCATTCGCGGAACCAGCAAATACAACCTTATCGCCATTTCCATCGGCAACAATTCCTATTTTGTCATGAAACATTCCTCGCTCTCGCAATGCGATCTTAATATCAAGTCTACCATGCGCCACAAGCCACGATAATGTATCAAAACGATTCTGGAACAGATTATCACGTACGCTAGAAATTCCATCCAAAAATTCCTCGGAAATTGAAGCCAAAATCTTTTCCTTTTTCTTATATCCAAATTTTACGGCCTCTAAGTCTTCAGGATCTGTAAATGCACCTAGTACAAGTCTGATCTGACCCCCATTCTTCACAAAGACCGATAAAGCTTGGGCCGCATAACTGATAGTTGATGCGGAAAAAAAACCTACTGCCCTATCGTAACTGGTTGCAACAGTTAGCATTGGAAAATACAAGTCATCCAGAATATTATCCTGATCAGATTTATAAACTCCTTTGTACTCAATTGTACGCAACATCTTAGAAAATTATCTCCTTCTCTTCTGATCTCGAACCGTCTTCCTGCAAATGGCCTTTTTCTCTTAACATTTCCATAATGTCTCTATCTGGATACTCTCCACCGCCACGAACCAGCGCCTCTTCGATTACTTGTAATCCACCATTTACATATTCTTCAAATATTTCGGCACAAGAATTTTCGTTTCCATCTCTAAGTATATTTGCATCCTTGCTTTCAGCTAAGGCTATCAAATAAATCAAATCTTCTGAGTCGCCTCTTTCGAATTGCTGATATGAAATGTCTTCTACACCCTTATCCTTGTCTAGCGGGATACGTCGATTCTCGGAAAAACCAAGAATTGCTGCGAAGCAAAGTAATTCACGTATTGTTGGAAATATCGCGCGTTGGGCATCATTGAGTTTTTGCACTGCAAGCTTCTGCACCATATCTTCATGTACCCTGCTTCTATTTATATTTGGAACTCGACTAGTCATTCTCCGGATACCTCCAAAATTTCGGTGCCATCAAATTCTGAATCGAAAATCGTAATCCCATATCTTTTCCCATTTAGATGTCTGCTTTCTGACTTTTGATCCACTCCTGGTGCCAAATTGTGCCTAACTAGTAAATATTCTGCTCCTATGTGCTGAGACAAAGTACTCAATACATCTTCAGTACCTTGTGATTTTGATACTAGCAATACAACTTGGTTAGCCATTTTTGGGACGAATTGGGCTGTTGTTTTTCTGTATGAATCATCTAATTGCCCAAAAGGGGAGTCTAGGACTAAAGGGGCAATGGTCCCTGGAAGCAAATAATAATCTTTATTAGATTTCCGAACTTTTGCAAACTCTACTAGAGCAGCAGTAAATGCTAGACCCAAAAGTTGGTTTTCGCCACTTGACTTCGGCAGAGCCATTCCGTCCTTATTCTCTAAACTAATTGCATAATCATCTGTCATCCGTAAGTTTAATGTTTTTCGGGACGTACTGTTGAGAACATCGGCAATTCGGTTTCGGAGAAAATCTCTCGCCTTATTCTCTTCTTCATGCAGTCTGGCTTCAAGTTCGTTCTTAATGGAATCACATAACTTACTTCTTTCAATATACCTTTGTGCTTCGGCATTTTGTACAGCAATTTTCTTTATTTCTTGTTCCTTTTTTGCGGCTTCAATTTGAAACCTACGCATTTCACTTTCTAACGTCCCTATTTCACGTTCATCACTTCCCAACTTCTCCATTAGCTCACGTCGACGTGATTCTCGCTCCGATATATCTTGTACGTCTATTCCCTTTAGTTTTGTGCCGACCTCCTCCAGTTTTGCTTCTTTTTCATCATACTCACTATCAATTTCTGAAAGCTGTACTTTTAATGCTCGTAATTGTCCTGGCGCCATTGCACGTAGATTCCTTAAACTAGTCATCCTTGCACGCACTTTGGTAACTCTGTCACGCATTGTTTGATCTGCCGCTTTGTTTAAAAGGCTTGCAACTCTACGCCACTCCTCGCTATTTTGATCCAATTTGGTGCCACAGATGCATTCACTAGCACTTAATATGTCTTTGACGAATTCTTCGTTATATGGAGAAGGTATCCTTCCTTTCTGGTCCTGATCATCCAGAAAACTAAATGTTTCATTTGATATTTTTGATGAAACGACGAACCTTCCATTTTCGCCAAGCCATTTGTATATTTCGTCTGAAATTTTTGTTCTCTTGGATTCAAGTCTCCTTATTGCTTGAGTTAACTCATCTCGTCTTTCTTGCAGTTCTTTTGTAGCCGCATAGCTTCTTAATTTTTTTTCGATATCATCTACTTGCTCCCTGAATACATTGCATCTACTAATCTTCTTTTCCCTTTTGTCTTTTGCTATCTCAACTATATTAAGAAAATGTTGGCGGTCTTCCTCTAGCTTGGATACCCTAACGTTTTTTAAGGTTGAAGCAATATTTCTTTTGTACTTACCAGATAAGTAGACTAAGTCATCAATTGACGTTTTTACAAGCCCGCACCCCAAAATAGCTTGAATGGACTTCTTTATCGAATTGCGGTTATTTTCACCTAAAAATACTTCCGCATGTTCGCCGTCAAACAAGAAGTGTGATGCCATATCTCGGGGAATTACAGTATTGATAAAAGTTTCGGGTGGTTCAATGGCACCACCTTGGCTTCCTTTGACAATTTTCGAAACTATAAATGATTCAGCGGCATTTCTTCTACCGTCAAATATACGTGATGCCTTATACCGTTTTTCATCATGTTCAAAAATTACTTCTACAGATGCTTCTGTGCGACCGATCTTTTTTGCATCATAATTTAGTATAGCCTTTCGTTTTTCGAACCTTGCGGTTGTTTCTCCATAGAAACACCAAAGTAGTGCATTCAATAGAGTTGTTTTTCCGACACCGTTTTCTGCGTAGATTATTGTAATGTTCCGATCAACATCTTTGGAGAATTTGATATGTGAACTACCAAAAAAACATCGAAAATCTTTAAGTCTTATTTCCTCAAGAATCACTTTCTTCTCCTTTTTTAGTCGTGTTTCTTTCGATAATGTCTTGTAGTTCTCGTCTGCGTGAAGTGCTTACATTTCTTTTTTCATTGTATAGTCTTCTTTGCAGACCAATTATTTCTCGAATAACTTTCTGATTTTTCGAAGCCCCATTGTCAATTTCAGTTGCCATAGAATTCTCCCACATATGCGTTGGTGGCATATTTAGCACATCATGTCAGCAGTTTCGAACCATATATATTGTACAATTCGAATATTTGGTTCTGTGTATCTAGACTTCGTTGTTCTGGTAACGGCACACAGGCGGGAAGAAGAATAGTTGTACACACCCCTTATTGCAATATTGTTATATGACTTTGGAGAGTACGAGCCACTCCCAATTAATATGTTCCCTGGACCGGTCGGGGTGCTCGTATCGGCCGCTCAGGCTGATGGCGCGGTCTCTGGCGTACTGGATCAGTTCATCGGCGCTGATTGGGTGGAAACCGCGCGAGCGGTTTTCCTCCTCGTCGCTGCCATGCCGCAGGCTGATTACGAGCAGGCCGGAGGGATTCAGCAATTCGGTCAGGATGCGGAATGCCCGTTCCTGTCTGGATTTCGGAACATGCATCCAGACCGAGCGCAGCAGGATGAGGTCGAATCGCCGGCCCAGGGCGCGCAGTTTTTGAAGGTCCGGCAGCGTGTCGTCGAGCCAGGTAACGCGCGGATGGGTCTGTTCCTCTCCCATTTCGCGAAATTTGCTTGGCTCGACGGCGAGCACTTCCCATCCCTGTTCGGCCAGCCAGTTCGCGTCCCGTCCAGTTCCCGCGCCGATGTCGCAAGCGAATCCGGGCTTTCGCCCCTTGAGATGCTCCGGCGCCCAGGCGCGATGCACCACCTCCGGGTCGTAGGCGTGATATTGCTCGAACAGGGCGTCCCGGTTCTTGTCGTAATAGGAAGTGCTGCTCAAAGCGATGCCCCATGAGGCAATTTGTTGTTCTGCCTGTATTCCGTGGCGCATGGGCCGGAAACGTCAAGCATAGCAGAAGCGGGGTGGCGGAGAGGCTGCCGGTCCTGCATGAGCGCGGTTCTAAATCAGCATGGAGTTCTAACCAGAGGAGAATCTGCACTGGCAGCGAAAATAATATCTAGCTGTTGACGCGACAAGCGCTTTTGGTCCTTGATCCACCAAGGCATGATGTGGGAGTCGAGCAGCGCAGGCCTTGGTGTAGTGAACAAATAAAGTGTCCTCCCGCTTTGATTGATGTTTGGTGCGTTATGATTTACCACCTTCATTGGAGAATGACCATGCGTACCACGCTCGACCTTGACCCGGATGTACTGATGGCCGCCAAGGAACTTGCGCGCGGCGCAGAACCATCAGTTGGGCCGTATTTTTTTGATCATCGAATGATTGCCCGGAATTTGCTCGGGTCTGTATAGTGGTCGCTCGGTTGTAGGCATTGGAAGCCACGTGATGGACTACCGCTGGACCAGAACATTTTCCTCGGCTGCGGCTTTTTCCGACGAACTCGGCTCTATTGGCGCCTGGGTGGGGCCGCGTGCTGGAAAAGCGAAGCGTACTCAAGACCAGAGGGAGGACTACGCCCTGCGGCGGCTGCTGGTGGCGTGGCGGCGGCTGGGACAATTGCGTTATCCGTTCACGGTCAACGCCACGGCCACCGAGCCAGGGCTTCCCGATTTCCTGATGACTATCGAACCTGACCGGAAAATCGGCATCGAAGTGACCGAAGCCGGCAATTCCGAATGGCAGGCGAAGCTTTCCGCAATTGAAAATGACCAAAGACAGGGTAAGGACATCGCGGAGGAAATCTTGCCCTACGGCAAAAAAACGGATGCCATCGCCGGAATTAGAAATGCGATAGAACGAAAGTCGAGAAAGGCTCAACGGGGATGGTATGCAGACTACGACTGCGACTTGTTGGTGTATGACAACACAAACAGCTTTGAGCGCATAACCAATAGTGACATTCCTGAAATCCGTTCATCAGGGTTAGGTGATCCCTTCCGCCGGGTACATCTGATCAGCGGTATTTTCGTGCACACGGATGTTCTCGGCGCCAAGCCGCAGAGCATGGATATTTCCGAAGACTACGACATTGACTTTGCCGAGTGGGTCGCCGGGCAGGTGGAAATCCTGCGCGAGGGTCGGCTAGGCGAACTCGATGTTGAAGCAATCATGGAGGAGTTGACTGCCTTGGCCAGATCAGACCGACGCGCACTTCGCAGCCACCTGAGAGTGCTGCTGCTTCACCTGCTCAAGTGGCGTTATCAACCCGATCCGCAGAATCGGAGCTGGAAATCGTCCATCAACAACGCACGGGCCGAAATAGAAGAATTGCTCACAAGTTCTCCGAGTCTCATGCGTGAGTTGGAATCCAATGACGAAGGCCAGGAAAATAGTGTCTCAGTCACTTACCGCAAGGCTCGAACAGGCGCTGCGATTGAAACCGGCTTGGAAATAGAGACTTTCCCGGAGTCCTGCCCGTTTGAGTTATACGAGATTCTCGACGAGGAGTTCCTGGGCTGATCTGCTAGCCTCCCAGTATTCTTCAGGTTCAGCCGGCAATTCGTTGCGAGTGTTGTTCACTATGGTCCTCGGGGATCTTCGTGATCTGTCAGTTTGTGGTATTGGCGGTGCAGCCAAACCTTGTACTTGTGATGGTGGGAGTACTCCACAAACACACGGGACAAAACTATCGCAAGACATAGATAGAGGCCCACACTTGAAAGCACTTCAATCCCGGATTCTCCCTTCTGTATCGCCAGGAAGCCGAAAAAGAACACGACGAATAACAGATTGCCCGCAGCCTTCTTGTTAAAGTAGCCTCGATAGCGTCCGGATTCAGAATCCCAGACCGCCGCGGGCAAAAACACTGTGGCGATCAGCGCCATAATGGGTGATCCCAACATTACACCTACAGAAAATGCTTCTTCCATCGAAAACTCCTTTGCAAAGTCGCGGGCTCATTCCTCTCCGGATTCGTTCCCGCGGATAACAAACAAAAGCGCCGGGGATGGATTGCACCATCCCCGGCATACAGTCTTGCGTAATGCCCATCAGAATCTTTCTAATCTTGTGATTGTCAGGATCCGCTGGCCTGACCGATTTGATTTACCGCACGGTTTTGGAGCCACGCGGTTCCGATCGAGTAGACGCCGAACATCACCCTGCCAACGCCATAGGCGCTTGCGGCCGCGCCCCCAAAAATTGCGGCTGGCACAGCCAGAGTGGCGCCAACCGCAGCGCCTCCCCAGCCGCCTGCGTCGTATCCGGTTACAGCTCCAGCCCCAGCGGCTATTGCTATCCCAACCACGATCGGCGCCACGCCGCCATCAATCTGTTCCATCTCTTCGTACGTAAGTTCTCTCATCAATCTGTTCCTTTAGCTGAGTTGAATTAAATCTTGCAGCTAAAGGTTAGTAACGATGTTGCGAACCTGCGTAATTTCGTTTGAATTAAGTTCGGGGCAGCGTGAGAGTAAATGGATATTCTGAATTAATCCAGAAATTGACGGGATATTTCTATTTTTCCCTGAATTTTCGTATGTCCCGCCTCTGCTTCTTGGTGGGACGGCTTGCGGGGGGCCAGTGGGCGGGCTCGGACTTGCGCGCGGCGGCGATTTCCTCGCGCCGGCGGATGCTTTCCTCGGTTTCACGGTAGAGCAGTTGCGCCTCGGGGGCCGGGCGGCGGACGTTGCGGACGCCCTCGACGATGACGGTTCGCTCCCGGTCGCCCTGTTGCAGGCGGATTGTCATGCCAACCTCGACGGTCTTGCCGGACTTGGTGCGGATGCCCTCGCAGCGGACCTTGCCGCCCTCGATGGCCTGGCGGGCAATCGCCCGGGTCTTGTAGAAGCGCGCGGCCCAAAGCCATTTGTCGAGCCGCACGTTGATTTCCGCTGTTTCGGATGGCCGGTTCATGCGGCATAGCTTACCTTGCTTTCCCGGCCAAGACTTCGGTTACATCGCTACCAGGCGAGTCCCCCCGCCGCAATTGGCTCCCGAACACCTTCGTACTGCTTGCCAACACTCTCGAATTGCTCGCCTCTTCGTTCGTCCGTTTCGATGACATAGCTGACCAGGCTGGGAATGCCGGGAATGAAGTCCCGGGAGCCACGCGGCTTCCACAGGAAATCCGTCGCCACCAGCTTTTCGGTCACAGCGTCGTCTTCGTCTTTGGATCGTTTCTGCCGCACGAGTACGTTTTGTATGATTTCCGTCAATGACATCCGGCTGAGCGAACTGCGCGCCTTGACCGCCTTGGCGATTTCGACCAGCAGTTGCCGGTCCTCCTTTTTCCATTGGTCTATACGATCCTCGTACAGGTCCCGCCGCACTCTGCTCACTTCCGGCAAGGCCGCATCGAGGAGTGCATCGTCAATCGCTGTTGCGGCGCGCTTGTCTGCCTCGACCCAAAGCGCTTTTCCCCAGGCTTGCAGAAAATACGGATAGCACTGGCTGTCGGCTACGATTCGCCGGAGCGAATCCTCATGAATTGAAATTCCTTCCCGGGCCAGCGGAATGCGGATGGCGTCCGCGGCTGCTTCCGGTTCAAGTAGCCCCAGCGCGAATTTGGGGCCCCTTTCGTGGAAGTCCGCGCCGGCGCCGTAGAGCACTTCGTACAATTCCGGTGTGCCGGCCAGGATCAATTGAAACGAGCCGCACGATTGCCGTATTGTCTGTGCGGTTCGCAACAACAAGCCTAGATGCTTCGGTTTCAATTCTTGCGCTTCGTCAATTAGCAATACCAGCGGGTGACGCTTGCATCGCGCAATTGCGGTCTGAAAAAGGCTGTTGAGCGATTCTCCGCCAAACGACCATTTCGCGCGCCATCCCCAGAAACCGGTTTCGATCGAATCTGCGACCAGTCCGCTGCGGCTCAAAAACAGCTTGAGCACATCCGCTTTCCGTTTAATGCAACTGGCATCCGCACGGACGACGAGCGGGACTGTTTGCCCGGAAAACCAGGGCCTTTGTTGCATTGCCAACTGCTCCGCGTATTCCAGCAGCACGGTCTTGCCCGTGCCTCTCGGCCCCACCAGAGTGATGTCACAAACTCGATAGCTTCGATTCGCCAGGCCCTCAATCTGTTCAGAAATCAGTTCCCGCTCGGCGGCACGACCCGCCAGATATGGCGGAAACTCGCCGTAGTTCGCTGCAAATGGATTTTCTCGTACGGCGCTCATGTCTTTGCTCCCTTCGACTTCTCGACGTCATGCCAGAAAAATGGCTGTGGAAACAGTCTAGTGAAGTCAGGGGTGAGCCACCTAATTTTCGGCAAAAAAAGGTCAGCCGGGTCGGAATCCGGGAAGCAGTTCGGCGAAATCCTCGACCAGGGGGAACTCGTCGTGGTCGAGGGCGGGGCGGCGGCTGTCGGGTTTGTGGATACCGTAGACGTGGCGGATGCCTTCGCGTCTGGCGCGGCGCAGCACGGGCAGGGAGTCGTCGAAGAGAATGGTTCGCTCGGGGTCGAAAGGTTCCAGACCCTGCAATTTCTCCCAGAAGCCGTGGCTTTCCTTGGCCAGATGCAACTGGTGGGTGCTGATGCAGCGATGGAAATAAGCGGCGATCTCGGCATTGTTCATCTTGATCTCGAGACTCGCCGGATGGGCGTTGGTGATCAGCAGCATGCGCTTGCCGGTGTACCATAGCGCCCGCAGGAAGGGCTCGACGTTGGGGCGCAAGCTGATCTTGCGGGTGATCGTGCGTTTGAGTTCGGCAATTTCGAGATCGAGTTCCCGTGCCCAGTAGTCCAGGCAATACCAGTTCAATGTGCCATAGACTTCGTCGGTTTTCCGTTGCACCAGATCCAGGGCTTCGGGCAGGCTGACGCCATGCCGGGCGCTGTACGTCTCGGGCACGAGCACGCGCCAGAAATAATTGTCAAAATGCAGGTCGAGCAAGGTGCCGTCCATGTCGAACATGATGGTGTCGACATGCGACCAGGGAGGTATGGGAACCGACATGCAAGTATCCGAAAAATCCGCCGCCCGAGAGCGGTCCGCGTCCAATGCCAGCCACAGAATAACCAACGCAAAACTAAAAGCAACCGGCCTTGAGAGCGGTAGGGGCGACGCATGCGTCGCCCGCTGGTGTTGCACGATGTACGGGGCGCGGCGGCGGGCGAGGCATGCCTCGCCCCTACCGTCTCACATGTATCTGAGTTTTAACAGCGGCGCCCAGGAATGAATATGGAGACATTAATGTGTGAAATCGAGTCCATCGCACGCCAGGCCGGGGCTGCGATCATGGAGGTTTATGAGTCGGCCGGGGGCGTGGAAGTTGAATACAAGGACGATAACTCGCCGCTGACTCTGGCGGACCGGCGGGCGAATTCCGTCATCGCAGCCGGTCTGGCCAAACTCGAACCCCGCTTGCCGTTCCTGTCCGAGGAATCGGAGCAGCCGGGATTCGATGTGCGGCGGCAATGGCGGCGCTACTGGCTGGTGGACCCGCTTGACGGCACGCGGGAGTTCGTCAAGCGCAACGGCGAGTTCACGGTCAACATCGCGCTGGTCAGCGATGGCGTCGCCGAACTTGGCGTTGTGCATGTTCCGGTGAGCGGAGTGAGCTATCTGGGCGCGGCCGGGCAAGGCGCTTTCCGGCAGGAAGCTGGCGCCGGGCCCACTCCCATGCAAGCCGGCGAAACGTCCGGAAACTCTCCGCTGAGAATGGTCGCGAGCCGCAGCCATCTCGACCAGCACGTCAAACGGGTATTACGGCGCCTCGAAGCCGAGTTCGGTTCGGTGGAGATGGTCAACATGGGCAGTTCACTGAAGATCTGCCTGCTCGCTGAAGGCAAGGCCGACATTTATCCCCGGCTGGCGCCGACTTACGAGTGGGACACCGCCGCGGCCCATGCGGTGCTCGCGGCCGCCGGAGGCGAGGTGTTCGATACGAACTTCCGGCCGTTGCGCTACAACAAGGGAGAAGACCTGCGCAATCCTCATTTCATCGCGGTAGCGGATACGAAGCCTGACTGGCAAGCGCTGCTGGCGCCGGTGCTGCCCGCTGATTGAGGGTGGCGCCCATCTTTCAGGGTTGCGCCTTGCAATAGTGGTCGATGAAACGCTGATGCGAAGGAAGCTGGTCGACCAGTTTTCCGACTTGAGCGTGGATTCCCGTCAGGAACCGGTTCAATTCCTCCTCGCTCATCATGTTGACGATCGGATGATATTGCTCCGGCAGCAGGCCCTGGCCGAGCATCACCTGGATCCACGAGTTCTCGCCGAACAATTCGGTCGGAATCTTGAAAACGCGGCCCGCCTGCTTGAACAGCTCGATGCGATGTTTCAGCGAATCGGGGATGTCCATGGTGCGGCATTGGCGCCAGAAACGGGTGTCGGTCCGATTGGTGACGTGGTAATGCAGGATGATGAAATCGCGCACGTTGTCAATTTCGAATTTCATCTGGTTGTTGAACTCTTCCACGTCGGGCTGGCGGATGCCGTCGTAGGGAAACATCTGCATCAGCCGGATGATCGAGCGCTGGATCAGGTGGATGCTGGTGGATTCGAGCGGCTCGATGAAGCCTGAAGACAGGCCCATTGCGACGCAGTTCTTGTACCAGTGCCTGCGCCGCTGGCCGGCGTTGAAACGAATTACCCTGGGTTCGGTGAGCACCTTGCCTTCGACGTTTTCCAGCAGCTTCTGAATCGCCTCGTCCGGGCTCCAGTGCCGGCTGCTGAAAACCACGCCGTTGCCGACCCGGTGCTGCAAGGGAATGCGCCATTGCCAGCCGGCTTCGCGGGCGATCGAGCGGGTATAGGGGATAGGCTCTTCGACCGATTCGGTCTGCAAGGCGACGGCGCTGTCGCAGGGCAGCCAGTGCTTCCAGTCGTTGTAACCGGCGTTCAGCGTCTGCTCGATCAGCAGGCCGCGAAAGCCCGTGCAATCGATGAACAGATCGCCTTCGATCACCTGTCCCGATTGCAGGCGAATCGCCGTGATATAGCCGCTGTCCGGGTCCTGCTCGACGAATTCGATCTTGCCTTCCTGCCGCACGGTTCCGTATTCCTCGGCCATGCCGCGCAGAAATTTCGCGTAGAGCGAGGCGTCGATGTGGTAGGCGTAATTCAGGCCCTTGCTCGGCATCACCGCGAATTTGTTCTGCACCGCGGCGGCCCATTCGTTGCAATACTCGCCGAACTCGCGGCTGATGCCCATCTGCAGGCCTTTCAGCCAGAAATGCTGGAATCCCGCGGCCCAACTGTCCTTGCCGGTCCAGCCGAAAGAGTGGATGTAGTCCTCGTTGACGTCGCGCCAGCCTTCGAACTTGATGCCGAGTTTGAAAGTGCCCTGGGTCGCTCGCAGAAAATCCTGTTCCTTGACCTTGATCAGGTCGTGAAAGGTGATGAGAGTCGGGATCGTTGCTTCGCCGACACCGACAGTGCCGATTTCTTCGGATTCCACCAGCGTGATTTCCAGCGTCTTGCCGAGCAGCCGCGACAGGGCCGCGGCGGCCATCCAGCCGGCAGTGCCGCCGCCGGCAATTACGACCTTGTGAATCTTGCGGTTTTGCATGAGTACTCTCTCCGGATACGGCAGCGCTCGTGAATTTCCCTATATCTTCAGCCTGTTCAGCAAATCGGCGTGCAACTGTTTCGCTTTCGTTTCGTCCAGCGGCGCAAGACAACCCCTGCCCGGCTCGGGTATGTGTTCATACACCGACTCATCGGCGCTGAAAACGTAATGATCGAATACGCCCTGCCAGAGTTCACGCTGCCGCGGGGGCAGGTCGCGCAAGGCCAGGATCGCATGCATCAGGGCATTGGTGGGCGAGCCCATGAAACTCGGCGAATTGCACCACCAGTAGTTGATCAGCATGTTGAACGGTTCCCTCGACTCGACGTGGTGCCACCACATGCTCGGAATGAAGATGGCATCGCCGGGGCGAAGCAAGGCGGTTCGCGCATGTTTGGCGGCTTCGGCAAATTTCGGGAACTGTTCGAAATCGGGATTGGAAACGTCCACCAGGCTGATCGCCTGGCCGGACGGTGTCTTGTCTATAGGGCCAACATACAGATTACCGATCTGGTCGGGCGGGAACAGCGTGAAACGCCGTTCTCCCGCCACCACGCAAGCGACATTGTCGGGGAAATCGTAATGCGCCGAGACCCGGGTCCGGTTGCCGAGCCAGAAACTCGCAAGCGCATCGTCCGTGGGCAGTTGCACGTCGTTTTGCGTTCGGAAACCCGGCATCCACTTGTCTATGGGGGTCGAGCCTATGTACAGGGTCGTCAGGCGCTCTTCGCGCTCGGGTTCGGCGAGTTTGGCGAAGACCTGCGGCAAGGTCGCGCGGCCGGCGATGAAGTTGAAACCAGTGAAATCGTTGTTATAGAAGAACCTGCCATCGATCGAGGAATCTCCGGCATACACCGTGACCGGCTCTTCGCGCCAGAATTGGGAAAGGTATTCAGCGGCGGTGGATATGGACTCGCCACATTGCGCTACAGCAGGCCACTCGCCGACCAAGCCTTGCAGCAACACGGGTTCGGTCGAATCGAACACATGTTGTGGAATTGCGCCATCGGCGCAAGCCAGACTCCTGACCGGCGCCGGCTCAGCCATCGGGTTCTCCCTTGACGCCTTCGAGCTTTGCGTTTTTCAGCTCGGCGAGACGCTGCAGATTTCCCATGGATGCGATCACCATGAACATCGGCATGAGAAATCCGTTGGCGTTCAATTCCGCGAAAGCCTCCCCGGACAGCCCCTGGACCTTTTCCTCGTTCAGGCAATGGAAGCCGATCAACTGGTTGCGCGAGCCGTCTTTCAACTCGATTTCCAGGGTCATCGACTCAAGCAGATCGTGTCTTTGCAAGGCGCCGATGAAAGTCTTGCTGTGCTCGATGCCGAGATAAACCGATTCCAGCAGATCGGCGGCATTTTCCAGAAACGGGGTGCGCCCGCCGAGTGGCTGGAACAGCGGCTCGCCATGTTCGGTATTAACCCTGGGATGGTCCATGTCCAGCGAAAGCACCCGGGTGCGCACCGGCTCGCCCTCGTTTGTGGATTCCTGGTATCCAATCAAGAAGGGTTCGCGACGCACCATCGCCGGGATATAGGGCGCCTGCCAGCCGGATTCGTCGAGAAACAGGTTTTCCCGCTCCTGAAAACCGAACAGCGCCAGTGGAGAGAATTCGCCCGCGCTGTCCTGCTGGAACAGGATCGGATAGCAAGCCTGGACGTTGCGGAATTCGAACGGGAATACCAGTGACTGCATGATGCCGTCGCCATAGCGGGCGGCGCGGTCGGTGATGATCTTTACATCCGCGTGGTTTACGTTATTCAGCAGTGCGTAATTCGGCATGACAATCTAGGTGGCGGCTCGGTTAGTGATAGTGCTGACCAGTTCTCTCGTGCTTGGCAACAGGCGCGCCATCTGTTGCGCTTTCATCTGCGCGCCGTGAAAAACTTCATCGGCCCGCTTGCGCATCCGCTCGTCCTGCGCGTTGCCGATCGAGGCATAACGAGGTCTGAAGCCCATTCCGTACAGCACATATTGATAACTGGCAGATGGAAACAACTCATCCAGTCGCGGCGCGTCGTCGTGCCAGGGCGGCTGTTGCTGCCATAGCGTCAATTTCTCACGCAGGCTGTCGGGCCAGGTCTCCCTTGCACGGTTCTCCTTCCAGTAGTCGTTGTCATCGCGAGCGCTGACGGCGTAATGCAACTTCAGAAACTCGACGATTCGCTGCCAATGGTAGCGCATCTTGTCGTTGAATCGCCCGGCGACGACATCCATGATTTCCCGGTCACGCGGGAGTTGCTCGCCGATTATGGCGGCGGACTGTTCGATCAGCACAAGAGCCGAGGCTTCCAGCGGTTCCACGAAGCCGGCTGAAAGCCCGACGGCAACGCAGTTTCTGACCCAGAGCTTCTCGCGGTAGCCCGGCTTGAATGGAATCGTGCGGTAACTGAGTTGGTTGAAGTCGGCTCCGGGAGACGTCTCTTCGACATATTGTCTGAGCGCGGTCAGAGCGGTTTCTTCATCGGCATGGGTGCTGGAATGCACGTAACCGATGCCGCGGCGGCTGCTGAGGCCGATATCCCAGATCCATCCGTGTGGCCGGGCGGTCGACAAGGTAACGGGAGCGATCGGACCGCCCGGGTCGGCATACGGTGCCTGCACCGCGATTGCCCTGTCGTTGAACAGCACGTCTTTCACCGAGGCAAGCGGGCTCCCGTAATGACCGCCGATCAACAGTGCTTTCTGACCGGTGCAATCGACAAACAGATCGCCCGCCACGCGCTCGCCGGTGTCGAGCAAGACGGCGTCGATGTCGCCGTCCGGATGCGTCTCGATGCTTTCCACATTACCGGAAACGTATTGCACGCCGAGTTTCTCTACTCCATGCCGGTGCAACAGTCCGGCAAAAGCGCCGGCATCGAAGTGATAGCCGTAGTTGACGGTGAATGCGTATTGCGGCGCGCTCGCCTGTTTTGGCGCCAGGCCAAGCTCGATCACGCGGGCCTGGGGAGTGACCAGATCGGCGAAGGCGGCGCCGCCGCCATGGGCAAGCCAGAAAATCGCCGGGTTCAGATCAGAGTACTCCAGCGGCAGACTGAAAGGGTGCGTGTATCCCGGAAACTCGGGAAGGCCCGACCAACCGCGAAAGCGAGTGCCCTGCTTGAAGCTCGCGCCGCATTCGCGAATGAGATCGTCTTCGGCGAGACCGATTTTCTGGAGCGTCACGCGCATCGAAGGCCAGGTGCCTTCGCCTACGCCGATGATGGGGATGTCGGGAGATTCGACCAGAACGATTTGGACCGCGTCTTCGCCGCGTTTCCGGGATTCGGCCGCGACCACGCAAGCAGTGATCCAGCCCGCTGTGCCGCCACCGACGATGACGATTCTCCGCGTTGGACGATTCATCAACTCACCAGCCCTGCCCTACAGGTCAAACACCTGGTCCAAATAATCCGGGAGGCAGATGATACAAAAAAGGCTGCCCCAAAGGGCAGCCTTTCCTGTCGAACGAGAGACACTTAAAACTTGTAGCGGAAACCGATGTTATAGCGAGGACCGGTTTGGGCGGCGAACAGCGTCTGTGTCTTGTCCCGACCGTAAACATGGGTTGTTTCATCGGTCAGGTTCAGGATGTCTACAAACACCTGCATGTTCTCGTTGAACCAGTAGTTTGCGCTTACATCCACTTGCTGATAAGCCGCGATGTGGGTGGGTGGCCCGGCGCCGACATTGGCCTGACCAGTGCCCGCCAGAAAATCGTCGCGCCAGTTGTAGGCCACGCGCACGCTGATGTCATTCTGGTCGTAGAAGGCGATGAAGTTCGCTGAATCGCTCAGTCCGGTCAGCACGAATTGCTGGGCCAGACTGAATGTGTCATAACCGACGTCCGCATCGACGATGGTGGCATTGGCGATCACGCCGAAGCCTGTTTCACCGAAGTTGTGCTGGATAACGAATTCCCAGCCCTCCATCTGCGCCTGCTCGATATTCACCGGAACGGTGAGATTGAATGGCGCCGCCGGGTCGCGGCCTGCAACGCCGGAGATGACTCCAGTGGCGGCGTCGACTCCGGCCTCGTTCGCGCGATTCTCAAGAATCCAGCCGTACAAGGTGCCCCCGTCGGAACTTCCCGTGGCTGCTCTTGCCTCCAGGCCGAGCGGGCCGAGCGTTGGATGCGGCAGCCCGAAAGTCTCTTCGATCACCGACGAAGTGCCGATGAAGTTTTCCACATCCTTGAGGAAATAGCCGACTGCCGCATAGCTGTCCTCGGTGTAATACCACTCTACCGACACATCGCGGTTCAGCGAATCGAAGGGCAACAGATTCGGGTTGCCTCGATTACCCGTGCCGCCGTCGACACGCAGCAACTGGTCGATTGTCTGACCGCCCTGAATGTGGTCGTAGTTCGGCCTCGTCAGCGTTCTGCTGATCGAAGCGCGGGCAACCAGATCCGGCGTCAGGTCGAACTTCAGGTCGAGATTCGGCAACAGGATTCCATAGTTGCCTTCCAGCGAAGTGAAATCCGGCTCTCCCTGAACCGCCGACAATTCGTTGCCGGCGACCCAGTTGATTCCGCTGAAAGCCGGCGACAGCGCCTGGGAGGCGATGTCGGTTTCTTCGTAACGCATGCCGAGCCGGATATCCAGAGGGATATCGCCAAGTTCGGTGGCCATATTGGCCTGGAAGTACACCGCCAGCGACTCTTCCTGGGTGCGCCGGTCGGAATTGAAGTTGCTCGATGCACAAAGGTCGGAGGCACAATCGCCGCTGTGAGGCGAGCCAAATGGGCTTGCCTCACCCGAGGCCAGGAGTTGTTCCGTTCTGGCGATCAGATCGGACATGTCGAAGGTGTAATATTCCGTTTGCCTGCGTGAGTCGCTACCTCCGGGTATATTTTCGAACGCGCTCGCGGACGAAGCCGGAGTCAGCAAATCCGCGATCGCGCCGCGCTGGGTTACGCCACCCCAGGCATCGCGCTGAACAACGGAGCCCGCTGAGCGATTGTTGACCTCGGTGAGTTGAATACCGAAATCGATGGATTCGACGAAATCGAAGTCCGTTTCGTAGGCACCCGAAACCGTCGCCTGGTCGAGGTCCATTCTGGACAGGTTATTTGTGAAAACGCTTCCGGTGACAATCATGTCGTCGGGCGAAAGCGGATCGTTGAGCCCCAATTCGAGAATCGGCAGGTCGTTCCCGAAATATCCCGTGGTCCGGTCGCGTGAGTACGCCGCGGTCGAAAGCAGCGCGGAGTCTCCGAACGGACTGTTGGGCGAACGCTCGGCGCTCGAATCGTGATAATCGAATTCGACCGATAACTGGTCGGAAACGTCCCAAAGCAGGTTCAACCCGGTAGAGCCGTTCTGAGTGCGCCATGCATCCTCGCCGCCACCCATGGAAAAGTCTGAATTGGCCGAGTTCTCGGTGTAGACGAGCGGGCTGGCCTGGGGACCGTCGGTCCAGAGGGTTTCCTGACCGCCGAAGTTAAACCAGGCGGAAAGATTGCTGTATGACCTGGAGAGTTCGAGTTCGGAATAGGTGTGGTCCAGCGTCGCCGTCAGATTGTCGGCAGGGCGGAACTGCAAGGTGAGCTGGCCGTTGGTGCGGACGCGGTCCCATTCGGCAATTTCGTAGCCGATGGCCTGGGGGACCGAATACAGATCGCCTTCGCCGGGGCGATTCTGCTGATTGGGGTCCGTATGCGGCGGAATACCGCCCCACTCCGACGGACCGATTCCGCACCAGCAGTTGTCGGTCTCTCCCGGGAACGTGCGCCAACCGCCGACGTTGACAGTACCGGCGCCGTTATTGCGCTCCTGGCGCACGGCGCTCAACGAGATGCCAATGGTATCGTCAGCGAATGTATTGGAGAACAGCGCGGATACTTCCGGCGTCAGACTGTCGCCCTTTTCCGAGGAAGTATCGTGCAGGCCGCTTACCGCCGCCGTGAAGTTCATGCCCGGTGATTCCAGTGGCCGGGTGCTGCGAATATTCAAAGTGGAGCCGATGCCGCCGGTTGGCACGTTGGCCTGACCGCTTTTGTAGACTTCCACAGCGGAAACGCCTTCGGCGGCCAGATCGCCGAAATCGAATGATCGGCCGAGCCCGCTCGTGGTCGGCATTTGTCTGCCGTTCAACAATACCAGGTTAAAGTCGGGGCCGAAGCCGCGAACCGTTACCTTCGCGCCCTCGCCGCGTTCACGGTCGATGGAGACTCCCGTGATCCGCTGCAAGGATTCAGCGAGGTTGCTGTCGGGAAAGTCGCCGATGTCCTCGGCGGTGATTGCGTCGACGACCCCGTCCCTGTTCCGCTTAAGGTCCATTGACGCTCTCAAGCTTTGGCGAATTCCCGTCACGACGATCTGTTCGATCTGTTGTGCCCCTTGTTCCGCCGGTTGCCCATATGCCACTCCGCCGGCCAATGCCAGCGATACCGCCGCGGCCAACTGCGACTTTGCGTAATTCCTGACAGCCACCTTGATTCTCTCCTTCACTTTTCCGGGCTCAGCCTGACGGCGTGGCGCGGGGTAGTGATTTAACCTGATCCCGCCGCATTGGCGAGAAAAATGATAACGTTGTCATGCAGACTTATATTCTACGTGGACAGCGTTGTCAACATGATTTTCACTTATTTGTTTTCCATAGCCCAAAAGGAATCTTGCGCCGGTCCGCGCCAGCAATCCATCCGCCTGGGATTTGCCCGGCCAGTGCGTTGGCAATCGACCGCTGAAGTCGCAATCTCCCAACAGCACTTCGGCTACTCCGCGGCCTTCGGCCCCGGGCAGCCAGCTCGCGACAAATGCCGTTGAGGCGTCGATTTCCTCGTCGGCGATCAGGGGCCTGCCTGAAACCATAACGGTTACCACCGGAATGCCCTTCGCGGCAATGTTGCGTATACAGGCGATGTCCTCCGGGTGAATATCCGAAAGGACCGGAGAGTTTGCGTACTCTTCCAGTGGATTCATCAATCCATTGACTCTGGAACCGACTTCGACAAAAACATTGTCTCCCTGGCGAATATCCCCATGACCTTCGGCATAGGGAGTCTCGCCGATCACGACCACGGCGATGTCGTGCCGCTCCGGGTCGGCATCGCCACCGTCGGCGGATTCACTGAGTATGGCGCCTGGCGCCAGAGCCTGAATCCCTTCCCAGATCGTTTCCCCCGATATGGTTTCGTTGCCCCTCTCTCCTTGCCAGTTTACGGTCCATCCTCCGCATTGATGGCCCAGGTTGTGGGCGTTCTTGCCGGCTACGAAGATTCGCTGATCTCGCTTGAGCGGCAGTGCTTGCCGTTCGTTCTTCAACAGCACCTGGGACTGCCGGACTGCCTGACGCGCAAGATTTCTGTGAGCGACGCTCGAGAAATCCGCGGCGCCGGCGCCGGCGCGCAACGCGGGACGCGGCATTTCAAACAGCCCGTATCGCAGCTTGGCGCGCAGGATGCGCAGTACCGCGTCATCGATGCGCGCCATATCCACATGACCTTCGAGCACCTGCCTTTCCAGCAATTCGATAAATTCTCTCCAGCGATCGGAAACCATGAACATGTCGAGGCCGGCGTTTACGGATTTTCGAATCGCCACGCCGTAGTCGTCGTCGAGATAATTGATTCCATCCCAGTCCGACAGCACGATGCCCTCGAAACCGAGTTTCTCCTTGAGCAGTTCCGTTACCAGGAAACGGTGTCCATGGCACTTGTCGCCGTTCCAGCTGTTGAAAGACACCATTACGCTCATGACGCCTTTTTCAAGAGAAGCGTAGTAGGGTGAGACATGAGTTGCCTCGAGTTCTTCCAGAGACAGTGTCGTTTCGCCCTGGTCCATACCCTTCCAGGTGCCGCCGTCACCGACCCAGTGCTTGACACAGCCGATCACGCCCTCGGCCTGCAAGGCGCTTACATAGCTGGCGCCAAGCCTTGAAACGAGTTCCGGATCGCTGCCGAAACTTTCGTATGTTCGTCCCCATTTAAAATTCTGCGCGACGGAAAGCGCCGGGGCAAAATTCCACTCCAGGCCGCTGGCCAGAATTTCCCTGGCGGTGGCGCGGGCGATTTCGCCGACCAGATCCGCATCGCCCGCGGCGCCCAGGCCGATGTTATGCGGGAACACTGTCGCGCCTTTCAGATTGCCATGCCCGTGCACGGCGTCGACTCCGACCAGAATCGGGATTCCCGGGCTGTCCTCGTCCTCCACCGCGGCCTGCCAGAACGAATCGTTCATGGCCACCCAATCCGCCGGAACATTGTCGCCCGGATGAGATCCGCCACCGCATAACACGGCGCCAAGCGCATATTTCTTGATTTCTTCCGGCGTTACCGCGAGCCTTTCAGCCATGGTCATCTGGCCGATTTTCCGCCGAAGCGTCATGCCCTCCAGCCTGGCTGAAAGAAACGCTTCCTGGTCTTTACCCGACATTGATATACCCCTCGAACCGTTCAGGATTAATCCACATGAAACGGAATGTTTGCGTGTGCGACTCTTCCCTGACCGTCGCCCACATATACGAACAAGCGGTAGGCGCCCGGCCTTTCAGGCGCCTGTAAACTGATTTCACGCAAGTCTGGATCGGCGATCAGACTGTCGAGTTCCGGTGGTACTTCTTCACGGTCGCCTCCGACCTGGGTCGCCGTGCTTTCTTCCATCACGCGCCAGTCGAAAATCAGATCGTCGCCGTCAAGCTCCTTCGCGGCGACCGCGGCGACATAGTTTTCGCCAACCCGCAAACGCACACTTTCGTTCGCCTGTCGGCCGTCGAGCTGCATTTCCTCGATCAGGGGAGCGCGATTGTCCGGCCATTGTCCGGACCAGGTGCGATGCAACACGTCCACCGCTTCGGTGCTTCGCCCGTCCGCGGTGAAAACTCCGTACCAGGTCGGAGTGCGTTCCTGTTTCTGGCCCCACAGGAATGCGTAGTTACCGATCAGCCTGCCGTCCATCGGTGCGAGAATCTCTTCATATCCGCGGCGGTAGACATCGGCCTTGTCGGAGCTGTGCAGTTCGATGGGAGCACCCCATTGGGTCAGAGGCACTTCCCAATGACCTATGGTGCCCCATTCGGTAACCATCAGCGGCAGCTCAGGGTCGAGTGACGCCAGTTTCTCCGGCAGATCGAATACTTCGCCATAGACCTGCACGCTGAGGAAATCCAGATCCGGCGCCCGCTGTTGAATCACTTGCGCCAGTTCAGCGCTAATGCCGGCGGTAGTCGTCGTGGTGGGATGGTTGGGATCGAGTTCGTGAATCATCCGCGAGAGGTCGTTGACGGCGTCGTATACGCGCGGGTTCTCGTAATCGTGATTCAATTCATTGCCGATCACCCAGGCGAGCAGGGCCGGATGGTCGCGAAAACGCAACACAACCTCCCGCGCCTCTTCGAGTTGATGCGCTACGGCTTCCGCGTCGTCGTAATCGAAGCCGTGCCGCTCGCGGGCGATTTCGATGCAAAGCGCTACAGTCAGCCCAAGCTCATGCGCGATATCGAGCACGCTGCCGTCGCCCGGCCGCCAGGTGCGCACCGAGTTGGCGCCGTTCGCGGCCAGCGATTCGAGATCGCCGAGCGTCTCGGCGCCGGCGCCCCTGATGTGGTAGGGCTCGCCGCCGCGATAAAGCATGAAGTTGCCCGGTTCGCCGCGGATTTCAACCGGAACGGGACCGTCCTGGGCCGCCGCGCCGGCGCTCAGGGCAATAGTGCAGACCAGCCCCGCCAATTGTGTTCGCATATCGTTCATGACCCGCTCCTCGACGCCAGTTCCAGTTCCAGTTCCTCCAGCGATTTGCCCCGCGTCTCGGGCATGATCCGGACCAGCATGGCAAGACCGACAACGGCCACGATTCCATAGACGAGAAAGGTCAGGCTGCTGCCGAGCGCGGCCAGTTCCCAGGGGAAGAGCATCTGCACCAGGAAACTGATGCTGGAATTCACCAGGCCGACGAACGAGATCGCCGCGGCCCTGACATAGTTGGGGAAGAGTTCGGCGAATAACACCCACATGATGGGCCCCACCGAAAATGCGAAACAGGCGACGAAACCGAGGATTCCGGTCAGCACCATTGTCGTATCGACCTCGATCGCCTGGGCGACGAGATCGGACTCGAGACCGCCGGCCTCGCCGATTCCCGCCTCGGCCAGCGCGGCCCGCAAGGCGCTCTCGTTGTCGAATTGCCGCCTTACGAGCGGTTCCAGCGCGGTGCGGGAATCCGCGTCCGCTACCGCGGCGACCGACTCTTCGCTCAACTCGTATGTGGCCTGGTTGAAAGTCCAGGACAGCAACAACATGAAGAAAGCGATACCGGCCAGGCCGGCGAACAACAGTGGTTTTCGTCCAAGCCGGTCGATAAACAGGATCGCCACGATCGTGAACAGCAGATTGACCAGCCCCACGAGTACGGCCTGCAGAAAAGCAGCGTCGTTGCCGATTCCGCTTTGCTCGAAAATCATCGGCGCATAGAAAAACACCGCATTGATGCCGGTGGCCTGTTGCACGATGCCGATCGTCAGCGCGATGAGCAACACGAGGCGAAGATGCGGGCGCAGCAATTCCGCGAATCCCGCCGGCGCGCCGGATTTTTCGTCAGCCAGGCTCGCCTTGATCGCTTCGTGTTCCCGCTTGCCGGCTTCGTCGCCATTGATCCGGACGAGAATGTTCCGCGCATCGTCGTTTCCGCCCCGCAACTGCAGCCATCGCGGGCTTTCCGGCACCCATTGCAGCGCAAACAGATAGAGCACAGCCGGCAATGCTTCCACGCCCAGCATCCAGCGCCAAAGCGATTCCGGCGCGATCAGGGGATTTTCCGCCTGGGACAATTGCAACAACAGATAGTTGCTGAAAAACGCGGCCGAGATACCGATCACGATATTAAGCTGGTTCAGGGAAACCAGCCGCCCGCGAATCGCGGCCGGGGCGACTTCTGCAATGTACATGGGCGCCACGATCAACGCCGCGCCGACGGCAAATCCGCCGAGCATGCGCGCGGCGACCAGAAAGAAGTAGCCCGGGGCGAACGCGCAACCGATCGCCGAAACGAAGAACAGCATCGCGGCCGCCCGAAGTACGCCGACGCGGCCGAAACGATTGCTCAGGGGGCCGGCGCCGAGCATGGCCAGGGTCGAGGTCAAGGTAAGTGAGGCGACGGCCCAGCCGAGCTGAATCTCGTTCAGGTTGAACTCGTCTTCGATAAATCCCACGACGCCGGAAATTACCGAGGCGTCGAAACCCATCAGAAAACCGCCCAGCGCCGCGCTCAGGCTGGTCAGCCAGATGTATGAACCACCCGCATTCGCGGTCCGGGCCTGCTCTGCCGGCATGTTGGAATCCCGAATTCGATTTCAGGTCCCTCTATTACCAGCAAACTGACAGCGTTGTCAATTCCAATCCGCCTGTTAGCCGGAATTTTTCCTAATCGAGGGAGGCGGTGGATTCACGGATGACTACTTCACACTCGAACGGCGCTTCCGGCGCTTTCGTGGCGCTGCCGTTGAGTTTGTCGATAAGCAGGCCCGCCGCGGTTTCGGCCATTTTTATAATCGGCTGCCGCACCGTGGTCAGCGGCGGCCAGATGCGCGAGGAAAATCGGGTGTCGTCGAAGCCGGCGATGGAAAGATCGCCGGGAACGCTCAGGCCGCGCCCCCGCGCTTCGAAGATCACGCCGGCCGCCATGTCGTCGTTACTTGCAAGGATGGCGCTCGGAGGCTCGGGGAGATTGAGCAGTTTGTCCGCGGCGGCCTGACCCGAGTCGAAATCGAAATATCCCTGCCGCACGAGGCGAGCAGAATAAGGCAGACTGTGTTTCTTCAGCGCCTGGCGGTATCCGGCAAAGCGCTTGGCGCTCGCGCCATGGTCGGGATGGCCCTTGATGAATCCGATGGTCCTGTGGCCCTGATCGATCAGCAACTCGGTGAGCGAAAAACATGCCGCTTCGTCGTTGCAGAGAATATTGATCTCATCCGGCGCCGGTTCCCGGGGCGTGATCGCCGCGAAAGGAATTTTCATTTCACGCAGCAGGGCCGGCACCTCGGGCAGATCGCCGAGGGGTGCGGGCAACACGAAGCCCTCCACTCGCGCGTTCAGGGCGAATTGCCTGATGTGCTCGATAATCTCGGGGTCCGGCAAGGTCAGCGGCCGCAACAGCAAGGTGTATCCGGCGGGTTCGCAAATGTGAAGCGCGCCGTTGAACAGGTCATTCAGATAGCTGAACTCCTGCGCGTTTTCATAGATCAGGCCGACTACCCGGGAACGCTTGCCGCCCAACTCGCGAGCCGCGGCGTTGGGCTGATAACGAAGTTCCCGCACCGAGCGCAGCACCTTTTCCCGGGTTCGCTGGCGCACGTTGGGCTCATTGTTCACAACGCGCGACACGGTCTTGATGGAAACGCCGGCTTGCCGGGCGACATCAAAGATCGTTGCCTTGGTTCGTTCCGGGTTCATACGGGAAATACCGCAGGTTCAATCGGCTGGCCCGATTCGGGAAGCGGACATTCTACACGACTTCACAAATGCCCGATTCCGCGCACTTTTCCGCTTCAGGCAATTGCGATGCCGAGAAAGATCAGCGCCCCTACCCATTGATTGTTGACGAAAGCCTTGAAGCAGGCCTCGGGCTGGCGGTCGCTGGTCAGGATCTGCTGCCAGGCGAACAGCAGGCTGGCGCAGACCAGGGACAGGTAATACGGCAGACCCAGGTCGAACTGCCGCCCCGCCAGCCACATTGCGGCTATGAACATGACCTGCAACAGGCCGACCATCATGTTGTCCGCGTCACCGAACAGGATCGCCGTGGATTTCATGCCGATTCGCCGGTCGTATTCCCGGTCGACCATGGCGTATTGCGTGTCGTAGACGATGGTCCACAGGCAGTTGGCGAGAAACAGCAGCCCGGCCGAAGCCGGCAGGCTACCGGCCTGTGCGGTGAAGGCCATCAGAATGCCCCAGGAAAAGGCCACGCCCAGCACAACCTGGGGCATATGCGTTACGCGCTTGAAGAAGGGGTACAGGACGATGATCGGCACGGCGGCAATCGCCAGCAAGATCGTCGGCAGATTGGTGAACAGCACCAGTATGAAGCCGACCAGGGAAAGCGCGATGAATCCGTACAACGCGTCCCGGCGGTCGAGCTGCCCGGTCGCCAGCGGCCTCTCGCGGGTGCGCAGCACTTCGCCGTCGATGTGATAATCGGCAAAGTCGTTGATGCAGCAGCCGGCGGAACGCATGACGACCGTGCCGGAGATGAATATGAACAGCAGTCCGAAGGATGGGACACCCATCGAGGCTAACCACAAGGCGCCGAGCGTCGGCCATAAAAGCAAATAGATTCCCACGGGGCGGTGCAGGCGCGTCAGGTAAAAGTAGGCGATCGCCTTTTCCCGCAGCTCGGGTCTTTCTTCCAGCAAAAGGGCAAGGTTTCGGGAGAGTTTCCGGCGCGATCGTTCGATAAATCGTTTCATCGCTCAGACATCTGCGTAATGGCTGCTTTCGCCGAGCCAGCGGCGGATCAGCGGTTCCGCCACCGCGGGATGGCTGGTCAGCAGTTCATCGCAAATATCGCGCACCTGCTCGAGCATGTCACTGTCGCGGCTGATGTCCGCCACCTTGAAGCTCATCAGGCCCGTCTGCCGGGTGCCCAGCAATTGACCGGGCCCGCGCAGGCGCAAATCTTCCTCGGCGATGAGAAATCCGTCGTTGCTTTCGCGAATGATGCGCAGGCGTTCCCGGCTCAGTTCGGACAGCGGCGGCTGATACAACAGCAGGCAATGACTTTGCGTCGCGCCCCTGCCGACCCGGCCGCGCAATTGATGCAATTGCGCCAGCCCCAGGCGTTCCGGATTCTCGATCACCATCAGGCTGGCATTGGCCACGTCGACGCCGACTTCGATCACCGTGGTCGCCACGAGCAACTGGATTTCGCCGTTCTTGAACCTTTCCATGACTTCGGCCTTTTCCGCCGGCTTCAGTCTGCCATGAACGAGCCCGACGCTGATTCCCGGCAGCGCCTTGCCGAGTTGTTCGGCGGTGGCTTCCGCCGCCTGGGCCTGCAAGGTTTCGGAGTCGTCGATCAGGGTGCACACCCAGTAGGCCTGGCGGCCGCCGGCGCAGGCCGATGCGATGCGCTCTACCACAACGTCGCGTCGCTGGTTCGAAGACATGGCGGTGTTGACGGGACTGCGGCCGGGCGGCAATTCATCGATTACCGAACAATCGAGGTCCGCATAGGCGCTCATCGCCAGCGTCCTCGGAATGGGCGTCGCGGTCATGACCAGTTGGTGCGGGCGCATCTGGCCGCTGCCGGCCTTTTCGCGCAATGCGAGCCGCTGATGTACGCCGAACCTGTGCTGTTCATCGACGATGATCAGCCCGAGCCGCTGATAACGGACCGCTTCCTGGAACACCGCATGGGTTCCGATCAGCAAATCGCATTCGCCTGCAGCGAGTTCTTCCAGCACCTGTTTTCGCGCCTTGGCCCGGGTCTTGCCCGAGAGCCATCCGACCCTCACGTGCAAAGCTTCGAACCATTGCCAAAAAGTATCCAGATGCTGTTCGGCGAGTATTTCCGTCGGCGCCATGAGGCAGACCTGGAAGCCCGATTCGATGGCGTGCAGCGCCGCCAGGGCGGCGACCACGGTCTTGCCCGAGCCCACATCGCCTTGTACCAGGCGCATCATCGGCGCCTGGCTTGCGAGATCCTCGCGAATTTCCCGATAGACCTTGCGCTGCGCTTCGGTCAGCTTGAAGGGAAGCGAATCCACGAATCGCTTGAGCAGCGCCTGACGGCCACCGAGGCGCGGCGATTGCAAGGCCGAAGCGTCGAGTTTCAGGCGGCGCATGCAGAGCCGGTGGGCGAGCAGTTCCTCGAATGCCAGCCGGCGGCGCGCCGGACTGTTGTCGGTTCGTCCCGCCAGGTCGAGTTGCAGATCCGGTGGCGGTTCATGCAACCGGCGCACCGATTCGGCAAGGTCAATCCCGCCGAAATCACGCAGGAAACGCGCCGGCAGCAGTTCCGGCAGTTTTTCCGTGCGGGCCAGCATTTGCAGGGCCTGCTGCACGAGTTTGCGAATGCGGTTCTGGTGAATGCCCTCGGTCGTGGGATAGACGGGAGTCAGTGAGTCGGGAACCGCGTCGGCTGCGGCTTCGCCGGACAGGATGCGATACTCGGGGTGATACATCTCGATTCCGCCGCGGCCGTAGCGCACTTCGCCATAACAACGAATCGTTTTGCCGGAGGCGAGCCGGGTCTGTTGAATGGCGTTGAAATGAAAGAAGCGAACACTGAGCAAGCCGGTATCGTCCCGGACCACGCAGCGCAAACTGCGGCGGCGGCCGAACTGCACGCCGCTGTCGACGATCTCGCCCTGCACCTGGACGCAATCGCCGAAGAAAGCCTGCCCGATGGGAGTAATGCGCGTTCGGTCCTCGTAACGGTACGGTAGATGGAACAGCAGATCCTGGACGCTTTCGATGCCGAGGTCCTTCAGCCGCGCCTTCAACTTCGGGCCGACGCCGGTAAGGCGCTCAATGGGAATCTGGTCCAGCGGCGGGCCGGTCATCTGAACGGATACGGCAGCTTCAATCGCTCAGAATCGCGTCGATCTCGATCATCGCATTCGCCGGCAACGCGGCGACTCCGATGGTGACACGGGCCGGATATGGCGCATCGAGGCGCCGCGCCATGATTTCGTTGACAGTCTTGAAGTTGCCGAGATCGGTGAGATAGATCGTCATTCGCAGCGCCCGGCCGAGATTCGACTCCGCCGCCGCGGCGACCGCGGCCAGATTGTCGAAAACCTGCTCCGCCTGTTCCTCGATGCCACCCTCGACCAGCCGCATGGTCTCCGGGTCGAGCGGTACCTGGCCGGAGAGAAACACGAGCGCACCCGAGCGCACGGCCTGGGAATACGGGCCAATCGCCCGGGGCGCTTTTTCGGTTTGAATGACTTGCGATTCGGGCATGGAATTTTCCCCGTTGTGCGCGCGGGCCAACCCGCCGCGGCCTAATGAGTAACGGAATCGGCGCGCCCGGTAGGCCGGCGAGTCTTGCGGGCCTTGACCCTGGTCACCCGGGTTACCGCCTTGATCATGCGGATCTTGCGCATGACCCGCGCCAGATGCACGCGGTTTTTCACATTGATCAGCAGATTGACGATGCTGAAATGGGCGTCGCGCTCGACCGTGCTGATTTTCTCGATATTCGCTTCCGCGCCGGTGATGGCAGTGGCCAGGGTGGCGATGATGCCGCGCTGATGTTCAAGCTCTACCTTGACTTCAACAGCAAACTCGCCCTGGATTTCCGGATCCCAGTTCACTTCGACCCACTTCTCCGGGTTGGCCCGCAGTTCGGCGACGTTGTTGCAGTCGTCGGTATGAATGACGAGGCCGCGCTCCGCGCTGATATAGCCGGTAATGCGGTCGCCGGGAATCGGGTTGCAGCAGCGGGCGTAGTTCATCACCGAACTCTCCGCTTCGCGCACGAGCAGATTGCCGAGCACTTCGTCGCCGGTGGGGTTTTCGTTCAGGGCGACCAGGCGCTGGGCCATGCCATGGGACATGCGATTGCCGAGACCGATTTCCTCGAACAATTTGTTCCTCGATTCGAGCCGCAACTGTTCGAGCAAGGTGGTGACGGCTTCGCCCGATATCGAATTCAGGCTGGCGCCGAAACTGGCCAGCGCCTTGGTCAACAGACGGCGGCCGAGAGCGACGGACTCGGACCGCTTCTGGCTCTTGAGGAAATGGCGGATGCTCGTGCGCGCCTTGGCGGTGGCGACGAAACTGAGCCAGGCGGGATTCGGCTTGTGGCCCGGAGCGGTGATGATCTCCACGGTCTGGCCGCTTTGCAGAGGTTCGCTCAGCGGCGCGAGCCGGCGCGATATGCGGCAGGCTACGCAGGTGCTGCCGACATCGGTATGAATCGCGTAGGCGAAGTCCACGGGAGTGGAGCCGGCCGGCAGTTCGAAAATCTCTCCCTTCGGCGTGAACACGTAGATTTCATCGGGAAACAGGTCGATCTTGACGTTCTCGATGAATTCCAGCGAGTTGCCGGCGTGCTGCTGCATTTCCAGCAGGCCGTTGACCCACTCCCGCGCCCGGATGTGGGCATTGCTCGGAATATCCTCACTCGACTTGTACAGCCAATGGGCGGCAATGCCGTTATTGGCCATGGCTTCCATTTCCTCGGTGCGAATCTGGATTTCGATAGGCAGGCCGTGCATGCCGAACAGTGTGGTATGCAGGGACTGATAGCCGTTGGCCTTGGGGATGGCGATATAGTCCTTGAATCGGCCCGGCACCGGCTTGTACAGGCTGTGAATGGCGCCGAGTACGCGATAACAGGTGTCGACCCGGTCGACGACGATGCGGAAGGCGTAGACGTCCATGATCTCGGAAAAGGACTTCCGCTTGCTGCGCATCTTGTCGTAAATGCTGTAAAGATGCTTTTCCCGGCCAATGGTCCTGCCCGGCAGTCCCTCGCGTTCGAGGCAGGCTTCCAGGGAAGTCTGCAGCTTGGTCACGACTTCCTTTCGATTGCCCCGGACTTTGCGCACCGCGGCGCCGATGCGGCGGTAGCGCAGGGGGTAAATCGCTTCGAAGGAGAGTTCTTCGAACTCGATCCGCATGTCGTTCATGCCGAGGCGGTTGGCGATAGGCGCGTAGATTTCCAGCGTCTCCCGCGCGATCCTGCGGCGCTTGTCCGGCGGCAGCACCTTGATCGTGCGCATGTTGTGCAGGCGGTCCGCGAGCTTGACCATGATGATGCGCAGGTCGCGCGACATCGCGAGCGCCATCTTCTGGAAATTCTCGGCCTGGGCTTCGGCCTGGGAGCGAAACTTGATCTGACTCAGTTTGCTGACGCCGTCGACCATTTCCGCCACGGTATTGCCGAACTGTGACTTGATCGCGGTCTTGGTAATGCCGGTGTCTTCGATGACGTCGTGCAACATGGCCGCCATCAACGACTGATGGTCCATGTGCATCTTGCTGAGGATGCCGGCTACCTGGAGCGGGTGTGTGATATACGGGTCGCCGGTGCGTCGGAGCTGGCCCTCGTGGGCCTGTTCGGCATAGTAATAGGCGCGCCGCACCTGGTTGATCTGCTGTCTTGCAAGATAGCCCGACAGACTCTCCGCCAGCGTGTCGATGTTTTCAGTCTGAAGGGCTGTCAATATGCGCCTCCTGCCCCGTTCAGTCCCCTGCTTCGGGTTTGGGCGGCGGCGGTTCCGCCAGTTCGGGCTGCTCCAGCATGATTTCCATCTCCTGCTCGAGTTCCTCCATTCTCAATTCCGGCTTTTGCGTCAGGATTTCGGGGCCGACGAGTCCCTGGGCGATTTCGCGCAATGCGAGCACCGTGGGCTTGTCGTTGTCTTCGGCAATGAGCGGGTCCTTGCCTTCGGTCTGCAACTGCCGGGCGCGCTTGCTGGCGACCATGACGAGTTCGAATCGGTTGTCCACCTTGTCCAGGCAATCTTCAACGGTAATACGTGCCATGTGCGGTTCCTGTCGATTTCACCGGACCATTGTACAACGAAGTCCGGAATCTGCGGGGCCGGAGATTTTACTGGATTCCGTTCCGTAATGCACTGCAGTGTGCGGGTTCGGTAGGGGCGACGCATGCGTCGCCCGCGGATCTTGCACAATATCGGGCCATTCGCGGGCGAGGCATGCCTCGCCCCTACAGCAACCGAATCAACCGTTAACGGTTTGTGGATTCGACTGACCGCAGCAACTCGGAGTGGCGTTTCAGTTGTTCTTCGCGACGCAGGCGGCGGGAGCGGATGATGGACTGGATATCGGCTAACGCTCTCTCGAATTCGTCGTTGATTACCAGGAAATCCGATTTTTCTCCTTGGGCGATTTCCTGCTGGGCCTGGCGCATGCGGCGGTCGATGGTTTTTTCGTCGTCCAGGGCACGGGTTTCCAGGCGCCGGCGCAGGGTTTCGACGGATGGGGGCAGGATGAAGATGGAGCAGGCGGTCGGGTCGAGTTTGCGGACCTGTTCCGCACCCTGCCAGTCTATTTCCAGAATCACGTCAAGGCCCTGTTCGCGATGCTGTTGTACCCATTCGCGCGAGGTGCCGTAAAAGTGTCCGTAGACTTCGGCGTGTTCGAGGAAAGCTTCTTCCGCGAGCTTGCGCTGGAACTCTTCGCGGTCCACGAAGAAGTAGTCGACGCCGTCGCGCTCTCCCTCCCGTCTCGGCCGTGTCGTGTGCGAAACCGAAATGCAAAGCGAATCGTCGTCCTTGACGAGATCCCTGACCAGGCTGGTCTTGCCGGCGCCGGAAGGGGCCGTAACGATGAAAAGCGCGCCGCTCGTCATGGTGCATCCAATCCTACAAGACTCCGGGTTTCTGCAAGGCGGCTATTCTGTCTTCCAGCGGCGGATGCGACATGAACAGCGCCCGCAGGCCGGTCGGGCGGCCGCCGTTGATACCGAAGGCGGCGAGTTCGCCGGGCAGATCTGCGGCCTGGTTCTGTTGCAGGCGCTGGAGCGCGGCGATCATCTTCTGCCGACCCGCCAGATTGGCGCCGCCGGCATCGGCGCGGAATTCGCGCCAGCGGCTGAACCACATGACGATGATCGACGCGAGAATCGACAGCACGATCTGGGCGACGATGGAAACGACGAAATAGCCGATGCCGAATCCCCGCTGGTTCTTGAACACGACCCGGTCGACGGTGTGGCCGATCACCCGCGACAGGAAGATCACGAAGGTATTCAACACGCCTTGCAGCAATCCCATCGTTACCATGTCGCCATTGGCGACATGGGCGACTTCGTGCGCGAGCACGGCCTCCGCCTCATCCTGGGTCATCTTGCGCAACAGACCGCTGCTTACCGCGACCAGTGCGTTGTTGCGCCGCATTCCGGTGGCAAAGGCGTTGACCACGTCGGACGGAAAAATCCCCACTTCCGGCATCCCGATGCCGGCGCGTTGCGCCTGGCGCTCGACGGTTTGCAGCAGCCAGCGCTCCTGCTGGTTCGATGGCGACTCGACGACCTGCACGCGCATGGAACGCTTGGCCATCCACTTCGACAAAGCCAGTGAAATGAAGGCACCGCCGAATCCGAACGCGGCGGAAAACACCAGCAACGCGTTCATATCGAGACCCGTGCCGCTCGAAAGCAGCATCCGTTCGATGCCGAACACACGAAAAGTGACGCTGATCAACAGCAATATCGAGAAGTTAGTCAACAGGAACAACAAGATACGCATGATTTACCTCATCCTCGCTTGCAGCGTCAGAATCCCAACACCTGATAGTTGCCATCGAGAATCAGGCGCACGGAGACATAAATGCCTAACATCGGTACCACGATCCAGACGAAGTTCAGGCTGAAAACGTACAGCCACATGTCGAACGGGCGGATCGAGTTGTGGCGCCCGGCAACGCGGAAACTGAACCAGTAGAGCGTACTATTGTAGACCCATTGCCAGAATAGCATCGCCCCGATAATCCCGGCGGCAACTGCGGGCAGGAAGTTCACCGTGTAGGCGGCATACAGGATCAGGGTCGGAATCCAGCTCGTGAAGCCGTTGGCGACGTCCACGTTGAAGGCGTAGGAGCCCCGGTCCTTGTAGGCGTCGTCGTAGTGGCAATAGGACGCCCAGACATCCACCCAGAATGCCGGCGACAGGATATTTCGAGGCGGGACTTTCGAACCGAGAAAAGCCATTGCCGGTGAAACCCCGGTTTCCCGGTGCAGGTTGCGCCAATGTTCTGCCCGCTGATCGATCCGGTCATGCCCGAGGTAGAGACTGACTTCCCAGAAGCAGATCAGCAGATTGGTCGAGAAGAACACGGCGAAGACGCAATAGACCAGGCTCAGATGGCCGAAAAGGCTATAGCGAACGACCATGCCCAGGGCGGCCAGCACCACGATGACGAGCGCCGCGAAAGGCAGCGCCGGAATTCCGGAACTGGAACTGTCTTGTTCGATGTTGTTATTCAATGTTCTGTACCTGCTCCCTGATCTGTTCGATCAGCACTTTCAGATCGAGCGCATTGCGGGTCGTCTTGATCGCCGCTGACTTCGAACAAATGGTATTGGCTTCACGCATCAGTTCCTGCATCAGAAAATCGAGGGGCCTGCCCGCCGGTTCGCCGGCGCCCAGCAACCGCTCAAGTTCGTTGACATGGGCGTCGAGTCGATCGAGTTCTTCGGCGATATCCGCCTTGTTCACGAGCAAGGCCACTTCCTGCTCGACTCTCCCCGGTTCGAGGCTGACCTGCAACTCCGCGATGTTTTCAAGCAATGTTTGCCGCTGCCCGGCCAGTATCTCCGGCATCGAGGCGCGCACTTCGGCCAATATTTCCCGAATCGAGGCGACCCGTTCGCGCACGACGATTTCGATTTCTTCACCCTCCCTGGCGCGCCCGGCGAGAAACTCGTCGAGTGTCCCGTTGAACAACGACACGGCTTCCTGTTCCAGATCGCTGTTTTCGTTTTCTTCAGTCTGAACGACGCCGGGCCAGCGCAGAATATCAAGGCTCGATGGAAGTCGCGAATCGCCGAAAGCATCGTGAATCTTCTCGCTTGCCGCAGAGAGATTTTCCAGAATCCGGGAATTCAGATGCAACTCGCCCGGCAAGGCATCCGATTCCCGGAATCGCAGGGTGCAATCGATCTTGCCCCTTTTCGCGCGGCTGCGGACCGTCTTGCGAATGGCGGGCTCCAGATTACGAAAGGCTTCCGGCAGACGAATCGAGGTTTCCAGATATCGATGATTGACCGAACGGATCTCCCAGATCAGTGTCCCCTGTTCCAGTTCGGCCTGTTTTCGGCAAAACGCGGTCATGCTCAACATTGCTTGTCTCTCCTGGCGCAGGCCAATTCTAGCGCACTGGCGGGCAGCGCGTAGCCTCGATTCACCTCCGCCGGCCCGGGTCGCAAATGCCTGCTGCTTCCGGGATAATGCGCGCAATCTCAAATCAGGAACAAGACCCCATGACCGAAGCCTTGCGTACGGATGGCAGGACAGCCCGGCAATTGCGCGAAATCAGGCTGAACCGGAATTACACCCGCCACGCGGAAGGTTCGGTACTCGTGGAGTTCGGCGACACGAAGGTTCTGTGCAACGCCAGCGTGAGGGCTTCTTCCGTTCCTTCCTTTCTGCAAGGCTCCGGTCAAGGCTGGATCACGGCCGAGTACGGCATGCTGCCACGCTCGACCGGCAAACGCATGGACCGGGAAGCGGCGCGGGGGCGCCAGAGCGGCAGAACCCTCGAAATCCAGCGCCTGATCGGACGCGCATTGCGGGCGGCGGTTGACTTGCCGACCCTGGGCGAAAATACGATCAAGCTCGACTGCGACGTGATTCAGGCCGACGGCGGCACTCGCACGGCGGCGATAACAGGAGGCTGTGTAGCGCTGGCCGACGCCCTCGATTACATGGTCGCGCAGAAACTAGTTGCCGACAATCCGCTCAGGCAGTTGGTGGCCGCGGTCTCCGTAGGGCTTTGCAACGATTCTGCATTGCTTGACCTGGATTACGGCGAGGACTCGACGGCGGAAACCGACCTCAACGTGGTGATGACCGAAACGGGTAATCTCATCGAAGTGCAAGGCACCGCCGAGCAAGGCGAATTCAGCCGGTCGCAACTGACTGAAATGCTGGATTTCGCGGAGAACGGCATCGCCGGCCTGATCGAATGCCAGCAGCGTGCGCTGGCGGAGTAACAGGACAGCACATGCAGGATTACCAGCGCCAGTTTCTCGAATTCGTCATTGACCACGGAATCCTGCGATTCGGCAGTTTCACGCTCAAGTCGGGCCGCGTCAGTCCCTATTTCTTCAATGCCGGCCTGTTCAATACCGGCGCTCGAATCTCTTTCCTGGCCGGCAGCTACGCGCAGGCAATCCTGCGATCGCGCATACCCTTCGAAATGCTGTTCGGTCCGGCATACAAGGGTATCCCGCTGGCGGCGGCCACCGCCATGGCGCTATACCGGGATCACGGCCTGGACGCGGGCTATTGTTTCAATCGCAAGGAAGCGAAGGACCACGGCGAAGGCGGTTCGCTGGTCGGCGCCGATCTCGCCGGGCGGGTATTGCTCGTCGACGATGTGATAACCGCCGGCACCGCGGTGCGGGAATCGGTGAGCATCGTGCGCGGCAAGGGCGCCGAGCTTGCCGGAATCCTGATCGCCATGGACCGGCAGGAACGGGGCGAGGGGCCGGCTTCCGCCATCAGCGAAATCGAGGAGGAATTCGCAACCAGGGTGATCAGCGTTGTGAACCTTGCGGATGTGATCGACTACCTCGGCGCCAGTCCGGGCAGCGAACTGCACTCCCACGTTGACGCGGTGCAGGACTATCGCGAGCGATACGGCGTCAGTTGAACACCGTTCAAATCAACCGGTGATGAGAGTGCCGACGCCCTCGTCGGTGAAGATTTCCAGCAGCAGCGCGTGTTCGACGCGGCCGTCGATGATATGGGCGCTTTGCACGCCCGAGCGCAAGGCGTCGAGCGCGCATTCCACTTTCGGCAACATGCCGCCCTTGAGGATGCCCGTGCCGGCGAGTTCTTCGACCTGCCTGACATCGAGCCCGGTGAGTACATTGCCCGCCTCGTCCTGCACTCCGGCCACGTTCGTCAGCAGTATCAGTTTTTCCGCGCCAAGCACACCGGCGATGGAGCCGGCCACCGAATCGGCGTTGATGTTGTAACTGACGCCGTCTTCGTCGGTGCCGACCGGCGCGATGACGGGAATGAAGTCGCTGGCCTTCATCATTTCCAGCACCTGGGTGTCGATCGAAACGATTTCTCCCACCTGGCCGAGGTCGACGAGTTCGCTGTCGATCGCGCCCGCCCGCGCTTTCAGCCTGCGCGCGCGGATCAGATTGCCGTCCTTGCCGCTGATGCCGACGGCCTTGCCATGATTCCGGTTGAGCAGACTGACGATTTCCTTGTTCACCTGGCCGCCGAGAACCATTTCGACCACGTCCATGGTGCGGCTGTCGGTTACCCGCAAGCCATCGACGAAACGCGACTCGATATTCAGTTGCTTCAGCAGCTTGCCGATCTGGGGTCCGCCGCCATGGACGATGACCGGATGAATACCGACCAATTTCATGAGCACGACATCGGTCGCGAAACTCTGCTTGAGAGATTCGTCGACCATGGCGTTGCCGCCGTATTTCACCACTACCGTATTGCCCGCGAACTTCCGAATATAGGGAAGCGACTCGGTCAGAATTCTGGCGATGGTGCGGGCTCTGCTGACGCTCAGCGACATGGCGCGAATTTCCGTAAACGGTTGGCAGTCAAAATGGCGGTTGCAGCGAATCGTCGACGCGCAGGATCAAATCCCGGAACTCCGCCTGAATCGCATCCAGCCTTTCCCGCGAGTCCGCTTCGAAGCGGCAAAGCAGGGCCGGCGTGGTGTTCGAGGCCCGTACCAGGCCCCAGCCGTCGGCGTATTCTACGCGCAGCCCGTCGATTTTGATAATTTCCGCCTGTTTGAAGTCCGCCACTTCGGTGATTGTTTCCATCAGCGAAAACTTGCGCGCTTCCGGCACGGGCAGGCGCAATTCCTCCGTTCTGCATCCCTCGCGGCTCACGCCGAGCGCAACGCTCGCCGGCTCGGCCCTGGCCGCGAGCAGTTCGGCGACCCGGGCGGCGGCATAGGCGCCGTCATCGAATCCGTACCAGCGATCCTTGATGAAGATATGCGCCGAAAGCTCGCCGCCCAGGGGAGCATTGGTCTCGCGCATGGCGAGTTTCATGAAGGAATGTCCGGAGCGGCGCATGCAAGGCTCGCCGCCGAGTTCCCTGATTCGCCGCGGCAGGCGGGTGCTGCATTTGACGTCGTAAACGATGTTGGGCTTGGTGTAGCGCGGCACGATGTCTTCCGCCAGCAACTGCAGGATGGATTCGGCTTCGACGATGGCTCCGGTTTCATCGACGAGGCCGAGGCGGTCGCCGTCTCCGTCGAAGGCGATGCCCAGATCTGCCTTGCACGCCACGACAGTGCGAGACAGTTCCGCCAGGTTTTCGCTTACCGTGGGGTCGGGATGGTGGTTGGGAAAGTTGCCGTCGAGTTCCGTGTACATCGCCACGACTTCGCAGCCGAGACGTTCGAACAGGGCCGGAGCGACCACGGCCGGAACCGCGTTCGCACAATCGATAACGACTTTCAGCGGACGTTGGAGACGCACATCGGCAGCGATGGCGGACAGATATTCCTCCAGCACGCGCAGGTCGCTCGTGCGCCCGGCGCCATGGGAGTACCGACCTTGCTCAATGCGCAGGCGGACCCGCTGAATCTGATCGGCGCTCAGGCTGGTGCGGTTGAACACCGGCTTCAAGCCGTTGTAATCGGACGGGTTGTGGCTGGCCGTCATCATGACGCCGGAGTCGAAGGGGCTTGTGCAAGTAGCGAAATACAACAACGGAGTCGGCACGATGCCGAGATTGACGACATTGCAGCCGGATGCGCGTATGCCGTCGCCTAGCGCCTCGAACAGTTCCGGGCTTGACAGCCGGCCGTCCCGCGCGGCGAGCAGCGAGTCGATGCCAAGCGCAAGCGCTTCGCTGCCCAGCGCCTGGCCGATACGCCGCACCAGCTCGCTGCTCAACTGTTCTCCGGCTATGCCGCGAATATCGTAGGCGCGAAAAATTTCCGCTGGAACAGGCGCCATTGCTGCCGGCCGCATACTCATGTTCCGGGCTGCTTCAGCTTGCGGTATCCGCGGCCGCGGACAAACGTTCGGCGATCATTCCCAGCATTTTCCTCGCCACGGCTTCCTTGCGGGCGCGGGGAATTTCAATTTCGCCTTCCGCGCTGATAGCGGTCGCTGCCACTTCGTCGCTGTTGAAGGTTTCAGTGGCATTGTTGGCGAACAGCAGGTCGAGCCGCTTGCGTTCGAGCTTTTCCCGGCCATTCGCAAGCACATCGCCGGTTTCGGCGGCGAACCCGACGACCAGCGGACGGGGATTCAGACCGGCGACTTCGCTGATGATGTCCGGATTGCGCAGGAGATCGATTTTCATGCTTGCCTTGTCTTTCTTGATTTTCTCGACCGTCCGATTCGCCGGGCGGTAGTCGGCCACTGCCGCCACGCCGATGAACGCGTCGACGTCCGCGATACGCTCCATGGTCGCGGAGAACATTTCCTCGGCGCCGACCACGTCGATTCGGGTTACCCGGTCCGGAGTGGGCAGGGCTACCGGACCGCTGATCAAGGTTACCCGGGCGCCGGCGGCCACGGCCTCGGCTGCCAGGGCGTAGGCCATTTTGCCGGAGCTGTGATTGCTCAGGAATCGCACCGGGTCGATCGCTTCGCGGGTCGGGCCTCCGGTAATGAGCAGATGTCTTCCCGCCAGCGGTTCCCCGCTGAACAATTCCGCGCAGCCCGCAAGCAGTTCGGCGGGCTCGACCATTCGCCCCGGCCCCACGTCGCCACAGGCCTGATCGCCTTCGTCCGGCCCGAACAGGCAATAGCCGCGGCGGCGCACTTCGGCCAGATTCTGCTGGGTGCCCGGATCCGACCACATGCCCTGGTTCATTGCCGGCGCCAGAGCGATCGGCGCCGGAGTCGCCAGAATCAGCGTGGAAAGCAGATCGTTGGCTCGACCATGAGTGATGCGGGCGAGAAAATCGGCGCTCGCCGGCGCCACCAGCACGAGATCGGCCCAGCGCGCGAGTTCGATGTGGCCCATGGCCGCCTCGGCTTCGGAATCGAGCAGGTCCAGATGCACCCGATTGCCGGTCAGGGCCTGCATGGTCAGCGGGGTAACGAATTCCTGCGCCGCGCGAGTCATGACAACGCGCACCTCGGCCCCTGCCCTCGTGAACAAACGGGACAGTTCAGCGCACTTGTACGCGGCGATTCCACCGGTAATGCCCAGCAGAATGCGCTTGTTGGTTAGCGTCGGCATATCCGGGCGCGGCTTTCCAGAGGTGTGGAAAGAAAGGACGGCTAGACTAGCAGCAAGCCCTTCCCGAAGCAATTTGCCCGCGTTGGTTTTGCCCGCATCGATTTATCCCGAAATCGATTTTTTGCCAAAAAACAGGGCCATCCGTGAAAACCCGACTACGCTGATTTCCGAACCGGAGAGATGCGATGACAATCAAGAACTGGCCGTTGCTCGAACGGCCGCGGGAAAAACTGTTCGAAGTGGGGGCCAAGAATCTCAGCGACGCCGAATTGGTGGCGCTGCTGCTCGGCAGCGGCGGGAACCGCAAGTCGGCGCTCGATCTGGCGCGGGATCTGTTGCAGCGATTCGACGGACTTGCGGGCCTGCTTTCGACCGATTTCAGGCAGATCTCCCGCGTGCCGGGCATCGGCCCGGCCAAGGCCGCGAGCCTGGCCTCGATGCGCGAACTCGGCCACCGCCAGTTATACGCCCAAGTGCAGAATCGCGACGTGCTGAGCAGTTCCCAGGCCACCAGGGAATACCTGCGCGCCCGCTTCCGCTATTGCAAGAGCGAGATCTTCAGTTGCATCTTCCTGACCAACCAGCATCACATCCTGCGGCTCGACGAGCTGTTCCAGGGCACCATCGACGGCGCCGCCGTCTATCCGCGGGAAGTCGTCGAACGTTGCCTGACCTACAACGCCGCCGCGGTGATCCTGGCCCACAACCATCCTTCCGGAATCGCCGAACCGAGCCAGGCCGACATCGCCATCACGCGAAAATTGCGCGTCGCGCTCGAAACCATCGACGTCCGCGTCCTCGACCACCTCATCGTCGGCAGTTCCCAGGTCGTCTCCCTGGCCGAAAGAGGCCTGATGTAAGCTACTGGAGTTCCCGGCCATGGATCGGCAGAAATGGATTCTGCTCAAATTGCTTCACAGCCGTTCGGCAACGAATATTCGCTTTGACGATCTTCGAATGTCCCTGAAATACCTTGGCTTCAAGGAACGGATTCGCGGTAGCCACCACCTGTTTAGCAAGACAGAAATCGATTTGCTCATAAACTTGCAAAGAGACGGTGGAAAAGCTAAACCTTATCAAGTTAGACAAGTACGGAACATAATTTCCAGATACGGTCTTGTAAAAGGAAAAAGCGATGCTTAAGTATGGAATCAATCTCCGCTGGAGCGATGAGGATCATGCCTTCATCGCCAGGGTTCCCGAGTTGCCCGGCTGTATGGCTCATGGCGAAGACCCGGAAACCGCGGTTGGCCAGATCGCGGAAGCCATGAAATTGTGGATAGAAACGGCCAGGGAAGTCGGTGAGCCCATTCCGCGCCCCGAGGGCGAGCCGGCCAATCCTTCCTGAGTGTCTTCAACTTGCCCTGAAGGGGGTGTTCTGGTATAAATCGCGCCTCTTCGAAATGGCTGGCTGCGGGGCCGGCTTCAATTGAGGTCAACGAGATGGCGCGGGTGTGCATGGTTACCGGCAAACGGCCGGCGGTGGGCAACAATGTTTCCCACGCGCAGAACAAGACCAAGCGGCGCTTTTTGCCGAACATCCAGAGCCATCGCTTCTGGGTGGAATCGGAAAAGCGCTTCGTCAAGTTGCGTATTTCCACCAAGGGTATGCGCATCATCGACAAGAACGGCATCGACAAGGTGCTGGCCGAAATTCGCGGGCGGGGGATTCGGGTATGAGAGAGAAAATCAAACTGGTTTCCAGCGCCGGCACGGGCCACTACTACACCACCGACAAGAACAAGCGCACCACTCCAGACAAGATCGAAATCCGCAAGTTCGATCCGGTCGTGCGCAAGCACGTCATCTACAAGGAATCCAAGATCAAGTAGCCTTGATCAGTTCGACCGCCGGGCGGTGAGCATCACGCGCGCCGGGGCGGGATAGCCTTCGATCGTCCTTGTCTGATCTTCCTTGTCCAGCGAGTTCGCCAGCGACTCGAAAGGCATCCATTCGGTGCCGCGCTGCTCAGCCGAAGTCGTAAAGCTTCGGTCCAGTATTTGCCAGTCTGCGAATCCGCAACGTTTCAGCCAGAGTTCCAGCGTCGCGATCGACGGAATGAACCAGACGTTGCGCATCTGCGCATAACGGTCCTTCGGCGTGAGGCTGTAGCCTTCGCCCCCCTCGACGAAAAGCGTCTCCAGCACGAGTTCGCCGCCGGGGCGCAGGCAATCGTGCAGCAGTGCGAGATGGTCGAGCGGCGAGCGCACGTGATAAAGCACACCCATGGAAAAAGCCGTGTCGAAATAGCCGCTGCGCCCGGGGAAATCTTCCAGCGCCATGGGCAGCACCCAGCAGTTTGCATCCGGAACGAAGGATTTCAGCGCCCAGAATTGCATGGCATAGGGAATATGCGGCTCGAGCCCGATGACCTGGCCGGCCTGCCGGCCGAGCATGCGAAAGCAGTAGTAGCCGTTGCCGCAGCCGACGTCGAGCACCTTTCGCCCTGCAAGCGGAGCGATTCGCCCGTCGAGCCGCGCCCATTTCATGTCCGCGCGCCATTCAGCGTCGAGATCGATGCCGAAAATCTCGAAGGGGCCCTTGCGCCAAGGCAGGAAATCCAGCAACCGGTTGCGCAACCGTCGTCGTGTTTCCTCGTCGCAGTCGGCAGGGCCGCCGATGAGCACTTTCCCTTCAAAGTCAGTCAGGGAAGGGGATATTTGCGGCAACTGCCCGATTTGTTCCAGGCGGCGGCGAATGTCCCCGTGACGGATTCGGCTCAGGCTTTGTCCGGAAAGGGAATCTTCCAGGGAAAAAAGGGTAGTGCCGCCCAATTGCGCAAGCAGGGGCGCGAAATTCATCGGCCGTCCCGCTTGCAAGCCACCATGGAAGCGAAATTGAAGCACTGGAACCATTGTTCCACCGATTCGAACCCGGCCCTGGCAAGACGCGCCTTGTGCGCCGCCAGGGTTTCCGGCAGCAGCACACGCTCCAGCGCCGCGCGCTTGCGGCTGATTTCCATCTCGCTATACCCCATGTCCTGTTTGAACTGATGGTACATCTCGATGTAAAGCTCATTCAGGCGCGGATCGCCCAGGACGATCTTTTCCGACAGGATCAATATGCCGCCGGCAGCCATGCCGTCGTGAATCCGCCGCAGGAGCCGGTCCCGGTCCGCCGGCGAGATGAACTGCAAAGTGAAATTCAGAATGACCACGGAGGCGTTTTCGACGATGCATTCGCGGATGTCCTCGTGCCGGCATTCCACCGGGCCGCCGCCGAGCGCCGCGAGCCGCTCTTCGAGCCCGTCGAGCATGGGACGGGAATTGTCCACGGCGACGATCTCGCAGGGACGGTCCCGCATCCGGCTGGCAATGGCGAGGCTGGCGGCGCCGAGGCTGCAGCCGAGATCGTAGATGCGGCTTCCGGGCTGAAAACACTTCTCCGCCAGGCGGGCGGTCATCGCGATGATCGTGGTATAGCCGGGAACCGAGCGATGAATCATGTCCTCGAACACCGCGGCCACTTTTTCGTCGAAGACAAAATCGCCCGGCATCATGTCGCCGGCGTATAGATTGTCCCTTGGGGGTTTCTTCATGGCGTTTGCGGGCGACGCATGCGTCACCCCTGCGTTGGTCCGGTTTTTTGATACAACAAGTCGCGCACTTCGTGGCCGAGCCGCCTGCCCCGCATTTCGAACCGGGTCAATGGACGCTCCGGTTTCTCCCAGCAGCCGTTGGCGCCGAAGCGGTTACTGTAGCCGGAGATGCCTTCCATGACTTCCATCATGAATTCAAGATAGGGCGGCCAGTCGGTTGCCAGGTGTACCTCGCCGCCCGGTTTGAGCCGGCGCAGCACCAGCCGCATGAATTCCTCCTGCACGAGCCGGCGCTTGTGGTGGCGCTTGCGCGGCCATGGGTCGGGGAAAAGCATGAGTACGCGGTCAAGTGTTTCGTCGGCAATGTTTTCGGCGAAGACTTCCACCGCATCGTGGCGGATCAGCCGCACGTTTTCCAGACCATGCTCAACGATGCCTTGCAACAGGCGGCCGATGCCGGGCTGGTAGACGTCGATGCCGAGAAAATTGACTTGCGGCTGCCCGCGCGCCATTTGCAGCAGCGACTCGCCCGAACCGAAGCCGATCTCAACCGTCAACGGCTGCTCGAGAGCGAACATCCGGCGCACATCGAACGGCTTCGATTCGAATTCGATGACAAATCGTCGGGAATGTTGTTCAATCGCGCGGCGCTGGCCACCCGTCAGGCGTCCGGAGCGGATTACGTAACTGCGAACCGGCCTTCGCGCCGGAATTTCCGGTGTGGCGGTCACAGAGGAGGAAAGAAAGTTCCGGTTTCGGGGGAGGAGGCGCTGGCGTACAGCCTGCGCGGCATGCGCCCGGCGAGAAAGGCTTCGCGGCCCGCGGCAACCGCCTTTTTCATCGCCGAGGCCATCAGCACCGGTTTTTTTGCTTCGGCGATGGCGGTGTTCATCAGCACGCCGGCGCAACCGAGTTCCATGGCGATGCTCGCATCGGACGCAGTTCCCACTCCGGCATCGACGATGATCGGCGTAGTGGCGTTTTCGAGAATCATGCGGATGTTATAGGGATTGCGGATGCCGAGCCCGGATCCGATGGGGGCGCCGAGAGGCATCACCGACACGCAGCCGATCTCTTCCAGTTCCCTGGCCACGAGTGGATCGTCGCTGGTGTAGACCATCACGTCGAAACCGTCCTTGACCAGCGTTTCCGCGGCTTTCAGGGTTTCGGTGACATTGGGGAACAAGGTTTTTTTGTCGCCTAGAACTTCGAGCTTGACGAGCTTGTGACCGTCGAGCAACTCCCGCGCCATCTTGCATGTGCGAACGGCTTCCCCGGCGTTGTAGCAGCCCGCGGTGTTGGGGAGTATGGTGAACTCATCGGGCGAGATGATGTCGAGCAGGCTGGGCTCGCCGGGATTCTGTCCGAGATTGACGCGCCGGATGGCGACGGTGATGATCTCGGCGCCGCTGGCATCGAGAGCAGCCCGGTTCTCATTGAAATCCCGGTACTTGCCACTGCCGATGATGAGCCGGGAACGGTAGCTCCTGCCCGCTATCAGCAAGGGGTCTTCCGCGGCCTGGGTCATGATGTTTATGTCAGCCCCCTCCGATCGCCTGCACGATTTCCAGTTTATCACCAGACGCCAGCATGGTTGTGGCGAATTCGCCGCGAGGCACGATTTCACCGTTACGTTCCAGGGCGATTCTGCGGCCGGTAACACCGAGTTCGCTGACAAGATCCGCCACGGAAATCGGTTCCGGCAGGACCCTGGGTTCTCCGTTGACTATCAATTCCATGCGAGGCCTTTCAGATTCGCCGACTCAAAATTGTCGGCCAAGCGCAAAAATGCAGAGGCAGAGCCAGCCGGCGAGGAATCCGAGTCCGCCGATCGGCGTGACGGCTCCGAGCCAGCGAACGCCGGTCAGCGCCAGCAGGTACAAGCTGCCGGAGAATAGCACAATGCCTGCCAGGAACAGGTAACCGCTCGCTCTTGGCAAGGTCGCGGCCGGGAATTGCAGGCTCAGCAAGGCGACGCCGAGCAAGGCGAGGGAATGATAGAAATGGTATTGCACCGCAGTCTGATAGGTAGCCATCATTTCCGCGGAAAGTCTGGCGCTCAGTCCATGGGCGCCGAAAGCGCCGAGCGCGACCACGAGAAACCCGTTGCCGGCGGCAAGTAACAGAAAGATTTTGCTCATGGTTCGCCCCGGCAGGGGAGAGGTCAGGCCGACATTCGCGCCTTGATCTTGTTCATGGCGTCTTTTTCGATCTGCCGCACCCGCTCGGCGGATATGCCGTATTCGTCGGCAAGTTCGTGCAAGGTCGCCTTGGCGTCTTCGAAGAACCAGCGTTTTTGCAGAATGTCCCGGCTGCGCTCGTCGAGTTGCGTCATGGCCTGGTGCAAGGATGCGCTGGAGACTTCCTCCCACTCGGATTCTTCCAGTTGAATCGCGGGGTCGGCGCCCTTGTCTTCGAGGTAGTTCGCCGGCGCCCGGAAATCATTGTCGTCGGAACTTTCCGGATCGGCGTCGAACGGCCTGTCGTAGGCGCTCATGCGCCCTTCCATCTGCCTGACCACCTTGGCGTCGACACCGAGATCGTCGGCCAGCGCCACGGTCTCCTCGTTGTTGAGCCAGCCGAGTTGCTTCTTGGCGGAGCGCAGATTGAAGAACAACTTGCGTTGCGCCTTGGTGGTGGCGATCTTGACGATGCGCCAGTTGCGCAAGATGAACTCGTGCATTTCCGCACGAATCCAGTGCACGGCGAATGACACCAGTCGTACGCCCACGTTCGGATCGAAGCGCTTTACGGCCTTCATCAGGCCCACATTGCCTTCCTGGATCAGGTCGGCCTGGGACAGACCATAGCCGGAATAGGTTCTGGCGATATGCACGACGAATCGCAGATGCGCGAGTACGAGTTGGCGCGCGGATTCCACGTTGTCTTCGTAGAAGTAATCGCGGGCGAGATCGAGTTCGTGCTCGGGAGTCAGCACCGCGATATTGTTCACGCTTGCAATGTAGGCAGTCAGATCCCGTCCAGGACTGGCTGGCCAGACTGTTTGCATTGCTGTAGAGACGCTACCGCTCACTTTGTTACCCCTTTTCCTTCCTTGCCCGCTTTGCGAACAACTGCGGATCATCCGGTTTTTTCGCAATATTGTCAAGACCTTGCAGTCTTTTATGTATTCCGTAAATCAATCTGAATACGTTTGAATTCTAGCAAATATCGGTGCTTTCGTCAGTCTCCTTGTAGACAGTTATATGGACAAGGCAGAAGAATTCAAGTTCCGTACGGCAAAATTTTCGCGTATTCAATCGCTGAACAGTGCTTCGACGAATTCGCGCGCGGCGAAAGGCCGCAGGTCGCCCGCCTGTTCGCCGATGCCGATGAAACGCAAGGGAATTCCGAAACGCCTGGCGATGGCGAATACAACACCGCCCTTTGCGGTGCCGTCGAGCTTGGTCAGCACGATGCCGGTCAGGGAAGTGCTCCGGTGAAAACTTTCCGCCTGATTCACTGCGTTCTGGCCGGTGGTCGCATCGAGCACCAGCAGGATTTCATCGGGTACGCCCTCGTCCTGTTTGCGCAATACACGCACGATTTTCTCCAGTTCGCGCATGAGATTGTCCCGGGTGTGCAGGCGGCCGGCGGTGTCGGCGATCAGTACGTCGATTCCCTTTGCCCGGGCCGATTGCCAGGCGTCGAAGATTACCGCCGCGCTGTCGGCGCCGGCTGCCTGGGAGACGACCGGCACGTCGTTGCGTTCGCCCCAGGCTTGCAACTGCTCGACGGCGGCGGCGCGAAAGGTGTCGCCCGCGGCCAGCATTACCGACTGCCCGTCGTCGCGCAACCGGCGCGCCAGTTTGCCGATGGTAGTGGTCTTGCCGGCGCCGTTGACGCCGACCATGAGTATGACGAACGGCCGGCCCTGCGATGTCACCTGCAAAGGCTTCTCGCAAGGCAGCAGGATGCCGGTCAGTTCATCCTTGAGCGCGGCGACGAATGCTTCCGGATCGGACAACTGGCGGCGGTCGAGTTTCTTGCGCAGTCCGGCGATCACCTGGTCGGTGGCTTCGAGTCCCACATCCGCGGACAGCAGCCTGGTTTCGATGTCGTCGAGCAGTTCGGCATCGATCCGGCCGTGCCCGGCAACCAGCCCCGTCATGCTTTCGCGCAGCCGCGCGCCGGTCTTGCTCAGACCTTGCCTGAGACGCGAGAACAACCCGGAGCGCTCAAGGTCTGATCCGGGCTCTTCGTTCCCGGAACGGGAAGATTTACCGAACTTGAGCATGAAATGTTCTCGAATTTGGCGGCGGGCTATGCTATCACGCCAAAGCGCGGAGACGCCTCCAAACGCGGGCGAGGCATGCCTCGCCCCTACAATCGTTCGAGGCACTGTTTGGCTGTTCATGGTACTGATCGGCATGTAGGGGCGACGCATGCGTCGCCCGCGGACGGGCACGATACGGAATTTCTCAAAAGGATTGACTGGAATGGCACAAACAGGCCAAAAGAAAGGAAAAAGCGCCGTACGCATCATCGGCGGCGACCTGCGCCGCCGACTGCTGCACTTTCCGGATATGGACGGTCTGCGCCCGACCCCGAACCGGATTCGCGAAACTCTTTTCAACTGGCTGCAGGAAGAAGTCGAAGGCAAAACCTGCCTGGATCTTTTCGCCGGCAGCGGCGCCCTCGGATTCGAAGCCCTGTCCCGGGGAGCGGGCCGGGTGATCCTGGTCGAGCGCAACGCCGCGGCGTGCCGGGCGCTGACGGAGAACGCGAAGATCCTGCAAGCGGTAAACGCCGAAGTCCATCACACATCGGCCTGGGACTGGCTGCGCCAGACCCGACAGCCTCCGGCCAGCATCGGACTCGTGTTTCTGGACCCGCCTTTTGCCGGCGGACTGTTACCCCAGGCCTGCGAGACGCTCGAGCGCAGCGGCCTGCTTGACCAGCCCGCGCTGATTTATCTCGAAGCCGAGACCGAAGTGCGGCCGCGACTGTTGCCCGACAACTGGACCATGGAAAAAACCGGTTCGGCCGGAGACGTGCACTATTTCCTGGCCCGGCGCGAATGAATCGAGGGGCCGCGCATGTAGCGTTGACCGATTTCCGCGCCGCCTGGTGGCTGCCGGGAGGCCACTTGCAGTCCGTGTGGCGCAAGTTCGGCCCGGGTGTGACGGTTGCGCAACAGCCTCAGCGCCTGTTGCTCGATGACGGCGACTTCATCGATCTCGCCTGGGTCCGGCCCAAGGGCGAAATTTCGCCGGGCGAACCCATCGTTCTCATTCTTCACGGCCTTTGCGGCTGTTCCGAATCGTTGTATGTGCAGGCGCTCCAGAACCATCTGCTCATGCGCGGCACGGCCAGCGTGGTGATGAACTTTCGGGGCTGCAGCGGCGAGCCCAATCAAAAGGCTCGCAGCTACCATTCGGGTGTTACCGCCGATGCCGGCGAAGTGTTGCGGAAATTGCGCGAACAGTTTCCCGACAATCCCTTCCTTTGCGCCGGTTATTCTCTCGGCGGCAACGTGCTGCTCAAGTGGCTGGCGGAGACCGGCGGTCCGGCCGGACTGGAAAGAGCGGTAAGCATTTCCGTGCCCTTCGACCTGGCGCAATGCTCCGCGGCTCTCGGCCGCGGCCTGACTCGCTTCTACGGCCGCTACTTTCTCGGCCGCCTGCAACAGGATCTGGCAATGAAAAAAACCAGGTTCGGGCAGAACGGCAATCGCGCCGAACTCGCCTTGCTCGAAGAACTCGGCCCATTGCAGGGCATCGCCAGCCTGTGGGAATTCGATGACCGCGTGACCGCGCCGCTGCACGGATTCGCCGACGCGGCGGACTACTACGCAAGATGCAGCAGCCTGCCGTTGCTGTGCGAAATCAGGACACCCACCTTGCTGATCCAGAGCGCAGACGATCCCCTGGTTCCCGCGGCCTCGCTGCCGAACCCGGCGCGGCTGCCGGACAACGTGCGCCTGGAACTGACCGGCAGCGGCGGCCACGTCGGATTCTTCGGCGCCCGGGGCAGCCTGCTCGAACGGGCCATTGCCGATTTTCTGGTTTGTTAGCATGAAGGCGATTGGCTAGAATGCCGGCTTCATCCAAAGCATCGGCCGCCATGAAAACCGTTGTCTATCCCGGCACTTTCAATCCCATTACCAATGGCCACAGCGATCTGGTGGAGCGCGCCTCGCGCCTGTTCGACAAGATCATCGTCGCCGTGGTGGACGCCAATCTGAAAACAGGCAACTCGCTGCCGACCGAAACCCGCCTGGCGCTGGCGCGGGAGGTATTGGGACATCTCGATAACGTCGAAGTGCGCAGTTTCGACAGCCTGCTGACGAAATTTGTCGAGGAATGCGGCGCCAACATCATCCTGCGCGGCCTGCGCACGGTGGCCGACTTCGAATACGAGTTCCAACTCGTAGGCATGAACCGGGTGCTGGCGCCGCAAATCGAAACGGTTTTCCTGGCCCCGGCGGAACATCTTTCCTACATTTCCTCCACCCTGGTGCGGGAAATCGCTTCCTACGGCGGGGACATCTCCAATTTCGTCCATCCGTCGGTGGCGAAGGCAATTACCGCAAATACCTAGCTCTGGCAGGAAGGGCAATACACCGTGGAACGCTGGCCGAGGCGCAACTCGCGCAGGCCGGCGGAACAACGCACGCAGTCTTCGCCTTCCCGCCCGTAGACGTTCAATTGCTGTTTGAAATAGCCGGGCCTGCCGTCGCCGCCGGTAAAATCGCGCAAGCTCGTGCCGCCTGCGCGAATCGCCTCGCCAAGCACCAGCCGAATCGCCTCAGCCAGTTTTTCATAGCGCGCAGCCGATATGCGGCCACATGCCCGGGCCGGGTGGATGCCGGCAAGAAACAGGGCTTCACAGGCATAGATGTTGCCGACCCCAGCGACAATGCGGGAATCCATGATCAGGTTTTTGACCGCGGTCTTGCGCCCGCGACTGGCGCCATACAGCAGGGCGCCGCCGAATTCGTCTCCGAGCGGCTCAGGACCGAGCCCCTGCAATAGCGGGTGTTCGTCCGAACCCGCCGGGTGCCAGAGCATGCTGCCGAATTTGCGCGGGTCGGTGTAACGCAGAGTCTTGCCCGAATCGAACAGGATATCGACATGGGCGTGCTTGCCGGGAGGTTCGTTTTTGGGCGTTATCCGCAGACTGCCCGACATGCCCAGGTGGACGAGCAGCACCCCGCTCCCGCACTCGAAAAGCAGATACTTCGCGCGCCGGCCTACCGAAGTGAAGCGCTTTCCCGGAAGTTCATCCGCGAGGGCATCGGGCACCGGCCAGCGCAAACGGGGTTCGCGCACCACCACCCGGACGATCAGCCGGTCGACTACGTGGGGCGCCACGCCCCGGCGCGTAGTCTCGACTTCGGGAAGTTCGGGCAATTCGGTCTCCGGCGGCTTCAGCCGAACGAGGGGCCACAGTTATAGTGTGGCCCCGCCGGAAAGTACAGCTAGAACCCGTAACGAAGCGAAAGCGCCGCGTTCGTTCGGTTGATGTCCAGAATCGGGTGTCCTTCCACCGTCGCCAGCGCTTTGGCATGGTTGATCCCCAGATTGATCGACATGCCTCGCGCCAGGTCGTATTGCACACCGAACGAGGCCGCCACTTCGTCTTCGCCTTCCAGTTGTCCGAAATGCCCTTCCAGCGAAAGACTGAGGACGCCTAACTTTCGGCGAATGCCGGTGGTCAGAAACCAGCGGTCCAGATTCGGCATTTCCGATGTGAGCCGCTCGACTCCAAAGCCCGCGTCTACCGCCATGCTGCCGTAAATGATCTCGCCGACCACGCCGGCAGACCTTGTTTCAAACAGGTTGGAGCCGTCTTTCGTGATAAAGACGCCTTCGTTGGTGCGGAAGGTCAAGCGATAGTCCCTTCTGCCGAGCGGGCGCTGATACATCGCCCCCACATCGTAGTTGCCGTCCTCGTCCGCGGCGACGCTCGCCACCCAAGGGCCGTAACGGCCGACATACGCGGCGCCCTGTTCCTCCAGCCGACCCAGCACATTGTCGAAATCCACCGCCGCGTTGCCGGCGCCGCGCAAGCGTCGGGTCTGTTCGCGCACCACGCCCGAAACGTTGCCCACGAGCATTGTGCCCCAGACGCCGCCCGCCTCCAGGGCGATGTTGTCCTTGTAGTTGTTTTCCGTTCCCGGTGTCGACAGGTCGTTGGTGTCGTACTGGCCGAAATAGCGGATACCGACGCGCCAGCGATTGGAAAGCTGGGTATGCGCGTCGATCTCGAAGTTACCGAGAAAGTCCGCGCCGTTGTCATCGTCGTATTCCATGTCGTGCAATAGCCGACCGTCGAGCAGGCTGGTCATCACCACCGTCACGTCGCCGATGTGGCGGGCCAGCGGCTCTTCCATGGTCGACAGGCTTTCATAGTTGAGCGATACATTCTGTGCAGAAACCGGAAATGCCGCCGCCAGCAGCAAACACAGGCACGCGGGGACTACTCCCGGCATCGGGATTGTTGTTGAATTCACTGATTAACTCCTTACCGGGAATGTTGAATTGAAAGCTTGCCGTGCAATCGCGCGGCCGGCTTTCAGCGCTTCGTCATTGTCCTTTGCCCAATGGACACCGCCGTACAGCCGGCTCATGCCGTTTTCATCGGCCATCTGGCTGAGACTGGTCCAGCTTCGGGTAACATCGAACAATTGCGGCCACAGCACCTGATCGGGGGATTGACCGGAAAAAGCGATATCGTCGCGGCCGTAGATCAGGGCCATCATTTCCGCCGCGGCAGCGCCGAAAGTCGAGTGGCCCGAGGTATAGGCGGGGAACTCAGGCGTGGGTATGTAGCTGCGCCAGTCCGATTGCGCGGTGACGCGAGGGTCCAAATTGCCGAACTCCGGCGCCCGCATGCGGATGGCGCTTTCGGGCCGGATGATGTCGTAATGATACTTGTTGTCCCAGGCGCAAATGGATGCGTCACACTGGGAAATGCCAATGAGAGCGAAGGCGTGGGCCAACTCGATGAAGCTCAGTTCCCGGTCCTGCAGAAGTTGCATGGCGATGTACATGAAATGTCCCGGCACGGTAGCGCCCCAGGGGCCGTCCTCCCAGAACAGCGCGATCTCGGCCTCGTCCGCGGTACGGCTAGAGCTGTCCGCGCCGCCGAGATGCCGGATCAAGTCGAACTGCTCGGCGAATTCCGGGCTTTTCGGATCGTAGAAATCGGATACCCGAAACTGGGAACCGCTGGTCATCGTCCATGGCTTGATCATGCCGTGGCCGGGATACAGGCCGCGGTCGAAAGAGGAGAAAGCCGGGCCCGGCGAAGCGCTGTAGAAAGGGCCGGTAGGACGCCAGCGCAGCGAATCTTCACGCCGCCGGTAACGGCCCAGATAGTAGTTCGCTTCGCTGGGCTCGGAGCCGTCATCAGTGCGCATGTCCAGTACCTTGCGAGCCGCTTCGCGGCCCCACTGGACGCCCAGGGTCTTGGCTTCACTGCCGGGAAATCGATCCAGGAAGCCGATGCGCTCGAACAGAAAAGGTTGTTGAAAGGCTTCAGCGGCCGCCAGTGAAAAGGCGACGCCGTAGGCTACTTCCGGATCGGCGTCGCGCGGACCTTCGCCGATGCCGTATGGTTCTTCATAAGCTCTGGCGATTCCGTTCGCGGCCAGGAATCCGGCAGCCGTACAGAGCCCGAAGTTGTACGCTGCGCGTGGCGTCAGCATTCGCTGATCCCGCACCTGTTGCATTGCCGCGTCCACCCACCGAAACACCGTGTTGTGGTTTTCCGGCCGCAGGATCTGACTTGCGTAGGAATTCCTGCTGCCGAGAGGAGCGACATGGGGACCGACGCAGCCGGTCAATGCCAGGGTGGATGCCGATACTGCAAGGAATCGACGCCATGAAAAACTCATGCAATTTTCTCCTTACTGTTTTTTGAGTGCACACGCGCGGCTGGGCGATATCCGTAGCCACGGCTGCCTTCAGATTAAAATTATTGGAAATTGCGAGGTTTGCAGGCACACCCCGGGCGGGGCGGCGAGGGTGCGCGGAGCACCATCCCGGATCGAACTCGACTGTGGGCATCATGTGTCCTTATGGAAGTAGAATTCGATCCGTAAAATTTCCCAACAGCTTTTCGCCGGTGAACCTCAAATAGTAGTAAGTCGAGCGGCGCGAATTATGTACCATAGGCGCCGGACATTTCAATTGAAATGTGAACAAAAAATCACATTGGAGGTAAAAAAGATCACATTCTGTATTGGAGTGGATGTCGGAGGCACGTTCACGGATTTCCTTTGCGTGCGGTCCGCGGCCACGGGCGAGCTTGAACTGACCGTCTACAAGATTCCCTCGACCCCTCGTTCTCCGGAACTCGCGGTGCTTGAAGGACTCGCGGCGCTGAGTCCTGGCGGTGAAGCCCTGCAGATCGTGCATGGCAGCACCGTTGCGACCAATGCGCTGTTGCAGAGAAAAGGCGCCCGTACCGCCTTCGTGACCAACCGCGGATTCGGCGACCTGCTGACGCTTGCCCGGCAGACTCGTCCCCATTTGTACGCACTCGAATTCGAGCCGTCGCCGCCGCCGGTGGAGGAAGCGCTTTGCCTGGAAACCGGCGGCAGGGTCGACGCTGACGGAGCGACCATAGATCCGCTGACGGCGGACGACCTGACTGTATTGACCGCGAAGTTGCGCGAACTGAAAGCGGAATCGGTGGCGATCAACCTGTTGTTCTCCTTTCTCGACCCGAACCACGAGGAGACTATCGAGAAGGCGTTGCGCGAATCCTTGCCCGGCGTCTTCATTTCCCGCTCCTCGCGGGTGTTGCCGGAATACAAGGAATACGAGCGCGGCATGGCGACCTGGCTGAATGCCTTTCTCGGGCCGGTGGTCAGCGGCTATCTGCGCCGCCTGCAAGCGGGTCTGGCCCATTTGCCGGCGGGTTCCTCGCTGCAGGTCATACAATCGAGCGGCGAAACCATCAGCGCCGGCAAGGCGGCGGACTCCGCGGTGAACCTGCTGCTTTCCGGTCCCGCGGGAGGGCTGGCGGCGGTTGCGTATCTCGGCCGCCAGATCGGCCGAAGCAAACTGATCAGTTTCGATATGGGCGGCACTTCCACCGATGTCGCCTTGCTCGACGGACCCATCGGCATCACCAGCGAGGGCCGGCTCGGCGAATTTCCCGTCTCCGTACCCATGGTGGACATGCATACCATCGGCGCCGGGGGCGGCTCCATCGCCTACGTCGACAACGGCGGCATGTTGCAGGTCGGGCCGGAGTCGGCGGGTGCGGACCCGGGTCCGGTCTGTTACGGCAAGGGCGGAACCCGGCCGACGGTTACCGACGCCAACCTGCTGCTTGGCCGGCTGCCGGCGGGGGCGCCGCTGGCCGGCGGTCTCGAACTCGACATCGATCTCGCGCGCAAGGCCGTGGCCGAACTCGCGGACAGCATCGGCCTGGATGTCGAGGCCACCGCGCGCGGCATCGTCAGCATCGCCGACGAACACATGGTCGAAGCGATTCGCCGCATTTCGGTCAACCGGGGTTTCGATCCCGCCGCGTTTCTTCTCGTCAGCTTCGGCGGCGCCGGCGGCCTGCACGTCTGCGCGCTTGCGGAAGCCCTTGGCATCCGCCGGGCGGTTGTGCCGGTTTACGCCGGCGTCCTGTCGGCGCTCGGCATGGCCGTCGCCGACCAGGGACGGCAGTTCTCCCGAACCTTGCAGCGCACGGAGGAAGACGATCCGACGCCTTTGATCGAACGCGAGTTCGAACAATTGTCGCGCCTCGCCAATGCCGAATTTGCCGGCGAAGGGCTCGATATCGCGAACCTGCAGACGCGATTCAGCATCGACATGCGTTACACCGGACAGACCTACACCCTGAACGTGCCCTGGTCCGGCTGGGCTGCGACCCTGAATCAGTTCCACGAACTGCATCGGCGCCGCTACGGCTACGCGCTGGAAACACCTGCCGAGGCAGTCAATGTTCGGCTGCGCGCGTGGTTTGCCGGCCAGACCTTCGATCTGCCGCCGGGATACGCGGGTCCAAATACATGCGAGACCGTAGGGGCGAGGCATGCCTCGCCCGCGAACGGCCCCGTAACCGTAACCGGCCCGGCCACCGTGCCCGAATACGCCTCCACCACATACATCGCCGAATCCTGGCAAGCCCGCCGCGACGACTTCGGCAACCTTTTCCTGGAACGGCTCGACTGATTCCGCGGGCGAGCGCACAGGCAGTCGATATTGCCGCCGGGATTGCCGGTTGCCGCCGACCCGGGCTAGACTTCCGGACGACCAAACCAGGGAATTCGGGAGCGCGAAGTGACCCGTTGCACAGGAATCTACCACCCGATAAAGGCTATCGTCATGACGGCCGTGCTCCTGACGGGCGCCGGGGCCGTGACGGCGCAGAGCCTTGCTGAAGGAGAGGCGCCCGGGCAGGAGGCGCCCGGTGACCGTTCACCGGTGGGATATGTCGAACCCGGCGTACTGTTCACTGCGGAATCGGACTTTGCCCTGCCGCCGGCGGTGCTGCCGCGAAATCCGCAACCGGACCCCGGGTTCGAACAGCGCATGGCCGACATTGCAAGCTTGACTGAATCCATCTCCAATGCCGAAGTCATCGACGGCGCGTGGGACGGCCGCATGGTCGAGCAATTGGGCCGGCTGGGAAACCTGCATCACCAGCAGGGCGAATATGACGCCGCGATCGTAACTCTGGCGCAGGCGCTGCACATCAGGCGCATCGAAACGGGACTGTATACCCTGGATCAGATACCGCTGCTGGAAGGAATGATCGACAGCTATATCGCCATGGGCGATTGGGTTAAGGCGGACGCTTATCAGCAGTATCTGTTCTACATTCAGCAGAAAACCCATGGCCGCGAAAGCCCGCAACTGTTACCCGCGCTGGGCAGGCTCGCCGACTGGCACATCCAGTTATCTGAAATCAAAATGGGCGGACGGCTGGACGTACAACTGATTGCAGCGCAGGCGCTGTATGATTCGGGCGCAAGCATTGTCGATGAGCACCTGGGCAAGGAAGACCCGCGATACGTTGAATACTTGAAGGGGGCAACGCTTTCGGCCTTCCTTGCACGCGTCTATCGTTCAGAACTGCGGGAAATGAGCTCAATGCACACCAACGGGCCTTCGGAAGAAAGTCATGCGTCGATGTTTTACAGCGAGCTCAGGTCGGTTAACAGAAGGGCAGATGAAGCCCTGTCCAGTGTGGTTCGGCACTACAGGAATCAGGAGGATGCGACGGAACAGCTTGCGGATGCCACCGCTCTACTGGCCGATTGGTATCTGATTTCCGGTAACCGCGCCAAAGCATGGGAAACCTACCGGCGGGCCTGGAATATTCCGGGAACCGGGCCGGGCGCCGATGAGATTCGACGGCGACTGTTCGGACAGGTGCAGCAGCTACCCGTCTACGCCCCGGACAACAGGGAATGGATAATCGAAAGCCTTGTGCACGAGAAAGAAGAAGGCGAAGAACTCAACTACGATTTCGTCGATATCAAGCTCGATGTAACGGCCTGGGGATCGGTGCGGAATGTCGAGACAATGACCGAGGCGCCCCCGGAAACGGAATCACAGCACAGACAGATCAGGCGAAAAATCCGCGCTTCGCGATTCCGGCCCGTACTGGTCGAGGGCGAAGCAACGCTGAGCAAGGACAACCTGTTCAGGTTCCGCTACTGGTATTAGCTCCAGGAGCGCCGCGACCTTCGCCGGGTCGGGCGCTCCCTTTCTTCTCCCCTGCCTGCGATCCGCCTCAACGCAGCGTATAGGCGATCAGCTCAGCCACCCCACGGGTGCCGCCGCCTACGAACATGGCCAGGTACTGTGTGCCCTCATGCTCATAAGTGAAGGGTAGGCCTACCTGATTATCGGGCAGTTCTATCTCGGCGATGATGTCGCCTGTCTCCTTGTCGATGGCGCGCATGGTGGGGCCGGCGTCGGCGCTGCCGTTACCTTCGGCCACGAACAGCAGTGTCTTGGTCAGCAGGACGCCGGCACGGGTGGGTACTCCCGTGGGCGGCAGGTCCACGCCTTCGAGCAGCGGATGATTGGCTACGCGCTCCGGAGTGTCGGCATTTGCAACCCACCACAGGTGATCGCCGCTGTTCATGTCGATCGCGGTTATCCGGCCGTAAGGCGGTTTGACGAGTTCCAGACCCTGGATTCGGGGAATGCGCACGCCGAAGCCCTGGCTCAGGTCGATATCCGATTCTGGATTCTTGGACAGGGCAAGGACCTGGAGTTGGGTTCTGGAGGGCACATAGAGAATGCCTGTTTCGGGATCGATGGCCGAGCCTTCCCAGTTGGCGCCGCCGGTCGAGGAAGGCAGGCTCAGCAGGCCGCGGGTGCCATCCGGAGCGTCGGCAAGCGACGGCGGTGAAAACAGACTCGGGCTGAGGCGAAAATCGGCAATGGCCTCTAGCGCCAGGGCCCTGAGCTCAGGCGTGAAGTCGATCAGGTTGTCTTCGGTAAAGCCCTGAATATCGAAGGGCGCAGGCCGTGTGGGAAAGGGCTGGGTGGGCGCGTACCACTCATTCGGCACATCGCCGGAAGGCACCGGACGCTCCACGATCGGCCAGACGGGCTCGCCGGTATGCCGGTCAAAGGCATAGATAAATGCCTGCTTGGTCACCGACATGACCACATCCCGGCCGTTGGGCAGATCGATCAGCACCGGCGCCGCCGGTACGTCCCAGTCCCAGATGTCATGGTGGATGAACTGAAAGTGCCACTGCCTTTCGCCGGTTTGCACGTCCAGGGCCACAATGCCGCTGGAGAAAAGGTTTGCGCCCGGGCGGTCGCCGCCGTAATAGTCGCCGGTCGGGTCTTCCACCGGCAGATAGACATGACCGAGTTCCGGGTCCCCGGACATCGGCGCCCAGACGCCGGAATTACCGGTAAACTCGACGCCTTCGTCGAGCCAGGACTCATAACCGACCTCACCTCGTTCCGGAATGGTGTGAAAGGTCCACAAAAGCTCGCCGGTGTGCACATCGAAGCCGCGGATATCGCCCTTGGTGTTCAACTTCGCGCGGGGACGTCCGCCGGTGCGGTGGGCGGCGCCGACGACGATCACGTCATTCATCACGAAGGGCGGAGCGGACAGGCCGATATCCGGGTAGGGGAAGCGCGGGTCGTCGCCGTTACGCACGCCGACCATCAGATCCACGGTGCCGTCGTCGCCGAACTCAGAGTCCGGAATGCCGGTGTCGGCATCCAGGGAAACCATGTGATAGCCGGGGCTTACATCGATCACTCTCTTCTTTGCGCCATCGGTCCAGTACGCGACCCCGCGGCCGGCGCCCTTGCGGGGCGCCTCGTCGAAACGGTCGCCTTCCTGGTACCGGTAAATCCAGAGAATCTGGCCGGAAGTGGCGTCGAGGGCCATAACGTTCCGGGTGCTGCCGACATTGACGTAGAGAATTCCGTCAATTTCCAGCGGTGTGGAAGGATTGTTGTAAACAAGGTCCGGCCCGATACCTTGCGTCGAAAAACGCCAGGCGATCTCCAGTTCCTGGACATTGTCGGCATTGATCTGATCCAGCGGCGAGTACCGCTGGGAAAACTCGCCGCCGTGGTAAAACGGCCAGTCGCCCTCATTTACACTGGTGCCGGACTGTCCGATTGCCGACGGACCGTAGGCGAACGCAGCGATAGCTGCGAGAATGGCGAGCAGGGGGCTGGTGGTTCTTTTCATCTGAAATTCTCCCGACTTGGGCAACAACAAAGTCGCCAACGATACCCGGTAGAGATTCTCCGGTCCAGAGCCGCCCGTATTGCGGGCAATATCGCCGGGTGTTATAACCTCGAACATCTCTTGAAAACTCTTTCATGCAGCACTGTTTCCGCATAATGAACCGCAGCGAACGGAACGCATTCCGATTCCGAACGGCAAGCTTTGTTGCCGTTCCGGCCATTTTGTGGCTGAGCGCGGCACCGGCCCTGGCCCAGGAGGCGGGCGAAGGAGAGGAACAGGAAACCGAAACCCGGTACTCGGTGCTTTTCCTGGAACCCGCGGTGCCGGTCTCGGAGGCAACCGATTTCGAGTTGCCGCCGCCGGAAACTCCCCAAAACCCCGAACTCGACCCCGAGTTCGAGGAACGAATGCAGAACATACAGCGATTCAACGAAGCCATCGCCGATTCGGAAATCCTGTCCGGGGCCTGGGACAACAGCCTGGTGGAGCAATTGAGCTCGCTGGGTTCGCTGCAACATCGTCAAGGCGATTATCTTGCCGCTATCGAAACCCACGAACGGGCGATCCATGTACAACGCATAAACTCCGGTCTGCATACCATCGAACAGGCGCCGCTGGTGGAACAGATGATCGACAGTTACGTCTCGATGGGAAACTGGACCCAGGTCGATGTCTATCAGAATTATCTTTTCTATATCCAGCAGAAGTTCTACGGCAACTATGATCCTCGACTGATCCCGGCTCTGGGCGATTTCGCGAATTGGCATACCCGCGCATTCACGCTCCGGCAGGGCGAATCGCTGGCGATGCGGCTGAGTTCGGCGCAGATGCTGTTCAAGGCGGCCGCGCGCATGGTCGAAGTCCATTTCGGCCCGGAGGATGAGCGCTATCTGGAGTACCTGCGGGGCGTGGCGCGGACTGCCTACCTCGTGGCCCGCAATCAGGACCTGCTGCGGGAATTGGCCCGGGCCCAGTTCAGGGCGCCCCAGGAAACATTGCGGGACATGTTGTATTGGCATTTCCCGATCGTCCCGACCGGTTTTCGCTCAGGCGAAGACGCCCTGCTCGCTATCAGGGAATACTATCTGGACCGCGAAGGCGAAGCCGAGCAACTGGCCGAAGCCACCGCCCAGGTAGCGGACTGGTATTTGCTGTTCAGCCGGCGCACGGCTGCCAGAAACTTGTACCGGGAGGCCTGGGAAGTGCTGGCGGAAGAAGAGAATGCCGATGAATTGCGGCGGCAATTGTTCGGGCAAGTACGTGAAATACCCGTATTCGCGTTCGACAATAGCGAATGGATGATTGAAAACATGAGTTTCATGGAAGATGTCGAAGAAGTCGACTACGATTTCGTCGATCTGGAATTCGACGTCACGCAATGGGGTGAAGTGCGAAATGTAGAAACCGTAAGCGCCCTGGCGCCGGTGACCGATTCGCAACATGGCTGGATCCGGCGCAACGTCCGCGATTCCCTGTTCCGCCCCGTGCTGGTCGACGGCGACACCGCGCGTGCGGATGGGAACCGGTTCAGGTACAGATACTGGTACTGAAATGTTAAGCTTTGGTTAAGCGGGGTTAACATATCAAGGTAAGCGACTATTGAATGCGTTAACCGGCGAGGACTGGCATATGCAAGGTTTCATCATCAGGTCCGCTTCCCTTATGCGGCTCATGCTGGCCTGCGGTCTGATCGCGGGTCTGGCCGCCTGTGAGACGCAACAGCAAAGTTCGCAGCAATCCCAATCCCAATCCCAATCGACTTCGGCGAGCACCAGCAGTATTCCGACTCCATCGCAACCGAGTGGGTCGCAGGGCCCGCAGTCTCCGTCTTCGCCCAGTCAGAGCACGCCGAGCAGTTCACCATCGACGCCCTCGCAGAGTTCACCGAGTTCAAGCGGGTCGCCTTCGCCCCCGTCACAGTCGAATCCCGCGGGCATGCCTTCATCGCCTTCCCAGCCCGGTCAGAGCGGGTCGCCATCGGCGCCGGCGCAATCCAGCCCCGGTGGAATGCCTTCATCTCCGGGCCTGCCGACCTTGTCCAATCCGCCCGGTCTGCCGGGTACGCCTTCCCCATCGAACCCCGGCGATCCGGGCAGCGCGGACGGGGGTATGCCGCCTTCAGGACAGGACGGCGCGCAGCCCGGAGCCGAACCGCCAGGGGGCGGCGCTGACGGAAGAGACACATCAACCGGCGATGCCGGCGAATTGGCCGATGGCGGCAATACGCCCGGTGATGCGGGTGGCGGAGCCGACGGCAGCGACGCCGCTTCAGCCGGCGCCGACGGTCTTCCGGGCACGCCCGGCGGCGGTGACTACTCGCTTGACACCTTGCCCAGCGGGGGCGTATTCCAGGGCAATCAGGGAACCGGTCAGCCCGGCGGCGCAATGACGGCGGCGGAAAGAGCGGCCATACTCGATGGACAATTGAGCCGCACCTACGAGGTGTACGACGAGATTCTTCGCCAGGAGCAGGCTGACGCCCGGGGCGCGGCGAACCGCGCGGGCAACAGCGGCGCCGGTGGCGATGAATCCCGGGCGGGCGGTGGCCAGGGCGGCTCACAGCAGCCCGGCGGCGCCATGCCCGGAGGAATGCCCAATGGGCCCGGCGGCGCCGATATCGCCGGCGCCCCCGGCAGGCCAGGCGGCCCACCGGGCGGCGGCAACCAGCAGGAGACTTTCCCGCCGCCGGAGGATATTCCAGGCGGCAGGGACGATGACGTGGTGGCGCGGCAGTTGCGCGAAGCTGCAATGACCGAGCCCGACCCGGAGTTGCGCGAAGCGCTCTGGGACGAATACAGAAATTACACAGGTATAGCTGTCGACCAATAGGGTTTAGCTAAGGTAAGGACCTATGAAAACGACATTTTCACAATTTGTTGGGCGATGTACGGGCCGATTTATGTTTTTGGGCCTCGTGGCGCTCATTGCCGGCGGCTGCGCCACCCATACGGTGCGGACAACGACCTATGAACCGGTCGTCACCGACACCGAAGCGATTCCGGAAGAGTTTCTGATGGACGTCGGCGTGGCGGTGTTCGATCCCGGACTCGACGAAATCGAAGACGACGAAGAGGAAACCACCAACCATCAGATCAGGCTGGCGGAATCCCGTTATGTCCCCTTCATGCTTGCCGAAACCCTTATCCGTTCCGGCAACTGGGGCATCGTCTACGTAATGCCCAACGAAGCGAGCCCGATGGACATCCTCGTCGAGGGCACGGTCCTGCAATCGACCGGCGAAAGCATGGCAATGCGGGTTGAGGTCAGCGACGCGACCGGCCGCCATTGGTACACCAAAGAATATCGCGAGGCCATCAGCCAGTTCAGCTATGAACCCGGCCAGCGGGCGCAGAACGACCCGTTCCAGGTGCTTTACAACTCCATCGCCAACGATCTGCTTGACTGGCGCAAGGCAAACATGACCGATCAACGCATCGCCGAAATCAGGGCGGTTTCCGAAATGCGCTTTGCCCAGCGATTCTCTCCCGACGCATTCGCTGATTATCTGAATTCGAATGGGGAAGGCAGCTACATGCTCACCGCCTTGCCGGCGGAATCCGACCCCTCGTTGCGCCGGATCCGCGAGATTCGGGAGCGCGACTACATGTTCCTCGACACCGTGCAGGAATACTATTCCGGTTTCTCCCGCGAAATGCGCGAACCGTACGATTCCTGGCGCGAGCAGAGCTATCACGAAACCCTGGCCTTGCGCGAACTCGAAGACAACGCGAGGCGGCGCTTCATTATCGGCACCGCCGTTGTGCTTGGCGGTCTGGCCGCCGCGGCCAACGGCGGCGACTATGTGACCCAGGTCGGCGGCGCGGCGAGCGTCGGCGCCGGCGCGTATCTGATCAAGAGCGGGTTCGACAAGCAGGCCGAAGCCAGAATCCACATGCAGGCGCTGGAAGAGATGGGCACTTCGCTGGAAGGCGAAGTGGCGCCGAGGGTCATCGGTCTTGAAGACCAGACCATTACCCTGACCGGCACCGTGGAGGAACAGTACGAACAGTGGCGTGAGATTCTGGCCGATCTCTACGCCGCCGAACGGGCCGAACTGCCGTCCGCGGCAACGAGCAATTAGCCATGACTCCGCCCGGATCGTCTCCGGGCCGCCGACGGACCGACGGATCAGCAACAGATTCCCGTAGAATGACAACGCATGCCGGAACAGCAAAACGCACATCAAACGCCGGAGCAAGCGGATGACAGCGCCGCCCACGCACAAGCGCTGCCCTTGCCGGAAACCAATCGGCCTTCGCCCTGGTTGTGGCTCGGCGTCGCCCTGTTGCTTGTCGTCGCCCTGTTGGTCGTCTTCGTCCTGCCGGTAGTCGTTTCCGAGTACGAACTGCCTCTTGAACGCCGCGCGGAGCTGGCGCCGCAACCGGCGGCTCCCGCTCCCGCGCAAGCCCCGGAAGAGCTTTCTCCGTTCGAAGAAGCGGTACTCGCGCGCGAGCGCCAGCGAGCCCAGGACGTACTCGCCCTGATTCTGGACACCCAGGCCGAACTCGAGCCCTTGCAGGTCGAGGAATGGGCCGGCGAGGCCTATTCCGCCGCGCTGGAAGTCGCGCGGACCGGCGACGAGTTCTACCGCAACCGGGAATTCGAACCGGCCAACTCCTCCTACCAGGAAGCGGCGGACGCGCTGAACGATTTGCTGGAGTCCGTGCCGGCGCGGCTGGAGCAGTCACTTGCAGCCGGCGAAGACGCCCTGCTGCAAGGCGACCCAGCCGTGGCTGAAGAGAATTTTCGTATTGCCCTGCTGCTTGACCCCGGCAATGCCGTCGCCCGGTCCGGGCTGGAACGGGCCGGAAATTACGCCGAATTTGCCGTTCTGCTCGATAGCGCGGATGAACTGGCGCGAACCGGGAACCTGGAGCGGTCGCTCGAAACTTACCGGGAAGCGGCGGCGCTGGACCCTGGCAGCACGCGGGTGCGCGCGCGTATCGCCGACGTTTCGGAGCAGATCAGGCAAACGGAGTTTTCCGCAGTCATGTCCGCCGGTTTCGCCATGCTCGATGGGGGCGATCCGGAAGGCGCCATTACCGAATTCGAGCGGGCCGCGGGCCTTGGCGTGAACAATGAGCAAGCCCAGGCCGCCATCGAACAAACCCGCAACCAGGTGGCTTCGGTCGAGATCGAGCGTCTGCAGGGCCGGATCGAAAGCGCCGAGCAATCCGAGCAATGGCAGCAGGCCGTAGAGACCTATGACGAGGTGCTCGGGATCGACCCGAACGTGGTATTCGCTCTCGACGGCAGGGACTACGCCGCGAGACGGGCATTGCTCGACGACCTGCTGACCGTGGCGGTCGCGAATCCCTATCGTTTCAACGAAGACGAGGTGTACCAGGAAGCGCTGGACATCTATTACACGGGCCGCACGATCGAGAATCCCGGACCGAAGCTGAGCGGTCAACTCGATGAACTTGAAGCCCTGCTGGCCAACTCGCAAGTGCCGGTCGAGGTGCACTTCGCCTCGGACAACCTGACCTCGGTGACAATTCTGCGGTTCGCCGAACTCGGCATTTTCGAGCAATCCAGCCTGTCGTTGAAACCGGGCCGTTATATCGCGCTCGGCCGGCGCGTGGGATACCGGGAAGTGCGAGAGGAATTCACCGTCGGTTTCGAACAGACTCCCGCGCAGGTCATTGTGCAATGCGTGGACCGGTTGGGCGTGAGGCGCTGAATCCATGCAGCAACGTGAACCGGAAAACATCAAGCCGATCATCCCGGTCGAATTTACCCCGCCGAAGGGGGATGGTCCGGGTTTCGTCTTTCGCTGGCGCTGGCTCTATGGCGCCATAGCCGCTTTTGCCGCCCTGAGCGGCTTCGCCGCCTGGTTCGTGCTGACTGCCAGGTCGGTTTTCATCGAGGTCGAACCGATTACGGCCGAAGTTGATCTCAGCGACGGCCTAAGCTTCATGATCGGTCCCCGCTACCTGCTTCGCAGCGGCGAGTATCGGCTGCGGCTCAGCAATCCGGGTTATCACGACAGCGACATCATCCTGGCCGTGGGCGAGGAAGCCTCGCAAACCCGCCAATACGTAATGAATCCCCTTCCCGGCAGGATTTCGGTCAGCGCCGGCGGCCTCGCCGGCGCCCGGGTCAGCGTCGGCGGCGCCGATGTCGGCAACACGCCGGTCAGCGACGCGCCGGTCGAAGCGGGAGACTACGAACTTGTGGTCAGCCTCGACCGCTACCGGGATTTCAGCCGGAACATCAGCGTTGCAGGCCGCGAGGTGGAACAGCATTTCGAAGTCGAACTTCAGCCCGCCTGGGCGGAGGTGAGCCTGGCAAGCGAGCCGCCCGGCGCCGAAGTGCTGGTGGACGGTGAACCGGTCGGGCAAACGCCGCTGACGGCCGAAATCCTCGAAGGCGGTCGCCTGCTGACCTTGCGATTGCCGCGGCACAAGGCCTGGCAGGATCAACTCGAAATCGTCGCCGGCGAATCCATGCAATTGCCCGCGGTTACGCTGGAGCCCGCCGACGGCCTGGTTTTTGTCCAGTCCGACCCGTCCGGCGCGAGCGTCACCGTCAGCGGCGAGTTCAAGGGACTGACACCGCTGGAAGTTTCCCTGCCGCCGGACCGGACCCACGAATTCACCCTGTTCCGGGAAGGCTACCATTCGAAACGAACCAACCTGGAAATCCGCGCGGATCAGCAACACGACCTGCAACTGGAACTCGACCCGGTACTCGTCAGCGTACAGGTGCAGGCGGAACCCGCCGACGCGGAATTGTACGTCAACGATGAACTGCTCGGATCGGCCAATCAGACCGTGGAACTGCTCGCGGCGAGCCAGACCATCGAAATTCGCAGCAACGGCTATGTGCCCTATACCGCCGAATTCATCCCGCGTCCCGGCCTGGACCAGATCATCCGCGCCAGTCTCAGGTCGCTGGAGGCGGTTCGGCTGGAAAACATCAGCGTGGTGACCAGCGCCGCCGGCCAGACGATGAAACTGTTTTTCCCGGAAGGCCGCACTTTCACCATGGGCTCCTCGCGCCGGGAAGCCGGCCGCAGGCCAAACGAAACATTGCGCGAAGTGAAACTCGAGCGGCCGTTCTATCTTTCGGAAACCGAAACCACCAACGGACAGTTCCGGCAGTTTGAGCCGGAGCACAGCTCAGGCACGACGGCGGGCATGACCCTCGACAACGGCAGTCAGCCCGCGGTGCGGGTTTCCTGGCAACAGGCCGCACTGTTCTGCAACTGGCTCAGCGAACAGGAATCGCTGCCGCCGTTTTATGAAGTGGCCAATGGCCAGGTCGTCGGATTCGATGCCGGGTCCCACGGTTATCGCTTGCCTGCCGAAGCCGAATGGGCCTGGGCCGCGCGCGTTGCCGGCACCGGGGCCAGCCTGCGTTATCCCTGGGGTGAAACGCTGCCGCCGCCGCCCGGCGCCGGAAACTTCGCCGACCGTGGCGCCGGCTCTTTTCTGACCCTGGTAATGCAGGACTACAACGACGGGGCGCCGGTGACGGCGCCGGTCGGATCGTTTTCACCGAATCATCGGGGGCTGTACGACCTGGCCGGAAACGTCGCTGAATGGATGCACGACTATTATGGTTCGGTGGGATTGAGCGGAGCGGTTCCGGCCGACCCGCTCGGAGCCGAAACCGGGGAAGCCCATACGATACGCGGTTCGAGCTGGACCCAGGCCTCGATTACCGAAATGCGGCTTTCCTATCGTGATTTCGGCGTCGAGCCGCGCTATGACGTCGGCTTTCGGGTAGCCCGCTACCTCGAGGAGGAGTAAGTCATGCGTACCTGGATAATGAAGCTGTTGCTGTTTGCCGCCTTGTGCGGCGGCGCCGCTGTGCTGGCCCAGGACCAGCAACAGGACGATCAGGCCCCAAATCAGGGACAGGCACAGGAACAGGAGCAGGTGGAACTGGAACAGACTGAAGCGCAGCAGGAAGAGTCCGGCGAGGAGGCCGAAGAGGCTGAAGAGGACGAGGAGTTCGAGCGCTTCGTTCCCACCGAGCAGGTATCGCGCGACCTCGGCGTTTCATTCCCGGCGGATATTTGAGTGAGAATTGAATCGATGGATACGAAACCATGAGAAACGGACTGCTTTACCAGACGCTTTACCAGTTGGCCGCGCTGATTACCGCGGTAATCATCGTGCACGCGGCCTATGTTGCGATCATCCGGCCCAACGCGGAGTTCATCCAGGAACAGCAGTCGTTGCTGCAGCAAAGCGATCCGGACTATGAGCCGGAGCGCTCGGTCTACATCATCTTGCGCAATGTCGAGCAGGAGACCTGCATCATCCTCTTTCTCTGGGCGCTGTCGATCATCGGCATGAAGACCGTAACCACGATGCGCGAGCGGGCCCTGCTCGACCGCACCCTGATACCACTCTCGGAAGGCATGAGTATCCTGCCCGAGGACGCGCGCAATTATTCGCGTCCGGTACAGGCGCTGCCGGAAAAGGAGCGAGACCGCTTGCTGCCCCGGGCGCTGCTCGCAGGCCTGCATCGATTTCATACCACGCGCGACATTCAGGACGTTTCCACCACCATCAAGGATACTTGCGAAACCGAGTCGGATCGTCTCGAGACTGAACTTACCATTGTTCGCTATATCGCCTGGGCAATACCTTCGATCGGCTTCCTCGGCACGGTGCGCGGCATCGGTACGGCGCTCGGCCAGGCATACCAGGCAGTCGCCGGCGATATCGTCGGAGTGACCGTGAGCCTCGGTGTGGCCTTCAACTCCACTTTCGTGGCGCTCGTGGTCAGCATTCTGCTGATGTTCATGCTGCATCAACTGCAATTGCTCCAGGACCGGCTGGTGCTCGACTGCCAGAGTTATTGCGACATCCGCTTGATCCGGCGCCTGCAAGTGCCTGATCGGGAGCATCACGCATGAGCCTGAAAGTCATCGAGTTGAACGATGTCTCGCTGCAGGTCGGTGACGCAGGCGGCATAGTCGCCGCCAGTCCCGGATTCGCCTTATTGGAAGGCAAGGAAGCGATACTCGGGGCAGCGGCGGAACAACAGCATAAAATCTACCCTACGACCAGTTACGACAAGTTCTGGCATGAACTGAACATGGAGCCGCTGCATGTCCGCGGCCGAATCCGGCACCATGCCGATCTCGCCTACAGCCAGTTGCTGGAACTCGCCAGGGAGTCGGCAATCGAAGACGAAGTCCTGTTCGCGGTTCCCGGTCATTTCAGCAATCAGCAACTGGGACTCCTGCTCGGATTGGCGAGTCAGTGTCCGTTCCGGGTCAGCGGCATGATCGATTCGGCCCTTGCCGCCGCGGCGGACGCATCCGGCGAGGAATACATCGTGCACGCGAGTCTCCATCTGCACCAGATGCTGCTGACCCGCCTGACCAGAAAAGACGGCGAACTGGCCGTCGACAGTGTCGTGCCGGTTCCGCAACTCGGCCGGCAGCAACTGCTCGACGTGCTGATGCGCATCGCCAACGACGCCTTCATCCGGCAATGCCGATTCAATCCGCAACATGAAGCGGGATCCGAACAGGAACTGTATTCCATGCTTGCCGCCTGGATCGGCGACAAGTCAGGCGAACAGGCCAACCTGGTGATGGAATTGAAAGCCGGCGCGGTCACTCATACGGCCAAGCTTCCAGGCGACCACCTGTTGGCGGGACTGAAAAGATCATACGAGAAACTCTTGCGTTCGCTGCGGCCATTGACCGAGGCGCCCGGCGCCGGAATTCTTGTCGATCATCGGCTGGCGCTGCTGCCGGGCGCGGTCTCCGCTCTTGGTGAAGTCGGACCGTTGCGCGTTGCGCGGCCGGAAGCGGTAACCCAGGCTTGCCTGCGCCATTGCGAGTTGATCGGCGGCGGCGACGGCGTTCACCGGATTCGCGCCCTGCCCGACCTGGATTCCTCGGGCGAAGACTTGCGGCCACGGGCCGCGGCCGACGCGCCGACCCATGTGCTGTTCCGCAACCGGGCTGTGCCGGTCGGCGATCTGCCTTTGGTCACCAACCTGAACGGCAGCGGAGGCAATGCACTCAAGTTCGATTTGCCCGGCCCATCCACGACCCTTGGAAAGATTCTGAGAATACGGTCCGAAGTCCTGCTCGACTGCGGCGAAATCGAATTCCGGCTTAACGATGTACCGGTGAAAGGCAAGCAGCCGCTCAAGCTCGGGGACCGCATCCGCTTTCCCCAACTCGCGGATGAATTGCTGATGATCGAGGTGAACGATGGCGGGTAAATCCGGCAAGGGCCGACGCGGCGTAACGCCCCTGAGCCTGGCGTTTCTGGACGTCATGTTCTGCGGCTTCGGCGCGGTGATCCTGATCTTCCTGATCCTGGACCACACGTCCACGGTTTCGGTCGTGGAAAGCAGCCCGGATCTCGACCTCGAACTGAACATGCTCGAACGCGAGATCGCCGAGGGTGTGGAAGGCAATCTCGAATTGCGCAACCTGCTGGCGGACATGAGCGAGGAATTCGTGCGCGGCGAGGTCGAAGCCGAAGAAATGCGCGAACAGGTGGAACTGTTGCGGCGGGAATTGGAATTGCTCAACAACAGCGGCGCCGACAGCGATCAATTGCGCGACCGGCTGCTGTCGGATATCGAATCCATGGAAACCCAGATCGAGGAATTGATGGCGCAGGAATTCGACCGCTCCGGGAACAACGTGCGGCAGTTTCTCGGCGACGGCAACCGGCAGTATCTGTCGGGCATGTTTCTCGGCGGCCAGCGCATCCTGATCCTCATGGACGCCTCGGCCAGCATGCTCGACGAGACCCTGGTGAATATCATCCGAACGCGAAACATGTCTGACGAGCGCAAGGTACAGGCGCCGAAATGGCGGCGGGTGCTGCGCGCGGTGGACTGGATCACGACCCAGATTCCAGTGACCAGCCGCTACCAGATCTGGAGTTTCAACACCGAAGTCACCTCGGCGCTGCCGGGCGATCTTCAGAACTGGCGCGAAGTCGCCGACCGCGACGAACTCGAGGAAGCTGTCGACGTTCTGCGCGCGACCGTGCCCGAAGACGGCACCAACCTGGAACAGGTTTTTCGGCTCGCCGCGGGAATGTCGCCGCCGCCGGACAATATCTTCCTGATTACCGACGGCCTGCCGACCGTCAACCGGCCGGGCCCCGCGAGCGGATTGGTGACCCCGCGCGACCGGGTCGAGTTGTTCGAGGATGCAATGAACGAACTTCCGGGCGGCATCCCGGTCAATATCATATTGATGCCGCTCGAAGGCGACCCGAGCGCGGCGGCCGCGTATTGGCAAATGGCGATGGCTACCAGAGGCTCATTCCTCGCGCCATCGAAGGACTGGCCCTGATGACAGACCGAAAGGCAGCAAGATGAGACGCAGAAACCGCGAAACCGAACAGTTCAGCATATCCTTCCTGGATGTGGCGTCCTGTGGTTTCGGCGCGATCATCATCCTGCTGATGATCACCAAGTCGGCGGCGCCCATCACCGAGGAAGTGACCGAAACCCTGCCCGCCGGCGTAATCCAGGAATTGCAGGAACAACTGTTCGCGATTCGCTCGCAAACCGAAGAATTGCGGCAGGAACTGAATTCCGCCGAGAGTCGCAATGCCAGCGTGCAGCAAATGATTGCGAGTCTGCGCAGCCAGCGGCAGGCGCTCGAAGGCGATTACGCCCTGGCCCGGGAACAGGGCGACGATACGACCGAGGAAATCGGCCAGTTGCTGCTCGCGCGGCAGACGCTCACCGAAGAGATGCAGCGCCTGTTCGATACCGCCCAGGTGCAGGAGAGCAGTTACATCGGCGGTATACCGGTGGACAGCGAATACATCATTTTCGTCATCGACACCTCGGGCAGCATGTATGAAAACGCCTGGGGCAGAATGCTCGAGGTGATCGAGGAAACGCTGGACGTGTATCCCGAAGTGCTGGGCATCCAGGTGATGAACGACATGGGCGACTACATGTTCGATTCCTTTCGCGGCCAATGGATTCCCGACACTCCGTCGCGCCGCGTGCAGATCATTTCCACCCTGCGTTCATGGGACCCGTACAGCAACAGCAGTCCGGTGGAAGGCGTGACAGCGGCCATCGGCTCCTTCTATTCCCCGGACAGGAAAATCAGTGTCTACGTGCTGGGCGACGATTTTCAGCAGGGCGGTTCGATCGAACAGGTGTTGCGCACGATCGACCGTATCAACGTGGAAGACGCCAACGGCGACCGGCTGGTGCGCATCCATGGCATCGGTTTTCCGGTAATATTGAGTGGTTCCGCCCGTTTTCAGCAAAGCGGCTATCGTTACGCCTCGCTGATGCGGGAACTGACGCAGCGGAATGGTGGTACATTTGTAGGCTTGAACGATTTCAGGTAAACGGTGATGAGAAATCCCGCCATATCGATTTGCAGAGTTTTGCTGCCGGCATTGCTGCTCAGCGCCTGCGGCGCCAACAGCGTGGTGATCAGCGGCAGCTTCCCCACGCCCAACATCGGCAAGCTGCCGATTGACCTTGCCGTGGTCTACGACGACAACCTGCTGGATTTCATGTATACCGAGTACAGCGAAACCGGCCAGGAGGAATACCATATCCAGAGCGGCCAGTCGCATATCCAGTTGTTCAACGCCGTACTTCCGGCCATGTTCGACAACGTGACGTTCGTCGACAACCTGGAAGCCGCGGCCGACTCCGGCGCCGACGCCATCTTCGTGCCCAACATTGAGGAATTTCAGCTCGCCCTGCCGGCCAAGACCCGGCTCGACGTGTACGAAGTCTGGATCAAGTACAACATGCGCCTGCTGACCGCCGAAGGCGCCTATCTGGCCGATTGGGAGTTGACCTCATACGGCAAGACACCCACCGAAACTTTTCTGACCACGGAATCCGCCATCAACGATGCGGCGGTCGTGGCGTTGCGGGATCTGGCTTCCACTTTCGCGCTGAGTTTCGCGCGAGTGCCCGAAATCAGCGACTGGCTGGCAAACCGATGAAGCCGACGGAGAAAATCCGATGAAACTTTTTGACGGCGTAGCAGGCAAACTGATTCCTCTTGTCCTGATGCTGTGCGCCGGATGCACCAGCACCACGGTCGACGAGTTCCGCCAGGGTGAAACCGGCATAGCAAGCCACGAAACCGTGGTGATCCTCGGCCGGCGCCAGGTCAGCAGTTACGAAACCAGCGCCGATTTCGTCGAATGCGTGGGCGACCGCATCGCCCAGGGCGCGAACGGTCTCAGCGTGGTTCCGGAACAGGAATTCCTCGACGCCATGTTTCCCTGGTTCGAGCCACGCACGGCGCCGTTACGCACCCAGGATCTGGAACGGCTCATGGCCGAGGAACAGGTAGCGCTGACGATGCGGGGATTCGGCGTTCGCTACATAGTCTGGCTCGACGGCTTCACTGAAACCATTGACCGCAGCGGCTCGATTTCCTGCACCGTGGCGCCGGGAGGCGCCGGCTGTTTCGGTTTTGGCTCCTGGGAAGACGACGCGAGCTTCAGCGCCAGGATCTGGGATGTGGATAATTTCAACGCGGTGGGCACGATCAGCACCGACGCCAACGGACAATCCTATGTACCGGCGATCGTGATTCCCATCCCGCTGATCGCAAGAGTCGAGGCCAATGCCTGCCAGAGACTCGGCGACCAGCTGAAGAATTTCGTAATAGGCAGTTGACAGAGGTAGGCGGCATGAACAGCTTGCTTTGCTACATCAGGGATATCGCGGCCGTCCGCTGGCCGTTGTTCGCATTTTCTCTCGCCGCGCTGATGCTGCTCGACTCCTGCGCGGTCAATCCGGCGACCGGCTCGCCCAACCTCGTACTCATGTCCGGCGACCGGGAAAAGGAGATCGGCCTCGAAGAACACCAAAAAATCGTACAAAGCTCGATCTTCTATGAAGACGAGGCGATGAACGAATATGTGACCGAAATCGGCAACCGCGTCGCCCAGGTCGGTGACAGACCCGACCTCGAATACCAGTTCTTCATTATCGACAGCCCGGAAATCAACGCCTTCGCCTTGCCCGGCGGATACGTCTACGTCAATCGCGGCCTGATCACCTTCCTCAATTCCGAGGCCGAACTAGCCGGAGTGCTGGCGCACGAAGTCGCGCATATCACCGCCCGGCATTCGGTGCAGCAACACGCGTCAAATACCTTGGCCCGAACCGCGGCCCAGGTCGGTGGGCTCGCAACCGCGGTAATCACCGGCAGCGGCTATGTCGGCTCGCAAATCTCCCAGGTTGCCTCGATATGGGCCCAGGCCGGCCTTAGCGGTTTCGGCCGAGAACATGAACTCGAGGCCGACGAACTCGGCGCCGAGTATTTGCGCGATGCCGGCTACGACCCTATCGGCATGATCGATGCACTGACGGTGCTGAAGAACCACCAGGACTTCACGCGCCTCACCACCAACCGCGGCGGCGGTTATCATGGCCTGTTCGCCACCCATCCGCGCAGCGATCAGCGCTTGCAGCAGATCATCGCCCAGGTGCGCGATTTCGATCCGCAAGCGAATTACATCGACGATAACAGCCGGTTCCGCGAAGCCACCGAAGGCCTGATCGTCGGCGAAAGCCGGCTGGCGAAGACTAATGAAACCCGCAATCGCTACTATCAGACCCTGCTCGGCTATACCATGGTTTTCCCGGACAACTGGCTGGTAAGCGAGACCACGACGACCGCGACCGGCACGGGGCCGGGGGAAGGACTACTCAAGGTCGAAGCGCTGCGACTGCAAAACAACGTGTTGCCGCAGGATTTTCTGCTCGACCGAATGCATGGCGCCGCGCTCGAGCAGTCCGAGACCCTGGAGCAATTCCGCCTGCGCGGGCACACCGGCATCGTCCAGGACCCGCAAACCGGCCGCAAGGACCGCATCGCCGCAATTTATTTCGGTCCGCGCGCCTATCTCTTCCGCGGGGAATTGCCTGCCGCCGGGGCGGAGGAAGCGGACGCCCTGCTGCTCGAATCGATCCGCAGTTTCCGGCCGATCGAACGCGGCGAAATAGCCCTGGCCCAGGAATTGCGCATACGTTACGTCGTGGCGGATGAGAATTTCGATTTTGCCGTTGCCGCGGCCGATTCCAAAATCAGCGAATATCCGGAAGAGACCTTGCGCCTGCTCAACGGCCACTATCCCATCGGCAGTCCGGAACCCGGCGATTGGGTGAAACTGGTCGAATGACCCCCGGCGCCGGTCTCGAGTCCAGTTCTCGTTACGAAAACTCCGGCAATCCAGGAAAATATCTCATCGTCGGTCCGTCCTGGATCGGCGACATGGTCATGGCCCAGTCGCTGTTCAGGCGGCTCAAGGCCGATGATCCGCGCAACGAAATCACCGTCATGGCGCCGGCCTGGACGAGGCCGCTGCTCGAACGGATGCCCGAGGTGTCCGAAAGTCTCGACTCGCCGTTTCCCCATGGCGAACTGAACTGGCTGCTGCGCCGGCGACTCGGCCGGGAATTGCGCGGGCGCGGATTTACCCATGCCATCGTTTTGCCCAACTCCTTCAAGTCGGCGCTGGTTCCGTTTCATGCCGCGATTCCCGAGCGAATCGGCTGGCGCGGAGAGTGGCGCGATCCGTTGCTGACCGACTGCCGCCGCCTCGACAAGAGGCAACTTCCGCTTATGGCGCAACGATTCGTGGCGCTTGCGCGGTCCGCCGGCAGTCCTCTCGCCGACGACTGGCCGAAACCGGAATTGCAGGTGCGGCCGGCGGAACTCGATTCGTCGTGCCTGCGCCTGGGTCTGGATCGGCAAAAGCCGATCCTTGCGCTTTGCCCGGGCGCCGAATTCGGGCCGTCGAAACAATGGCCCGCCGCCGGCCACATCGAACTGGCCGGGCAGTATCTGCGCCGGAACTGGCAGGTGTGGTTGTTCGGTTCGAAGAACGATCGCGAGATCGCCGCCGAGATCACAGCCGGAATCGCTCCCGGGTTGGCCCCGGGCTGCCGCGATCTCACCGGGCGCACAAGTCTGGGCGAGGCAATCGACCTGCTGTCCGCGGCCACCGTCGTGGTATCGAACGATTCGGGCCTGATGCATATCGCGGCGGCGCTGGACAAACCCATGGCCGCGATCTACGGCTCAAGTTCGCCCGAATTTACGCCGCCTCTCTCCGGCAAGGTAGAATTGCTTGCTACAGGCATCGAATGCCAGCCCTGTTACCGGCGCGAGTGCCCATTTGGGCACCTGCGCTGTCTGACCGGGATGCAACCGGCGATGGTGGCCGGCACCATCGACAGGCTGCGGGAAGAAAGCTCCGGGGAAGCGGCGAATTGCGGATTCTCATAGTCAAGGTCTCTTCGCTTGGAGACATCATCCACACCTTGCCGGCCGTCACCGACGCGGCCAAGGCGCGCAAGGACGTGGTGTTCGATTGGGTCGTTGAAGAAAACTTCGTTGAAGTGCCCGGCTGGCATCCCGCCGTCGACAAGGTGATTCCCGTTTCGTTCCGCCGCTGGCGCCGGAATTTCCTGCAAACCTGGTTCAATCGCGAAGTCCGCTCGTTCCGGCAACGATTGCGGTCCGAACACTACGATCTCGTAATCGATGCCCAGGGCCTGATCAAGAGCGGCATCATCAGCCGCATGTCGAAAGGACTTACCATCGGCCTGAGCAACCAGACCGCGCGGGAACCGCTCTCGTCGTTGTTCTACAACCAGTCGTATTCGGTGCCCTGGAACGGCCACGCGGTCGACCGGGTGCGGCAATTATTCTCCCGGGCGCTCAACTATCGTTACAGCAAGCAGTTGGTCGATTACGGCATCGACGTCTCCTGCATAAAAGACATGGGACACCCATCGACCACAGACATGGGACACCCACTCGAAAAGCTCCCCTCCGTACTGTTCCTTCATGGCACCACCTGGGCCACCAAGCACTGGCCCGACGCCTACTGGCGCAAACTCGGCGAGCTCGCGACCGCGGCCGGTTACCAGATCCTGCTGCCCTGGGGCGACGAGCGGGACAGGCGCCGCGCCGAACTGATCGCCGACGGCAACGGCCGAGCAACGGTGCTGGAAAGGCAGACGCTGTCCGGCCTCGCACAACACATGCTCAGGGCCGAAGGAGTGATCGCCGTCGATACGGGGCTCGGCCACCTGGCGGCGGCGCTCGGCAAGCCGGCGCTCACCTTGTACGGGCCGACCAATCCGGACCTGACGGGCACATTCGGCCCGCGCCAACTACATCTGACTTCGAACATCGAATGCGCCCCCTGCATGAAGAAGCACTGTGTATATGAAGGCCCGCCGGTCTTTGATTCGGCGCATGACGAATCGACCCAAGTGCGGCCTCCCTGCTTTGCGGCACACAAGCCAGACGAGGTCTGGCGGCAATTCGAACGATTGATCGACGGCCGCGCCGCCCCATGAAATTCGCCTTCCTCATTTATGCCTGGTTCCCCCACGGCGGCCAGCAACGCGACATGATGCGGCTGGCGCGGGAATGTATCGGCCGCGGCCATGAAGTGATTGCATACGCCATGCACTGGCGCGGTCCGAAACCGGAAGGCCTGCGTATAGAGCCGGTTCAGACGCGCGGTTTCGGCCGGCTGGCCCAATATCGCAACTACACCGAACAGGTGCGCCGGGCCCTGGCCGCGGACCCGGTTGATCTGGTGATCGGATTCAACAAGATGCCCCTGCTTGACGTGTATTTCGCCGCAGATTCGTGTTTCGCGGAAAAGGCGCGAACCCAACGCGGTGTCTATTACCGTTTCACGTCCCGATTCCGTCATTTCCGCGCCTACGAAAAAGCCGTGTTCGGCGATGGCAGCGCAACCCGGTCGCTGGTGCTGTCGGAGCGACAACGGGACGAATACATCCTTCATTTTCCCGGTTGCGCCACGCGCCTGCATCTGCTGCCGCCGGGACTTTCGGAAGATCGCAAGGTCGCTACCCGCGATCCGGAAACGCGCCGGCGCTGCCGCGAGGAACTGTCGTTGTTCGGGGACGAAAAACTGATTCTGCAAATCGGCTCGGGCTTTCGCATAAAGGGCATCGACCGTTCCCTTCGCGCCCTCGCCTCCCTGCCCGAATCAATCGCCAACAACTGCCGCTATGTGCTGGTGGGCAAGGGCCGATTCGCGCCGGTCCACGCCCTGGCGCGCAAACTCGGCATCCGCGAGCGGGTAAGAGTGCTGCCGGGGCAGGACAATGTGGCGCGCCTCTACCAGGGGGCGGACCTGCTATTGCATCCGGCCTATTCGGAAAGCGCCGGCCATGTGCTGCTGGAAGCCACAGTGGCCGGACTTCCGGTACTGACCACGGCTTCTTGCGGTTATGCTTCACATATCCTGAAAGCCGGCTCGGGACAGGTCTGCGGTGAACCTTTCAGCCAGGAGGAGTTGAACGGACGCCTGCGGGAAATGCTGGAGCAACTCGACGGCGCGCCCTGGAGCGAAAACGGCTTGCGCTATGGGCGAAGCGAAGAACTGTATAACATGACGAAAGCGGCAGTGGATTTTCTCGAACAATAAAACTGCCGGTTACTTCGAGAGAAGAAAGCATAGAGGCGAGGCATGGGGGAATATACTCTCGGGCTGGCCGGGGCGATCGGGCATGATCCGGCGGCGGCGCTGTTTTGCGGTGGCGAACTGGTGGCGGCCGTGGAAGAGGAAAGGCTGACCCGGCGGCGGCACGCCCGCAATGAGATGCCGTATCACGCGGTCAGGCAGTGTTTGCAGATCGCCGGCATCCGTGCGTCGGAAATCGACCGGATCGCGATTTCCTACAGTCCGATCAGCATTTTCAGCCCGGCCCGCTGGCATTACGCCCGCCGCCACTGGTACGCGCCTGACCGAAGCCTGGACTGCCTGTTCAACGGCAACCGCCGTTACCGCCGCTATCTCAGGAATTTGCGGCAGATGCTGGAGCAATTGCATATCTCGCCGAAGCAGGCGCGGATCGTACCTGTCGAACACCAGATCGCTCATGCCGCCAGCGCATATCTGCTGAACGAGCCGGAGCGGAAAACGGCGATTTTCTGTAACGACTTCAAGGGCGAGTATTCCAACATGCTTTTCGCCGTCGGCGAAAACGGCCGCATCGGCAAACGGAAGGAGTTTCACAATCCGGATTCCCTGTGCGGCATGTATGCGGCGCTGACCGATTATTTGGGATTCGAAATTCTCGACGGAGAACTCAAGGTCATGGGCATCGCGCCGCTCGGCGATGCGGACAAATACGATCTGTCGCCGCTGGCGACCTGCCGCAACGGCAAATTCAAGGTCAACAACAAGCTGATCGGCACGGTCGGCCTGCGCCGCTACAAGGCCAGGTCCCAGGGTCATTATTTCAGCTGGAAACTGGTAGACATGCTGGGACCGCGGCGGGTGGGAAATCTGGTCGACGACCCTTACCTGCATTACGCCGCCGCAATCCAGAAACTGTACGAAGATATGGCGATGCAATTGATCGATCATTATCTGGGCGACGTGCTTGCGGAAACGGGCATTCTGGCGGTGGCCGGTACTGGCTCCATGAATATCCGCCTGAATCAGCGGCTTGCCGCCTGGGACAAGGTCGAGCGGCTGATCGTGCACCCGGCCTGCAGCGATTCAGGCACGGCCATCGGCGCCGCTGCCCACGCGATTCGTCAATCTGGAACAAGGCTCCAGCCGGTCGAGAGCATGTTGCTGGGGCCGGAATTCTCTTCCCGGCAATGCATCGACGCCTGCCGCAATCATCGCGACAAGCCGATCTGGGAAGAACTCGAGGATCCGCATGGGAAGGCGGTGGAACTGCTGGCGGCGGGAGAGCTGGTAGGCTGGTTCCGCGGCCGTCTCGAGTTCGGCCAGCGCGCGCTCGGCAACCGCAGCGTGCTGGCGAATCCGCAGCAGGAGAACAACGCGGATCTGATCAATCAGCAGGTCAAGTTTCGCGAGATTCGCAGGCCTTTTGCCTGCTCGATACTGGCCGAAGCCAGTGACGAAATGCTTTCGGGCCAGCAGGAGGACCGGTACCGCTGCATCGGCGTTTGCATCGACGAAGCCTGGCGCTCCCGCTATCCGGGCATCGCCTATGCGGACGGCAGCACGCGGGTGCAGGTGGTGGACGCGGGGCACTATCCGGATTTCCACCGGTTGCTGACGCTGTTCAGGGAGAAGACGGGCAATCCGCTGTTGATCAATTCTTCGATGAGCCGGCCGGGGGAAGCGCTGGTCTGCTCACCTGAGCACGCGGTGGAGATGTTCGTGAATTCGGGGTTGAAGTATCTGATCCTCGAAAACCTCCTTGTTACTCGGCGTCCTGAAGAAGATTCCTGGTAGACGCGATTTGTTGAAATCTGAATGCGTAGGGCCTGCACAATGCAAGGGGCTATGAGGGGAGCGCCTGTAAGCGTATTGTGACTGCGTCGATTTCCAGATTACGTTTCAATCCACGCCCCCGCGAAGGGGCGACCTACCGAGACATCCGAGGAGTGCGCGGCCAGGCTGTTTCAATCCACGCCCCCGCGAAGGGGCGACCAGATCGGCGCGGCCGTTGCGGTTATCCCACACGGTTTCAATCCACGCCCCCGCGAAGGGGCGACTCGCCATCGTGTTCTCGCCGGCCTGCACGTATTTGTTTCAATCCACGCCCCCGCGAAGGGGCGACAAGCCCTCCCCTTGTCTGGGATAACGGCAATGACGTTTCAATCCACGCCCCCGCGAAGGGGCGACGGCAATGACAAGCATCGAATGCGGGGCTATCAAGTTTCAATCCACGCCCCCGCGAAGGGGCGACTTGCTCGGATACACGCACGTCGTCAATCTCTACATGTTTCAATCCACGCCCCCGCGAAGGGGCGACGGGGGGTTCAGATTACGTTCCACCGTCTCCCATTGTTTCAATCCACGCCCCCGCGAAGGGGCGACTCGCGCGATGCCAATGCTTCTCCCGTTCTGAAAATGTTTCAATCCACGCCCCCGCGAAGGGGCGACGACATCGTTGCCGAGTATTGGCCATACTCTATACCGTTTCAATCCACGCCCCCGCGAAGGGGCGACGCTCGGATAAATGCTGCTCGGACGCGCGTAACGCGTTTCAATCCACGCCCCCGCGAAGGGGCGACAACGCCGGTTGGTTGTGCAAAGCGGGTTGCCCACGTTTCAATCCACGCCCCCGCGAAGGGGCGACGCGATTGTCGTGTCGATTCCGTCAGCTATACGGTGGTTTCAATCCACGCCCCCGCGAAGGGGCGACAGATGGGAGGTTTGATGTGAGTATCCGAATCATTGTTTCAATCCACGCCCCCGCGAAGGGGCGACCGGGCAGCGCGGTGATCTGCGTACTCTCCAAATAGTTTCAATCCACGCCCCCGCGAAGGGGCGACCGCCGTAGTGCAACGATTGCGCACCATCCAAATAGTTTCAATCCACGCCCCCGCGAAGGGGCGACGGACGACGTCCAAAAACAAAACAATCTACATCAAGTTTCAATCCACGCCCCCGCGAAGGGGCGACACGAGCGAGGGGAATTTGTACATGATGAAACTGGCGTTTCAATCCACGCCCCCGCGAAGGGGCGACTTTCCCGCCGCTTACCGAAACGATTACCTGGTGCGGTTTCAATCCACGCCCCCGCGAAGGGGCGACAACGACCTGACCGTCACGTTTGTGCCGATGGGCGGTTTCAATCCACGCCCCCGCGAAGGGGCGACACCACCACGGGCGGCACCGTAAACTACTGGAAATGTTTCAATCCACGCCCCCGCGAAGGGGCGACATGTTGCGCAACTTGCTCTTGTCCAAGGCATCCTGTTTCAATCCACGCCCCCGCGAAGGGGCGACCGAGTTCCTTCCGCATCTTGCGTATCCGTCTTCGGTTTCAATCCACGCCCCCGCGAAGGGGCGACTCGATGAGGCGATCCCGGCTTTTTGCCGCGAATTGTTTCAATCCACGCCCCCGCGAAGGGGCGACACGTCGCGGATTTTCCCCGCAGCAAGTCCATGTCGTTTCAATCCACGCCCCCGCGAAGGGGCGACCACTCAAAACAGTTCTGTTGGTCGATGCTGACACGTTTCAATCCACGCCCCCGCGAAGGGGCGACACAACCTCAGCGTCGGCGGCTATCTCGATTTGGAGTTTCAATCCACGCCCCCGCGAAGGGGCGACAAGTTCGGGATGCATTTGCATCGGTAATTTCGAGTTTCAATCCACGCCCCCGCGAAGGGGCGACGGACCGCCGCGCCCCACCCATCATTGCAATCGCCGTTTCAATCCACGCCCCCGCGAAGGGGCGACCGGTTCCAGCCGGGACATATGTCCCACCGGCATAGTTTCAATCCACGCCCCCGCGAAGGGGCGACCGCTCGAATTTAACTTATTGATTGAATTAGGGGAACTATGCAGTTTGCGCGAACTGAGCATTCCATCAAGAAAATTGCTCTAGTTCTTGTTACTTCGGATGTAAATTTGGCGCGGTTTCAGAGAGTTACGCTATTCGCGAACCTATTAGTAAAATAACGGTTGCTTGTAGTTCGCGCAGATTTAAAAGACCATGGGCCCTTCAGGATCGTATGCTGGCTTTGCACCGACATGTTCGATCCTACCCCTCCAGTTTGCACCAAGCCGATAGAATCGAAGGCTATCAGTACTTTCATTGATTTCGTCGATTAGTCGAGCCCGAAATACGGTCCACTGAGCGGGGTCCACTTGGCATTCAAAGACCGAATACTGCACTCGTTGCCCGTAATCCCGGCATAGTTTTGCCACTCGTCGAAGTCTACGCCGACCTGCGCTGGTTTCCGTAGATACATCATATGTGATTAGCATCATCATATTCAGATTCTATTTCCAAAGAAATGGTGGGTATCCATCAATATCTTTCCTTAGACATTTTGCAACCAACTTGGCCTGGACATGGGGAATCAGACCGAAGGTAGTGGTTTCCTTAAGAAACGGGTGAACAATTTCATCTTTTTTTCGTTCTTGGTAAGCAACCAGGATTTTACTTCTTGCCTCGTCTCGCATCGTTACAGCGCCACTAATCGAAGTATTGAAATCCTTGGAGGAAAGTTGTCGTCGATTTATCAATGACAATGCCAATCGGTCGGCGAACACCGGCCGCAGTTCCTCCATTAGATCGAGCGCCAGACTTGGTCGTCCCGGCCGGTCGCGATGCAAGAATCCTACAGCGGGATCTAAACCGACAGATTCCAGGGCGGACCGGCAGTCATGGACCAGCAGGGTGTACAGGAAAGATAGAAGTGCGTTCACCGGATCAAGTGGAGGTCGGCGGGAGCGGCCTTTGAATTCGAATGCTGAATCAGCATTTCGTATCAGTTCCGGGAATACACGATAGTAGGCTTGCGCGGCTTCTCCCTCGATTCCGCGCAATTTGTCTGTCGAAGATTGTTTTCGGACTCGACGAGCAGTATTGGTCAATCGACGCTCGCAGTCACGTAATCGTTTCCGGGATTCTTCGGGCATATTATCGCCATGGTCGCGCAAAGCCCGACGAACGACAGTTCGTTGGTTCAGCAATTTTCCCGTCAATATATTTCCGACCAAGGCCGCCGTTTCCTTCGCGTCATCCGCCAATCGATATTGGCTGCGCCTGAGAAGCACATTCCCTGATACCGGCCCCTCCACGCGAGCCAGGAACCGGCCATTTCGCCCCAATAACGAAATGCATATTCCCTGTTCGGCGCAGTGACCCATAAGAGCCGGTGTAATTCCGATGGCGCCAAAACAAACAATTCCGCCCAGTAAATGCACGGGTACCCTTCCGCGTTCCGCCCCTTCCACCTTGACGACAACATTTTCTCCATCCTTGCGCAGCCACGCACCCTCGCTGGTTACATAGAGAGTGTTGAGATGCCGACGCATGAATCTTGTCAGCCTTCTATGGCTGCGGAAAGCAAGCGGTTTACCGCCCCCTTGCGGCCGGGATGGCGTGGCTGGCAGATGTTCTCAAGGGAGCACGCGTTGCATTTCTTGGCGGAGTACTTGGGCTGCGGAGTTACACGCTTCATGAGCATGTGACGTAGTTCAATTCCGGCCTTTATGGTCAATTCGCGCAATTCCGGATCGAACAAGATTCTCTTTCGGCGGCGATTTTTTCCGTAGAACAATGCACCTTCCATGATCGGAACTTCTAGCATTTCTTCCAGGCACATCGCTTGCGCGCACAGTTGAACTTCGTCGGCCCGATGCGCTTTTGGTCGCCCCCTTTTGTATTCGACCGGGAAAATACGATCAGGCCCGTGAATCTCCACTACGTCGGCAATGCCGGAGACGCCAAGTTTGAACGAACGGATTGGAACCCTTCTTTCAATGGTGAGTTGCTCGCGATTTTCGCGACCCCCGGCATCTACCCTTTCATGCAGCAAACGCCCCTCCGCTGTGTATCGATTCTCTGCCCAGACCTGTTCGATGTGGATGAGCGCACATTGCCGTGGGCAATACAGGAAATGTTGAAGCGCCGACAACGGCACCAGTTCTTCTTCCCTTTCAACCAAGTCGGGTTGATCCGGCAATGGTCAGAACCTTTCGATCATCTGGACCCCCGCGGGCAAGTCTGCTTTATCGACATGGACCACGTAATCCGAAAATGTCCGCGCAGGGGGCAATTGTGCTGCGTCACTGCTTCCGAGCTCATATCCTGCGCCGTCGGAGTTTCGACTCACTTTGACTCGTTCAAACAACCTTGCAGCAGAGGCATTACCCAGTGCGCTGTTGTGCTTGAAAATCACAAGGCGACGAGCGGACATCTCTCCCCGGGCCGCAGAACGATCATGGTCGAACATTTGTTCGAGTGCGGTCCATAGCAGCTCGAGATCTTCTTCCGAAAAACCCGTGCCCTTCGAATTCTCGCCACCGGCCAGACAGGCAGAAACATATCCATGAACTCTGTACAGCCCATAGGGAACAATATGCTTTCGACCCATCGTACGGATATCGCCTTTGGATTCAGCGTCGGACTGTGTGGTTGCCGCCATACGTGTTATGGAAATTTCCAAGGGAAGGATCGGCTCGACAGAATGTGCGAATGCGAACTGGACAGGACCACGAACCTGGCCGCAATTCGCTCCCTTTGTCGACATGACCGCCCCGAAGGTACGCACATCAAAATAATTGTCGCACATCCAACGGGTAATCTTTCTGGCTTCAGCTTCGTCTTTGGGAAGTTTTTCACGTTCCTTTGCCGTTGATTTCGGCATGACGGCGTCCCAGGCGCGTTTTTGTTGCAGTTCAAGGATTGCTCGCTCGGAAACGAATATTTCGTACCCGGGATCGTTCGTCTTGGCCATGGACACAAAATTGCGAACTTTACGTTTCAGGCAAACGTCGGATACAAGCCCCCGATTAGTTTCCGGGTCGAGCCGTGGCAAGTTTCCCGCGTCTGGGTCCCCGTTCGGATTGCCATTGGCAACATCAAATAAATATACAAAGTCATAACGGTTCTGAATCATTTTCAGTTCTCCTCATCGATTCCATCCGCGTTTTCGGGGACAGATTTTCCATTTTCGCTTGGGGCGTTTCTCTTGCTGGATTTCTGGTGGTAGTAGCCAATGGCGAATCTGCCTTGCTCTTCAAGTCTCAGACTTTTAGGAAAGGCAGAATTCATACCCTCCAATACGGACTCGATTTGTAGCTCGAACGAATACGCCAGTCCGCCCTTGCCGCCTTTTCTGATAGACGCAATGTGGTGCATTGCATTGCGCACCAGGATGGGAAACACGGATGCCGGCGTTGCCGACGCAGCCCCGAAATAACGGTCTCTGATCGTGACATTTATACTGCTACCCAACGCAGCCAGTTGCACTTGCTCATACAAGGCAAACAGGCGCCCCAGCCGATAGGCTGCATTGGTCTCACTGGTATCCAGACTCATGGGCACATCCTCATTCTCGTTTCGAAGGCGACTGTTGCGGTTCAAAAACGCTTTGCAAATGGCGGCCCGAACTCCATTGATGTCATTGTCAGCCCGAATTCGGGCAATGACCGCGCCAAACAATGATTGCGGGTAGCGGTCCCCTTTCAGAATCGATCGCAAAAGCGAACCGTTGAGCGTTGATTGAATATTTTCACTTTTTCGATGCGCAGCTGTCTCAAGCAGCAGCCGCCAGGGTGAGGGCGGAACTTTCCACGGAACCGGTTCAATCCAAAGGTCACGGAAGTGCTGTACAGCTCGATGTGCCAAATCGCCAAAACTATCCTCTATCCAAAATCGTATCGACAGCCGCGATGCGTTTGGATCCAAGCCCAGGACAAAAAATCGAGAGTTTTCATTCAACTTTGGATCTACGTCCGAGAGGGGGCGACCTTCGGCAATAATTTCTAGTGTCTTGGAAAGTGCCGCAGTTTCCGACTCATCATTCGCAGAAGGATCAAAGATAACGGAAAACAGGTGCTCGGCCTTTGCGGCTCCGACCTCGTCGTTGCCGGATTCAGCCCAGAAGATCGTGGAAGTACCTCCGATCTGAACGCTTCGCCCGCTACCTGGTGCAAGCATGTGATTGAGCGCGGTTGTATAGGCGAATGCAGCGCGATGCGAAACTGGCGCGTTTGCGCCCTGAACTTTTCCATAAGACGAAAAGGCATCCAGATTGAAGGATACGATGGATGCGCCAGACGACTGTGCGCCTCTTACACCCTTTATCTTGCCGTGAAGTCTTTTCGGTGTCTGCAATTCACCCGTAACAAGGCATTGCTGATTTGGACCATCGTTGAAGATGCCCGATGCCAGATGATTCAGCCAAATTTCGTCGGCTGCGGGGCGTTCATGCAGAAACTTCAATTCGCTTCCCAGTCTGAAGACAACGTTGGTGTCCAGAACTTCTTCGGCGCCAGACAGAGAAGCAAATTGCTCCGGACGCCAATTTTCCAGAAATCTTAAGAATGCCAGCAACCCCACATCGTCGGTGTTGCACAACAAGTCGCCATTAAGTTTTCGGAAACTATCAAACTCTTTCGGGGTTTCGATAATCTCGAATGTATTCTTGTCTCTCTTTACTCCGAGTACATAGGCGGATTTGTCCCACAGAAAATTGGAGACGATTCCGGATGAGCGAACCACTGACTGGGGAACCGGTCGCAATGATGGCCTGGGATTCTTACCGTCAGTATCCAGCAAGGATTGGACGTCAACAATGTCACCTTCTGGTGAAAAGACTATGGCATAGGAAATCTTCTCCACTGAATATCCATACTTGGGAGGCCTCTTGGCAGGATCCTCTTCTTTTGCAAGGCGGTCGTATTGACCGGCCAGCGCTTGCAGAATAGTCATGCGCTGATCTCCGCCGATGTAAGCGCGGGCACTTCAATCACCCCGTTTCGCATTTGCGCACGAAAGAATCGCGGAGTCATTTCCTGTTCGTATTCGATGTCGAGTAACATCCAGCCCAGATCGCGATTCTTCTGATCATCCGGCAAGTTCGATTGCAGCGCCAGATCGTCGAGGAGTTCGAAATCGGCGGCAAACTCCCGTGTACCAAGATACGGCCGATGAAAGCACTGTCCCTTGCGGGCGCGACGATTGAAAATGGATAGATGCTTGGCCTCGGTATCGGTATCGCTTGCTCCGGCTTCGTCGGTCAATTCGAAGTGTGCTTCTATGACGTAGGACACATCGCGCAACAGGGTAGTAGCCCGTTGCTGCCGATCCTCCTCGATTAAGGTGTGCAGCCCTTCGGTGGACCCGCGCTTCATGGCCTTGCGGACGTTCCCCACCGGAATTTTCCCGCCCAGTTCATTGCGTCGCAGCGTCTCGAACTGGATAGGTTTCAAGACATGTATACGATCGATCACCCAACGGATGGCGGGTTTCCAGTGAATCGCCTCCAGAACGCCCCTCGCCGCAGAAGGCGTCATCACGTCATACGAAACCCGCTCCACCTTCATCTCGGGACGGGTGAAACAGGCGTAATCGCCCCATACATGCAACTTTATGCCATACGACATGACCCGAACCTGTTTGAATCAATGAATTCTGGTTCTCTACCAAATTCTTCCCAAATCCTTAATGGATTGGCATGAAGTTGATATACTCTGCAATAGAGAGGATTATCCGCTGACCAGCATGAAGAGGGGCGAAAATGGAATTTAAAGTGCGATGCTATGCCTACGGCGCAGGCAAAGATTGGCATGCGATTTGCGTCGACCTCGATATCGCGGCAGACGGTGGCTCCCTGCGGGAAGCCAGAGATTCGCTCGTTTCCTGCATTGAGCTGTATCTGGAACGAGTCGCGGAACTGCCAGAAGAGGAGCAGAAACAGTTTCTGGCAAGAAAGTCTCCTTGGCATGTCCGCTTGAAACTGGCGTACAAGGCATGGCTTTCCAACATCGTTTCCAAGCCAGCCTTTCAGGAATTCACCATCCCATCTCATTTGCCGGCCCTCTCTTGAAGGAAAGCATCCCGCGGAAGGCCGGATTGCCTCCGTATGCTCGCAAGAGTGCTCTTGTTCACTTCCTGATTCACTTTTCCTGACACTGTCACTAGACGCCTGCGATCCGAGACCACGCCTTCGAATTGGCGGTGACTTCCGCGCGTCCTGTCGCATCGGAAGCCATTGGCTTCGAGAATGCGTATGACCTCCTTGACCTTCATGGACTAGACTACCCGCTAAAAAAATTCCCAAATATCAATGACTTTCTTGCGATCCACGCCCCGACCGAATCGGAGCGACTATAGGGCTGCATCCAGCCAAGTGCGAGTTTCAATCCACGTGTATTTTCACGAATGGTTTCCAATTCTAGCAGGGGCAATATCTTCTTGCAGTTGGCAGGATGTAGGTATACCACGATCAGAGTCAATTACAAAATGAGACTCTCCTCGGTTCGGAATGTGGGATCTTCCCAGTCTAGGCCAATGTCATCGAAATAGATTTCTTCATTGGCCAACGTGACAAACTGGCTGCCGAATTCTGCCTCCCGAATGAGCTGAGCCGCTCCGAGCGCCAACAGTTCCACCCTTACCCGCTGTGGCACCTGCACCACGTATGGCTGTAGTTGCCGAGCTACACTTCCCGGTCGCGCTATCCAGCGGAGGCTTTCGATAAGACTCTTCGCTTTCTCGTCATCACGCTTATAACCACTCCACGGAATGACTATCGGGACCAATGGCGTTTCGATAAGACGAAAATCGGTGGCGATATCCTCGAACGGAAAATCCAGGCTTGCTCGTTGCCTTTGCAGTCGCTGCAAAATTTGCTTCACGTCGAGCGCCTCATCTCCCCGAAGCCAATACAGTTCCTGAAAGTATTCCCGAATTGCATCCAGGGTCATGGGATCGTCGTGATTGCGGATCACGGATCGGGCGGCCGCTGCGAATTGTTCGATCTCTGGCGGGGGTTTTCGGCCAGCGCCGGGCGCCGGCTCGAATACGTGAACCACACCCAGGCTTTCGAGACGTCCTTCCCTGTTACAACGGCCCGCCGCCTGTATGATCGACTCCAATCCGGCTTCGGCGCGCCAAACAGAAGAAAAATCAACATCTACACCCGCTTCGATCAGGGAGGTTGCAATCAGACGCACCGGCTCCCCGGATTTCAATCGCCGTCGGATTGTGTCGAGACACTCCGTTCGATGGCGAGCGCACATGAGCGTAGTGAGGTGGAACGCTCCATCCAGATGTTGAATGGATTCGTACAGCGTTCTAGCGTGACGGCGCGTATTGACAATACAAAGCACCTGCGGCGATGCTTCCATGCGACGTGCCAGTTCTCCATCGTCAATCTGACCTTCTTGCACTATCCTCGTACGACGGAAACTCTTTTGCAGTTGGCAGGGCTCGGGCGCGAGTTCCCTCACGTTTTCCAGTCCGCCGGCAAAACCATCTGATTTTCTCAAAGCCGGCTGGGTTGCCGTGCAAAGTACAACACTGGTTCGCCAATTCCGTGCAAGTTCGTCTATCGTCGCGATACAAGGTTTCAGATACTTCAGCGGAAGGGTTTGCGCTTCATCGAGAATTACTACGGAATTTGCAATGTTGTGGAGCTTGCGACAGCGCGAAGGGCGATTGGCGTATAGACTTTCAAAGAACTGAACCGCGGTTGTAACGATGATTGGAGCATCCCAGTTCTCCATTGCCAACTGCAATTTTTCCCGCGATTCGCGATCAGAAATTTGATCTTCGTCGAAAGTACTGTGGTGTTCGACGATCAAGTCGCTCTCGAATTGATCGACCGAAAGCACTTCCCGAAAGACTGCTGCGGTCTGCTCAACGATACTCGTGTACGGGATAACGTAAATAACTCTGTCCAGATCATGTTCGACCGCATGATCCAGGGCAAAAGCCAATGAGGTAAGCGTTTTGCCGCCACCTGTCGGCACGTTCAAGGAAAACAACCCTGGTGCTTCTTTTGACTTGCCACGTGCGTGCGCGAGTATTTCTCCGCGTAACTGATTGACTACACTGGTGCCCGATTTCTTTGATAGCACCCCAAGAGAGTTGGACAGGCGATTCCGTAGTTCCACCAAAGGGGGGAAGTCTCCACGACTCAGGCGCGTCCCATCCTTTTCTGCGAACCACGCCTCCGTGTCCAGGAAGTCCGCATCGACCAAGGCCGAAAACATCATGCGAATCAGAAGAGCAATACTATTTCCCGCGTATCCGGTCTCTGAAGAAGGACTCAGAATAGGAAGAGATAGTTCGGACGGCAGTACGATCTCATCTCTCCATACCGGATCAGGAACCGGAACCTGTTCAAGAAGACGATACTGTAATGCCGTAGTTCGTTTGCCATTTACGCCATTGGCAAGACCCGTGTGATGCCCGGCAATACAAAACGCGAGTAGTTTGCCCAACTTTTCCTGGTACTGTTCGATCGCTATCTTGGCACCCGCCGTTGAATGATTGACCCGGACGTGACTGCCAGCGAGCCGGGCCTGAAATTCGTGTGTGTATTTTCCTACATCGTGCAGGAGGCCAATTGCCATGCCTAGATCGGCACATCCAACTGTATTGAGAAAGGAAGCAGCCTTGGCTCCTGTTTTTTGAAGATGGCGTGAAAGCAAGTGCCATTCCTTTGTTTCAATTGCTTCATGGCTATGTGCATAATAATCCATTGTTCAGCTTCCATACCTATCTATTTTCCTGTGCATACCGAAAGCGTAGCTCCCGGTAACAAGTTGTTTTCTTGAGATCTTGCTGAAACTATTGGGAAGTTTGCGTATTTCTTCGATTAAAGTAATTCCTCACTGCGGGAAAATTCGACATCGCGCCTAGATTGAATTACAGGTTTATCATAAATCAGTTTCAGTGCCCTCTAATCCAGAGTAGGTGTTAGGCTTTGTTATGATACAAATGAACCACGTGGGAGCAGCGGTTTCCACTCGCGTCCATTCACCTTCCCAGCGGCCCAGAACACGGGAAGCGTATTGTTGGGAATTGTATTGTGAAAGGATACCAGGGCAGCCATGTTTTCGTAACCTAACGGGTTTTGAGGTACTAGCTGCCGCCCGATCTGCAACAAAACGTCCTGCGCGTATTCTCTTTCACCCTTGTCTTCAAATATTCCGGCATCTGAGGCAAAGGCTTTCACCTTTTCGTCAAAAATCGTCATCGGTAGGACTTGCACTTTTGGAAACTGCAGTTTTACTTGGTTAATTGCCTCCGGGAATGCCGTCTGAAGGCAGCATACTATGCGACCTTGTTCAGCCAATTTGGAAAACAAGTCTTTTTCCATCGACCAAAGTCGCTCCAAACCTTTAGTCAATGTGTTGCCGGTTCCCGCGAAGTCATCCACGACCACAAGAAAGGGGTCTTTGTCGAGACGGCTCTTAACCCAAGTGAGCATGCCATCGGCTGGGCCGCACTTACTAGGGCTCATGCGCTTGGCGAGTTCCCGGGCAGTAGCGGCCCCGCTTTTCGTATCCGAGTCCACATGTCCAATGTATAGGTTGTCCTTTCTTCGCCTGAACATTCGCCACACACCCTCACCAATGTCCTGTCTTCTTGCGCTGAGCGATTCGTCCATTTTGGCAAGACCGTTTACATTGGCGCCACCGTTGATAAATCCACTTTCTGCAAGGCGCTTCAAAAGAAGAAATGCAACCTCAATTCGACCATCGTCATCAAACTGCCGTAACCATTGGCGTACTTCCGCAACGTCTTTTTGTTTTCCCAAGTAGATGAGGCGCTCCGATACGGACAAAAGTTCATCCTCTTCGATTGGAAATGTAGATGACTCTATGATCGTGAGTGAAGACTTCTTCTGGTCAGAATCTACTAAGTCCAGGTCCTTTTGAATTGAACGCCAAATTGGCATGAGTTCTGCCTCGCCATTCTCAAGCAACCAGTCGCGGAACACTGGGAGTTCAACTTTGCAGTTTCGTCCACCACGATTTGTTCGGGCCACAATTCGCCTGCGCACCAGACTGTTCTCTACCTCCCGAAGGTCTTTTAGCGAGAGGCGCTCGTGCATTTCTAAATCAATCTGCACCTGTGCTTCGACGAGATCATCGAGTGATTCGTATTCGCCGGAGCCCAAAGTTGCAATACATGAGAGGAACAAACAATTGTTAGCCACGGAGCGCTGTTTGTCATTGGGGTCAAGTACTGGAACATCTTCCCAGAAGTGTGCAAAGTTCGTCGGGCCGAGTTCCCGGACAAGACTGCGCTGCACATAGTCAAAGTCGCTAGTGCCTACGAATGTTCGTCGTTCCTGTGCGCACCGCTGAAACACTTTCCCGGCAACCAAATGTAAGTAAAACGGGTTGCCTCGACAGTATTCCACGATGCTCTTCACCGCATCCGGTTCGTATTCGATCTTTCCGGCCACCGGTTCCTTAATCAGGGCCTCGCAATCTGTGCTTACTTCGATTCGATCCAGCGAACTGTTCACCCACTTATTCAAATCGGCCGAGTGATTTTGGTAGATGCTGTTCATCCGCTCACTACCTACGAACATGAAAGTCAGCCCAACCTCCGAGAGCGAGCGAAGAGCCTTTACGAATTGCTTCCCTCGTTCACCAAGATAAAAAGCAGGATTGAGATCATCAAACTCGTCGATGATGAGCAACATCTTCTGGTCGGTCTCCCGCTCCAGTTCTTCCACATAGGGAACAAGGCGGCCGAGTCCAGCCCGGAATTCTTCTTCTCCGGGCACTTCGTGCACGATCCCCAGTGTGGCTATCAAACGCGTCGCAATTGTATGTCCTAACTGTCCCTCATGAAGCGACGCAAGTTCACCCATTCTTAAAATTATGCAAGCAAAGTCCCCCCGCTCGTTTAACTTGGCTGCAAGAACTTGGAGCACTGAAGTCTTACCTACCCGCTTTTGACCCCAAAGAAATGTGGAGGTCTCGTTGGACACATGAAGCTCAAGCGCTGCCAAGACCGAGTCTCTTCCATAGAGATCCTTTTTCTCCCTTATAGGATTGATTGCGTAAGGAGGGGACATAAGCAGCCTATCCCAATCTGGCTGTGTCCGTTGCTGCTCGAATTCCAATTCCTGTTCAAACTTCAATTGAGTTCCGTTGGCAGTCTCACATTCAAGAACGGCCTCCAACTTTAACGCTCCCTCGCTAGGCGCATTGCTCAGTGCTATCCTGATCAATCGTTCGGTGCCAGGCGCCAAATCAAATGGAGTCGAAGGATCCGATGCCGACAGCGCCGCTCCGCTGGCGGATCCGCCAAGGCGGATTTTTATGCTATGGGCAGTTCCATCCCCAACATTTGACACACGTGCCGGGAAAATAATGTCAAGATCGCCTCTGCCAAGATCCAACTTGAACGTGCCACCCACGAATTGCAGCGCCGGCTTCATCATCTCATCGCTCGCCTGAGTTCCTTCTTCGATTAAACGGGCCATGTGCCTAGCCACAGGCTCCAACACCTTCCTCTGCAGTCTATGGTGCAAGTCCTCCGGTAACCCATCAATGGTCCGTTGTAGTTGACGGCTCAAGTCTTTTGCACGTCTTGGAATTTGTTCCGCCTCGTATTTTTCGCAGCTCTCGCAGAATTTGCGGAACAACGTCCCAAGCAAAACTTCCACATCCCTGAGAGTCTGCCGTTCCCCCAAGAGCGCGTAGGGAGCATACGCGTGCGCGTGCTTTATGATGTCCATGGATGGCAGCTTGGCGGCTACAGCTGTCGATTGGCAAAATCTTTCGACTGCCTTTTCCAGTGCTGAACTCAGTTCTTTCGTTCTGGCCGTGGCTGAGAGCATTGCAGCCGCGGGACTAATTTTCGCTTGCAGGGTGAACAACGATCTGAGCGCATCAACTACTCGATAGTTTAAGTCGCCCACTCTTGCGGGGAGTTTCCGCCTTGTGTCTTCGGCCCTAAGTGTTGCATGGATAATCGCCAAAGCGAGTGAGTCAATTACAAATCTGTCGATGTGCTTCAGTAGTTCCTCAATGGTGTTTACTTCTGCGTCAAAGGGGTTGGAGGACGCCCACTGTGTAACAATATTGACGAAAATTTTTTCAATTTCGCCATCCGTTGCTGAAGACAGCTGCAAAGCGTACGCCTCTCCAACACCGAGATTGTCACCGCTCGTTCGGTATTGGTCGAGAATTGTCTGAAACCTAACGGCTTCTTCATCGAGCTCACCCACAGAATCGTCGATCTCGGTAGTTTGTTCTTCTTGAGCCAACTTGTTATTGCCCAACTCAATCAGAATGGATACCGACTGATTGTTTTCTGCATCAATTTTGAGAAGATCTGGGAATCGTTCCACCAGTTCTTTTACAGTCTTCCCGCCGTAGTCTGTTTCCCGGAAACTTCTCTCCGACTGCTGCAACAAGCGATTCTTCAATACACTGAGATTCATGTTTTGCCAATCGAGCTTGCCCCCGGCCCTTGCGTCCGCAAACGCCTGCACGAACATTTCACGCAACTCTTGATTTTTTGACTTATTGTCCAAACTAATTCTCCAATGACTTATTTGCTCACTTGTTCATGCAGCGACTGAGATTAGCAATGCTGTCCTGTCCCTGTCCGTAAAATTTATTCGCTAATTAATGTTCTGTTTACCGACCTTGCCAGATTCACTGGTGCCTTGCTTCCAAGAACTGGAATTCCCAGGGATTGTCCTCGGTCACATCGTTTTCGACGTAAATCAGAGACTTGGAACTGGTATGACAAATCCGGTAAGTCGCTGCCCCAGACCAAGCCGGACTTTCGCTTCGAGCGCAGGACGTCCACCATGTGCACGGTGATTTTTCGAGAATTCGATCGGGACACAAGAAAGTCCTTTTTCCAGGAGCTTGTAAGACGGAAAAAAGAGTATGCAAACCGCAAGCGAGTAAAGTCAAATCGGCGCGTTGTTGGAGCACGTTTCCGGCGGAACTGCATGGGGCGGGCAAATCTAGACGTTGTGCTTTGAACTCAGGAACTTCCCTCCGTCCACGTGCAAAGCCAAAAAATTGAGTATTAAAATCGCCGGTAGATTTGTATCAGGGGTTCCTGGGCGTCCGGGAATGTGGCTGCCGGCTCCAGCAAGGTAGCGATTTCCGGTCTTGAGAGCAGTTGTTCGATGGCTGGGGAAGTTGCTATGACGATGATGTCGCCGGGCGCCATTGCGAGGATTTGCTGCTCGGTGAGGCGCGACTGGACCTGGTCGTATTCGGTGACCTGGTTGCTGTAGTAGGCGACTGCGCGATTGTTGGTTAGTAGTTGTGTGTTCTGGTCGGGGTTTTCGTTCAGCCATTCTACGGCGTCGTGGATGTAGGTCTTTGAGCGGCCGAAGGTGTAGTAGGAATCCACGGCGGAAAATGTGAAGAACAGTGCTAGCAGCCAGGGCGCGAGTCGGGTTCCTGGCGCAGTTCGTGCAAGTATTTCGCGTGCTATGAATGGGACGGTCAGGGCCAGGGTCAGGCTGAATGTCATGGCGTAGCGGCTGGTCAGGTAGCGCGTCACGAGGACGAAGGTCAGTACGATGAGCAGGTTGATCACGGCGAACGCGATTATTGGCAGGGCCATGTCGCGGTCGGGCAGCATGCATTTCTTCCACCAGCCCCAGGCCAGAATGAGAGTGAAGGGCATGCCGACTGCGTAGAGCAGTTCGGCGATGAGGATGACCATCAGTCCCGCCAGCAGGATCAGCGGCAGGTAGCGGCCTGAATAGGTGGCGGCGTGTTCGCCGAAAATGGCTTCGGCGATTTCCCGGCTGCCGGGGTCGAACAGGGACTGCAGGAAGGGAACGTAGACCGAGCCCTGTGTAATCATTTGTTGCAGCATATCCAGATTCAGCGCCAGGCCGGCCAGAAAAAACAGTAACAGGACGCCTGCCGCGACGGTGAGCGCCCGGCCGCAAAGCAGGTAGCGCTTCGCGCGCTGGTGGCGTTGGTCGAACAGCAGGCAAATCGGCGCCAATAGCAGGTACAGTATTGCCTCGGGGCGGAAGATCGCGGCCAGCAGCATTGCGCCGCAAAAGTACAGGCAGAACTTCCAGGCGCCTTCGGCGCCATAACGAATCAGCCACCAGACGCCAAGCAGCGAGAAAGCCCAGAAGCCGGAATCGCGCAGGATCTGGAAGCGGTACTCGTTGATTTCGGGGAAAAGCAATATGGTCAGCGCGGCGAACGCAAGCAGTCGCCGGTCTTCGGAAAACTCGCGGCAGATGCTGACAAACGCGTAAGTCAGGACGGCGAAAAACAATCCGTTCAACAGGTAGGCCGCGGTGAGCAGTTCGAGTCCGGCGGCGGCGGTCAGTCCGATCAATACGGAATAGCCGGCCCAGGCGAAGTGATCGAAAGCGGCGCCGATGCCCTGCTGCTGGAAGATTTCCGCCGTTCGTATGTAAACGAAGGCGTCGTCGTTGGGTATGGAGACGGTAATGGCGGCATAGACGGAAAGCAGCAGGCTTGCCGCTACGGCCCAAAGCCGCGGGTCCACCTTTTCCAGGCGTGCGCTGATGCTGTCGATGGCATTGCTCATGGCGCGGCCGCCGCGATGCTAGCGGTAGGGGCCGGGGTCGCCGGCTTCCCGGGTCTTGAAGCGCCGGTGCAACCACAAGTACTGGTCCGGTTGTTCGCGAACCGCTTCTTCGACCAGCCGATTGATTCTGATGGCGTCTTTGCGTTCGTCGCCACTTGGAAATTCTTCCAGTTCGGGGCTGATGCGAAGATGGTAGCCCGAATTGCCGGACTTCCGGTAATGACTGAAGAACAGCACGGGCGAACCGTTCGATTCGGCAAAGCGGCCGGTTGCGGTGATGGTTGCCGCCTTCACGCCGAAGAATGGCACGAACTCCGCGCGGCGCGCGCCGTAATCCTGATCCGGCGCATACCACACGACAAGTCCTTCACGCAGGCAGCGCACCATGCCGCGCACGTCGCGCCGCTCGATCACGCGCGGATGAATACGCCGGCGGCAATTGAACATCACGGCGTCGAACAGCGGATTTTCGTGTGCGCGATACGTGACCGCCATCGGGTGAAACAGATTCAGCAGGAAACCGCCGATTTCGAGTGTGGTGAAATGTGCGGCGACGAGCAGCACGCCGCGGCCTTTCGCCACGGCCTCTTGCAGGTGCTCCAGCCCGTCGATGCTGACGCGGGAGCGAAAGTCCTCGGGGTCGCGATACCAGGATATGGCGACTTCCAGCAGGCCGATGCCATTTGAAACGAAGGTCCGGCGCGCCAGCCGCCGAAGCTCGCCGGCATCCAGCTCGGGAAAGCACAGCCGCAAATTGACTTCGCAAATGCGCCGGCGCCGCCGCGCCAGAAGATAGCCGAGACGCCCGATTCCGGCGCCGAGCCCGACCTGCCAGGAATACGGCAGCCAGGCAACCGCCCTGCCGAGCAAGACAAACACCCAGACGGGCCAGTAACGGGGACCGGTAAATTGCCGCAAGCGCACAAACTCGCCGGACGCATCCGGCCGGCGGCGGCGATCAGGCAATGATCTGCGGAATCGGTTTGCCGCTAATATCCGACAAACGATAATCGCGGCCGCTGTAGCGGTATGTCAGCTTCTCGTGATCGAGACCGAGCAGATGCAGGATCGTGGCATGCAAGTCGTGGGGCGAGATCGGCTGCTCCTGCGCCTTGTAGCCCCATTCGTCGGAAGCGCCGATCGCCTGGCCGCCCTGAATGCCGGCCCCGATCATCAGTGCGGTCTGGGCGCCCGGATTGTGATCGCGGCCCACGCCGCGCTGGGAAATCGGCATGCGGCCGAATTCCCCGTGCCACAAGATCAGCGTGTCGTCCAGCATTCCCCGCGACTTCAGGTCGGCGATCAGTCCGGCGATCGGCTTGTCGGATTCCGCGGCGTGCAAGGTATGATTTTCCACCAGGTTGCTGTGTGCGTCCCAGGTATCGGTGTTCTGAACCCCGACGCCGCCCATGAATAGCTGAACGAAGCGCACGCCCCGCTCCACCAGGCGCCGCGCCATCAGGCACTGCTTGCCGAACGGCTCGGTAAGAGGGTCGTCAAGCCCGTACAGACTCCTGGTGGCCTCGGACTCGGTACGAATGTCGATGGCCTCCGGTGCGCAACCCTGCATGCGATAGGCCAGTTCGTAGGAGGAAATCCGCGCGGCCAGTTCGGAATTGCCCGGATACTTCTCCATGTCCATGCGATTCAATCGGGCCAGCACTTCAAGACGCGCCCTCTGCCGCTCCGGAGTCATCGATTCCGGCGTTTCGAGGTCCACGATCGGGTCTCCGCTGGAACGGAACAGCGTGCCCTGGTAGCTGGCCGGCATGAAACCCGAACCCCAGTCGTTCGGCCCGCCGAGAGGCCCGCCGCGATAGTCCGTCATTACCACGAACGCCGGCAGGCTGGAACTTTCGGAGCCGAGCCCGTAGGTCACCCAGCAGCCCACGCTGGGAAAGCCCATGCTGATCTGGCCGGTCTGCATTTCGTAGGTCGCCTGGATGTGATCGTTGGATCTGCCGTACAGGGATTTGACGAAGGCAATATCGTCCACATGCGCGGACAGATGCGGAAACAATTCCGAGACCCACATGCCGCTCTCACCGTATTGCCTGAATTCGAACGGACTTGGCATCAACGGGCCGGGCATGCCCTGCCGGACGGCGAATTTTTCACCGATCAGGTCTTCCAGCGGCTGCCCCGCGTATTTGGTCAGCGACGGCTTGTAATCGAAGGTGTCGATCTGGCTCGGCCCGCCACTCATGAACAGGGAGATGACGTTTTTCGCCCGCGGGGTGAAATGCGGCGGTTTCGGCGCAAACGCGCCCGGAAACTGCTCCGCGCATTGCGCCCCGACAGGCGGCGCCGATTGCGCGAACACCCGTTCATCGTGCATCAGCGAGGCCAGGGCCAGGCCGGCGATACCGCCGCCGGACTGCATGAGAAAGTCCCGGCGCGACCAGAATTTCTTCTTCGGCTTGTCATGCATGTCGCTATCTCCTGTACAGGAACTCACTCAGGTTGAAGACTACATGAGTGAGGTCTTCCAGCGAACCGTCCGCCACCAGTTGCCGCGCCAGGTCGGCCTCCTCCGGGGCGGGCGCCCTGGCCAGGGCGGTCCGATACACCAGATCCACCTGCCGGTCCACGTCGTAAGGGGCCTGTTCTTCTATTCGGCGTGCGAAAAGGCGCGCCTGTCCGAGCACAAACTCGTTGTTCATCAGGGTCAATGCCTGGGGCGCTACGGTCGAGGTATTGCGATAGGCCGCCGTGATGTTCTGATCCGGCAAATCGAATGTCTCGAAAAACGGGAAGGTCAATGTACGGCGGCGATAGACGTAGAGACTGCGGCGCCATGCTTCCGGCCCGTCGACCTGGTTGTCCCAGCGGCCGTAAGCCTGGGCGGTGTCCAGAATTTCCTGCGGAATATAGGGAAAGACCGGCTTGCCGCCGATGCTCAGATCGATGCCGCCGCTGGTCGCCATCATTACGTCGCGAATCGCTTCGGCTTCCAGGCGCTGCGGCCGGTAGCGCCACAGCAGATGATTCTCGGGGTCCGCGGCGGCGTTCTGTTCATTGTCCCAGGACGAGGCCATGACATAGGCCTCCGAACTCATGATCAGGCGATGCAGGTCCTTGGTGCTCCAGCCGTTTTCCATGAATTCCACCGCCAGCCAGTCCAGCAGTTCAGGATGGCTGGGGCGGTCGCCGACCACGCCGAAGTTGTCCAGGCTGGCGACGATGCCACGGCCGAAATGATGGTGCCAGACTCGATTCACCCAGACCCGCGCGGTCAGGGGATTGTCATCCGAAGTAATCCATTGCGCCAGGGCCAGCCTGCGCCCGGAAGTGCGGCCGTCGGGCCGGGGAATTTCAGTGGGCGGGTCCCCGTAGGTGGCCACGGTCAGAAAGGCCGGCTCCATTTCCGGGCCGGGGCTGAACGGGTCGCCGCGGATCAGGAATGGCGCCGACGGCACTTCGTAAGCGCCGGAGCCCTGATGCAGGAAACTGCCAGGTTCTTCCATTCTGATTCGGCACTCCGGACAGCCCAGGACATTGTCCCCGGCCCGATCCGGCGTGTAGCGATAATCGCCGTCGGTAACGACTTCCATCATCGGTGGCTGCGCCGGCCGCTGTTCCTCGATCTCCTGAATGCTCCGGCGCAACGCTTGCCGGCGGACCTTGTCCGGCTCCGGCATGGCGGCGTCCACCTGGTCGCGAGGCACGCCGATGGTCAGGACCTGCGCGGCCAGCAACTGCTGCCCGTCGCTGCGCTCCTCTTCCGGCGTGAGTACGGCTTCCAGCACGTCACTGGGAAACTCCCTGCGGATACGCTCGATCTTCAGTTCCGTCAGGTAAGGCTGCTCGATCTCCCTGATCTGTTCGCGGACGGCCGAAACCCGCTCGTCCAGTTCCGCTGTCCTGGCGAGGTATGCAAGGGCCTGTTCATCCGGCAACATCGGCCAATCGGTTTCGACGTAGCCGAAAATCGAAGCCGTCATGCTGTAATAGTCTTTCTGCAGGATCGGATCGAACTTGTGGTCGTGACAGCGGGCGCACTGGATAGTCATGCCCAGCACGCCCCGGCCCAGGGTCGCGACGACATCGTCGAGATAATCCCAGCGCCGCTCGGGGTTGTCCTTCTCGCGGAAGTTCACCCGCGGTCCCGCGCGCAAAAAGCCGGTGGCTATACGGGTTTCATGAGTGGTCTCATCGAGTTCGTCGCCGGCTACCTGTTCGGTGATGAACCGGTCGTAGGGTTTGTCGTTGTTGAAGGCGTCAACGACGTAGTCGCGATAGCGCCAGGCATCGGCGCGGTCCACATCCTGCTCGTAACCGTCGGAGTCGGCGTAACGCGCCACATCCAGCCAGTGGCGCCCCCAGCGTTCGCCATAGTGGGGGGAGGCCAGCAGCTTGTCGATCTGCCGCTCCCAGGCCCCGGGGGCCGTATCGGCCAGGAAGGTTTCGAGTTCCTCGACAGTCGGCGGCAGGCCCAGCAGATCGAGATACGCCCGGCGTAATAGTACCGCCTTGTCGGCTCGCGGCGCCGCGGTTACGCCCTGTTCCCGGCGTTCCCGTTCCAGGAAGCGATCGATGGGATGGTCGAAACTTTCCTCAAGGGGCGCCACGTCGGGCAGAGGCGCCTGCTCGGGGAGCCGGAATGCCCAATAGTCGCGCGCCGACGCCGGCACGTCGGTGACGAAAGTCGAGAATTCGCTGGCGGCGACGGTGGTAGCCGGCCCGTCGTCCCACACCGCTCCGGCTTCGATCCAGGCGCGGAACTTTTCGACATCTTCTTCCGGCAGCGGCACGCCCAGCGGCATGACCGGACCTTCCATGCCCGCAAGTTGCCGAAACAGGCGGCTGGCGGCTGCGTCCCCCGGCACGATGGCCGGGCCGCGATTGCCGCCTTCAAGGGCTTTTTCCCGAGTGCTCAGATCGAGCCCGGAACTCTGGATCGCCGCGCCGTGACAGTTCCAGCAGGTGCGCTCCATGATCGGGCGAATTTCATGACTGAAGAATTCAGCGTCGGACTGGGCCTGGACGGCAATGGGCAGGAAACCGGCGATCGCCAGCACGGCGGCCGCCAGCACCAGGTCAGATACTGACAGTGAGCGCATCGTCACCTCGCGCAGACCCGTTTCAGGATCAATAAGGTTTCTTTCTTATGAAGCGAACGATACCGACAGCTTTCGGAATTGGCAAGACTGTATCCGGGTTCGTTTCGCTTCAACAGGGCGGCGGAACCGCTATGCTATGATCCGCTTCGCCTGTTCAGCATGAGCAAACAGCCCATGAAGCCCACCATGCCCGCCTTTCAGGACGCCCGATTGCTCGTCGTCGGCGATGTCATGCTCGACCGGTACTGGCATGGCAAGGCTTCGCGGATTTCGCCCGAGGCGCCCGTGCCCGTCGTGCGCGTCGGCAAGCGCGAAGACCGGCCGGGCGGCGCCGGCAACGTTGCCCTGAATATTGCCGCGCTCGGCAGCGCCGCCACCCTCGTCGGCGTCGTCGGCGCGGACGACACCGCCGATGAACTGCGCTCGCGGCTGGAAGCCGCTGGCGTCTATTGCGAGTTTCAGCAATCCCCGGATAAACCCACGATAACCAAGTTGCGCGTCATCGGGCACCAGCAACAACTCATCCGGCTCGATTTCGAACAGCGCTTCAATGAGGCCGATACCGAAGGCCTTGCCGGCAAGGTCGCCGGTCTGATGACCGAAGCCCAGGTTCTGCTGCTGTCCGATTACGACAAGGGCGGAATCGGCGATATCGGGGAACTGATCGCACTCGGCAGGAAACGGAAGATTCCGGTCATCGTCGATCCAAAGGGCAACGACTTTTCGCGTTATCGCGGCGCGACCCTGATTACGCCGAACCTGGGCGAGTTCGAAGCCATCATGGGCCCGAGCGCCAACGAGACGGAACTCGTGGCGAAAGGCGAGGAACTCATCAGCCGACTGGAACTCGAGGCCGTGCTCATTACCCGCGGCGAACTCGGCATGACGCTGATTCGGCCGAACGCGCCGGAATTGCATCTGCCGGCGAGAGCGCAGGAAGTCTACGATGTCACCGGCGCCGGAGACACGGTGATTTCCGTATTGTCGGCGGCGCTGGCGGCGGGGGAAAAGCTGACCGACGCGGTGGTGCTGGCCAATCTGGCCGCGGGCCTGGTAGTGGGCAAACTGGGCACGGCCGCCATCAGCGCTCCCGAGTTGCGCCGCGCGCTGCTTGCCGAACAGGGCAGCGGCCGGGGCATCATGAGCGCCGGTCAATTGCGCATCGCCGTGCAGGACGCCCGCGACCACGGCGAACGCATCGTTTTCACCAATGGCTGCTTCGACATCATCCACGCCGGCCACGTCGGCTACCTCGACGAGGCGCGCAAGCTGGGAGACCGCCTGATCGTCGCGATCAACGACGACGCCTCGGTGCGCAAGCTCAAGGGGCCGGGCCGCCCGATCAATCCACTCGACCGCCGCCTGCGGGTGCTGGCAGGGCTGGGCGCCGTAGACTGGGTAGTGAGCTTCAGCGAAGACACGCCGGAGGGCCTGCTGCGCGAATTGCAGCCGGACGTGCTCGTCAAGGGCGGCGATTACACGCTCGACGAAGTGGTAGGCGGCGAACTGGTCAAGTCCTGGGAAGGCGATGTGCGGGTGCTGGCCTTCATCGACGATTGCTCCACTTCCGCGATCGTCGAGAAAATGCGCCAGGCGGGCGACGAATCGCCGGACCAGGTCTGAATACGAACCTTGGCGGCAAGCCTGCTGCGCTAATGGTTTTCCCGCATGTAGTCCGCAATACGTTCGAGGCCGGGCTCAAGATGGCTGCGCGGTGAGCCAATGCCGATACGGAAATAGCCGTCGAGTCCATACACATCGCCCGGCAGCAGCAGTACGCCTTTCTCCTCGCGCAGCCGGTGTACGAGTTCCGTCGAGTTCGCTTCGAAGTGATAGCGTACGAATGCCATACCGCCGGCTTTCGGCGGAATGAGCGAAACCTGTTCGGCATTCGCATCGATCCAGTCCTGCAACAATGCCAGGTTCTCCCGCAGAATCTTCCTGCTGCGCTGCAGGATCCTGGAGCGCAGCTCCGGTTTCAGCACGCGCTCAGCGACATATTCGCTGATCGCCGATGTCGTGATCGACGTGTAGTCCTTCCTTTGCCAGCACATATAGATGTCCTCCACGGGACCGGCGAGCCAGCCGATCCTCAGTCCGGGCAAGGCCATGGCCTTGGACAGCCCATTGGTCACTATCGCCTTGTGGTAAATGTCCAGAAAACTTTCGCATTCCGGACCGTACAGCTCCGAGCCCTTGTAGACTTCGTCCGCATGCAGATAGATGTCGTGACTTTCGGCAATTCGAACCAGCTCGCGCATACCTTCCGGCTGCATGATGGCGCCGGTCGGATTATTCGGGTGACAGATCGTGATCAGGCGCGTCCTGGCGGATATCGCCGCTTCCAGTTCGGCGAGCCTGGGCTGCCAGTCGGCATCGCCATCGTGCCGCACTGTCTTCGCGTTGACGCCCAGCGCTCGCGCCCACCCCCAGATCTGCAAATAGTTGGGTGTGAACACGACGATCTCGTCCCCGGGATCAAGCAGCGACATGACCAGCAGAAAATTGGCTTCCGCGGAACCGTTGGTAACGATGATTTCGTCCGGCGTCCGGCTCTCATACAACGCCGCAATGGTCTCACGCAGCGAAACGGCGCCGTTCGTCCAACCGTAGCCGAGCTCCAGCGCCTGTAATTCCCTCATCTCGGCGTCGCTCAGCAGTTCGTTCAAGGACATCGGATGGACACCGCTGTCGGACAGATTCAGCTCGACGACATTCTCGTACAACGACTGTATGCGCTCGAGTGTGAACTCTTCGATTTTCATCAGCTCACTATCCCGCCCAAACTCATGAAGATCCTCGTCGAGCGTCGCTTGCCGCCTCGATGTTTTCGCGGAGGTGGCTGGGGTTTATGGTTCCGACGATTGCGGAGGCGATGCCGGGGGGTTCGAGCAGGAAGCGGAAGTTGTCGGCGACCGAGGGGGTTTGGTCCTCAGCGGCGCCGTGGACGGCGTGGCCGCTGGCGAGGCCTTTCTTGATGAGGACTCCCTTGCCGGCTTTTTGCGCCTGGTCGATTACCGGCTTCTGACTGGTGTCGGATCGGTTGTAGGTGAGCATGAGCACGTCGACGAGTTCTATTGCGCGCAGGCCGCCTTCGATGGTCTTGGAACTCATGCCGACGGCGCGCAGCAGGCCTTCGCGGCGCATTCGTTCCAGGGTTTCGAGGCAGTCGGACTTGTCGAGGATGTCGAGATCGTTGCCGTCGGAATGGATCAGCACCAGGTCGAGACGGTCGGTGCGCAGATGACGCAGGCTTTGTTCGATGCTTTCGCGTACATGGGCGGCGGAGAAATCGAACCGCGAACGGCCTCCTTCGAAGATTTCCCCGACCTTGGTGCCAAGCAGCCAGTTGTCACGGTCCGGCAAGAGCCTGCCGATTCGCCGTTCGCTGCTGCCATAGGCGGGAGCGGTGTCGAGCAGGTTTATCCCGGCTTCCCGGGCCAGGTCGAGCAATGCGGTGATTTCCCTGTCGGAAGGCAGTTCGAAACCTTCCGGGTATTTCACATCCTGGTTGCGGCCGAATTTCACCGTGCCGAGGCCGAGGCAGGAAACCCGCATGCCGGTCGTGCCGAGGTCGCGTTTGGGCAACATGAACTCAGTACCAATAAGGCCGCGCCAGCGGCGGTGGGCCGGGCAGTCCAGGCGGGAGCCGCCCCGCTGTCAGATCCGGGTTCGGGCCCGCTCCGGGCTCGATTCCATCGTCGCGCAGGCTTCGCATCACCATGTCCGCAAGCACCGGTGCGAGCGTGAGCTTGGTGGGCCAGGCGACGATGATGTCCTGTTCCGCACTCACGCCGGCATTTTCGGGTCTGCGACCTCCGGGGTTTGCCGGTTCCGCCCGGTTGATGTCGAGACAGCGCCAGCGAAGATCGTTCAAGTAGACCTCGGGCAGCAAATCGGCGAGGTGACTTTTTGCCACGTCGATTTGCGCGGAGTCGGTACGCCCTGTTCCGTATTCAGCGAGTTGTCCACCCAGATACCACACCGTCTCACCGACACTATTGACATGGGAAGTAACGGTCAAATGCGGCGTGGCGCTCAAACCCTCTCCGAGTACATGCATGAAGATCGGCGGTAGCGAAGTTCCGCTGACCGAAACCATCTTGAGCGGCCTCGTCTGGCAGCGGGGGAGCAGCAGGCCTGCCAGTTCGATCAATCTCTCGTTGCCCTCGCCGGCGCAGAAAATGTAGCGCCGCGCCTTGATCGTCAGCGGTTTCCCCGTCGTGCGCAAGATCAATTCGCGGCAGGCGGCGGCGCATGTGAACTCGATACAGTTCTCCGAATCGGCGGATTCATGAAATCCGAACGAGTAAATCCGGCTTTGATGCGGCGCAGCCAGCGCTTCGATCAGCGATGCACCGTCGATCACGAAATCGGGCAGATTGTACACAGTGCCGCGGCCGCGCAATATTTCCGGGATTTCTTCCGGCGCGGCCGGTTCGGTCTTGCCGGCAATCGCCTTGCTGCCGAGAAAGGCTTTCATGCCGGCGCCGAGGCCGGCGCCCGACCAGAGCTGGAATCGCGGGCTGAGGACCCGGCAGGCGGACAGGTCGATTTCGCCATGTCCCTCGATGCAGTCACGCCAGCGCCGTGGCATGTCGGCGATCGCCCGGGACGCGCCACCGAAGGCGCCGTGCAGGGCGTACTTGAGCCCGCCGTGGATGATTCCCTGGGAATTGATCGATTGCCCGCCGCCGAGCCGCTCCCGCTCCAGCAGTATCGCCTGATAGCCTTCGGCGGTCAGCCGGTTGAGCAGCCATAATCCCGCCACGCCGCCGCCGAATATGACGATGTCAGTTGAATAGCCGGGGTGCATCCTTTAACTTTTCCCGCATTGTGGCCGGGCCGGCTCAAGAATACCGCAGACACAGCGGCAGTTCATGGGGCGTCCGTCCGCGCACGGACCGGCTTCCCCCATGCAGCGAGCGATCTACAGCATAATTTTCACCCTGGCCCTGCCGTTGATATGGATTCGGCTGCTCTGGCGCTCGCGCAAATCGCCTGCGTACAGGCAGCGAATCGGCGAACGATTCGGCCGCATCCGGGCGCCGGATTCCCTTGACCCGGCAAGAACCACCATCTGGCTGCATGCGGTATCCGTCGGCGAGAGCATGGCGGCCGCGCCGCTGGTGTCGGTGCTGCAAGCCGAGATGCCGGAGCTGCAATTCGTCGTCAGCACGATGACTCCCACGGGCGCGGACCGCGTGCGGCAGCAAATGGGAGACAGCGTAATTCATCATTATGCGCCCTACGACGCAGCCTGGATCGTGAACCGGTTCCTTGCCGCCTTCCGGCCGAAAATGCTGATCCTGATGGAAACCGAACTTTGGCCGAACACCATTCATCTGGCGCACCGCGGGGGATTGAAGATATTGCTGGCGAACGGCCGCCTTTCGGAAAAATCCCTGCGCTCCTATTCCCGCGTCAAGGGCCTTACCCGGAACATGTTGCGGCAGGTTCACACGATTTGCGTCCAGGCGGAGGATGACGCCGCGCGATTCCGCAAACTGGGCGCAGAAGCGCCGCGGGTAACGGGAAGCCTGAAGTTCGCCTTGCATGGACCGGGCGGGCAAACACCGCCGCTTGCCCCGATCGAAGCCTGGAAGGGCGAGCGCGAACTGATCGTCGCGGCCAGTACGCGGGAAGGCGAGGAACCAGCCGTTTTGCAGGCGTTTCGGCGCTGTCTCGAAAAACACCCGCAATCCAGGTTGCTGATCGTGCCGCGCCACCCGGAGCGATTCGGGCAGGTGTTCGAACTTTGCTCCGAAGCAGGCTTCGCCACCGGACGACGCAGCCGCGCCGGGAGTCTTGAAGATGAAACCCGGATCGTCATCGGCGATTCAATGGGCGAGATGATGCAGTATTTCGCCAGCGCCGACATTGCCTTCGTCGGCGGCAGCCTGGTCGATACCGGCTGCCACAACGTGCTCGAACCGGCCGCCCTCGGATTGCCTGTGATTATCGGCCCTTCCCGTTTCAATTTCGCCGCGGTCTGCGAACTGCTGGAAGATGCCGGCGCCTTGCGCAGCGCGGCGGACAGCGGAGAGCTTGGCGATACCTGGAATGAACTGCTGGCGGACCGCGACTCGCGCGAGCGGATGGGCGCAGCCGGCAAGGCCGTCATCGCCGCCAATCAGCAGGCGCTGGAACTGACTCTCGCGGAGATCAGGCGGCTGCTGCAGGCGCCGGATCCATTGCGTCCCGAGTAAAGTTTTCCACGCCATCGGCGGTGACGCGGACATTGTCCTCGATTCTCACTCCGCCATGGTCGTACAAGGCGTCGACGGCATTCCAGTCGATCAATGCTGCGGCCGGTGACTCGCGCACGGGTTCTAGCAACAGGGGAATGAAGTAACAACCCGGCTCGACAGTAAACACCATGTCCTCCGCCATGCCGCGTGTGGTGCGCAAGGCGGGAGAATGCTCGGGAGACGGCGACTGGGCGCCCGCGGCGTCTCGCTGCCGGCCGCCCACGTCGTGAACCTGGACCCCGAGCAGATGTCCGACGCCGTGGGGCATGAACAACTGGGGGATTTTCTCATCCCGAAGTTGCTCCGAGTCGCCGCGGCAGATCCCGAGCGCAAGCAGCAAATCCGCCAGTTTGCACAGCGCGCTCAGATGCAGATCCACATATTCCAGTTCCGGCCTGACCTCCCGCACGAGTTCCTGCTGCAATACGTCCATTCCGGCGACCAGGTCCTGGAATAGCGGATTTGCCGTATGTCCGGTCCAGGTTCGGGTCACATCCGAACAATAGCCGCTGACCCGGCAGCCGGCGTCGATCAGCAGCACTCGCGCCGGATTGGCCAACTGCCGGCGCTTGTGCTGGTAGTGAAGAATCGCCGACTTCTCGTCGAGCGCGATGATCGGCGTATAAGGCAATTCTTCCTCAATTTGCCGGCAGGCTTCCAGAAAAGCGAGATGGATGTCGAATTCGCTGCCGCCCGCGAGAAAGCACATGCGGGCGGCCCGGTGGCCGCGAATCGCGAGCCGGTTGGCTGCCCGCATCTGTTCGGTTTCGTACGGGGTCTTGATTGCGCGGGCAAAATCGAGCCGGTGGACCAGTGCTTGCGGATTACAATTTTCGGGGCCCACTCCCATGCTCTCCGCGATATCGGGATCCGGCCCCAGGTACGCAATGCCCTTGCCGGGCGCCGGTATCTCCCCGACCGCCGCCACCGGCTGCAGTTCCAGGGCTTCACGCCATTGGTCGTCGATGGGAAAGTCCTGCTCGTACCAGTAGTCCGCGGGTACGACCTGGTAATAAATGGGCTTGCGCCCGGGCTGGACCAGCAGGAACTGATCGGGCCGGTTGACGGGAAGCCAATGGCCGAAATGGCCATAGGCCTGGAAGGGGATCGCGCGGTCATCGGCAAAGTAACAATCCTCGCCGCCGCTGTGCAGGAGCACGCCTTCGAACGCACCGTCAATTGACCGCTCGTACAGATCCTGCAAGCAGGAAACATGTTGCGGGTAGCCGTTTGTTTCGTTCATTCCCACTCCGGATAGCACAGCCAGCCTGACCGACGTGATTATACAGCGTCCGCGGGCGGGGCATGCCTCGCCCGCGCCGCGCCAAATTATTTTTAGTGAAAATTTAGCAGGCTCGCAAACCCTCGCCTACATTAATGCGCACTCTCTCAGACCAGGGCGCAATCATGAACCGGCAAGAATCCGAATTTCCCGCGGAACAGGTGGCCGCCGTCTCGGCTTTCCTGCGCGAACCGCGCGGGCGCACCCGCCGACTGCTCGCGGCAAACCGGAAATGGCTGGCGGAGCTTGAACGCCGGCGCAATAACCGCCTTGCCGGGGCCGATCTGCGGCGGCATGTGGCCCGCCTGGACTTTCCGCAAGAACAGGGCTTTCGGAAACTGCTCGCGGACGACCCCCGTTCCCGCCTGCTTACGTCCTATCACTTCGGCGACTACATCTATGGCCTGAACCTGTTGGGGGCTACCGTCACCCCCCACGCGAAGGTCGTGTTCATGTCCCAGGCGCCCGGCAGCGCGGCCTATTTCGCCAACATGAAACTTGCGTTCGGCGCGAACGCGATGGGACCGGACTCGCAACTGCTTGCGCGGGAGGCGGGCATTGCCGGCCTGGCGCCGCTGCTGCGCCGCCCGGGCGTTCAATTTATTACGTTTTGCGATCTGGGCGAACAATTCGGCGGCCGCATACAAGCTGATTTCCTTTTCCGCCAGGCCTGGTTTTCCCGCGGTCCGGCGATGCTGAGCCTGACCAATCGCATTCCCTTGCTGCCGGTAATCAACTGGTTCGACGGCAAGCGGGAACGGCTCGTACTTGGCGCGCAGATAGAGCCGGAGCGATTCCGCGGCGAATCGGTGGCCCGGGCGGCCCGGCGCATTACCGCGGAGCTTGTGCGCTTTTTCGAACCGTTCTTCCGCCTCAATCCCGAGCAATGGCGCTATCTCGGCGCCTTGCCGCTCTATTTCATCCAGGCCGGCGCCGCCGGTGAAATTCAATCAAAGGAGACGACTCATGCAGGTACGCGACAAGACCTTGCAACTGCTCACCCATTACACGGATAAGGCCGACCGGAAGGCCATCGACATGGACAGCCCGATCGCGGAACTCGAACTCGATTCGCTGGCGATGTTCGAGATCGTATTCGAACTCGAGGAATGCTTCGAGGTGGAACTCGACGAAGTGGAACTGGCCGAACTGAAGACCGTGCGTGATCTGGTGGACAGGATCGGGGAAAAGCTCGCCGGTACAGACTGAACGAGAGCCATTCAAGAGATTGCGCCATGGAAAGAAAGCATTTGATCCGGCCGGAAGTACTTCAGCGGAAGTACCGGGCCGCGGAGTCCCGCCCGCTGGCCGGGGGGAAGAACCTTTTACGCAACGCGGTCCTTGTTCTTGTTGCGATCACCGTAAGCGCCGGCCTGCTGCTGACCATGACTTCCTACAAGGTTACTGAACAGGCGCCGGGACTGCTCGTCCCCCTCGAAGGCCTGCAAAAACTCTCCATAGGGGGCTCGGGCCGCATGGAAGAAGTGCTGGTCGCGGAAGGCGAATCCGTTCGGCCCGGCCAGGCGCTGGCGAAAGTTTCCCTGGCTTCGGTCAGCCAGTTTTCGGAGGCCCATGACTTGCAAATCGAGGCCATGCGCAAGCGACGCGAATCACTGCTTGCGAATTTGCCGCTGCACGAAAAGGAACATGAACTCGCCATACGCCGGAACGGCGATCTGCTGGCTCACTCCGGCGATTCCCTGCAAACCACGAGGCGGAAACGAGCCCTGTTGCGCGAGCGCATCCGGGTCAGCGAGCGGCATCTGCTGCAGATCGAATCATTGTTCGAAGCGGCCGCGATCACCACTTTCCAGTTCGACGAAGCGTATGCCGCGCATCTGCAACTCGAGCAGGAAGCCGCCGAAACCGAACGCCAGGAATCGGAACAGGAAATACGGCTCAAGGGTCTCGAAGCCGATATGCGGCAGCAGGAACTGACGAAGTCCCGGCTCGACCTTGCCCTGGGCGAAGAAATCGACCAGCTTTCCTCGGAAATCCGGCAACTCGAAACCCGGCAGTCGGTGGAGCTGCGCGCCGACAGGGCCGGCCTGGTCGCCACTGTCGCCGTCCGCCCCGGCGACAGTTTTCGTGCCGGACAGCCGCTGATCTTTCTCGGCCCGGAACATTCCACGCTCACCGCGGAGCTTTACGTCCCTTCCCGGGTGATCGGGAAAGTTACCGCGAACCAGCAGGTACTGCTCAGTTACGAATCTTTCGACTACCGGGAATACGGCCGTTACCGGGCGACCATCGACAGCGTCGCCGGCGCCCGCCTCGACCCGCGGGAACAATTGCTGCCGCTCAGCCTGCTGAACGAGCCGGTTTACCGGGTGCGGGCCTCGCTTGAGCGGCAAACCGTCAGCGGCCCGGAAGAACACGGGCTGCTCGCGGGCATGCAGTTTCAGGCCAATATCGTGACCGATGAGGCGCCCCTGATCGGACTTGTCTTCAAACCCCTGCGATCCCTGCGAGGCCTGATATGGTGAATGGACTGTTCGCCCGGCGCGGCGGATTGCCGATGATTTTCCAGGCCGAAGCCAATGAATGCGGCCTGGCCTGCCTGGCGATGATCGTCAGTTATTTCGGCCGCGATACCGATATCCGCTCGATCCGCGAAAGCAGCAATCTGCCTGCTTTCGGTTCTTCCCTGAAACATCTGACGAGGGCGGCGGCAGCGGCAGGGCTGAAAGCTCGCTCGCTGAAACTGGAAATCGGGGACATCAAGCGGCTGAGCACTCCGGCGATCCTGCATTGGGATCTCGACCATTTCGTCGTCCTGAAGAAATGCGGCAGCGGCGGCGTAGTCGTCCACGACCCGGCGGTGGGCGTAAGAAAATATCCGTTCGATGAACTCGACGGCCATTTCACCGGCATCGCCGTTGAATTCAGTCCGGCCGGCGGCGTCGGCGGCGATGCGCCCGCGCGCCGCCTGCGCCTGCGCGATCTGATGCGTTTCTCCAGGGGAACCGCGCGCGGCATGACGCTGATCCTGTTGCTGTCGGCGCTCGTGCAGGTCTGCTCCCTGCTCAGCCCCTTGTACCTGCAACTCGTGATCGATCAGGGTCTGGCGCGCGGCGACATGGATCTGGTGCTCGCCGTAGCGCTGCTTTTCGGATTGTTAATGCTGGCGAGAATCGCGCTAGGCCATGTGCGGTCGCTGGTGACGATGCAATTCTCGATCCGCCTCGGCTTCGAGATGGTGTCGGGACTGTTCGAGCATCTCCTGAACCTCCCCCTGCGGTTTTTCGAAAGGCGGGAGATGGGCGATCTGGTTTCGCGTTTCTCTTCCGTGGAGAAGATCAGCGCGCTGATTTCCCAGGACATGATTACCGTGCTCGTCGACGGCCTGCTGTCCATTCTTTCGCTGATCCTGCTTTACGTCTATTCACCGCTGCTGGCGACGATCTGCCTGACTTTCGTCATCGTAGCGATGCTGCTCAAGCTCTGTTCGCTGCCGGGCGAGAAGCTGCGCCGCCAGGAAAGCATCGTGCGCGCGGCCAAAAGCGAGAGCCGGCTGATGGAGAACATTCGCTGGGCTTCGGTAATCAAGAACTACGCCATCGAAGAACAGCGCAGCGCCGACTGGCAGAACCATTACGTCAATTCCGCCAACGCCGGTTACCAGCTCGGTACTTTTCAACTCTGGTTCGGTTCAGGCCAGGGCCTGCTGTTCGGCGTCGAGCAGATCCTGATCATCTTCATCGGCGCAAGCCTCATTGCCGGCGGCAGCCTGACCATCGGGCAATTGATGGGCTTCATCTTCCTGAAACAGCATTTCTCGTCTTCGGTACTCGCCATGTTTCCGAAACTGGCGGAACTGCGCCTCATGCAGCTCGACCTCGAACGCATCGCCGACATCGCCCTCGAGGAAGCCGAGGAAAGCGGCGCCTTGGCCCGCTCGCTCAGCCGCGCTTTCAGCGGCAAGGTTCGCGGCGAAGGGCTCTGCTTTCGGTATTCGAACGACGAGCGGCCGATTTTCGAAGCATTGGATTTTTCGGTCGAGCCGGGGGAAACGCTGGTCGTCACCGGCCCGTCCGGCTGTGGCAAATCCACCTTGCTGAAACTGCTCGCAGGACTGGAGAAACCGGCTGCCGGCGCCTTGTACTACGACGGCATTCCCCTTTCCGCTCTTGGGCTTTCGGCCCTGCGCTCGGCTACCGCGGCGGTGCTGCACAGCGACGGCCTGCTCGCGGGCGACATCGCCTTCAACATCAATCTCGAAGACGAGCCCCACAACCACGAACGGCTCGAAGACGCCTGCCGCAGGGCATGCATTCTCGACGAGATTCTGGCCCTGCCGCTCGGATTCAATACCCGCGTCGGCGAACTCGGCAACAGCCTGTCGGCTGGGCAAGTGCAACGGGTCCTGCTTGCCCGGGCGTTGTACAAGCGGCCCAGGCTGATTCTGCTCGACGAGAGCCTCGCCTGTCTGAGCGATGCCGTCGCGCAAGAGATTCTCAGGAATATCGGCGAGTTGCGAATCGCCATCGTTCTCGTCACCCACAATCCGGCGCTGGCGCGGCTGGGAACGCGGCAGATCAGCCTGCCTGCCGCGCAGGCGGCATGACGCAAGGAGATTTCCGATTCACGGAGGAACGAGCCCATGACAGAAGCAAGCAATCCCGCCGCGCGCACCTGGTTTCTGGTAAATCGCGCAAAGATCCAGGGCACGGCCTTCTTTGACGAGGCCTGTCACGACTATTTCCAGTTGCGGCTACTCAACTGCCTCAAGGTCTACCATGTGCAACTGCACGCCTATGCGCTGCTGCCGAACGAGGCATGGCTGCTGCTCACGCCGGGCATGCCGAAGAGCATGTTCTCCCTGCTCGACTTCGTCAACGGCTGCTATTCGGAGTATTTCAACGAGCGCTTCGAACGTAACATCGCGGTCTTTCAGAACCGCCCTTTCCTGGCGATCATGGACAGTGCGCAACTCTTCCTCGATTGCCAGAAGATGATCGAACGCTGGCCATTCGCCAGCGGCGCCGTCGATCACCCCGGCCTGTACCGCTGGTCCAGCTACGCGGTCAACGCTTTCGGCGGCCGCCCCCGTTTCCTCACGCGCCACCGCTGGTTCGAACAATACATCGCCGCCGCCGAAAGCCCCATGGAGCGCTATCGCGAGTTCATCGCCCAACCTTTCGAACCCGCCCACCTCGCCGAACTCGAAAAGCGCCTCCTGCCCCCGGGGAATTTACCGTGATTTCTTGCCTTACCGTGGTTCCGGAGCTATGTTGATTCCCCAATCGAATGGAGTTCACGAGCATGGCGACCATCGAACGGCGCAAACGTTACGGAAATTCAAGCAGCCCTGCTCAGCAAGGTCCGGGGGAGAACGAGCGTTCGCCCGAAAAAGCCGCTGGGACCGGGAAAGGGTCCGAGAGTCAGGAAGCGGATTCCGACAACATCGTGGAAATATTCCGGAAATACTTCGGACCGTCCAACGGAGTGGACCTTGAACTACCGCCGCGCGAACCCATGCGGGACCCGCCGACCTTCGACTGAGTTGGGAACGTCCGTATTGGTGGATCCAAGTAATTCGCCTCTAAAACACGTTTCCGAACATCAGCAGATTCGATGTAGCTACCGAGGGGAAAGTTTACGCAGCTCCTACCTATCGAACTTTCAAATCCAAAATATCTTGTTGGATGAAGAACTCACTGATATGCTTTATAGAGCAATTTATCCGATATAAAAGAATTTATAAAGCAGATGTCAAAGAAGAATACGCTAATTCAGGCTCCGCCCTATGCGGTCGAACAGGCAATCGAGCGCTTGGGCGCGAACCTCCGTACGGCCCGGTTACGCCGTAACCTGACGATCAAGGATGTGGCCGACAAAATCGGAACCGGCCCTCGCGTCGTATCCGATGCCGAGCAGGGAAAGATCACAACTGGAATTGCGGCGTATACCGCTCTTCTTTGGACCTACGATCTGCTCGGCCCGATGGAACAACTCGCGGACCCGACCGCGGATGAGACCGGACTTGCCATGTCCATGCGCCGTAAGCGCGCGCGCGCCGAAAAGCCAGAGGAACTCGACAATGAATTCTAGAGACTGCTTTGTTTACATCGTCCTGCCCGGAGGAACCAAATTCGTCACGGCAGGACGATACCGTCGCACGATAGACCGCCATGGCATCGTCACGGGCCGCTTTATATACGGCAAGAGCTATCTTGCCCGCGACAACGCCGTGCCGATCGACCCGATCGAGCTCAAGCTCGGCACAAAAACCCATGAGACGAATCTGCTCAAGGGAATGTTTGGTTCTCTTCGCGATGCGAGCCCCGATCATTGGGGCCGACGTGTCATTGAACGGCATTTGGGATCGCCGGATCCCGATGAGATGGACTACCTGCTGCGTTCGCCAGACGACCGCGCCGGCGCTCTGGGTTTCGGCCTGAACAAAGAACCCCCGGATCCCAGAACGGAGTTCAATCGCAAACTCGATCTCGGCAAGCTGCAAGAGTTCGCGGATGCCGTCATCCAGGATGAAGAATTGCCGAAAGGCGCCGATGCCGAGCAAGCACAGGAACTCATGCTTGCGGGGACCTCGATGGGTGGCGCCCGCCCCAAGGCGGTCGTCGAAGACGATGGCGCACTATGGATCGCAAAGTTCAACCGACCTGACGACAAGTGGAACCATGCGAAAGTCGAGCGGGCGATGCTGGAGCTGGCGCATGCCTGCGGCATTCACAGAACAGAAAGCAAACTGACTATGATCGGCGACCGTGACGCCCTGCTGGTAAAACGGTTCGACCGGGTGGGAACAAACAAAGGCTACCGGCGCGCGCGCATGCTGAGCGCGCTCACGCTCCTGCGCGCGGAAGATAGCCACCAGGATCGCAGCAAGTGGTCCTATGTGCTTTTAGCCGAAGAGTTGCGTCGCATTTCGGCCGATCCTGAAGCGGACGCGGCAGAGCTGTTCAGGCGAATGTGCTTCAATGCACTGATCACAAATAACGACGACCACCCGCGCAATCATGCCGTGCTTGCGATCGAAAACCACTGGAGGCTATCACCGGCCTATGATCTGGTCCCGGCTATGCCGATAAGTGTCGAACGCCGAGACCTGGCATTGGAATGCGGCGACATGGGTCGCTACGCGCATGCGGAAAACTTGCTTTCGCAGTCAGTACGCTTTTTGCTGAAAGCCGACGACGCCCGTGCCATCGTGGACAATATAGAGTGTATCGTGCGGGAACGCTGGTATGAATTCTGCCGCCGTGAAGGCGTCAGCGACAAAGACTGCGAAACGATCCGGCCGGCTTTCGGCTACGACGGTTTTCGACTGGACCTGGCCGCAGCGTGACTTTTTCAGGCCGTACGAACCGAACATGCCAAACGAAATTGACACCATGCGGCAAACTGAATAGCCTGCCCGAAAAGCGAAGGGAGAGTTTCGGAATGATCAGAAAAGCTTTTGCCTTGATGAGCTTGTCCGCGTTCTGCGCCGTTTCGAGTGCGCAGGAATACGAGATTCCTTATACCGAGTGGGGCGTGCCTGATTTCCAGGGTGTGTGGAAGCACGCCACCGTAATGCCGTTTGAGCGGCCGGAAGGACTCGGCGAGCAGGGTACCTATTCCGAAGAAGAGGTGCTGGCGCTCGAACGCAACGTGCAAGAGCGATTCGATGCGGACAACGAGCCGCTCGACCCGAACCGGCCGCCGCCCGAAGTGGCCGAATCGTTGCCTCCGATCGGCAACTACGATCTGTTCTGGCGCGACGACGCGCAGTTCCTGCCGACGATCAATGGCGAATTCCGTACTTCGGCGATCGTCGAACCCGCGAACGGGCGCCTCCCCGAAGTGCTTCCGGAAGCCCGCGAGCGCCTGCTGGCCGCGCGGGGCGGGCGCCAGGGCCGCACCAACGACGGCCCTGAAGGGCGCGGCCTCGGTGAACGCTGCCTGGTAGGCTTCGGCAACCTGTCCGGGCCGGTAATGAGTCCGGTCATCTACAACAGTCATTTGCAGTTCGTGCAATCTCCGGGCTATGTGACCATTGTCGCGGAAATGGTGCACGACGCGCGCATCATCAGGATCGGAGGTGAACGCAATCAGGCCGCCGAGGCCCAGCGTAAATGGATGGGAGATTCCATCGGCCGCTGGGAAGGCGACACGCTGGTAGTGGAAACACAGTATTTCAACGACTGGCACAGCCTTCGCGGCCTGCCCGTCGACAATATCACCATCACGGAAACCTTCCGCCGCGAATCTGACTACAAATTGATCTACGGCTTCAGGGTCAGCGATCCGAGCGTTTTCGCCGACGAATTCTACGGCGAATATCCGCTGTCACGTATTGACGAACCGATCTACGAGTACGCCTGCCACGAAGGCAACTACGGCATGTTCGGCATATTGCAGGGCGCCAGGCGGCTTGAGGTGGTGTCCGAATTGGAAACCGGCGGCGAGAACTGAATTCGGGCTTTTGCGAACCGATAGATTCTGCGACTTCGCTTCGCTGCGCGCAGAATGACAGGTGGGGGGGCTGCGCGCGGAATGACGGGTGGGGGCCGCGCGCAGCCAGTCATCCTGCGCGCAGTCGCAGGATCCATCCGCAGACGGTCTGTTCTGGTCAATCGCTGGCGCGCACGGCCTGTTTCTTGGCCAGGCGCACCCGGTGCAGGGCCGGTTCGGTATAGCCGTTCGGTTCTCGCACGCCCTGAAATATCAGATCCCTGGCGGCCTGGAACGCAAACGAGCCGACCGGGTTCGGCGCCATCGGTTCATATAGGGGGTCCGCGCCATTCTGGCCGTCGACCACCGCGGCCATGCGCAACAAGGATTCCTCCACCTGCTCCTCGTCGATAAGCCCATGATGCAGCCAGTTGGCGACGTACTGGCTCGATATCCGCAAGGTCGCGCGATCTTCCATCAATGCCACATTGTCGATGTTCGGCACCTTGGAACAACCGATGCCCTGATCGATCCAGCGCACGACGTAGCCGAGGATGCCCTGGATATTGTTGTCGAGTTCGCGCTGAATGCGCTCGTCGCCGAGGGCGGACGGGTCGGGGAGCAAGGGTACTTCGAGCAGGTCGCCGATGGCCGCCGGCGGCCGCTTGCGCAATTCCTCCTGTACGCCGAAAACATCGACCTTGTGATAATGCATGGCGTGCAGAACGGCGGCGGTCGGTGAGGGCACCCAGGCGGTATTGGCGCCGGCCATGGGGTGCATGACCTTCTGATCGACCATTGCCGCCATCAGGTCGGGCATGGGCCACATGCCCTTGCCGATCTGGGCTCTTCCGGGCAGTCCGCATTCGAGCCCGGTGTTTACATTGTGGTCCTCGTATGCGGCGATCCAGGTCGAGGCTTTCATTTCATCGCGCGGCAGCATCGGCCCGCCGTGCATGCCGGTATGGATTTCGTCGCCGGTACGATCGAGAAAACCGGTATTGATGAAGACCACCCGGTCCCTGGCGTTGTAGATGCAGCGTTTCAAATTAACCGTCGTGCGCCGCTCCTCGTCCATGATGCCGACCTTGATGGTCAGCGGTTCAAGCCCCAGCAGTTCTTCCACTGCCGCGAACATATCGCAGGTGAACTGCACTTCGTCGGGCCCATGCATTTTCGGTTTGACGATGTAAATGCTGCCGGTGCGCGAATTGCGCAGCCGGTTGCGGCCCTGGATATCGAGACAGGCGGCGGCCGAAGTGATTACCGCGTCCATGATGCCCTCGAAGATCTGGCGTCCGCGGCTGTCGTAGATCGCGTTGTTGCGCATGAGATGACCGACATTGCGCACCAGCAGCAAGCTGCGGCCCGGCAGCCGCAAGACTTCGCCCCGCGGCGACCGATACTCGCGGTCCCCGGCCAGTTCCCGCGTGATGGAAGCGCCGCCCTTGACGAAGGTCTCCGCCAGATCGCCCCGGATCAAACCGAGCCAATTGCGGTAGACCTCGACCTTGTCGGCGGCGTCGACCGCGGCAATGCTGTCTTCGCAGTCCTGAATCGTGGTTATGGCGGCTTCCAGCAGCACGTCGCTGACTCCCGCCGGGTCGGCGGCGCCGACTTCGTGTTCGCGATCAATTACGATTTCGATATGCAGTCCGTGATTGACCAGCAGCAACGCGGTCGGCGCCTCCGCCGACCCGCGATAGCCCGCGAACCGCTCCGGATCTCCCAGCCCGTGAACGGTCGACCCGCAGTCGCCTTGCAGCCGGCCGTCATCGACGCGGTATTGCCGCACATCGGCATGACTCGCCCCTTCGAGCGGACATACTTCGTCGAGAAAATTGCGCACATAATCGATCACGCGTTGCCCGCGCACGGGATTGTAGCCTCCACCGCGTTCGGCGCCGCCTGCCTCGGCGATGGCGTCGCTGCCATACAGCGCGTCGTAGAGCGATCCCCAGCGGGCATTGGCGGCGTTGACGGCAAAGCGGGCGTTCTTGACCGGCACGACGAGTTGCGGCCCGGCCATGGTCGCCATCTCCGGGTCGACATTTGCCGTTTCGATCTCGAAATCTTCCGGCGCCGGTTGCAGATAGCCGATCTCGCGCAGAAACGACTCATACGCGTCGCGGTCAAACTCCGGACCCTGGTTGCCGTGGTGCCATTCGTCGATTTTCTGTTGCAGTTGGTCCCGGTGCGCGAGCAATTCCTCGTTACGGCCGGCAAAGTCGTCGATCAGCCGTTCGAACCCTTCCCAGAAGTCTTCCTGGCCGAGGCCGATTTCCGGCAACAGCTCCCCATTCACAAAAGCTGCCAACTCAGCGGAAACGCGCAGGCCGCCAATCTCAAAATCATCGTTCATCTTTTGGATATCCCTTGTCTGGCTGAATCGCAATTCTAATTTTTTGTGGCGCTGGATCGGCCCGCGCATATAATAGCCTAGTTGACCACACTGATGAGGGTAGTCCGATGAAACGCCTTACCGCCGCCGTATGCTGCCTGTGCCTGTTGCCCTTCGCCATGGCGCTGCAGGCGGCCGATGACGCAATCGACATCGACGCCATGAGCGTTGCCGAATTGAGAGAAGAAATCGACAAGATCGAGAAGGAAGTCTATCGAGTCTTCAATCTTCGTACCGAAGACGATTCCCTGCACGTTATTTGCCACGATTACACGCCTACCGGTTCCAACATTTCGCGGGAAGCCTGCGAGCCGAATTTCCTGATCGAGGCCCGCTCCCGCAATGCCAGAAACTACCAGGACGGATTAGACGAATTGCTCGATACGGAAGGGCTGTTGGCCGAAACGAGCGATCAATTCGAGAAATTCAACGAGGCCATGGCGAACCTGAACGAGGACTACGACTATTTCCGCGAACTGAACATCATTCTTTCGGTGCTGCGGAATCGAATGGAAGAAATTCGCTAGCGAACGCTTACTCGGCAAGCAGGGAAATTCTTAATTCGGCGGTAACCAGCGCCTGCCGGTCCAGTGTTTCGCGCGCCCATCGGAGCAGCGTTTCCGCGCTTTGCTCCACCTTGGCGTCATACACCGTCTCGCCGTTGACGTCGACCGCTACCGGTTGACTGAAATCGATTTCTTCCGGATTCAGCAACAGGCTGAATCCGGCGACCGCGGTCGCTTCCACCGTGAAGCGGTTGCCCTCGCGTTCGACTTTCAACACCGCGAGATACTCGGGGCTCTCCATCCGGTCGAGCCGAAGCCACATGTTGCGGTTGTACCGGTCGTCCCGGTCCGCCACCCATTGCAGGAATTCCGGGAACGGATCCCGCGGATGTTCGGTCTTGAATCGTTCGATGGCGGGAGTCTCTTCCGGCAGCCAGCGGGTGTCGTGGCCGCCGCCCTCGATCACTCGGAAAACATATTCGACCTGGGCCTCTTCCAACACGTCGACGAAGGATTGCAATGAGGCCGCCGGATAGAGCCGGTCCAGCTCGCCGTTCACGATGTACAGCGGTTTGGCCGTCAGATTTTCGAAGAAAAGCCGGTTGTTGTCGCGGCCTTGCGGATTGCGCAGCACTCCGGGATGGCCGATGTAAGGCAGGAACGAGGCCCATTCGCTCGGCTGCTTGAAGGCGAAAAACCAGGCGCCGGTGCCGCCGTCGGAAATGCCGGTCATGCTGACCCGATTGTCGTCGACGTTGTAAAGCCGCTTCACTTCGCGCAGCACGGCAGGCAGGTTGTCCGCCTGGTTGTCGTGCCACCAGAAGGCCTCGCGCCAGGACGCGGGCACCACGACGATGCGGTCTTCCCGTTGCAGGTCCGCATAGCCGGAACGCCACCATTCGACGCCCGGCCCCCATTCGGGGCGGGCCACGCCCCCATGCAGCAGGAATTCGACCGGATAGGAAACTTCCGGATCGTAGCCTTTCGGCACGACTACGCCATAGCGGAAGGTCAGGCCGTCGGCGCCGGTGCGCGAATCTTCCCAGGCGCCGGTTTCGACGTCAGGCGAGAATGCCGGGCCTTGCTTCAGCCAGGCATACAGGGTGGCGACGTCGTCGGCCGCCGCCAGCAACGCCTGTTCACTGGCGCGCTGTTCTTCGGCCGAGACTGCCTGCCAGAAATCATCGACAAGGCTGCCACCGCCGTTCTCGGCGGCAAAGGCGGAAGCGGATGCGGCCAGCAGCAGGACCGCCGCCAGCCGCAAAAGCGCCGAGTTTCCCGCGCCGGGATTACTGTCCGCCAAGCTCGGAGTACACCGCGCTCAGGAAACGTTCCGGATCGCCGTAACGGTCGTTCCAGGCAGCGGTCGGATCGGCCGCCGCGACCTGGTCGTAATCCATTCCTTGACCGATCATGCTCTCCACGGAGTTTGCAGTCTCGATGATCATGTCGCGGAACTCCATGACGTCGGCGCGGGAAGAAACCCCGCCATGGCCTGGTACGACCCGCGTATCGGGGCCTGCGCGTCCGACGAGCATGCCGAGCGCCGCGATGGTGCCGTCGAGAGTGCCGCCGTTGGCAAGGTCGATAAACGGGAAAGAAGTGGTGCGAAACACGTCACCCGCGTGAATCACGTCCGACCCACGGAAATGAACGAAGCTGTCGCCGTCGGTATGGGCCGGCGGCACGGCGAACACATGCACTTCCTCGCCGTTGAGGTGGACCGTGATATTGCCGTCATAGGTCAGCACGGGCAGAGCCAGACCGGATGTCTGCTCGGCCAGCCGCAGTCTCACTTCGTCCCGGGCGAGAATGTCGATGCCCATGCGGCCGAGGTTTTCGTTGCCGCCGGTATGGTCGCCATGCACGTGGGTGTTGATGACGAAGCGGATATCGCCGTCGTTGAGTTCGGCGATGGCCGCTACGATGCGCTCGGTCAGGGGCGCGAACTGATCGTCGATCATGACCACGCCGTCGTCGCCGACGGACAGGCCGATATTGCCGCCGGCGCCTTGCAGGTAGTACATGTTGCCGGCCACGTGATGCGGGATGATTTCAACATCGCTGAAATCCTGCTGCGCCTGCGTCGGCAGAACGAACAGCATTGCCGCGGGAAGGGCCAGCGCGACCACGCTTGAACTGATGGAACGATTCACGATTAACCCCCATGTCAGGATCCGGTACGGGTCATTGAGAATAAAGGATGCCGTATATGCTGTCTATTGCGCCCGCTCCGCTCCGCCGCGGAACCGAATACTCCCCCTTGGGGGGAGTCAAAACCGCAAAGCGGTTTTGGTGGGGGCGGGGGCCGGGGCAAGCCCGCGCCCCCGGGAACGATCGTCCGTCACGGCGCTTGCGCGGTAAAGGCGGCGCCGGCAGCGGCGGGCAGGGCCACCGCGGCGATCTCCCGGTCGCAGCGCAGCGTCACCGCGCCGCCTTCGAAATCGTCGGGCGGCCCGAACAGGTCGGCCAGAAAACGGATCGCCGTGGATGCTCCCGCGACCCGGATCGACGGGCCGGCCGCCTCTTCCCGACCCGGCAGCGTCAGCGCGACCTCGCAGAAAGCATCCGCTTCGCCGGCGTTGGCCAGCGCCAGCGCCAGACGCGCCAGCCCGGGCGCGACCGGGAAACGGATTTCCTTCGTCGGGGTCGCGGGCGAGACGGCCGCGACGCCGGCCGAACCGTCGTCCGCGCGCGCGGTCAGCAGATTGCGCAGGTCCGCCGGCGCCTCGCAATCCAGCACGGCGTGGCCGAACGCGGGCAGATTCCGGTCCCGGCTCGAAAGCACGGCCTGACCGCCGCCCGCCAGCGTGAGCGCGATGGTGTCGAAGCCTTCCGTGGCCGCGCCGCCGGGGAGGGCGAAGCGGGCGGTGGGCGCGCCGGGCATATGCAAGCGCAATTTACAGCTATTGGCCGTATCGGACAGGTTCGCCACCGCCAGATGCGAGCGAAAGCCGCCGCCGTCCCGCACCAGGGGCAGCACCCGATGCGTGCGCGGGTCGTCGCCGTCTTCGCCGTCTTCCGGGGCGGCGGGCGCGGGCGCGGGAACGAAGGCCGCCAGCGCGGCGAAGTCGCCGCCGTGCAGCGCCACGCCCAGGGGCGCCACCGCCCGGTCGCAGGTCACCGAAACCGACCCGTCTTCGGCGTCGTCCGGCATCGGCGCGAGTTCGTCCAGAAACCGCACGGCGGCCGACCGCGCGGGAACCGCGAGATTGCCGCCGGCGCGCGCGCCCGACGCCGTGGTCAGTTCCACCGCGCAGGACGCGTCCAGCGCGTTGTCGTTGGCGAATACCAGTCCCAGACGGCCCACGCGGGGCAATACCGGGAACCGGAATTCCCGTACCCCCTGCGTGCTTTCCAGATCGGTCAGGGCCATTGGGACGCCGCCGTCTTCCAGGACCAGCAGCATGCGCGCGAGCGTCGGGCGCTCGCAGGAGAGTTTCGCATAACCCACGGCCAGACCCTCCGCGCCGGTCGTCGCCAGGGCGACGTCGGGGCCGGCCGCGCCGAAATCGACGACGGCACCGTCCTCCGCCGCCGTCAGCGCGGCGTGCGCTTCGAAGCGGGCGGCGTCCAGTCCCGCCCCGGCCAGCGTCAGCGCGCAGCGGTTGTCCGCCGCCGAAACGTCGGTCAGGAACAGGCGGCCGCGGAATCCGTCTCCGTCGGCGAACAGCGGAAACAGGTGTTCCCGGGCGGCGGGGGACATTGCCGGCTCGGGGTCGGGCTCCGTCGGGTCAATCGGATCTGCCGGGTCTACCGGGTCCGTTGGGTCCACCGGATCGACCGGGTCCACCGGATCGACCGGATCGACCGGGTCCGCCGGGTCTACCGGGTCCACCGGATCGACCGGGTCTACAGGCTCGGGTCCGGGGGGCGGCCGCGGGGGATCGTCGTCCACGATCGTCACCGTGTGGGTCCGGATGGCGTCCTCGTCGATCTGGTAGAGGACATTCTCGCTCACCAGCGTCAGCACCACGGTCTCGGCCCCTTCCGCCAGATTGTCGTCGACGATATCCACATTCAAGTTGTGAGCGACCCGGTTGTGCGGGACTTTCACGCCCAGCTTCCCGGTGTCGGTGAAGACGTTGATATCGTAGTCCTCCCCGCGCTCGGCGCCGCCCTCCGCGGCGACGATCACCGTCACGGCGCCCACGGTCGCCGGCGCGAAGACCAGGCCCACGGCGTGCGTCCCGTCCCCCTCGCCGACCGTCGACGCCGCCGCGGCGAACGACACCAGCGGCGGGTCCAGGATCGTCACCCGCTGCGTCAGCCGCGAACCGGCCGCCACCAGGCCGGCCGGCGTGGCGTTGGCCCAGTCCAGCGTCATGTCGAAGGTCTCGCTCCCCTCCCGGAGGGTGTCCCGGATCAGCGTGTACGGCTCCCCCTCCCCCGAGACGAAATTCTTGCCCGCCGGTATCGTGATCGACGCCGACGGCGTGTAGTCCGTGCCGCCGGTCGCCGTCCTGTCCGCGAAGGTCAACGGCACCACGATGTCCTCCGGATAGGCGGCGCTCAGCCGGACGATATGGATGTGCGACACCTCGCGCGCGTATTCCAAGACATCTCTCGCCGCCACGGCCCAGCTCACCTCCACCGATGTGGGCGGGTCCGCGATCGTGAGCGTGCTGCTCGTCCCATCGAGGCTCAGGATCACCGTCTCGCCGTTGTCGGCGACGCTGTCCGCGGTCGCCCGCAGGAACACGACGCTCTGCACGACCCTGGAGTTCTGGTCTCCGATGACGACGGTGAACGTCGGGTTGGCGCTGTCCAGGTTGGAACACGTCACCCCGGGGGCCGGGCCGCACTCGAACGTGTAATCGACGCCGCGGGTAGCCGTGCCCCCCACCGAGACCGTGTAGCTCGCCACGGCGCCGTGGTCGCTCAGCGGGGCGCTCAGGGACAAACCCAGGGAAACCCGCACCCCCTCGACCACGGTGTTGGGGGTGATCGTTCCGATCGGGGAGATATTGATCCGCGCCGTCCCGGCGCCGGCCGCGCCCACGTCGATGACGAAGTCGTCCGAAACCCCGCCGCCGTTGCCGTCGGACGCCGTCACCCGCACCGTGACCGACCCGATGTCGCCCGCCGCGGGCGTGCCCGAAAAGCGGCGGGCCGCCGCGGCGAAGTCAAGCCACGAAGGCAGCGCCGAACCGTCGCTCAGCGACGCCGCGTAGCTTAGCGCGTCGCCGTCCGCGTCCGCGAACGCGTTCGCCGGAAACGCGTAGCTGAACGGCTCCCCCGCCGTCGCCGCACGGTTCGGAATCGCGTTCGCCACCGTCGGCGCCGCGTTCGTCCCGTCGTCGTCGGCGACTTCCACCGAGGCTTCGGCGTTCCGGCCGTGGGGCAAATAGCCCGTCCCCGCCTCCACCGTCGCCGTCACGCTGCCGAAGGGCTCGTCCGTATCGTCGTCGACGGTGCCGACCCTGAAGGTCGCCGTGCCGGTCGTTCCCACGCTCACCCTCCGCGGTCCGGTCTCGCCGATAGACGCGAAATCGCCGCTCTGGGTCACGCCGACGTTGACCGCTATGGCCGCGGCAGGGGCCGGGCTCGCCGTCAGCGTAAAAGTCGCGTCCCCGCCTTCCGTCACCGCCGCGCCGCCCGACACGCTCACCGTCGGCAACTCGTGGATCGTCATCGTGGCCGCGGCGGGGTTTCCGAGGTCGTATTCGGCGCCGTCGACCGCGGTCACCACGACGGTCTCGCCGTCGTCGGCCACATCGTCGTCGTACACGGCGATCGGGAACGCCACGGGGGAGGACGCTTCGGTCCCGGCCGGCAGCGTGAAGGCGCCGCCGGCCTCGCCGCAGCCCCCGGCGATGGTGTAGTCCACCCGGCAGGTCGCCGTGCCGCCGACGGTGTAGCGGACGGTCAGGGCCGATCCCAGATCCCGGGTGACCTCCAGCGCCAGGAAGCCGTACAGCGAATCGTCCCCGCCGGTCCGCTCCGGGCGGGTGGCGTTACCCTCCCAGGACACACTGGGCGTATCGTTGTCGGCCACCGCCACCGAAGCCGAGGACGGGTTGCCGACGGTGTAGGCGTGGCCGGCGTCGGGCGCCACCGTCGCGGTGAGGTCGCCGCCCGCCTCGTACGCGCTGTCGTTCACGGTGGCCACGGTGAAGACCTTCGTGCCGGAGGCCGGAATCTCCACCGTCCGCGCCCCTTCGTCGCCCGCGGCCACGAAATCCCCATTGGCCGCCGCCGCATCCGCCACCCGCACGTTGACCGTCAGCGCCGAAGCCGGGGTGGCGGTCAGGGTAAAGCTCGCCGCCGCGCCTTCGACGATCCCGCCCGCCGCGGTCGGGGCGATCGTCACCTTCGGCGGCGGATCGTCGTTGTCCGACACCAGCACCGCTTTCGTCCCCGCCCCGGGGTTCGCGGGGGTGTCGGGAAGCGTGTAGCCCGTACCGGACTGCAGACTCACGATCACGCTGTTGGCTTCTTCGTCCCGGTCGTCGTCCACCGTGGGAACCGCGAGCGCGGCGCTGGCCTGGCCCGCCGGGATCGTGACGGTCTTGTCGCCCAGGTCGTCCGCGTCGACGAACGCGCCGGAAGCCGGCTGGCGCACGCGCACCTTCACGGGAAGGGCAAGGTGCGGCGCCGGGTTCGCCGAGACGGTAAAGGTCGCGGGGCTGCCTTCCTCCACGCTGCCGCCGGCGGAAATCGTCACGGCGCTGATCTCCATGATGGTGACCTGGACCTGGTCGCCGGGGGGCGGGAAACCGATTCCGGCGGGGGGAATGGAGAGGACCGCGCTGAAGTTCTCGTGCCCCTCGGCGGTTGTGTCCGAGTGGATCGTGACGTCCAGCGTGGCGCGGGTGCTTCCGGCCGGAATCGTGAGGCTGTACGGCCCCCCCGCGTAGTCGTTGTTCTCGGTCGCGCTGAGGGAAACCGTTATGATCTGAAGAGTCGTCGCCACCTCGCGGGCGGCCGACAGCACCACCGGCAGGCTCACCTTGCCCGCGTCCTCCCAGACGGCGACGGCGGTCGAGGTGAAGCGCGCGGTGACGTCCGGCGTCTGGGCGAGGGCCGCCGGCGCGAGCATGCCCTGCAGCAGAAAGGCGAGCAGGAGCGCCGCCGCGGAACGGCGGAGGAGGCGGCCCGCCGTGGCCGGACCCGGGGACGCGTCAAGAACGCGCTGCGCGGATGCGGGATCGAAGCTGCCGGGGGAGGGGGAGTGGGCAGGAGAATCAGGCGGGGAGGTCGGGCGCCAGGGGCGGGGCGGCCATGAAAACGCGCTCATGGCCGACGCGCGCGCACGAGCCCTGCGGTCCTGCGGTCCTGCGGTCCTGCGGTCCTGCGGTCCTGCGGTCCTGCGGTCCTGCGGTCCTGCGGTCCTGCGATCCTGCGATCCTGCGGTCCTGCGGTCCTGCGGTCCTGCGGTCCTGCGGTCCTGCGGTCCTGCGGTCCTGCGGTCCTGCGGTCCTGCGGTCCTGCGGTCCTGCGGTCCTGCGGTCCTGCGGTCCTGCGGTCCTGCGGTCAATCACACGATCGGATTCCCTCGCGGTTCCCGTCAAGCCCAACATCGAACCGATCCCGAAAAAATCCCGCGACCCGCGGTCCAAAATCCTCATGCGATCTCCCCCCGTCCAAATCCATAATCGCCGGCCGCGAAGCGACCGCCGCCGGCCCGAATCCGGGCAGCCCGACGAAATTTGGACGGAATCTACAACATCTCTTCCCGCAAGACAATCGAAAATTCGCCCCGCTTGACCGAGCTGGCCCGAGGCTCCGTTCACCATCGCTTTCTTATTGGAAAACGCTTTGCGGCCGGTTCAGGCCTTTTCGAGCGGAAGCGAACCATGTGTCGCCCGACAATGTAATCGGAATGCGATTCTGCTAATTTCGGGAGGAACTCCGGAGAGGCGGTACATATTCCTGATGGCTGATCACCCGATGGACCCGGGACGGCGGCGGTTCTTGCGCCAGGCAGGACAGTTCGCGGCTATTGCGGCCGCGGCCGGCGCCGGGGCGCCGGTGTTCTCGCAGTCCGGCGAGCTTCGCATTCGCGAGGTACGCGCTTACCCCATCTATATCAACCAACGCTCCGACGGATTGCTCGACGCCCCGAGCTTCGACGGCGACGACGACCCGCGTCGCTGGCGATTCGGCGGACCGTTCGAGCAATTGCCTTCGGCGATTATCGCCATCATCAAGACGGATCAGGGCATAACCGGATTCGGCATGGGCGCCGGAGGCAGCGCGGCCTGCGAAATCATCGACGGGCACCTCTCGCATCTGTTGCTCGACGCCAATCCGCTAAATGTCGAACAGCTATGGGACCAGATGTACACCTCAGGCGTTTTCTACGGCCGGCGCGGCTTATTCGTCATGGCGCTGAGCGCGCTCGACAATGCGCTCTGGGATATTCTCGGCATCTATCGCGGCATGCCCGTTCATGAATTGCTCGGTGGGGCGGACCGGGAACGAATCGAGATTTATCAGACCAATGGTGACTTTCTTGCCGGGCAGGCCGCCGGAGTGCGCAACTTCAAGCGCACCACCGCCGGTGGACCGCGCATGCCCGCGGCCGCACGCGCGCGTTATATCGAGTCCGTGCTGGAAGCTCGCGCGGCATTGGGTCCCGATGTGCGGCTGATGACCGATTGCGTGTCCCGCGACGGCACGGTCGAGTGGGCATTGGCGCTGGCGGAGGAGTTGCGCCCCGCGAATCTGTATTTCATGGAGGAGTTGCTGTCGCCGGACGATGTCTTCGGTTATGCGAGACTGGTCGAGACGATCGGCGGCCGCGGCGAAGGCTGGACCCGGATCGCCTGCGGCGAGCACGAATACACCGAGCATGGCTTCAATGTCTTGCTGAATCTGGGTTCGGCGGATATTCTGCAACCGGATATTACCTGGTGCGGCGGCACTACCGCGGGCCGCCGCATCGCCGCACTCGTAGAGGCGGCCGGGAAGGAGATCATCCCGCATCGGGGAGGCTCGGTCTGGGGATTCCCGATTGCACTGACTTCACCGAGTTGCAGCATGGCCGAGAGCTTTCCGGAAGGCTCGGATATACTTGACGCGATGTCCTGCGAAGTGGATAACGGCTATGTGCTGGCGCCGGGCGAGCCCGGCTTCGGCCACAGCCTCAGCGAACAAATGGTGCTGGATTTTCGATTGAACAGCCGGTTGACGCCGGCTTGACACAAATTGAGGAGACCGCAGTAATGGCAAACACCGCAACTATCGCCAAACGCACGGGTCTGGGCATTCTGGTTCTGGCCTTGCTCGCCCTGCTTTTCTGGACAACGGCATATCCCCGCGACCGGGCGCCCGGCTTTTACCTGTTCGGCAGCGCCGGGGACGAGTCGGTCGAGGATTGGACTTTCGCCAACGAAGTGCCGCTTTGCACCTTGCAGATCTACGCCGGCGGCTGGCGGCCCCATGCCATCAACCTGAACTGCATGGCGACCCCCGCGGGGGATTTGTATCTCAGTTGTTCGGTCTGCGATCGCAAGTACTGGGCCAGCCAGGTGGGCACGGACTCGCCGGGACGGCTGCGTTTGAACGGAGTCGTGTTCCCCGTGAAACTGAATCGGGAAACGGCTCCGGCTTTGATGGACCAGTCCTGGACCGCCCGGATCACCAAATTGCAGAATTTCCGCGACGACCCCTACAATCCGACACCGGATGTCGATGCGGTGCGACCGGACCACTGGTGGACCTTCCACGTCGAATCGCGCACCTAGACAAGAGGAGAATCAAACATGTCACGCATATCGCAAAAGCTGATTATCGTCGGCGCCCTGCTCGCGGCAGGCGGCGCCTCCCAGGCCCAGAACAGTTGGGTCGACCTGGCGGTGCATAATTTCGGCGCTCCCATCAACACCATGTGGGCGGAAGGCGAACTGACCTTTGCCGACGACGGCACCATGGTCTATTGCAGCGCGCGGCAGGACATGGCCGTGGCGCCGGGTGACCCGAAAGATCTCTATATCGCAACTTTCGACCAGGAATCAGGCACCTGGAACACTCCGGTGAACATGGGCATTCCGGTCAATGCGGCGCCCGCCACCGATGTCGACCCCTTGCGCAAGGGCGACGACCGCGAACCCTGGATCACCGCCGACGGCAACACCATCTATTTCAAGTCGGACCGGCTGGCGACGACAAGCCCGCAAAACAACAACGACGTGTTCGTGACCCGCAAGGTGAACGGTCAATGGACCGAACCCGAACTCGTCGGGTATCCGATCAGCACCGACGAAGGCGACGAACATTGCCCGGCGATCTTGCAGGACGGCGAAACGCTGTGCTTCGCTTCAAGGCGGGCCGGCGGATTCGGCGGCTCCGACATCTATTGTTCGCGCCAGGACGCGGCCGGCAACTGGATGGAGCCGGTCAACCAGGGTCCGAACATCAATACCGAAGGCGAGGAATTCCACTTCAGCCAGGCCGAAGACGGTACGGTCTATTTCACTTCCAGCCGGCCGGGCGGATACGGCGGCATGGACATCTGGGGCGCGGCGGCGGCAGGCACAGACAGTTGGGGGCCGGCTTTCAATCTCGGTCCGCAAGTCAATACCGCGGGCGCGGACATGTGTCCGGCGTTTCCGCCCGGGCAGGACTCCATTACCTGGTTTTCGACGCGCTCCGACAACAGCCTGGGAAATATCGATATTTTCTGGACCAGCAAAGTAAACGTGGATTGACGGCCCGCATCCGGGCATGCCTCGCCCCTGCATGCTATTCTTTGGCTCGTCGGCAAGAGAACCGCAGCAGGAAAAATAGCGGCAGTCCAAGTACGGGATGACAAATTGACCTCTGACACTTCCACAACCGCCAGTTCCGCCGCGGCGCCGGTTCTCGTTACCGGCGCCGCCGGGCACGTGGGCGCCAATCTCGTGCGCCGGCTGCTCGACGACGGCGTCCGGGTTCGGGTGCTGTTGCGGCAGGAAGACAATAATCAGGCGCTCGAAGGCCTCGACGTCGAGCGCGTCTGGGCGGATATCCGCTATCTCGACGCCACCCGGCGCGCGCTTGAGGGCTGCCGGGGGGTGTATCACGTCGCCGCCAAAGTTTCGACGATCGACGGCAATAACGCCCATCGCCGGGAAATTTACGAATGCAACGTGGTCGGCACCCGCAACGTGCTGCAGGCCGCGCGCGAGACCGAAGCCGGTCGTGTCGTGGTCACCGGTTCCTTCAGTGCGGTGGGGCACGACCTCGACGATCCGTCGGCGCCGAGCGACGAAACGATGCAGTTCTATCCCATGGAACGCACGATGCCCTACGAGCGCAGCAAGATTCTTACCGAACATGAGTGCCTGCGCGCCGTTGCGATGGGTCAGGATGTTATTGTCGCGACCTGCTGCGCGGTCGTGGGCGGGGCCGATTACCTGCCCTCCCGTCTCGGCAGAACCATGTGCGACTACACCGACGGCAAGCTGCGCGCCTATGTCGACGGCGGCTTCGAGTTCGTCGCCGCGCGGGATATCGTCGAAGGCCATGTGCTCTGCATGGAGAAAGGGCGTACAGGCGAGAAATACATTTTCAGTTCCGAATACAAGACCATTTCCGACATCGTCGACCTGTACGAGGAGGTCTCGGGAGTTCCCCGCCCGAATCGGCGGATTCCGGCCAACCTGATGTATCCGTTTTCGGAAGTTGCGAGCTTTTACCTCAGCCGCTTTCATCCGGACTTTCCGCAACGATTCACGCCCGGGGCCATCCGCCTGTTGAAAAAACGCCGGCATGCGAATCTTGCCAAAGCGAAAAACGAACTCGGCTACCGGCCTACGACCATCCGCGCCGCCGTGCACCAGGCGTACGCGTTTCACTATCACGAGCGCAAGGCGATCGCCAATCCGAACGCAAAACCGCCATGTGAAGAATCGGCAAGCCGGATCGAAAACCCGGTGCGCGAGCAGGATATTCAAGTTACCGCGGGGGAAAGTTCAGCATGAATCAGGCAGTGAGCCCACCTCCAGGCTTCAATGAGGCTTCGGGATTGCGCCAGAAATCCCGGGCCGCCGGCATGGACCCGGATTACTGGTACGCGGTGGAAGAAGTGCGCAACGTGAAACCGGGCTCGGTCGTCGAGGCAGTTTTCTGGAAACGCTCGATTGCGCTGTACCGGACGGCCGACGGCGAATTTCACGCGGTCGAGAATCGCTGCGCCCATCGCCAGCTCAAGCTTTCGCTCGGGCAAGTGGAAGGCTGCCGCCTGGTCTGCGGCTATCATGGCTGGGAATATGACGAACAGGGCCGTGTCGTCGGCATCCCCGACCTGTTCGGCCGCAAGGAATTGCCCGAAATCTCGATCAGGCGCTACCCGGTACAGGTCCGCTACGGCCTGGTCTGGTTGTTCCCGGGCAATCCCGAACTCGCGGAACAGCGCCGGATTCCCGATATTCCGGAGATCGAGGGGCCCGACCGCTGGGCATGCGTGCCGATCACATTTACCTGTACGGCCCACCATTCGATGATAATCGACAATGTCAGTGACTTTTCCCACGCGTTCCTGCACCGCAAATACCGCCCCTTCGACGGCGCCACGCTGACCCAGTGTGAAACCAGGGGTGACGATGTGCATCTCGCCTACGACACGAAGGTCGGACGCGGGCCCATCTCCGGATTGTTCGTCGATCACGGACGGCTGAACACCAACCACATCGAACTTTGCTACCAGTATCCGTACCAATGGTCGAACACCGACGACGAAATCAAACATTGGCTGTTCGTGCTGCCCATCGACGAACGCACTACCCGGACGTTTTTCCTGTTTTATTTCAAGTCGCTGAAATTTCCGTTGCTGCCGGTGCGCTTCCCGCGATTCGCCATGACCGCGGTAATGAAAGTATCGAATCGTCTGCTGATCGGCCCCCTGCTCGATGAGGACCGGGTCGCCGTGGAGGCGGAGCAACTCGGGTATGAGCAGCACTGGGACGCGCCCTCCATCGAGGTGAATCCGGTAGTGAGCGCCTTCCAGCGAGTGACCGTGCGCAAGTGGCAGGAATACCTGGCGCGGGAAGCGGAGTCCGGCAATGCCGCCGCCTGACGCCGGGCTGGCGCCGATGACGCTCTCCGGCGATGCCCTGCTTGCAGCGGCGGTCATGCTGCTGGTTTTCCTCGTTGTCCTTTTTGCCGGTTCGATGTTCGTGCCTGGCCGCACGCTCGTTCTTGCCGACGCCGAAGCCGGCAACAGGGAGTTCAGGCTGAACGGATTCGCCCTGTTCCTGCTGGTCGTGGCGTTGGCCGCCATTTGCCAGTTTTTTGGCTGGTTCTCGCTTTCGGCGCTGCATTCGCATTTTGCCGCGCTGTTCGTGATGGCGAATGTTTTTTCCTTCGTGCTTTCCGGCTGGCTGTACCGGCGGGGCGAGGGCGCGCCCAACGCGCCGCAAGGATTTTGGCGTGGCTACTTCATGGGCCGGGAACTCAACCCCACCCTGCTGGGAGTCGATCTGAAAATGTTCAGTTATCGTCCTTCCCTCATTGGCCTGGCGCTGCTCAATATCTCGTTCGCCGTCGCGCAATACGAGACCTACGGCCAGTTGACGCTGGGGATGGCGCTCTACCAGGCCTTCACGTTTGCCTATGTGTTCAACTATTTTCAGTTCGAGCAAGGCATGATCCACACTTGGGACATCATCAGCGAGCGCTTCGGCTGCATGCTCGTCTGGGGCGATTACGCGCTCGTGCCGTTCTTCTATTGCCTGGCCGGATGGTGGCTGGTCGACGCAACCGGGCCGGCATTGCCGCCCCTGGCCGCTGCCGGTGTCGTTATGTTGTTCGTTTTCGGTTTCTGGCTGTTTCGCGGCGCCAACGAGCAGAAGCACCGCTTCAAACAGGACCCTGATTCCATGATTTGGGGCAAACCCGCGGAAGCGCTCGACGGCCGTCTGCTCGTTTCGGGATTCTGGGGCATCGGGCGGCATCTCAACTACACCGGCGAAATCTGCATCTATCTTTCCTTTGCGCTGACCACGGGCTTCGTTTCCTGGGCGCCTTTCCTGTTGCCGGCGTGGCTGGCCGGATTGCTGGTGCAAAGATCGCGCCGCGACGAGCGACGCTGCCGCGCCAAGTACGGCGAGCTTTGGAATCGCTATACGCAGCGGGTGAGATTCGTGATGGCGCCTTTCATTTACTGAGGATTTCGATGGCGCTTCAATCCCACAATGCGGAGGTTTCGGCGGAGGCGGCCGGGGCCGTCCCCGAGATGAGCGGAGGCTTGCCCCTGCTCGGACATCTGCGGGAATTCCAGCGGGACCCTGTCGCGTTCCTGTGCCGCGGCCGGCGCGAGTGCGGCGAGCTTTTCCAGTTCGGGATCGGTCCGCGCAAATTCGTCGTGTTTGCCGGGCCCGAAGCCCACCATGCTTACTTCAAGGCTCCGGAAGAAACCCTCGACGCCAAGTCGGTGTATCAGTTTACCGTGCCCATTTTCGGGCGCGGCGTAGCCTACGACGTTTCTTCCGAACTCATGACCGAGCAACTCGGATTCCTGTTTCCCGCGCTCAGGGAATCGGCGATGCGGCGCTATGTCCGCATCATGTTCGAGGAAGCGGAAAGCTTTTCCGACTCGCTTGGACAGGAGGGGGAGTTCGACCTGCCCCATGCGATGAACGAACTCACGGTGAACATCGCCAGCCGCTGCTTTCTCGGCGAGGAAATCCGCAACGAAGTGGACTCCGGATTCGCCGAGGCGTATCACGATCTTCAGAACGGCATCAACACGCTCGGCTTCTTTTTCCCGCGGCTGCCGACTCCGGCGCACCTGACCCGCGACCGGGCGCGGCGAAAAATTACCGAAATCTTCAGTGGCATCATGCGCGAAAGGCGGCGTACGGGCGCCCAATCCGAAGATTTCATGCAAACGCTCATGGAGGCCCAATACAAGGACGGACGGCCCTTAAGCGACAATGAGGTTACGGGACTGCTGTTGACGACCTTGTTCGCGGGCCAGCATACCAGCGCGGTGCTCGCGTCCTGGACCGGGCTCGAATTACACCGGGAGCTTCCGTATCTCGACCGGGTGCGAGATGAAATGCGAGAGATCTACGACGAGGAAGGATCGCTGAGCTATGCGGGCCTGAAGCAGCAACCGCTACTGGAAAACGCGGTCCGCGAATGCGAACGGCTGCATCCGCCACTGATCATTCTGATTCGCAAGGCGCTCAGGCCGCTGACTTATGGCGATTACACCGTACCGGCCGGCGCGCTGGCCGTGGTGTCACCGGCGCTTTCACATCTCTTGCCGAATGTTTTCGCAAACCCGGAAAAGTTCAATCCGGACCGTTTCGCTCCGCCTGCCAGCGAGGAAAAGCAACACCCCCACGCCCTGATCGGCTTCGGCGGCGGCAAACACTGCTGCATGGGCAAGAACTTTGCCATCCTGCAGATCAAGGCAATCTGGACCGTGCCGCTGGATCGATTCGAATTCAAACTCGACACCCCGTTTCCCGCACCGAATTATGGAAGCTGGGTGACAGGACCCAGGCTGCCATGCCGACTTCGCTATCGACGCCGCTCGCAAGCGAGCATTTTCCACTGAGCGCCACAGGGCTGCCACGCTACGATATAGCCATCGTCGGCGGGGGCCCGGTAGGCAGCTTGTGCGCGCTGGCCCATGCCCGCAAGGGCGCCAGGGTTGCCCTGCTCGAAGCGAATCCCAAGGCGGCGCAACGACTTGCCGGAGAATGGCTGCATCCTCCGGCGGTGAGGATGCTGCAAGGCGTCGGCGTCAATCTCGATGGGCGGCCGGGATTTTCCCCCGGCAAGGGATTCGTCGTCTTTCCGGAGGACCGATCGGAATCCATCCTGTTGCCCTACCCGGAAGACTCCGCGGGCCTGGTATTCGAACATTCCGCACTCGTCTCCTGCTTGCACGAAGCGGTCGAGAGCGAGCCTGGAATCGAAATTTATCGCCACGCGCGAGCGCGGGCGATCGAAGACGAAGGAATCGTTTTCAGCTTCAATGGCGCTGAACGTCTGCTGCAGGCCGGGCGGATCGTCGGCGCCGACGGCCGGGCCTCGATCGTGCGGCAATCGCTGGGCTTGCGGACCGAGCGCATGACCTGCTCGCGCATGGTCGGGGTCGTGGTCGAAGGTGTGGAACTGCAGCACGAAGAATTCGGCTATGTCGTACTCGGCCCACCCGGACCCATACTCACCGTGCCGCTGGGCGAGGGCCGCGTCCGCATCATAGCCGACATGCCGCTGGACCTCTGGACGCCGCGGGACCGGGTCGGCGTGTTGCTGGAATCTTACGCCGGCTACTTGCCGGAGGACCTCAGGTCCGCGTTCGTAGATGCGATCCGGTCGGGAAAATACCAGGCTGCCGCCAACGAGTTAAGGCCGCGAATGACTTACGGCTCCTCGCGCCGCGTACTTATCGGCGATGCGGCAGGTCATTACCATCCGATGACCGCGGCCGGGATGACCCTCGGTTTCGCCGACGCTCTTGCCCTTGCCGAGGGCGGAGATTTCCGGAAATTCGCGAACCGCAGGCTGAAAGAAACCAGGGCTCCACAACTTCTCGCCATGGGGCTGTATGAAGTGTTCCGCGATCACCGGCTGGAGTCGTCGGTGTTACGGCAGGCCGTTTACCGGAATTGGCGGGCCAGCAAACTGGTCCGGGCCCGGACCATGCGCCTGCTTGCCTGCGAGGACTCTTCCGTAACGCGGCTCGGCACTGCTTTCAGCGTGACCGTGGCGACCGGATTCGCCGGAGAACTCTGGCGGCGCAACGGCATTCTCACCCGGCGCCGGGCGCAAGTCATGATTCGTACGCTGGCGGCTCGGCTCAACTGGCTGGTGCGGGGCGTTCGCGAACTGGAAAAGGCGCACGGTTCGAGCGGCGCCGATGAACAGTCCGCCCTGGACAAGCTTTCCGGCGCCTTCCTGATTTCGATGCAGGAGCACTCCGACACCGCGGCGCCTGTTCGTCCGAACGATCTGGCCCCGGTCGAAGCGGGTACGGGGCTGGACCTTGCCGCGAAGCGCTTGCTGGATCTGCAGCGCGAAGACGGCGCCTGGGAAGGCGAGATGACCTGGTGCCCCATGCTTGCCGCGCAATACGTGCTGCTTCACTACGTCATCGGCCGGCAAATCGAACCCGGCCGTCGCCGGCTGCTGTTGCGCCAGTTCGAACGAACTCGCCTCGAAGGAGGACTCTGGGGCCTGCACGAGCACGCGCGGGACAGCCTGTTCGTCACGACCCTGGTTTACGTCGCTGCCAGACTGCTCGAAGTCGGGCCGGACGACCCCTTGATCAGGCCGGCCCGCGAATTCATGCAAAAAGAAGGGGTCCTGGGCATCCCGAGTTGGGGCAAGTTCTGGCTGGCGCTGCTGAATCTCTACGACTGGCGCGGGGTGAACGCCGTGCTGCCTGAATTGTGGCGCCTGCCGCGGCGATTGCCGTTGCATCCTTCAAACTGGTACTGCCACACCCGACTCATCTACATGGCGATGGCAACCATATATTCATGCCGGTTCCAGCTTCCGGTGAATCCCGTAATCGAAGCCTTGCGCGAAGAACTTTTCCCGGAAGGCTTTGACGGAATCGATTTCACTGCCGGCCGCAATCGCCTGCGCAAGGCCGATCTGTTCGCCCGGCCCGGCATATGGCTGCGTGCCGGTTACGCTTTGACAGGGATCTACGAAAAAATTCACAGCAAGCGCCTGCGCGCCCATTGCCGCAAAGAACTGGTTGAACGCATTCGCTGGGAACTGCAAAGTTCCAGCCACACCAGTATTTCCCCGGTCAGTGGATTTCTCAACATTCTCTCCCTGTGGCTGTGCGACCCCGACGATGCCGACTTGCACAAGGCACTGGACAGCCTCGAAGGCTGGGTCTGGGAAGACGAGGAAAACGGAACACGGATAACCGGTGCGCGCAGCGCATCCTGGGATACCGGATTCGCCCTGCAAGCGCTGTCGACGATTCCGGGCCGCGACGATGTGCGTCAAGCCTTGCGCAAGGGAGCAGACTTTCTTCGCGATCAACAGATTTCCGTCAGCTTCGACGGCTTTCGCGAGGCTTACCGCAACGACCCCAGGGGGGGCTGGTGTTTTGCCGGCGAATGGCATGGCTGGCCCGTAACGGATTGCACCGCGGAGGCGGTAGTCGGACTTGTCGCCGTGGATACCGAAGAAGTGGACGAAGCGAGCCTCGGCGAGGCGATCGGGTTCATGTTGCGCGGCCAGAACCGCGACGGGGGCTTCGGCAGTTATGAAGCGAAGCGCTCAAGAATTGGCCTGGAGTGGCTCAATCCGGCGGAAATGTTCGGCGAATCGATGACCGAGCATTCTTTTGTCGAATGCACCGCCTCCTGTCTGGCGGCGCTGGCGGCGTGCAAGCGGCGCTTGCCGCGGGTCGTCGATGAAACAGCGCTCGAATCCATGTCCCGGGCCGACGCATGGCTGCGGCGGACCCAGGCGAACGACGGTAGCTGGCGCGGCGTCTGGGGCGTGCAATTCATTTATGGCGTCCTGTTCGGCATAAGGGGCCTGCTTGCCGGAGGCGCGGGCCCCGGTGACCCTGCCTTGCGCCTTGCCTGTCACTGGTTGCTTGAGCGCCAACGAAGCGACGGCGGCTGGGGCGAACATCATAGCGGCTGCCTGAGCGGCAAATATGTCGCGCATGAGCAAAGTCAGGTCATCCAGACCGCCTGGGCGCTGATCGCCCTGCTTGAGGCGGGCGACTCACATTGGTCCGCAATTTCGCGCGGAGCACGATTTCTGCTCGACGCACAGGACGGGGAGGGGGGCTGGCCGAACCAGGACATGGCCGGAGTGTTCTTCCGTACCGCGCTGCTGGATTACGAACTGTACCGGCAGTATTTTCCCCTGCACGCCCTCGGCCTCTTTGAACGTCGGCGGCGCGCCAGACTGGCGGAAAACGACTAGTCCGGACTTGTCGGCAGTCCTTTCGCGGCCCGGCGAAAGAGCCAGCGTAATCCTCGATCGTTTTGCAACATGAGATTCGTTGCAAACAAGGTGACCCGCACGGAATTCCGGGAAATTTTTACCTGATCGGATGCGGTAAATTCCGGGTTGTGCTGGATCTTCCGCAAAGTCAGCACCGCCAGACCGAGAGCCCACAGGCAGAATCGGCGCATGCCGGCTTCCCTGGCGGGAAGATGGCAAGTGAACTCCATCGCATTCCTCAAGTGTCTGTGAGCGATTGCAATCAGTGTACGCAGACCGCTCTGGAATTCGCTGGTCCGGTGATTCTCTCCCAGGTTTTCCAGCGAGAGCCTGCCATTGTCGAACACCGAGCGCGGCAACCAGCAGGCGCCCCGCTCACGATCGGCCCAGATGTCCTTCAATATATTGGTCATTTGCAGCCCCTGGCCGAAAGAAACGGCGAGGGATCGCAACTGCGGACGATTTTCCTCGAGTTCCGGACATTGAATGCAGAACAGATCGACCAGCATCTCGCCCGCCACCCCGGCGACCGCATAGCAATATGCGTCGAGTTCCGGCAAATCGCGCAGTCCCGCAAGGCTGCTGTTGCGCTGGAATTTCGGCATGTCGATGCACATGACGGACACGCAGCGCTCGAGAATCCGGCGCTCGGCTTCGGTAAACGAATGGGTAACGCCGACTACCCGATCCGCGTTGCGCATCAGTTCGCGTTCGGCCGGCGGAATTTCCGGGGACAGCAGCGGGGTCACTTGAGCGGAAAAGGCGCTCGCGTCCGTTTGAGCCTTGACCGTGGTCAGAAAACGCTCGAGATTCGCCTCTTTCTCCGCGAAGTCCAGGCGAGGATCGTCCTCGATCGTATCCGCGATGCGGCACAGCAAATAGGCATTGGTCACAACCAACGCAAGACGGCTCGGCAGAGCCGGTATGGTCAGCGCAAAAGTCCGGGAAACGCCAGGCAGAATGGCTGCCTGGTATTGCTGGTTTTCTTCCAGCGCGTCCCTTTTGTTTCTGGTCAAGTCAAGCAACGTCCATTACCTGCTTGCTCACGCTTCTTGCATGGTTGCCGAGCATATTACCGCAATTCGTCTCGTTCACGTTAACTGCCTAACCTGTTACAGTGCGGGCCACGGAGCCAGCAGGAGGGCGGCGATGCCAAGAAAAATAGCAATAATCGGCGCAGGAGTTTCCGGGCTCGGAGTCGCCTGGGCCTTGCATCGAAATCCCGACCGATTTGATTTCCGGCTGTACGAGACACAGGCCCAGGTCGGCGGCAACGCCGTTACCGCCGATATGCCCCAGGCGGACGGGTCGTCGATCCCCTTCGATATTTCGGTCACCGCCTGCATTCCCACGGTGTATCACCACATTCTGCTGCTGATGCGGCAGCTTGGTGTCGAGCTGGTCGATACGAAATTCAGCTATAGCGTGAAATATCACGGCGAGATCTATGCACACGACCTCGACACCGAAATCGCCCGGCAGTTGCAGGAGGAAATCGACAGATTCCAGAAGTTGCTGAAACGCATGAAATGGTTCGGCGCGCTCAACCGGACCCGGTCGAAATTTCTCAACGCGCTCAACCCCTTCAATTACCTCAGCATGGGCACGGTGCTGAATTTCGGTCGATATTCCGGAGGCTTCAGGTACAAGGTGCTCAAACCCATGTTCGTCAACTTCCTGATGGCGACGAACGTGTTCGACATGCCGGCTTCGCTGTTCGCCCGCTACCTGGAATTCTTCGACATCGTCAATGCAACTCCGATGCAGACCTGGGAAGGCGGCACGCGCAACATCTACGAAAGGCTGACGGCGTCCTTCCGCGACAGAATTTATCTTTCCCGGCCGGTGCGCAAGGTGATCCGGCGGGAATCCGGCGTGGACGTAGTGGACGAGAACGGCGCTGCCGAGACCTTCGACGACGTGGTGTTCGCCTGCAACGCCAACCAGACACTGATGACGCTCGACAAACCGGGGTTTTTCGAGACCTGGCTGCTGTCGTCAATCCGCTATGAGAGCGAGTTGCACAATCACGCCATCGTCCACTCGGACGCTTCCCTGCTGCCGGAAAACGAGGCGAAGCCCCTGGACACCCGCAGCAATCACATCGAGCAATACGCCGCCCGGCCGGACAACTACGAAATCACCTACATCATGCACAACCAGCAGCCCTGGGCGAAGCGGTCCGACAAACCCTGCCTGGTGACCTATAACGCGATCAGCCGCATAGACGAAAGCAAGATCGTCAAGCGCTGGTGGTTCCAGCACGTCGTCCATGACGTGCGGCATATCGCGCTGCTCGTCCACCTGTTCCGCTTCATTCAGGGCAGGCGGCGGAGCTGGCATTGCGGTGCCCATACGCTCGTCAACAGCCAGGAGACCTGCTTCGTGACCGGCCTGGTCACGGCGCGGCAACTCGGCGCGGACTATCCCTTCGACGACGAGGAATGCCGCAAGTGGTTCAACTTCTACGGCCGCATGATGTACGGCTGGCGTTTCAGGCGAGCGCGTTCTCGAACAGGTTGAGCAGCCGGCTCCAGGCGCGTTCGGCCTGGGCTTCGTGATACACCTGCGAGTCGATCGAGCACCAGCCGTGCAAGGTGCCTTCGTAGACTTCGATCTCGGCTGGAATGCCTTCCGCTTCGTATGCCGCCGCCAACGTATTCTTGACTTCCGGTTCGTCCGCGTCGTCATCCTCGGAGACGGCGTGGAGCATATGCGCCCGGGTCTCCGGAATCAGCAGATGCGGGCTGTTGTCGGCATCGGTCGCCAGTCCGCCGCCGTGGAAAGTCGCGCCGGCGCCGAGCCGGTCGGGCACGGCCGCTACTGTGCGCATGACCATCGGTCCGCCCATGCAATAGCCGGTGGTGCCGATGCCGCGGCTGGTGTCTACTTCGGGCTGCTCGTCTATCCAGGCGACGAATGCCCGCGCATCGGTGAAATGCGTATCGGCATTGAGTTGCCTGGCCATCGGCAGCACGATCTCGCGCGTTTCCGGCTGGCCGAAGCTGGCGCCTTCGCCGACCACGGGCGAGCGGGCGCTGCGATAGAACGGGTTGACGGTCAGTACGGCATAGCCGGACATGGCGAGCCGCCGGCCCATTTCCCGAAATGCCGGCCGCAGGCCGAGGATGTCGGGCCAGACCAGCACCGCCGCGTGACTGCCGGAAGCTGGATAAACGAAATTGCAATCGGCGACGCCGTCAGGGGTCGTGATTTCCACGTCTCTTTCGCCGAGTTCCTGGGCATTTGCCACCGCCGGCAGCATCATGCCCAATCCCACGGTAGCCGAAACCTTGCCGAATTCGCGCCGGCTGATTTCGCCGCGGTTGCGCAGAAATTCGTCGGCGCGTAGCTGAGTCTTCTCGTCACACATCTTGTTTTCCTCAAAGCCGGAATCAGAATCGTCGTTGTACCCCAAAAGCCGAAACAATATCCACCTGTTGTGATTTGTGGCCTCGAACCGTCGGTGGCGGATAGGGGGTTGCGGCGTCCGCCACACACATGGGACACCCATCGTTTTGTGGCATGATTCATGGGACAGTCATCGGAGGGTAATGCCATGTTTGATTCGACTCGTCGGCGATTTCTGCAGACCGGGGCGGTCGCGGGGCTCAGTCTTGCCGGGCGTCCCCTGCTGGCCCAACAAAGCACGGTTGCAACGGTCGTCGGAACCGGTGTCGCCGGCTTTGAGCCTGAGCCGAGCGGGGGCGCGGAGGCAACGGCCGCTCCGATCAACAATCCTTACGGTGTGGTGTTCGGTCCGGACAGTGCCTTGTATTTTTGCGAAGTCGACACGGGCCGCACGCGCCGCGTGAATCTCGAAACCAATCGGCTTTCCACGGTTGCCGGCAATGGCGACAAGGGCTGGGAAGCGGAATCGCGCGTGCCAGCCGAGACGCCGTTTTCGGCCCCGCACGAGATTCGCTGGGATAGCGGCAACCTTTTCATTGTCGAGCGCGATTCGCACACGGTGCGGCGCATCGACGGGCGTCTCGGGCTTGTTACCACGCTCGCGGGCAACGGCGAGCCGGGCTATGCCGGAGACGGGCGGCCGGCGGTGCTGTCCCAGTTGCGCCAGCCGCACAGCATCGCTTTCGATCCGGACGGCAACCTGTTGATCTGCGATATCGGCAACAGCCGCCTGCGCCGGGTAGACCGCCAGACGGGGGTGATCAGCACGATTTCGGGCACTGGAGAACGGGAACGGACGCCGGACAGTGGTCCGATGACGGGTACGCCATTGATGGGACCGCGCTCGATCGACATCGCGCCGGACGGCATGGCTTATCTGGTGCTGCGAGAAGGCAACGCGGTGTACCGGCTTGACCTGGCCGGCGACCGTCTCGAGCGTATTGCCGGCACGGGCGAACGGGGGTATGGCGGCGATGGTGCGGCAGCGCTCGATTGCACGTTCAACGGGCCGAAGGGCATCGCTTATTCTAGCCGCGACAATTCGCTCTATATCGTCGATACGGAAAATCATGTGATTCGCCGGATGTCGCTGACGTCGGGGTTAGTCGACACGGTGCTCGGCACGGGCGAGCGCGGCGACGGGCCGGACGGGGATCCGCTGGGGTGCATGCTGGATCGGCCGCACGGGGTTTGTATTCGCAACGGGGTGGTTTACGTCACTGACAGTGAAAGTCACCGAATTCGGGCGATTTACGGGTTGATGTGATTGGTGGCTTCGAGCCGTCGCCGTCTGGTGTGCGAAATGCAGCGGACGCTGTACATACTTCTGCGTTGACCGCCTTCGTTTAGTGTTGTGCATGCCATCCCTGGCGCAACTTTGGTGCTTTCGCCAACCCCCAGCCTTGCCATCCATGGCAAGTCGTTCGGCCCTCAAAAAGCTTTGCTTTTTGCCGGCTGCGCCGAACGGGCCTCACCCTCGCACGCCCGCTGCATTTCGCACACCAGACGGCGACTCACATTGTGCAGGTCCTTATGCTCTCCTCTCGTCATCCTGTGCGGAGCGAAGCGTAGTCGCAGAATCTCCAGCCAACTCCTTTGTCTTATTGGTCAAGGACTCGCAGGGTTATTTCGCCGATTTGCAGGTTGTTGTATTGGGGCGGGATTACTTCTATTTCTCCGTCGGTCAGGGACTGGCCGGGTTCCGGGACGTTCTGGTCCGGCGTCAGTTGCAGTTCTCTCCAGGCGTTGTCTTCGAGGCGGTACGCGGCGGCCATCACGGTGTTGAAATAATCCGCCGCGAGGATGTATTCGGGGTTTCCGTCGAGGTCGAGGTCAGCCTGGAACAGGGTCAGCTCGTCGACCTGGTCGGACCGAAGCAATTCGGCTACGGGTGAGGTCTGCATGGCGTCGAGCAAGGCGTCGGGTATGGCGAAGGGGACGGGGCGGTAGGTGACCTGGCTGCGGAAATCGATCCTGTTTGCCGGGTCCAGGGGAAATCCGGTAAAAGTTGGTCTGACCGGTTCGGACACGAGTTGCGCGAGTTCCGGATTTGATTCGCGGTTTTGCTCAATGATTTGCTGCATCCACAGGTACGCCGGGCGGCCCATGTTTTCACGGGCGTCGAAGAAATCGAATTCTTCCAGGGCGATTTCGCCGCGGTCTACCCGGTTCTGCTGACTGGCAAGCGAGATCTTGCGGAAATCGAGCAAGGGGGAGTTCAACAGTAGAGCGAGGGCGATCATCAATATGCTCATCGGCAGGTTGACGCGTGCGAGTTTGCCGGTCCATTGCTCCCGGAAGCGGACGACGCTGCCTGCATAGCCGAGAGAGAACAAGGTGATCAGCAGGCTGATCATCAGCGCCCAGCAGCGCGCCACGGTCCAGCCGTACTGGTCTACCCGCAAGTAAAGCCCGTATAGCGCGAGCAGGGATATCACCGGCAACAAGGCGATGCCGGCGCAAAGCAGACGATGCAATGGCAGTGGATACGGCTCGAGGTCGCCGCGCTGATAAACGGCGTTCAGGCCGAACAGCGCAAACAGGTTCAAGGCCATGAGCAGGGCGGTGCCGTTGCCGGTGTCCCACAGGGGCTCGAGGCCGGTAAACGGCAGGGCCGCGAGAAACAGCACCGTTACCGTCAGCACCAGGGGCAGCAGCAACCACATGAGGCCCTGCAACAGGCTGGTGATGCCGCCGATGACGTTGGCCAGGCCGCGGAAGATGAAAATGCCCAGACCGACGACGACGGCCAGCACGGGAAACAGGAACCAGTCTTCGGTGAACAATTCGAAGAAAAACTCGATGCCGATGACGCGGAACAACTCGCCCCAGAGCATCAATATGCCGAATACTCCCAGCGTCAGCGCCCAGGACAGCGCAGCCACCAGGGCGTTGCGCCAGGAATCGGTAAAAATTTCCGCGTAGTCCGGAGTCCTGCCGTGGACGATGGGCCGAAGGAAAAGCAAGGCCAGGAAACATCCCAGCAGCAGCGGCAGGACGTAAGTGGCGATTATCGAATCCGGCGGAAACTCGCCGAACGGCGTTACCTGCCAACCGATATAGACTCCGAGCAGCGCCAGCAGCGCGCAAAACGAGCCGACGACTATCGCCGTCTTGCGCTCGTTTCGATCTTCCAGGCCAAGCAACAGAAACAGCGGCAGCGTTACCGAGATCGTCCAGAGCGGAAAATTCACCGCCGGAGTCTGGCTTGGCCAGACCTGGTTCTCTGCCGCGCGCCAAAGCAGAAACAGCGCCAATCCCTGTAGCAGCGAAATCAGCAACATGAGCGGCAGCCGCGGACGAACCGGTATCGGTGAGTAATCTGTCATTTCCGACCTCCCGGTTTCAGAAAGCGACGCGCGACCGGTTTTTCCCTTCGGTCAAGGCGCCACGGGAACGAATTGTTGCACGCGCCGCCCTTCCTGTTCGGCGACATAGACGTTGCCGCGGGAATCCACGGCGATGCCGTGGGGCAGTTCGAACTGCCCCGGGTAGCGTCCGGGTCCGGCGCCGAAACTCGCCAGTTTTTTGCCGGTGTCGCGGTCGAGCACGTCGACCATGACGCTGTTCTGGTTGACTACATAGATGTGGCGCTGCGCCGCGTCTGGAGAAAAGCCGAGTACGACGGCAGTGCCGCGCGCGCCGCTTGCGCGGCCGGCCGGATCACTCATGGGCGAAAAGACGACGGAAATATTGCGCACGAATTCGCCTTGACGGTTAAAGACCTGGATTCGATCCGCGCGGCGGTCGCAAACGTAAACGAGCCCGTCATCGGAAAGCCGAATGCAATGCGGCAGTTCGATGATGTCCGCCTCGCCCGGTTCGCGGCGCAGGCGCCATTGCCGCAGAAAATTGCCTTCGCGGTCCAGCACCGCGATGCGGGCATTGCCGCCGGGCAGTTCGCCGTCCGCCACATAGATATCGCCATTGCCGTCGGTATCGATGGCCGAGGGCAGGAAGAATTGCGCGCTGTCGGAATTCAGCGGCTGGCCCTGGCGGCTGCCGTCGGATGAATCGAAACGTCCGGATTCGCCGACTTGCAACAGCAGGCTGCCATCCGCTGGGTCGTATTTCTGAATATGACCGGTGGCCGCGGCGACGATCCAGAGATTACCGTCGGCGTCCGCGTGACAATCGTGCAGCCGGCCGCCGAGCAATTCCGGATCGCCCCAGCCGCGCACGACTTCTCCTGCCGGATTCAGTTCGATGATGGGCGGGGCGAGCAAGGCGCCGTCGAGATCGTCCTCGACCACATTTTGCCGGTTAAGCAGATACACATGGTCGCGGTCGTCGACACACATGCCGCCCAGGCCGCCGGTCAGCCAGTTGCCGCCAAGAGGCGCCTGCGGCCAGGCCGGATTTACCCGGAATTCAAGCGGCTGCGCCAAAGCAGCCGCGGCCACGGCCGCCAGCAGCAGGCCAAGGGCCGTAGCGATGGTCCGGCAAATCCTCAAGGCAAAGGCACCTCATCACTTTCAACGGCTCTGGCCCTGGTGAAAGCGGCTACCGGTTCCGCGGTCCGTACCTGCTCCAGCCAGAATACGCCGTCGAAGGGGTGACTGTTGCCGCGAGTGCCGAGAAAATCCATGTCACCGTCACCGTCGAGGTCACGGGCGATGAACTTGTCGAACATGCCGCGCTTGCGCCGGGAGATGTCGTGGCGCGTCCAGTCGGCCCTGGCGTCGCCCGGATTTTCAAACCAGCCGATCCGGCCGAGGGGATCGTTGATATCGACATCGCCGTCGCCCGTGCGCAGGCCGCGGCTGTAACTGCCGACCATGACGTCGAGGTCGCCGTCACCGTCGATATCGGCCATTTCCATGCCGGTCACGCTATCCGGTGCGAAACTGCCGATGGCAAAGGCGTTCCAGGCGTCGCCCTTGCGCGCGGGCTGTTCGATCCAGGAAATGCCGCGGGCGGCCGCGCCGATGATATCCAGCCGGCCGTCGCCGCTGAGATCGGCGTATTCCAGATTGAAACCGGACATTGCCGGGCCATTGATGCCGATCGCGTGTTCGGCGAATTCGAGATCATCGTCGCCGAGGTTCTCGAAAAACACCAGCCGGCCTTCGCCGCGCGTACCGACCATGATGTCGAGGTCGCCGTCACCGTCGAGATCGACCGGTTCGGCGTTTTGCGGAATGCTGTAGTTGCCGAGCACCAGGCGTTGCCAGGAGTCGCCGTCGAGAGGGTCGCCGTCGAGCTTGTACAGCTCCACCGGGGTGGAGCGGGCGTAATCGTCCGGACCCGGAACCTGGGCGCCCTTGTTCGGAGCCGAGACCTCGGGGATGCCGTCACCGTCGAGGTCGGCGGCGAAAACGCGAATGTAGGAGCCGCGGTCCCGGGTCATCGGCAATATCAGGCGCGGCCAATGTTCCTCGCGCGCGCCGGGGCCGGGGTTCTGCAGGTAGATGATGTGGGAAAGTTCCGCGGCCGCCAGCACGTCGAGATAACCGTCGCCGTTCATGTCGGCAAGCGCGGCGTCTTCCGGGGCCGGCGCTTCCTTGCCCTCGGCCAGGGTGATATTGGTCCAGCGGTCCGGCGATTCGGATGCGAATGCGATCCGCACATGACCGGCCGGCGGCGGCTCGAAACCGGCAATGAATCGCGTCGAATCGTACTCGGCGTCGGATTCGTGGACCGAAACCACGTCCTCGTAACCGTCCTTGTCCAGATCTCCCATGACAAGGCCGTCGCTGCCGCTGAAGGGCGCGCCGGCGACTACCGAATCGTCGATGATGTGCTCGCGCCAGCTTATGAAGCTGCCGTCCGCGGCCTGCGCGCGGGTGGGCGCATCGCCGACCGGCATTTGCGCCGATGCGGTCCCGGCGAGAAGCACCAATAGAAAAGCCATGCAGGGAACAGACTTGATCATTTTCGCCCTCCGGGTAACAGGGCGATAGTAACAGAATCGCGCTGCGGCCAAAGTCGATTCGGAAATCGTAGACGCGACGGCCCGTGGCCGGGATAATTGCGCGCAATTCTGACGGAAACTGTCATGGCCTCGAACAATTTTCGCTCTTTCACCGTCGTCGCAGTCATTATCGCCAACATGATAGGCACCGGGGTTTTCACCAGCCTCGGATTTCAGTTGGTGGATATCCGTTCGGGATTTGCCCTGATCATGTTGTGGGCCATCGGCGGATTGGTGGCGCTTGGCGGCGCGCTGACCTACGCCGAACTCGGTGCGGCCCTGCCTCGTTCCGGTGGAGAGTACAATCTGCTGCGCCGGATCTACCATCCTGCCGCGGGATTCGTCTCGGGCTGGATTTCTTCGACTATCGGCTTTGCCGGGCCCACGGCGCTCGGTGCGATGACCTTCGCCGCTTACCTGTCATCAGTATTCCCCGACGGATTGAGCGACGGCATGCGCAAGCTGGTGGCCGCCGCGCTGGTGATTGTCATGGCCCTGGCCCACGCCACCAATCATCGCACCAGCGGCAGCACGCAACTGTTTTTCACCAATTTCAAGATCATCATTATCCTGGGATTCTGTCTGCTGGCGCTGCTCGTCACCAATGATCCGCAGCCGGTGAATTTCCTTCCCCAGGCAAGCGACGGGGCGGTGCTGACGAGTTCCGTTTTCGCGGTGTCGCTGATCTATGTCAGCTTCGCATACTCCGGCTGGAACGCGGCCACCTATCTGAGCAGCGAAGTCGACAATCCGCAGCGGAACCTGCCCTGGATTCTGGTAACAGGGACCTCGATCGTTACCGTCCTGTATGTATTGTTGAACTTCGTCTTCCTCTATGTCGCGCCGATGGATGCGATGGTGGGCCAGGTGGAAGTCGGCGCAATCGTCGCCGAAACCGCCCTGGGGACGGCCGGAGGCCAGTTTGTCGGCCTTGTGTTCGCCTTGCTGCTGATCTCGACCGTCAGCGCGATGACGATGGCCGGGCCACGGGTTATCCAAGTCATCGGCGAGGATTATCCGGCATTGGGATTTTTCGGCCGCACCAATCGCCACGGCATTCCCTCCGTTGCCATTTACACCCAGACCGCGGTCGCGCTGACGTTTATTCTGACCTCGACCTTCGAGTCGGTGCTGGTCTTTGCCGGCTTCACCATGGCTCTTAACAGCTCGGCCGCGGTATTCGGCGTTTTTGTCTTGCGCCGGCGGCAACCGGACCTGCCGCGGCCCTATCGCACTTTCCTGTTTCCGCTTCCGCCCCTGATCTATTTGACGGTGATGGGCTGGACGCTCACTTTTACGCTGATCAACCGCCCGGTCGAGGCCCTGGGCTCGCTGGCGATCATCGGCAGCGGATTGCTGTTTTACTTCTTGACCTTGAGATTCCAGCGCTGAAGCTCTTTACGCGGCTCGCCGGGGCAGTGTTATATTGTTGCTTTCCCAGATTTCACAATGTCGGCAAATATGCCGGAGGACCAGAACAATGAGCAATTCCCGAACCTTCAGATTGACTCCCGCGCCATTCGCGGCCGCCCTCTTGCTCGCCCTGTCCGGCGCGCATATCGCGGCGCAGGAATTCCAGGTCAACCCTTCGACGCAGGATTCCGAAAGGCTGGTGACGCTGGAGACGCTGGCGGAGTGGGAAGAGGAGCTTTCCAACTGGGGACGCTGGGGGCCGGACGATCAGCGCGGCACGCTGAACCTGATCACTCCCGAAAAGACTGTGCAGGCCGCATCGCTGGTACAGTCCGGCGAGACGGTTACCCTGCAGCATTTCGTGCTCAAGGAGCGGGCCATGGACAGCCAGTCCTTCGGTCCTTACGAACATTGGATGAGCCGGGTCGATCCGGTGACCGGCGAACCTTCGTTCGCGCTCGATGAAATCCAGTTCTCGCTCCATGACGGCATGCTTTCGCACATTGACGCGCTGTGCCATTACCGCACCGAGATCGACGGCCGCTTCGTCATTTTCAATGGCTACGACCAGAATCTGACAGTCAACGGCTGCGAAGACCTGGCGGTGGACCGCATGGGCACTTCCTATGTGACTCGCGGCGTGCTGGTGGACATACCGCTCATGCGCGGCGTCGATTATCTCGACCCGAGTACGCCGATATACGTGGAAGACCTGGAAGCCTGGGAGGAATTCGCGGGCGTGACGATCGGCAGCGGCGACGCATTGCTGGTGCGTGGCGGCCGCTGGGCGCGCCGTGACGATGTGGGCCCATGGGCTTACGGTCAAGGCGGCGCGGGATTACACGCTTCGGTGTTGCCCTGGCTGCGCGAGCGCGATGTGGCGATTCTCGTCGGCGATGCGGTCAATGACGTCCAGCCCTCGGGTGTGGAAGGCATAAACCGTCCGATTCACCAACTCACCCAGGTGAACCTCGGCCTGCCACTAGTAGACAATGGCTATCTGCAAGCTGTGGCGGAAGCGGCCGAGCGGCACCAGCGCTGGGAGTTCATGGTTTCGATCCAGATCAACCAGATCGAAGGCGGAACCGCCAGCCCGTTCAACGCCAACGCCACGTTCTGATTTTTTTGATTTTGTGACTTCAGGCGGGACCGCGAGGGATGGGTGTTCCTTGGATTTGTGTAACTCGACAATATGAATAATGTCGAGTAAACTCTACAACAATTATATTGTAGAGTGAACTCGACAGATGGAAAACGACCAACTGCTCGAAATCGCCCGTGACTGGAGTTTCTGGGACCGCAAACCGCCGAAATCCGTGGCGCGGGCCATCGAATTGCCCAAGGCGCTTTCCAACCGCACCACCCTTGTCATCCAGGGAGTGCGCCGCTGCGGCAAATCCACCCTGCTCACCCAGTTGATCGGCCGATACGGGCTGGAAAGGAAAAATTGCCTGTTCGTCAATTTCGAGGACCCCCGCCTCGCCGGCAACCTGAATTTTGAATGCCTGGAGAATTTTACGCAGGCCTTCGCCGGCGCAAGGCCGGGTGCGGCGGCGCTCACGGTTTTTCTGGACGAAATTCAATGGGTGGAGGGATGGGAGCGATGGCTGAGTTCGAAACTGGAACGACCCGGTCGCTTCCGGTTCGTGATCAGCGGGTCCAATGCTCATCTGCTTTCGGGGGAGTTGTCCACGGTACTGACCGGCCGGCATATTACCGTCGAATTGTTTCCCTTCGACCCGGCCGAGTTCCGCAAGCTTCGCCCCGAAGGCTCGCTCACTGACTACCTGCATAGCGGCGGCTTCCCGGAACCGGTCGGCAGCGAGGACGGAGACCTGTTGCTGCGCCAGTATTTCAGTGACATATTGCAGCGCGACGTACGCGAACGGGTAGGCGCACGGTCGTCACTCGGCCTGAGGCAAGTCGTGCAGATGGTTTTCGAGTCCGCCGGCTCCGAACTCAGCCTGCGCAGGATCGCCGCCGCCGGCGGCGTCGCGGTCGAAACCGCGGCGGCCTGGCTCGAAGCCTGCGAGCAGGCGTACCTGCTTTTTTCCTGCCCCTGGTTCGCCTTCTCGGAACGCAAGCGCTCGCACCGCAACCGGAAGTATTACCCGGTCGATACCGCCCTGCGGCGTGTTTCCGTGACGCGCACGGGCCGGGATGTGGGCAAGGCGCTCGAATGCGCCACTTTCGTCGAACTGAGGAAGCGCGGATTCGATGTGTTCTACTGGCGGGATGCCGGCGAGGTGGATTTCGTCGTTCAATCCGCCAACGGTCCGACGCCGGTCCAGGTTACTCTCGGAGGCGCCACCGAGCGCCACATGCGCTCACTGGACGCCTTTTACGAAACCTTCCCGAACGCCGCGGAAGCCGTGGTCGTAACCATGGACAACTTCCCGGATGTCCTTGCCCGCGTCTGATTCCGGGAGAGGGGAACCCGAGATGGGACACCGAACCCGAGATGGGACACCCAACCGGCAGTTCGGGTGACTCAAGCCGAAGTGGGTGTCCCATGGATATGTTCCATGGATATGTTGTTGTTGACCCGTCCGACTCTACCTCAGTGCGCGCTGGCGGTCGGGGCTTTCGGCGTCCAGTACGAATGAAACCGGCACGGACTGGGGCAGATAGCAGATCGCGTCGTCGCAAGCCTGGTAGTTCAGGAAGCCGGAAATCGTCATCGTGTCCATTTCCGCGAGCGCCGCTTCGGTTTCTGCGGATCCATCCATCACTATTTCCTGCAACAGCGTGAACGACTCCTGGAATACCGGCACGTACTCGTCCAGCGGCGCGAAATAGTAGATTTCCGAATCCGGGTATTCCACCGGCTCCATCCGGTACATGTCGGAAGGCGCCAGTTCCAGGCCGATCACACGATAACCGTTGGCCTCCGCGCCCGGCGCGTAAACGTGCATGTTTTCGTTCGGCCTCACTTCGACAGCGATGGAGAACCTCGTGCCCACGCTCACGCTGGTATTGCTGGGCCATGCGGTGAAGTCGAGTTGTGGTGAGGAACCTTCGATCGCTTCGATGGGCGAAACGCCGATGCCTTCCTTGAGCAGCACGTTCGAGGTCGTATTGCGCTCGCGATAGAACTCCTCGAAGTAGCGCGAGGTGACGCGGCCGCCCGCGTCGACCATGAATGTGCCCGGATACGGTGTGCCGACTATGAGGCTGCTCGCGCCGAATACCGAGACGTAACGGGCCACGTCCGCCATTACGTCGGGATTGTCGGCGTCGGGCCCAAGCCCTTCCGCGGCAACCGTATTGAGGATGCCGTAGCGGGAAATGACTTCCGAGCCTTCATCCGCAAGCAGGGGAAAATCGATGCCGCGGCGCTGGGCGAAATCCTGCAATACCGCGGGAGAATCGTAACTGATGGCCGCTACGCCGATGCCGGCGTTTTCCAGCTCATCCAAACGTCCTTGCAACTCCACGAGTTGCGCTTTGCAGTAGGGTCACCAGTCCGCGGAACGGTGGAAAAGCAACATGGCTCCGTTCGGCCCCTTGATCGATTCGAGATCGTGAGCGTCGCCGAACTGATCCGTGAGTGCAAAACCTGGAACCCGCTCGCCGACCTGGGGTCCGAGATCGGCCACTACGATCGGCTGTCTTTCCGCGGTCTCGGCCGCGTCCTGGCCAACGGCGCCGCCGGCGAATGCCAGCAGGGCCGAAAAAGTTACCGCTACCGGAATTGTGTGTCGTTTCATCAGCATGATTCTCGCCTGTGCGTGATTGCCGCCCATTCTAGCAACGGAATCGGAAAATGTAGAAATGTCCCGCGAATTCCCTAAATCAAGTAGTCCTGAATGTTGTTGATGATAGCCCCGGTCAATTCAATGTCACCGCTGTCGAACCACGCGATGTAATCTGGTTGGGGGTCGCTGTCAATGTAGAACAAAATGAAAGTCATTTTCATATCGAGCGGGACATTATGATCCAAATTGGTATGGTCCACTCTGTAGACATCAATCTCATTGCCAGTGAGGGGTTCAGTGGGGTCCTTTTCGAACCTCCAAAACCATTGCGAAATCCACGAAGGTACGGATGAATAGTAGTCCGGAATTTCGTTTGCCATTTCTGTCAGGACTTCATTTTTGATTCTCGTGTATTCGGAAGAGGGATTATTGGGATCGCTTGTACCCACTCCACCTTTCTCGTGGAACCTTATGTTGTATTCTTCGACAAAAGTGTTGCCGTCCCACCGATAGTTTTCGCCAATCCTAGTGTGCTGATGGCTCCGCCCGTGATCTGCAAGACCAAAGGCCGTATCGCCTCCAGCATGCAAGAGAGTCTGAAGCCTGCCGATGTCCGAAGCAGTGGTCGGCGGCTCGGTGGAAGTGCTTCCATTCTCATTCCCGCTGTTGCCGTAGTCGTACTGGCGAACTATATAGTCAGGCACGGTGATCTTTTCCGGCGATATGGTAGAAAGCTTTTTCCTTGTACTACCTTCCGGAGTGGGCTTCCACCCTGCGGGCGGGGGGTCCAGATCGAGGATAAAATCCTGTAGCCCGCGGTCCCAGGAGCCCCACTGCTTTTTCTCAGCCGTGAAGTGCTCTTCGATCCACTCGATTCGCTGATTGACGGGCGAAGCTGAGGGCTTTGCATTGACCTCATCCACGATCCGAAAATTCATATTGAGCGATTCAGTGAGATTGGGAGCGCGTGCGTCGGTAACAAAAAGATCAAACAAAAGCTCAGCAAACTCCCGATTGCTACCAGCTTCGTGAGCAAGATCTGTGACCAACTCTTTATAAAAGGCAAAATGCAATTCTTTTTGATTTGGCACCGCGCCCTCCTACGCGAATAACCCTGCGTGTATTTTTGATTTAATACACATAGTGCAAGTCATCCGCTGTCTGTTGAATGCGTTTAGTCCTCTATGCAATCTCCTTTTCTTTCATCTTACGTTCCCGTGGATATACCGCTATGTCTGCTTTCGTGCTCCGAGGCCCGTTCCCGCTGGCGCCGGTTCTCGTAGGCTTCCCATTCCCTTCCCCGTTGCAACCATGCATTGATATGGCCCAGGCGAAATTCCCATACTTCAGAGCTTCACCTAGAATCTACGGTACGCCGTTACCAGGATTTTGCAAGCAAAACTACTCCAAAAAACCGACTGTAGAGCGCACACAATCGGTCCGGTCTTGTGGCACAAGGTCTGTCCGGTTCTCATCGAGCAGCATGTTCGAGGTCGTATTGAACTCCTCGAAGTAGCGCGAAGTGACGTGGCCGTCCGCGTCGATCACGGCAGGGGAAAATCGATGCCGCGGCGGCGCCAATTTTTTTACAACAGAACCGGCAGATTCTGAAGTATTTGGCATTTTTCCTACTTTCGCGGTCTTAAAGTACGAAAAAGTAGGAATATATTGAGAATATTCTCTGAAAATGCTACTTTCTCGTACTTTAGAACGGAGAAGGTCGGAATATGCTCCATCTCGTCGGGGAAACCATTGACAAGCATCGCGCCCAGTATGGCGTGGAGACCGGCAAACTCGTACAGGTCATGCGCGGTATCTATGTCGCGGCGGATGACGATGCGGACGCGGTGTTGTTCGATCATGCGCTACGAATCGCTGCCTATCTCTACCCCAGCACATATCTATGCGGCGCCAGCGCCGAACTGCTTGCGCCTACACCGGACCGCCGCCTGTTCCTGGGCAGCAATCGCAATGAACGCACTCGGCTGTGCAACCTGGAAATCGTACAAACACGCGCTCCACACTCACCCGAAACGGAACAAGTCGAAACTTCCGATTCCCTCGGCGAATTCAGAACCCGGCGCTCTACCTTGCGTTTCCGATACCTGGAGTCCTTTCGCCGGCGCAGCGAAGCCGGGGCCGCCATGCCTACCGCGATGCAAAGCGACATCGCCGCGCGTCTGGTCGATACGGCCGGTGACACGCAATCGGCGGTTATCGAGTGTTGGCGACTGGCCGAAGCCAATGGATGGCGCAAGGAAGCAGGCCGGGCGGAAGCGTTTATCGTAACTCCGCTACGAGAGGCGGCGGCGCGAAGTAAAACGCTTCATGTTGGCTGGCATGGCGAGCAGGTCGGCGTTCTGGCTCACGACGGTTCAGCGTGGCGCTGGGATCAGACCGCCTCGGAAAGCGCGATACCCGTCCGCGCCGGAGCGCCGGGGAGTCTGCCGCCGTTCATCGACAGCCTGCTGCCTGAAGGCTGGCTTGCGCGCGTATTGAAGCCGAAATCCGAGTTGGATCGGGTAGCCGGCGGCAAACGCTATATGTCGAACATCGTCATTTCGGCGAACACGGAGGATCTTCAGGAAATTCCGTCCGATGTACTCGAAGGGAGACTTGAATCATTCGCGCGAGATGGAGTTTTCACGGGCGGCTATGAAGGACCCACGCCCGCTTTCGAACAATCGCTGGAAGATCGCATGGCCGAAACCTTCGCGTCCGCGCAGACTCCGCGCTTGTCCGGCGTCCAGATCAAGATGCCAATGAATCTCTCGACCGACGGCCTGTTGCGGCCGGCCGTGGACAGAGCCTTTACGCATATCCTCAAACCGTCCCCAGGCGCCGGATTCGAAGAACTTCCCCGAGTCGAAGCCGCATGCCTGACGGCCGCCCTCGCCTGCGGTTTCGAGACCCCCGCCCATGCGCTCGTTCCGATGCCCGGCGGACTGCCCGACGCGCTGCTCGTCGAGCGTTTCGATATCCGGAGGGACCATAACGATCTCCGCAAGATCGCCCTCGAAGACATGGCTTCCGTGCGCGGAGTCGCGCCGACTGAAAAATACGAGGGCTCAATCGAGCAAGCCGCGCGGGCGCTCCGGGGCGTCTCCAGCGATGTCGAAGCCGACATCGCGACATTGCTTGCGCGCGCCATATTCGCCTGGCTCATCGCCGACGGGGACTTTCACTTGAAGAACATGGCCGTACTGAAGGTAATTCCTGAAGGCGCAAGCAATTTTTCTTCCGTCCGCCTCGCGCCGGTTTACGACGCCGTAACGACACGTGTCTTTCCGGGTCTCGAACACGACAACATGGCGCTTGCCCTCGAGGGCAAGCGAAATCAGCTTACATCCGGGGACTTTGCCCGCACAGGCGCAACCATGGGCATCCGCGCCGGCGAGGTTCGCAACTTGATCGAGTCGTTATGCGGCCGCCTGAATACACACATAGCAGGACTTGATCTCTCCTCCCAACGCGTTGCTCAGGCAATTGAAATCTGGAAGAAAAGAATCGTATTTACGGCCAATTGAAAGGGCGACGCATGCGTCGCCCCTACGTTATTCCGTGACATTTGTGCGGTGGGACTACTCCGTATCCGCCACCTGGGGTTGGCTGCCGTCGCCGGGGAGGCCCATGGACTCGAGCCGGCGCCAGCCGGCCAGGATGCCGCGCATGCCGTGGTTGCCTTCATGGCAGGCGTACTCGTAGATCGGATCTTCGATGCGCCGCAGCGGGAATTTCGCCGACCAGGGCACGTCCCAGGTCAGCGGGTCTTCGATGGTGAAATCGTAGTCCAGCGTGTCGGCGCCGATCCGGCGGATGCGTTCTTCGATCATCGTTTCCCTTGATGCGCCGGAGCGGCTGTTCTGGTCGAAGTAGAAATGGCGCGTGTTGACCACCAGGGTATCGCCTTCCCAACGGGCGATGGAATCGCCGTCCCATTTGAGCTGGCGCGTCTGATGCTCGTCGTCGAAGCGTATGACCCTGGCGCGATGGATCATTTCGTTCAGAATCATCACATGGTCGGCGGTCTGCACGATCTGGATGTTGTTGTTATAGGCGCCGGGGATCAGGGGCGGTCCGGCGCCGCCGCTCATCAGGCAGCGGTCCGCCAGGGTGCGCGCTTCCGGCCCGATGCTGTTGGCGCGCACATCAGCGCGGATGCGGCCGCGATCCCGGCCAGATTCGTTCAACGACGGCATGCGTCCGTCGGGCGGATCGTAGATCAGCGACGTGCGGCGGTCGCTGATGGTCTCGACGCCGCGTTCGTACCAGAACTCGTTATAGGAAATCACGCCGGGCGGATAGCCCGCTCCTCCTACCGAGTCAATGATCAGATCGCGGTTCTGGCGCCGGTTCTCGAACGCTTCCCATTCTGCCGCTTCCGCTTCGCTCAGCACTTCCCGTTCCGCCAGTTCCGCCGGGCGATTGAGCGGCGTTAACGTCCGATACGTATAGGTGCCCTGTAAATCGGGATGGCCATGCTCGGTGCGGGGAATATCACCGGATTGTGAAAATCCTGTCTGGCCAAGCAGCAAGGCAACCGGCCCGAACACCAGGCCGGCGAGCAATAATGCTGAAGTTCGAGTGGTCACGATCCCCTCCTCCCATTACTTTGCAAAGTAAAGACCGAAATTACGACATCGGCAGAATTATGCAAGTAAAACAGTTTCGCTAAAAACCGGTCGGTCCAACTGTCGCATAGTGGCGGGCGAGCGATTTCCAGAAATCGACGCCGGTGCGGATAATCTCGTCGTTGAAGTCGTAGGCCGGATTGTGCAAGGCCATGGCTTGCGCGCCTTCCGTGCCATTGCCGAGCAATATGAAAGCGCCGGGGCAATGTTGCAGAAACTCCGCGAAATCCTCGGAAAACGTGACCGGCCCGTACTCCCGGTCGACTTCGCTGACGCGGGCGGCGGCGTCCGCCATGATTTCAGCGCAACCCGCATCGTTCACCAATGGCCGGAAAGACGTGCTGTAGCTCACTTCCCCTTGCGCGCCATGGGCCGCGCAGGCGCCCTGAACGATCTCGTTCATGCGCCTCTCGATCATGCCGGACACCGGTTGCTCGAATCCGCGGCAATCGCCGGTGATCACGACAGTGTCGGGAATGATGTTGCGCGCGCCGTCCGTACGGATCTCGGTAATGGAAACCACCGCGCAGTCGGCGGCGGAAACGTTTCGCGAGACGATGGACTGCAATTGCAGGATGATCGCACCCGCGACGACGATCGGATCGATGCCGGTTTCGGGCATCGAAGAGTGGCCGCCGCGGCCGGTGACGGTGATCTCGAAATTGTCCTCGAAAGCGCAGAACGGGCCGGCCTTGATCGCGAACTTGCCGGCGGTCATGCCGGGCAGATTGTGCAGCCCGTAGATCTCAGTCATCGGGAATCGCTCGAACAGCCCGTCAGCGATCATGGCGGCGGCGCCCCTGCCGTTTTCCTCATCGGGCTGGAATATGAAATGGACGGTTCGCGCAAGCTTGTCGTCCCGCGCCAGTTCCAGCGCGGCGCCGATCAGCATTGTGCTGTGGCCGTCATGGCCGCAGCCGTGGAACTTGCCGTCGCGTACCGAACAATGCGCGAAACTGTTTTTTTCGGTAACCGGCAGCGCGTCCATGTCCGCCCGCAGGCCAATGGCGGAATCTTCGGGCCCGCGGCGCAAACTCGCCACCAGTCCGCCGCCGATTCCCTCCTGTACTTCAAGACCGGACTGCTTCAGCGTTTCGGCGATAACGCCTGCGGTGCGCGCGACCTCGAATCCCGTTTCCGGATGCTTGTGCAAGTCCCGGCGAAAAGCCGTCAGATCAAGATTCGTCATTGCCGGGATCACCTTCGGTATTTATCACAAGCGGATTTCCGGATTCGTCTTCCCGCAGGCAGGCCGCAAGCCCCGCCGCTCCCGAGGGCGTGCTCGCCAGGCCATGAGCGGCGAGCCGCGTCGCCGCCTGCGCGGCTTCCTCGTCGGAAACGCTTACGAAACGGTCGGCGGCAAGCGTGAGTATATCGAAGGCCAGCAATGAAGGGGTCTTGCAATCGAGCCGGCCCATATTGGAGACCGGGCCGCTGACGGTTACAAGCCTCCCCGCGGCCACGCTTGCCCGCAGACAAGCCGCGCGGTCAGGCTCGACCACCGTGATCTCGGGCTGCACTTCCCAGCTTTGCCTGATTGACCAGGCGAGCGCCGCGGCAAGGCCGCCCACGCCCGCCTGCAAGTACACCCGCGCCGGCCAATCGCCCGAGGCCGCGAAGGCCTCCCGCAGTTCTCCGGCGAGTATCGTGTAACCCTCCATGACCAGCCGCGCCGATTCAAGGCTTCCGGGCCAGGATGTGTCGGTCAGATGGGTGGCGCCTCTTCGCTCCGCATCGTCGGCCGCCGCGGCAATACTCTCTTCGTAGGTTTCACCCGAACGCAGGACTTCAGCGCCCCTGGCGCGCAGGCGAAGGGCGAATGCTTCAGGGACGGTTTCGGCAATGTGTATGCGGGCCGACGCGCCGAACAATCGTGCGCCCGCGGCCACGGCGAGCCCGTGATTGCCGGCGCTGGCGGTTACGAAGCAAAGCCGGGAAGCGACGCGGCGCACATCGTCCGACGCCAGCGCCGCCGGCTCGATATCGCCGCCTGCTTCGCGCGCGATAATCCTGGCGATGGCGTATACGCCGCCGAGCGCCTTGAACGAACCGAGGCCCATGCGGCGGGATTCGTCTTTCAGCCGGATACGGCGGCCGTCGAACTCCGCAAGCGAAAGTGGAGTCACCTCGTACGCCGGGCAGGCCGAGACCCACTCGCGGGCGCCGACGGTATCGAAGATGTTGTCTGAAATTTCCATCGCCGATCCGGACAATCAGGCCGCCAGCGAAGCGAGCACCAGCCGGCGGCCGGAATAGGGCCGCCGGCCATGCATTACCTGCATATTGTCGACCAGGGCCATATCGCCGGCCTGCCAGCGCAGGTCGACGGTGATCTCCTCGGCAGTTTCGGCCACGATCTGCATGTCTTTATCGGGAATCTCCGAATGATCGCCGAAACTGATTGAACGTTCGGCCTCGTTGCGGCTGTCGCTCCAGCCGCGCCAGGCAGCGACAAGCTGATTGAAGAATACGCTCTTGCCGCCGGACAAGGTCCGCACCGCCGGCAGAGCCGGACTGCAGGCCCGCAACACGCCGCCGTCGAACCAGGACCAGCCGTAACCCAGGGATTTCAGGCGCGCTTCGGCCTCGACCCTGTTTTCCGCGCCAAGCAGCGCGCGCCAGCCGCGGCCCTGACCCGATTCCATATCTTCGTCCGCGGGCATGAAGTTGATATAGCGCACGCCAAGCCGCTCGCAGCGCGCCACGAACTCGGGCAAACGATCCCGCAGGCGTGCAAGCAGCCAATCCGAACGGCAAATCGGAGTGGCGCCGCCTGCCTCGGGCGCCGTTTCGCAATAGAAGAACAGCCGTGTCGGATAGACGGGCGTCTGGGCCAGTTCGTGGTGCAGGTAGATCTCAACATCCGGCGGCGCTTCGTTTGCGGTAAACACACGCTCGGTGCGATGCCGGCGAACCGCGTTCGACAACGAACCCTCGTAGGGGAAGTTTTCCAACTGGAACGCGCCCAGGGCGGCGTCGAAATCCGCATCGCCGGCGATGGGGAAGCCGCGGAAAACTATCGCCCCATGCCGCTCCAGTTGATCGAGCAGGAGTTGCCGGCTCGCCTTCAGCCAATCGACCGCGGCATACAACCGCGGAACGGTAACGCGCGGCACATAGATCAAGGGGAACCGGGTTTCCCCGGCCGGTCCGTCAGGCTTCGTGATTTCGGCAAACGAAAAATCCATGGCTCTCAATCGTAAATCGGATAGAAGGTGTTGAATGCGGCTTCGCAGAAAACTCCCGGGTCGTTGAAGCGGCGATTGCGGTTCAGAGCGCTTATTCCGGCCATTTCCGCCTCGTTCAGACTGAAATCGAACAGCGCCAGGTTCTCCCGCAGCCGTTCCTTGCGCGAAGTCTTGGGTATGACGGCCGTTCCCCGCTGCAAGGCCCAGCGCAATACGACCTGGGCCGGGTTGCAATGCAGTCTGGCGGCCGCTTCGGTCACAACCGGCTCGGTCAATACCGAATCCGCATCGGCGGCCATATCGAGTTCGACGTAGGACGCGGCGCCGAGCGGGGAAAACGCCGTCGCCGCCAGCCCGTACTGCCGCGCCAGACGCAGCAGGGATTCCTGGGTCAGATACGGATGGGATTCGATCTGCAGGACCGCGGGCCGGATACGGGCATAGGCGAACAGGTCGTGCAACAGGCCACTGGTGTAATTGCATACGCCGATCCTCCCGACCAGACCTTGCTCGACCAGTTCTTCCATCGCGGCCCAGGTGTCCGAGAGGGGCACGGGTGCGGTTTCCATTACCGGACTCGGTGCGGCAGGGTCGAAAAACCATTCCGGCGGGTATCGATCGGTGAAATCGACAAAGCGCAGGGAAATCGGGAAATGCACCAGATACAGGTCGAGATAGTCAAGGTCCAGATCTCTGAGGGATCTCTCGCAGGCAGGGCGCACGTGATCGGGATGATGGTAGGTATTCCAGAGCTTGGACGTGACCCACAAGTCTTCGCGCCGGCAATGACCCGCCGCCAGCGCCCGGCGAATGCCGTCGCCGGCCTCGGCTTCGTTACCGTAGTCGGCGGCGCTGTCGAGATGCCTGTAGCCGGCCTCGACCGCATCGAGCACGAGCCCGGCGGTCTTGTTCCCGGCAATCTTCCACAAACCCAGCCCGACCGCGGGCATCATGGCGCCATCGGCAAGCTTGATTGTCGTTTCCATCTTCTTCCTCTCGGTTTTGCCAATCAGGCTCTCAGTTTTCTTGCCCGGAGGGCAATAAGGCCGCGGCGGAAACCCCCGGGCGCCACAGCCAGACGATCAGATTGCCGAGCGCCAGCAATCCGAGCAATGGCCAGAACGCGGCGCTGAGTCCGTCCACCAGTCCAACGGGCGAAAATAGCAGGTAAAGCGCGACGACGCAGGACAGCAAGGTCACCGCACAGGGAATCGCGAAGCGCCAGGGCGTCAGGTCGACGAGTTCGCGGCGATGGAAAGTCCATTCTTCCTGTCGGGGACGAATCCAGCCGACCGCCAGCATGATCAGAACCTCGACCGCGAACAGGATCGCGTACAAGTGCAGGAAATGCAGACCGGTGCGCTCGCCGAAGACGAACTGGAACAACCCGTAGGCGATGATATGGAAAATGATGACGATCTTCGGCCCGAGCGCCGGCGTGCGGCGGGTGAACAATCCCACCATGACGATGGCGATCACCGGGATATTGTAAAAGCCTGTGAAAATGCGAACGATCTGCCACAGCCCTTCCGGAGCGAACTGCAGCATCGGCGCGATCATGAAGGAAACCAGCGCGATGCAAATGCCGGCGCGCTTGGCGATGCGCAACATCTCATCGTCGTCTAGTTCGCGTTTCTGCAAGGGTCCCCAGACGTCCAGGCAGAACAGCGTAGCGGCGCTGTTGAGCAAGGAATTGAAGGAACTGAACACCGCGCCGAGCAGCACCGCCAGAAAGAAACCGGCGGCGTAGACAGGCAGCACATCGCGGATCAGGCGCGGGTAGGCCAGGTCGATGGTATCGAGTCCTTCGCCGTACAGGTGGAAGGCGATTACGCCCGGAATCATCATCATGATGGGCACGAGCACCTTGAAGAATCCGGAAAACAGCACTCCTTTCTGCCCCTCGGCAAGATTGCGCGCTCCCAGGGTTCGCTGGATGACGTACTGATTGGTGCACCAGTAAAACAGGTTGGCGAAAATCATCCCGGTGAAAATCGTGGCGAACGGCGTCGGATCGTCCGGAGAGCCGACGGCGTTCAATTTGTGCGATTCGGTAGTGACGAGAATCGTCAGTCCATCGCTGATGCTGCCCTCACCCAGTTTCGCCAGGGCCAGCAAGGGAATCGCGAGTCCAACGATCAGCAGGCCGACGCCGTTGATCGTATCCGAAACCGCGACCGCCCTGAGTCCGCCGAAAACGGCGTAGCCCGAACCGATCACACCGATCAGCACGATGGTGAAGACCAGCGCGGGAAACTGGCCGACACCGAGCAATTGAGGCACATCGAACAATTGCAGCACCGCGATCGATCCGGAATAGAGCACGCCGGGAATCGTGATCAGTCCGTAGCCGACCATGAACAGGATGACCGTCATCCGGCGCACACTGTCGTCGAAGCGGTCTGCGAGAAACTGCGGCAAGGTGGAAAACGCGCCGGACAAGTACCGCGGCAAAAACAGGAACGCCATGCACACGGTCGCAAGGGCGGCGGTTACTTCCCAGGCCATGCTGCTCAAGTTGAAGCCGTAGGCGGAACCGTTCAGGCCGATCAGTTGTTCCGCCGAAAGATTGGTGAGCAGGAGCGAACCGGCGATGAATGTGGCGCCGAGGCCGCGGCCGGCGAGGAAGTAGCCGTCCCGGGTGCGAGTCTGGCCCCGGGTCTGCCGATACGAAATCCACGCCACCAGCGCCATAAACAGCACACAGCTTGCCGCCGTGGCGAGCAGGTTGTCGGAATTCAAGCGGCATGCCTCCCGCGGGCGCCCGGAACCGGCCCCGATGATAGGGCAAAAACCGCATCGTCCGAAAGCGACCGCTCCACGTGTTGTAAACAAATAAATGTGTCCGGTTTTAAAACAAGTAAACTGTCCGGTTCCTGAGCACCGGTTTTTGCTTCTCCGACGGCAACTGCAGCTTCAGCCCATCGAACCGGACGCAGTTGTCCCGGCCGGCCACCCGCTCGTGCAGTTCGCACAGGATCGCGTCCAGGTCTGTGCCCGGCCCCAGCGGCACGAACGCTTCTCCGGCCTCCTTCGGCGGCCGGGCAAACTCCGCGTTGAATGCCGGCAGGTACGTCTCGCGCAGATACCGGTTCGCCGCATTCATCTCCGTGATCTCCAGCAGCGCCAACTCCTTCACCAGCCGGTCCTGGTGCGTCTTGAACGCCCGCTCCGACCGGCCCCGCGCCTCCGGCGAATACGCCGGGATCATGTCAATGCCCAACTCCTGCATCATCGCCCGTCTGAACTGCGTCAGCCGGTCCTTGTCCACCTTGCCGCCCGCCTCCGGCGTCAGCCAGTAGTGCGAGGCCCGGTCGGTGTACAGCGAACAGCAAAGGCCCCTGGCCTCGATCGCCTCGCGCATGCCGCGGAAACTGCTCCAGACGCCTTCCTCCTCGCAGAAGAACATCGAGTAATGCTCATTGGTGGCGTCGTCCATCGTCACGATCAGGTCCCACGACACGCCCGGAACCCATTCGTGCGTGCTGCCGTCCAGGTGCAGCATCATGTCGGCGCAGGGCGACGGCTCTCGGCGCTTGCGGTGCTTGCCGCGCCCGGCGCCGCGCGGTGCGAGGCGCGCGATAAACGGCGGTCCCGCAAGGCTTCGACGCCATCGCTCTCGTCCGCGCGGTATCGCTCCACCCAGCGCCGAAACGGCCGTTCGCAAACCCCCAGCAACTCCGCCGCCTGCGCCTGCGTCAAACGACGTTCCGTCCACATCGAATACGTATCCTCGAACAACATCAGCCTCCGATCCTCTTTCCGTTTCGCCAAGCCCATGCAGCCTCCCAATCCCATTCCAGATTGGAAACTGTACGACCGGACACTTCATGTGTTTTAAAACCGGACACTTTATTTGTTCTCTACAATAGGAAACCAGCGTATTGTGCACTGCGACAGGCTTCACTACACTTGGAACCCAAACGTTGGGCAAAACAGGTGGCAAATAGCAGGATGTCGTGGATTGGTTGCGGCGAAACGAACGCCTGGTCACCATTGACGCCGTGATTCTGGGGGAGATTCGCTACGGCATTCTCCTGCTCGCGGAAGGTCGGCGGCGTACGCGGCTGGAAGGGTGGTGCAACGGGTGGAGTGTCTACCGTGGGATTCGGCGACGGGGCTGCGTTGGGCGGAGTTGCTGGCTCGCGTTCGCGGTCTCGGACGCGCGATGACTGTCAAGGACAGCTTCATTGCCGCGACGGCCGTGAGGCACGGGCTCACCCTGGCGACCCGGAACGAGCGGGACTTCGCTCCAAGCGGCGTAGACACCGTCAATCCATTCCCGTGAGGCGACCGATGGAAAGCGGCACATCGTGGAAGGGGCGCTCCATCGAGACCCGCGTAGCGCGGTTGCGGGTCGAGACCCGGCTCACGGCGGTGGCGGTCGCCGTCATGACCGACGGACAGCTTGCCGGGGTGGCCGCCAGCGGTGAGCGCCGGCGCGGTTCCGGCGTGCCGGTGACCGTGGACGACCGCTGGCACGTGGGTTCGATCACGAAGTCGATGACGGCCACGCTGCTGGCCGTGCTGGAAGACGACGGGCTGCTATCGCGCGATGACCCGCTGCCGGTGTTGCTGCCGGACCTCCGGATGGCGGGCGGCTGGGACGGCTGTACGCTGCATCACCTCCTGACCCACACGGCGGGCGCCCGTGCCAACTTCCCGTTCTTCAAGGTGCAGGGAGTGTGGCCCGACACCGCCGGAGAACTGGTGGCGGCGCGCCGCCGCTTCATCGCGGACGTCCTCGCAAGGGAACCGAGGTCGCCATGCGGGGAGCGTTTCGCGTACTCCAACGTCGGCTACACCATCGCCGGCCACATTGCCGAGACGGTGGCCGGAAAGCCTTACGAGACCCTGCTGCAGGAGCGCGTGTTCGGGCCGTTGGCGCTTGCGAGCGCCGGTTTCGGCCCGCCGCGGGGCGATGCGCCCGACCGGGAGCCGGTCGGGCATGCCGTCGTGTTCCGCAGGTTTCGAAGGCCGGCGGATCCGTTCAAGGGGCGCGCGGACAACTCGCCGGTCATAGGTCCGGCGGGCACGGCGCACATGACGATCGGCGATCTCGCGCGCTTCGGTGCGGCCCACCTGGCGGGAGAATCCGCAGCGGCGCCACCCCTGCTGGCGCGCGCTGCCTGGGCGCGGCTGCACACACCGAATCTTGATGACTATGCGAGCGGGTGGGTTCGTGTCGAGCGCGACTGGGCGGACTGGGCGGGTGGCCCGGTGCTCTGGCACAACGGCAGCAACGCGCGGTGGTACGCGCTGCTTATGCTCGTGCCCGCCAGGAACACCGTGCTGGCGTTCGCGACGAACGACGGGGCGATACGGGCGGCCGATACGGCGTTCTTCAGATTGGCTCGGGAACTGGGCACGTCGGCGCGGGCATCCTGATCGGGACAAGCGAGGGCGGCGGTGCGATTTGAGCGTCCATGCGCATTCACTAAAAAATGAAGAAGTTTAGTGAATGGCGCCCGGTATTGCCGGATCAGAACGAACGCCGGGACAAGTCGGCGCGGCGTTGACGCGGGTTTCCCGACACAACCATAATCGCATCCCACGAAGGTTTATATGCAGGGGGAACACGAACCATGTCAAGCGAACGCATCGAAGAAATTCAGAAGCAGATATTCGATCTCATCGGGGAACTCGAAACCCTGCAACGGAGCAATTCGGGCGACGAAGTTCCCAATTACAGTTTCGCCACCGAGCATGGCGAAGTCAGCTTGCTCGATCTGTTCGGCGGGCGGGACAAGTTGCTGCTGATCCACAACATGGGTCAGGGCTGTCGCTATTGCACGATGTGGGCGGACGGGCTGAACGGCATCCTCTCGCACCTCGAATCGGCCATGGCGGTCGCGCTGGTATCGAAGGACGCGCCGGAATTGCAGCGGCGCATGGCGAACAGCCGCGGCTGGCGCTTCCGGCTTGCTTCTCACGGCGGCGGGGACTACATCAAGGAGCAAACCGTGAACGAGGGCAGCGACAACTATCCGGGTGTGGCCACTTACAAGCGCGACGGCGAGAAGATCATCCGTCTGAACTCCAGCATATTCGGCCCCGGCGATCTTTATTGTTCGACCTGGAACCTGCTCGCCATGGCGGGCATCAGCTTCGACGACTGGACGCCCCAGTACGCGTACTGGACCCGCCCGGAAAAAATGGACGACGGCGGAAAGGACGTGCTGGGGTGAGGCCCGGTCGGCGTAGCCGAAAAAAAGCAACGCTTTTTTAGGGCCGAACGACTGGCCAGGGATGGCCAGGCTGGGGGTACTCGAAGCCACCAGCGTTGCGCCAGGGATGGCATGCACAAAAGAGGTGGATACAGGTTGCGCACCGGATGTCGAATTCTGTTGTAAACAAATAAATGTGTCCGGTTCCCGAGTACAGGTTTTTGCTTCTCCGCCGACACTGCGCGGAAGGAGCGTAGCGACTGTAGCGCAGTGCCGGCGCCGCCGCGTTCAGGCCGCATCGGCCAAAGACTCCGCGATGGGTTGTCCGTCCGCGGCGTAGCGTCCCAGCAATCGGGGACCATGCCACACCGACAACTCGCCGCTCATGTGCCGACGCACCTTCACCCGCGCCTTGAAGTAATGCGGCCGATGCCGATCCGACGGCAACTGCAGCGCCAGCCCATCGAACCGGACGCAGTTGTCCCGGCCGGCCACCCGCTCATGCAGCTCGCACAGGATCGCGTCCAGGTCCGAGTCCGGCCCCAACGGCACGAACGCTTCTCCGGCCTCCTTCGGCGGCCGGGCAAACTCCGCGTTGAATGCCGGCAGATAATCATCGCGCAGATACCGGTTCGCCGCATCCATCTCCGTGATCCCGAGCAGCGCCAACTCCTTCACCAGCCGGTCCTGGTGCGTCTTGAACGCCCGCTCCGACCGGCCCCGCGCCTCCGGCGAATACGCCGGGATCATGTCAATGCCCAACTCCTGCATCATCGCCCGGCCGAACTGCGTCAGCCGGTCCTTGTCCACCTTGCCGCCCGCCTCCGGCGTCAGCCAGTAGTGCGAGGCCCGGTCGGTGTACAGCGAACAGCAAAGGCCCCTGGCCTCGATCGCCTCGCGCATGCCGCGGAAACTGCTCCAGACGCCTTCCTCCTCGCAGAAGAACATCGAGTAGTGCTCGTTGGTCGCGTCGTCCATCGTCACGATCAGGTCCCACGTCACGCCCGGAACCCATTCGTGCGTGCTGCCGTCCTGGTGCAGCATCATGCCGGCGCAGGGCGACGGCTCTCGGCGCTTGCGGTGCTTGCCGCGTACGGTACCGATCCACCATCCGCATCACCTCGTCCACCGGCGCCGCGCGGTGCGAGGCGCGCGATAAACGGCGGTCCCGCAAGGCTTCGACGCCATCGCTCTCGTCCGCGCGGTATCGCTCCACCCAGCGCCGAAACGGCCGTTCGCAAACCCCCAGCAACTCCGCCGCCTGCGCCTGCGTCAAACGACGTTCCGTCCACATCGAATACGTATCCTCGAACAACATCAGCCTCCGATCCTCTTTCCGTTTCGCCAAGCCCATGCAGCCTCCCAATCCCATTCCAGATTGGAAACTGTACGACCGGACACTTTATTTGTTCTCTACAAAGCGACCGCTCCACGTTGACCTTGCCGAACAGACATGCACAATTATTGTCCCCGCAAGGGCGCCGACAGAAATGAGGCATGGGGCTGATGAAAATTGTGCTATTACTGGTCTTGCCGTTTTTGCTCCCGGCCTGTTCGAGCGTTGTCTTTATCGAATCGACCAACCAGAACAGCCGCGTGGACTATGTGGTGATTCACGCCACTTCGGAAAATTTCGCCGAATCCGTCAGATTGCTCACCACGCGGACGGAGAATCCGGTCAGTTCGCACTATCTGATTCCCGCGGAAAACGACCCGACCTACGATCGCAGCCGGCTGCGCTTGCACCAGTTCGTCGGCGAAGAGCAAAGGGCCTGGCACGCGGGCCGCAGCTACTGGGCGGGAGAAACGGCGCTCAACGACCGCTCGATCGGTATCGAAATCGTCAACGAATTCGATTGTGTGACTGCACCGGACGCGACTCCGGACAGCGGGCTGGAAGCCCTGACATGCGAATTTCTGCCTTTCAACGAGGCGCAGATCGAGATGACGATCGAGTTGCTCAAGGATATTCAGCAACGCTACCCCGGCATCAATCCGCTCGACTTCGTCGCCCACTCCGATATCGCCATCATGCGCCGGTCGGACCCGGGTCCGCTGTTTCCCTGGCGGCGGCTGTACGAGGCAGGCATCGGCGCCTGGTACGACGAGGAAACCCGGTCGCGTTACCAGTCGCAATTCGAAATCGAGCCTCCGACCGCCGAAAGACTTCAGGCCGCATTACTCAGGCTCGGTTACCAGGTTGAACTGACGGGCGAGATGGACAACCAGACTCGCTTTGCGGTCCGTGCAATGCAATTGCGGTTCCGCCCCGCCGATTATTCCGGCGAACCGGATGCCGAAACCCTGGCGATCCTCTGGAGCCTGCTTGAGAAATACCGCCGGGGAGACCCGCCCTGATTGCTTTTACCAGTGTATCTGTAGTATCAATTGGTAGTTAGTTTCCGGAATTTCCGCGCCCGGAAATTCCACTAGCGGAAAGCGCTGCCGTCGAGGGCGCACATATCTTCAAGGGGGAGCAACTATGCGGCTCATAATTTTCGTGGCCAGTCTGGTTTTCGTTTCCGGCGCCTTCGCCCAGGTTCTGCCGGAAGAGATCAGCATGGAAACCATGCCGGATCACGGGACGAACTGGTTCATCATCAAGTCCGGCAATGGCGCCCGCATTTTCAGCGCCGAGACCGGCGAAATGTTCGGCACGATTTCGCTTTCCAATCGCACGCCGGCGGTCGCCCCCTATCTGCCGCGAGGCGAGTTTTACGCCGCGGAATCCTATTATTCGCGTAATGTGCATGGCGACCGCACCGACATCGTGGCGATCTATGACTATGCCAACCTGAGTCCGGTCGCCGAGATCGAGATTCCCAATCACATGGCGCGGTTGGGAGTGCGCAATCACCTCGGCCTGCTCGGCAACGGGCGCCATCTGGCGGTTCTCAACATGAATCCAGGCTATTCGGTGAGCATTGTCGATGTGGCCGACCGCGAATTTGTCTACGAGATGTCCACGCCTGGCTGCGCGATCATCATGCCGGTGGCGGACAACGACTTTCTGCTGGTTTGCGGAGACGGCACCTTGCAACTCAGCCAACTCGACATCAGCGGTTTCGAGGAAAACCGCGTCCGCTCGGATGTGTTCTTCAACGTCCAGGAAGACGCGGTCTTTGACCGCACGGCCCGAACCGCCGATGGCTGGCTGTTGATCACACACGCCGGGGTCATCTTCGAAGTCAGCACGGACGGCGATGAAATCAACGTCAGCGAAGGCTGGAGCATCGTCGGCGAAGACGAATCCGGCTGGCGGCCCGGCGGCTTTGAATTCCTCGACGTGCATCGCGATTCCGGATTGCTGTACGTGGCCATGCATGAAGGTCCGGTGGACACCCATCACGATCCGGGAGATGAAATCTGGGTAATCGATCTGGCCAGCCAGCGCCGGGCGCACCGGCTGGAACTCGAAGACCCCGCTGACCATCTGACGGTTACGCAGGAAACTTCGCCGAAGTTGATCGTCGGCGCCAGTTCCGGAAGCACCGAGATCTTCGATGCAATGACATTCAGACACGAGCGCACGATCGACGCCCCCGGCGCTTCCATGTACGAGGACTTCTGATTCATGCTCGATCCGCTCTACATCAAGTTGCTGTCGCTGGCGTTCGCGCTGCTGCTGGCAGCGGCCGCCTGGCACAAACTAAGTGATCGGGTCCGCTTTCGCGGCATATTGGCGGCATACCAATTGCTGCCTGAAGCGCTGGCAACTCCGGCGGCCTGGCTGTTCGCCATACTTGAAGCCTGCCTGGCCATCGCCTGGGCGCTGGGCTGGAATCTTTCGATGACCGCGCCCGCAACCGCCGCCCTGCTTGGAATTTATACGCTGGCGATCGGTTTGAATCTGTTGCGGGGTCGCACTTTTATCGACTGCGGCTGCGGTTTCGGCGCTGCCGGCGGAAGCGGCCAGCAATTGAGCAACCGCCTTCTGTTGCGCAACGCGTTGCTGATCGCCGCGGCGCTCACGGCTGCGCTGCCGCCCACGGCCCGCGAGCTGCTGTTGATCGATTACGCGGGTCTGGCCGGCGCCTGTCTCGTGCTGGCCCTGATATACGCCGGAAGCAACCAGTTGCTGCTGAACGCACAATCGATCGATTCCTGGCGCAAGCCGGCGGCGGGGAGCAACCCGACATGACCCAGGCGCTGCTCGCCTCAAACGTCGTCCTTTGGGTGCTGGTCATCGGCCTTTCCCTGCTCGTCCTCGCCCTTGCCCGCCAGGTCGGTGTATTGCACGAGCGCGTGGCGCCCGCCGGCGCCCTGCTGCCTACCAACGGGCCGAAGGTCGGCGAACTCACTACGGCAATGGAAATCACTGCGCTCGACGGCAAGAGCGTCGCAATCGGCGGCGAAAAACCGGACCCCGGCGCCATGCTGGTGCTGTTCATCTCGCCGACCTGTCCGGTCTGCAAATCTCTCGTGCCAACGGCAAAGTCGCTGGTGAATTCCGAACAGGGCCGCCTCGCGCTCGTCTTCGCCAGCGACGGCGCGGAAAGCGAACAGCAATTGCAGCAGCACAGGGCCTATGTGAAGGACCTGCGCATCACCGATTACCCCTACGTCATTTCAATGCAACTCGGAATGACCTACCAGGTCAGCAAGCTGCCCTTCGCGCTGCTGATCGGCAACGACGGAATTCTCAAGAGCAAGGGGCTCGTGAATTCCCGGGAACACCTGGAAAGTCTGCTGGAATCCATGGAGTCGGGAGTCGCCAGCATTCAGGAATTCGTGGCGCGCCAGGCGCCCCATAAGCAGGAAGATCAGGAAGATCAAGACGAATACAAGTCCTCCGCCTTGGAACAGACATCATGAACGCAAATCGGATTATGGATCGCGGCTGGTACTGGGTAGACGAACATGCCCGCCGCACTTCGCTGGCGCTGGCTCGACGCCTTTCACGCCGCAACTTTCTTTCCCGGCTGGGTCTGTTTCTGACGGGCGCGGCGGCATTGCCGCTCCTGCCGGTGGCCCGCGCCTTCGCCCAGGAAACGACCCTGCGCGAAGTCGGCGACCCGCAATCCTGCGAATACTGGCGCTATTGCGCATTGAGCGGCCAGTTGTGCAGTTGCTGCGGGGGCAGCCATCGCACCTGTCCGCCGGGAGCGGAACCTTCACCGATCACCTGGGTCGGAACCTGCCGCAATCCGCTCGACGATCGGGAATACCTGATCTCCTACAACGATTGCTGCGGCAAGGCGGCCTGCGGTCGTTGCGGCTGCCACAACACCGAAGGCGACAAGCCGGTGTATTTCAACAGCAACAGCAGCACGGTACTGTGGTGTTTCGGCGTCGAACACACCAGTTATCATTGCACCGTGGCGCTGGTGCTCGGAGACGCCAGTCAATAACGCCGGAGATCCACGAAAGATATGAGAGTTTTTCCCGCAGCCCTGCTCTTGATTGCCCTGCTCGCCGGTAACGCGGCGCTCGGCGCGAGCCCGCGCACGAATTATCTGCTCTATTGCAGCGGCTGCCACCTGCCATCGGGCATCGGCAACCCTCCCAATGTGCCAACCTTGCACGATGAACTGGGACGCATGATGGTAGTCGAGGAAATGCGCCCCTACCTGGTCAAGGTGCCTGGCTCGTCACAGACCCCCCTGACCGACGCCGAACTGGCGGCCGTGGTGAACTGGGTACTCGTGGAATTCAACGCCGACACCTTGCCCGAGGACTTCCAGCCGATCTCGGCCGAGGAAGTGACCGCCTCCCGCGACACCATCCTCGCCGACCCCTTGAAATACCGCATCCAGTACTGGAAGGACTACGACATGTAGGGGCGAGGCATGCCTCGCCCGCAACAGGCCCGCGGCGCCCGGGACTACTCCAGCCCCAACACTTTCCGTAATCCGGCTATGGATCCCTTCTTGGTTGAGGCCTTAAGCGGTTTCAGCGTCAGGATGCCGACTGGCGGCCCACAGATAGGCGGGCAGGGCGCAACTGAGGCCGATGATCAGGTTAATTATGATGAACGGCCACGGCGCCGGGCCGTCCGGGCGGCGCGAGAGCATGTAGATCCAGAACACCAGCGAGGAAATCAGCAGGTCGGCGACGAAGGCTGTCGCAACTTCGTTAGCAGTCGCGGCGGCAAGGAACGCTGACAGATCAATCGGGTTTCCGGCAAAGTGCCCGATTACGTAATACCAGGGAGCCACAGCGCCGACGATGGCCAGCAGCAGCCAGATGTTTCTCAGGTTCATTTCGTACTCCTCGCAATTTTCGTGCGTTTCGTGATCGGCGTCAGTCTATCAAGCACCTGAATGACGGATGTTTGTACATGGCATATGTAGCCTGAACAAAATTGTACCGTACGTGGTTATTCTGGCTCTGACTGCTTAGAACTTAAGCAAATTATCACGCTCGTGATATTTATTGTGATATACAATTCCGTTGAACTCAGTGCAACAAGGGAGTACACACGATGAATGTATCGACTGGCCGCATAGTGGCCGTTTCCTGTGCTTCGCTGTTGCTGGCCGCCTGTGGCGCGTCCGAGGAATACCAGGCGCGGCTGGCAGAGGTTCAGAGCACGATTCCCATCTGTACTTCCGACGCCGAATGCGCGGCAAAATGGAGCGCGGCTCGGGACTGGGTGGTCGCGAATGCGGACTTTACCTTGCGCACTGATAGCGACACTCGCATCGACACCTTGAACGCCGACAGCACTCGCAGCGGCACCGCTATCCAGGTCGACCGCGTCGAGGGCCAGAACGGCGAGTACCAAATCATCGTCGACGTTGAATGCTTCGCGGCCTTCGGCTGCCCCAGCGAACTCGACATGAGGCTCGATTTCAATCAAACGATCAATGCAGTCCAGTAAATTCTGGCCGGGAAGCCGAGTGAATCCTTACACGCGAAACTTATTGCTGTCGGCGCTGTGCCTGCTGGCCTCCGGTTCTCTGGCGCAGGATGAAGAATGGATCAGCCTGTTTAACGGACGCGATCTCGATGGCTGGACGCCGAAATTCACCGGCTTCCCGGCCGGGGTCAATCATCTCGACACTTTCACTGTCGAAGACGGATTGCTGACAGTCACATACGATAACTGGACCGACTTTCAACGCGAATTCGGCCACCTCTTTCACGAACGGTCGTTTTCCCATTACCTGTTGCGGGTGGAATACCGCTTCGTCGGCGAGCAGGTGATCAACGGGCCGGACTGGGCCTTCCGCAACAACGGCATGATGTTGCACAGCCAGACACCCGAATCGATGACGCTCGATCAGGAATTTCCTGCCTCGATCGAAGTGCAATTGCTCGGCGGCAACGGCAGCGACGAGCGCACAACCGCCAACATCTGCACCCCCGGCACCCACTTTCGCCTGGAAAGTGAGCTGATTACCGAGCATTGCACCAATTCAAGCTCGGCCACTTTTCACGGCGACCAGTGGGTAACGCTGGAAGTGGAAATGCGCGGCGACGAACTGATCCGTCACACGGTAAACGGCGAGGTAGTTTTCGAATACTCAGGAACGCAACTCGACGACACCGACCCGGACGGCCGCCGCCTGCTCGACGCCGGCGCCCCACTCGCGCTGAGCGAAGGACTCATCGCCATCCAGGCTGAAAGCCACCCCACCCAGTTCCGCCGCATCGACGTCCTGCCTCTGTGAGGGCGACGCATGCGTCGCCCCTACCGTATGGTTCGGATTCCCGGACGGCCTCAGCCGCATGGCCAATCCGCCTGTAGGGGCGAGGCATGCCTCGCCCGCAAACTATCCTCAGAGCGTTCCTTCCGCCAGCAGGTCGGCGGCATAGTTTGCCGCGCGGGCGCTGAAAGCCATGTAGGTCAGGGACGGGTTCTGGCATGCCGCCGAGGTCATGAAGGCGCCGTCTGTAATGAACAGGTTCGGCACGTCGTGGGCCTGGCACCAGCCGTTCAACACTGACTCTTCAGGATTCCGGCCCATGCGTGCGCTGCCCATTTCGTGGATGCGGTTGCCGGGGTTGGTGAGATTCACCGGCCCGGAGGAGATCTGCTCGCAGCCCGCGGCTTCCAGCATGGCGATGGCGTCCGTGCGCGCCTCTTCGAGCATGATTTCCTCATTGCGGCTGTAACGCACTTCGAATACCGCAATCGGATTACCCCAGCGGTCGCGTCTGGATGGATGCAAGGTCACCCGGTTGTCGGGATTCGGCAATTGCTCGCCAAAAGCGCCAATGGATATGCGCCAGGGGCCGGGGCGGCGGTGCGATTCCTTGAATTCGCGGCCGATGCCCGGAATCTGGCCATTGGCGTTTCCGAGCGGGCTGGCGCCGCCCTGGTAGCCGAAGCCACGCGAGAACGGCTTGTCGTTTTCGGTGACGTTGGCGTAGCGCGGAATGTAGATGCCGCCCGGCCGGCGACCGAATACCTTGCGGTCGTCGAAGCCGCGCATGATGCCGGCCGCGCCGGCGCCGCTGACATGGTCCATCAGATTGCGGCCGACCTGGTCGGAACCGTTGGCCAGCCCGTTGGGGAAGCTCTCCGAAGTCGATTGCAGCAATATCATCGCCGAGGCGATGGCGGAAGCGTTCAGGAACACGATCCTGCTGGTGTAGGTTCGGGCCTCGTTGGTTTCCGCGTCGACTATGCGCACCCCGGAGACGCGATTGGTTTCGGGGTCGAACTCCAGCGATTGCACGATGGCGTTGTGCACCATGGTCAGATTGCCGGTGCGCTCCGCCGCCGGCAGGGTCGCGTTCAGCGAGGAGAAATAGGCCCGGAACACACAGCCGTGATGGCAGCGATTGCGCAGTTGGCAATTCGAGCGTCCAAGCGAGCGTTGCTCTTCGGTTGCGTCGGTGAGGTGGGCCACGCGCGCCGGAATCACATTGCGGCCGGGGAAGGCGGTTTCCACTCCACTCTTGAAGGCCTTTTCCGCTTCGGTCAATTCGAAGGCCGGCTGAAATACGCTGTCCGGCAACTGGCTCAGGCCTTCCTCACTGCCGGCGATGCCGACGAAGGTTTCCACTTTCTCATACCAGGGCGCGATGTCTTCGTATCGCACCGGCCAGTCGATGGCGACGCCTTCGCGCAGGTTTGCTTCGAAATCCTGCGGGCCCAGGCGATAGGTCTGGCGGCTCCACATGATCGAACGGCCCGCGGTGTGATAACCGCGCAGCCATTCGTACCTCGTGCCCTCGGCTTCCTCATAGGGATGTTCGTCGTCCTTGACCCAGAAATCCTTGTTGGATTCCTTGAGTGCGTACGGGACGCCGGAGTATTGCCGGAAATAGTGCTGCTTGATCTCGTCCTGTGAAACATTGTCGAAATTCGGGGTTTCCCAGGGCGCCAACTGGTCGGAATAGTCCCGCTCGGGGACGATTTCCGGACCCCGCTCCAGCACCAGCACTCTCAAACCCCGCTCGCACAATTCCTTGGCGGACATGCCGCCGCTCATGCCCGAGCCAACTACTATCGCATCGAATTCAGTCGCTTCAGCCATGATCAGACTCCTTGCCGGTCGGTCACGAGCACATCCGGGTCCCAGCGTCCGGGAACCCCGACCCATTGCAGTTCCTCCTGCGCCCCGCCTTCGGTGGCGAAATAGGAACGGGTGACATAGCCCTTGAAAGTGCGATAGCCGCCGAGCTCATCCGCGGCTTCCTCGAACGCGGAACGGTCGAGTTCGGCCAGTACGCGTTCGGCTTCGGCTTCATCAAGCGCCATGAAACCGCCGTCGGCCGACAGGCGGCGATCGATTTCCGCCAGCGCCCGGCGATGCGCATCCTGCGTTTCTTCACTGGCCCAGTCCGCCATCAGGCCGTCGACATAGCCCGGCACATTGACGTCGAGCGCGCCGGGAGTCTCGGTGCGGGGGATGATGAGTTCGGACAGCCGCGACACCAGTTCCATCTCTTCCGGCGTATAAAAGCGGCCCGGTTCGCCGGTCGCGGTGGCGACCACGACCGGTGCGTCGCCGCAGGCGGTCAAGGCGGTCACGCCGCCGACCGAGATGATCAGTTCGCGTAAAAAATCACGCCGGGTTTTCATGTGCAATTCTCCAGGGTCAGAATTCCAACTCGCGAATATGACTCAAGCTGTTGGCGACGGAAGTGAAGCCGTCGCCGGGGTTGTCGTGCTCGACGAAATAGTGCCGGATGCCGGCATTTTCCGCATGCGCGAAGATTCCGGCGAAATCGATCGTGCCGCTGCCGACATCGACCATGGCGCCGTCGGCGGCGCGGTCCTTCACGTGCAACATGCTGAAACGGCCCGGATGGGCGGCGAAATAGTCCAGCGGGTCGAAGCCGGCGTTTACGATCCAGAACAGATCGAGTTCCATGTCGACGAGTTCCGGGTCGGTTTCCTCGAGCAGCAAGTCGTAGGGAATCCGGCCTTCGGTGGTCTCGAATTCGAAACTGTGGTTGTGATAGCCCATCTTCAATCCGGCATTGCGGCATTCCTCGCCGGCGCGGTTCAGGGTTTCGGCGTGGCGGCGGTAGTCGTCGAGGCTGCGCTCGTTGCCGGGCAGGCTTGGCACGACGAGGTAGCGTTGCCCTACTTCCGCGGCGAATTCGATTTCCTGCGCCAGGTTTTCGCGAATTGCGTTCAACTGGATGTGGGAGGCCGGCGAGACCAGCCCATTGGCGGCCAGGATTTCGCGCACATCGCCGGCGCTTCGGCCGAAATAGCCGGCGAATTCCATTTCGCGATAACCCATTTCCGCGATCCGGGCCAGTGTGCCGTCAAAATCTTCGGTCATCTCGTTGCGCAAGGTGTAAAGCTGCAGGCCGACGCTGTCTACCCGCCGGCCCTGGGCAAATGCGTTGGAGCCACCGAGCGCGGCCGCCGCGAAAGTCGCGCCTAGCATGTGAAATACCTGTCTGCGTCGCATGATGATCCGAATCCTCTCACTGGCCTGGCCGAGCAAGCAAGCCTAAACCGATTCCCCCGCCCGCGCAAAACTTGCGCGCCGGGCCTACAGTTCGCGCCACTCACCATCGGCTTTCGAAGACGCCACCGCGGCTTCGACGAAACGCACGCCGCGGGCGCCTTCGGCAACCGTCGGCAGCAGGCCGTAGTCTTCGCTGTCGCCGCGCAACAGGGCGGCGAAGTCACGATACAGGTTGGCGAAGGCTTCGAGGAAACCTTCCGGATGGCCGCCGGGAATGCGGCTGTCGCGCTCGGCGCCGCCCGATGCGCCACGGGTCATGGTTCGCGGCGCCTCGCCGAGTACGACAAAGTGCAATTGTTCGGGCTGTTGCTGAAACCATTCGAGACCGGCCTTGTCGCCATAGACGCGCAGGCGCAGGCCGTTGACCTGGCCGGTCGCGATCTGGCTCGACCAGAGTTGGCCGCGCACTCCGCCGCCGAATCGCAACAGCACATGAGCGTTGTCGTCGAGCTCGCCGCCCGCGACGAAACTGTCGAGCTGGGCGAGCAGGCTTTCGACCCGGCAGCCGCTGACCCACTCGGCGAGATGGAAGGCGTGAGTGCCGATATCGCCGAGACTGCCGCCCGCTCCGGCCTGGGCCGGGTCGGTGCGCCAGGATGCCTGTTTGTGCCCGCTCGTCTCGAGATCGGTTGCCAGCCAGTCCTGGGGGTATTCCACCTGCACGACGCGGATATTGCCGAGCGCCCCCTTCGCCACGAGTTCGCGCGCCTGGCGAGCCATGGGATAGCCGCTGTAGTTGTAGGTCACCATGAAGCGATTGCCGCCGGCGGCTACCGCCTGTTCCAGGTCTTCGGCCTCTGCCAGGGTCGCGGTTAGGGGCTTGTCGCAGATGACGTGAATGCCGGCGTCGAGAAATGCCCGGGCCACGGGATGATGCAGGTGATTGGGCGTGACGATGGCGACGGCTTCGATGCCGTCGTCCCGCGCCGCCTCCTCCCGCGCCATGCGCGAGTAGTCGTCATAACTTCGCGGAATGCCGAGTTCCCGCGCCGACTCACGCGCCTTTTCCGGGCTGGCCGAAAGACAGCCGGCGACGAGTTCGTAACAATCGTCCATGCGCGCAGCGATCCGGTGCACTTCGCCGATGAAGGCCCCCTTCCCGCCGCCTACCATGCCGAGGCGGATCCTGCGAAATTCAGTCATTCTCGATTCCCGTCACGCGCTTGTCCCGGCTAGTTTGCCGTGCCGGGAAGGATTTCGAAACCGGGGGCGAAATTTACCAGCACCGAACTCAATTGCGCCAGTACGCCGGCGTCGCCTGCGACCGACCCCTGGCCGGATTGCAATAACTCGTCGAGCGTGGCGTTGCCCATGATTACCTGGTTCAGGTCTTCGCGGTCGATGCTGACCGTCGCATCGGGAGCCTCGGCCTGAAAACCTTCAATGGCGCTCAAGGTGCCACCGCTCATTTCCACAACGAACCGCTCGCCGTTATCGGGAGTGAGAAAATTCATGGTGAAGTTCATGCCGTCGGCAAGCCGGCTGTCGACGCGGATTGCGACCGAGTCCCACCATTGCAGGGTGCTCATCGCTCTCGCCATGCCCGGGCTCGTTCCCCTCGGCGCGGGTATGCGCGGCATGCCGTTGCGCAATTCCTGGGCGGCGGCCAGGAAAACATTCCTCATGCTGGCGCTTTCGTACTGGTAGCCGAGTTGTTCGAAGACCGCGGCAAGCAGATTTTTCGCCTCCCGGTTGTCCGGCTCGGCGTAGACAAGCTTGTTCAGAATCTCCATCGCCAGCCGGTATTGGCCGCTCTCGTGCAAGGTCCGCGCCCGTTCGAGAATCGGCTCGGCGCCACCCATCATTTCCACGTATAGCGGCGCCGAATCCTCCGGCGAGAGCGGCGCCAGCGTTGCCGGATTGCCGTCCCAGTAGCCGAGATAGCGATTCAGCACGGCGCGGGAATTGTGGAATTCCGAACCGTGATATTGCCGCACGCTCCACTGCCGCCGCAGCGATTCAGGCACCTGGTAATGGTTTTGAATCTCGTTGATGGTGACGCCCTGATTGGCCAGATGCAGCACCTGGTTGTTCAGATTGGCGTAGGCGTCGCGCTGGGCGCGCATGACCTGCTGAATGCGCCCGTTGCCCCAGCGCGGCCAGTTGTGCGAGGAAATCATGACTTCGGCTTCGCGGCCGAAGCGGTACAACGCCTCGTTGATCTGCCTGGCCCATTGCAAGGCGTCGCGGACCAGGGCGCCGCGCAAGGTATAGACATTGTGAATCGTCGCGGTGATGTTCTCCGCCGCCCAGAAAACACGTTGCTCGGGGAACCAGGCGTTCATTTCCGCGGGAGCTTCGGTGCCTGGAGTGTTCTGAAAGACTACGCGCACGCCATCGATAATATGTTCCTCGAAGTCTTCCCCGATGACCGTTGTAGGCGCGATCAGGCCGGTCGTGCCTGCCGCGAGACCCTTGCCGATGGCCGAATCGACCCGGCCGAAGGGGCTCGCGGGAATCGTGCGGCCATATTGCATCACCGCCCGTCGCGACATCGCCGGCCCGGCGTAGACATTTTCGGAAACGGCTTCCTCCATGAATCCCGTCGGCGCGAAAACCTCCACGGACCCGGACTGAACCTGTTCCTCGCTGACGACTCCGAGTACGCCACCGAAATGATCGATGTGGGAATGGGAGTAGATCACCGCGCGCACGGGCCGCTCGCCGAGAGTTTCATCGGCAAGCGCCAGCGCCGCCGCGGCGGTTTCGCCGGCCAGCAGCACATCGAACAGAATCCAGCCGGTTTCACCCATGACCAGGGTCATGTTGGCGAGATCGAAGCCGCGCACCTGGTAAACGAAATCGGGCACGACTTCGTACAGGCCGTAATTCATGTTGAGCAGGGCCTGGCGTTGCAGCGAAGGATGAATCGAATCGAAGTCCTCGCCGGCCAGCAGAAAATCGTAGCTGCCCAGGTCCCAGACGACGTTGCCGCCGGAACCGGTGATTCGCCGCGAGTCGGGTTCGGCCAGGAAACCCCGGCGCGATTCCTCGAAGTCGCGTTCGTCCGCAAACGGCAGCGATTCGCGCAATTCGGCCTGCAAGGCGCGCGTATGCTCGCTGGGCTGCGCGCCGGCGGGATTGAAATGCTCCTGGGAGAACGCCAGGCAGGACAAGACAACGCCCAGCAGCAAGACGCTGCCGGAAACGAGAGAACGGAAAGTTTTCATTTTGATTCCGGGACGGGTCGAAGAGAGAGAAATCTGCCGCGATGACGCCGGGCCGCGCCTGGCAGGGCAGACCGGGGCGGAAACACGCCCGCCCCGGTCTCGATCATGCTTACAATCGCGAGCGTTCCAGCTCGATGTCGGCGTTGCGCCAGAGCGAATCGAACTGCCGCTTCACGACAACGGCGTCCTGCTCCTTGCCTTGCGCCTCGAGCGCCTGGGCCAGACCGAAAGTGGACCAGCCATTCTGCTGGTTCCACTCGAGATCCTCGCGATAGACGACTTCGGCGTCTTCCGCACGCCCGGCGTCGAGCAGCGCCGCGCCCAGGTACAGGCGCATGGACTGGGACCAGTCGGGCGGCTCGGTGTAATTGTTGGCATCCTCCATTCCCACCGCTGCCTGGTAATGGGCGATGGCCGCGTCGAGGTTGCCCCGGGCTTCGGCGATCTCGCCTTGCAGCGCATGAATCGCGATTCCCAGTACATGGGAGGCTGGCGTGGGTCCGACGCCGGTATCGTCTACGCCGTCAGCCTCTGCCTGGGCCTGGATATTGGCCAATTGCGCCTCGGCCATATCGAGCTGACCGTCAACTGCATAAGCACTGCCGAGCACATAGCTCCACATGCCGTCGAGATACGGCGTGCCGGAGTGGCTTTGTTCGCCTTCGAGGATGCGGTCCCACTTGCCGAAGACCTTGTCCACGACCCAGGAATGCACTACACGTTTCTCGCCGCGATTCACCGCTTCGGCGGCCTGACCGACACTGGCAGCGCCGCGTTGGGCCGCCTCGAAAGAGTCGGCGTAATTGCCTTGCAGCATGTTGGCGTAGCGCACGAAATCCAGCGCGTGGGGCGCATGGGATTTGTGCGAAAGGGCATAGGTGCCGATCATCGGAAAGTTGTTGTCGCCCCAGATTTCGGCGAACTGCTGGTCGACGATCTGGGAGCGCTCGTTGATGTCGATGGCCTTTTCGTACTCGCCGACGCGCAGATAGATGTGGCCGGGCATATGCACCATGTGTCCGGAAATCGGCACGCTGCCTTCCAGCTTCTGCGCCGAAGGCATGGCCAGTTCCGGTTCGTTGGAAGCTTCCATCAGGTGGATGTACAGATGATTGGCGCCGGGATGATCGTGTTCCGCGGCCATGGCGGCTTCGAAAGCGGCGCGGGCTTCGGCGGTGCCGCCCCTGGGCGAACCGTCGGGCTCCCAGTAGTCCCAACGGGTGGTGTTCATGTAGGCCTCGCCGAAGATGGCGGCGATGTCCGCATCGTCCGGATACTTGTGGTGCAACTCGCGCATGGCGCCGAGAAAAGCCTGGTCCCGTTCACGGTCATCGGCGATTGCGTCCTTGTTGTAGAGGACGAAAAGCGTGTTGACCATGTCGCGCTCACGTTCGGTGCCGTTGTTGATGCGCTCGAGCGCGTTACGGATCGCTTCCAGACCGGCGCCTTGCGGGTCGTCCGGCAGGCCGGCGTAGCGGCTGTTCGGATTGGGCCCGGCGGCGTGAGCCAGGCCAAAATAGGGCATGGGGTGATCCGGGTCGTGGCGCGAGGCTTCCTGGTAGGAAGCGATGGACTCCGGAAAGTAAAAGCTCCAGGCCATGCGCAGACCCTGGTCAAAAAAGGCCTGGGCTTCGGGTGAATCGGTGGAAATCGGTCTGCTGTAGGTGCCGCCGCCGGGAATCATGATGGCGAGAGCTTCGCCGTCCTGGGCCTGGGCCATGTGCAGGGACATCGTTGCCGCAAGCAGGCAGGCGATCATCGTCAATATTCTTTTCACTGTTCGCTCCTCGTAAATCAATCGGTCTTCACAAACTTTCAAGGGCGACAAGTATACTCTCGCGCTTCCTGCTTGTCCGCAAGGTGTGCGGGTTCAGCATGTAGGGGCGAGGCATGCCTCGCCCCTACAGCATTGCTCTATTGCCTGCGCTATATTGCAACGGATTCGAAGTGAAGGAGGCTATGATGAGCGACCTCGTTATCGACGTATTCAGCGACTACATCTGACCCTGGTGTTATCTCGGTACCGTGAGTACCGACAAACTGGCCGCGAAGTATCCCGTCCGCTTCAGGCATGTGCAATTTCCGCTGCACCCCGAAACGCCGCCACAGGGCAAACCGCTGACCGAGCTGTTCGCGGAAGGCGACATAGAGCCGGCCCGGCGGCAAATGGCGGCGCTTATGGCGGATGCAGGGCTGGAATACGGAGACCGCACGCACACCTATAATTCGCGCCTCGCCCAGGAACTGGCGATCTGGGCTGAAAAACAGGAAGGCGGGGAGCGCATACACATGGCGCTGTACCGGGCGTACTTCGTGGAAGCCGCCAACCTTGCTGAAATTGACGTTTTGATTGCGGTGGCGGAACAGGCGGGACTGGACGCGGAAGCGGCCCGGCGAGTATTGCTCGAACGCGAATTTCAGGCGGCGGTGGATGCCGACTGGGATCGCTCCAGAAGCATGGGTATCACCGGCGTGCCCACTTTCTACAGCGATGGCCTGGTGGTCGTGGGTTGCCAACCCTATCCGGTTCTGGAGAGATTCGTGAACCATTTGCTGGAGCAAAAGGCGAGTTGAATTCCGGCGGCGCTCCGGGCGGGCCAGGGCTCAGACCAACTGACTTTGGCGGCCTTCCCAGTAAGGTTTGCGCAATTCGGTCTTGAGCACCTTGTTTACCGACGACAGCGGCATGGGCTCACTGCGGAAACTGACGCTGACGGGACATTTGTAGCTCGCCAGGTTTTCCTTGCAGTAACCGATCAATTCTTCTTCGCGGGCGCCGGCGTCCGCCTCCAGAATTACCACGGCGTGCACCGCTTCGCCCCAGACCTTGTGCGGGATGCCGATGACCGCGCATTCCTTGACCGCGGGATGTTCGGTCAGCACGTTCTCCACTTCGATCGGATACACGTTTTCGCCGCCGCTGACGATCATGTCCTTGACCCGGCCTTCCAGGAACAGAAAGCCTTCCTCATCGAGATAGCCCGCGTCGCCGGTGTGGTACCAGCCGCCGCGCATGGCCTCGGCGGTCAACTCCGGCTGGCGCCAGTAGCCGACCATGATATTGGAGCCCCTGGCCAGTACTTCGCCGACGGTGTTCGACGGCAACTCATTGTCGTTTGCATCGACGACACGGATTTCAACGTGGGCCGGCGGCCGGCCGACCGAGCCCAGCTTCGCCGCGAGCGGGCCGTCGGTCACGTGATAGACGGAATCGAGAATGGTGAGAATGGGCGAGGCCTCGGTCATGCCATAGGTCTGGTACTGGCGTACTCCGGGCAAGGCCCGCAGCAGCCGCCTCTGCAGCGCGAGCGACAATGGCGCCGCGCCGCAGGTCACTATCTTCAAACAAGAGAGGTCGTAGTCGGAATATTCGGGGCGATCGAGCAACATCTGCACCATGGTCGGCACTAAGGTTGCCGAATCGATGCGATAACTCTCGATAGTCCCGAGTACTTCGCCGGCATCGAATCGCGACATGACTACCGCGTGGGCATAAAGGACGGCGCAATTGAAAATGCGCGCGCCGGCCGCGAGGTGGAACAACGGACCGAGAATGATGAAATTCCAGCCCTGTTCCATGCGATAGTCCGCGACCGCACAGGCGGTATTGGAAAGCATGTTGCGGTTGCTGAGCATCACGCCCTTGGACTTGCCGGTGGTGCCGCCGGTGTAGAACAGCAAAATGGGGTCGTCGCCGCCGCCTGGACTGGTTTCCGTGTAGGAACCCGCGGCAATGATTTCCGCCAGCGACGATTCGTAGTCGAGCACGTCCGGTTCGGCGCTTTCTCCGCCGAAGACGATCACGTGACGGATACCGGGGCACTGTTGCTGCATCGCCTTCGCGGCAGCGGCGAATTCCGCTTCCGCCAGCAGCACCCGGGGCGCGCAATCGTCGAGGCATTCCCGCAATTCCCGGGCCGCGAGTCGGTAATTGAGCGGCACGAACATGGCGCCGATGAGTGCGGGCGAGAAGTAGCTTTCGAAACAGACATCGGAATTGAGGCCGAGCAAGGCCACGCGATCGCCCTTGCCGACGCCGAGCCGTTTCAGCAATGTCGCGGCAGCGCGGCAGCGAGTCTCGACTTCGGCCCAGGTCCGGGTCGCGCCGTTAAAACTCACCGCGGGCGCGTCCGGCGCTCCCCGCGCCGCCTCGTGCAACAACTCGGCTATATCGGAAAACGTATTTCCGCAGATGACGGTCTCGCTCATGGCGCCGCTCCCGCGACCAGCCCGCGGTCGTGCAGTTTGCCGATTTCGGCCGCGCTCAGACCGAGTTCCTGCGCCAGAATCTCGTCGGTGTGCTGGCCGAGCAAGGGCGCGGGCGCGGGCGGCGTCGATTCCAGACCGCCGAATTGCAGCGCCTGGGATGGCGTCAGCAAATTACCGATTCCCGGTTGCTCGACGCAGCTGAATAGCGGATTGGCGCTGGAGCATTCCGCGTCCTGTTCGACCAGTTCCGCGACCGTCTGATACGGCCCCCAGCACACTTCATGCCGGTCCAGTTCGGCGCTCGCCGCGGCGAATTCGCGTTGGGCGAACCAGGGCGCGAACAGGTCCGCCAGCCTTTCCCTGGCGCGGAATCTGTCTCCTTCGCGTTTGAAATCCATCTTCAGTTCCTTCTCCAGCGCATTTACCGCGTCACCGGTTCCGGTGACGGCGACGATTGCCAGCCATTGTTTCGGGCTGACGCCGACGATCATTACCCGCCGCCCGCAACGGCAGGCGAAATCGTAACCGAAACTGCCGAATACGTGATTGCCTGCAGGCTGCCGGCCCGTTCCGTTCACTTCCACCTCGGCGATGTACCCGAGATGGCCCATCACCGCCAGCGCGACATTGGCGAGCGCGATACGCACGAATTGCCCGGCGCCGGTCAAGCGGCGATGCCGTTCGGCGGCAAGCAGGCCGAGGGCGATCTGCTGGCCGGCCAGCAGATCCCAGGCCGGCAGCGGATTGTTCACCGGACGCTCGCCGACCGCGCTGAGCCAGGGCAGGCCGAGCCGGCAGTTGACGGTATAGTCGAGCGCCGAACCGCCGTGCCGGTCGCCGCTCAGGCTCAGATAAATCAGGTCTTGCCGCCGCGCGCGCAGGCTCTCGTCGGCGAGCCAGCCGCGGGCGGGGAAATTGCTGAGGAAAATTCCCGCGTCCGCGCCTGGGCGGGCGATCAGTTCGCCGAGCAGTTCCTGCCCTTCCGGCCGGCGGAAATCGATGGCGATGGATCGTTTGCCCTTGTTCAGTCCATGCCAGTAAAGGCTGTTGCCCTTGCTGTCGACTGGCCAGCGGCGGTAGTCGAGGCCGCCGCCGATCAGGTCGAAACGAATGACGTCGGCGCCGAGCTGGGCCAGGGTCATGCCGCCCGAAGGCGCCGCGATGAAAGCGCTGCCTTCGATTACCCGCATGCCCTTCAGAATTTCCTGCAAGAAATTTTCTCCTCGAAATTGGCCGGATTCAACCGGTCAGCAAGTAGCCGTTGTTGATGACGATCTTGTCCTGCTCCAGCGACTTGCAGCGGAATGCCACTTCATCGCCGTCGCGCCAGATCTCCGTGCGTATCGTATCGCCCGGATAAACCGGCGCCGAAAAACGCAGCCGCATTCGCCTGAAGCGGTCCGGGTCGTAGTCGCAACAGATTTTCATCAGCGCATGGGTGGCGACGCCGAGCGTACACAATCCGTGCAGGATGGGTTCGCGGAAACCGGCGTTGTGGGCGATCCCGGGCACGGCGTGCAATGGATTGTAGTCCCCGGACAGCCGGTAGAGCAGCGCTTGCTGCCGCAAGGTCGGCAGGTCGCAGATTTCGTCGGGCTCCCTGACGGGAACGGTGTCGGTCCGCGCGGCCTGCTTGCGCTCGCCGCCGAAGCCGCCGTCGCCACGCGCAAGTATCGTGGTGATAAGGGTGGAGATGTCTTCGCCGGTCTCGACATCGCGCACTACCCGGTCGGAAACGATCAACGCACCGATGCGGTCGCCCTTGTCGATCACTTCGGTGACGCGGGTCGTCGCCTCGACTGTGCCCGAGGCCGGAAACGGCTTGTGCAGGATGATTTCCTGGCCGGCGTGCAGCACCTTGACCCAGTCGAGCCCGGTCGCGTCTTCCTTCGCCCAGAAACCGGGATGCGCCATCATCACCGCCTGGCTCGGCAGCACTTTCAAGCCGTCTTCGTACAGAAACGGCAGGCAATCCTCATCCAGCGGGTCCATTCCCATGCCGACACCGAGCGCGTAGAGGATGCAGTCCTTCGCGGAGTAGGTGTGCCTGATCGTGCGGAATTCCTTTGTCAGCAGGCCGCGAGGGTCAAATGGCATGGATTCGGTTTCCGGATTGAAACTCATGGTGAATGGTCCGCCGCTTCACATCGGATCCCAGCGGAACACGTCGCCGGAGCGCTCCAGCGGCGTGAAATCGGCGGCGAACGCGGGCAAGGCCCGTTTGAGCACCTGCTCGGCGGTCCAGCCTTCGCCCTGATGGGCGTAGCGGATCGGGCGATTCTGGTTGAACAGGAAAATCTCGTTGTTGCGCACGCCGAAAATCTGCCCGGTGACTTCGGCCGCGGAATCGCTGCACAAGGCGATGGCCAATGGCGCGATCTTGTCGGGCGTCATCTGCTGGATCTTCTTAACGCGCGCCTGTTCTTCCTCGGTGCGGGTGGGAATGGTGCCGATAAGCCGGCTCCAGGCGAATGGCGCGATGCAATTCGAGCGCACGCGGAAACGGCCCATATCGAGCGCCATGGATTTGGAAAGTCCGACGATGCCGAGTTTCGCGGCGGCATAATTGGCCTGGCCGAAGTTTCCGATCAGCCCGGAAGTGGATGTCATGTTGACGAAGCAGCCGCTGGTCTGGGCGCGGAAATGCGGCGCCGCGGCGCGGCTGACGTTGAAAGTGCCTTTCAGATGTACATTGACGACGGCGTCGAAGTCCTCCTCGGTCATCTTGTGGAAAATCGCGTCGCGCAGATTGCCGGCGTTGTTGATTACACAATCGATGCGGCCGAAATTATCGACCGCGCCAGCGATGATGCCATGGGCCGCATCCCAGTCCGCGACGCTTGCGCCGTTGGCGATGGCCTCACCACCGGCGGCCCTGATTTCGTCGACCACGGCGGCCGCGGGCCCGGCGTCCTCACCGCTGCCGTCCTCGGTCCCGCCAAGGTCGTTGACGACGACTTTGGCGCCATGGGCCGCTGCCAGCATGGCAATGCCGCGGCCGATGCCGCGACCGGCGCCGGTGACCACTACCACCTTGTCCTGTAACAATTTCTGCATTTAAAACCACCCTTTCGTGCAAAATTCCAATTCGGGCGAGGCATGCGTCGCCCGCGTCAGGCCTCGGCGATTAGTTGCCGCGCGATGACCTTCAGCGCCAATGTCTCCTCGGCGCCTTCGAAAATGGACAGCACTCGCGCATCGACGAACAGCCGGCTGACCATGGATTCTTCGGCGTAGCCGAGGCCGCCGTGCAACTGCATCGCCTCCCTTGTCAGCCATTCCGCCGCCCGGCAACTGAACAGTTTCACCAGGCTCGCTTCCATCTGCCCGCCGCCGGCGTCGAGCCTCCGCGCGACGTCGTAACTGAATTGCCGCGAGGCGGTCAGCCTGGCGAGCATGCGCGCGAGTTTAACCCGGCTGAGCTGAAAGTCCGCAAGCGCCTGCCCGAAAACCTGCCGTTCACCGGCGTAACGCAGCGCCTGTTCGAAAGCCGCCTGCATCACTCCGCTCGCCCGCGCCGCCGTCTGGATGCGGCCGCCGGCAAACCCCGCCATCGTGTAATAGAAACCTTTGCCTTCGCCGCCTTCTCCACCCACGAGGTTTTCCCCGGGCACGAAGTAATCCTCGAAAAACAGGTCGTAGGAGTGCATGCCGCGATAGCCCAGGGTGGCGATTGCCTTCCCGGTCAGACTGCCTCCCTGTTCCAGGTCGTGGCGAAATTCGTGCCCCGCATAAGCGGGCTTTTCGACCAGCAGCAGGCTCAGGCCGCGATGGCCGAGCGATGCATCCCGGCTGGTTCGCGCCAGCACCACCAGCACTTCCGAACGACCTGCGAACGTACACCAGGTCTTGCTGCCATTAAGTAGCCAGCCGCCTTCGACCTGCCGCGCGGCCAGCGACACCGCGGCGACATCCGAACCGGTATCCGGCTCGGTAATCGAAATGGCGCAAAGCTTTTCGCCCGAAGCGAGCAAAGGCAGCCATGTCGCCTGCTGTTCCTCCGTTCCGCCCGCCAGCAACGCCCTGGCGGCGATTTCCGGCCGGGTAATCAGGCTGCCCGCGGCGCCCAGCGAACCGCGGGACAGTTCTTCGGTCACCACGATCATCGCCAGGCTGTCGGGACTGTCGTCGGGCTGCAGGCCGCCAAATCGCTCCGGAATGCTTGTGCCGAAGCACCCGAGTTCGGCGGCGGCCGAGATCATGCTTTCCGGTATGTCGAGATTCTGCCGATGGATTGCTTCAGCCTGTGGCCCGACGACTTCATCGGCGAATCGCTGAAAACTGCCGCGCACGATTTCGACTTCCTCCGGCAGGGACGAAGGCAGCCGGGTTCGCTGTTCCTCGCAGATCCGCCGGCCGAGGGCTTCCCATCGCTCCGCGGACAGATTCGTATCCAGGAACTCGCGCAGGTCTTGCCGCTGGGCCAGGGCCGACAGGCTGCCGGCGCCAAGCCCAAGTTCCGCGGCGCGAAGGCCCAGCCGGTCAAGCGATTCGCGGCAGCTTTCGGCGGTGAAACCGAGCGCGATTCCCTGCACGAGTTCATCGCCCGGGAATTGCCCGGCCCAGTCGAGCATGGCGCCGGCGGCGCTCAGTTCGGCCGCCGTCAGCGCCTGTTCGTAACTTGTCTGTTGATGCCGGTCGAGCAGGGAAGGGTCGAACTTGCCGTTTTTTTCGCAAAAGCTCCGAATCTGCCGCAGTGCGAGCCCGAGCTGCCCGTGCAACTCGCCATGCAGTCGCGAGGCGACCGCATGCCCTGTTTCCGTATGCGCGACGGGGTCGGAACTCACCGGGACCCGATTTTACAAGTGCCCGATCATGGAGATGCTGCAGATGTTCTGGTGCGGGAAGCCGCCGAGATTGTGGTTCAGACCCAGTTTCGGGTCCGCCAGTTGCCGCGGCCCGGCCCGGTCCTGCAATTGCAGATAGTTCTCGTAAATCATGCGCAGGCCGGAAGCGCCGATCGGGTGGCCGAAGCACTTCAGGCCACCGTCGATCTGGCAAGGGAGCTTGCCTTCGGCGTCGAAGTTGCCGTCGAGCACCGCGGTAACGCCCTTGCCTTCCTCGGCAAGTTGCAGATCTTCCATGGTCACCAGTTCGGTGATCGAAAAACAGTCATGCACTTCGGTCATGCTGATTTCCTGCGCCGGCTTGCGCACGCCGGCTTCGTCGTAGGCGCGTTGCGCGGCGATGCGTGTGGTCTTGAGATAGGAGCCGTCCCAGCTTTCATGGCTGGACTCGGTGCCGTTGGAAACCGCCAATTGCAGAGCCTTGACCGAAACCAGGTGTTCCTTGCCGAGGCTGCGGGCGATTTCCGGAGTCGTGACGATGGCGCAGGCGGAACCGTCGCTGACACCGCAGCAATCGTACAGTCCGATGGGTTCGGCGATGAATGGCGCATCGATCGCCTGTTGCTCGGTGATTTCCCTGCGCAGATGAGCCTTGGGATTCTTGGCGCCGTTGGCGTGGCTCTTGACCGAGACATGGGCCATGGCGCGCTTCAGATCCTGCTGGTTGAGCCGGTGCCGCGCGCGATAACCGGTCGCCAGTTGCGCGAACGCGCCGGGAGCGGACAAGTTCGGCCAATACATGTCGTTCTCCACTCCCCTCGAGCGTTGCGGCAGGCCGCCATAGCCGGTGTCCTTGAGTTTTTCCACGCCCAGCGCGAGCGCGATGTCGCAGGCGCCCGAGGCGACGGCATAAACCGCGCCGCGAAAAGCCTCGGTGCCGGTGGCGCACATGTTCTCCACCTTGGTCACCGGGATGTAGTTCAGGCGCAAGGCGATGGCCATGGGCATGGCGCTTGCCCCAACGTGAAACGCGTCGATGCCCGCTCCGAACCAGGCCGCCTCGATTTCGCCGCGTTCGATGCCTGCGTCGGTCAGACATTCCTCGAACGCCTCGACCATCAGGTCCGACGGGCTGGCGTCCCAGCGTTCGCCGAACTTGCTGCAGCCCATACCAAGAATTACGACCTTGTCTTTTATGCCTTCAGCCACTGTGCTTGCCTCGCTGTCTGCTTGCGCCCGCGATGCGGGCGTTTGATATCAATCCAGGATTCGCGCCTTCCAGAAATACTTTCTGAATCCGCGTTGCGGGTCGAATTGCCGCACGCGGAAATGTACCGAAATCCTTGAGCCCGAGTCGATGCCGCCCTCGCGCACTTCAGTGAAATCCATCATCAACTTGCCGCCGCCGTCGAATTGCACCATGCCGAAATACGCCGGCGGGCTCCAGTCGAAAGTCAGGCGGTCGGCCGTCCAGGTCAAGACTACGCCTTGCTTGTCGGCAAAGGAATAGCTGTCCTGGCTGTCGAGGGCGTTGCAGTCGGGATCCACGCAATACTTCTCGCGTGGAATCTGCACCGTGCCGCATTCCCGGCATTTACCGCCGGTGAAGGAAGTCACCAGGTCCCGCCGGCGATTGTAGCCGGAAAGATAGGTTTGCTTGTCGGTTTCGCCGCGTTTGCCGATGTCCCGCTCGATCAGATTGTTGAACGCCAGGAATTTTGCGTAATTCGTTTCCTCGCGGCCCGCCGCCAGCGCTCCGGCAACGCCTCTTGCGGGCTTGAAGCCGCTGACTGCATCGGTGGCGCGGAACAGCAAGGCGTCGCAGCCTTGTCCGAATCCGGTGAGTAATATGAGATCGCCCGGTTTGGCCGATTCCAGCGTTTTCGCCAGCAGCAACAGCGGTTGCGCCGCTCCCGCCACGCCAACGGTCGCGGCCTGGTTGTCGACGATGGCGCAGGCGTCGATTCCCAGCCGCTTTGCCACCGCCGGCGGGGTGCGCGCCTGATCCGTCGGCAGGATGAAATGTGTGATGTCGCCGGCTTCCACCTGGCAATTCCCGAGCAGGCGATTGACCGCTTCCGGCACGATCTTCAGATAGCCTTCGTCGCGGATCCAGCGTTCTTCCCAGTCGTAGTCGAATTCGCCGCCGCGATAGTGATCGACGAAATCGGTGGCCAGGCTTTCGCCGCCGAGGAATTCGGCAAGCACCGGGCCGCCGCCGGTTGCTACAGCGGCCGCCGCGTCGCCCCAGAGCATCTCGGCGCGGGAGCCGGCCTTGGCGCGGCGATGTTCCGATGCCACCACCATGCCGCCGCGCTCGCCTTGCAGCAATGCCAGCAATGCGGAGGTCGCGGCGCGCTGGGATGCGCTTACATCCATGGCCTGCACCTGCCGCGGCAGATCGAGGGCCTCAGTGAGCACGACTGAATTCTGCCGGTCGAGGAAGGGGAAGGTAGTCGATGCGAAATAGAGGCTATCCGGCGCGTAGCCGTCGAATCCGGCGAGACAATCGGCCGCCGCTTCGGCACCCATGGTGATGGCGTCTTCATCCCAGTTGCACATGCTGCGCTGCCCGCGCCCGAGGGACTTGAGGCCGGCGTCGAACCAGGCGTTCGCCTCGGCGATGACCGCCCGTTGCAGCCGCGCCTGTGGAATGTAAGCGCCGAATCCGGTTATTCCACTGCTCAATTGCTTCTCCTGCTGCTCAATTGCTTCTCCCGCCCCGGCTCGTATTCCGTAAAGCTGCGGATTTTATTGGAAATATTTCGGAATTACACCATTCCATGGCAATGCTGATATATTCCCTCGCAATAAGGAGTCGATATGACCGAAGCGACAAATTCCAGTTTCGCCATGACGCCGGCCGAGAAGATCGCGCTCGCCAACCGCGCAGCGGAATTGCTGGTCGAACGTATAGAAGAATTACCGAAGCAGAATGCCTGGGAAGGAGATTTTCGCGAGGTCCTGGAAGAACTGTTGCTCAAGGATCCACCCGAAGAAGGTCAACCGGCGCGAGAAGTCCTCGAAATGGCGGCGCGCGATATTCTGCCGGTCGCCATGCGGCTGGATCATCCGCGTTGTTTCGGATTCGTTCCCTCGGAGCCTACCTGGCCCAGTGTAGTGGCCGATTTCATGGCCGCCGGCTTCAACGTCAATACCTGCACCTAGCTGGTCGCCAGCGGGCCCAGCCAGCTCGAGCTTGTGGTGGTGGACTGGTTCAGACGCTGGATCGGCTATCCGGAAAGCGCCGGCGGGCTGTTCACCAGCGGCGGTTCGGCGGCAAGCGTCGACGCCTTTGTCGCCGCGCGGGAAGCGGCGGGCCATCCCGACCGCATGACCGTTTACATGAGCGATCAAAGTCACAGCGCGTTCAAGCGCGCCGCGATGATTATCGGCGTGCGGCCGGAATGCATCCGCCTGATTTCCACCGATGCGGAATTTTGCATGGACATGTCGGAACTCGCGCGCATCGTCGCCGAAGACCGCGCCGCGGGATTCAACCCCATTGCGGTGGCCGCCAATGCCGGCACCGTCGGCACGGGGTCTATCGACCCGCTTGCCGAACTGGCTGACTATTGCGAGGCCGAAAACGTCTGGCTGCACGTAGACGCCGCGTATGGCGGGTTCGCCATGGTTACCGAGCGCGGCAAGCAGCTCATGGCCGGCATCGAACGCGCCGACTCGATCGGGCTGGACGCGCACAAATGGCTGTTCCAGCCTTACGAGGCCGGGTGCCTGCTGGTCAGGGACGCGGCAACCCTGGAGCGCCCGTTCGCGGTTCGTCCCGACATTCTGCAGGACACGGTATGGGGCAAGAACCACCCCAATATCACGGATCGGGGCCTGCAATTGAGCCGCGGGTTCAAGGCCCTGAAGGTGTGGATGTCGATCCAGACTTTCGGCATGGCCGCGTTCCGAGAAGCCGTCATGAACGGGATAGAACTGGCGGAGCAGGCCGAAGAGTACATCGCGGCCAGCCCTGTGCTGGAGTGCCTGAATTCGGCGAAGCTGGGCATCGTTTGCTGCCGGGTCAATCCCGGCGACCGAAGTCTGGACGAGAAAGCCATCGAAGACGTCAACAGAACGGTTCTCGCCCACTTGTTCTGGGACGACCTCGCCTTTATTTCGTCAACGATGCTGCACGGGAAGTTCGCACTGCGACTTTGCGTCATCAACCACTCGACGACCTGGGCCGATGTGCGCGCGACGCTCGAAGCGATCGAGCGTTTCGGCAAAGAGGCGATTCCTGCCGGATAATCAGCTTCGGTACTTGTCGTGCAGGCCGCCGCCGGCCAGGATCAGCGGGCGGGCTTTTTCCAGACGCGCCAGGCGCGTCTTTTCCTGCTTGGCGCCGCCGATGTGATCGGCATACTCCACTTGCCGTCCGGGGGTCAGGCCGATAAAGGCTTTCCGCAACTCCGCATCGCTGCTCATGGCGTTTTTGAGTTCTTCCGGGACCTGCAATTGCCGTGAAACGGGTTTGACCTTCTTGCCCGCCTTGCGATTTTCGATCGCTTCCAGCGCGTATTCGCGCAATAGCTCGCGCGGGACTGTCTCGCCGTGGGCAAACTTCCATTGCCGCATGGCCTGGGTTTTGCCTTCCTGGGCGTTGGTCAACTTGCCGGCTGCGTCTTTCAGGAAAACGCCCTGGTGAAACCAGAGCGCGCAATGCTGCTTGAAGCCGGCGAAGCCGATAAGGTTCTTCCCGTCGCTGAGGTAGGCGGGGATTCCCCACTTGATGTCTTCGGACAGCCCGGCGGCCAGCAGCACTTCACGGAACGCTAGGAACTGCTCGCGCCATTGCTCGTGTTTCGCCAGGTATTCATCGACCCGGCCGTCGCTCTTGCCGGCTGACATTCAGTTTCTGCGCTCGACGATGGCTTCATCGACCAGGATTCTGAAATTCTCGCGAAAGCCGCCACCGCCGGACGGCGAGACCTGGCTCATGATCACCATGACCGTGTTTTCGTTGGGATCGATGAAGTGGCGCGTGGCGGCCGAGCCGTCCCACCAGATCACGCCGTTGCTGACGGGGAAATTGTAGGCGCTCGCATCCATGACCAGGTTGAAGCCGCCCAGGGTCCAGCCCGAACCGAGCCAGTAGCCGCTCTCGCCGATGGGCATGGCCGCGTCGGGCACGGCATTTTGATAGATCAGCTCGGTGGTTTCGCTTTGCAGCACTCGCGCGCCGCCGAGTTCGCCCCGGTTCAATATCATTTGGCTGAAGCGCATGAAGTCGGGCACGGTGGAAAGCAGGCCGACGCCGCCTTCGATCAGCGGCGGCCGCGTAGTCCATGAAACCTGCTCGATCCGGTAGGGATTCAGGCGGCCGTCCGCGGGCCGATAGACTACCGCCAGCCGTTCGGCGTCGGCGTCTTCGGCCCAGAACATGGTGCTGTCCATGCCGAGGGGCTCGAGCAGGTGTTCCTGCAGATACTCATCGTATGGCTGACCCGACCAGACCTCCACCAGCTTGCCGAGGATGGTGGCGTGAATGCCGTAGCGGAATGCCGTGCCTGGATCGTGAAAAAGCGGAACGCGCGCGGCGTTGCCGGTCATTTCATCGAGGCTGATCGATTTGTCGCGCACGTTCTGCTCGCGATAGAGCGCGGAACTGCGAGACCCGAGCCCTGAGGTGTGCGTGAGCAGGTGCGCCACGGTGATGTCGCCGACCCGCTCACGAGTCTGGCTGATGTCGGTGCTGTTCGGGTCGAGCAGCACGCGCTGACCGGCGAAATCCGGCAGATACATCGAAATCGGGTCGTCGAATTCGAATTTGCCCTGTTCGTATTGCTGCAACACCGCGATGCTGGTGATCTGCCGCGTCATCGAATAGATGCGGAACAGGGTGTCCGGCCGCATGGCCTTGCCGTTTTCGAGGTCGTACTCGCCGAGCGACTCGAAATAGACCAGCTTGCCGTCGCGCGCAACGGCCGCCGTCACGCCGGGTATATCGCCGTCATCGATGTGTTGTTGCAGCCGTTCGGTAACCAGTTCCAGCTTCGCCGCGTCCATGCCGACGGAAGCCGGGTCCGCCGGTTCGAGTTCCTGCCCGGCGGCCAGGCCCGGCAGCGCGGTCAGCAGCACCAATAGCAACCGGATCAATGCGCCCATAGCTTTTTCCTGATCGTGATTTGCAGATTTTACGGCTTACACTAACAACCCACCATCGTTGTTACAAGCTGCTGTCCGCCCTCAGCATGTAGGGGCGAGGCATGCCTCGCCCGCGGGTGTTGCATGGTTTCGGGGCCGTTCTCGGGCGAGGCATGCCTCGCCCCTTGTTTGTTTAAATAGTGCTGCCGACGGCCCACCGGTGGGCCGTCGGCAGGCGGTGGCGAACCCGTATCGCCCCTCGCATGAAATGCGAATCGTAGAGTGGGACCACCGCCTTTCCAATCAAACCTGAATAGATACGCGGATCAAGACCGCAAACAAGGATAGGAGACTGGAAAGCATGAAGAAGCATAGCGCAAGATGTACACATCCAAAAGACGACCCCGGCCCTTGCACGGTCGGCATCGACGTTTCCAAGCGTCATCTTGACGTGCGTGAACTCCCCAGCGGACGCGAGGCCCAGTTCCCGAATACCAGGGAAGGCGTTCGCGCGTTTCGCACCTGGGCCTGCCCCCGCGTCGAGCGAGTGGTATACGAGTCCACCGGTTCCTACCACGTACTGTTGGAGGATATGTTGGTCGATCGGCTGCCGTTGTCGCGGATCAACCCCCAGCGAGGCAAGCGCTTTGCCGAAGCGCTGGGTTCGGTTGCGAAGACGGACCGGGCGGACGCGCTGGCGCTGGCGAAGATGGGCCGGGCGCTGGCGGACGACCTGAAAGGGACGCCGGCGCGTACCCGACAGGAGAAAGATCTGGACGAGTTGCGTAGCGCGCGCGAGGCGGTGACGAAGTCGCTCACCGTGCTGAAAGGCAGGCGGGAGCACACCCGGAACCGTCTGGTTCGTCGCGAGATCGAGAAGGACATTACCCGCGCCATGCAGCAGACCGAACGCTTGGACCAGGAACTGGAACGGCTGGTGACGGCCGACGCCGAGTTGACCCGAAACGTGGCGCTGCTGGAATCAATCCCGGGCATTGGCCGCCCTACCGCTATCGGGCTGCTGGTACAGGTGCCCGAACTGGGTAGACTCAGCACCCGCGAGGCGGGAAGCCTGTTGGGCTTGGCGCCCATGGCCGACGACTCCGGCAACAGGCACGGGAAACGGTCCATCCGCGGCGGCCGCAAACGCGCACGCACGCTGCTGTACATGCCAACGCTAGCTGCAATCCGCTGGAATCCCGTCATGCGGGAGCGACACCTGCGATTCAAACAAAAGGGCAAACCCGGCAAAGTCGCGGTCACCGCGGCCATGCGAAAGATGGTGCTGATCGCGAATGCCATCGTACGGGAAGGAAAACCCTGGCAGGCAGCTCACATGCCCAAACCGGCCCATGTCGCGGGATGATGCAAACGCCTGACCAATGCAACCAGCCCGCGATCACATCCCCTAATCAACTAGCTGTCGGAGCCTTTTGCTATCCGTACACCAGAACACTTGCAAACATAGATACTACAGTCTCACGTACAGTTGCGAAAATCCGTTCACGCCCCGGTAAACGCTTGAATACCGGTCTGGGCGCGGCCGAGGATCAGGGCGTGGATGTCCTGGGTGCCTTCGTAGGTGTTGACGACTTCCAGATTCTGCGCGTGGCGCATCACCGGGAATTCGTCGGAAATACCGTTGCCGCCGAGCATGTCACGGGCCTCCCTGGCGGTGTCCAGCGCCTTCAGGCAGGAGTTGCGCTTGAGCAACGAGATCAGCGGCGCGGCGAGTTTGCCTTCATCGCGCAGACGGCAGGCGCGCAGGCAGCCTTGCAGGCCGATGCCGATGTCGGTCTGCATCTGCGCGAGTTTCTTCTGGATGAGCTGGTTCGCCGCCAGGGGCCGGCCGAACTGCTTGCGGTCGAGAGTGTATTGCAAGGCGGTATGCCAGCAGGTCCGCGCCGCGCCGAGCGCGCCCCAGGCAATGCCGAGGCGGGCGGAATTGAGGCAACTGAAGGGGCCGCCGAGCCCGCGCGCGCCGGGCAGCAGGTTTTCTTCGGGAACGAATACTTCGTCCATGACGATCTCGCCGGTAATGGAGGCGCGCAGGGCGAGCTTGCCTTCGATCTTTGGTGCGCTCAGGCCGGGCATGCCCTTGTCGAGAATGAATCCGCGGATCACGCCTTCGTCGTCCTTGGCCCAGACGATGAATACGTCGGAAATGGGAGAATTGCTGATCCAGTTCTTGGCGCCGGTCAACTGGTAACCGCCGTCGACGCTGCGCGCCCGGGTAAGCATGCCGCCGGCGTCGGAGCCGTGGTCGGGTTCGGTCAGGCCGAAGCAGCCGATGAGTTCGCCGCGGGCCAGGCCGGGCAGGTATTTCTGTTTCTGCGCCTCAGTGCCGAAGGTGTTGATGGGATGCATGACGAGGCTCGATTGCACGGACATCATCGAGCGATAACCGGAATCGACGGCTTCGACTTCCTGGGCCACGAGCCCGTAGCAGACATAATTCATACCGGCGCAGCCATTTCCTTCGATCATGCAGCCGAGCAGGCCCAATTCGCCCATTTCACGGAAAATCCCGGGGTCGGTTTCCTCCTTGCGATAGGCTTCTCGCACCCGCGGCAGCAGTTTTCCCTGCGCGTATTGGCGCACGGTGTCGCGCACCATGCGCTCCTCTTCGCTCAATTGCTCTTCGATGAGGAACGGATCGTCCCACTGAAAGGGAAACGCGTCGGGATTCCTGGGCATGCTGGTCTCCGGCCAATAGTCGAACTGCGGCGCGAAAGTCTACCAGATTAAGCAGTGCACGCAGAGCGCTGCTAGAATTGGCGCATGGACTCCGCCCCTATTCTCGATCCCCTCAACGAGCAGCAACGTGAAGCCGTAACCAGTGAGGCTCAGAACCTGCTGGTGCTGGCCGGCGCGGGCAGCGGGAAGACCCGGGTGCTGGTGCATCGCATTGGCTGGTTACTGGCGACGGGTCAGTCTTCGCCTTTTGAATTGCTGGCGGTAACTTTTACCAACAAGGCGGCGCGGGAGATGCGCGAGCGCGTCGAGGCTTTGTTGGCTGAAGGGCTGGGCGGTAACGGGGGAGAAGTTGCCGCCGGCCTGTTGCGGGGGATGTGGATCGGGACTTTCCACGCGCTGGCGCGCCGGCTGCTGATGACGCATCGGCAAGAAGCCGGATTTCCGGACGGGTTTACGGTTATCGACAGCGACGACCAGTTGCGCATGATCAAGCGGCTTTCCCGGGACATGCATATCGACGACTCGCGCTGGCCGCCGCGAAGATGCCAGTGGGCGATCAATTCCTGGAAAGAGGAAGGATTGCGGCCCAATAACATCGAGTCGGGGCAGGACGCGCGGTCGCGGAACGTGCTGGAGTTGTACGAGGCTTATCAGGCCACTTGCGAGCGCGGCGGCATGGTGGATTTCGCCGAATTGCTGTTGCGCGCCCATGAACTCTGGCTCAACAACCCGCAATTGCTGGCGCACTACCAGAACCGTTTCCGCAACGTTCTGGTAGATGAGTTCCAGGACTGCAATTCGATTCAGTACGCCTGGGTCCGGGTGCTGGCCGGAGACCAGGGGCGCGTCACCGTGGTCGGCGACGACGACCAGTCGATCTATGGCTGGCGCGGCGCCAAGGTCGAATACATCCAGCAGTTCCAGAGCGACTTCCCCGGTGCGCATCTGCTGCGGCTGGAGCGGAATTACCGTTCGACTTCCAATATTCTGAACGCGGCCAATCGGCTCATTTCCCATAATCGCGGTCGCCTCGGTAAAACACTGTGGACCGACGCCGGCGACGGCGAACTGGTCAGCCTGTACGACGCTTTCAACGAACAGGACGAGGCGCGATTCATCGCCGAACGCATCGAATCCTGGTTCGGCCAGGGCGAGCGCTACGCCGATGCGGCGGTGCTGTATCGCTCGAACGCACAGTCGCGTGAACTCGAAGACGCGCTGCTGCGGGTCAACATTCCATACCGTATTTACGGCGGGCTGCGATTTTACGAGCGGCTGGAAATCAGGAACGCGCTCGCCTACCTGCGCCTGCTGGTCAACCGCAATGACGACGCTGCGCTGGAGCGGGTAATCAACGTGCCGACTCGCGGCATCGGCGATCGGACTCTCGACCTTATCCGGCAGGTGGCGCGCCGAGAGCAGATCTCGTTGTGGGCGGCTGCCGTCAATTGCGTGAACGGGGACGTTCTCAGCGGTCGCGCAGCGGCCGCCGTTCTGCGTTTCCTGCAATTGATCGATGCCCTTCAGGGCGAATCCGAAAAGCAGGAGTTGGCCGAACAGGTTCAATTCGTGATCGAGAACAGCGGCCTGCTCGAACATCACGAGAAGGAAGGCGGCGAAATCGCTCAGAACCGGCTCGAAAACCTGGAAGAACTGGTCAATGCCGCGGGAGGTTTTGCCGGCATGGTGGAATTGGACGAGGCCGAACAGCGGAATCCATTGGCGGCCTTTCTCGATCAGGCCGCGCTCGATGCCGGCGACGCCCAGGCGGGGGAAGACAGCGACGCGGTGCAAATGATGACGCTACATTCAGCCAAGGGCCTGGAGTTTCCGCTGGTTTTCCTGGCGGGCATGGAAGAAGGCCTGTTTCCGCATCGCATGTCGATGGAAGACCCCAACGGCCTGGAAGAGGAGCGCCGGCTCTGCTACGTCGGCATCACCCGGGCCCGGAAAAAGCTGTATCTGACTTATGCCGAGTCGCGGCGCCTGCATGGTCAGGTCAACCTGAGCATGGCGTCCCGCTTCGTCAGCGAAATTCCCGGTGAGCTTGTCGAAAACCTGCGGCTGCGCGCGCAGGTCCGACAGCCGCGCTGGTCGGCCAATATCCCGCGTGCGCCCAAGCCCGTGCCCAGGCCGGAGCCGGGGGGATTGCCTCTCGGACAGCGCGTTGCGCACAACAAATTCGGCGAAGGAGTCGTGCTGCAAAGCGAAGGTAATGGCGAAAACGTTCGCGTACAGGTAAATTTCGACGATGCCGGAAGCAAATGGCTGGCCTTGTCCCACGCCAAACTGACACTCATCGGGTCCTGAGCCCGCGGAAAGCGCTATGCGAACCCCTCCCGTTCTGTACCTGATCGCCCTGTTGCCGCTGCTCGGCGCCTGCGGGGAAGCTGCCGCTCCGGCCGAGACGGCCGCAGCCGCCCCTGCTCCGGAACAGCCCGTCTTCGAATGGAAGATGATCACTTCCTGGCCAAAGAACCTGCCCGCGGTCGGAACTTCGCCGGAACTATTCTCCCAACGCGTCGCGCGCATGACCAACGGTCGATTGACGATCCGCGTTTACGGCGCGAACGAATTGGTCGGCGGCCTTGAGGTTTTCGACGCGGTTTCCCAGGGCGTGGCCGAAATGGGCCATAGCGGCGCCTACTACTGGCAAGGCAAGATCGCCGCCACGCCGTTTTTCTCCAGCATCCCCTTCGGCCTCACCGGGTCGGAGCAGGACGCCTGGCTGTCCTATGGCGGCGGCAACGAGTTGTGGCGCGAGCTGTACGAGCCCTTCGGGCTGATTCCCGTGCGCGGCGGCAATTCAGGCACCCAGATGTTCGGCTGGTTCAACCGGGAGATCAATTCGCTCGAGGACATGCAGGGCCTGAAGATGCGCATCCCCAGCCTCGGCGGCGAAGTTTTCCGCCGCGCGGGCGGAACTCCAGTGACGATGCAGGTCAGCGACGTCTTCAACGCCTTGCAAACCGGCGTACTCGACGCCACCGAGTTCATCAGCCCCTACAACGACCTCGCCGCGGGCTATCACACCGTGGCGGATTACTACTATTACCCCGGCTGGCACGAGCCCGGCTCCACCCTCGAAACCGTAATCAACAAGGACGCCTTCGACGCCCTGCCGCCGGACCTGCAGGAAATCCTGCTCACCGCCACCGAGGCGATGAACCAGTTGCTGCACGACGAACTGACCGCCAAAAACAACGAAGCGCTGCGCATCCTGGTCGAAGAACACGGCGTGCAACTGCGCAAGTTGCCCGACGACGTGCTGATCGAACTGCGGCGAATTTCCGAAGAAGTAGTACAGGAACTCGCGGCCGCCGACCCCGCCACCGGGCGCATCTACGAGTCATGGCGCGATTTCCGCGAAGGCGTCATGAACTACCGCGACATCGCCGAAGAAGCCTTCATCGAAGCCCGCCGCCTCCCGGCAAATTGACATCAAGGAATTGATTATGAAACCACGTGATATCGGAAATGAAATCCTGGAAGGTATTAAAGAAATCAAGCAATCCAAGGAGGGAAAAGTTGCGCTGAAGACAACCAGGCTGACTACGCCTGCCGCGCCAAAACCACCCCCACCTACGCAGAAATAAGGCAGGCTCGGGGTCAATTCCGCAGCAGTTCCGGCAGGGCGGTGGCGAGGCCGGGCTGTAGCGCCAGCAGCAGTAATATTCCCAGTTGCATGAGTACGAAAGGTATCGCGCCGCGGTAGATTGCGCCGGTCGGCAGGCTGTCCGGGGCCACGCTGCGCAGGTAGAACAGGGAGAAGCCGAAAGGCGGGGTGAGGAAGGAGGTTTGCAGGTTTACGCAGATCATCACGCCGAGCCAGACCGGATCGACTCCCATGCCGAGCAGCGCCGGCCCGACCATGGGCACGACCAGGAAGGTTATTTCGATGAAATCGAGAATGAAGCCGAGCAGGAAGATGACCAGCATGACGATCAGGGTGGCGGAGAATACGCCGCCGGGCAGGCCGGTGAAGATTTCCTCGATCAGTTGCTCGCCGCCGAAGCCACGGAAGACCGACGAAAATATCGTGGCGCCCATCAGGATCAGATAGGCCATCGAAGTGAGGCGCACTGTTTCCAGCGAAACCTCGCGCAGGACGCCTATGTTCAATTTGCGCCGGCCCAGCGCGAGCAGCGCGGCGCCGACCGCGCCCACTCCCGCGGCCTCGGTCGGCGTGGCCAGGCCGAACAGGATCGAGCCGAGCACCGCCACCATCAGTACCACGGGGGGCAACAGGCCGCTCAACAACTTGCGCGCCGAGACCTCCCGCGAGCCTCTCTTGAAGGGCGGCGCGGCATCCGGGTCGAAGCGGGCGACGATCCCCACATACATCGCATAGGCGAGAACCAGCAACAGGCCCGGCACGACCGCGCCGGCGAACAGGTCGCCGATGGTGACAAAGTCCGGGGCGAAGGCGCCGGCATTGAGTTGTGACTGCTGGTAGGCATTACTGATGACTTCGCCGAGCAGGATCAGGCAAATCGAAGGTGGGATGATCTGGCCGAGCGTGCCCGTCGCGCAGATCGTGCCGCCGGCCAGCGAAGGGCGGTAACCGGCCTTGAGCATGGAAGGCAACGAGAGGATTCCCATGGTCACGACGGTGGCGCCGACGATGCCGGTGCTGGCCGCGAGCAACATTCCCACGAGCACCACGGAAATGCCGAGCCCGCCGGGCAGGCCGGCGAATGCGGCTTCCATATTTTCCAGCAATTCCTCGGCGATGCGGGATTTTTCCAGCATCGTGCCCATGAAAACGAACATGGGCACCGCATACAGGTTCTGATTGACGAAGATGCCGTAGATGCGGTTCGGGATCAGATCGAGAAAGGCGCCGTCGAATACGCCCGCGGCCATGCCCAGGTACGCGAACAGCAGGGAAACGCCCGCAAGTGTAAACGCAACGGGGTAGCCCGCCAGCAGGAACAGGCAGACGACCAGGAACAACAAAAGAGGCAACAGCTCGATCATGAGGAATTCGTAGGGGCGACGCATGCGTCGCCCGCGGGTGTAGTTCGAGATCGAGGCCACCCGCGGGCAAGGCATGCCTCGCCCCTACAGGCCTCGCCGTAATGCGTCATTTGCGGAATTTCTCAAGCGCCCTGAGAAACTCGGCGACGCCTTGCAGCAGGAGCAGGCCGGCGAGCACCGGGATCAGCGTTTTCAGCAGAAAGACGATGGGAAGGCCGCTCGACTCGGCCGAGCCCTCGAAGCTGCTCCAGGACAAGGCGACGTAGTCCCAGCTCGACCAGATAATGAACACGCCGGTGACGCCGAGAAAAAGCACGGCGCCGAGCATGTCGACCAGTGCCTGGGCCTTGCCGGCAAGCCGGTTGTAGAAGAAATCCACCCGCACATGGCCCTGGGCCTTCAAGGTGTAAGTCGCGCCGAAAGCGAACAGGGCCGAATTGATGTACATGACCGATTCCTGCAGCCCGATGTGTCCGATGCTGAACAGATATCGCAGCAATACGATCACGACAACGACGAGTACTTCGATTACTACCAGCCAGCAGATGATGCGCCCCATTCTTTCGCTGAAGGCGTCGATCGCGGAGATTACGGCGGCGCTTCGATCGGTCATGACGTCATCCATAAACGCAGCAATTGCCAGCTCAGCAGCAGCACGGCGCCGGTCAGCCCGAGCATCGCCGCGCCGAGCAGCCACAGCAGTCCACGCTCCATGCTACGTTTGAGCCGCCTGAACCATGACATTTCGCGCGTGGCCGGCGGCGGGACCGATTCAAACAATCTGCCGACGCTGAGCAGCACAAGCGACCAGCACAAGGCCACCACGCCCGGCATCATCCAGCGGTCATCGGCCAGCCAGGGGTTGTCGATGACGCTGGCAAGAACCAGGACGGCGGACGCCGGTGCGAGCAGGAACAAGATCCAGCGCAAACGTTGAATATTCCTGGCGATTCGTTGCAGCCGCTCGATCATCCGTCCATCCCGGTAGCCGGTAAAGCTTAACTCAGCACTCTGCGCGCGCACAGCGCTTTGTGTGCAGGTTCAAATACATATGAGACCGTAGGGGCGAGGCATGCCTCGCCCGTGGATGGCCCAGATTCCGTGCAACGCCCCCGGGCGAGGCATGCCTCGCCCCTACAAGACCGTGTGCGAAACCGCACACTTTGCCGCTAGATGCGCCGGCTCGTGTATCATTGTCCGGCATTACCGACACATGAAAGAGAGCCGCTCGCCATGCTGACCGTAGTTTCGCCCGCCAAATCCCTCGACTTTGAAAGCCGGGTGCGGACCCGCAAGTTCTCCCAGCCCCGGTTTCTGGACGATGCCGCGCGCCTGGTCGAACATATGAAGACCTTCGACCCGGACGATCTGTCCGCGCTGATGGACATCAACCCCGACCTCGCCGAACTCAACTGGCAGCGCTACGCCTCATGGGAAGCGCCTTTCAGCCTGCGCAATGCGCGCCAGGCGGTCTTTGCTTTTCGCGGCGACGTCTATCTCGGCCTGCGCGCCGAGCAGTTCGGCACTGCCGAGCTGAATTTCGCGCAGAAACATCTGCGCATCCTGTCGGGACTGTACGGCATCTTGCGCCCGCTCGACCTGATCCAGCCCTACCGCCTGGAAATGGGCCGGCAGGTTTCGGTCGACGGGCATTCCGGACTGTACGATTTCTGGGGAGCGCGGCTTGCCGATTCGCTGAACGAGGATCTGGCCGCCCAGCCGCAAAAGCGAAAGTTGCTGGTGAATCTGGCTTCCAACGAATATTTCCAGTCGATCAGCGATGAAGCGCTCGAGGCCAAGGTCGTCACACCGGTGTTCAAGGACCAGACCAACCGCGGCGAATATCGTGTGCTCAGTTTCATGGCGAAGCGGGCCAGGGGAGAAATGGCCGCCTGGATTATCCGGAATCGCGTCAACGCGCCTCACACCCTGAAGAAATTCAACGAAAACGGCTATCAATACAGCGCCGCGGAATCCACGGCCGAGCGCCTGGTGTTCCTGCGTAAACGCCTACCCTGAGCCACATGGACATGGACGCCCTGCCTTTCAGTCAGGCTTGCGAAAACAACAAACGTCCGATTCTTTCCGTCCTGCAACGGCATCTCGACGGCGCCGGTTCACTGTTGGAAATCGGCGCGGGCACCGGCCAGCACGCGGAATTTCTTGCCACGCACTTCCCCGGGCTGAACTGGCAGGCGAGCGACACCCGGGAAAATCTGCCCTTGCTACGACCCCGTATCACGCGGGCGGGCCTGCCTGAGCCGATCGCGCTCGATATCGACGAAGCTGACTGGGGCCGCGGCGGTTTCGATGCGCTCTTCTGCGCGAACGTGCTGCATATCGTCGGCGCGCCTTCGGTGGAGAACTTCTTCCGGCACCTCGGGCCCCATACCGAACCGGGCGGCCTGTTGCTGGTCTACGGCCCTTTCCGTTATCGCAATGCCTACACGTCCGAGAGCAATGCCCAGTTCGACCGCTGGCTGAAACAGCGCGACCCGGTCAGCGGCATACGCGATTTCGAATGGGTCAACGGCCTGGCGGAAAGTGCGGGACTGTCGCTGGTGGAAGACAATGCCATGCCCGCCAACAACCAGTTGCTCGTCTGGCGGATGAATTCAGAGGCCGATCAGCTATCGTCCCGATAAGGCAGCAAGGATCGCGCCGCCCGCTGGTAGGCCTCGATATGGGCTCTTTCCTGCTCCACGAAGCGGCCGATGGCGCGGTCGAAGTCCGGTTCCGCCAGCCAATGCGCGGACCAGGTGGTCACGGGTTCGAATCCGCGCTGGATCTTGTGTTCTCCCTGGGCGCCCGAGTCGAACGATTGCAGACCATTGGCAATGGCGTAATCGAGCCCCTGGTAATAGCAGGTCTCGAAGTGCAGGAATTCGCGTTCCTCGCGGCACCCCCAGTAGCGGCCGAATAGGGTCTCGTCGCTGCGGAAGAACAGCGCCGCGGCGATGTCGCGGCCCGAGAGTCGGGCGCTGATCAGCAATAGCTGCTCGGGCATGGTCTCGGCGACTTCGTGAAAGAACTCCAGATTCAGATAGCCCTGCATGCCGCGTTGCAGATAGGTGGTCTGGTAATACAGAAAAAAGTCCGCCCATTGCGCTTCGCCGATGTCGGCGCCTTCGGTCACGCTGAATTCGATATCCTGATCGCGCACGCGCCGGCGCTCCTTGCGCAGATTCTTGCGTTTGCGCGAGGCGAGCGAATCGAGAAAGTCGTCGAAGCTGCGATAGCCCCGATTGCGCCACTGGAACTGGGTGCCGTGACGGATATGCATGCCCTGCCCGCGCAGCATCCGGCATTCCTCCCTGGTGGGGAACAGCACATGCCAGGATGAGATGTTGTCATCGAGGGCCCGCTGCCTGATTCGGTCGCAGATCAGCGGCATGTGTTCGGCGGCATTGCCGAACAGACGCTGCCCGACGGAAGGCGTGAAAGGCGATGCGGTGACGAATTTCGGGTAGTACGCCAGCCCGTGCTGCTGATACGCATTCGCCCAGGACCAGTCGAAAACGTACTCGCCCCAGCTATTGGTCTTGTAATACAGCGGCACGATAGCGTGGCAGATTTCCTCCTTGTTGTCGTAAAGCGCCAGATGGCGCGGCAACCAGCCGCTCCCCGGACCGATGCAGCCGGTTTGCTCCAGCGCATGGAGAAACTCGTAACGCATGAAGGGATTTCGAGTGCCGGTAAGGCCATTCCAGGCATCACGGCCGATCTCGGTGATGGAGTCGACGAAGCGGACTGTTACCGCGTCCGCTCCCGGATGTTCAGTCGCATACCCTTCCGACATGTTTCTTCCGCTCTCCTGTCGCTCTCTTGTCGCTCTCTTGTCGCAAAGTGCCGCTATGGCGCGGGATGTGCTATGCCGCCCCGCTTGCAGTAGCATTGTACCGATTCTCGCCCGATGGCCCAGCACATGGAATCGCCCAACCTGATCCGGCGCATCGCCGACTCCCGGCGGCAGTTGCGCAAATCCGAAGCCAAGGTGGCCAATTATGTGCTCGAACACGTAAACGACGTGCTCGCCATGCGCGTCGTCGACCTGGCCGAACACGCGGGGGTGAGCGACCCCACGGTCATCCGCTTCTGCCGCGCGGTCGGCTGCAACGGCTTTCAGGCTTTCAAGGTGCAACTCGCCCAGCAGGCCGGGCTCGGCGATGTTTACACACAATTCGCCGTGGACGACAAGGATACGGTCCAGGACTTGCGAAACAAGGTCTTCGACAGCACGGTCGGCTCGCTGCTCGACGTACGCGACGACCTCGACCCGGAAGCGCTTGAGCTCGCCATCGACACCATCATCCGCGCCCGCCGGGTCGAATTCTACGGCTTCGGCGCCTCGGGTTCGGTCGCCGCCGATGCCCAGCACAAGTTCTTCCGCCTGCAACTCGTCACCGCGGCTTACACCGACCCGCATATCCAGCACATGTCGGCGATTTCGCTCGACGAGCGCGACGTGGTGATTGCGATCTCCCAGTCCGGCCAGACTGTGGCGTTGCTCGAAAGCGTCAAACTCGCCATGGAAGCCGGCGCCACGGTAATCGGCCTGGCCCCGAAAGACACCCCGCTCATAGATATGTGCAGCATCCCGATTTACGTCAACGTGCGTGAAGAACACCAGGCGTTCGCCCCGGTCTCATCACGCATAGCTCACCTGGTGGTCATCGATGTGCTGGGAACCGGCGTGGCGGTGCATCGCAAACCCATGCTCAGCGAATACCTGAAGCGCCTCGAACGCAGCCAGCGCGCCTTGCGCACCGACAGACGGGGTGGTTGAAGAACCTTCGCAACTTGCTGTTGCGACTCCTGGTTATGCTGCAGTCTGCAAATGTTTACTGCTCGGGTTCCAGTGTCGTCAGATAGGCAGTTGCCGCCAATCCCAGAAAGCCACCCAGAAGATATGCTCCAACGCCGGAAAGCAAGGCGATAACCAACGGGCCCGCGCTGCGGAGCTTGTTCTTTTTGAACAACACCAGAAACGACAAGCCCAGGCAAACGACTATGGCGCCCATTTGACCCAGCACTACGCCGGTCGCGAAATCCCGCGCAAAAAACAGCCCTAACAGGGCGCTGATCACAACTATCGTAAGAAAGTAAAACAGGTAGAACCCGACGGCCTGGGTTCCATTTCTTTTCTTCTCGAACACAAATAAATCATTAAACATGAATCTGACTCCTTCAGATCGCCTGGCAGATTAGGCGCATAAACTTCGAGCGTGTAACTTACTCCACTGTAACGGATTTTGCCAGGTTCCGGGGATGGTCTATGTCGGTGCCCTTGATGATGGCTACGTGGTAGGACAGTAGCTGCAGGGGCACGGTGAAGAGGATGGGGTCGAGCACTTCGGGGCAGCCTGGCAGGTTGATTACCTTGCAACTGCGGTCGCTTTCGAGGCCGATGCCCTCGTCGGCGAAGACGTAGAGTTTGCCGCCCCTGGCGCTGACCTCGGAGAGGTTCGAGCGCAGCTTGTCGAGCAGGTCGTTGTTCGGCGCCACCACGATTACCGGCATGTCGCTGTCCACCAGCGCCAGCGGGCCGTGCTTGAGTTCGCCGGCGGGGTAGGCCTCGGCGTGGACGTAGGAGATCTCCTTCAGCTTGAGCGCGCCCTCCTTGGCGACCGGATACTGGATGCCGCGGCCGAGGAACAGGCTGTGGTGCTTGTCCGAGAACTGCTTCGACAATTTGCGGATTTCCTTGTCGAGTTGCAGCGTCTTGTCAACGAGGTCGGGCAGGCCGTTCATGTCCCGCACCAGCCGCGCTTCGTCCTCGCTGGCCAGGCCGTTGCGGCGGCCGAGCACGATGGCCAGGATGAGCAAAAGCGTCAATTGCGTGGTGAAGGCCTTGGTCGAGGCCACGCCGATCTCCTGGCCGGCCATGGTCAGCAGGCAGAAATCGGATTCGCGCACCAGCGAACTCGTGGCGACATTGCAGATGGCCAAGGTGGCGACGTGCTTGCGGTTGTCGGCTTTCGCATAGCGCAGCGCCGCCAAAGTGTCCGCGGTCTCGCCCGACTGGGAAACCGCGACGAACAGCGTGCCCGGCTGGACGATGATGTCGCGATAGCGGTAGTCGCTGGCGATATCCACCTGGCAGGGCATTCGGGCGATGGATTCGAGCCAGTATTTGGCCACCAGGCCGGCATGAAAACTCGTGCCGCAGGCGACGATCTGCACCTGTTTGACTTTGTCGAAAATCTTTCCGGCACTGACGCCGAAAGCCTCTTCGAGCACCTTCTCCTCGCTGACGCGGCCCGAGAGCGTGTCGCGGATTGCCTGGGGCTGCTCGAAAATCTCCTTTTGCATGAAATGCTGGTAGGCGCCTTTCTCCATTTCTGCCGCCTTGCCGCTCAAGGTGGCGATTTCACGCTTGACACGGCGGCCGCCGTTCCAGACTTCGATCGACTCGCTGGTCAACTCCGCCAGGTCTCCTTCCTCGAGATAGATAAAGCGGTCGGTGACCTGACCAAGGGCCAGGGGGTCGGAAGCGACGAAGTTCTCTCCGCCGATGCCGTCGCCGATCACCAGGGACATGCCGCAGCGTGCGACCACGATTCGGTCCGGCTGTTGCCGGTCGATCACGCACAGGCCGTAGGCGCCATGCAGGCGCGCCGTTGCGGCCGATACCGCCTGCAGCAGGGAAGCTTCGCCGTTTTCCAGCGCCTGGTGAATCAGGTGCGCGATCACTTCGGTATCGGTTTCGGTGGCGAAGCGGTAACCGGCGGCGGTCAATTCCCGCCGCAGGGGCTCGTGATTTTCGATGATGCCGTTGTGGACCAGGGAAACCCGGCCGCTGGAACCATGGGGATGCGCATTTGCGCGGGTGATCTTGCCATGGGTAGCCCAGCGCGTATGGGCGATACCGAGCTTGCCCGAGGCGCGCTTTTTCTTCGCCGCCTCTACCAGATTGGCGACCTTGCCGACGGTCTTGATCGTTGAAATGTCCTTGCCGGGCACGTCGATCAGCGCCATGCCGGCGGAATCATAACCGCGATATTCGAGCCGTTTGAGTCCTTCGAGCAGGATATCCGAAACATTCCTTTGCGCGATCGCGCCAACTATTCCACACATGGCGGCTTCACCGTTTCCCGGGGCGTTTCCAGCGCGAAATGTTCTTCTGGCGCGTACGAGCGACCGCGAGATGGCCGGCGGGCACTTCACTGCTGACGGTAGAGCCGGCGGCGACGAAACTGTCGTCCTGCAAGGTGACCGGGGCGACCAGCACGCTGTTGGAGCCGACGAAGACATTGTCGCCGATGACCGTGCGATGCTTGTCCTTGCCATCGTAATTGCAGACGATGACACCGGCGCCGATGTTCGCGTTCTCACCGATTTCCACATCGCCCAGATAGCAAAGGTGGCTGGCCTTGGACCCCTTGCCGATCTTCGCTTTCTTGGTTTCGACGAAATTGCCGATCTTCACTCCCGCGGCCAGTTCGGTACCCGACCGCAGCCGCGCCATGGGGCCAATGCTGCAATCGGCGCCGATCGCCGCGCCTTCGATGCTGGTGCCGGAAAGCACCTGGGTTCCGGCGGCGATGCTTGCGTCCCGGATTACACAATTGGGGCCGATTTTCACACCGTCGCCGAGGCTGACTTCGCCTTCGAAGACGACGTTGACATCGATTTCCACATCCTGGCCCGTCACCAGGTTACCGCGAACATCGACCCGCGCCGGGTCAAGCAGCCGCACACCCGCAGCCAGCAACTGTTCCGCCTTGCTCATCCGGTAATGCCCCTCCAGCGCAGCCAATTGCGCCTGGTCGTTGACCCCTTGCACTTCCCTGTCGTCGTCAATCTTCATCGCGCGCACCGGGCAGTTCTCGTCCCGGGCCATGGCGACCACGTCCGTCAAATAGTATTCCCGCTGGGCATTGTCGCAATCGAGCCGGTCCAGCCATCGCCGCAGCCGCCCGGCGGGTAGCGCCATTATGCCACTGTTGATCTCGGATATTCGTTTCTGCCGCGGGTCGGCGTCACGCTCTTCGACGATGGCTTGCACCTCGCCGTCCGCGCCGCGGACGATTCTGCCGAATCCCTCGGGGCTTGATGTTTCCAGGGTAAGCAGGGCGATTTCGCCGGCATCGGCCAGCGCGACCAGTTCCCGTAAAGTGCCGGGGCGCACCAGGGGCACATCGCCGTACAGCACGAGCACCAGGTCGGCATTTATCCGGGACAAGGCCTGTTGCACCGCGTGGCCGGTGCCGAGTTGCTTTTCCTGCAGCACCCAGTTCAGGCCGGACACGCCGGCAAAGGGGAAATCGGGGTTTTCGAAAGTGCGGCGTACGAGATCGGCGCAATGGCCGATTACTGCGTGAATTCCGGAATGCTCGAGTGAGGCCGCTGCCTCCAGAACATGGGCCAACAGCGGTTTGCCACCGAGGCGCTGTAGCGCCTTGGGCAGCGAACTGTGCATGCGGGTGCCTTTGCCGGCGGCGAGAATGACGATTTCAAGACTCATTCCAATGCCGGCTTATGCTGGATTCGGGCCGCTCAGGAACGTTCTTTTCGCAACTGCCGCAATGCCCGAAGTTGCGCCGCTGCCTCTGCGAGTTGCGCGGCGGCGGCGGAATACTCGAATTCGGCGTCCTGATTGGCAATCGCCCGCTGGGCGTCCTCAAGCGCCTTGCGCGCAGCGGCTTCGTCGACGTCATTGGCGCGTGCGGCGGTATCGGCAAGCAAGGTCACTTTCTTCGGCTGCACTTCAAGGAAGCCGCCCGAGACGTAGAACACCTCTTCCGTGCCGTCCTCGAGATCGAGCCGCACCGGTCCGGGCAACAGGTCTGTCAACAGCGGAGCGTGCCCCGGCGCGATGCCGATCTCGCCCATGTTGCCGGAAACGACCATGAACGCCACTTCCCCGGAGAAAATGCTGTTCTCCGCACTGACGATGTCGCATTGAATGGTTTTCGCCATGTCGTCGTTCCCGATTTGCCGCGCCTAGCGTTGCGCCTTGAGCTTTTCTTCCTTCTCCACCGCTTCCTCGATCGTGCCCACCATGCTGAAGGCCTGTTCGGACAGGTGGTCGTACTTGCCTTCCAGGATGCTCTTGAAGCCGGCGATGGTGTCTTTCAGCGATACGTAAATACCCGGCGCGTTGGTGAACACTTCCGCTACGGTAAACGGTTGTGACAGGAATTGCGAGATGCGGCGCGCCCGGCCGACGATCTGTTTGTCTTCGTCGGACAATTCGTCCATGCCGAGAATCGCGATAATGTCCTTCAATTCCTTGTAGCGCTGGAGCACCGACTGCACGCCGCTGGCGACATCGTAATGCTCCTGGCCGATTACCAGCGGATCGAGTTGCCGCGACGAGGAATCGAGCGGGTCCACCGCCGGGTAAATGCCCAGTGAGGCGATATCGCGCGACAAGACCACCTTGGCGTCGAGGTGGGCGAAGGTCGTCGCCGGCGACGGGTCGGTCAGGTCGTCCGCGGGTACGTAGATGGCCTGGATCGATGTGATCGATCCGTCCTTGGTGGAGGTAATGCGTTCCTGCAGGGCGCCCATCTCCTCTGCCAGTGTCGGCTGGTAGCCCACCGCTGACGGCATGCGGCCGAGCAGCGCCGATACTTCCGTACCCGCCAGTGTGTAACGATAGATATTGTCGATGAACAGCAAAACGTCGCGGCCTTCGTCGCGGAATTTCTCCGCCATGGTCAGCCCGCTCAAGCCGACGCGCAGGCGGTTGCCCGGGGGCTCGTTCATCTGGCCGTAGACCATCGAAACCTTGGATTCGCCTTCGAGGTCGATAACCCCGGAATCCTGCATCTCGTGATAAAAGTCGTTGCCTTCGCGGGTCCGCTCACCGACGCCCGCGAAAACCGACAGGCCGCTATGCTCGGTGGCGATGTTGTTGATCAGCTCCATCATGTTCACGGTCTTGCCGACGCCCGCGCCGCCGAACAGGCCCACCTTGCCGCCCTTGGCGAACGGGCAGACGAGGTCGATTACCTTGATGCCGGTTTCGAGCAATTCGTTGGTGACGGACAGTTCCTCGTAAGTGGGCGCCTTGCGGTGAATCGGCATGCGCTCCTTTTCGCCGATGGGGCCGCGTTCGTCGATGGGGCGGCCGAGAACGTCCATGATGCGCCCGAGGGTCTCGGTGCCGACGGGCACGGAAATCGGCGCGCCGGTATCCTGCACGGACAGGCCCCGGCGCAGTCCTTCGGTGCTGCCGAGGGCGATGGTTCGCACCACGCCGTCGCCGAGTTGCTGTTGCACCTCGAGGGTGATTTCGGTGTCGTCGATGGTCAACGCGTCGTATACCTGGGGGACGCTTTCCCGTTCGAATTCGACGTCGATGACCGCGCCGATGACTTGTACGATTCGACCGCTACTCATTTACTTAACCCTTAGTCAAAATCTTTTCTGGTTCCGGTTCGGGCGACGCATGCGTCGCCCCTACATCAACCCCGGCGTCCGGGGTGTTTGAATCTGCTGCTTATACCGCCGCCGCGCCGGCCGCGATTTCGGACAACTCCTGGGTAATGGCTGCCTGGCGTTCCTTGTTGTACGCTAGTTCCAGTTCATCCATGAGATCGCCCGCGTTGTCGGAGGCGCTCTTCATGGCAATCATTCGCGCCGCCTGTTCGCAGGCGATGTTTTCAACGACCGACTGGTACACCTGGGACTCGATGTAGCGCAGCAGCAGGCCGTCAAGCAACTCTTTCGCGTCGGGCTCGTAGAGATAGTCCCAGTGGTGCTTGAGATACTCTTTTTCCGCCGGCAACAACGGCAGCAGTTGCGCCACCGTGGGCCGGTGGATCATGGTGTTGACGAACTCGTTGCTGATGATGAACAACTTGTCGATCTCGCCGTTGTCGAACTTGTCGAGCGCGATCTTGACCGCGCCGATGACATCGGAAACTTCCGGCTGGTCGCCGAGATGGCGCACCGCCGCGACGACATTGCCGCCGTACTTGTTGAAAAACGTCGCCGCCCGCGCGCCGATCGTGCAGACATCGATCTCCACGTTTTGCTCATGCCATTCCTGCATGGAAGCGACGGTAGTCTTGAAAGCGTTGATGTTCAAACCCCCGCAAAGGCCGCGGTCGGTCGACACGACGATATAGGCAACACGTCTGACTTCACGATTTTCGAAATACCCGTGACGGTACTCCGATGAGGAGGTGGCGATGTGTCCGATCATTTCGCGGATACTTCGAGCATAGGGCTTGCCCAGACGCATGCGCTCCTGGGCCTTCCGCATTTTGCTCGCGGAAACCATTTCCATCGCCTTGGTGATCTTTTGCGTGTTCCTTATGCTCGAGATCTTGCTGCGTATTTCCTTGCCTCGGGCCATCGATTACACCGCCTCTTCCGGTTGCCTTCGCCGCCTACCAGGTCTGGGTGGACTTGAACTGCTCGATCGCCGCCTTGAACTTGCCTTCGATTTCGTCGTCGAAATCTCCGGTGGCGTTGATGTGCGCGATCAGTTCCTCGTGTTCGCTGTTCATCCAGGACAACAAGGCGCTTTCGAAATCGAGCACCTTGTTCAGCGGAATATCCCTCAGGTAGCCCTCGTTCGCGGCATACAGGGAAATGCCCATTTCCGCGATCGACAACGGCGAGTATTGCTTCTGCTTCATTAACTCGGTGACGCGCTGGCCGTGTTCGAGCCGCGCACGGGTGTCGTCGTCGAGGTCCGAGGCAAAGGCCGCGAAAGCCGCCAGCTCGCGATATTGCGCGAGCGAGATGCGGATGCCTCCACCGAGTTTCTTGATGATTTTCGTCTGGGCCGCGCCGCCCACCCGTGAGACCGAGATGCCCGGGTTCATCGCCGGGCGAATGCCCGAGTTGAACAGGTCGGTTTCGAGAAAGATCTGGCCGTCGGTAATCGAGATCACGTTGGTGGGAACGAAGGCAGAAATGTCGCCGGCCTGTGTTTCGATGATCGGCAACGCGGTTAGCGAGCCCGTGGTTCCGGTCACTTCGCCGTCGGTGAATTTTTCGACGTAGTCCACGTTTACCCGCGCGGCCCGCTCAAGCAGGCGCGAGTGCAGGTAGAACACGTCGCCCGGATAGGCTTCCCGCCCCGGCGGCCTGCGCAGCAACAGCGAAATCTGCCGATACGCCCAGGCTTGCTTGGTCAGATCGTCGTAGATGATCAGGGCGTCCTCGCCGCGGTCGCGGTAATACTCGCCCATGGTGCAGCCGGAATAGGGGGCGATGTATTGCATCGAGGCCGGGTCGGACGCGCTGGCGGAGACGACGGTGGTGTATTCCATCGCGCCGTGCTCTTCCAGCTTGTGCACCACGCTGGCGATTGAGGATGCTTTCTGTCCTATCGCCACGTAGATGCATTTCAGTTTCTTGCCTTTCTGGTTGATGATGGTGTCGATGGCGACGGCGGTCTTGCCGACTTCGCGGTCGCCGATGATGAGCTCCCGCTGACCGCGGCCGATCGGGGTCATGGCGTCGATGGATTTCAGGCCGGTCTGTACCGGCTGTCCTACCGACTGTCGGGCGATAACGCCCGGCGCGACTTTTTCGATCGCATCGGTCATGGCGGCGCCGACGGGGCCCTTGCCGTCGACCGGCCGGCCGAGGGCGTCCACCACGCGGCCTTCGAGTTCGGGGCCCACCGGCACTTCGAGAATGCGGCCGGTGCAGCGGCAGCTTTGTCCTTCCTTGAGTTCCAGATAGTCGCCGAGCACCACGGCGCCGACGGAATCGCGCTCGAGGTTGAGCGCCATGCCGTAGATGCCGCCTTCGAACTCGATCATCTCGCCGTACATCACCTCGGTCAGCCCATGGATGCGGATAATGCCGTCGAGCACGCTGACGATGGTGCCTTCGTTGCGGGCCTGTACAGCGGTATCGAGACTTTCGATCCGCTGCTTGATGATTTCACTGATTTCCGCTGGGTTCAGTTGTTGCATGTCTGTTTCCTGGTTACTTGAGCTTTTACGCGTTCATGTTTTCGGCCATTTTGGCCAGCTTGCCCCGGATGGAACTGTCTATGACCTGGTCGCCGGCCCGGATCACGGCGCCCCCGATCAAGGCCGGGTCCACGCTGGCCGTAAGCCTGATTTCGCGTTGCAAGCGCGCCTTCAATGCGCGCTCAAGGTCGTTCGCCGCGCCTTCGCTGACCGGAAAGGCGGTGATGAATTCCACGTCCACCGATCTTTCCTGGTTCGCCTTCAACTCGTCGAACAGGGAGCTGATATGCGGCAGTAGCAACAGCCGCTTGTTTTCCGCGAGCAGGCTGACGAGGTTGCGCGCCTGCCCGCTCAATTCCTCACCGCAAAGACCGCTGAACATGTCGGCGACCTGTTGCCAGGAGCGGCCGGGGTCGGTCAGCGCCACGTGCACGGCTGGCGTTTCGGATACCGCCGCCGCCACGCCGAGCATGCGCGACCATTCGCCGAGCGCCCTCGCCTCGAGGGCGGCTTCGAATGCCGCCTTCGCGTAGGGCCGGGCCAATGTGATGGAATCAGCCATTTTCCGCCTTATAACTCCGCGGCCAGTTGCGTGAGCATTTCTTCGTTGGCCGCCTGGTCCACCTCGCGAGCGAGAATTTTTTCCGCGCCGGCGATGGCGATGACCGAGACCTGGGAGCGCAACTCTTCCCTGGCGCGATTCGCCTCTTGCTCGATTTCAGCCTGGGCCGCCACCATGATGCGTTCGGCTTCGATCTGTGCTTGCTGCTTGGCCTCGTCGATGATCTGGGACGCGCGCCGATTCGCCTGGTCGATGATGCCGGCCGCGGAGGACTTCGCCTCTTCCAGTTGCAGGGCGGAATCGCGGCTCGCGGTTTCGAGCTTCAATTCCCCCTGGACGGCCGCTTCGAGTCCGTCGGCTATGGTTCGCTTGCGCTCTTCGAGCACATTGGCGAACAAGGGCCAGACGTAGCGATGGCAGAACCAGCAAAAAACCGCGAAAGCGATCGACTGTCCAATAATGGTCAGGTTTATGTCCACTTCAGCCTCCTGCGGGCAGGATGGTTATCAGCCCGCGAGGGCGGCCAGATAGGGATTGGCGAAAGTGAACCACATGCCGATTCCGATGCCGATCATGGTGACCGCGTCGATCAGGCCGGCGACCAGGAACATGCGTCCCATCAACTGGGGCGCGAGTTCCGGCTGGCGGGCGGAACCTTCGAGGAACTTTCCCCCGAGAATGCCGAAGCCGATCGCGGTGCCAAGCGCGCCCATGCCAAGCACGAGCAGCACGCCAAGCACGGTGAAAGCCAATATCATTTCCATTTTTTCCTCCGGGGTTTTTAATCGTTTATCTCAGACTTGTCGAACTCAGTGAGCCGTCTCATGCGCCGCATTGAGATAGACAATGGTCAGCATCATGAAGACGAAGGCCTGCAGCGGAACCACCAGAATGTGGAACACCGCCCAGGCAAAATGCATCGGTAGCTGGTACAGCCCGAGCAGGCCGGCAATCAGTAAAAACAGCAATTCCCCCGCATACAGATTGCCGAAAAGCCGCAGCCCGAGAGAGATGGGCTTGGCCAGCAGCGTGGGAACCTCGATCATGAGATTGAACGGCACCATCCATTTGCCGAACGGGTGGAAGGCGAGCTCGCCGAGAAAGCCGCCGATACCCTTGTGTTTGATTGAATACCAGATAATCAGCACGAAAATGCTGAGCGACATGCCCATGGTGATGTTCGGATCGGTAGTCGGCACGATCTTGAAAGGCATGTGGTCGAAACCGAATACGTGCTCGCCGATCAACGCGGCGATTCCAGTGATCCAGTCCACCGGCACCAGGTCCATGAGGTTCATCAGCAGTATCCAGACGAGCACGGTCAGCGCCAGCGGGGCGATCAGGGCGTTCTGGTGGGTAAAGCCTTCGGTGACCCGGGCATCGACGAATTCAAAGATGCTTTCGACGAAATTCTGAATCGGTCCGGGATTGTCCGCCGAAGCGCGCAGTCCGACCCAGCGAAACCACAAGAGAAATGCGGCGCCAAGGGCGATCGACCAGCCCATGGTGTCGACGTGGATCGCCATGAAGCCCATTTCGGCGGCTTCTTCGGGGGTATGGGCCAACCCCCAATGTCCGTCGGGATGACGGCCCCAGGTCAGATAGGACAAGTGGTGAACGATATATTCCTGAACCGTTTGCGATTCAGCGCCTGCCTCTGCCATAGCTCCAGTTCTTTCCGCTTACTGTTTCCGCCTACTGTTTCCGCCTGCTTGCCGCCCTGGGCGAATTGCCGGTAGAACCCTTGATCATCCAGCCGGTTACCGATATGCCAATGAGATGGGCAAACAGGAAACCTGAAAACAGCGCCACAACGTTCAGGTTTTCCAGAAAATTGAAGCTCAGGGCAAACAGCAGGACCGCGATCAGGATCTTGCCGATTTCGCCTTTCAGGAAACTCCTGACAATCTTATCCGCATTGTCGGCGCCCTGGTAACGGAATGCCTGAACCGCGAAGTAGCTGTTCGACAAGGCGCTGATCAGGCCCCCCACAAGCACACTGAAAGCAACGTCCTCGTTTGTCGTCCACAGGAATGTGGCGGCAAGCAGGGCCGGGCCTATCAACTGCGCCAGGATGACCTTGTACGGCCGCACGAAAAGACACTACCAGGTGGCTACCGCCAGGGCAGGCGCATTATAGGGAGAATGCAGGTGCTTATCAACACGAATGGCTTCGACCCGTCGCCATCGGATGGGGGTATGCCGCGGACGCCGTGAATCCGTTCCAGCCGCCAAGCACAGCTTGGCGTCGTTCCGGCTGCGCATGAAGCTGCGCTTCAAAAAACGCTTGCCTACACCCCTGGAGGCTCAAGCTCGGCTTCCTGCCTCGCATGCCGCGGCATACCCCCATCCGACGGCGACTCACATAGCGCAAGTCCCGTTTAGTGCTATTTGATGTGGGAAAGGATGCCTTCGAGTTCGGCTACGTTGTTGTAGTTGATTACGAGTTTGCCCTTGCCTTTGGCGGTGTGCCGGATGGCGACTTTCGAGCCGAGTTTTTCGGACAGGGACTCTTCGAGGCGGAGCAGGTCCGGGTCTCTTTCAAGGGCGGTTGGCGTGGGATCGGATCTGGCCGTATGGCGGCGGACGAGTTCCTCGGTCTGGCGCACGGAAAGCTGTTTGCCGGTGACTTGCCGGGCGAGTTTCGGCTGGTCGGGGCCGGGAGCGCCGAGTAGCGCCCGGGCGTGGCCCATTTCGAGTTTACCCTGTTCGAGCATCGCCCGCACTTCGGGCTCGAGGCCAAGCAGGCGCAGCAGATTGGCGACCGATTCACGGGATTTTCCGACTTCTTTCGCCACCTCTTGCTGGGTAAAGCCGAATTCTTCCTGCAATCGCTGCAAAGCGGTGGCCTGTTCGATCGGGTTGAGGTCTTCGCGCTGGATATTCTCGATCAGGGACATGCTGACGACGTCCCGGTCCGAGGCCGACTTGACGATGGCAGGGATGGCCTTGAGGCCGCTGAGCTGGCAGGCGCGCCAGCGCCGTTCGCCGGCGATCAGTTCAAAGCGGCCGGGCTCTGTTTCACGCACGACGACCGGCTGCATTACACCCTGTTGATGGATCGACTGCGCGAGTTCTTCCAGCGATTGCGCGCGCATGTCCTGCCGCGGCTGATATTTGCCGGGCCGGATCAGGTCAATGGGGATCTCCCGAAGCCCCCCTTCCCGCGAGTCTTCGGCCGGGCTGTCTTCCATCAGCGCCGACACCGATTCCCGGTCCCGGCTGCCCAGCAGCGCTTCCAGCCCCTTGCCCAGTTTCCTTGACATGGTCTTTCTACCTTCTTCTCTATGCGGCGCCGGCCGCGGCGGCGGCCCGGTCGCGGCGGCGCAGCAATTCTCCCGCCAGCGCCAGATAGGCTATGGCGCCTTTCGAGCGGCGCTCGTAACTGAGTGCGGCCTTGCCGAAGCTCGGCGCTTCCGCCAACTTGATGTTGCGTGGAACCACCGTCCGAAAAACCGCGTCGCCGAAGAACCGGAACAATTGCGCGTTGACTTCGGCGGTCAGCCGGTTGCGGGAATCGTACATGGTGCGCACGATTCCTTCTATTTTCAGGTTCGGATTCGATCTCGACCTGATCGCCTCGATCGTTTCCACCAACGCCGACAGGCCTTCCAGCGCATAGTACTCGCACTGCAGGGGTATCACCAAGCCATCGGCGGCGGTCAGGGCGTTGATCGTCAATATGTTCAGCGAGGGCGGGCAATCGATGACGATGAAGTCATAGCCGTCCCGCGCCGGCGCCAGTATTTCCCGCAGGCGGCCATCGAGATGACCGTTCTCCATCAGCCACACTTCCGCGGCGACCAGGTCGCCGTTTGCCGGCAGCAGGTCGAAACCGTCTTCCACCTCCCTTACCAGCGTCTGTTCGAGCGTGGACTCGCCCATCAGCAATTCGCAGACGGTGTGTTTCGGCTCGTTTTTCGCCACACCGCAGCCCATGGTGGCATTGCCCTGGGGGTCGATATCGACCAGCAACACCGAATTTCGCGTGGCTTTAAGCGACGCCGCGAGATTGACCGCGGTCGTGGTCTTCCCCACGCCGCCCTTCTGGTTGGTAATGGCCAGTATGGCGCCCATTAATTGATGATTCCGATTATCGGGCGAGGCATGCCTCGCCCCTACGTTGCGGTACAGGCGTTATTCGGACTGCGTGATTATCGCCTCTGCGCATCTGATCCCTATCACATGACGGCTCGATGCGCCGGGCACATGAACGCGTTCCGTAAACTCCACGTGGAACGCGCTTGGCAGCTCCACCAGCTCCCGGCCCGGCTGACGGCCTTTCATCGCCAGCAGCGCAGCGCCTCGGGATAGCATATGCTGCGTTTTCACGGCGCACTGCGCAAGTGTGTCCAGTGCCCGGCAAACGACGAGATCCGCCGGGCCGTGATACTCCTCTATCCGACAATGCTCGATGCTTATATTCTGAAGACCCAGGCTCAACTTTGCCTGGAACAGAAAGCGGGTCTTCTTGCCGTTACTGTCCACGAGCACGAAATGCTTCCCGGGAAACAGCACCGCCAGTGGAATCCCCGGCAGGCCGGCGCCGCTGCCGGCGTCAACCACAGTTTTGCCGCTTACCCATGGCGCGACCGAGAGACTGTCGAGCACATGCCGGTCCAACATCTCACTGACGCCGGAAACGCCGGAGAGACTGAATCGCTTGTTCCATTTGTCCAGCAGTCGCAGGTAGTCGAGCAATGTCTCGGCGCCGTCTTCCGTCAGGGGCGCGTTCATCGCCGCAGCGCCCTGCAGCAGCCTGGCGCGCTGTCCCGCCTTGCCTTTCGCGCCGCCGGATTCCCCGCTCAACTGGCCTTGCGCCGAATTGTCCGGTGCTTCTTCAGATACACCAATATGAGGGAAAGCGCGGCCGGTGTCATGCCGGGTATGCGCGCGGCGCGGCCGAGGTTTTCCGGACGGGCCTGAATCAGTTTCTGCTTCAGTTCGTTGGACAGACCGGACATTTCCGCATAGTCCAGATCGACGGGAAGCGCGGTGTCTTCCTGTTTGCGCAAGCGCTCGATTTCCTCCTGCTGCCGGTCGATGTAGCCCTGGTACTTGATCCGGATTTCGATCTGTTCCGCGGCCTGCTCTTCCAGCGGCGTGCCGGCCACCGGTGGACTTTCCGGATCGGCCAGTTCCATCAGCCTGCCATAATCCAGCTCCGGCCGCGCCAGCAATTCCGCCAGGCTTTGCTCGCGCGAAAGCGGCTTTTCGAGCGCGCGGCTCAGCCGGCGCCCCGCATCGCTGCCGGGGCGAATCCTGACGGTGCGCAGGCGTTGCAATTCCGCTTCCACCCGCTCCTGTTTCTCGTTGAAGAAACGCCAGCGCGCGTCGTCGACCAGCTCAAGTTCTCGCCCGATCGGAGTCAGGCGCGTATCGGCGTTATCCTCGCGCAAGCTGAGACGATATTCCGCCCGGCTGGTGAACATGCGATATGGCTCGCTCGTACCGAGGCGAATCAGGTCGTCGACCAGCACGCCGAAATATGCCTGATCGCGCCGCGGGCACCAATAATCCTTGCCGGCGACCGCGCGGGCCGCGTTCAGTCCCGCCAGCAGGCCCTGGGCCGCGGCTTCTTCGTAGCCGGTTGTGCCATTGATCTGTCCGGCCAGATACAGGCCCGGGACGAATTTGCTTTCCAGCGAGTAATGCAGATCCCGCGGGTCGAAGAAATCGTACTCGATGGCATAGCCGGGCCGGGTGATATGCGCGTTCTCGAATCCACGGATTCGCCGAACCATTTCAACCTGGGCGTCGTAAGGCAGGCTGGTGGAGATGCCGTTCGGGTAGATTTCGGATACGTCCAGGCCTTCCGGTTCGACGAAGATCTGGTGCGAGGTCTTGTCCGCGAAACGCATCACCTTGTCTTCGATCGACGGGCAATAGCGCGGCCCCGCTCCCTCAATCACGCCGGTATACATCGGCGAACGGTCGAGCGCGCCGCGGATGATCTCGTGACAATCCTCATTGGTGGCGGTGATATGGCAATTCACCTGGCGCGGATGATCGGATCTGCGGCCGAGAAAGGACATCACGGGCGCCGGCTCGTCGCCTTCCTGCACTTGCATCACGGAGAAATCGAGGCTTTTCGCATCCAGCCGCGGCGGAGTGCCGGTTTTCAGCCGATCGACGCGGAACGGCAATTCACGGAGCCGCTCGGCCAGGGCAAGCGCCGGCGGATCTCCGGCGCGCCCGCCCGCACTGTTCGCCAGGCCTGTGTGAATACTGCCGGCAAGAAAGGTGCCCGTTGTGAGCACAACGGCGCCGGCGCTGATTTCCATGCCAAGTCCGGTGATGACGCCGGTGACGCGGTCGCCCTCCATGACGAGGTCGTCGACCGATTGCTGCAACAGCGAAAGTCCGGACTGATTCTCGACCAGGCGGCGAATGGCGGAGCGATACAGCGCACGGTCCGCCTGGGCGCGAGTCGCCCTGACCGCGGCGCCCTTGCTCGCGTTGAGCACTCGGAACTGGATGCCGGCCCGGTCCACGGCAAGCGCCATGGCGCCTCCGAGGGCATCGATTTCGCGCACGAGGTGGCTCTTGCCGATACCGCCGACAGCCGGGTTGCAGGACATCTGCCCGATGGTTTCGATGTTGTGAGTGACCAGCAAGGTGCTTGCGCCTTGCCGCGCCGAAGCCAGTGCAGCTTCGGTCCCGGCATGGCCGCCGCCGATAACGATGACATCGAATCTCTTGCGGTAACGCATGGTTCACGACCTGAATAAAGCAAGCGGCGAATTATAACTAGTAATAGATTATCTATATATGTGTAACAAGAATATAAGCATAGTTACAGTAGTAGCAGGGCGAGTCCCTATCTGTTGATAGGCGGTTATTCCTTACCTGGATCAAGGGCTTGCGCCATGTACAAGCCGGTGCGCGACATGGTATTTCACAAGGGACAAGCAATGGATCGGGTGGGGACAAATTTCAGCTTGCGCGAAAACGCAAAATTGATCCAGAGCTTTTCCCGATACCGCAGGGATTTATCAACAGGATTTTGGCAGCTTACTTGCCGATGCAGAAATTGCTGAAGATTTCTCCAAGCAGGTCGTCGCTGGTGAATTCGCCGGTGATGCGGCCAAGCGAGGCCTGGGCGATACGCAAGTCTTCGGCGATCAGTTCCAGCGGAGCCCGGGACGCAAGGTTTTCGATCGCGGAGCCGCATTGCCGCCGGGCTTCGTCTATCGCTTCAACATGCCGCGCCCTGGCGACGAATGCGTCTTCGCCGCCTTCATAGGCCACGAATTTCTTCAAATGCGCGGCAAGCAGGTCGATGCCCACGCAATCTCCGGCGCAGAGACGAATGATCGTGAGCTCGATATCGTCGAATTGCGCTCGCTCTGCGGCCGGCGGCAAGGGCAACAGATCGATCTTGTTCAGTACCAGGCTTGTGCGCCGCAGCATTTCGTCCCGGTCTTCACCGTTTTCCATGAAATCATCGAGCGGCTCGAGCGCCCGTCGCAATTCGCTTTCGGACAGGCCATCGGCGCAGCCGGGGAACAGGGACGCGTCGACCACGAGCAGAATTGCGTCGGCGCTGTCGATGGCGGCCCGGGCGCGCCTGACGCCTTCCTGTTCGATAAGGTCTCCACTGCGGCGCAAACCGGCGGTGTCGATGAGCTGCAAAGGCAGGTCGTCGAACAGAATGCGTTGGGAAAGCACGTCGCGGGTAGTGCCGGGAATTTCGGTGACGATCGCGGTCTGCTGCCCGGAAAGACAATTCATCAGGCTGGATTTGCCGGCGTTCGGCAGGCCTGCAAGCACCACGTTGATGCCCTGGTTGAGCAAGGCGCCCTGTCGGCTTCGCTCGCGAATCCTGTCCAGACTATCGAGCAGATCGGACAGGTTTCGCCGCAGCTGTTCCGCGTCCAGCACGTCTATATCGCTGTCGGAAAAATCGATTGCGCTCTCGACGAGTACGCGAAGCTGCGTCAGCAATGATGTAATTGATTGAATACGCACGGAAAATTCCCCGGTCAACGTGCGCACGGCGGATCGCGCCGCCTGCCGGGAGTCGGCGTCGATCAGGTCGGCGATGGCTTCGGCCTGCACCAGATCGATCTTGCCGTTGAGAAAGGCGCGCTCGGAAAACTCTCCCGGCCGCGCCTGCCTGGCGCCAAGCGCAATCGCGCGCTCGCACAGCGATTCCAGCACGACGCGCCCCCCGTGGCCCTGCAATTCGAGGACGTCTTCACCGGTGAAGGAATTCGGCGCCGGGAAAAAAAGCGCGATACCGCGGTCGAGAACAGCTCCGCCCGCATCGAGAAAGTCGCAGAAATGCGCCTGGCGCGGTTTCGGTACGGTTCCGACCAGGCTGTTCGCCAATTCGCCGAGCGACTTGCCGGAGATGCGCAGCACGCCAATGCTGCCGCGTCCGGGCGCGGTGGCTATGGCGCAGATGGTCTGGTCATGCATTGCTGAATTCCGGGCTGGATTCCGGGAATTGGCGCCCGCCTAGCGGGTGGACGCGTATTCGGCGTCGATCTTGCGGGTGATATACCACTGTTGCAGGATGCTCAAAAGGCCATTGGTGAGCCAGTAGAGCACGAGCCCGGACGGGAACCAGAGGAACAGCACGGTCATCATGATCGGCATGAGCCTCATGATCTGTGCCTGCATGGGGTCCGCCGGCGCGGGACTCATTCTCGTCTGCATATACATGGTCGCGCCCATGAGCAGGGGCAGCACGAAAAACGGGTCGCGCACGGAGAGGTCGTCGAGCCAGAGGAAGAACGGCGCGTGGCGCAATTCGACGCTTTGCATCAGTACCCAATACAGGGCGATGAAAACCGGCATCTGCACGAGCAAGGGCAGACAGCCGCCGAAGGGATTGATCTTTTCCTTCTTGTACAGATCCATGGTGGCCTGCTGCAATTTCATGCGGTCATCGCCGAATCGTTCCTTCAATTGCTGGATCTTCGGCATCAGCCGCCGCATTCCCGCCATGGAGCGGTACTGGGTCTCGGAGAGTTTGTAGAAAATCAGCTTGACGATCAGGGTCAGCAAGATGATGGACACGCCGTAATTGCCGCCGGCGTAGGAATTTATGTTCGTCAGCAGCCAGTAGATCGGGGCCGCCAGGAACCACAGAAAGCTGTAATCGACCGTAAGATCGAGATCGGGAGAGATTTCCGCCAGTGAGTATTGATCCTTGGGGCCGGCGTAGAAACTCATGCTTGCCGAACCCGAGGCCCCGGGCGCCACTTGCAGGGCCGAACCGGTAAATTCGCCGATGAAATGTCCGTTGGGTCCTCGGCGCAAGGTGTAGCGATTGTTCGAAGCGGTATCCGGCACCCACGCGGAAAGAAAATAGTGCTGACTCAGGCCTACCCAGCCGCCGGGTTCTTCGAGAGAAATGGGGGCATCGGCGATATCGTCGAAGTCGACTTCCTGATAAGGGTCTTCTTCGCTGGTGATCACGTAACCGAGATAGGTTCGGGAAAAGCGGCCGCCGCTGCTCGGGTCGGAAAAATCGTGCCGCCGGATTTGGCCGAAAGGATTGGCCTGCCAGACGCCGGCGGACCGGTTCTCGACCAGGAACGAAATGTCGATCAGGTAGCTGTCGCGAGTGAAAGTAAAACGCTTGGTGACGGTTACGTTGTTTTCCGTGGTCAGCCGGAGGTCGACCTCAAGCGTATCGGCGCCGTCGGCAAGGGCATACCCGGAAGAGTTGGCGCGATAGCGGGCGCGGCCGTTCTGATCGATGCCGTCAGGCCCCACCAGTCCGCTGGTGGAGACGAATTCCCTCCCCGGGCGTGATTCAAGCAATACGAAGGGTTCGTCCGGAACGCCGAGTTCACGCAGATAAAGGGGCAGGGCAAGGTATACGATGTCGCCGCCCACCGGGTCGATCTGCAAACTCAGGGTGTCGGTGGTGACTGTAACCAGTCCGGTCCGTTCGAGAGCGGACTCGGGCGTCAAAATTTCGTCGCCGGCAGCGGCGGGAGTCTCGCTGGGCACCTCCAGCGGCAGATCCGGGGCCTCGACCGCGACGGCAGGGTTGGGGAGTGCGGTGGCCGGCGCGGGCGCCGAATCTTCGCCGTTGTCCACCACCGGCGGATAATCTTCCTGCCACGCCAGCAACATCAGGTAAGTGATGACCGCCAGCGAGGAATACAGAAAGTAACGCGTGAATTTCATTTCATTTCGCCTCGGACCGCGCAAATTCGGACCCCGGCACCGGGTCGCAACCCCCTTCATGCCAGGGATGGCAGCGGCAGATTCTTCGCACGCCAAGCCAGACGCCCCTGGCCGAACCATGAATTTCGATGGCTTCCCGCGTGTATTGCGAACAACTCGGATAGAAGCGGCATTGCGTCAACAGCAGCCGACTGAGAAAGAGCTGATAAAAGCCGATCAATTTGACGAGTAAGTATCTGACCATGTTCAAGGCGATTCCTGCCTGTCCGTGTCTCCGGCGGCCCGCATTTTTTTCAGCAAATCGTCCCACAGCGCATTCAGTCTGTGGTTTATTGCGACGTTCCCGGGTGCGTGAGCGCCTTTTCGCGCCAGCACCACCAGGTCAGTCCCGGAAAGTTGCACTTTCCGCCGGCGAAAATTCTCCCGAATCAGCCGCTTCACACGATTGCGCTGAACGGCGCCCGGAACGTTTTTTTTGGCGACAACCACGCCAAGCCTGGCTTCACCCTTCTCGTTGGGTATCGCAAGCATGAGAAAATGCCGGCAGGAAACCTTGAATCGGGTATGGGAGAAGACGGCCCGGAAGTCTTCCGACTGCAACAATCGCGATTTTCGGGGAAACCGGGCATGATCGCCGCCTGCTGTCACAGCGCCGGAGTTGTTTCGGCAACTCAAGCGGAAAGGCGTTGACGACCTTTGGCCCGCCGCCGGGCCAGCACCTTGCGCCCGCCGCGCGAAGCCATGCGGGCCCGGAAGCCATGATTCCTGGCGCGCTTTATCCTGCTGGGCTGAAAGGTTCTTTTCATGACTGTGTCCGATTCGTTGTGACAGGCCCCGTGGTGACAGAAACAGAGTGCCTGAAACCCGGGGCACGAATTCTAGTGGTTTTGGGGTAATGATGCAATTGTGTGAGGGCTGCCCCGATCAGCGCGTTGCGCCAGAAAATTGGCAACAAGTTATCCACAGGTAATGCAGGGGGCCCAGGAATCGACAAAAAATTTTTTTACGGCGCTTTCTTTCCGAAGCCCCTGACGTTGCATCGGTAAGGCCATGAAAATATCAGATAAAAGCGATGAAATGAGAGCCGGCCGGGGAAAGTTGCATTATTTGGAATAGCCGAGGGCTTACCGCTAGAATGTTCAAAAAATTGACACAGAATCTCAAGGCAGAGGTCAACACGTGACAACGGCAAACTGGCAGAAGTGCGTCCACGCGCTTCAGGGCGAAATTTCACAAGGACAGTTCAACACATGGATAAGGCCACTAAGCGCGGAACTGGAACCGGACGGTAAACTACTCTGGGTGAAAGCTCCCAATCGATTCATTCTCGATTGGGTAAGCTCCAAGTTTCTGATCCGGATCCGGGAACTGATGCTTGAAATCGAGCCCGGACTCGAAGACATAGCGCTCGAAGTGGCGCCACCGCACAATCTCGCGAAGTCAGGGGGAGATACGGTTGCGGAGAACGTATCGAACGCCAAACGCGTAAATGGCGAGGCGTCCTGGTTGCGGTCGGGAAATGCGTTGCATGCCGCACCCAGGCTGCATGTGAACGGAGACACGGAAGCCGCCAGGAAATTACGTCTTGACGGTGAAGTCAACCGGTCTTGCAGCTTCACGAATTTCGTGGTTGGCCGGTCCAATCAACTGGCCCAGGCGGCCGCCATGCAGGTGGCGGAGAATCCCGGGCGCGCCTACAACCCGCTTTTCATCTACGGGGGCGTGGGACTCGGCAAGACGCACCTGATGAATGCGATCGGCAACCATATGCTGGAACGGAATCCACATGCCACGGTCAAGTACGTCGACTGCGAAAGCTTTGTCAACGCGATGATTCAGGCCCTGAGATTCAATGCCATGGACGAGTTCAAGCGGTACTACCGCTCGGTAGATGCGTTATTGCTGGACGACGTGCATTTTCTGGCGAAAAAGGAGCGCTCCCAGGAGGAGTTCTTCCATACTTTCAATAATCTGCTCCATGGCGGTCAGCAGGTCGTGCTTACCTGCGACCGCTACTACAAGGCGATCGACGGCATCGAGCCGCGGTTGAAGTCGCGTTTCGGCTGGGGGTTGTCGGTAGCGGTGGAACCGCCGGAACTCGAGACCAGGGTAGCGATCCTGATGAGCAAGGCGGGGCAGATGGGGCTCAACATTCCCAATGACGCCGCGGAGTTTATCGCGCACAAGGTGTGCGCCAGCGGCCGCGAACTCGAAGGCGCCATCAAGAAGGTCAAGGCCTGCGCCCAGTTCAGGGGCCGGGAAGTCGACATCGCCCTGGTGAAGGAAGCCTTGTGGGATCTGTTCGCCCAGCAGGACAAACTGATCAGTATCGACAATATTCAGCGTACGGTGGCCCAGTATTACAAGATCAACATGCGCGACATGCTTTCCAAACGCAGGAATCGATCGGTCACGCGCCCGCGGCAAGTGGCCATGAGCTTGACCCGGCAGCTCACGAGTCATAGTCTGCCGGAAATCGGCGAAGCTTTCGGTGGCAGGGACCATACGACCGTGCTTCATGCCTGCAGGCAAGTCACCCAATTACGCCGCGGCTCAAATACATTGGAAGATGACTTCAACAATTTGATGCGGATGCTGACGAACTGATCGTACGAGCCGGAAAGTACTGAACCACCTTCCGGTCGGCCAGAACCCAGGGAAAATCAATTATGCAATTTCAGATCGCGCGGGATGCGCTGCTCAAACCGCTGCAACTCGTCAGCGGGGTCGTCGAGCGGCGCAGTACGCTGCCGGTGTTGTCCAACCTCTTGCTGGAGCTGCAAGGCAACCGGCTTACATTGACGAGCAGCAATCAGGAACTCGAACTTTCGGCGGAAGTCGAAGTGTCCGACATGCAGGCCGAAGGCCGCATAACGGCTTCGGCGCGCAAATTGTCGGACATTTGCCGGTCGCTCCCCGAGGATTCGGAAATTCGATTTACCGTCACGGGCGCCCAATTGCACGTCAATTCAGGCCGCAGCAACTTCACGCTGGCTACTCTGCCGGCGGAAGATTTCCCCAAATCGGAAAACGAGATCGATACGATCGCACTTACCTTGAACCAGGAACAGCTTTCCGAATTGCTGGACAGCACCAGTTTTGCGATGGCGCAGAAGGATTTCCGGCCATATCTGAATGGAATGCTGATCGAGGTGGATTCGGCTAGCCTGCGGGCGGTAGCCACTGATGGTCACCGGCTCGCCTTGCATACGATCCAGGTAGAAAACAGCACCGAGGAAAAGCAACGGCTGATTCTGCCCAGAAGAAGCGCTATGGAACTGGCCCGTCTGCTGCAGGATCCGGAGGAGCCCGTAACCATTACCGGGGGCGCGGGTCATTTTCGCGCGCAAATGAACAGCTGCACCCTGGTATCGAAGCTGGTCAACAGCCGCTACGCGGATTACGAAAGAGTGATTCCGCGTAATGGCACGAAATCGCTCGTCGCGAATCGCGAGGCCCTGCGGCAGGCCTGCCATCGCGCCTCGATTCTGTTCAGCGAGAAGTATCAAATCGCGAGTTTCGATCTCGGGCCGGACGAATTCAAGGTTGTAGCCAGGAATCCGGACCAGGAGGTTGCCGAGGAGTCGGTTTCGGTCGAATATGACGGAGAGCCGATCGAAATAGGATTCAACGTAAGCTATTTGATCGATGTGTTTTCCGCCATCAGGACCGAAAAGGTGCGCATGGAACTGACCGACGCAAACAGCGCTGTTTTGCTGGAACCCGTTGAAAACTATGGCGCTTCCTTTGTTGTCAGCCCGTCTCGACTATAATGATTTCAGTCGGCGAATCTGATGGGCGGGCTGGCCAGGCTGGAAGTCACTTCGTTTCGGAATATCAGGCATTGCGCGCTAACCCCACACCCTGAACTCAATATACTTGTCGGCCCCAACGCTTCCGGAAAAACCAGCTTTCTTGAAGCCATTCACTATCTTGCCCTCGGCAGATCCTTTCGGACGAGCAGCGTCAAACCACTGATCAGGACCGGCGAGAACGAAACCGTACTGTTCGCGGAGCTGGCAAGTGGGGCGAAAACCGGCCTGCGCAAGACCCGAAAAGGGGAACAGCAGCTAAAACTGAACGGAGAAGCGCTTCGAAGCTGGGAAAGCGTCGCGCGCGAGATCCCGATTCAGCTACTCGACGCCACATCGTTCTCGTTATTGAACGAAGGGCCGAGGTTGCGGCGGAAATTTCTCGATTGGGGCGTGTTCCACGTGGAACAAACGTTTCTGTCGGCCTGGAGGCGGACCCGAAAATCGGTCATGCACAGGAATGCCTTGTTGAAACAGGCCGGAAGGACCGATGAGAATCAGCTTGCCGTATGGGAGGAGGAACTTGTTTCCGGGGCGGAACAGGTAACCGGATCGAGAGAGAAGTACTTCCAGCGGCTGAAAAAGGCCTTCACTTCAGCCATTTCCAATTTAAGTGAAGAATTGGGAGAGTCGATCAGCCTGCAATTCCACGCCGGATGGAATCGGGAACACGATCTAGGCCGGCTGCTGTACGAGAACCGGGAAATAGACAGGAACTACGGCGCAACCAGGCACGGCCCCCATCGCGCCGATATCCTGGTCAAGGCCGCGAACGACAAGGCGATCGACGTCTTGTCCAGAGGACAACAGAAGCTGATCGTTTCCGCGCTGAAGATCGCCCAGGGCGAGTTATTCTTTGAGACGCGCGAACAACGGCCGATTTATCTGGTAGACGATCTTGCCGCGGAACTCGACGAGAAAAATCGGGAAAACGTGTTCCGGTTGCTACAGTCTCTCGGCGCACAGCTTTTCGTCACGTGCGTGGCCCTGGAAGCGCTCGAATCCAGCCTCCCGGAAGCAAGTGGCAAAAGCCTGTTCCACGTGGAACATGGTACAATAACGGCTTGATTTTCTTGGAAGTAGTGCATATTCGCGCCCCCTTGCGAAGATGCTTGCCTGAAGGCGGAGAAACGAATGGAAAACAGCCCGGCCAACGACTACAACTCCGAAAGCATCAAGGTCCTGAAAGGCCTTGACGCGGTTCGGAAAAGGCCCGGAATGTATATCGGCGACACCGACGACGGAACCGGTTTGCATCATATGGTTTTCGAACTGGTGGACAATTCCATCGACGAGGCGCTTGCCGGCCATTGTTCGGAAATCAGGGTCACCGTCCATATCGGCGAATCGGTAACCGTGACCGACAACGGGCGCGGAATTCCGACCGAAATGCACAAGGAAGGCGTCTCCGCGGCCGAGGTCATCATGACGGTGCTTCACGCCGGCGGAAAATTCGATGACAACAGCTACAAGGTATCAGGCGGCCTTCATGGCGTCGGCGTTTCCGTGGTCAACGCGCTTTCCAGAGAATTGAAATTGACCATCCGGCGCGAAGGCAAGGTCTGGGAACAGTATTACCAGCGTGGAGTGCCCCAGGCGCCACTTTCCGTAGTCGGTGAAACCACCGCGACCGGAACCGAATGCCATTTCGAACCCTCGGACGAAACTTTCAACAACATCGAGTTTCAGTACGACATTCTCGCTAAAAAATTGCGCGAGCTGGCGTTTCTGAACGCCGGCGCCGCAATCAGTTTGAACGATGAGCGCACCGGGAAGCAGGAGACGTTCCGATACGAAGGCGGCCTGCGGGCTTTCGTCGACTATCTCAACAAGAACAAGACCGTCGTCAACAAGATGGTCTATTTCAATTCCCAGGAAGTGGAAGAAGGGATTTCGGTGGAAGTCGCGATGCAATGGAACGATTCCTACCAGGAAGTGATCTTCCCCTACACCAACAATATCCACCAGCGCGACGGAGGAACCCATCTCGCCGGTTTTCGTTCCGCGCTGACTCGGGTGCTCAAGAACTATATAGACGCCGAGCTCAACGGCGCGAAGAGCAAGGACGTTACTGTCGCCGGCGACGATGTGCGAGAAGGTCTGACCGCCGTGGTGTCTGTCAAGGTGCCGGATCCGAAGTTTTCCTCCCAGACCAAGGACAAGCTCGTTTCCTCCGAGGTCAAGGGCGTAGTCGAACAGCAAATGGCCTCGCACCTGACCGATTACCTCATGGAAAATCCGAAGGACGCGAAACTGATCGCCGGCAAGATGGTCGAAGCGGCGAAAGCGCGGGAAGCCGCGCGCAAGGCCCGGGAAATGACGCGCCGCAAGGGCGCGCTCGATGTGGCCGGCCTGCCGGGCAAGCTGGCCGATTGCCAGGAGAAGGACCCGGCTCTCTCGGAAATCTACCTGGTAGAGGGCGATTCAGCGGGCGGTTCGGCCAAGCAGGCGAGAAACCGCCACAATCAGGCGGTTTTGCCGCTCAAGGGCAAGATCCTCAATGTGGAAAAAGCCCGGTTCGACCGCATGCTGAGTTCCAACGAGATCGGCACATTGATCAAGGCGCTCGGCTGCGGCATTGGCAAGGATGAGTTTTCGGCCGACGCCTTGCGCTACCATCGAATCATCATCATGACCGACGCCGATGTCGACGGTTCGCACATCCGCACCTTGCTGCTCACGTTCTTTTTCAGGCATATGGGTGAATTGATCGAAAAAGGCCATCTGTACATTGCCCAGCCGCCTTTGTACAAGCTGAAGAAAGGCAAGCAGGAGCAATACCTCAAAGACGACGCCGAACTTGCCGACTACGAGACTTCCATAGCGCTCAAGGACGCGAGCCTGCATGTGAACGCAGATGCGCCGGGCATCAGCGGCGAGGCGCTCGAATCCCTCGTGAACCGTTACCGCGAGGTTTACGCCATCATCGACCGGCTGAGCCGGATGTATCCAAAAGAAGTGCTGGAAGCTCTGGTTCAGGCGCCGTCCCTGCCCGAGAAAAATCTTCGCGCGAGGGAAGATGTCGAATCCTGGGCCAATCAAGTGCTGGCCGCCTTGTTCGAACACAATCCGCAATACCGGATCGATTACAGTTGCACCGTCGAAGAGGATGCCGAACGACATATTTTCCTGCCGGTGGTGCTGCTTGAGCGCCACGGCCTGCACAAATCCTTTCCCTTCAGCGCCGATTTCTTTCATTCGGGCGAATACAAGATGATGTCATCGCTAGGACTGACTCTTGACGGGTTGATAGAACCGGGGGCATTCATCGAGCGCGGCAACCGCAAGCAGAAAATCGCAAGTTTCACCGAAGCGCTCAACTGGCTGACCGCCGAAGCAATGAAGGGCAACTACCTGCAACGCTACAAGGGACTTGGGGAAATGAACCCGGATCAATTATGGGAATCCACCATGAATCCCGAAACCAGACGCATGTTGCAGGTAACGGTCAAGGATGCGATCGGAGCGGACCAGCTATTCAATACCTTGATGGGTGACCAGGTCGACCCGCGCCGGCAGTTCATCGAGACCAACGCACTGCGGGCTCAGAATATCGATATCTGATCGCGGCTCCGGCCGTCACTCCCCGGGCACTGATTCAGCCAAGAGATCATTTGCCGCATGGCGCAGATCGTCATATACGGCCGTATCAGCTAACTCTTTGTATTCAGGCAATATTTCTAGAGAACTTTCTGTTTCCAGGCCCTTGCCGGTGCGCACCAGCACCGGTTTGCAGCCATGAGACCGGGCTGCCTGCAAATCTCTCAAACTGTCACCGATAAACCAGCAATCGCGTAAATTGCAATCGAATTCGGCTTCAATCTGCTCGAGCAGTCCGGTAGCCGGTTTTCGGCAGTGACATTCATCATCCGGACCATGCGGACAGTAAAAGATTCCATCGACGCAGCCGCCTTCGCTTTCCACGAGCTTGCGAAATTTCTCGTGAATCGAATCGAGCGCGGCGGAGTCGAACAGTCCCCGGGCGATACCTGACTGGTTGGTCGCAAGCGTAATCAGGTAGCCTGCCCGGCTCAAATCGGCAATTGCCTCTATGCTGCCTGGCAGAGGCGTCCATTCCGCGGCGGACTTGATAAATTCGTCGGAATCCCGGTTGACCACGCCGTCCCGGTCCAGTACGACCACTTTGGCCATGTCATTCAAAGCAGGGAAATGTCCGCGACCTGAAGGAAAAGATCACGCAACTCGCGCAACAGGCGAAGGCGGTTGGCGCGCACCGAAGAGTCGTCGACCATCACCATGACTTCATCGAAAAACCTGTCGACGTCATCCCGCAAGCTCGCCAGTCGCTTCAATCCTTCCCGGTAGTCGCCGGCGGCGAACAAGGGCGCAACCTCTTCGCTTTGTCGCCTGAGACGTGCGAGAAGTTGTTCTTCAGCCGCTTCCGACAACAATTCGGGCGCTACCGCGCCCGGCCCGGCTTCCTCGCCGCTCTTGTCGAGCAGATTGGAAACCCTCTTGTTTGCCGCGGCCAGCGCCGCAGCCTCCGGTATGCCCGCGAAATCGGCAACCGCCTCCACCCGGCGATGAAAGTCCAATGGGCTTGGCGGATTCAGGGCCCGCACGCAAAGATAGACGGACGCTTGCGTTCCGGCATCGGCATACCAGGCGCGCAATCGGTCAAAGATGAAATCATATAGCTGCCGGCGGCAGTCCGCGCCCGGCTCAAGTTCCGCATAGGCGCCGACCGCCGCGTCGATGGCGGCGACCAGATCGAGCTCCAACTCGCCTTCGATCAGGATCCGCAAAATTCCGAGGGCGGCGCGGCGCAAGGCAAATGGGTCCCTGGAACCGGTCGGCGGCTGACCGATGGCGAACAAGCCGGCCAGCGTATCGAGTTTTTCCGCCAGGGCAACGACCTGTCCCGCCGCCGTCTCCGGCAGCCGGTCACCCGTATGACGGGGCAGATATTGTTCGAAAATCGCTGTCGCAACGGCTTCCGGCTCACCGTCGTTGCGTGCGTAACAAGAACCCATGAGACCTTGCAATTCGGCAAATTCGCCGACCATGTCGGTGACCAGGTCGCATTTTCCGAGCAACGCGGCGCGCTCGCAGGCATCCGCTTCGACCCCGAGTTGTTCTGCTATCAGACGCGAAAGTGCTGCTACTCGTCGCGATTTTGCAGCGATCGTGCCCAGTTCTTCCTGAAAAACGACTTTTTCGAGATCCGGCAGCCGGGATTCGAGGCTGCGCGACTTGTCGGTTTCAAAAAAGAATTGCGCATCCGCCAGCCGCGGCCGGATTACGCGCTCGTTTCCCTTGATGACTTCGTTTGGGTCCAGGCTTGCGATATTGCTGACGGTGACGAAATTCGGGAAAAGCCGCCCGTCCGCGTCTTCCAGGCAGAAACATTTCTGGTGATATTTCAGGGTAAGAATCAGAGCCTCGTCGGGCAATTGAAGAAATTCCCGGTCAAACTCCCCGGTCAGCGCCACGGGGAATTCGACAAGACTGGTCACTTCATCGAGCAATTCCTCATCCATTGCCACGCTGGCCTGCAAACGGATCGCCTGTTCGGTAACCAGATTCCGGATCATCTCCCGGCGCCGCTCGAAACCGGCAATCACCCGTCCCGGTTTATCCAGGGCCGCCTCGTAATCTCCAGGGCAGGTCAACTCGATGGGTTTGTCGTAATGAAACCTGTGTCCGAACGTGGAATTTCCGGTGGATACTCCCAGAATCGAGGTCGCGACGACTTCTTCGCCGAACATCATAACCACCCAATGCACCGGGCGAATGAATTCGGTCCGCGAGGCGCCCCAGCGCATGCGTTTGGGTATCGGCAATGCGGCAAGGGCGGATTCCGCCAGTCCGGACAACAGTTCGGTCGTTGCCGTGCCTTGCTCCAGCCGTGTGAAACAGAGTTTGACCGCGCCCTGGCGATCGGATTTCGAAAGTTCTTCCACCGTTACGCCGCAAGAGCGGGCAAAACCCGATGCCGCGGCGGTGGGCGACCCGTCGGCGTCGAAAGCGGCGGTCAGCGCGGGCCCGAATCGTTCGACCTGGCGGTCGGGTTGTTTTTCGGCAAGGTCTTTCACGAGCAGCGCGAGCCGCCTGGGCGTAGCGAAACCGCGCACTTCGCCGTGGGCCAGGCCTGCTTTTTCAAACAGGGAAGCGAACTCCGCCCCAAGTGCGTCCGACAGGCCGCGCAGGGCTTTCGGCGGCAATTCCTCGGTGCCGATTTCGAACAGAAAGTCGCGTGCCGCGGTCTCCATGGCTTCAGGCATACTCTCGTCGCAGTTCTTCCGGCGCCAGCGGGAAGCCGAGTTTGCGCCTGCTTTCCAGGTATGCTTCCGCAACCGCCCGGGCCAGGGCGCGTACACGCAAGATGAATCGTTGCCGCTCGGTCACCGAAATGGCCTTGCGGGCATCGAGCAGATTGAAAAAATGGGAGGCCTTGAGCACCTGCTCATACGCGGGCAATGCCAGGCTGCGTTCGAGCAGCTCCCGGCATTGGCTTTCGCAGTCATCAAAGTACCCGAACAGTTTCCCGGTATCGGCCACTTCGAAATTGTAGGCGGACATCTCTATCTCGTTTTGCAGAAAAACGTCGCCATAGGTCACCACTCCATCGGGCCCGTCGCACCAGACAATGTCATAGACGCTGTCCACTTCCTGCAAGTGCATGGCGATGCGCTCGATGCCGTAGGTGATTTCGCCGCTGACTGGATAACACTCCAATCCCCCCACCTGTTGAAAGTAGGTGAACTGCGTAATCTCCATGCCGTTGAGCCACACTTCCCAACCAAGCCCCCAGGCGCCGAGCGTCGGTGACTCCCAGTTGTCTTCAACGAAACGCACGTCGTGTACCGCCATATCGATGCCGAGGAAGGCGAGCGAATCGAGATAGCGCTGCTGGATATCTTTCGGCGAAGGTTTGAGAATCACCTGGTACTGATAATAATGCTGCAGCCGATTGGGATTTTCGCCGTAGCGGCCATCGCCGGGCCGGCGGCTGGGCTGAACATAGGCGCAATTCCAGCTTTCGGGACCGATGGCGCGCAGAAACGTGGCGGGATGAAAGGTGCCGGCGCCGACTTCCATGTCCAGAGGCTGCAAAATGACGCAGCCTTTTTCGGCCCAGAACTGTTGCAGGGCCAGAATCAGTCCCTGGAAAGTTTTCAGGTCGGCGGAGGGATTCACGGCAGAATCGAGAGCGGCTACAAGAAAGGCCGCGATTATCCTAGAATTCCGGTGGTTTATCCATAACGAGGCTTTGGGATTGGGGCATCGAAACGTCGTAGTCGTGTGGGTGTAATACAGCGGACGCCGTAAATACATCCCTGTAGGCTTCGGGCTCGGCGTCCTGCCTCGCACGCCCGCTGTATTACACCCACACGACTACGACTCACGCTGAGGAATTCGTTGAGCAACGGCTTCGAGGGCGCTACCCGGATCTGGTGACTGTGCTCCCGAACGCGACGGGATCGGGCATGGTGGCCGCCTTTCTGAACGCAATGAAATTGGGTGTGGCGGCTGCGTTCCCGAGCGCAACGGAATCGGGCGCGGTGGCTGCGTTCCCGACCCGGTAGGGGCGAGGCGTGCCTCGCCCGCTCAAACTTACGGCGTCAGTCATTTAAAATAGGTCTCCGAAATCAGGATCGTCAACATCATCAAAATATTGTTTTTTCGGCTTTTTCTTTGGCTTGGCGCGCTTTTGCCCTTGCCGCTGCTGCAAGGTCTGGCGCGGGCGCTCGGTAGTTTTCTGGTGCGGATGCCTGTCCGCGCCGCGCGGACGACATCGCGCAATGTGCGGACTTGTTTCCCGGAACTCGACGAGGCGGGTGTGCGCGGTCTCACCAGGCACAGTTTGCAACACTCGCTTTGCGCCTTGTTCGAAATGGGCCGCGCCTGGCTTTGGCCGCTGCCGCGGATGCTTGAACTGATCCGGGAATCGGAAGGGGTCGACGAATATCGCCGGGCGGTTGCCGCCGGAGATGGAGTAATCTTGCTTGCGCCACACCTGGGGAACTGGGAAATATTCGGAATATCAATGTGTTACGGTTCTCCCGCGCATTTTCTGTACATGCCCCCGGACGCCCCCGCGCTTGACCGCCTGTTACTGCGCAGCCGCGCCCGCGGAGGATTGCGCATGGCCGCCGGCGGACGTACAGGCGTCGGCAAGCTGTCGCGCGCCTTGCGGGCTGGGGAATTGATCGGAATTTTGCCCGACCAGGTCCCGGCCGATGGCGGTGGCGTCTTCGCACCGTTCTTCGGGCAACCGGCCTATACGATGACCCTGGCCTGCAAACTCGCGCAACGCCCCGGAGTAAGGGTTTTCTGCGGCTATGCCGCGAGACTGCCGGGCGGTGCAGGTTTCCGAAACGTCGTACAGGAACTCGACCTGCGCCGCGAAACCCTGGACGAATCCATTACAGCCATGAACCAAGCCATCGAAGAATTTGTCCGTGAATGCCCCGAACAATACCAATGGGAATACAAACGCTTCCGCCGCCAACCCGACAACACGGAATTTTACTAACACGATATAGCCTGTGTGCTGGTTCAGCATGTAGGGGCGAGGCATGCCTCGCCCGCGGGAGTTACAAAGTTTCGAAGCCCTACTGCACTCCCGCAACGCCGCCAGAACATGGGCGTGAAGAGGACGAGCAGCGTGAAAACTTCGAGTCTGCCGAGAAGCATGGCGACGCAGAGAATCCACTTGGCGGTCACGGGCAGGGTTCCATAAGTCGCCGATACGCCTTCGAGGCCACGCCGCCAGAACATGGGCGTGAAGAGGACGAGCAGCGTGAAAACTTCGAGTCTGCCGAGAAGCATGGCGACGCAGAGAATCCACTTGGCGGTCACGGGCAGGGTTCCATAAGTCGCCGATACGCCTTCGAGGCCAGGCCCGAGATTGTTGATGCAGGCGCCGACCGCGCTGAAGGCGGTGATGATCTCGACCCCCGAAGCGAGCAGCGCCAGCAGCATCAGCATGAAGACCATGACGTACACCGCAAAGAATCCCCAGACCGATTCGATGACCCGGTCCGGTACCCTCTTGCTGCCCAGCTTGATCGGAATAACGGCTTTCGGGTGAATCAGCCGCTGCACTTCGCGAAATCCCTGCTTGAAGATCAGCAAAATGCGGATCACCTTGATGCCGCCGCCCGTGGATCCGGCGCAGGCGCCGATGATTGCCGCGTACAACAGCATATACGGCAGAAACAGCGGCCAGGAGTTGAAGTCGTCGGTGACGAATCCCGTGGTGGTGGAGATCGAAACCACCTGAAACAGCCCCTTGATGAAGGCTTCGAAGAAATTATCGTAGGTCGCCGTCAGATAGAGAATGGCGATTGCGGCGATGGACAGCGAGCCGAGTATGAAAGCGTAAAAGCGGAACTCCGGGTCGGCCAGGTAGTGTTTTATCGAGCGGCGCTGCCAGGCCGTGAAATGCAGGGCGAAATTGACCCCCGCGATAATCATGAAGACGATCGCCACCATATCCACCGCAGGATTGTCGAAATAGCCGATGCTGGCGTCATGAGTGGAAAAACCGCCGATGGCCACCGTGGTGAAGGCGTGGCTGATCGCGTCGAAGAGCTCCATTCCCACCACCCAATAGGCCAGTGCACAAGCCACCGTCAGGGACAAGTAGATGTACCACAAGGCCTTGGCGGTTTCCGCCAGCCGCGGCACGAGCTTGTTGTCCTTCAGGGGGCCCGGCGTTTCGGCCTGGTACAGTTGCATGCCGCCGATGCCGAGCATGGGCAGCAGCGCCATCGCCAGCACGATGATGCCCATGCCGCCCATCCATTGCAGCAATTGCCGGTAGAACAGGATCGACCGGGGCAATTCGTCGAGGCCGGCGATGACCGTGGCCCCGGTGGTCGTCAACCCCGACAGGGATTCGAAAACGGCATCGGTCAGACTCAGGTCGAGGGCCAGCAGCAGGGGCAGACAGCCGGCGACGCCCAGCACGCTCCAGAACAGGGTGACGACGAGAAAGCCGTCGCGGATGGTCAATTCCTTGTGCGTGCGCGCGCTCATTCCCCACATGCCCAGGCCAAGCAGGAACAACGCCAGAAAGGTTGTGAAGAAAACTCCGGTCATGCCGTCGCGGTACAACAGCGACACCGCGATCGGCGGCAGGGTTCCCAGCAGGCTGAACAGCATCAACAGGACGCCGAGCAGCTTTATGATCATGGAAGGATGCATGGCGACTCAGAAATGCGCGAAGCCGGCCCCGAACAGGCGCTCCACGAGTGCGACGTGCTTGCGGTCCACCAAAAACAGGATGACGTGATCGCCAGACTCGACCCTGGTGTCGTCGTGGGCGATCAGGACTTCGTCTTCCCGCACGACCGCGCCGGCGGTTATGCCGTCGGGAAGGTCCAGCTCGCGCAACTCGCGCCCGATCACCCGGGAAGACGCGACATCTCCGTGCACGACCGCTTCCACCGCTTCCGCGGCGCCACGGCGCAATGAGTGCACATTGGCGAAATCCGCCCGCCGCACCTTGGTGAGCACACTGCCGATGGTGGCCTGCTGGGGCGATATGGCGATGTCGATCTCGCCCCCCTGGATCAGATCGACGTAGTCGGGATTGTTGATCAGCGCCATCACCTTCTTGGCGCCGAGACGCTTGGCCATCATGCAGGACATGATATTGGCCTCGTCGTCATTGGTCAGCGCGACGAAAACGTCGGCGTCCTCGATGTTCTCGCTGATCAGCAGTTCCCGGTCCGACGCTTCGCCGTGCAACACCAGCGTGCTGCCGAGTTGCCCGGTGAGGAAATCGCAGCGTTGCTCGTCGCGCTCGACCAGCTTGACCTTGTAGCGCGGCTCGAGTTGCCGCGCGAGCCGGAGACCGATATTGCCGCCGCCCGCAATGAAAACTCGGCGATATGGCCGGTCCATGCGTCGAACTTCGGCGATACAGGCGCGAATGTCGCCTTGAGCGGCGACGAAAAACACTTCGTCTTCCGCTTCGATCACGGTAGAGCCTTCGGGCACGACCGGCCGGTCCTTGCGGAAAATCGCCGCCACGCGGGAATCGATCGAAGGCATATGCTGGCGCAGCAGGCGGATTTCCTGGCCGACCAGGGGGCCGCCGTACACCGCCTTGACGCCGACGAGTTGCACCTTGCCGTCGGCGAAGTCGAGCACCTGCAAGGCGCCGGGCAGGTCGATGAGGCGCTCGATGTTGTCGGAAACGATCATTTCCGGGCAAATCGGCGTATCCACCGAAATGCCATGTTTGCCGAACAACTGCTCGCTGAAATTGATGAAAGAGGATGAATGCACCCGGCAGATTTTCTTCGGTGTGCGATAGAGCGAATAGGCGACCCGGCAGGCCACCATGTTCAATTCGTCGTTTTCCGACACGGCGATCAGCAGGTCGGCATCCTCCACGCCGGCCTGCTCGAGCACATCGGGGTGCGAGCCGCGGCCGCTGACGACCTGGATATCCATACCCTGCTTCAGCCCTTCGAGCCGCGCCGCGTCACTGTCGACCAGGGTCACGTCGTTGGACTCGGTCGACAAAGTGCTTGCCAGACTGATTCCCACCGGATTCGCGCCGAGAACGATTATTTTCATTTCAGGATACCGCGCTCAGCATGAGCGCCCACCTTCGCGGAATTCAGCCTTTTTCCAGCAGGCAGAAGTAGAAACCGTCGGGTCCGTTCGCGCCGCCTGGCAGCAACTGTTTTCCATGACCGCATTCTATTCCCCAATCGGCAGTGATGGGCACTGTTTTAGCGTGCGTTTTCGTGTCCTGCTCCGTAAACAGGAAGCGAGAGACGACTTCTTCGTTTTCCCGGCGCAGCACCGAGCACGTCGTATACAGCAGGCGCCCACCCGGTTTCAGGCATCGCCAGAGCGCCTCCAGCAGCCTGAACTGGGCATCGCAGTGACCGGCCACATCGCTTTGCCGCAGCAATAACTTGATGTCGGGATGCCGCCTGATGACGCCGGTGGCCGAGCAGGGAGCATCGAGCAGAATCCGGTCGAATCCCTTGCCGTCCCACCAGGCGTCCGGGTTCGCGGCGTCGGCAACGGCAATGTCGGCATCAAGGCCGAGACGAGACAGATTCTCCCTGATCATTTCGATGCGATTCGCATTACGGTCGAGCGCCAGGCACAAATCCGCTTCCGGCTGAGATTCCAGCAGGTGACAGGTCTTGCCGCCCGGCGCGGCGCAGGCGTCGAGCAAACGGGCGCCCGGTTCGGCCCCGAGCAATTCGGGCACGAGTTGCGAAGCTTCGTCCTGCACGCTCAAAAGACCGTTCGCAAACCCCGGGATCTCGTTGACCGGCCGCGGTTTTTCCAGATAAACCGACGATTGCGCCAACTCGCCCGGTTCGCAATCGAGGCCGTCCCGCCGCAACGCGCGCATGGCCTCCTCGCGGGAACTCTTGAGCCGATTGATTCGCAAGCTCATGGGCGGGCGGCAATTATTGCGCTCGAGTATGGCCTGCCAGTCGTTCGGCCAGTCGGCCCGTATGGCGTCCGTCAGCCAGGCCGGATGGTCCAGGTGAATCACGTCGGGCTGTTGCGCGAGCCGTTCGTCAAGATCGGCCCGCTCGCGCTGGTAGTTGCGTAACACGGCATTGACCAGCGGCTTCGACCATTGCTTGCGCAATTGTCCGGCCGCCGTCACGGTAAGGTCGATCACCGCGTAGTCGGGCACGGCAAGCTCGCGCAATTGATACAAGGCGCTGAGCAACAGGTATTTCAGGTCGGAATCGCGTTCGCGCAACGGCCGATCCAGCAATTGCCCGAGCAGGAAAACGAGCGTTTCATGATGGCGGCAGACGCCGTAGCAGATTTCCTGCAACAGGCCGTATTCGGGTGATTGCCGGTGCGGCTGCAGATTTTCGCCAAGCGAGCCGCGATGGTCGGCGAGCCGGGAGAGAACACGGGCGGCGATGGCGCGAATTTCCATGGCCGCTCAGCACTCGGCCGCGTCGTCGAAGCCGGCGCCAGTCACGAAGGGGGTCGAAACGGAATGCAACAATGCGCCGACCGGAACCGGCTTCTTGCCCGGCATCTGCGCGATTTCGACTCGCAGGGCTCCGGAGCCGCAAGCGACGAGCAGTCCGTTCTTGCCGGCTTCAACAATGGTTCCCGGCGCCGCGGGCTGCTCCCGGTCTTCGGGGCTGCCGCGCAACAAGCGGACGCGTTGCCCGTCAATGCAGGTAAACGCCGGCGTGCGGCCGACGCCGGCCCGCACTTGCCGTCCGATGTACTCCGCGGGAGCGGACCAGTCAATCCGCGCATCGGACTTGTCCAGCTTGTGCGCGTAAGTCGTCAGGCTTTCGTCCTGCCGCTTCGCCCCGGTCTGCAGTTCCGCAAGATTTGCAAGACCATGCAGCAAGGCGGCGCGGCCCGCCTCGACGAGTTTCGACTCCAGGTCATCGCGGTCGTCTTCGTCCGCGATCTCGACTTCTTGCTGATGCAGGATGTCGCCGGTATCGAGGCCCTCGTCCATGCGCATGATGGTGATACCGGTATGACCGTCTCCGGCGAGCAAGGCGCGTTCGATCGGCGCCGCGCCCCGCCAGCGCGGCAATAGCGAGGCATGAACGTTCACGCAGCCAAATCGCGGAATTTCAAGAATCGCCTCCGGCAGAATCAGCCCATAAGCGGCGACGACCAATACATCGGGCTTGAATGAGGCCAGCAGCCGCGCTTGCTCTTCTTCCCGCAGGCCGGCCGGTTTGTGCAAGGGCAAATCATGGGCTTCCGCGACGCGGCCAACGGCGCTCGGTGTGAGTTTGCGGCCGCGCCCCGCCGGGCGGTCCGGCTGCGTGTACACCGCGGCGATTTCGTGGGGAGAATCAAGCAGCGCTTCCAGATGCGCGGCCGCGAAGGCCGGCGTGCCGGCGAAACATAGTCGCAATGCCGGCATCGGAGTCAGGCGGATTTCCTGTGTTCCTTTTCCAGCTTGCTGCGGATGCGCTGCCGTTTGAGCGGGCTGAGATAGTCGACGAACAACTTGCCGTCGAGATGGTCGATCTCGTGTTGAATGCACACTGCCAGCAACCCGCGGGCTTCGTGTTCGAACTCTTCTCCTTGCTGATCCCGGGCCTTGACGCGAATGGCGCGGGGCCGGGAGACTTCCTCAAAAAAGCCGGGCACCGACAGGCAGCCTTCCTGGTAGTCCTGCAATTCTTCCTCGATTACCTCGAATTCTGGATTTATGAAGATATGTGGACTATCTTTTTCCTCGGAGATATCGATCACGAGCAGGCGCTTGTGCACATTGACCTGTGTGGCGGCAAGGCCGATGCCTTCCGCCTGGTACATGGTCTCGAGCATGTTGTCGACCAGGGTACGCAATCCGTCGCCAAAGTCAGTGACCGGGGCGGCGACCTTGCGCAGCCTCGGATCGGGAAACTCCAGAATCGGTAACAGTGCCATCGGAACTCCGGTATCGCGTCGGGCGGGCGGAAAAACGCCTGCCAGAACCGAAAATTATACCAGCCCAAGGGAAATTCTGTCATGGACGATGCTCTGCTCGAAGACTACCTCGGCCTCATGCACCACGGCGCGCTCAGTGCGAGTGTGCTGGCGAGAACGCTTGGCGAATTGGGGCCCTTGAGCCGCGTACGGCGATTGCCGAAAGCGCAATTGCTGGAAGCGGGCTTCTCCGAAGCGCAGACCGCGGCATTGGCGGCGCCGGCCCCGGCGCCGCATTGCCGCGGCCGCGTGCGCTCCGATCTGAGTTGGGCCATGGCCGAAGACCGGGCCATTCTCCATTTCGAATCGCCGGAGTACCCGGCCTTGCTGCGCGAAATCGCCGCGCCGCCGCCGGTGCTGTACGTGGAAGGGCGGCTGGAATGCCTGCATCTTCCCGGCATTGCGATGGTCGGCAGCCGCCGCGGCAGCGCGTACGGCCGACGGCATGCGGAATGGCTCGCCCGGGAGTTGAGCGAGGCGGGTCTCGTCATCTGTTCGGGAATGGCGCTCGGTATCGATACGGCGGCGCACAAGGGCGCGCTTGAAGCAGGAGGGCACACGATCGCGGTCATGGGCACGGGCGTGGACGTCTGCTACCCGGCGCGCAATCGCGAACTGCGCGAGCGGATTCGGGCCCGGGGCGCGCTGGTCTCGGAATTTCCCCTTGGCGCGCCGGCAATCCCGATGAATTTCCCCCGCCGCAATCGAATCGTCAGCGGACTCGCGGCGGGCGTCGTGGTAATCGAAGCAAGCCTGAAGAGCGGCTCCCTGGTCACGGCCAAACTGGCCTTGCAGCAAAACCGGGAAATATTCGCCATGCCGGGCCCGGTCTCAAGCTCGTTCTCCCAGGGCTGCCACCAACTGATCCGCCAGGGCGCAACACTGGTCGAGTCCCCGGAAGACATCCTCCAGGAATTGCCGGAAATCATCCCCCTTGACAGTTTCCGCCCCAATGCAAGCAATACCCGATCCGGCAAACTCGTCCTTGATGCGGAAGAAGCCAAACTGCTCGCCCTGATCGAAGAATCCGGCGTTCTCCCCGAATCCCTTGCCCACCAGACAGGCCTAACCCAGCAACAACTGTCAGTAAAACTCCTCGAACTCGAACTGGCCGGAACAGTGATCCAGCAGGGAGGCCGCTACTTCCCTGCCTGACTGAACAAATGGTCCCCAGCACCAACCAATCCAACTTGCATAGGCATTGCGACTAGTATAGCTTTTCCCGTTTTTCACAGGGGAGAGGGGCTGATGAGTTCTCCGTTTGTAGCCATCTTGATGGGGTCTAAATCTGACCTTGAGGCCATGCAGGCAGGCGCCGAAGTCCTGCGGAATTTCGGCATCCGTTATGAGATCAAGATCAGTTCCGCCCATCGCACCCCCGAAGCCACCCGGCAATATGTCGAGAACGCCGTCGAACGCGGCTGCCAGGTCTTTGTCGCCGGCGCCGGCCTCGCCGCTCATCTTGCCGGCGCCATTGCCGCCCATACCACCCGCCCCGTAATCGGCGTGCCCATGGAAGGCGGACCGCTGAAAGGATTCGACGCCTTGTTATCCACCGTACAAATGCCCGCTGGCGTACCTGTTGCGTCCGTCGCTATCGGCAAGACCGGGGCGCGCAATGCCGCCTATCTCGCGGCCCAGATCCTGGCCTTGGCCGACGGTGATCTTGCCGAGCGCGTCGCCGCGGACCGCCGGGCCAGCGGCGAAAACGTCAAGGCTCAGGATCGGGCGTTGCAGGAACAGCAGTGAAGCTTCGCCGCCGGTGACCGAAAGCCGGGCCATCGAGGCCGCGCAGCGGCTGCGGGAAGGCGAGTTGATCGCCTACCCTACCGAAGCGGTCTGGGGGATCGGTTGCGACCCGTTCAACCGCAAAGCCGTGTATCGACTGCTGCGGCTGAAACAACGTCCGGTCAACAAGGGCCTGCTGCTCGTCGCGGCGGGGATGGAGCAAATCGGAAAGTTGCTGACGCAACTCACCATCGATCAGATTGCCGTCTTGCGGGAGACCTGGCCCGGGCACGTCACCTGGCTTGTGCCGGACCCGGCCCTGCTTTACCCCGAGTGGATTCGGGGCAAACATCCGGCAGTGGCGATTCGGGTGAGCGATCACCCCGTTGTCCAGGAACTGTGCATGGCGTTCGGCGAGCCGATCGTTTCCACCTCGGCCAATCTCGCGGGCGAACCCGAGTTTCGCTCGCCCGATGACGTGGAGCGGCAGTTCGGCGATGCCATCGGCTGCCTGATCGAAGGCGAGTTGGGCGCGCATGACAAGCCGTCGGAAATTCGCGACCTGGTCACGGGCGAACGCATCCGTTGAAGAGCGGCAGACTATTCTCGAGTAATCGGCGATGAGCAAAGTGGATACGGACGCGGTGCGAAAGTTCCTGCTCGAATTGCAGGAAGAAGTCTGTGCGCGTCTGACCACCGAGGACGGCGCCGGCGAATTCGTCACCGACCGCTGGGACCGCGGCGACGGTGGCGGCGGCATTTCCCGGGTGATGAGCGAAGGCGCCGTGTTCGAGAAGGCCGGAGTGAATTTCTCCCACGTGTTCGGAAAGGCACTGCCGCCTTCGGCTACCGCCACCCGGCCGGAGCTCGCCGGGCGCGGCTACCAGGCAATGGGCGTGTCCCTGGTCGTCCATCCGGAGAATCCCTTCGTGCCGACTTCCCACGCCAATTTCCGCATGTTCGCCACTACCGGTGACGACCCGGTCTGGTGGTTCGGCGGCGGTTTCGACCTGACTCCGTATTACGGTTTCGACGAGGATTGCGCGCATTGGCACGGCGCCGCGAAGAACGCCTGCGACCGTTTCGGGCCGGAATTCTATCCACGCTTCAAACGGAATTGCGACGAGTATTTCTACCTGAAGCACCGCGACGAACATCGCGGCATCGGCGGCCTTTTCTTCGACGATCTCAACGAAGGCGGTTTTGAGCGCAGTTTCGCTCTCGTTCGCGCATTGGCCGAAAGTTATACCGAGGCCTATCTGCCCATCGTCGCGCGCCGCAAGTCCTGTGCCTGGAACGCCGCGCAACGCAAATTCCAGGAATATCGCCGCGGCCGCTACGCCGAATTCAACCTGGTTTACGACCGGGGAACCTTGTTCGGGCTGCAATCGGGAGTTGGCAGGATCGAGTCGATCCTGATGTCGCTGCCGCCGGCGGTTCGCTGGGTCTATGACTGGCAGGCCGAGCCCGGCAGCGAGGAAGAAAAACTCACCAGCTATTACCTGGTGCCGAAGCAATGGGTATGAACACGCTTCCCGCCCGTTACGCCGTAGTCGGCAACCCGATCGCCCAAAGCAAATCGCCGCTGATTCATTCGCTGTTCGCGCAACAGACCGGCGAGGCGATCACCTATGAAGTGATTCTTGGCGCTGAAGACAGTTTCGAGAGTATGGTCGGCAGGTTTTTCGGCGACGGCGGCGGCGGCCTGAACGTTACCGTGCCGTTCAAACAGTCGGCCTGGGCCATGTGCCGGCAGCTGACGTCCAACGCAGCCCGGTCAAAGGCGGTCAATACGCTGTATCTGCGCGAAGGCGAACTCGCCGGCGCCAACACCGACGGCATCGGACTCGTGCGCGACATTCGTGACAATCTCGGTATCGAAATCGCCGGCCGCCGCATATTGCTGCTCGGTGCGGGCGGCGCGGTGCGCGGCGTCGTGCCTGCGCTCGAGGAGGAATCGCCCGCCTCGATGACGGTCTGGAATCGAACCACTGAGCGAGCGTCCGAACTCGCGCGGGATTTCTCCGGCAGCCTGACGGCGGCGAGTATCGATGAGTTGCGCGGACAACAGTTCGACCTGATCGTCAACGGCACTTCATCCAGCCTGCAAGGAAACCTTCCCGAAGTCGACGAGGCCTGGCTTGCAAGCGGCTGCTGTTGCTACGACATGGTCTACGGAGATGAAGATACGGCTTTCGTGCGCTGGGCGCGGGATGCCGGTGCGTCGTGCGCCGCGGACGGTCTCGGAATGCTCGTGGAACAGGCCGCCGAATCCTTCCGCATCTGGCGCGGCGTCGACCCCGACACCGCCCCGGTCATACGCCGCCTGCGCACCTGATTGCCGAGACGCCCGTAGGGGCGAGGCATGCCTCGCCCGCGCCGCGCCCCATACCGCCCGACCGTCCCGCGGGCGACGCATGCGTCGCCCCTACAGCAACCACAGTCTACCTGCCGGATATTGTGATATGCACAGCATGCACGCGGACACCGTGATACAAATTCGCCGGGCACAAAAAAGCCGGCGCCAATTGACGCCGGCTTTTCGATTGAATCAGGCCTAATGCGCTTCGGCGGCAACGCCCCCTTCGCTGTGGTCTTCTCCGGCAGTCCCATGGACTTGGGCCGGCGTCAGCGCCACCGCGTCGGGGTCGTGCCCCATGAACTCGAAGCGGGCGCCTTCCGTGTAATTGCCTTCCACGGCCATGAAGCCGATCAACAGCAGCAGAACCCCCGGCGGGCCGAGAATCGTCAGGCATAGCGCCAGCCGTTCCCAGAACGCATGCATGAAGATCGCGATGATGAAACCGGCCTTGACCAGCATGAAAACGATGACCAGCGTCCAGCGCATGGCGCCCTGCACGTCGAAATAGTCGACCGCGTAGGAAAAGCCGCTGACTACGAAAAGCAGTATCCAGATCTTGTAGTAAATGCCCAGCGGATGCTGTTGTCCCGCGGTTTCCGATGACGATGCCATTGCTGTCTCCTCTTACAGAAGATAGAAGAATGCGAAGATGAATACCCACACGAGGTCGACGAAGTGCCAGTAGAGCCCGGCGATTTCGACGATCTCGAAGCCTTTCTTGTCGTAGTAGCCGGCCCAGATGCGCCGCGCCACCCATAACAGGTAGATCACACCGGCCGATACGTGCAGCCCGTGGAATCCCGTGACCATGAAGAACACCGAGCCGAATTGCGGCGCCCCGAAGGGGTTGCCCCAGGGCCGCACGCCTTCCTCGAGGATCAGCTTGGACCATTCGAACGCCTGCATGCCGACGAATGTCGCCCCGAACACGGCGGTAGCGATTATGAACCCGATTGTCCTGGTCTTGTCCTTGCGGTAACCGTAGTTCACCGCCAGCGCCATCGTGCCTGAACTCGTAATCAGCACGAAAGTCATGATCGCGATCAGGATCAGCGGAATGGGCGCCCCGCCGAAACTCAAGGCAAAAATTTCGCTTTGCGGTGGCCACGGCTGGGTCGTGGTCATGCGCACATTGAGATAGCCGGTCAGAAAGCAGGTGAAAATGAATGTGTCGCTGACCAGGAAGATCCACATCATGGCCTTGCCCCAGGGCACATGATAGGCCTGCTTGTCGGCCGTCCAGTCGTCGAGCAGGCCTGATACCCCTTCCGCGGGGGCGGTGCTTGTTATTGCAGCTTCACTCATTCGAGTCAGTTCCTGTTGGTTGCCGATTCACCGGCGAATCAAGTGTTTGAAAGTATCGCGAACATCACCAGCCACACCACCAGCAGGAAATGCCAGTAGAGGGTGCACAATTCGATGCTCAGCCGAACGTCCTTCGGCTCGCTGCCAGACAGCAGCCGAATCGAGGTCTTGCTCCAGACCCAAAGCCCGCCGAGCAGGTGTACGGCATGCACTCCCGTGAGCAGGTAATAGAACGAAGCCGCTGGATTGGGAGTCAGATAAACCCCGGCTTCCTGCAGGCCGCCCCAGACCATCAGTTGCCCGCCGATGAACAGGAAGGCGAGAACGCCCCCCGTCAGATACAGCGTGAACACATTGCGCGCTTCGCCGCGCTTCACCTTGTTGCGGGCGAGTTGAAACAGCACGCTGCTCGATACCAGCAGGCCGGTGTTGAGCCACAACTGCGCCGGTTCGGCCAGCGGCCGCCAGTCCGGCAGTTCCATGCGGATGAAATAGCTGACCGTGAACAGGCTGAACAGCACCGTGGCGACGACGAGAAAGAAGCCGAGAGCCACTTTCTCCGCCGCGGTGTCGAAGACGCCTTCGGGCTTGAGCCCGCCGATGATGCCCTTCTTTTCCCAGGGCTTGTCGGCCAGATGTTTTAGCGATTTCACAGATCCGCCTTGGATACGTCGTGGTCCGGGTCGAAATGTTCTTCGTCCACCGTCGGCTCTTCGCTTTCCGGCGTGTTCTGCGGGATGAAGTCCTCGTGCGCGCCGGGCACGCTGTAGTCATAGGCCCAGCGGTAAACCGTCGGCAGTTCGTCGCCCCAGTTGCCGTGGATAGGCGGAGTGTCCGGTGTCTGCCATTCGAGCGAATTGGCGCCCCAGGGATTGGCGCCGGACTTCTCGCCGCTGCGCAGGCTCCAGATCACGTTGATGAAGAACAGCAACTGGGAAGCGCCGACGAACAGCGCCGCTATCGTGATCGCGGTATTGGCGTCCTGGGTCGCCGGCGCCAGGAACTCGGTTGAGCCGAGCGCGTAGTAGCGCCGCGGTACGCCGTGAATGCCGAGATAATGCATCGGCAGGTAGATGGCGTAAGTGCCGAGGAAAGTGCACCAGAAATGCAGCTTGGCCATGCCCTCGTGGTACATGCGGCCCGACATCTTCGGGAACCAGTGGTACAGCGCCGCGAACAGCACCAGGATCGGCGAAACGCCCATCACCATGTGGAAATGCGCCACCACGAAATAGGTGTCGGACAGGGGCAGGTCGATCACCACGTTGCCCAGGAACAGGCCGGTGAGGCCGCCGTGAATGAAGGTGAAGATGAAACCGATGGCAAAATACATCGGCGCGTTCATGCGGATGTCGCCTTCCCAGAGCGTCAGCACCCAGTTGTAGACCTTGAGCGCCGTTGGCACCGCGATGATCAGCGTGGTGGTGGCGAAGAAGAATCCGAAATAGGGGTGCATGCCGCTGACATACATGTGATGCGCCCAGACGATGAAGCTGAGCAGGCCGATGGCGATGATCGCCCAGACCATCATGCGATAGCCGAAGATGTTCTTGCGGGCGTGGGTGCTGAGCACGTCGGATACCAGGCCGAAGGCCGGCAGGGCCACGATATACACTTCCGGATGGCCGAAGAACCAGAACAGATGCTGGAACAGGATCGGGCTGCCGCCGTCGTAGTCGAGCGCGGCGCCGGACTCGATCACGGCCGGCATGAAGAAGCTGGTGCCGAGCAAGGTGTCGAACAGCATCATGATCGCTGCCACCAGCAGTGCAGGAAACGCGAACAGGCCAAGCACGGTGGCGACGAAAATGCCCCAGACCGCCAGCGGCAGGCGCATCATGGTCAGGCCGCGGCAGCGGTATTGCAGTACGGTGACGACGTAGTTCAGTCCACCCATGGTGAAGGCGACGATGAACACCGCCAGCGAAACCAGCATGAGCACAATGCCCATGTCATGCCCCGGCGTCCCCGCCATCGAGGTCTGCGGTGGATATAGCGTCCACCCCGCCCCCGTTGGTCCGCCGCTTACGAAAAAGCTGGCCAGCAGGATGATTACCGAAACCAGGTAAACCCAGTAACTGAGCATGTTCATGAACGGGAACACCATGTCCCTGGCGCCGCACATGAGGGGAATGAGGTAGTTGCCGAAGCCGCCGAGGAACAGGGCGGTAAGGAGGTAAATCACCATGATCATGCCATGCATGGTCACGGACTGGTAATACGAGTTGGGGTCGATGAGATCGAAGGTTTCCGGGAAGCCGAGTTGCATGCGCATGAACAGCGACAGCACGAGGGCCACAAGCCCTACGGCGATTGCGGTGCCGCCGTACTGGATCGCGATCACCTTGTGATCCTGGCTCCAGACGTACTTCGTCACCCAGCTTTGAGGGTGATGAAGTTCGATCTCCTGGTCCGCCAATGGTACGTATGCCATGTTCTACCTCCTGATTCGATCTTGCTCGATTGCCGGGCTCACGGGCCCGACTATTCCCCGACCTCGATTCTACTTGATGAAAGCGTGTTGATGTACGCGGCCACGTCGCGAATTTCTTCCTCGTCGGCCATGGCCGTCGACATCTGCACCATCTGCTCGCCGAAAGTGTCGTCCGGGTGCATGCCGCGGATTCTCGACCGGAAATTGCTGAGCTGGGTGACGAGATACCAGTCGTTCTGACCCGTCAGCGGCGGCGCGTCGGTATACCAGGTGCCGCTGCCGTCATCGAGATGGCAGGCGGCGCAATTGCGGTCATAAATGTCCTGGCCGTTGGCGATATCGCCGGTAACCGTGCGTTCCGCGGGCTGGTCAGGCAGGGAAGCGATATAGGCCGCCATGTTGCGTACGGCTTCGTCATCGATCAGGGTCGCCGCCATCGGCGCCATTTGCAGGCCGAAGACATCGCCCTGGCCGCCTCGCACTCCGGTCTTGAAGTATTGAAGTTGCCGTTCGATGTACCAGGCCGGCTGGCCGGTGAGCTTGGGGCTGTTCAGGACCAGATTGCCTTCGCCCTGCTGGCCGTGGCAGGTCGCGCAAAGCGCGTATTGCGCCTGGCCGGCCGCGGTATTGGCGGCGACCATGTTCTGGGTTTCGAAGAAAGTGGGCTGTGTGTCGAGCCAGGCGTTGAAATCTTCTTCGGTTTCGACCACGACCTGGCCACGCATGATGAAATGACCGATGCCGCAAAGTTCTTCGCAAAGCACGTCATAGGTGCCGACTTTGTTGGGCGTGAACCACAAGTAGGGAATCATGCCTGGCACCAGGTCCATCTTCACCCGGAACTGGGGCACGGTGAAATTGTGCAGTACGTCATTGGAGCGTAAAAGGAAACGCGCGTCCTGATCGACCGGAAGATGCATCTGCGGGTCGTTGACGATGACATCGTCCTGGCCGTTGGGATCTTCCGGATTGACGCCGAAAGGATTGCTCTGGGATATGAACGAAGAGTCGGCGGTGCCGAGAATGCCGTCGGCGCCGGGATAACGATATTGCCATTGCCACTGCTGGGCCATTACTTCGTAATCCCGGGCGTCTTCCGGTACATTGACGAATACCGCCCAGTAGAACAGGCCCGGCGCCAGCATCAGTACCACGCCGATGGTCGTGAACACGGAAAGGCCAATTTCCCACGTGTGATTTTCCGGCTCGTAAACCGCCTTGTGCCCTTCTCTGTGGCGAAAGCGCCAGACGCAATACGCCATAAAGGCGTTGATCGCGATAAACACAAAGCCGGTTACCCAGAGAGTAACGTTGACAGTAAAGTCGATGCCCGCCCAGTCGGCGGCGAGAGGCGTGAACCACCAGTCGAAGTAATAGGCAAAAACGAAATGCAGCACGACTGTGGCGATGACAAGCAGGAAAAGCGCGATTGCTAATGACATATGGTGGCAATCCTTGAATTGGTTGGCCCGGAATAAATCGCCGCGGCACGATCCGGTTCGCGACAATTAATTTGGCCTAAATTTCGCGGGCGGATGGTATAGAATTTTGCCTTGCGCCGCAAGTAGAATCGCACTGCCAGACAGGTTTGTGCAGGAGGTTGGAATGAAAGTCAAACAGATTGTCCTGCTCGTTGCCGGACTCGCCGCATTTGCCGGCTACGCTCCGGCGCAGACTCGTGACTACAGCCCCGAACACCCCTTCGGCAGCTTGCGCGAACAGGCTCGCACACAACAGGCCTGGCTCGAGGAACGGCTGGAGCGAAATCTGCCGATGCTCATGCGCAAGCATGGCGTCGACATGTGGGTCGTAACCATGCGCGAATACAACGAGGATCCCGTCTTCCGCGCACTCGTCTCGCCGACCACTTTCGCCGCCCGGCGGCGCACGATTTACCTCTTCCACGACCGCGGCCCGGACGAAGGCGTCGAGCGGCTGGCGCTCGGCGGCTCCTCGCAGGGGGGCGCCTTCGAGGCGATCCGCGCCACGGCGACCACATCCGACGGCCGCGAAGCCGAACTGTGGGGCGGCGATCAATGGGACCTGTTCGCACGCATGGTGCGCGAACGCAATCCACGGCGCATCGCCGTCAACATCTCCCAGGAACACAATTTCGCCGACGGACTCTCGGCGGGCGAATGGGAGCAGATGGAGCAGGCGCTCGGCCCCGAATTCGCCGGCCGCGTCGTGCGCGAGCCGCTGCTCGCCATCGAGTACCTGGCCATGCGCGTTCCGTCGATGACTCCCGTTTACCGGAAAATGCAGACCATCGTGCATGAAATCATCGCCACGGCTTTTTCCGACGTTGTGATCGTGCCCGGCCAGACCACCACCGAAGACGTGGAATGGTGGATGCGACAGCGTGTCCACGACCTGGGGCTCGATTCGTGGTTTCAGCCCTCGGTGTCCTTGCAGCGGCAGGGCGCGAGCATGGCCGATGAATTGGCGCCGGTGATCGAGCGCGGCGATGTGCTGCATTGCGATTTCGGCCTGGTGGCGCTGGGCATGGCGACCGACACCCAGCACATGGCTTACGTCTTGCGCGAGGGAGAAACCGAAGCGCCCGCCGGATTGCAACTGGCTTTTGCCAACGCCAACCGCTTGCAGGACATCCTCTTCGAGGAAACGCGGGTAGGCCGCAGCGGCAACGAGATTCTCGCGTCCGTATTGGAGAAGATGCGCGGCGAAGGCCTCAACGGAACCATGTACACTCACCCGATCGGCGATCACGGCCATGGCGCCGGACCGCTGATCGGCCGGTGGGACTACCAGGCAAGCATTCCGGGTCGCGGGGATCCGCCCGTGATTCCGAGCATGTGGTTCTCCACCGAAATGCAAGTGACCACGCCGGTGCCCGAATGGGACGGCCAGCCGGTGCGCATGGCGGTCGAGGAAGAAGCCGAGATCACCGCGGAAGGCGAGATGCAATGGATGCTGAGGAGACAAACCGAGTTACACCTCATTCGCTGACGAAGGCACACGGTCTGTTAAGGTTCAGGTTCAAGCGAAACGGTAGGGGCGAGGCATGCCTCGCCCCTACAGACCATGTGACAACCCCGCATGCAGTCTGGTCATTACAGGCAATAAAATGGATAATCCGCGGTTCGAGTTTTCCAATTCCCGAAACAAAGAGGAAAAACCATGCGTCGTTTTCTGCTAATCCTCGCCTCAACCGGTCTGCTTGCAACCGCGGCGGCTACGGCAAACGCACAGTCCGACACTTATTATTCGGCTCACCACGATTACCGGGTGGTCGAGGTCACGGGCGGCTTGATTCAGCCCTGGTCGATGGCCTGGCTGCCGGGCGGCGACATGCTGGTCACCGAAAAGCCCGGCCGTCTGCGGGTGGTGCGCAACGGCGAACTGCTCCCTGAAGCCGTTCCCGGCGTACCGGAAGTTTTCTACCAGGGCCAGGGCGGCCTGTTCGAAGTCGTGCCGCATCCGGATTTCGCCGAAAACCGCTGGGTATATCTGACCTTCTCCAAACAGGTCGGCGACACTTCGACTACGGCCATCGTCCGCGGCAGATTCGAGAACGATCAACTCACCAATGTCATTGATATTTTCGAAGCCCAATCGACCGGCTTCGGTCATTACGGCGGCAAGCTGGCGTTCGATGACGAAGGCTACATGTTCCTCGTCGTCGGAGACCGCCAGGCGCCTTCTACCGGCGACCTGACCATCCATCCGGCGCAGGATACGACCAACCATAACGGCACCGTCATGCGACTGCACGACGACGGCAGCGTACCGGACGACAATCCTTTCGTCGGCAGCAACGACGTACTCCCGGAAATCTGGAGTTTCGGACATCGCAGCCCCCAGGGCCTGGCGATTCATCCGGAAACCGGCGACTTGTGGGAAACGGAGCATGGCCCCCAGGGCGGCGATGAGCTGAACCGCATCGAGCCGGGCCTCAATTACGGCTGGCCGGTAATCGGCTACGGCGTGAACTACGGCGCCGTCGGCAGCCCGATCCATGTCGGCATCGGCCAGGATGGCATGCGGGCGCCGAACCACATCTGGGTGCCTTCGATCGCGGCCTCGGGCCTGATGATCTACTCCGGCGACAAGTTCCCCGGCTGGCACGGCAGCATTTTCGCCGGCGGCCTGGTGGGCGAGCAGCTCGCGCGCCTGCACATGAGCGACGACTACCGCGAAGTGATCGTGGAAGAAACCCTCGCCTATGACATGGGCCGAATCCGCGACGTGCGCCAGGGCCCCGACGGCTACATCTACATTGCCATCTCCGACCGCCGCGGCGAAGAAGAAACCCCCATAATCCGCCTGGAGCCAGTCGAGTAGGCAATGGGGCTTCGAGCCGTCGCTGCCGGGGTTGGGGGTGTGCGGCGTCCGCCGTGAATACGGCCCAGCCGCCAAGCACAGCTTGGCGGCGTTCCGGCTGCGCATGAAGCTGCGCTTCATAAACGCTTGCCTACACCCCTGTAGGCTCAAGCTCGGCATCCATGCCTCGCATGCCCGGCGCACACCCCCAACCCGTCAGCGACTTGCAAAGTAGTAATTGGTTGGCCTCTATGGGTCTTCCGCGGGGGATTGGCCGTAGGTGGGTGCGTCTCCGGCCAGGTAGGCCAGTTCTTCTTCGGTGGACTTTCTTCCCAATGCCTTGTTGCGATGCGGGAAGCGGCCGAAACGGGAAATGATGTCGCGGTGGTCGCGGGCATAGGACGCCTGCTCCCCGGAAAAATTCTCGAAAGCCGCCAGGCATTCCGCATCGAGCTGTTCCGTCACCCGAACCGACAACTCCTGCGCCGCGAGATCTTCCGAATGTTGCAACGGCATGTAGTAGAAAGCCCGTTCCAGCAAACCGACTTCGCGATCCATGCCGTGATCAATGGCGTCCAGCGCCAGGGCGAGCGCCCGTTCGTCGCCGGTAAACGCGTCGGCGCGCCCACGGTAGATATTGCGAGTGAACTGGTCGAGCACGATGATAAGCGCCAGACGCGGCAGCGCCTGCGTCTCCCAGCCTCGGCAAGACCCTTCAAGCGCCGCGTCGACCAGAGCCCCGAATCGCTCCCGAATCAAAGCATCCGTAGCCGAATCAAAGCCATACCAAAGCTTGAGCCGATCCCCAAGGTCGTCCGGCCTCAACGGCAAGCGCCCAAACCAGTACGCAATCACTTCCTGATAGTCCGTTTCCGAATTGTTCATTTCAATTCCCCTTCATTGACGCAGTGATACTTTTCCAATTATTACACCCCTACCAGTCTGCATGATGTGAGTCGCCATCGGGTGTAGGGTATGCTGCGGGCATGCGAGGCATGGATGCCGAGCTTGAGCCTACAGGGATGTATATACGGCGTCCGCGGCATACCCTACACCCGATGGCGACGGATCGAGGCCTACAGAGGGGGATCCGGCTTGAGATTCGGGGCGAAAAATGATTGAATGCGCACGCATTCGGCGGCGCCCTAATCCATCCCCGGCGCCCTCCCGCGACTGGTCCATCTTTCAATGACTGAAACCGCAGCCCGGCAAGTATCCGCCTCCTGGCGCGACTACTACGAGATGTGCAAACCCCGCGTGGTCATGCTCATGATCCTGACCTCGCTGGTGGGCATGTTTCTCGCCGTGCCGGGCATGGTTCCCTGGCGGATTCTGCTGCTCGGTAACCTCGGCATCGCGCTTGTCGCCTGCTCCGGCGCCGCGGTGAATCACCTCATCGACCGGCGCATAGACCGCATCATGCGGCGCACTTCCGACCGGCCGCTCGCCCAGGGCCGCGTCGACCCGATCCAGGCGGCGATTTTCGCCTTTCTGCTTTGCGCAAGCGGCATGGCGATCCTGCTGGTATGGGTCAATCCGCTATGCGCCTGGCTGACGCTGGCTTCCTTCGTCGGCTACGCCTTCATCTACACCGGCTACCTGAAACACGCCACACCCCAGAACATCGTCATCGGCGGCCTCGCCGGCGCCATGCCTCCCCTGCTCGGCTGGTCCGCGGTGACCGGAACCATCGAAGCCGACGCCCTCGTGCTCGTACTTATCATCTTCGCCTGGACGCCGCCGCATTTCTGGGCGCTGGCGATCCACCGCAAGGAAGAATACGCGCGCTCCGGCGTGCCCATGTTGCCGGTCACCCACGGCGAGTACACGACCAGGGTCCATATTATCGTCTATACCGTGATCCTCGTGGCGGCCAGCGTCGTGCCCTGGTTCACGGGCAAGGGCGGCTGGATCTATCTCATTTCCGCATTGCTGCTCGGGGCCGGATTCCTGTACTGGTCCGGAAGGCTGATGTTCCGCCCGCGCCCGGACATCCCGATGCGCACCTTCGGTTATTCCATCGTCTACCTGGCGCTGCTGTTCGTCGCCCTGCTGGTGGACCACTACCTGGCTTGAGCGGCGCATGGCTGCCATTCGCCTCAGCAAGACCGTCTGGATCGCATTTGCCCTGCTCAATGCGCTGCTGCTGGCGCTGATCGTCTTCCTGCTGCAATTCCGCGCCGAACGCATCGAAGTGGCGGTGCTGGACGATCTCGGCGCGGTCGTCTATCCGGAGCCCCTGCCGCTTGAGGAATTTTCGCTCGGAGATCAGTCGGGAAGGCCGTTCGACCTCGATCGCATGCGCGGCGCCTGGAGCCTGGTGTTCTTCGGATTCAGCAATTGTCCGGACATGTGTCCGCTGACCCTGGCCCAACTGGAAAGTTTCTATCGCGGCCGGCCCGAATCCGCGCAGCCACCGATCAACGTGTTGTTCGTTTCGGTCGACCCTGCTGACACGCGGGAAGTCATCAGTGCGTACCTGCAAGGCTTCCATCCCGATTTCATCGGCCTGAGCGGAACCCCCGAAAACGTGAATGCGTTCGCCGGCCAATTTTTCGTACACACCGGCATGGACGAATCCACCGCCCACGGCAGTCACTCACCGCCGGCAGATAGCCCCGAGGGCTTTGCCAGTCATAGCATTCACATCGGTGTCGTCGGCCCCGCGGGCGAACTCGTCGGCCTGTTGCGACCGCCCCATCGCGCCGCCGACATCGCCCGGGCGCTGCAGATGATCTTCCATCGGGCCTGAGACGAAGCGAATCCGAAATGGCCGAATCCACAGACAGCCCCGATCTGATCCTGGTAGACGGCTCTTCCTACCTGTTCCGCGCCTTCCACGCGTTGCCGCCGATGATGACCAGCGGCGGCCAGCCCACCGGAGCGGTACGGGGCGTCGTCAGCATGATCCGCAATCTGCTGAACCAATATCCCAAAAGCCGCATCGGCATCGTGTTCGACGCCAAGGGCAAGACCTTCCGCAACGATATCTATGCCGAATACAAGGCGCACCGCCCGCCGATGCCCGATGACCTGCGCTCCCAGATCGAACCGATCCACCGGATCATCCGCGCCATGGGCCTGCCCCTGCTCGTCATCGAAAACGTCGAAGCGGACGACGTCATCGGCACGCTGGCCCACCGGGCCGGCGGCGAGAACGTGTCGACGCTGATTTCCACCGGCGACAAGGATCTGGCGCAACTCGTCACCGGCCAGGTCACCCTGATCAACACCATGAACGACGAATTGCTCGACCCGCCCGGCGTCGAAGCCAAGTTCGGCGTTCCCCCGGAGCGGATCATCGACCTGCTCGCGCTCATGGGCGACAAGTCCGACAATATTCCGGGCGTTCCCGGCGTCGGCGCCAAGACCGCCGAAAAATGGCTCAAGGAATACGGCTCGATGCGCGGCATCATCGACAACGCCGAGGCGATCAAGGGGAAAGTAGGCGAAAAGCTGCGCGATAATATCGAATTGCTCGAATTGTCCTACCTGCTCGCCACGATTCGCACCGACGTGCCCCTCGATACCGACTACAAGCGGCTGGAGCGGCAGGACGAGGACAAACAGGAACTGCATCGAATATTCAGCGAACTCGAATTTCGCACCTGGCTGCGCGAACTCGAGGCAGAGGGCGTCACTGCGGCGCCCGCGGCCGAATCCGGCGCCGGCCTGCAAACCGACGAGGCCGCACCCGAAGCCGACGAGAAACCGCCGGCCGGAACGCAATGCACGGTCGTAACCAGCGCAGATCAATTGCAGGAATTGCTCGCCGAACTGCAGGCCTCCCCCCGTTTCAGCTTCAACATTGAAGCCGAACCCGGCCATTTCCTCGAAGCCCGTATCGTCGGCATCGCCTTTTGCGCAAAAGCCGGCAAGGCGACATACATTCCTCTCGACCACGACTACGAGGGAAGTCCGGAACTACTTTCGGCGGAACAGGTCTTCGCCGCCGTGAAGCCGCTGCTTGAAAACGCGCTCACGCCCAAATGCGGCTACGACCTCAAACACCAGATGCACCTGCTGCAGAATCTCGACATCGATCTGCGGCCGGTGAAAACCGATGTGCTGCTGGCTTCCTACGTGGTCAATTCCGTCGCCGTGCGGCATCAACTCAACGCCATCGCCAGACGCTATCTCGAATCCGCGCCGAAAGACCTGGAAAGTCTGACCGGCAAGGGCCGCGGCCGGCTCGAAATGCATCAGCTCGCCATCGAAGACTTCGGCGCCTGGGCCGCGGAGCGGGCCGATATGATCCTGCGGCTCGCCGGCGAACTGGAACGGCATCTGCGCGACGAAGGCCACCTCGAAGGGCTCTATCGCTATTTCGAAATGCCGCTTGTGCCAGTGCTGCAACGCATGGAACGAAATGGCATCAAGCTCGATTCCGAGGCGCTGGGGCGGCAAAGCGCGGAACTCGCGGAACAACTCGAAGCACTCGAAGAGACCGCGTTCACGCTGGCCGGAGATAGTTTCAATCTTTCCTCGCCCAAACAATTGCAAGCGCTGCTTTACGACAAACTTGAGCTGCCCGTGTTGCGCAAGACGCCTACCGGCCAGCCATCGACCGCCGAAGACGTCTTGCAGGAACTGGCGGAGGACTACGAGTTACCCCAGGTGATTCTGCGGCATCGTTCCCTGACCAAGCTCAAGTCCACCTATACCGACAAACTGCCCCAGGAAGCGAAAGCAGGCGCGGGCCGAGTCCACAGCAGCTTCCAGCAGGCGGTCGCCGCGACCGGACGCCTGTCCTCCATCGATCCGAATCTGCAGAACATTCCCGTGCGCACCGCCGAAGGCCGGCGCGTGCGGCAGGCGTTCGTCTGCGAGCCCGGCTACAAGCTCGTCGCAGCCGATTATTCCCAGGTGGAGTTGCGCATCATGGCCCACCTGTCAGGCGACGCCGGCCTGCTCGAAGCGTTTTCCCGAGCCGAGGACATCCACCGCGCGACCGCTTCCGAAGTGTTCGGCGTGCCGCTGGACGCGGTCGACCCGGATCAGCGCCGCAGCGCCAAGGCGATCAATTTCGGCCTGATCTACGGCATGTCGGCGTTCGGCCTCGGCAAACAGTTACACATCGCCCGCAACGAAGCCCAGCAATACGTCGACCGCTACTTCGAACGATACCCCGGCGTGCGCACTTTCATGGACCGCACCCAGGCCCAGGCCACCGAACTCGGCTACGTCGAAACCGTATTCGGCCGCCGCCTCTATCTGCCCGACCTGCGAGCCGGCCGCGCCATGTTGCGCCGGGCGGCCCTGCGCACCGCCATCAACGCGCCCATGCAGGGCACCGCCGCCGACATCATCAAGCAGGCGATGATCGACATCGACCTCTGGCTCGAAAGCGAGCCGATCGATGCGCGCATGCTGTTGCAGGTCCACGACGAACTCGTGTTTGAAGTGAAAGAGGATGACCTGCAATTGCTATGCGAGGGCGTAAAGTTCCGCATGATCAGCGCCGCAGCCCTCGACGTGCCCCTAGTCGTCGATATCGGCATCGGCGACAACTGGGACGAAGCCCACTGACATCCGTCCGGGGCTTGCACTGGAAACCCAATCAGTTATATTTTTGTTTAACCATCGAGACAGTCATGAATACAGCAAAACTGCGCAAAGTTGGCGGCTCCATTATGCTCGCATTGCCACCGGCCTTCCTGAAATTGATGAAAGTCGGGGCCGGCGCCAGCGTTGATATCGAAGTTGAGGAGGGCTGCCTCATAATCAAGCCACATACGCGTCCGAGCTATTCCCTGCAGGAGCTTCTGGACCAATGCGACGAGACCGCCGGAGCTTCCCCGGAGGATCAGGCCTGGATTGACTCCGGGCCGGTTGGGAATGAGCTCATATAGTGGAACGTGGAGAAATCTGGCTCGTAAGCCTGGACCCGACAGCGGGTCACGAGCAACGGGGAACTCGTCCGGTTGTGCTGGTTTCCCCAGCCGCCTTCAACCGACTGACCGGGGAGCCGGTAGTGCTGCCCGTAACTACCGGTGGAAACTTCGCCCGGAGAGCCGGATTCGCCGTGTCTCTCAAGGATTCGGGCATTAAAACAAGTGGAATAATCCGTTGTGATCAGCCACGCGTACTGGATCTGGCCGCCAGGAACGGCAGGCGCGTTGACAAAGTCCCAGATTCAATCATGGAAGAAGTGTTCGCCCGAATTGCCACAATCCTGGAATAAAGCTCACCCAAACATAGGAATTCCGATCCAGATTCAGGCCTCAAGCCAGGAGTCGAGCCGCTCGCGCACCTGTTCGAGACCAATGCCCGCGGTGGCCGAGAACAATTGGACCTCAAGCGAGCCGCGGCCCGACAACTCCTTGCGTACCTCGGCCATTGCGTTATGCGCCGGATTCCGCTTCAACTTGTCCGCCTTGGTCAGCAACAGATGCAGCGGCAGTCCCGCGCCCTGGGCCCAGTCGATCATCTGCCGATCGAAATCCTTCAACGGATGCCGGATATCACTGAGCAACACAATTCCCCGAAGCTGCCCCCGTCCATTCAGATAGTGCTGCATCTCCTGCTGCCATTGCTCCTTGACCTCAAGCGGCACCTTCGCATAACCATAACCAGGCAAATCCACCAGATAACGCCCCGCAACGCCCGGCACCAGGAAGAAATTAAGCATCTGCGTGCGCCCCGGCGTCTTGCTCGTGCGCGCCAGCCGCGACTGCCGGCAAATCGCATTGATCGCACTAGACTTCCCCGCATTCGAACGCCCCGCAAACGCCACCTCCGCCAAGCTATCCACGGGACACCCATCGAGCGAAACGGCGCTCAAGACAAACGAAGTCTGTTCATATTGCATGCGAAGTCCTGCACCACTTGAGTCGCCGTCGGGGTGGGGGTGTGCGGCGGCATGCGAGGCAGGAAGCCGAGCTTGAGCCTACAGGGACGTATTCACGGCGTCCGCCGCACACCCCCACCCCGACGACGACGGATCGAAGCCAACTACTTCAAGGACGTAGAGAATAACAAAGATACCGGAACCGAAATGGAGAGCCGCCGAAAATCAGGCTATAATCCGCGTCCGCCCGGTCCGCCACATCAGCGCGAACGCCGGGAACGAACCATTGATTGCCGAGCCGCAGGAAAGAGGAAATGAAGAAATCGCTGATACTGTTGCTGTCCGCCACTGCCGCCGCCGTATTCGCGCAAGTGGCGCCCGCCCAGGGCGATGCCGCCGCGGGCGAAGCCAAATCCGCCCTGTGCGCGACCTGCCACGGGCCCGACGGCAACAGTGAACTCGTCATCAACCCCAAGATCGCCGGCCAGAACGCGCGCTATATGATCAAGCAATTACAGGATTTCAAGTCCGGCGCGCGCCCCGGCCCGATCATGACCGCCATGGTCATCAACCTCAGCGATGAAGACATCGAGGATCTTGCGGCGTATTACGCCGCCCAGACGCCGACACTGCTCGGCGCCGACCCCGACAGCGTCGAACTCGCCGAAAGCCTCTATCGCTCCGGCAACAGCGAACTCCAGGTGACCGCCTGCTCCGCCTGCCATTCACCGACCGGCACCGGCAACGCCCCCGCGGGCTTTCCCGCCCTCGGCGGCCAGCATCCCGAGTACACCTTGCAGCAGCTCAAGGACTTTCGCGCCGGAGTGCGCGCCAACGATTCGGACGGCATGATGCGACTCGTCACCGAGCGCCTGACCGACCCTGAACTCGAAGCCCTGGCCAGCTACCTGGCCGGCCTTCACTAAGGCCCGGCAGCCGTCACGCATGGCAAGGCGCGGCGGCCTGTGGTAGTTTTCAACGAAACCGAATTTCCGAAAATACCCGGAGAAAAACTCATGATCAGACGAACGCTCACGATTTTGTCCCTGGTTCTTTTGCTGCCGCTGGCGAACATCGCGTACGGGCAGGTGGAACGATTCGTGGACGGTACGCACTACGTGACACTGGACGTCCCGGTCAACACCCGCGACAGTTCCAAAATCGAAGTGATCGAAGCCTTCTGGTACGGCTGCTCGCATTGCTTCCGCTTCGAGCCCCTCATCGAGGACTGGAAGGCCAACGCGCCCGCCGACATCGACTTCATGCGCTTCCCCGCCCTGTGGAACGGCCTGATGAAAATTCACGCCCAGATCTACTATACCGCCGAAGCCCTCGATGCCATCGACGCCGTCCACGAACCCGTCTTCAACGCGATCAACCTCGAAGGCAACCGCCTGCAAAACGAAAGGCAGATCGGCGAGTTGTTCGCCGCCCACGGCATCGACGAGGAAGCATTCAGCCGCGCCTTCAATTCCTTCGGCGTGCGCACCCGAGTTAACCAGGCCGAAAGCCGCATGCAGGATTACCGCATCCAGAGCACGCCCAACATGATAGTCAACGGCAAGTACCTCATCGCCACCGGCCCCGACGTCCCGACCCAGCAAATGATGCTCGACATAGTCGACTTCCTGGTAGCCCGAGAACGCGCCGCACTCTAGGCTTTCCGCACAAAAGGGCCGGAAAACCTCGGATCAGAAGGCAATTCATGATCAAGCGAAAACTCGCAACACTATCTCTCGTTCTCTTGCTGCCCCTCTCCAACATGGCGTTCGGTCAGGCGGATCGATTCGTGGAAGGTACGCACTATGTAACACTGCCCGTACCAGTCAGCACTCGCGACAGTTCCCGCATCGAAGTGATTGAAGCCTTCTGGTACGGCTGTTCGTACTGCTTCAGTTTCGAACCCCTGATCGAGGATTGGGCAGCCAACGCACACGCCGACGTGAATTTCGTTCGCTTCCCCGCCATGTGGAACGGCCTGATGAAGACACACGCCCAGATCTATTACACCGCCGAAGCTCTCGGAGCTCTCGATGTCGTTCACGAGCCGGTATTCGACGCGATTATTCTCGAAGGCAACCGCCTCCAGAACGAACGACAGATTGGAGCCCTGTTCGCTGCCCACGGCATCGACGAAGAAGCATTCAGCCGCGCCTTCAATTCATTCGGAGTGCGCACCCGCGTCAACCAGGCCGAAAGTCGCATGCAGGACTATCGCATCCAGAGCACGCCCAACATGATCGTCAACGGCAAATACCTCGTAGCCGACACCCCATCCCTGCAATTAATGCTCGATATCGTCGACTTCCTGGTAACCCAAGAACGCGCCGCCCTTCAATAGCGATACGTTCGAGATAGCAAATCACAGTCGCGCCGTATCTATCAGGCGGGGGGTTGCCTATAGCGATTCCAAAGACTTCATGGGTACGAACAATTTCATCGGCTTGTCGACCATTGGCGCGAAAAAATCAAAATGGTTGTAGAACTCCGATGCGTCCTGATCCAGCACATCAAGTGCAACGCCTGCTGAAGGAATTCCGCTGGGTGTAGAAGAGATCCAATAAGCATGCCGAAGGGCGTGTACCATTGTTTTTGCCCCCAGGCCTCGACCTTGAAAGTTCAAATCCACGGCCAGCTGCGCCAGCAAAATAATCGGAACCGGGTAGCGGGGCAGGCGGTTGTGAACCGGAATATCCTCACGAGCTACTGTCTGGTGCGCAAGAGTGTAAAAAGCGGCGATGCTACGTTTGGAAAGAGCCTGGGTTTCTGAATCCGCAAGTACGAACGTCCTGTTCAGATTCAACGCCATGTTTTTGGCTGCATAGCGTCGCAGGTAGGTATTGATGGCGTTCTTGCCGCAGTCAAATTGCTTGACATTGACCGAACGAATATCGAGTGGCAGAAACTCAGTCGCCCTCATGCGGGAAGAATCCTTCTTCGTCTAATGCCTTCGCTGCCTTGCGTATTCCAGGACTTGGCGTGGGCGGGGTTTCGCAAACTTCACAAAATGCATCGAATTGCTCGTTGGTCAAAACGATTTTGTCATAGGTTTCCAGCACTGCGGGCGCATCGCGCCTGACCAGTTGAGTGACGTAAGCCTTGATGCTGTTGAATCCGGCTGCATGCGCCGCGCGCTGTGCAAGGGTGTGAGTTTCCTCATCCCATTGCAATTCGTATCTCAAAACTTTGGACATGATGCTCTCTCTGCTTCTTTACGGAATTATTCCGTAAAAAATAGCAAAAGGCAAGGTACAAGGAACTAGCGCGGGGGATGTGCCAAGAGGCATCGTAAGCGAGGAGCGAGACATGGATGTCCCAGAGAGTGTTCGTGGGCGAACAGTTTCGTCCGGGCCCACCACGGGCGACGCATGCGTCGCCCCTACATCTTCGACGAACTGTTGCGGAGGTCGGACGCGTCTGACCGGATCCCCGGCTTAGTCCCTGTATCTTTAACGAACGAATGTGGAGACATCCGCATCTGCCTGAATAACCGGACATGTGTAGGGGCGAGGCATGCCTCGCCCGCGAACGGCCGCTTCCGTGGACCGGGCAACAAACTTTATTGACTGCCCAGCCGACTAACTCCCTGATTATTCACGTAGAAGGGGAGTAGTCCTCCAGACGCTTCACAGATTATTCACGTAGAAGGGGAGTAGTCCTCCAGACGCTTCACAGACGTATGTACCTGTCCCGACAACCATGGGTGTCCCGCCTGCCCGCTCCCCTGCGGCGCCTGCTGTTCGCCGACCCCGGCCGCGAACTCCTGCGGCAAGTCGACGCCACACTGCTCTTATTCGGTAACCAGGTGCTGCACGTGGAGACCGGCAATGTTGTCGAGTTTCCCTCACAAGCCGGCAAAGTCGATGCCAGGGCGCTCGCCGTCTGTGCACGCAAACTGCTAGGCGCCGACAAGGAACGGTCGATCCTGCTGCTTCTGCCTCCCGCCGAATTTGCCGCCACCGAAACCGATTTGCCCGGCGTCAGCGGCAAAAACCTCCATTCTGCCCTGGTCCTGCAGATCGAAAACACCCTCCCCGCGCTCGAAGAACCCCTTCAGCTCGCCGTACATGGCAGCGAAGACGGCGCCCAGGTCGTGTTGTGGATGAAGTCGCAGCGGATTCACGAACTGCACCAGGCGTTCGCCGGCGAAGCCCTGTTCCTCGCCGCCGTCAAACCACGCATTTTGCATAGCCAGGCGCCTCGTTCCGGCCTCGTAGACGCCGACGGCGCCGGTCTCACATTCGCCCAGTCCGCCGCCGGCGTGCTGCGGCAATGGAAACACGTGGACGCCGCCGATCTCGAACAGGAGGAATTCGCCGCCCAATGGGATGCCGAAGTGCGTGCGGCCTCGGCCGGCAAGTCGCGGCAGATCGATTCCATCGCGCAGTGCGAGGCCGCGCTCGACCGCGACGCCCATGCCGATTACAGCTTTTTCCCCTATGAAGCAGTGGCCATGTGCCGCCGCCGCGAGCAGCGCCGCCACATGCTGCGCGCCTCCTTCGCACTCGGCGTGATTGCGTTGCTCGCTGCCACGCCTTTCCTCTATCAGCAATTCCGGATCAGCGAACTGAACGGCCGCCTCGAAACGCGGCGGGACTTGTCCGCTCAAGCCCGGGCGCACCGCGAGATCGTGGTGGATTTCGAGAACCGCTGGGGCGCGATTGAGAATTTCCCCGAACAGGATGTGCGCGCAACGATGTTCACCTTGCAGCAGGTGCTCGTTCCGAATCGCTTGTCGGACCTGGAAATCTCCGAAGGCGTAATTCGCATCCAGGGCACGAGCGAAGATCCCCAGTCGATTCTGCAACAACTCGAACAGAATCCCCAATTCACCGAGGTCGTATTTTCCCGCGCCACCAGCAACGATCAGTATTACATCGATCTGCGGCTGGCCGACGTCAATTTCGAAGCCTATATGGCGCGCTATTTTCCGGAGCGCTGAGCCATGGCTTTTTCCACCCGCGAGAGAAACCTGTTGCTGCTGCTGGCCGTGGTCATGGCCGTATTTTTCGGCAGGTTCGTCTTTTCGGCGGTCAGCGAATGGGGCGATCAGCGTGAGGCGCTCATCGAAAACCTGCAACTCGCCATAGCGCGGGAGGAAAGGCTGATCGACGACGAAGCAGACCTGGAACAGGCGCGCGCCGAGGTGGAAGACAAGGCCATCGATTTGGAATTCGAGATTTTCTCGGGCGCCACCATCCCCCTGATCGAAGCGGCCATCCAGCAGGACCTGTCGCGCTACGCCAGGGAGTCCGGCCTCACCGTCAATTCGACCCGGCTCGCCGAAAGGCTCGAAACCGAAGGCTGGCTGCTGGTCAGCCAGGAAATGTCCTTCCGCACCACCGACGCCAACCGCACCGTGGCCTTTCTCAATCAACTGGGCAATTCCCTGCCGCGGCTGCGCGTCACCGACTTCAGCATCAGCCGCAGCCGCACGCAATATTCCGGCTCGATTACCGTGGTCGGATTCGCCCGCCCGGCAGCGGCCGCCGCGCTCTTTTAGGTACTCGGGAAATGTCCTTTACTTCCATCACGCTGCCGATCTTCTCGCAATTGCTCGAGCCCCAGGGCATGGCGCCGGAACGCGACTTTGAGCAATCGGGCCAACTCGTCTGCGATCGTCTGCCGGCCATAGAACAGCGGGCGAAGATCCGCTTCATCCTCGGCGAGCCGGTGCGATTCCGCATGGCGCCCGACGACGAAGTGCGACGCCTGGCGCGGCATTGGCGCGCCGAACTCTCGCCCAAAATCGAAAGCGACGACGAGGAATTGCTCGCCACCGGCTTCGAGGACGACGACGAACTGCTCGATCTGGCCTCGGAAGCGCCGATCATCCGCCTCGTCAATCACCTGTTCGCCCGGGCGCTCGACCTGAATTCGAGCGATATTCATTTCGAGCCCGGCGAAACCAGTCTCGACGTGCGCTGCCGGGTCGACGGCATCATGACCGTGGTCGAACGTCTGCCGGTGCGCATCCATACCGCGGTAGCTTCCAGGCTCAAACTCATGGCGCGGCTCGACATCGGCGAAAAACGCCTGCCCCAGGACGGTCGCATCAACTATCAGCTCGGCAGCAAGCAACTGGACATGCGCGTTTCCACCTTGCCCGGCGTACATGGCGAATCCATTGTTCTGCGCATACTTGACCGCAGCGACATGGAAGTCGATCTGACCGCGCTCGGCATGCCGCCCAGGGTGTTGCAAGACTATCAATCAGTCATCAACCAGCCTCATGGCATGGTGCTTATCACCGGCCCCACCGGCAGCGGCAAGACCACCACCTTGTACGCCACGCTGGAAAAGATCAGCAACGATACGCAGAAGATCATCACCGTGGAAGATCCGGTGGAATATCAATTGCCGGGAATCACCCAGATCCAGGTCAACCCGGCGATCGGTCTCGGTTTCGCCCAGGGCCTGCGCTCGATCGTGCGGCAGGACCCGGACGTGCTCATGGTCGGCGAGATTCGCGACCACGACACCGCCGAAATTTCCATCGAATCGGCCCTGACCGGACACCTCGTGTTCTCGACCTTGCATACCAACGACGCCGCCGGCGCGATCACCCGGCTGCAGGACATGGGCGTCGAAGGCTACCTGATCAGTTCCAGCCTGCTCGCCGTGCAGGCCCAGCGCCTCGTGCGCCGCGTCTGCACCGATTGCGCGGAAGAGCGGGAACTCAATCCCGACGACGCCGCGGTTTTGCGCATCGACGCCTCCGGCTGGCCGCCCATCCGCCGCGGCGCCGGCTGCGAGCGCTGCGGCAATACCGGCTACCGCGGCCGCATCGGCCTGTATGAATTGATGTTGATGAGCGACGAAATCCGCCATCGCGTCGCCAGCGGCGCGGACGCCAACGAGATCCGCGAACAGGCGGTAAGCGAGGGCCTGCGCAGCCTGCGCCAGGACGCGCTCGACAAGTTGCGCGAAGGCCTGACCACCCCCGAAGAAGTAGTGCGGGTAACCAGAGCGATATGAGCGAGCAGAGTTTCCGTTACCAGGCATTCGACACCGCCGGCAAACGCCAGAGCGGCGTCCTCGAAGCCGAAACCGAGCGCGAGGCCTTGCGCATCCTGCAAGGACGCAGGCTTACGCCGATTCTCGTGGAGCCCGGCAAGGCGGCGAACTGGGGCTTTGCCAGACGCAAGATTTCCCCCGCCGGGCTGCTCGATTTCACCAACGGCCTGTGCACCCTGGTCGAGGCCCGGGTGCCGCTCGACCGGGCGCTACGCCTGCTGGAAGGCATTACCGAATCCTCCGCCATGCGCGAACTCGTGCGCAGCCTGCTGCGCGAGGTCAAGGAAGGCAGCAGTCTGGCCGAGGCCATGGAGCAGCATCCCGGGGTCTTCAGCAAGATGTACGTCAACATCGTGCGCGCCGGTGAGGAAGGTGGAATCCTGCACGAATTGCTGCCGGACCTGGCGGAATTTCTCGAAAGCAACGCCAGGACGCGCCAGTCGATAGTCTCGGCCATGGTCTACCCGGTGGTGCTGGTGATTACCGGCATTCTCTCGGTTGGCCTGCTGATGGTTTTCGTCATCCCCCAGTTCGCCGCGATGTTCCAGGACGCCGGCGCCGAAATCCCCGCGTCCGCCGCCTTTCTGCTGGCCATGAGCGAATTCCTGCAGAACTACGGCTATGTCGCCTTCATCATCGCCGCGCTGGCGTTTTTCGGCTGGAAACGGCTAGATGCCGACACGGCCGGGCGGTATCGCAAGGATGGCTTCCTGCTGTCCTTGCCGCTCCTGGGCAATCTGATTCTCTATCGCGAATGCGCCCTGTTCGCGCGCACCATGGGCGCGCTCATGGGCGCCGGCATCCCCTTGATCCGCGCCTTGCGGGTGGCGCGGGAAGTGCTCGTTAACACGGTGCTGGAGCGGGAACTCGCGCGGGTCGAGGAAGACGTGCGCGGGGGCGCCGGACTCGGCGTTTCGCTGGAGGCGACCAATCGCTTCCCGACCTTGCTGCACCAGTTGGTGGGCGTCGGCGAAGAGTCGGGCCGCACCGCCGGCATTCTGCTGAAGGCGGCGGAAACTTTCGATTCCTACGTGCGCAACCAGGTGGCAACCATGGTTTCGGCCCTGCAGCCCGCCTTGATCATTTTTCTCGCCATCGTTGTCGGTGGCATCACGATCACCATGCTTTCCGCGGTGTTCAGCATGAACGCCGTGGAATTCTGACCAGGAGGCCGTCTCGATGCGAGTTCAGTCCAAAACAGGTCCCGGGCCGCTGCGCTTGCTGCCGCTGGCGATATTGCTGGCGTCCTGCGCCAGCATGACGGAAAGCCGCAGCAGCGAAACACAGGCACAGGACGCGGGGCAGGAACAAACGCCGCAGGAGCAATCCGCCCCCGCTCCCGGGCAGGCCGCCGAGCCCGGGCAGGAGGGAATCGCGGTACTGCCCACTGCGAACAATGCCGCGCAACTCGAACTGATCGACGAGATCAATCGCGACGGTTCCCGGCCCGCGAGCGGCTCGCCCATCGACATCGCTCCGCAGCCGCTGGACGGCGACGCCGATGAAGTGGTCGAGCTGAACTACGAACAGGCCGACCTGCGCCTCGTGCTCGAAGAACTTGCCGAGGCCCTGGACATCTCCCTGGTCATCGACCCGGCTATCAACCGGACGGTAAGTCTGCGCACCGCCGAGGACCGGCCGCTGTCGCGCGAGGATATCTGGCCGCTGATGCGACTGCTCACCCGCGACGCCGGCGTGGTCATCAACCGCGTCGGTAATGTCTACAACGTGCGCCAGGTCAGCGCGGTGGCGCCGATCGAATTCGTCACGCCGGAAGGCCTGGACGGCAGCGCCTCCGCCCGCATCATGCAGGTGACGCCGCTGATCTACGTGTCGGCCGAAGCCGCGCTCGAAGTCATCGGTCCCATGCTGCAATCCGAAGGCGACGTGCGCCAGTTCACGATCAACAACACCCTGGCGATCACCGCCGGCCCGGAAGAACTCGAACGCATCAATCAGTTGCTGCTGCTGGTCGACGCCGACCCCTTCCTCAACCAGGGCATCCGCATCTACCCGCTGGAAAACGCCAATGCGATCGAAGTCGCCGAGGAACTGGCTGAAATCCTGCTGTTGATCGAAGGCGAAAATCCGTCCTACCAGGTCAGGGGAATCGGCCGCATCAACGCCTTGCTCGTCACCGCGCCGGCTACGCGCGGCTTTGACGAGGTCAGCCGCTGGGTGGCCATCCTCGACGCGGAAAGCCAGGAACAGGTCGAACAGTTATTCATGTACCGGGTCAAGAATCTGCCCGCTGTCGAGCTCGCGGGAACGCTCAGCCAGGTATTCGAAGAGGAAGACGAGCCATTGCCGAACCTGCAGCCACAGGACGACGGCCTGACTGCGATCGAGCGGCAGGTAAACCTGAGCCTGGTCGACAATACCGACGATCCGGCCGGTGAGGCCGCCGCGCCGGTGACCCTGTTCACTTCCGAGCCCGCGCCGCTCCAGGATACCGGCGCGCCGGCGGCGGTATCGGCCAACCTGCAAGTGCGCATCGTAGCCGACGAGGCGACCAACAGCCTGCTGGTCCGCTCCTCGGCCCGGGATTACCGGCAATTGCTGACCACGATCAGCCAACTGGACGTGGCGCCCCTGCAAGTCATGGTTAACGCGGTGATCGCCCAGATCACGCTCGGCGACGACACGCGATTCGGCGTCGACTGGAGCCGGGTCGCCGAAAATGCGGAACTGACGCCGGTCGAGAATACGGCCCAGACGACATTCACTCCGGTTCTGAGCGGTCTCATGTTCACGCGCAGCTTTCTCGACGGCGCGGCGCGGGTCGAAGCGACGCTCCAGGCCATTGCCCGCAACAACGAGGTGCGCCTGCTCGCGCGACCCTCGCTGATGGTCACCAACAACCAGGAAGGCGAAATCCAGATCGGCGCCGAAGTACCGATCGAGCAGGGCCAGTCCATAGGCGTCGGCGGCTTCGCCACGACCAATATCCAGTACCGGCCCACGGGCATCGAGTTGTACATCACGCCGCAGATCAACGAGGACGGCGTAGTCACCCTGACCATCCGCCAGGTGCTGTCCTCGGTCGACAACGCGGCCTCCGGCGTGAACAGCAATCCGGTCTTCAACAACCAGGAGATCAGCACCACGGTAGTGGTCAACAACGGCGAGAACGTGGTGCTCGGCGGGCTGATCCAGGACGACGACGAAAGTCTCGATCGCGGCGTACCCTTGCTCAACCGGATTCCGGTAGTCGGCGGCTTGTTCTCCTACCGGCAACTCAGTACGGAACGGCGCGAACTGTTCATCGTGCTGCGGCCGGAAATCGTCAATCTGAACGCCGAAGGCGGAGGTGTACAATATTCCGACATACTCAATCGCTTCGAACTGGTCTCGCAACTGTTCGAGGATTCGGGAATCTGAAATGAACCCGGGAGCTGACATCATGCCCACACGTAGTCCGGGAACACGTTCCGGCGGATTTACCTTGATCGAGATTCTGGTAGTGATGGCGATCATCGCCATGCTCGCGGTGCTGGTGGCGCCGAACATCTTCAATCAGCAGGCCGGCGCCATGCGCGACGCCGCCACAGCCGAAATTTCCACCTTGTCGTCGGCCCTGGACATGTACCGGCTCGACGTGGGCCGCTACCCGGATTCGCTCGATGGATTGATGCAAAACGATTCGGACCGCGCGGCCTGGAACGGGCCTTATCTGCGCGGGTCGGAGCTGCCCGACGACCCCTGGGAAAATCCCTATGTCTATGAGCCCGACGGCAACGGTTTCGAGCTCTATTCGTTCGGCGCCGACGGTACATCGGGCGGCGAAGGCAACGATGCCGATATCGGGCGGGAATAGGGAGCGGGGATTCACCCTGCTCGAAGTCCTGCTGGTCCTGTCGATCATCGGGCTGGCCGGGGCTCTGCTCGTGCCGCGGCTGGGAAATCTCGACGGCCGCGGCTTCAATGTGGAAGTGCGCTCGGTCGCGAATCTGCTCAATCACGCGCGGCGCAACGCGGTCGTCACCGGGAATCCGGCGACGATCAGCTTCCTGCCGGAGCCGGAAGACGGAGAACTCGCATATCGCCCGCCGATCTTCAGCGCCGGGGTCTACAGCGCGAGCGACATCGAGCTGGAATTTCGGGGCAGCACCGGCACGCGGGAGCCGGTGCTCGAACCACTGGAGATCACCTTCTTTCCCGAAGGCGGCAGCACCGGCGGCGCCTTGCTGCTCCAGCGCGGCGACCTCGGCGCGCGCATCGACATAGACCCGTTTACCGGACGCATAAGCACCGATGACCAGGAAACCATCCGCTGAACGCGGCTTCACCTTGCTCGAAGTGATCGTCGCCCTGGCGATCACGGGATTCGTGCTCGGCGGCTTGTTTACTTTGCTCGGCGCGAGCAAGCAACTGTCGCAGCGGTCCATAGACAGCCTGCACGAGACTGCGGATTTGCGCGCCGCGGTCAATTTCGCCTTGCTCGAAAACGAATTCAACGAAGTCGAGCCGGTGCTGCAAGGCGAGCGCTTCGACGTTCGCGCCGGAGACCTGCTGGAAGAACCGATCCGCAAGACCGCCGGCTCCACCCAGGCGCTGCAATCCTTCGAAATCATCGACCCGGAACGGGACCAGGCGATCAGCGGCACGCGCTGGGTCCGGCTCCTGTTACCGAGGTAGGTCGTCGTCATCATGGGACACCCATCTTCCCTACCCCGTCATTCTGCGCGCAGCGAAGCGAAGTCGCAGAATCTCGGCCGAAACACAATGGGACACCCACGCTCCCGCGGCCGCAATTCCGGCTTCACCCTCATCGAAGTGCTGCTCGCGCTGGGGCTTACCGCGACCTTGCTCGGTCTGCTGTCTTCGGCGGTTTTCTTGGTCGCCTCGGACTGGAATCGGGACTCCGACGCGCTCGACCGCAACCTGGACCAGAGCCTGGCGGTGCTGCAACTCGACCGTGCCCTGCATGGCGCCTTTCCGCATTCCTGGATGGATGAGGAAGAGTTGATCCGGCGCGTGTACTTCCACGGCGAGGAGGAAACGCTGAGCTGGGTTTCGACGGTTTCGCCCCAGCGCAGGCCGGGCCTGACCGCCTGGCAGTTGTTCAACGACCCGGAACTCGGCGTGTCGCTGAAGCTCGCGCCGGCGTTCAGCGACAATCCCGATTCTCGCTTCGAACAGGCCGAGTCTTCGCTTCTGCTCCCCGGCTACCGGGCAAGCTTCCAATACCTCTACACCGAACTCGACGAAAGCCGGCAATGGATCGGCGAATGGTACGGAGACGAGCGCCTGGCCCTGCCGCTGGCCGTCTACATCCTGTTCGAGCCCATGGACGACGAGGTCGAAGCGCAGCCGCTGGAAGTGGTGGCGCGTATCCGCAACCGGCAGCATCGATCGATCCAGCCGAGTACGCCGTTACAAGGGTTTCCGTTGTGAAAATCGGCGGCATAACGAGGAGATTCCGCGACTGCGCGCGGAATGACCCGGCGCAGGGGTTTCCGTTATGAATATTCGCCGGCAACGGGGAGCGGTCATCATCATCGTCCTGTGGACGGCGGTGCTGCTGACGGTTCTGGTCACCGCAATGGCTTCCAGGGTGCGGCTGTCGGCGCAAGCGACGGCGAATAACCGGGACGCCGGCCTGGCCTGGGCCGAACTCATGGGCGCGGTGAGCCACGCCGAAATGGAACTCATGCTCGAACGCATGGAACTGCCGGTCGGGGAGCCGCTCGAACTGGCGGATAACGGCGAGGTTCGAACGCCAGCCTATCGCTTCAACGGCAGCGATCTGCAATTGAGCTTTCCTGTCGGCGAAGACCTCGTGGTGCGGATTTACGATCACGCCGGCAAGATCAATCTCAACCGCATCAACCGCCAGGACATGCAGGTGCTCATCACGCATTGGCTCGGTGGGCTCGACGCCGAGCCGGAGCAAGTCCAGGAGTTACTCGTGGCCTGGACCGACTGGACCGACCTGAACGAACTCGAAGGCATCGAAGGCGCGGAGAACGAGTACTACGAAAATCTCGAGCAGGGCTACACGCCGCGCAACAATCCCGAACTCGACAGCGTCGAGGAATTGCTGCTGATCCGCGGATTCGACGAAGTGCTGCAAGGCGTCAATCTCGAAGCCGCCTTCACCGTCTACGGCAACGGCCGCAGGCTCAATCTCAATCTCGCCACCCGCGAAGCCATGCGCCTCGTGCCGGGGCTGAGCGAGGAAACGATAGAGAACGTCATCGCATACCGCGAACGCGAAGACATCGACAACATGGCCGAGATCGGCGAGATCGTGCCGTTCGAGGAATTGCAGGAACTGGCGCCCTGGGTCGGCACCAACACTTCCAATATCTACACGCTGTTCGTCTATCCCAGGGTCGAATTGAGTGCGGAAGAAACCGAGCGGCTCGAAGCCGAGGACGAATTCTACAATCCCGACCCGGTCACCCGCGGCTACATGGAAATCCTGGAAGTGCGCGGCTATACCAACCCGCCCATCGTCTATCACATCGACCCCTACGGCGCCCTGCCCGACACCGCCCCGTCCAGGGTCGACGAAAGCGACCTGCTATTTTGACTCGTTTTTCCGAACGGACCATTCGGCGGGCATGATGAAGGGGCCGACACCCTTGTTGGCTTCGACCGTCAGTTGCTTGCTGAAGCGCGTCTCGTACCAGAGCAGGCCGGTATCGTCCGATAGCCCGCCGACAACGAAATAGCCGCCGACGCGCATCGTCAGATTGCGCACGGTCAAGGCGACGGTCAGAATCTCGCCCTTGTGAAACGGGCCGGTTTCAACACCCTCGGCGTCGTTGGTGAGGAAAGAAGCCACCGGCTCCTCGGCCGATTTCATGAAAGCGAAACCGAAATTGCCCTCGACCCCGTCGCGCAGCACCTCGACTTCCATTTCCAGCACCACGTCCTGCAAGGGCTTGAGCGAGGAAAGCTCGTTGCCGTCCACATCCCTGACCGTAAGCGAATTGATGCGGCAATCCTGTACTTCCACGCTTTCGGACTGTTGCTCCATTTCCTCCGGCAAGTCGTTGCGGATCGTGTTGTAGGACTTCTTGTTGGTGCAAAAGTCCTCGTAATGTCCGACCACCTTGTCGCTCGCGCCGATCTCGCGGATGCTGCCCTTGTCGAGCCAGATCGCGTTGTCGCACAACTCCTGCACGTGAAACATCGAATGGCTGCAGAAGACCATCGTTTTGCGCTGGGTGCGGAAGTCCTGCATGCGTTGCACGCATTTGCGCTGAAAAGCCATGTCGCCCACCGACAGCGCCTCGTCGATCACAAGGATGTCGGGCCGCACCATGGTGGCGATGGAAAACGCCAGCCGCACGAACATGCCCGACGAATAGGTCCGCACCGGCCGGTCGATGAAATAGCCGAGTTCGGAAAACTCGATGATTTCCTGTTCGAGCTCGCGGATGTCCTCGTTCGGGATGCCGAGCAGCGAGGCATTGAGAAAAATGTTCTTGCGTCCGCTGAAGTCGCGATGAAAGCCCGCGCCGAGTTCGAGCAGCGCCGCCACCTTGCCGTTTGTCGCGATATTGCCGGATGTGGGCTGCAAGGTGCCCACGAGCAATTTCAGCAGCGTGGACTTGCCCGCCCCGTTGTCGCCGACGATGCCGAGGCTCTGGCCGTTGGCCACGGCGAAGGAAATATCGTTCAGCACGTGGAACAGCCGATGCCGTGGGCGGCGCAGGATCAACTCCGCGAGCCGGTCCTGGGGCCGCTCGTAGATCCGGAACTCCTTGTTCAGGTTGTTTACTGCGATGCGGGGATGCAAGTCGGTCATGGCTATAACACGTCCCCGAAAGCATGCCTGATGCGCATGAACAGCCAGCCGCCGAGCAACCAGGAAAACAGTGCCGCGGCAGCGGCGATGCCGAGTTGCAGGGGCGAGAAACTGCCGAGCAGGATGATTTCCCGGTACAGGTTGATGAAACTGTGCATAGGGTTGAACAGGTACAGCGTACGCAAGGTCTCGTTTTCGATCATGGTGATCGGATAAATGATCGGCGTAAGGAAAAACCACAAGGTCACCCCTAGCGAGACAATCTGCTGCAGGTCGCGCAGGAATACGCACAGCGCCGAAAGCACCGCCACCAGGCCCATGGTGAAAAGGAACTGCAGCGCGAACACCAGCGGCAGCAGCAGCCAGGGCCAGGACAGATGGCCGGTGACCGCCATGTAGAGCAACAGCAGGGCGAAACCGATGCCATGGGTCATATAGGGCACCAGTGCGCCCACCACCGGGATGATCTGCACCGGAAAAACGACCTTGGTGATAAGCGGCGCCTTTTCCAGCAGCATATTGGTCGATTTGCTCACGGCTTCGGCGCAGGCGAACCAGGGCAGGTAGCCGATCATGAGAAAAATCACGAATTGCGTCTCGCCGAAATCAGCTATTTCGCGCAGCCGGAACACGTAACTGAAGACGAAGGAATAGATGAGGATGTGTATGACCGGCGTGATGAACAGCCAGAAGGCGCCGGCGGCCGCCGCGCTGAACTGGCCGAGAAAATCCTGCCGCACGAAATTCTGAAACAGCCGGTAATTCAAGGCGGGCGTCATCACCCATTGGCCGATCATTCTGATCACGCTCTGTTTCCTGTTGCTGCCGTCCGGCGGGCGGGACGGGTACGGGCTGGAAATTTAAGCATGAAAGCGCGCAAAGGTCATACACGGGCGACGCGTGCGTCGCCCCTACCGTTTCGATGGACATTGTGCCCGGGGGATGGCGTGAATGTTTGTTTTGCTGTAGGGGCGAGGCATGCCTCGCCCGCTTGCTAGCGGTTTCGAATATCGTCGGCGATGGCCAGGACTTCGCGCGGGGCCCGGTCGGCCTCCAGAAACGCAAGGCCCGTTTCCCAGGCTTCCGACGACAGCCGCATTTCGCCCTCTTCGCCGCTGCCGTAAAATTCTTCCATGAAGCGCAGCAACCGGACTGGTTCCTCCGCTAGCGCGCCGCCGCGCCGCAGCTTGCGCCAGATGCAATGCAGGGGCTCGGCGGCGGCATAACGCCTCCTGCCGCCCCCCGCCGGCGTTTCCGCCGCAACCGTGCCGCGCTCGATCAACCTTTTCAGCATGGTGGAGACGGCGCGCACGTCCATCCGCGCCCGCGCCGCGATCTCCCCCGTGGTAGAGGCGCGCCACAAGTCGAGTATCGCCTCGAGCACGCGTCGCTGGCTGTTCGGCAACGTCTCGAACCGGCTCAGGAAGTACTCGGTGCGCGCGTCCGCCAGCGCGATGATTTCCTCGAACAGCGGCCGCCGCTCTGCTCGCGAAGCAGCGGCCAGCATGGCGAGCAGCCGCGGATTTCCTTCCGTCAGAATCTCCAGCGGGCGCACGTTCCGGCTCGCCCCGGCCGCATCAATCGACCGCCACAAGCTGTGGCATTCTTCGGTAGTCAGAGGTTTCAGCTCCTGTAGCGTGAACATGCGGGCGAATGCCTGCCGGTCATCTCCCGCAAGGTCGAGATTGCCGGTAGCGGTGGCTACCAGCATGACGCGGGGTTCGGACAACAGCACTTCGCCCAGTTGCCGGCTGAATTCCTCGCCCGCGCCGAGGCTGGTCTTATCCAGGTCTTCCACCAGCAGCACCAGCCGCTTGCCGACGCGGTCCGCGATTTGGCGAAGCAAGCCGAGAGCTTCGCTTTGCAAGCTCGATTCCGCGTCGTCAGCGGACAAGCGAGCTATCGCCGGCAGCAACCGTCCGGAGAACTCGCTGTTGCGGCGCAACTCGGCGGCGATGCGCGCCAACAGCATGGATTTGCCCATGCCGCCGGGCGCGGCTATCAGCACATGCCGGCAGGAGGGGGATTCGACATTGCCGCGCAATACGTCAAGAATGAATTCGAGTTCCGTTTCCCTGACGCAAAACTGACTGATAACATCCTCGTCGGACTGGTACAGGCCCGGATTGAAGAAGCGAAGCGGGGCGCCGTCGGTAGTCATTCTTATGCGTCATATATTCAACGAAATTGTTGCCATCTTAAAAAACAAAGAAAATGTTGTCAACAAGAAAAACGACAACAATAATGTTGTCAATGGGAAATCCATGCTTCCCTGCGCCGAACACAATTTGATTCCCTATGAGACCGCGGCTTTGCCGCCCGGCCCCTGGCTGGTGTTCGCGCCGCATGCCGATGACGAAACGTTCGGCCTCGGTGGTTGCTTGTTAAAAGCCGCGGACGAAGGCGTCGAGACGCATGTCATCGTCGTCACCGATGGCTCTCAAGGCGGAGAAGAAGACGGCCTGGTCGATCGCCGGCGCGGGGAAGTCGAGCGCGCGGGCGGCCTCCTCGGCCTGCGCGGCCTGCAATGCTGGAGCGAACCCGACCGCGATCTGCGTGTAGACGCCGGGCGAACGGAGATGTTTGCCGGCGCGATCCGGGAATTGCGGCCGGCAGCGGTTTTCTTCCCCGGCCCGCTCGAAATTCATCCCGACCATCGCGCCACCGGCATGCTCGCCTGGGCCGCGCTGCAGTCGCTGAAGGACGGCGAACCGAAACCGCAGGCGCTGTCCTACGAGATCACCGCGCTCAATCCGATCAACATGCTGATCGACATCACTGTCCAGATGGAACGCAAATACGAGGTGATGGCGGTTTATATCAGCCAGAACAGTCAGAACAGCTATCCCGACTACGTCACTTCGTTGAACCGAAGCCGGTCGTTTTCGCTCTCGTCCGAGGTGATTTACGCCGAAGGCCTGTATCGCTACAGCGAAGAACAATTGCGCCGGCCGCTGCCCGCGGTCGTGCAGGAGATCATCGCCGGCTATTTCGCGCCGGCGCAAGAGACCTGACAGCAGTCAGTGGAGGTAACCCAGGGATTTCGAAGGGTGCGGCGCCTTTACTTCCTCGATCCAGTCCGGCCAGACCGATAGATTCCATTCCGCCCGCCGCCACAAGGTGTGGACGATGGCGACCCATTGCCAAGCTTCGTCGAGTTGCAGCGAAAGTTGCGCATGCTCGCTGTTTCTCGGTTTGAACACCACGGTGATGCGATTGGGGGCGATGCGAATGTCGGCTTCGAACAGCAATTCGGCGATGTCGGCCTTTGCTTCTTCCGTGGATTCCTCTTTCCCGGCCGCGTCTGCCTCGTCGTCGCCTTCTTCAGTACCTTCCGGCACTTGCGACACTTTCGAATCGGCTTGCGCGTCGCGCTTGACGGGCTTTGTCACCATCGGGCCGAGCATGTCCGAGGCTGCCTGCCGCTCGAGTTCCTCGCGGTGGGATTCCAGCCAGTCGAGCAGGAAATTGAGCAGCCTCAGCAACAGCCGCTGGGTAATCCAGTAGGAAACCTCGCCACCCGTGTCGGTAATCCCGCTCAGGCGAAAGCGGTCCTCGGTGGCTACATACTCGGAGGTAATGCGTTGCAAAGTAAGCACTGTCCGTTTGCTCCGCCTAAGGCTGTTCCAGCCACTCTCCCACTTCAAGCAGGTCCTCGGCTTCCAGCGTACCAGCTTCCCGCTGCAGCACAAGCATTGCCTTGATCTGGTCGTAGCGGGCGCGTTGCAGGTCGCGCTCGGCGCGGAACTGGTCCCGCACCGCGATGAACACGTCAACGATGGTGACGGTGCCGAGTTCGAGGCCCTGTTGCATCGCGGTCGATGAAAGTTCGGTCGACTCGACCAGGCTTTCCGCGGCCTCGATCAGAATGTCGCCGGTCGTTGCCTGCAGATAAGCCGAGCGTACGATTTCCCGCGTTTCCAGCTCGACCCTGCGCAGATCGTGCTCGGCAATGCGATGCAGGCTGCGCGCTTCCCGCACCTGGGCCGTGCGCGTTCCGCCCGAGTAAATCGGAATCGTCACGTCAAGGCCGAGGTAAGTGATATCCGCCTGGTCGATGGGCACGTTGTCGAAACCGACGTTGGTCTTCTGGCGCAAGGCGAGCAGTGACACCTGGGGAAAATAGGCGCCCATGCTCTCGGAAATCTGCTCGTCCGCGACCTGCTCGGCGTACTGGGCTGCGCGAATCTGCTGGTTGTTCTCCTGCGCCAGCCTTACCCAGTACTGCGCGCTCCCTTCGATCTCCGGCACTTCCACTTCATCGCGCAGAGTGTACAGCCGGCCGGGCTCCATTCCGGAAATCGCGCGCAGCGCTTCCTGGGCCAGGGCCAGATCGGCTTCAAGTTGCAGTTGCTGGGCCTGTACGCTCACCAGATTCGCCTGGGCCTGGTACAGGTCGGTGATCTGGGCGAGTTGGAGTTCGTACATGCTCTCTACCTGTGCAAGCTGGTTCGCAACCGCTTTGAGTTCGGCGGCGATCGAATCGAGCGCGTCCTGGGCCTGGAGCACGTTGAAGTAGCGTTCCGCCACATCGGTCAGCAGAAAGGCCAATTCGTAGTAGTACTGGGACTCTGCCTGGTCTTCGGTGAGGCTGGCCTGCTTGCGCATCGAGAAAGCCTGCCAGTTGAACAGGGACTGGGAAAGCCGCACAAAGCTGCGTTCGCCTTCGAAGGTGCGCAGGCTTTCGAAGCCGAAAAACGGATCGATGCTGGTGCGGCGGTTTTCAGTGACGCTGGTCGCGGCGTTCAACTGGGGCAGAAGGTTGCCCGTGGCCATGCGCTTGCGCGCCGACACAACATTCAGGTTTTCCTCGGCAGCGCGTAACCGCGGGCTGTAATCGATCGCCGCGCTGAAGAACTCCTCGAGGGTTTCGCCCACCGCCAGCGGGTCTTCTTCGGCGGCGTGCGCGGCGGGGATTGCTGCGAAAAGCAGGCAGGTGCAAATGGCTCTTATCATGGCGATACGCTTTACGATTCGGAGTGGGGAACTCAGTCTTCCCGGAAACTGCGGGCGACTGCGTTGGAAAAGGGTTTGAACAGGTATTGCAGGAAGGTGCGCTCGCCCGTGGTGATGAACACTTCGGCAGGCATGCCGGGCATCAGCACGAGGTCGCCGAGGTCGTCCATGCCGTCCGGAGACACCTTGATTTCGGCTGTGTAATAGGAAATTCCGGTATTCTGGTCCTGGAAGCTGTCGGCGGAGAGATTGGTCACCTCGCCGTATATCGTCGGCGTCATGTTGCCGAAGGCGGAAAAACGGATGTTCGCTTCCTGGTTGAGCGCTACCCGGTCGATGTCGTTCGGCGATACCTCGGCTTCGATAACCAGTTCGTCGTCCTCCGGCACGATCTCGGCGATGATCATACCCGGGCTGATGACGCCGCCCACGGTGTGAGTCTGCATGCCGGTGACGTAACCGCCGTCGGGCGCCCGGATCATGGTGCGCTCGACCACGTCTTCCAGCGCGATGATGCGTTCCAGCAGATCGTTCAGATTGGTGCGCGTTTCCGCGAATTCCGCCGCCACTTCGTTGCTGAAGTCCTTCTCGATTTGCTGAATCTGCAGGCGCGTCTCTCCGATCTGCATTTCGGTCGAAGCGATGTTCGCGGCCAATTCCCCTGCCTCGCCGCTGAAATTGGCGAAATTACGTTCCAGTTCGCGCAGCCGGATGCGGTCGGAAAAACCCTGGTCCAGCAATTGCCTCGTGTCTTCCAGTTCGGCCTCGTAGGATTCCGCAAGCAATAGCCTGCTCGCGCGCGACGCCTCCATGCCGATTATGCGGTTTTCCAGTTGGCCGATGCGCTGCTCGAGCACCTCGACGTTGCCTTCGAGCGCCGATTTGCGCGATTCGAAGATGTAGGTCTGGGCTTCGATCTCTTCCCGGGTCGCCGGGTCGCTCTGGTCGAGCTCGTCGGGCCAGGCGATGCTCTCGGCGCCGTCGCGCTGGGCGATCAGGCGCGCCTCGCGCACGATGTTGGCCATGTATTGGGTGCGGGCGACATCGAGCTGCGCCTGGGGCTGGGTGCGGTCGAGATTGATCAGCGGTTGCCCCTGCTCCACCAGGTCGCCGTTGCCGACCAGGATCTCGGCGATAATGCCGCCTTCCAGGTGCTGCACGCTCTTGTTCTGGGATTCGACTTTCACCTCGCCCGGCGCATAGGCCGCGCCGTCGATGGGCGCGAAAGCCGCCCAGCCGCCGAACGCGCCGAAAACCAGCGCGAAAATGGTCAGGCCGACTCGCACCGGAGTCCTGATGCTGGTGTTCGCTTCCGGCTCTTGCGCCGGCAGCAGTTCAACGCGTTTCATTTCGGATTCACCTCGCCGCGGATTGCGGCAGCTTGGCCGCCGGCTTCATGAGGGCGGAGAGGACCTGGTTGCGCGGACCGTAGTTGATCATCGCGCCCTCCTTGAGCACCAGCATCTTATCCATGCTTTGCAGCACCATGGTGCGGTGACTGATGACGATCACCGTGCTGCCCAGTTGCTTGATGCGTTCGAGTGCTTCCACGAGTTCCTTCTCGCCCTGGTCGTCAAGATTCGAGTTGGGCTCGTCAAGCACGATCAGGCAGGGATTGCGGTACACCGCCCGCGCCAGGCCAATGCGCTGGCGCTGGCCGCCGGAGAGAACGCCGCCGCTGCCGCCGATCATCGTGTTATAGCCTTGCGGCAGTTCCAGGATCAGTTCATGCACGCCCGCAAGCTTGGCCGCGGCAACGATGGCGTCCGAATCCTGCTCGCCGAAACGGCAGATATTGTCGGCGATGCTGCCGTCGAACAGTTCGATGTCCTGGGGCAGGTAGCCCAGATGTTGGCCGAGTTGCTCCCGGTCCCAGGTGAAGATTTCGGCGCCGTCGAGCCGCACGGCGCCTCGCGCCGAAGGCCAGACGCCGAGAATCGCCCGCGCCAGGCTCGATTTGCCCGAGGCGCTCGGGCCGACGATGCCAAGGGCTTCGCCCGGGACCAGATCGAAATTCGCATTGCGCACGACAAAAGTCTGGGAGGCCGGCGGCAATACGAACAGGCCTTCCACGGACAGTTGCCCGCGCGGGTCCGGCAAGGGCATCGGCAGCGGCCGCGGCGGCAGTTGTTCGAGCAACTCGCCAAGACGGTTGTATTGCGCCCGCGCCACGCTGAAGCCGCGCCAGGTGTTTACCAGCAGGTCGATCGGCGCCAGCGCGCGGCCCAGCAGCAGCGAACCGGCGATCATCATTCCCGGAGAGATCTCCTGTTGCAACGCGAGCAATGCGCCGAGGCCCAGGGTCAGCGACTGCATGATGATGCGGAAGGATTTCGACAGGCTGGTGAATGCGCCCGCCCGGCGGCTGGCGTTGCTTTGCAGGTTGAGCACTCGTTCCGAGCCGTCTTCCTGCCGCGCGCGAAGGTCGTTGCCCATGCCCATGGCGGCGATGACTTCGGCGTTGCGCAAGCTGCCGGTTAACTGGTTGTTGACGCTGTTGTTGAGCGCGTTGGCGTCCTGCAACTTGGGGCTGGTGGATTTCTCGTTGGCCAGGGCCAGCAACAGCATGACGATCACGGCGAAGACGCCGGCGAGCGCGAAATACGGGTGGAACAGGTACATCACGAACAGGTAGATGGGCACCCAGGGCGCGTCGAAGAAGGCGAACAGGCTGCTGCCGGTGAGATACTGGCGCAATTGCGACAGATCGTTCATGGGCTGGGCGCTCGCGGTCATGCCGCCCGACAGCAGCGCCCGATTGAAGGTGGCTTCGGATATTCGGTGCCGCAACCGCTGTTCGAGCCGGTTGCTCGCGCCGATCATGACCATCGAGCGCACCCATTCGAAGCCGCCCATGGCGAGCAGCAGGCAGACCATGAGAATGGTGAGCATGGTCAGGGTGGGCACGCTGCCGCTGGAAACCACCCGGTCGTAGACCTGCAGCATGTAGATGATCGGCGTCAGCATCAACAGGTTGACGGCGGCGCTGAACAGGGCGGCGAATCCGAAATACCGGCGCACGTCGCGCAAGGCGTCGGCCAGTTCCGGAAACTTGCTCTTCGAGTTGATGCGATTCATGGACGAGTAACTCTCTGGCGCCTCTGGTCAACGAAAACCGGGAGCCCTTCTGCGCCCGGAGTCGGCGTTAGATGTGGGCGGAATCGCACATTTCAATGTATCGGCAGGAAAACGCTTCGCTGGATTTGCGCCGCCGCACAAGGAATTGGACCACAATTACACTTCCCGCGCACTCAAATCAAAGCTCTTCCTCGCCTTGGGCGAAGCGGCGCAGGGAGGCGAGGTCGGTGACGATCAGTCGGCTGGGTCCGTCGCGGCGGACGATGCGGCGGGACTGCAGCGCCTGGAACACCCGTGTCACCGTTTCCCGGCTGAGATTTAGCATGATCGCGATTTCCATATGCGTTGGCGGATTGGCGATTTCGCTGCTTTCCGCCTTGCGATGGGCCTCGTTGATGAGGAGGTACAACTGGCCGCAGACCCGCTGGGGGATGTTGCTCAGGCCGAGCAAGGTGCGTTGCATCGTCATCTGCCGCACCCGCTCGGCGAGCTTGCGGCCGATGGTATTGCTTACCGTGCTGGTGTTCAACATGACTTCGCGCAAGGGATTGCGCGCGACGTATACCACCGAGGCGGCGGTCGTGGCAATCACGAATTCAGGTTGCGGGTTATCGTCGAACAGTGCAAGTTCGCCGCAGAAGTCACCAGGTTCGACGAAGTAGAGTCCAACTTCGCGACCGTCGATGGTAAATCCCACGCCTTGCAGGCGGCCTTCGAAGAGAAAACAGACCTTGTCCTCGCGCACTCCCGCCCGCAGCGCCACCGCCCTGCGCGCAAAGCGGGCCAGCGACGCTTGGGGCGCCAGTTGTTCCAGCGCTTCGCGCGGCAGCGGCTTAAGCAGATCGAATCTGCTTAATAGTTCGGGGGTAACCTGCATACAATCCAGCCGCCTGGTCCGGTACCATTACAGTTGAAATCCGAGGTTTTCGCCAGCTATTGTGACTCCGGTCACGTCAATTTATCGTCACTCGCGCTAGATTTCTCGATGCCGAGAGCCTGGTAAGTGGTAAGAATCGGCCGCTTCGGGAGCAGGTTTAATCATGAAAATCCGCATCAGCACACAAATTTTCGCCATTTCGCTGGCATTTTTTGGCTGGCAGCTTCAGGCGCTTGCCATCGAACCTGCCGTGGTTTCGCCCGGCGGCGCGCCCGAACCGGCCGCGGGCCAGGTGAGCATGGTGCTTGGCGGCGCCTGGCTCGACACGCCCGGCGAAGACCGCCGCCGCATCCGGATCGGCGCCCCGATCGACGCCGGCGATTTCGTGCAGACCGAACCCAACGGTCACGTACATATCCGATTCGTCGACAATGCCCTGGTCAGCGTACGGCCCGACAGCCGGCTGGAAATTGTGCGCTACGAATACAATCGCGGCAATCCCGCGCAATCCACGGTCAAGTTCAACCTGGAAGAAGGCGTTACCCGTTCGATCTCCGGCGACGCCGCGACTTCGGCGCGGCAGCGGTTCCGCCTCAATACGCCGATCGCGGCGATCGGTGTGCGCGGAACGGATTTCGTCGTCAGCGCCACGCAGGACTCGGTGCGCGCGCTGGTCAATCAAGGCGCCATCGTACTCGCGCCTTATTCCGAGGAATGTACAGTGGAGGCTTTCGGACCCTGCGCCGTCAACGCCGTCGAATTGAGCGGCAACAGCGAACGGATGCTCGGTTTCGATATCGGCGCCCAGGCGCCCCAGGTATTGCCGGCGGTGCACGAAACCAATCCGGACGCCTTGCGCGACGATGTCGACGGCGCCGTCGATGAAGCCGCCGAAACCGAACAAGAGATCACCGGCGCCAACGAGGCCTATCTCGAAGGCACCGCCAACGATCGCGTCTCCGCCGGACTCGCGAGCCTGAGCGTGGACAGTCAACCAGTCGCGGACCCCGTGCCGGAACCCCTGCCGCCATCCGAGCCGGATTTCACTCCCGAAGTTCCCTTTGGTGACACGGAGAACGAAGCGCGGCAGATGGTCTGGGGCCGCTGGGCCGAAGGCAAGGGCGAACTCGAACGAATCACTTACGCTTACGAGGTCGCCAGTGAAGGGCGGGCCGTAGCCGTCGGCAACCTGGAATACGCCCTGTTCCGGCCCGACCCGGAAGGCAGCAATGTCAATTCCGGTCTCGGCACGGTGGATTTCGACCTTTCCGCGGCCCAGGCCTATTACGAGAACGGCGGCAATACCGTCGCCATGCAGGTGAGCGAGGGCGAGCTTTCGATCAATTTCGACCGCAACGTTTTCAGCACCGGACTCACCTTGAACCACGATCTGACCGGAACGGTCCTGTTCAGCGCGGACGGCCGCGTGTATGACGGCGGCTTCTTCCGCATGAACGAGAACGGCCAGCAAGTCAGCGGCGCCGTGACACTTGACGGCGCCGAGGCCGGCTACCGCTTCCTGAAACCACTCGAGCAGGGAAATGTCTCCGGACTGACCCTGTGGGACGGCAAGTAAGCATGGCCGAAATGCGATTCAGGAACCCCGTGGCAGCCCTGCTGCGCCTGCCGCCCGCCTGGGCGAGACTGGCCATGCTGGCGCTGGCGGCGGTGCTTGCGGTCGCGCTTTACGCGGGGTCGCGGCCTGCCCTGCTGACACTGGAAGAACGCCTCGGCGCATTGGGCTGGACGCTGTACGCCGACCCCACCGAGGAACAACGCATCACCCTGGTGACCATCGACGAGGCCAGCCTGGCCGAAGTCGGCCCCTGGCCCTGGCCGCGTGAAACCCTGGCGCGCCTGGTCACGGCGATCGACGACGCCGGCGCGCAACTGCAAGTGCACGATATCGTTTATTCGGAGCCGAGACCCGGTGACGAGGCGCTGGTAGCGGCGCTCACCGCCAGCCGCGGCGCGGTGCTGGCCCAGTTGCCCGTGCTGCAGTCCGATCAGCAGGTGCAAATCGGCACCATCACCCATCCTCTCGCGGGCCTGCAATGCGGCGCGGGTCTGCCGCAGACCGATCGTTATCTTGCGTCGGCCGGCGCTTTCGCCGGCATTCCGAAAGGACATATCGCGCCGGTCGTATCCAGCGACGGCTCGATTCGCAAAACGCCCGCCGCGATCTGTGTGCAAGGCGAAGGATATCCTGCGCTGGCTCTGTCGGCCTGGCTGACGGCGGTGCAGGCGGACAACTGGTCCGCGACCCTGATCGAAAGCGGCGGCCTGTTCGGCCCGGACCAGTATCTGCGGCTGGTCGCCTATCCCGATCTCCAGATCCCCATCGACGGTGAAGGCAATCTGCGAATTTCCTACGCCAGCGATCCCTCGGCGTTTCGCGCGGTTTCCGCCGTGGACATACTCAACGGCGATTTCGATCCGGCCTGGTTCGATAACACCTGGGCGCTGATCGGCGACACCGCGTTCGGCATAGGCGATGTTGTGCCGACGCCGTATGCCGGCGTCGCGCCGGGCGTGGAGATCCAGGCCCGAATCCTCGTCAGCCTGCTCGACGGCGCGGTTCCCTACACGCCGGCCGCGGCCGGCCTCATGCTCGGCCTGCTGAGCGTCGCAGCCGCAGCCGTGCTGTTCCTGTTGGCCACGAACCGCAATCGCTGGGCAGCCCTCGGCCTGCCGGTAGCGGGCGTGCTTTTGCCCATCGTCATGCTCACGCTGCACATTCAGTTACTTCAAGGGCAGGGCGTCTGGCTCGGCTGGGTGTTCCCGGCGCTGTACAGTCCACTGGCGGCTGGCATGCTGGTGCTGCTTGAATACGGACGGGTGCGCGCCGAACGCGGCCGCGTGTTCGGCAATCTGACCAGCTATCTGCCGAACGAGATCGCCCGGGAAATCGCCTACAGCCTTCCCAGTTCCAGCATTGACGCCCGGCGCGCCGACATGACCCTGCTATGCGCGGACCTGCGCAATTTCTCGGCATTCGGCGAATCGCGCCCGCCGGAGGAATCCGCCGCCCTGCTGCATTTCTTCTTCACCCGGGCCACGCACATCGTCGAGGAATTCGGCGGCCGCGTACATGAATTCAAGGGCGACGGCCTGATCGCGGTCTGGGACACCCGGAACGGCGCCGCCGCCCATCGCGCCTTGCAGGCCGCCCGCAAGATGCAGGAAATCGAAATCGCCGAAATGCTGCCGGAAGAATCACCCCAGGGTCTCGAACCGCTGGCGCTGGGCATCGGCATCGAGCAGGGTTCGGTCCTGATCGGCTCGGTCGGCCCGGCGCATCGCCGCGGCCACGTCCTGCTCGGCGATACCGTTTCCATCGTGTTCCGCATCCAGGAATTGACCGCTGATCTCTCCCACCCGATCCTGGTCGGCGGTATCGCGGCAAAGCAACTGAAAGACGAAAATCTCGAATCCCAGGGTCATTTCCTGCTCAGCGGCCTGCGCACCCCGCAACATCTGTTCGCGCCGCCAAGCACCGGGGAGCGCCCGGAGGACCGTGGCCTGAAACTGATACGCGGCGGCCGTTCCTGACGACGATTTCCGCGTCTTTGATTGCCCGACTTGATTGGATTCTGGATAATCTCTCCGAGCCCCGGTCCGGTAAGCAAGGTTCTTTTTGAAAGAAGAAAATTTCGATGCTGCGCGGAAGGCAGCAATGACCCGTTTCCCGGCCGCCCTGGCGCTGGTTCTGGCGCTATTCCCGCCGCTTTCAGCCCAGGCCCAGGCCCAGGACTGCCCCGACCTCAGCCCCTACTTCGCCGGCCAGGAATCCCGCGGCCAGGTCGAATGGCTGCAAGTCGCCGGCGAACTCAATGGCTTCCAGTCGCAATGTCTCGAATCGGGTGAATATTTCGCGCTGATCGGCGCCGCCTGGCTCAATGGCGGCCTGCTGCCGGAAGCCGTCGAAGCGCTGGAGCGCTCGCTGCTGCTTGACCCGGACAATGGCGCGGCCCAGATCGACTACGCCGAAGCCCTTTTTCGCCAGGGGCAATTGTTCCCCGCCATCGAGCTCAACGAACAGGTCCTCGAACGTACCGACCTGCCCGCAAACCTGCGGCCCGCGCTGCAGCAGCGGCTTGAGGAATGGCGCGGAGCAACCCGCGACACTTCCTTTCGCGGCGACTTTCTGCTCGGCTATGACAGTAATCTCAATGGCGCCCCCGATCCGGGCCAGGTCACGCTGACCATCGCCGGCGAGAACGTGCTGCTCGCGCTCGGCGAGGATTTCGAGTCGATGAGCGGCCCGTACACCAATCTGGGCGTGTCGGCGCGCCACCGCCGGCTGGAGCCGGGCCTGCAGCACAACTTCACCGCCGAAATCCAGAGCCGCGTCAGCGACGACCGCAGCACCGACCTGCTGCAATTCGACGGCCGCTACAACTTTCTGCGCCCGCGCCGTGCGCAAAGCTGGCAGATCGACAGCGGCTTTCGCAGCCTCGCTTTCGGCGGCTCGGCCCTGTTCACGGCGGCCGACGTCCAGGTGCGCTACAGCATTTCTCCACTATTCACCTGCCGGCCGTTTTTCGACGCCTCGGCCCAATACCAGCTTTTCCATAACCAGAACTGGCTGAATGCGTTCGACTCGCGCCTCGGCGGCGGCTTCGCCTGCCCGCTGGGCGATGAAACCGTCAGCTTCGGCAATATCAGCCTCGAAGCCGCGCTGCTCGACAGCCAGGCAATAAAGCCCGACCGCCCCGGCGGCGACCGCGGCGGCTGGCAAGTCGCCGCCGACTGGCAATACCCGCTACCCCAGGGCCTGTTCCGCGCCGTGATCAACCACACCCGGCTCGAAGACGGCGACGGTTACAGCCCGCTGCTCGACGCCGGCACTCCGCGCTGGGTCAATCGCAGCTACCTGTTGCTGCAGTATCGCCGCGGCATGCTATTCAGCGGCGCTCCCGGCGACCTGCTGATCAACTTCTATCACCAGCAACAGGACAGCAACATCGGCCTGTTCGACACCAGCGACACCACCCTGGAAATCGGCATCAGCATCGGGTTTTGAATGGAACTGCGGATTTACCAGGTCGACGCGTTCACCGACCGTGTGTTCGGAGGCAATCCGGCGGCGGTTGTGCCGTTGAGCGAATGGCTGTCGGCGGGGGCGATGCAGGCCATCGCCATGGAGAACAATCTGGCGGAGACCGCATTTTTTGTCGAGCGCTTCGACGGTGACTACGACCTGCGCTGGTTTACTCCCGCGGTCGAAGTGCCGCTTTGCGGCCACGCCACGCTTGCCGCGGCCTGGGTGCTGTTCAACCGGCTCGGGGTCGACGGCGACAAAGTCACCTTTCACACCCGCGGCGGCCAGCTTTCGGTGATGCGCGACGACGAAATGCTGATGCTCGATTTCCCGGCCCAGCCGCCGGCCCCGGCCGAAATAGGAGACGTAGCCGCCGTCCTGGGAGTGCGAGCAAAGTCCACGGCATCTGTAGGGGCGAGGCATGCCTCGCCCGCGCCGGGCCACCCAGAGCCTACCAGCTCACCTCCAGCCCCCGAAGCCATACTAGCATCCAGCTACGCTATGGCAGTGTTCGACTCGGAACAGACCGTACGTGACGTTAAGCCGGACTTTCGCAAGATCGCCGCGTTGGATAATCCGAACCTCATCATCACGGCGCCCGGACAAGATTGCGATTTCGTGTCCCGCTTCTTCGGCCCCGGCGTGGGAATCGACGAAGACCCGGTAACCGGCTCGGCCCATTGCGTGCTGGTTCCCTATTGGGCCGAACGTCTCGGCAAGAACGAGCTGTTCGCGCGCCAGGTCTCGCCCAGGGGCGGCAAGCTCTGGTGCGCCCTGGACGGCGAACGGGTGCTGATAGCAGGCAAGGCGGTCCCCTACCTCGAAGGTGTCATCACGATCCAGGTGGACCAAGGCAAGGAAATTTAAGTAAAAAACTTGACTGTGCGCTGAGTTAATACTTAAATTAACCAAACAGGGATTTTGTGTAGTGCAAGTCTTCCGTCGAGGTTCTTATCGGCAAATCATTTTTCTGCCAGAAACCGACTCTACCCTTGAAGAGTCGTTGGCGTGTGTGCCCTCAGAAAACAGGCGGAAATCTTGTCAAGCACAACTTTTTGTGCTGCTTGAACAATTGGCAAATGAACAGGAAATTTTCAATAAGGAAAAGTTTCGTTCTGAACGCGATGGGATTTTTGCAGTCAAGACTACTTGTGGAATTCGCGGTTACGGCTGGTTTCAGCGAATGAATTCAGGTGAAGGCGCTTTTGTCGTAAGCCACTTCATCATGAAGAAAGCTCAAAAGTTACATAAAAGGGATCTGCAGCGTGCCCAAGAGGCTCGCGACAATTTCGGAGAAAGTTATGAAAAACCATGATCTGCTATCTCAATGGCTGGAAGAGTCACCCGAAAATCGACGGGCGTTCCAGGAAGAGAGCCTGATTCTGGAAGCCACGGAGGCCATTCTCGAGGCCATGGAGATTCGGGGAGTTACCAAGGTGGCCCTGGCCGAACATTTAGGGTCCAGTAAGGCGCATGTTTCCCAGTTGCTTAGTGGGAGCAGGAACATGACGCTTCGCACATTCGCCAGAATTGCGTTTTCTTTGGACATGGCGCCGTCACTGGGCCTCAAGGATTTGGCTCCACTCGATAAGCCGGTTTGGGAATCTGAACAAGTTTCCGTCCAGACAAGTCTTTCGTGGGACTCAGGAACTATTGAGCGTCGCCCGCGGAGGGATGATGTCCCTGCGGTTCTGGTTAACAGATCGTCAGCCGATTGGACCAGTTCTGGTCAGTATGCGGGACCTGCTTGATGTCTTCGCCCCATCTCAAAAAAGCAATTGCCGCATTGGGGGTCACTGAAATCTGTCCGCGAAGCCTCAATGTTTCTGTCAGGGATGACTTCGATAGCTCATCCGAACCGGCGGAATTGGTTGTGCAATGGCGTCACAATCTTAAAAAAATATCAGTTACGGAGATGCACGGTCCGGAGGGGGAAAAGGACAGTACGCAAAGACAAGTGCTGTTCACCATCGAAACGGGTCTTCGATATGTGACGGACCCGGAAGCCGATCCAAATGATATTGACGAGTCTGCTATCGGTGTCGAAATCCTGGCTGATTTTCGCGTGACCTATTCCGCTGGCGAAGAACTGGATCAGGAATGCCTGGAAGAGTTTGGTAACACAAACGCCCTGTACCACGTGTGGCCTTACTGGCGCGAGTTGATTCAAAGCACATGTGCGCGTTTCGGGCTCCCACCGATGGTGCTGCCGATGTATCAGTTGCCCGTATCAAATCAGGCAGAAGATTCGGACGGCGACTGATCGAAGAAAGAAAAGCCCGATAGCTAAGTCCCGACGTAATTCCGCGAGATTGCCCGGGCGCGCAACTTTGCGCGGTAGATGCCGATGGCGTGGTCGCGGATGAGGCCCTTGCCTCGGGTGTTGCGCACGCGTTTGATGAAACGCTCCAGGCGCAGGAAGAAGCCCGGGTTCGGGATCACCTCGAGATCCGGGTAGGTATCGTTCATTCCCGGCTCCGCCACCGTCAGATATCGCTCGTCGCCGTAATGCGTATAGCCGGCGATGCGGTCCATGTAGTCGTACACCCGGCGCAGCACGGGTATATAAGGGAGGAAAAAGCACGCCCGCCGCACCATCCGCATGCACAGGGCGTAGCCTTCGCCGAAAGGCAGCCGCGGCACCGCGTCGGCCGCGTTGACCATGCGATAGATCGGCGTCCTGAATTCCTTCGCCAGCGACAGATCCCCCACCCGCGGGCTGCCGAAGGTATAACAGGCCGCCAGGCTGCCCTGGTCGAGAAAGCGCGTCGCCACCACGGCGAGCGCACCGCCGAGCGAATGTCCGGTGAGATATAGCGGTTCGCCGGGAAAGCGCGCGAGTTCTGCCTCGATTTGCGCTTCCACCGCGTAATAACTTGCCTGGAAGCCCTGGTGGATCAACCCCGGCTTGAGTTCGTCCCTGGCCGGCACGAGTTTCGCCCGCAGATCGGTCTTCCAGTCCTGCAGCGATTTCTCGGTGCCGCGAAAGGCAAGCACGAGCATGCCGCGATTATCGTCGTCCTGCGTTTCGCGCCGGGCCAAAAATGCCTGGGTATCGCCGACATCGAACACCTTCACGAGTTCAAAACGCGCGACGCCGAGGACGTGAGCGAGAAACTCGTACCGGCTTTCCGGCCCGCCGGTAAAAAGGCCGCCGACCTGACTTAGCAGCAAATGTTTAATTTTCCTTTTGTCGCTGCCAAGCTTCGCCAGGTCAGCGGCCAAATCGGCCACCGTACGGCGATTCTCGAATTCAAAATAGGCAAGCTGACTCATCACGGCCATCAGCCATGCGGTGCGGTCGCTATAGCCCGCGCGCTGCTCCGGCAATTCGAGCAGCGACTGTTCTATGATCTGTTCAGAGAGGGGTTTCTCGAACTCTCGCATCCCGGCATTCCCTGAGTGAAGGCTGAAAAAGCTTAATTTCCTGTAATTTATTGCCGTAGTTTCGGTATAGACCGGAGCGGCGAAATTATTCTTTCATTTTTTTTATTTTTTTTCTTCCCACTTCTCTGACTGTTGTCGGGAGGGCCTGGAAAACGGGGAAATTAGTTGGGCGTCTCATGCTAGCCATGGGCCAGGCATGTGTTGCTCGAATCACATGGGTGGGCGGGCGGTATCCATGTGGAGCCTGTCTTCGATGCTGTCCAGCCGGGTCTCCACCCGCGCCAGCCGTTCGCCCAATTGGGAAATGTCTGCCCGCACGGCCTTGAACTCCCGGGTCAATTCGGAGCGAACGGCCTGGTCGCCCGCTGCCATCTCGGCCCGAATCGCCTGAAAGCCCGCGTTCATCTCGGCCCGAATCGCCTGGTCGCCCGCGTTCAAATCGGCCCGAATCGCCTGGTCGCCCGCGTTCAAATCGGCCCGAATCGCCTGGTCGCCCGCGGCTATCTCCGCACGCAAAGCCTGAATCTCCCCGCCCAGGTCGTGTTGAAGAAACATCACCGCCAGCAAGAGCATGACCGCTACGGGTGCGTTTTCCTTGAGTATCGTGATTGTGGTTTCCACTGTCTGTCTCCTTGAGTGCATTGTAACCACAAAGCAATTTAGACACAGGTTGCCGGATATGCCTAGAAATCGGGGAAAATAGGGACCTCCTCTTGCTCCACTACCTTTCGGAAAGCAGATTGATCAAGTTACGAAGTTGAGTCTCGATACCGTTCAGCCTGCCGTCCATTTGATCCAGTCGACCGTGCACTTGCACCAGGCTGTCTTCAATTCGCTCCAGTCGGCCGTCAACACCGTCAAGCCTGGTTTCCACAACGGCTGTCCTGCCGCTCAGTACGCCGAGCCCTTCCCTGATGTCGTCGTTCTGGCCATCGAGGGTGAAATACACCCCTCCCGCAAGCGCCATCGATACGACGGTCGAAAGCGCCAGGTCCTTCAGCAATGTAAGTGACATCTCCATAATTCCCTTTCTCCTTTGCGAATTGGTTGGATGGCCTGCGGTACTGCCGCCATTTCGCGAAAAGTATAGGCACAGGTTTTCGGGAGGACCTAGAAAAGGGCAAAAAAAACCCCCGGCCGAAGCCGGGGGTTTTGGTTGAGGGCGACGGAGCCGCCGGGGTTAATGAGAACTACATCTCGATGTCAGTTGCTGCGGCAAAGAGGGCAGAGGCAGTATCGCCAACCAGGAAGATGACCATATCGGTGTCCGCATCGAAGTTTCCATCGGCATCGATATCGAACAGCAACCAAGTGCCTTCACCGCTCATTTCATCATTTGAGTTCGTCGCAGTCTGATTGATCATTGCGATGCTGTTCTTGACCGTTCTGGTGGTGGAGCCCTGATCGGTCGTGGGCCCTACGACTGTGGTCAGGAACAGACCTTTGCCATCACCGATGAAGTCAAACAGGTTGGCGGCGCCACCGTCAGGATCACCATCTGTATCGGCACCTGTAGCGGTAGTACGGCCTGCCCCGTCACCATCAATGCTGACAGTTGCAGTCGAATCTCCTCCCGGCGTGCCGTCGTCGTCGACCGGCTTCCAGCCAGATCCTGTTAGACTGTTCAAAGTGGTGCCAGTCCCTCCGCCCCATTCATCAGGTGCTCTGACATTGCCCGCAGTCACAATGGCATGCAGAGCCTTGGAGAAGTGGAGATGGTCGGTGCCAGTTGTGAAATCCATAATCACGTCGTAACCCTTCGCGTCATAAACGCTGGAATTATCCTTGTTCCTGCTGAAGGTCACCATTGACTCCGAAGCCGCGTTGTAGACGAATCGGTTATCCACGTCACTGCCATCGGTGTCTCCTCCGGACAATTTATCCGCTCCGGCGCCGCCGTTCAGAATGTCCCTGCCGGCACCACCGGTGAGCGTGTCGTCTCCGCCATTACCCACCAAGGAATTCCTGGCGGTAACTACGGCACTGTCAAAGTCGCCCGCCGTCAGCTCGTCGTCATGATGACTACCGGCCAGTCTGACCCTTGTTGCGGCGCCCCCTTCGCTGGTGTCGTCTCCAGTATTTGCGGAAGCATCAACGGTTACCCCGGCGCCACTTTCAGTCGCGTTGACATACTGCAGACTGGTAAGGCCGGTTCCGCTCAGATTGGTCATCGCATCGCCGGTGATCTTCACCTCCTGCAGCGCTGAGCTAGTGCCATCGACGACGACCGTCACCTTGTTCTCGTAATGGCCACTGGTCACTCCCTTGCCCGCGGCGGTGCGGTGTACGCTGGCGTTCGAGTCGATGGCCATCGCCAACAGATCTTTGTCAAGCGTAATCGTCAACTCTACCGCTCCATTTCCCGGAGCCGCCTTTGTGCCGCCACTGCCACCCCTGGCCATCAATGACACATTCAGGACGTTGGTGGTGCCGCCATCAATAATGGAGCCTGCGACATTGACATCATCAGCGAAATTGTAGCCCACTTCGGCTTCTGTGCCAGTACCCGCCTTTTCCGCCGAAACGTTCAGGGCGGTACCGCCACTTACGTTATTCAGCATAACACCAGTACCTTCTGTATCCTTGTTAACCACTACGGTATCGATCCCAAGGCGTCCGACTTGGTACGCTCCCTGTCCACCGCCAACATCCAGAATCTCGAAGTTGGAGTAGATCGACATGGTCTTGTCACCGTCCTTGTAGGTAGCTCCGTCTGCGGACAGCCTGAGAGTATCCCGACCGTCGCCGCCGTCGATACGGCTCTCGCTGTTGCCGTCATTGCCGTGGAAAGTGTCATCGCCGGCGCCGAGGTCAACCATGAGGCCGCCATCACGATAATCGCCGCTGATCATGACGGTATCGGCGCCATCACCAGTGTCGACGGATTCAAGCTTCCCGCGAAGGCTGGTAGCAAGCCCAACCGTGTCACCGCCGGAACCGCCTTCGACCATGGTCAGCGCGGCCAGTTCGGCCGTGGACTTGAAGCTGTTCTTGCCGGAGCTTCCGCTCGCGTCGATGCTCGCCAGCTTCTTCATGCCGGCCAGGCTGTTCATGCTCACGGCGCCTGCGCCGGAAACAGTCACGCCCGCGAGCGTTTCCGAAGCGCCGTCGGGCATGCCGTCCGCATCGAACTTGCTCACGCTCAACGACAACTTGGCGTCGGCGTCGATGTCGAGCATCTTGACCGCGTTCGAGTTCAGGTCGACGTTGGAGTCTCCCGCCACGGTGAGCATGATGTCTTCCGCGGAACCCGCGCCGGCGACGCACAATTTGCCAACCACCTTCGAGCTGCCGTTGGGATTGAAGGAACCGTACTTGTTGAGAGTGATCGACAAGTCTTCAGGCATGTTTTTGCCGTCGGCGGTCTTGGAGTTGTTATGCACCAGGATGGTCGCGGTCGTGGAAGCCAGTGTAAGGTCGGCGATGGCGTCGGAATTGACTGTCAACGTCGGCCCGCCGCCTACCATGACGGTGTCCGCGGCGGCATCCTCTCTTCCGATCGAGCGGGATGTCACGGCGCCAAGATCTTGACTGGAAAGCGCATCGCCGTTGAAGTCATCGACCTTTACGTCTTCAGGAAAATCATCAGCATCAGGAGCGTTGCCACCAATGGACACGATGTCGCCAAATACGATACCGCCGCCGTCTGCACTTCCATCAAATTTCAACTCTACGATTACGTCTGTAAGATTGGCGGTTGGGCTGTCCTCATCCGCATCACCGTCGTGATCCCATGAAGCAATGGTTACCGTAATCGGATCACGCGGCCACAGTTTCAGGTTCTCGAACCGGACACTTTGATTGTTTTCTACATTTGAGCTTTGAGAAGCTTGACCAGGTTCTATATATTCGCAAAATAGTAATTACTTTTTTGCGACTTGTCAGCAAACGGTCAGCGGAAATGCAGCGCAGCTTGCAAGACGAATTGAGAGACAGTTTCCAGACGAACCGGCAAATGCTGTTCATTTCGGGACCGCGGCAGGTGGGCAAGACCACCTTGGCGCGGCAACTGGCTGAAAATTTCCGCGACGGAAGCTATTTCAACTGGGACAATCAGGTTCATCGCGAGGCGATTCTGGCCGGGCCGGAGCGAGTCGCCACGCTAGTTGGGCTGAACCGCCTGCGGGAAGAGAGACCGTTCTGCGTCTTTGACGAACTGCACAAGTACCGACATTGGCGGGACTTTCTCAAGGGCTTTTTCGATTCCTGGGAAAATCGCGCCCATTTGCTGGTGACCGGCAGCGCGCGGCTCGACGTCTTCAAGCGCGCTGGCGACAGTCTCATGGGCCGGTATTTCCCCTACACCCTGCATCCGCTATCGGTCGCTGAAATCGTGCAATCGGAGCGCCATGACTCACTGGCGAGCCCGCCGCGCCGAATTTCCGAGGGGGCGTGGCAATCACTGTGGCGCTTCGGCGGATTTCCCGAGCCTTTCCTCAAGGCCGAGAAACGCTTTCATACGCGCTGGAACAGGCTTCGCAACGAACAAATGCTGCGCGAGGATCTGCGCGACCTGACCAGAATCCAGGAGTTGGGACAAATTGAATTGCTGGCGGCGAATCTGTCCCGGCATGCGGGACAACTCACCAGCTTTTCAACACTTGCGCGGGAAATACGAGTTTCGATCGATACCGTGCGAAGCTGGATTGTGACGCTGGAGTCGCTGTACTACTGTTTCAGCGTACGCCCCTGGCACAATAATGTGACACGGGCGTTGCGCAAGGAACCCAAGTACTACCTTTGGGACTTTTCCCAGGTGGAAGACCCGGGGGCTCGGGCCGAAAATATTGTGGCGAGTGCCTTGCTCAAGGCAACACACTGGTGGACCGAGAGCGGCCAAGGCGATTTCGGACTATATTTCGTTCGAGACAAACAGAAACATGAAGTCGATTTTCTCGTCACTCGTGACCGGAGCCCATGGTTTCTTGCCGAAGTAAAAGCCAGAGGGCGGGCGCCCGTGTCCAGGTCGCTTTCCCTGTTCCAGAAGCAAACCGGCGCGGAGCATGCGTTCCAGATCGGGTTCGATCTGGCATACGAGGACGCGGATTGCTTCGCTCACCGCGAGCCGATAATCGTTCCCGCCAGAACGTTTCTGTCGCAGTTGGCGTAGCGGTTTGGAAAATCTTCAACCGTCACGCCGAGGTCGGGGGTTCTGGTTGAGGGCGTCCAAGCCGCCAGGTTAAGGGATTCTGACGAAATGTCGGTGGTGGCGTTAAAGCCAGCGTCCGCGACGCGGAAATGCTGGGTCGAAGGTAACCTCGGCTTTAGATTCCCGAACCGGATATTTTGCGTGTTCTATAACCGGACACTTTATTCGTTCGCTACACCTTTTACTGGCTTCCCTTGACTCCGAAATGCAAATAGACCAGACTGTGACTGGTCTAAACAGCTTATTCAGAGGGAAATTTCCCATGTCCGAAATTGGCGCGTTCGAAGCAAAAACCCGCCTTCCGAAACTTTTGCAGCGCGTGGAGGCGGGCGAGCGATTCGTAATCACCCGGCACAGCCGTCCGGTAGCCGAGTTGATCCCCTTTCAGCCGCTGGATTCCGGCAAGGTGCGGACTGCCATCGACGATCTGAAGCAGTTTCAGCAAACGCATAGTCTCGAAGGATTGTCGGTGCGGCAACTCATCGAGGAGGCGCGCAAGTACTGATGCCGTTCGTCCTCGATTGCTCGGTGACCATGGCTTGGGTGTTTCCGGACGAAGCCTCCGATATTACTGCCCGGTTGCGTGACTCCCTGCTTGAAGACCGCGCGTTCGTTCCATCGCTGTGGCCGGTCGAAGTTGGAAGCGTGTTGCTCTCCGCGACGCGCAGGGGCCGTATCCACGCCGATGAATGGGCGTTAATTCGCGCAAGCCTGCACACTCTTCCCATCGAAATTGAGCCGGTTTCGACATTGCGCGTTTGGGAAGCGGTGCTTTCGCTTGCGGATCGATTCCATCTGTCCGTCTACGACGCCACTTATCTGGAACTCGCGATGCGCATGCGGTTGCCGCTCGCCACATTGGACAAATCCCTCGCCGTGGCCGCGAGAACCGCCGGTATCGAGACTCCCGCGCTGCCGTATCCCCGCTGACGCAGCAGGTGGGGTTCTCTGGGACTCCCTCAAGAAAATGTCAATGCGGGATGGGTGTCCCTTCTGGAAGTTAATGAGATGCTGCGAGAAACCCTTCCCGAATTGCGATAGCGGGTGTCCCATCAGGAACAGGGTGTACAGTGCGATTGCGGCCTCGCCGGGCGAAAGCGTGTCATGGCGGTTCCGCTTAACCGCCATATCCGCGTTGAGCCTGACGGTCTTGGCCGCGGCGGAATCGACAAAAAGCATGTCGACCGGCTTGACGTCCGATCGTCTTCTCTCGACGGTCTCGAAGGTTTCCAGATCCTGCATAAATCGAGGCCCGTCGCCAGAAAGTTCGAAATACGGAGCGAAAGGCAGCAGAACTGCGCGCAGTCGTTCGGGGTCGGGCTGCTCCAGCCGGGAGAACCAGTCGGTTTCGTTTGCGGGCGGATCTACCATCGAAACAAGTTCGATGAGCAACTCGAGACAGGCCAGATTGCAATCCGCTCGCGGCCAGGCCAGACGGAATACGCCGGGTTCCGCGATTTGATCCGGGCGCAAATTGATGTATTTCCCGTGCTTGACGGCGGGAATCCAGGCATCGGTCAGGAGGTTCAGGCGCATTTAGCGTCAGAATCCGGTAGGCGTCGAATGGCGACCGATTCCGACATATTTTACATAAATACGCCTGTGCGGATTCAGCAATCATACCTGCCCCATTTTCCATACCCAAAAAAACCCCCGGTCTAAGCCGGGGGTTTTGGTTGAGGGCGGCGAAGCCGCCGGGTTAGGGGATATAACGCCTAGGTGAAGATTCCGGCGCCGCTTCCACCGGCATCCCAATCTGTGGAAGTAAAGGAAGTTCCCTGCAGGAAGATGACCATATCGTTGCTCGCGTCAAAGTCTCCATCGCCATCCACATCGAATAGCAACCATATACCCTGAGCAAGTTCCTCTGCATCATCAGCAGTACCATCATTTCGCGTCTGTGAGATAACCGCGATGGTATAACTGTTGGTGGTCATATTGTCGCCAATGTCGGATTGCTGTCCTGCGGGGAGCGGGTCCCTTGACTCAAACAGCCCGTTACCATTGCCTATAAAGGCTGCCAAGTTCTTGGCCGCGCCGTCGATGACGTTAGCATCTCCATCGATAGACGTGTATCTGGCTACAGCAGCAGTAGCAGGATTATTATCGGCATCCCACGACTGCCAATCATTCCACTCGCCTGTGGCGGCGTCTGTGGTGTTCTTGATATCGCCACTGACGGCGTTCAGGAGGCTCCTGGACAGATCAATATGGTCATCATCGAGGGAAAAGTCGGTGATCGTGTCGAAACCGCCCAACAATGTATTGACGCCGTTGACGATAGAGAATCTGGCCTGCGACTCCGAAGCGGAATCGATGACGAAGTCATCCTCATCTTCGCCACCTGCCAGCATGTCGCCGCCGAGACCACCCATGATCTCGTCTTTACCGCCACCACCTGTCAACACGTCCATACCGCTGCCGCCAACCAACTCCAAGTCTTGCGACAGTGCGTTGTCAGTGCCACCGCCATCCGGGTCAGCAGCGTTGAAAGTAACGCCGCCGGAGTTATCCCGGGCATCCGCAAGTTCCAGGGACACGAAATCCCCGCCAGTTACCGTAAGCTTCGCATTGCCATCGATGATCAACTCCTCGACCGCAGAAGAAGTCAGAGTAAGCTCGTTTACATAATCGCTTGCTCTGGCCGCCTGGCTGGCTGCCGTGGAACTCCTGCTGTGCGGAGATGCGCTGGATGTGATGTTGATCACTTCAATGTCTTCGCCGGTGGTCAACGTCAGTTCGGCTTCCCCTTCCGTACTGCCTCTTGTGTCATTACGACCGATCGCCGTCAGCACCAAGTCCAATTCGCCGCTGGCGCGAGACTGACCAGATTGCCTTTCCGCCAATTCGTGGACGATAGTGGCTTCGTTATCAGCGCTGCGCAAAAATCTCCACGTGCCACTGACACGGATTCCCATTCCGTCCCCCATGTTTTTCAAGGTCACTGTAGCACTAGGAGCAGTAGACGCTGTGACAAGGACGTCGTTCACTATCCCGAGTTGTGCAATGTCGTAATCGCCTCCGCCGCCCGCCACGTTCAGGGTCTCGAATCCGGTGTAGATGGATTGGACCTTGTTGTCCGCGTCCCTGTAAGTGGAATTGGCTGTGGTGGTCAGGTGCAGAACGTCCGTGCCATCGCCGCCGTCAATACGACTCTCGCTGTTGCTTGCCCTGCCGGAGTAGACATCGTCACCGGCACCCAGATCAACCATGAGGCCGTCGTTTCGAAGCAACCCGGTAACGGTTACCGTGTCGCTCCCATCGCCGGTGTCGATGTTTTCCAGCTTGCCTGTCACACTGGTTCTGAGTGTGACGGTGTCCTTGCCGGAACCCCCCATGACCATAGTCAGTGCCGCCAACTGATCGGAATCTGCGGCACTTGATCCGGCTTGAGACTTGAAGCTGTTGTTGCCGGAGCTCGCGCTGGCGTCAATCATCTTCAGCTTGCTCATGCCAGACAGTTTGTCCATGGCCACGCTGACCGCACCGGAAACCGTAACGGATTCCAGTGTCTTGGAAACACCGTCATTACTGGGGTCGGTGTCTTCCCTGAAGTTGTTCACGCCCAGGACCAGTCTTTCGTCGCCGGAGATATCCAGCGTTTTGATCCGTGCCGAGGCAAGATCAAAGGCAGAGGCTCCAGCCACCGTGATATCGATGTTTTCCGCCGAACCGGCGTCGTTTCCGCCGATGCACAGCTTGCCGTCCTCATCGACAGTTCCATTGGAATTGAAGGTGCCGTATTTGTTGACGGTTACGGAAAGGTCTTCCGGCATGCGTTTTCCGTCAGCCATCTTGGAGTTGTTGTCAATCAGTACGATGGCTGTCGTGTTGTGCAGTTCCACAGACTCGATGGCGTCGGAAAACACCTTGAGCGTTGGGTCGCCGCCGCCACTTTCAAGCTCTGGGAAATATGCCACCCTGTCCATGGAAAGGGAGGAGGAGGGGAGGTCTGGTACCGCAGCAGCATCCTCTGTACCTGCGTCGCGCATCCACATCAGGTTTCCACTCTCGGGATCGTACTGGAGAGTAAAACCTGTTGTATCTGTAATGTCTTCGCCTGCTCCATTCGTCACATTGACAGCTTCACTGCTGTCATCATCTTTTACTACTTTGATTGCGATTGGACCATCAGTTCCAACAGTCAATTCCACCCGGTCTCCATTCGGAGCCAAAACGAATTTATCAAAATCCGTCCTTAGGTTGTAATGCGAGCGTTCGTCTGATCGTTCTCCGGTGCTTTCCGGCATATCCCGCGCCACGCCATCCACGCTGACGCTGGTAACCGTCATGGATTGCTTGTTGCCGCTGCTGGCGCCATTGTCGACGGTGATGCTCGCGCCGCCCTTGACCATGACCGACCCGGTGTGACCCGCGGAACCGACATGCACGGTCGAACTAACAGAGGCTTCGATATCTACCGCACCGGCGGCGCCGACTATTTTCACATCGCCGTTGAAAGCCCGGTCGGAAACGACCGTCGCGCCATCCACCGTGACTTCGACATCGTGTTCGTCTTCCCGGCCGAAACGGTCGAGGGTGACCATCTCGAGTCCGGTCCAATCGCCCAAATCCGCATCGATGCCGCCAACGGTGCTGATGATGACATTCTCGACATTGCTGATGTCTTCCGCACCCAGGCGAAGCACGTCTCTGTGATCAACGCCGTAAATATGGATGGTGTCGACGCCACCGGCGCCGTCGATGCTGTCGAAGGAGTTCAGGGTCGAATTGAAGATACCGTCAGCCCCCTGCACGGGCTGGGCGACAAAAATATCTCCCAGGTCACTGCCGGTGAACTCGTCGATGGTCGGTGTCAGGACAAATCTCAGTCCCGTCTCGGGTTCCACCGGCGGCGCAGGCGGGTTGTCGATGGCTTCGATGGCGGCCATCACGGTTGCGTCGTCGGAAGTCACGCCGTTGAGAACATCCGCGGACGGATCCGACATGCGCGCGTCGAGAGTGTAGTGGGAGGCCACCGCCACCTGGTTGGCGAAAGCCATCGCCGCCATGCCGAGGTCGGCGTAGGCGGGATGATCCTCGCCCGCGCCGACGATGTCGTGCAGCGCGCCGACCACGGCCAGGGCCAGTTCGCCCCGGCTCATGCCGTCGTTCAGCAAGCCTTCGACGACGGCCGCGGCCGCGGTCATCAGTGCGTCGGATACATTGTCGCCAAGCACGTTGCCGAGAAAGTCCCCCGCGAACTCCCCGTTGGTGAGGAAGGCGGGATACGTGGCCTGGAAGCCCTCGGAATCGGCGATGTGGTTCGCCAGGTCAGACAGCGACATGCCGCCGTCGACCGCTTCGACCCACTCGTTGAGCCGGTCGGTGCCCGGGGCTTGGCCCAGCATCGCCACCGACAGCCCGATCAGGCCCGTTCTAGTTTCAGCAGTTGCCATTTTTTGGTACTCCTTGATATCAAGTTTCAAATTTCGTCGTGGCCGGATTTGCGCAAACCGACCGCAAACTCGTCATGCGAGCATAAACAAGACACCCCGAACCGCATGCGCGGTCCCAAGTAGTTAATAATAAAGGAGTTAATTTCACCGAACGCGGAGGAATCCGCGTTCGGGCCTACCCTGATTGCAACTCGGAAAGGGAGAGCGTCAATGGCAGTCAGTCGCCTCAACCAGCAACGGATCGACGGTCTCCGGCCGCGCGGTAAAATTTATAGCGTACGTGACACTAAATTGAAGGGATTCGGCGTTCGCGTCTTCCCTTCCGGCAAAAAATCCTATTTCGTTCATTCCAGGAGAAGGGGGCGCAACTTGTGGCGGGTCATCGGCGATGCCGGCCGCCTGCCGTTAGCCCAGGCCCGAACGCAGGCGCTGTCGCTGCTGGCGAATGAGTCGCGCATAAATGACGCCATCCCGGCGGCTTCCGGTGACGTGTCTTTCACGATCCTGGCAGAGGAAGTTTTCACGCGCTACCGGACACTCTGGAAACCGGCCACTTTTCACGTAAACGCGAGATATTGCCGGGCCTATCTGCTGCCGCGTTTCGGTGATCGGCCCATAGGCGGCATCACCCGCCAGGACGTGCAGGAGTGGTTCGCTTCCCTGCATAGAACGCCGGCGGTGGCCGACCGGGCCATGCCCGTGCTTTCAGTGATCTTCCGGGAAGCCGAGACGCTTGGCTATCGGGAGGAAAACAGCAACCCTTGCAAGGGCATCAAGCGCTACCGGCGCCAGGGCCGGGAACGGTTTCTTTCGAACGACGAACTGCGCCGCTTCGGAAGAGCGCTGGATCTGCTGGAGGCGGAAAAGCCTATGCATGTGGCGTACTTCCGGCTGCTGCTTCTGACCGGCTGCCGCTGTTCCGAAATCCGCTCGCTGCAATGGAAGGACTATCGCGAAGGCAAGTTGTATTTGCGCGATTCCAAGACCGGTCCGCGAACGGTCTGGCTCTCTTTCGCGGCGCGCGTCGTACTCGACGCCTTGCCCAGAACCGGTTGCTGGGTTTTCCCCGGCAGAAGCGACCGGACTCCCATGGCCGAAGCCCGGGCAACCTGGGAAAGACTTATAGAGGAAGCAGGTCTGCACGATTTGTGCAGGCACGATCTGCGGCACACGTACGCATCCGTGGCCTTGGCCCACGGCGAAAATCTGCGGACCATCGGTATGCTGTTGGGGCATAGCGATCCCGCGTCCACCCTCAAATACACTAATTTTGTCGAATCGGCGGTTCGTCAGGCTGTAGAGACCGTAGGAGCCGTACTACAACGGAGTTGATCGATGACCGAAAGAATTCGGTTAACGGAGATATCGATAAGAAGACTGCAGCCCAAACAGCGAGAATACACCGTCTGGGACACCCGGCTGGCGGGTTTCGGTGTGCGCGTGCGAGCCACCGGCCGAAAGAGTTTCGTTTTCCATTGGAGCGAGTCGGGCAAGGCGCAACGCATCACGATCGGTTCGGCCGAGTTCCTGAGCCTGGACAAAGCCCTGGCGAAATGCGCCTTGTTGCTGGCCGACCTGCACGACGGCAGACCGCTCCTGCACGGGCGAGGCATCGCATCCGAAACTCCGGCCTTGCGGGAATTCATCTTGGGCCCCTGGAAGACTGCCTGTTACGACCGTTACAAGGAGTCCACAAAGCCATTCGTCAAATATGCGCTGAATCGGAAGATACTGCCGGCATTCGGGAAACTTGCGCTCGACCGAATCGACGAGGCCGATGTGGTCCGCTGGTTCACGAAATACAGCAGGAAATCCCCCGGCGGAGCGAACAAGGTGCTGGGGCTGTTGCACCAAATCATGAATCAGGCGATCGCCGCCGGCGTCGTTTCCAGAAATCCCGCGTCCGGAATCCGGAAGAATGCGGGCCGTACATTGAACCGCTTCCTGTCGGTGGAGGAAATCCAGCGGCTTAACAGGGCGCTGGATCAATGGGCATCCGGCAGGCCGGGAAATTCGCAAAACGCCGATATCATCCGCCTGCTGCTACTCACCGGATGCCGCCGGGGCGAGATTTTGAACCTGCAATGGCGGGAAGTTCATGGAGACACGCTCCATCTGACGAGCGCCAAGACAGGCCCGAGAAAGGTTTTTCTGAACCGGTCGGCGCAGGCGCTGATTGCGCGTCAGCTTAAGGAAGGAAGTCGCTGGGTTTTTCCTTCTCCCCTTGATTCCACCAGGCCGAGGAAGGAAATCAACACATTCTGGGCTGCCATTCGCAAGCGCGTCGGCCTGGATGATGTGCGCTTGCATGATCTGCGACACACCGTAGCCTCCCAGGCGTTGCTGCAAGGCGTTCCCCTGCCGGTTGTCGCCCGCTTGCTGGGCCACAGCAGTTCAGCCATGACCCTGCGGGTGTATGCCCACGTCGCCGACCGGGAAGTCGAGGCCGCCGCGGAACGAATCGGCGGCGTCCTGGCCGTGCTGACGCGAAATTGAAAGGATTTGCCGGTTTCTTTCACCAGGAAATTTCGAACCGTTCTTTCATTGCCCGCGTCATTGCCCAGGACTTTCCAGGCAATCTGTCGACAAGAGCGACAAACACGCGTCGAAATGCGTCTGCAACCGACGTTTGCGTCAGGGCTTCCGCCTGCTCGGGAGGCAGCAACGGTCGCACGTCCTGCAATATGCGCGGCTTGGCCAACTTCCCAAACATGCGCTGCTGTGCTTCCGCCCGTGAAACCGTCAGGCCGGAGAGGCGGAGATACCGACCGAATATTTCGACTATGCGGTCGATATCGAGATCACTCCAGACTTCGAGAGCGTGCGCCAGATCATACAAATCCCGCCCTTTATCGCGTTGTAGCAACGCGCGAAACTTTGTCGCCAGCATCTCCTCCCGCGAGAATGTCGAAATGGCGGCTTTCCCGGAAAACCAGGGATTCTCAATGTCCAGCGGTACTGATACAGGATTGGCGAAGGATTCGATTTCGAGCGTGTTGATTTCGACCTTTAGTCGGATGGGTGCGCTACTGCCATCTTCAGCCTCGGCCCGGAAGCGTAATTTTGGAGCTACGGGACTTTGCCCGAATTGCGCCCCACCGAGCCAGGGCTCCAAAACTATGCGCAACCTATCCAGGACAGGACCGATCGGACCTGCCGAGGTGCGCACCAAATCGATATCCTCCGAATATCGCAGCGGTGCCGGAAAATGCAGTTTATTCAGCGCCGTGCCGCCGCGAAACCGCAATCCTTCGCGTAGCTGGTCATCAGAGTAAATTTCGACCAGAGCCCGAGCGATAATGAGATCCTGTTCAACCTGCCGTTGCTCGGCCCAAGGGACGACATTGCCCCAGGCAACGATGTTTTGAGAAGGAATCATATGTCGGGTTGCGGCTTGCGCCTGACGAAGAGTCGCCATTTCAGATCGTGCATGCGCGGCGCCGATGTAAATTGCCGGTTCCGCGCTTCCCAACGGTCGAGTTCGATCCAGGGCAATCTTCCGCGGTTACGCAAAGCGGTCAGCATAGGCTCCGCCAACTCGCCATGGCCGAGAAAGTCCAGTAGATAGCCAAGACGCTGCGCTGGGGGCCGTTCTATTTGAGCTGAAAGCGCGGCGAGTTGTTCGGGATCGATTTTCGGTGCGAGGTCCGACAGCACTGCTGCGACATTATCAATGCCGCCAGTCGCCTCCGAATACCGCAACAAGTCAAGGGCGGTCAGTGAGACCGACGATATCCGCATTGTCCCGGTTTCGGTCTTGCGCCTCTCGATACCTGCCTCCATGGCGCTCATGTCCTTGCGGTAGTAAAAGACGACCAGACTGCGACCCGCACGTATGACCGGCAAGCGCTTTGCTGTCACCACCTGGAACTCCATCACTGCCTGATGTGTCGCGCCATGCAATTCCGCAGCCTTCAGGAGGCCCACATAGTAGGCATGGTCCTCGTGCCGCATCAACGCATCGATGTACCACGCCGGGGGCGGCGCTCCCCATGCCGAGAACTGTGGCTGAACCACGACATAAAATCCCTGCCGCAGTTTCAATATTGCCTTTCTGTGCTGCAACCGCTCAGCCGCGTCCAGAAAGGCGCCATGCCCGATGCCAAGCGCCTGTTCTGCTTCCTCTGCGCCAAATACGGCCCGTCCGGTAGCAATCAATCCATGGACAAAATCTGACAAGCGAGGCTGTTTTGCAATAATCATGTCCTACTATCCGCCTTTTTAGCGGATATTACAACATGATTTAGCAAGAAAGGAGTATCCCCTCGGAAAATGCACTCTATGGATAGGTGTCTCGTTAAATTGCTATGGATCCCGGCGAACTGCTATGTCACGACGAATACGAATAATGCGACGAATGCAACAAATCCGAATGCCAACAGAAATACGGCGATTCCGGCTGCAAAGCCGCTGAGACCGTTTTCCACGACAGCGGCGAATTCGGGACTGAAAAATCGATTTTTCTTTATTGCCTGCTCCAGGTCGGCCTTCAATTCCTTGCGCATTCGTTCGTCTCGGTTCCCTATTTCCTCAAGCATCTTGCGTTGTAGCGCCTCGCTTGCGGCGTTGAGTCGCTTCTCGGACTCGCTTAGTTCCTTCTTGGTAGCGAGAGTCCTGATGGCCGCCGAAATGCCGGTTGCGTCTTCCGCGTGTGAATTGGCCATAAATATCTCCTTATATAGGTGGGTGCTGTCGAATGTACCCCCCGTTCGCAAGAATCTTCCACTTTTCGGCGAAAATAGTTCGGGAGCCCCTTTGCGACGTGCACATCCCGCCCCTCGCGAACGATTTTCGGCAAATATTACGCATTGGCCGGAATGTGTTGCTAGGCTTGAAGTCAGGGAAAGGGGCTATGAAGACCGCAGCGACGACCGACGCGCGTCCCATCCGTTAATCACACAATTTTGGAGGGGAAAATGGAACAAGCGCTTGACACTCTGGCCGCAAGCCGGAAACTTGGAGACTCTGGCATGCCCGAGAGGCAGGCCGACGCCATTGTGGAAGTCGTAAACGACGCCATGAAAAATCTCGTGACGAAGGAATACTTCACCGCCGAACTCGACCGTCGGTTCGGCGCCGTGGACAAGCGGTTCGCTGGCGTGGACAAGCAGTTCGCTGCCGTGCACAAGCAGTTCGCTGCCGTGGACAAGCAGTTCGCTGCCGTGCACAAGCAGTTCGCTGCCGTGGACAACCGGTTCACCAAACTGGAGTCCAGAATGGAAGTGGGTTTTTCGAGCGTACGCGAGGGTATGCACAGTTCACAGAAAACCCTCATAGCCATAATGATGGCTTCCACCCTTACAATAGTCGCCATGCAAATAACGGTGTTCGCCATTCTCCTTTGACTTCCGATACCGCGCAACGCCCGCGGGCGACGCATGCGTCGCCCCTACCGGACACGCACAAAGTATTGTTCCGCCCCGCCCAATAGTAGTACCATCTCGCCTCATGTCTGCTCGCTCGTGGGCCTGACTGGTTTGCAGTACAGGAAAATCGCGGGTTAACAGGCGGCGCCGGCTCTAAAAGCCGGCAATCCCGGTCTTGTGTGACTACGGTCACATGCGGTTCGGGGTGTCTTGTTTATGCTCGCATGACGAGTTTGCGGCCGGTTTGCGCAAATCCGGCCACGACGAAATTTGAAACTTGATATCAAGGAGTACCAAAAAATGGCAACTGCTGAAACTAGAACGGGCCTGATCGGGCTGTCGGTGGCGATGCTGGGCCAAGCCCCGGGCACCGGCCGGCTCAACGAGTGGGTCGAAGCGGTCGACGGCGGCATGTCGCTGTCCGACCTGGCGAACCACATCGCCGATTCCGAGGGCTTCCAGGCCACGTATCCCGCCTTCCTCACCAACGGGGAGTTCGCGGAGGACTTTCTCGGCAACGTGCTTGGCGACAATGTATCCGACGCACTGATGGCCGCGGTCGCGGGCACCGTCGAAGGCTTGCTGAACGACGGCATGAGCCGGGGCGAACTGGCCCTGGCCGTGGTCGGCGCGCTGCACGACATCGCCGACGCGGGCGAGGATCATGCCGCCTACGCCGACCTCGGCATGGCCGCCATGGCTTTCGCCAACCAGGTGGCGGTGGCCTCCCACTACACCCTCGAAGCGCGCATGGCCGATCCTTCGGCGGACGCGCTCGCGGGCGTCACCGCCGACGCCGACAGCGCGACCATGGCCATCGACGCAATCGACAATCCCCCGGCCCCGCCGGGAGAGACTGGGGTTCAGAAATTCGTCCTGACGCCGACGATCGACGATTTCACGGGCGGCGACGCGGACGACACCTTTATTGCCGCTCCGGAAAGGGGAAGCAACAATCTTTTCAGCGAAGTCCTCAATCCCTTCGACAGCATCGACGGTGGCGGCGGCATCGACACCATCCATATTTCCGGCGTCAATCCCGACGTCACGCTTCGCCTCGGCGCGGAAGACATCAGCAATGTCGAAAACGTGCTGATCCGCCACGTGGGGGAAATCGAAGCCGACATGTCCGACTGGGAAGGTCTTGAAGCGGTCAACCTCGAGCGCTTCGGCCCGGAGAGCGACGTCAGCGTGACTGTCAACGGCGCCGCGGTCAGTTCCGAAAGATCTTTCGGCGGCGACGTCACCCTGACCGGGGCCAGCGGCGCGGTGAATATCGAAGCCGGCGGCGGTTCCGCGGTAGTTATCGGTTCCGGCGCCCATACCGAATCGGTAACGGTCAAGGGCGGCGCGAGCGTCTCAATCAGCAAAAATGGCGCGAGCATCGCCGACGCCAACGTGCACAAGGGCGGACAGTCTGACAGCGTCACCAGCGTCAGCGTCGACGGCGTGGTGCACAACACGGGCACCCCGGTCAAGGAGACTTCCGACGAGTTCGTTCCTTCGGTGGACGACTTTGGATATGTGATTGGCCAGAATGGTACGACCCGGGTCACCGTTGGAGCCGGCGACGCCGCCGTCCAAGTATCCTTGAGGACTACTGACAACGTGCTGCTTGACGCAAGTGGCGGCGATGACAACGGAGATCCGATAACTGTTGAATATGGCTGGAATGACGATGGTGACGCAGCCACAGATGACCTTTCAACAACCGTACAACTCAAATTCGACGTGAACAACGGCGGACTGGTGTTTGGCGAAATCACCGCCATCAGTGGTCTTACTGCAGAGGCTGATGGATCTTTCGTCGTTGATCCTGATGGTGATAATGAAAGGACCATTCAACCCGGCGGTCTCGATGATATTCGTGTTCCAACCGGTGCTGTTGCAACCAATGTGGCTATAGGCAAGAAGGCCGCTGGCGAGGTGACCCGCACGGAAGGCGGCGGACCTACGCTGACGATCAATTCCGACGCCATCGCCGATGTCACGCTGGCGAACACCACGGCGACCGTGCTGGTGTACAACAACTCCATGACGGCCGACAAGAAGCCGATGCCGGAAGACTTGATGATTACCGTCGACAAGTACGGCGCCGCGGGCGTGGCGGGCAAGCTGTGCGTCGCCGGCTCGGGTTCCGCGACAAACATCATGCTGGATGTGGACGGGGACTCCAACGTCGACCTGAACTCGAACGCGGTCAAGATGCTGAACGTCAAAGCCGACGCCAAACTGACGCTGGGCGTGAGAAAATTCAATGCGGACGGCACGCCCACCGGTCCATCGGAAACGCTTGAGTCGGTGACGGTTGTCGGCTCGGGCGACGTGACCATGAACGCGCTGGACGGCATGAAGAAGCTGGGCAGTATCGACGCGAGCGAAAGCAAGGGCAAGAACAGCTTCAAGTCCGAAATCGAACTCGACGCGCTGACCGAAGTCGCAGGCGGTTCCGGCAACGACATGATCGAACTCGTCACCAGCGACGAAGGCAAGCTCGAATCCATCGAAACCGGCGTCGGCAATGACAAGGTTACTATCGGTGGCGCCTACCGCGAAGCCGGCCTCGTGGTAGACCTCGGCGCGGGGAACGACACGTTCTCCGGCGGCAGGGGCAACGGCAAGAGCCGTGTCGATGGCGGCGACGGCTGGGATACGCTGAAGCTGTCCGCGGACGGCGCCACCTACAAGGACGGCGACAAGACCATGTCGATCTACTCCAACTTCGAGGTGCTCGACGTCGGCGGCGGTTCGGGCACGTACGACGTGGGCCGGCTCGGGGTCGAGCAGGTGATCGTCAGCGCTGGCGCCGACGTGACGCTGAACAACATGGCGGACGGCATGGACCTCGACATTCGCGGCATGGGCGCCGGCATGTCCATGGTCGAGATAGCGCACGGCCTGGTGGCCAGGAAAGCCGGCGACCAGCGGCAAAGCGGGGTGCTCGACATTTCCCTGACCGCCAATGGCGGCGGAAAGGACTCCAAGACCGTCCAAAACGGCGAAGTGAGTCTGACGCTTGCCGTGGACAGAGAGATCGAAGTGCTCAACGTCGCCTCCAGCGCCAACGCCGGGGGCAAGGCCGCGGCCGGCGACTACGGAAACAAGTTGGTTCTGAAAGGCGGCGGTATCGCCGACGGCGACACCACGGCTTCCTCCGTGGAGGATATCGTCGTCAGTGGTAACGCGATGCTGGAGATCTCGGCCACCGGCACCAATGCGGACGCGGGCGGTTTCGACAATCTCGCACTGGTCGATGCCGAATCCAACTCCGGCGGCGTTACCGTCGATGCCTCGATCTTGACGGCTGCGAACCAGGACATAAAGATGTTCGGCGGCAGCGGCGGTGACACGTTCACCGGCAGCGTCGGCGTCGACACGTTGATGGGCAACGGCGGCAAGGACACCTTGACTGGCGGCAGCGGCGCGGACAAACTGACCGGCGGCGCGGGAGGGGATACCTTGGCCGGCGGCCTCGGCGCGGATGATTTCATCTACACAGTCGCTTCGGATTCGCAGGTGTCGTTCAAGGAGGAAAAGGACGGTAGCTTCACCGCGCAGGGGTATGACACAGTGATGGTATTTGCTTCTGGTTCTGACGATCTCGTGTTCTCCAAGTCCTTGCATGCCATTGTGACCGCGGGGGAGCAGGTAGAGGACGATGATATTTCAGACGGATTCAAAGCCGCTACCACTACCGAATGGGCTGGCTGGATGCAGACCGATACCGACGGTGATCCAACCACGGATGGGATGATCTCCACCACGTTCATTGATGGCAGCCCCAACAAAGCTGTTTTGGCCAACCCCGACGCAGATCCGGTGATTGTTCAGGCGGACGCTGACGGCGGCGCCTCGGATCTGAAATCCTTCATCGGCAGTGGCGAAGGTCTGTTTTTGACCTCCACCACGTCGACGGGAACCTTTGGCAGCACTACCAGGACCTTCAAGAACTCCATTGCGGCGATTGTGCAAAACCTGGCGGGAGCCGCCGACGATGGTATCTGGCTCCTGTTCGATATCGACGGCGACGGAGACTTCGACGCGGAGACCGATATGGTCATCTTCCTTCAGGGCAGCACCTCATTTGCCCCGGGGACTGACATTGACATGGTCTCCGCCTGACCCCATAAACCCGGCGGCTCCGCCGCCCTCAACCAAAACCCCCGGCTTCGGCCGGGGGTTTTTTTTGTGTCAATAAAGTATGAGACTGTCCCTACAGATTCTGCGACTGCGCTTCGCTCCGCGCAGAATGACGGAAGGGGGCAGCGTCATCCTGCGCGTAGTCGCAGGATCCATACATCCCGGGGTCTTGGTTGAAGGTCTGCATTTCAGGGTGAGGAAACTCTCAGACGCGCCGAGTCACGGAAAGATCATGGGCGCCACTTCCCCGCCCTAGCCGAAAAATTGCGGCGATGGCTTTCGCCAACCAGGTGAAGGCGGCTTCTCACTATGCATACGTTGGAAGCGCGCAATGCCGATCCTTCAGCCGGGGGTTTTGCTTTTTTGGGCGGTGGAAAATCTCCGTCAGATCAAATCAAGCCCCGACGCCAGAAAACCGCAGCGCAGCAAACAGCAATGACGTGGCGGCAATGATGAGTACGCTCATTGAGGCGAATCCCCGCGTCTGGGATTTTCCGGATCGGTTCGCGGGGCGCCGTGCTCGCGAATCCAGGCGGCAAACTCCGGATCGGCGAGCCTCCAGCCACCGGAGTCGGCATTCGCGAGACCAAGGCGCCGGAGCCGGCGCAACGCCGCCTGCACCCGGCTGGATGACGGCGCGCGTCCGTCGCCGTCGAGTTGCGCGCCCATTCCATCGCGGGCCGCTTGGCTGAACGGCTTGTCGATGCCTTGCGCCAGCGCGCCGGTCACCGCCCGCTGGACGGGGGTTAGTTGGAGCCACATGTCGCGATAGCCGAGTTCGTCGGCGATTCGGTACCGAACCTGTTCCAAAGCGCGCTCCACGGTGAGGGCCGGATCCAGGATCATCGTTTCGACCAGCAGGCGGAAGAAGTACGGATTTACGTGGAGTGCCTGAAACGCCGCGAGCATCGCCCCGCGGTCCTGTGTTCGGTGCGTAGTTCTTCGGCAGGTTTCAAGCAAATGGTCGACGAACGGTTCGCCGAGCGCGGGCAGGTTTATCGGCGTGGCGAAGTGGAAGAAGGGCGCTTGGCGGGCGGCGAACATGGCGGCGAGGCCGTATTGGCTGGACCCGGTGAACACCGTCTTGAGCTGATCGGAACGCTTGTCGAGGCTGGTTCTTAGCGCGGCCACGAGAGGAGCATTGTCTTCGCCGCGCGCCAATTCCTGGACCTCGTCCAGCATCAGGATCGTGATTCCGCGTCTGTGGGAGGCGCGGCCGAGGAGTTCGTCCAGATACAGAAGCAGGTCGCCCGGTGGTTTCCCGCCGAGGGAACTCAGGTCGATCTCGGCTTCTCCCGCTGCTCCCGCCGCGGTTGCCGAGAGCTTGAGCTTCGGCGCGAGGGCAAGCGCTGTACTGCGAACCCGGTCGCCGAACCGTCCGCGCTGGAGCGACGTTTCCAGGGCGTGGAGAAGAACGGCCAGAGGCGAGAGCGGCTGTTGCCAGAAGGAGGCGTAGATCACGCGATGGCCTTCGGCTTCCGCGAGCGGCCCCAGATCTTTCAGCAGGAACTCCGTCTTGCCCGTGCGGCGGGGAGCGAACAGGGTCAGCGCGCGGGCCGGGCCGCTGGTCAGGAGGGTCAGGGTGCGGGCCGCCAGATCGCGCCGGGTGAAGTGCCAAGGATCCTGTATCATCAGCCAATTCTAGCCATAAATGGATAATTATCCAAACATGGCTAATATTGGCCATAAAACTGCCCCTTGATGGCGCCCCCCTGATGGGATACCCACACCACCCATATGTCTTTTTCATGCAGGTGGGCAGGCCCGCGCGGCTGGCGCTGGTCACCTTACTCGCATTCGTGCGCGTCGACGGCAACGGAGATTTCGATGCCGGCACTGACATGGTCATTTTCCTCTCTGGAAATGCAGATGACGTGACAGCATTCCAAGCATACCCGGCACTGACGGGACACCCATCCCGGCCTGACGTTCTCGATATCGCTCCCGACATTGATGCTCTGATCATCAATCTGCTAACATCATTGTGCTGAGACAATAAATGCCCGGGAGAAATCCGATGAGAACCACCGTTACGCTTGAAGAAGATGTCATTGTGAAGTTGAGAGACCGCATGGCCCGCTCGGGCGCAAGCTTCAAGGAGACGCTCAACGAACACTTGCGGCGCGGTCTTGAACAGCCAATGGACGAAGAACTTGCCAAGCCGTTCCGTATTCAGCCCCGGTCGATGGGACTTCGCCCCGGAATCGAGCTCGACAATATAGGCAGCCTGCTTGATTCACTCGACGGGCCAGTGCATCTCTGATGATTCTCGTAGACGCCAACCTGTTGCTGTACGCCTATGACCAGGACAGCCCGCACCACGCGGTTGCCCGAACGTGGCTGGAAAACGAGATCTCTTCAGGCAGGCCCGTGCGACTGGCGCTGATCGCCCTGCTCGCTTTCGTGCGCATTGGCTCGGACAGCCGCGTCTTTTCGAAGCCGCTCTCTCCCGCGGAGGCGTGTGGCATTGTCGAGTCCTGGCTAAATGCGCCAAATGTTCAGATGCTGGCGCCCGGACCTCGAACCTGGACATATCTGGCGGAACTCTGCGAAAAAGGGCAGGCCCGCGGCGCCTTGGTAATGGACGCTCATCTGGCGGCGCTGGCTTTGGAGCACGGCGCCGCGATTGCGAGCGCGGATCGCGATTTTGGCCGGTTTGACGTCATAAAGACAATCAATCCACTACTCAGTTAATTGGTCCTCGTGGGACACCCACTCCGCCGCTCTTCCTAGCCAGTGACCTCAAAACTTTTTCAGGCGCGAGGACACGCGAGCCAAACCGGCTGGATACCGGGGCGACTCGGGTCAAGCAAATGCCTCACGCTATCCTGCGGTGCGCCTTTCCCATAGCCCCACCGCATGAGCGACTTCACAGAGACGCTGAAAGCTTGCGCTGGCGTAGCCTTCCGCCTCGTATCGCTGGATTTGCCGCGCCTTGAGTTCAAATCTTTCGGCCAATTCCCGCGCTCATCTGGATTTGGCGTATTCGGTCAAGGTAATGACGGCCCCACCATGGGCAGTAGCGGCCAATTTTTCCGCAAATCGAAGGTCTGCGGTCACCATCGTGGTGGCCAGGCGGTGAGCAAGTGCGAGGTACAGGCAGTCGTAGACCGGGTGACCGAGCGATAGCGCAAGCCGAGCCGCATCGGCCACGAGTGTTTCATCTTCGCTCCAGTGCAGCGGCATGTCCGATGCCAGAGCTGCCAGGGCGCCAACCTGACCAGGCTCAATTTCTCCGCGCTGTGCCTTGCGCCAAAGCGCACTCGCCACTTCAGAAGCCATTAGCCTTGGCGCATACAGGTCCACGCCGCTTGCCACGAGTCCCCGGGCAAGTTCTGAGCCATCTTCATCTGTCAGCCACTTGACCGCGACACTCGCGTCCACAACAAGGCGCATCAGGGTTCCCGGTGCCCATACGCACGGTCTTCACGTATCAGCACTTCCGCCGGAGTGTGTTCGCGGTTCGTTGTGCTTTTGCGCAGACGATCGGATTCAGCCAGGAAAGCAGCTCGTTTGGCAACAAGTCTGTCCTCGGCTGCGCATTTCAGAATATGCCGCGCTTCGCCCTCCAGAGAGCGGTTATTCTGCAAAGCCCGCCGTTTCAGGCGTTCAAAAACATCCCTGTTCAGTTGACGCACATTGATCGTAGGCATACGCTGGCCCTCGCAAATTGATAACAAATTGTTATCATACAATCGTGGGGCAAGCAAGAAAAACCGAGATAAAGTCCCACGGCAGCGATCGAAGTCGAGCGCCCGGATGACTACCCGCGTGATCCGGAATACGCCCCATCGCTGCGGCCGGTCGAGCTGGACTGTCCTTGTTTTTTTGCCCTCCCGCACGTCCTGGTGGGTGCTCCCGCCGATGGCCCGCCACAAGTCGTGCCCACTCGTTGCGATCAGGGTAGGCGCGAACGCGGATTCCTCCGCATTCGGTGAAATTAACTCCTTTATTATTAATTACTTAGGACTGCAAATGCGCTTCGGGGTGTCTTGTTTATGCTCGCATGACGAGTTTGCGGTCGGTTTGCGCAAATCCGGCCACGACGAAATTTGAAACTTGATATCAAGGAGTACCAAAAAATGGCAACTGCTGAAACTAGAACGGGCCTGATCGGGCTGTCGGTGGCAATGCTGGGGCAAGCCCCGGGAACCGGCCGGCTCAACGAGTGGGTCGAAGCGGTCGACGGCGGCATGTCGCTGTCCGACCTGGCGAACCACATCGCCGATTCCGATGGCTTCCAGGCCACGTATCCCGCCTTCCTCACCAACGGGGAGTTCGCGGAGGACTTTCTCGGCAACGTGCTCGGCGACAACGTCTCCGCAGAGCTGATGACCGCGGCCGCGGGCATCGTCGAAGGCTTGCTGAACGGCGGCATGAGCCGGGGCGAACTGGCCTTGGCCGTGGTCGGCGCGCTGCACGACATCGCCGACGCGGGCGATTCCCACGCGGCCTACGGCGACCTCGGCATGGCGGCGATGGCTTTCGCCAACCAGGTGGCGGTGGCTTCCCACTACACCCTCGAAGCGCGCATGGCCGATCCTTCGGCGGACGCGCTCGCGGGCGTGACCGCGGACGCGGACAGCGTGGCCATGGCCATCGAAGCCATCGATGCCGGGCCGGGCTCCGCTGTAGAGGGCCAGAGTTTCGTCCTGACGCCGACGATTGATGATTTCACGGGCGGCGATGCGGACGACACCTTTGTCGCCCAGCCAGTTGCCCAGGTGAGCAATGTCTTTCAGGATGTTTTGAATCCCTTTGACACCATCGACGGCGGCGGCGGTGTCGACACCATGCATATTTTCGGTGTCGATCCCACCGCCACGCTCAATCTCGGCGCGGAAGCCATCAGCAATGTCGAAAACGTCGTGATCAACACCGTGGGCGGCATCAATGCCGACCTTACGGACTGGGACGGCGTGGAGATGGTAGATCTGCGCCGCTTCGGCAGCGAAGGCGATGTCACCTTAATCGTTGACGATGGCGCCACGGTCAGCACCAGCCAGACTTTCCGCGGAGACGTGACCCTGGTCGGTTCGGCCGGCGATGTGAGCATCAAGGCCGGCGGATCCTCCGAGGTACATGTCGGGTCTGCGGGACAAACCGAAACCGTAACGGTCATGGGCGGCGGCAACGTCACGATCGACAACGGCGCCGGCAAACAGTCCCAAACGGTTACCAGCGTCAGCGCTACCGGCGTGGCGCACAATACCGGCACTGCAGAAGAGCAGGCTTCCGGGACTTTTGTTCCGTTGACCAACACCAATGGATTTGTGGTCGGTCAGAACAGGTCAACCCAGATTTCGATTACCACGGGTGGTGCTGGCGGTACTGCTACTACTCCAGTAGGCCTGGATGAAGATGGCGTAACATTGACAGCCGCACTCACCGAAGTTCCAATCACTGGCACATACAGCTGGGATGACGATGGCGACGCGGGTGGAGACTCCCCCACCACCGTTCTTGCGGTAATCGCGAAACTGAAATTCGATGTCGAAAGTGGCGGGTTGGTGTTTGGCGACATCGTCTCCATCGATGGCACTGCTTTTGATCCTGACGCTGATCCTGCTGTGACGGAAATCACCGTCCGTTCCGGCGCCGATGGTGAGAAAGCCTATGAAGCTGACGCTATCAACGGTATGCCTGTTCCTGCAGGCGTCGCCTATACTTCGCAGGACATTGGAAAAGAGGATGCCGCTCCGGGAACCGTCATGACAGGCGGCGGGCCGACGTTGACAGTCAATTCCGACTCCATCGCCGACCTTACGCTGGCTTCCACGACCGCGACCATCCTGGTGCATAACAACTCCAAGACCGCCGACGGCAAAAACATGCCTGAAGACTTGTCGATCACTCTCAACAAGTACGGTTCCTTCAATCCCAACGGCAGCTCGAAGGTGGTTGGCAAATTGTGCGTCGCCGGCGCGGGTTCCGCGGAAGACATCATGCTCACCGTGGCGGGAGACTCCAACGTCGACCTGAACTCGAACGCGGTCAAGATGCTCGACATCGACGCAGATGCCAAGTTGTCGCTGAGCGTGAGAAAGTTCAATGCGGCCGGCATGCCAGATGGTCCTTCCGAAACACTTGCAGGCGTGACGGTTTCCGGCGCAGGCGCCGTGAGCATGGACAGCCTGGCCGGCATGAAGAAGCTGGCGAGCATCGACGCGAGCGAAAGCTCCGGCAAGAACAGCTTCAAGTCCACGGCCGAACTGGCCGCGCTGACCATGGTCGAAGGCGGTTCCGGCGGTGACACGGTTGGGCTTGCTACCAGCCTTCGCGGGAAGCTTGAATCCGTCGACACTGGTGATGGCGCCGATACCGTCATGATCAGCGGCGATTATCGTGATGGCGGCCTCATGGTTGACCTCGGCGCCGGCGATGACACTTTCCACGGCAATGACGGCAACAGCGAGAGCCGTATCGACGGCGGCGACGGTCGGGATACTCTCAGGCTGTCCGCGGACGGAGCTACCTACAAGGACGGTGACAAGACCATGTCGATCTACTCCAACTTCGAGATTCTGGATGTTGGCGGTGGACAGGGAAAGTACGACGTCGAGCGCCTTGGGGTCGATACCGTAGTGATTAACAAAAACACGGCCGCTGAAGTTGAGCTGAATAACGTGGGCGGCGGAACTCACCTGAACGTTTCGGCGGAAAAGGCGGGTACTGGCACAGAAGCCGAAGTGGACTACAATTTCGCTGATGATGTCAATGTCGCAGGCTCCATTATTGATGGCGGCACCACCAACGTCCTGAATGTGTCATTGATGGCCAGGGGTGGCAATGGCGGCACAAAGGCGGCTCCGGGAAATGGAGCGGTAGAGTTGACGATTACGCTTGACGAAGATCTGTTGGCGATGGCCATCGACTCGAACGCCAGCGTACACCGCACCGCCGCGGGCAAGGGAGTGACCAGTGGTCATTACGAGAACGAGGTGACGGTCGGTGGCACTAGCTCAGCGCTGCAGGAGGTGAAGATCACCGGCGATGCGATGACCAATCTGAGCGGAACCGGCCTTACCAGTCTGCAGTATGTCAACGCGACTGAAAGTGGCGCCGGGGTAACCGTTGATGCTTCCGCAAATACTGGAGACGACACCAGCGAAGGGGGCGCCGCAACAAGGGTCAGACTGGCCGGTAGTCATCATGACGACGAGCTGACGGCGGGCGACTTTGACAGTGCCGTAGTTACCGCCAGGAATTCCTTGGTGGGTAATGGCGGAGACGACACGCTCACCGGTGGTGCCGGCAGGGACATTCTGAACGGCGGCGCCGGAGCGGATAAATTGTCCGGAGGAGACACCGATAGCAGTGACGTGGATAACCGATTCGTCTACAACGCGGCTTCGGAGTCAATGGTGACCTTCAGCAGGAACAAGGATAATTCCAGCGTTTATGACGCGAAGGGTTACGACGTGATTATGGATTTCACAACTGGCACCGACCATCTCCACTTCTCCAAGGCTCTGCATGCCATTGTGACTGCGGGCAATGTCAGAGCACCTGATGAATGGGGCGGAGGGACTGGCACCACTTTGAACAGTCTAACAGGATCTGGCTGGAAGCCGGTCGACGACGACGGCACGCCGGGAGGAGATTCGACTGCAACTGTCAGCATTGATGGTGACGGGGCAGGCCGTACTACCGCTACAGGTGCCGATACAGATGGTGATCCTGACGGTGGCGCCGCCAACCTGTTTGACTTCATCGGTGATGGCAAAGGTCTGTTCCTGACCACAGTCGTAGGGCCCACGACCGATCAGGGCTCCACCACCAGAACGGTCAAGAACAGCATCGCAATGATCAATCAGACTGCGACGAACTCAAGTGATGAAACGAGCGGTGAAGGCACTTGGTTGCTGTTCGATATCGATGCCGATGGAAACTTCGATGCGGACACCGATATGGTCATCTTCCTGGTTGGCGATACTGCCTCTGCCCTCTTTGCCGCAGCAACTGACATCGAGATGTAGTTCTCATTAACCCCGGCGGCTCCGCCGCCCTCAACCAAAACCCCCGGCTTCGGCCGGGGGTTTTTTTTGCGTCTTTCCCCGGTCGCGGGGGAATTGCAGGATCGTTCGAGTACCGCATGCGTCGCCCCTTGCAGGACTCCAAGTTCGGGGGCCTGATAACCCGCGGCCATTTCGGCCGGAATGGATCGGCGGCCCTCGGCCTTCTGCCCGCACAGGTTGTAGGCGTTTACTGCCACATAAAGCTTGGCGAGTAGAATCAGCGCCGCGAGGCCATGCTCTTTGGCGAGCGAAATCGTGGTTTCCATTGCATTTCTCCTTAACTGCGGATTTCCCTCGCGGCTCGCGGACCTGTGCGGGAGCGCCTGTCAAGGCGGAAACAGGCGCAGCACGGCTACCGCCAGTCTGGCGGTACTGCTGAATAACAAGAAAAGCCGCCAGACCAAGCGCGACTCCAAGGCTGAGATATTTGCCTTAAGTCTGGATTCCACGGCGCCCAGATCCTGTTTCGTGGCAAGGTGCGCGGTCGCATTCTCGATGCTTCCGTGAATCGCCTCGGCCACCGCCTCTGCCTGTGGATCTTTCATTCCCGAGCCTTTCAACCTCTTTGAAATTGACAAGGAATCGTGAAGAGCGTTGTTCATCGGTTTCCCTCATTCGTGAACGTGGTGTTTCTTCACTTGGGTAGTCTAGACACAGATTCCCGGATACGCCTAGAAAACGGAAAAATCAGTTGGGATTTCCCCGTTTTCCTGGCTAGCCGGGAGAATCAAGTCCGTGCTGTCCGTGCGGGCCGTCTCCGCGAGACTTGTATCCAATTTGGCGGTATTCATGGAGGCGGAAAAATGGGACACCCATTGCCTTCTGATTTCATGTAAAACTGCGCATTTCCGGTGAATCCTTCCTAAGCTTGAGTCCTGAGGAGGCGGGCAGGCCGTCTCCGCGAGACTTGCATTCAATTTCGTGATACTTATGGAGGTCACATGGAAACCCGCGATATACTTGGCGCTGCGCAGCAACTTGAAGAGTCCGGTATGGAGCGAGCCGAGGCTGAATCTGTCATCCGAACCATGCAATCCATGGTGGCCCCCCTCGCCACCAAGGAATCGACGGCGGCCGAGTCCAAGGCCATCCGGGAGGAGATGGCGGCCGAGTTCAAGCTCGTAAGAAAGGAGATGGAAGCGTTGGAGCACAAGCTCGTCGCCATGATGCACGAGTTGGCGACGGCGCAAACCTGGCGGCTGGTCGGCGCGGTGTTCGTGATCAACGGTATGTTCTTCGCCCTGCAACAAATGTTCGGATAAATCCGCCTTCGCGGTGATCCTGAAGGTGACCCTGATGGAACACCCATCCCCGATTCACACTGGTCTCGTCGACGAGACCATGCGCTGGCAGAAATTACTTCTGAGCGTTCGATATCACTGGTAACCCTTCGCCTGCAATTTGAACAGGCTGGCGTATTGTCCGCCGGCTTGCAGTAACTGTTCGTGGCTGCCTTCCTCCTGGATGCGGCCCGACTCGAGCACGATGATATGGTCGGCCATGCGCACGGTCGAAAAGCGATGCGAGATGATGATCGAGATGCGGTTCTCGCTCAGCTTGCCGAAGCGGGCGAAGATTTCCGCTTCGGCGCGGGCGTCGATGGCTGCTTGACGGGACACCCATCCCGCATTGACATTTTCTTGAGGGAGTCCCGGAGAACCCCACCTGCTGCGTCAGCGGGAATACGGCAGCGCGGGAGTCTCGATACCGGCGGTTCTCGCGGCCACGGCGAGGGATTTGTCCAATGTGGCGAGCGGCAACCGCATACGCATCGCGAGTTCCAGATAAGTGGCGTCGTAGACCGACAGACGGAAACGGTCCGCAAGCGAAAGCACCGCTTCCCAAGCGCGCAACGGCGACACCGGCTCGATTTCGATGGGAAGAGCGAGCAGGCTCGCGCGGATTACCGCCCATTCGTCAGCGCGGAGCCGTCCCCTGCGTGTAGCGGAGAGCAACACGCTTCCTACCTCTACCGGCCATAGCGATGGGGCAAATGCGCGGTCGTCGACAAGGTGCAACAGACTTCTTGACTTGTACGCCATTTTGGCACATGGATCCCTTCAATGATCGATATACAGAGGATGAGCCGATGTCTGACGCGGCGCAAGTACTGCAAGAGCGTATGCATTTGCGATTGGATTCCGGCAGCAAACGCAAGTTGGAGCGGGCGGCGGCCTACGAGCAAGTATCCGTCAGTCGTTTCGTAGTGAACAACGCCGTGGCGGCGGCCGAGCGGATAATCGAAGCCCGCGAGTGCGTAGTGTTGCCGGCGACGGATTGGCAGGCTTTCCATGAAGCGCTGCTTGCGCCTCCTCCCCCGAATCCCGCACTGAAACGGGCCGCCCGCCGTTATCGCGAGCGTATGGGTGGCTGATTCCGCGCTCGTAATCGAGCCTCTCGGCCCCGGGCACGTTCGCGAGACGTTCGATTGCGGAGAGCCTTCCCTTGATTCCTACATCCGCCGCCAGGCTTCGCAAGACATCCGTAGACGCGTTGCGCGGACATTCGTTGCGCTCCGGAAAGATCCAAAAGAGATGGCCGGCTACTATACGCTGAGCGCCGCCGGCTTCGAGAAGGAGGAAATGCCCCCCGAATTGTCGAAACGGTTGCCGCATTACCCCGTGCCCGCCGCCGTGCTCGGGAGGCTGGCGGGCGGCGGCGGAACCGCGAACCCTGGTATTTCATTTTACTCGTGATTGCCCTGCACACTGGGCAGGCGGCGGGCCGCTACTCGCTAGCCCCTCTTACTTCAGCCATCGCTTCAAGCAAGGGCATCGCTTCGATGCCATGGCGCAGCCGAGATTGCAGTACGTCAAAGGCTTCTCTCTCAATCATCCTTGCGTTCTTGCAGCTCGACTTCAATTTTGCAAGGTTCGGGGGTGGGCTGTAGCGAACAAACAAAGTACCCGGTTCGGGAATCTGAAGCCGCCCTCAACCAGAACCCCCGGCCTCGGCGTGACGGTTGAAGATTTCCCACACCGCTACGCCAACTGCGACAGAAACGTTCTGGCGGGAACGATTATCGGCTCGCGGTGAGCGAAGCAATCCGCGTCCTCGTAAGCCAGATCGAACCCGATCTGGAACGCATGCTCCGCGCCAATTTGCTTCTGGAACAGGGAAAGTGACCTGGACAGGGGCGCCCGCCCGCTGGCTTTTACTTCGGCAAGAAACCACGGCCTCCGGTCACGGGTGACGAGAAAATCGACTTCATGTTTCTGCTTGTCTCGAACGAAATACAGTCCAAAATCGCCCTGGCCGCTCTCGGTCCACCAGTGCGTTGCCTTGAGCAAGGCGCTCGCCACAAGATTTTCGGCCCGAGCCCCCGGGTCTTCCACCTGGGAAAAGTCCCAAAGGTAATACTTGGGCTCCTTGCGCAACGCCCGTGTCACATTATTGTGCCAGGGGCGTACGCTGAAACAGTAGTACAGCGACTCCAGCGTCACAATCCAGCGTCGCACGGTATCGACCGAAACCCGTATTTCCCGCGCGAGTTTCGAAAAGCTGGTGAGTTGCCCCGCATGCCGGGACAAATTCACCGCCAGCAATTCAATTTGGCCCAACTCCTGGATTCTGGTCAGGTCGCGCAGATCCTCGCGCAGAATCTGCTCGTTGCGAAGCCTGTTCCAGCGCGTATGAAAGCGTTTCTCGGCCTTGAGGAAAGGCTCGGGAAATCCGCCGAAGCGCCACAGCGATTGCCACGCCCCCTCGGCAATTCGGCGCGGCGGGCGCGCCAGTGAGTCATGGCGCTCCGATCGCACGATTTCAGCGACCGATAGCGGATGCAGGGTGTAGGGGAAATACCGGCCCATGAGACTGTCGCCGGCGCGCTTGAAGACATCGAGCCGCGCGCTGCCGGTCACCAGCAAATGGGCGCGATTTTCCCAGGAATCGAAAAAGCCCTTGAGAAAGTCCCGCCAATGTCGGTACTTGTGCAGTTCGTCGAAGGCGCAGAACGGTCTCTCTTCCCGCAGGCGGTTCAGCCCGACTAGCGTGGCGACTCGCTCCGGCCCGGCCAGAATCGCCTCGCGATGAACCTGATCGTCCCAGTTGAAATAGCTTCCGTCGCGGAAATTTTCAGCCAGTTGCCGCGCCAAGGTGGTCTTGCCCACTTGCCGCGGTCCCGAAACGAACAGCATTTGCCGGTTCGACTGGAAACTGTCTCTCAATTCGTCTTGCAAGCTGCGCTGCATTTCCGCTGACCGTTTGCCGATAAATCGCAAAAAAGTAATTACTATTTTACGAATATATAGAATTTGGTCAAGCTTCTCAAAGCTTGAGTGTAGAGAACAAATAAAGTGTCCGGTTCGGAAATCTGAAGCTGAGGTCGGCCCTGATGGCCCTGATGGTGGCCCTGATGGGACACCCACCCCGCCTCCGCTGATCCTCCAACTATTTTCCCCGTTTTCTGGGCACTCCAGAAAACCTGTGCATATACTTTTCGCGAAATGGCGGCAGTTCCGCAGGCCATCGCACCGATTTGCAAAGGAGAAAAGGAATTATGGAGATGTCACTTGCATTGCTGAAGGACCTGGCGCTTTCGACCGTCGTATCGATGGCGCTCGCGGGAGGGGTGTATTTCACCCTCGATGGCCAGAACGACGACATCAGGGAAGGGCTGGGCGTACTGAGCGGCAGGACAGCCGTTGTGGAAACCAGGCTTGACGGCGTTGACGGCCGACTGGAACGAATTGAAGACAGCCTGGTACAAATGGACGGCAAACTGGATCAAATGGATAGCAGGCTGGGCCAAATGAATAGCAGAATGGGCCAAATGGATAACAGGCTGGGCCAAATGGATAACAAACTGGATCAAATGGATAGCAGGCTGGGCCAAATGGATAGCAGAATGGGCCGCATCGACGGTAGCCTGAACGGAATCGAGACTCAACTTGGCGACTTGGTGAGTCTGCTTTCCGAGTGAAAAGGGATACGGTCCCTGACGGGACACTCGCTTTTGGCTCGTTACCCTGTGAATTACGATATTGCACAGTCGGACAGACCAATCAGAAATCTGCCGGAGCACGGTTGTGCCAAAAGTAAGCGCCAAGCGTCAGATTACATTGCCGGCGGGCCAGTGCCGGATTGCCGGCATTGCGCCCGGAGATGAGTATCGGAGTTTTATCGCTGGAAAGCGCATCACCATCGTTCGTCAGGAACCAGGCGACGCTTGGGGATGCCTGGCGCCCACCCGTCTCTAATTACTAATTTGACATTAATTAGTAGTTAATTTACATTTGACCCATCCTGACTGGCGCTTTTCAGCTTCACATGAAGATTCCGCAGATTCCTCCGACTATCGCTCAATTATTGACCCGAAGAGTGGGCGACAGGCTTCCTGAAATCCTTTCTTCCGGTATCGGAAAACTGCCGAGCGATCGCTATCTGCACTGGGATGAGTTGCGAAGGCGCCCCACGCCGGACAAGAGTTTCAGCAGCGAGGAATGGTGGCTGGCGACAAAAATGACAAGAAGCACCGCGCGGCATCAATTGCCGTTTACGGACAAGGACGGCAATCATTTTTCCTACACCGACTCTGGCTACCTGTATCGATTGCTCCACAAGGTCGACCAGGATGCCGGCGGTGGCATCGGAATGCCTGAACATGTGACCGGCCCTGAAGAAAGGAATCGATATCTGGCGCGCTCAATAATGGAGGAGGCAATCACTTCCAGCCAGTTGGAAGGCGCGGCAACAACCCGTCGGATTGCCAAGGAAATGTTACGGTCGGGCCGGCAGCCGCGAAACCAGGGCGAACAGATGATATTCAATAACTATCGAGCGATGGAGTACGTCAGGGAATTGTCGAATGAAAGGCTTTCCACGCCGATGTTATTGGAACTGCAACGCATCGTCATGGAGAACACCGAACAATCTGACGTTGCCGGCCGATTCAGGCGCAAATCTGAAAACGTGAATGTTGTTGATGTTCGATATGGCGAAGTGCTTCATATCCCACCGGACGCCGAAGAACTTCCCCACAGAATGGAACGATTGATCGACTTTGCAAACAATGAAGAGGATGAGGAATTCATACATCCTGTTGTTCGTGCGATAGTGCTTCATTTCATGATCGGCTATGACCACCCATTCGTCGACGGAAACGGACGCACCGCACGAGCGCTATTCTATTGGTCGATGGCCAGATCCGGCTATTGGCTTGCCGAGTTCTTGTCCATATCGACTATTCTGCGAAAGGCGCCGATAAAGTATGCGCGGGCTTACCTGTTCTCGGAAACGGACGAAAACGATGTCACATATTTTCTTGCCTATAACCTCCAGGTAATTCTTCGCTCGTTAGGTGAACTGCAGAAGTACCTGGAGCGCAAGGCCAATCAGGTCAAGGATGAACGCTTACTACTGGAACAGGCAGGATTCGCGGAATCTCTGAATCACAGGCAGTTGGCCTTGCTTGGATCGATGAGAACCAATCCCAGTCTTTTCTATACAATCGAAAGCCATCGTCGCTCGCATGGCGTCACATACCAAACTGCACGCACGGACTTACTCCAATTGGCGGAACTTCAATTGCTGAAATCACGCAAGTCAGGAAGGAAGTTCGTCTTCGGGCTGACGCAAGATTTTGAAAGGAGATTGCGCGAACTGGCTGAGTCCAGGAAATGAAACTACTAATTTGACATTAATTAGTAGCAAATTGACATTTAGCTATCAGTCGGCAGATTCGGGAAGGGTTTCTCTCAGCAGCTCATTTCCCTGGGCATCGAGAATCGCGATCTCTTGCGCTGTGCGCAGCGGCAGCGGGGTTCGCGCGGCCCAGAACGAGTCGTCGCCTTCGCTGGACGAAATGACCGCAAGCGGTTCCGCGTACACCTGCACTCCCGCGCTGTCGAACAAGACCAAAGTGAACTCCCCGTCTTGCGGCGCCGGCCGCGGCTCTCTTTCGGAGAGTTGCGTCTGGGACAGGCTCCAGTCGCCGCCGGCGCTAACGCGGCCCGACAGCGCCAGACTGGCGAATTCGCCGGCGCTGGAAACGGCGGCGGTGGAAGTCCGCGAAGCCCCTTCGCCCGTGGGGCCGGGCGGCGAGGCAGCGCCGCTGCCGGAGTCGACAGACAGCCAGTATTCCGACGCCAGACGATAGTGATAGTCCGAAATGTGGTGAAAATCTCCGCAGTAGGACATTACGTCCGCGTAGCGCTCGTTCTCGCCGGAGACGAAAATCCGCCAGCTCGGGTCCCAGCCTCGGACCGACCCGAGCCGTCCGTCCGGATACGGATAATTTTCGTCGGCCCCCGCGGCGGTGCAGCCCGGAGTGTGCAACAGGCTCAGGTTGTGGCCGAATTCGTGTGGGATAACGGTGTGTGTCGAGACCGGGCTGACGGCGACCTGGCTGGACAGCAAAGCGACTCCGCCAAGGTTATTCTCGGTAATTGCATGATAGAACTCGTCCGGGTCGGCTTCCCGGTTCCACAACACCACCAATTGCGCGAGTATCCCGTCTATGTCGTCGCTGTCCGATTCAAGCGCCGGACCGATTCGCGCCTCGTAGTCATCCGCTATCGGCAACTTGGCCAGCGTGCCCTGCATCAGCAAGTCGGGGTCGAGCTCCCTGTACCACTCTTCTTCTCCGGGAGATTGAATCGGAATGAAAGTCGCGCGGAATCCGGGCGGCGCCTCGCCGGAAAGAACGATCGGCTCCGCGACATTGTCTTCCTCGTTGGTTTCGGCCAGTTTGTCGTCCGGGTCGATGACATGCACGATCCGATTGCCGGCTTGAAACAACTCACCGGGCAATCTAAAAACATACTCGGTGCGCCAATGACCAGACGCGGTCTCTTCGGTAGTCGGAGGCGCGGTCTCCTCCAATCGTTCCACGAGCGTTTCATCCCGCGAGTCGAGCACGCGGGTAATCACCAATGGCGGGTAGGGGACTTCGTGATCGATGCTTACCGCCAGGTTTGCTCCGCGGCCGAGGATCGGGGTCTGATGCTCGATGCGCTCTCCACTCCAGTCCCACTCCATTACGAGTGGCCCCTGGAACCAGGAAATCGAGTGATGCGAGGCGTTGCCGTTTTCCGCGGGGTCGGCCGAGTAAACCGGATCTCCGGGCCGCATGGGCGTCGCTCCGAAACCGCCGATCTGATTTCCCACTATCGTGAGGGCAAGGTCGCCGCGCTCCATGCGCTCCCGGAAACCCCAGGGCAGAACTCCCGTCAACCGGTTGAACTCGACATTCAGTGATTTCAGCTTGTCGAGTTGCGCCAGCTCATCCGGAACCGCTCCGCTCAACTGGTTGTACGACAGGTCAAGACGTTCCAGATTTTCCAGTTGCCCAAGTTCGGGCGGGATCGGTCCGTTCAACTCGTTATCGCTGATTTCCAGAATCCACAAATTGCTCAGCCGCGCGAGTTCCGCGGGAACAGGACCGCTCAAGCGGTTGAATCCAAGGTGAAATTGCCTCAGTTCGAGCAACTGTCCGAATTGCGCGGGAATAGCGCCCGTCAAATCGTTGAAATGAAGATCCAACACGGTCAACTCCGCGAGTTGACCCAACTCCGGCGGGATGGCGCCGCTCAACTCATTAAGGCTGAGCGTCAGCTCTTGCAAATTGGACAGATTCCCAAGTTCCGCGGGAATGGCGCCATGCAGTCGGTTGCCCCACAGACTCAGGTGTTCCAGGCTGCCCAGATTCCCGAGCGCCGGAGGAATCGTTCCCTCCAGCTCATTGCCTCCGAGATCCAGTACGGTCAAGGCTTCGAGCCCGCTCAGTTCGGGCGGGATGGGGCCGCTCAATCGATTCGAGGTCAGCAGTAACGACTCCAGAACCGACAGCCCGCCCAGCTCCGGTGGAATCTCGCCGGTCAGTTCGTTGTTTTCCAGGCTCAGATACTCCAACGCGCCGAGTTGGGCCAGTTGCGGCGGAAGCCCGCCCTTGAGATCGCGGCTTTCGAGATTTATTCGGGTAACGCGCCCGTCCGCAACGCCAATCCCGTCCCATGTGTCCAGCCTGACCCGCTCGCCCTTGCCCCATTGGCGAATCACGCTGTCTTCCGCATTCAGCCCGGTTTCGATCAGGGCATTGGCGAAACCGGCCAGCGCCCGGCAGTCCGCGGTCAGCGCGGAGCTGCTGTCCTGGCTGTCGATGAAACCGCCGTCCGTGCATCCGGCAGCGTCAATCAGGGATTCGGCGGTCACCGGCGCCACCGCGGTTATCGTTACTTCGACCGAATCCATGTCGAGATTGCCGTCTATCACGCTGTATTCCAGGTTGTACACTCCCGGTTCCGTCGGCGCGCCGCCGAGTTGCCGGGACTCGGAGTCGAAAAACAGTCCGGGAACGAACGACGACCGGAAACCCGACTCCCGCGGAGCAAGGTAGTAGAACAGCGGGGCGTTGCCGCCGGTCGCTTCGGGAAACGTCACCGGCTCGATTTCCTCGCCCAGCATGAAGCGCAGATTTTCCGGGAGGGAAACGCCGGCCAGGCTCGGCACGGTGTCCTCTTCCACGGTCAGGGTGAATTCGAGCAAATCGGCGCCGCCGCTCTCGTCCATGACCGTGTAGGTCAGTTCGTACTCGCCGATCATGGCCGGCGCGCCGATATACAACTTCGCGCCGGCGTCAAAGCTCATTCCCGGAACCGTGGGCTCGAGCGAGTAAGTCAGGGTTCCGACTCCGCCGATCGCCACGGGAAGCTCGACTCCGTCGAGTTCGCCAACTACGAAGCGCAAATCTCCGGGGCTGCTTCCGTGCGGAAAAATCGGCGAGGATGAGTCCGATTCCGAGGAAATCGAAACGATAGCCGGGGGGATCGCGGCAAACACCGCCCCGCTGCGGGGCAACGAAACCGCCGTGACGTTGCCGACGCATGAAACCGTTGCCCATCCTTCCGTGAAAAACTCCAGGAATTCGAACAGATCGCCAAGAAATCGCACCGCGGCGGATTTACCCGGTACGGCAATCGGACCCCGCGTTACGCGTTCGCCGTCGTAGTGTTCCAGCACAACCGCGCAGGAAGCGTCGGAACTCGCATCGTTGGCCAGAACCAGCGCCAGGCCCCCCGCCTGGGGCGGAACCGGGAACCGGAACACGTTCGCTTCCTGTGAACCGGGGATGACCGCCATCCCCGCCACTTCGCCTTGCACGTTCGCGGTCAGCAGATTGCGGGCGACTACGGGGCCGTCGCAGTCGATCGTTGCATAGCCGAACGCAAGCGGCTGGTTGCCGGCGCTGACCAGCGACAGGTCGTCGCCGGGTCCGGCCAGGTTCAGCGATGCGCTCGAATCTGCCGCGGTCACGCCGGCGGCGCTTTCGAATCTGCCGGTATCGAGGCCCGCCCCGAACAGGTCCATGGCGCACCGGTTCGCGCCCGGCGCCAGATTCGTCACGAGAACACGGGACTGGAAGCCGTCTCCGTCCACGACCAGCGGCAGCACGTGACGAGGTTTCGCGGTGTCGTCGCCGGTCGGGACTGCTGCGCGGAACGCGGCAAAGGCGGGGCTGCTGAAGGGCAGCGCCAGCGCGGCGACCTCGCCGCTGCAGGCCGCCGTTACCGAACCGCCTGTGAATCCGTCCGGCAGCGGGATGATCTCGTCGAGGAATTGCACCGCGGTCGATTGCGCGGCAACGGCAACGCTCGCCCCGCCGATGGCGGCTCCATCGCTGTCTTCCAGTTCCACCGCGCAGGAGGCATCGAGGCCGGCATCGTTCGAGAAGGCCAGACCGAGGGAACCGAGCCCGGCGAGCACCGGAAACTGGAACTGCGTCGCGAGTTGCGCGCTTTCCACCGCAGTCGCGGCGATGGGCGGGCCGAGGCCGAACTCGCTCAGATTGATCATCATGCGCGCGACGACGGGGCCGTCGCAGGCGAGCGTGGCATAGCCGACTGTCGGCGGCTGCGCTCCCACGGTGATCAGGGTCCGGCTCGCGTCGGCGCCGGCAAGACTGACGGTCTCGACCGGGCCGGGCGGCCCCAGGGTCTGGAAATCCAGCAGTATGGATGGATCGAGGCCGCGGCCGTGAAGGTCCAGCGCGCACTCGTTCGCGGCGTCCGCGGCATTGGACAGGAAGAAGAACGACTGGAAGCCGCCTCCGTCAACGACCAGGGGAAAGAAATGATTCCGGTTCGCGGTCTCGTCGGGAGATTGCGCAAATGCCGGATGCGCGGCCAGCAAGGCCAGGAGGAAAGGAACGATCCTTATCAAGGGTTTTACTCCAGTTCGGGCAGCGTTTCCCGCAATACTTCATTGCCCTGTGGGTCAAGGATAACGATTTCAGCGGCGGTGCGCAGCGGGGTGCGGGCGGCCCAGAACGACTCTTCGCTGTCGCTGATTTCGATGCGCGCCAACGGTTCCTCGTAGACTTGCACGCCGGCGGCGTCGTAGAGAATCAAGCGGTGCTCGCCGTCTTGCGCGGGCGGCCGCGGCCCGCGTTCGGATAACTGCGCCTGGCCCAGACTCCAGACGCCTTCGGCGCTGATTCCGCCCGACAGCGCCAGGCTCTGGGCCGTATCCGCCGATGCGGCCTGGGTTGAGCTCATGGGTGTCCCACCGCTGGTGGGTGTCCCCTCGGTGGTGACGGCCGCTGTCGAGACTGAGCTGGTGCTGGAGTACGGGCCGTGTCTGCGCCAGTAGTCCCAGGCTTTTTCGTAGTGGTAGTCCGAGATGAAGTCGATTTCGGTGCAGTACGACATCACGTCGCCGAAACGCTCCATTTCTCCGGAAACGAATCGGTGCCAGTTGTGGTCCCAGCCCCGGAAGGGCCCCAGTTTTCCGTCACGGTACGGATAGTCGTGGTCGGGTCCTGCCGCGTTGCAGCCCGGTGGGTGCCGCAAACTCATGTTGTGTCCGAATTCGTGGGGAATCGTGCTGTAGGTCGCGGCCTGGCTGAGCGCCACCCACCCGGACAAGGCGGCGCGCCCGCCGATGGGCTGCATGGTAATGCCGTGATAGAACTCGCCCACGTCGCCTTCCAGGTTCCAGAGTTTGCGCACCTCGGCCAGCATTTCGCCGGTGCTGGACGAGTCCAGCTCGATTGCAGGGGCGATTTTCGTTTCATAGTCGCCGGAGATCGGAAAATAGGCGTATGTTCCCCGCATCAGCAAGTCGGCGTCGAGCGCCGGAGGGTCTTTGCCCGGCTGATGGAACGGGACGAAGGTGATGCGCATATCCGGCGCGGCTTCGCCTTCCAGAACGATTCGCCGGGACACATTGTCGTTTTCGTTGGTCTCCGGGAGTTCGTTGTCCGGGTCGAGCGTGAACACGACCTCGTTGCCGGGCAGGAACATGGCGGCGGGCAAGTCGAATAAATACTCGGTGCGCCAATTATTGGCGCCCGTACTTTCGGTCGTGTAGTAGCTCGATTTCTGCAAATCCCCGTCCAATATCCCGCCCGCATCGTTCAACACGCGGCCCGTCGCCAGTGGCGGCGTGCGTACCTGGTGGTTGATGCTTACCGCCAGAGCCGCGCGCCGGTTGAGGATCGGCGTCTGGTGTCGAGCCCAACTTCCGCTCGATGAAATATTCGCCACCAGCGGTCCCTGGAAAATGGAAATCGATTGAAACGCCGCGTTGCCGTTGTCGGCGGGGTCCGGGGAGTAACCCGGTTCGGGCCTGCGCACGATGGGGCCTTCCACTTCGGTAATCGAAGTTCCGTTTATGTTCACGAACAACTCGGCCCGCGCCATCTTGGCCCAGAACACCCGGGGCAGGGTTCCGCTGAAATTATTGAAGCCCACGCCCAGCAAGGTCAGGTTCGCCATGTTGGCGAACGCTGGCGAAATGGTCCCTTCCAGTTTGTTGCCGTGCACCCATATCCTGCGCAAATTGAACAGGTCGGCAAACACCTCGGGAAGCGGCCCGGTGAGTTCGTTATAGCCGAGAAAGAGGTAGTGCAAGCGGGAATTCTGCGCCAGTTGCGTCGGAATGGGACCGGTAAGCTCGTTGAACGAAAGATTCAGCAAATACATATTGGTCAGGCTACCGAACTGCGGGGGAATCGTGCCGGTCAGTTCGTTTCTGTCGAGTTCGAGTCTTTCGAGGGCGCCCGCCTGAACGAGTCGCGGGGGAATGGCGCCGCTCAGGAGATTCCTGCCGAGATTCAGCGTTCGGATCCTGGGGAACCGCCCGAATTCCAGCGGGACGGGGCCGGTCAGTTGGTTATCATCGAGATCGAGCACTTCCAGATCGGTAATTCTCCACAGTCCGACCGGGATATCTCCGCTCAGGAAGTTTTCCCGCACGCGCAATTCTTTTAATTTCCGCAGGTCGCCCAACTCCGGGGGAATGGGGCCGGTCAGCCGATTCGAATTGAGATTCAGTTGCGTGAGATTCGTCAGTCGGGAGAGTTCCGGAGGAATGTCACCGGTCAGCCTGTTTCCGTGCAAAAAAATCGTATTCAGGGATCGGAGTCGACCGATTTCCGGCGGGATCGGGCCGGTCAGGTCGTTGTTGCTGAGGTCAATGAGGGTCAGGCCGTCGAGTTGGTCCAGGTTCGATGAAATAGCGCCTCGGAGGCCGAGGTCCGGCAGGTTGATCGCGCTGACCCGTCCGTCGTGGAAGCCGACGCCGGTCCAGTCGTCCAGGCGCAACTGATCGCCCCTGCCCCATTGACGCACCGGCAGATCGGCGACGGTCGAGCCGCCCTCGATCAGGGTATTGGCAAAGTCGACCAGCACGCGGCAGTCCCCGGCCAGCGCGGAATCATTGACGAAACGGCCGTTCGAGCAGCCGGCGGAGTCGAGCAGCAAGGGCGCGGTGACCGTCCGGTCGGGAGGCCCGATAAGCAAGGGGGGTACCGCCGAGAATTGCGTACCGTTGAGCGGCATCCCCATGGCGGCGACCGACCCGTCGCAGGTCGCGTGCACCGAGAACACGCTCGATCGTTCCGAAATCTCGAACAGCTCATCGATGAATCGCAACTCCAGGGAATTCATCGGGACCGTCAGCGAGGTGTTGTCCAGAACATCGCTTTGATAATCGTCCACCCACAGGGAGCAATCGATGTCCGCGCCGGTATCGTTGGCGAAGATCAAGGCGAACTCGCCGCTCCTCGGCAAGACCGGGAAGCGGAAATCCGTAACCGCCGGCGCCCCGGGGATGGTGGCCGTGCCCACCAGTCGATCCGGCGCTTCCGCGGTGAGCAGATTGCGGGCGACAACGACTCCGTCGCATTCGAGCCTGGCGTAGCCGAAAGCCAGTGCATTTTCGCCAGCGCTCGTGATCGTCGCCTGTGCGCCGGGTCCATTCAACTCGAATGTGGCGCTCGAACCGGCAAGACCCGAGAAGCGATCATGGTCGAGCCCTTCGCCTTGCAGGTCGAGTGTGCATCGGTTCGCCGCCGGGGCCGAATTGGTGACGAACAAGCTGGTGCGGAAGCCGTCGCCGTCCGCGACCAGTGGTATGTACTGAGTCCTGCCCGCTGCGGTGTCCCCCCGCGGCAGCACCGAAGCGATGGCGGAAAAAACGGACCCTTTGAACGGAAGGCCCACCGCGCCCAACTGCGCGTTGCAGGCAATCAATGCCGAGCCGGCGGTAAATCCCCTGGGAACCGCCGTCAAGTCATCGAGAAACCGCAACGAGGTCGAGTACCTGCCCACGGTGAAAGAATTTCGGACCAGCGTTTCATCCCGGCCGTTTTTCAGTTGTATGGAGCAGGACGCATCCTGAACGGAGTCGTTGGAGAAGGCCAGGCCAAGCGAGCCTGTACGGGGAAGCACCGGAAAATGAAAATTGGTCCCGCGCTGGGAATCCGGCACGATAGTCGTACCGACAATGGTTTCCGGCCCGTACAAGGAAAAGGAAACGCGGGCAAACACCGGCCCAGCGCAATCAAGGTTCGCGTAACCGTACGAAAGCACGGGCCCGATTCTGCTGATCACCCGGATGCTCGGATAGTCTTCGTCGAATTTGATCGTCGCCCGCCCGCCCGACCATACGACTCGCTGATGGGGGTAGAAACTGTATTGGTGCAGGCCAAGCCCCCGCAGATCCAGCGTACACTGGTTTTCCCCATGCGCGTCGTTGGAGAGGAACAGAATCGTATGGAAATCGTCTCCGTGAGCGATCAGGGGAAAGAAATGCAGCCGCTTACCGGTCAAGTCCGGTGATTGCGCGAAAACCGGCAGCGCCACCAGTAATGCGAGAACAAGATGAAAGCGCCTGTTCATTGCCCGTGGCGCTAGAGATTATCGAAGCTGATGCTGCCGGTGTCGTCGAACTCGCCGAAATCGAGTTCGGGTTCTTCGGACTTCTTCCAGCGGCGCCGCGCGATCTCGGTCAGCGCGGGCATGTGGTGCCCGGACAGCAGTTGGACATAGGTGATATATAGCGCGCCGCAGTCGCGCATGGCGGCAAGGGATTCACCGTCCAGCGCGGCCAGGCGTTCCTGGTCGATGGTGTAAAGACCTTTTACCTGCACCGAAGCTTCCGGATCACCGGCGGAAATTTCCCATTCCTTGATCAGCTCGAGTTCCGCCAGTTTTGCCGTGGCGCGCTCGGCCGCTACCAGGTCCGTCGCGTGCTGCCGCATTTTCCCGACGAGTTCCGCCAGGAATTTTTCCAGATTACCCTCTTCATCGAAAAACTGCCGCCAGGCTTGCGCTTCCGCCGGAACGTCTTCCGCGTCGCGGACGAATTCCGACTCTTCCGGCACGCAGACCTGGTAACGATCCCGGTCGATTCGCGCCATGCGGAACGGAAAGCCCTGATAGGCATCGGGCAGATGCGCCGCCAGCCACTTGCCGGACTCGTCCATGACCAGGTTTTCGCCGTTGCGCAAGCCCTGGATGGCGATCAGCAGGTACTTGTCCTGCAATTTGATGAAGCCGGCCGGCAGACCCATCGCCGCCTTCTGCAACTCCTTCAGGCCCAGCGGCATCAGGTGATCGCCGGCGGCGAAACTGAAACTCGACGGCCTGCTCCAGCGCAATCCGGCGTGTGTTTTCTGTGAAACAGGAACAAACTCGCTCACGTAATCCATCCGTGCCGTGCAAAATCCGCACGCGCCGATTATAGACCGTTTTCGTACTATCCCGTTACGGCACAGTAGGTTAACATCCGAACCACTCTCGGTGGGGAACTCAGATTGTGGATAACTGGACCTCGGGTTACGTCACGGAAGTAGGCTATCAATGGGGCTATTTCTCCGAACTCAACCCCATGCGCGCGAAAATTGCCCTGCCTTGCAGCGGTATCGCCTGCCCCGAGATCAAGCACGCCTGTGAACTCGGCTTCGGCCAGGGCGTGAGCCTGAACATGCATGCCGCCGGCAGTGAAATGGAATGGCATGGCAACGATTTCAATCCGTCGCACGCTTTCGTCGCCAGGGAACTGGTGGATCACTCGGGCGCTTCGGCCCATATTACCGACCAGTCTTTCGCGGAGTTTCGCAGGCGCAAGGACCTGCCCCAGTTCGATTACATCGGTGTCCATGGCGTTTGGAGCTGGATTTCCGACGAGAACCGGCGGGAGATCGTCGATTTCGTAAAAGCGAATCTCAAGGTCGGCGGCGTGCTTTATGTCAGCTACAACGTGCAGCCCGGCTGGGCGGGATTCATCCCGTTGCGCAACCTGATGATGGAGTATCTGGACCGCATCTCTCCCAGTGGCAAGGGCATGGCCGCCCGCATCGACGAGACGATCGAATTCGCGGAGAAGTTGATCGAGACCGAATCGGTCTATGCCAGGCTGTATCCTGGAGCGGTCAAACGATTACAGGACGCCAAGACGCAGAATCGCAACTACCTTGCGCATGAATTCTTCAACCGGGACTGGCATCCCATGTCCTTTCTCGACATGAGCCGGTGGCTCGATGGGGCCAAGCTCAGTTTTGCCTGCTCGGCGAGCCTGCTCGAACAGCTTCCGAGCCTGACCGCGACCAAGCAGCAGCGCGAGTTCATCGACACCGTTCCCGACGAGATGCTGCGCCACCAGATGGTCGATTTCATGACCAATCAGCAATTCCGCCGCGACTACTGGGTGAAAGGCATTCGCCGCCTCAACGCGGCCGAGCAGATGAAAAGGTTCGACAACCTTTCGGTCGTGCTCATCCGCCACGTGGAAAAAGCCTCGTTGACCGTGAAAGGACCCATTGGCGAGGTAAATCTGAATGAGGAAATCTACCGGCCCTTGCTGGATTTTCTGTCGGACTACAAAGTGCGGTCCATCGGCGAGATCATTCGCAAGTTGCAATCGGAAAAGCACGGCATCGTAAATCTGCTGCAGGCGCTGCTCATTCTCATGGGGGATAACCAGATCGCGCCGGCCCATTCCAAACCGTCCCCGAAAATCAAAAAGCAGTGTGAACGATTGAACAAGTCCATCAGGAATCGCAGCCAGGACATCGATGAGATCGGTTTTCAGGCAAGTCCCGTCACCGGGGGCGGTATCCCCGCCAGCCGCATCGTGCAATTGTTCATGGTTGCCTTCGAAAACAACGCCAGGACCGACGAGGAACTCGCGGATTACGCCTGGCAGCGCCTGTCCGCGCGCAAGCAGCGCCTGGTGCAGGACGGCAAGCCGCTGGAAACCGAAGAGGAGAATCTGGCGGAACTGAAGGTGCGGGCCGGGGAATTCCTGACCAAGGCACGGCCGGTTTTCGCGGCCCTTGGTATACAATGACCGAACCAAAGTCGGGTTTTTTGCGTCTGTTACGTATAAAGACCGGCAACTCGAAGATTTCTTTCAGGCTATGAAACTTTTTTCCGGCAAAATCGCCCGATTCGCGGCCCCGGCGCTGTTCGCCGGATTCGCGGCCCTGCTGCCATGGGCCGGGCCGGCCGCGGCGCAGGACCTGGAACTGTTCGAAGACGTGGACCGCACCAGCCCCGGCGCCAGTCAGCGCGGCGGGCGCAACAGCGCCGCCGATTCTGCCGCGCCTTCCCTTACCGAACCCGAATTCGTACTGGTCGGATCCTCGCGCATCGGCGAGCGGCGCCGGGTGGTGCTGACGCACCGCAGCGGCGAGATCGTAACCGTGCCGGTTGCCGACGGACAGACCTCGATTCCAGGCCATGAGCAGTTCCGCATCGTCACCAGCGAGGGTGGCCGGGTCGCTGTCCAGTATCCGGCGGGCGCCTCCTGCGTGGAAGCTGCGGACCGCGGCGTCAGTTGCGACGCGAGCGCCAATATCGCCTGGCTTTCCTTGCGGCCCATGCCCGTACCCGAACAATTCATCGCCGAGCTCGATGCCGGGCAGGAAGAGGAGCTCGACCAGGCAGACCAGGCCCGCGATGCCCGCGATGATCTGGCGAGAGATCCGAACAACCCGTTTGCGCGCTTGCGCGCCGAGGCGCTGGGCCAGGACGTTCCGCCGCCGGCGCGATTCCGTCCGCGGCGGATCGACCCCTCCGAAGTGCCGCCGGGAATGCGCGTGGTTTCGACCCCTTTCGGAGACCGCCTGGTCGAAATCGATTGAATGACAGCTTTCGCGCTGGCCGTTTCGGTCGTCTGCTTTCGCACTCCCCGACGGCAAGTGCTTGACCTGCTCGACTCGCTGACACTCTCCTGCGAGCGTGCGCGGGCGGAATTGCCGCTGGAAAAAGTCCAGATCACGATTGTCGACAATGGCGGCAGCGACTGCGATGAACTGACCGGTTCCGCGCGGCTGCGGGGATGCGAACTGCGCATGTTGCGCGGCCACGGCAATATCGGCTACGGCGCGGCGCATAACCTGGCTATTCGCGAGTCGGCCGCCGACTACCATCTACTGCTCAATCCCGATGTGGAATTCGACCCGGACGCGCTTGGCGCCGGCCTTGGATATCTCGCTTCGAATCCCGGGGTGGTGCTGGTCAGCCCAGCGGCAAGCAACGGGGGCGAACGGCAGTATCTCTGCAAACGCCATCCCTCGGCCCTGATTCTGCTGCTGCGCGCTTCGTACCGGCGTTCCTGCACGCGCCTTTCGCCCGCAAACTCGCCGCCTACGAAATGCGCGACCTGCCCGAAGACCGGCCGAGCGCCGGCATCCCCATCGCCGGCGGCTGCTGCATGTTGTGCAGGGGACACCCACTTCGCGAAGCCGGCGGATTCGACGAGGGCTTCTTCCTTTATTTCGAGGATTTCGACCTGTCGTTGCGCCTCGGACGGCTGGGCGAGCTGGCCCACGTACCGGCAATGCGCATCCGCCATGCCGGAGGTAATGCCGCGAGCAAGGGGCCGGCTCACATCGGCATCTTCGTCCGTTCGGCCTGGCGCTTTTTCAATCTTCACGGCTGGAGGTGGTTTTGACGGACGAGCGGCCAGTACTGGTAACCGGAGCCAGCGGCTTCATCGGCAGCCATCTCTGCCGCCACCTGTTGGCCGCCGGCCGCAGCGTGCGCCGCTTCTCCCGCTCCGCGGAACAATGGGACGCGGAACAATGGGACACCCACTCCGGGGGAGATTCCGTAATTCGAGGGGACATCCATGATTTGAAAGCGCTGGAAGCGGCCTGTGAGGCCGTTGGCGCAGTGTTCCATCTCGCCGGTGTCGCCCGCACCGCCGACCGGCGCGACCGGCAGGCAATGGGGACCAGTCTCGAAGGTACGCGCAATCTGCTTGCCGCGGCGCGCGCCGCCGGCGTGAAGCGCCTGGTTTTCATCAGCAGCGCCCTGGCCGCCGAGATGGACCACGGGCAGGCGCCGGCCCGGCCCGGAGACTACGTCCGCGGCAAGTGGGAAGCCGAGCGGCTGGTGCTCGAAGCCAATGGCGAGGACGGGCTGCTGACCACGGTGCTGCGCCCTGCGCCGGTGTACGGCCCCGGCATGAAAGGCGGCATCGCGCGGATGATCCGGCTCATTCACGCCCGCCGGCTGCCGCCCCTGCCGAAACTCGACCGGGGCTTTTCCCTCGTCGGCGTCGACGACGTCTGCCGCGCCGCGATGCTCGCCTCGGAAAGCCTGCTCGCGCCCGGTCAGTGCTGGCTGCTTACCGACCTGCAGCGGTACACCGCAAACGAGGTGGAACAAGCCGTTTACGAAGCTCTCGGCCGAAAAAAGCCCGCCTGGCGCACTCCGGCTGTGGTATTCTTCGCCGCGGCCGCATTGTTGCAATTCGGCCGTCTTGCCGGATGGAAAAAGGCCGAGTCGGGACTGCAAACCTGGCGCAACTTGACGAGCGAGCGTACCTGGCCGGCTCAGGACATCTTTGAAGAGCTCGATTTCCGTCCTTCCGGCGTCTTGTATGAGCAATTGCCGGAAATCATCCGGGATCTGACTGGACAGCAACCCGCCCCGCGGGAGTGAAAATGACCAAAGGCATTATTCTTGCGGGCGGCGCGGGCAGTCGGCTGTATCCCATCACGACGACCATCAGCAAGCAGTTGCTGCCGATTTACGACAAGCCGATGATCTACTATCCGCTGTCGACGCTGATGCAATCGGGCATTCGCGAAATTCTGCTCATTACCACGCCGCGCGACCGCGAAGCCTTCCACAAATTGCTCGGCGACGGCAGCGCCTGGGGCATCTCGATCGATTACGCCGAACAGCCGCGGCCCGAAGGCCTGGCCCAGGCCTTTCTTATCGGCGAGGACTTCATCGGCGGCAGCCGCGTCTGCCTGATTCTCGGCGACAACATCTTCTACGGCAACCGCATCGAGGACACCTTGACCAATGCCGTCGCCCAGGACAACGGCGCCAGCATTTTCGCCTATTACGTACAGGACCCGGAGCGCTACGGCGTGGTCGTGCTTGACGAGAACAACCGCGCGATCGACCTCGAGGAAAAACCCGCCCAGCCAAAGTCGCATTACGCGATTACCGGCTTGTACATGTACGACGACAAGGTCGTCGACGTCGCCAAGTCGATCCGCCCTTCGGCCCGCGGCGAACTCGAAATCACCGACATCAACAAGATCTATCTGCAACGCGGCGAATTGCAGGTGGAACTGTTCGACCGCGGCACCGCCTGGCTCGACACCGGCACTACCCAGTCGCTGCTCGACGCGGCCAATTTCATCCGCGTGCTCGAAGATCGCCAGGGGCTGAAAATCGGCTGTCCGGAAGAAATCGCCTGGCGCCAGGGTTTCATCGACGACGCGCAATTCGAACGGCTGGCCGAGGACCACATCAACAGCGGCTACGGCCAGTACCTGCTGGAACTGCTCACAGAAACGTCATGAAGAGTGATTCGTCATGAAGAGCGATTCGCCATGAAAATCGAAGCCACGCCGATACCCGGATTGCTGCTGCTCGAGCCGGTAGTGCATGGCGATGCGCGCGGCTTTTTCATGGAAACCTGGCGCGAGTCCTTTTTCGTCGAACACGGTATTCCTCATCGTTTCGTACAGGACAACCACAGCCGCTCGCAGCGCGGAACCTTGCGCGGGCTGCATTATCAGATTGAATACCCCCAGGGAAAGCTCGTGCGCGTGGTTCACGGCGAGGCGTTCGACGTCGCGGTCGACCTGCGGCGCCAGTCGGCGACATTCGGCCAATGGTTCGGCGCCCCCCTGAGCGAGGAAAACCGCCGCCAGTTGTGGATTCCGCCCGGTTTCGCCCACGGTTTCTACGTACTCAGCGAAAGCGCCGACCTGTGTTACAAGTGCACCGAGTACTACCATGCGGAAGACGACCAGAGCCTTGCGTGGAACGATCCTGAAATCGGCATTGAATGGCCGCTGCTCGACCCGTCGCCGATGCTCTCGGAGCGCGACCGCAAGGCGCCGCCGCTTGCCCAGGCCCCGCTGCCTCATTGAGGTCGGGAACAGATGACCCGGAACGCGCTGGTTACAGGCTCGCAGAGCCAATTGGCCCGCTGCCTGCGCATGGCGGGCGCACCGCCCGGCTGGCGGGCCGCATTTCTCGCCCGCGGCGAACTGAACATCACCGACGCCGCACAAGTGCATTCCGCGCTGAGCGCGGCCGCTCCCGATTGCGTAATCAATACCGCCGCCTACACGGCGGTGGACCGTGCCGAGACCGAAGCCGACGAAGCCCGGCGCGTCAATGCCGGGGGCGTGGCGAATCTGGTCCGCTGGTGCGGGGAGAACGGCGCGCGGCTGATCCACGTCTCGACCGATTTCGTGTTCGACGGGCGCGCGAAATCGCCGTACCGGCCCGATGACGCGCCCGCGCCGCTTGGCGAATACGGCCGCGGCAAACTCGCCGGCGAGCGCGAACTGGACAAGCTGCCGGACGGACAGGGCGCGGTCGTGCGGGCGTCCTGGCTGTATTCGGAGTTCGGCCGCAATTTCGTCCGGACCATGCTCGGGCTGATGGCCGAGCGCGACGAACTCGCCGTGGTGAACGATCAGACCGGCTGCCCGACCTCGGCCCATTCGCTTGCCGCCCTGATCTGGCGCATGCTTCTCTCGCCGGATAAGTCGGGCTTGTATCATTGGCGCGATGGCGGCGTAATGAACTGGTACGAGTTCGCGCTGGAGATTCAGAAGTGGGGGCAGGCCGCAGGCGTGTTGCAAAAAATGATTCCGATCAGGCCGATTACAAGCGCGGAATATCCGACCGCCGCCACGCGGCCGGCGTATAGCGTCATGGACCGCGCGCGCGCCATGGAAGATTTCGAAATGTCCGAGCGCGACTGGCGCTCGGAACTGATCCGCGTCATCGGCGCCGTCGCGGAGCAGGAAGGCCCGCAATGAACTCGCTGCTGATTACCGGGGCCGCCGGCTTCATCGGCGCGAACTTTGCCCATTACTGGCGGCGGGAGCATCCGGATGACCGCGTCGTCGTTCTCGACGCGCTCACGTACGCCGGCAATCGCGAAAATCTGGCCGGCCTCGAAGGCGCGCCGAACTTCAAATTCGTTCACGGGGACATCCGCGACCAGGCGCTGGTGGAACAATTGCTGCGCGGCCACGATATCGACGCCATCGTTCATTTCGCCGCCGAAAGCCATGTCGACCGCTCGATCACCGGGCCCGACGCTTTCATTGAAACCAATGTCGCCGGCACTCACAACCTGCTCAAGGCCGCCCGCGCGGTCTGGCTCGACGGCGACAAGCCGCGCACCGACTGCCTGTTCCAGCACATCTCCACCGACGAAGTCTACGGCTCGCTCGCCCCCGGCGACCCGCCGTTCCGGGAAGACACTCCCTACGCGCCCAACTCGCCCTACGCCGCGAGCAAAGCGGCCTCCGACCACCTCGTGCGCGCCTATCACAGCACTTTCGGCCTGCCGGTCGTGACCAGCAACTGTTCGAACAACTACGGCCCCTACCAGTTTCCGGAAAAGCTCATTCCACTGTTCCTGACCAACATTCTCGCCGGCGAGCCGCTGCCGGTATACGGCGACGGCCGCCAGGTTCGCGACTGGCTTCACGTCGAGGACCATTGCCGCGCCATCGAGTTGTGCATGCGCCGGGGCCGCCGCGGCGAGACTTATAACGTCGGCGGCGACAACGAGTACGCCAACATCGACCTGATCGATTTGCTTTGCGCCAGCGTCGACCGGCGCTTCGCAAGCGATGACAGCCTCGCCCGGCGCTATCCCGCGGCCCCGCCCGCCAGGGGCGGGAAATCGAGCACCCTCATTACCCACGTCACCGACCGGCCCGGCCACGACACCCGCTACGCCATCGACGCCGGCAAGATCAGCGCCGAACTCGGCTACAAACCCCTGACCGACTTCCCCACGGGACTGGCAAACACCATCGACTGGTATCTCGACAACGAGGCCTGGTGGACGAAACTGAAGGATGGCGTTTAGTGCAGGTTTAAATGCATGTAAGACCGTAGGGGCGAGGCATGCCTCGCCCGCGAATGACCCGGATATCGCGCAAGACCCTCGGGCGACGCATGCGTCGCCCCTACCGAATCCGCATAGCGTTTAACACCGATTTCCGTGTATAATCCGCGCCGGTTTTTGGGTCTTGCGCCGTGCCGTGGAAGCCGCCCAACTTTCCGCGAGAATAATTTCACTACCTATAGGAGTAGCTCGTTGAAACCTCCCAGCGATAACGCATTTTCCTTCTCCGCAGCATCGATTCCGGCTCTGATTTTCACAGCCGGCGTATTGCTGTTTCCCGGTCAACTTTCCCTGGCGGACCAGTCCGCCGAGGAAAACCTCGCTCCGATCGCCAAGCTCTGCCTCGCCGGCGAAGACTGCGTCGGCGCGAAGGTGAGCCAAGCCGCCGAGGCGGTGATCGCTCCCGAGCCTGTTGCCGAGCCGGCGCCCGCTCCGGCCGCCGAGCCCGTGCAGATCGCCCAGGCCGACGATGGCTTCGACCTGCAAGGCACCTACCAGATCTTCTGCTTCGCCTGCCATTCCACCGGCCTGTCCGGCGCGCCGCTTCCCGGCGACGCCGAAGCATGGGGTCCGCGCATGGAAAAAGGGCGCGAGGAAATCATCGAGATCATGAACCGGGGCCTCAACGCCATGCCGCCCAAGGGCCTGTGCATGACCTGCACCGACGATCAGTTGTGGGAACTGTCGCAGTACATGGTGAGCCTGGAACAATAGTTCCACTGAAATGAAGTACCTGATCAGTCTTTCCCTTGCGGCGCTGCCGGCGATATCGCTCAGCAGCGCCGAACCCGGCGCCGGGGGCGTGCAACTGGCCCAGATCAGCGATGGCTTCGACCCTGAAGCGCGCTACATGGCCGCCTGTTTCGCCTGTCACAGCACCGGCGCCGCCGGTGCGCCCCGGGTCGGGCCCGGCAACGCCGGGGAATGGGCGCCGCGCCTCGAAGAAAAAGGCCTGGACGCGATAGTGGAAAGCACCGTCACCGGCATCGGCACCATGCCGCCAAAAGGTCTGTGTTTCGATTGCACGCCTGAGGAATTGCGCGCCATCGTCGAATTCATGCTCGAATCGAGCGAGTAAGTCAGCCCAACCTGACCGATCTCCCACGCGGCTCAGGGATGAGCCGCTCTTTTCATCGCCAATTAGGCATTTTCTTTAAAACCGACCTATGACTATGGCTTCGAACTATTCGGATCGAAGTTGTCATGTCTGTTGCAATTATTCATTCCAGGGCGGTGCTCGGCGTCGAGGCCCTCACGGTAACCGTTGAAATCCATATCTCAAGCGGCCTGCCGGGTTTCGCCATCGTCGGCATGCCGGAAACCGCGGTGCGCGAAAGCAAGGATCGGGTCCGCAGCGCCATTCTCAATTCGGGGCTCGAATTTCCCGCCAAGCGCATCACGGTGAATCTGGCCCCGGCCGATCTGCCCAAGACCGGGGGGCGCTACGATTTCGCCATCGCCATGGGCATTCTCGCCGCTTCCGGCCAAGTTGACTGCCGCAAGCTGGCCGGGGTCGAGTTGCTTGGCGAACTCGCCCTGGGGGGCGGCCTGCGCAAGGTGTTCGGAATGATTCCCTCGATCCGGGCGGCGGCCCGGGAGCAGCGCATGATCGTGCTGCCCGCCGCCAATCGCGGGGAAATGAACCTGGTCGGCTACGAGGGATCGCGCACCGCGGCAAGCCTGGTCGAATACGTCGTCCATCTGACGCAGGACAGCGACCTCGCCCGGCCCGACCCGGAGGAGGCGTCGCCTCCTTGCCTGTGCCATCGTGGAATCGACCTGATCCGCGGCCACGAGTCCGCCAAGCGGGCTCTGCTGGTGGCGGCGGCGGGGAATCACAATCTGTTGATGATCGGCCCTCCCGGCAGCGGCAAGACCTTGCTTGCCAATTCGCTGTCGCGTCTGCTGCCGCCGCTCGACGCGGCGGAAGCGATGGAAGTGGCTTCGATTCGTTCGGTGAGCAATGTGCGCGGCCAATGTCCGTCCTGGTTTTGCCGGCCGGTGCGCGCACCGCATCACAGCGCCACGGTCCCGGCGCTCGTTGGCGGCGGCAGCAAGGCCCAGCCGGGCGAGATCAGCCTGGCCCATCGCGGCCTGCTGTTTCTGGACGAGTTGACCGAGTTCAAGCCCAGCGTACTCGAGACTTTGCGCGAGCCGCTGGAATCGGGCGAAATCACCATCAGCCGCGCGAATTACCGGCTGCGTTTCCCCTCGCGCTTCCAGCTCGTCGCCGCCATGAATCCCTGCCCCTGCGGATACGCCGGCGATACGCGCAACGAATGCCGCTGCAGCCAGGACCGCATCGACCGCTATCTAGGCCGCATTTCCGGACCTTTGCTCGACCGCCTCGACATCATCATCGAAGTACCGGCGCTGTCACATGCCGAATTGCTCGATGAACCGCCGCCGGCTGACCCGTTCTCGCCGGAGATTCTGCGTAATAGGGTGGGCGCCTGCCGCGAATTGCAGCGAGGCCGCTCGGGCGCGCTCAACAGCGAATTGCGCGGAGAAGAACTGGAAAAAATGTGCCGCCTGAGCCCGAAACTGAAACGCTGGCTGGCGGAAATCATGGAGCAATTATCGCTTTCGGCCCGGGCGGCGCATCGAATCCTGCGCATGGCGCGCACGATCGCCGACCTCGAAGGCAGCGAGGAAATCCGCAAACATCATCTGCTGGAAGCCGTCGGCTACCGCCGCTGCCGAATACTACGCTCGTTACTCCGCTGAGGGAGCATCCTCGCCGGCAAGGCGGCGCTCAAGTTCGGCGACAGTCTCTTCAAGCGCCTGAATACGTTCTTCGGCGCGCTCAAGCGCACGCACCTGGGCGTCGAACTCCTCGCGATCAATAGCGGACAACTCGGCCACGCCATCGCGCAACTGCTCCTCGATCTTCCCCCGCAAGTCACTCGCAGCCGCCCCCCCGGACTGCAACAACCCGGTCAACCGCCCACTAATCTCCCCCAACAAATCCCGATCCCGCATCACCAACCCCGCAAGAAGAAAGGGACGAGCATTCTAGCATCCAGTCACGTCCGCGGGCGACGCATGCGTCGCCCCTACAGCCTCCCAAACCCGGTAGGGCAATCCCATTCATCCTGCGCCCCCTGTAGGGGCGAGGGCAATCCCATACATCCTGCGCCTCCTGTAGGGGCGAGGCATGCCTCGCCCGCGTGGGGCCCGGATGTCTGCATTGTTCTGGTGCAGGAATGCACCGGGAAATTGCCTGGTGACTGACTCTGGTTGTTTGCGGTTTTATGGTCCTGACGGCTGATTTTTCTGTAATTGGCTGAAATAAAAAGAAAAATTGTTTCTGGCACGGAGTCTGCATGGAAGGCAGCGCAGTGTCCAGAACACTGACCACCCGAAATGCTTGAAAACGAGGAACGACAAGATGAAGTTAGTCACGGCGATTATCAAGCCATTCAAACTGGATGACGTGCGTGAAGCTCTATCCGAAATCGGGGTGCAGGGAATTACGGTCACCGAAGTCAAGGGCTTCGGCAGACAGAAAGGCCACACCGAGTTGTACCGGGGCGCGGAATACGTCGTTGATTTCCTGCCCAAGGTGAAACTGGAAGTTGCCGTAACCGACGGGCTGCTCGATCAGGCGCTCGAAGCCATCACATCTACGGCCCGGACCGGCAAGATCGGCGACGGAAAGATTTTCGTGACCAGTCTCGACCAGGTTCTGCGCATTCGCACCGGAGAAACCGGAGATTCCGCCGTCTAGGCGGGATTCCTATTGGAGGAACAGACACGTGGAAAACCAGATTTTTGAATTGCAGTATGCATTGGACACCTTCTACTTCCTGATCTGCGGCGCCCTGGTGATGTGGATGGCCGCCGGCTTCTCGATGCTCGAAGCCGGGCTCGTCCGCTCCAAGAACACAACCGAGATTCTGACCAAGAATGTCGCCCTGTTCGCGGTGGCCTGCACCATGTATCTCATCTGCGGCTACCAGATCATGTACGGCGGCGGTTATTTCCTGTCCGGGGTCACGACAACGTTGCAAATGAACGACGCGGCCATTGCCGGCGTGCTGGCCGAGTCGGCCGAAGTGGGATTCGATGGTGGCGCGGTCTATTCCGGCGCCAGCGATTTCTTCTTCCAGGTGGTGTTTGTCGCCACCGCAATGTCGATCGTTTCCGGCGCGGTCGCGGAGCGCATGAAACTCTGGGCCTTCCTGGCCTTCGCAGTGGTCATGACCGGCATCATCTACCCATTCGAGGGGAGCTGGACCTGGGGCGGCAATTCGGTCTTCGGACTGTACAGCCTCGACTACAGCGACTACGCGGGCTCGGGCATCGTGCACCTGGCGGGCGCCACGGCGGCGCTGGCCGGGGTGATACTGCTCGGACCTCGCAAGGGCAAATACGGCCGGCGCGGCGAGACCCGCGCGATTCCCGGCGCCAATCTGCCATTGGCCACCCTTGGCACCTTCATTCTGTGGATGGGCTGGTTCGGCTTCAACGGCGGCTCGACCCTGAAACTCGGCGGCATCGGCGTCGCCAACGAGGTCGCCAACGTGTTCCTGAACACCAATGCGGCGGCGGCGGGCGGATTAATCGCCGCGCTGATCATGGCGCGGCTCTGGTTCGGCAAGGCCGACCTGACCATGGCGCTCAACGGCGCTCTCGCCGGGCTCGTCGCCATCACCGCCGAGCCGGCCGATCCGACGCCGCTGATTGCCACGATCATCGGCGCCATGGGCGGCGTCATCGTCGTCGCGAGCATCGTCACGCTCGACAAGTTGAGGATCGACGACCCGGTCGGCGCGATCTCGGTGCATGGCACCGTCGGCATCTTCGGTATCTTCGCCGTGTTGTTGTCCGACCCGGACGCCACCTTCATGGGCCAGTTGATCGGCATGCTGACGATCATGGGCTGGGTATTCGCCTTCAGCTTCGTCGTCTGGTTCGCACTCAAGGCGGCCATGGGAATCCGGGTATCCGACGAGGAAGAAGAAGAAGGCGTCGATTTCGCCGAATGCGGCATGGAAGCTTATCCGGAGTTCGTTACCCAGTAAGCAGTACCGGCAACGAACTTCGCTGTTCTCCCACCAGCGGCGCTCCCGGCAACGGGGGCGCCGTTTTTTTCGTTTGTGAAGGCTAGGCCATGTCGCCGTAGCGATGCTGCAGGATCGCCAGCACCGCCAGCGGGGCGGTCTCGGTGCGCAGGATGCGTGGGCCGAGGGCGATAATCGAATAGCCGCAACGCGCGGCGAGTTTCAGCTCCGGTTCGGCGAAGCCGCCTTCGGGACCGGTGACGATCTGCAGGCGATTCCCCGGTAGTGAATCGGGCAGACCGGCGCCGCCGGACGGGTCGAACAGCAAGCGCGCGCAATCGGTCTGCGCGGGCGCCTGCAGCACCTGGTCGAGCGCCAGCGGATCGCTAAAGTCGGGAACGCAAAAGCCGCCGGATTGTTCCACGGCGCTGACCGCGACCCGGCGCCAATGCTCCACCCGATTCGCGGAACGGTCGCGGGACAGTTTCACTTCGCCGCGGGCGCTGAAGAAGGGAGTAATGCGGCTGACGCCGAGTTCGGTGGATTTCTGGATCGCCCAGGACATGCGGTCGCCGCGGGAGAGCCCCAGGCAAAGTTCGATCTCGAGCCGGGGCGCCTCCGGCTCACGCAACTTCCTGCCCACTCTCAGTTCAGCGTGCTTTTTAGCCAGTTGCTCGATGCAGGCGACGAATTCGCCGTCGTCGGCGTTGAAGACGTGTACGCAATGCCCCTGTCGCAGGCGCCGCACATTGCCCAGATAGTGGGCGGCATCGCCGTCGAGGCGCAAGGCGATGTCTTCGCCCAGGGAAGATTCGCAATGCAATCGGGTATGGCGCATGGCTGCGGCCTGCTGGATCAGCGATCGCCGGAAAGGCCGAGGTTTTCCCAGATCCTGCGCACCGGTCCCGCCTGATTCAGTGAATAGAAATGCAGGCCGGGAGCGCCGCCCTTGAGCAGGCTGTCGCAGAGTTGGCTGACGACCTCGTCACCGTACCGGCGCAGGCCTGCCTGATCGTCGCCGAATCCGGCGAGCCGGCGAGCCAGCCATTCCGGAATCTTGGCGCCGCACTTGGCGGAAAAAGCGCTCAACCTGTCGAAATTGGTGATCGGCATGATGCCCGGCACGATAGGCACGTCGACTCCGGCCTCCCGGCAGGAATCGACGAAGCGGAAATACGATTCCGCATTGTAAAAGTACTGGGTGATGGCCGCATTGGCGCCGGCTTCGATTTTCTTCCGGAAGTACTTGATCTCCTGCGCATAGTTGGGAGTCTCCGGGTGAAGGTCCGGATAGCAGGCTACCTTGATGTGGAAATGATCGCCGGAATGCCGGCGTACGAATTCGACGAGGTCCTGGGCGAAGAATTTCGGCGCCGCGTTCTTCCGGCCGGGAGGAGTGTCTCCGCGCAAGACCACGAGCCGGTCGATGCCGGCGGCGCGATAATCGTTCAGCAGCCCGCCGACGACATCGAGATCCTGGCCCGTGCTCGACAGATGCGGGGCGACTTCCGAGCCCGCCGCGCTGTAGTCGAGCACGATACTCCTGGTGCCTTCCTTGGTCGAGCCCCCGGCGCCGTAAGTGACCGAAAAGAAATTCAGGCCGAGCGCGACGAGTTCCTCGTGAACCCGGTCGAGTTTGCCTCGGCCTGTTTCGGTCCGGGGCGGAAAGAACTCGACGCTGAATTGTGGCGCCACGGATGCCATGGAAATAGCCTTCGGCGCCTGCCTAGTAGCGGTAGCTTTCGGGCTTGAACGGACCTTGCGCGGAAACGCCGATGTATTCGGCCTGTTCCGGGGTCAGCCGGGTCACCACGCCGCCGAAACCTTCGACCATCAGCGCCGCCACCTCTTCGTCGAGAGACTTCGGCAACACGGTCAGGGTGATCTCGCGCGAGTCCGCCGGCAGTTCGGCGAATCGGCGTTCGTACAGATGAATCTGCGCGAGCACCTGGTTGGCGAAAGAGCCGTCCATGACCCTGGAAGGATGGCCGGTGGCGTTGCCGAGATTGATCAGCCGGCCTTCGGACAGCAGGATCAGGTAGTCCTCGGGATGCTTCTCGCCGCGGCGGAAAATGCGATGCACCTGGGGTTTGACTTCGTGCCATTCCCAGTGCTCGCGCATATAGGCGGTGTCGATCTCGTTGTCGAAATGGCCGATATTGCAGACCACCGCGCCGGCCTTGAGTTTCTGCAACATGAAACGGTTGCAGACATCGGTGTTGCCGGTAGCGGTCACGATCAGGTCGAGACCGCCGAGCAGATCCTCGTTGATCGCTTCGAGCCGGCCGGCATTGACGCCGTCGATGTAAGGCGAAACGACCTGGAAGCCGTCCATGCAGGCCTGCATGGCGCAGATCGGATCGGCTTCGGCGATCTTCACGATCATGCCTTCCTGGCGCAGGCTCTGGGCCGAACCCTTGCCGACGTCGCCATAGCCGATAACGAGGGCGTGGCGGCCGGCGAGCAGCATGTCCGTGCCGCGCTTGATGCCGTCGTTGAGACTGTGGCGGCAGCCGTACTTGTTGTCGTTCTTGGACTTGGTGACCGAATCGTTGACATTGATCGCTGGCACCTTGAGCTGCCCCGCCTCGAGCATTTCCTGCAGGCGATGCACGCCGGTGGTGGTTTCCTCGGTGACGCCATGCACGCCGTCGAGCACCGCGGGATATTTTTCGTGCAACATGGCGGTGAGGTCGCCGCCGTCGTCGAGCACCATGTTGGCTTCCCAGGGCTTGCCGTCCTTGAGGATCGTCTGTTCGATGCACCAGGAGCCTTCTTCTTCGGTCTGGCCCTTCCAGGCGTAAACCGCGACGCCTTCGGCGGCCATGCAGGCGGCCGCGTGATCCTGGGTCGAGAAGATGTTGCAGGACGACCAGCGTACTTCGGCGCCGAGCGCCATCAGCGTTTCGATCAGCACCGCGGTCTGTACCGTCATGTGCAGGCAGCCGAGAATCTTCGCCCCTGCCAGCGGCTTGTCCGCGGCGTAGCGTCGGCGCAATGCCATAAGCGCCGGCATTTCGGTTTCAGCCAGGCTGATTTCGCGCCGGCCGAAGTCGGCCAGGGAAATGTCCGCCACCTTGAAGTCCTGGCGCAGACGCTCCTGCCGCTTGATCATCAGATTGTTCATATAACGTTTTCCTCTCCCATCCTTACCGGCTGCTTGCCCGGGCCTTGGGGCCGGCCTCGTAGCGCAGCGCTTCCGCCAGGTCGGTCCGCTCCCAACTGAAATCAGGCTCGGTTCGTCCGAAATGTCCAAAGCTGGCGGTCTGGCGATAAATCGGCCGCAACAGGTCGAGTTGCTCGATCAGTCCCTTGGGCCGCAGTTCGAAATGCGCGCCGATCAGTTCGATGATCCGCGCCTCGGAAATCCGGCTGGTGCCGAAGGTCTGCACGCTGATCGAAGTAGGCTCCGCCACGCCGATGGCGTAGGAAACCTGGACCTCGCAACGCTCTGCGATGCCGGCCGCCACCAGGTTCTTGGCCACGTAGCGCGCCGCGTAGGTCGCCGAACGGTCGACCTTGGAAGGGTCCTTGCCGGAGAAGGCGCCGCCGCCGTGGCGGGCGACTCCGCCGTAAGTGTCGACGATGATCTTGCGTCCGGTGAGGCCGCAATCGCCGTGGGGGCCGCCGATAACGAAACGTCCGGTCGGATTGATCAGGTAACGCGTGTTTTCATCGAGCCATTCCGGCGGCAATACCGGCTTGACGATCTCTTCGATGACCGCTTCCCGCACCTGCTGCAGGGAAATGTCTTCGGAGTGCTGTGTGGAGACGACTACGGTTTCGATGCTGGTCGGGCGGCCGTCCCGATAGCGGAAGCTGAGCTGGCTTTTCGCGTCCGGGCCCAGCCAGGGCAGGGTTCCGTTCTTGCGGACCTTGGCCTGCTGTCGCATGAGCCGATGCGAGTAGGTTATCGGGGCCGGCATCAGCACGTCGGTTTCGTTGGTGGCGTAGCCGAACATCAGGCCCTGGTCGCCGGCGCCCTGCTCCTTCAGTTCGGATTCGTCCACGCCCATGGCGATATCGGGCGATTGATGGCCGAGGGCGTTGAGCACCGCGCAGGCTTCGCTGTCGAAGCCGAGCGTGGCGCTGGTGTAGCCGATTTCGCGTACGACGCCGCGCACGACCGTATCCACGTCGATCACCGCGGAACTGCTGATTTCGCCGGCCAGCAGCACCATGCCGGTCTTGACCAGGGTTTCACAAGCGACCCGGGCATTGCGATCCTGGCTCAGCAAGGCATCGAGCACCGCGTCCGAAATCTGGTCCGCCATCTTGTCCGGATGGCCTTCGGACACCGATTCGGAAGTAAACAGGCTCGTGTCTGTCATATGGTCACCTTTCCCTGATTTGTTACTTGGGACGAGCGTCCCTTTTCTTGCTGAACATCCGCATCTGGATCTGGAAGCCGTTGCGCAGTCCGAGGAAGGAGCCCTGCTGGTCTTCCAGGCCCGCCTGGTCGGCCCAGTCGTGCAGATCGTCGGTATCGAATCCCAGCCACAGATCGCCGCAGGATTCACGCACCCAGTCCTGGTCGTGCCGGGTCAGATCGCAGATCAGCAAAGTTCCTGAAGGCGCCAGCAGGCGCGCGCAATCCTTGATCGTCATTGCCGGAGAAGGAATATGGTGCAGCACCATTTCGAAGATGATCAGATCGAACTGCCGGTCCGTTACCGAACGTGTTTCGCCAAGCAGGAATTCGACATCCTCGTGCCCGGCCGCGGCGATGGTCGCGCGCGCCTTCTCGAGCATGTCGGGCGAATTGTCCAGCGCGGTCAGGCGCTGGAAGCGTTCCGCGAGCTCGGCCAGCATCTGGCCCTCGCCCGGTCCGACTTCCAGCACCCGGGCCTGACGGTCGAGGCCAAGCCCGGCGATCGCGTCGTGCAAGCTGGCGGCGTATTGATCGTGGGCGACGATCAAGCCCTGTTTCTCGCGGAACTTGTCGGCGTTGCGGCGGAAGAACTGCAGGGAGGACAGCGCCCGCTCCTGCTGAATCTGCCGGATCTTGCGGTTTTGTGAAGTCGAAATGGGCAATGTGTCGATCGCTTCGAGGATAGGTCGGCGGCTCTCGGCAAAATCGACGTGATCGTTCACCAGCGCGCGCCGGTAGAAAATCGAAGTGCCTTCGCGGCGCGTCGACAACAGGCCCGCCTGCAACAGAATCTTGAGATGATGACTCAGCGCCGATTGGCGAATGTCGAGAATGCGGCACAATTCGAGGACGCTGAAAGATTCGCTTTTTAGCAGACGCAGGATCTGCAGGCGCAGACTGTCCGCCAGCGCCTTGTGCAGCGCGGTGAGGGTGAGCAGCGGTTCTGCGACCGGTCGCGGTCCGCTCTCATACAATATCGAAGCGGGTATGGAACTCATTGCGGGTTCAGATAGGCAAATTGGGAGCAAACGATAGCAGTATTCAAGCCCTGCTTCAATCTTTTATCAAAATATTTTGATGTATGGGGAAGGGCGCGGGCGAGGCATGCCTCGCCCCTACGATTTCCCGAAGCCGTGACTGGAAATCAGTCTTGTGTACCGTTTGCGACGCTGTAGGGGCGACGCATGCGTCGCCCGCCCGTGGCCACTGGCATCCCGGGCGCAACTGCGGGACAATAGCCGCCCGTAAAAACACGGTAAGAACGGGAGTTTGTCGATGGCCGAGCAGGCCTTGCCGCGAAGGCAACTCGCCAACGCAATCCGCGCGCTGAGCATGGACGCCGTCCAGAAGGCAAAATCGGGGCATCCGGGTGCGCCCATGGGCATGGCGGACATCGCCGAAGTGCTCTGGAACGATTTTCTCAAGCACAATCCCGGCCATCCCCAATGGTTCGACCGGGACCGCTTCGTGCTGTCCAACGGTCACGGCTCGATGCTGATCTATTCGTTGTTGCATCTGAGCGGCTACCAGTTGCCCATGGACGAAATCCGGCAGTTCCGCCAATTGCACTCGATGACTCCCGGCCACCCCGAATACGGCTATACCCCCGGCGTCGAAACCACTACCGGCCCCCTCGGCCAGGGGCTTGCCAACGCCGTCGGTATGGCCATAGCCGAAAAGACCCTCGCGGCCCAGTTCAACCGCCCCGACCACGACTTGGTCGATCATTACACGTACGTCTTCGCCGGTGACGGCTGCCTGATGGAAGGCGTTTCCCATGAAGTCTGCTCGCTCGCGGGAACTCTCGGCCTCGGCAAGCTGATCGTGTTCTACGACGCCAACGGCATTTCCATCGACGGCGAAGTCGAGCCCTGGTTTTCCGAGGACACGATGCAACGCTTCGAATCCTACGGCTGGCATACGCAGGAAATCGACGGCCACGATACCGAAGCGATCAGTCAGGCAATCCTGGCGGCCCAGGCCGAAACCGCCAGACCGAGCATGATTCGCTGCCGCACGATCATCGGATTCGGCGCGCCTACCAAGCAAGGCACCGCCGCCACCCATGGCTCGCCGCTCGGCGAAGACGAAGTCAAGGCCGCGCGGACCGAACTCGGCTGGCCCCACGCGCCGTTTTTTGTGCCGGAAGAAATTCTCACAGCCTGGAACGCCACCGAAAAGGGCTTCATGGCGGAAACCGCCTGGAAGGAAAAACTCGTCATTTACGAGGAGGAATATCCCGAACTCGCGCTGGAATTCGTGCGCCGCATGAAAGGCGAATTGCATGGCGATTTCGCCGAGCGCGCGCGGGAATACGCCAGGCGGCTGCAGAGCGAAGGCGCGAACATCCCGAGCCGCAAGGCCTCCCAGGGCTGCCTGGAGGAATACGGCGCCCAGTTGCCCGAACTCATCGGCGGCTCCGCCGACCTGACCGGATCCAACCTGACCTTGTGGTCGGGCAGCCGCTCGATCGCCGACACGCCCGACGGCAATTACATCTATTTCGGTGTGCGTGAATTCGGCATGACCGCAATTTCCACCGGCATCGCCTTGCATGGCGGCTTCATTCCCTATTGCGCGACTTTCCTCATGTTCATGGAATACGCGCGCAACGCCGTGCGCATGTCGGCGCTGATGCAACAGCGCAATATCCTGGTCTATACCCACGATTCCATCGGCCAGGGCGAAGACGGGCCGACCCACCAGCCGGTCGAGCAATTGACGAATCTGCGCACGACGCCGAATCTCTCGGTCTGGCGGCCCTGCGACAGCGTCGAAGCCGCTGTCGCCTGGCAGGCCGCCATCGAACGCCGGGAGGGCCCTACCGCGCTTGTTTTCACCCGTCAGGCCATCCCGCATCAGCAGCGCGAAGACGAGCAACTTGACGCCATCGCCCGCGGCGGCTATGTACTCGTGGACTGCGAAGGCGAGCCTGAAGTCCTGGTCATCGCCACCGGCTCCGAGGTCGGCGTCAGCGCCGATGCGGTGCGCGCATTGCAGGAAGAAGGCCTTGCCGCGCGCCTGGTTTCCCTGCCCAGTGTCGACGTGTTCGAGCGGCAGGACGAAAGCTGGCGCGAATCGGTGCTGCCCGCGAGCGTTCGCAGGCGCGTTGCCGTCGAGGCGGGCGCGGTTGATTACTGGCGCAAGTTCGTCGGCCTGGAAGGCTGCGTGGTCGGCATGACCACATTCGGCGAATCCGCTCCCGGCGGCGTTCTGATGGAGCATTTCGGCTTTACCGCCGAGCGGGTCGCCGAGGCGGCGCGTTCGCTCATCGACTGATTCTTCAATACCGCCAATGACACTGAGAGTCGCAATCAACGGATACGGCCGCATCGGCCGCTGTGTGCTGCGCGCGGCTTACGAGGCCGGCCGCCGCAACGGCTTGCGCGTCGTCGCCGTGAACGATGTCGCCGACCCGGCCACCATGGCGCATCTGACCCGTTACGACAGCACCCATGGCCGTTTTCCGGGCGAAGTGGAACTCGTGGACGGCAATCTGCATATTGAGGGCGATGTCATCGAGTTGCTCAACGAGCCGGATGTCGCCGCCCTGCGCTGGCCCGAGGTCGACCTGGTGATGGAATGCAGCGGCGCCTTCCACGATGTCGTCACCGCCCGGCAGCATCTCGGCTCTTTTGAAGGCGGGGCTGTGGGCCGGGGCGCTAGACGGGTGCTTTTCTCGCAGCCGGCGCAAAGCGACGTTGACTTCACCATCGTCTATGGCGTCAATCACGAAAACATTCCCCTGGATGCGAAAGTACTGTCGAACGCTTCTTGCACGACGAATTGCATCGTGCCCGTGCTGAAAGTGCTCGACGACGCCTTCGGCGTCGAGGCAGGCGCGATCACGACGATCCATTCGGCGATGAACGACCAGCCGGTAATCGACAGTTTCCACCATTCCGACCTGCGCAAGACCCGCAGCGCCATGCAATCGATCATCCCGGTGGACACCGCGCTCGCGAAAGGCATTACCCGCATTTTGCCGGGTCTTGCCGGCAAGCTCGAAGCCCGGGCGATCCGGGTGCCGACGGTGAATGTGTCCGCGATGGACATCAGCCTGCGCTTCGCCCGCGCCGCCGATGCCGCGGAGGTGAACGACACGATTATTCGCCAATCGAGCAAACTGCCGGCAAACGTTCTGGGATATACTCGCGAGCCGCTGGCGTCCTGCGACATCAATCACGATCCGAGGTCGGCGGTGGTCGACCTCGAACAGACCCGGGAAATCGCCGGCCTGGTCAAGGTATTCGTCTGGTTCGACAACGAATGGGCCTATGCCAATCGTATGCTGGACGTGGCCCAGTACTTGCATACCCATAGACCGTGAAATGCAACTTCCCATGACCGAATCTCCCTTGCGGATGAATCAGCTCGATCTGACCGGCAAGCGCGTGCTGATCCGGGAGGACCTCAATGTGCCCCTGAACGAGGGCGAGGTCGTCAATGACAGCCGTATCCGCGCCGCGCTTCCCTCGATCGAGGCGGCCCGTGCGGGCGGCGCCGCCCGGGTGCTGATCCTGTCCCATCTCGGCCGGCCCAGCGAGGGCGTGGCGATTTCCGCACAGCCGGAATTCTCTCTGAAACCCGTGGCCGCGCACCTGTCGAAAATACTCGGTGCGGCGGTCCCGCTGGTAGAAAACTATCTGGAACCCGGCGCGGCATTGCCCGATGCGCCGGTTTGCCTTCTGGAGAACGTGCGCGCCAACGCGGGCGAGAAGTCCGACAGCGATGAACTCGCGCAGCGTTACGCCGCGCTTTGCGACGTCTTCGTCATGGACGCCTTCGGCACCGCCCATCGCGCCCAGGCCAGCACCGCCGGCGTCGCGCGGCATGCCGACGAAGCCTGCGCCGGTCCGCTGCTCACGCAGGAACTTAACGCCATCGGCCGCGCCATGCGCGAGCCGAAACGGCCGCTGCTCGCCATCGTCGGCGGCGCCAAGGTTTCCGGCAAGCTCGAATTGCTGCGCAATCTTTCGACCCTCGCCGACCATCTGCTTCTCGGCGGCGGCATTGCCAATACATTTCTGCTCGCGGCGGGTTATCCGGTGGGACGATCGCTGCATGAAGCCGATCTTGTCGAAACCGCCCGCGAGCTGATGGACAAAGTCGATATTCCCCTGCCCGTGGACGTACGCGTGGCCAGGGAATTCGACGCCGGCGCCGAGGCCGTGATCAAACCGGCGGCTGATGTCACTGAGGACGAGTTGATTCTCGATATCGGACCGGAAAGCGCGGCCCGCTATGCGGCGCTGATCGAGTCCATGGGCACGATCATCTGGAACGGCCCCATGGGCGTTTTCGAATTTCCGGCCTTCGCCGCGGGCACCGAACAGATTTCCCGCGCCGTCGCGCGCAGCCCCGCCTTCAGTCTCGCCGGCGGTGGCGAGACCGTCACCGCCATCGATCAATTTGACGTGGCGGCCGGGGTTTCCTATATCTCTACCGGAGGCGGCGCTTTTCTCGAAGCCGTACAAGGCGTGACGCTTCCCGCCGTAACCGCGCTCGCCGGGCGGACGGCAGCCAAACCAGCACCAGTTCTACAGACTTTCAACAACCAGGAGTAAAAATGGCCCTTATCACCTTGCGACAACTGCTCGACCACGCGGCCGAGAACGACTACGGAGTTCCCGCATTCAACGTAAACAACCTGGAACAGGTGCGGGCCATCATGGAAGGGGCGGACGCGGTCGGCAGCCCGGTCATCCTGCAAGCCTCGGCGGGAGCGCGAAAATACGCGGGGTCGAACTTTCTGCGGCACCTGATCCAGGGCGCGCTGGAGGAATTTCCGCATATCCCCATCGTCATGCACCAGGATCACGGCGTTTCTCCGGCGGTCTGCCAGCGCTCGATCCAGCTCGGCTTCTCGTCGGTGATGATGGACGGCTCGCTGGGCGAAGACGGCAAGACGCCGATGGATTTCGAATACAACGTCCGCGTTACGCGTCAGGCGGTGGAAATGGCCCACGCCTGCGGCGTTTCGGTGGAAGGCGAGATCGGTTGTCTCGGCTCGCTCGAGACCGGCATGGCCGGCGAGGAAGACGGCATCGGCGCCGAGGGCGTTTTGACCATGGCGCAAATGCTCACCGACCCGCAGGAAGCCGAGGATTTCGTGAAAGCCACCAACGTGGACGCGCTCGCCATCGCCGTCGGCACGAGCCATGGCGCTTACAAGTTCAGCCGGCCGCCCACGGGGGACATCCTCGCCATCGACCGCATCAAGCAGATTCACGCCAAGATTCCGTCCACGCACCTGGTCATGCACGGTTCTTCGTCCGTGCCCCAGGACTGGCTCGAAGTGATCAACGAATTTGGCGGCGAAATCCCCGAAACCTACGGCGTACCGGTGGAGGAAATCCAGGAAGGCATTCGCCATGGCGTACGCAAGGTCAATATCGATACCGATTTGCGGCTTGCCTCAACCGGCGCCGTGCGTCGTTTCATGGCGGAGAATCCATCCGAATTCGATCCGCGTAAATTCCTCACGCCGACAATGCACGCCATGCGCGACATCGTGAAGGCCCGGCTCGAATCGTTCGGCTGCGCCGGCATGATCGACCGCATCGGCAAGATATACAATCTGGAGGAAATGTCGGTCCGCTACGCCAGCGCCTGAGGTTGCATGTTCAGCCTTTCGGACGCAAGCGAACTGCGCGATTCGGCGCCGCCGCTGCAATGTTGCGCGGCGGCGCCGGAGAGCGGGTTGCCGCGGGCCTATCTCGATCATTACGGCCTGCGCTTCGCGAGCGGCGGCAAGCCGATTCACCATAGTCTCGGCGCATTCGACGGGGGCGGCGAGCGACTCGTCGCGCAATATTTCGCGCCGCCGTCGCCGCGAGGAACGATCTTTCTGTTGCACGGCTATCTCGATCATGCCGGCATTTACCGCCATCCGATCGGATGGTGCCTTGAACAGGGCTATGCGGCCTTCGTCTTAGACCTGCCCGGACATGGACTGTCCAGCGGGGAAATGGGCGGCGTGGACAATTTCGAGCGTTATTGCGATGCGCTTGCCCGGGCGCTTGTGCTGGCCGGCGAGCAGCAACTCCCGCGGCCCTGGTTCGCCGTCGGCCAGAGTACCGGCGGGGCGGTCCTGATGGATTCCATATTGCATCATCGGCTGATGGAGACCCATGCGCTTGAAGGCGTCGGCTTGCTCGCGCCCCTGGTGCGTATCTTGCGCCATCACCGGAGCCGGCTGGCCTACCTGCTCAGCGGCTGGTTCGTGGACGGCACGCCGCGGCTGTTCGCGGAAAGCAGCCACGACCGGGAATTTCTCGATTTTCTGCGGCACAAGGACGAACTGCAAAGTTCGCGCATACCCCGAAGCTGGATCGGGGCAATGTTCGACTACGGAAATCGGTTCACCGGGGCGGCCCCGAATCCGGCGCCGCTGACGATTATCCAGGGTACCGGGGACGACACCGTCGACTGGAAGTTCAATCTGCCGGCCATCCGCGCGAAGTTTCCCGCCACGAAAGAAGTGCTGATTCCCGGGGCCCGTCACCACCTGGTAAACGAGTCTCCCGAATATCGCGATCCGGTATTTCGTGCGCTGTCGGACTCGATGTTTGGAAAAACATAGGTAATTGATCACCAATTCGAGTGATTTATCCTGTAGAATGCGGCCGCTGTAACAATTCGTTGCCATAATTCCCTGCCCCGGACAGGGCATTTTAAGTATAAAGGGCCTTGCATGATTGCAGGATTGGTCCGGGGGAGGGTTTTCCCTGCGTACAACATGCAAGGGAAAGAAACGATTCCGCTACAGCGGAATGCAAATTTTTGGAACAAGAGATAGATATGTCAGAGACAGTCGAAGGTACGGTTAAGTGGTTCAATGACGAAAAAGGTTTCGGTTTCATTGAGCGTCAGGAAGGCAAGGATGTCTTCGTTCACTTCAGCGCCATAAACGGCGCCGGTCGCAGAACGCTGCATGAGGGTCAAAAGGTCACCATGCAGGTCAGCCAGGGTCAGAAAGGCCCACAGGCGGAAAACGTAACACCGCTTTAAGCCCTTCGGGGCGATTAGCGAACCGGCTCGCCCGAGCCGGTGGGTTCGTTTCAGTTCGAGATCAGGCTTCGGGGAGCAAGGTACGTATGCCTTGCGTCCCGGCCAGCAATAGCCGGTCAGCCGCCCGGCGCACGAACAGTCCGTTACTTACAACGCCTGTGACCTGGTCGAGCTGTGTCTCGACTTTGCGTGGGTCGCGTAAGTCCAGGTTGTGGATGTCGAGAATCCGGTTGCCGTTATCGGTCACGAATCCGTCCCGGTAAACCGGCACGCCGCCCATGGCCGTGATTTTGCGCGCGACGTGACTGCGCGCCATGGAAATCACTTCCACCGGCAGCGGGAACTTGCCGAGCACCGGCACGAGTTTCGATTCATCCGCTATGCAGATGAATTCCTTCGCCACCGCGGCGATGATCTTCTCCCGTGTCAGTGCGCCGCCGCCGCCCTTGATCAGTTGCAGGTGGCGATTGGCCTCGTCCGCTCCGTCCACATAGAAATCGACGGATCCCGCCGTATTGAGGTCGATCACGCTGATGCCCAGGGCTTTCAGCCTGCGGGAGGATTCTTCCGAACTCGACACCGCGGCGTCGATGCTGCTCCGCAGATCGCCGAGGGCGTCAATGAAATGATTGACCGTGGAGCCGGTGCCGATGCCGAGCACGGTATCGCGCTCGAGTCTCGGTTCTACATATCGCATGGCGGCTTCGGCCGCCTGTTTTTTCAGTTCGTCCGCCGTCATGGAATTTCCTCCTGGTATTTATCGGCGAGCCGGCCTATTTTGCGGCCCATTCGCACGATGTCTCCCGACGCCAGGCCGGGATCGAATTCCATCGCGCCCGGCGGGAACAGCAGGATCACGGTGGAGCCGAGTTCGAAGCGCCCCATTTCCGCACCGGCGGCAAGAATCAGTTCCCGGTCTTCGATTTTCCGTTCCGGTGCGCGCAGGCGCCCTTCGCGTCCGGGCTCGTCCCAGACCGCGGCAATCCCTGCGACAATCATCGCACCCACCATCACGACCGCGAAGCGGTCCTTATCGTCGCGATCTCTGTCTTCGCGATCTTTGTCTTTGCGACCCCTGCCACCGTCGAAAACGCTGACCAGGCGTTCGTTGCGGCTGAACAGGCCGGGGATCAGCGCCGTGCTCGCCTCGTTCACCGAGAACAGTTTGCCGGGAATGTGCCGGGTTTGCAGCAACCGGCCCCGCAGCGGCATATGCACCCGATGGTAATCCCGGGGCGACAGATAAATCGTGATGAACCGCCCGCCGTTCAGCGCCTTTGCCAATTCGGCGTCGCCGCCGAGCAGTTCCTGCAATTCGAAGTGACGGCCCTTGGCCTGTAACAGCCGTCCGTTGCTGATCGGCCCGAGTTCGCTGACCGCGCCGTCGGCGGGGCAGAGCACGGCGTCTTCCTCGTTCGCCGGAGGCCGTGCCCCGGGCTTGAGTTCACGTGTGAAAAACTCGTTGAAATTGCGATAGCCCGCCGGGTCGGGCTCGCGCGCTTCGCTCATGTCCACGCCGTAGCGGCGAATGAAGAAGCGGATCAAAACGCTCGCGAGTATTTCGCTGCGGGCCAGGGCGCCGGCGGCCCGGGTCAGCAGGCGCTGCGGCGCCAGATATTGCAACAGCACGAACAGGCGCTGCATCGGACTCAATTTTCCACCGGCGTATCGCCGGCATTGCCCCATTCCGACCAGGAGCCGTCGTAGGCGCGGATATCGAGGCCGAGCGCCTTGCCGACGAAATAGCTCAGGCCGGAACGGTGGTGCGTCTGGCAATGGGTGATGATCTTCCTGCCGGGTTCAATGCCCAGTTCCGCCAGCCGCTCGCGCAATTCTTCCAGCGGCCGCAGGCGCAGGTCCCTGTGCCGGTCCATCAGTTCCAGCCAGTCGAGATTTACCGCGCCGGGGATATGGCCGTTGCGGCGCGCCGTGACGCGGACGCCGGCATACTCCTCGGCCGAACGCACATCCCAGACGATGCTTTCCGGGTCGTCCAGCTGTTCGAGCACTTGTTGCATGTCGGCGATGGGCGAACGATTGATTCGCGCCTCGAAAGGGCGCGCCTCCCCTTCCCGGTTGCCGCTTTCCAGCGGCAGGCCCGCCCCCGCCCAGGCGAGCACGCCACCGTTGAGGAAGCTGTAGCGCGTATGGCCGAGCACGTCCAGGGTCCAGATCAGCCTTCCCGCCCAGCCGCCGCCTTCATCGTCGATAGCGACGACATGTCGGTCCGCGGTGAGTCCGACGCGTGAGAACAATTCGCTCAGACGTTCGGCGGACGGCAGCTTGCCGGTGGCGGGTTCGATGCCGGACACGAGTTCTCCCGGCTGGATCAGCAGCGAACCGGGCACATGATGCGCCAGATAGACTTGCGGCCCGCAGACGGTGACCAGCAGCAGATTTTCTTCGGGCAATGCTTGCGCGAGTTCTTCCGCTTCGACGATCAGGGGCAGGCTGGATTCGGTCATGATTTCGGCCGGCCTTGTCCGGCGCTCATTGCAGGCTGTCGAGTATCCGCGTGTAACTGCGGAGCCGCTCGTTGCTGACGGCGCCGTTTTCGGCGGCCGCCAGTATCGCGCAGCCCGGTTCGACTCTATGCGAACAATCGCGGAATTTACAATGTCCGGCCAGGGACCTCAATTCGACGAACCCGTCGACTACCTCGGACGCCTGCAGATATCCCAGGCCGAACTCACGCACTCCCGGCGAGTCGATCAGATCGAAACCGGGTAGATGAAACAGCCGCGCGGCCGTGGTGGTATGGGTGCCGCCGCGGCGCCAGGCGTCGAGTTCCCCGACTTCGGCCAGCGGCTGCTTGCCGAGCCGGTTCAGCAGCGATGACTTGCCGACGCCGGACTGGCCGACGACTACCGCGGTCAATCCCTCGAGCCTTTTGGCGAGCGCGTCGACGCCGGCGCCGGTCAGCGCCGAGACTTCGAACAATTCCAGGTCCAGTCCACGATAGATTTCGGCCATGCGCGCCAGCAGCGTCGGATTCGACGGCGGCAGGTCGATCTTGTTGAGCACGAGCAGGCATTGAACGCCCAGGTTTTCGATCGCCACCAGGTATCGGTCGATCACGCTCATTTCGGTTTCCGGCACGGTGGCGAACATCGTCAGCACGAAATCGATGTTGGCGGCGATTGGCCGGAACCGGCCGCCCGTGTCGGCGCGGCCGAACTCGTTGCGGCGCGGTTCCAGGCCGGTGACCACGCCGCCTTCGGTGTTGTCCGGCGCCCAGCTTACCCGGTCGCCGGTGACGACTTGCGGCAGATTGGCGCGGGCATGGCAGCGCACCACGTCGCCCGAGGCGTCCTCGACTTCAAGTTGCCTGCCGTAATGGCTGATGATGACTCCGGATCGTTCCTCGCCGGAGCGGTCTTCCATGCGCGCGGCGATGCGGCGTTGCTGCTGTTTGCTGAGTCTGCGCCCGGCCGGCATCTGCTAGCCGCCGGTCTCTGGCAGACAAAAAGAGGAAAAATGTGAAAAGGGGACACCCATGCCGGAATTATCGCACATTCGCCCGCTCCGTCATTCTGGTGTGCGCCTTCAGCATGTCGGGGCGAGGCATGCCTCGCCCCTACGGAAACAAGGGGACACCCACCCGCAAATCATGGGCGCCACCGCGCCGTGTTACAATTGCGCCAGTACACTTTCCATTGGAAGTATTCGCATGGACAGCAATCTCAACCTGATCTGGATCGATCTTGAAATGACCGGGCTCGACCCGGGCAGCGACCGAATTCTCGAAATCGCCTCCCTCATCACCGACCCGCAACTCGAAATCATCGAGGAAGGTCCGGTGCTCGCCATTCGCCAGCCCGAGTCGCTGCTCGAAGCGATGGACGAATGGAATCAGACGCATCACGGCGCGTCGGGCCTGGTCGACCGGGTCCGGTCCAGTTCGGTCGACGAGGCCGAGGCCGAAAGGCGCACCCTTTCTTTTTGCCAGCGCCATACCAGCCGCGGGTCATCGCCCATGTGCGGCAGCACCATATGCCAGGATCGGCGCTTTCTCGCCCGTTACATGCCGGATCTCGAAGCCTGGTTTCACTACCGCAATCTCGACGTCAGCACCGTCAAGGAACTCGCGCGCCGCTGGCAACCCGAAGTGCTGGACGGCTTCAGCAAGGTCAGCAGCCACAAGGCAATCGAAGACGTGCGCGAATCCGTCGCCGAACTGCAATACTACCGCCGCCATTTCATCGGTTGTTAAGAGCGGGCGACGCATGCGTCGCCCCTACGGCATGTTCCGGCTCATGGCGCATGCTCCGCGATTGACGGTAGGGGCGAGGCATGCCTCGCCCGAAAACAGGTTCAATCCGACAACCTGTCCGCCTTCTCCTGCTGCCGGGCCAGCGCCCAGCGGACGTGTTCCGCGACGAGTTCGGAGGGATGGCCGAGGCGGGCGCGCAGGGCCGAGACGGTTTCCTCGCTCGCCGGCGCATTGCCCAGCGCCACGGCGATATTTCGCAACCAGCATTCGTAGCCGATGCGGCGGATTGCCGAGCCGGCGGTTCTTTCCTTGAATTCGTCTTCGGTCCAGGCAAACAGCTGCGCCAGTCCAGCCGAGTCGAGTTGATGCCGCGGCTCGAAGTCGGCCTCGGCCGAGATTCGCGCGAACTTGTTCCAGGGGCACACGATCTGGCAGTCGTCGCAGCCGAAAATCCGGTTGCCCATGGGCTCGCGCAACTCCTCCGGAATCGGCCCGCGCAATTCGATCGTCAGATAGGATATGCATTTGCGCGCATCGAGGCTGTTGGGGCCGGTGAAAGCGCCGGTGGGGCAGACATCCAGGCAGGCGCGGCAAGTGCCGCAATGGGCGCCGCCGGGCTCGTCCACCGGCAACGGCAGGTCGGTAAACAGTTCACCGAGGAAAAACCACGAGCCGGCCTCGGGATTGATGAGCATGGTGTTCTTGCCGATCCAGCCGAGCCCGGCCTTCTCCGCGATTGCCCTTTCGAGCACCGGCGCGCTGTCGACGAAAGCGCGATAGGAATGGCTGCCCACTTCTTGCTCGATCCGGTCCGCCAGCCGCTGCAGGCGCAGCCGCATCATCTTGTGGTAGTCGCGGCCCCGGGCGTAGCGCGCGACGTAGGCAGCGTCTCCTTCCGCCATGGGATCGAGCGAGTTTTCGCCGACGTGGTCGTAGTCCATACGCACGCTGATGATGCGCGCGGCGCCGGGATGTAGCTTGTCCGGATGGCAGCGCTTGTTGTGGTGGCGCGCCATATAGGACATCTCGCCGTGATGCCGCTGTTCCAGCCAGGACTCGAGATGCCTGCGATAGCTTCCCAGATCAATGTCGGTAATTCCGACTTGCTGAAAACCGAGTTCCCCGCCCCACTCGCGGATGCGCCCGGCCAGGGCCGGAAAATCAAGATCTGTTCGCGGTTTTTTCACCTTGCGCCTTACAAGCGGCATAGGATTTCCGCCGCGCGTTCAAGGGTAGCGTCTTCCTTGCAGAAACAGAATCGGATGTGGCGCGCGCCCGAGGGCGTGCGATAGAAAGGCGACAGCGGAATGGCGGCCACACCGATTTCCCGCGTGAGCCAATTGACGAATTCCCGGTCGGGAAGATCGGAAATCGCCGAATAGTCCGCCAACTGGAAATAAGTGCCTCCCGAGGGCGTGAAGCTGAACCGCGACGGCGCCAGCAACTCGCAGAACAGATCGCGTTTGCGTTGATAAAACCGCGGCAACTCGCGCGCGTGCTCGGGGCATTCGGCCATGAAATCGGCGATGGCGTATTGCACGAAACTGGAACTGGTAAAAGTGACGAACTGGTGCACCTTGCGAAACTCTTCTGTCAACGCCGGAGGCGCGACACAATACGCGAGTTTCCAGCCCGTTGCATGATAAGTCTTGCCGAAGGAAAAAATCGCGAAACTCGACGCGCGCAATTCCTCATGGCCCGCGACGCTTGCGTGGCCAAGCCCGTCGAACACCATGTGTTCGTACACTTCGTCCGACAGCACGAAGATATCCCTGCCCCGGATCAACTCGGCAAGCCGGTCGAGATCGGCGCCGTCGAGAATCGAGCCGCAGGGATTATGCGGGCTGTTGATCATGATCAAGCGAGTGCGGCCGGTGATGTTCTCGGCCGCAAGATCCCAGTCGACACCGTAGTCAGGCTGGGTCAGGGGCAGGCGCACCGCTTTGCCACCGGCGAGTTGCACCGCGGGTTCGTAACAGTCGTAAGCCGGGTCGAACATGATCACTTCGTCACCCGGATGCACCACTGCCTGCACCGCGTCGAACACCGCCTCGGTTGCGCCGGAAGTAACGGTGATTTCAGTCTCCGGATCGGCACTAAAGCTGTAATGCGCCGCTACTTTTTCCGCAATGCGCTCGCGCAATTCCACGACCCCGGCCATAGGCGGATACTGATTGCAACCGCCGTTCAGGCGCTCGGCCACAAACTCGCGCAATCGCTCGGGACAATCAAAATCCGGATAACCCTGAGACAAATTGATCGCCCCATGCTCCGCAGCCATGCGCGACATGACCGTAAATATAGTAGTGCCAACCTGTGGAAGCTTGCTGTTCAATTCCGTTGTCCGGAAATCTGGGACTGTTGCTGTTCGGCGGCGTTGAAGGTCATTTCACACCCTCCGAACAGAGATCGGAGAGTGCCGAGCGCGTCGCGATAGCTGAGGTGTTGGCTTTGATGATGCGGTCGAGCTCACTACCATCCGAATAGATAGCGGGGACAACGCAATGGACCCTGCCGTCCTTGATGTAGTTATCGGCCTTGCTACGCGCGCCCTTGGTGTGGGGCTTGAAGACCGCTACCGAAAGCCCGCCCTGTTCCTTGACCAAGCGAAAGCACGGAATGTCAGTCGACCCGTCGCCAATGAAAACCATGTTCTCAAAGCGAACCGGCCTGTCGCGCTTTTGAACGAATTGATTGACCTTGCCGTTATCGCTCAGGTCAAAGGCACCTTTGTTGATGCGGAACAAATACTGCGTCTTGGTTGTGAAATTCACGGCAAGCGCCGGCCAGTCAGCGACGCCGTTCTCGTCGAACATGAACTTCGATGCATAAACTTGGGCAAACTTCGAGGCGATCGGTGTGCCGGCAATGATTTCAGCATTTCCCGACGAAACCAGGTAGTGCTGAACGCGGACGCCATGATCCTTGCCAAAGCTGGTGATGCGGTCGAACCACTCTTCGACTCCCTCAAACAGCTTAATGGCCTCGCCCCGTGCCTTGAAATCTTCGCGTCTCACCGGAGCGCTTGCCGCCGCTGCCTTGCGTAGCATCAGGTTCATGTAGACCAGGACCTCATCGGCCTGATGCTCCTTGGTCAGACGCCTTACCTCCTCCCAGAATTTTTTCGATGTCACACCGATGTCGGGCAGGAACTGATGCTCCTGCATGTTGCCGTTCGCCAATGTGCCATCGAAGTCGTATGCGATCGCAATCTCGACGTATTTCTTGGCCATTGGCATCTCCTCTTTATTCTTAAAGTTTTGCTGGCTCTTCAGCTGACCGCAGGAAGACTAGTAACTGTTTGAGTTTTTCGAGTAGTTCATCGAACGTCACGATCTCCACGTCCTTGGAATTTCGCCGGAACAATTCGAAGGATTTCTTCCGATCGTAGCCGTCGGGCGTCCTGCCAATGACAAGGCAGCAATTTACAGCATAAGACTCGATGTCATAGAGCTGCGTGTTGTCCTTGATCTGGGCAAACTGCTTCTGAAACTGGTACTTCTGATCCAGTGCCTGATTGATCGATCCCGATAGATCGACCGACGGCGTGAAAATGCCATCGCGATAGTGCTTTTTGTTCAGGATCGCGGTCTGTGGTGTCTTAATCTCTATGATCGCCGCGTTATTAGTCCGGCTGTTTTTGACCAGAAAATCCGTAATCTTTTCGCCATCGCCTGACAGCTTCCTCCCGCCGACTGACGCCTGGCCCCGAACTTTTATGACGGGATAGCCGAAGGCCATGTTCAGGATGAAGGGATTCTCGTTGAAGAACTCCTGCCAGCGTCTCTCAACCAGCTTCTTGCCGAGCATCCCCTCAAATCGCTTGATCAACGCCTCCAGCGTCACGAGCTCGATGTCGCCGTACAGCTTGGCGAGCTTTTCTGGTTGTTCTTCTGCAATGCTTGCAGCGTGATCGCTCAGAGCCCCGATTACAGCAATCTGATCGTCCTGGGACAGTTCCTTCTTGTCCTGCGCCGCGGCGGTAAAGAGCCTTCGAAGAGGGTGCCGGCCCACACTGGGTTCAAGAATTGGTCCGCCAACCCGTTCTGCAAGGATATTGTGGGCCGTAGTTTCCTTTACGGCGCTCGCAGCCGTTCGGGCAAGGTTGGCGATGTTATTGATGGCGCGCCGCACCTTTTCGAAGTCTTTCTCCGAGATATTAAAGAACTGACTGTCATTCGGGTCCGGCCCCGTGGCATGTTCACTTGTAATGACGATATCGGTGCAATCGGACAGCCGCTCCACTGCTTTGATGATGAAGCGGTATGGCATTGCCAAGCCGAGTCCGTAGGCGTAGTCCTTGGTAAAGGCGGAGGGCAGCAATTCCAGAACTTCGCGCACACCTTCAGGCTCAGTTGGGACGGCACCGTCGAACCCCGGAAAGACTATGTCCGTGTGATCGAGCGTGATCCGCTCCACTTGATCATATTTTGGCTTCAGGAAGTCGGACCTTTCTCCAAACGTGCTGATCGGATGGATCGTCAGGAACTGATGCTGGCCGTTGATGTCCAGCAGCTTGACCCGATATTTCCTTGCCTGCGTCGGATCGAGCCTGGCCGCGAGCAGACTGTGCTCCGGTGGCACGAAGTAAACCTCTACGAAGTTTGGATGAACCTCCTCTACCTCAATTGTGCCGTCACGCTCCGGATCATGCTGCCTGAAGCCGAGTGCCATCAGTTTGCCTCCGCCTTTATACGCCATTCGCTCTTCAGCAGCTCTTGCATCAGGTCACGCTTCTGGCAGGTCAGGGCATACCGATGTTTCTTTCGCTTAGGCATCGCCGACCCTCTTCTTCCGGCCTTTCTTCGCGGACTTCTCCATTTCCTCCAGTGCAGCGATGTCTGCTTCATCCTCCGCCAGCGCCTCGGCGGCGCGGCGGTTGGCATCGAACACCAGGAACCGCTCGTCAGCCAGTTTCTGGGCCACGTCCATCCGCAGTCCACCAGCATGGGTCAGAACGTCGCGCTCGTTGAAGGAAAGGAAAGTATCAAGCCTATCCGACCATTCGGCCATGGTGACCGGGCGGCGTCGTCTAGCCTGATCCTCGGCATGGTCTAGGTACATCACGACGATGCGGTTTAATTCCTCAACTTCCGCGGCCTTAAGGTAGTTCTTGGCGGTGCCGACATCGCCCTTGCGCACGATCGCAGATTTCCAGCTGGTCAGGCCCATATTGAGCGCATCAGGGTTGCTGCGGTTTTCGATCAGTTCGGCGGCGGTCTTGCCCGTGACGGCCCAGAGCATCTTGTTCTGAACCTTTTTGAAAAAAGCCTGCGCTTGTTTGGACGTCTTGTCGTAGTCAACAGCGGTCGCGTATAGGTCGCGAACTTTCTGGTAGAAGCGTTTTTCCGAGGCCCGAATGTCCCGGATACGGGCAAGCCACTCGTCGAAATAGTCCCATTGCTCTGCCTGTTTCAGCCGGACGTCATCCATGGCGAAGCCCTTGACCAGGTATTCGCGCAGGACGGTGGTGGCCCACCCGCGAAATTGGGTGCCGCGGGTGGAGCGGACGCGATATCCGACCGACAAAATGACATCGAGGTTGTAGGCGTCTATCTCGCGCTCAACCTGTCTGGCGCCCTCGGTTTGAACTATCCGGAATTTCCGGATAGTTGCTCTTGGGTCGCATTCCCCCTCGGCGAATACGTTGCGGATGTGTTCGTTGACGGTGCGCACATCCTTTTCGAATAACTCCGCGATTTCCCTTTGGCTCAACCAAACTGTTCCGTCTACGGCACGCAGGCCGATGGTCACTGCGCCGTCCTCGGTGTTGTAAAGGATCAACTCGCCTTCAGACATCGACGCCCAATTTCCTCAGGTAGCAGTCCATGTTCCGCGGCCACGCGCGGAATGATATTGAAAATCGTCGTATTTACTTGTGAATGCTTGCTATTCAATTCCGTAGTCCAGAGGATCTGACTTCGCTATTTCCTCAATGTGAGTCGCTGTCGGGTGGTGGGGAGTGCAGCGGGCGTGCGAGGCATGGATGCCGAGCCCGAAGCCTACAGGGACGTATTTACGGCGTCCGCTGCACTCCCCACCACCCGACGGCGACGGATCAAAGCCACAAATCCCGACTACTCCCCCTCCTGTAACCAGTTGTTCAGTTCGATTATGTCCTGAGGGGTGAGGATGCCCGCTACCTGCTTGAGTACGAGGCTGTCGATCACGTAGTTGTAGCGCGCGTCGGCGTAAGCTCGCAAGGCCTGGAAGAGTATTTCGCGGGCGCGCAGGACTTCGACTATGTTGCGCGTGCCGACTTCGGCGCCGAGCTCCGTCGCTTCGAGCGAGCTCTGGGCCGAAATGATCGACTGCTGCCGCTGGGCGATCACGAGTACGTCCGTGGCCACCCGGCGATAGGCGTTGCGGATGTTCTGGATCAGTTGCCGTTCCGTCAGTTCCAGCGATTCTTCCGCCGCCATCACGCTGTATTCAGCCGCGCGCTGGCGCGAACGCATGGCGCCGCCGCTATAGAGCGGAATCGACAGGTTCAGCGCGAGCTGTGTGCGGTCGCTCGAGCCGCCGCCGATCTGGATGCCCTGGCTGACGATGGGCTGGGTCGCGAAATGGCCGAACTGACCAGTGAAATCGATTGTCGGAAGACGATCCGACTTGCGCGCCTGCAAAGTCCTGCGCGAGGCTTCGAGGTTGAATTCGGCCGCCGTCACGGCCAGGCTGTTGTCCATCGCCTGGGATTCCCATTCATCCAGGCTGCCGTCCACGTTGACGATGGGGAAGTCGTCGCGCAGCACGTCGATCTCCGGATGTGACTGGCCGGTGATGGCTTCCAGCACTTCGTATCGCGAACGCAGGATATCGGCTTGCAGGATGGTGGTGTTGCGCGCCAGATCGTAGGCGGCCTGGGCGTCGTAGACATCGGTGATCGCCACCAGCCCGACTTCCTCCCGCTGGCTCGTCTGCTCGAAGGAGCGCTGGGCGGCTTCCTCTTCCTGGATATTCACTTCCAGGGTATCGAGCGCGCGCAGCACATCGAAGTAGGCCGCGGCCACACGCATTATCAGTTCCTGCTCCTGGGCAGCAAGATTCACGGCGGCGGCCCGGTTGGTAGCCCTTGCGCTCTGGAAGTTGTACCAGTTGGCCAGGTTGAGCACGCTCTGGTTCAGGCTGACGCCCCAGTTGTGATTGTTCACGCCATTGTTGAAACTGTGCTCTCTCTGCACGATTACTCGCATGGCTTCGCCGGTGACCGGATTTGTCACCTCCCGGGTGATGTCCGAGGTCGGCCCGCTCGTCAGGCGAGACGTCCCGCCGCCGGCGCCGAGATTGGGCAGCAGCGATGAGCGGGTCTGGATCATCGTCTCGCGATTGGCGCGGTAGGAAGCCTCCGCCTGGCGCAATACGGGATCGTTATTCAGCGCGAGTTGCAGAATGTCGAACAGATTGTCGGCGGATGCCGGCAAGGATGCCAGGCAAAGCGTCAGCAGCATGAGTGAGGACTTGATGAAATTCGTCATCGTAAGGACCTGCCTTGGTAATGAATGATTGAACGGAAGGCGGAAGCCGGTCCCGTCCGTCATTTCCACAGTGGAAATGACATTGAACACGGGAGCGGGCATGATAACCTAAGAAGTCTAGGAGTACAGATGAGCGCCACCCCCGAACAGTTACAGTTTATAGACCGGATTTCCGGTCTGGACACCGAATTAGGCCGGTTTTTCCCCAATTCCAGGAAGATTCACGTCAGCGGCGGCAGGTCGGATCTACGCGTTCCCATGCGCGAAGTCTCCCTGACGCCCACGCGAACGAGCGGCGGCGAGGAGCCCAATTCACCGATACGCCTGTACGACACCTCCGGTTCCTATACCGATCCCGATGTCGATATCGACCTGCATCGCGGGCTGGAGCCGTTGGCGGCGAAATGGATCGAGGAGAGGGGCGATACCGAGGAACTGCCCGACCTGACTTCGACCTACGGCCGCTCGCGCATGAGCGAGTTAAGCGCCGCTCATCTGCGTTTCCGTCTTGCGCGCAAACCGCGCCGGGCGCTGCCGGGGGCCAACGTGTCCCAGATGCATTACGCGAAACAAGGCATCGTCACCCCGGAGATGGAATACATCGCGATCCGGGAAAACCTCGCGCGGCAACAGTTGCCCGGACAGGATTCGAGCTATCACGCGGGGGAATCCTTCGGCGCGGCGATTCCACGGGAGATTACCCCGGAGTTCGTGCGCGACGAAGTGGCAATGGGCCGGGCCATCATTCCCGCCAATATCAACCACCCCGAAGTCGAGCCGATGATCATCGGCCGCAATTTCCTGGTCAAGGTTAACGCCAACATCGGCAATTCCGCGGTTACCTCCTCCATCGAGGAAGAAGTGGAGAAACTCGTCTGGGCCGCACTCTGGGGCGCCGATACCGTGATGGACCTGTCCACCGGCAAGAACATCCATGAAACCCGCGAATGGATCATTCGCAATTCCATGGTTCCCATCGGCACCGTGCCGATTTACCAGGCCCTGGAAAAAGTCGACGGTGTCGCCGAGGACCTGAACTGGGAAATCTATCGCGATACGTTGATCGAACAGGCCGAACAGGGCGTGGACTATTTCACCATCCATGCCGGCGTGCTGCTGCGCTACGTGCCGCTGACCGCCGAGCGCGTCACCGGCATCGTCTCCCGCGGCGGCTCAATCATGGCCAAATGGTGCCTGGCGCACCACAGGGAAAGTTTCCTCTATACGCATTTCGAGGAAATCTGCGAGATCATGAAGGCCTACAACGTGTCCTTCTCCCTCGGCGACGGCCTGCGCCCGGGCTCGATCGCCGACGCCAACGACGCCGCCCAGTTCGCCGAACTCGAAACCCTCGGCGAACTCACCAAAATCGCCTGGAAGCACGATGTGCAGACCATGATCGAAGGGCCCGGCCACGTGCCCATGCAATTGATCCGGGAAAACATGGAAAAGCAGCTCGAAGTCTGCCAGGAAGCGCCGTTTTACACGCTCGGCCCGCTGACCACCGACGTCGCGCCGGGCTACGACCATATCACCTCGGGCATCGGCGCCGCGATGATCGGCTGGTACGGCTGCGCCATGCTTTGTTATGTGACGCCCAAGGAACACCTCGGCCTGCCCAACAAGCAGGACGTGAAAGACGGCCTGATCGCCTACAAGATCGCCGCCCACGCCGCCGACCTCGGCAAGGGCCATCCCGCGGCGCAGTTACGCGACAACGCCCTCTCGAAAGCGCGATTCGAGTTCCGCTGGGAAGACCAGTTCAACCTCGGTCTCGATCCGGTCACCGCGCGCGAATTCCACGACGAAACCCTGCCGAAGGATTCCGGCAAGGTCGCCCATTTCTGCTCGATGTGCGGACCCAAGTTCTGTTCGATGAAGATTTCCCAGGAAGTGCGCGACTACGCCGCCGCCCGCGGCACGGCCGAGGTCGACGACGCCATCCGCCAGGGCATGGAAGAAATGGCCGGAGAATACAACCGCCAGGGCCGCAAGCTCTATCGCGAAGTGTAGGGGCAGGCGCGGAGGCAGATGCAGGCGCGGATGCAAGGGCAGATGTAGGGGCAACGCATGCGTCGCCCGTCCAGGGTCGGACATATTACCAACGCAAACCACGGGCGAGGCAAAACCACGGGCGAGGCATGCCTCGCCCCTACATGCCCCTACACGCCCCTACTGGTCCAGATATTCCTCCAGCACTTCGAGACAGGAAACCGCCAGCCGTCCGCTGCGCTCCGGCGACCAGCCGAAGCGCTCGTCCGGCGCGTTCGCATTGTCCTTGAATGGCATCTCCAGCGTCATGGCGAGACAGCCGTGACGCCGGGCGGTCTGGTTCGTGCTCATGCCCATGTTCGCCTTGCCGCGGGTGTTGGGCGGATAACCGTATCGAGTCTGGAAATCGGCATTGGCGGCAACCAGCCGCTCGCGATAGAAATCGAGCCGCGCCTGCTTGCCCGCGTCCCATTCCGCCAGCCCTTCCGTACCGGCGATGAAGCAATACGGCAGGGCTTCGTCGCCATGCACGTCAAGCAGAAAATCAACCCCGGTCCGCTCCATCTCCCGCTGCACCAGAAAAACCTCCGGCGACTGCTCCATCGTCGCCCCGGCCCATTCCCGATTGAGATTGCGCCCGGCCGCATTAGTGCGCAAATGCCCCCGCCGGCTCCCATCCGGATTCATGTTCGGAACCAGGTACAAATCACATTTCTCAAGCAGCGAATCCGCCTCCCCACTGCAAAGCCATTCCACCGCCCCTTCCATCCACCATTCCGCCATCGTCTCCCCGGGATGCTGCCGCGCAATTGCCCAACAAGGCCGCCGGCCTTCCCCGGTACTGAAATGCAGTAAATCCAGCGCCTGCCCATCCAGCGTCCGCCCGAGAGAAATCAGCCGGCAATTGGAATCCCGTCTCGCCCGCGCCAGCAAATCATGATGCCGCTCCATCGAATACGGAACGAAATAGGCAAACCAGACCGCATCACTGCCGAAATTGAAGTCCCAACGCAACACGCCATTCTCAAGTCGCGCCGGATGCCGAAACCACTCAACCCGATCAAACGAACAAAGCACCCGATAATCCCGAAATCCCTGCGGATAAGCCGCCCCGCCCGCATTCAAAACACTGACCGCACATTCCTCCCCCCGCACCCCCGAAACCCGAAAATAAAACCACTGATAAAAATCCGACAAATTATCCCGCCGAATCCGCAACCGAATATCACCCGCACCACCAGCCTCAACGACCTCAATGTTCCCACCGTCAAATCCTGCATCAATCTGCATTTTGATACCTTTTCCCATACAACGTTCGGGCGAGGCATGCCTCGCCCCTACATGAAATCGAAACTTTCGAGGCTGCACAATGTCAGTCGCCGCCGCGCGCCCTCACTGCCAAATTCGGGTTTCCAGACTTCGACGCAAACAAAAAAAGTCGGAGCAACAAACCCATGCGTTCTGCACAATGTCAGTCGCCGTCGCGCGGGGGAAGTGCAGCGGGCATGCGAGGCATGGATGCCGAGCTTGAAGCCTACAGGGACGTATTCACGGCGTCCGCTGCACTTCCCCCGCGCGGCGGCGACGGCGACGGCGACGGATCGAAGCCACACCACCAATACCCAATTAAATCAATCGTTTCTGGCCAGCACCCGATCTGCTATTATTTCCGCCCTTTACGAATCGACCATAAAAAACGGTAGCCAGCCATGCAAGTGCGCACCGAAGACCTGAATATCGAGTCCAACGAAAGGCTGATCACACCAGTTCAGTTGAAAGCCGAACTGCCCCTGTCCGAATCCCAGTCAGAGGCCGTAAGCGTCGCTCGCGAAACCGTTTTTTCCATTCTCAAACGCGAGGATCCAAGACTGTTCCTCGTCATCGGCCCCTGCTCCGTCCACAATACCGAGCAGGCCCTCGACTACGCGCGACGGCTGAAGAAACTGGCCGACCAGGTCGGCGACACATTGTATCTGGTTATGCGAGTTTATTTCGAGAAACCGCGAACCTCGATCGGCTGGAAAGGCATGATCAACGATCCATATCTTGACGACTCCTTCAAAGTAGAGGAAGGACTGCGCAAGGGCCGGCAGCTGTTGCAGGACATCGTCGACATCGGCCTGCCCACTTCCACCGAAGCGCTCGACCCCATTTCGCCGCAATACCTGCAGGACCTGATCTGCTGGTCCGCCGTGGGAGCGCGCACCACCGAGTCCCAGACCCACCGGGAAATGTCCTCCGGGCTGTCTTCGGCCATCGGATTCAAGAACGGCACCGATGGCGGCTGGATGGTGGCCGTCAACGCCATGCAATCCGTACTCAAGCCCCATCGCTTCCTCGGCATCAACGGCAAGGGCCAGGTCAGCGTCGTCACCACTCGCGGCAATCCCAACGCCCATATGGTGTTGCGCGGCGGCTCAAGCGGCCCGAACTACGATACCGTGCACGTGGCTCAATGCGAAATCGCGCTTGAGAAGGGCGGCGTCAGCCGCAACATCATGATCGATTGCAGCCATGCCAACTCCGGCAAGAATCCGGAAATGCAGCCCCTTGTGCTCAAGGACATCACGCACCAGATCCTCGAAGGAAACACATCGATCATCGGCGCCATGCTGGAAAGCAACATCTACCCCGGCCGGCAGGATATTCCCGCCGACCTGTCGCAAATGAAATACGGCGTATCCGTCACCGACGCCTGCATGGGCTGGGACATGACCGAAGAGGCCGTGCTCGACATGGCCGAAAAACTGCGGGACGTATTACCCGCGCGAGACAACCCCGGCTAGCTTGCGTGCGCCCAGGCCGCCGGCAGCCCCTCGACTTCGCCGCGACCCTCGGCCATCCATTTTTGTATGAAGGGATTGTCCAGCAGCGTATTCAGATAACTTCTCGCGGTCTGGCTCAGTTCCGGCTGATAGCTGTTGAAGATCACCGCGGTCGGCGCGAACATGCAATCGGCGATGGAGAAACGGCCGAACAGGTAGTTGCCGTTCTCACCGTGCTTGTGCCGGCAGCAACTCCAGATCGCGTCGACGCGGGCCACTTCGTTGTATAGCTGTTCCGAAAGCGACAACTTGATCGAAGCCTTGCAGTTCATCCGCCAGGTTTCCTTCAAAGTGGCGAATTCGGAATGTATTTCGGAGCTGACCGATCGCGCGCTGGCCCTGCGGCGCGGACTGGCCGGCCAGGCGCTTCCTTGCAGAAATTCCTCGTTGATGTATTCGCAGATCGCCAGGGAATCCCAGACGGTAATCTCCCGATGCAGGAGCACGGGTACTTTCAGGGAGGGAGAATACGGCCCAAGTTTTTCCGCCGTATTGTCCTGGTACAGCGCAATCATGATTTCATCGAATTCGATGTCGTACATCTTGAGCAGTAGCCAGGGACACAATGACCATGAAGAATAGTTCTTGTCACCGATGATGAGTCGGATATCTTTCATTTCCAGTTCCCTATCGGGATTCAATGGGGGTCGAAACCCGAAACCAACGCCAGTGAGAGTCTGGCGAACGGTTTCCATTTAACAGCAGCTTTCTTGCGGCTCAAGGCATGGATTGAGCCCATGTGCTGATTAAATATGGCAGAATAATGGCAATCACAAGGGGCGACTGAATCCGATTCTCAAGGCTCCCGCCGATTGCGTTATATTTGATCGTGCCAGTGAAAAGAGGGTTGCAAACCGACTGATGAGCAGACGAATCGCTATCGTCGAAGACGAGGCGGCGCTTCGCGAGAACTACGCGGATGTATTGCGTCGCCAGGGATATGACGTGCAAACCTACGCCAACCGCCGGGAGGCCATGGGCGCCTTCGGCGTGCGCCTGCCGAACCTGGCGATTATCGACATCGGGCTCGATGAAGAGATCGACGGCGGCTTCACCTTGTGCCAGGAATTGCGTTCCATGTCCAACACCCTGCCCATCATATTCCTGACCGCCCGCGACAACGATTTCGATACGGTCAGCGGTCTGCGCATGGGCGCGGACGACTATCTGACCAAGGACATCAGCCTGCCCCATCTGACGGCCCGTATCGCCGCGCTGTTCCGGCGCCAGGATATTCTCGACAAGCCGTCGTCGCCGGAAAACCTGTTGCAGCGCGACAAGCTGACGCTGGATATCGGGCGGCTCGCGGTGCAATGGTCGGGCCAGGCAGTGCCCCTGACCGTGACCGAGTTCTGGATGGTGCACGCGCTGGCGAAATTTCCCGGCCATGTGAAAAGCCGCCAGTCGCTGATGCAGGAGTCGAAGATCTTCGTCGACGGCAGCACCATTACTTCGCATATTAAGCGAATCCGCAAGAAGTTCATGCAGATCGACCCGGAATTCGACTGCATCGAGACCGTGTACGGCATCGGTTATCGCTGGAATACCGCCTAGTATGAAGCTGCTCAATACCCTGGCCAGCATCCGCTTCAAGCTGATTTTCCTTTCCAGCCTGCTGCTGCTCATACCGGTGCTGGTCTACCAGTACATCCTCGCCATGGACGAGTACCTGCGCAGCGGCCAGGAACTGACCGTGCTCGGCGAAGCGCGGGCACTCGCCACGGCGCTCAACGACCGGCCGGAACTGTTCGACGAAGGCACCTTCGGCCGCGCGACGCGAACCGTGGATCTCTATATCTATCCCGTCTATTCGCCGCTGTCTCTGAACGACGGCTCGCTGGTCGACTGGGGCGCCTACCAGCAATACGAACTCGAATACAACAAGGCCGACTACCTGCGCACGCCGCTCAATCCCGCGCGCATCTACGCCCATGACGATTCGCTTTCCTTCCGCAGCATGGTGGGCGAGCACAACGGATCGCTCTACGCCTATTTCAAGGTGCGCGACGATCATATCGTCTATCGCTCGCGCGAATCCCTCAGCGTGATCAGCAGCGATTTTCTGCAAATTTCCATGCTGGGCGCGGACGGCCGCGAGGTACAGCGCATCGTTGTCGCTCCCCACGAGCCGGAATTCCTCTATCCATTCCGCGTCAACGAGGATTACAGCGATCCGATCTACGAGGAGCGCCTGAGCGGGCAATGGTACGAAGTCGATGGCGGCTATGAGGTCGAATTGCAGATCCCGATGGATATGCTGGGCGAGAGAATCGGCTTCGCGATCTTCGACGTGGACGATCCGGTCGAACGCGATATCGCGACCGTCGTCGCCACCCACAAGTCCCTCGTCGGCGACCGGCTCGGTTCGCTGCAGCGGCCGACTCCGGAAATCGACCGCATCGTTGCCGGCATGGGCCGCAGCAACTCACACATCCAGGTCGTCGACCGTTCCGGCCGGGTGCTGCTTACGGTGGGCGACATCCAGAGCGCCACCGGTCTGCTCCTGTCCAATATCAACAATTCGCCGGACGAAGGTTACTGGGCTTTCGTCCAGAACAACGTGCTGTCGCCGCTGTACAACCTGGTTCTTACCCAGCCGAGCACGAATTTCATCGACGATCTCTATTCCGAGGTCGCCCGCGAAGGGGATCACATTGCCGCGGCGCTCAGTGGCGAGCCTTTCACCCGCTTCCGCGAACTGCAGGACACGCAGACCGTGATTCTGGAAGCCAGCCATCCGATTTTCGCGGGCAACGAAGTGATTGGCGCGGTCATCGTCGACCAGAACATGAACGGGCTGCGCAGTTTCCGCAACCAGGCGCTCGAAGGGCTGTTCAACACGATCATCGCGGTGATGCTGGCGGTCACGCTCGGCCTGTTCTTCTTCGCCTCGAGAATTTCCAACCGCGTACGCGGTCTGCGCAACCAGGCCGAGGGCATCATCGACGACAGCGGTCGGGTGCGCAACACCATCGTGCCTTCGCCCAATTCCGACGAAATCGGCGACCTCTCCCGCAGTTTTTCCAGTATCGTCGAGCGCCTCAGCCAGTACACCAGCTACCTGGAGAACATGTCCTCGCGGCTCTCTCACGAATTGCGCACACCGGTGACCGTGGTGCGCTCTTCGATCGAGAATCTCGGCAGTACCGACAATCCTGAGGAATCCCAGGTCTACATCAAGCGCGCCGAAGAGGGCATCAGCCGGCTCAACCTGATTCTGACCAACATGAGCGAGGCGACTCGTCTCGAACAGATGCTGCAGACCTCGGAAAAGGAAATCATCGATCTCGCAGAGGTCGTCAAGGGTTGCGTGGAAGGATATCGGCTGGCCTATCCCGACTCGAATTTCACCCTCGACATCGGCGACTATTCGATTTTCGTCAAGGGCGTGCCGGAATATGTCGCTCAGCTACTCGACAAGCTGATCGCGAACGCGGTGGAATTTTCCCATGCGGGACAGCCCATCGTGGTCGATTGCCGCATCGTGCGCGACACTGCCGTGATCCGCATCAGCAACGCGGGGCCCTATCTGCCGCAGGAAATGAAGGACCGGATTTTCGAATCCATGGTTTCGGTGCGGCCGCACCAGAAACAGAAGCAGCCGCATCTCGGCATGGGCCTGCACATCGCCCGCCTGGTCACCGACTTCCATAACGGCCAGATCCGCGCCGACAATCGCGAAGACGTCGAAGGCGTGACGATTACGGTCAGCATCCCGCTGTTTTATCGGTAGGTGGTTTCGAACCGTCGCCATCTGGTGGGGTGTATGCAGCGGACGCCGTGAATACGCCCTGTAGGGGCGACGCATGCGTCGCCCGGGGATGTCCGGGTTCTGTGCAGATCCGAAACACGGGCGAGGCATGCCTCGCCCCTACGGCCCTGTATAGAAGTCCGGTGCGTTGCGTTTTACTACGGGGGATGTTGCGGCCCAGGCGTGGCAGGTGTCGAGGATTCCGGGGCGGGCGCGATCACGGGTGTGATCCTGGTCGGTCTTGTGCCGGCGGTGATTCTTGAAAGCCCACAAAGTCTGCATCGCCACTGTCGCCATTGGAAACATTAATTCTGTCAGATGCGTGCAGCCATTTACGCCGCCGACCTTCTGGCGGATATTTCGGCGCCAGCCGGGGCCCATCTTGATGCCGGCAAGGGATTTGTACGCGTCGACGATCTCGTGACAGTTCTCGAAGGGGCCATTGTCGGTTACGGCGATCACGTCCCGGATCACGAATTCGTCGTCGATGGTGACCCGCAGCAGCATCTCGTGCAGTGGCTCGCCGACTTCGATCGTGCCGCGGAAGTGGTTCTGGAAACTATAGGATTTGACATCGGTCATATGGGCTTCGATGTCCCACAGGCCATCTTTCCGCCGATATCCTTGATAGCTGATATTGCGAGTGTGTAGAGGCTCCCTCGCCTCGGCTTCGGGCAATGGCATCTGATGGTTCCTGATTGAATTCGAATAGGAAGGCGAGCGGAATTGTAACCCAACCAACTACCTGATGGGACACCCACTATTCATCGGGCTGTCGTACCCACCCGATGGGACACCCACAATTCATCGGGCTGTCGTAGGGGCGAGGCATGCCTCGCCCGCAATCGGCTACGGTATTGAGTAAACTTACTCAATACCGTAATGAATCCCATCGCAGAAAAGCCAAACTCGCAGATTCCAACCATGTCCAGCAGCCTCCACCCCAAGTTCGACCACGAGCACGTCAGCGTCCTTGCTCGCAAGCCGTTGCATGCCGGCTACTTGCGCGTCGATGAGTTGATTCTGCGCCACCGCCTTTTTGCCGGGGGCGACAGCGAACCGTTCCGCCGAGAACTCATCGTGCGTCCCCGCGGCGTGGGCGTCCTGCTCTACGACTCCGGGCGCCGCGAAGCCGTGCTGGTGCGGCAGTTCCGCGTCGGCATGATCGACGAGCCGCGCAGCCCGTGGTTACTTGAATTGGTCGCCGGCATGGTCGACGAAGGCGAAGACCCGCTGCAGGTCGCCCACCGCGAAAGCCGCGAGGAATCCGGCATCGAACCCGTTAACGTCGTTCGAATCTGCGACTACTACAACAGCCCCGGCGTCGGCAACGAACACATCAGCCTATTCTGCGGAAAAGTGGACGCAAGCAGCGCCGGCGGCATCCACGGCCTCGACGAAGAACACGAAGACATCGAAGTCGTCGTGGTCCCCTACGACGATCTCATCGCCGCCGTAGAGAACGGCTTCATCAACAACGCCATGACCATCATCGCCGTCCAATGGCTCCAGCTTCATCACGACGAACTGCTGCGCCTCTGGGCCTGAAGCACGATTCGCCGCCCTTGTGCGCGTCCCCGCTTTAATGGTTACAATGATTCACGGGGTTTCGGAAGTCGCCCCTGACCGAATTCGGCAAGCGGGAATCGTCCGTGGCAAAACGGAAACACAAAGTCAGCCTGGTGGAAGAAATCGCCGAACGCGACGCCAACTACATTCGGCTGCTCCGACTGTTGCCCGGCTTGCGCGCCTGGCGCGACCTGTCGCGCCGCAAGAAATCCGAATTCGACGAAGAACAGGCCGCCGCCGAGTTGCAAGGCCATACTTCCACCTTTCTGCTTCCCGGCCGGGACGGCGAAGACGTAACCCTGAGAATTCGCGTCACCGAAGCCTTCCGCTTCACCACCGGCCTTGAAATCGTGCAGCAACCCGGCGACCCCGACCGCATCGCCAATCCGACCATGCACGTGCGCGTCTACCACGACGTCAATTCCGCCGAAGTGCTTTCCTACCAGGGACACCGCGGCTTCAAGCTGCGTTACAAGCAGCCCAACAGGCATATGTACCAGGTCAACGAGAAAGCCCTGATCAACCGATTTCTGGGCGAATGGCTCACTCATTGCCTACAATATGGACGTGTCCGGCTCGGCGCGGAAACCGCACTTCAGGCCTGAGCCGCCCGGAAGCTCCGAATACCCGGAGTTTCCTTCAGAAAAGCAGTGCCCGCGCGATAACTTTATAGTCTGTTACGCGAAATTTTTGCTGTTTTGGAACAGGAGAGAATGGGAAGTAGCTATAACGCCGACGCCATCGAGGTACTGGCCGGACTGGACCCGGTCAGAAAGCGTCCCGGCATGTACACCGACATCTCGCGGCCCAACCATCTGGTGCAGGAAGTCGTCGACAACAGCGTCGACGAGGCGCTTGCCGGCCATGCCGCGGAAATCAACGTCAGCCTGCATCAGGACGGCTCGGTCGAAGTCAGCGACGACGGCCGCGGCATGCCCGTCGACATTCATCCCGAAGAAGGCGTAAGCGGGGTCGAACTGATCCTCACGCGGCTCCACGCCGGCGCGAAGTTTTCCGATCGCAGTTATCGCTTCTCCGGCGGCCTGCATGGCGTCGGCGTATCCGTGGTCAACGCGCTTTCCAGCGATCTCGAGGTTGAGGTCAAGCGCGGCGGCAAGGTCTACAACATGGTCTTCCGCGACGGCGAAAAATCCTGCGATCTCGGCGTTACCGGCGAAGTCGGCATGCGCAACACCGGCACGCGAATTCGCTTCGTCCCGAACGGCATCTATTTCGACACCACCCGGGTCTCGATTCCCAAGTTGAAACACGCCTTGCGCGCCAAAGCGGTGCTGTGCCCGGGCCTCACGGTCAATTTCTTCGACCATACCGCCTCCGGCGACAAGTCGCAGAGCGAGTCCTGGCAGTACCAGGACGGCCTCAGGGACTACCTCGGCCAGGCCACCGAGGAATGGGAAACCGTCCCCGCCGAGCCTTTCACCGGTTCGGTCAAGGGCAACGACGAAGCCGTGGACTGGGCGCTGCAATGGCTGCCCGCGGGCGGCGCCCAGGTTTGTGAAAGCTATGTCAACCTGATTCCGACGCCCCTCGGCGGCACCCATGTCAGCGGCCTGCGCACCGGCCTGCTCGATGCCTTGCGCGAGTTCTGCGAGTTCCGCAATCTCGTGCCGCGCGGCCTGCGGCTCACGCCCGACGATGTGTTCGAAAATCTGAGTTTTGTGCTTTCTTCCAAGTTGCTCGATCCGCAATTTTCCGGCCAGACCAAGGAACGCCTCTCCTCGCGCAAATGCGCGGTCTTCGTCGCCGGCGTCATCAAGGACGCTTTCAGCTTGTGGCTGAACCAGCACACCGCCGAGGCCGAAGCCATCGCCGAACTGGTGATCGGCAACGCCCAGCGCCGCTCCCGGGCGAGCAAGAAAGTCGTGCGCAAGAAGATCGGCTCGGGCCCGGCCCTGCCCGGCAAGCTCGCCGACTGCTCCACCGAGGACGTGATGCAGGGCGAGTTGTTTCTCGTGGAAGGCGATTCCGCCGGCGGGTCCGCCAAGCAGGCGCGGGACCGCGAGTTCCAGGCCATCATGCCCCTGCGCGGCAAGATACTGAACACCTGGGAAGTCGACTCCGGCGAGATTCTCGCCTCCCAGGCGGTGCACGACATTGCCATCGCCCTCGGCGTCGACCCGGGCTCGAAGGACATCCGCGGCCTGCGTTACGGCAAGATCTGCATTCTCGCCGACGCCGACTCCGACGGCCTGCATATCGCGACCCTGCTTTGCGCGCTGTTCCTGAAACATTTCCGGCCGGTGCTTGAAGCCGGCCACGTCCATGTTGCCATGCCGCCGCTGTTTCGCATCGACGCGGGCAAGGAGGTGTACTACGCGCTGGACGAGGACGAGAAGAACGGCATCCTAGACAAGCTCGCCACGGAAAAGAAAACCGTCAAACCCAACGTGCAACGATTCAAGGGCCTGGGCGAAATGAACCCCTTGCAATTGCGCGAAACGACCATGGCGCGGGAGACCCGGCGCCTGGTGCAACTGACTCTCGACGACGCGGCAGGCGCAGGCCAATCAGCCGAATCCGCCGATGCGGTAATGGACATGCTGCTGGCGAAGAATCGCGCCGCCGACCGCAAGAACTGGCTCGAACACAGTGGCAACCAAGCCGAGCCGGTGGACTGAGCTGGAGTATAGATCCGGGCCATGAATTCACATATCGAAATCCCGACCGACGAAGCAGAAAGCGTTCCGCTGCATACCTATACCCGCCAGGCGTACCTGAACTATTCGATGTACGTCATCAACGACCGCGCCCTGCCCAGCCTTGGCGACGGTCTCAAGCCGGTGCAGCGGCGCATCGTCTACGCCATGTCCGAACTCGGCCTGAAAGCGACGTCGAAGTTCAAGAAGTCCGCGCGCACCATCGGCGACGTCATCGGCAAGTTTCATCCCCACGGGGATTCGGCCTGTTACGAAGCCATGGTGCACATGGCGCAGGAATTCAATTACCGCTACCCGCTGGTGGACGGCCAGGGCAACTGGGGCTCCCAGGACGATCCCAAGTCCTTCGCCGCGATGCGCTATACCGAATCGCGGCTGCGCAACTACGCCGAACTGCTGCTGTCCGAACTCGGCCAGGGCACGGTGGACTGGAAGCCGAATTTCGACGGCACCCTGCAGGAGCCGGAAATCCTGCCGGCGCGGCTGCCGAACGTGCTGCTCAACGGCGGCAGCGGCATCGCCGTGGGCATGGCCACGGATATTCCGCCGCACAATCTGCGCGAAGTCGCCGACGCCTGCATACATCTGCTCGATCATCCCGACGCGGATGTGAACCGGCTTTGCGAATTCATCCAGGGGCCGGATTTCCCCACAGGCGCCGAACTCGTCAACTCGCGCCAGGAAATCCTCGAGATCTATCGCAGCGGCCGCGGCGCGCTGAAGACCAGAGCCCGCGTCCATTTCGAGAGCGGCGAGATCATTATCACCGCATTGCCCTTTCAGGTTTCGGGCACGCGAATACTCGAGCAGATCGCCGCACAGATGCAGAAGAAGAAACTGCCCATGGTGGTGGATCTGCGCGACGAATCAGACCACGAGAACCCGACGCGCATCGTCGTCGTGCTCAAATCGAACCGGGTCGACAAGGAAGGGGTGATGTCGCACCTGTTCGCCACCACGGACCTGGAAAAGCAGCATCGCGTCAACTTCAACGTGATCGGCAACAATCTGCGGCCCCAGGTCAAGGATCTCGCCACGCTGCTGGGGGAATGGCTGGATTTCCGCAAGCTCACCGTGCGGCGCCGGCTCAAGTTCCGCCTCGAACGGATCCTTTCCCGCCTGCACATCCTCGAAGGCCTGCTCGTCGCCTATCTCAACGTCGACGAAGTCATCGCCATCGTGCGCGAGGAAGACGAGCCGAAGCCGGCTCTGATGGCGCGATTCGGACTGAGCGAAAAGCAGGCGGAAGCGATTCTCGAACTGCGGCTGAAACAATTGGCCAAACTCGAGGAAATCCGCATTACCGCGGAGCAGAAGGAACTTGCCGAGGAACGCGACAAGCTGGAAAAGCTGCTCGATTCGAAGGCCCGTCTGACCGCGTTCATCAAGAAGGAAATCCGCGAAGACAAGGAGAAATACGGCGACGAGCGGCGTACGCCGATCACGCAACGGCAGGAAGCGCGCGCTTTCAGCGAAAACGAGTTGCTGCCCACCGAACCGGTCACCATAGTGCTCTCCGAACGCGGCTGGGTGCGCGCCGCGCGGGGCCACGATATCGATCCCGCCGGCCTGCAATACAAGTCCGGCGACGGTTTCAAGCTGGCGGTGCGCGGCAAGAGCAATCAGCCGGTGATCTTTCTCGATTCCACCGGCCGCGCCTATACGCTGCCGGCGCATTCACTGCCTTCGGCCCGGGGTCAGGGCGAACCGCTCTCGGGCAAGCTCAACCCGCCTTCGGGGGCGACTTTCGAAGGTCTTTTGATTGGCGATCCGAGCCGGGAAGTGCTGTTGACAAGCGATGCGGGCTACGGTTTCGTCAGCCGCATCGAAGACCTGACGAGCAAGAACCGCAACGGCAAGGCGGCGCTACGGCTGCCGGAAGGCGCCAGGGTGCTGCCGGCGGTAATGGTTGACGATTACAACGGTCAATTTGTCGTCGCCGCGACCAACGAGGGCCGCATGCTGGTGTTCGCGCTTTCGGAATTGCCGCGTCTGGCCCGCGGCAAGGGCAACCGCATCATCTCCATCCCCTCGGCGCGGGTCCGTCAGCGCCAGGAATACGTGGTTTCAGTGGCGGTGCTTTCGCCGAATGACATTCTCATGGTTCACGCGGGCGCCCGTTACCGCAAGATGAAACCGAACGATTTCGCGGCCTTCCTGGGCGACCGCGGCCGCCGCGGATCCAAACTCCCCCGCGGATTCCAGAACGTGGACCGCCTGGAGCGGGTTGCACGGTAAAGTTGGTGTTTTCCATATTTTGAACTATTAAAGTAGCGGGGCTTCAGGCAAGGGGATAGCATAGAACTCATGGAAATTGGGCAGGGCAACAAGTCCGTGCGGAACGGAAATCAACAAGACAGTCTTATGGCGGCAATATCTGTCGAGGGTCGAACTGAACCGAAATCCGCCAAAACCGGCGTCACTCCCGGGGGAGGCGAATTGCGGCTTGGATCCCCGCAAAATGAATTCCTTTCCATTTCCACAAACGATGCGCCAGTTGCTTCTCTCGATCGCAATGTATTGATCCAGGGACGGGCAAACAAGGCTCTGGACCTGCTCCCGGAAAACACCATACAAACCGTGGTTACCTCTCCACCGTATTGGTCGCTCAGGGACTACGATGTGGACCAGCAATGCGGTTGCGACGAGTCATTGGCGGACTACATCGCCGACATAGTGCGTACTTTTGAAAAGATCAAGCGAGTCCTGCGCGAGGACGGCACGATATGGCTGAACGTAGGCGATGCGTACACGTCGGGAAACCGGCGCTACCGCGCGCCTGACAAGAAAAATCGAGCCAGGGCGATGTCAATGAGACCGGCGACGCCGGAAGGGCTCAAGCCCAAAGATCTTATAGGATTGCCCTGGAGATTGGCTTTCGCCCTACAGGACGCGGGCTGGTGGCTCAGGTCCGAGATCATATGGAACAAACCAAACGCCCATCCCGAATCAGTGAGAGACCGTCCCACAAAGGCCCACGAGAGCCTGTTTCTCCTGTCGAAGCACCAGGATTACTACTACGACATTGACGCGGTTCGAGGTCCTAACGGTCGCCGGCTAAGAACGACCTGGGATATTCCAACGGAACCGCGAAAACCCGACTATGGCGACTCGAAAGGCCACCCCGCCGTGATGCCCGCGACATTGGCAGAGCGTTGCGTATCAATTACCAGCAAAACCGGTGATGCCGTACTGGACCCATTTGCCGGTTCCGGCACAACCCTGATAGCAGCACAACGTCTGGAGAGAAAGTGGGTTGGCATAGAATTGAAGCCGGACTTTGTAAAGCTTATGGAACGCAGGCTTGAGAATTGGTAACGCTTGCTGAACTGAAACAGCGACTGGATGAGTTGTCACCCACAGCCATTCTCTTTGTCAGCCGCATGGTGGAGTCTCTGTCTTCCCCTCCATTGGCGCATACGAATAGCAACAATACATGGTTGCCTCCAGAATGGATCGAGTATTTTGGTCTGGCGCTTTCAGTGCATCACGGAACAACACTCGAACCTCTTGCGCAAAAAGGGTTCGAATCGGTATTCCGCAGTGCATGTGAGTCAGTGGACTGGACCGTCAAAGGACCAGCCTCCGAAACGCAACGATTTCTGGACCTTGAAATCCAGCGCCCAAGCTTCCCGTGGCAGAAACTATCGTTGAAATCCACGGCTGCGAAAAAGCTATCTCGTAAATCCATTCATATTTCCAAGCTCACTGAAGCCGCATGGGTGCAAGACATGCGCGCGGCACGCGACCGTCAGGGACGAACCTTGGACCTGTTTCGTGAATATATAAGTACGGTGGACTCTATAATGATGCTGCGGGCATTCCGGGAAGGGCATCACATACCAACCACATATCAACTCGTCGAGATTCCTTCCGAAATTTTTCGATCATTGGAAGATGCACCACTTGAGGCTTTCAATGCGGATGGGCCGACAATCGACTGCTCCTTCGGTGGATGCGATGTGGCGGCGCGCGTTTCCCTTGATCGATCCGACGCCAAGATCACCGTCAAACAGATTCAGCTTGATGTGTGCAACGTGCATGTCGAGTGGGAAATGACAAAATCTTAGACTTCGAGCGGTTCCGCGAGGGATAGCGTCGTACAACGTGTGTCGCTATGGGTTTGAATAGTCACTCACCTTGGTTTAACTTGGGCGTCACCAAAATTACTGGCGGGAGACCGTTTCATGATCAGAGTTCAGAGTTTGTCCCTGGCTTTTCTGCTTGCGCCGTTGTTTGTTTTTGCGCAGGCGGACATGCCGCCCACGAATGATCTGGCCAATCCGTATATTACGCAGTCGGGATATTTGAAGATGCCGGCGGGGCGTAATTGGGGGTCGTCGAGTACTGTTGATCTGCATCCTGACGGCGAGAGCGTCTGGGTGGCCGAGCGATGCGGCGCCAATATCAATTCCTGCGTGCAGAATCCCGACGTCAATCCCGTCATGCTGTTCGACAAGGACGGCAATTTGGAGCGCAGTTTCGGCGCCGGCTATATTTCCTGGCCCCATGGCATTCATGTCGATCACGACGGCAATGTCTGGATCGCTGACGGCCGTGACAACCAGGCCGGCGACAATCCGCCCGACGACGCCTACGGACACCAGGTCCACAAGTTCAGCCCCACCGGCGTGCATCTGATGGCGCTCGGAAACATGGGCGGCGGCCAGGGCGACGAGTATTTCCTGACGCCCAATGACGTACATGTAGCGCCGAACGGCGACATCTTCGTCGCCGAAGGACATTCCAACAACGAGGGAACTCCGGCGCGGGTGCTCAAGTTCAACAGCGACGGCGAGTTTCTGATGTCGTTTGGGGAAATGGGCGACGGCAATGGCCAGTTCACTCAGCCTCACGCCCTGGCGATGGACTCGAAGGGCCGGCTGTTTGTGGCGGACCGCAGCAACAACCGCATCCAGATATTCGATCAGGACGGCAATTTCATCGATGTCTGGTATCAGTTCGGACGGCCGAGCGGCATCTATATCGACAAGAACGACGTGCTGTATTCGGCGGATTCGGAGTCAGGCTCGGTGAACCCGGCCCATGGCGACTGGCTGCGCGGAATCCGCGTCGGCAGCGCCCAGACGGGTGAAGTCGAATTCCTGATTCCCGACCCCGATCCGGAATGCCGAGGCACCTGCACCGCGGAAGGCGTGGTGGCGGACCACAACGGCGTGATTTACGGCGCCGAAGTGGGCCCGGTAGGCGGCATCAAGCGATACGTGCGACCAGTGAAATAACCATTGCTGTGAGTCGTCGCCGGGGCAGGCATATGCGGCGGCATGTGAGGCATGGATGCCGAGCTTGAGCCTACAGGGACGTATTCACGGCGTCCGCCGCATATGCCTGCCCCGGCGACGACGGATTACCTAGAGACTTTCCAGGATGCTGTTGAAGGTGGCGCTGGGTCGCATGGCGGCGCTTGCCATTACGGTAACAAGACAATTTCAACGCCGCCAGGCTTCGGCATCCGGAATTCCGCGGCTGAACAGCACTTCCAGATTTTTGCCCGCGGCCGCTTCGGCGGCAGCCAGAGGATCGCGCAGAATGCCGCGCACCTGCCCGGTTTGAGGGTTGAGCAGGATAGCCATGGGATGGTCGCTGCCAGCGTCGAGAATGTACGATCCACCGGGTCCGGTCAACTTGATACTGGCCAGGCGTTCGCTCCAGTCCGGCTCCACGGGCAATGCAAAAGAGAAGGAAGAACTTCCGTCGCCATCGGAGATTACGGACATCGTGAAACTGTATGTAAAAATCTCGTCGCCGCCGCCGGTTCGTCCGCTTATTCGATAATCGCCCGCGGTGTTGGGCAGCGCGGGCGGGGATTCGATCACAAAGGCCGGGCGCAGGAACGGTTCGCCATCTGCATCGGCGC